>NZ_JAPWGW010000099.1 GCF_027213945.1 Henriciella marina
ATCCCACACCGCGTTCATTTCCTGGAAATGTTTCATGTCATCAAGCCAGATGATTGCCTGAAGAATTTTTGTTTTGTCACTTCCCACCGTCGCCAAAAGGCGGTCAATATTCTCCAGAATCACCTTTGTCTGCTCGGCAACTGACGCACCCGCGGTTCCAACCTGGCCCGCAAGGTATACCGTGTTACCGTGAACAACTGCCTGGCTCATGCGCGGGCCAGTTTCAAACCGTGTAATTT
>NZ_JAPWGW010000100.1 GCF_027213945.1 Henriciella marina
AAGTGAAGCAACGCCATATTGACCATTTTGTTTATGAAGCTCGTGAACCAGCGTGACTAAGATTCGGTTTCCAGATGCACCAAGCGGGTGTCCTAGCGCGATAGCACCACCGTTAAAGTTCGCTTTATCTTGAATCGCGTTAACTGGAACTTGGTTTGTTTCCGCCAACTGATGAATCACGCCAAGTGCTTGCGCTGCAAATGCTTCGTTTAACTCGTAAACGTCGATGTCATTTACTG
>NZ_JAPWGW010000101.1 GCF_027213945.1 Henriciella marina
GAATATATCAACATCGTGATGTGTTACCTCCCCATGAACCAAAAGTAACATTCCTACTTCTTCCATTGCTTCTAAAACGTGATAAATGTTTTTCGCATTGGTCACACCGGAATCTGAGTTTGTTGTGGCGCCAGCAGGATAGAGCTTGGCAGCAACAATGTGTCCGGTTGCTTTAGCCTTACGTATTTCGTCTGGTGTCGTGTTATCTGTAAGGTAAAGCGCCATTAAAGGCTCAAAC
>NZ_JAPWGW010000102.1 GCF_027213945.1 Henriciella marina
ATACTGATCGTGATAACTTCATGTCATCAGAGCAGGCTGTGGAATACGGTATCGTGGATGCAGTGTTAAGCCACCGTGGCGAGTAATTTGCCAGCGCATTTTGGCAAAAATTGATATACACTCATTCATGAAGAGTAAAGGCTAAGAGGTTAGCGAATGACAGATAAAAGCAAAGAAAGTGGCAGCGGTAAATTGCTGTACTGTTCTTTCTGCGGCAAAAGTCAGCACGAAGTTCGCA
>NZ_JAPWGW010000103.1 GCF_027213945.1 Henriciella marina
CGTCCGAGTTGACCGAGACCGTGCCGTTGGCTGGTCCGTTATTGGTATCCAGCGACACCACTTTGTCGTCGCCTTCGAACGTGTCGTTATCTAAGACCTTAATGATGGTTGGCGTGTCTTCCACAACCGTCGCTTTATCTGCCACGATATCCGCCACTGGCGCTACTATGAAGTTCACCGTTTGGCTAACGCTCTCGCCGCTTGGATCGGTGGCCGTAAAGGTTAGGCTCTCTGAGCC
>NZ_JAPWGW010000104.1 GCF_027213945.1 Henriciella marina
GTCATGTCCGGGCGCAGGGCGCGGGCGGTTTCGGCAAAGCGGATGGCGTCGTCGCGCAGATGGCGGCGTTTCATCCGTTTCAGGATCAGGTCGTCGCCATGCTGCAGCGACAGGTGCAGGTGCGGCATCAGGCGCGGTTCGGTGGCGATGGCGGCCATCAGATTGTCGTCGACCTCGATGCTGTCGATGCTGCTGATGCGCAGGCGGGGCAGGTCGGGCACCAGCCGCAGGATGCGC
>NZ_JAPWGW010000105.1 GCF_027213945.1 Henriciella marina
CTGTAGACCTTCTACTCGAGAACCAAGGCGAATGTGCTGCTCTGAAGAGCCATCTTGATCTGCATCTTTAGCAAAATCTGGGTAGTATGGGATTTGGCCGTTTGGTGCTTTGCCATCTGATTCTAGGTATACGCGGTTCGCTGCGTTGTCTTTTGCTAGCTCAACGGCTGCATCGCTCTCTGCCGCGTGTAATTGAGTCGGCTTTAACAATGGCGCTTCATGAGAGAGCATCATAT
>NZ_JAPWGW010000106.1 GCF_027213945.1 Henriciella marina
CCGCCCCCCCGCCCCCCCCGCCCCCCCGCCCCCCCCCCGCCCCCCCCCCCCCCACCCCCCCCGCCCCCCCCCCCCCCCCCCGCCCGCCCCCCCCCCCCCCCCCGCCCCCCCCGCCCCCCCCCCCCCCCCCCCCCCCCCGCCCCCGCCCCCCCCCCCCCCGCCGCCGCGACCCCCGACACTCGCCCCGCGACGGGACTATCGGGCAAGCCCGCGCCAAGGGCCATGCTGAGATGGCC
>NZ_JAPWGW010000107.1 GCF_027213945.1 Henriciella marina
ACGCGCAGCACGCCAAGGGCAAGCTGACCGCGCGCGAGCGGCTCGACATCTTGCTCGATGAAGGCAGCTTCGAGGAACTCGACACCTATGTCGAACATGACTGCGTCGATTTCGGCATGCAGGACCAGAAGATCCCCGGCGACGGCGTGGTCACCGGGTCGGGCACGATCAACGGCCGTCTGGTCTATGTCTTCAGCCAGGATTTCACCGTCTTCGGCGGCTCGCTGTCGAAACG
>NZ_JAPWGW010000108.1 GCF_027213945.1 Henriciella marina
AAATTAACACGATAGAGACGGATATTAAACATCCAGGCTTTTGTTAAAACAGAACAGTTGAAATGGCAATTGCTTAAATTGGCATTATTAAAATTAACATTAGCCATATTAGAGTCGGTACATATAACCATTTCGAGGAACGTATTTGTTAACCGCGTAAAAAAGAGTTTGCTATCAATTAAGTTTATATTCTGGAGGGTTGCTTTATTCAGGTTGACACGAGACAGATCAGCAT
>NZ_JAPWGW010000010.1 GCF_027213945.1 Henriciella marina
CGATGAACCGGATCGACGATCTGCTACCGTGGAACTGGGCGGCTTCACGCGCGGACGTGTAAGAACTGGACGCTTACCGAGCGGATCAGGGAAGTTCAAAGCCGAACTTGTCAGCTTGGCGATCCCAATCCAGCGGAAGGTTTGAGCGCAGAATTTTCTCAAGACTTAAATCGGCTGGTTGCCGTCCATCCAGGATCGCTTTGACAATCGCCGGCGAAAGAAAAGCCAGCTTCATTCTCTGGCGCAGCGGCGATGGGGTCCAGCCGATGCTTGAGGCGATATCGGCCAGCGACGTGCCTGCCCGCCAAGTCTTCATCCAGACATGTGATCTGGCGATGGCATTGATGAGGGTGGTATCTCGCTGCGGCGCTGATGCGCCAAGAATGAGCACGGTCTCGACGCCGCGCTTCTTCAATGTAAAGTCTTCTGCGTGAACTAAAGCTGGCGCTGAAAATTCGCTCGCTGGGATGCTGATGGCATCAGCAAGCGCCTCGTCATCTAAGGTCAGCCTCAACTCCCCTACCCCCACCTTAATACGCTCCAAGAACCGGAAACTCCTGGCAGGCGTGGCGGAAGATGCCAGAAGCTCAATCTCAGCCAGTCCAGCTGAGAGCCTGCCGAAAGATTCTGCATCTGGGTTGGCGAGCAGATGTTGAGGGGCCGTCCGCAGCCAGTTTCGCAGAGCCTCAGTCACGGCTTTTTCGAGTTTGGCGGCGGGCAGTCGCCATCCGCTGGATGCCTCACTCTTGGTGTTGAGCAAGCTTCGAGAGACATAGTATCGCCACCGGCGACCTTTTGCGTTGGCATAGGTTGGTGTGAGGCGCTCACCCGTTTCATCATAGAGCCGACCCGTCAGCGGCGATCCTTCGTTGGTCTTCTGACCTCGCTGCCCGCGTTGTCGTGCGCTCTTCTCCTTCAACCGATCCTGCACGCGCGACCAGAGCATCTCATTAATGATCGCAGGATGAGTTGAGGGATAGGCATTTTCCTTATGCCGTACCATGCCGCGATAGACAGGATTGGTTAGAAGAGAATGGATCGCGCCCCGGGACATCACACATCCACCGAGTGATTTGCCACTTTTGAACGTTCGCTCCTTCGACCGGATCCCCTCAAGGCTGGCTTCGCGCGCAACTGCGCCAAGGCATTGGTGTTCGTCGTAAAGCGCAAATAGCCGCCTTACCGTCTCGGCCTCACCCTTGTTCAGGACCAGCTCCCGCTTGTTGGGGTCAGGATGCGGGTCGTAGCCAAGCGGGGCCAGTCCACCCATCCAGAGCCCTCGTTTAGCTGAGGCGGCCAGTTTATCTCGGATACGCTCTGCAGTGACCTCACGCTCAAATTGCGCAAAGGACAGAAGGACGTTGAGTGTCAGCCGGCCCATGCTCGTTGATGTATTGAACGCCTGCGTGACGGAGACGAAGGAACAGTCTGATTTATCGAACCGCTCGACCAGGCGCGCAAAGTCGGCAAGCGAACGTGTGAGCCGGTCAATCTTGTAGACGACCACCATGTCAATCCTGCCCGCATCGATATCGTCGAGAAGAGTTTGCAGGCCCGGCCGCTCCATATGTCCACCTGAGATGCCGCCATCATCGTATCGCGTCGTCAGAAGCTTCCAGCCTTCATGCTTCTGGCTTTCAACGTACGCCTTGCAGGCCTCCCATTGAGCGTCGAGAGAATTAAAGCCCTGCTCGAGGCCCTCCTCATGGGATTTGCGAGTGTAGATCGCGCAGCGGATCGTCGTCTTGGCCATGGTCAGGTCTGCTTACGCTGCAAGCCAAAGAAGCGAGGGCCGGACCAGCGCGCGCCAGTGATCTCTCGGGCAACCGCACTCAGCGAACGAAATGTTTTGCCGCGATAGATCACTCCATCAGCCGTTACGTCGACCGAGTGCTGGACGCCATTCCACTCCCGCACGAGCCGGGTACCTTGCGTTGCGATCTTTGCAGCTTCTGGCGGCGGGTCACCCGCGGCGATCCGCTCGAGTGTGGATTGCAGGCGCTTACCTAAATCGCCGTACTTCTGAGCCTGGGCCTCATACGCAATTAGGCGAGCGAGAAAAGGCGTACTTGTTCGATTGGGAGGCGCCTGCGAACTGAGGGTTTCCCATAAGGCGAGGAGCTCCCCGCGGGGCATGTCCCGCAGGATCTCCATATTGGCTAGCATAAAGGCAGTCATCACGCTTTCTCCAGACGGTAGCGCGCGTAACGGTCTCCGTCCGCCGGCGGGAGCTTCTCCAGCTTTCCATCTTCTGCCCGCACTCGGGTGAGTGCCGCGCGAACGGTATGCGGAAGCCAGTCCAGGGCTTCGGAGATCTGATTGACCGTGACGCCGTCTTTCTTGTTGAGCAGGTTCACAAGCTGCTCGCGTTTTGTAAGCGGCTTCTTCTGGGTTTTCGGTTTGGTTGATGTAGTCATTGGTTTTCCTTCAGTTTGCGAGGAGCGATTGGCCGCTCCCACTGGCTGAAGGCCCGGCCATCTGAAGGGGGCTGGCGCGCCGAAATTCGTTTTCGGCGCGCCTACACTCACGCTCTGTTGGGGCGCGAAGTCCAGCCGAAAGTCAGCGGCTTTCTGAAGACTTCCGATGATTGGCCAAGGCCTGCTCCGCCAAGCCAATAGCTTCAAATGACTTAGCCACCGCACACTCGGCGTGCGCCGTGAATTGTTCGCTGTCTATTTTCGGTGACTGGGCGTTGGCCGCTGCTGCGTGCGCATCTTCAAGCGCGGCGGTCGCATCAGCCATGAGTGCGGAAGGTGATTTCAATCGAGCCATGCTTCGATTGGCGCTTAATTCCGTGATCGGTTCAAGCGCAAACGGGACTGCGTGATTTGCGCACCAGATTTCCAGCATTTTGTGCCCGCCAAGTTTGAGCCTATGCTGGAGTTGGCTGAATCCTGTACCTTCTGATCCTGCTCGCCGTCGTTAGTCCGAATATAGAGACAGCCATCGACTATGGTGGATTTCCTTTTGTGATCGCTGGCGCGGCTCTCACGCTCAATCTCATGGGGTACATGTTCGGGCTGACGGCGCTATTGTTCACGAGCGACCGCAAGGAGACCATTCCTGGCGCGAGGCTAGACATCACCAGTAACGTGAACACCCTCGAAGATCCCGGAGACTGCCGTCTGCCATCAATGCGATAGGCTACAGCCATCGTCGCGTTCGACGGCAATAGACGTCATAAGCACTGCCGAACTTTTTCTTGAGAGCCTTTTCCTCCGGTTCGATTTGCAGGACCGTCATTGCGGCGACAAATACAACTGGAGCGAGCAAGGCTGCACCATTCCCGGTCCAGATAGCGAGGCTGGTGAGGACTAGGGCAAAACCGAGATACATCGGGTTTCTCGAGACGCGATAGAGTCCGGTGGTGACCAGATGCCCGGCATCTGTCGGCCTGACCGGATTGACCGTCGTGCGAGCTATCAGGAAGGCGGCAACTGCAGCGGCAAGAATCGCTGCGCCAGCCAAGGCCAGACCTGCCGCGATGGCATGGTCGGCAAGCCCCGGATCATAATCCAGACCTGGTGAAAGACGGGATGCCATCCAGCCAAGACCGGCGCAAAACAGGAACTGGAGCAAGGGCGGAATGCGCAGCTTCATGAGGCTTTTGCCGTCGAACATGCGGCGCCGGATTTCTGTTGCCTCAACTCGCCGACGGCCTGCAGTGTGATGGCCCAGGAGGAACGCAGGAAAAGGCCTGCCAGTAGGGCGGCAACAATCAGGTCCGGCCACGGCGATCCGGTCAAAGCGACGGTGCCGGCTGCGGCGATAACACCGACATTGCCGATCGCATCATTGCGCGAGCAGAGCCAGACGGAGCGGACATTGCTGTCGCCGTCGCGCCAGCGCAATAGAATCAGCACGCTCAGCAAATTGGCCGCTAGAGCCAGACCGCCGATAATGCTCATGGTGATCGTCTCCGGGGACCCGTCTGAAAAGACACGGGCGATGGTAGATCCCAAGATGAACAACGCGATCAGCGCCAACGACCCAGCCTTGAATAGAGAGGCCTTCGCCCGCACCGAAGCGCTCATACCGATTACGGCAAGGCTGATCGCATAGGTTGCCGCATCGCCGCCAAAGTCCAGCGCGTCCGCCTTGAGGGCCTGGGACCGGGCAAGGTAGCCTGCGGAGAGCTCGACGATGAACATGATGGCGTTGATCGCGATGACGGCTAGAAGCGCGCGCCGATAGGACTTCGATGTTCCATCGAAAGATGTCTGTCCGCAGCAATCACTCATGCAACTGTCTCCTTTGGAAGGCGCCTTATGTCCTGTCAAAGTCGGACATCGTGCCTGCAAAGCTTGTGTTTCCGATGGTCAAAACTATTTCTACAGCCTACAGTAACTGTAGAGGCAAGGGGTTTCACCACATGGGATCATTGACGATTGGAAAACTGTCCGCGGCGACCGGAGTAAAGGTCACCACGATCCGCTACTATGAATCGATTGACCTACTTGAAGAGCCGGCGCGGAGCGCGAGCGGGCAAAGACTGTATGGCGAAGCGGCTGTCGAGCGTCTTGGCTTCATCCGGCACGCCAGGGACCTAGGCTTTCCCGTCGCGGCGATCCGGGAACTGATTTCATTGCAAGTTGAGCCAGGCAGGGATTGCGATCTGGTCGACCAGATCGCCCGCCGCCAGCTGGGCGAGGTCCGCCGCAGGCTTACCCAGCTAGAAGCGCTTGAAGCCGAACTAAAACGCATGATTACCGCCTGCGAGGGCGGGAAGGTCGCGAACTGTTCAGTGCTCGCAGCGCTGGGCCATCATGAGCAATGCCCGCGTGAATAGCATGCGGGCAAAAGGTCGAAAGTGCCCCTTCAAAACGGGGCTTGACCCTCTAGTTACTAGAGGTGCTATGGAATTGGGCTTGGAATAATTCACTCGCATCTAAGTTTACAGTATGAACCTGCCCCGGATGATAAAGCACTTGCGAACATTGATCGTCATGATGATGACGGTCGCTTTCGTGATTGCGCCCATGAGTGCGGCGGTGGATACGATGCATACAGGCGATCAGAGCGCAGAGATGTGCGCGGGCGCCGAGCTTTCGCAGGACGGGTCCCGCGAGGAGCCCTCGCATGACGAACACAAACATAAGGCCCATCATTGCGGCAGCTGTCATGTCCACATGATCGGCGGGAGCTATTTCGGCGCCGCCATTCAGCCTGAGATTCAGACTAAGCGGCTTCGTCCGGGCTTGGCATTCCACGCGAGCCTCGTTCCGGATGGCCTATACCGACCTCCCCGCGCCTAGACCGACGACACCAAAACTTTGTGCTGCTCCGGCTGCACTGTCGTTGAATCTGGACGAGGAAACCATCCAAAATGAAAATTCTGCTATGTGGCGCTGTTGCCGCAATAGGCCTGCCTGCCATGGTCGGCGCAGCCTATGCCGAGGGGTGCAGTGCTACCCCGCTCCGGGCGATCGAGTATGATCAGACGCCTCCGCTCACGCTGGAACAGGCTGTTGCGCGAGCCGGCAATACCGCGCCCGAAATCCTGATTGCCGCCTTGGAAGCGAGAGCCGCTTCGGCCGATGCCGACCAGGCCGGGCGGCGGCTCAACCCGGCGGTTTCCCTGGAGACCGAGAACTTTGCGGGCACCGGCGGTCTCGAAGGCTTTAATGCCTATGAGACGACGCTGGCGCTGGAACAGACCTTCCAACTCGGAGGCAAACGTCGCTTGTCCGAGAGAGCTGCAAGGGCCGAGGCCGCGCTTGCAAGCGCAAAGTGCAACGTCCAGCGATTGGAAGCCCAGCGCCTTGCGGGTGAACTCTTTCTTGACTTGCAGGCAGCAATCGAAATGGCCGCCGTGGCAGATGCATCGGCTAAACTGTCCGAGGAGTTTGCAGATATTGTTGAGCGTCGCGTCGACGCGGGGGCCACAGCCCCGCCCGAGCTGTCACGTGCAAAAGCCGAAGCCGCGATCCTTCAGGCCACCGCCGATACCGCCCGAGGCGAGGCGGAAGCTCGTGCACTGGCGCTCGCCTCGGTCTGGGGCAGCGCCGAGGTAGATTTCATCCTGCCGAGGGCAGAGGCTTCACACTTGGCGCTCTCCGGTACGGAACCGGATTCTGACGGCACTAAACATCCAAAATTGCAAGCGGCTCAAGCCGGTGCGGAAGCCAAGGTGGCAGCGACAGACCGCGCGCGGGCGGGCGCCTGGCCGGATATTACTGTCTCTGCTGGCATCCGGCGCTTTGAGGACACCGGAGACAGTGCATTCCTCGTGGGGGTAAGCCTGCCATTGCCGGTCTTTGACCGTAACCAGGATGCTACAAGGGCAGCCAAATTCCGCACCGAAGGGGCCGAACTGAATGCCAGGGCCATCGAAGCGAGGCTGAGAGCCGAGCAGGCGAGCCGCGCCGCGCAAATCCGGGGCGCAGAATCCCGATTGCAGCGTCTTGAGGAAGAGGCCCTGCCCTTCGCCGAAGATGCCTACGCTTCAGCCGCCGAAGGCTACCGGGTTGGCAAGTTCGATCTCACCGCCACGCTCGATGCAAGACGCAGCCTAATTGAAACCCGCGCCGCCGTGATCGATGCCCGGCTGGCGCTCCTTACACAAACCCTGCGGCTGCGTGCGCTGATTGGCGCAGCGCCCTTCGACGGAGAGATCCAATGAAACTGAATTTGTTCTATGCGGCGCTGCTTTCTTCGGCGCTTCTATATCTTGGCGCCTGTGGCAATGACGCTCCCGCTTCACCACCTGCAGACCAGACGGCCCCGGAGGGCGAGGGCGACCATGAGAGCCATGCAGAAGACGGCAATGATCATGTCGAGCTGACCGCCGAGGAGGCGGAAGCTGCCGGTATCCGGACCGGGCGAGCCCAAACAGGAGCGGTTTCGGGCCAGCTGGAACTGCCGGCCGAGATCCGTTTCGATGCGGACCGTGTCGCAAGGGTCTCGCCACA
>NZ_JAPWGW010000109.1 GCF_027213945.1 Henriciella marina
TTACTGTAATACATTGTCAACTCGGCTAACGCTGGAATTTGAGATTGCAACGTGATCGTAGTTTGAGCGGGGTTGATACCAACAGCCAAATAATCTGCAACGACATTGAGAATATTAGAGGATACCTTTGATGGATTATGCGTGTTATCCGTCAACCCTTGCATGTCCGCGACCAAGATCGTTTGCTCGTGCTCCGTTTGCAATTTGACTCGTTGTTGCAATGAACCAATATAG
>NZ_JAPWGW010000110.1 GCF_027213945.1 Henriciella marina
CTTTGCAGCTGAGGCAATCCTCACAACTGATACGGATATAAAACAGACTGCGATTCAGTTTGAGTTAAGTGAGACGACCGCCACTATAGGTGGGATTTCAAAAGGCAGCGGCATGATTCATCCAAATATGGCAACGATGCTTGGATTCATCACGACTGATGTCGCCATCGCTCCGGATGTACTGCAGCAGGCATTAAAAGAAGTGGTTATGGATACGTTCAATATGATCAGTGT
>NZ_JAPWGW010000111.1 GCF_027213945.1 Henriciella marina
GAGCAGATAAGTTGGTGTAGTTGGTAAATGCCAAGCCGCGTTGCTCTGCCCACTTCGCGACGATCGCATAGCGAATACAGATGATGGCAGACAGCCAAGGTCGACCTTTACCTACCACCACGGCTTCTGCAATAAACGGCGAGAACTTGAGTTTGTTTTCAATGAACTGTGGAGAGTAGCGGTCGCCGTGGCTGGTTTCCGACATATCTTTCAGACGATCAATCACCACCAAGT
>NZ_JAPWGW010000112.1 GCF_027213945.1 Henriciella marina
CTTCAGCATTGTTATCTACGTCAATATCGCCGATCTCGCCGATAACATCTGGAAACTCGTTCAATCCGACATCGAGCTTAAGGTCTTCTTCTTCGAACTCACCACCTTCTCTGTCGACCTGAGCCATCAATTCATCAATCGTCATAAATTGATTTTTCTTCGGGTCGAAGTCATCCAAGTCGCTTTGCTCTGCCCAGTTTTCTTGCGCGATCTCTGGCTGACTTAGTGCATCAC
>NZ_JAPWGW010000113.1 GCF_027213945.1 Henriciella marina
GAAATAGCCCGTTTGAAGGGTTCATTGACGATCTTTCCCAAATACTACATTCATCAATCCTTGCAGGGAGCAGCTTACGTGTCCGTCGATACGCACCGCCGCTTTCGGGTAACACTTACTTCGGCCACTCCCCGCATCTATGGATATATTCAATATATGATGCAGCACAACCTGCTGCCTGTTTCAACAGCGGAAGAAATTAAGCAAGAAAGCCAAAGCGCCTTGCTCAAAACG
>NZ_JAPWGW010000114.1 GCF_027213945.1 Henriciella marina
GCGCATGGTTTCAATGCCGCGCTGCACGAAGGCACGGTTTAGGCCTTTTAGGGGTACAACATCGCATACGGTGCCCAAGGCCACCAAGTCCGTCATACTCATCAAATCGGGTAGCGGTTTAACACCTGCGTCCCGCAGTCTGCGATTAAGGGCAACCAATACCATAAAGGTAACCCCAGCAGCGCAGAGGTGCCCCAACTGTGAAATATCATCAAGACGATTTGGGTTGACC
>NZ_JAPWGW010000115.1 GCF_027213945.1 Henriciella marina
GTCTCATGTCGATCGCTCTATTGATGGTCCTGCTGCTTTTATTGAGACCAACGTGATGGGCACTTACCATTTGCTTGAAGCGGCCCGTCAATATTGGTCGGGCTTAGATGAAGCGCGCCAATCGGCATTCCGTTTTCATCATATTTCTACGGATGAAGTGTATGGCGATCTAGAGGGAACGGATGATTTGTTCACCGAAACCACCTCATACGCGCCGAGCAGCCCATATTC
>NZ_JAPWGW010000116.1 GCF_027213945.1 Henriciella marina
GCTTAGATGGTCCTATCTTTACTAACTTATTGGTTACTGGTCACTTTTGACGGTTTCATTAATAAATATCAAAAAAATTGATCATATAAACCGATAGCATACCGATACAAAACTCATAAATAATAAAAATATCAGGAATTAGTCTATGTTAGAGAGATACCGAAATCAAAGTGTCGGATTCCAGTTGAAACTGGTGATTACTTTGTGTCTATTCATTGCTTTCAGCAGTAT
>NZ_JAPWGW010000117.1 GCF_027213945.1 Henriciella marina
AGCCAGCACACCGCCACGACGGCGGCCAACCACCATAGGATTTGACCACCTTGCTGCATAAAGCTCATCAAGGTTGTGGCCCAATCCTCACTGATCAAACCCAATGTGCTGAGTAGGATCTGCTCCATTACGCTGCGTTCTCCGCTAAGGTGTTAGAATGGCTTTTGTTACTCGGCATATCACGCTCAGCTTGTTCTGCAACTAAACCGATGCCTTGTTTTTCTAAGATAC
>NZ_JAPWGW010000118.1 GCF_027213945.1 Henriciella marina
CACCGAGCCCAGGCCGAACCGCGAGCTCAGGTAGAGCACGACCACCGGCGCGAAGGCCGCGCCCAGCAGCCAGGCCATGTCGGCCGTCAAGGCGGCGCCGGTGTAGCGGAAGTGCGGCAGGAAGTTGGACGTGACCGACCCCGCCGCCTGGCCGTAGGACAGGCCCAGCAGCACGAAGCCCACCAGGATGAAGGCGCCCTGGCCCGGCTTGCCGCCGCCCAGCATGAAGGG
>NZ_JAPWGW010000011.1 GCF_027213945.1 Henriciella marina
CCGGTTATCCGGTTCGGCCCGGGGTAAATCTGATGGAATCTGCAGCCCGACCCGGATGTAGTAGATGGCCGGGATCACGATCAGGGAGAGGATGAGGGTTGAGGCCATGCCGCCAAGCATGGGCAGGGCAATCCGGCGCATGACGTCCGATCCGAGGCCGTCGGTCAGGAAGATCGGGGCAAGACCTGCAAAAATGGTCGTGACCGTCATCAACTTCGGCCTGACGCGCATGGCCGCGCCCTTGCTGACAGCTGCGAAAAGCTGGCTCCTGTCAGACGGGTTCGCCTTGCGGACTTCCGCGTCGATATAGAGCAGCATCACGACGGCTGTCTCGACCGCGATGCCGCCCAGGGCGATGAAACCGACCGCGACGGCTACTGACAGATTGTAGCCTGCCAACCAGACGGCCCACATTCCGCCGACCAGGCCGAATGGCAGGCTGGCCATGATGATCAGGGTCCGGTCGAGCCGACCGAAATGTAGCATCAGCAGCAGGAAGATCAGTGCAATCGCAGCTGGAATGGCGATCTTCAGCCGCGCATTCGCTTCCTGCATCTGTTCATACTGTCCGGAGAACTCCACCGCATATCCCGCAGGCAGGTCGACGGCGTTGGCAATCACCTGTCCGGCGTCTGCAACATAGCTGCCCATGTCCCGGTCCGCGATATCGACGAAAACCCAGCCAGTCAGCCTGGCATTTTCCGATCGGATCATTGGCGGGCCTTCCGTATAGGAAATGTCCGCCAGTTCGCTGAGAGGGATATGGGCGCCGGACGGGGCGGGCACGAGTATCTCTTCCAGGTCTGTGGCGCTCTCACGAAATGGCCGATCATAGCGCAGGATGATGTCATAGCGTTCCCGGCCCTCGACAGACTGGGAGAGTGTCATGCCGCCCAGGGCGGTTCGGATCACGGACTGGAAGGCTGCCATGTCGATATTCCGCCGGGCGAGTTCGCCCCTGTCCGGCGTGATCTCGAGATATTTGCCGCCCATGACCCTGTCGGCGAAGGCCGAGCGCGTTCCGGGTACGTCCGAAATGGCCGCTTCTATGTCCCGGGCAATGGTCTCAATCTCTGTCAGATCATCGCCCGTAACCTTGATGCCAATGGGCGTGCGCACTCCTGTTGAAACCATGTCCATGCGAATCTTGATCGGATAGCCCCATGAATTCACGAGGCCGGGCATTTGCAGCTTGGCATCGAGCTCATCGGTGATGTCCTCGACCGTCACACCTGGCCGCCAATCCTCCTTCGGTTTCAGCTTGATCCAGGTCTCGATCATGGTGAGTGGCGCTGGATCGGTTGCGGTATCGGCGCGCCCGGCCTTGCCGAAGACACGATCGACTTCTGGCACGGTCTTGATGACGCGGTTTGTCTGGCCAAGAATCTCCCGCATCTTGGTGGATGACACGCCGGGCAGGGTGGTCGGCATGTAGAGGAGCTCGCCTTCATAAAGGGCCGGCATGAATTCCGAGCCGATCCTCTGGACCGGCACGATGACGGTGGCCGTCAGCGCGAGCGCTAGGGCGACCGTGATCCATTTGAACCTCAGGGCTAGATGGAGCAGCGGTTTGTAGGCCCAGACGAAGAAGGCGTTCAGGGGATTGGCTTCCTCGCGCCGGAACCGACCCCGCATCAGGTACAGCATCAGAACCGGGACAAGTGTCACCGACAGAATGGCCGCGAAGGCCATCGCATAGGTCTTGGTATAGGCAAGAGGACTGAAGAGCCTGAAGCTCTGACCGGTCAGGGCAAAGACGGGCAGGAAGGAGACCGTGATGATGAGGAGTGAAAAGAATATGCCGGGGCCGACTTCCTGAGCCGACTCGACCAGCGCCTGGCGGCGCACGCTCGGATCGGGTTTCGGTCCCAGATCCGCCAGTTTCCGGCTGGCATTCTCGACAAGCACAATCGAGGCGTCGACCATGGCGCCGATCGCGATGGCGATCCCGCCAAGTGACATGATGTTCGCTGTGACACCTTGCCAGGACATGATCAGGAACGCGCCGAGCACTCCGAGCGGCAAGGTGATGATGGCAACCAGAGACGACCTTACATGGAGGAGGAAGATCAGGATGACGAGCGCAACCGCGATGCCTTCCTCGATCAGCTTGTCTTTCAGATAATCGACCGAACCCTCGATGAGTGGCGCGCGGTCATACACAGTGACAATCTCGACACCTTCCGGCAGGCCGCGCTGGAGACTATCAAGTTTCTCCTTCACACGTTCGATCACCGACAGCGCATTCTCGCCATCGCGCATCACCACGATGCCGGACACCGTTTCGCCTTCGCCATTGAGTTCGACAATGCCGCGCCGGAGGGCCGGGCCTTCGACAATCCGGGCGACATGGCTCAGCTGGACGGGGGTGCCATCCTCTGCCTTGACCACGACCTGTTCGAGATCAAGCTTCTCATCGACATAGCCTGATGAGCGGATGACATATTCCGTTTCGCCCTGTTCGAGCACGCGGCCACCGACTTCGCTTGAGGCTGCGCGGACCGCGTCACGGATACGGGTGATCGACAGGTCGTAACTTCTCAGGCGATTGGGATCGAGGAGAACCTGGTATTCCCTGACAAAACCGCCGACCGAGGCGACTTCAGAGACCCCCTCCACACCGGCCAGTTCGAGTTTCAGGAACCAGTCCTGGAGTGAACGCAGCTCGGCGAGATCGGTCTTGCCGGTTTTGTCGACCAAGGCATACTGATAGACCCAGCCAACGCCGGTCGCATCCGGTCCTATCTGCGGTACGGCGCCTTCCGGGAGTTCAGACCCCAGCCGGGACAAGGCTTCGAGCACGCGCGAGCGGGCCCAGTAGAGGTCAACATCATCGTCAAATATGACATAGACAAAACTGGTGCCGAACATTGAGGAGCCGCGCACATCCTTGGTCTTCGGCAGACCGAGAAGGTTCGTCGATAGTGGATAGGTGACGAGGTCCTCGACAATCTGCGGGCTCTGGCCCGGAAAATCGGTACGAATAATGACCTGGGTATCTGTCAGGTCCGGCACTGCATCGAGCGGCGTGCGCTGGATCGCCATCCACCCGGTCACAGCCAGTGCAGCGGCGAGCATGAGGACGATGAGCTGGTTGGAAACCGACCAGGAGATCAGCTTTGCCACCCATGATCTGGAGGGGTCTTGCCCCGCGAGGTCTCTGTCGTTTCGTTCAGTCATGACCGTCCCCCGAATGCCCAGGGGCCTGGTCAGCGCCAGTCTCGCTGTCATTGGTCGTCATCGACATGCCGGCCATCGGCCTGGGCCAGTCAATCCGTTCGGCCCCATCTGCGCTGTACGGATTGGCCGGTTTGGCTTCTTCCTGCAGCCAGTACCGGCCCGTTGCCATGTCCCGGTAGAGCACCAGACCAGCCTCGCTGTAATGCTGAGGTGCGCCTTCCAGCAGCCAGGGTTTCAAGGCCTCGACCAGGTCTGAGAGTTGCGTGGCAAGGTCTTCGCGGTCCGTGGCGTTTTGCGCGGCGGCGAGAGCGGTTTGCGTAGCATCCATGACCGGTGCCAGTTTCGTGTTCGCGTAACGGTCCCGCAGCACTGGCACCAGGGCGAGCGCCGGATCCACGAATAGCGGATCGATGTCATACCCGTCTGTCAGGGCCTCGTGGAAGTAGAGCGCCATGTCAGTGAAGTGATCGATTTCGGCGAGGGCTTTACTGTCCACCGGTATATCGAAGAGCGGTGTTTCCGGACTGGCCGCACTCGCATCTGGAGCTTCCAGCTTGGAAAGGCCTTCTTTCAGGTTCGCTTCGCTATCGAGCAGGAACTGGCCGCTGGCGACGACCACTTCGCCGCTTTCCAGGCCCGACAGGATCTCTGTTCGGCCATCAGCCGAAATCCCAGTTTGCACCGCGCGTCCGGAGAAACGGCCATTGCCTTCGGCGATGACGACACGGGCGCCCTCGCTACCAAGCAGAATGGCTTCACTTGGAACCGAAAGACGCGGTCGGCCGCCGATATTCAGCCTTATGTCCGCATAGGCGCCCGGGCGAAGATAGCCCGACACATTGTCCACTTCGATCCGGACGTCGGCTGTACGGGTTTTCGGGTCGATTGTCGGATAGATATAGTCGACCTGGCCTTTACCGGGGGCATCGGGCGCGCTCGGAAAATCGAGTTCGGCCGGCATGCCTGCCTGCACCAGAGGCAAATCGCTCTCCGGCACAGAGGCAATGACCCACACATCGGCATAGGATTGAAGCCGTAATATGGGCGTACCGGGTTTGACATAGTCGCCATTGCGGACCTGAAGCTCGGCAACCGTGCCGCCGGCTTCTGCGTAAACTGGAACACGTTCAATGACCTGGCGGGTTTCGGTCAGCCGGTCGATGGCCGCATTCTGCATGCCAAGGGAGCGCAGGCGTTGGCGAACCGACGCGATGCGCGCTTCGTTGCCGATCTTGAACGAGTTCAGATAATCTTTCTGCGCGGCGATCAGGTCCGGACTGTAGATCCGGTAGAGGAGACTGCCGGGGCGGACGGTGTCGCCCTCGGCATTGACCGCCAGATTCTCAATCCAGCCTTCTAGCCGCGAGACGGTAACATTTTCGAGCCGTTCATTGGTCTCGACCGTGCCGAAGGCTCTCAGTACACGGCTGAAATCCCCGGTCTCGGCAGGTGCTGTCCGGATCCCCATGGTCTGGATCATTTCCGGCGAGACGGCCACGCCCGATCCGGTGTCATCGGCATAAACCGGGATGTAATCCATGCCCATGGAATCCTTTTTCGGAACGGGCGAGGTGTCCGGCTTGCCCATGGGATGCTTGTAGTAAAGGATTTCGCCTGCTGAGCTCGTTGGTTCCTGGGCCTTGTCGGCAGGCACCAGGTCCATGCCACAGATCGGGCAGGTGCCGTCCGGATCGGTCGAAATATAGTGAGGGTGCATGGGGCAGGTGTATCGTTGCGTCTCGCTCGAGGCGTTCGGCTTTTCACCCTGGCCGCCCGGTGATCCGCCCGGTGCGCCGCATGCGGCGAGCAAGAGGGCGGCAGATGCGGTGCCCATTATCAGGAATGTCTTTTTCATTGTGTCACCAGGAGGGCATTCAGGCGTGCGATCGCAGCGGCCTTGCGGGCCGTTTCAGCTTCGATTTCCGCCCGGAGTTTGAGAATGGCGATCTCGCCGTCAATGATCGGCGCATAGCCGCCAACACCGGATTCATAGGTAATCAGCTGGGCCTCGACTTCGTCTTCGACGGCAGCGATCTTGACCTGCAGGACGTCGATACTGGCATCGGCCGCGCGGATAATGGCGTCCCGGGACGCATACTGGGCCGCCGCATTCCGTGCGGCGGCCTGGTAGCGTTGCTCGGCGCCGGCCCGCTCGGCCTTTGCGGCGCGCAAGTTCGGCGCCTGCTTCCTTTCGGCCCAGAGCGGAACCGTAAAAGTCACCATACCGGAGACCCAGTCATCCCCCGCGAACATCGCGCCTTCATCGCGCTGTTGATAAGTGAGCTGGGCCCCCCATTCTGGCTTCCAGGCCGCGCGGGCCTCGTCGATACCGTAATCGGTAACGCGGACGGCCGCGTCGGCAACACGCACGGTATGGAACTCAAGCGC
>NZ_JAPWGW010000119.1 GCF_027213945.1 Henriciella marina
ACATAAAGGATTAAAAGCAGCCGTATTTGGCGTACCGCTGTTGGCAATAGGCTTAACGATTAATAGCTCGGTGCTGATGACCGATGCGGGTTACAGCTACGTGCATCAGAATAATATTACTGGTGAGTTGGATGTGTTTACTGAACCTGGCATTCATTTTCGCATGCCATTTCTGTCCAAAATCACCAAGTATGACCAAGTGATCACCGTGTCATTCGGTAACAGCAAGGG
>NZ_JAPWGW010000120.1 GCF_027213945.1 Henriciella marina
ACGCCTCACTGACGATCGCCGTCATCGGAGCGCTCCTCTACATGCCGCTCCAATACCTCTTCTACTACCAGGAGATGAACTGGCTGTGGATGTTCGGCCTCCTGGTCGTCGCCATCGGCGTGGCGATCGCCGTCGGCCTCGCGTTCCGCGGACCGGATCCGTGGGACACCGTGCGGACGACGTTCTTCACCACCCTCATGATCGCGGTGACGATCTTCGCCGACCGCGTGC
>NZ_JAPWGW010000121.1 GCF_027213945.1 Henriciella marina
GGGAAACGACAGGCTATGAAATCCGCAAACGCTCCACTGAGGGCGACTTTTCCTTCTTTTTAGAAGCCAGCTTTGGCTCGATTTATCCAGCACTTTCTAAATTGGAAGAAGATGGATTTGTCACCAGCCACGTCCAGGCGCAAGAGGGAAAGCCAGCCAAAAGGGTTTATTCGATCACACAAGTGGGTCGAGAGAGCTTCATAAATTCGCTTTTTGAAGATCTGAATGC
>NZ_JAPWGW010000122.1 GCF_027213945.1 Henriciella marina
GATCGTTACAACACAGAAAAACGATAATGATCACGATGGTAACTCACAGGTGTTTGATGCCTAATTCTTTGAAATCAATAAGTTTACGAGTGGCGGCAACCTGTATAGCCGCCACTTTTATTTCTATAGGCCCATATTTACACTACGAGAAACAGTTTAAATATGTGGAAAATCCTGACGTACTCTCTGGCAAGATTAAGCATGTCGATTTATCACACTTGCCATACAT
>NZ_JAPWGW010000123.1 GCF_027213945.1 Henriciella marina
CGTAGGACGACAGATCGAGTTGCTTAACTTCTTTGAAAAACTGCACCAAATTGTTATTCAATGCTGTTTTCGCGTAGTTTACAGAGCCTTTTTCGGTAATAAAGGTGAAGCCTCGGCGAGTCTGGTAATCGCCAAATGCTTCCATTGATAAATATTTTTCCGGCGCTCGCCCAGAAAACAAAAAGTCGACCTCAACATCGTGCTCTTTAAACGCATGACTCATCGCCCT
>NZ_JAPWGW010000124.1 GCF_027213945.1 Henriciella marina
CCTAAACACTTATTGTCTGTGGCTAAGTGTCCTAAGATCATCAAAGCAAAACACGGTGATTCAGGTGGTGTACGCGGCGCTGCGTTCTTAAACATCAAGTAATGACTTAAACCTTACTCGATATAAAGTAAGAAGAAATTTAAAGCCCCGTTTAGACTTTCAAGGTTAAACGGGGCTTTTACTTATATACCGAAGTAACTTGTATACCCAAGTAACTCATATACCTAAG
>NZ_JAPWGW010000125.1 GCF_027213945.1 Henriciella marina
GTACGGTCCACTGCAAATAATGCGTGTCTCATCCAACAAAAATGTTGTAGAGATGATGATGATTTATAACGATGGCGCACTCGGTGCAAAGCCGTTAAATCAAGTACTGAATACCAGTATCTATAACTACTGCAGCAACCGAGATGTTCGCTTGCAAATTGATATGGGGTTTATGTATCGTATTAAGGTAGGTTTTTCTCGCGGTCAGTTGATGGCAGATGAGTTGGTT
>NZ_JAPWGW010000012.1 GCF_027213945.1 Henriciella marina
AGCAGCACTCAAACGGGCTGAACTGGCCGGGCGGCTCGGCTGCAATCTTGAAACGATCCGCTATTATGAAAAGATCGGCCTGCTGCCCGATCCAGCCCGCACTGCCAGTGGCCACCGGCTGTATTCGAATGGGGACCAGGTACGGCTGCGTTTCATATTGCGGGCCCGCAGTCTCGGCTTCTCGGTGGAAGATGTACGCTCACTGCTTGGCATCAATGATGGCAGGCCGAGCTGCGCAGAGGTCAGTGCGCTGGCAGAAGCACATCGTGGCGATATCCGCAAACGCATCGCCGATCTGAGACAAATGGATCGGCGGCTCGGCGAGATCATGGCTGGTTGCACCGGCGCTGAAACACCTGATTGCGCACTCACCGACAAACTGTTCGAAGATCGCTGATAAAAAGGGCCGGTACCAAGAGCGTTGTCTTACCGACGTCAGAAGCGGCTTGCCTCTTTATAGTCGTGTTCATGGCTCACGCCCGTGCCGTGTTCAGTTGATCCCACGCTCACGACACTCGATAAGCCAGAAGCAGGCCGTCACAATGAGCTTTCGCCTTCACCGCCACTTGAGCGGCTGCCATTTCCCATGGGTTGATCTCGCGGAACCATGAGCCGGAGACAAAATTGTTCTACCTTTTTATCAAGGCTGTAATTTCAGCCATCCTCATCGTCGCCATTTCCGAAATCGGAAAACGCAGTCCAGGCTTCGCGGCACTTGTGGCCTCACTTCCTCTCGTATCGGTCCTGGGCGTGATATGGCTGTGGCGCGACACTGAAGACACATCCCGGCAGGCGGCCCACTCCGCTGCCATATTCTGATATGTCCTTCCTTCTTATCCCATGGCTGCTCGACCGAGGCATTCCCTTTTATGGCGCCTTGATTTTGGGAACAGCGATAAAAATTGTGCTCTACTTCACGATGATCTTGATACTGCCCAGGCTAGGACTAGAGCTCAGCAACTAGTACATTCAGCCACTCCGCTCACGTTCGAAACTAGTCTTTCAGCCTTGTATCAAGCCTCATAAACGGGACGAGCGCACAAATGCCACTGCTTCCAGACACGTCAGCAAGACACGAACCCGCTGGATCTCACGTTTGAACAGCTCGCCTTCCCACGCAACCCCGGTAAGACCCATTGTATTCTGGCAGTGTACCGGCAAGTACAGGATCACGCCTTTCGCTGAGAATTCGAATGCCCGTAAACATCGGCGTTTCGGTGGACATGATCTTCGTGCTCGAACTCAAGGCTTGAATGACCAATACCGAAGCGCTGATTCAAACGCTCCTTGATTGCCGCCTTGATGATCTCGATGCTCGACCAGTTTTGTTCAGACACAACGACGTGACAGTCGAGCGCCGTCTCGTGTTCCTGCATTTGCCAGAGATGCACGTGGTGAACGTCCGCAACGCCATCGACACTTCGCATCGCTTCCACGACGGCGGCATTGTCGATCTCGGGTGGGCTACCCAGCATCAACATATGGATCGGCCCGCCAATTTCACGGAACGACAGATAGAGAATGTATACCGCGATACCGATCGTCACGAGCGGATCGACCAGTCTCCAGTCATAGAGGAGGATGAGCGTTCCGCCTGCAACCACGGCTACCGATGCGAGTGCATCCGAAAGGTTGTGAAGGAAGAGCGCCCGGATATTCACGCTCCCTTTCTGCATCGAATAGGTCAGGAGGGCTGTCAGCGTATCGATGACCAGCGCAACACCGCCAAGAATAACGATCGTCCAGCCGCCAACGGCGGGGGGATCAATGATCCGCATGACACCCTCATAGATCAGATAGAGGCCGATGATGGTCAAAGATGTATAATTGATCAGGGCTGCGACGATCTCGATGCGGCCATACCCAAAGGTCATCCGCTCATCAGCCGGTCGCCGCGCAATCTTGCGCGCAGCGAACGCGATGACGAGCGACGCCATATCAGAGAAATTGTGCAGAGCATCGGCGATGAGCGCGAGGCTGCCGGAGAGAATCCCCCCGACAACCTGCCCAACGGTTAGTAGTGCGTTTGCCCAGATAGCAATGGAGACCCGGCGATCACCGCTTTTGGGATCAAGGCTGTCATGTTCATGTGCGTGGCTCATGATCGGCCTCCTCTTCCAGCACCTTGCGCTTGCATTCGAGATACGCGCGTCGCCGCGCGTGTACCGCGTTTTTGACACGGCTCTTTGATGGTATCAGGCCGCATTCTTCCTGCACCTTGGCCGCCTGCTCACTTGAAAGGGACACCATCGCGTTGCCGAGATTCCCGCAGCCCGCCAGGGCTGCGAGAGAAATCGACATGACCGCAACGCGAAGTTCACGATGGATGAACATGCTCGGCCTCCAACAAGGAATGGTGCGCGTCGGGCTTCGGTGCGAACCAGCGGTGAAGGGCTGGCAGGACAAGCAAGGTCAACACGGTCGATGAGACCAGCCCGCCCATGACGACCGTGGCCAGTGGCCGCTGCACTTCAGCACCGACACCACTCGCGAAGAGCAGTGGCGCAAGGCCGAGCGCCGTCGTAAGGGCGGTCATCAGAACAGGACGTGCCCGCAAGCCTGCCGCCTCGACGGCAAGTTCATCGCGGCCCCGGCCTTCCCTGGCAAAATCATCCATGAAGCTGACCAGCACCATGCCATTGCCGAGCGCGATGCCAAACAGGGCAATAAAGCCGACCGTCGCGGGCACCGAGATCGGCAGGCTCGCAACCCAGAGCGCCATCGCGCCGCCGGTCAGCGCCAGCGGAATGTTGAGCAGGATCAGGATGGCTGATTTCATCCGCCCGAACGTCAATAGCAGAATTAGGAACACGATGCCGAGCGTGATCGGGATCACCACCGCGAATCGCGCATTCGCTTCTTGCTGGAGTTCGAACTGCCCGCCCCATTCGACGCGGTAACCGGCCGGTAAGTCAAGCTGGCCCGCCACCGCCGCCTGCGCATCCGCGACATAGCTGCCGATGTCGCGTCCTCTCACATTGAGCTGGACGGTGATGAAGCGCTCGCCATTCTCGCGCGTGATCTGACGTGGACCGACGATCTCCCGGATGTCTGCTACGCTTTCGAGTGGAACCCGTGCGCCGCTGGACGATTCCAGAATGATCCGTCCGATGGCAGCGGGCGTGTCGCGGTCCTCCTCGGCATAACGCACGATCACGGGGAACTGGCGCACCCCCTCGAAAACGGCGCCAGCCTCTGCCCCGCCAACACCTGAACGCAGGGCGTCAAGCGCCTCCTCGACACTCAGGCCGTACCGGCCGAGCGCCGGACGGTCGAGCGAGACCACAAGCTGAGGCGCGCCGGTGATCTGATCGGCCTGGACGTCTGTGGCTCCCGGAACCTCCTGCAAGATCGCCTGCAAATCCTGCGAGCCTTCCAGCAGAACCTCCGTATCCGGCCCGAAGATCTTGACCGCCAGCTGCGCCTTTGTGCCGGTCAGGAGTTCATCAACCGACATCGCGATCGGCTGGCCGACATTGACCCTGACGCCTGGAAAGCCGCCGAGATTCTCGGAGATCAACGCACGGAGTTCGTCCGGGCTGATGCCATCGCGCCATTCGCTTCGGGGTTTGAGCGCCACGAAGGCCTCGATACTGTTCACCGGGTCGGCATGCGCGCCGACTTCCCCACGGCCGATCCGGCTGATAATGGAACTGATCTCGGGGAAGGCTTCAAGCAGTCTTGTCTCGATGCGGGTCGACGTTTCCTTTGCTTCGGTTAGCGAGATGGACGGCGCCATCGTCACACGCAACAGGACATCGCCTTCCTCCAGCGCAGGCGTGAACTCCGAGCCAAGGCGTGTCGCTGAGAGGCCCCCAACCAGAAGCAGGACGCCTGCTAGCCCGACCGCCGCGAGACGTCGCCGGACGAAGAAGGCCGCAAGCGGCTTGATCAGCGAAACAAGCCGGCTGTCGCTCTCCTGGCTATTGCTCTTGGGCGGACGCATGAGGCCGAGCGCCATCGCCGGAGCGATGAGCGCGGCATAGATCAGCGACCCTGTCATGGCGAGCGCGGCAGAAGCGGCGAGCGGCCGAAACGTCTTGCCTTCAGTGCCCTGTAGCGAAAAGAGCGGCAGGAAGACAATGATCACCACGAGGACGGCAGCAATCAGCGGCGCGATCACTTCGGCGCTCGCTCGTGCAACTGTCGTCCTGCTGTCTTCGCCTTCTCGTCGTTCACGCAAGCCGCGATCAACGTTCTCAGCGATAACGATGGCCCCGTCGACCATCATACCGATGGCAATCGCGACCCCGCCCAGTGTCATCAGATTGGCCCCGATACCAAGGATGTTCATGGCAATGAAAGCAAAGCCGACGGAGAAGGGGATGGCCATGACGACGACCAGGCTTGGCCGCCAGCCGCCAAGAAACAGGAAGACGATCACGGCGACTAGAAGGGCGCCCTGCCAGAGCGCGGTCGTCACCGTTGTGGCCGCCTTTTTCACCAGCGTACCCTGATCATAATACGGAACGGCTTTCACACCGTCAGGAAGCGATCGGTTGATCTCAGCGAAACGCGCCTGTGCGTTCTCGATCACCTCCGATGTGTTGGTGCCATAAAGTTTCAGGACGAGACCGGCGACGGTCTCACCTTCGCCATTTGCGGTCGCGAGCCCCTGCCGCACGCCGCCGCCAATCGCGACATCACCGAGGTCGCTGACGCGGACCGTTCGCCCATCCACCGTTTTGACCGGCGTTTCACGGAGATCATTGAGGGTTCGAGCGAGCCCGACCCCGCGCACCGTGTACTGTTCGGCACCAATTTCGATGAATTGGGCGCCGGCTGTTCGGTTGGCGCTTTCCAGGGCAGCGATGACCTCGCTGACGCTGAGATCGTAGGAGGTCAGTTGATCAGGATCGAGACGGACCTGGTACTGTTTTTCAAACCCGCCCAGCGACAGCACCTCTGTCACGCCCTCGACGGATTGGAGCGGATACTTGATCATCCAGTCGGCGATCTCACGCAGCTCGACCAGCGATCGCTCGCCTGTCTCATCCACAAGACGGTAATACATGATAATGCCGAGGCCGGTCGAAATCGGCCCCATCTTCGGAGTGCCAAAACCCTCGGGTATCGCTTCGCTGGCTTCGCCGAGGCGTTCGCCTACGACCTGACGGGCAAAATAGACGTCCGTGCCATCCTCGAAATAGATATTGATGACGGACAGACCGAAATTCGATGTCGAGCGGATTTCGTCGACCTTGGGCAGGCCGGACATGGCCGTCTCGATCGGATAGGTGACATAGCGTTCGACCTCTTCGGGCGACAG
>NZ_JAPWGW010000013.1 GCF_027213945.1 Henriciella marina
AGCAGCACTCAAACGGGCTGAACTGGCCGGGCGGCTCGGCTGCAATCTTGAAACGATCCGCTATTATGAAAAGATCGAATTGCTGCCCGAACCAGCCCGCACGGCAAGTGGCCACCGGCTGTATTCGAATGAAGATCAGGTACGACTGCGTTTCATATTGCGAGCCCGCAGCCTCGGCTTCTCCGTGGAAGATGTACGCTCGCTACTTGGCATCAATGATGGCAGGCCGAGCTGCGCGGAGGTCAGGGCGCTGGCAGAAGCACATCGGGGCGATATCCGTAAACGCATCGCCGATCTGAAGCAGATGGATCGACGGCTCGGCGAGATCATGGCTGGTTGCACCGGCGCTGAAACACCCGATTGCGCACTCACCGACAAACTGTTCGAAGATAGCTGACAAAAGGGGCTCCTGCATCTGCCAGAGATGCAAATGATGGACATCCACGACACCATCACCGCTCCGCATCGCCTCAATGACGGTACCGTTGTCAATGTCCGGCGGACTACCTAGCCACAACATGTGGATCGGCCCGCCGATTTCGCGGAACGACAGGCAGAGAATGTTACCGCGATACCGATCGTCACGAACGGATCGAACAGTATTCAGTCATAGATGAGGATGAGCGCGTCGCCCGCAACCACGGCTACAGATGCGAGTGCGTCGGACAGATTGTGAAGGAGGAGCGCCCGGATATTCACGCTCCCATTCTGCACCGAATAGATCAGGAGGGCTGTAAGCTCTGCAATGACCAGCGCAACACCGCCAAGAATAACGATCGTCCAGCCACCAACGGCGGGCGGATCAGTGATCCGTATGACAGTCTTATTGACCAGATGGCAATGGAGACCCGACGATCATCGCTCGCGGGATCAAGATCGTCATGATCATGTGCGTGGCTCAGGATCGGCCTCCTCTTCCAGCACCTTGCGCTTGCACTCGAGATACGCGCGTCGCCGCGCGTGTACCGCGTTTTTTACGCGGCTCTTTGGTGGTATCAGGCCGCATTCCTCCTGCACCTTGGCCGCCTGCTCACTTGAAAGGGCCCCCATCACGTTGTCGAGACTCTCGCAGCCGGCCAGGGCTGCGAGAGAAACGGACATGACCGCGAAGCGAAGTTCACGATGGATGAACATGCTCGGCCTCCAACAAGGAATGGTGCGCGTCGGGCTTTGGTGCGAACCAGCGGTGAAGGGCGGGTAGCACCAGCAAAGTTAGCACGGTCGAGGAGACCAGCCCGCCCATGACCACCGTGGCCAGTGGCCGCTGCACTTCAGCACCGACACCACTTGCGAAGAGCAGCGGCGCAAGGCCGAGCGCCGTCGTAAGGGCGGTCATCAGCACAGGACGTGCCCGCAAGCCTGCCGCCTCGACGGCAAGTTCATCGCGACCACGGCCCTCCCTGGCAAAATCATCCATGAAACTGACCAGCACCATGCCATTGCCGAGCGCGATACCGAACAGGGCAATAAAGCCGACCGTCGCAGGCACCGAGATCGGCAGGCCTGCAATCCAGAGCGCCATCGCCCCGCCGGTCAGCGCCAGCGGAATGTTGAGCAGGATCAGGATGGCCGATTTCATGCGCCCGAACGTCAATAGCAGGATCAGGAATACGATACCGAGCGTGATCGGGATCACGACCGCGAACCGCGCATTCGCTTCCTGCTGGAGTTCGAACTGTCCGCCCCATTCGACGCGATAACCAGCCGGCAGGTCGAGCTGGCTGGCGACCGATTGCTGCGCATCAGCGACATAGCTGCCAATATCGCGTCCTCTCACATTGAGTTGAACGGTGATGAATCGCTCACCATTCTCGCGCGTGATCTGACGTGGACCGACAATCTCCCTGATGTTTGCCACGCTTTCGAGTGGAACCCGTGCGCCGCTGGACGATTCCAAAATAATCCGTCCGATGGCCGCGGGCGTGTTGCGGTCCTCTTCGGCATAGCGCACGATGACGGGAAACTGGCGCACGCCCTCAAAAACGGCACCAGCCTCTGCCCCGCCGACGCCGGAACGCAAGGCATCGAGCGCCTCCTCCACGCTCAGTCCATACCGGCCGAGCGCAGGACGGTTGAGCGAGACCACAAGCTGCGGCGCGCCGGTGATCTGATCGGCCTGGACGTCGGTCGCCCCTGGAACCTCCTGAAGAATGGACTGCAAGTCCTGCGAGCCTTCCAGCAGGACCGCCGTATCCGGACCGAAGATCTTGACCGCCAGTTGCGCCTTTGTGCCGGTCAGGAGTTCATCAACCGACATGGCGATTGGCTGGCCAACATTGACCCTGACGCCTGGAAAGCCGCCGAGATTCTCGGAAATCGACGCCCGGAGTTCATCCGGGCTGATGCCATTGCGCCATTCGTTTCGGGGTTTGAGCGCCACGAAGGCCTCGATACTGTTGACCGGGTCGGCATGCGCGCCGACTTCCCCACGACCGATCCGGCTGACAATGGAACTGATCTCGGGGAAGGCTTCAAGCAGTCTTGCCTCGATGCGGGTCGACGTTTCCTTTGCTTCGGTTAGCGAGATGGACGGCGCCATCGTCACACGCAACAGGACATCGCCTTCCTCCAGCGCAGGCGTGAACTCCGAGCCAAGGCGTGTCGCTGAGAGGCCCCCAACCAGAAGCAGGACGCCTGCTAGCCCGACCGCCGCGAGACGTCGCCGGACGAAGAAGGCCGCAAGCGGCTTGATCAGCGAAACAAGCCGGCTGTCGCTCTCCTGGCTATTGCTCTTGGGCGGACGCATGAGGCCGAGCGCCATCGCCGGAGCGATGAGCGCGGCATAGATCAGCGACCCTGTCATGGCGAGCGCGGCAGAGGCGGCGAGCGGCCGGAACGTCTTGCCTTCGGTTCCCTGCAAAGAGAACAGCGGCAGGAAGACAATGATCACCACGAGGACGGCAGCAATCAGCGGCGCGATCACTTCGGCGCTCGCTCGCGCGACCGTCGTGCGGCTATCTTCACCCTCGCGTCGTTCGCGCAAGCCGCGATCCACGTTCTCGGCGATGACGATGGCGCCGTCGACCATCATCCCGATGGCGATCGCCACCCCGCCCAGCGTCATCAGATTGGCCCCGATGCCGAGGAATTTCATCGCGATGAAGGCAAAGCCGACCGAGAAGGGTATGGCCATGACAACCACGAGGCTTGGACGCCAGCCGCCGAGGAACAGGAAGACGATGACCGCGACCAGGAGCGCGCCCTGCCAGAGGGCGGTCGTCACGGTCGCGGCTGCCTTATTCACCAGCGTACCCTGATCATAATACGGAACGGCTTTGACACCGTCGGGAAGCGACAGGTTGATCTCGTCGAAGCGCGCTTGCGCGTTCTCGATCACCTCAGACGTGTTTGTGCCATAAAGTTTCAGGACGAGACCGGCGACGGTCTCCCCTTCGCCATTGGCAGTTGCGAGCCCCTGCCGGACGCCGCCACCTATCGCGACTTCACCGAGGTCGCTGACGCGGACGGTTCGTCCATCCACGGTCTTGACCGGCGTTTCACGCAGATCATCGAGGGAGCGAGCGAGCCCGACCCCGCGCACCGTGTACTGTTCGGCGCCAATTTCGATGAATTGCGCGCCGGCCGTCCGATTGGCGCTCTCCAAGGCGGCAATCACCTCGCCGACGCTGAGGTCATAGGATGTCAGCTGATCGGGATCGAGGCGGACCTGGTACTGCTTCTCGAAACCCCCTAGTGACAGAACCTCCGTCACCCCTTCAACCGACTGAAGCGGATACTTGATCATCCAGTCAGCAATCTCGCGCAGCTCAACCAGCGACCGCTCGTCGGTCTCATCGACGAGCCGGTAGTACATGATGATACCAAGGCCGGTCGAAATCGGCCCCATCTTGGGTGTGCCGAAGCCGTCGGGAATGGCGTCGGCGGCCTCGCCGAGGCGCTCGCCGACGACCTGGCGGGCAAAATAGACGTCCGTGCCGTCCTCGAAATAGATATTGATGACAGACAGGCCAAAATTGGATGTCGAGCGGATCTCGTCGACCTTGGGCAGGCCGGACATGGCCGTCTCGATCGGATAGGTGACATAGCGTTCGACCTCTTCGGGCGACAG
>NZ_JAPWGW010000014.1 GCF_027213945.1 Henriciella marina
GCATACATCGTCAGATTTTCACACAAGGCTTTCACTTTGATGTCAAAATGGACTGACCGAAAACTGCTGATAACGGGTCTGGCCGGTACCGTCATTGCGACACCTTCTTGTTTTGCATCAATGAGCATGTGCCTCAGCCCCGGCCGGGTACCAAAAATGGACAGGCTGAACCTTGAAGCTGCCTGCGCCGAGTGCACTCGGCGGGGCATCCAGGTGAACACATCGATGCGTACGAGCGATCCCGCGGTCTTCGCCGCAGGCGAATGCGGCGAAAGCGGCCTCAACCTGATCCCGGCCACGCCTCCGACATCGGGTCGATGGTGTGATTTTGAATACTTGATCGAGGCCGCGTCGCCATGCCTGGTCACAAGCCAAGGAAGAAATAATGAATCAAACCGTAAAGACAGGCGATTGCTGCTCCGTCAATAAAAACGGCGACGACAGCTATGACCTCATCGTCATAGGTGCTGGCTCGGCCGGGTTTTCGGCTTCGATTAGCGCGGCCGAGGCCGGCAGGCGCGTGGCCATGGTTGGGCATGGCACCATCGGCGGCACCTGCGTCAATGTCGGCTGCGTGCCGTCCAAGGCGATGATACGGGCCGGTGAAGCGGTGCATGCTGGTACAGCGGCGGCACGGTTTCCGGGCATTGAGCCCTGTGCGCAGAGCGTGGACTGGTCGGCGGTCGTCAAGGGCACGGCCGATCTGGTCGACGAGATGCGCCAGAAAAAATACATCGACCTGCTGCCTTCCTATGAGAATGTCACCTATATCGAGGAAGGTGCCGCACGCCTGATCGAAGGTGGGATTGAGGTCGGCGGGCGGATCATCGCTGCACCGAAGGTTCTGATCGCCACCGGCTCGCGCCCTTTCTTGCCGGAAATTGACGGGATCGAGACCGTGGAGGCGCTGGATTCCTGGGACCTTCTCAGCCTGCCCGATCAGCCCGAAAGCATCCTGGTACTGGGCGGCGGCTATATTGGCTGTGAACTGGCGCAGATGGCGTCGCGGCTGGGCGTCAAGGTTACACTGGTCACGCGTTCTCGCCTTCTGCCCGGCGTGGAACCGGAAGTGGCCAAGGCGTTGACCGACGCGTTGAAGGCTGAGGGGGTCGCGGTCGAGACCGGCCTGTCCTACCGATCGGTGAGACGGAGTGACGGCGGCGTCACGCTGACAATCGAACGGGGTGGAAAGCCTGTGACCCTCTTCGCGCAGCGGCTTGTGGCCACCACAGGCCGGGTTGCCAATTCTGAAGACCTCGGCTTGCGCGAGTTCGGCATCGAGACCGATGCGCGCGGATCGATCAAGGTCGGAGCCGACATGGCCACAACACGGCCTGGCGTCTGGGCAGCGGGTGATGTCACCGATCGCGACCAGTTCGTCTACATGGCCGCTTATGGGGCCAAGGTGGCGGCCAACAATGCGCTCGGGCTTCAGGATTTGCGCTATGACAATGGGGCCATGCCCTGGGTCGTGTTCACCGATCCGCAGGTCGCCGGCGTCGGCCTTTCCGAGGTGCAGGCGAAGGCAGCCGGTCATGACGTCAAGGCCAGCGTGCTGACGCTGGACCACGTGGCACGCGCCGCCGCCGCCCGCGATACCCGCGGCGTCATCAAGCTGGTCGCGGATGCGAAGACCGACCGCCTCCTGGGCGGACAGATCGCGGCGCCCGAAGGGTCTGATGCGATTCAGACGCTGGCTATGGCGTTGAAGTTCGGCATGACGAGCAAGGCGCTTGGCGAGACAATTTTTCCATACCTGACAACTGTTGAAGGGTTAAAATTGGCGGCACAGACGTTCGACAAGGACGTGGCGAAGCTTTCATGCTGCGCAGGCTGAAACCAATTTTAACCGCAACGGGGCCTCGCCAGTCCAGCCAGATCAGGAAACGTCCCAGCCATGGATATTCGCGCGACGTTGTTGATCTATGCTGGCGCGGCAACCGCCGAAATTGCCGGTTGTTTTGCATTCTGGGCCTGGCTGCGGCTTGGAAAGTCCGCTTTCTGGCTGGTTCCGGGGATGATATCCCTTGTTGTATTCGCTTGGCTGCTGACACTGGTGGAAGCGTCTGCAGCCGGGCGCGCCTATGCCGCCTATGGTGGGGTTTACATAACTTCCTCGCTCATCTGGCTATGGACCATTGAGGGGATTCGTCCCGACCGCTGGGATCTGATAGGGGTTGTAACCTGTCTGATCGGGGCTGCGGTTATTCTTTTTGGTCCGCGCATGCCAGTTTGACACTATGGCGAAACGGGTCTTTATCGTCTTCCCTTTAGCTCGATCGGGGACAGTGCCGGAGTATGCCGCCTTACTGATCTGGAGGGTTGTGCGGATAGACTGTTTCTTGGTCCGGGCAGTCGCGGCCATTCGCGGGAATGCTGCAAATTTCCATGATGCGATGAGAACCGTCCCGGCCCCGTTTGACCTGGAAGATCACGTCATCGCCTTCAGAGAGGTCAGTCAGCTCAAGATCGCCCATTAAAGCGAAACTCATGGTCATCGCGCCCATGGCGATGCCTTCGAAAGGGCCATGGTCGATGGTGACCCGGCCGTCGTCGCGATCAAGGGATGTGATCCTGCCCGTGGCCCGTCCAGTATCGCCGGGCATAGCTTCATCTGCCTGTTCGAACGGTTCAGGCCTGGTCTGATCCGCAGGGCCGGATGCTGGCGGCGTTCGGCTTTCGGGGTCACTGCAGGCTGTCAGGGAAGCGGAACCTAACAAGAAGGCGGTAATCAGAATTCTTTGAGTCATTGGGATTTCCTGGTGAACTAATCGGGAGACGCAGGCATTCCGGCCGCGGAACGCGGCCGGAACCTGATTTACGAATTTTTTGCTTGAAACAGAGGACCGGCTAGTGATCGGTGTCGTCATGATCCTTGCCTGACATGCCGGACATGGATCCGTGTCCGGCCATGTTGCAGTCCATCATGCCTTTGCCTTTCATCATCGACATCATGGATAGTTTGAAAGCATCCGGATCGCCGCCGATCGGCATCATCATGGCGATATCATAATTGTCGCTGTCGTCCTGCTTGAGCATGAAATGGACGTTGTCGCCATTCTCGAATTTGTCGAGCGCAACCATTCCGCCGACCTCGAAGTCCATTGTCATTTCACCCCAGCCGATCTTCTTGATCGGATCGTGTGAAATATTGACGGTTCGGGCATCCAGATCGACGCCGTTAATGACGCCAAAGCCGGGCGCCATGTCGCCGCAGCAGCTCATGCCGGACATGTCCATGTCTTTCATGCTGTCCATTTTCATGCCGGCCTCCTGGGCGAGCGCCGGACCAATCAGGGCCAGTCCGAGGATTGCGCCTGTGACTGCTGTCTTTCTGACGAGGGTTTTCATCGTTTTCTTCCTTTTTGATTGTCAGGCGCGGCTTTCAACAGAGGCCCCCGATGCGCGCCGGGACGGGGGAATAGGGTGGATGGACACGGGACTATTATTTCGACCTCAGATATTTGATGAGGGCAGCGATCCCGAGCAGGAGGAGGAGCACAGCAAGCAGCATGAACACCGTGCCGAACAGGCCGCCACCCATCATGCCGCCGTCGATCATCATTCTGCCTGATGAGCGATCCTGCGCGGCCGCCGGCAGCATGGCGCTACTCAGAAGCAGTGGAAACAAAAGCGGAATTTTCAACAGGTGTCTGGTCATAATTTTTCTCCTTCGGGGGTGAATGAGCCGGCCCGGTTATCCGGTTCGGCCCGGGGTAAATCTGATGGAATCTGCAGCCCGACCCGGATGTAGTAGATGGCCGGGATCA
>NZ_JAPWGW010000015.1 GCF_027213945.1 Henriciella marina
GTAAGCGTCCAGTTCTTACACGTCCGCGCGTGAAGCCGCCCAGTTCCACGGTAGCAGATCGTCGATCCGGTTCATCGGATGGCCCTGACTGAGACGCTCGAGAACATCACTCAGATAAGCATGCGGCTCGACATCATTGAGCTTTGCGGTTGTCAGCAGAGACGCGATGACGGCCCATCTCTGTGCCCCGCCTTCCGAGCCGGCGAACAGGTGGTTCTTGCGTCCCAGCGCCACCGGACGGATAGCGCGCTCGACGGTGTTCGTGTCGAGTTCGATCCGACCATCGTCGAGGAACCGGCTGAGCTCATCCCAGCGGGCAAGCGCATAGCGGATCGCATCGCCCAGCCCGCTGCGCGGCGGGATACGCTGGAGTTCGGTTTCCAGCCAGGCTTTCATCGCGCGGACCAGCGGGCGGGATTTCCGGGCCCGCACGATCCGACGCTTGTTCGCGCTCTGCCCACGGATCGTGGCGTCGATAGCATAGAGCTCGGCGATCCGCTGCAACGCTTCGGCCGCGATCGGTGAGCCTGTGGCCTGGTGCACCTCGTAGAACTTGCGCCGCGCATGCGCCCAGCAGGCCGCCAGAGTAATATCCCCACCTGTGGTCAGCCGCTCGAACCCGGCATAGCCATCGACCTGCAACACACCGCTGAAGTCTTTCAGATGGGTTTCCGGGCGTTCGGCGCGCCGGTCAGGGCTGTAGATATAGACAGCAGCCGGCGGACCGGGTCCATTCCACGGTCGATCATCGCGGGCATAAACCCAGAGCCGACCTGTTCGGGTGCGCCCGCGGCCCGGATCGAGCACAGGCAGCGGCGTGTCATCGGCGAACAGCATGTTCGAGCTGAAGACATGGTTTGCGAGCCGCTCATGCAGGGCTTCCAGCCACCAGCTGGCCCCGCCCACCCAGTTGGCAAGCGTTGACCGGTTCAGCTTCACACCCTGGCGGGCAAAGATCTGTGACTGGCGGTAGAGCGGCAGGTGATCGCAGTACTTGCTGACGATGACATGCGCGAGCAGGCCTGGCGTAGCGAGCCCCTTCGCGATCGGACGTTCCGGGGCTGATCCCTGGTGGATCTTCCCGCAGCCCCGGCAGCCATAGCGCGGGCGCTTGATCCGCAGGACACGCAGCTGCGCCGGAACATGGTCCAGCATCTCGCTGACCGTCTCGCCGATGAAGTGCAGCGCCCCGCCGCAGCATGGACAGGTGCTGGTCTCAGTGTCGACCGCCACATCCTCGCGCGGAAGATGGTCCGGCAGGCTGAACGCGCGCGTGCGGGCTGGACGATCGCCAGTCTCGACAAGTGTATCTGGCGATGCCGCTTCAAGCCGCGCCACATCACTGTCCAGATCCTCCAGGCCAAGCTGGAGCTGGCCGGGATCAAGTCCCTCGGCCCGGCGGCCGAACTGGCTGCGCTGAAGCGTCTTCACCATCTGGCGCAGCCGCTCGATTTCTGCTCGTGCTTCAGCGCGCTCGCTATGACGTGCCGCAGCCATGTCCCGGATCATGCGATGCAGCACATCCACGTCTTCAGGCAGGGCGGTGAGGTCAAGCTCCATACCACGGAGTTTACGCTGGAATCAGCGCGTTCCGCACAGCTTTCTGCGGCCTGATTCAATCGGTCGCATCAGCCCCTCAACCTGCTCGGGCGGGACGCCATCGCTCGTCCGGGGATCGCCAGTCGATGCCATCGATCAGCATCGATAACTGGTCCGATGTCAGGACAATCGACTTGCCCGGCTCATTCTCCGATGGCCAGAGGAAGGCGCCATGCTCGAGCCGCTTGGTGAACAGGCAGAGCCCGGTACCGTCCCAATAGACAATCTTGATCAGGTTCGCCTTGCGGCCGCGGAACACGAAGAGATGACCTGTGAACGGATCGCGCTTCAGAACCTCCTGAACCATCACCGACAAGCCATCGATCCCCTTGCGCATGTCGGTGTGGCCAACCGCCAGGTGAACGCGCACACCTTCTGGAAGCAAGGTCATGATGCCACCTCAACCGTGACAAAGCGCGGCGTTTCATCGGCGACAGCCAGCTCCTGCTTCCAGCGGAACAGAACACGCGGGGCAACGCCATAGCGACGAGCGACATCGGAGGTGACAGCGCCCGGTCGACATGCCGCCCTGACGATCGCGTTCTTGTCTGCGGCACTGAACTTGCGCCGACGCCCTTCCTGAACAGGCGGGAGGATCGGATCACCATTTGGAGTCGACCGAATATCGGCCGGACGGTCTGACTTAGGACTAAGCCTATGACT
>NZ_JAPWGW010000016.1 GCF_027213945.1 Henriciella marina
CCCGTTATCAGCAGTTTTCGGTCAGTCCATTTTGACATCAAAGTGAAAGCCTTGTGTGAAAATCTGACGATGTATGCGAACATCGACTGGCAGGTGCCTCATCAGGATATTCCAGATGCTGCGTGTTCAACCGTCCGTAACGCTTGCCGGGTATCCTACATCGGTTGAAGCCGCAGCGATCAGCTCAGGCGTTGTCGCCGCCGTATCGTAAACCACTTCTGCGGTCCTGGCCGCATAATCGATATCGACAGATTTAACGCCCTCGACACGCATCATCGCTTTCCTGACAGCAATCGGACATGTCGCGCAGGTCATGTTTTCGATGGTCAAACGGGCTGTCGCCTGTTCGACCTCCACCGAAGCATCCGGAGCATTCTGCGCGCTGGCGACTGCGAGCCCCCCCGCGAGTGCCAGACCTGCCAGTCCGGCGATCATCCATGTTCGTTTCATACTTGTCTCCCTGGCTAGTAAAATAACGGTGCCCATACATCGATGGTCAGGGCCGCCAGCACGACAAGCGCGCCGCTCCACAGGGCGACCTGCTTGATGACTGACGACTGCGGACGGGCGCAATAGCTACCATCCTCGCAGACACTGGTCTTTCGAAAATAGACATCCCAGAATCCAGCCGCGAGAAATCCGATCGCGACCAGAAGAAAAAGGGGCTTGTAGGGTTCCAGCGCCGTCAACTGGCCAATCCACGCTCCGGAAACACCGAGACTGATCAGCACAAGCGGCACGATGCAGCAGGATGATGCAAGGAATGCCCCCAGCATGCCACCGGCAACAAGCCACCTTGAGCGACGCTCATTTGCTGGGCTGTTTTCCGTACCTGCCATGACCAGCTGTTCCCATTGCTTTATTGATCATGATCACGTTACGCTCTGTAGTTGGTACAGACACAAGTGGGTATTTCATCATGGCCATCACATCGCCGCGAGCAGCACTCAAACGGGCTGAACTGGCCGGGCGGCTCGGCTGCAATCTTGAAACGATCCGCTATTATGAAAAGATCG
>NZ_JAPWGW010000017.1 GCF_027213945.1 Henriciella marina
AACAAGCCGCACGTAAACATCGGCACGATCGGCCATGTTGACCATGGCAAGACGACGCTGACGGCAGCGATCACGATGACGCTTGCAGAAGTTTATGGCGGTGCAGCGAAGTCCTATGCGGACATCGACAACGCGCCAGAAGAAAAAGCACGCGGCATCACCATCAACACCGCGCACGTCGAGTATGAGACGGACGACCGTCACTATGCGCACGTCGACTGCCCGGGCCACGCTGACTATGTGAAGAACATGATCACCGGTGCGGCTCAGATGGACGGCGCGATCCTCGTTGTGAACGCAGCTGACGGCCCGATGCCACAGACCCGCGAGCACATCCTGCTGGCTCGCCAGGTTGGCGTTCCTGCGCTGGTCGTGTTCCTCAACAAGGTTGACCAGGTCGACGACGAAGAGCTTCTCGAGCTCGTCGAGATGGAAGTCCGTGAGCTTCTGTCGTCCTACGACTTCCCAGGCGACGACATTCCGATCGTTTCCGGTTCTGCACTCGCAGCTGTCGAAGGCCGCGACGAGAACATCGGCAAGGAGAAGATCCTTGAGCTGATGAAGGCTGTCGACGAGTACATCCCGACCCCTGACCGTCCGCTGGACAAGCCGTTCCTGATGCCGGTCGAGGACGTGTTCTCGATCTCCGGCCGTGGTACGGTTGTGACCGGCCGCGTCGAGACGGGCATCATCAAGGTTGGTGA
>NZ_JAPWGW010000018.1 GCF_027213945.1 Henriciella marina
GTCTACAAGGAAGATCTCGGCAAGGTCAGCGAAGGCCAGACCGTGACATTCCAGCAGGAGGATGGCCGCGTCCTGGCCGAAGGGACAATTTCAAATGTCCTGCCTGTCATCAGTGAGGCATCCCGCACCGCGACCGCGCGGGTCATTGTCGACAATGCCGAACACAGGCTGAAGCCCGGTCAGTTCGTAACGGCGCGGATCGACACGGGAGAGGGGCGCCCCGTCGTGCGCGTTCCCTCCGATGCGATTGTCAGTGTTGAAGACAGGATGTCGGTCTTCGTCCCGACCGATGACGGGTTCGAACCGCGCGAGGTCCGCACAGGGGACAGCGCGAGGGGCTATACCGAGATCATTTCCGGGCTCGAGGCCGACGAAGCATTCGTTGCCGAGGGCGCCTTCACCCTGAAAGCGCAGCTTGAAAAAGACGCTTTCGGCGACGGCCACGCACACTAGGAGACCCGCAAAATGATCAATTTGATGCACCGCCTTGCGGGTGGCCGGCTGCTTGCCGCCATTGCCGCACTCGCTTTGTCGATCGGGGGGCTGTTTGCCTTTCGCAGCCTGCCTGTCGACGCTTTTCCCGATCCCTCACCTTCTCTGGTCCAAGTCTTCACCGAAACTGAAGGCCTGTCGCCCGAAGAGGTCGAACGCTATGTCACCTATCCGATCGAGACGGCCATGTCCGGCCTGCCCAAGGTCGACGA
>NZ_JAPWGW010000019.1 GCF_027213945.1 Henriciella marina
GCCGGCCTAAAGGCCGATTATCTGAATGCCCTGAGCGCCGAGCGCCTCGCGCAAGCCGAGCTTGAGCGTGAGGAAAATCTCTGGGAGCAGAAAATCACCGCCGAGGCCGATCTGCAGTCGGCGCGTGCGGCATTCGCCGCAGCCAATGCCGGCCGGGAAGCTGCCGAAAACAGACTGCATGCCATCGGCATCGGTCATGGCACGCTGGACATGCTGGATGAGGCTGCGGACGGGTCGCTTGCGCAAGCCTATGTCACGGCGCCCCTGGCCGGAGAAGTGATCCAGCGAAGCGTTTCGCTTGGAGAAACCGTATCCGCTGGCGGCGCGCCCATCTTTGTCATCATTGATGATAGCGTCGTGTGGGCCGATATCGCGGTCTACAAGGAAGATCTCGGCAAGGTCAGCGAAGGCCAGACCGTGACATTCCAGCAGGAGGATGGCCGCGTCCTGGC
>NZ_JAPWGW010000001.1 GCF_027213945.1 Henriciella marina
TGATCCCGGCCATCTACTACATCCGGGTCGGGCTGCAGATTCCATCAGATTTACCCCGGGCCGAACCGGATAACCGGACCGGCTCATTAACCCCCGAAGGAGAAAAATTATGACCAGACAACTGTTGAAACTACCGCTTTTGATTCCAATGCTAGTCAGTGGCGCCATGCTGCCAGCGGCCGCACAGGATCGCTCACCAGACAGAATGATGATGGACGGCGGCATGATTGGTGGTGGCCTGTTCGGCATGATTTTCATGCTGCTTGTTTTGCTCCTGCTCGTCCTCGGTATCGCTGCCCTCATCAAATATCTGAGGTCGAAATAACAGTCCCGTATTCATCCACCTTATCCCCCCCGTCCCGGACGCGCATCGGGGGCCTCTGTTGAAAGCCGCGCCAGACAACCCACAAAGGAAGAAAATGATGAAAACCCTCGTCAGAAAGACCAGCGTCACAGGCGCAATCCTCGGACTGGCCCTGATCGGTCCGGCGCTCGCCCAGGAGGCCGGCATGAAAGACATGGACATGTCCGGCATGAGCTGCTGCGGCGACATGGCGCCCGGCTTTGGTGTCATTAACAGCGTCGATCTGGATGCCCGAACCGTCAATATTTCACACGACCCGATCAAGAAGATCGGCTGGGAAGAAATGACAATGGACTTCAAGGTCGGCGGAATGGTTGCGCTCGACAAATTCGAGAATGGTGACAACGTCCATTTCGTGCTCAAGAAGGACGCCAGCGACAATTATGATATCGCCATGATGATGCCGATCGGCGGGGATCCGCATGCTTTCAAGCAATCCATGATGTCGATTATGAAAGGCGGTGGCATGATGGACTGCAACATGGGCGGACACGGATCCATGTCTGGTATGACGCCTGATGAGCACGTCAGCGGGCATCACTAACCGTTTTTTTAGCATTTCGGCCCGGCTTTCCCGCAAGCCGGGTCTCAGACGCTCGGCAACCATTTGCCTTGGAATGCGCGGCCTGCGCGCTTTCCGACTCGGATCGCCACCCGGCCACTCGCTTTATTGCCTCTGGGGTCAAAGCTTTTCGCTAGCGCCGAACCAATCGAAGAAGACACAAATCCATTTAAACTCAGCCTCCAAAAGGACCCGCTATGACACCATTGAACCTGATCGCAGTTAGCCTATTCGCGTTTGGCCTCGTAGCCTGCGACAATGCCCGCGACACACTACCCGCCTCGGGGGACACAGCAGCAACGCCCATGGATATAGCCGAAGACAACGCTATGCATCACGCAGGTCATAAGGCCGGCAATGGTGGCATCGGTCACGCCTTCGGCACAATCCGATCGGTCGATGACGAACAGGACTTTCTGACGATCGAGCACGGCCCCTTCGAGGGCATTGCCATGGGCGCCATGACCATGGGGTTCGGTATTATGGGCGGAGTTGATCTCTCTCGTTTTTCCGAAGGCGACGAGGTTGAATTCATGGTCAAACAAGGCCGCGACGCCTCCTACAGGATCATGGCGATCTGCAAGAAAAATACCGACGGTGCAAATTGCCTTGACGGCGTGATGGACCACCAGGAATCAAACGGGAAGGTTGCAGAATAAGCGCTCTCCGATGGAGCGCCGGCTATATAGATGGGTCGTTGTGATCTTCGGCATCCAGATACTGCTCTGGATGATGTGATCGTGTGGCGGAGATTAAGGCAATCGGGATGTCCGGCTCAAGCAAAGTTCAACTGAAGGTGCCAAAGCGAGCTAGTTTTTTTCTGGATGTCGCAAAAACTCGCCGATCGCGATCAAGCGGGATCTTCGGGCGTTCGCTGAGCCTTTCAATTGTAAACAACGCGGCTGGCGCTTCGATTGATTGCGCTGTTCAAACTAACGCGTAGGGCTGGCTTTGCCCGCAGAGCCGGCTCTTCGACAAAATGACGAAGCGCTATAGCCATTATGAGCGTACTAGAGGCCATGACAGCGAACAAGGTGCCTATCCCAATACCAGGATTCAGCGCCACAGCCATCTGTCCAATTGGCCAATGCAGGATGTAGACGCCGTAGGATATATCTTTAACGTCTCGAACTTGCCGCCCCATCGAGCCAGGGATCTTCTTAAACCCCAACCATAGTAAGACGTACGCATTGGCGAGTTGGCCGACGACTATGCCAGCAGGAGTTCCGAAAGAGGCATAGGCCAACAACAGGACCAGGACCGAACCAAAGGCAGTAAGGGCGATTAAATGTTTGAGGCGGTAGAAAAGCGCCCCTGTCATAAATGCTGGTCCGAAGCGAGCCATAGCTCCAGCAGTTTCATCTAGTGGACCGGTATAGGTAAACACTTGAATGCTGAATGATGCTATCAAGGACGCAGCGAAAATCGCTGGTATGCCCCAAGACTGACGCCACACGCCTAGGCCAGCTGCGACACCTGCTAGCACATAGCAAACCAACTCGTAGCGAATAGTCCACAGAGGCCGGTTAATTTCATTTATTGCATTGTGCTCGAATACGCCTTGAAGTTCGCCTTGCGGGTTGAGCTGTGACAGTGTCAAAAATGGATAAGCCCAGCTTTGTGAAGAAGCGAAATACGCGCTTATTGAAAGGTTTGTCATTATCGGCCCGAGTAATAGCCAACAGGCGAAAACAACAATGACCAAGCCAGGAAAAATGCGGAGGCTCCGCGCTAGCCAATAACTTGTCATATCCTGCGATTTGGCTAGCGACGCGGCAAGCATATAGCCTGACAAGATAAAGAAGCCATCGAGCGCGTATTGTACAATGGTGTCGATTACGCTTGCCCATGTCCCTTCCATCGGTAGGCCTTGGGGTATCATGAGCGAATGTCCATATAGGATAAGGAATGCAAATCCGATCCGTAGCGCTGTGAAATTGTTCAGCCGATCTTCAAGACGGCCATGGCCTAACGCAGTTGTTGTCATCGACACTTCTTTCGCTTCACTGATCAAGGGCAACGCAAGGATTGGGCCAACTGGGGCACTGTCAGACCAAACCAGCATTGAGCGCCTAGGTGGATCTGGATAAGTTCAGTCCATGCTCAAAAGGGTATTGTCAGAAGAACTTCGCTTGAGTCGGCCATCCCGACCGCCCTACTCTCTCCGGCATGACAAAATCTCCATTCCGCTACTTCAAAACGTCGCCTGAAATCATCCGCCTTGCCGTCATGATGTATGTACGGTTCCCACTATCTCTTCGGAACGTCGAAGATCTTCTCCACGAGCGGGGGATCGAAGTCAGCCATGAAACGGTCCGGTACTGGTGGAACCGCTTTGGCCCCATGTTTGCCAGCGAGATCAGGCAGCGCCGTTCACAGCAGCTTCGTCAGATCACGCAATGGCGATGGCATCTGGATGAGGTCTTCGTGAAGATCAACGGAAAGACGCATTATCTCTGGCGAGCTGTCGACCATGAAGGCGAAATTCTCGAGAGCTATGTGACGAAAACTAGAGACAAATCAGCGGCTTTGCGATTCCTGAAGAAAGCGATGAAGCGCTACGGCGCACCGCGGACAGTCGTCACCGATCGGCTAAGATCGTACGGCGCAGCGATGAAGGAGATAGGGAATATCGATCGGCAGGAGGTCGGTCGCCATCTCAACAATCGAGCTGAAAATTCACATTTGCCGTTCCGACGACGAGAGCGAGCGATGTCGAGGTTCAGGCACATGTCGAACCTGCAGAAGTTCGCGTCGACACACGCTTCGTTTCACAACCACTTCAACCTGGAACGTCACCTTAATTCAAGAAGTCGCTTCAAGCTGAACCGAGACGCCGCCCTCCTCGAATGGCGCCAGCTTCTGGCCGTCTAAGCCGTTGTATTCATTGAAAAACAGAGACCACTTTGCCTTAGTCTGACAACACCCGAAATCTAGGTCTAGCTCGCTCAGGGCGCCAAGCTCGAGACGGAGAAGGTCTTCATCCCAGCCGGCGTTCTGTGCGAGCTTATTGTCAGCAAGGACATAAGCGCGCTTTTCAGCCTCGCTCAGATGCTCGATGCAAATACACGGTACAGTGTCCATGCCGATAGACTTGGCAGCCTCAACACGGCCGTGCCCAGCAAGGATCCGATTGTTATTGTCGACAAGGACCGGATTGGTAAATCCGAAACGCAGGATGCTCGCCTCAAGCTGTCCGAGCTGTTTGCGAGAATGCGTCCTGGCATTGTTTTTCCAGGGCGTGAGACTTCGCGGATCGAGATATTCGATATGGCGTTCTGTCATGAGATTTCTCCTTTTCCTGAATTCTCATGACTATCTCGTGTCTGCGAAGATGGTGAATTCTGTCAAGCCTTTGAAAGAAATCGTATAATTCTGCGATTTCGTATAATTTCGCGATTGCCAACTGCATAAGCGCTTGAAGAGTCAACACAATCTGTTCTTCGTATGATCGCTTTATGCGCCGCTCCTGTTCTCACCACTGCTGGCGAAAGGAGCAATTTGTCATTAAATTTCTGCAATAAAACGAGTTTGTCTGACTTTTTTCTCCGCAAGCCGGCAGCCGTCTTCTCTCGCTCCATTGAGCATCTGTGCCCCGGTCGGCTTTGAATGAGGGAAAAAACCGTCTGATTAGTTTCTTATTGAAAGCGATCGCAGGCGGCCTGGATCACATAATGCGGAATATGAGAATCTGGTCGCGTGAACCGCGCACTCCAGACGATGAAGTAGAGAGCTCCATATCTACATTCATTGAAACGGCGAAAGACCATCGTTAAACAACGCGACGACTTCATCAGCGATCCGGTAGGGCGAGGGATCGTCGAGGTCGCTGATCCATTTGGGAATCCACAGATAAGCGCCGGCGCGCGCGAGGGTGACCGCTTCGAAGTCATGATCCCTTCGGCTGCCATCCTTCATCCCTTCGGTGGCGAACTCATAAGTCCGGCCCAGCAGTTCGCGCAGCTGTTTCCTGACCTTTCTCTGTACGGCCGGCGAAAGCACGTCCAGACCCATCCAGCCTGCGACCGGTTGCAAGGGCCCGACCATGGCCTGCGTATTGAGGTGGGAGACGATGGCGGCCTTCTCCAAGCCGTTGTGGCCATGCTCGACCGCGTAGTCGATAAAGGCGCTATAGAGACTGTAGCTGCGCTCGAGACAGCGCTGTACGAGATCCTCGCGGTCCCGGAAATAGTGGTAGACCGTCCCGCGTGTGGCGCTGAGCGCATGGGCGACATCGTCGAGGGAAATATTTTCGACGCCGTGCAGGTTAATGAGCTGCGAGCCCTTCATGAGAATCTGTTCGATGCGCAGATCGGCCGTCGACTGATCCCCGAATCCAGACACGCTGATACGGGAAAACTCGTCGGCATTCTTGTAGAAGCGGAAGTCGTTGCCGCGGCGGGCGGCCGATCCGAATTTGATAAAGTCGACTAGCGCGTCGACATCGCGGGCCCGGCGATTGCGCGGCGCCCAGCGGTGCGACATACGTGCGAACGCCACTATTGAAGGCAAGATGCGCGCGATGACCCGCTCATCGCAGGGCCTGATATTCGCTTGGTCGATGCCTTCGCCGATCATCGCCGCAAGTCTCTCATAATTCCGGTAGCGCGCCTTGTTGATGATCGCGCGCGGGCCTTCAGACAGCACGCCGGTATCAGTGATGAGAGCCGTCTGGTCCGCTTCGGGCGACAGGCTGAGCCGAAGATATTCTAGCACTTGTTCTAGCCCGGCCGGTGACTCGCTGGCCTGGTCGAGATGCTCTGTGTCGGCTTCGCAGCTCTTCTGGTAGCAGCGGAAGATCAGGTCCTCGCGGTCGGCGACATAGTGATAGAAGGTTGCGCGGCCGACGCCCATCCGCTTGGCGAGATCGGCGAAGCCGACAGAGCCTACACCCAATTCATTGAACATGGCCGCCGCCTCGCGGAGGATCGCCTCCTGCTTGGAGGTCTTCTTCCGGCTCATAGATGGCTTGCCGGGCGATGAGGCGCCTGTTTCAGGCTTTACGATACTGAGTCTCATCTTCTCGCCCATCGCCTGCCTTCCTTCAGCCCTGCCTGTTTCAAGTCCACGCCTACAACGGCCTCAGGGCGAGGATGAATCGCATCCCTTTTGTGGCTCGGCAACCCGCCAGGCACGACGCGACGATCAGTCAATATCATATTTTTCCATACAGTGGTGTCGAAAATGTTGACAAACCCACTCCGACATATTCATACCGTTACATACACAAGTGTCGAAAACGACCACCCAAGCCTAAGTGGCGCGGGAATTTGGGGAGGAAAACATGTCAGCAATCACCAACCGGATTCTGTCCGGCGTTGCCATCGCCGCGCTTGCGGCGCCATTCGGCTGGGCTCAGGAAGATGCCGCGCCGGTCCAGCAGGATGCGCAGGAAGATGAAGTCGCCACGCTCGGCAAGGTCGTCGTGACTGCGCGAAAGCGTGACGAACTTCTCGAGGATGTCCCGACCGCAATCTCCGCCTTCGGGACAGAGGATATCGAGCGGCTCAACATCAACAGCATCGACGACATATCGAGCTTCACACCCGGACTTCAGACGGCCGAGAGCTCTGTCTCTTCTGGCGGATCGATCGCGCTGCGCGGCGTCGGTTCGGGCTCGTCCAACTATCTCGGCGACCAGGCCGTCTCGATCAATGTCGACGGCATGCAGATCGGCACGCTCAACATCCGCAAGTCAGCACAGATCGACCTCGGGCAGATCGAGATCCTGAGAGGCCCACAAGCGCTCTTCTTCGGCAAGAATAGCCCCGGCGGCGTGATCTCGCTGAAGACCGCCGACCCGACCGACGAGCATCTGGTCGAGCTTGAAGCGAGCTATGAGGCGGAGTCGCAGGACACCTACTATCAGGCGCTGTTCTCCGGACCGATCGCGGAGAATGTCGGCCTGCGCGTCGTTGCGCGCTATTCCGACCTGAACGGCTATTTCAATGTCCGCACGGTGCCAGCCAATGGCGACCCGCTGGTGACGAAGGCCCATATCGATCGCTGGCCTGCAGGCGAGGAGTTCTTCATCCGCGGCACGCTCGTTGCCGAGCCGACGGACCGGCTGCGCCTCAAGGGCAAGCTGACCTATAATGAATCGCAGATTGAAGGCGGCTCGATCCTTGCCCAGCAGCGCATTGCATGCCCACTCGGGGCGCCGCAGCTTCAGCCGGACTTTCCCTGCGAGGCCGACCAGGACATCTATGCCGGCAATGGCCGCCCGCAGGATGTCGCACTCGCCAACGGCGCCCCGGGCACAAACGGCATCGGATTCCGTAACAATGAGCAGGTGCTCGGCACATTCCAGGCCGATTACAAGCTGACGCCCGACCTGACAGCGACCTCCGTCACGGGCTATTATTCCTTCGACGAGGTGAACGCACACGACGCCTCCATCGGGCCTCGCGCCGTGCTCCTCGTGCCTTACCTGCCCTTCCAGATGGAACAGGTCACACAGGAATTCCGGCTGGCGTCTGACTGGGCGACCCCGGTGAACTTCACCGCCGGCGTGTTTTACGAAGCGCGCGATACCTATGGCTCTCAGGACGCGGTCATTACTGCCTTCCCGCCCGCGCCTTTCGCGATCGGCCAAGAGGAGACCTTCCAGGATCAGGAAGCCTTCTCCGCTTTCGGCCAGCTTCTCTGGGATGTCACCGACCGGCTCGAAGTGTCTGGCGGGCTTCGCTATTCCGAAGAGGAAAAATCCCTTCGCTTCTTCCACCGGGGTGTGGATGTTACCTCCAACCTCGTCACGGACTCCCTGTCCTTCGACAATGTCTCGCCGGAAGTGACGGTGTCCTATGACGCGACCGACGATTTGATGGTCTTTGCCTCCTACAAGGAAGGCTTCAAGTCCGGCGGCTTCGATGGCGGCTTCACCAATGGGGCGATCGCGGCCGGCAACTTCGCCAACACGTTTGACGAAGAAACCGTGACCGGCTTCGAAGCGGGCCTGAAATCGACCCTGTTCGACCAGCTCGTCTTCAATCTCACTGTCTATGACTATGATTATGAAGACCTCCAGGTCGGTGCCTTCGACCCGGACTCGATCTCCTTCAAGGTGCTGAATGCCGCCGCCGCGAAAGTGCGCGGCGTGGAGGCGGACTTCAACTGGCGCACGCCGGCAGAGGGGCTGTGGCTACGCGGCTCGCTGGCGCTCAACGATGCCAAGTTCGAGGAGTTCTTCTCAGCCTGCTATCTCGGCCAGACGGTCGAACTGGGCTGTGACACGAACCTCAACCCCGTGACCGGTGCCTACCTTCTGCAGGACATGTCCGGCAAGCAGATGAACAATGCCCCGGAAGTCGCCGCGACGGCGGGCATGCTGTACGAGCACAGCTTCGATAACGGCATGGGTCTCGATCTCACCTTCGATGCGACCTATTCGAGCGAGTATTACGCGAACCTTCGCCAATCCCCGCTGGACCTGCAGGACGCCTATACGAAGATCAACGCGTCGCTGCGGCTCTATGAGGCCGACGAGAAATGGGCGCTTTCGCTGGTCGGCCGCAACCTGACCGACGAATACACTTTCAATGCGTCTGCCCCGATCACGCTGACCGGGGGCGGCAGCGGGATTGCGACCGCCGTCGAGGGGGATCGCAGCGCCGTTGTCTCACGTGGCCGCGAAGTGTTCCTCAAGCTCACCTACCGGCCCGTCAACGGCCTCTAGGCTCAACTCCAGCGCCGGCGCGTATACTTTCCTTCCAGAGTGCGCCGGCGTCTTTTTCTTCCAAGAAAGGCACCTGTGATGGCTTCTCCTTCCCTCGTCCACTATGTCCGCCGCGCCGCCACCGCGGCCGGCACGCTTCTCCTGTCATCCTGCGCCGCCGTCGAGGCACCTCCGGCCCAGTCCTCCTCGCCAGACACGCTGAAACTGACGGAAAACAGGTTCGAGAGGGTCGATGAAGCCATGCGCGCTGAGATCGCCAGCGGCGAGATACCCGGCGCCTCTGTCATGCTCGCCCAGAATGGCGAGGTCGCCTATTTCTCGTCGGCGGGCTACGCCAATCTCGAGACGCAAACGCCGATCGCCGAAGACACGATCTTCCGCTTCTATTCGATGACCAAGCCGATCACCTGCGCGGCTGTGATGACGCTCTGGGATGACGGGCTGATCAATCTCGACGAGCCGATCACCACATACATTCCGGAATTTGCGGACATGCAGGTGCGCACGCCCGACGGCCTTGTGCCGGCCGAGCGCGACATCACGATCCGCCACCTGATGACCCACACATCGGGGCTGAGCTACCCGGTGCTGCCGACGATTGTGAGCGAGGATTATGAGGCGGCAAATGTCTTTGCGATCCGAAACCGGACTGCGGAAACGCTTGAAGCGCATGTGAAACGCCTTGCCGAGATGCCGCTGCTCGCCCAGCCGGGGACAGAGTGGAATTACGGGGAATCGATGGGTGTCCTGGGCCGGCTGGTCGAAGTCGTCTCGGGCAAGTCCTTCGGCACATATCTTGACCAGCGTATCTTCAGCCCGCTCGGCATGGACGACACAGGCTTCTATGTGCCGCCGGAGAAGGCCGATCGGCTTGCCGAACTCTACCACCTCGACACGGCCCGCACGCTCAGCAATGCCGAGAACAATCCGCAATATGGCGGCGACTATCTGGAAAAGCCGCTGCTCGAATATGGAGGCGCAGGGCTGCTCGGCACAGCAGGCAATTATATGAGTTTCGCGCAGATGCTGCTTAATCAGGGTGAGGCTGGCGGCCAGCGCGTGCTGAGCGCCGAGGCCGTAGAATTGATGACGTCGAACCAGCTCGATGAGAGCTTCGGCGACACCCCGCTCGCCTCCTCAGGGCGCGGCTCGGGAATCGGGTTCGGCTTCTGCGGCCTCGTAACGGTTGCGCCGCCAACGCAGCCGCCTGCCGGCGCCGTCGGCGAATATGGCTGGAGCGGCTGGGCCAGCACCAATTTCTGGATCGATCCGCGCAATGATATTGCAGGCCTCATCTTTACGCAGGTGATCCCCGACGACATCGGCTCGGTTGAGCTTACTGCCAGTGTTCGCGAAGCAATATACGGTGACCCATAGGGCCGACCTTAGTGAATAGGCTTTTGTGGCCTCGGTGAGCCCGCTTGTTCTTGATAAGCGCCAGTTTGACATGAAGTTCGACGGAATGAAGCTCGGATGATCGGCTAGCACTTGGAATAGGCGACCGGTTATCGGCTTTTCGAGAGGTCTCCGAACGCGCGCGATTGCAGAATGGGGTTTCCGGGAAACGGATCAACAGCTTTATATCTGCCTCTCACCTTCCGGGCTGTTCGCATTTGGGGAATTGGCAAGTTGATTAAATTTGTAAGCCCAACCCGATCCTATCGATCAGGCGCCACCCTAACCATGCGCTTTCCGCGGTTCTCGCCGTTCAGCAGGCCAATCAGCGCCGAAGGAGCATTCTCCAGCCCCTCGATGATATCTTCGATCACAGTAAGCTGGCCGCTTGATGCCCATTCTGAAAGATCCGTGTCGGCCTGAGCTTCGTGCTCAGGAAAGTCCATTGCAATGAAGCCTTCCATTCTCAGCCGTTTGACGACGAGAAGACCCGGCACGTTACGGGGGCCTGAGGGTTTGGCCTTATCGTACTGTGAAACCGCGCCGCAGCAGACTACACGCCCTTTCAGGTTCATCTGGAACAGGACTGTTTCGAGGATGGACCCGCCGACATTATCAAAATAGACGTCGATCCCATCGGGGCAGTTTGCCTTGAGGTCCTTGAACAGGTTGCCCGCCTTGTAATCGACCGCCGCATCGAAACCGAGTTCCTCGACAAGCCAGGCGCATTTCTCTGCCCCGCCGGCGATCCCGACTACCCGGCATCCCATGATCTTGCCAATCTGGCCGACCAGCGTGCCGACAGAGCCGGCGGCTGCGGACACAACGATTGTCTCTCCCGCTTTTGGCTGGCCGACATGCAGCAGTCCAAAATATGCCGTCTTTCCGGCGATACCCAAGACCGACAGTCTATGACTGAGCGGACTGGTTTCCGGTATCATCTTAGCTTGATCAGCTTTCGCCACTACGTAGTCTGCCCATCCGCCCTCGACCTCGACGAGGCTGTTTTCGGCCACAGCAGGGTCGCGCGAGGTGACGACCCGCCCGATCATATAGGTTGGCATCACATCGCCGCCTTCTACCGCATCGCGATAGGTCGCGCCCTGCATCCATGCGCGGTTCGCGGCATCGAGCGACATGTACAGTGTCTTCACCAGCAGCTCCCCTTCGCCCGGCTCAGGCATAGGGGCCTTGCGCACGGCGAAGTGGGATAGCTCCAGCGTTCCCTCTGGCAGGCTTTCTAATACGATCTGTCTGTTCTGCATGTCCGTCATGTCCATCTCCAATCCACTTCACTTCAATCCAGGCCTGACGCTCTTGCGAGCGGCTCGTCACTCATCCTCAAAAAGGGCCTTCCTCGAACGATGGCGGACGGCCTGTTCATCATTGCCGAGATCTCGCCAGAGAGGTTTCAACCCTGAAGGAGATCGCGCGCCCCTTCGATCAGGCTCGGGATGTACTCGGGAAAAGCCGCGTAGCGCGCGTCCTGGCTTTCGCCTCGCGCAAATCTCTGGTGAAGCTGCTTCAGGACAACCGCGTGTTTCCAGAGCGCAAAAGCTTCGTACCAGGACAGGTTTGCGGTACGTCCGCCCTTGGCCCGATAGCGTTCGACCATTTCCTGGCGCGTGGGGAAGGCCGCCATGTCGAGACCAATCGTCGGCGCCCGGTCGAAACTGTCGCCTGCTTCCTTCCAGTAACCGAGAAGCGTGCCGAATTCGATCAGCGGGTCGCCGATCGTCGTCATGTCCCAATCGAGCATGACCTTCACCCGTCCCGGCTCGTTCGGGTCAAACAGGCAATTGTCGAGTTTCAGGTCATTATGAACAACGCAGATGCGGGCCGTTTCCGGCCGGGAGTCGGCAAGTTGTTTGTAGACACTGTCAAATGCCGGGTCGGGCACATCGCCAGAGGCAAGCCTCCAGCGCTCATTCCAGCCTTCCAGCTGCCTCTCAACAAAGGATGCTGCGCGTTTGCGGTTCCCGAAGCCGACCAGGTCCACATCAACAGATTGCAGCGCGACCAGTGCATCGACGAGCGCGAAACTGACATCACGGGGAAGCGAAGGCGACAGTTCAAATTCTGGCGGCAGGCTGTGTCGAATGATGACGCCAGTGCAGCGCTCCATAACGATGAACGGCGCGCCGATGACAGTCGCGTCTTCACAGTAAGCGTAGGCTTTCGGCGCCTGATCAAAATACGGAGCAAGACCGCTCAACACACGGTACTCGCGAGCCATATCGTGTGCGCCGGGGGCAATCTTTCCAAGCGGTGGCCGGCGCACGACCAGTTCCCGCGGCCCGAACCTGACACAGTAAGTCAGATTGGCATGCCCACCATGAAACTGCGCGACCACCATATCCCCCTGCAGGCCCGGCACGTTGGATTTCAGCCAGCTCTCGAGCGCTGGCCAGTCCATCGACTCATCGGCACGAACCGGCGCAACATCGGGTGAGAGCAAATTGTCCATTGGTCTCACATCAAGGTAATGCCGCCATCGGCCAGCAGCATCTGGCCAGTGACGTAGGATGACATCGGCGACACAAGGAAAAGCGCGACCTGCCCCATTTCTTCCGGAACGCCCCACCGGCGCAACGGGATGCGTTTCAGCGATTGCTGGTAGACATCGTCATTGTCACGGCTTCGTTTCGTCAATTTGGTCTCAACGAATCCCGGTGCCAAGCCGTTCACACGGATGCCATTGCGCGCCCAAGCATGCGCGAGCGACTTTGTGAGCGTTCGCAGAGCGCCCTTACTCGCAGAATAGGCCGGCTGGCCGGGGGTCGCTACAAAGCTGGATGTTGAGCCGAGCAGAAGCACGCTGCCGTCCTCTGCGCGCGCTAAAGTATCCTTAAAACATGTACAGAGGTGCATTACGCCATTCAGATTGACGTTCATGATGTCTCGGAAAATGTCGATCTCGTATTCGGCTTTCGAGTAGGCGACAGAGCCGACGCTCGAGACGAGAATGTCCAGCACCTCAAACTTGTCGGCAAGCGCACTCACGGCCGCGTCGTGCGTCACATCGAGGCTGTGATAGGTAAGACCGGCGCGGATCTCCCCTTCCCCATAGTCAGACAGGCTCTGCCTGGTTCCGGTAATATGGACATCGGCCCCCGCCGACTTCAGAGCTCGTGCAATACCGAGTCCGATACCGCTAGAACCACCGGCGACAAGCGCGGTACGCCCGGAAAGATCAAGGATGTAGGCCAATCAATCGAACCCCGCTTATGCGCTCTCGCGCTGGAAGCGCTGCAGGTTCCAATCCTGGTTTACCTTATGAACCGGCTCGTCGATGGGCAGACCGGCCATTTCGCATCCACGCAGGAAGTCGCGAATGTGCTTTGTCATCCAGTCGCGGGCAGTCTCCGCATCATTCACCTTGAGCGCGTTAAATACGTGTCTGTGCGCATCCAGAAGACGTTGGCCCGGACCGAGCTTGTTGATGACGGCGCCATAAGCTGGAAACAGGAATTCTCCGATTGGCGCGCGAGCCAGCAATAGCGCGTGATTGCCAGAGGCGCGGGCGATCAGATCATGAAACTCGATGTCCGCTTCGACGAGCGCCTCCGGGTCTTCGAGCACATCTTCAGTGTGCCGGAGATTTGCTTCGATATTTGACAACAGATCCATATCGATTGTCTCGGCCGCAAGACCCGCTGCCATAGGCTCAAGCGCCATATGCATCTGCCAGATCTCACGATACGAGATCCCGTGAAGCACGATGGCTTGCAGCATTGCATCGGACGCGATGCGCGGAGACGGCGCTGACACCACCATGCGCCGCCGCGCGCCGCGAACGACGAGGCCGGAGCTTTCAAGTTTCCGAAGGGCCTCTCGCACCGTTGGCCTTGTCACGCCCAACTGGTCGGCCAGATCGTGCTCCACAGGAAGCATCTCGCCGGGTTTTAACTTCCCCTCCATGATCATCTTTCGTAGCGCTTCTTCCGCAAGCTGATAAGCTGGTGAGCGTTTCAATGACTTGATGTCAGCCTTGTTGCTCATGATCTCGCGCTCTCTCTCAATTGCCTTCTTCGGATCTTCCCAGTTACCGTTTTGGGAAGTTCGGAAACGAATTCGATCGCCCTTGGGTACTTGTAAGGTGCGGTGGCCTGTTTGGTGTGGCGTTGCAATTCAGCGACAAGCTCAGCTGACTCGGTGAAACCTTCACACAACACGATCCAGGCTTTGACCAGTTCGCCGCGCTCTTCATCCGGAACGCCCGCTACTGCACACTCCTGAACAGCGGCATGTTCGCTGAGGACATTCTCGACTTCCTGGGGCCCTATCCTGTAGCCGGACGAGTTTATGATGTCGTCAGCGCGGCCCGTATAGAAGACGTATCCGTCTTCATCGATCCGTACGCTGTCGCCAGTCTTGAACCAGCGCCGGCCATCGATGACATTGATCGCCGCCTCCGTTCGCCCAGGGTCTTCCCAATAGCCAATCATAACTTGCGGACTGGGCAGGCCGATAATCAGCTCTCCGTCGGCATTGTTTGATTGAGCTGTTCCGTCCGCCGCAAGCACCGCCGCTTCAATACCCGGCAGAGGGCGCCCCATCGACCCGGCCTTCACCGGCACGTCCGGACGATTGGTGATCGTCATCAGCGTTTCGGTCTGGCCATAGCCGTCAAGCACAGTGGTTCCTGTCAACGCCTTCCACCGATGGATAATTTCCGGATTAACGGATTCTCCTGCAGACACAGTAGAACGTAGCCGGGGAAGGGAGACGTTCGAAAAATCCTGCAAGACAAGCTGCCGCAATTCAGTTGCTGCGGCGCAGAAGCATGTCACTTCGTACTTTTCAAGAAGCTCCAAGCGTTTGGCCGGGTCAAATGGTCCATCGTAGAACAACACCGATGCGCCCTGACTCCAGGGGCCAAACAATATGCTCGTCCCGGCCTTCGACCATCCGGTATCCGCCGTGCACCAGATCCGTTCATGCTCATTGAGACCCAACCAATGGATGGCGGAAATAGCCCACGCCCGAAGCGCAGCGGCGCTATGGGTGACGCCTTTGGGATCGCCAGTCGATCCGGATGTATAATAGAGGATGGCCGGCTCATCCAGCGGAGTGCGGACCGATTGAAACTTGACTGGCTGTTCGTCGGCAGCCGACATTGGAGTCCAACCATCGACGGGCTCTCCAATCGATATCCGGGTTGTGAGTGAATTCAACGCGCGGAATTTGGGCGCATCTTCGCTCCGCGCAATGACCCCTGTGGCACCAGAATGCTGCGCACGGTGCGTGAGGTCTTTTGCGGTCAGCATGGTGATGCAGGGAATTGGAACAGCGCCCATGCGGATCACAGCTGTCATGGCAATCTGCCATTCGGCGATTCGTGGAAGCATCACGATAACCCGGTCGCCCTGCGAGATGCCTTGATTGATCAGAAGATAGGCGAGTTGCTTCGATCGCCGCGAGATATCGGCATAGCTGAAGCGTTCCTCCCTCCCTTTAGCGTCAACGCAAATCAGCGCCAGACGTTCAGGGTCTTCCGCCCACCGATCTACGATATCGCTGGCGAAATTGAACGTCGCTGGAAAAAAACGTCCATGGGCCTCATCGGATGTATCCGCAATCGATTGCATCGAGTTTTTCAACTCCGAAATAACTTACGTTCCTAAGACGCTATTGCCTTATGTACTATTGTAATACAATACTCCAGAACAGCAAGGACCACAAACCGAAGCGAAGATGCATCATGATCAGTTTTGATCTCACCGACGACCAAAAACACCTCCATGATCGTGTGAGAGGCTTTATTCAGGAGAAGATCATTCCTCTCGAGGAGCCTGGCTTGCCGAGACAGATCGATGACGCGTTCCGGCAAGAACTGATCGCGCTCGCGAAAGACGCCGGACTGCTGTCTCCCCACGTTCCGAAGGCTTTCGGCGGCATGGGGCTAAACCATGTCGATATGTCGATCGCCTTCATGGCGGCGGGATACTCTCTCCTCGGACCTGTAGCGATGAATTGCGCCGCCCCCGATGAGGGCAACATGAATTTGCTCTACAAGGTCGCGACCGATGAGCAGAAAGAACGATGGCTTCGCCCGCTCGCTGCAGGCGACGCACGGTCTTGTTTCGCGATGACTGAACCTGCGCCTGGCGCTGGGTCAGACCCTAGCCTGATGCAGACAACCTACCGCAAGGACGGGAATGAGTTCGTCATTTCCGGACGCAAGTGGCTCATCACCGGCGCGCACGGTGCAGGCTTCGCCATCATCATGGCGCGGCCTGAATCCGGCGAGGAAGGCGCGGCGACCATGTTTTTCGCCGACATGGACACAGCCGGCATCGAGATCGTGCGGGATGTCGCTACCGTCGACCGCACCTTTACCGGCGGCCACGCCGAAGTCGAATTCAAGGATGTGCGCGTTCCGGAGAGCGCTATTCTTGGCGAAGAAGGCCAGGGTTTCCGCTATGCGCAGGTCCGCCTCGCCCCTGCCCGCCTGACCCATTGCATGCGTTGGTGGGGCGCAGCCAAACGCTGCCACGATATCGCGACCGATTACGCCAGGACCCGCATGGCCTTCGGCAAGTCCCTTATGGAACACGAAGGTGTCGGTTTTCTGACCGCCGATAACGAGATCGACCTCCACCTCAGCCAGCTTTCGATCTGGCATACCGCGTGGACGCTGGATCAGGGCAAACGTGCGGGACGCGAGTCCAGCCTGGCCAAGGTTGCCTGTTCTGAAGCGCTCGACCGTGTGGCTGATCGTTCGCAACAAATCCTCGGAGGAATGGGCGTATCACACGACACCGTGGTGGCGCAGATCGCGACGGAAATGCGCGGTTTCCGCATCTATGACGGCCCCTCTGAAGTGCACCGCTGGTCCCTTGCAAGAAGGCTTGCACGCGGATGATCCGGCCTCGCACCTTTCACAATCTCGATCTTGCGCGGGTCCATATTGGCATTCCCGCGCATGAGGCAGCCCTGTTGGAAGCCGACACGCGGCAGGCATCTCGAATTGTGGTGGTTGCGCCGAAAGTCATTGTCGACCAGACCCCAATTGTAACGCCGATCATCGAGGCGCTCGGCGACAAATGTGCGGGTCTTTTCACAGATCTCGTCGATCATGTGCCGCGCTCGGCCGTGATCGCCCTCGCCGACTACCTGCGTGAGACAAAGGCCGATCTTGTCGTCACGATCGGCGGCGGCACCCCGATGGACACCGTCAAGGTCGCGCTGATTTGCCTGGCTGAAAACATTGCAGCGGCAAACGAGATCGGACGCGCGGCTGTGTCAGTGGACGCGAATGGTAACCGGGTCGTGCCTGATGTGGCCGATCCGCCATTCCGTCAAATTGTCATCCCGACCACCCTCTCCGGCGCCGAGTTCAGCGATCTCGCCGGCTGCGTTGATACGGAAACACAGGTCAAACAGCTCTTCACATCGCCCAAGATTGGCTCGGCCAGCGTCATCCTCGACCCTGCACTTTGTGTGCACACGCCCGACCAGTTGTGGTTCTCGACCGGCGTTCGCGCCATTGATCATGCTGTTGAATCGATCTGCTCCAGTTCGCCCGAGCCACTGGCCGATGCTGGCGCGCTGCATGCGTTGCGACTGTTTGGACAATCATTGCAGAGAACCAAGGAAGAACCGCACAATCTGGAGGCGCGGCTCGACTGCCAGACAGCTGTCTGGCTCGCCTGTACTGGACTGAACCGCACCCCATACGGGGCCAGCCATGGCATAGGCCATCAGCTTGGCGCGGTGGCCAACGTACCGCACGGACTGACCAGCTGCGTGATGCTTCCGCACGTGATGCGATACAATGCGCGCGCAACTGAGGAGCGTCAGGCCTGGATCGCAGACGCGATGGGGGCACCAGACAAGCCAGCCAGCGAGATTGTTGCCGAACTGATTGCCTCGCTGGGCATGCCGACGACGCTTCGAGATGTTGGCGTCAAGGAAGAGCATTTCGACGCAATTGCCGATGGCGCAATGCTGAACGCCTTCGTCCGCGCCAATGTCAGACCACTCGAGCGAAAAGACATAATCAGCCTACTGGAACGGGCTTATTGAGGAGGGAACCATGAAAATCGAGACGCATCTGCTCAATGAGCTGCACGCTTTTCGCTACACCGTAAAAGATCCGAAGTACGCCCTTGTCATCTCCCACGGCCTCGGTGGACATGGCGGGATCTACGACATCTTCTGCGAACATCATTCCGCGAAGGGCGCAGACATCTGGAGCTATGATGCGCCGGGTCACGGCCGCTCGACGACCAACCGCCCGCGCGGCCAGTGGACGATGGACGAGTGGGCCCAGGCCAGCCGGGATTGGGCGACACATGTCAGAAACGAAACAGGCCTGCCGGTCTTCACACTCGGATCGAGTCTCGGTGTTGCGGCGGCCATCTCGGCGCGGGACGCCGCAGCTGTGACAGGTGTTATCTGCATGGGCTCGCTGGCCGTCCCGGGAAGCCCGCTATTGAAAGAACCGAGTGCGCCCTGGCGCAGCGACGATGTTAAGGCTGTCATTGCTCAACTTGGTCGGGGAGCCGCGTTGAATATCGGCAGCTTCTTCAATTTCGACAAGGATTACGGCTACACGGGGGCGCAAGAGCAGAAGAAGCTCGATCCATATAATACGTGGAGCTACGATCTGGCCTCGTGGGCGTCGCTCTTCCAATACGACCCACCGGAGCCGCTGGACCAGAACACAAAACCCATACTCTACACCGCTGGAGGAAAGGATGAGCTTGCGCCCGAGGCAGCTGTGCAAGCCATGGCTACCATGATCGGCGGGCCAGTCCGAGTCGAGATTTTCCCTGACGCCGGCCATCAGCTCATGCTCTTCGAGACCGAGAAGTTCTCGAAAACCGTCCACGAATTCTGTCTGGCAAATATCTAGGAGGCCCTGACATGACACACCCAACAGGCATTCATCACCTCGCGCTCTCAACAGGTAACATGAAAGAGCAGATCGAATTTTTCACTGACGTCCTCGGCATGGAGCTCACGGCGCTATACTGGATGCACGGTGTAGAAGGAGCCTGGCACGGATTTCTGACCCTCAATGACTGTTCCGTCGCTTTTGTCTTCATCCCGGGCAATGAGAAGGTCGGGACGGAGTTTGGAGTCACGCATCCGGGCTCTGGCGCCGGCACCTCAGCGCCCGGCACGATGCAGCATCTTGCGCTGGATGTGCCGACCATGGACGAACTTCTGAACATGCGTGACCGCATCCGCTCGCGCGGTGTCAACGTCATTGGCCCGATCCGCCACGGCTTTTGCCAGTCGATCTATTTTGCAGGACCCGAGAACCTGGCTCTCGAGATCGCAACATCTGATGGGGCCGAGCATCCGCTGGATTCCCGGAAAACCTGGATCGACCCTGAAGTCGTGAAGCTTGCCGGCATTTCCGAAGAAGAGTTGCAGCGCTTCACGAACCCGGCCTCCTATGCAGGGGAGAACGGCACGGTTCCTCAGCCCCCTTACGACGAAAGCAAACCTCACCCGGTCATGCCTCTGGAGATATACAAGGCCACGCTGGCCACTCCCGATGAAGTCATAACGGCTCACGCGAGCGAAACGACGCCTCCAAATCCGTAAGCCTATGCTTCGGCCTCTTCAGATAACACACGCAGCCCTCGAGGGCATTGTGGCCACATGCGGCTGTAAACAATCGATCAAATAGTGGGGCACACGCTGAGATGTGCTGTAAACCACATTCAATGCAGCATCGGAGCATTCCAGGCGCGGCTTGGTATGTTCCAACAGTTTCGTTGCTGTGACACCCGATCGACCACCTGGTTGCAGAGGCCGTCGGCTTTATTCATTTACCTTCAATTGCCGCGACCGTCTTTAACCATCGTCGGCATATTAGCCTTCAGGCATCTGCGGCAAAGCAGCCAGGTCAGTTGAGTGCCATACTGACGCTTTCAAAGCCGAACAGGCCCTGGTTGGCCCCAGTCGTCGCATCGAAGACCTTGATCGTCTCCACCTGTTCGACCAGGGCTTCCAGCAACACTTCCATTTCGAGCTTCGCCAGATGCATTCCAGCGCAGACATGCGGACCGTGCCCCAACCGAACTGATCGCGCGGATTGGGATCGGCCTTAAGATGGTCAGGGTCACGATAATGGCGCTCATTCCGATTGGGTGAGCCGTACATGATGGCGACGCGTTTATCTCTCCGTCGGACAGGACCGCTACGTTTGATTGGCTCTGCCTCGTGGCTCCGCTCGATAATTGATTGCCTCAGCGATAGGTCAAACCATCGTCGAGATCAGCCTCGGGAAAGCTCTTACTTTCCAGCGGATAATCATGTTCAAATATCCACGGATGCCTGTCACCCTGCTTGGGCATCAAATGTAGGCTTCGTTGCAAGTAACCAGGATTAAAGACTGCCGGATCCATCCATGGCAAGATTTTGATATCGCCATCTGTCTCTCGCAGCTCGGGCGTAACGACTTTCGCACCCTTCTCACTCATGTGCCGGAATATCCGTATCATCAGCTCTGAGACAATATCTGAACGCATGGTCCACGATGCTGACCTGAAATATCCAAATACCCAGCACAGATTTGGCACTCCAGTGAACATCAGCCCCCTGTAGGCAACAGTCTTGGAAAAATCCACAACCTCGCCATCAAGGTCAAACTCAATTCCGCCGAGCACCAGAAGGTTCAACCCGGTGGCACTGACGATGATGTCGGCTTCCAGCTCTTGACCGGATTCCGTAAGAACACCTTTCTCCGTGAAGTGATCTATGTGGTCGGTCACCACAGACGCTTCGCCGCTGGCGATGCACTTGAACAGGTCACCGTCAGGCACAAAGGCGATGCGCTGCTGCCAAGGCTTGTATTTTGGATTGAAATGAATGTGAGTGTCGTAACCTTCAGGCAGATATTCTTGAACGCCCGCTATCAGTTCCGCTTTCATGCGATCTGGTTCTTTCTCGCAACTTTCAATCAATACCGCTGAAGTATGCAATACATTCTTTCTGGCGATGTCATGAATCCAGTCAGGTGGAATATCCAATCCGCGCAATTGATTTACCAGATCATCGCGATTAGGAGCGGCAATGAAGTAAGTAGGTGAGCGCTGCAGAACCGTAACATGTTTGGCCTCACCTGCCATGGCGGGCACGATGGTTGCCGTGGTTGCACCTGAACCGATCACCACAACATTTTTGTCCTTATAGTCCAAGTCTTCACGCCATGCTTGTGGATGAATGATCTCTCCCTTGAAATCCTCCATGCCCGACCATTCCGGCGTATAGCCCTTCTCGTGATTATAGTAGCCCTGACACATCCACATGAAGTCGGTTGTGTAGGCTTCCAATTCTCCGCTGCTCAGGCGCTCCGCGATGATGGTCCATTTCTGGTCGGCACTCGACCAGGACGCCTTCGTAACTTTAGTCTCGTATTGGATGTGCTGCCTTAGATCCTGTTCATCAAGTACTTCATCCAGATATGCAAGGATCTCGGCAGCTGTGGCGATCGGAGGTCCGGACCAAGGTTTCCAGCCAAAACCAAAGGTGAAGAGATCGCTGTCCGAGCGAACTCCCGGGTATGTATGCGAACGCCAAGTGCCGCCAAATCCATCAAGTGCATCTAGTAATTTAAACGACCTCCCGGGCAGATACTTCTGCAAATGGTAAGCGGCATCGATCCCTGATATGCCTGCGCCCACAATTAGCACATCAACATGACCCATTTGGTGAATTTCGCCAGAAGGCTTGGTAGCAACTTCATTCATCGATCAATCCTAGTTTCTTGGAGCAATTATCTTACGAACCTGGCGCTCATCTCACGAAAACCCGGCGAACAGTCAGTGAGTACGCAGAAGCATCAACGGTCACCGTCCGGGTCCGTGAGTGAGTTGCGGCGAACATTTGAAACTACACGGTTTCTTTGGCTATCAGTTCAGTGCCATACTTACGCTTTCGAAGCCGAACAGGCCCTGGTTGGCCCCAGTCGTCGCATCGAAGACCTCGATCGTCTCCACCTGTTCGACCAGGGCTTCCAGCAACACTTCCATTTCAAGCCTCGCCAGGTGCATCCCTGCGCAGACATGCGGACCGTGCCCCCAACCGAGCTGATCGCGTGGATTGCGGTCGGCCTTGAAGCTGTCGGGGTCGGGATAATGGCGCTCATCACGATTGGCTGAACCATACATGATGGCGACGCGCTCTCCCTTGGGAAGGTGCACGTCCCCTTCAGTGTAGTCCGTTTCAGCGTAACGTGAGAACCAGCGTACCACCGCACTATGCCGCACACTTTCCAGCACAGCGCTCGGGATGAGTGACGGATCTGACTTGATCATCTGCCACTGGTCCGGGTTCTTTCCGAGATTATAAAGCAGGTTTCCCTTGGCGAAGATGGTCGTATCAAGCGACGGGATCATGAAGTCGCCCATCAATCCGCGGGCCTCCGGCTCTGTGAGCTTTCCTTCATCCATCAACTCAAAGAGAGTTGCTGCCCAGCTCCCGGGCACAAGGCTCTTCCGATCAATATCCTCCAGGTACTGAAAGCCTTCCAGCGCCGTCATCATGTCCTCCTGGAAATGCTCCACGTTCTGGCCCATGATATTGAAAGTCGCAGCGGCCCATCGAAGCATGTTCTGGCGCCCTTCTTCCGGCAAACCGAGAAGATGCGAGACTGCAGCCAGGGGGAGATGTTTCGCAAGCGCGTCCACACCGTCAAAAGTCTGGCCGCCTTTGAGGGATGCCACCTGTTCGGAGATCATCTCTTTAAACCGTGCCCGGTTTTCCTTGATCGCTCCGGGAGCCATCTGGCGCACCAATGGCGCTCTCAAATGCTGGTGCATCTCGCCATCTGATATGATGACACCAGGGCGGGTGCTGTCCTTGGCCATGCCATTGGCAACGTCATTGAGTGAATTGCCTTTAGATGAAACAAGTCTGTCAGCTGATCGAAGCGCAACCTTGACGTCATCGAAGCGCGAGAGCGCATACATTCTTGCAGATGACAGATAGACCAGCGGGCCGAGATCCCTGATCTGCCGATAGTGCGGGAATGGATCTTTCAGCGCTTCCCTCGAAAACAGGTCGGGCTCATAGACGGGAACTTTGCTCAGAGTTTCGGACATCAATTGCGCTTTCACTACAGGAGAAGGAAACAGGCGTCTGGATAGGCTGCCAAGGCACTTGTCAGTCCGCGGGCCCGGCACCGTGCTCGGTCTGCACCCAGTCGAGCATCACCTTTCGGAACAACATACCGGCCTGGTCGCCCGCGATGACCATTTCCTCGAATTCGATCCTGTCATTGTCGAGAAGGTTCTGCATGTTCTCGCAGGCCCACAGGTCTTCTTCGAAACCCACATTCGCGAACTGTTTGACGGCAGCATAATATTCGTCGTTCTCGATCGCGTAATTGTTGGAAATCGACCACCAGTAATGGCTGGTCGACCGGGTTTCGGGTGTCAGGTAGTGCATCACGAACGATTCAAGCGCTGCACGTTTCCCGTCCTTGTCCGTATAGAAGACCGGCGCGTATCCCTTGAATATGCCCGGCGAAACAGCCGTCCCACCGTCCCATTTTTCAAGCTTCTGGCCTTCAAGCATGGGGTGAACGTCAGGCGGCAATTGTGCCGCGGCCGGGCCATCGAAATAGGCAATATGCTTGCAGTGTATGCCTTCGGGCGTTTTCTCAATAACGCGCTCATTGTCGAGAAAGCTGTCATCAATTCCAAAGCTGTCGCGATGCAGGTAGGAGAAGTGCGTCAGGTCATTCAAATTCTCCTGCATGAGCAGGTAATTGCTCTTCAGTTCGACGACATCACTTACGGTCCTGAATGAAGGGTCCTCCAGGAACGGGAGTTTGACGAACTTTTCCTCTTTGCGAGGATCGTCGGCTTCGCCCATCCAGATAAACACAAATGGTCCGACTTCCTTGACCGGATACTTGCGTAACTTGCGATTGGGAACGTGCGCCTGGCATGGGACGCGGGTAACCGCGCCCTCTGTATCATAGCGAATTCCATGATAGCGGCAGACCAGTTCGTCGCCCTCCAGCTTGCTCTCGGAAAGCGGGAATGAGCGGTGCAGGCACCTGTTCTGGAAAACCAGAAGCTCGCCTGCTTCAGAGCGGTAGAACACGAGAGACCGCTCAAGCAGCGTTCTAGCCTTTGGCGTGCGGTCGAACTCATCCTTGAAACCCGCGACATACCAGTGATCATACAGAAACGGCAGCCTGACATAGTCTTTCACGGTTTTGATCTGGTCGGCGTAAGTCATGGATTGAACCTCTTCTTTTCCGGCGCGGAACCTGGATGACTCTACGTCCGCGGTTTCATCGCGCATTCCCTCCGTCGGCGAAATTGGCCAACTCACCGACCATGCCGCCTTATGTCCTATTGTCATACAATGCAATTTTTAGATTGAAAAGGCTGTCCCTTGTCCTGCTCAATATCGTCAGAACAACTTGGCTTGATAGGGGAGATCTCGACCGCCCTGATCTCACCGCCGTTTCGACCAACGATCTCTTTTCAGCCGGAACCGCCACGCCGCAATTTTCGAATGGCGCTGTTTTTTGGTTGCGCGAAAACACTTGCTCCCCGGAAACCCGAGACGAGTTTGAACTAGCTGACAATACCGCCACCGCTTCAGAAAAAGCGCGCTCTCAAGGGGAAGCGCGCCGGGGTGATCAGGCGTCATTGGGGCTAGCAAAGCAAAATTCCAGAGCGTCACCTAGGGCATTGTAAGCGCAACTTAACAATTGAGCGCATAGGTTGCGTTGGTTACCGTTACTGGACGTTCTGAAATCTCTTCCGCTATTTCAACTTTTTTTCAGCCAAGGTTACCGGCCGCCCGATGTGCGTAGAAGAGTGCCGGAACTAATCGACGCTATCGTCGCAGCACGAGTGGCGATCGCCGGCGAGGTTGATGCGATCGCCGGAAGGGCAAGCGGCGACCTTCATTTTGGGTTGCAACCCGTTGCAGGAGAGAAATACCAAACCTTCAAATTGCTACATTATGCGCTTCATTTCAGAAGGCCGTCGGATCTATATGCCATTGTTTATATTGTTATTTTATTAGCCGTTCGCCGTTTCCCTCTTTCTCCGCCACTTGCCCCGAATTTTAATCCTGGGTCCGATAAATTCCCGAAACGCCCGCCACCGGCGGGCTTTTTCAGGTCCTCAGGCCTCTGCTTCCCGCGAGATGATTAGCTTTAGTGATCGCCGGCGATAGGAAGGCGAGCTTCAAACGCTGATGAAGCGGCGACGGTGCCCCTCCTATACTTTTTAAGACGCCTGAAAGAGAAGAACCGTCGCGCCAGGCCCTAATCCAGACATGCGCTTTGGCGATGGCATTTATGAGCGTCGAATCTTACCGCGCCGGTGCAGCATCCAGCATGAGCACGGTCTCAACGCCCCGCCTCTTCATTACGAACGCTTCAGCGTGAACCAGCGCCTCGTTCGACTGCTCGCTTGCATCAATGCCTATAGTCTCCGACAGAGGTTTCGCATCCATCTTGAGCTCCAGCTCCCCTGCCCTGATCTTAATCCTATCAGGCAAATCAATGCAGTGTTTCCAGCTCGAAGCGCCTTGCGGCTCAATTTGAGCTAGCGCGATAGACACCTCGCTGAAGGTTCTGCGGCTGGATTAGTCAGCAACTTTTCAGGGCGCTTATGTCAGGCGGTTGTCGATTGCTTCATCAACGGCCTTCCAAGCCGACGTACAGGTTTCAGGCGCCTGCCCTTAGGTAACTCTATTCTACTAGATTAATCTATCGTACGCTCATCGAAATCCTGGTCGGAGAACCGGGAGCGTAAGGGAGGAATAAATGAGACAGAGATCATTGTTGCTGGCGGCTGCAAGCCTGACTGTTCTTGCTGCATTCAGCGGCGCCGCATTGGCGCAGGAGGAGGCCGATAGAGATATGGCCACCGCCAAAGAGGACGCAGGAGACAGCACCCGCAAACTGGATCAGGTCACGGTGACCGCAGTGAAGCGTGAGCAGAATCTTCAGGATGTTCCTGTCGCCGTAACGGCGTTCACAGCCGACATTCGCCGCGACCTCGCGCTGGAAAATCTGAGCGATTTCGCCCGCTTCACACCCAGCCTCGCCTTTTCCGCCGGCGACGACCGCGTCTTTATTCGCGGTGTCGGCCGCCAGACCAATACGAACGGCTCCGACCCAGGCGTAGCGACCTATTCCGACGGCATCTATGACGCGTCGACACGATCTGTTTCCAAAAGCGATTTCTTCGTCGAGCGCGTCGAAGTCCTGCGCGGGCCACAAGGCACGCTCTATGGCCGCAATTCGATTGGCGGCGCGATCAACGTCATCTCCAAACGCCCAACCGACACTTTCACAACCGAGGCACGACTGGAAGCGGCCAATTATGACACCATCACTGCCGAAGCCGCTGTTTCCGGCCCAATCACCGACCGGTTGCGGGCGAAGATCGGCCTCTCCTACTCCAATCAGGATGAAGGTTATTTCGAGAACGTGGCAGGCGGGCCGGATGAAGCGGGCGCCCAGCAAAGCTCGTATCTCGAGCTCCAGCTGGAAGCCGATCTTGCAGATAATTTCTCAGTCTGGCTGAGAGCAGACACGGCAGAGAGCGATCTTCTCAACCGCACCACCAATCTCGCTGGTCCTTATGATGTTTCCCCTGTTCCGACCGGATACCTCACTCCCGGCGCAGCTTTTGGGTATTCGCAGGCCAATCTTTTCCTGGCGGGCGACGTCACCACGAACCCCGGCCAGAGGGATATTCGCAAGTTCAACGTCGACACCACGACACGCTCCAGTCTTGACGACGATTATGGAATCTCGGCGATCGCGACGTGGAACCTGGATAATATCGATATCAAGTATCTCGGCGGGTATCGGACCTATTTCTATAATTCATTCCGCGACGACGACAGCACAAACGTTCTTTCCTATTCCTTTCCTCTGGACGCACCCAATCCAGCCGCAGGCGAGGTCTTCACAGGCGGACCAAACTGTCAGTTCCTGCGTGTTGCCTTCGGTCCGGTCTGTACCCCGGCAACCATCTTCCCGCAGCGCACTTTCGACTACACCGAGGACAAGGAGTTCTGGAGCCATGAGCTGACGGCCCAGTCGTCAGGTGATGGTGATTTCTGGTGGATCGTCGGTGCTTATCTTTATGAAGAGGACTTTCTGCAGGAGTCGCACTTCGGCAACGCCGCGCAGCCGCAGATCCTTGCCCCCGTTGGCGGGCCAGCCAACCCAAGCGGCGACTTCGTAACGGCGATCTCGGACATCAACAACAAGTCCTATGCGCTGTTTGCGCAAACCGACTACTCGATCACCGACACGCTCACCCTGACGGGCGGCCTTCGCTATTCGATGGACGAAAAGGAAGGCTCCGAATTTCTTCGGGTTATCGCCTATGGCGTTATTCCAGGCTTCACCGTTGGCGGCTCAGGTAATCTCGCGCCAGCGCTTGATCTGACGCCCTCGACTGTGTCGAACTCAAACGCGCCGGGTGTGGCGAGCCTTGTCACGATCGACCCGGTTACAGGTCTGGCCCAACGTGACCTCTCTGGAGAGTGGGATGCGGTATCCGGCACGGCCGGTATTCAGTGGCAACCCGATGCGTCCAGCAACTACTTCCTTCGCTATAGCCGCGGGTATAAATCCGGCGGCTTTAATGCGGGGGGGATCAGCCAGTTCCCGCAAACCGATGAGGAGCTTCTTGATGCGATTGAGATCGGCGCCAAGAAATCGTTCGGCACGAATTTCCAGCTGAACGCGACAGCCTATTCCTATTCCTATGATGGGTTGCAGGTGCCGCTCGATGTTATTGAAAACGGCATCCAGCTCACCCGTTTCTTCAACCTCGAGGATTCGCGGGCCCAGGGCCTAGAGCTTGAAGCCCGCTGGACGCCTACGGACGCCCTGCGCGTGCTTGCGAGCTATGCCTATAACGACTCCGAAGTGCGTGAAGCGTGCTGCTTTGTCGATGTGGCGGACCCGCTGGCCCAGCAACCCGGCGCCCAACCTTCCGGTCCGGCGTCGGGCGGAAACCAGCCGCAGGATCTGAAAGGCCAGATGTTGCCGCGGACGATTCCGCACAAGTTCGGTCTCAATGTCAGCTATGACATCCCGCTGGGCGTCAATGGCGATGTGACGCTTTCGGGGAACTATTCCTGGCGCGACGAGACCTATCACGGTGTCTTCAACCGCTCCTACACACAGACCCCGGCCTACGACCAAGTCGACCTTATCGGCCTGTGGCGTAATCCGAGCGACACCCTGCAGGTCATGACATATGTGAAGAACGTCTTCGACGAGCAGGGGTTTGACGGGGCGACCGGCACGCTGCGCATCCAGCCATTCGGCGTGTCGCAAACCCTCTACCTGACACCGCCGCGCACATATGGCGTCCAGCTCCAGCTAAAATTCTAGCTGACGCATGAAGACAAACGCCATTCGAAAAGCGGGCAAACTGCCCTTCACGACCAAGTTTGTATACGGGCTCGGCACCGTCGCATTCGGCATCAAGGACAATGGGTTCAATGTCCTCCTGATGATCTACTACAACCAGGTCGTCGGCTTGCCGGCGGCCTGGGTGGGTCTTGCCATCATGATCGCAATGGTGGCCGACGCCATTCTTGACCCGGTCGTTGGCCAGTGGTCGGACAGCGTTCGCAGCAAGTGGGGCCGGCGGCACCCTTTCATGTATGCGTCGGTCATTCCCGTCGGTCTTCTCTACTTTCTGCTCTGGTCACCACCGATGGCGGCCTCGGACACAATGCTCTTTGTATATCTACTGGTCCTGACCAGCGGGACGCGCATTGCCCTTGGCGTATATGAAATTCCGTCGACGGCGCTGCTGGCCGAGTTCACCCAAGACTATCACGAGCGAACAGAGCTTGTGGCGTATCGCTTTTTCTTTGGTGTCGTTGGCGGCATCCTGATGGGCGTCTTTGTGTTCAGCGCCATATTTGCTGATGATCCGACCGCGCCGGGCGGGCTTCTGGACCCGTCAGGCTATCTGAAATACGCCGCCATAGCCGCGCCGCTCATGGCCATCTCCATCCTGGTCTCAACGTTCGGCACGCATGGCCGCATCTCAACACTTGTGACCCCGCCACCCCCTCCGAAAGAGCCGCTTCTCCAGACCCTGCGCAACATGCTCGCGACCCTGTTTCATCGCACAAATGCGCCGCTTCTGCTGGGAAGCATTTTCGGGTCCATGTCGGGCGGACTGAGCGCGGCACTTAGCATATACATGCAGACCTATTTCTGGGAGCTGTCGTCAAAAGAGATTGCCCTGCTTACATCGAGCGGCCTTCTCGGTGTTGTGTTAGCCTTCCTGGTCGTGCTTCCACTGTCAAAACTCTTTGGCAAGAAATGGACGACGTTGACGCTCTATTTCATCACGATGCTATCCATCGTCGTGCCTGTCGGACTGCGGCTGATCGGCCTCTTTCCATCCAACGAGAGCGACGCCCTTGTGCCCCTGCTATTTGTATTCACGACCGTGACCGTGATGGCCGTCATCGCAGCGGCGATCCTTACAGCCTCCATGGTGGCCGATGTGACCGACCAGATACAGCTCAAGACAGGTCGCCAGTCCGAGGGCCTCATCTTTTCGGCAACGACATTCGTCAATAAAACGGTTTCCGGCATGGGCATCCTGGTCTCAGGCCTGCTGTTGACGCTGGTCGGATTTCCCGAGGATGCCGAACCTGGCGTCGTCGACCTTACGACAACCAATGAGCTCGCCATTGTGTTCGCGCTCTCGATAGCGGGCTTTGTGACCATCGCGCTCTTCATCATGAGCTTCTATCCGGTCAGCCGCGCTGACCATCAGCATGCGGTGGATGAGCTGGCACGCCGCCGCGCTGAAGGACTGTCGCCGCCAAAGGGAGCGCCGTGATGGGGCCTGAAGGAGGCTTAGCCACTGGAGAGGTGAACGGAGTGCATCCGATGTCATTGGCCGTGATGGTCGATGTGCCCCATAATTCCTACCGGCATAGAGGCCACAGCCGCTTCGCTACAATCTGACGAGACGACATATGGCAAAGACACCGAAATCCGGCACATCGCGAGGAAGCGAAGACGCATCCATGAAGCAACCGAAGGTCAAATATCCGCGCCGAACAGAACGCCGCCGCCGCACCCGCGCCGCGATCCTCAAGGCCGCGGGCGATCATTTTCGCAAGGAAGGATATGCGGCCACCACCATGCAGACGATTGCCGACAGCGCGGACGTGCATGTCACCACGCTCTTCATGCACTTCAAGACGAAGGCGGATCTTGCGCTGGCGCTGGTCCAGGACCGGACAGACGCCCTTCGCAAGCGTGCTTTCGACGCGCGCGGCTCAACCGGTTTCTTCGCTTTCTTCAGGGCAGAGGCTTTCGACCGGGCAAAAACGCTGGCTGAAGCAAACAGGCCCGAAGCGACCTTCTGGAGCGCCCTGCAGTCGGACGCCGATCTCGCCTTTGCCTCAGCCACCTTCAACACCGACCAGGCCGAGATTTTCGGACGCTTCGTCGCCGCGGAGTTCGGACGGGACCGGGATACGGACTACCGGCCCGATCTGGTTGCGCGCCTCCTGCTGGCCGCGGCGGACCTTGCCTATCAAAAATGGATGACGTCAGACCGGCAGTCTGATCCAGTCAAGGAAATATCAGGCTCCCTCGATACCGCAGAAGTTGCGGCAAGGCAGATGCTCGGCCTCCAAGGCTGATACTGAGGTGCCGGTTTAGCAGCTGCGCAGAGACCGTATGGATAGACACCGCTCGTTCATATACAAAACAGAGCCCCCGGATAGCAGGCGACCCGCTCAATGACTGACGCCCCCTATAAAGCGCCGGCCCTTGAAAAGGGCCTTGATATTCTCGAATGCTTAGCAAGCGTCCGAACGCCTCTTTCCATTGCCGAGATCGCCCGCACGATCGGCCGCTCGCGGAACGAAATCTACCGGATGATTGTGGTGCTGGAGATGCGCGGCTATGTCGAGCGAACGGAGGATCCGGAGAAGCTGCAGCTGTCCAACCGTCTCTTCGAGGTTGGAATGCGCTCTCCGCCCAAACGCGACCTGCATGAAGCGGCCCTCCCGGAAATGGCCGCGCTCGCCTCGCAAATGATGCAATCAATCCAGTTAGCCGTGGTCAGCTCGGACCAGATCGTCGTCATTGCGAGAACCGAAAGCCCTGACGATGTTGGCTTCAGCGTGCGGCTCGGCCACCGGCGCTCCATACTCCATTCCGCCTCTGGCCTTGTTCTCTTTGCCTTTGCCGCGCAAGCGCAGGCCATCCGCATCCTGGAACACCTGAAGGCGGGCGGGGCGTCGCAGGCCGACCTCACCACGCTGCAGGACAAAGCCATCCAGATACGGGCGGACGGGCATGTCTGTATGCCCTCGCGCATGGTGGACGGCGTGACAGACATCGGTGCGCCGGTATTTGATTCCACCAGCGAATCCGCAGTCGCTAGTCTGACCGTACCGTTTGTCGTCACGCGGCGAACCAAGATTCTGGTGGATGATGCGCCTGCACTGATCGCATCGGCTGCCGATCGCATTTCAGTGGCTTTGGGACACGTACCCAAGATCAGCTAGTCGAGATGAAAGACTTCTTCCATCGGCACCCACCACTCTCCCGGCCCCGCTGATTGAAGGGGTTCCTGACAAGGGTCGGTGACGGCCCACCATCGACGTGTCTCGGCATCATTGCCCATTCGGGCCATATCCGCCTCAAAATTGGTCCCGTGATACTCATAGATTCCAAACAGGATGTTCTCTGGCTCGCGTAGGTAGATGCTGTAATTGCGAATATTGCAGTCGCTAATCTGTTTCAGAATCGCGGGCCATGCATTGGCATGTAGCTTCTTGTATTCTGCTATCTTTTCCGGCTTCAGCTTTATCATCCAGGCTTTGCGTTCCATCGTCGCTCTCCCCTTCTCACTGGTTTTGGATTGTTTACGAGAAAATTCTCATTCTAAGGCAATACACCAGTGCCCCATTCATATACAAACATCTTGCTTGCATATGAAACACCTTGAGCGTACGATCCTCCTATAGACCGTCCAGATAAGGATGGCACCATGGGAGGAAATAATGATGACTTTGAGCGTCAACATCTGTGCGTGTGCTGTCCAATGAGTGGCGTGCAGGGCAAATTCAAGCCAACCGCCGAGAGCCTCAGCCAGCACGACGTGCCTGAGTGGTTCAAGGACGCAAAATTCGGCATTTTCATCCACTGGGGGCCTGCGGCGATACCGGCCTTTGCGCCGCACAAGGTCCAGATCGATCAACTGGATACCACGGACGAGAAAGCGGGCTTCGCAAACACGCCCTATGCCGACTGGTACCAGAACACGATGATGTTCGAGGACAGCGCGACGGCAAAATACCACCGCGAAACCTATGGCGAAGACTATTCGTACGACAATTTCGGCGCAGCCTTCAATGAGGCGCTGGACGCCTGGGACCCGGCCTCTTGGGCGCGGCTCTTCAAACAGTCTGGCGCGCGCTATGTGGTTCTGGTGACCAAGCACCATGACGGATTCGCCCTCTGGCCGAGTGATGTAAAGAATCCGAACAAGGACAACTGGCACACAACCCGCGATGTCGTCGGCGAACTCGCAGAAGCCGTGCGCGCTGAAGGTCTAAAATTCGGCGTCTACTATTCCGGCGGCGTGGACTGGACGTTCAAGCACAAGCGGATCGAGAGCTTTGCAGACTTCCTGACATCCATGCCTGGCAAGGATGAGAACTATATCGAATACGCGAATGCGCATTACCGAGAGCTGATCGACCGTTACAAGCCCGACTATCTCTGGAATGACATCGCCTACCCGGCCGAGAAAGATTCCTTCGAAATTCTCGCCAAATACTACAATGACGTGCCGGACGGTCTGACCAATGATCGCTGGATCACACCTGACGGCTCGCTGGCGACGGACGCCTTCGAGCGTCCTGAGGGGCTTACCGGCATTATTCCGCCCAAGCCACCTGTCTGGGACGCCCGCACGCCGGAATACGGCATGTTCGACCGGATCCTGCCGTTCCAGTGGGAAACAACGCGCGGAATGGGCCATTCCTTTGCCTATAACCGCAACGAGAGCGACGAGGATTATATCAGCCGCGATGCCATTGCACACATGCTCGCAAGCTCAGCCTGTTTCAATGGAAACGTCCTTCTGAATGTCGGCCCGCGCGGTGACACGATCATTCCGCCCGGCCAGGCGTCACGGTTGGAAGCGGTTGGAAAATGGCTAGAAACAGCAGGCCCTGCGGTCCACCACACGCGGCCGCTCGCATTGCCTGAAACCACCGTTGCTGATGTTGCTATCGGTGCGACGCACAACACCGCGGCAGGGAAGGTCTACATTCACTTCCTCGGCATCCCCGGCGAAACGGAGGTAAGTGTAAAGCTGCCCGACCAGATCAGCGCAGTGAATTCCGTCAGCCAGCTCGGCGGAGGCGTCAGCAATTGGTCGGCCGCCGACGGTATGCTGCAGGTCAGCGTACCAGAGTGGGCGGACACGGCTGTTCAAATCCTGGCTCTGGACGTGTCTGCATGATCATCGGCATTAGCGCCCGCGATATCCGCTTCCCGACATCGCGGGACAGCCATGGATCGGATGCGATGAATCCCGATCCGGACTATTCGTGCGCTTACGCGTCGATCGAAATGAGCGGCGGCGACCCGACCGGTCATGGCCTGACCTTCACGATTGGACGCGGCAACGACCTTTGTGTTGCTGCGATCAAGGGTCTGGGGGTTCACCTGGTAGGGCGCAAGCTCGACGAATTCGAGGAAGACCTCGGGCTCGCCTCGCGGCTTTTGCTGAATGACAGCCAGTATCGTTGGCTTGGTCCCGAAAAGGGCGTTGTCCATCTCGCGGCGGCCGCCCTGATCAATGCCGTCTGGGATGCCCTCGCAAAACGCGCAGGCAAGCCGCTATGGCGCTATGTCAGCGATCTCTCGCCAGCGAAATTCCTCTCGGCGATCGATTTCCGCCATATCCGCGACTACCTGCCTGAAGAGGCTGCGCTGGAGCGTCTGGAGTCTCAGTACGCTGGCCGCGCTGACCGAATAGAGCGCCTCATGAAAGATGGCTATCCGGCCTACACGACTTCGGCGGGTTGGATCGGATACAGCGACGTAGAGATCGTGCGAAAGCTGAAAGTCGCGCATGCCGAAGGCTGGCGGCATTTCAAGATCAAGGTCGGCGGCAACCTTCAGCAGGATGTTGAGCGGTGTGCACTATTTCGTAACACGCTCGGCAATGATGTCCGCCTGAGCGTTGACGCCAATCAGGTCTGGGACGTGGCCGACGCTGTAACGGCCTCCAGGGCGATGGCCCCATACGACATCTACTGGATCGAAGAACCGACCAGCCCGGATGACATCCTTGGACACAAGGCAATCGCCGAGCAGGTTGCGCCTCTGAAACTTGCGACCGGCGAGCATGCTCACAATAGAGTTATGTTCAAACAGTTCCTGCAGGCTGAAGCGATCGGTTTCTGCCAGATTGATGCCTGCCGTCTGGCCGGCGTGAATGAGGTGCTGGCCGTCATGATGATGGCGGACAAGGCAGGTATTCCGGTCTGCCCGCATGCCGGCGGTGTCGGGCTCTGCGAGTATGTACAGCACCTCTCCATGATCGATTATGTCTGTATTTCAGGCACGATGGACGACCGCGTCATTGAGCACGCGGCTCATCTCCACGAACATTTCCTCAATCCAATCGAAATCCGGAATGGTCGTTATATCGCTCCGACCAAGCCGGGTTACTCGATAGACATGTGGCCCCAGAGCCTCGCCGATCACGAGTTTCCCGGCGGTCCCGTCTGGGCGGAGGACGTGCATCAGTGACGCGTCCTGCAGAGCCTTTCGCACCTGTTGATCTGCCGCGTTTTGGTCTCGGCGCTGCCGGGCTTGGCAATCTCTATAGCGAAGTCTCTGAAGCCGAGGCGTTGGATGCGCTTCTGGCCGCCCGCGAGATCGGGCTCGACCTCATCGACACGTCGCCTTTCTACGGACATGGGCTGAGCGAGCAGCGCATCGGCGACTGCCTCGCGCAGACCGATTGGCACCCCTCGCTTTCGACCAAGGTTGGCCGAGTTCTTGAGCCTACAGGTGAAACCCCGGTCCCTGACAACGGATTTGCATCCCCGGCGCCGTTCATCCCTCGATTTGATTACTCCGCCGCCGGAATCCGCGACGCCTTTGCAGGGAGCAAGGCCCGGCTCGGCGTCGATCGTGTTGATACGCTTCTCTTGCACGATATCGGGCGCCAGACCCATGGCGACGCCCATGAGGACACCCTGCGGCAAGCGCTAGACGAAGCTCTACCGGAAATGGCTGCTATGAAGGCTGAGGGGCTCACACGCCGTATAGGACTTGGCGTGAATGAGGTCGAGGTCTGTGCGGAAGTGATCGATCAGTTTGAACTCGACTGCCTTCTCATCGCAGGCCGCTACACTCTGCTGGAACATGAGGAATCGCTCCCTTTCCTGGACACCTGCCACCAGCGCGGAATCGAGGTGATGATTGGCGGAGCGTTCAATTCTGGCCTGCTCGCAGCAGAGCCAGATCAACCGCTCCACTATAATTATGACACCGCCCCGGACTGGGCCGTCGAACGGACCGCCAGGCTGCGTCATATCTGCGACAGTTTCGGCATCCCATTACCCGCCGCAGCGCTCCAATTCTGCGCTGCGCATCCAGCCGTCACGACCGTGCTTGCAGGCGCCAGAACCGGCAAAGAGGTTCGCCAGATCGCCGAATGGGCACAAATGGGAATCGACCCGGATATGTGGGTCGCGCTCCGCAAGAATGACCTGATCGCCGACAACGCGCCGGTGCCCTCATGATCGCCAAGCTCGACGCTCATCTCCACGTATGGACGTTGGCGCGCGGCGACTACACCTGGCTGACGCCGGACCTCTCCGAAATCTACAAAGACTTCAGCATCAATGATGCCTGGCCCGAGGCTGAACAGGCAGGCGTCCAGCGCTTCATCCTCGTGCAAGCCGCAGCGAGCGCCGCCGAAACTGACTTTCTCCTGTCCCTTGCGGCAGCCGACAAGCGGGTAGCCGGCGTTGTCGGCTGGGTCGATTTTCAATCCGAGACTGCGGCCGACGAAGTAAGGCGCGGCGCGGCGCAGGAAGGGCTTGTTGGCGTGAGGCCGATGATAGCCGACCGCCCTGACCCGCGCTGGATCCTGCAGGACGACATTACCCCTGCGCTCAAGGCCATGAGCGAGAGCGGACTTGTTTTCGACGGCCATGCCCGGCCTGACCTTATCAGCGTCATGACCACGCTGGCCCAGCGCTACCCAGACCTCAGCATCGTGGTCAATCACGCCGGCAAACCACCGATCGCGAGCGGCGATCTCAATGACTGGCGCGCTGACATTAAGGCGCTTTCGACCTGTCCGAACGTCTCCACCAAATTGTCAGGCCTGCCCACCGAAGCGGGCGACCGCACCGACGACGTCTCGATCGGGTCTGTCGTCGAGCATATCGCCGACTGTTTCGGACATGAGCGCGTCCTCTGGGGCAGCGATTGGCCGGTCCTGACCATGGCCGCAAGTTATGCCGACTGGGCCGCTCAGAGCGAACGCCTCATCAAACGGCACTTTGCCGGGCACGAAGCGTCGGTTTGGCGAACGAACGCCGAGCGAATTTACCTCAAGAATTCAGGAGGCCAGCTTGGGCAGGCTTGACGGAAAGACCGCTTTGATAACCGCCGCCGGCGCCGGTATTGGCCGCGCCTCGGCGATTGCATTCGCGCGAGAGAATGCGCGGGTCATCGCAACTGATATCGATCCGGCCGCTCTGCAAACGCTCGCTGATACAACCAATATCGAAACACACCTTCTGGACGTGACCGATAGCGCCGCAATTGCGGATCTGATCGAAAGCCAGCCGGGCCTGGACATCCTCTTCAACGTCGCAGGCTGGGTTCATAACGGCACCATTGAGGACTGCGGCCGTCAGGATTGGGACAGATCCGTCCTGATCAATCTCACCTCAATGTATGAGATGTCGCGCGCCGTCCTTCCCAGGATGGTGAAACAGGGCCGTGGCGTGATCCTCAACATGAGCTCTGTCGCCTCAAGCGTCACAGGCGCGCCCAACAGATTTGCCTATGGCGCGACCAAGGCCGGTGTCATCGGCCTCACCAAGGCGATCGCAGCCGATTATGTCGGCTACAATATCCGCTGCAACGTGATCTGCCCGGGAACCGTCGACAGTCCGTCCCTGCAGGGCCGGATGCGCGCTCAGGGCGATTATGAGCAGGCAAGGCAAAAGTTTGTCTCCCGCCAGCCCATGGGCCGTCTGGGCAGGCCGGAAGAGATCGCAGAACTGGCGGTCTATCTCGTTTCCGAAGAATCCGCATTCACGACCGGGGCCGTTCATGTCGTCGATGGCGGCTGGACCAATTAGGGAGATGCCTCATGAAGCTTCTTAGAGTTGGTCCGCCAGGGCGTGAGCGACCGGCCATAATCGACCCGAATGGCGAGCCGCGCGATGTCAGCGATCTCATCGATGACTGGGACGGCCTGACGCTCGACGACGTTGTGCTCAATCAACTTCGCAAGATTGATCTGACAACCCTGCCAAGTCTAGATCCTGCCGAACGTATCGGGCCATGTGTCACGGGCGTTGGAAAATTCGTCTGCATCGGTCTGAACTACGCTGATCATGCAGCAGAAACGGGGGCCGACGTGCCGGCCGAGCCGGTGATTTTCTTCAAGGCGACAAGCGCGATTTGCGGGCCCGACGACAAGCTTGAAATTCCCCGCCGGTCGGAAAAGACCGACTGGGAAGTCGAACTCGGCGTCGTGATCGGCAAAGAGGCCAAATACGTCAGTGAGGCCGACGCCCTTGACCATATTGCCGGCTACTGCGTCGTGCATGACGTGTCTGAACGCGCCTTTCAGCTGGAAGGTACCGGGCAATGGGTAAAGGGCAAAAGCGCCGATACGTTCGGCCCGATTGGTCCATGGCTTGTCACCCGTGATGAAGTCGAGGACCCGCAGAAACTCTCCATGTGGCTCGACGTGAACGACGAAGCCATGCAGCGGGGCTCAACCGCGACTATGGTGTTCGGGGTATCGCACCTTGTAAGCTATCTTTCGCAGTATATGAGCCTGCAGCCAGGCGACATTATCTCGACAGGCACGCCCCCGGGTGTGGGCCTGTCGATGACTCCTCCGCGCTTTCTTCGAGCCGGCGACGTGGTGACCCTCGGTATTGAAGGGCTCGGAACACAAAGACAGGTGTGCATCAACGCCTAGAACCACCGTTAAAAAAAAAGAGGACGAGGGAATGGATATGGAAGAGATGAAATCTCAGTTTCTCGAAGCGCTTGAAGCGCCCTTGCCGCCGGACGCGCTCAGGGCTGCAGCGACGCGCTGTGCGTCAACGAGCAATCCATCTGACAAGGCCGACCGGCTGGCCATCGCAGCGACGCTGGCCCATGTCGCCTTTCTCGAACAGGACCGGATTGCCGAAACGTATGACGCCCTGGCAGCCGGATGGTCCGGCACGCCCGTCGATGCCGCGCCGATCTATTCATTCGCCCGGCCCGCAGAGCCCTCACCTGAAGGCCTGTGGGACGCGTACTGGGGCGTCGTCGAGGACGGCAAGGCTGGCAAGCTTGACGCCCTGTCGATCACAGCGCGCACGGCCGAGCTTGGCAAGTTCATGACACCGCAGACCCTGGACCGGATTGCCGAATACGCGAGCAGGTTCGAAGGCGTGGATGAGGCAGCCGCAGGCCCCATGCCGGAGCTGATCACGCTTGAGACGCTCGCGGCCTGTCCGAAGGGATCTCTGGGCCGGCAATTCCATGACCTTATCGTTGACAACAAGTTCGATCTGGAAGTGCTGGACCGGGACGCTATCGGGCTGTCTGATCTTCCCCAGCCGCTGGCCTATCTCAATACGCGGATGCTTCAAGCGCATGATCTCTGGCACATCACCGGCGGCTATGAGACGACGGCGCTGCATGAGATCGCCATCTCAGCCTTCCAGATGGCCCAGTTCGGTCACAATTATTCGGCGCAGTTTCTCTCAATAACTGCGGTGCTGGGAGCCGATGCACCCGGACCCGGATACGCCATTCTCATGGACACGATAACAAGTGCATGGAGACACGGTCGGCAATCCCCCGCGCTTATTCTCATTCCTTGGGAAGATGTCTGGCATCAGCCTGTCGAAACAATTCGCGGCCAATACAGCCTGACGACTTATGACAGCCCGCACCCGCCCGGTCTGATTGAACGCGGCCAGGCAATATCGCAAAAGCTCGAACGCGTAAAAGACTTTGTCCAACGCTTTCGCCGTGGTTTGTCGCGTACCTTCAACGGCGGCACCGTCTAACCGGTTTTGCTTCTTCAAAAACAGAGACGCTTTCGCATTGGTCTGACGACACCGCCACATTTTCCCGAATTTGAAGACCAGATCTGGCAAATTCCCGAAACGCCCGCCGCTGGCGGGCTTTTTCTTGTCCTATCGCCTCTGTTTTCCAGGAAATCCCCGATCAGCCGCGCTATTTCTGCCGAAGGGATTGCCAGGGGAACTTCACTTGATGTGTTATATCCCGGCCGCCCTGTTCTCACCGCCGTGTCAATCGACGATCAAGCAGAGGCGCGACGCGGCAGTTCTCGCAAGGCGCTGGTTTATGGTTGCTTGAGCGGATGGCGCGGTCCGACCAGTCTTTTCAAGTACCCTCGAACCCGTTCCCTGGCATTGGTTAGTCGTTTAGTTCAATATCCATCCAGATCGGCAGATGGTCAGAAGCGCGCTCTGCTGCTTGTCTCGACACCACGCCATGGCCCCCGATGGTCACCGGTTCATTGATGACGAACCGGTCCAGGTTGAAGCGCGGCGCTGATGCGTGAAAGGAAGGACCGGGCGCGATTTCGGTCCAGTTTGATCCCGACGGCAGAAGACTTTTAGTATTACGCCATTCGTTCAGATCGCCGCCAAGCATGATCGGCCCGTCAAACTGATGCGCGGCGTCGAGAACATGCGCCATCTGGGCCAGGCGGTCTCGTCGTCGCAATCCAAGATGAAGAGCGCCCAAGGTCAGGCTCAGCCCAGGTCTGGTCACTGTCGCCAGTATCGCGCCGCGCGGCTCCAGTCCTGGCAGATCAAGCGCGGTCATCGTCTGCAGTGTCAGATCTGGCCTTAACAGGATCGCATTGCCGTGGTGGCCAATCGAGGGGGTATCGGGATCGGCGTCGATGGCGGTCCATCCTGCCCGCCGCACGAGATCAAGGGGCAGGGCCGGCGGGCGGGGTGGCAGACGTTTGTCGCTTTCCTGCATTAGCACGATATCGGGTTCGAGCCCTTTGAGCACGCGCAGGACGCGCTCAGGCTCGCGGCGCCAATCAAGCCCGACGGCCTTGCGAATATTCCAGCTGACGATCCGGAGGCGCTGCATCAGAGGAGTGGACCAAACAGCCGGGCAACCGGGGCCAGTAATCGGACATGCCAGGGCCCTGGAACCGCGACCGGGCGCGACTTTGAAAAGTCGTCTTCCAGCATGGTCTCAACATCGAGCGCAAAGGACCGGTCCTCAATCAGCGCAGTCTGTTCGAAGTTCAGCAGGGCCGAGCGGATATCAAGATTAACCGTGCCGACCGACGCGATATCGTCGTCAATCAGCATGACCTTGGAATGCATGAATCCCGGCTGGTAGGCACAAATCTGAACGCCCGCTTCCTTCAGGCCGCGCGCGGCATTGCGCGATGCATACCAGGCTATGATGTTGTCAGAGGGCTCCGGGATAAGGATGCGCACCTCGACGCCGCGCAATGAAGCCAGCTGAAGCGCCGTCAACAGATCAGTATGCGGCACGAGATAGGGCGTCGCGATCCAGAGCCTGTGACGTGCGAGATTGACAAGCCCGCAGAGTAGCAGGCTGCCACGTTCGAGCCTGTCGGTTGGCCCGAAGCCCATCATGAGGCCGCGCTGAGGGCCATCAACGTCTGGCGGGGCGGCAGATTGGAGAAATGGTAGCTTCCTGCCTGTCACCGCCTCCCAATCGAACGCGAAGATATCGCGCAGCTGCGCCACCATCGGGCCTTTGATGCTGAGGTGCGTGTCACGCCAGGATTCGAACTTCTTTCCCCCATCGATATATTCATTTCCGACATTGATCCCCCCGGTAAACCCGAGCGAACCGTCGATTACCACTGCCTTGCGATGATTGCGGAAATTCACGCCGATGCGGCCCAGCGCGCGATGTGGGCCCGGAATGCCGTGTATTTCAATGCCTGCGGCCTGAAGGGCGCGGACATAGCTGAACCCAAGGAACAATGAGCCGACCATGTCGCAAAGTATGCGGACTTCAACTCCGCGCTTTGCCGCCTGAATCAAGCGCTCCCTAAGATTGTGGCCGATGGCGTCGGAGCGAATAATGTAAAACTGGACAAGTATCTCGCGCTCTGCCGCGTCTATGGCGGCGAAAATTGCATCAAATGTCGCCTGACCGTCCACAAGAAGCTTGACTGTATTGCCATCGGTCGGCGGGTTCGCGGCAAGGTTGGCGAAACTGTCGAGCCGCCCCTGTTCGGGTTTTGCGAGCGCCTGTACATCGTGTCCCGCCCTCCCGAACGACAGACGGGAGACGCTGCCAAATACCGCGAAGGCCGGTAATGCCAGAAGCGGAAAAGAAACGAGGAACACGACCCAGGCTGCTGCACCTTGCGGCGTTCTCGCAGTGGTGATCGCGGCGCGAGCTACCAAGATGCCAACAAGCACGAGCACGGCCTGCAAACCAATGCCTAGACCAATCATCGTCACGTCCTGTCCGTGTGATCAGCGCCCAGCACCGGGGATACGAATTTCCACGATCGAAGGCAAGGAAGGGTATTGCCAGAAGAACTTCGCTTGAGCCGCACGTACCGACCACTCCTATGTCCGCGGCATGATCCACGGAGACGCGTGGCGGCCCAGGCTCTTGTAGCGTTCCTGCTGGGCGGGCCTAAGTATATTGCGGCCCTTCAGGCACCGCTCGCTGAGCTCAAACTGATGCCGAGTGGTGGCATCACGCTGGACAATGTCAGTGAGTATCTTGCCCTTCCGAACGTCATTGCCGTCGGCGTCTCATGGCTGGCACCAACTGGTCTCCAGAGCCACCAGGACCGGAAAGCAATAACCCAAAACTGCGAGAAACTTGCGGAACGGCTCGCCGCAGACACGAACATCTAGGCTGGGCGCGCACGAACTGATGGCGGCATCAAGAGTTACATCGTCTCAGGCGCGCGTTCGTTTACCTTCGGGCCTGCTTTCGAAAGCTGCGACTGATAGGCCTCGATCCGAGCTTGCAATAGCTCACGTCCCTGCGGCGTTGCGGATCCTTTCAGACAAAGCGCATAGCCGACACCAACCGTCGCTGTCAGGGCGAAGGTCGACAGGCTGCCGACAGCCCAGGAGAGAAGCGCGCCGCCCGTTACATGCGCCATGGACTGCATGATCAGATCGGCCGGTATGTTGCTTGCGAGGTAGCCATCATTCACCGCATTGCGCACGAGCCCCAGCCAGATTGCACGCGTCTGGGCAAGCCGCTCTGGCGTCGCGAGCCCGGTATCGTCCTGGCCCGACGTGGTCAGAAGCGCACGCCACAGCGTGCGATAGAACTCCGGGTCACTCGTGTAATAGCTGAAAGCCAAGTCGTGCGCGCCGAAGATACGGTCGATGCTGTTACCACTATCGAGCTTGCGGAAACGTTCAGCGAAGTCACGCTCATCCTCGAGCACGGCGAGCACCACAGCGCGTTTTGATCCGAACAGATTGTAGGGTGTGGACAGGCTGACGCCCGCGCGCTGCGCCAGCGTACGCATGGATAGATCCGTCTCGCCTGTTTCACGGATCAGGTCGCGTGCAGCGCGCACGATATCGCTGCGCCGACGAGCCTTGGCCTGCTCGCGCTTGCCCAAGTCTTCCACGGTTTCAAGGCCCTTCCCTGCCGCTCTCTCAGGCCGCAAGTTCAGCCTCAACGGAGGTCTGCCGCATATCGGCTTTCGGGTCGAGGTTGAGCGCCAGCATCATCTGATCTCGCTCCGGCCCCAGCTTTGGCGGATAGGCGGCCGCATTCCGCTTCCTGCCGCGCGCCCAACACCAGAGAACCCGCCCCAGATTGGCTGGTTTGCCGAGCCATTTGTTTGGATGTTCCAGCATATGAAAGCCGCGCATGGCCTGACGAAGAAGGTCCACGTCAGAGCGCAACGCGATCCGCACGCCATCGTCAAAGAAGCTCTCCACCAGTTTGCCGCGCCAGCTCTTCTTATAGCCTCGTGTTAAAGCAGCTTCAGCCCGTTTGATGGCGGAGCGGTCCTGGGCGCGCTGGTTCATATAGTAAGGTCGAAGTTCTGTGCGCAGCTTGCCATGATAAACGCGTTGCCGCTCGCTCGCGTCAGACGTTTCTTCAAGCGTTTCACGTAGCATTTCTGCGCTGACCGCGGCAAAGGAGCAGCCACGCCCATAGAGCGGGTTCGTGCGCACCAGCGTGTCTCCAAGCGGATAGTAATTACGCGTTGCCGGTTTCTCATCAACGACCATGTCGCGCCAACGGCTGTGCAGGTCACCCATACCGTGAACCTTGCCGCGCGGCTCGGACCGGGCCGCATCGGTCCATGGCTCAACGCCCGGAAGCTGAAGCGTGATCGCGTGGAATACGTCCGGATTCATGATGGCCTTGCGAAGCTCAAGTTCGACTTCGGGCACCGAAACCGTCACCGAAAAGTAGCCATTGTCACCGGGGAAGACGCCAAACTTGATATAACCAAGGTCACCGCTAGCTGGCGGGTTTTCGGCCCGCGAGGGCTCTTCCTGCCCGGGGCGTAGCCGATAGTGGCGAGTGAAGTAGAGGATACCCGCCGTTTCGCTCTCCTCCCCAATTGCCGCGCCTTCATCCATCAGCTGCTGGATCAGAAAGCCCGATTTGCCGCTTGCATCGACGATAATGTCTGCAGACAGAACCACTGGCTCATTATTCTCTGCTCCGCTTACACCGTTGACCTCAATGACGCTGCCTTCGCCCGACTGCGTGGTCAGTTTGCGCACGAAAAAGCCGGACCGGATCGTGACATTCTCCAGCCCGTCGACATAGCGGCGAATGGCCAGCTCAAGCGTCGTTCGGCGACTGGTGATAATGGTGAGGTCTGCATCCTCAGGCAGCGGCTCATAGAGCTCACGCTGCTGCTCGGTCAGCATCATGTCGAAGGTGAGATCGCGCGTACCGAGGGCTTTCAGCTCCTGAAGTAGCTCTGGATGGTGCTGCTTGATGATGTTGCGAAGACGGGCAAGAAAGGCATGGCTCTGACGGACATGGCCCGCCCCGCGCCGGTGCCAGTCGAGGAATACGACGTCCGGATCATCAGCAGGCGGTGGCTGGTCCCGCTCCAGTATGGTGATCTGGCGGCCGGTTGGCGCGAGCGACAGCGCGGTACAGAGCCCGCCAATACCAGCACCAATGACGAGGACTGTCTCTGTCATCCATCTACCTCCTTCAGGAAGCGAAGAATGACCTCATTGGTCTTTTCCGGTGCTTCCTGCTGCGTCCAGTGGCCAATTCCAGGAATGAGCTCATTGATGCGCAGGTCGCGCACATAGGTCGGCATCGCCTGATAGGCTTCGGCGGCCATCATGATGACGCCATCATTTGCGCCGCCCAGAAAGAAGGCGGGCTGGTCAATGTGTTCCGGCGCGCCTTCGGTGAGCTTCCACGCCAGGTCATGATTACGGTAATAGTTAAGCGGCCCACGCATGCCCGAGCGGGTGAACTCGGCCGCATAGAAATCGAGGTCTTCCTCGCTCAACCAGCCCGGAAGTTTGTCCGGGTTGGGCAAGCCGGAGAACATGTCGTCCTCTGGGCCCTTAACCGGTAGCTGGGTCAAATCAGTCTCACCGCCTGCAAGCACCATGAATTTTTTCAGGGCGGTGCGAATGTCGGCTTCAAACTCAGCCTCGGCCACGCCCGGCTCAAAGAAGTAGAGCTGGTAGAAGAACTGGCCCTTGAACATTTCCCGCATGGCCGGCATCGGCTGGACCGGAGAGCGCGGCATGAAGGGCACCGATAGCGCCCCAACCGCCCGCACCTTGTCGGGATGATGTAGCGCCGTCGCCCAGGCTGTCGGCGCGCCCCAGTCGTGGCCGATGACGATCGCTTGGTCATACCCCAGCGCGGGGATCAGGCCGATAATGTCCTTGCGGACCTCGACTTGGTTATAGGCCTCGATCTCATGCGGCTTGTCGGACTTGCCATAACCGCGCATGTCCGGTGCCACGACATGGTAGCCAGCTTCCGCAATCGCCTTGAACTGGTGGCGCCAGGAATACCACGACTCCGGAAAGCCATGCAGGAGCAGGACGAGAGGCCCCTCCCCTGCTTCTGCAATGTTTAGCTCTATGCCATTCGTTGCGATCCGGCGCTCACTCACTCCCGGCCAGCTCATTCGGCTGCGACCAGTTCAGGCTGCCGGGACGTCTCGCCCGGCAGGACAGCGCCGCGCGCTTCCTGATAGCCACCCTTGGCCGACCATGCGATGCCACCGCTTACGATCACCGTGTCGACGCCGTGGGATTCGCGCACATAGCGGCTACCATCGCCCGGCACGTCCTGAACAAACTTTTCCACGCCGCGATTGACTGTCTGCGGGTCAAAAACGGCTATATCGGCGATGTAGCCAGACTGTAAAAGGCCGCGTTCAGGAATGCCCCAGATCGACGCCGTGTCAGAGGTGATCTTCTTCACCGCATCCTCGAGCCGCATGGTCTTCAGGTCGCGGACGAAATGCGCGAACAGGTAGCCCGTGTCGCCATATGTCGAGAAGGACAGGATGTGCGCCCCGCCATCGCTGGCCCCGATATGCACTCGCGGATGCTTGAGCAGGCTGACGACTTTCTCATCGTCATTATGGCCCATGTCGGCAGCAAGGAAGTGCGCCTCCAGATCCTCTTCGACTGAAATGTCGATCATGGCCTCTACCGGCGTGACACCCCGGTCAGCGGCGATGCCCGCGAGGGTCTGGCCCACATATTTCTGGTTTGCCTCGGTTTTAACCTGGCGAAGGACAAGCTTTTCCCAGAGACCTTTTGCGTCGGCGACCTCAGCGGCCCGCGCCTTTCTGTTCTCAGGATCGGCGAAGTGTGCCTTGATTTCCACCGGGGTGCCGAAGCGCATGATCCGGTACCAGTTCGAGTAGCGGATGAAGAGGAGGCTCGGTACGGCAAAAGAGAAAGAGATGTCGATCGGGCGGGTCTGCACCTGCGGCCAGACACGAGCGCCACGGGCAAACTGCTCATCAACGCGCTTCATCACCCTGTCGACCGCGTCCACATTATCCGCATTCACGAAGAGCGGCGAGAAGGTCGTTGGGATCTGATACTTGATCGACAACTCTGCGAGTTGATCAAGCCGCGCAATCGTGAGGTCCGGGTCGTAAAATTCCGGAACGATCTGCAGCATGCGGCCATACTCACCTAGAACGGCGGCAAGCGCATCGACTTCGCGCGCGTCGGCATAACGGCTTGGCACGGGCTGTAGCGTCTCATCCATGTCGACATAGCTGGTGGAAAGGCCCGCTGCGCCAGCGTTGAGACATTCGCGCAGGACGTCCTGCATCTGCGCGATTTCCCCATCTGTCGCCGTGCGCTCTGTGGCGGCATCATTCATTACCCATAGGCGAATGACGCTGTGACCCACAAGTGGCGCAACGTTGATCGCGAGGCCCTTGCGGATGCGCGTGATATATTCAGAGAAGGTCTCCCAGTCCCAGACGACACCTTCGCGGAAAGCCTTGTAGGGCATTTCCTCAATCTGGTTGAACATGCCGACCAGGCGCATGCGGTGGTCAGCTTTCAAAGGCGCCAGCGAGAGGGAGCAATTGCCCGGAACGATCGTCGTGACACCATGTGACAGGGCCGGCTTCGCGGCGCCATCCCAGAGAAGCTGGGCATCGAAGTGGGTGTGCGGATCAATGAAGCCAGGTGCGACGACCTTGCCGGATGCGTCGACTTCCTTGTCAGCGGTTTCAGCAATCTTGCCAATCTTGGCGATACGATTGCCTTTGACGGCAACGTCGGCCTGATAGCCTGGCAGGCCGGAGCCATCGACGACCGTGCCGTTGCGGATAATGAGATCATACATGGGGCGTTTCCCTCTGGTCTTGTCTTTGTTCGTTGAGATATCGGGCCGAAGAGGCGGCGAGTGCGTCGCGCACATGCTCCCACCCGGTGCCGGTCAGGTCTTCCGGCTGGTCTGCGCCGGTCGACTTCATCAGTTGGCTTGTCGCGTACTCATCAAGCGTCACGAGAGACTGCCCGCCATTCTCGAAGGCGAGCGTCACAATCAGCTCCGCGATACCATCATGGGCGGCGGCGATCTGGACGTGCTTGATGATTGCGCTGTTCATGCGGCTGCCATGGGTGGCTCGATGAAGATCACGTCGCTCGGCAGGATCGGATTGCCGGCGCGCGGGCTGCCTTCCGGGGCCGGTGCGCGCATGTAGACGTGAAGGTTCCAGCTCTGCAGGCTGGAGACGCCCTCGTCAGTCTTCAGCTTCGGCAATTCCCGCTCGGCAATCGTCGCCCAGCTATCGCCAGTCTGCGGCCGAATAAATTTGCGGACAACCGATAGGTTGGCATCAGTCATGTTTCGCTCCCGTCCTGTTTCCACAAAATTAGAACATGTTCTGATATTTCTCACAAGCGTTTTCACCGCGACTGACCCGCCAGGACAGGAGGGATCCCGGACTGGCGACGTGACCGCAGCCTGAACGGCGAGGTCCGGCTTGGTTAAGTGCAGCGGTCCTAGACAAGGCTCAGTGGGCGTCGCTCTCGCGCCTTCGACCCTGAAAGGAAAACTGAAAATGAAACTCCGTCTTCTCCTCGCCGCGTCCGCCAGCCTTGTCTCTGTTGCCGCCGCCGCACCGGTCGCCGATGCGCAACCGCGCAGCCAGATCCGCATCGAACAATCCGGCATGAATAATCAGTTTGCAGGCCGCCAGAGTGGCTATCAGGTGTCCCTATCGGTGAAGCAGGATGGCTATGAGCAGTACATTCAGGCAGCCCAAAGTGGGGCGCATGCAGTCGCCGCAATACGTCAGTATGGAAAGCGAAACGAAGCCGGCCTGACGCAGGATGGATGGCGCAACCGGTCGTTCCTTGGACAACTCGGCGCCTATAACCGGTCGAACACCTACCAGTCCGGCAGTAACAATATCACCGGGATCGCCCAGATGGGATCAAACAATACGGCGCTGACGACCCAGACTGGCTCCTACAGCGCGCTGGGCGTCATTCAGGTTGGCAATGGTCAGACGACGAATGTCACCCAGACACGAAGCGGAGAAGTAAAGCTCGTCATCCAGGGTGGATTCTGAACAGGCACCGGGTATCAAACCACCAGACAAAGCAGGAAAGGCCCGGACGCCTCTCCTGCTTTTTGCTTTTGTATCCGCCCGAAGCCTCACCCAGATCGACGCGTCTCACCGGCATTCAAATCGGTGAGCGGAAGGTGAACGACACACTCCGTTTTGGTTAAGTGGGGGCTTCCTAAACAGGATCCTGTGACGCGGTCATCGCGTACACTAGACCCTGAAAGGACCTGAACATGAACCTCCGTATTCTTCTCGCCGCATCGCTCAGCGTTGTCTCCATCGCCGCCACTGTTTCGACCGCTGACGCACAGTCGCGTAACAACGTCCGCATCAAACAGTCGGGCTATTCAAATGAGATTGCAGGCCGTCAGACCGGCTACCAGCAGTCGCTTTCGGTCCGCCAGAATGGCTATGGCCAGTTCATCAGCACCTATCAGAACGGCGCTCGCAATGGCGCGACCGTTGGCCAGTATGGCAGAAGCAATGATGCGGTCCTCGCCCAGCATGGCCGCCGCAACTCTACCGTCGTCGGCCAGAACGGTGCCTACAATTACGCCGACACCTATCAGAACGCCTATGCCAGCACGACTGGCGTTGCCCAGATCGGTAACGGCCACACCGCTGTCACCACGCAGACCGGCGCATATAACGGCCTCGGCGTCATCCAGGTTGGCGAAGGCCAGCACGCAAATGTTCGCCAGTCCGGCCGGGGCAATGTGACCCTCGTCATCCAGGGCGACCACTAACCACCAAGTCAGCAATCGGCCGGGAGCGCACTTCGCTCTCGGCCTTCTTTTCAAGGACTGACCGATGACATGCGGCGAATAGAGCCGACAAGTCCAACAGTACAATCAACCCCTTCGCCAGGTCGGCGGAGGGGTTTTCTTCGCCCGGCATCCAGCTTCGCGCCGCGCTAGGTAGTGTTCCTCATTGGCTGCCGACTGTTTGACGCGTTTGCTGCTGTGCCAGGCAGCAAGAGGGCGCGAGGCCATGGATGGATCATTCTCTCACGACTTCGGGGCGCCGGATGCCATCGACGCCCAGTTCCCGTCAGAAGCATTCAAGCGCGAAGTTGATCGCTTTCTTGCACGTGAACTGACACCCGACCTCAAGGAGGCCGGGCGCGCGACGACCGGTCTCAAATCACCCTCCTGGGCCTGTAAGGCGTGGCGACAGAAACTGTTAGACAAGAGGTGGCTCGCGCCTAGCTGGCCAAGAGCTCATGGCGGCGCGGGGTGGTCCACGGCGCAGCGGCTCTATTTTGAACAGGCTTGCGCCGCGAATGACGCGCCCCTCATCATGTCGTCCGGCATCCGCACCATCGGCCCTCTCTTGATGCAGGAAGGCACAGCTGAACAGCAGACATATTACCTTCCCCGCATTCTGACCGGCGAGCATGAATGGTGTCAGGGTTTTTCCGAGGCTGGCGCCGGATCAGACCTCCCTGCACTCTCGATGAAGGCAGAGCTCATCGGCGACCATTTCCTGCTGAATGGCACTAAGCTCTGGACGAGCTTCGCCGAGATGGCGACGCATATGTACATGCTGGCCCGCAGCGAGCCGGGCTCAATCGGCCGCGACGGGCTTGTCTTCCTCCTGCTCGACATGTCGCTGCCCGGCATCAAAGTCCGTCCGATCCAATGTATCGACGGCTCGGACGAGATTTGCGAAGTCCATTTCGACAATGTGAAGGCGCCTTCGAGCGCGGCACTCGGCAAGGCAGGCGATGGCTGGCGCATCGCGCGGGTCCTGATGAAGATCGCCCGCTCAAACAACACGACCACAGGAACGCTGAGACAGGCCTGGCGCGCTGCAGCACGGTTTGTGGCTGCTGCAGCGAATGAGCCCTACCTCAAGCGCCGCCTGGACCTGGTTGAGGCCGACATCACCGGATTCGAGGCGCTGGAGGCGAGGCTTTCGAAAGAACACGACCAGCTCAATGACGCTTCCCGCTCAGCGATGATGAAACTGCGCGCCAGCGAGCTACATCAGGAAATCACCGAGGTCGCGCTCGAAGCTGCGCCGCACGATGAAAAAGCGCTTGCGAAGTACTTCTTTACACGCGCCGCGACGATCTATTCAGGTACGAGCGAAATCCACCGCAACAGCCTTGCCCGCGCAATTGGCTGCCCTTGAACCCTGAAAACTAAAAAGCCGCTAAGCGCCTAGCCCGCAATGGCGTGACGCTTGGCCGCCCGAACGAGACGTGGATCCAGCGCGGCCGCCACATTGCGGATGAGGAGACGAGCGCTTTCAGGCACGCGGACTTTCAGACCGTCGATGATACAGAGCTCGTGCGCCTCAAGCTGGCGCAAACGCGACAGCGCGGCGTCAAACTCATGGCGATCGTAACCGAAACGATGCAGCACATCCCCTAGATCGATTTCGAGATCGCAAAGCAGCCTCTCGATCGCATAGGCGCGCATCTCGTCCTTACCCGTCTTTGCAATGCCGCGAGCGATGGGCAGTTCGCCGTCCAGCACGCTATTGCGCCATTCCAGCAGGCCCTTCTGGCCCTGAGCGTAGCCTTGCGGGAAGCCTGAGATTGCCGTCTGCCCGATGCCGATGAGGTAGCGGCTCTGATCGTCCGTATAGCCTTGGAAATTACGCCGCAGCCGCCCTTCGACCGCTGCGATGGCAAGACTGTCGGTTGGCAGGGCATAGTGGTCGAAGCCGATGCTCACATAGCCTGCCTTTTCGAAAATGCGTTCAGCGATTTCAGCCTGGCGCATACGTTCGGCAAGTCCTGGCAGATCCGCCTCGGCGATGGCGCGCTGATGTTTGGCAAACCACGGTACATGCGCGTAGCCGAAGACCGAAATGCGGTTGACACCGGTCTGAGCGCAGTAGTCGGCCGCCTCGGCGACATCCGCTTCGGTCTGAAGCGGCAGGCCATACATGAGGTCAGCATTCAGCGCCCGAATGCCGACCCGGCGAAGCGATGCGATATGCCGGGTGATCATTGAGCGTGGCTGGATCCGGTTGATCGCTTTCTGGACCGGCAGGCTCAGCGTCTGAATGCCGAGGCTGGCGCGCGTTACACCGCTATCGGCCATTGCCTCAATCATGCCATCACTCAGGACACGGGGGTCGAGCTCAACTGAAAACTCCGCTTCTTCTGCGACCCGAAATCTGGATCGGATATGGCTTATTAGGCGGCGAAAATCATCGGGCGACAGTGCGTTGGGCGTGCCCCCGCCAAAATGCAGATGACGGACCTCCCCCTCGCCAATCTGGGCCGACCAGAGGTCGACCTCGTTCAGAAGGACATCGAAATAGGAAGCAATGCGGTCATAGCCGTTCGGGACAGATGTCGCGCAGCCGCAATACCAGCAAAGCTTTCGGCAGAACGGGATATGGACATAGACTGACAGGCCTTCGTCTGCACCGATGCCGGAGACCCAGGTTTTTACGGTTTCAGCGTTCACCGACTCATCGAAATCAACTGCAGTGGGATAGCTCGTATAACGAGGTACCTGCGCGCCAGCGAACTCGATCCAGTCGTCACTCATGTCTGCCAACCCCTTGTTCGATGAATTGGCAGAAAATTAGCTAGAGAGGCGCCAAGCGTCTTTAGGTAGACCTACTTACAGGGATCTTCAGCGGGGCGGTCCTCATCGATCAGGATGCGGGCCGCAGCACCGTCCGGGTCATCGAACTGCCCTTCCCGCACCGCCCAGATAAAGCTGACAAGTCCAACCAGTCCCAGCATCAAGGCAACGGGAATAAGGAAGACGAGCATTTCCATATCAGGCCCCCTTCCAGCCGGGGCGAAGCGCATTCAGCGTCACAATGATGGATGAGCCGGACATTGCAATCGCAGCAACGAGAGGCGTGGCAAAACCGGCCACAGCAATCGGCACCGCGATGAAGTTATAGACCGCAGCAAGTGAGAAGTTCTGCACCATCCGTCGGCGGGCAAGGCGCGACGCGTCGATTATAGTCAAGATCGCGCCAAGGCCTGTGCCTGTGTAGACACCGTCACTCGCAGACTGGCTGACATCCATGGCGCCGCCTGGCGCGAGTGAGGCATGCGCCAGCGAAAGCGAAGCAGCGTCATTGAGGCCGTCGCCGATCATCAGAACCTTGCGGCCTTCCGCGCGCAGCTTTTCCAGTCGCTCAACCTTGTCGGCCGGGCTTGCGCCCGCGCGCCAATCCGCCACCGACAGCGCCGATGCAATCGTGGCCACCGCCTCCTGGCGGTCGCCCGACAGGATTTCGACACTAATGCCGCGGCGACGAAGCGTTTCTACGACGTTTTCCGCGCCGGGGCGCATCGCATCCTCAAACAGGAAGCGATGAGGGGCCCCATCACCCTCAACATACCAGAGCTGCAGGCTGGTCGTGGCAGCCGACGTCCCCTCGCCGACCCATTCGGCAGACCCAAGACGGCAACGAACACCATCAATCTCAGCCTCAAGACCAAGGCCCGGATGCTCCTTCACATGGGCAGCGACACTTCCTGCGCCAGCCGCAGCGACGAGCGCGCGTGACAGCGGATGGCGGGAGGCGCGCGCAAGGCGGGCAGCACGCCGAAGCATGTCCTGGTCATGGGGACTGCGAACAAGCTCAGGTTCCCCAAGGGTCAGCGTGCCGGTCTTGTCGAAGACGACGTGATCGCACTCTGCGATCCGTTCAAGCGCATCGCCGGAGCGAAGGAAGACACCCTTGCGGAACAGGCGACCGGCGGCCACCACCTGCACGACAGGCGCGGCAAGCGCCAGCGCACAGGGACAGGTGATAATGAGCGTAGAGACGGCGATCATGATCGCTTCACGCACGCCGGCCCCGGTCAGAAGCCAGCCAATCAGGGTCAGCGCAGCGGTTGTGTGGACCAGCGGAATATAGAGAGAGACCGCCTTGTCTGCGATGCGGCGATACTTGGAACGACGTTGCTCACCTGCCTCCAGCATACGCGCGATATCGGCGAGCAGAGAGTCGCTCGCAGCCGAGATCGCGCGCCCACGCAACGGCTGTGTCAGATTGATTGAGCCCGCAAAGAGACGCGCTCCAGGCGCGATGGCACGCGGCAGGCTCTCACCGCTGACGAGGCTCTCATCAGCCTGGCTGACACCTTCCAGCACGTCGATATCGACGGTGAGGCGCTCACCCGGCGCAACCAGCACGATGTCTCCCGCAATGATCTCATCGGCACGCACAGAGCGTGCTTCAGTGCCGTCCAGACGTGTCACTGTTCGCGCCTGAAGCGCCGCGAGATCATGCGCGGCGGCATGGGTTCGCCTGCGAAGGCGGGTATCAAGGAAGCGGCCTATCAGCAGGAAGAAGAGCAGCATGACGGCGGCATCGAAATAGGCATGTTCGCCGCCTCGGATTGTCTCTGCGACACTCACGCCAAGGGCAAGCAGAACGGCGAGCGAGATCGGCACATCCATATTCGCATGGCCGCGGCGAAGCGCTGACCAAGCCGACTGGAAGAAAATGCGGCCCGAAAAGAGCGCGGCCGGAAGCGCAATGGCGCCAGAGATCGCATGCAGGACCCGCCGGGTCGTCTCGCCCATCTCGCCATGACCCGACCAGATCGACACCGAGAGCAGCATCACATTCGCGGCTGCAAAAGCTGCAACCGCCATCGCGATAAGGAGCTTGCGTTCCTCGATCTTGTCCGCGCTGTCTGCAGCGTCGGGCGCGAAGGGGGCGACACCATACCCGAGCGCGGACACCGTCCCTGCGACGTCATTTGCCGAAAGGTCGCCGCGCCAGCGCACATCAAACCGGCCATTGGAGAGGTTGAGGCGCGCCTGCGTCACACCGGGAAGGGCCTGCACGCTCTTCTCGATCCTGGAGAGGCAGCCAGCACATTTTGCGCCGCGTACAGTCAGCTGCAGGCTATTGCCTTCAGGCGAGCGACGGACGAACGCGCTGATGTCGCTCGCACGCGCCTGTTCAGCGGGTGCGAGTCCGCTGGGGCAGCCTGCAGAGGGATTACCCGTAGCGGTCACGGCACCCTCACATCCTTGCGGGCTTCGAGTTTGACCTCACCGGAAACATTCGTGGCAGTGACAATCATTTCCCACTGACCGGAATCGAGCCCGGCCAGCTTGGCGCTGTAGAAACCCGGCTTGCCCGCGGGGGTCAGCGCCACCGTGACGTCCTGCGCACCGGTTGCCAGCCGGCGAAGCTTCGCCTCAACGTTGAGCCCGCCGACAGGCGCACCATCCGCGCCGGCGACTTCGACGGCAATCGTGTCGGCACCAGACAGGCCTGCCCGCACTGTCCAGCCAAGCTCGGCCTGCGCCCGGCGCGCTTCCAGCGTCTCATTATAGCTTAGGCCTTGCAGATAGGACTTTTCGACATCCTCACCGGGGAAGCTGGTGATCGCCGAATAGAGAAAGAAGCCGTTCACGGTGAACATGACGCCGAAAAAGGCGAGCATAATGAGGAGAACGTGCCAGCCCTTTAGCTGACGCCCGTGCGGAGTGTCGTTAAGAGTTGCTGTTGTCATGTCCTAGTCTCCCGGCGCCATGAAACTCGTGCGGTTTCCATGGAGCTCGCCTGTCGCTGTGTCCTGAAGAAGAAGGGTGAAGTGGTCGCGCCCGTCGGCGGTTTCCTTCGGCACGGTCACGAAAATGCGGTAGCGGTCCACCCCGTGCGCCGCGACCGGCAACAACATGCGCCCCGCCTCTGTCGCCTCAAGACCGATCACTTCTAGTTCAAGCCCATCGATGCCATTGGCCTCAAGGCTCATTTCGCGGGCCTCGCCGGACTTGTTCACCAGCTTCAGCGTGTAACCATTGCGGATGTCGCCCTCAGACAGGCGCACATAAGGCGGCGAACGGTCCTTCAGCACGTTAACCTCAAACGTGCCGCGATTGAGCAGTCCCCATGCCATGAGCGCGGCTATGGCGACCATCAGCGCCGCGTAGAGCACGGTCCGCGCACGGATCAGGCGGTATTGCGTTGGCATACCTGCCGCACGCCGCGCGACGGCGACATCGGTGTCGTAGGCAATCAGACCGGTCGGGCGGTCGACCTTCTTCATCATCTCGTCGCAGGCATCGATGCAGAGTGCGCAGTGTATGCATTCAAGCTGCGCCCCGTCGCGGATATCGATCCCCATCGGGCAGACCTGTACGCACTGCTTGCAGTCGATACAGTCGCCGCGCCCGTCCCAGCTTTCACCCTTGCGGTGAGGCCCGCGCGGTTCCCCCCGGTCATAGCGATAGGTGACATTGAGGGCGTGCTCATCGGTGAGCGCGGCCTGGATCCGCGGCCAAGGGCAGAGATAGGTACAGACTTGCTCACGCATTGTCCCGGCAAGCGCATAGGTCGTGAAGGTCAGGATGGCCGCAAACCAGTAGGCCGAGAGCGGCGCTTCGCCGATGAAAAAGGTCTGCGCAATCATCTGCGCATCATGGAAGTACAAGATGAACGCACCGCCCGTCACAAAGGCGATGAACAGCCAGACCGCATGCTTGCCGACCTTCCGCCAAGCCTTGTTGAAACTCATGGGCTTCGCATCAAGCCGCATGCGTGCCGCCCGGTCACCCTCAAACGCCCGCTCGACCCAGATATAGAGGTCAGTCCACACCGTCTGCGGGCAGGCATAGCCGCACCAGACCCGCCCGAACAGCGATGTCACGAGGAAGAGGCCAAGCGCAGCAAGGATCATCAGGCCTGCGAGATAATAGGCTTCCTGCGGCCAGATCTCGATCCCGAAGAAGAAGAACCGCTCCCCCCCGAAGTCAGCCAGCACCGCCTGGTCAGGCACGCCAGTCCCCCGGTCCCAGCGCAGCCATGGCACCAGGTAATAGATGCCCAGCATCCCCGCCATGGCCACCCATTTCACCGTCCGGAACTTGCCGTGGGCAAGTTTCGGATAGATCTGCTTGCGCTTGGCATAGAGGTCCTGCGGCGGGGGCGCCGGTGGTGGGGACTTTGGCGTTATGAGGGTGACGCGGCTCATGGCTTGAAGACCTACTCCCCCCCGCCGAGCGAGTGGACATAGACCGCCAGCGACTTGATGGTCGCCTCGTCCAGTCGCTCGCCCCAGGCGGGCATGTGCGCATTCCGGGCGTTATAGACACTGTTGTAGACATCGCGGTACTCGCTGCCGAACACCCAGATATCATCCGTCAGGTTCGGCGCACCGAACGTCCGGTCGCCCGCGCCATCCGCGCCATGGCAGGACGCACACTGCGCGGCGAAGATCTCGGCGCCGCGGCTGCTGGCGGCCTCATCGACCTCCCGGCCAGACAGCGACAGGACATGGTTGACCACATCGTCGATCTCCTGGCGCTCAAGAAGCCGGTCGCGGCCAAAGGCAGGCATGAGCGAGAACCGCGTTTCCGGATCTTCTTCATGCCGGATGCCGTGCTGCAGGGTGTACTGAATGCCTTCCAGCGTACCCGACCAGAGCCACGCATCGTCGGCGAGCGTTGGATAACCCTTGGCGCCGCGTCCGCCTGCACCATGACAGGTCGCACAATTGTCGCCAAAAGCGCTTTCGCCGGACGCCATCGCGAATTGCTGTAATTCGCGATCGGTTTCGATTTCTTCGAGGCTCGCTGTGAGGAGAGCCGCACCAGATGCGCTACGCTGCGTCCGGAGGCTTTCGACCTGTTCGGCCACCGCGATCCGGTCGGATTGGCCTGCAAGGCCGCGCGTATTGGTACCCATGCCCGGCAGGGCAGGAATGGCTGGCATGACAACCATATAGCCAATCGAGAAGGCGATAGTTGCGTACCAGATGTAGAGCCACCAGCGCGGGAGCGGATTGTTGAGCTCCTTGATGCCATCCCATTCATGGCCCGTCGTCTCTACGCCGGTTGGCTGGTCGATATCCTTATTGTGTTCACTCATCGCCCGGCTCCCGGTCTGAAAGTGGAAGGCTTGCCGCCTTGTCGAATTTCTTCTGGTTCTTGGGCCAGAGCGCGTAGGCCAGGACGGCGCCAAAAATCGCCACGAAGTAGATCAGGCCGCCGGTCTGGGCGAAGCTGGATAGTTTCTCGTACATCTCGCTTCCCCCTAGCGCGCGTTCATCAGGTCTTCGGCTTCGTAGGTGGAGAAATCCACCAGCGTGCCGGTCATCTGAAGGTAGGCGACCAGTGCATCCATCTCGGTGATACGGTCAGGGTCCTGATCGAAGTCACGGATCTGGACGGTGCCTTCGCGGCCCGATGCTTCGGTGTAACGAGCCACCAGCGCGTCCTGCTCATCGAAATAGATGTCGGGATCCACCTGTGCCCGAAGGTCCATGCTGGCATTCTCGATCATCTCGTCGGTATAGGGAACGCCGACCGCACGAAGCGCCTTCAGGTCATCCTGGATATGGCGGAAGTCGAGCGACTTTTCTGCCAGGAAGGCATAGGGCGGCATGATGGATTCCGGCACCAAGGCACGCGGGTCGATCAGGTGGTCGACATGCCATTCGTCGGAGTATTTGCCACCGACGCGAGCGAGGTCTGGCCCCGTCCGCTTCGAGCCCCACTGGAACGGGTGATCGTACATCGATTCCGCTGCCAGCGAATAATGACCATAGCGCTCCACCTCGTCGCGCAGCGGGCGCACCATCTGGCTGTGACAGACATAGCAGCCTTCGCGCAGATAGATGTTGCGGCCGGCCACTTCGAGCGGGGTGTAGGGGCGCATGCCCTCTACCTTTTCGATGGTGTTCTCCATGTAGAAGAGTGGCGCCATCTGTATGAGCCCGCCGATAGAGACCGTGATCAGGATGCCGATGGTCAGGATAAGCGAGTGGCGTTCGAATACGCCGTGATTATTGAGCAGTCCCATTGTCCTCGACGCTCCTATTCGGCCGGCTGCAGCTCAGCGGCTGCCGGCGGTTGGCTTACGGGATTTGCATCAGCGGGCTGGTTGATGCGTTCATGGCCCATCGCGGTGCGGATCAGGTTGTAGGACATGATCATCGCGCCGCTGAGATAGAGCAGGCCGCCCACCATGCGGATGATGTAGCTGATATGCTTGGCCTCGACCGTTTCCACGAAGCTGTATTCGAGGAAGCCGAAGTCGTTATAGGCACGCCACATCAGGCCTTCCATGATGCCCGCGAACCACATCGACACGATGTAGAAGACGATGCCGATCGTCGCGAGCCAAAAGTGCCATTCGACAAGCGCGACCGAGTAGAGGCTCTTACGCTTGTACAGCCACTGGGTGAGGCAGTAGAGCGCCCCGAAGGAAATGAAGCCAACCCAGCCGAGTGCACCGGAATGCACATGGCCAATGCCCCATTCAGTGTAGTGGCTGAGCGAGTTCACTGCCCGGACTGACATGAGCGGGCCTTCAAAGGTCGACATGCCATAGAAGGCGAGCGAGACGACCATCATGCGGACCACAGGGTCGGTGCGCAGCTTGTCCCAGGCGCCCGACAGGGTCATCACGCCGTTGATCATGCCGCCCCAGCTTGGCATCCACAGCATGATCGAGAAGGTCATGCCGAGGGTCTGCGCCCACTGCGGAAGAGCGGTGTAGTGCAGGTGGTGCGGACCTGCCCAGATATAGATGAAGATCAGCGACCAGAAGTGCACGATCGACAGGCGGTAGGAATAGACCGGCCGGTCAACGCGCTTCGGGATGTAATAATACATGATCGCAAGGAAGCCGGTCGTCAGGAAGAAGCCGACAGCGTTGTGGCCATACCACCACTGGGTCAGCGCATCCTGGACCCCCGCGAAGAGCTGATAGCTTTTGGCCGAGCCGAGCGAGACCGGCAGCGAGAGATTATTCACGATGTGCAGCATCGCGATGGTCACAATGAAAGACAGGTAGAACCAGTTCGCCACGTAAATGTGGGGCTCTTTGCGCTTCCACAGCGTGCCGAGGAAGATGATCAGATAGGCGACCCAGACGATGGTCAGCCAGAGGTCAGCATACCATTCAGGTTCAGCATATTCCTTGGATTGGGTGATCCCCATGAGGTAGCCGGTCGCGGCCAGCACGATGAAGAGCTGGTAGCCCCAGAACACGAACCACGGCCACATGCCGCCAAAGAGGCGCGCGCGGGTCGTGCGCTGAACCACATGGAAACTGGTCGCGAGCAGGACATTGCCGCCGAAGGCAAAGATCACGGCGGACGTGTGAAGCGGACGGAGCCTACCAAAATTCGTCCACCCAAGCTCCTCGAAATAGAAGAGATTTGGCCAGGTCAGCTGGCAGGCGATGATCACGCCAACGAGCAAGCCAGCAAGGCTCCAGAACATGGATGCAGCCACGCCGAACTTGACCAGCGTGTCCTCATATTGCGTCTCGTCAAAGGGGTCGCGGTCGCCCAGCTTGCCTGCCCAGAGTGCGATGCCCACCAGCCAGGCGATGATCGCAGAAAAGAACAGGAGCGCGTGCACGCCCATCAGGTGATCTGCTGCATTGCCGGCGATCAGGATCGCCAGAACAGCAAAAACGCAAAGGAAAGCCGACACCATTCCGGTGCTGCTGTCCCTCGCCCCTCTTTTAAGGATGCTGGTGCTCAATTTGCCTACCCCTCAACATTCAAACCCCGCCGGAAGCGGCGGCTGTCTCATCATGGCAGAGGGATTACGGAAGCTCGGAAGTGTTCGGTATACGGGCTCATACGTATGGGCCAGCCTGTCGCAGACGCAGTAGGTTGCGGGCATCAGGAGGCCTCCGCATGAACCGTGTCATTATACTTACCGTCGGGCTGGCCATCGCGATGATCGCGTGGCCGCAAGTCCAGTCGCATCACCTGCGGACTGAGCTGCTGCAACTTGCCTGGTGCTCGTCGTCAGGACAGGCGCCCGGCACATCCAGCTTTTTCGGTATGCATTGCGTCTGGTGCCCGGTTTTCCTGTCCGGCATCGCCGTCATGGTCGTCAGCCCGTTCCTGCAGCACGCTCGCACTTTGGTGCAGCGCCTCGCGCGCATCATCCCATGACAATTCAGCACCTCTCCTCACGCTACTTGTTGACCACCCTGCCCTGCCTGTCGCATTGCGGTTATGCAGATGTCAGGGGTGTGAACACTGAAAAGTCGGGACCAGATCTACGATATGGCGGAGATGGACGTTGACGCGCTCCATCACCATTTCCGGTCCATCCTTCAATCGGTTCCGGATGCCATGGTTGTCATCAACGACGCCGGGATCGTCACTGCTGTTAGCAAGGCAGCAGAGACCCTGTTTGGCTACGAAGCTGACCAACTGCTTGGGCGCAATGTCAGCATCCTCATGTCGCCAACCGACAAGTCGCAGCATGACGGTTACATCTCGCGCTATCTTCGCACCGGCGAGCGCCAGATTATCGGCATTGGCCGCACAGTTACGGCACGGCGCGCCGACGGCTCTCTGTTTCCAATTGATCTCAAGATCGGCGAGGCAAAGATTGGCGACCATTATCTCTTCACGGCATTCATGCGGGACCTGACCGAGCAGCGGCGCAATGAAACGCGCATGAAGGCCTTACAGGCCGAGCTCGTGCATTTTTCGAGGCTGAGCTCCGTCGGCACAATGGCCTCCGCCCTCGCGCATGAGCTGAACCAGCCGCTCACCGTCGTGACGAATTACCTCGAAGCCGCCCGTGACCTGCTCGATGCGCCGGACGAAGAGACTATGAAAATGGTGCAGGAAGCGCTCGGCGAAGCGGCCAAACAATCTGTCCGCGCAGGCCAGATCGTCCGTAAGCTGCGCGACTATGTCTCTCGCGGTGAAGTCGAGAAAAGGCCCACAGACCTTGTTCCGCTGCTCGGTGATGCGGTCGCCCTCGTCCAGACGGAAATGAGCGCGGCGTCGGGCGCTATTTCTGTCAGCGTGGCGGAAAGCACACCGCATGTGATGATCGATCCGATCCAGATCCAGCAAGTCGTCATCAATATTGTTCGTAATGCCATTGAAGCCGTCGCGCCTCAGGTAGAACCCAAGATCGATATTCGCGCCACGATAGGCGGCAATGGCATGGTGCTGGTCTCAATTGAGGATAACGGTCCCGGAATAGACCGTGAAGTTTCCGAACACCTCTTCCGTCCGCTGGCCAGCTCCAAATCCACCGGCATGGGCCTTGGGCTTTCCATCTGCCGCACCATTGTCGAAGCGCATGGCGGCACTATCGAAGCGATGCCCGCAGGCGACACGGGCACGCGTTTCGCATTCACGCTTGAACCTGTAGAAACCGAGGTATGACTGATTCAGAAAAGCCGCTGGTCCATCTCGTCGATGATGATGAGGCTATCCGTCACTCAGCCAGCTTCATGCTGCGCCTTGCAGGCTACCGCGTGCAGACCCATCCAGATGGGGTAAGCTTCCTCGCAAAGCTCGACGAGCTGGAATCGGGCTGCATTCTGCTGGATGTCCAGATGCCGCAGATGAACGGGCTCGCCGTGCAGAAAGCATTGAATGAGCGCGGCTGCGAGATGCCGATCATTGTCCTCACAGGACATGGTGATGTGTCGGTGGCCGTTCAGGCCATGAAGGCTGGCGCGGTCAATTTCGTTGAAAAGCCATATGAAAAGCAGGTCCTGCTCCAGGCGATCACTGAGGGCGTCGAACACCTCGACAGCCTACATCAGGGCGCGATCCAGAAGGCCGAAGCGGAAAAGCGGCTCGCCCATCTCAGCCCGCGCGAACGCGATATCCTCAACGGTCTCGTGGATGGATTGACCAATAAAGGCATCGCGAACTCGCTCGATATCTCCCCCCGCACAGTTGAGATCCACCGCGCGAATATGATGGACAAGCTCGGCGTCGACAGTCTGTCTGCGGCCCTTCGGATCGCCTTTGCCGCCGGCCTTGGCGCCAGCAGCTAGGCGGCCTGTCAGGCCTCGAGGGCCGCGCCTAGTACCGCTGCATACTCGCACTGCAGCCAGACTGGCTCGCAAACGAGCTGTGTACGCCGCCGCCCGGCACATCACAGCGGCCACCAAGACCCATTCCCCCCGCAGCAGACGCCAGCGCTTGCACACCCTGTCCAAGCCCGCCTGAACCGAATGGCACGCGGATCTCTATCCGTGCCGTCTCCGCCCGGAAGTCCCCGGCGCCGACACCTGCAATACCAACCTCGAGGCGCACCTGCGGTCCCCACTTGGTCTGCGTCGCCACACCGATCCGCGCGTCTGCCCGAAGGTCGGTATCATCCGTGCTCAGGAAGCCACGCTCTGTCAGCAGATCTGCGCTGTCATAGTCCCACACCGCATTGAGCCTGCCGCTCAGCTGCAGCCAGCTGCCATCGCGGAACTCATTGCGCCAGGCGACCTCCGGGCCCGCCCGGAAGCGGCCAAGACTGATATCCTGCGCTGGGATCTTGATGCCGAGTGTGTCGGTATAGGCCGATTGGGTTTCCTTGTACTGGGTGATCCCGGCCTGCGGACGTACCGTCCATGGGCCAGAGCGGATTTCACCGGTCACATTCGCCCGGACCATGTAGCGCTCGGTTTCGAAGTCATCGCTATAGAGGCCGAGCGGGTTCACCCGGTTGTCTGATTCCCCGAACATGGCGAGGCCGTCCACGACTAGGCTGTCCTTCACGCGCCAGACCGCATACGGACCGGCCATCCAGCCCTCACCCTGCACCTGCGCCCCGCGGACCGCACCGGCATCGCTGAAGACTTCGCGTGCCTCATCCTCCATCCAGTCATACTGGGCCATCGCACCGATGATGACGTCATCCCGCAGGAGATAGTCGACGCCAAGCTGCACGGTGGCAAAGTCGGTTCTGGACCGTTCATCCGCGCGATCATCGCGGATACCGGACGCTTCAGCGGCAAGCCACACATCCCAGCCATCGAGGAACGACGCTTCTGAGTTATTGAACCGCGCGCCTGTATTTGCCTCATCGGCAACAACCGCATTGCGGGCACCCGACAGAGAGACACTGAAGTCCATCTGGTAGTAGCCTGCGCCCGATGCGTTGGCGGACATGCCACCGCGCTGGGCTGAATCGCGATCAGAAAAACGGCGCGACAGTTCTGGCGCAGCGTCGATGATCCGGTCGGCGCGGCGGAGCATGAAGTTGCGGATGGCCCGCTGCGTCGCGAGGCGGACCGCATCCTCATCACGCACATTCTCAAACACGCAGACAATGCTCTCACCCGGATCGACATCAACCGTCGCCGTGTCAGTCGCCGCGTCATAGAGCGTGGCCCCATCAAGGTCGCCCGAACAGTTGAACGCTTTCACCCGCCAGCCCGGAGGCGCCATCTGGGTAATGTCATAGCTGCCGAACAGGATGTCCCCGCTGCTGGCACTCGCCCGGTTATTGCTCGTCGAAAGCGTCAGATTGTCGAAGGCCGGCACGTCGGAAGCATAGGTGAAGCTCGCCTCGCCAGATGGCCCCTCCTGCGTCGTTGCAACAAGCTGGACGTTACCGAAGCGCTCCTGCACCGCGACATTGACGGGCAGTTCCACCAGGATCGTGCCGGCGCTCAGGCCAACGCCAACCGCGCCGCCATTTCCGCCAGACTGAACCGGCTGACCGTTCGCACCGCCCATAGACGCAAGCGCGACCGGCGCATCGCCCACAGTAACGGTAACGGTCCCGAGATAATCGCCCGGATCCAGGCTATTCACGGCATCGTTGAGACTGACGGACAGATCGAACGTTCCGAGCGGCGAAATCGTGCCCGAAAGCGGCGTGACCGTGATCCACGGCACATCAACCTGCACGGTGAACGGGAGTGGTGCACTGCCAGGGTTGGAGATCGTGGCGACAGATGCGGCCTGTTCAGGGTCAGCAATGTCGGAACTCAGATCGATCACGACTTCGGGAATTTCGGAAACAGCCTCTAGCGACACACTTGCCTCAAGGCTGTCATTGCCCGCCGCATCCTTGCCTGCCGCTGCGGCGACACTGACGCTGACTGTGCCGGGCGCCGAAGGCGTGATGCGCGCGGTGTAGACCGAACCGCTCGTCGCCGCGAAATCACTGGCTGCTGCGTTCCCGAGCAAAATATCTGCGAGTTCGAAACCCGTCACATCTTCAGTGAAGGTGAAGGTCGCAGTGAACGCACCCGTTGTTTCGGCCCCCGGAAGCTCGATTGACAGCCCGGGCGGGCTTGCATCTGCCACAATGGTAAACTGGGGCGCTGCATCATTGCCGTTTTCAGCCGCGTCGGTCGCAACATTCGCGGCGATATCGATGGTTACCGCACCATCCGCTGAAGGCGTGACGTCAGCCGTATACACTTTCGCATCCGTCGGCGCGAAATTGGCAAGCGTCGCATTGCCGAGTGTGACGTCTTCAGCAACAAATCCGGTTACATCCTCAGTGAATGTAAAAGTGACCGGGAACGCCCCCGAAACAGGACCGGTCGACGTGCTTGCAATTGACACGTCCGGACCTTCCGTATCGGTCGGCGCCTGCTTTAGCGTATAGCTGTTCTCGTTCGCGCCGGTTGGCTCGCCGCTCGTCAGCGCATTGCCGAACTCATCGACGGAGCCAGCGCTGAGTGCGATTGTTACAGGTCCATTTAGATCGGCCAGATCGCCGCCCGAGGCCGTCACATAGAAGCCGATACTGTATCGCTCGACGGAAAGGGTCGCCGTCGTACCGGTTAGCGTGAATGCGCTCGGTTCAATGGCAAATAGCGGGGAAATTCGGCTGAACTGAAAGTCCCATGTCAGCGTATCGGCATCGGTCACTTCGCTGTTGGGGGTCAACCGCGTGATCGACGCGAGCTCAGGGCCGCGATTGTCTACCGTGTAGGTTTCATCCGTGGCTGGCTCTCCGGACAACAGTCCATTGCCCGCATAATCCGAAATGCGACGGATTACGACAATGGGGGCCGGGGGATCGGCCCTCCCATTAATTTGCCCACCGCCAAGCGCCAGATCCAGACCGACGACGCCATTATAGGTCGCAAGGTCGCCGCCTGAGACCGTCAGGAGGAAAGTCTGGCCGGACAGGCCACGGCCCTCAAAACCCATCTTACCGCCCATTTCCTGAACCTGCATGGCCTGGCCGATCTTGTCGCGGTTAATGTCTTCCCCTCCCCCGAACGTACGGAGATCCGTGCCGGTAGCGCTCGTTCCTGTTACCTGGAAGCTGTCGGGCCCAACATTCTGAACGGGTTCACTAAACGTGATCTTGAAGACCAGCTCATCCGCATTCGTGTTTTCTTCCAGCGGCGTGTAGCGCTCAAAGGCCGTCACCATCGGCGGAGTGGAATCGTTGATCAGCTCAAAGGTATCCTGCCTCATCTCCGTGGGATTGAAGCTGACCAGAACATTTCCAGCCAGATCCGCGATGGATGACGGCGAGTTCAAGCCGAGCGTAACAAGCCCGTTAAAGTCCGGCAGATTCCCGCCACTTGCGCGCACTTCGACCTGCGTGGCATCAGCATTGACGATTGTCAGGTCTGCCGTGAGCCCACCCCCCAAAGCGGTGAGTACGAACTGATCGGCCGTGAACGTTGCGATATCCATCGCCTCCGTAAATCTGATCCTCCATGTAAGGATATCAGCATCGGTGCTTCCGCTCGATGGATTAGCACGCTCGATAGTTCGGATACGCGGCGCGATCACGTCAGTGACTGTGAGCGTGCCAGAAGCCGTGCCGCTATTTCCGAACCCAGACGAAAGGTCGCCAGTGGTTTCAATGAACGTACCCGCCTCCTCGGAACCGACCAACAAGTTGATTGTACAGCTCGAGCTCGCTGGGACCGAACCACCCACATAAGAAATGGACCCTGCGCCCGCATTGGCGAACAGGGTGCCCCCGACACAAGTCGTGGAAGCGTTCGGCGTCTGGTACACTTCCAACCCTGCATTGAAATTATGTGAGAAATTCAGACCTGTCGCCGGGTTGGGATTCTTGACGTTATTGATCGTATAGGTGACTTGAGCGCTGTCATTATTGGTCGTCGAAGACGGATTGAACACCATGCTGAACTGAGGTGGTGCCACAAAGTTGATAGTGCCCTGGGCCGAGGCGCCAGATCCAAGGCTGCCATCAATCGAGTTCGTGCTGGTGGTGAAACTACCCGGTATCGTGGAAACGATATCTATCCTGATCGTGCATGATGACGCTCCGTTAATTGACGCGTCGACCTGCAGATAGTTGGGCCCCGGAACCAGCGTCGAATTCGGACAGGTCGATGATACATTCGATGGTGTAGCAATGCTTCGCCCAGCGGCTAGATAATGGTCAAATTCGAACGTAGCAGAAGTGCGGTTCGGGTTTTCTAGGGTGTACAACACCGTCACCGCTTCATTTACGTTGGCGGTTGTTATCTCTTGGTCGGATGCGTCCAGAAACTGAAGCGAGAAGTCTAATGGCACAGTAGGCTCGAACGCGTGCGCCCCCAGTGACAATACGCTCGTTCCAAGTGCGAGACCGCAAGCACGCACGATCGCATGTGCCCAACCGCCAAGTTTCTGCTGAATCGTTTTCACGTGCGTCCCCCCACCCAATATGGTCCCGGGGGCCATGCTAGGCGGGCCAGAAATGGGCCGCATCACCCGAACGGGTGGTCGGGAAGGTTTATTTCGATCTATTGACAGGCTCGGCCACTTGGAACATCACCGCGGCCAGATGGTGCCCTTCTAACAGGGGGCTAAGAGGGAAGCCGGTGTAAATCCGGTGCTGTACCCGCAACTGTCAGCCAGGAGCTGATGGCCACCAAGCCACTGAAGCGCAATGCTTTGGGAAGGCGGCCAGACGCTTTGATCGGCAAGCCAGGAAACCTGCCATCGCCTGTCGTTTGCCCATGGCCGGGAAAAGCCAGCGGGCGCGGAGTATCTCCGTTTTTCGACAATCCGTCTGCCGCGCGCGCAATGCACGTGGTTTCGTATTGTATACGCGCTGCGGCGCGCCATCGGAGTCGTATCTATGCGTCGACCAATCCTTCTGGCGACTGTCGCCACTTTTGCTATCGCCCCCCTTTCCTTTGCCCAGACCGTCGATGAGCGCCGCCTCGACACCGTCACCGTGTCCGGCCTTCAGCCCGTTGATCCAGCCACGCTGACCGAAGACGTCGCCATCCTGACGGAAGACGACCTTGCCGTGCGCGACACGCCTTTCGTTGCGGACCAGCTGCGCGCCGTTCCGGGTGTCGCTATCTCCCGCTCAGGCTCGCTCGGTGGGCTGACCCAAGTCCGCATTCGCGGCGCTGAGGCCAATCACACACTCGTCTTCCTCGACGGTATCGAGTTCTCGGACCCGGTCACCGGCGAAACCGATTTCGGCCTTCTATCCGGTCTCGATATCGCCCGTATCGAAGTTTTGCGCGGTGAGCAGTCCTCACTCTATGGCTCTGATGCGATTGGCGGGGTTCTCTCCATAGAGACGTCCAACCAGCCCGGCTTCAACGCCGAGATTGAGGCTGGGTCGCGCGATACCGTGAACGGCTCGGCTGGCTTCAACACAGCCTCTGAGCGCTTCAATTTTGGCGGCTCAGTTTCCGGCTTCACGACAGAAGGCGTCGATAGTTCTGGCCAGGGCGGTGAAAAGGACGGCTCTGACAGCCTCGCTTTCCTTGCGCGCGGCGGGATGGAGCTTGGCACGGGTTGGAACCTGTCGCTCCTCGCCACCTATCGCGAAGCCGAATCCCAGTTCGACAGCGACAGTGATTTCGACGGGCTCCTCAACAATGTCGACCGGACAACCGATAGCGAACAGACCATCGTTGGCGCAGCTCTGACAGGCAAGACCGGACAGATCGATCACGTCTTCCGCGCCAATCTCAATGAAGTCGACCGCACCAATCGCGCAGACGGGACTTATACGGACTCCACGTCCGGCGAACGCACCAAACTGTCCTGGAGCCCCTCGATCACCATCGGCGAAGGTGGCCTGGTCCAGACCTTCAGCGCCCTCGTCGACCGTGAAAGCGAAGACTATGGGCGCCGCTCGACCGACCTTGCCTTCGGTGACCCGAACCAGAGCCAAAGCTTCGAAACGTTCGGCATTGCGGGCGAATATCGCCTCACACTCAACGCCCTGCAGGTGAACGCATCGGCCCGCTTCGATGACAATGACGGCCAGTTCGAAGATGCCGTCACATGGCGCGCCGGCGCAGCCTATAGCTTTGACTTTGGCGGGCGCCTGCGCGCCTCGGCTGGCAGCGGCGTGAAGAATCCGACCTTCACCGAGCTCTTCGGCTTCTACCCCGGCAGCTTCATCGGCAATCCGGACCTCGAACCTGAAAAATCGACGAGCTGGGAAATTGGCTGGGACCAGACATGGGATCAGTTCAGCGCCTCGTTCACCTATTTCGAAGCCGAACTCGAGGACGAGATCTATACCGCCTTCACCCCGACATTCATGTCGACCGCAGCAAACCGTGCTGGCGACAGCAAGCGCTCCGGCGTCGAAATCGGGGCCAAATGGTCACCGACTGATCGTCTCGACTTTACAGGCCAGTTCACCTCCATCGACAGCGACGCCGATGATGGCAGCGACGAAATCCGCGTCCCTGCAGATACGGCCAGCATCGCCGCCAACTGGCGGGTCAATAACAATGGCCTGCGCATCGGCGGTGCGCTCGATTATGTCGGGGAGCAGGATGATTTCGACTTCGGTGCCTTCCCATCGCGGCGCGTGACACTGGACGCTTATACTCTGGCGTCCCTCACAGCAGAGATCCCTGTCACCGAGCGTCTCGCTATCACATTGCGCGGCAGCAACCTTTTCGATGAAGAAAGCACCGACGTCTACGGCTATCGCGGCCCAGGCGCAGGTGCCTTCATCGGACTGAAGCTGAGATAGCAATGATAAGGCTGGCGATCCCCTTTCTGGCATGTCTCGCCGCTGCTTGCAGCGCGCCCGTTGAGGCGCCCCGCACGCAGTCTGGTGAGCGGCCGATGCGGATCGTCAGCCTCGACTATTGCGCTGACCAATATGTCCTGAAACTCGCCGACCCGGAGCAGATCCTCGCCATCTCCCCCGGCGGAACGGGCAGTTTTTCTTATATGCGCGCAGCCGCCAAAGACTTCCCGACCGTCCGCGCGGATGCAGAAAGCGTCCTCGTCCTGAAGCCTGATCTCATCGTCCGCTCCTATGGCGGTGGCCCCAATGCAGAAGCCTTCTTCGAACAGGCTGGCGTACCCGTTCTCAATGTCGGCTGGACCTCCACCATCGACGGAGAGGGCTCCACTTCCATCCCGGGCGCCATCCAGCACATGGCAGACGGTCTCGGCCATAGCGACCGCGGAGAAGCGCTCATCGCGGAGTTCCGCCAGCGGCTCGAAAACGTTCAGGCCCGCAGCGGCGACAAGACGGCGCTCTACATGGCGTCAGGCGGTGTGACCTCCGGCCCGGGCTCTCTCGTGCACGAGATGATCGAAGCAGCGGGTCTCCGCAATTTTCAGGAGGCCCCCGGCTGGAATCCGATCCCGCTCGAGCGGCTGACGCGTGAGCAACCGGATGTCACCGTGCCCGCGCAATTCTCTGAACAAGGCGGTTTCACGCCTGACTACTGGAGCGCTTCCAGCCACCCAATCGCACACCGTCTGCTACACCGTGGACACACCGTCACTGTACCGGGTTCCTGGACCGCTTGCGGGGGCTGGTTCCTCATGGACGCCATCGAAGCTTTGGCGGAAAATGACGCCTCATGACCCCGAACCGCGCCCTGACCCCAGCACTTGTCTTTGCCTCTTTGCTAGCGGTTTTCGCGGCCTGCCTCCTGGGGTCGACGCAGATGCCAATAGACCGCGTGCTGATCGCACTTTTTGGCGGCGGTGAAATGGGAGACCGCATCGTCGTCTGGCAAATCCGCCTTCCCCGAGCGCTTGCTGCCTTTGCAACCGGCGCAGCGCTCGGCATCAGCGGGGCGGCGCTGCAGGGGTTGTTGCGCAATCCGCTGGCTGAGCCGGGCGTGCTCGGCGTGTCAGCATCGGCGTCGCTGTTTGCGACGTTCTCGCTCTATTATGGGCTGGTTGCGCTATCGCCTTGGGTCCTGCCAATTGCGGCCATGCTCGGTGCGCTCGCAGCGACGACGCTTATTGCGCTGGCTGCGATCAAGACCCGGTCCGTGGTGACCTTGATCCTTGTTGGCGTTGGCATTTCTGCCTTTGCTGGGGCGGCGATGAGCCTTCTCATGAACCTCGCCCCGACGCCTTTTACCCTGTCGGACATGATCAACTGGATGCTCGGCTCCGTTGCCAATCGCAGCTTCCGTGAGCTTGGCTTTGCGGCGCCCTTCATACTTGCCGGCGGCGCCATGCTGCTGGCGTCGCGCCGAGGTCTCTCCGCCCTCACCCTTGGCGAGGAAGCGGCAAGTGGCATCGGCTTGAACTTGCGCAATCAGCGCATACTGACCGTGCTAGGCGCGGGCATTGCCACAGGCGGGTCAGTCGCGCTTGCAGGCGCAATCGGGTTTGTCGGCATCGTCGCGCCGCATATCGTCCGACCTTTCGTCGGCCATGATCCGGCCCGGTCCCTTATCCCTTCCGCCCTGCTGGCCGGACTGATCCTGGTGCTCGCCGACATTGGCGTACGCATCCTGCCGACCGTGAATGAGCTGAAGCTTGGCGTTGTCGCTGCCCTGATCGGGGCGCCCGCCTTTATCTGGATTGCGATGGGAAGGCGCGCGATCCATGACTGAACTCATCGCTGAAAAACTGAGTGTTCATGCTGGCCAGACCGCCCTCGTCACGGAGGCCGATTTCCGCGTTGGCGCAGGCGAATTCGTCGCGCTGATTGGCCCAAATGGCGCAGGCAAAACGAGCCTGCTGCGCGCATCGCTCGGCCTGGAAAAAGCCAGCGGTGGACTCGCGAGCATAGACGACGAAAACAGCGCAGAGCTTGCCCCGATGGAGCGGGCCCGGCGCGTCGCCTACCTTCCGCAGCAGCGCCCCCTCGCATGGCCAAACACCGTTCGCGATGTCGTTGCGCTGGGCCGATATGCCTATGGCGCAGCCCCCGGACGGCTCGGCGCTCAAGATGCGGACGCAGTTGAGCGCGCACTGACGAAGACTGGACTTGAAAAGTTGGCTTACCGTCAGACGGACACCCTTTCGGGGGGTGAGCTTGCACGCGTGCACTTTGCCCGCGCGCTAGCGTCAGAGGCCGGACTTCTTGTTGCCGATGAGCCTGTCGCCGCGCTTGACCCACGTCATCAGTTCCGCATCATGGATATCATCCAGCAATACATCGCTGCAGGCGGCGGCGCGCTTGTCGTTCTGCACGACCTATCGCTGGCTGCGCGCTATGCCAGCCGCATGATCTGGATGAAGGACACCCGCATCGTCGCCGACGGGCCGGTTGAGGACACGCTGACCGCAAACCGCATGGCAGAGGTGTTCAGCGTCAGGGCGAAGGTCGAGGGCCGCGCCATCGAGATCGAAGGTGCGATCTGACCCTGCCTATTCGGCAGCGACCATGCGCGGTTCATCTGGCCGCACAGCCCGGCGGATCACGTCGAAATAATCCTTCGAGATGCAGTCATAGCCATCATAATAGCCGCGCTCGCTGAGCAGCCTGTGCAGGCGGCCGAGCCTGTAGGGCGGCACGCTAGCAAGCAGGTGATGCTCTAGGTGATAATTCACATCGTTCGGCGCCACGATCACGCGCTGCCAGAGCGGCGCGACCGTCGTGCCAGTATTCAACCGCGCATCGAGACTGGTGCGGTCCAAAGCGGTGCCATGCTCTCCGATCTGGCGAAGGCGCACAATGGCCGGGAACACAAAGAGGCGCGCTGCCCACCACATGAGATACGCCCAGGGTGCGCCGACCAGTGTCAGCGTGCCGAGCAGCGCAATGTGGAACGTCAGCCAGGGGTAATTGCGCGACAGCTTGAACTTCTTGAGGTCATTCATCGTATCGCGAAAGCCAGTCTGGCCGGTGAAATCGCGGATGAATTTGCGCTTCAGGCTCGACTTGGAGACCGGGTAATTCTTCACGAAGCCGATGTCCGGGTCGTTCGGCGTACCCGCAAACTTGTGGTGCTTCAAATGGTAGGCGCGGTAGGCCTTGAGCGACGTGTTCATCGGTGCACCAGCCAGCCAATGACCAACGAACTCATCGACTTTGGGGCTTTTGAAAAAAGCGTGGTGGGCGCAGTCGTGGTTTAGAACGCCGAGGCCAAGCTGGCGTCCACCAAGGAGGATAATGCCAGCAAGGATTGTCAGCGGGTTCGGCCAGATAATCGCAATCGCGAACGCAAAGACGATCATGCCCCAATTGAAGGCAAGGCCGCCAAGCGCCCGCAAATTCGATTTCTTCTGAAAGGCGCGCAGCTCACTCTTTGACAGCGCTTGCGAAAGCTTCATTCCCTGTTGCATGAGCGGACTCCTGATACCTAGCCTTTCTCATTTGTTACATATATAGGCATCTTCTGTCAAATGTCGTATTATTTTAAACCTCTCGACAGAAGCAGCATGACGGCCCGCGCCATGGTGCTGTCCCTGCTTTCCAGCCGCCGAAGCGAACCGGAGACAATTTCGCGCCTCATCCAGGCCGCGAGCCTTTTCGATATCGAAGCCTCCACCCTGCGCGTCGCGGTGACCCGGCTCATTAAGGACGGCCTGCTCGAAAGCCCGTCGCGCGGCCTCTATCAGCCCGGGCCGAAATCGCGTTCACTCGTGCGCCGGTTGCAGGACTGGCAGAATGTGGACAGCAAGATTGTACGCTGGAATGGCGGCTGGCTGATCGCGCTGACCCAGCATCTTGGACGGACTGACCGCAAGCAGCTCACCGCCCGCGAGCGTGCATTGGGCCTTTCAGGCTACAGGCGCACGCCCGAAGGGGTCTGGGCGCGCCCGGCCAACCTGTCACAGCCTCTGGATGAGCACCGGCTTGAATTGATCGCTATCGGCGCGGATGAAGACATTCTGTTGCTCCACGCCAATGCGATCGAAATGCCAGATGCATCCGTCTGGCCGGGTCTCTGGTCAGCTGACGAGCTTGCCGCAACCTATGTCGAGGCGACACGCGCCATGGAGGACAGCCTCGAGCGGCTTGGCACTCTTCCAGTGCCGGACGCTGCCCGAGAGTCCCTGCTCATCGGGCAGGCCGTCATCCGCCTCATCAACTATGATCCGCTTCTGCCGCCAGAACTGGCGGATCAAAAGGGATTTCTGAACATGGTCGAGACCATGCGCAGGTATAATGAAGCGGGCCAGAAAAGCTGGCAGGCCTTCTTTGCGGCGGGCTAAACCCTAGTCGCAGTGCCAGCAGGTCTCATATGGCGTGTAGCCGATTGGCCCGCCCGGGGGCAGCGCCTTCGCGTTCACGGCTGGCGGATCGATATCGGCTGGGGCGTCGAGGAAATCCTCAATGCGGGCACTGAGCCAGACCGCATGACTATCACGCTTGCTTTCAATCGCCCCTAACAGACCCTTCAGACCAGCAGAAGCAGACGCCTTTACGGCCGCTGTCGTTTCGGCACCTGCAAGGTCCATCAGGGCGAAGGCGTAGCGCGCCCGCACGGCTTCAGCGATGGGCCGGGTCCGCGTCGAGTTGGGTGTTGCCATCACGGCCTGCTCGATGCGCGCGAACATGTCGCTTGCCCCCGGATTTGCAGGATCGCGGCGATTGAACTCAATCAGGCGCGCGACGCGTTGGCGCTCCAGAAGGATGCCGAATGTCGTCGCGGCGGCGGTATCGGCTGCGGCGATAAGGTCGAAGGCGGGGCTCGCCGATCCGGCAAACCGTTCCCTGTCCCAATCAGCCAGCGCATAATTCGCCATGCCGGGCGTCAGCAGGGCGAGAACCTCGTCGCTGAGATCAAGGCGCGAGGGCGCCACTGTTTCCAGAAGCACGTCCAGCGCCTCCAGCTGGCGTTCAGGCGAGACGATCTCTGCCGCAGGCTGGCCATCGCCGCGCTCTCCATAGTTGAAGCTCATACCGCCGACGAGCTTGGCCGCGGCGGCCGTCTGATAGCGATGATAAAGGTAGATGGGCACAATCACATCGTTGAGGTCTGACAGGGGCTGGCCCTGCTGCACACGGTCCTCGCCAAAATTTTCGAGTGCGATGCGCCTGATTTCCAGCGTCTCACGGAGCGCGGCGACCGGGTCTGGTCCATTGTCCCAGATATTGCCAAGGGGATGGCCCGTAGACGCGCTGCGCGCATCCTGATCGGCGACATAGATGAGGCCGTTAGACCGCGCCTCCAGAACGAGTTCATCGCGTTCCTGCTCGGTCAGGTCGCCATAAAGCCATGTCGCCGTGAACTTGTCCCAGGCGCCAATGCCGACGCCATAGACATTGCTGAAGTCGAGCGCGCCTTGTCGGACCCGAACGTCGGGCGCTGGATAGTCCATGACAGAGCCTTTGCCATAAGTGCTAGCCGCAAAATTGTGCTGGAAACCAAGGGCATGGCCGATCTCATGGGCCGAGAGCTGGCGGATGCGTGCAAGGGCAAGCTCGACAGGGTCAGTTTCCGATCCCGTGCCCGTTTCCCCAGTCCCCGTGAGGCCTTCAAAGATCATCCGGTCCTGCCGCACCCGAAGCGAACCAAGAATGACATGGCCTTTCAGCATTTCACCTGTACGCGGATCAGAAATGCCGCCGCCATAGGACCAGCCGCGCGTCTGACGGTGGACCCACTGAACGACATTGTAGCGGATATCGAGGGGGTGGGCGTCTTCAGGCAGGACCTCGACGCGGTAGCCATCTGGATAGCCTGCCGCTGCGAACGCATCAGCCCACCAGCGGGCGCCGTCCAGAAGCGCATCCTGTATCTGTGGTGGCGCGCCGCTATCGATATAGAAGACGATCGGATTGGTCGTCTCGCCTGCGTTGTTCTTTTGCAGGCGATAGCGCCGGGCAAGACGCGTCACGACCGGCTCGGCCAAACCTGCGCTATAATCAAAGTGGACCTGATCAATGATGCCAGCGCGCGGGTCTGATTTGATCGGCATGTAGCCCTCTTCAGGAAGGCGCACGAAAGAGTGGTGCTGGACCAGCGTCATGTCGGTCCCGTTCGCTGCCGTTGTTGCGACCTCACGCCCCGGATCGCTGCTCGACAGCGTCAGGAAAACGTCGATTTCGACATTGTCCGGGAAAGACAAGATGCCGTCCGGATCAACCATGGAGCGATCTTCTTTCAAGCTGAATGTGCCTTGACCAGCGTCTTTCAGGTGCTGAACCAGGTTCAGCCGGTCACCTGTCAAAAAGCCGGTCATATCGAAAGAAACCGAGCCCGCATCCTGAGACGTGATGTCTGTTGCCGCGACGAAGGAGTTGGCAAAGCTCTCCGCCACAGCCCGGGCTTCCAGCGGATTGTCGGGGTTGGCCCTGTAGGTCTGGTTCTCGACTTCCAGAACGACCCGGTTACCGATCTTGCGGAAGACAAGGATCTCGCCGCTGGAGCCCCAGCCACGGTCGAGACCGACTGGGTTTGAGCCAAGACCTGCCTTCAGACGCACGGCGTGGATCACCCGCAGCATGACACCGTCATCATCCGGCGCCGGCAGCGTGGCGATCAACTTGTTCTCATCATTGATCGCCAGGTCGAAGAAGCCGCTGCCGTCCCCCGTCTGCGCGCCCGCAGGCGGCGACAGGGCAAGCATGAGAACTGCGAGTAATCCGGTCAAAATCTGGCGCAACGGGCGGTCTCCTTCTGGCTGGTCGCCAGACCCTAAGGTCATTGACGAGGACATGTCGAGCGCCTGCCGCGCGGGAAAGCGCCCCGGCAGATTGTCATGCGCGGGCCTTCCTGCAAACTTGCAGCGAAACACAGGGAGACATTGAAGATGGCAGACCTCGCGAGCAGGCTTTTCGATTTCACCGGCAAGACGGTTCTGGTGACCGGCGGCAGCCGCGGGCTTGGCTATCAGATGGTAAAAGCGTTTGCCGAACAGGGCGCGGATACGATCATCGTCAGCCGCAAGCTCGATGCCTGCGAAGAGGTCGCCGAAGAAGTCCGCAGTCTCGGACGCAAGGCTCTGGCCCTGAGCGCCCATTGCGGCAAATGGGAAGAGATCGATCCCATGATTGAGAAGGCCTATGAGGCGTTCGGCAAGATCGACATCCTCATCAACAATGCAGGCATGAGCCCGCGCGTCCCAAGCCACGAGGTCGAGGAAAGCCTGTTCGACAGCGTGCTGAACCTCAACTTCAAGGGCCCATTCCGGATCGGCGCGAAGATCGGAAAGCGCATGGCCGACGGAGATGGCGGGTCAATCATCAACATCTCATCGACCGGTGCGCTTATGCCCCTGCCGCAGGTTGTTCCTTATAGCGGCGCGAAGGCGGCGCTGAATGCGATGACGGTTTCCTTTGCCCGCGAGTACGGGCCGAAAGTTCGCGTGAATACGATTTCTGCAGGCCCATTCCTGACCGACATTTCAAAGGCATGGCCCGAAGAAATGCGCAAGTCAGCGGACAATGCGCTTGGCCGTCCCGGCAAACCCGAAGAAATCGTCACCGCTGCGCTCTGCCTTGCTAGCGATGCATCGAGCTTCACAACGGGGACGATCCTGCGCGTCGACGGCGGCAGCTAGGACAGGCGGGCACGCCAGCGCTATATCGACAAATCAGGCTGCTCCGTGCAGGCTCTCAGCCATGACGCTGCGGGGCACGACATGAAACTATCCTTCGGGCCGGGCGCACTTGTCGCCGCCGCCTTTATCGGGCCGGGCACCGTCACGGCCTGCACCGTGGCCGGGGCGAGTTTCGGCCACGCGCTTGTCTGGGCGCTGGTCTTTGCGACTCTTGCCACGATCGTTCTGCAGGACATGGCGGCGCGACTTGGCGCAGGCGCACGACGTGGTCTCGGCGAAGCGCTGATGGCCAGCGTCGGCGGCCCCGTTGGGAAGGCGGGGGCAGTCATCCTTGTCCTGCTCGCCATCGGCGTCGGTAATGCGGCCTATGAAGGCGGCAACCTTGCTGGCGGCGTCATGGGGCTAGAAGCGCTTCTGGGTGAGGGCACGCGGCGCCTGCTTGTCGCTGGTCTCGCCATCATCGCGGCGGGGATTCTGCTGATCGGCGCCTACAAGCCAATTGAGCGCATCCTGATCGGGCTTGTCCTCGTGATGAGCCTTGCGTTCATTATCTCGGCCATTCTCGTGCGCCCGGACCTGTCAACGTTCGCAGGCCTCGTACCATCAATACCGGACGGTGCGCAGCTCACCGCTGTCGCGCTGATTGGTACGACTATTGTGCCCTACAATCTGTTCCTGCACGCCGCAGCGGCGCGCAACCACTGGACCGACGCGAGCAAACTCAGCGAGGCGCGGCGCGATTCTGCCATTTCGATCGGGCTTGGCGGGCTGGTCTCCATCCTGATCCTGTCGACGGCGGCCGGTAGCCTGTTCGTTGCAGGCATGGAGGTCAACAACGCCCGCGACATGGCGATTGCCATTGAACCGGCGTTTGGGCCGGCGGCGCGCTATCTCGTTGGCATTGGCCTCTTCGCGGCAGGCCTCACCTCAGCCATCACCGCCCCGATGGCGACGGCCTATGCGATCACCGAGATGTTTCCTGCCAAATCGAAAAGCGGACAGACCGGGCGCTTCCGCGCCATCGCCCTGACCATCGTCGCCATCGGCGCAGCCATCTCATTGCTTGGGATCGATGCGGTCTCCCTGATTGTGACTGCGCAGGCGGCGAATGGGCTGCTCCTGCCGATCATCGCGGTGTTTCTACTCTATGTGATGAACCGCGAGGCACTGCTCGGCGACAGCGTGAACGGGATCCCTGCCAACATTGCGGGCGGGCTGGTTATCCTGATCACCCTCATGATCGGTCTTCGCGGCATCTGGAGAGCGCTCAGCACGGTGCTTGGCGCATGAGCGGATGGCAGTTCTGGATTGATCGGGGCGGCACGTTCACCGACATCGTCGCTCGCACGCCTGACGGACGCTATGAGCTTCTGAAACTCCTCAGCGAAAACCCCGGCGCTTATGAGGACGCAGCCATCGAGGGCATCCGGCGGTCCCTCAATGCGCCGGAAGGACAGCCGCTGCCCTTCCATGAAATCGATCAGGTTCGCATGGGCACCACGGTAGCCACCAATGCGCTGCTGGAGCGGAAAGGTGCGCCGACCCTCTTTGTCGTGAATGAGGGGTTCGACGACCTGCTGATCATCGGGCGCCAGTCAAGACCGCGTCTCTTCGACCTCGATATCCAGCGCCCTGCCCCACTTAATGACGATGTCCTAGAAGTTTCCGCGCGTATCGATCTTAATGGCGACTTCCTGCAGCCGCTGGATGAGCAGACCGTCGCGGATGCCCTGTCAGAGGCGCGCCAGCGCGGCCTCGAGACCTGCGCGATTTCATTGCTCCATGCCTGGAAGCATCCGGAGCTTGAGAAGCAGGTCGGTGCGCTCGCCCGGCAAGCCGGCTTTGAGACCGTCACCCTTAGCCATGAAGCTGACCCGCTGGCTGGCTATGTCGCCCGCTCGGCCACGGCCGTGGCCGACGCTTACCTGACCCCGGTCCTGCAGCGCTATGTCGATCAGGTCGCCAGCCGTCTCGGCGACACATCCCTCCACTTCATGCAGTCAAATGGCGGCCTGATGGAAGCAAGCCGCTTCCGGGGGCGTGATGCGGTCCTGTCAGGCCCTGCAGGCGGCGTCGTTGGTGCAGCAAAGACCGCAGCCCAGCTTGGCCATGACCGGATCATCGGCTTCGATATGGGCGGCACATCGACCGACATCTCTGTCTATGATGGTCAGTTTGAGCGCGTCACTGAAACCGAAGTCGCCGGTGCGCCACTACGCGTTCCTATGATGGACATTCACACTGTCGCAGCAGGCGGTGGATCGGTCCTTCGCTTCGATCAGGGACAGCTGCAGGCAGGCCCGCAAAGCGCAGGCGCAAATCCGGGCCCCGCCGCCTACAGACGCGGCGGCCCGCTGACAGTCACGGACGCAAACATCCTGCTGGGCCGCATTCAGCCAAGCGCCTTTCCGCCCGTCTTCGGGCCAGAGCAGGATCAACCGCTGGACATTGATGCCGTGCGCACCGGTTTCGATCAGATGGCGCGTGAGGTCGAGGCGGAGACGGCGCTCGCCCGATCCGCGGAAGATCTAGCAGCCGGTTTCCTGCAGATCGCGGTCGCCAACATGGCCCGCGCGATCCGGAAGGTGACGCTCGAGAAAGGGCGCGACCCTGCCGACTTTGTGCTTCAGGCTTTCGGTGGCGCTGGCGGCCAGCATGCCTGTCTCGTCGCTGATGAGCTCGACATTCAGACCGTCATTATTCACCCTCTAGCAGGCGTACTGTCAGCGCTCGGCATCGGCCTGTCAGACGAAATCGATATTGCGCGGGCCTCCGTCGAAGAAGCGCTCAATGACCAGTTGCTCGACCGCGCTGAGGCGCGGATCGAGAGCTTGAAAGACCAGCAGCGCGAAAGGCTTGGCGCTGGCGAGCTTTCATGGACCGTCAGCGCGGCGATCCGCTATGCCGGGACCGATACGAGCCTGCCTGTCGAATTTGGCGAGTTGGGCGCGATGAGAGAAACCTTCGAGCGGGCGCACGAAGCACGATTCGGCTTCAGGACCTCTGGGCGTGAAATGGTCCTCGAATCTCTCACTTGCGAAGCGCGTCGCCCCGCCCCCGCTTTTGAGAGCGCGCCGACAGAAGCGACCAGCGAGCCTCGCAAACAGAACAGCGTAAAGCTCTGGAGCCGCGGCGAGAAGATCGATGCACCAATGATTGCGCGTGCCGCCCTGTCACCCGGCCAGGATATCGAAGGCCCTGCGATCATCACGGAAGAGACTGGCACGACAGTCATCGACGCCGGATGGTCAGCAAGTGTCGCGCCGGGCGGCGAAATCATAATGAAGCGAAGCGGTGCCGCGCGGCGAGAGCTGGTTGCGGCCACAGACACGCCAGACCCTGTACTGCTGTCGCTCTTCAACAATATGTTCATGGCAATCGCGGAGCGAATGGGCGCGGTGCTTCGTGACACGGCGACCAGCGTGAACATCAAGGAACGGCTGGATTTCTCATGCGCCGTCTTTGATGAGCAAGGACGCCTGCTCGCCAACGCCCCTCATATGCCTGTGCACCTCGGCGCAATGGGCGAAAGTGTCCGCACCGTCCTGAAAAGCCGCGGCGCGAGTCTGAAGCCGGGCGACATGATCTGCCTCAACAATCCGTTCAATGGCGGCACGCACCTGCCCGACATCACCGTTATCGCGCCGGTATTTGACAAGGACGGAAAGGACATTCGCTTCTTTGTCGCCAATCGCGGGCATCACGCTGACATTGGTGGGCTGACCCCCGGCTCGACCCCGGCGCGCGCGACGAAGCTTGAAGAGGAAGGCGTCGTCATTGACGACTTCCTGCTGCTCAGCGAAGGCGAGTTTCGCGAAGACGCCTTGCGCCAGCTGCTTGCCGATGCGCCATGGCCTGCCCGCAAGCCAGATCAGAATGTCGCTGATCTGCGCGCCCAAATGGCCGCCAATATCGCGGGCGCGAAGGACCTGCTCGCCATGATTGAGCGGTATGGCCGAGAAGGCGTCACTTCCTATGCAGGCCATGTTCTCGACAATGCCGAAGAGAGCGTCCGCCGGGTTATCGACCGGCTGAGCGATGGCGAAATGCAGATCACGATGGATGATGGTCTGCCGCTCTGCGTCTCGATCAAGGTCGAAAGTCAGGCCCGGTCAGCGACAATCGATTTCACTGGCACAGGCCCACAGCGACCCGGCAACTTCAACGCGCCGCCAGTAGTTTGCCGTTCCGCCGTGCTCTACGCCTTCCGCTGTCTCGTGGCAGATGAGTTGCCACTGAATGAGGGCTGCATGCGGCCTCTGGAACTGGTGATACCGGAGGGGTCTTTCCTGTCTCCGTCGCATGGCGCAGCTGTTGTGGCGGGCAATACCGAAGTCAGTCAGGCGGTCTGCAATGTGCTGTTCGGCGCCATGGGCGTCAGCGCGGCGGCACAAGGCACGATGAACAATCTGCTCTTCGGCAATGATGACTACCAATATTACGAGACAATCTGCGGCGGTAGCGGCGCAGGCCCGGGCTTTGATGGTACGTCCGGCGTCCATACGCATATGACGAATACACGCATCACCGACCCGGAAATTATGGAGATGACCTACCCGCTGCGCCTCGAACGCTTTTCACTGCGGCGCGGCTCAGGCGGAGATGGCGAACACACCGGCGGTGACGGCGTCGTGCGCACCATCCGCGCGCTGTCGGACACAGTCTGCACACTCGTTTCTTCTTCCCGGCAGACTGCGCCCTTCGGACTTGAAGGGGGCGGAGACGCGACGTGCGGGCGTCAATGGATTGTGCGGGCTGATGGCCGCCACGACACGATTGAAGGCATCGTTACAGACGACATGGAAGCGGGCGATACGATCACGATCGAGACGCCGGGCGGCGGCGGCTTTGGCCGCCTCAAGCAGAATTGATCGATTTTTTTGGTCAACTCTCTGGCAGGCTACCGCCAAGCGGACTAGTCTCACCCATGTTAAGGCCCGGATGAGGGGGGCCGCAGCCATCGCGACAAAGGCCAAGCCTGACTTGTCGGCTCGCGCGCTCAGCAAGCGACCATCGCTTCTAACCGGTGCCTTTCGCAGTGCGAGAGGAGGATCAGCGCATGGCAGAACTCAAGGTCAACGGGCAGACGGTAAGCGTCGACGCAGAAGAGAACACACCGCTCCTCTGGGTGCTGCGCGAACATCTAGGCCTCACCGGTGCCAAGTATGGTTGCGGCATCGCCCAGTGCGGAACGTGTACGATCCACATTGATGGCCAGCCGGTTCGATCCTGTACCTACCCGGTCGGGGCCCTCTCGGGCGAAGAAGAGATCACTACGATTGAGGGCCTCTCTGAAGATGGCAGCCATCCGGTGCAACAGGCTTGGGTCGAGCTCGACATCCCACAATGCGGCTACTGCCAGCCCGGCATGATCATGGCGGTCGCAGGCCTTCTGAACAACACGCCGGACCCGACCGATGAGGACATCGACGCGCAGGTCACGAATATCTGCCGCTGCGGGACGCTCGCTCGGGTGCGCAAGGGCATCCACCTCGCCAAAACAAAAAAAGCCTGAGGGAGGGCTGACACATGGCTGATACGATCAAGCTCTCGCGCCGCAATTTCATCATTGGTACCGGTGCCGCCGGTCTGACAATCGGTATTCTGGCGTCCTGTTCGAACAATAGCGAAGACAGCAGCGAAGCGGACCAGGCCGCGAATGCCGAACCAAACCCCGAAGTGAATGCCTGGGTGCATATTGCTCCCGATGATACGGTCACGATCCGTATTGCGCGTTCTGAAATGGGCCAAGGCACGCTGACCGGTCTCGCCCAGCTCGTCGCCGACGAACTCGACTGCGACTGGGACAAGGTCACTACCGAATATCCGACACCTGGCGAAAACCTTGCTCGTGACCGCGTCTGGCGCGACTTCTCTACGGGCGGCTCTCGCGGCATCCGTGGCAGCGTGGATTATGTCCGCGAAGGCGGAGCCGTCGCTCGGGCCATGCTTATCCAGGCCGCTGCAAACCAGTGGGAAGTCCCTGTCGGTGAATGTTCGGTCGAGAAAGGTGTCATCACGCACGGACCGAGCGGCAATACGCTACGCTATGGCGAAGTCGCAGAGGCTGCCAGCGCCCTCACGCCCCCAACGGGCGTGCAGGTGAAAGACCCGTCCGAGTGGAAGATTATCGGTCAGCCGGTCAAACGGCTCGATACAGCCGATAAGGTCACCGGCGCCCAGAAATACGGCGCGGACCTGCAGATGGACGGCATGCTCAACGCGGCCATCAGGCAAGCACCAAAACGCGGTGGCACGCTCGCTTCTTTCGATGCGGCTGCTGTCATGTCGATGCCGGGTGTGCGCAAAGTCGTGCAGGTCGATGATACCGCCGTCGCCGTTGTCGCTGAAAGATGGTGGCAGGCGAAGACCGCGCTCGACGCACTCCCCGTTGAATGGACGGACGGCGAAGGCGCCGACTATTCAAGCGCCGCCTTTGAAACCGAGCTTGAAAACGCACTGACCGCCGATGACGCCTCCGTCGCCAATATGAGCGGTGAAGTCGACGCAGCGTTCGCCAATGCGGCCCGGACCGTCGAAGCGACCTATCGCGTGCCGCATCAGAACCATGCCTGTATGGAGCCGATGAACGCGACGGCCGTCTGGACTGAGGACAAATGCGAAGTCTGGTGCCCGACACAGAATGGCGAAGCCGCGCTTGGTGCCGCCTCCGAAGCGGCAGGCCTGCCGATTGAACAGTGCGACGTCTACAAGCTCCTGCTCGGCGGTGGTTTCGGCCGCCGCGGCATGAGCGACTATGTCACCCAGGTCGTGAAGATCGCCAAGGAGATGCCGGGTACGCCGATCAAGCTTCTCTGGTCACGCGAAGAAGACATGCAGCATGGCTTCTATCACCCGACCACACGGGCTCGTTGTGAAGGCGCGCTGGACGCCGATGGCAATCTGACAGCCATCAAGATCCGCATTGCGGGTCAGTCCATTCTTGCGGGTCTGATGCCACAGGCACTCCAGAACGGCATGGACCCGTTTGCCTTTCAGGGCCTGTTGCCAAGCGGCCTCGATGAGCGCGTCGAGGACCAGACGCTGAAATACACTTTCCCGGCCCTCAAGTTCGATCACGCCATGCGAAACCCGCCTGTGCGTCCGGGCTTCTGGCGCGGCGTGAACGCGAACCAGAATGCGATCTATCTCGAGTGCTTCATGGACGAGCTTGCCCGCGCAGCCGGCAAGGACCCGCTAGAGTTCCGCCTCGCCTATATGGGTGATGCACAGGAGCTGGCCGCCGTCCTGCGAGCCGCAGCGGAGAAATCTGGCTGGGGCAATGACGATGGCAAGTCCCGTGGTCTTTGCGCCTTCTACTCTTTCGGCGCGTACACCGCTGCGTGCGCTGAAGTGACGGTCGACGATGCCGGTCAGCTGAAGATCCACCGTATCGTCGCCGCGACCGACCCTGGCTATGCGGTCAATCCGCAGCAGGTCGATGCGCAGGTCGCAGGCTCCTTCGTTTATGGTCTTTCGGCCGCCCTTTTCGAGGAGATCACCTTCGAAAATGGTGAGGTGCAGGAGAAGAATTTCGACACCTACAATTCGATGCGCCTGCGGGACATGCCGGAAGTCGAAACGATCGTCATGCCGTCGGGGGGCTTCTGGGGCGGTGTCGGTGAGCCGACCATTGCCGTGGCAGCGCCTGCTGTGCTGAACGCGATCTATTCAGCCACTGGCAAGCGGATCCGCAACCTGCCGATCAAGGATCAGAGCCTGAGGGACGCGTGAGCCCGAAAGCTCTGAAATCAATCTCCATCGCCGCCATCAGTGCGGCGATGGCCTTTACCCTCTCTGGATGCAGCGCCGGAGACACCACCGCTGAAACGCCAGCACAGGCGGCTGAGACCTCTGTAGCCGATGGCGACATGTTAAGAGGCCAGACGCTCGCCCTCACCTGTTCCGGCTGCCATGCCGGGGCGGGCGATGCCATCCCCGACTATTATGCCCTCGACCGCGCGACGCTTGAGGTACGCCTCCTTACTTACAAGACTGAGGAAGACGGCACGACCGTCATGCACCGGCTGATGCGCGGCTATGGCGAGGCCGACATTGCCGCGGTCGCCGCCTATCTGACCGCGCCGGGGGAGGGGTAATGACCTGGTCTCCGAAAAGAAGAGACGTCCTTGCCGGCCTCGCGGGAACAGCGGCCCTGCCGCTGCTCGCGTCGCCAGCAATCGCTAAGGCCCAACCAAAGGTCGTTATAGTGGGCGGCGGCTTTGGCGGGGCGGCCACCGCGCGCTTTGTGAAGACCTATCTGCCCGGAGCCTCAGTCACGCTGATCGAGCCGCAGGCGTGCTACACCGCCTGCCCGTTCAGCAACCTCGTCATCGCAGGGCTTCGCAGTCTGGAGGCTCAGCAGTTTGGCTATGAAGGTCTCAAGGCCATCGGCATCAACGTCATTGGCGACAGGGCGGATGACGTAGACCCGGCCGCCCGTACCGTCACGCTCGGCTCAGGTGACACGGTCTCCTACGACAAGCTTATCCTTTCCCCCGGCATCGACATTCGCTGGGGCGCCCTTGAGGGCTATGACGAGTCTGCCGCGAGCGTCATGCCGCATGCCTGGAAGGCAGGCCCGCAAACCTCGCTTCTGCGCCAGCAACTTGAGGCTATGTCCGATGGCGGCACGGTCATCATGTCAGTCCCCACAGCGCCGTATCGCTGCCCGCCCGGCCCTTATGAGCGCGCGAGCCTGATCGCGCACTATCTCAAGACCCAGAAACCCGCCTCAAGGCTGATCATCCTCGACGCCAAGGACGAGTTCTCGAAAGGGCCGCTATTCTTGGAAGCGTGGGCTGAACACTATCCGGATCACCTTGAGTGGATTGGCGCCAGCGATTTCGGGCGCGTGATCTCGGTCGATCCGGGTGCCATGGCCCTCTCGACGGATTTCGACACCTATGAGGCCGATGTGGCCAATGTCATACCACCTCAGAAGGCGGGCGAGATCGCCGCGCGTGTGGGCGTTGCGGACCAGACGGGCTGGTGCCCGATCGACCCGGTCGACTTCTCGTCCACACTGCAGCCTAACATCTACGTGATCGGCGATGCGACAATCGCCGCGCCAATGCCGAAATCAGCGTTCTCGGCCAACCTGCAAGCCAAGCTCTGCGCCCTGCAGATTGCACGGGAACTGAACGGCGAAACGCCAGCGCCAACCATCCTCGCCAATACCTGCTATTCCTATGTGACGCCTGACGGAGCCGTCTCGATCACGGGCGTCTACAGCAATGAGGGCGGACAGCTTTCCAGCATAGAAGGCTCTGGCGGGCTAAGCCCTGCAAACCCGGCGCCCGGGGTTCGTGCTGCAGAAGCTGCCGAAGCAGAAGCCTGGTTCCAGCAGATCACGCAGCAGACCTTTGGATGAGACCGGCCCTTCCTATCTTTGCGGTGGCGCTTCTAGCTGGATGCAGCGGTGAAACAGCTTCGCGGATTGCAACACCTGTTGAGATTGCGGGCGACGAAATCACCGCTCCGCTCTTCGACCTGCAAGGCGACGCGGTACGCGGAAAAGCGGTGTTCGCAGAGCGCGAGCAAGGCCACTGCGTGCTTTGCCACGCCGTCGAAGGTCTGGACGCTGAATTCCAGGGCAATGTCGGCCCCGCCCTCACTGGCGTTGGCGCCAGATTAAGCGATGGTCAGATAAGGCTTCGCATCGCCGACGCGCAGTCCCTCTGGCCAGACACACTCATGCCATCATATTATAGAGCAGGCGGGCTGAACCAGGTCGCCCCTGCCTATGCGGGTGAGCCCGCGCTTACGGCCCAACAGATCGAGGACCTTGTTGCCTACCTCGGACAGCTCGACGGTGAACGCACATGAAGACCCTTAGCAGACAAAAATCCTTCGCAAGGCGCAGCTTTCTCCAGCTTGGTGCCGCAGGTCTGGTAGCAACCGCGCTACCGCTTCGGGCTGCCGCCGACGCAGCAGACGCCGATGCTGCTATCCGCGAAATTTTTGGGGACAAACCACTCAATGAAGGGCGCGTCAGCGTGAAACTTCCGCCCATCGCAGAGAACGGAAACTCCGTCGCGATTACTGTGGCTGCCGAAAGCCTCATGTCGCCGGACGATTATGTCCGCCGCATCGCAATCATCTCGCCTCGTAACCCGATCGCGGAGGTTGCCGTGTTCAAGCTCGGTCCACGCGCTGGCAAGGCAGAGATTTCCACCCGCATCCGCATGGCCGGGACGCAGCGCATTCGCGCTGTTGCTGAATTGAGCGACGGTACACTCTGGCATGGCTCGGCAAGCACGGTGGTCACGCTGGCCGCCTGCCTGATCGGATAGGAGGGCAAATTCATGGCGACCATACGTATCGCGGCCCCGGACACGGCCAGCGCTGGCGAAGTCATCGAACTGAAAGTGCTTATCCAGCATCCAATGGAGACGGGCTACCGAAGTGGCCCCGACGGCAAACGGATCGAACGCGACATCATCGAGACATTCGAAGTTACTTATGACGGCGAAACAGTGTTCGAGGCAGACCTCCAGCCCGGCATCGCCGCCAATCCGATCTTCACCTTCTACACCCGTGCCACCACCTCGGGACCGATTGTCTTCAAATGGACAGGTCAGGACGGCGAGAGCTGGTCGGAGACACACGACCTCACCGTGGAGTGAAGGCTGGGCTCGCATTCCTTTCGGCGCTTTGTCTTAGCGCCTGCGGTGATGACGCAGCCAGCACGCAATCACCTCCGGCTCAGCCTCAGCCCTTGCTATCTGGATATGAATTCCTGCAGCCGCAGACGCGGGCCTTGCAGGATGATAACTTTGCCAATCCTGGCTTTCTCTGGATCGACCGGGGCGAAGCCCTGTTCTCCACAGCTGCCGCTTCTGGGGAGGCTTGCAGCGATTGCCACACGGATACGTCGCTGCCGCTAGCGGGCGCTGCCGCCCACTACCCCCAAATCGATGCCGAGAGCGGCGACCTCGTCAATCTGGAGGCGCGGATAAACCTCTGCCGGACGCGTTATCAGGACGAGGCGCCGCTCGAATATGAGAGCGACGAACTTCTCTCGCTGACCGCCTATGTCGCCTATCTGTCGCGCGGCACGCCTGTCTCTGTCGATATCGAAGGCGCCGCTGCAGACTGGTATGCGCGTGGACGCGATTATTTCGAAACACGCCGTGGCCAGTTCAATCTTTCCTGTACCCAGTGCCATGATGACAATTGGGGAAAGAAACTGCGCGGCGATACGATCAGTCAGGGCCACGGGACAGGCTTTCCGGCCTATAGGCTTGAATGGCAGTCGCTCGGCTCACTCCACAGGCGCCTGCGCGATTGCGATGCCGGTGTGCGGGCAGAGCCGCGCATGTTCGGGTCAGACGACTATCTCGCTGTCGAACTCTATCTCGCAAAGCGCGCTGAAGGCCTTGAGATCGAGACGCCCGGAGTCCGCCGATGAGCGGGAAAGCAAAGCTTAGCGTGCGTATCGACCTACCCAATGGCGGGCGTTTTGGCCCGGGGAAAGCCACCCTCATGCGCGCCATCGCAGAGCATGGTTCCATTCGCAAAGCCGCTGCCGCCTTATCCATGTCCTACCCACGCGCGCTCAAGCTCATCGATGAAATGAATGGAGACTTCGCCGCGCCGCTCATCGCATCCACGCATGGCGGCGCCAGCGGTGGTGGCTCCGAGCTCACTCCGACGGGCGAGAGCGTTCTGGGTCTCTACGCAGAGATAACGGAAGCGGCCAGCACCGCCTCATCTGCAGCCATGGGCAAGCTTTGCAGCCTGCAGGAATAGAAGTCTGCTGGCATCGATCTAAATGATGGTTTAGAACGGCAGGTATCGTGACGATGCAGCAAACCTATCCAGAACATCCTGAAGACGTGCTCAGCCAATGGCTGGACTGGCATGAGGCGAGTCGCGTGGCGCTGGTCGTTGTCACCGGTATCGAAGGCGGCGCGGTGCGCGCACCGGGCGCGCTCATGGCCGTCCGGAAAGATGGCGCCATGGCCGGCTATATCTCTGGCGGCTGTATCGACTCCGATGTCGCCTTGCAGGCGCAGAATGCCTTGCGCGCCGGGAAGGCCAAACAGCTCCGTTATGGTGCGGGCTCGCCCTTCACAGACCTTCCCCTGCCCTGCGGCGGCGCAATCGAAGTCACGATCATTCCCGATGCAGACCTCATCCAGATCAAGGCTGTTCGCGACCAGCTAAGCGCGCGAGAGGCCGCGCAGCTAAATCTCGAGGCGCTTGGCGACTTCAGGCCTCTCTACGTGCCCAAGCCCCGCCTTCGTATTGCAGGGCGCGGCGCGGACTGCCTTGCCCTCGCCCGCGTTGCGGTCGCCGCTGGACTGGATGTCCGGCTACAGCTCCGCGACGGTGAGGACGTCGCCGCAGCGGCGGCGCAAGGCTTTGCGGACGTGACAGCCCTTGAGACCCCTTCGGACATTCCCACCGCCAATGACGACGAATGGACCGCCTTCATCCTCATGTTTCACGACACCCATTGGGAAGGCCCACTTCTCAAGCAAGCGCTAGAGGGCCCGGCCTTCTATATCGGCGCCGTCGGAAGCCGGAAAACGCATGCGCGGCGCACCGAGGCGCTCAAAGTGGACGGTATTGACGAGGTGGCGGTTGCCCGTATCCGCGGGCCCATCGGCCTCATCCCGTCCATGCGGGACGCATCCATGCTCGCGATTTCGGTTCTCGCTGAAGTTGTTGCGAGCTATCACGATACACTCCGCCAGCCCTTCGCCGAGATAGCGATCATCCTGCTCGCAGCAGGTCAGTCGAAACGTTTTGAACGCGGCGACAAGCTCCTTGCCGAGCTTGAGGGCAAACCCGTCGTTGAACACGTCGCGGGACTTCTCAAAGATCAAAACGTCGCTGCCCGTGTCGCCGTGACCGGCACGGGCGATAAGGCACGCACTGCAGCGCTCAACCAGCGAGGCTGGGACGTGATCGAAAACTCCGATGCCGCTGAAGGTCAGGCGACTTCGCTCAGCGCCGGTATCCGCGCCGCCAAGGTTTCGGGCGCAAAAGCTGCCCTCATCCTGCTGGGCGACATGCCATATATCGGTGAAGACCACCTTCGCGCGCTTCAAAAAGAAGTCCGCGAAGGCCGCAGGGCTGTTATGAGCCAATCGGGCGACATCCTCTGCCCGCCCGCAATGTTTCACAAAACGGCCTTCGACGACCTGATGGCGCTTTCTGGTGATGCGGGTGCAAAGTCCCTTTTCGCCAAATTGCCCAATACCGCCCTCGTCGATCTCTCACCCGACAATGCGCTCGATATCGACACGCTAGCCGATCTCGAACGCGCGAAAGGACTGACGCATGCCTGACGGACATACCGCCCTGAAGCCTGCACCGCTGACCGACCGCTATGGTCGTGAGATCAGCTATCTGCGCCTGTCGGTCACAGACCGCTGCGACCTTCGCTGCACCTATTGCATGGCAGAGCACATGAGCTTCCTGCCGAAGAAGGATTTGCTCAGCCTGGAAGAACTTCAGACCGTTGCAGATGCGTTCATCCGGCGCGGTGTCCGCAAGATCCGCATCACGGGCGGCGAACCCCTCATGCGCAAGGACATCATGGGCCTGTTCGAAGGGCTCGGCGACAGGCTGGGAAACGGCCTTGATGAGCTGACGCTGACGACAAACGCCACGCAGCTCGAAACCCACGCCGACGCGCTGGTGAAGGCTGGTGTAAAGCGCGTAAATGTCTCGCTCGATACGCTCGACCCCGACATGTTTCGTGAAATCACGCGCCGCGGCGACTATGAAAAGGTCATGCGCGGCATTGAGGCCGGCGCGGTAGCAGGCCTCAAGATCAAGATCAACACCGTCGCCCTCCGTCACCAGAACGCCGACGAGATACCGCACATGGTCGAATGGGCGCATTCGCACGGCTATGACATGACGCTGATCGAGGTCATGCCGCTCGGCATTACGGGGGAAGACCGGTATGACCAGTATATTCCCCTTTTCGATATGCGCGACGAGCTGGAGCGGCGCTGGACGCTCACGCCGGAAGATGCCCGCGACAAGAATGGCGGCCCGTCCCGCTATGTGCGCATCGCTGAAACCGGCGGGCGGCTCGGCTTCATCACGCCGCTGACCAATAATTTCTGCGCAGGCTGCAACCGCGTCCGCGTGACCTGTACCGGCCGCATCTATATGTGCCTTGGCCAGGAGGATCATGTCGACCTGCGCGCGGCGCTTCGTGAGAGCCCAGATCCGCAGGCCGCCCTCGACGAGGCGCTCGACCGCGCCCTGATCGCGAAACCAGAGCGTCATGATTTCGCGATCAACCAGCGTGGTCAGGGCCCGGCGCTCGACCGCCACATGTCTGTCACGGGTGGCTGAGACGATGGCCGACATCCTCTATTTCGGGCGACTCGGAGACGTCGCAGGCACCGGGGCTGAAAAGCTCGATATACCCGCCACAATTACAGATACCGCCGCGCTCCGCCGCTGGCTCGATGTTGAAAAATCAGCGGGCGGCGCGTTTCTGGAAGCGAGCGTCCGGCTTGCCGTGAATAGCGAAATCGTCGTCGATCCTCATCCCATATCTCCCTCTGATGAGATCGCCTTCATGCCGCCCGTCGGTGGCGGCTGAGCCAGTCTGGATGATCACGCTCACACCCTCCCCTTTCAGCCCATCGGAGGCTCTCGCCGATTTTGAGAAAGAGGCGCGCGGCGCTGGCGCGATCGTGAGCTTTACCGGCCTCGTCCGTGACCGGGCGGGCGATGCTGACGTTGATGGACTGCATCTTCAGGCCTACTCGCCAATGACTGAGAACGGGATCGAGAAAGCGGCTGCTGATGCCCGCCAGCGCTGGCCACTGACAGCGCTGCGCATCATTCACCGCACGGGCGATATGGGGCCGTTCGAGCCTATCGTCTTTGTCGCCACCGCCTCTGCGCACAGGCGCGCCGCATTCGAGGCGGCGGACTTTCTTATGGATTACCTCAAGACCGAAGCCGTCTTCTGGAAAAGAGAGTTCACCAAAACTGGCAACCGCTGGATCGAACCGCGCGCAGAAGACTATAGCGACAGCGCCCGCTGGACGCAGACCAATATGGAGACTGACCGCAATGCACGGCATAAATGAAAGCCTCGACTTCCACCCGGTGCGCATCGCCGTACTGGTGATGAGCGACACACGAACCCTTGAGACCGACACGTCCGGCTTAACCCTCGCCAGGCGCATCGAGGACGCAGGTCACATCCTCGCTGACCGCAAGATCGTAGCGGACGACAAGGCTGCTATCCGCGCGCAAGTGTCGGCCTGGATTGCAGACTCTGAAGTCGATGTCGTGATCACGTCTGGCGGCACAGGCCTCACAGGCCGTGACGTCACGCCTGAAGCCGTCACGCCCCTCTTCGACAAGGTCATCGACGGCTTCTCAGTCATCTTCCATCAGGTGAGCTATCAGAGTGTTGGGCTCTCGACGCTGCAGTCGCGCGCGATTGCAGGTCTGGCGAGCGGCACATTCGTGTTCTGCCTTCCGGGTTCGAACGGTGCGGTGAAGGATGGCTGGGACAAGGTTATCGCGCACCAGCTCGACAGCCGTCACAAGCCCTGCAACCTCGTCGAGCTGATGCCCCGCCTGATGGAACATATGGGGCATTCGCATTGAGTGGGCTCACGCATATCGGGCCTGACGGGCGCGCCCGGATGGTCGATGTCGGCGATAAAGACGTTACCGAACGCGTCGCCCTCGCCCATGGCCGCGTGCACATGCAGCCTGAAACGATACAACTCGCAATCGGCCGCGACACCAAGAAAGGCGACCCGATCGCCATCGCCGAACTTGCGGGCATCATGGCGGCCAAACGCACCTCAGACCTTATCCCGCTCTGCCACCCCCTCCCCCTTTCATCGGTGAAGGTGGAGATTCAGCCCGACAGCAGAGCGAACGCGCTCATCGTCACGGCGAGAGTGAAGACCAGCGGGCGCACGGGCGTAGAAATGGAGGCGTTGACAGCCGTCTCAGCTGCCTGCCTCACCCTCTATGACATGCTGAAAGCCGTCGACAAGGCGATGCGGATCGACGGGGTCGAGCTGCTGGAAAAGACAGGCGGCAAGTCAGGCGACTACCGGAAAGCAGGGACATGAGCGGCCTTATCAGTGTTGCTGACGCGCTGGACGCACTCGCGCAAAACGCACTGCCAACGCGCGCTGAGACCGTCGCCATTGAGAAGGCGCATGGCCGTCAGCTGGCCGAAGCCATCACGGCGCGGGTCAGCCGCCCGCCCGCCGACATGTCCGCCATGGATGGCTATGCCGTTCGCCTTGAGGACGTCCGTGAAGCCGGGGCGCGGCTGAGTGTTATCGGCGAAGCGCCTGCGGGCGCCCCGTTTGAGCAGACGGTCGGGAAGGGCGAGGCCGTCCGCATCTTCACCGGCGGCGAAATTCCTGGGGGCGCGGACCATATCGTCATCCAGGAGAACACTTCCCGATCGGGCGATGAGATCACCTGCACCGAAAGCTACGATGCGCCCCAATTCATCCGAAAGGCTGGCCGCGACTTTCATGAGGGCGACACACTTCTGGAAGCTGGCTCTATCCTTGGCGCAGGAGAGCTCGGCCTGCTTGCGGCTGGCAACATTGCCGAAGTGAACGTGCGCCGCCGTCCTCGCGTTGGCATCCTTGCAAACGGGAATGAGCTGATGCCGCCCGGCAGCGAACTGAAGCGCGGAGAGATCGTGAATTCGAACCCGGTCGCCCTTGCAGAGCTTGTCCGCTCATGGGGCGCTGAGCCCGTAGACCTCGGCATCGCAGAAGATACGCTGGATGCAATCTCCAGGCGGATCGAAAGCGCCGAAGACATCGATATTTTCCTGCCAGTTGGCGGCGCTTCGGTGGGGGATCATGACCTTATGCGCCCTGCCTTCGCCGCGGCTGGTTTCGAGCCGGTATTCGAGAAGATCGCCGTGCGCCCTGGCAAGCCGACCTGGTTTTCAACGCGCGGCGAAACCCGCGTTCTCGGCCTGCCCGGAAATCCGGCTTCGGCGCTGGTCTGCGCACAGCTCTTCCTGAAACCGCTGATCACCGGTCAACGCCACAGCTTTATCAAGGCAAGCCTTGCATGCGATCTCGAAGAGAACGGACCACGCGAGCACTTTATGCGCGCCTTTGCGGCTTTCACCGATGACGGCAGACTGACGGTCGATCCGGCGCCCGACCAGGACAGTTCGCTGATCAAACCTTTCGTCACAAGCGCAGCACTCCTGCGGCGCCTCCCAAACGCGCCAGAAAAAAAGCGCGGCGAGCTGGAGGACATCATCCTGACCAGCCTGCCGCGCTTTCAAAGCACTAAATGAGGATGTGCACCTAACTCGGCGTGTAGCCCGTCTCGCTCATCACATAGGCGATAATCGCGGCGCGCTGGTCTTCCCGCGGCACACCTGCAAAGCTCATGCGGTTGCCCGGCAGGAAGTTGCGCGGGCTGGCCAGCCACTGGTCCAGCTGTTCAGGCGTCCATTCGAAATCAGCGTCCTGCAAGGCCTTTGAATAGTCGAAACCTTCATGCTCACCGACCTTGCGGTCAAACATGCCGTAAAGGTTCGGACCGAGCAGCGTCGGGCCACCTTCGGTCAGCGAATGGCAAGACGAACACTGCATGAAAAGTCGCTTGCCGGTTGCATAATCTGCAGACGCATAAGGCTCGGGAAAGCCGGCAAACTGCGTGCCCTCATCGGCTGGCCCCGAAGCAGTCTCGGCCTCCTCTGGCGCAGTCTCGACGGGCGTTCCGGCCGTATTCGCATCCATTTCAGCTGGCGGCGTGGATGCTTCCGGGGTGGCTGGCTCATCACTACCGCCACAGGCGCTGAGGCCCGCTGCGAGAAGGATGGCAATCATGCTTGTGCGTAGTGTCATGGCGTGTCTCCCATCAACCTGGTCTGGATCTACGACCTAACACTAGGCCAGCGCTGGCCGCTTGCAAAAGAAAATCAGGTCAGCCCCAAAAGAAATCGCGGAAGGCCTTGCGACCGACAGTTAGCGCGTTTTCCCGATCGGCGGATCATTCACTCCGGCCACATCCAGAATGGGAGAGGCTTCGATTTTCTCGGCGTCGAGAAGCGAAACCACCCGCAATAATGCCGCTGTGATGCTGGCTTGCTCCCACTCCGCGAGTTGGCCGAAACGGTTGCGGAAAGTGTCCTGCAGCAGGTCAGGCGCGCCGTCGAGCGCCGCGAGGCCTTTCTCGGTCAACCGAACCCATACGCGGCGGCGGTCAGTCTCCCCACGCCGGCGCACGACAAGTTCCTGCTCCTGGAGTTTGTCGATCAGGATGGAAATCGTCGCCTGCTTGAGGTCGACCGCGCGAGCTAAATCACCCGTCAGCGTTTCGCCTTGCGTACGAAGGACCTGCAGCACAAGGAGCTGCGACGCTGTCAGCCCGGTCTTTGTAGCGACAGCTTTCACATTGCTTGCAGTCGCCTTGAGGACACGCCTCAATGCAACAAGAGCTGTCTCGGCCTGATCCTGCATGTCTTCGCTCCAAGTTCCGGCATGCGCCGCAGACAGACGCACCGACTCAAATCCTTCAGAAAGTTGCGCCATCCTAGCAAAGATCCTTTGTTAGCAAAATTATTATCGTATCAAACGTTCCAGTGGGATGATTTACCTAAGAAACGGCATGAAAACCTGCTTATTGCCCTAATTCCGAACTATCGAATGCACGGGTTGACCCCGAGCGCATCGAAACTATATAGATAATCAAACAAAATAACTTTGGCAAGCGCGGCTGGGTGGAACCCATTTGCGCTTGAGCCATTAAAGAAGATGAAGCGGGCCCGGACGATGGACAAAGACGTAGTGACGATCGAAGCACCAAGGAGCGAGGATGGCGCAGCCGTTCACGACCTCATCGCTGCGTGTCCGCCTCTGGATACCAATTCGCTCTATATGAACCTGATCCAGACAACGCACTTTGCCAATACGTGCGCGCTCGCGCGTGAGGAAGGTGAGGTCATCGGCTGGGTCAGCGGCCATATTCCGCCTGAGGAGCCAGACGTATTTTTCCTCTGGCAGGTTGCGATTGGTGAAAAGGCACGTGGGAAGCGCATTCCCAAACGGCTTGTTGCCGACATCTTCTCGCGCCCGTCGTGTAAGGATGTGCGCTTTTTGAAGACCACAATTACGCCCGACAACGAAGCATCCTGGGGACTCTTCAAAAGTATCGCGCGCTGGCTGGACGCCCCGCTGCAGGAAAGCCCCTTCTTCGACGAAGACAAACATTTCAAGGGCCGTCACGACAGCGAGATCCTCGTGACAATCGGGCCTTTCAGTCGGCCGGCCACAGGCTGAGCCGACATTCTCGCGCTTAGACGCTCAAAACCAGACCAAGACAGGAGCAGGACGCATGCCGTTCACAGACATTCAGGAAGACATTTTCGAAAGACGCGAATCGATCGTGCGCAGCTATTGCCGCAATTTCGATACGCTTTTCGTAAGCGCCAAGGGCTCGGAGATGACCGACGCCAATGGCAAGACCTATATCGACTTTCTCGCCGGGTGCTCGACCCTCAATTACGGGCACAACGACCCGGACATGAAAAAGGCACTCATCGAGCACATCGAGCGTGATGGCATTGCCCATGGCCTCGACATGTACACCGACGCAAAGGCCGAATGGCTGAAGGCGTTTGAGGACAATATCCTCGAGCCGCGCGGCATGGGCGACTATAAGATCATGATGACTGGCCCGACTGGCACAAACGCCGTCGAAGCCGCCGTCAAACTCGCGCGCAAGGTTACCGGGCGTAGCAACGTGATCGCTTTCACCAACGGCTTCCACGGCATGACGCTTGGCGCCCTTGCGCTGACCGGTAATGCCGGCAAGCGGGCCGGTGCTGGCGCAGGCTGCAATGGCATCTGCGGTACCACGCACCTGCCTTACGCGAATGCTTTCGGCGAAGATGTCGACACGCTCGATCAGATTGAAATGATGATCGACAACAGCTCATCTGGCGTCGATGCACCCGCCGCGTTCATCTTCGAGCCCATTCAGGGAGAAGGCGGCCTCAACGCTGCGTCCGCCAAGTGGATGAAAGGTATCGCCGATCTCGCCAAGAAAACCGGCGCGCTTCTTATTGTCGACGACATCCAGTCTGGCTGCGGCCGCTCTGGCGACTATTTCGGTTTTGAGGCCGCTGGCATCAAACCCGACATCATCACCCAGGCGAAATCGCTTTCGGGTATGGGTCTTCCGTTTGCCTGCGTCCTCCTCAAAAAGGAGCACGACATCTGGAAGCCAGCCGAACACAACGGCACTTTCCGTGGCAATAACCACGCCTTCATCACGGCGAAGGTCACGCTGGACAAGTTCTGGAAAGACGATGCCTTCATGAAGGACGTCCGCAAGAAAGCCGAAATTCTTGAAGCGGGTCTCCAGAAAATCGCTGATCTCATTCCAGGTGCACGACTGAAAGGTCGCGGCATGATGAAAGGCGTCGACGTCACTTCTGGTGATATTGCTTCCGACATGTGTAGCCGCGCATTCAAAAAGGGGCTCATCATCGAAACGTCCGGTGCTGACGACGAGGTCGTGAAGGTTCTTGCAGCCCTGACCATCTCTGAGGAGATGCTCCAGAAAGGTCTCGATATCCTGTTCGAGGCAGCGGAAGAAACCGTCGCCAGCCACAAGATCGCATCGGAGTAAAATACAATGATCATACGCGATATGAATGAGATGAAAGGCACTGACCGTGCCGTGTCCGACGCCCAGTGGACGTCCTACCGGATGCTTCTGGCCGACGACAAGATGGGCTTCAGCTTCCACATTACGGTGCTGGAAGCAGGCTCGGAACACACCTTTCACTACAAGAACCACTTCGAGAGCGTGTATTGCATGAAGGGCAAAGGCTCGATCACGGACCTTGCCACGGGCGAAACCCATGAGATCAAGCCGGGCGTGATGTACGGTCTGAACCTTCACGACAAACACACCTTGCGCGCAGAAGAAGAACTTCACATGGCATGCTGCTTCAACCCGCCGGTCACCGGTAAGGAAGTGCACCTGCCGGACGGTTCTTACGCAGCCGCAGAAGACCTCGAAGACGCAGGCTAGACGCCTGACCTGATGACCATCGAGCAGCCCGATGCATTTTCGGGCTGCTCGTTACTCAACCAGACCAGACCAGAAATTCCGCGGCAAAATCCCATGACCCATACTGTTGAAAAAATTGGTGGTACGTCCATCGCGAACACACCCGTCATTCTCGACAATGTCCTGATAAACGGGCGCGAAGGCGACGACCTGTATAATCGTATTTTCGTCGTGTCGGCCTATGCTGGCATGACCAATCTCCTTCTCGAACACAAGAAAAGCGGCAAGCCAGGCGTCTATGCGCTCTTCGCGAAAGCTGAGAACAAGTGGCAGTGGAGCGAAGCGCTCACCGAACTGTCAGAAGCCATGCGCGAGAAGAACCACGAAGTCTTTGGCGATCACCCAGATCGCAAGGTTGCAGACAACTTCGTGCTCGAGCGCGTCGAAGGCGTACGCAACTGCCTGATCGACCTCCACCGCCTCTGTTCTTATGGCCAGTTCCGGCTCGACGAACACCTGATGACGGTGCGCGAAATGCTGGCTGCGCTCGGCGAAGCGCACTCGGCTCACAATACGAGTCTGCTGCTGCGCCAGCGTGACATCAATTCGGTCTTTGTCGACTTCACCGGCTGGCGCGACGACGAGAAAATGTCGCTTGACGATCGGATCCGCACGTCCCTTCAAGGCATCGACTTTTCAAAGGAATTGCCGATCTGCACGGGCTATGCCAGTTGCGTTGAGGGCATGGTGAAGCTCTACGACCGTGGCTACACCGAGGTGACCTTCTCTCGCATCGGCGCCCTCACTAACGCCGCCGAAGCGATCATCCATAAGGAATTTCACCTTTCCAGCGCTGACCCGAAACTGGTCGGCAATGACAAGGTGATGAAGATTGGCAAAACGAATTACGATGTTGCCGACCAGCTCTCCAATATGGGTATGGAAGCTGTTCACCCGAAAGCTGCAAAAGGTCTTCGTCAGGCTGGCGTGCCGCTACGCGTCAAGAACACGTTTGACCCGACCGATGCAGGTACGATCATCACCGATGATTTTCACCCTGAAGAGGCCCGCGCCGAGATCGTGACTGGGATCAAGAACCTCTACGCCTTTGAACTGTTCGAGCAGGACATGGTTGGCGTGAAAGGTTACGATGCGGAGGCGCTGAAAGCCCTGACCCGGCACAAGGTCTGGATCGTGTCCAAAAGCTCCAACGCCAACACGATCACCCACTATGTCGACTGCACACGTGAATCTCTCAATCGCGCAGCGGCTGATCTTGAGGCCCTGTATGAGAATGCCGAGGTCACGACGCGCGAGCTCGCGATCGTATCGGTGATCGGCGCAAACCTTGACGTGCCAGGCATGACCGCAAAGGCCACGTCCGCGCTTTACGACGCCAACATCAATATGCTCGGCCTACAGAAACTGACCCGCAGCACGGACCTCCAGCTCTTCGTAGCTAAAGAGGACTATGACGAGGCGGTGCGCGTGCTTCACAAGGCGCTCGTCGAGGACGAGACTGCGCACCGGGATGGCGATCCAGCGGAAATCCGCACCGCCGCCTGATGACGGATCCGGCGACGTCTGAAACGACATACGCAGGATGGCGAAACGCGTTCGGTCAATACCGAAACGTTCTCGCCATCGTGCTCTCCCTCACCCTGCTACAGGGTGCAGCGGCTGCCCTATCCGTGATGATTGCTCTGGGCTTGCAGGCCTCCGGCACATCGAATGCTGCCCTTGGTCTGGTTGCAGCGTTCTATGCTGGTGGCTTTCTGACAGGCGCGATCCTGTCGCCCATTCAGATCTCGCGGATAGGGCACATCCGCTCTTTTGCATTCTTTGCGGCGATCGCCATTATCGCCTCCCTCAGCCTGACCCTAGGTCCCAGCGTGATCTTCTGGGCTCTGGTGCAAGCGGTTATCGGGGCCTGCACCTCGGCGCTCTTCACCGCAGGCGAAAGCTGGATCGCAGACGCATCACCGCCTGAGAAACGCGGCGCTATTCTTGGTTTCTATCATGTTGTTGCAAAGCTGGGCGCCATTGGCGGCCCGTTTGCTGTCATGGCTGGCGCCAATGGCATCATGGGCTTTCTCATGGTGGCCGCCCTCTTCGCGGTCACCATCATGCCGATCACCGCAACCCGTCAGATCCAACCCGAAATCCACGCCGCATCGCCTTTCGGTCCGCGCAAGATCCTGAAGTATGCTCCGGCTGCTGCGTTCGCCGCCTTCTGCGCAGGCGCGGTGAACAATTCGGTCGCCCAACTCTATCCAATCTTTGCCCAGGCAATTTCACCCGACAGCGCAGCGGCCTTTTCTGCCCGCTTCAACGGGGCTTTGCTTGCAGGCGCCATGCTGGGGCTCTGGCCTGCTGGTTTTATTTCTGACCGTATTGACCGCCGCCTGGTAATCGCTGCGGCGGGCATTATCGGTGCGGTGTCAGCGGTGGCACTCACCCTGTTCAGCCCCCTTGCAACAGAAGCTGTCATCCTTCTGCTCGCCTTTCTCTTCGGCATGGGCGCGCTGTCCTATTACGCTGTGGCTGTGGCTCATGCAGCGGACCGCGCACGGCCCGAACAGGCAACTTCCATGATGGCGGGCATTCTGATCATCTGGGGCATCGGCTCTGTCATCGGACCGCTGATTGCAGGCGTTTCAATGAGCGCGATTGGCCCGGGCGGCCTTTTTGCTTTCGCCGCCCTCGCCCTTGCAATCATGGCCGCGCTTATGTTCACACGGATGGTGAACACACCAGAAGTTACCTCCGAAGAGAAGGAACCCTTCAACGCGACGCAGGCAACCAGCCTTGCGATTTCTGAAATAGACCCACGTGGCGAAGCGACGAATGAGCAGTTCGACCTGTTTCTCGCCTGGATGGCATCACAAGAGACAGACACAGAATGATACTAGCGAGCTTCATCGTTATCCTGATCATCTTCCTTGGCGTGGGGCTTGCCTCTGCCCGGCAGGCGACCGGAGAACGAAAAGACTATTACATTGCCGGCCAGACGGTCTCACCCTGGCTGGCTGGCCTCTCGGCCGTCGCAACGAATAATTCCGGTTATCTCTTCATCGGTGTCATCGGCTATGGATACGCCACGGGGCTTTCCGCTATCTGGCTGATGTTCGGCTGGATTGTGGGCGACTTTATCGGGTCTACTTTCATCCACCGAAAGCTTCGAACCGCCACTGGCGTCACGAACGAAGCCTCCTTCGCTTCTGTTCTCTCTCGGTGGCATGGCGACGATTTCGCGATCTGGCGCAGGATGGCCGCCGTCATCATGGTGGTGCTGCTTATCGTCTACGGCGCCGCGCAGATCACAGCGGGTGCCAAAGCACTCGAGGGCGTCTTTGACGGCTTCGACTGGCGCATCGGGGCAATTGGCTCCGCCGTCATCATCCTTGCCTATTCCATTGCAGGCGGTATCCGCGCGTCGATCTGGACGGATGCCATCCAGTCAATCTGTATGCTCGGCGCGCTTTTCACGCTTTTCTTCGTTGGTGTCAGCTGGGCAGGCGGTTTTGGCAGCATGATTGAGCAGCTGCGCACGATGGACGGTGGCAACTATCTCAACCTGATGCCAGAGTCGGATGAGCTTCTCCTCACAGGCGCGCTTGGCGTCGGCCTGTTCGTTCTCGGCTGGCTCTTTGCCGGTTTCTCCGTCGTTGGGCAGCCGCACATCATGGTTCGCTTCATGGCTCTGGACGATGACCGCAACATGCAGCGGACACGCGTCTGGTATTACGGCTTTTTCGTCGTCTTCTACATCCTCGCCGCCGGTCTTTCCCTGCTCGCTCGCGTCTACATGCCGGATACCGCAGACATTGATGTCGAACTTGCCCTGCCGCGCATGGCCGAAGGCCTGCTGCCGGATGTTCTCGTTGGCCTGATACTGGCGGGCATCTTTGCAGCGACAATGTCGACCGCGGACTCAGTCGTGCTTTCCTGTTCGGCCGCGATCACCCACGACCTCGTCCCGGAACGCCTGGAACACCCATGGATGCTCAAGGCCGCGACGGGCACCGTGACAATTCTGGCGCTCGCGCTCGCCCTGATGGACAGCCAGAGCGTGTTCAGCCTCGTGATCATCGCATGGTCAGCGCTAGCAGCGGCCTTCGCACCGCTTCTTACTCTCTATGCACTGAACCGCCGTGTGAGTGAGACGACGGCTATCTTCCTGATGGTTCTGGGTATCGGGATCACGCTCGTCTGGCGCTTCGGCCTCGGTTGGCAGGGCGGCGTCTACGAAGGCTTCCCGGGTATTCTCATTCCCGTCATTATCGGCTGGATCATGTCACGTCCTGCCACGCGCGCCGAGTTGCAGCACAGCCCCGTGGAGGAAGCTGCTCCTTAGCGCCTTCGCATCGGCCAAACAAAAGCCCGCCTGGATCTCTCCGGGCGGGCTTTTCAATATCACAAATGCCAGCGCTCTAGCCGTACAGCGCCTTGGCATGGTGCATGATGTGGTCATCCATAAAGGTTGAGATGAAATAGTAGGAATGGCCATAGCCCGGCCGCAGTCTGATCGCGAGCGGCTGGCCCGCTTCGCGGCACGCCTGCTCAAACAGGCCCGGCTTCAACTGCTCTTCCAGGAACTGGTCGTCCTCGCCCTGGTCGATCAGGATCGTCGTATCAAGCTGCGTCTTGCGAACAAGCTCGCACGCGTCCCATTCCTTCCAGGCTTCCCTGTCGTCGCCGAGATAGGCTGAGAAGGCTTTCTCACCCCAAGGCACCTGCGACGGTGCGACAATCGGCGAGAAAGCCGACACGCTGCGGAAGTGACCCGGATTGCGGAGCGCCAGGACCAGCGCGCCATGTCCGCCCATTGAATGACCGAAAATGGATTGGCGGCGCATATCGGCGGCAAAGTTTGACCGGATCACGGAAGGAAGCTCCTCCATAATGTACTGGTCCATCTTGTAGTGCTTCGCCCAAGGGTCCTGCGTGGCCGTCAGGTAGAAGCCAGCGCCCTGCCCCAGATCATAGGCGTCGTCGTCAGCGACACCTTCACCGCGCGGGCTGGTATCCGGCGCAATAATCATCACGCCAAGCTCGGCCGCTTTGCGCTGCAGGCCGCCCTTCTCCATCACGTTCGACCAGTTGCAGGTCAGGCCCGAAAGATACCAGAGAACGGGGACCGGCTCCTCATCGGTCTGCGGCGGCTCGAATACGGCGAACCGCATTGTACAGCCGAGCGTCTCGCTTTCATGATCGTAAACGCTGAGATCACCGCCAAAACTCGTCCAGTCTGATACTGTTTCCAAAACCTGAAGGTCTCCTGTGGTTGCTTCTCTTCTTTATGTAACACAACTCGGCTGACTTCCCACCGGCGGCACCGATGCGAAGAGGGCGCATCGCGGCGGATGCGCCCTTTTCAGTTAGGGGTTGATCGGCGTTCTAACGACCTCTCAGATCGCCATTTACCCAGATCGTCGCGCCGGTGCGCGCGTCGATATAGTAATAGCGCCGTGCCCGGTCATCGTAATAGCGCTGGCCATGATAGCGGGCGTCGTAAGGGTCGTAGCGGTCGTGCCGGTCATTATAGCGGTCATTGCCGTAGCGGTCCTCGTATCGAGGGTCGCGATAGCCTCGGTCGGCGCGCGGCGGCCCGCGATAACCGTCATCATAACCCGCATTTCCATTATAGCCCGGCCCGCCAGAACCAGGCGCTGGCGGAGGGTTTGCCGCGCAGGCTGCCATGCTGAGGGCGCCCAGCGCGCCGGCAATCATCGTCAAGGTTTTCATCGTACGTTTCCTTCCTTTCTGGTAGGCGCGCCGACCGAAATGGCGGAAGGCGCGAATACGAAGGAAACGGAATGTGGATAATAGCGGTTCCCACCCGCCAACCTATTCGTTCTGAATGCGCTCTGCCTCTTCAGCCACGCACAGGTCCAGTTCACCGTCCGTGCACGGCGTGACACGGACCGCATAGGCAAACGCCTCATCGCGGGCCATCTGCGTGGCCTTGGACCGGATGACTTCAACGTTCTGCTCGATCTTGAAACCGATCTCATTACCGATGGAAATGATGACCTCGACCGCCTCTTCAACCGAGGCCGCCCAGACCTTCAGTGACATCACGGATGGGCCGACGCGGCCATCGGGGACAGCATGGTCCTCCATGGTCTCGCCCCCTGCCACGAGGCAGAAATGCTTGAACTCCGACATCAGATAGCCTTTTTGTCTGTCCCTCAGGCTCACGATAGGCACGGGAATTCATAAATCATATGACGAGCTACACATTATACGGCGCCGAAGTCAGCTACTTCACCGGCAAGGCACGCGCTTATCTGGACTGGCGCGGGGTCGATTATACGGAAAAACAGGCGACCCAGGCCGTCTATCGCGACGTCATCCTGCCCAATGTCGGCTGGCCAGTGATTCCAGTCGCGACCATGCCGGACGGAACTGTCATTCAAGACACGACTGACATTATCAGGGCCGTTGAGGCGCGCGAAAACGCTCAGCCGACCGCCTGGCCTGACTCGCCCCTTCAACGATTCGTGGCTGAACTTCTGCAACTTTACGGTGACGAATGGCTGATGTTGCCAGCCATGCATTACCGCTGGAACTACAATGAGGACTGGGCCTATTCAGAATTCGGCGCGCTTTCAGCACCTGATCGGACACCAGAGCAGCAATACGACATTGGCCGCAAGAATGGCGCAAGGTTCAAGGGTGCGCTTCCGATCCTCGGCGTCAACGCGCAGACAGTGCCCGGAATAGAGAAAAGCTACGAGGCGTTCCTCTCGGCGTTCTCAGCCCATCTGGAGAAGCACCCATACCTTCTGGGCAGCCGCCCGTCGCTGGCTGATTTCTCCTTCTATGGCCCGCTCTACGCACATCTTTACCGTGACCCGGCATCAGGTGAGATCATGCAGAAACTCGCCCCCAAGGTCGCGGACTGGGTGGAGCGCATGAAAGCCGGGGGCGGCCATGGCAGTGGTGAATTGCTCAGCGACGACGCAGTTCCTGAAACGCTGGAGCCAATCCTGCGCCGCCAGATGCACGAACAGCTTCCCGCCATTATAGCGACATCCGCGCTGTACAAGGACTGGGCCATGAACGCTGCATCGGGTGACCGTGTCCCACGTGCGCTTGGTGACATCACGATATACATCGAAGGATCCAGCGGACCTGCCAAGGCACGCAGCTTTCCTCTCTGGCGTCTTCAGGCTGCGCTCGATGTCTACGACGCGATGAAACCAGAAGACCGCGCCCGCGCCGACACCCTGCTTGCGCGCATCGGCGGCGAAGACCTCAAAACATTCCGGCTGCCTGCCCGCCTCAAACGGGAAAAGTGTCAGGTCGTGCTAGCCTGACAATTATCTCGCAGGGCCGGTTTGTTCGACAGGTATCAGAACTTCGTTCCTCCGCAGGGGCGAAGGCTTCCATGGCGCATCATAGCCGGCATACCGCGCCGGGCCGGTTATCTCGTAGCCGTGTTCCGCGATCCAGTCCTCAAGCTCGGCCTGTTTCTGGCGGTGAACTTCCATCTGACCAGCTCCTGAAAACCTGATCGTCGCCAGCAGTTCACCCGGAACCTCGCGAATGGTTACAGCCGGATTATTTGGAACAGGTAGCGTTTCCATTGTCCACTTGGACGGCATGGTGAAAGACACTGTCCAGTTTCCGTTATAGGACATCGAGCGTGTCACCGGCGCCGTCATGTCGATTTTTGATGAGCGTGTTCGCGTGACCGGCGCAGTCATTGCGATCTCGCTACGGGCTGTGTTGTTTCCAAAGATATAGTCAGCCAGCACACGAAAGCCCGAACCACTTGCTTCACGCATGGTCCCGGTCACCTCGGTTTCAGCGACGATGATCGGCTCATACTGACGAACTTCGATAGGGCCCTCACTTGCTACCGTTTCGAAGTCTGGTTCCTCGGTGGCACTGGCTGTCATGGCGAACCCGGCAAGGATGAAAGCAGCAAACAAGATGCGCATGGGAGAAACTCCTGTTTCATATCTCCCACATACGCTGCGGAGCCGCCGGCGGATCGCATCGCCAGCCATCATCTCAAAGAAAAAGCGCCGCCTCAACCAAGTCGAGACGGCGCCAGTCATTACTTGGACAGATCGCAATCCGTCAGCGGCATAGCGCGCATAGCTTGTTGCCATCCGGGTCACGCAGGTAAGCGAGGTAAAGCTTCTGGCCGCCGCCTTCGCGCCATCCTGGCGGGTCCTCGATTTCCTTGCCGCCAGCCGCGGCACCCGCCTTGTGCCAGGCATCGGCCTCATCGGTCGACTTCATGGCAAAGCCAATCGTCATCCCGTTACCTTGGGTCGCTGGCTCACCATCGATTGGCTTGGTGACCAAGAAGACGGCGCCATTGTGCAGGTAAACAAGACGCCCCTTTGGATCCATCACTCCGGGCTTGCCGCCAATCGCCTGAAAGGTCGCGTCATAGAACGTCTTGGCTTTGTCGAGATCATTCGATCCGACCATCATGTGACTATACATACTTTCCCTTTTCCTCCCTTTGGAAAACCCATTCGGCTTTGCTGCCAGCCCTTTAGTAGACCACCACACTCCGGATGCTCTCGCCCGAATGCATCAGGTCGAAGCCCTTATTGATGTCTTCAAGTTTCAGCACGTGGGTGATCATCGGGTCGATCTCGATCTTGCCCTTCATGTACCACTCGACGATCTTCGGCACATCGGTGCGGCCTCTCGCGCCGCCAAAGGCAGAGCCTTTCCAGACCCGGCCGGTGACCAGCTGGAATGGACGCGTCGCGATTTCCTTACCGGCTTCCGCAACGCCGATAATGATGCTTTCGCCCCAGCCCCGATGGCCGCATTCGAGCGCCTGGCGCATGACGTCTGTATTACCGGTGCAGTCGAAGGAAAAGTCGGCGCCGCCATCGGTCAACTCGACCAGATGAGCAACCACGTCCTTTACGTCCTTCGGATTGACGAAGTGGGTCATGCCGAAGCGGCGGCCCCATTCCTCTTTGGCGGGGTTGATATCGACACCGACAATCATGTCAGCGCCGACCATCTTCGCGCCTTGGATGACGTTGAGACCGATACCGCCGAGACCGAAAACAACGACGTTTGAGCCCGGCGTCACCTTGGCCGTATTGGTCACTGCGCCGACGCCCGTCGTTACACCGCAACCGATATAGCAAGTCTTGTCGAACGGGGCTTCCGGGTCGATTTTCGCGACCGCAATCTCAGGCAGGACCGTGAAGTTCGAGAAGGTCGAGCAGCCCATATAGTGGTGCAGCTTCTGGCCTTTGTAGGAGAAGCGACTGGTGCCATCCGGCATCACCCCTTTGCCCTGCGTCGCCCGGATTGCGGTGCAAAGATTGGTCTTGCCCGACAGGCAGCTTTTACACTGGCGGCATTCCGGCGTGTAGAGCGGGATCACATGGTCGCCAGGCTTCACGCTGGTGACGCCCTTGCCGACCTCGCGCACGACACCCGCGCCCTCATGGCCGAGAATGCTCGGAAAAAGGCCTTCACTATCAAGCCCATCCAGCGTGTAGGAGTCCGTGTGACAGATCCCCGTGGCCATGATCTCGACGAGGACTTCACCGTCTTTCGGCCCATCCAGATCGACTTCTACGATTTCGAGGGGTTTCTTGGCTTCGAAAGCGACAGCGGCGCGAGTTTTCATGGTGGAGCACTCCTTTGAACTGGGGCGCACAATGGCGAGACAGTTCAGCAGGCACAAGTCGCCCAAGTCAGATTTTCCCCTCGACTCTGCAGGCCGAAATATAGGCGGCTTGGAACAAGGTGAGCGCACCTGTCGTTTTACATCCACTAGTTCAGAAGGAGACTTTTATCATGAAGAAGCTCATGATTACTGCAGCAGCGTCCGCCCTTATGTTCGGGGCAGCCGCATGTTCGAATGAAACTGAAATGAATGAGGCGGCATATGACACAGACACCGCCGAAATGGCGCAAACCGACGAAACCGAGGGCGAGTATGCCGAGGTCGACGCTGAAACGCCGGATTATGAGACGGTTTATCTGGTCGCTGGCAATCTCAGCGCTGGAGAGATCGTCGGGGCTAAGGTCATCGGCGCGAACGGCGAAGACATCGCGACCGTCGATGACCTCTTGATCGGTGACAACGGTCAGATCGAAACCGTTGTTTTCCGCAGCGGCGACTTCGTTGACCTGGCCGGTATGAAGGGCTCCTTGCCCTACTCTGATCTGGACGTGACGATGGTTGAAGACGGCGAACCCGCCTTCACGATCTCCATGACCGAGGAAAACATCCAGAACGTCGCCGAGTTCGACCAGGAAGGCCTGAACGACTACCGTCTGGTCTCCGAGATGATCGGCACGACCGCTGATTTCACCAATTCAGATGACTCGGCCCGCATCAATGATGTGATCATGTCTGAAGACGGTGAAGCGCTTTACGCCATCATCGGCGACCCGATCCTCGGCGAAGATCGCCAGATCGGCTTTGACATGATCATGGTCGAGCAGAATGCAGACAATAACGACACCATCATGATCAATGCGTCGTCAGAAGATCTCGAGATGATGCCGGTCTTCCGCTATGAGCAGGACGAGATGAGCATGGACACCGAGCGTGAGAGCTCGACCGAATGGGACAACTCTTCGGATGACGATACGTATGGTGCGATGAACGATAATGGCTAGTCGCTACTGGTCCGAAATAGAAAAGCCCTGCCAGCGGTGGCAGGGCTTTTTTGTATCGATACGAAAGTCCTGAGCCTTAACGACGGCCTGCTCTGACTTCGCGCGTCATCTGCTCAATCTTGCGGATCAGCGCGTCAGCAGACCCATTGGTCCGGTCCAGTAGCGACAGGAATTGTGCCTGCTGCTCAATGGCTAACCAGATGAGGTTGCCGTTAACATTCAGCGCAACATCCACGACCTGATACTCACCATTACGCTTGAGAACGCGCCAGCGCACATTCATTTCCTGGCCATCGGCGCGCGGAATACGTGTATCGACGATCGAGTCGCTGGGCGTGCGGTCGATAGAACGGTCAACGAAGACCTGCTCACCGCGATAGGCATCGAGCTCGTTCTCATAAACGGCGAGCGCATAGTTCCGGAACGCGCTCTGGAAGCGCGAAAGCTCCTGCGGCGTGAAACGGTTTGCATAGCGCCCGATCACAAAACGGCTGACGGCGTTAAAGTCAGCAAATTCTTCCATATATCCGCTGAAGAGTTCGGTACGTTCCTCGCGACTCAATGATGGATCATTGAGCGCTTCGAGCACCTCATTGGCATTCTCCTCAACGAAGGATTCCGTTTTTGCATCGGCAAATACGGGGCTGGTGGCTGCCGCCATAACCAGCGCAGCCACTGCATGTCTGGCAAACTTCATCTGTTTAGTCCTGTTCGTCCTCGACACCCGTCCCCTGGGCGCCAGCATCATCGTATACATCGAAATCAGGCAAATCTTTGTACGGATCTGCCTCAGTCTGCCCATTTCTGACCGCAGCCTGGCGTTGGGCCATGTAATTCCGGCGCAGTGCCACGTAAGGCTCAGGTTGCGAGCGCAGCGTCTCGATGACCTCGATCAGTCTCGATCGGGTATCAATCACTCCGACAACCGTACGGGTCACCGCGATGTCATCGTCGAGATCGGCATCTTCGAATTCGGTCCAGGTCAGCGGGTCGAAGACCCGGTCTGTCGCGATGCCAACCGTGTCGCGAACGCTACTTGGACCAAGCAGTGGCAGGACTATGAACGGGCCGGGCTCTGCCCCCCAGACACCGAGCGTCTGACCGAAGTCTTCATCATGCTCCTCAATGCCCAGCGTGCTGGCGACATCGAAGATACCGGCAACACCGATGGTCGAGTTGATCAGGAAGCGGCTCAGCGTCTCGCCGGATGCGTTTGCGTTCCCCTGCAGCACCGAATTGGTGAACACGATGGGCTGGCGCATGTTTGTCAGCACATTGTGCACGCTGTCGCGGGCTGGCTCTGGCACAGCCGCGCGATACCCGCGCGCGACCGGCTCGATGGCGGCTTTGTCGACCGCTTCGTTAAAGGCGTAGATATTGCGGTTCACGCCCTCGAAAGGATCGTTCACACCAGAGGAGGCATCGCCCCCTGATTGGGTCGACGCGCAAGCGGTCACAGTCAAAAGCGCGAGGGAGGCGAGGGCTGCAGTCTTCATTGATATTTTCCGTCTTCTGGTCGCAGCATATGAGTTGAATACGCGTCTCTTTCAATGTCGGCCCAGAGGAAGTTGGGCAAGGAGCCTTGGAAGCGTTGCAACAAGAGCACGACGCACCGCGTATTGTCAGGCATATAAAGACATGTTTATATGCTGATATGAAACAGACAGCGCCCTCCATTGTAGACGCCTTGCGCGCGGCAGGCGAGCCGACGCGCCTGCGCATCCTGGCGCTTCTCCAGCACGGCGAGCTTTCGGTTGGTGAACTCGTCACCGTCCTCGGTCAGAGCCAGCCGCGCCTGTCCCACCACCTGAAAGCGCTGACATCTGCAGGGCTGACAGAGCGCCTGCCAGAAGGCGCATGGGTCTTCTACCGCCTGCCGGGCACAGACTGGGCCCGCGCGCTGCTCGACCGCCTGTTCGAACTTATCGATGAAGCCAGCGGCGACTTTCCGAATGATCGCGCCCGGCTGGAGGCCGTCCGCCGCACCCGTCAGGCTTCGGCCGAGACCTATTTCAGCTCCATCGCAACCGACTGGGACCGCATCCGTGCCATGCACTATCCCGAGGAACTGATTGAAGCTGCGATCCTGAAAACGGTCGGCCCGGGCCCATTCCAGCGCATTATCGACCTTGGCACAGGCACAGGGCGCATGCTCGCACTTCTCAGCGGCCGCGCCCGCGAGGCTGAAGGGCTGGACCTTTCGCACCAGATGTTGACCCTCGCCCGCTCGCAGCTATCCGAAGCCGGCATCACGCAGGCCCGCGTCCGCCAGGGAGATGTCACCGCCACCCCGTTCGATACGGCCAGCGCCGACATCGTCATCGTCCATCAGGTACTTCATTATCTTGAAGAGCCTGAAAAGGTTGTGCGCGAAGCTGGCCGCATCCTGAAACCGGGCGGCAAGCTGATCATCGTGGACTTCGCCTCGCACAATCACGAATTCATGCGCGAGGCATTCGGCCATCGCCGTCTCGGTATTCGCGAGGACGCGATGAGTTTCTGGACTAGCCAGTCGGGCCTCAAACTCGACGATGTGACGCGGTTCGAGCCGCCAAAAGATCTCGACCAGGGGATTGCAGTCCTCATCTGGTCGGCACGTAAATCTGAAGAGAAAAAGGACGTCGCAGCATGAGCCATCTGTCTGTTGCCACCCGCCAGGCCGAGGAGAGGCCGCGCGTCTCCTTCGAATTCTTCCCGCCGAAGAATGAAACCATGGATGAGCGCCTCTGGGAGTGCGTGCGCCGGCTGGAGCCGATGCAGCCCGACTTCGTTTCTGTGACCTATGGCGCAGGCGGCTCTACGCGTGAGCGCACGCACGATACGGTTGCGCGGATCGCCAGCCAAACCTCCCTCATCCCCGCCGCTCACCTCACCTGCGTCAGCGCGACCAAGGAAGACGTGCTGCAGACGGCTGAAGACTATTGGGAAGCGGGCGTTCGTCATATTGTCGCCCTGCGCGGTGACTCCCCGGACGGCATGGGCGCTGAATGGAAACAGGCGCCCGGCGGCTTCAAGAATGTGATCGAGCTGATCGAGAGCCTTCGCGCGCATCGCCCGGACCTCGGCAAAGTGTTCGAAGTTTCGGTTGCCTGCTATCCTGAGCCCCATCCGGACACGCGCGGCTGGGAGTTTGACCTCGCCCACCTGAAGGCCAAGCAGGATGCCGGCGCCGACCGGGCGATCACGCAATTCTTCTTCGAGCCGGACGTCTATTTCGAGTTCCTGGACCGCGCCCGCAATGCTGGCATCACCATGCCCATCGTGCCGGGCATCATGCTTCAGCCAAACTTCAACGGCCTGAAGCGTATTGCAGGTCTTTGCGGGGCGAGCGTGCCCGACTGGCTGCACAAGCTCTACGAAGGTCTCGATGATGACGCCGATACGCGCGACCTCATCACCGCGAACATTGCTGCGGAGCTTTGCCACAAGCTCGCCGATGGCGGCGTGACGCAATTCCACTTCTACACGCTGAACAGGGCAAACCTTGCACTTTCCACCTGCCACCTGCTCGGCCTGAAACCTGCAACGGCGGAGGCAGCCTGATGAGAAGCGAAGCACTGATCGCAGATCTCGAAAAGAAGGCGCAGAGCGCCATCCTCATCCTTGATGGGGCGATGGGCACGATGCTCCAGAAATACACTTTTTCTGAGGAGCAGTTCCGCGGTGAGCGTTTCGCCGACTGGAAAAGCCCGGTTCAGGGGAATAATGACCTCTTGAACCTCACCCAGCCAGAGGCCGTGCGCACCATCCATACGAAGTTTATTGAAGCGGGCGCCGACCTCATTGAAACTAATACGTTCAGCGCAACCACAATTGCGCAGGGCGACTATCACATGCAGGACATCGCGGCCGAAATCGCCGCCGCCGGTGCACGCCTTGCCCGTGAAGCTGCCGATGCGGCTGGCAAGCCGGTGGGTGTGCTCGGCGCCATCGGGCCGACGAACAAGACGCTTTCTCTCTCACCAGACGTGAACAATCCGGGCTACCGTGAAGTCACATTCGACGATGTCCGCGAGGCCTATCTTGAGCAGGCCCGCGCCATGGCGCCCTATATCGACTTCTTCCTGATCGAGACGGTGTTCGACACGCTGAACGCCAAGGCGGCGATCAAGGCTGTGATGGATTACCGCGCAGAGAGCGGCGACAACACGCCTGTTATAATTTCAGGCACGATCACCGATGCGTCCGGCCGCACCCTATCTGGCCAGACTGCTGAAGCTTTCTGGCACTCGGTCCGCCACGCGCAACCCTGGGCCATCGGCCTCAATTGTGCGCTGGGCGCCAAGATGATGCGCCCGCACATCGCGGCCATTTCCAAGGTCGCGGACACAAAAGTCATCGCCTATCCGAATGCCGGCCTGCCGAATGAGTTCGGCGAGTATGACGAATTACCAGAACAGACCGCCTCACAGCTTGAGGAATGGGCGAAATCCGGCCTCGTAAACGTGCTCGGCGGCTGTTGCGGCACAACTCCCCCGCATATCGCGGCTATTTCCCGGGCAGTTGAGGGTAAAGCGCCCCGAATTGTCCCGGAGCCACCTCGCGCCATGCGTCTCTCCGGGCTAGAACCCTTCCAGCTCGCAAGCTGACGGGGAGAGCCATGGGCAAGACGTACGAAAAACTCGATGACAACCTGATCGCCTTCATCAAGGCGCAGAAGATGTTCTTCGTCGCGACGGCCCCGCTGTCGCAGGATGGGCACGTAAACGTCTCACCTAAAGGCTATGACAGCTTCATCGTTATCGATGAAAAGACCGTCGCCTATGCTGATCTTGGCGGGTCAGGCATCGAGACTCTCGCCCACGTGAATGAGAATGCCCGGATCACGATCATGTTCTGCGCATTCGAAGGCCCGGCCAATATCGTCCGCATCTATGGCAAGGGCCGGACGTTACAGTTCAACCATCCGGATTTCGAGAAAGAGATTGGCCGCTTCCCACCGGGCCATGAACGTGCGCGCAACATCATCTATGTCGATATTACCAGCGTTTCGGACAGCTGTGGCTGGGGCGTCCCCTTCTATGAGTTCAAGGGACAGCGCGACCAGCTTCAGCGCTATGTCGACAACAAGCCGGTCGAGGAATGGCGTGAGAGCCGCCTGACCAAGAACGCCTCCAGCATTGATGGTCTGCCGGGCATGATGCGCAATGCGGAGAAAGCTGAATGATCGCACCACCTGTATCTGCCGGCGACCACTTCGTTTTCTACGGCCTGCTCAAGCAGGGCATGCCGGGCGGCCCGAAGGGCGTGGACCTGGAGCGACACGGTGAATTCCTCGGCCCGTGTCGCTTCAAGGGCGCGATGTTCGACATGGGGTCTTATCCCGGCGTATTACGCAAGGAAGGCATCTGCCACGGCATGCTTTACCGGCTCGATCATCCGCGCATCGCCCGCAAACTCGACGCGTTCGAAGGTGTGCGCACGGATGCGCCCATGAAAGCCCTTTACCGACGCGAGAAGGTCTCCATCCTCGACGATTTTGGCCGGCCCTGTGCGAAAGCCTGGGCCTATGTTTACAACCGTCCGGTCGCAGGCCGGCCCATGGTAAGATCAGGTTTCTGGTCAGCTGGCCGCAAAAGCGCAGCAAGAACCGCCTGACGGTTTTCTCAACAACACGACGACGAAAAGAGGGTCCGTAAAAGGATCGATCATGACAAATTCATCCGCCTCCCAAACCTTCATCAATATCGGTGAGCGCACGAACGTCACCGGCTCGGCGAAATTCCGGAACCTTATCAAGGCGGGCGACTATGATGCCGCCGTCGATGTCGCACGCCAACAGGTCGAGAATGGCGCCCAGATCATCGACGTGAACATGGATGAAGGCATGCTCGACGGCGTCGAGGCGATGACGACCTTCCTCAACCTCATCGCTGCCGAACCCGACATTGCGCGCGTCCCGGTCATGATCGACAGCTCCAAATGGGAGGTAATCGAGGCCGGCCTCAAATGCGTGCAGGGCAAGGCCATCGTGAACTCCATCTCGCTCAAGGCAGGCGAGGAACAGTTCTTCGAGCAGGCCCGCAAGGTCATGGCCTATGGCGCCGCCACCGTGGTGATGGCGTTCGATGAAGACGGCCAGGCCGACACCGCCGAACGCAAGATCGAGATCTGCACCCGCGCCTACAAGCTGCTGACCGAAGAAATCGGCTTCCCGCCGGAAGACATCATTTTTGACCCGAATATCTTCGCCGTCGCCACCGGCATCGAAGAGCACAATAATTACGCCGTCGACTTCATCGAGGCGTGCAAGGCGATCCGCGCAAACCTGCCGCACTGCCATATCTCCGGCGGTCTTTCGAACGTCTCCTTCTCCTTCCGGGGCAATGAAATCGTGCGCCGGGCCATGCACTCGGTATTTCTCTACCACGCGATCCCGGCCGGCCTCGACATGGCGATCGTCAATGCCGGCCAGCTCGACATCTATGACAATATCGACCCGGAGCTGCGCGAGGCCGTCGAGGACGTGATCCTCAACCGCCGCGACGACGGAACCGAACGCCTTCTCGACCTTGCCGAGCAGTATCGCGGCCAGAAAGGCGAGGTGAAGAAAAAGGATATGAGCTGGCGCGAGCAGCCGGTGGAAAAACGTCTCGAACACGCGCTTGTCCGGGGCATCACCGAGTTTGTGGTCGAGGACACAGAAGAAGCCCGCCAGAAGGCCGAGCGCCCGCTCCACGTCATTGAAGGCCCCCTGATGGACGGTATGAATGTCGTTGGCGACCTCTTTGGCGCGGGCAAGATGTTCCTGCCGCAAGTCGTGAAGTCAGCTCGCGTCATGAAAGCCGCTGTGGCACATCTGACGCCCTATATCGAGGAAGAGCAGAAGCGGCTTGGCCTCGACAAGGTGTCCAATGGCAAAGTCGTTCTCGCCACTGTGAAAGGCGACGTACACGATATCGGCAAGAATATTGTCGGCGTGGTTCTTGGCTGTAACGGTTATGACATTGTCGATCTTGGCGTCATGGTTCCGGCAGAGAAGATCCTTGAGACCGCTATCGAGGAAAAAGCCGACATGATCGGGCTTTCCGGCCTGATCACGCCGTCGTTGGACGAAATGGTCTTTGTCGCTGCAGAAATGGAACGCCAGGGCATCCATCTGCCGCTCCTGATTGGCGGTGCAACGACGTCGCCAGCCCACACCGCCGTCAAGATCGACCCGGTCTTTCCGTCAGCCCCGGTCATCCATGTCAGCGATGCCAGCCGCGCAGTTGGTGTTGTCAGCGCGATGATGAACGAGGCAGACCGCGAAACGCTCTGGGGTACAACGAGATCGCGCTATGACCGCATCCGCGAGAGCCGCGCAGGCGGGCCACCAACGCCGCGCTTGCCGATTGGCGAAGCCCGCGAACTCGCATTTAACGCCACCGAAGCCTCAGCCCCGGCCCCCACCTTTACCGGGGTGCGGACGTTCGACGACGTCGATCTCTCGGAGCTTGCCGCCTATATCGACTGGACCCCTTATTTCATGAGCTGGGATCTGGCGGGTAACTTCCCGCAGATCCTTGAGGATGAGAAAGTCGGCGAGGCCGCCTCCGACCTCTGGCGGGACACGCAGGTCATGCTCCAACGCCTGCTTGGCGAGGGCTGGTTCAAACCGAAAGCGACGATTGGTTTCTGGGAAGCAAAACGCGTCGGCGACGATATCGAGCTTGCTTCGGGTGAAAAGCTTCACACCCTCCGCCAGCAAATGAAGAAGACCAATGAACGGCCGAACCTCGCCCTGTCGGACTTCCTGTCGCCCGAGGGTGACCATATCGGCGCGTTTTGCGTCACTTCGGGCAATGAAGCCGACGAGATGGCGAAAGAGTTCAAGGCCAATGGCGACGACTATTCTGCGATCATGGTCCAGGCGCTGGCTGACCGTTTTGCCGAAGCCATGGCCGAATACATGCATGAGAAGGTCAGGAAAGAACTCTGGGGCTATGATCCAGACGAGGCTTATGACTGCAACGACCTCATCAAGGAAAAGTATTGCGGCATCCGGCCTGCCCCCGGCTATCCTGCCCAGCCTGACCACACCGAAAAAGAGCTTATCTTCAAGCTTCTCGAAGCCGAAGAGCGGATCGGCGTCTCGCTGACGACCAGCTTCGCGATGAGCCCGGCGCCGTCGGTCTCGGGTCTCTACTTTGCCCATCCCGAAAGCGCCTATTTCGCCGTCGGCCGCATCGAGAAAGACCAGGTCGAGGACTATGCGCGCCGCAAGGGCTGGGACACGCGGACCGCCGAACGCTGGCTCGCCCCGATCCTGAATTATGATCCTTACGCCACAAACACCGATGAGGAAGCTGCGTGAGCGCCAGCTTCATTTCCCAGGTGACGCTGGTCGTACCAGATTATGACGAGGCGATTGCCTTTTATGTCGACGGTCTCGGTTTTGAGCTTCTGGAAGACACGCCCAGAGGCGAGGGCAAGAGATGGGTTCGCGTTGCGCCGCCGGGCGCTCAAACGGCGCTACTTCTCGCGAAGGCTGATGGGCCTGAGCAGGTCCGGGCGATTGGCCAGCAAACCGGAGGGCGGGTCGGCTTCTTCCTCGAAGTCAGCAGTTTCGACGAAGCCCACAAGGCCATGTCAGACAAGGGCGTCGAATTCCTCGAAGCGCCGCGCCATGAACCCTATGGATCGGTTGCGGTTTTTTGCGACCCGTTTGGCAATTGCTGGGACCTGATCCAGTCGCGTCGTAGCTAAACGGCACTCCCCTTTGGCGCAAACCAGCACGTGCGGCCGCTGCACGGTTCGCTCAGCGGTTTGACCTTCGGATTTTGACGAGACAGCCCGCCCTATGGCGGCGCAGCCAGATGGTGCAGTGACGGTGTATTGGCGGTGCACGCAGGGTGCAGCGACGGTGTTTCGCGAAACTGCGGCTGGAAGAGCGCGGCAAGTTCGCCAAGATCGAGCGGAAGGAGCCGCGTCCACGGCGTGCGGTCGAAATCCTCGCCGAGCAGGCAGCGCGCGCGGCGCTCTGCCTCGCTGTCGGCCATATGCGTGACATAGATGATGCCGGTGCGCCCGACCGTATAGAGCACGGTCTCGCGCCCTTCCAGTGCGGCCTCATACAGCGTTATCCAGAGCCGCAAGATGTAAAGCCACAGCACCGGCCAGAAGACGGGCGGCACATGGGCATGCATGAGGCGTATCTGCTCGTGGCTGATCATGCCGCAAGCTTAAGGGTGGATCAGAAAAGGGCGGATGAATTTATTTCACCCATCATTTCCAAGAGCCGAGGCCTGAACAGCCAGCATTGATGATGTTCATTTTTTCTATGTCTGAGGTTGGCGCTGCGTACATCGTGTTCTAGGAACCGAAGCCCTGCAAAGGAGCTGCAATGCTTGTCTATGTCGCCACATGGCCGCGCTGCGGAAACGCGCTGACGCGCAACCTGCTATTGCTGAATTTCCGGATACTGACTGCGAATGGGTACCCTTCAGACGCGCCCAAATCCAAGCGGTTGAAACCAGAATATTTCGGCGACTTTGTCCGTTATTACCAGGTTGGCTACCCGCCCTATATCGGCCTCAAGAACAACGCGCTTCAGCGCCTCAAAGACAATCCGCAGCTGCGCCGTGACTGCGCCGCCCTCAGCGAGATCTTCTTCGTCAAAACGCATGAGCTGCCGCCCGAAGACCCGATTGAGGGCGAAGCCTATATCTGCATGACCCGGCACCCGGTCCGCGCCGTCGCCTCGTTCAGGAAACTTCGCACCAGCTATGACCTTAGCAGCATTCTGGCCGGGTCGTATGCCGGAGGGCGCTATGATGACTGGCACGAGGCCTGGGACGCCTGCGATATGCCCAATGTTACTGTGCGCTATGAAGACGTGGTCGGCGACCCGGGCGTCCTGATACGCCCGGTCAGTACGCTCATCGACCGCCCCGTACCTGATTTTATACGAAAAATGCCGTTGGCGGTCAGCAAGGAAATGAATCCCGACCGCAATCCCGGCCTCTTTTTGAATGGCTGGCGCAAGGTTCTGACAGAACAGGAAGCGGCCCGGGTCTGGGCGGAGCTGGGTGAGACCGCCTCTCGCTATGGCTACGATGACCTTTTGTCTGGCTCTCCTGAACGCGAGGCGGAAGCCCGTTCAGAGATTCGCACCGGCTAGACCGTATCGAAGAAGTCCACAAAGCCTGTATCGAGGTGATAGTAAGCACCTACAACTTTCACCCGCCCTTCGCGCTGCGGCTCTAGCAAGAGCGGGTCGGAATCTTCACGAAGGCTGCGCACAACTCGGCGAACATTCTGTTTCACGGCGTTTTCAGTCTCATCACCTTCAGCCCCGCGCGCTTCAAGCACCGCCGGGATGATCGGTTCGACCATGCCGCCAATTGAGCCGGGGAAGCGGGCATTCTCCTCAACAACAGACATCGCCGCTTTCACTGCGCCGCAGCTTTCATGCCCCATGACGACTACGAGCGGCACGCCGAGTTCAGCAACGGCATATTCGATCGATCCCATCGCCACGGTATCAACGGTGTTTCCGGCATTGCGGATAATGAAAAGCTCGCCGAGCCCCCGCCCAAAAAGAAGTTCCGGCGGCACCCGACTGTCAGAGCAGGTCACATAGGCGACAAAGGGTGCCTGACCACGTGCGAGTTCAAGTTTGCGCTCCGCGCTGATATCGGGGTTGGCGGTGCGGCCTTGCAGGAAGGCCTCATTCCCCTCTTTCAGGAGCGCCAAGGCCCCGTCGGCATCAAGTGTCGTGCGCCCATCGCGGGTTGGCGCAGCCGCAATGGGCGCCGCCGCTTGTGCAACGGCGTTCGACGCGCCACCGGCCAATGCAATACCGGCAGCCCCGCTCGAAGCGATCAGACCGCGACGTGAAATCTTGTTGTTCATGGCACTTCTCCAAATCTGGTAAAAAATGTCGCGGGCGCCCGGTATGGGAGGTGAGAGGTGGGGAACTACCAGGCGCCCGCAGGTAGCGATCTGCTGTCAGGGGCAGCATCGCCATTGAAGTGAGATCAGACAGGCCTGCGGTCTGAACTGTCACGCGGCTCAGGGTACGGGCGGTTCATCGCCGGTGCAGTTCGGACGGGCAGCGTTCGCCGCATCTTCCGGAAACGCTCACGGCGTCTGAGAATGGTGCGGGTACGGATCACGATAATTACTCCTCTTGGTTAGGTGATCCTAATCTGGTTTGACTTTTCGATAGCTCCAATTGAAACAGGGCCCATTTTCTATAGTTTGAAACTATCATGCGCCCGACCCTTCGCCAGCTTCAGTACATCGTCGCCGTTGCAGACTGCGGGCGTTTTCATGAGGCTGCTCGACGTTTACATGTGAGCCAGCCGAGCCTCAGCACTCAGCTGGCCGAAGCCGAACTCGATCTTGGCGTCACAATTTTCGAACGTGGCAGGAATGGAGCGACGCCGACGCCTGTTGGCGCGGAGATCATTCGTCAGTCGCGCCGTATCCTGACCGAAGTCGAAGAACTTCGCACCCTGGCGCTTGGAGGCAAGCAGACCATCGCAGGCCGGATCAGGTTGGGCGTACTACCTTCGATTGGCCCCTATTTGCTGCCGCGCGTGACGCGCGAACTTCACACCAGGTTTCCGGACCTTCGCCTCAGTGTGAATGAATGCGATACGCTGGAGCTGGACCGTGGGCTCCGCGATGCCCGTTTCGACATCGTCATATCGACACCAGGCGACCATCCCGGCCTTCAAAGCATTGACCTGTTCGAGGAAAAGCTCTGGGTCTGCGGGCCTCCGGAGGATTTGCCTCTGGGCGACGCTGGCCCTGTCCGCCTATCACAGCTCTCAAAGCGCCCATTCCTGACGCTCGGCGCCGGGCATCGTCTTTCCAAACTGATCGGGGAGATCGCGCGCGAGGCGGGCACCACAATCAGTGCAGAGTATGAAGGATCAAGTCTCGACGCCGCTCGCCAGATGGCTGTCATGGGGGCCGGCTATGCCATTCTACCGAGCCTCTACGCCCTGTCAGAAGCCAAGCGCGACCCGGACTTCATCGTACGCGAGATCGATCACCCGCAATGCTGCCGACGGATCGGCCTTATCTGGCGACCAAGCTCTCCCCTCGCCCGCGAGTTTCAGGAAGTCGCCAAGCTGATGCAAAGTGTCGCCGAGCGACTTTTGCTAGAGGAGGGATAGGTCTCACACCCACCTGGGCCAGCATGACCGCCTTCCGGCCTACGCCGGAGAGGGCGTGTTCGAGGTGATGGGGCCGGTCTATGGATTTTAGTGATGAGGCAGCAACTCACCGCTGAGACGACGGCGTTGATGTTGATGCCCCCTTTAGCCCCTCTCCCAAGGGAGAGGGGTACAGGTTCGCCCTACCCTTCCAGCCTATCATGCGCATTTGAAGCCGAGTTCACGATGAAGGCGTAAATGTCTCTACAACAAGCCACTTATCATTTATGCGGCAGTAAACTTCGGAAATATTCGGCTTCGGGTGCGCAACTGCATCGGCAGCTTCTGGTCCGCAAGTATTGAATACCTGTCCAGTCCAATATGGGAGCATGCTTCGATCATAGTCGGCAAAATACATGAGGGCGACCGACTTTTCTGGATTGGTAGGGGCGCCGCTTGAGAGCGTGATGTATCCGAAGTCTGAGACACCTGCTTCTGCGGGGTAAAAACTGACAGCGACGACCGCGAATTGCCGACGCAAATCCGCCTCCACAGAGCCCTGTGGCGCGCCCCGCTCAAGGGCCTCGATGCTGCGCCCGAGCACATCTGTATGCTCCTCGTAAAAGGCAATGGCGTCGGCAATGCTGACCGCAGTCGAGTCACCGGTATTAGACCTTGCAGCGCGATCAACATTATCGAACGGCCTGCCACATGCGCTTAACAAAAGCGCGGAAAGGAGCAGGCCGGTTCTCTTCATGCTAGAAGCTATCCTTCCAGCTTGTCCTGCGTCTTCGTATCGAAGTCGCTGGCGTCGTGGCGTTCGCGGAGCTGCGAACTCGGGTCGCCGAAGGTTCGGTTGACCATACGGCCGCGTTGGACGGCTTCGCGTTCGGCGAGCTGGTCGGTCCAGCGGATCACGTTCTTGTATTCATGGACCTGCAGGAACTCGCCTGCCTCATAGATGATGCCCTTGGCGAGGGCGCCATACCACGGCCAGATCGCCATATCGGCGATGGAGTATTCGTCGCCAGCCATGAATTCGCGGTCAGCGAGGTTGCGGTCCAGCACATCCATCTGGCGCTTTGCCTCCATGGCGAAGCGGTCGATGGCGTATTCAATCTTGAACGGGGCATAGGCGTAGAAGTGGCCAAAGCCGCCGCCGAGATAAGGCGCTGAGCCCATCTGCCAGAACAGCCAGTTCATGGCCTCTGTGCGCTTATGGTGATCTTCCGGCAGGAAGGCGCCGAACTTGTTGGCGAGATAAAGCAGGATCGAGCCGCTTTCGAAGACGCGGGTGACCGGGTCAGTCGTGTGGTCGGCCATGACCGGGATCTTGGAGTTCGGATTGAGGTCGACATAGCCAGAGCTGAACTGGTCGCCCTCACCGATATTGATCAGCCAGGCATCATACTCGGCGCCCGTGTGACCGGCGGCCAGAAGCTCTTCCAGCATGATGGTGACTTTGACGCCATTTGGCGTACCGAGCGAGTAAAGCTGGATCGGGTGCTTGCCGACAGGCAACTCTTTGTCATGCGTCGGGCCAGCGATCGGACGATTGATCTTGGCAAAACGCCCGCCGCTTTCCTTGTCCCAGGTCCAGACTTTCGGTGGGGTGTACTCGGTATCGCTCATGAGCTGTTCCTTCCTCGCTTTGTGCGAACTTGTCGCACAAGGAGGTAATGAGCGCCAAGACGCATTCAATCGGAACAAGGCTTTGTGATAGGACTGTTCAGCTTTTCTCAGCCTCAAGAATGGCGGTGAGGCCTTCGCGATAGGTCGGGAATTGTGGTCGCCAGCCGGTTGCGGCTTTCAGCTTGGCGTTCGGCACACGCTTGCATTCGGCATAGAAGCTGCGGGCCATGGCGCTGGCATTGGCCTCGTCCAGCGTGACGTGTTCTGGCCGGTCCATGCCAATCAGGTCGGCGGCGAAGTCCATGACGGTTTCGGGCGGCGCAGGTTCATCGTCACAGAGATTGAAGACGCCAGAGAGGTGCGGGCGTTCGATCAGGGCCATGAGGCCGCTTGCAAGATCCTCCACATGGATACGTGAAAAGACCTGGCCGGGTTTCACCATCTGCTCGTCCTTGCCTGAGCGCAGTCGGTCTATCGGGGAGCGGCCCGGCCCGTAGATGCCCGGCAGGCGAACGAGGCGCGCATCAGGGCGCACGCTAAGCCACTGGCCCTCTGCAAGCTCTCGTCGCTCGCCGCGCTTTGAGCCGGGATTGGCGGGGAGCCATTCAAAGGCCCAGCCGCCATCAAGATCACCATAGACGCCGGTGGTAGAGAGATAGGTCACGGAGGCGGCGCTAGCGGCGTGCGCGCCGGCGAGATCAAAGCCGGGACATCCCTCGTCACCGGGCGGGGTGGAGATGAGGAGGTGCGCATCCTTTGCCGCAACCTCGATGGCGTCGGCGTCATCGGTCATGACTGGTTCTATGCCGTCCTTGCGCAGAGCCTCCGCCTTGTCGGCGCTGCGGGCCGTGCCAAGGACCGTCCAGCCGCCTTCAGCCTTGCAGATCCCTGCCAGTTCGCGCGCTGAATAGCCCGGCCCGATCAGGAATAGCTTGCGTGAAACAACTGTCATTTGCGGCCTGTCTTCCTGCCCATTACTCAAGAGCCTCAGATTAGAGTTCGGGGACCAGATTCCAATTGTCAGCCTTCATTGCCCTCCTCATCGCCGCGCTTCCGATGGCGCAAACATCGACTGCAGACATTTTCCGCGCTGAGCGCGAGCGCCTGAATGACTGTCTCGCGCTGGCTGACGACAGGCCGGAAGCCGCGCTGGAAGAAAGCCTTGCCTGGATCGGCGAGGGCGCGCGCCCGGCGGCGCGTTATTGCAACGCCATGGCGCTATTGGGATTGGGCGAGTTTCGCGATGCGGCGGCCCGGCTTGAAGAGCTGGCCAATGCGCCGGACGCAGGCGGCCTGGGTGACCGGGCGGTGTATCTCGCCCAATCCGGCAATGCCTGGCTGATCGCTGGTTATCCGGATGCCGCCATTGTGGCGCTGACCAATTCGCTGAAGATCGAACCGCAGGATCCCGGCGTGCTGACCGACAGGGCGGCCGCCTATCTTGGCACGGACCAGTACGAGTTGGCGCAGGCAGACCTCGACGAGGCGCTGGCGCTGGTGCCGAACTCGGTTGATGCGCTACAGATGCGCGCGCAGCTCTTCCTTGAGAATGGCGATTACGATGCGGCAGAGGCCGACATCAATCGCGCGCTTTTGCTGGACCGGGAGAATATCAACACGCTGGTCCTTCGGGGCGATATTCGCGAAGCCAGACGCCTCGCCGCTGAAGGTTAGGTGGCGGCGTGGGGGCCTTGCCGTCAGAACTGGTGAGGCGCAGCTGGCCAGTGTTGGCATCGGTGGGCGTCAATGCGGCGCTGATTGCGGTGCTGTTCAGCTTTCCGACCGAGACATTTGAAGGCGATGAGGGCGCGCCGGACTTCATTCCGGTTGAGCTGGTCGAGCTGCCGCCTGAGCTGGCTGAAGCTGAGCCAGAGCCCGCGCCAGACGCCCCGGCGGCCGTTGAAGCCGGAGAGCCGGTGCCCCCTGCCCCGAGCGCTGCGCCCTTGCCGCAAACGGCGCCGCGCACCGCGGTCCAGTCCCCGGTCATCGCGCGGGCCGATGAGGCGGTCGAGGCCGATGCCATGACAGGGACAGGAGCGAGCGATGCGCCGGAAGTGGACCTTCCGGTTTTCGCGCCGCCAGCCGCACGTGCAGAAACCGCGCTGCAGGCGCTTGCCTGCGCGCGGCTGGGACGGGAGAGACCAGCCTGGTGTGACGAGGTGGCAGTTGGTGATGTCATCGAAGTGGCGGCGCGTCCGGGTTTTGCCGGGACGCCGCAGATTGCGCAGAAGGAATGGGCCTCGCTGGATGTGCCGGTGCGCCAGAAATGGTGCCCGGAAGCCGACGGCGTCATCAAGGATGTGGTGGTCGAAAATGACAGCCCGTTCCTGCAGGGCGCTGCGGCTATGGCCGGGTCGCTGGCCTCAAGCGCGGCAGACAGCTGTTAGGCCGCCCTAAAGAACGCAGTTCGCCAACCCGTCATTGGCCACCACGCGCAGGCGTGACTGCAGCGTGCCCGCGCGGCCGCTGACATAGTTGCCGGGAGGGTCGACGCGCCATTCATGCGGGTTGGGCAGGACGGCGGCCAGAAGCGCGGCTTCGCGCTCTGTCAGCTCGCTCGCATGCTTGCCGAAGCGCACCCGGGCGGCAGCTTCCGCGCCGAAGATGCCATCGCCCCACTCGATCGTGTTGAGGTATTGCTCCATCACGCGGCGCTTGCCCCAGATGCCGTCGATGAAGATGGCAAACCAGGCTTCGCCGCCCTTGCGGACAAAGCCGCCGCCATTCCAGAAGAAGGTGTTCTTGGCCGTCTGCTGGGTGATGGTGGAGGCGCCGCGCTGTGAGCGGCCCTGACGGCGCTCTTCCAGGGCCTGACCGACGGCTTCGAAGTCGATCCCGTCATGCTCACAGAAGCGGGCATCCTCGGCGGCGATGACGGCATAGACGAGGTTGGGCGAAATCTCTTCAAGCGGGACGATGACGCGCCGGAAGTCCTCACCCTCGACGATGCGCTGGCCCATCAGGATGGTGCCGGGCACCGGCGCCCATTTCAGCGCGAGCGTATAGAGGTGCACCAACACGAAAACGGCGGCGAGGATTTTGAGGATGCGCAGGGTCCATGTCAGGATCGGGCCGCGAGAGGATTGGCTCATGCCGGTGTCTTTTGCCATTCGGCGCTCACTTCCTCATCCGTCTCTGTTGCTTCGCGCGCGGCCTTTTCCGCTGCAAAGCGGGCGGTATCAAGGCAGGCGAGCGCCCACACTGCTGCGCCGCGCACGATCGCCGCTTCGTCATCAAGGTGCGGGATGACGGAGGTCTCTACCAGCGAGGCGTCGCCGCTATTTGCGATAGCTATAAGGACGTTGCGGAGCATACGGTTCCGCCCGATGCGCTTGATCGGTGAGCCAGAGAACACCTCTCGGAAGGCTGCATCGTCGAGCGCGGCGAGGTCTGAAAGCTCTGGCAGCTTGAGTTCGGGCCGGGCCCAGAGCTTGTGTTCAGCCGAACGGCTGGCGAACTTGTTCCACGGGCAGATGGCGAGGCAGTCATCGCAGCCATAGATCCGGTTGCCCATCGCCGCGCGAAACTCGACCGGGATGTGGCCTGCATTCTCAATGGTGAGGTAGGAGATGCAGCGGCGCGCATCGAGCTGGTAAGGCGCTGTGATTGCCTGCGTCGGGCAGATATCGATACAGGAGGTGCAGGAGCCGCAATGATCGGCTTCCGGGGCGTCTGGCGTCAGCTCCGCGTCCGTCAGGATGGAGCCCAGGAACAGCCAGTTGCCGAACTCGCGGCTGAGGAGGTTGGTGTGCTTGCCCTGCCAGCCAAGACCGGCGCGGGCGGCCAGCGGCTTTTCCATCAGGGGCGCGGTGTCGACGAAGACTTTCACTCCGGCGCCAGCTTTTTCGACAAAGGCGCGGGCAAGCTGTTTCAGGCGTTTCTTGATGAGGTCGTGATAGTCGCCGCCGCGTGCATAGACGGAGATGTTGCCGTGGGAGGTCTGCTTCAGCGCCTCAATCGGGTCGGTTTCCGGGCCGTAATTGACCGAGAGCATGATGGCTGAGCGGGCATTCTCCCACATATTCGTCGGGTGCTTGCGCCGCTCGAGCGTCGCTTCCATCCACGCCATCTCGCCGTGGCGGCCATCCTCGACCCATTCGGCGAGGCGGTCCCCCACTGGCCAGGCCTCATCGGCGCGGCAGATGCGGCAGTCCGAGAAGCCAAGCGCCAGCGCCTCATCCTTCAGCCAGGCTTCAAGCGTGATGGCGGCGCCTGCCATCTAGAAATCGAGGTCGGCATAGTGGCGCGGCGGGCGCGTTCCCTCCACCTTGTCAGCGAGAAGCGGACGGAAGGACGGACGCGATTTTATCCGGGCATACCACTGCTTGAGATCGGGCGTGAGGTCCCACGGGACATCGCCGAAATAGTCATAGGCCGAGAGGTGCGCGGCGATGGAGAGGTCAGCAAGGCTGAGCGTGCGGCCCGCCATATAGGTGCGCACGCCGGCAAGGCCTTCGAGGAAGCCGAGCTTGCTTTTCAGCGCATGAATGCCTTCACGCAGGCGCGTAGTGTCGGACTGTTTGGACCGGCGCACCCATTGGTTCTCACGCTCTGCCAGGAGGGAGCGGTTCACTTCGGCAAAGGAGGTCTCGCTCCACTGCCAGAGGCGGCGCACTTCGGCCCGGTCTTTTGCGAGCAGCGGCATCAGACGCGGCGTGGCATCGGTTTCCTCTATGTATTCAAGGATTGCATGCGTACCGGAGACGACGATCTTCTGTTCGCCGGATGCATCGAGAAGGACAGGCAGGTCGCTGCCGGGCGGCAGGTTGGCGAGCTCGCTGATCGTAGCGCCCGGCCAGGTGACCTTGGCGTCGAAAGCGATCTTCTTTTCTTCGAGGGCCAGCCGAACCGTTCTGCACCCCGGATCGAGCGGCCAGTGCCAGAGACGTTTCATGAAGTTTCCTTTCTGGATACGTTCATTCCAGTTCAGACCTTTTCTCTGCAACGACTTTGCGCGATCAGTAGCGCCGACCAACGCCCCATCAATTCTGCCCGGAGAATCGTGCATGTCGCTTAACAGGTTCAAAACGTCCATCCTAGTAACTGCCGCCAGCCTTGCGCTGCTTGCCGCATGTGGACCGGGCGAACGCGGTCAATCGGGCGAGACGACCACCGCCGAGAATGAGCCCGTTCGACTTGAAACGCCGCCTGCAGGTCAGCTGCCGGAGGGCGTTCGCCCGACGGCCTATCGCCTGAACCTTGTCACCGACCCGGCGCAGGATGGCTTCACCGGTACGGCTGAAATCGACATCCGCCTTGATGAGCCGCATGCCCGCATCTGGCTGCACTCGCTGGACCAGACGATCAACAGCGCCGTCGTGCGCCTTGATAATGGCACGGAGATCGAAGGCACGTTCGAGGGCAGCCTTGCCGATGGCGGCGTGTCCAAGATCGACTTTGCCGAGCCTGTCCCGGCTGGCAATTCGACGCTGATCCTCGACTATCGCGCGCCTTACAATTTCGGTCTCGCTGGCCTCTACAAGGCGACGCAGAACGGGCGGCCATACCTTGCGACCCAGATGGAGCCGATCGATGCGCGCCGCATGTTCCCCGGCTTCGACGAGCCGCGCTTCAAGACGCCTTGGACGCTGACGGTTACCGCCCCGATGGGCAATCAGGTCATCACCAATGCGCCGCTGACCGGCACGACCCAGCTTGATGACGGCATGGTTCGCCACTCCTTCGCGACGACACGTGAAATCCAGTCCTACCTCGTCGCGCTGGCAGTTGGCCCATACGACATGCGCGAAGGCGCGCCGCTTCCGGCCAATTCTCTGCGGGCCAAGCAGGTACCGTTCCGCGGCTTTGCCCCTGCAGGTAAGGGCGACCAGCTTCAGGTCGCGATGAACATCACCGATGAGATGGTCGACCAGCAGGAGACCTATTTCAATTATCCCTACCCGTACGCGAAGCTGGACCTCATCGCGGTGCCGGACTTTGCCTATGGCGCCATGGAGAATGCCGGCGCAATCATCTACCGCGAGAGCGCGCTGCTGATCTCTGACCGCACGCCGGTGGACCGCCAACGTGGTATCCTGACCACGCATGCGCATGAACTTGCGCACCAGTGGTTCGGCAACCTCGTCACCCCGGAATGGTGGAACGATATCTGGCTCAATGAGGCGTTCGCCACATGGATGAGCTACAAGACCATGGACGATATCTATCCGGACCAGGGTTTTGACCGCGCCACACAGCGCCGCGGCATCGCCGCAATGGGGGCGGACAGCCTGAAGAATGCGCGCCAGATCCGTAACCCGATCGAGCGCAATGCGGACATCAATGACGCCTTTGACGGCATCACCTACTCCAAAGGCGGCCACGTCCTTTCAATGTTCGAATCCTATCTGGGCGCCGAAGAATTCCGTGAAGGAATCCGCCTTCACATGAAGCGCTTCGAGGACGATGCAGCCGATGTCGATGATTTCATGCAATCGGTCGCAGAAGGCAGCGGCGACAATGGTGTTGTTGAGAGCTTCCGCTCGTTCATCTTCCAGCCGGGCATCCCGTACCTCAATGTCGAGACCACGTGCAACGAGGACGAGACCGGCCTCATCACCGTGACCCAGCAGCGCTATGCGCCGCTCGGTTCCGAGATCAATCCGGACGGCCAGACCTGGCAGGTGCCTTTCTCGATGCGTGTCGACGGCCCGGCAGGCGACGAGACGGTCCGCCGTATGCTGACCGGCAAGACGACCGAGTTTCCGCTTGAAGCAGGTTGCGCCAACTGGGTGATGCCAAATGCGGCTGGGGGCTATTGGCGCTTCAACCTCTCTGACGAAAACTGGAGCGCGCTGACCGAGAACTTCGACACGTTGAGCGCGCAGGAGCAGCTCTCACTGCTCGATAGCGTCTCGGCCGCATTCCGTGCTGGCGACGCGCCCGCACCGGCCCTGCTGGACGCGCTGGCAGCTGGTGCGCAAGGCGAATGGGACGTTGCCCTTAAGTCGGTCAGCATTGCGAAGGGCCTTTATGGCAGCCTGCCTGAAGACGACCGCGCAGACATGACCGCCTGGGTCGAGGAGACCTACCGGCCTGTCTATGAGGCGCTCAAGGCCCGCGAAGACAGCCTCGGCCAGGATGAGACGCTGCTTCTCTCTGATCTCTATGTCGGCCTTCTTGAGATGGGTGACATGGACGAAGAGCGTAGCGAACTCGCCGACCGCGCCGCCCGCCTTGTCGGCGTCGAGGGCGAAGCAGACCCGTCTGCCGTCTCGCCGGAAGAGTTCGCGGCTGCGATGAAGTATGGCGCCATCAATGGCGGCGAAGCCTTCTATGAGGCCGCGCTCGACTATGCCCGCAACACGAACGATCAGCGCGAACGTCGAATCGTTCTGGCCGTGCTGGCGCAGAATGTCAGCGAAGCTGAACTCGAAGCCCTCTACGAGGAAGTCAGCGGTGAAGACTGGCAGGGCCAGGAAGCCTGGTCCGTCATGCAGCAATCGCTGCGCAATGATGCAAACCGCGAACAAGCCTGGGCGCTCTACCAGGCCAATTTCAACGATGTCATCACGCGCACGCCAGAGATCCGCAAGGCACAGTCCGCTGGTGCCGTCGCGTCATTCTGTGAGGCAGAGGCGATTGCCGAAGCGAAGAATTTCTTCGTGAGCAATGCAGACCTTATCCCCGGTTATGAACGCTCTCTGGCGCAGGCTGAGGAAGCAGCAAATCTCTGCTCAGCCTTCCGTAGCGAGAAGATTGGCGAGCTTTCCGCAGCGCTCAGCGGCGAATCCGAGAACTAAAATACCCGTGCCCTTCGCACCTGCAGCGTGCGAAGGGCACTGGCCCCGGCCTTCCGACGCAGATAGAAGCTGGCTTTGAACGAGCCAATCAGGAGCTTCGACATGTCGGACGCCGGTCAAAACGCCACCCCGCCCATCGGCGAGGTGCGACTGGAAGATATCCTGCAGAACTTCCGCGAAACTGCCGAGACCGAACACCTTTCCTTCCTGTCCACGAAAGACATTGAAGCGCAGGCGGCCAGCATGGCAGACCTCGCGGCAAGCTATGATGGCGAAAGCGCCCGCATCCGCGTGCGAGACGGGCGCGGCGATGAAGACCGCCTGACCGGCACGAGCGTGCTGGAAACAGTCACCCGTGACACACCATTCCTCGTCGACTCTCTGCTGGGTCTCTGCGCTGAACAGGGCCTTGAGGTCCGCGCCCTGTTCCACCCCATCCTGACGACAAGCGAAGGCGTGCGCCTGTCGCTGATCCAGATCCATGTGCCGGCCCTTAGCGCCGCTGAATGCAAGACGCTGAAGGACGGCGCAGATGCGACGCTTCGCGACGTCGCGATGGCCGTCGCCGACTTCGGTGAAATGCAGGCACGCATGCAGCGCGAGATCGAGCGGCTGGAGAATGACCCGTCCTGCGAAACTGAACCATGCAGGGAATCCATCGCCTTTCTGAACTGGCTGGCAGATGAGCATTTCGTCTTTCTGGGTGTGCGCGACTACCGGTTCGAGACTGCCGAGGATGGCACCGTGCTGCCAGAAGAGCCGCTCATGGTCGACGGCTCCAATCTGGGCCTCTTGCGCGACGAAGACAGAAACGTTCTGCGGCGCGGTTCTGAACCACTGATGCTGACCCCGGCCATCGGAGCTTTTCTGTCTGAACCGGACCCGCTGATCGCGGCGAAATCAACGCTGACCTCGCGCGTGCACCGTCGCGCCCTCTGCGACTATGTCGGGGTCAAGCATTTTGACGCGAAAGGAAACGTCGTCGGAGAGACGCGCTTTCTCGGGCTCTATACAGCTGAAGCCTATAATCAGAGCGTGAGGGATATTCCGCTGGTGCGCCAACGTGTGGCCCGCGTGCTCGATTCGACCGGCGCCATTGAGGGCAGCCATGACTATAAGGCGCTGTCCAACATCCTTGAGACCTGGCCACGCGATGAGCTGCTGCAGGCCGACGCGGACACGCTGATCCCGCTGCTGCAGGGCGCGCTGCATCTGGTGGGGCGTCCGCGCACGCGTCTCTTTGTGCGTCGTGACCGGTTCAACCGCTTTGTTTCAGTCCTCGTCTTCGTGCCGCGCGACGGTTATGATTCCGCTGTGCGAGAGCGCATCAGCGCGCATGTGACCACGGCGTTCAAGGGCAAGCTCATCTCCTTCCAGCCGCGCTTTGATGCCTCGCCGCTGGCGCGGGTACACCTGTTGATCGAACTGCCCGATGGGTCGGTCCAGCCGGATGTCGAGCAGCTGGAAACCGATGTGGCCAACCTCGCGCGGACCTGGGATGACACCTTCCGCGAGGCGCTGGCCGGGCTTGGCGTCCCTGACAGCGAGTTTGAGAAAGCGAACGCTTTCCGCGGTGCGTTCAACGCCGCCTATCGCGAGGCCTTCCCGCCCGCAGAGGCGCTGATCGACGTCGAAGCAATCCGCGCCCTTGGACCGGCGCGGCCCATCCGCCTACGCGCCTTCCGCCCTGAAGGCGCGCCGGAGTCGGAGATTTCCGCCAAGATCTATTCGCGCAATGGCGCCATCGCCCTGTCGGACTGTGTCCCGATCTTTGAAAATATGGGTCTCTTCGTCGATTTCGAGACAGGCTATCCGGTCAATCCAAAGCCCAAGCCCGCCGCAGATGGGCCAGACACGTACTGGGTTCACGCGCTGAAGATGCGCACCGCTGGCCGCACGGCGCTCGACCCCGCGGATATTGCGGCCCGTTTCGAAGAGGCCTTCGTGGCGATCTGGGATGGGCGGGCAGAGAATGACCGCTTTAACGGTCTCGTTTTCACAGCCTCAGCGACATGGCGTGAAGCGGCCCTGCTGCGCACGCTCTGTGCCTACAGGCACCAGACGGGTCTCGACCCGGCCCGCGGCACGCAGATCGAGGCGCTGCAACGCCATCCCGGCCTGACCCGCGCGCTGCTGGAACTTTTCGAGATCCGGTTTGACCCGGGCACAGGCGAGGACCTGAAAGCCCGCGCGAAGAAGGCTGAGGCCAAGCGCCTCGATATCGAAGCGCGCCTGAATGAAGTGTCTTCTCTGGATGAGGACCGGGTGATCCGGCGCGTCGCGCGGCTCATTATGGCGATCCAGCGCACCAATTTCTGGCAGACACGGCCTGATGGGACGGCGCATCCATTCATCAGCTTCAAGATTGCGAGCCAGGAGATTTCAGATCTCCCGGCGCCGAAGCCTTTCCGTGAGATCTTCATGGCGAGCCCGCAAGTCGAGGGCGTTCACTGCCGCTTTGGCAAGGTGGCGCGCGGCGGCCTTCGCTGGTCTGACAGGCGGGATGATTACCGCACCGAGGTACTTGGCCTTGTGAAAGCCCAGCAGGTGAAGAATGCCGTGATCGTTCCAGTCGGCTCCAAGGGCGGGTTCTTTCCCAAGCAGATCCCGGCCAATGCCAGCCGCGAGGAACGCAACCAGGCAGGCATCGCCGCCTATCGCACCTTTATCAGCTCCCTGCTCGACCTCACCGGCAATCTGATCGACGGCAAGGTCCACCAGCCTGCCGATGTCGTCGTCTGGGATGGGGATGACCCGTACCTCGTCGTCGCGGCCGACAAGGGAACGGCGACCTTCTCTGACATCGCAAACGAGATCAGCCTGGAACATGGCTTCTGGCTGGGCGATGCCTTCGCCTCGGGTGGCTCTGCCGGTTATGACCACAAGAAGATGGGCATCACGGCGCGCGGCGCCTGGGAAGCGGTGAAGCGCCACTTCCGCGAGATGGGCAAGGACATCCAGACAGAGCCGTTCACCGTCATCGGTTGCGGCGACATGTCTGGCGATGTGTTTGGCAATGGCATGTTGCTGTCCAAGCAGATCAGGCTGACCGCTGCCTTCAACCACATGCACATCTTCATCGATCCGGACCCGCAGGACCCTGAGCGCCTGTGGGAGGAGCGCAAGCGAATGTTCGATCTGCCGCGGTCTTCCTGGATGGACTATGACCAGTCGCTGATTTCAGAAGGCGGCGGCATCTTTGAGCGCAGCGCGAAGTCCATTCCGCTAAGCGCCCAGATGAAGAAAATGACCGGCCTCAAATCTGATGAGGCAACGCCCGATGAGTTGCTGCACGCCCTGCTGAAGAGCGAGTGTGAACTGCTGTGGTTTGGCGGGATCGGCACCTATGTGAAGGCTTCGCAGGAAACGCAGGGCGATGCTGGCGACCGGGCGAATGATGCGATCCGCGTCAATGGCCGCAACCTGAAAGCCAAGGTTATCGGCGAAGGCGCGAACCTGGGCCTGACACAGGCGGGGCGCATCGAGTTCGCGCTGCGCGGTGGGCGGATCAATACCGACGCCATCGACAATTCGGCCGGCGTCGACAGCTCTGACCATGAGGTCAACATCAAGATCCTCTGCTCTGAGGCAATGCGGCGCGGCGCGCTGCCACGTGGGCAGCGCAATCATCTGCTGGCGTCGATGACCGATGATGTCGCGGCGCATGTGCTGGCGCATAACTACTCGCAGACGGGCGCGCTGAGCCTTGCCGAGGCCACCGCCGCGCGGGACCACGAGGCCAATGAGCGGCTGATGTGCTATCTTGAGGGCCGCAACGTGTTGGACCGGAAGGTGGAAGGCCTGCCTGCGACGTCCAACATGACGGAGCGAGCACAGAACAAGCAGTGGCTGACGCGGCCAGAACTCGCCGTGCTTCTGGCCTGGTCCAAGATCACGCTGTTCGATGACATCGTCGCCTCCGACGTGCCGGATGACCCCTATTTCGTGCGCACGCTCGAGGGTTATTTCCCGAGCGAGCTACACCAGTTTGATGATGCGATGGCCGCCCACAGGCTGCGCCGTGAGATTATCGCAACCGTGCTTGCCAACCGGCTGATCGATGCGGGTGGCCCGCTCATGCTGATGCGACTGCGGGAGCGGACCGGAGCAGAAAACGCCGAGATCTGCCGCGCCTTCGAAACTGCCGCCAACTTGATCGGCCTGCCGGGCTTCCAGCAGGATGTTCACCGCCTCGACAATGAAGTGCGCGCCAGCCTGCAGACAGAGCTGATGCAGATCGGCGCCGAAGCGGTTGCCGATACGGCTGCGGCGCTTATCCGTCTGGAGCCGGGCGCAGCCGTCGAGGAAACGGTGGCGCGATATTGCGGCGCATTCAAGTCGCTGGAAGATGCGCTTGAAGGCTCTCTGGAAGGGTTCGAGGCACAGCAGGCCCGCAAACGCGCCACAGCCCTGTCCAATGCAGGTCTCGACAAAGCCTTCGCCAGCAGGGCGGCCCTGATGCCGCTTCGTCCAGCAGCAGTGGAACTCTATGCCCTCGCAAGTGAGCCGAATGTCTCGATCGACGAAGCCCTCAAGACCTATCTCAAACTGGGCGAAGCGTTGCGCCTCGACCGGCTGCGCCATGACGCACTGAACGGCATGGAAGGCGCGAATTACTGGGAGAGGCTCGCAACGCGCCGCCTGATTGAGGACATTCGCCGTCACCAGGCGCAGGCGACCGCCATGGCGCTTGAAGAAGGCAGCCTCGAAGACTGGCTTCGCGTGCATGATAGCGAGAAACGGGCCCTGACCAGCCAGCTATCCACACTGTCATCGGCAAACGCGAATTTCGCGCAGTTCACGCTCGCAGCCGACGCTGTGCGCGGCTTCATGTCGGGAGCGGCAAGACAGGATTGAGGAGTAAGGCCCAAGCGGGCCCGCCAGACGGGGACGTGTCCGGCGGGCCCTACGGGCAACTCCGCAGGCTGGGTGGGGGGACGCACGCGGAGGCCCGATTATCTAGAACGAGCTATAAGTTCGTAGCCGGCTTCCGGCACACGCGATATATGTGAGTGCCGGACATTTCTGCCAAGGTCAGTTGGCAGTCGTCTCTGCAGAATTCTGCGCGATACTGTCTGGCTCTCCGGTCAGTGTGCCTCCGGGGTCACCATCCGCTGACAGAAGTACCGCGATCCAGCGCGTCGTTTCTGATTGCGCACAAAGGATCATGATCAGGACGGTGAGCGGCGCGGACAGGAACATGCCCGGTATGCCCCAGATCGCGCCCCAGATTGCGAGCGAGAGCAGCACGACCAGTGCAGATATGTTCAATGACTCGCCCATGATGCGTGGCTGGACGAAATTGCCGATCATGAACTGCCAGAAGCTGACAGCCGCAAAAACGATTGCCGCAAAGACATAGCCGTCCTGCGCACCGCCGGGAATCCAGCCTGGAACTTCCGGCTGCACCAGTGCGAACAGCATGGGTACGAAGGCAGCAACGATAGAACCTATGGTCGGGATATAATTAAGTATGAAGATGAGACCTGAGAGGAAGATCGCATTCTCCACCCCGAGCGCAACCAGCGTAATGTAGGTCAGCACCGTAATCATCACGGAGATAACCGTCTGGGTCCAGAGATAGGTTTCGATCCCCCGGCGAGCCGCGTGACCGATCTTGCTGACCTGCGCGCGCGTCGCATCGTCATGGAAGATGCGGTCCAGTTTCGGCGCCCATGCACTCTGCGCAAGAAACAGGAAGGCGACGTAGATCAGGATGATGACAAGGTCACCTGAGAGGTCACCCATCGCGCCCGCAATGGTGGCGAAGAAACGCTGGCCGCGCTCATCGAAGAGAATCTCCGTCAGCGTGGGCGCCTGCCCCATATTCACCGTCTGATAGACATCAGCGATGAGCGTATTGATCTTTTCCTCATACTCGCCTGCCTGATCGCTGAACTGGGCAATCCCCTGCGCAAGCAGACCGATGAAGAGACCGAAGCCGAGAAGCGTGCCGAGTATTGAAACGACGCGGCTCATATTTTCGGACATGAAGCCAACGCGTTCGCGGATAAGGCGTGTGAAGCCTTCCATAATCAGGAACAGGAACACCGCCAGTGCGAACGGCGCGAGAATGGCCCGGCCGAGATAAAGCAGGGCGATGATGACCCCAATCGCAATGATCCAGAGGGCAACGATGCCCGACCGCATACTCATCCCGTTCTATTCTCCCTGCGCTTTGTCACCGTTGTTTGGCAGACGCGACATGTGGAAATCACGGGCGAGGTGGACGCAAGGCCTGATTGCAAAAAAGAGCGAGCCAATCAGGAAAAGCCAGGTCGCTGGCGTCTGGGTTGCCTCGCTGAAGAAAAGCGCAGAGCCGATAACAAATGCGACCGCTGCCGCCGCGTCCACGCCATCATAGAGCTTCTGGTAATTGCCGAAGACCTCGCCGTGCTTGCTGGTGTCGAAATTCATCCAGTGGTGGGATTTCTTGCTCAAGGTCAGCCTCCTCGTTCTGGTGTCTGAATGTGTCGTCTTCCGAATGGCTCTCGCGTCAGGCGACGTCAAAACACGTGCCGCGCTCATTTGCCATCCGCCGGGCCTTTGCGGCTGCTGCGTTTACGGCTAGCTTCCGCCCCCGCGAGACGAAGGAACAGGCACATGGGCGACAGCATCTATATCGGCGGGGGCGGTGAAGCTCAAAACGAGGCACAGCGGCTGCTCCTGAAACAGGCCAATCGCCATGGTATTATTGCGGGCGCGACAGGCACGGGCAAGACGGTGACCCTGCAGATCATGGCAGAGGGCTTTTCGAGCGAAGGCGTGCCTGTTTTCTGTGCCGACGTGAAAGGTGATCTGTCGGGTATCGCCAAATCCGGCACCGAGACATTCAAGCTGCACGACGCCTTCATGTCGCGCGCCACGAAGATCGGCTTTGAGGACTACAGCTATCATGACGTACCTGCCGTCTTCTGGGATGTGTTTGCCACGAAGGGACACGCTGTCCGCGCGACCATAGCGGAAATGGGCCCGACGCTGCTGTCGCGCCTGATGGACCTCAGCGAGACACAGGAAGGCGTCCTGACGGTCGCGTTCGAATATGCCGATGATGAGGGCCTTCTCCTGCTGGACCTCAAGGACCTTCAGAAGCTCCTCATCCACCTTGGCGACAAGGAAGTGCGCGAAGAGGTGTCACTTCGCTATGGCAATGTGGCAACCTCCTCGCTGAGTGCCATTCAGCGCAACCTGTTGCGGCTGGAGCGTGAGGGCGCGGAGCTGTTCTTCGGCGAGCCAGCTCTCGACCTCTCGCATATCATCCGCAACGCGGATGACGGACGCGGCATCGTCAACGTGCTGGATGCAACGCGCCTTATCAACTCACCAAAGCTCTATTCGACTTTCCTGCTCTGGCTCCTGTCTGAGCTGTTTGAGCAACTCCCCGAAGTGGGCGACCCGGACAAACCAAAGCTCGTCTTCTTCTTTGATGAGGCGCACCTGCTCTTCAAGGATGCGCCAAAAGCCCTAGTCGAGAAGATCGAGCAGGTAGTGCGCCTGATCCGTTCCAAGGGGGTCGGCATCTATTTCGTGACGCAGAACCCCCGCGACCTGCCCGACAGCGTGCTGGCCCAGCTCGGCAACCGTATCCAGCATGCCCTGCGCGCCTATACGCCGACCGAGCGCAAAGGCGTGCGCGCCGCAGCGGAAAGCTTCCGCCCGAACCCTACCTTCGACACAGAAGAAGTGATCACTGCGCTGGGCACCGGCGAGGCGCTCGTCTCAACGCTGGATGCGAAATCAACCCCCGGCGTGGTCCAGCGCACGCTGATCCGCCCGCCCTCTTCGCAACTCGGCCCGATCAGCGATGACGAACGCTCTGGCATCATGTCTGCGAGCCCCGTCGCGCGTCAGTATGACGATGTGGCCGACCGGGAGTCGGCGTACGAAATCCTGAGCGCAAAAGAAGAAGCCGCCGCCCGAGAGGCAGAGCGTCTTGCCGAGCAGGAGGAAAAGGCCAAGCGCGAACTGGAGAAGAAAAAGACCCGTCGTCGCTCCTCCCGCCGCCAGTCGGTTGGCGAGGCGGCCATGAAAACGGCGACCCGCACAATCGCCCGGGATGTCGCGCGTTATATCCTGCGCGGCATTCTCGGTGGCATGAAACGGCGCTGAAGGACGGCCACCACACGCCGTCACACAAGCGTCGCGATAGCGTTACCGTTCTGATACGAAACCGTCGCCGTACCGTCGCGCATGAATGCTAACCGCCCACTCTTGTTCAAGAGGGGTGTGTTCACATGAAATTCCGGTACAGCAAGCTTATTACAACCGCGCTGGTTAGCGCAGGCATCGCGCAAATCGCTGCCGCAGACATCGTGCGCGGCCAGGTCACCGACGCGACGGGCGAAGCGCCGCTTGAAGGCGCGATCGTCCGGATCGAGGGGCTCGACCGCTCGACCACGACCAACCGCTATGGTGACTATCGCTTCACCAATATCCCGGCCGGCGAATACACGCTGTCGGTCAGCTATATCGGCGCAGCGCCTGTCAGCGAAACGGTCAGCGTCCTCAACGATACACAGCTCGACATCCAGCTTGGCGGCGATGTGCGCTACCTCGACAATGTCCTGGTTGTGGGCTCGGCTGCCGCACAGGCTGGCGCGATTAACCAGCAGCGCGCCTCCAATGCGATCATCAACGTGATCGACTCCGATGGCCTTGGTAACTTCCCAGATACAACGGTTGCCGACTCGCTGGCCCGCGTCCCGGGCCTGTCCATCGAGACCGACCAAGGCGAAGGCCGCTATGTTTCTATCCGCGGCATCAATACCGACCTTATCTCTGCCTCGATCAACGGCGTGCGGACTCCGTCGCCGGAAGATCGCCGCGGCGTCCTGCTGGATGGTGTTCCATCCGACCTTCTCGACGGTATCGAGGTTCAGAAATCGCTGACGCCTGATGTTGATGCGGACAGCCTTGGCGGCGTCATCAACCTAACCACTATCTCGGCCTTTGACCGCGACGGCCGCTTTATCCGCGCCAAGCTTGAAGGCGCCTACAACGAAATCTCGCAGGACCTCTCCCCGAAAGCGACGCTGACTTATTCAGACGTGTTCGGCGAGAAGCTCGGCGTTGCCGTGTCGCTGAACTATCAGGACCTGCGCATCGAAACTCACAACAATGAAGCCGATGAGTGGAGCCAGCTCTCGAATGGCGACTACTATCTCAGCGATGGGTATGAGCAGCGCTGGTACGGGCTGAACCGCGAGCGTATGGGCGTTGTAGCCAATTTCGACTGGCGCCTGAACGACACGACCGACCTCTACCTGCGCACCCTGTTCAACAATTACGAAGACGACGAAGTTCGCAACGTCCTCCAGTTCCGTGACCTGGGCGATGTCGCCGATGAGGATGCCAATGGCGACGATGTCGTGGCCTATGGCTCACAGATCACGCGGTTCACCGCGTCGCTGCCGCTTAACGAGATGGGCGCAGAAGTACGTGTCCGCCGCGAAGTTCGCCAGATCCAGACGGTGGCTCTTGGCGGCCAGTCGGTCTGGGGCGACTGGGAAGCTGACTATGAGCTTTCCTACGCCTATGCAGAGGAAGACGACAGCGACAATCATGACGCGACCTTCCGCGATGAAGATATCCAGGACGATGTCGGCGAGAATGCGATTATCGATTTCTCCACGCCCGAACGCCCCGTCTGGTTTGGTGGGGCCATTCTCGACGCGGTCTATGATCCGTCAAACTATGATCTCGACGCCTATGAGCGTGAGTTCACGATCAATGAAGACACCGAGTTCGCGGGTCAGTTCAACATCTCTCGCGACAGCCTGATCGGCGACACGCCGGTCACCTGGAAGGCTGGCCTGAAGGTGCGTGACCGGGAGAAGATCCGCGATGTGAATGTGCTGGTCCATGAAGACAGCTCCATCAACCTTCTCAACTATGCCCGCGACAGCTTCATCGACAACTGGCGCATCGGCAATCCGCAGCCAACCTGGCCTGATCCAGCCCTCACCCGCTCGCTTCGCAACGCCTTTGGCCCGGGCGATCTCGATGAGGAAGGCAGCTTCTTCGACTCCAATGGCGAAGACTATGAGATCGATGAACAGATCTATGCCGGCTATGTCATGGGCACGTTCGACCTTGGCGCGTTGACGCTGGTGCCGGGTGTGCGGATAGAGCAATCCAAGATCGACCTGCGCGGCCGTGTCGTGCAGGAGGATGACCTGACTGCCACCGTCACGAACTTCAGCAATGACTATACGAACGTCCTGCCGAGCGTGAACGCGAAGTATGAGTTCAGTGACCGCCTTATCGGCCGCGCGGCTTACTATGCCGCCGTGGTGCGCCCGGCCTTCGGTGAAATGGCGCCTTTCGTCTTCATCAATGATGACCGCGACGAAGCAGAGATCGGCAATCCGAACCTCGACGCGCTGGAAGCTGACAATTTCGACCTCGGCATCGAGTTCTACCCGACCCAGCTCTCGGTTCTTTCGGCAGGTGTGTTCTACAAGGACATCTCCAACGCCATCTTCCCGGCAAGCTTCGACATTGGCGATGTTCCGGGCAATGTGGACCTGTCTGCCATTCCGGCTGAGCTCCTCAATGGCGACGACACAGATAGCGGCGAAGTCGAAGAGATTTCGACCTTCATCAATGTCGGCTCGAGCGAAATCTACGGCATGGAATTCAACTATGTTCAGGACCTTGGCGATCTCAACGGCGCACTTCAGGGCTTCCTCGTTTCGGCGAACCTGACCCTGACCGAGAGCGAAGCCACACTGCCGGATGGCCGCGATGTGCGCTTCCTCAAGCAGTCGGACATGATCTGGAACGTCGCGCTCGGTTATGACAAGGGCCCATGGGACCTGCGCGTCTCGGCCAACTATCGCGGCGATTATCTCGATGAGCTGGTGGACGCGAATCTGGACCGCACAACTGATGACCGTCTCCTCGTCGAGGCATCTGCCAAGTATGACGTGAATGACAACCTCCAGATCTATCTGGAAGGCAAGAACCTCACCGATGAGCCGGAATACTATTATTTCGGCGACGAGCGCCGCCTGTCGCAATATGACGAGTTCGGCACCACGGTCGTCTTCGGCGCCCGGCTGACCTACTAATTTCTGGCGATGCCAGTGGGCGGGCCGGAGCGCATATGCGTGTCCGGCCCGCCATTTTTGAAACGCTACACTTCAGGAGATCTCACCGCATGACATTCCGTATCCTTCTGCTCGCCGGCGCTGCCGCTGCAACGCTTGGTGCCTGCGAGACCGATGATGTCTGGATCGATGATGGCATCGCGGCCCAGCCTGTCGCGGCCAGCTTCGAAACCGATCCGATGACCGGCACTGGCGACCGCGCCGACGACCCCGCGCTCTGGGTGCATCCGGGCGATGTCTCGAAGAGTCTTATCCTCGGCACCAACAAGGATGAGGGCCTGCACGTCTACGACCTCTCCGGCGCTGAGCTTCAGTTCCTCGATGTCGGCCAGGTCAACAATGTGGATGTTCGCGGCAATGTTGCGGCGGCCTCGAATGATGAGTTCGACTCGATCACGATGTTCAGCGTGGACGCAGAGACCGGCAAGGTCACGCACACCGGCGATGTACCAACCGGCAAGGCAGAGCCTTATGGCATCTGCATGGGCGAGGTGGACGACACGACGCTTATCATCCCGACCTATAAGGACGGTTCCATCCAGATCTGGAGCAGCAGCGAGGACGGCGTGACGTTCCAGCGTAGCCTGCAAGTCGGCCAGTTCGGCCAGCTGCAGCTTGAAGGCTGCGTTGTCGATGATGGCGCAGGCATCGCTTTCATCGGCGAGGAAGAGCACGGCATCTGGAAGCTGGACCTGCGTCAGCCAGACAGCACGCCTGAGATCGTCGACACGATCGAGGCCGGCAATGGTCTCGTCGCAGATGTCGAAGGCCTGTCACTCTGGGTCGGCGAAGGCACCGATGGATATCTCGTCGCCTCGGCGCAAGCTGCAGACCGCTTCGTCGTCTATGACCGGGCTGCCCCGCATGCGGTGCGCGGCATCTTCACGGTGACTGAAAGCGAAGACGGCAGTGTTGATTCAGTCACCCATACCGATGGCCTCGGTGTGTCCTCGGCAGCCCTGCCGGGCTATCCGCGCGGTATCGTGATCGTTCAGGACGATGCGAACCCGACCTCGGAAGTCGACCAGAACTTCAAGATCGCAGACTGGGCCGACGTCGAAGCCGCTCTTGGCCTCAACGACTGATCCTTCTGCCACTTGGAAGGAATTGAGAGGGCTGGCCGTAGGGTCGGCCCTTTTTCTTGCGCTGCGCGAAGTCCATCACTAGCGTCACGGTCACGTCAGCAGGAGGATTTCCGACGTCGTGCTCAACGCTTCTCTCAAGACACTTCTCGCCGCTGCGGCGCTATTCGCCCTGCCCGCCCACGCCATGCCTGAAGAGAGTGCGACCGGCATGAGCGAGACCACCGACGCCAAGCTGTCCCTGTCCGACCGTTTTGCCCGCCTTGCGCTGGACTGCGTGCACCGCGAATACCCGAACAAGATCAGTCACGTCATGCAGTCCGATGATGATGCCCGCGCGCCGCACGAACTGACGCCAGCTTTCTATGGCTGTTTTGACTGGCACTCTTCGGTGCATGGCCACTGGCTTCTGGTGCGCACACTGAACACCGCGCCCGAAAGCACGCTGGAAGACGAAATCCGCACCAAGCTGGCACAGAGCTTCACGGCGCAGAACATTGCGGGCGAGCTTGCCTATTATCAGCGCGAGGACCGGGCCTCGTTCGAGCGCCCCTATGGCATCGCCTGGTTTCTTCAGCTGATCGCGGAACTGGAAGAAAGCTCCGACCCGCAGCTTTCCGAATGGCGCGAGACACTGCGCCCGCTCGAAGCCGAGATCGTCGCCAATACGATGGTCTGGCTGCCGAAGCTTTCCTATCCCATCCGGCTCGGCACGCATAATCAGACGGCCTTCGCCTTCGGCCTGATACTGGATTATGCCCGCACTGTCGGCGACGAAGCGCTGGAAGAGACCCTGATCGACAAGATCCGCAGCTTCCACCTTGAGGATGTAAATTGCCCTATTGGCTATGAGCCGTCTGGCGAGGATTTCCTGTCGCCATGTCTCATGGAAGCTGACCTGATGCGCCGCATTCTGCCCCCGCAGGAATTTGCCACCTGGCTTTCTGGCTTCCTGCCTGAGCTGCCAGAGAATGGCCGCGCCGACTGGCTCGCGCCCGGCATCGTGCTGGACCCTTCCGATGGCAAGCTGGTGCATCTGGACGGCGTAAACCTTTCACGCGCCTGGGCGCTTGAAGGCATGGCCGCAGGACTGCCTGAACGCGACCCGAGACGCGCGGGCCTTGTGGCCGCCGCCGAGGTCCACAAGAAGGCTGGCATTGCCGCGGTCTCTGACGAGCATTATTCAGGCAGTCACTGGCTGGCGAGCTTTGCGACCTATCTTGAAACCCGCCGCGGCCTCACGGGTGCGGGCAAAGCCGACTGAACTTAATTCGAATTCACAAGGGTGACGGGGCGATAGCGCTTTTAATTGCGCGCCGCGGCGCTTAGATACCTGGCAACAGACAAGAACCAAGTGAGAGGAACGGGACCATGCAGGACTATCTCAAATTCTATATCAACGGCGAATGGGTCGACCCGGAAACACCGCGCACGCTCGAAGTTGAAAACCCGGCAACCGAAGAACCGTTTGCCCGCATCTCGCTCGGCTCTGAAGCTGATGTGGACAAGGCCGTCGCGGCCGCGAAAGCCGCCTTCGAATCCTTCTCGCAGACCTCTGTCGAGTTCCGCGCAGAGCTTCTGGAAAAGATCGCTGCAGGCATTCAGGAGCGCGCGAGCGACATGGCGAAAGCCATCTCTGACGAGATGGGCGCACCGATGTGGCTTGCCAGCGCTGCCCAGGTGCCAGCCGGCATGGGGCACTATATGGCCGCTGCCAAAATCCTGCGTGAATACCAGTGGGAAGAAGAGCGCGGCGCAACCCTGATCCGCAAGGAACCAATAGGCGTCTGTGGTTTCATTACGCCGTGGAACTGGCCGCAGAACCAGATCGCCTGTAAAGTCGCCCCTGCGATTGCGACGGGTTGCACCATGGTGCTGAAGCCATCCGAGATTGCACCGCTCGACGCGATGATCGTGGCAGAAATCTTTCATGACGCAGGTGTCCCACCAGGTGTCTTCAACCTCGTAAACGGCGATGGCCCAGGCGTTGGCGCATACATGTCCCAGCATCCGGGCATCGACATGATGAGCTTCACCGGTTCCACCCGCGCGGGTGTTCTCGTCAGCCAGGCCGCTGCCCCGACCGTCAAGCGCGTCGCTCTGGAACTCGGCGGCAAGTCCCCGAACATTGTCCTGCCGGATGCGGACCTGAAGAAAGCCGTTTCTGGCGGCGTCATGCAGATGATGACCAATACCGGTCAGTCCTGTAACGCCCCGTCGCGTATGCTCGTCCAAAAGGACCAGCAGGAAGAGGCCATCGCGATTGCCAAGGCAACCGCAGAGCAGGTCAAGGTTGGCGCAGGCGACGAAGCCCCACGCGGTGCGATGGGCCCGATTTCCAATGGCAACCAGTGGAACAAGGTCCAGGACCTGATCCAGAAGGGCATCGACGAAGGCGCAACCCTTGTCGCCGGTGGCACCGGTCGACCGGAAGGCTTCAACAAGGGCTACTTCACCAAACCGACCGTCTTTGCGAACGTCACGAATGACATGACGATTGCGCGCGAAGAAATCTTTGGCCCGGTTCTCTGCATCCTGCCTTACGACACTGAAGAAGACGCCATCCGCATTGCGAACGACACGGTCTACGGCCTGTCATCCTATGTGCAGTCGTCTGATCTCAACCATGCCCGCAAGGTCGGCAACCAGATCCGTGCAGGTAACGTCCACATCAATGGCGCAGGTCCGGACTTCGCGACCGGCGCATTTGGCGGCTACAAGCAGTCCGGCATTGGCCGCGAATGGGGTGATTATGGCTTTGAGGAATTCCTCGAAGTGAAAACCGTCTTTGGTAACGCGCCTGCTTAACCGCTGCCGTTATAAACACGACTAAAGAAAGCCCGCGGCGTCAGACCCGCGGGCTTTTTGTCGCGCACCCGTGGCGCATGATCGTGGTGTATCGCGGTCTACATTGCCCGCTCTGCAAGAAACAGCTGAAAGAGTTGAGCAGCAAGCTCAAGGACATCGCTGGCAAGGGCATCAGCGTTGTCGCCGCCACCATGGAAGAGAAATCCCGCGCGGATAAGGCCCACGAGGAATGGGAACTCGATCAGCTGCCTATCGCCTATGAAATCGGTGAGGACTTCATCGAGAAGTTCGGCGTCTATACGTCCAGCGCCATCAATGATGACGAACCAGACGTATTTGCCGAACCAGCCCTGCTCGTTTTCAAGGGCACAGACTATCACATGGGCTGGGTGCAATCGGTTCCGTTTGCCCGCCCGGCGCTGGATGACGTTGTCGAGACAATCGCGTTCGTCGAGAAGAAGGATTACCCACCCCGCGGCACGCGTTAGGTGGCGGCTGCGCGCTCAACGATCACTGCAGTTTGATCGATCTGTTGTGTGGCGTTCAGTTCGACCCGATATAGTTTCAACGGAAACAGGACGAGGGTAACGGCATGGCCAAAGCATATTTCATCCCGGCAATTGCATCGCTTGCGCTGCTTGGCGCCTGTGCAACGGCGACTCCCTATCAGGCGGCGACCCCGTCGGATCGCGGTTACACCGAACAACAGATCGAACAGAACCGTTGGGTCGTGAACTTCTCGGGCAATAGCCTGACGGATCGCCAGACCGTCGAGACCTATCTGCTCTATCGCGCGGCAGAACTGACCGTGCAGTCGGGTTACGACAATTTCCGGATGGTCCGTCGTACCACGGATGCTGACCGCAGCTTTGTGCCGGTTGGCGGCACTTACAGCCATTTCAGCCCGCATTACCGTTTCTACGGGCCAAGGGGCCGTGCGATCGCTTATTATCCGCACCACTGGGGCGGCTTTAATGATCCATTCTTTTCACGTGCCCCCGACTACCGTGAGGTGACGCGGTTCGAAGCGTCGGCTGAGATCCTGATGGGCCGCGGCCCCTCTCCGGATGACCCGGCATATTTCGACGCGCGTGATGTGCTGGCAAACCTTTCCGGCACGATCATGCGGCCGCAGGTGCGCTAGGACCAGGCATAAAGCAGCGCTAGCCAAACAGGATCCCCCGGTCTTTATTGAAGGCTGGGGGATTTTTCATGACCGCGCGCAAGACAGCCAAACCTGCAGTGTCAGCTCTAAGCCTGACCGCCTACGGATTGCTACTTGCTGGTGGCGTGCTGGTCTTGCAATGGATCGAATATGCGCATCTGGCGCGCTTCCAGTCCGGCGCACTCCTCATCTCGCTACTGGCGCTCGTCTTCCTTATTCTTGGCATCTGGGTCGGGGCGCAGCTTTTCCGCAAAGCTGCGCCGGCCGTAGCGACCGGCAACCCGGAGGCGCGGTCTACGCTCGGCATCAGTGACCGCGAGTATGAGGTGCTCGAGCTTCTGGCGGCAGGTCAGTCGAACAAGGAAATTGCGCGCACGCTCGGTGTCTCGCCGAATACGGTCAAGACGCATGTCTCGCGCCTTCTGGACAAACTTGAAGCGCGCCGCCGGACCGAAGCGGTAAGCAAGGCACGAGCGCTGCGTATCGTCGCCTAGCGGAAGGAAAACTGGGTGATTTCACGAAAATCACCCTTTTGGGCAATAGCCGACCAAGCCGTCTTAGCCCCAGAAGAAAGCCTCGAAAAGGAGACGATAAGATGCTGAAACGGATATTGATCGCCGGGCTCGTGGCAGGTCTGATTACGGGCGGTTTCATGTTCACCGCTGTGGTCAGCGCAGGTAACAATTTTCTCGAGAGCGGCAGTAGCAGCCATATCTATGGCTATGCGTCCATGCTGGTCGCGTTGAGCCTCATCTTTTTCGCCATCAAGCGCCAGCGCGATATCGCCCAAGGCGGCGTGATCAAATTCCTGCCGGCCTTCGGTATGGGTCTGGCGATCAGTGCAATTGCCGGGATCATCTATGCACTCGGCTGGGAAATTACACTAGCCGTCACCGGCCTCGATTTCGGTACCGACTACGCGCAGGCCGGGATCGAGCAGGCGCAGGCCGACGGCATGTCGGGCGCAGAGCTTGAAGCCTATGCTGAAAAAATGCGCGGTTTCGCCGAGATGTACGCAAACCCGCTATTTCGGATCCCGATTACGATCACCGAAATCCTTCCGGTCGGCGTCCTTGTTTCCCTGGTGAGTGCGCTTGTCTTGCGCAACAGCGAGTTCCTGCCAGCCCGGCCGGACTGAATGAAAAAGCCCGCTCATTTCTGAGCGGGCTACATCAGGTCTGATGTGGCGGGCGCTTAGCGCGGTGCCATCCGGATGGCGCCGTCGAGGCGGACATCTTCGCCGTTAAAGTAGGCGTTGGTGATCATTTGCTCTGCAAGCGATGCATACTCTTCCGGGTTGCCGAGGCGGGCCGGGTTCGGCACCTGCGCGCCGAGGGCCTGCTTCACGTTCTCCGGGGCGCCCTGCAGCAGCGGGGTGTTGAAGATGCCCGGCAGGATCGTGTTGACGCGGATCAGTTCGCGCGACAGGTCGCGTGCGATTGGAAGCGTCATGCCGACGACGCCGCCCTTGGACGCGGAGTAAGCTGCCTGACCGATCTGGCCGTCTTCAGCAGCAACCGAAGCGGTATTCACGATCGCGCCGCGCTCACCATCAATCGGGTCCAGCGTCATCATGCCAGCAGCCGACTTCGCGATGCAGCGGAAGGTACCGACGAGGTTGATCTGGATAATGAGGTCGAACTTGTCGAGCGGGAAGTGGCTGATCTCGCCGCTTTCCTTGTTGCGGCTGGCGGTCTTGATCGCATTGCCTGTGCCGGCACAGTTCACGAGGATACGCTCCTGGCCGATGGCTTCGCGCGACTTCTTGAAGCCGGCGTCGACAGAAGCTTCGTCAGTGACGTTCACCTTGCAGAAAACGCCGCCGAGTTCCTTGGCGAGGGCTTCGCCCTTTTCTTCGTTGAGGTCGAACAGAGCGACCTTCACGCCATGCGAGGCGAGTTGTCTTGCCGTGGCCGCGCCGAGGCCCGATGCGCCGCCGGTGATGACTGCGCTAATGTCTGAGCTGAGTTTCATGTCTGATAGGTCTCCCTTGAACGTTCGGCTGATGCGAGCGATCTATAGAGGCAAGAAAGGCTGTGCCAATGCGTCACCCAACGGAAATTGTGATTGAGAACGGAGAGGATGGGCCACGCGCGCTGCCGCTGTCGCTTGAACGCGACCGCCAGCGCACCCGGAAAGGCTTCTTGCCGAAGCTTTTCAGGGTCGCGGGACGCGTCCCATTTGCCGATGATCTGGCCGCAGCCTACTACGCAGCCATCGATCCTTTGACCCCCAGAAAGGCCAAGGCGGTGCTTTTCGCCGCGCTAGGCTATTTCGTCCTTCCGACAGACTGGGTGCCGGACTTTGTCATTGGTTTTGGTTTCGCAGACGATGCAACGGTGCTGGCAACGGCGCTGTCGATTGTCGGGGCGCAGGTCCGCGAACGCCATCGCAAGTCGGCCCGGCGTCTTCTGGACCTGCCCGAACCCGAAACTGACGACGCCTAGAAGCGGTTCACCAGCCTAGCTGGTGCCCGCATCGAAGGTCTGCGCTGCCTTGTTGATTTCCACCGCACCTTGCGAGCCTGCGACCTCATAGATCGAGAGACGACGCTCTGTCGTGCCTGACGGGGCGAAGCGGAAGACGCCATTCACACCGAGATACCCATCACGCGAGGCGATCTCGTCGCGCGTGACTTCGCCGTCCGCGCCGAGCTGGCTGACGAGAGCCGCCGCATCATACGCCGTAGAAGCAAGCGAGCTCGGGCCGCGTCCGTAGATGCGCTGGAACTTGGTATTAAAGGCCTGAACGTCGTCGCGCGACGGTGCGACGAACCAGCCGCCACGCAGCGACGGCTCACGCCAGATCGACTGATCGTCCCAGCCGGACAGACCCATCATCTGCACATTGCGGCTCATGCCGTAATAGCTGAGAAGCGGGCCGACGCGGCGAAGTTGTGTGCCACGCTCCGGGATCAGGATGGCGACCTTGCCGCCGCCTTGCTGGGCATTGTTCACGGCGTTGGCGATATAGCGAGCCTCGGAGTCCGGTGACTGCGTGCTTTCAGGGTAGAAACCGCTTGCGGCTACGCGGCCGCCCACACGGCTCGCCTCACGCTGAAGCGCCGTTTCAATACGCTGGCCGAGATCGCTCTGAGGTCCGAAATAGGCAAACTGGCGATAACCTTGGGAAACAGCGTAGCTGACCAGCGCAGCGACTTCCTGCTCTGGCGTGATGGATGCGAGCCAGGTGTTTCCACCCGCGACACTGCTATCATTGGAGAAGCCGATGATCTGCGTCTCGGACCCAAGACCTTCACGGTTGAGTGCCTCGATATTGGTGCCGAAGAGCGGGCCGAGGATAACATCTGCGCCCTCATCGAGCACCTGCTCGGCCATGGCAATTGCCTGGCTTTGAGAGCCGGCTGTGTCTTTTGGAAGGACGAGCATGTTTTCGCCTGCATGGTCGAACAAAGCCAGCTCTATACCGGCCAGCATGCCTTCAGCTTCGGCGCGCACACCGGAATTGGGGTGTGAGAATGGAAGAAGCACGCCGATGCGGAAGAGGTCACGGTCGCCCATGAAGTCCGGCGTGAAGTAGCCATTGTCAGCGTCGGAGACGTCTTCGGCAGGCGTAATGCCTTCATCATCATGGAGGCCATCGAGGCCTTCTTCTTCGACACCCTGGTCGCTGCGATCGGGACGATCATTTCCCCGGTCGCCGCGGCTCTGCCCGGTCTCGATTGGCGCTGGCGGACGCATCGGATCGGTCGCACATGCGGTCACTAACAGAAAACTTGCCAGCGCAAGGCTTGGCGCAAGACGCGCAAAGCGCGATGGTAGACCAAATGTCATCCAGTTTTCCTTCTTCTCGATCGAGCGGCCAGACGTCCGGCGAGACTAGTGCCGGGCCGGGGCCCGCGCAACATGAAGTCGCGCGTCTTGATCCCGGGCTCTACATTGTGTCGACACCCATCGGCAACCTCAGAGACATAACGCTCCGCGCCCTCGACACGCTCGCAGCTGTCGACGAGGTCCTCGCTGAGGATACACGGGTCGCACGCAAGCTCCTTGATGCGCATGGCCTTCATGCGAAAGTGAGCCCCTATCATGACCATAATGGGGCCGAACGACGCCCCGGACTGATTGAGCGGTTGAGAGACGGCGCGCGGCTCGCCCTGATCTCGGATGCAGGTACGCCGCTTGTGTCCGACCCAGGCTGGAAGCTGGTGCACGAAGCGCGCAAGGCGGGCGTCCGCATCGTGCCCGTGCCAGGTGCATCCGCCATGCTAGCAGGCCTCGTTGCCTCCGGCCTCGCGAGCGACCGTTTCATGTTCTGCGGCTTCCTTCCGCCGAAGACAGGGCCACGCAAGCGGGCTGCCGAGGAGCTTAAAACGGTGCCCTCGACGCTGATTTTCTATGAAGGCGGCTCAAGGCTCGCAGCCTCAATTGCCGATCTGGCTGAAATTCTGGGGCCAAAGCGCGACTGTGTCGTGGCGCGCGAGCTTACCAAGTTGTTCGAGGAAGTGCGCAGCGGGACGCTGGAAGAGCTGGCAGCCCACTACGAAGCCAATGGCGCGCCGAAGGGCGAGATCGTCGTTCTTGTCGGTCCGCCAGAGGTGAAAGCCGCTGAGGCGGGCGATATTGATGCCGCACTCACGGACGCCATGCAGCGCCTGCCGATGAAGGCCGCGGCAAATGAGGTTGCCGACGTCTTCGGTCTCTCAAAGCGAGACCTTTATCAGCGCGCGCTGCAGCTCAAGAATGGCTAGAGCGCAAAGAGCACGGCGCCAGGCGGCAGAAACGCGCGGCCGCCGCGCCGAAACGCTGGCTGCACTCTGGCTTCGCCTCAAGGGCTACCGCATCCTTGCGCGGCGCGTGCGCCTTCCAGTGGGTGAAATCGATCTGATCGCGCGCAAGGGCGATGTTCTCGCCTTCGTCGAGGTGAAGGCACGCTCTGACTTCACAAGCGCGGCGAATGCGGTCACTGCTTCTTCCTGGATGCGCATCAATCGCGCTGCAGACAGCTGGACCGCGCGTCGGCCGGATCTGCGCGCGCTCAGCTGGCGCTTCGACCTTGTCGTGATCCGGCCGCGCCGCAGGCCAATGCACCTGGCTGATCAGTGGCGCCCAGATTTCGCCCCAAGCGGACGCTAGGGCGGTGGCAGACTAGAAGTTAGAACCGAACCGAGAGGCTCACATGGCTATTACACGTCTCATGGCCCCGCTCCTGCTAAGCAGTTTTGCGCTGGGTGGCTGCGTCGCCGCCGCAGTTGGCACCGCAGGTGCTGTAGGCGTCGCCGCTGTTCAGGACCGCACAATGGGCGAAGCCGTCGACGACGCGTCAGCGTCCAACGAGATCAAGGCGAAGCTGCTAAGCGAAGGCGGCTATGGCGAGGTGGACGTCGAAGTGTCCAACGGCCTGGCCCTTCTCTCAGGACGCGTCTCTAGCCCGGAGATGCGCGTGAAGGCCGAAGACATCGCCTGGAGCTCCACGCGTGTGACCGATGTCGCCAACGAAATCCAGATCGAGGCGCCCGGTGGCTTTTTCGCCAATGCATCCGATGAATTGATCACGGCGCGCGTGCGCTCTTCCCTGATCGCTGCGCGCGACATCAAGAGCGTCAACTTCAATATCGAGACCTATAATGGCGTCGTCTATCTCATGGGCCTCGCCCGTTCCGACGCAGAACTTGAGGCAGCCGCTGAGAAAGCCAGCCTTGTCGGCGGTGTAAACCGGGTCGTGTCCTATGTTCGCGTCCGAGAGACACCGCGCCGGGCAGGCGCCGTCACCCGCGCACCGGACGACGAACTGCTTGGCGGCGCGGTCTACTAGGTGCGGGCCCGGCTAGCGGGCTGTCAGCGTCTCGCCCCAGTCCGATGTCACGGTTAGCAGACCGGTCTCGTCGATCTGAAGCTGTGAGACGTTTTCCATCAGATCGAGGAAGAAGTTCTCCTGCGCCATGACTTCCGGCATGCAGGCTTTGCGCGTCAGGGCAATTGGGCCGATGGAGAGAATGCTGTTCTCGATTGTACCGCTGGCCGTATAGGCGTTGCAGGACGCGTTGCCGCTAATCTGACCATTCTCATCAAACCGCAAGACGATCGGGGCGGAGGTCAGCACAGGCTCACCGTTCAGGCGGGCAATCATCCAGTCGCGTCCAGCGACATCGGATAATGTCACTTCATCATTTCCGGCTGGCGACAACATGATCATGCCAAGATCATTTCGCGCACTGTCCGCAACAAACGTGACCGCGTCGTCTGTCTGCCATAGAAGCTCACCCATACTGTCCAAAACGGTCGCTGTGAGGCTCAGGCTGTCCGTGCCAGCTCCTTTATCAGCGACGGCAACCTCGAACGGAATTGGCACCTGACGGCCATTCAGGGCGAAGCTCTGTTCAGCGAGCACGTCGTCGCCAACCGCTTCGACGCGACGTACCGCGAGGCTTGCAACGGCCCCTTGAGGCAAGGCGATACGCTGGCGATAGGTCAGTGAACCGAAAATGCTTCTTTCCTGCACCTCTGCCTCCGTATCAGAACCCGTGACTTCGCTGCCGGGCTCTGTCGCGGGCGTTTCCAGACCGGTCTGCGCACAGCCTGCCATCAGGACCAGGCCACAAAAAATGATCGACGTTTTCTTCATGAGAGACTCTTTGTCTGGCGTTGGTGACCTTTACCGTCAGGCAACGCAGTTCAGCAAGTTCTGGGCAGGGCGAAACATTTCGTCCGCTGCCTTTCAGGCATGAATTCACGGTTGAGTGATCCGGAGACGCCCGAGGACCGTAGGGATGGAACAGGGGTATTGCAGCGGAAATTAGAACGTTGAATTGTTTATAAATTTTAATGATCCAACGCCAAAAGCGCCGCGTAGACATGGCTCCAAAACACCAAAGGAGCCTCCCATGAAAAAATTCTTCGCATCCGTCGCCGCGACCGCCCTGCTTGTTGGCGGCGCCAGCGTGGCCTTTGCAGACGGCCATTCCGAGATGTCCGACAAGAAGAACATTGTCGAAACCGCTTCGGCCAATGACAATTTCTCGACGCTCGTGACCGCCGTGTCCGAAGCCGGTCTCGTCGATGCCCTCTCCGCGGAAGGTCCATTCACCGTTTTCGCGCCAACCAATGAAGCGTTTGCTGCCCTGCCAGAGGGCACGGTCGAAACGCTGCTCATGGACGAGAATATCGAGCAGCTTCAGGCAATCCTCCAGCTCCACGTCGTTGCCGGCAAGATCAAGTCCGGCGATATCGCTGAAGGTTCGACCGAAGTCGAAACTCTTGGTGGCGAGACGATCGAAGTCGTGAATGATGGCCATTCCATTACCGTTGGCGGCGCCGAAGTTATCATGGCGGACGTTTACACCTCGAATGGTGTCATCCACGCCATCGACAGCGTCATCCTGCCAGAATAAATCCCTTTCCTCCCAGGGATTGCGAAAGCGCCCTCTCCTTCATGGAGAGGGCGCTTTTTATGCCTGATGCCAGCGCAATGCCGGTAAGGCGCTTATCAAACCGGGCAATCATCTTCATATAGCCAGTCAGAAGAGATTTGATGGAGGGCCAGGCGCCATGAGCTTGCGGATCGCGATCCAGATGGACCCGCTGGAAAAGGTGGACATAAACGCAGACACCACCTTTGCGCTTGCAGAAGAAGCACAAGCGCGTGGACACAAGATTTTTGTGTATGGGCCCCAGCATCTGAGCTTTGACACAGGCAGGCTGTTGGCCCGCGCGCGTCCGGCAACGGTTCAACGGGTGAAAGAAATACCGGGCATATTCGGCGACGAAACCGTGCTCGATCTTGCAAGCGACATTGATGTCGTCCTGATGCGTCAGGATCCGCCATTCGACATGTCCTACATTACGGCCTGCCACCTGCTTGAGCTTCTCAAAGGGCAGACGCTGGTCCTGAATGATCCAGAATTCGTCCGCTCCGGTCCGGAAAAACTGTTCCCGCTTCTCTTCCCGGAAATCATCCCCGACACGTTGATCTCCCGCGACCTGAAAGCCATCGAGGCTTTCCGTCAGCGCCACCGGGACATCATCATCAAGCCACTCTACGGCAATGGCGGCGCGGGCGTTTTCCGTATGAAAGAAGACGACAGCAATTTCTCTTCCCTGATGGAAATGTTTCTCGAGCGCACGCGCGAGCCCCTGATCGCGCAGGCCTTCCTTCCGGCTGTCAGTAATGGCGACAAGCGCGTCATCCTGGTCAACGGTGAGGCCGTTGGCGCCATCAACCGCCGCCCCAAGAAGGGCGAGACACGCTCCAACATGCATGTTGGCGGCACGGCGGAGCCGACCGAGCTCAGCGATATCGATCGCCATATATGTGATATTATTGGCCCTGAGCTGCGCCGCCGTGATCAGCTTTTTGTTGGTATTGATGTGATCGGCGACAAGCTCACCGAAGTAAACGTCACCTCGCCGACTGGCATACAGGAGCTGAAACGCTTTTCAGGTATAGATGCGGCCAGCATTTTCTGGGATTGTGTGCAAGACAGAGTTGCCAAATCCTGAGGTCGCGCACACTCTGGAGGAATGAATATGAAAGCTCTTTCAATCGCCGCGGGCGTAGCCATCGCTTTTGCAGGAACTGCCTGTTCTGAGCAGGCGCCTGCCGAGCCGGAAAATGTATCGGCTGAGGCAGCTGCACCCACCGCTGCTGCGACCACTTCCAGCAGTTCGCGTTTCAATCTGCGCATTCCGGGCGGTGAACCAGTAGCCGCTCCACAGGCTTCCGGTGGGTTCAACCTGCGCACGCCTGACGCGCCAGCGCCCTCGAATGATATTCCAATGCCGGAGAGCTCTGCGTCAACGCGCCTGAACGATGTGCCTGAAGTCGCAGTGCCGGGTCTCAACAATCCTGCCGCAGACATCGCGACCCGCAGCCGGACGCAAGCCCCCGACGTAAATACAGAGGATGACGACGACGTCATTCGCCTCGACTAGGCCTATACAAACTTAAACCTTCAGGCGATATTGTTCTTTCTTTGTTCCGGCCCTCATGCTAGGCTGGATTGCGAAAGGATATCGCCATGGTTTGCCGCGTCACGACATTTGCCTTCGAAGGCATCGAAGCCAAACCCGTCGACGTTCAGGTTCAGATCAGCTCAGGCAATCCATTTTTCACGATTGTTGGTCTGCCCGACAAGGCCGTCGGCGAGAGCAAGGAACGTGTTCGCGCGGCCTTCTCCGCCATTGGTCTTGCCACTCCGCCAAAGCGGATCACGGTCAATCTCGCACCTGCCGACCTCCCCAAGGAGGGCAGCCATTATGACCTTGCCATCGCGCTTGCCATGCTGGCGGCCATGGGCGTGATCGCTCCCGACGCGCTGGATGGTCATGCAGCCATTGGGGAGTTATCGCTGGACGGCGCGCTTGGGCCGACGCTGGGGGTCCTCCCTGCCGCCATGGCGGCGCAGGCGATGGACCTACGGCTGATCTGTCCCGAAGTCTGCGGCCCTGAAGCGGCATGGGCCGGTGAAGGCACGCTGGCCGTGCCAAGCCTCATCGCCATGATTAATCACTTCGCAGGCCGTAGCAGCCTGCCCGCCCCGGTCGCCGGAGAGCTCGCGCCGCCGCAGGCCGTACCGGATCTTGCCGATGTAAAGGGTCAGGATGGCGCGAAACGCGTGCTCGAAATTGCGGCGGCTGGTGGTCACAACCTGCTTTTCTGCGGTCCGCCCGGGTCTGGAAAATCCATGCTGGCCCAGCGCCTGCCCGGCCTGCTACCGCCTCTGTCCGCAACAGAGCTTCTGGAAGTTTCGCAGATCCAGTCCGTCGCTGGCATGCTGGAGCGCGGCAAGCTCTCGCGTCAGCGCCCCTTCCGCGCGCCGCATCATTCCGCCTCAATGGCTGCCCTAGTAGGCGGCGGCATCAAGGCGAGACCCGGCGAAGTATCGCTCGCCCATCATGGCGTGCTCTTTCTGGACGAGTTGCCAGAGTTCCCCGGTATTATGGCGCAAAGTCCGCAAATGTGATGTATAGACAATCATAAGCGGTGATGTTACTCATCGCCCATTATGAAGAACGAAATCACATACGACCGTCCCAACACCGTCTCTGGCCTCGTCGCCAAACACAAAGAGCTTCAAGCCCTCCGCGAAAAGTACAAAGCGGAGATCAAGAAGCTCACCGTGGACATAGACCACCTGGACGCGGCTATCCGCCTGTTCGACCCGAACGCGGACACCTACGCGATAAAGGAATACGTCACGAAGCATCGCGCGGAGAAGGGAAGCGTGAAGCGCTTCGTTCTGAACACGCTTCGCGAGGCGTCGGAGCCTATGACTTCACGCCAGATCACGGAAGCGTGGGTAAAGGATCGCGGCCTAGCGGCTGACGAGGCCACCATGAACGCTATAAGGAAGCGCATCGGCGCGTGCATAAAGTCATGCGTGAACCAAGGCTTGATCGAAGATCAGGGCTGGACCACGGACCACGACGCGAACGGGCCTTACAAGCTGTGGCGGGTTTCTACTCGCTAGGTTCTTCTGGCTCTGCGGCTTTCAGCATGGGTGTCACGGCGTTGATGAAGCTCACCAACTGCTTCGCGTCCTGCTGGTTCCTAATGGTGCCAGACAGGACGACCTGACCATCTGCGAAGGTATAGGACGGGCCGGAGAAACTCGCGTGCATGGCTGGGGCTGGCGTGGGTGCGGCGGTTTGCATGGGTGGGGGTGCCTCTGTTTGTGCTGGTTGAGGCGAGTCTGCCGCTTCCGACTGGGGTACTCCAGCGCTTTCGTAAGCATTCTTTAGCTCCAGAAATGAGCAAGTTTCCAGATACGATGATACCGCTGGGTTAATCGCGCGCTCAACAAAGCCCTCGCGCTTTAGGTAGGATTTCAGAGCACCCTCGGACGGCCTGTCAGGAAATCGCTCTTTGAGGTGCGCGAACAGCTCTGGACTGAATGCCGCCCGATGTAACGCCCGCGCGTTACCTTCATCTGGGTCCGGGTACAGGCAGTCTACAGCCAGTTGCGATACTCTGACCTCTCCTTTGCTGACCTTCTCAATCAGTCCGTATTGGAAAATGGTGGCGATCGCCTTGTCTGAAGCGCCACTTAGTCCGCTGTAGCCGATGTGGGTGGCGAGGGTCTCTCGGTCCAGAGTGTTTGTTCGGTCTTGGTTGTATGCCATCTCCACTCGGCTAAGTGCTTGTTCTAATGAGAAATTTGGGTATGAGGGGCTTCTTGGACGGGTCATAAGCTTCTCCGCTTAAAAAAATTGCTTCATGGCGCAGAAATAAAATATCCCACCAACACTGGCTTTTTTCAAGGGAAACTTCGCCCCGAAGCGGAGCTCTCCACAATGGAGGCGGAAAAGCTAGTTGACTCGCGGGGCGAAGTTGACGTTAATCATGTTGTGGCCCCGAATCGGGACGCAGAAAGGAGGCGTGAATGACGATACGGGATTAGCCCTAGCGCGTAACGCTACGCAGCGTGCGACGGGCCTAAAACGACGAAGACCGCACCCCTGCAAGGGCGCGGTCTTAATGCGGGCTTAGCATCCAACTGAAACCGGCAGGGGTGTATTGAATCACCCCTGCCAACTTATGGCAAGGGGTTTTCTCAATGAAAACGTCTACATCTGAGCGCGATCTTGCGCTCGCGGCCATGCGCCTTCTGGCTTCTCAGCCATCGGGCTCGGCCTCATATCGGCAGCTTCTGGCGCTTTTGCCAGATTCCGTCGATCTTTCCGAAACCGACTGTGAACCTTCCTCCACGCGTCCCACCGAATTGCGGTGGGAACAGCGCGTGAGGAATATCAACAGTCACCGTCAGGCTAGCAGCAACTTTATCTGCAAGGGCTATCTCAAGCCTATTCCTGACGGCTTGGCTCTCACCAATCAGGGGCGCGAGTTCCTGTTGTCCGCAGCCTAGAACGATGGAAGCGGCAGGTTTTATGCCTGCCGCTTCTTTTGCCAGTACCCGCACCAAGCGTCCGACTTTGGCGCGATAGCCGCTGCACTGACTATCATGGCGAACTGTGAGCCGTTAGCGGTGCGGCGTGCATCTTCGCGCCATGCCATCTCAGTTGCGTAGGCGGCGAGGTACTTGCCTGCAACATGGTGGTGCGTACCGATTTCGGCGCGGCGGATGCGGCTGAAGAAGCTCTCAGCGGCGTTGGTGTTAGCGCCGTCCTGAGAGTAAGCCTTCTGGTGATTGATACGCTTTATCGGGAAGTGAGCGGCCAGCTTGTCCCAGTGAGCGGCTTCGTCAGCGTGGACGGTTGCGCCAGCTTGGACGTTGGCGCGGGTCAGAGCAACGCCTTCCGCTTCGTTCGAGACAACGCCCGTGCGCGTGCGGCCCTTGGTTTCGCGCATGGCAATAACGACCTGGCGCTTGCCGGACTGGTGGATTTTGCGGCGGCGGTCCTTGCGATCTTCGCGGCGGTTGGCAGGCTTCACGTAGCCACCGAAGTACGCGCCATCGACTTCCACGTTGCCGGAGAGTGCGCCTTCGTCGCGTGCGGCGCCTATCGCTTCGCGCATCTTGTGGCAAAGAACGAAGGCGGCCTTGTAGGTGATGCATAGATCACGGGAGAGCTGGAGGGCGCTGTAGCCCTTCGCGCCATTCGTGAAGATAGCGATTGCGCCCAGTATATCGCGGACGCTCAGCTTGCGGCTATGGAATATCGTGCCGCTAGTCATGCTGAACTGGTACTTGCAGCCTTTGCACTGCCAGTAGTCAGGGCGCTTAAGGTCAGAGTGATCGAGGCAGCCACACTTAGGGCAAACAGGCTCACCGTCCGTTGAGGCCCAGCGCAGCGCGCGGAAGGATGACTTTGCATCTTCGTCTGACATGCGAAGCACTTTCGCGAGTGAAAGCGTCTTAGCGGCGGGCGAAAGGAGAAAGTGTTGAGCCATTTACATCATATCCGGTGAGGTTCATCACCGTAATTAGATGTATACATCACCGCTGTCAAGGGTGTATATCATCAAATATGATGCTTTTAGGAGACTCCCTATGTCAGACGTAGATGCTCAGTATCAAACGCGCGCCAAGAATATACTGAAGGCGGAGCTTAAGCGGCGAGGGTTGACCTATCGCGAGCTTGCGGAGCGGCTGACCAATCTCGGCAGCCCAGAATCAGAGCGCAACCTGACCAACAAGATAAGCCGGGGCAGCTTCACTACGGCATTCTTTATAATGTGCATGGACGCCATCGGAGCGAAGGACGTGCAGCTCGCATGAGCTGGAACAACGATCCAAACTACGCGCCACCAACGCGATGGTGGGACTACGCTCTTGGCCTTGCGTGGATCGCGGCTCCAGCGGCATGGGCGCTGCTCAAATCCGCTGGTTAACAAGGTCTTAACAATCGCGCTATACTCTCAAAGTGCAAGACTGATTCTCTGACCCTCAGGCTCATAACCTGATACGGGCGGGCAATGTGAGCCCGGGAAAGGAGAAAGCTATGTCTTGCACAAAGAAGGTGCGCACTGTGCGCACGAGCAAGAAGCCTGGCCCGAAGTCAGTGACGGTGAAGCCGCACCGGCGTTCGAAGCCAGCACCTTGCCGCAAGCGCTAGGAAACTAGTGTAAGCAGGATGGCCGGGTCGGCGTGGATGTTGGCCCGGTCATTCGCTCTCAATATCCAGCAATTCCTAAGAAACCGGTACTGAGTCAAAACGCCTCATCCGCGCATTCGATTCAAACCACGCCGCAAACGATGCGCTTCACATCACATTTGCGGACTTTGCGCCATAATACCGGAGTTCCCGGCCCAGGTACTCGACAGCCTTCGCCAGCCTCTGGAGGATGGCGCAGTCGTGATTTCTCGCGCCAATCGACATGTCAGATACCCGGCACGGTTCCAGCTTGTTGCGGCCATGAACCCATGCCGCTGTGGCGGTGGGCCCGGTGACGACGCCTGCCGCCGGGGACCTGCCTGCGCCCGTCAGTATCAGTCACGCATCTCAGGGCCATTCTTCGACCGGATCGATCTCTTTTTCGATACCCCACCTGTTACTGCCATTGACCTTGCCCTGCCCGCCCCAACCGAAGGGACAAGTGAAGCTGCAACACGGGTTCAGCAGGCGCGCGACATTCAGACAGACCGGTTCGAGAGGCTGGGGGCAGAGGATGGCCGCCGCCAGATCAATGCCGACGCGCCTACACGCCACTTGACCGATATTGCTTCCCCGGATGAAGCCGCCAACGCCCTCCTTGCTGATGCCGCAGCCAAGCTTGCCTTGTCGGCCCGCGCCTATCACCGCGTGCTGAAGGTTGCTCGCACAATTGCGGACCTGGATGGCGCAGGTGGGGTGCGGCGTGTCCATATTGCCGAAGCACTGAGCTATCGCCGCCGTCCGCCCGAAGGGGAAACCGTCAGCCATGCGCGCTCGCTCGCGCATTAGGCGTGGTACCAGTTAAGTCATTGCTCAATGTTTCGCGGTAGGACTCACCGCCATGACAGAGAAGAATGACGCCACGTCGACCGAGCAGGCCTTTCTGGCGACCACCAGCCATGAGATCCGCACACCACTGAACGGTATTCTCGGCACTGTCTCATTGCTCCTTGAGACAGAGCTCGACCCGGCCCAGAAGGAATATGCCGAGGCGATCCGCGCGTCCGGTTCGCGTCTTCTAGATCTTCTTAACAACATTCTCGATTATGCCCGCCTCGATACAGCCGCCCCGGAACTGGAACCGGAAGTCTTCTGCGTGCGTGATCTGGCCCGGGAAGTCACCGAGCTTCTTTCGCCCCGCGCCCATGCGGTCGGGCTGGACCTCGGTGTCCTGTGCCGACCGGGTGTACCGGCCCGCTTGAAAGCCGATGCCGGTAAGCTTCGACAGATCCTTTTCAATCTTGTCGGCAACGCCCTCAAGTTTACCGAAACGGGCGGTGTTCTGGTTGATATGGACTATCGCCGAGGCAAGCTCGTCTTCAACGTGCGCGACACGGGTCCCGGCATCGCTGCTGAGGACCAGACCCGGCTATTCGATGCCTTCCGCCAGACTTCTGCTGATGATGCGCGCAAGGATGGCGGCGTTGGCCTCGGCCTAGCCATCGTGAAACGTCTGAGTGAGGCGATGGGCGGTTCGATCACGCTGCAAAGCGCCCCGGGCGACGGCACATGTTTCCGCGCTGAGGCGCCCGCCGACATCATCGAAGATGAACGCTCGATCCGCTCGGACAAGCTGTCCGGACTTCATATCGCCTTTGCCGGACTTCCCCCGGCGACTTCACTGTCGGCATGGGGCGCGCTCGAAGAAAACGGCGCCCGGATATCGCTGGTGCATTCAGCAGAAGAAGCCCGCCGCGCCCGTCCATCGCTCATCATCGCGGCTGCAGAACTTCCAGAACGTAGCCTGAAAGCACTCACCGCCATCGCGCCAGTGCTTGTCGTAGTGCGCCCGGCCGATCGCGGCCTGATCAGCCGTTTTCACAAGATGGGTGTGACAGGTTGGCTGGTGCGTCCGCTAAGGGACTCGTCTCTCGTCGAACGCATCCTGCTAGTCTCTAAAGGTGGCAAGGGCGGAGAAGACGAAATCGCTGCCTCAGCTGACGGCCGCGTCCTGATCGCCGACGATAACCCGGTAAATGCGCTGATTGCACGGCGCGCCTTGGAGTCGGCTGGTTTCAGCGTCACTGTGGCCTCGACCGGGCGCGAAGCTGTCGACATTGCCGAGACAATTTCACCGGCTCTGGTATTTATGGATTTGCGCATGCCGATCATGGACGGCTATGAAGCAATGAAAGCCCTTAGAGAGGCCGGACAGACCATGCCGATCATCGCGATCTCTGCTGAAATCAATCCCGAAATCGAGCGCCGGGCGCGCAAGAGCGGCGCCGATGGTGTCGCCGCCAAGCCGCTCGACGCCGAAGCTCTCCGCCGCCTCGCCACAGACTGGACTGCGCGCCGGCAAGGGGCCGCATGAGCGAGACGTCCAAAGCCGGTTCGCCTGACGGGCGCGAGACACTGTCGAGCGCTTTTCGCAAGTATCTGAAGCCCACCATGGCCTTCATGCTGGTTCTTGGCTTTGCCTCGGGCCTGCCGCTCATGATGGTGTTCTCGAAGCTCTCGTTCTGGCTTCGCGAGGCAGGCATCGACCGGGCTTCCATTGGCGGGCTCTACGCAGTCTCTTTTGCTTACTCACTGAAATTCCTTTGGGCACCGGCCGTTGACCGGATAAAGCTGCCCGTGCTGACCGGCCTTCTTGGTCAGCGTCGGGGCTGGATGATCCTCGCAATCAGCGGGACCTCCCTTGGCCTTTTGCTTATCAGCTCAAGCGACCCGGCAGTCGCTCTGACGCCGGTGGTCGTTGGCGCGCTCGTTCTGGCATTTTCCGGGGCGACGCTGGATATCGCCGTCGATGCTTGGCGGATCGAATCTGCGCCCAATGACGAGCAGGCCAACATGGCTGCGGTCTATAATCTCGGCTATCGCTTCGCCATCATGTTCTCCGGCTTCGGCATGGTCATTGCGGGCGCGACCAGTTGGCACTTCGCCTATGCGCTCATGGCCGTTGTCATGCTTGTCATCGGCGCAATCGTGATCTTTGTCATTTCCGAGCCTGAGCGCACCGAGCGCCTGGTTGATGAAAGCAAGTCCTTCGCGGGCAAGGTTAAAGACGCGGTCATCGAACCGTTCTGGCAACTGGTCAGGAAGTTCGGCCTCTGGGCGATCCCTGTCGCAGGCATTGTCACGCTTTACCGGATCAGCGATTTCACGATGGGCGTCATGGCGAGCCCATTCTATGTCGATCTCGGCTACAGCCGTGAGACAGTGGGCTGGATACAGGGCATTCTTGGCCCGTGGCCCATCATCGTAGGTGGCTTTGTCGGCGGGTTTGTTGCCGTCCGCTATAGCCTGATGCGCGCGATGATCGCGGGCGGCGTAATTACCCTGCTGACGAATGGCGCGTTCGCAGCGCTGGCAGTCGCTGCTGGTCCGGACCTCGACATCGTGGCGAACGCGGTGTCGCAAGGCATCGCCCCGCCACCCGGCGCGGAAGTCCACACTCCGACGGTATGGGCCCTGATGGGGGTTATTGTCGCGGACAATCTGGCCGCAGGCTTCGTCGGCTCTGTCTTCATCGCCTATATGTCCTCGCTCGCAGACCGGAAGTTTGCAGCGACGCAATATGCACTACTAAGCTCCGCCTATTCCTTCTTCTGTAAACTTGCAGCCACCACGACGTCGGGACCCCTGTCAGAAGCAATTGGCTGGGCCGGCTTCTTCACGGTCACGGCGCTCTACACGATTCCGCCAGTCCTGCTTATCCTGTTCGTGATGCGCTATGGTCCTGATAGGGCGAAGGGCATTAGGATCGACGAAGCCGAAGACCTGCCAGCCGATGCCGTCGCCAATGAAAAAGGCCCGACAACAGCCAAGAGCTGATATCGGGCCTCTGATATTTTCCACCCAGACGAACTGGGCGATACCGCAGCTTCTACTTCGCCGCAGGTATGTGACCGAGCATGTCGATGTCGAAAGCGGCGAAGGTCGCAAGATTCACGATATCGTTCACCGTCGCACCGAGTGACGCGATCTGTACCGGCTTTTCAAAGCCGAGCAGGATCGGACCGATAACGGTCGCGCGGCTCATCGAGGTCAGGATCTTCGTTGCGATTGCAGCCGAGTGAATGGCCGGCATGACCAGCACGTTGGCCGCATCAGTCAGGCGCGAGAACGGGTAGACCAGCTTGTGGCCCGGGTTCATCGCAACGTCGACCGAGATGTCGCCTTCATACTCGAAGTCGATATCATCGCGCGCGTCCAGCATGGCGACAGCTTCGCGGACTTTTTCGGCCCGCTCACCCATCGGGTTGCCGAAGGTCGAATAAGACACGAAGGCCACACGCGGGGTGAAGCCGAGCGCTTTGACCGAGCTGGCCGATTCACAGGCTATGCCGACAAGGTCTTCTGCAACCGGCAGTTCGGTAATCGAGGTATCGGCGATGAAGATCGTCTTGCCCCGGTTGATGACCATCGACATGCCGATAACCTGCCTGCCGGGGATCGGATCCAGCACGGTCTGTACATCCTTCAGAGCGACGTCATAATTACGCGTGACACCCGTAATCATACCATCGGCATCGCCGAATTTCAGCATACAGGAGCCGAACACGTTGCGGTCCTGGTTGACGAGACGCTGGGCATCGCGGCGCAGGAAGCCCTGACGCTTCAGACGGTCATAGAGGTAATCGGTATATTCCGGGTTGCGGTCCGACAGGCGCGCATTGACGATCTCAAGCGAGCCTTCCGGCACGCCCATCTGCTGCATAGTGCGGGTGACCTGCTCCTCGCGGCCGATCAGGACCGGCTCGCCAAGACCCTGGTTCTTGAACGAGAAGGCAGCGCGAACGACGGATGGCTCTTCGCCCTCTGCAAACACAATGCGGGCTTTCTTCTCACGCACGGCAGCCTGAACGCTCTGCACGAAGGAGGCAGTTGGATCGAGACGGCGCGCCAGTGAGCGGCGATACTCGTCCATGTCCGGAATTTCCTTGCGCGCAACACCCGTATCGATGGCTGCCTGCGCCACGAAAGGCGGCACGAAGCTGATCAGACGCGGGTCGAACGGCGTCGGGATGATATAGTCGCGGCCAAATTGCGGGCGCGAGCCATGATAGGCGGCGGCCACTTCGTCCGGCACGTCTTCGCGCGCGAGTTCCGCAAGCGCCTGCGCGGCAGCAACCTTCATCTCTTCGTTGATCGAGCGAGCCCGCACATCGAGCGCGCCCCGGAAGATGTAAGGAAAGCCAAGGACGTTATTGACCTGGTTCGGATAATCAGAGCGGCCCGTTGCAATGATGGCATCATCGCGCACCTGCTTGATTTCTTCCGGCGTGATTTCCGGGTCAGGGTTCGCCATGGCAAAGATGATCGGGTTTGGCGCCATGCTGGCGACCATTTCCTTGGTGACCGCACCGGCAACCGACAGACCGAGGAAGACGTCAGCCCCGTCCATGGCTTCAGTAAGCGTGCGCTTCTCGGTCTTCACCGCATAGGCAGACTTGAACTGGTCCATCTTTTCGGTGCGGCCTTCATAGACGACCCCGCGGCTGTCGCACATGAGGATATTTTCTGGCCTCACGCCGAGGTGACGGATCAGGCCTGCGCAGGAGAGGCCAGCGGCGCCAGCACCTGAAATGGCGACCTTCACATCTTGCAGCTCACGGCCCGTGATATTGCAGGCGTTGATCAGGCCGGCGGCTGCAATGATCGCCGTGCCGTGCTGGTCATCGTGGAAAACCGGAATGTCGAGCTCTTCGCGAAGGCGGCTCTCGATGATGAAACACTCAGGGCTGGCGATATCTTCGAGGTTGATGCCGCCCCACGTCTCACCAATGTTGCGGATCGTGGTAATCAGTTCTTCGGTGTCATTCGAGAACACTTCAACATCGACGGAATCCACGTCAGCAAAGCGCTTGAAGAGAACAGATTTACCTTCCATCACCGGCTTGGACGCCATAGCGCCAAGATCGCCCAGACCCAGGATGGCTGTTCCGTTGGAAATAACAGCGACCATGTTCCCCTTCGAGGTGTACTCGTAGGCAAGGTCCTTGTCCGCCGCGATAGCCTTCACCGGCACAGCAACACCAGGGCTATAGGCAAGCGACAGGTCGCGCTGCGTAGCCATCGGCTTGGTCGGTGTGACCGAGAGTTTGCCTGGCGTTGGGTGACTATGGAAGTCTAGCGCTTCCTTGTCGGTAAAGGTTGGACGCTTGGACGTCATGGCAGTGGCTTTCAGGTTTGGACTACAGTGTGTCTTCGTCTCTAAGCCGCTGCGGAATTGCCGACAACCCGCGTTACACTGGTTATTTGGCTTGCACACCTCCCATGCGAATCCGTTAGATTTCATCCGATGCCAGACACCGCCACCCGACCCGCGCCTGAAAAAAAGGCACCGACGCCCTTCATGGCGCAATATCTCGAGATAAAGGCGAGGCATCAGGATGCCCTGCTCTTCTTCCGCATGGGCGATTTCTATGAGCTCTTCTTTGAGGATGCCGTGCGCGCGGCTGAGATCCTCGACATCACGCTGACGGCGCGCGGCGAGCATGATGGCAAGCCGATCCCCATGGCGGGTGTGCCCTATCATGCGTCAGAGGCTTATCTTGCCCGTCTCATCAAGTCTGGCGAACGCGTTGCCGTCTGCGAACAGACTGAAAGCCCGGCTGAGGCGAAAAAGCGCGGTTCAAAATCCATCGTGAACCGTGACGTCGTGCGTGTTGTTACCCCAGGCACAATCACCGAGGACACGATCCTGTCGTCGAGACAGGGGCAGGTCCTCGCCGCCATCGCGCTCGCGGCGGGCGGCACAGAGGCAGCGATCGCGGCCTGCGACGTCTCTACTGGCGCCTTCGAGATCATGGAGGTCTCGCCCGAAACGATTGGGGAGAAAGCCGCCAGCCTGCCGATCAGCGAACTACTTGTGACAGAGGATGATGAGGCCCGCCCTCTGGTGCGCCAGGCCCTCGCTTCCCTGCGGATGCCGGTCTCACGCCGGCCATCAAGCGCGGCCAGTTCAGCGTCGGGCGAGAGCGCGCTGAAAGCGGCGTACAGGCTCGCCGCGCTGGACGGATTTGGCAGCTTCACCAAGGCAGAGCTCTGCGCTTGCGGCCTGCTGCTGGACTATCTCAGCCTGACCCAGGCAGGCGCCGATATCCGCCTCGATCCGCCAAACCGGCGTGGCCAGTCTGCCAGCCTCTCCATTGATCCGGCCACCCGCGCCAGCCTTGAGATCGACACAGCCATGAATGGCGGTCGCAAGGGCACGCTGCTCGCCACGGTCGACCGCACGCTGACCGCCCCAGGCGCGCGCCTCTTCGCTGACCGGCTGTCGCGTCCGGAATGCGCGCGTAAAACGATTGAGGCACGCTATGACGCGGTTTCATTCTTCCTTCAGGAAAGCGACCTGCGCAGCGATGCGCGCGCCTGTTTGAAAGCCACGCCGGACCTGGAGCGCGCCCGCACGCGCATCCGGCTGGAGCGCGGCGGCCCGCGTGACCTCAAATCCATTGCGGTCGCCATTAGGGAAGGCGCGTCACTGGCCTCCATGCTGGCAGCTTTGCAAACGGGCCTACCTGTGCTGCTCGGCAGTGCAGTGTCCGCCCTCGACCCGGCGCTGCATGACGACCTCGCCGAGCTTGCGAGCGATCTTGAAAGTGCGCTGGCTGAAGACCTGCCGACACTCGCACGTGATGGCGGCTTCATCGCCGATGGCTGGGACGCCTCGCTTGACGAGTCGCGCTCGCTGCGCCGCGACAGCCGCCAGATCATAGCGGAGCTTCAGGCCCGCTATTGCGATGACACGGGCATCAGCGCGCTGAAGATCAAGTTCAACAATGTGCTTGGCTATTTCATCGATGTGCCTGCCCGCCACGGCGACGCACTCTTGAAGCCGCCGCATGCCGAGACCTTCATCCACCGCCAGACGCTCGCGTCGAATATGCGCTTTTCGACGCCGGAACTGTCGGATCTTGCAGGCCGCATCTCCCGCGCCGAAGAGGCCGCCCAGACCCGCGAGATTGAGCTCTTCCGGGAACTTTGCCTGCGCGTCGAAGGCGTGAATGACGCCATCTCCGCCGCCGCCCATGCACTGGCCGAGATCGATGTCGCCGCAGCCGCTGCTGACTGGGCAGACGCCAATGACGCTGTGCGCCCTGTCCTCGCTGATGAGCCGGTGTTCGAGGCCGAAGCCCTCCGCCACCCGGTGGTCGAAGCTGCGCTGAAAGCAACGGGCGAAGGCTTTACCGCGAATAATTTGAGCCTTGATGCCTCCGGCGCGCTCGCACCGCGTCTTGCGCTGGTTACCGGGCCGAACATGGCCGGTAAGTCGACCTATCTGCGTCAGGCCTGTCTTGCCGTTATTCTGGCGCAGGCCGGTCTCTTCGTTCCGGCAGCGTCGATCCGGCTCGGGATCGCAGACCGTATCTTCTCACGCGTCGGCGCCTCTGATGATCTTTCGCGGGGGCGCTCCACTTTCATGGTCGAGATGGTTGAGACCGCCGCGATCCTCAATCAGGCGACCGAGCGCAGCTTTGTCATCCTCGATGAGGTCGGCCGTGGCACCTCGACCTATGATGGCCTCGCCATCGCCTGGGCGGCTGTCGAACACCTTCACAACACCAATAAGTGCCGCGCGCTCTTTGCTACCCATTATCATGAGCTGACGGGGCTGGCTGAAGACCTCGCCTGCGCCGCGAACCTGTCGCTCCGTGCCAAGGAATGGAAAGATGAGCTGGTCTTCCTGCACGATGTCGCAAGCGGCCCCGCTGACCGCTCTTATGGGGTACAGGTCGCCCGACTTGCAGGACTACCCGCCCGCGCCGTGCGCCGCGCCGAACAGGTCCTCAAAAAACTGGAAACCAAGCCGGACGCTGTCGAAGCGCTGCCACTATTCGCATCCGTCGCTGAAGAATCCGAAGCGTTCAGCCCGGCAGAGGATCACCCAGCCCTGAAGCTGCTCGACGCGGTCAGCCCCGATGATCTTACCCCGCGCGAAGCCCTCGATTTGCTTTACCGCTTGAAATCAGAGCGCTGAACCTGCGGCCATCCACGCCAGTTATGCATTCAGAAATAGTCCGCATCAGGAGTTCTTCTAAATTGACGGTTGCGTTGACCCTGCCTCCAGTCGTCTATCGTTAGATTGAAACGACCGGGGCCCCGCTTTCATGCCTGACATCATCCTGCCGCAGGAATTCCAGATCGCGCTCGTCTTCGTGCTGCTGGTCGCTGTCTTTGTCAGCTTCCTGCGCGAAAAGATTCCGGCGGATGTCGTAGCGCTTCTTGCCATGTCCGCCCTCTTGCTGACCGGCATTCTTTCGGTGCCAGAGGCGCTTGGCGTCTTTTCCAATGCCGCGCCCATCACTATCGCTGCCATGTTCGTCCTGTCCGCCGCGCTTGAGCGGACGGGCGTCATTGCGGCGGCGGGTAACTGGGTCATCCGGATCGCGAAGAACTGGACGCCGCTTGTCGCCGTCATCGCCCTGATGGCCATTGTGGTGATGCTGTCGGCCTTCATGAACAACACGCCGATCGTGGTGATCCTGATCCCGGTCGCCATTCGCCTTGCCCAGACGATTGGCACATCGGCTTCGCGCCTTCTTATTCCGCTCTCTTTCGCCTCCATTTTCGGCGGCATGACGACTCTGATCGGCACGTCGACGAACCTGCTGGTCGATGGTGTCGCCCAGAATGCAGGCCTCGCGCCCTTCGGCATCTTCGAGATAACGGGCGCCGGCATCATCATGGCGGTCGCGGGCATTATATATATGGCGCTCGCGAGCCGCTGGCTGCTGCCCTATCGCGACACGCTGGCAGACCTTCTGCCCACGACGAAGAACCGCCGTTTCATTGCGCAGGTGCTGGTCCCCGTGGACTCGGTACTCATTGGGAAAGCGATCAAGGAAACGGGCTTCACGCCTGAAAAGGGCTTTACCGTTATCGACGTCATGCGGGCCAACCGTTCCCGCCGCGAGGAATTGGCTTCTCTCGTCCTCGAGGCAGGCGACCGCCTCGTCGTGCGGTCCCCGGTGTCCGAGATGCTAAGCCTGCGCGAAGCAGGTGACGTCGCCATCGGGTCCGGCAGCGAAAGCCAGCGCCACGCAATTGAACCAGTACAGACCAGTGAAACTGTCCTTATGGAAGGTGTGGTCGGCCCGGAATCTCGCCTTATCGGCCGCCCCATCGTCGGCGCTGGCCTGGTGCGGCTCTATGGTGTCTACGCGCTTGCCATCCACCGGCGCGGTGAGAATATCAGCCTTGAAGGGCGGGGCATCCGCTTCAATCTCGGCGACACGGTTCTGGTCGAAGGCCCACCGGCCGGCATGCGTCAGATGTTTGACGACCTGATGCTGAGCAATCTGACGGAAACGTCAGAACGCCCGCTGCGCCGTGACAAGGCCCCGATTGCCATCGGCGCCGTCATTGCTGTCATGGCGCTCGCCGCGCTTGGCGTCATGCCGATTGCCGGGCTCGCTCTTATCGCTGCCGCTCTGGTGATCGCTCTTGGCTGCATCGACCATCAGGATGCTTACAAGGCAATCCAGTGGGACATCCTCATGCTTATTTTCGGCATGTTGGCGCTTGGCACGGCAATGGAGAATTCGGGCGCGGCTGCTTTGCTGGTGAATTCGATCGCTGCCCCGATCGGCGTCTTCGGCCCGCTCGCAGCCTTGGCGGCAGTCTACTTTTTAACCTCGGCCATGACCGAAATAGTCTCAAATAATGCGACCGCGATCCTGATGACCCCAATTGCGATAGGCCTTGCCGAGAACCTTGGCGCTGATCCGCGCGCCTTCGTCGTTGCCGTGATGTTCGCGGCCAGCGCCAGCTTTGCGACCCCCATCGGCTATCAGACGAACACGCTGGTCTATACCGCAGGCGGCTACAAGTTCAGCGACTTCGCCCGTATCGGCCTGCCCCTGAACCTCACCTTCTTCGCTGTCGCAATGCTTGTCATCCCGCTCTTCTGGCCGCTTTAGCCGAGCCTAAAGCGGCAGGCCGAACTTTGGACCAATCCACGTCGTGAGGCCGTAAAGCAGCACGGTTAGCGCGCACCCCGCTGCGAGCGAGGGCCAGAACCCGACGCCATTGCGCAACAGGACCGGTATCAGAAGGAACATCGGCAGCGACGGGATCACAAACCAGAATGTTGCGCCGGCATGATCAGCCATCGTCTCTGCATCTGGCTTCTCACTCCATAGCCAGATCATACCGAGGACCGATACAAGCGGGAGAGAGGCTATCAGCGCCCCGAACCCTGGATAGCGCTTGGCCAGCGTCGAGGCGAGAGCGATCAATACGCCAGAGATAATGGACTTGAGGATGAGATAGAGCATCTGTCCATCTCACCCTCAAGCGAGCCTGTTTGGCAATCCTTGTCGTTCCGGCGGACCTAGAACCCGCCCGCTGTTCCATCCTTGCGCATTTCGGTGGCCGCGACCCAGGCGCCAGACTCGAAATCCTTCATGATCGCCTGGTAGCCGCCGCCATTTGCGTCGCAGCATTCGACCGTATAGCCGCGCGCCTCGAGCTCAGCGCGGGTTTCAGATGGGATACCGCTCTCCAGATGCACGACACCCAATTCGTTGATGCACGTGTCGCCGGCATAGTCGTCGGTCGGCTCGCAGCCGCCCGTATGCTCCCAGCGGGCCGCATCGCCAGCTTCCTGAAGGCCCATATCATAATCGATCAGGTTCAGGATGATCTGAACGTGGCCCTGCGGCTGCATGCCGCCGCCCATCAGGCCAAAGCTCATCCAGGGCTGAAACTCGCCCTCGACCTGTTTGTAGGCAAAGGCCGGAATGATGGTGTGGAAAGGGCGCTTGCCCGGCTCGAACGCGTTTGGATGCTCCGGGTCGAGGCTGAAGAGCTGGCCGCGATCCTGGAACATGAAGCCAAGGTCATCTGCAACCAGCCCGGTGCCCATACCGCGATAGTTCGACTGGATCAGCGAAACCATCATGCCGTTCTGGTCAGCGACCGTCAGATAGGTCGTATCGCCTTCTTCCAGAGTCTCGTCGGCCGCCATAGCGGCAAAGTCCATACCCGCATCGACCTGAGACATCGGCGCTGTGAGGTTTATCGCCTGCGCGCGTTCGACATTATAGCCGTCGCGAATGAAGACTTCCGGATCAACCCCGCTGAATGCCGGATCGGCATACCCCTTGGCACGGTCTGCAAAAGCAAGGCGTTTCGCCTCAACTTGCGCCATGATGGAGTCCGGTGACCCGAAGCCCATGCCGCGAAGGTCAAAGCCTTCCAGCATCTGCAGCATCTGCAGCGCTGCCACGCCTTGCGTGTTCGGCCCAAGCTCACAGAGGCGGGTTTCGCGATAGTCGACGCATAGTGGCTCGGTCCATTCGCCTTCATGGGCGGCAAAGTCCTCATAGCGGAGATAGCCACCAATCCGCTCGAAATAGGCGCCCATCGTGCGCGCAATGTCGCCTTCATAAAAAGCAGAGCGGCCTTCGGTGCCAATGGTCTCCAGCGTGTTGGCAAGGTCTGGATTGGTAAAGAGAGAACCTTCGCGCGGGGTCGGGGAGAAGAAGGTCTCCCGCGCATTGTCGAATTCCTCGATCATGCCGCTTGTCGCATATTGCGGGAAGTTGGCGGCGCTGCGGCCCCAATAATAGGCGATGACTTCCGGAATCGGCGCGCCTTCTCGGGCATAGCTAACGGTCGGGGCAAGCAGCTCGTCCATGCCGACGCTACCGAACCGGTCATGCAGCGCGAACCAGCCGTCCACCGTGCCGGGCACCGTCACCGGCGCTGCGCCATAGGGCGGGATTTCCTCGCCATCCATGAATTCGTCGGCGGCCGCCTGCATATCCTCCAGTGTCGCACCCATCGCAGAGCGGCCAGACCCATTATAGCCATAAAGCGTGCTCGTTTCCGGGTCCCAGACGATGGCGAAGAGATCGCCGCCAATGCCATTGCCTGTCGGCTCGACCAGGCCCAGCATCGCGTTCGCCGCAATTGCCGCGTCCACGGCGTTGCCGCCATCTTCCATGACATTGAGCGCGATCCGCGTTGCCAGCGGATGTGCCGTGGCTGCCGCAGCATTTGGGGCGACGACTGAGGACCGCGTGCCGATATCACGGCCCGATGGCATCCGGTCGCCTTCGGCTGGATCGCCATATTCAAACGGGGCTGGCGCATCGCTGGCCGCAGCGGTCTGCGCTTCCGCCGACTGGGCTGCAGCTGTCGCAGAGACCGCCGCCATCGCCGCCAGGAGGAAGGCCCCTCCACCCACAGAACTCTTCAAGTTGGTCATCATCATGCTGGTCACTCCCTATCGACGCGGGGTCTTTCTTCCCCTATCCCTCCCCAACTTGCGGCTAAGACCGCGAAAGGCAAGCAAGCACAGGAACCAGATCGTATCATGGCCTATGAAACGCTTTTGACTGAGGTGGATGAGGCAGTTGCCATCATCACGCTGAACCGTCCCGACGCGCTCAATGCATTCAACAATGCGCTCATGGATGAGCTGACCGAAGCGCTCGACCGGTTCGACAATGACGCCTCAATCGGTTGCATCGTCATCACCGGCTCAAAGAAGGCTTTTGCCGCCGGTGCCGATATCAAGGAAATGCGCGAGCAGTCCTATCTCGACGCGTATTATGCTGATTTCATCACCCGCAACTGGGAGCGCGCGTCCCGCATGCGCAAGCCCGTCATCGCGGCGGTGTCCGGCTACGCCCTTGGTGGTGGCTGTGAGCTAGCCATGATGTGTGACTTCATCCTGGCCGCAGAGAACGCAAAATTCGGCCAGCCTGAAATCACCATCGGTGTTTCACCCGGCGCAGGCGGCACGCAGCGCCTTACCCGCTTTGCAGGCAAGTCCAAGGCCATGGAAATGTGCCTTACCGGTCGCATGATGGACGCCGAAGAAGCCGAGCGCTGCGGCCTGGTTTCCCGCATCGTGCCAACTGACGACCTTGTCGACGAAGCACGCTCTGTCGCCCGCAAGATTGCGTCCATGCCGCGCGCAACCGCGATGATGACCAAGGAAATGGTCAACGCCGCTTACGAAACCACGCTCAGCCAGGGTGTCCTGTTCGAGCGCCGCCTCTTCCATTCCCTCTTCGCCACCGAAGACCAGAAGGAAGGCATGGAAGCCTTCGTCGAGAAGCGCGAACCGCACTTCAAGAACCGCTAGGCGCGCAAGCTAATAAATATGAATGAGGCGCACCCGGATTAGCCAGGTGCGCCTCTTTTAGATCAGCCATCCTCGGACATGATCAGGATTGGCTTGATCGCTTTGCCTTCCTCCATGTCATGGACAGCCTTGTTGATCTCTTCAAAGCTGTACTCACTGACCAGCCGGTCGAACGGGAAATTTCCGTCCAGATAGTGCTGGATGAGCCGCGGAATGAAGACCTTCACCACGCTGTCACCCTCAACACAGCCAATGATCTTGCGGCCGCTCAATATGTGCTCATTAGCATCGAAGTCGTAATCAGTCCCGCCAGGAGGGGCCCCGACTATCAGGAGCGAGCCCCGATTGGCGAGCGCTGCCCAGCCAGCCCTCGCTGCAGGCTTGGCGCCGGAGCACTCGATAACGGCGTCGACACCTTTGGGCGCGATCTCACGGACCATCTCTGGCACTTCGCCCTCATTCGCCTTGATCGTGTGCGTTGCGCCAAGCTCCTGCGCGAGTTTCAGACGCTCTTCCTGCATGTCGATGGCGATAATCGGGTGGCAGCCTACAAGCTTAGCCGCCATTACAGCCGAAAGACCAACACTGCCGACCCCGCTGACTGCGAGAGAAGTCCCGGCGCGCGGGGCGAGCGTGTTGAGGACCGCGCCTGCACCGGTCTGGATTCCGCAGCCAAGTGGGCCGAGAAGTTTGAGAGGCGCCTCGTCCGGCACTTTCACGACATTGCGCTCATGCGCGATCGCGTAGGTGGCAAAGGAGGATTGCTGGAAGAAAGCAGCGTTCACATCATCCTTGAGCACTTTCCCTTCACTGCCGAGGCGCTTATTGAGAAAGTTGAGGTCCGTGAAATCGTCGCAATAGGCAGGGTCGCCTTCCATGCAGGGGCGGCAGTCCCCACAGGAACCATAGCTGAGGACGACGCTGTCGCCTTTCTTCAGCCCGTGGACATGCTCACCTGCCGCTTCAATGACCCCTGCGCCCTCATGGCCCAGCACGACAGGAAAATTTGTCGGCAGCATGCCATCGCGAACAGCTAGGTCCGTATGGCAGAGACCAGTGGCGACGATCCGGATCCGCACCTCATGCGGACCGGGGTCATCAATCTCTACATCAGCCAGGCGAAATTCGGCTTTTGCCTGGTCGACGATGGCGGCGCGGGCGGATTGGGTCATGGCTTTATTCCTTGGGTTTACACAGGTACAAAGCGCACAGTCCGGGGCGCGTTCCTGCGCCTCACCGACGCACCAGGATCGCGCGCTGCGCTTTCTTCAGCCGATACAGCCCATCACAGTTGACGCCGAAGGGGCCTTTGGGTATGTCCGCCGCTTGCGTCCGACGGGACACTCAGGAGTTTTTGATGGCGAACACACGCTCAGCCAAGAAGATGGTGCGCAAGATCGCGCGCCGCACGGAAATCAACACCGCACGCCGTTCGCGCATGCGCCGCTTTATCCGCAAGGTAGAGGAAGCAATTGCGTCGGGCGACAAGTCCGCTGCGCAGACCGCTCTCCAGGTTGCCCAGCCGGAAATCATGCGCGCTGCCGGCAAAGGCGTGCTGCACAAGAATACGTCCTCACGCAAGATTTCGCGCCTTAGCGCGCGCATCAAGGCGATGGGCTAAGTCAAACCCTTTCCGGGTTGTCTCTGAAAATATGCAAGGCCTGCATGAGCGATCATGCAGGCCTTTTTTCGTTGCTTAAACATTGGCGAAAAATTGAAGGTTTTTGGTGTCAAAAACCGGGTTTTTCACAGCATTTCCAAGCCCATTAAGTTGACAGAACAAAATCGGAACATCATGCTGTGAAAACGGCACAAATCGTACCTATATTTTTTTACACAAGCTTACGTGTTTGATTCACCGCCGCTTTTTCGGTGACAGAAATGAGTCAACTCCAGAAGTGCCGAAGATTCCCAAAAAGGCTTGTAGACAGGTTTGGAAGCCCTGTGGTTAACTTCATCCATCGACGGAATTTGATCTCTGTACGGCAGGTTTTTTGGACGGGCTCCACCAGGCTCGAACACCCGAGCTATGATCTGAGTCGACGCGTAGAGAATAGGACAAAACACAGAAAAAAGGGGAAGTTCCTATGGGGCTGCAAGAAGAATCTGGCAGGCACGAGAGTGAGAAAAACACTGACACCCGGCGCGGCGATGATCACAGGGGCATGGATCTATGGCGCACCGTTCTCGAAGACGCTCGACAGGAGACGTCTCCGCATGATTTCGACAAGTGGATTTCAGACCTTCGCTTCGTTGCCGACGACAATGGCACCGTCCTGATCGCGGCACGCGACCAGCTTGCCTATGAGCGCATCAATAGCCAGCACCGCCCCATGCTGCGCCGCGCCTGGCGCAAGGCCGACCCGCGCGGTCGCGCACTCAAGATTGCCTGCTGGAAGGACATTCCAGCGGACACGCGCGACCTTGTCGCCTATCCATGGTCTGGCGATACTGAAGCCGCAGGCCAGGTAGAGACCGCGACGCCGGCTACGTCCTCCCACACCCCGGGACGTCATGGCAGCGCGATGAGCTTTGAAACGCTGATCGTCGGTGATACCAATCGCGCGGCTGTCCGACTTGCTGAAGTCACGGTCGAGAACAAACAGGTCCACGCTGACGTCGCCCTCATCTATGGGCGCCAGGGTACCGGCAAGACGCACATCCTGCGCTCAATCGAGAAAGCCGTCATCCGTCAGGACGATGGCCGCCGGGTTACCTATATGTCGGCCGAAGAATTCATGACCGCCTTCGTTGATGGCGCTCGTGATGGCGATACCCGCCGCCTGAAGTCACAGGTTCGCGACAACGACCTTCTCCTGATCGACGACCTGCAGTGGATCGCGAACAAGAAGAAGACCGATGAGGCCTTCTTTGCGTCCCTGCGCGCCGTGACCGCCGAAGGTGGCCGGGTCATCCTGACCGCCGACGAAGCACCGGGCGACCTCAAAGGCTTTTCCGCCCGTATGCGCGGCGAACTGATGGGCGCAGCGGCTGTCGAAGTTGGCCTGCCTGATCAGGATATGCGTCGCCAGATCGTGAGCCTTCACGCGAACCTCATCCAGCAAGGTCAGCCGAATTTCGAGATCGACGAGGAAATGCGCGAGAAGATCGTCGCCACCGTTCGCGGCCCGGGCCGCGATCTTTGCGGCGTGCTCTACTCCCTGCAGTCGGAGACCCGCTACGGTGAGATTGCGCCAACTTTCGAAATGCTGTGCACCGTGCTTCGCCGCCAGCAGGGCGAGTATCAGGCGCCGTCGCTCGACAACATCAAGCGTGCCGCCATGCGCAGCTACAACCTCTCCAAGTCGGAGATTGAAAGCTCCAGCAAGTCGCGCAATGTCTGCGCCCCGCGCCAGGTCGCCATGTATCTCTGCCGCGAGATGACCGACAAATCGCTGCCGCAGATTGCCCGCTCATTCTGCAAGAAAGACCACACCACCGTCATCCATGCATGGCGCAAGGTGAAGGGTCAGCTTCAGACCGATCCGGAGATGATCCGTCAGGTCGAGCAGGTCCGTGAGGCCGTCTTCGACATCCAGTCGGAAGGCAACGGCTGAACGCCCGCACCCTGAGGCCATATTTCTAAGCAGCGATTGGCCGCACAGGGCTTGCAATTTCACTGATTTTGACAAGTGTACTCGGCCCGTCTTCGCTCAGAAGGCGGGCCGATTCGAGTTTAACGCCCGTCCAGACGGGCAGGAAAGGATGCGGCCCGAACCGGGCCGTTGTAATGGGCTGACGCATGAAGCTGACGATTGAACGAAGTGACCTGCTCAACGCGCTGTCGCACGTGCAGAACGTGGTCGAGCGCCGCAACACCATTCCGATCCTCTCCAACGTCCTGATGGAAGCACAGGGTGGCCAGGTCACTTTCGTCGCGACCGACCTCGACATCGAGGCCGTCGACAGCGCCGACGCGACCATTGCCAGCGAAGGCGCCGTCACCGCGCCAGCTGGAACGCTGTTCGACGTTGTCCGCAAGCTGCCCTCCGGCGCCGATGTCGAGCTGGAGCTTAACCCGGAAAACCGCCGCCTGACGATCCGGTCAGGCCGCGCAAACTTCGCGCTGCCAACGCTTCCGGCCAGCGACTTCCAGACCATGACGGGTGACGATGGCGCTGTGACTTTCGATGTCGAAGCTGCCGACCTTCGCCGCCTCATCGACAAGACGCGCTTTGCGATCTCGACCGAGGAGACGCGCTACTACCTCAATGGCGTCTACCTGCACACCGCCGATGGCGAAAAGGGCAAGGTGCTTCGCGCTGTCGCAACCGATGGTCACCGTCTCGCTCTCGCTGACTGTGACGCGCCATCGGGCGCCGAAGGGCTCGGCGGCGTTATCGTCCCGCGCAAAGCTGTCGCTGAAGTGCGCCGCCTGATCGACAGCGCTGATGGCGACGTGTCGGTCTCTGTTTCCGAAACCAAGATTGTCTTCCGCGCCGGCCGCGCCGTGCTGACGTCCAAGCTGATCGACGGGGCCTTCCCGGACTATCAGCGCGTCATTCCGAAGGGCAATGACAAGCGTCTCGTCATTGACAACAAGGCATTCGAGTCTGCTGTCGACCGCGTCTCGACCGTTTCGGCAGAGCGCTCGCGTTCGGTCAAACTCTCGCTCGACGATGGCAGGCTCACCCTCGCTGTGAACTCGGCCGAAACCGGTCAGGGCCATGAAGAGATCGAATGCGATTATAGCGCGGACGCGATGGAAATTGGCTTCAACGCCAAATACCTGCTCGACGTGACCGCACAGATTGAGGCTGAAGACGCAGAGTTCATGCTGAACGATCCGGCTTCCCCTGCGCTCATCCTTGATCCTGCAGACCCGGCTGCACGCTATGTGCTGATGCCGCTTCGGGTGTAAAGCCCCGCCCCGACCCTCCCCGCACGCGGGGAGGGGGCGATGGTCGCCGCATCCGGGCAAGCATTCCGAAACATTCACTACCGCCAACCCCCTCGCCATTTATGGGGGAGGGTCGGGATGGGGCCTTGTGCCTTCTGGAAATCACGACGGAGTCAGCGTCTAAACTGAAAACATGACCGCCCTTACACGCCTGCGCCTCAAGGATTTCCGCAACTACGAGACACTGTCGCTCGATCTCGACGGGCGCCATGTCTGCCTGTTCGGGGCGAATGGCGCGGGCAAGACCAACCTGCTGGAAGCGATCTCACAGCTTGGACCGGGCCGGGGTCTGCGCAGCGCATCCCTCTCCGACCTCACCCGCCATGGTGCGGACACCGGGTGGACGGTGTCAGCCAATCTCGATGACAGGCGCATCGGCGTCGGTCTTGAGACCGATGGCAATTCTGCAAAGCGCGTGATCCGCATCGACAGTGCCCCCTCCCAGGCAGGCGACCTTGCAGACCTTGTCCGCATCGTCTGGCTGACGCCGGCCATGGACTCCATCTTTCGCGGCGGCGCATCGGACCGGCGCCGTTTCTTTGACCGTCAGGTCATGGCGCACATCCCCTCTCACGGCACGGCCGCGGCCCGCTATGAGCGTGCCATGCGTGAACGCAACGCCCTGCTTGAGCGCGGCCATGTCGATCCGGCCTGGGCCGATGCCATCGAGACCCGTATGGCCGAAGCGGGCGCAGAGCTGGCGATAAACCGGGCGGGCGTGCTCGAAGGCCTGCAGGCCGCTGTCGATGCACGGCCAGAAGGTTATTTCCCCAAGGGCGACCTCTCTCTAGAAGGCGAGGCCGAAACCTCAGCCGCCGCTGGCGAGGATTTCAAGACCATCTTCGAAGGCCTCGTCGAAACCTATCGCAGCATGCGTCGGCGTGATGCCGCAGCTGGCCGCACCCTGAGCGGCCCTCATCGCAGCGACCTCAAAGTCATCCACCGGCCGACCGGCATGGTGGCAGGCGACGCCTCGACGGGTCAGCAGAAAGCGCTTCTCATCGGCCTCATCCTGGCCTCCGCAACAGCGCTGGCAGGCGATGGCGACGGACCTGCGCCGCTTCTGCTGCTGGATGAGGCAGCCGCCCATCTCGATGCCGACAGGCGCTCGGCCCTGTTCGACGAGTTAAGTGCCCTGCCGGGTCAAAGCTGGCTCACAGGCACAGAGCGGTTTCTTTTCGACGCATTCGGTGACCGCGCCCAGCATATCGAGATTGATGCAGGCGGCGCCGCCATTTTGGCCTAGACGTCCCTCCCGTGGCTTCCTAGCTTTACGGGAAGTCTTCGCCTGCCCTTGCGGTCTTGTAATCGTGCCGAGACTTAACACTTCTGGGGTGAGTTAAGCGGGAGCTTCACCCGCAAGGATTGCACGGGGAACGCCGAGGGGATCATGAGCGAAGCAGAGCGTCTGAACGCGCTAGCCGAGACGAACCTGCTCGACAGTGAGCAGGATGAGCGCTTTGACCGGCTGACCCGGCTGGCCGCCAATTCGCTGGAGGTAGAAACCGCCCTCGTGTCGCTCATCGATAGCGACCGCCAGTGGTTCAAATCCTGCCACGGCTTCAGCAGCACAGAGACAAGCCGCGACATTTCCTTCTGCACCCACGCAATTGAGCGGACTGATATCACGGTCGTCCTCGACGCCACGAAGGACCCACGCTTTGCCTCAAATCCGCTCGTTACAGGCGACCCCCATATCCGCTTCTATGCAGGCGCGCCCCTCATTACGGCCGATGGCCATGCAATCGGCACGCTTTGCGTCATCGACTATGAGCCGCGTGAGACCTTCGACGATACGGACCGGGAAATCCTGCGCGATATTGCTGACAGCGTGATCGGCCTTATCCAGCGCGATGAAAAGCTTCGCGAAATGAGCGAGCTGTCGGTCATCAACCGTGAGCTGCAACACCGCATGGGCAACATGTATGCCCACGTCTCGTCGCTTATCTCGCTGCTCGACAAGGCAGACCTCGAACATGAGGAATACGTCTCGCGCCTGCGCGAGAAAGTGAACGCGCTCGCCCTCACCCAGTCGCTTATCGCCTCTAGCGGCACGGAATCTGTTTCGATGCGTGAGCTTGCACAGAAAACCCTGGCCGCTTTCGAGGCCGGGGCTGGCGAACCTGTCGTGCAAGTCGAGGCGGAGAGCGATTTCGACATCACCCCCCGTGCGGCCTTCGCCATGTCCCTCATGCTGCATGAGCTTGGTATCAACTCGGTCAAGCATGGCGCGCTCGGCGGCGAAGGCGGGCAGGCCCGTTTCGGCTGGTCGTCCGGCGAAGAGCTCCAGTTCTCCTGGGAAGAAAGCCTCAAGAAACCGCGCGTCGATACCAGCGTGAAGAAAGCCAAGGGCGGCTTTGGCAGCGTCATCCTGAAGCGGATCGCACCGAAGACGTTTGGCGGCGAGGCCGAGGTCGACATCCAGCCCGGCAGCTATCGCTACACCGTCTCGGCTCTTCCAGAGCGCATTCTGGCCTCTGAGCAGACCTGAACACCCATCCTAATCACTCCGAGCCAGGGTATCGCTTGCTTCTGTCAGGGTGCCTGCGCCAAAAGCATGCTGAACCACTGACAGACAGGAGCCGACCGGCCATGAGCGAGCATATCAAATCTCACCTCGAAGATTATGTCCTGACCCTCACCATTGCGCGTCCGGAGCGCAAGAACGCGCTGACGCAGGCCATGTATGGCGCGATGGCGGATGCGGTGAACGGTGCCAATAACGACAAGTCGATCCGCGCCATCATCATCACCGGCGAAGGCGACATGTTCACCGCTGGCAATGACCTGTCTGACTTTGCGTCCATCGACGAACGCGAAAGCGGCACGCCGCCCGTTACCCGCTTCCTCAACGCCATTCGCGACGCAGAAAAACCGCTGATCGCCGCCGTGAACGGCCCCGCGATTGGCGTTGGCCTGACCATGCTGCTGCATTGCGACATCTCCTTTGCCGCTGAGAGCGCAAATCTCCGCGCGCCATTCACCCAGCTCGGCCTTGTTCCAGAGGCTGGCTCCTCGCTCACCCTGCCCGCCGTTGTCGGCCGCTCCATGGCCAATGAAGTACTGCTCGCCGGGCGTATCCTGAGCGCCAGTGAAGCGCTCGCCTGCGGGCTGGTCTCCCGCGTGACAGCTGATGCCGACCTGATGAAGACGGCCATGGACACAGCGCGCAAGATTGCGGCCTCTCCGCCAAACGCGGTCCTGAAATCCAAGGCGCTGATCAACCATTCGCGCGACGCCATCGCCAACCAGATGCGCGCCGAAGGCGAGATTTTCGCCGCCCAGCTCCAGTCCGCAGAGTTCGCCGAAGCGGCTGCAGCCTTCCGCGACAAACGCGCGCCTGTCTTCAAGGATTAGGCCGCCTCAGCCCGCTTTCGGTATCATTCCGGCGGGGCCTGCGGAAACTTTTTGCAGGCCCCGCCATGAGCTTCTGCAAGCCCCTGAAAACACACCGGATTACCGGGCGCCAAAACCGTGCGGCGATTTCCCTTTCTGACACAAATCCTCTATAATTTCAGGTAATTGTGACGAATCAGAAAGCGACACGCTCCCATGGCTGAACCGACAGACAACATGCCCGAATATGGCGCCGACTCGATCAAGGTCCTCAAAGGCCTCGAAGCGGTCCGCAAGCGCCCTGGCATGTATATCGGTGACACTGATGACGGGTCCGGCCTGCACCACATGATTTACGAAGTCGTCGACAATGCGATCGACGAAGCCCTCGCCGGCCATGCGGACGAAGTCACCGTCACGCTGCATGCCGATGGCTCTGCCGAAATCACTGACAATGGCCGCGGTATTCCAGTCGAGATGCACAAGGAAGAAGGCGTCTCTGCGGCCGAGGTCATCATGACCCAGCTGCACGCTGGCGGTAAGTTCGACCAGAACTCCTACAAGGTCTCTGGCGGCCTTCACGGCGTCGGCGTGTCGGTGGTCAACGCGCTGTCGGACTGGCTGGAACTGCGCATCCATCGCGGCGGCAAGGAGCACTTCGTCCGCTTCATTGATGGTGGCGCCGTGGAAGCCCCGCTGAAAGAAGTTGGCACCAGCCCGAACCGCCCCAATGGTAAGGTCCTCACCGGCACGGCCGTGCGCTTCATGGTGTCGGCTTCGACCTTCACCATGACCGAGTATGATCGCAAGACGCTGGAGCACCGGCTGCGCGAGCTCGCCTTCCTCAATAGCGGCGTGCGGATCGTCTTCCGCGATGAACGCGGCCCTGAAGCCTATGAGGCGGTGCTTGAATATGAGGGCGGCGTCAAAGCCTTTGTCGAGCACCTCAACCGCCAGCGCCAGACACTCATCCCCGACACGATCTATGCGGTCGGCGAGAAGGACGGCATCACCGTCGAGGCGGCGCTTGCCTGGACCGACAGCTATCATGAGCAGGTGCTCTGCTTCACCAACAACATCCCGCAGCGCGATGGCGGTACCCACCTTGCCGGCTTCCGCGGCGCGCTGACCCGCATCATCAACAAGTACGCATCAGAAACGGGCATCGCGAAGAAAGAGAAAGTCGACATCTCCGGCGATGACGCACGCGAAGGCCTGACCTGCGTCCTCTCTGTCAAAGTGCCAGACCCGAAATTCTCGTCGCAGACCAAGGACAAGCTCGTCAGTTCGGAAGTCCGCCCCGTGGTCGAAAGCCTGATGGGTGAGAAGCTGTCTGAATGGTTCGAGGAGAACCCGAAGGAAGCGCTCGGCATCATGCAGAAGATCGTCGAGGCCGCCGCCGCGCGTGAGGCCGCCCGCAAGGCACGTGAGCTAACCCGCCGCAAGACCGCGCTCGACATCACTTCCCTGCCCGGCAAGCTCGCCGACTGTCAGGAAAAGGACCCGTCCAAGTCCGAAATCTTCATCGTCGAGGGTGACTCTGCTGGTGGCTCGGCCAAACAGGGCCGCGACCGCTCCAACCAGGCCATCCTTCCCCTGCGCGGCAAGATCCTCAACGTGGAACGGGCCCGCTTCGACAAGATGCTGAGCTCTGACCAGGTCGGCACGCTGATCATGGCGCTTGGCGCCGGTATTGGCCGCGATGAGTTCGACATCAACAAGCTGCGCTATCACAAGATCATCATCATGACTGACGCCGACGTCGACGGCGCGCACATCCGGACGCTGCTGCTGACCTTCTTCTATCGTCAGATGCCGGAGATCATCGAGAAGGGCTATCTCTACATCGCCCAGCCGCCGCTCTACAAAGTCAGCCGCGGCCGCTCTGAGCGCTATCTCAAAGACGATATCGAGATGGACAATTACCTCATCGAGGAAGGCACCACCGGCGAGGCGCTGATCCTGCAGGACGGTACGCAGATCGCAGGCGAAGACCTGCGCGCCAATGTGCGCGAAGCCGCCGCCTTCAAGACGGCCCTCTGGCGTCTCTCGTTGCGCGCACCGGGCCATATTGTTGAGCAGGCCGCCATCGCTGGCGCGCTCGCCCCTGACGCAGACGACACAAACGCCAAGAAGACCGCCGAACGCCTCAACCTCATCGCCGAGGAAGGCGAGGACACATGGGAAGGCACGTTCGACGATGGCAATCTGACCCTGCGCCGTGAAGTGCGTTCGGTTGAGGAAAAAGCCGTGCTGGACCGCTCACTGCTCGCCAGCCAGGACGCCATCCGCCTCAACAGCCACGCCCAGCATGTGCGCCACCTCTATGAGAACCCGGCCATCCTGCGAAACGACAAGGCTGGCGAAGTCGTCGTTCACGGCCCGGTCGGCCTGTTCGAAGCCGTGCTCGCCTCAGGCCGCAAGGGCCTCAAGATCCAGCGCTACAAGGGTCTTGGCGAAATGAACGCCGACCAGCTCTGGGAAACCACGCTCGACGCCAACGCCCGCACCCTGCTCAAGGTCAAGGTCGCCCACGCCGACGACGCCGACGACATGTTCACCCGCCTCATGGGCGACGTCGTCGAACCCCGCCGCGAGTTCATCCAGGACAATGCGCTCGAGGCGGAGGTGGATGTTTAGTGGCGGACAAAGAAATTGGTCCAGTGGACCGATTTCCCGCTCAAAAGCCATAGGCCATAACGCTCCGGCTCGTCCTTCGACTTCGCTCAGGATGAGCCTCCTTGGGCGATAGCGAAGAGGCGCTCATCCTGAGCGAAGTCGAAGGACGCGCGCCGTCACTCGCTATTGCTCCAATTACGCGTAACCCTCGACGGGCGTCAGCCCCTCTGAGGTTTCATCTTCAGGTGTTGCTTCACATCCGGAGATCGGCGATCCAAAGCCTCCCCTGAACCGCATTGCCGACGCGGCCTTCTCCTTGACCATAAACGAGAGTTGGTAGAGCCATGCTGAATGACAGGAAGCCAAAACGGGCAAACCGACAATAACGATTTCGCGCCGAAGCGCAGCAAGCGGCAACTCGCGATATGGGGCGTTCAAGGCCTATTGGCGCCAATAGCGCTCTTTTTCGCGAGCTGGGCCGTCGTCGCCGCAGCCTATTATATCGTCCAGGACATCTCACTCGCCGAAGCACTCCGAGCGGGCGGGTTCGCCGCGATGCTTCTATTCTTATTGAGTGGCGGATCTCTGGCGTTCAGCCAATTTATAGGGGATCAACAGAACTCTCGAAGAGCGATGCGCATGTTCGGGGCTGTGCTGGGCGTCATCATCCTATTCAGCCTTCTGGATTCGCTAAATGCCTTGCTCGGCTAATCAGGCTTTCCGCAACCCCTCCGAAAAACACCGCCCATACACCACCAGTGCACCGTCACTGCACCGTCCAGACGCCCGGGTTTCCTCCACACCATCCGACCGGAAAATCGAGATTGACCCGCCGGAGCTTCCACGCGAGTTTCCGCTCCATGCATCCCTTTCATCTTGCCTTTCCGGTCCATGACCTTTCCGCCGCGCGCAGCTTTTATGGGGAGCTTCTGGGCTGCCCGGAAGGCCGGTCGAGCCCCGAATGGGTCGATTTTGACTTCTACGGGCACCAGATCGTCGCGCATCTCGCACCAGAGCTGTGCGGAACCGCTCAAACCAACGAAGTAGACGGGAAGGGCGTGCCGGTACGCCATTTCGGGCTGGTTCTCGACATGGAGAGCTGGGAAGCGCTTCGCCAACGCCTTGAAGGCAAAGTGGATTTCCTGATCGAGCCTTATATCCGCTTCAAGGGCGAACCGGGCGAGCAGGCGACCATGTTCTTCACCGACCCTTCAGGGAACGCCATAGAAATCAAGGCGTTCGCCGATATGGGCCGACTGTTTGCGAAGTAGCTTTTCTTAATTCAAGTTAAGGCCGATCACGGGAACCGCCTGTTCCCTATGTCCGTTTCAATGCCGTGCAGAACGCATCGAAAGGACAAGAAGCTAATGAAAAGGCTCATTAAATTCGGCGCTTATGGCGCCGCAGCTGCGGCCTTTGCAGCCAACGCCACCCCGGCCTTTGCTGACCCGCAGCATTGCCCGCCAGGCCATGCCAAAAAGGGCTGGTGTACCCCGGGTGTTGATCGTAGCGACTACCGGGACCGCTATGACGACCGCCGCGATGAGCAGCGCGCCTATAATGAAGGCTATGAAGACGGCCAGCGCGACGCCATTCGGTATAATGGCCGCACCTATAACGACTATCGCGTGATCCGCGACTATGACCGTTATGGTCTGCGTGCCCCGCGGGACGGCTATTACTATGCCGAAGTCGATGGCGATATCGTGATGGTCCAGCTGGCGACCCAGCTTGTGACGCAGCTGCTCAACTAGGCAGCCGCTCGCCAGACAAAAGAAAGCTCCGGCCATGAAAAGCCGGGGCTTTTTCTGTGTCGAGCAGGCTAGATCTAAGGTGCGCCGTTCTCCTGAACTCGCTCTTCGAGGCCTTCGCACTCGGCAGGCTCCAGCATAATGTCGAGCCCGTCCGGTACGGCGCCTTCGGCGGCGAGATACCAGATGGCGCTGCCGCGCTGGCTATCGCCATCAACTTCCGTCTGGGTGTCGAACATGACCGCCGCCGTCTCATCGGTCATGCCACTTGTAAGCGTTGTCGAGAAAGCCGCGTAATAGCCGGCCGCTTCCTGGTGTATGATGCCCCAATTGTCGCCGCTGACCGTGCCGTCATCATTGACCATGACTTCAAGGCCTTCAGTTACGTTCGCGTCGTGGCGGAAATAGCAATAGGTGCCGGGCGTCAGCGGATCTGCCTCTGTGAGCGGCGAGACAATTTCTGGCAGAGGTTGCTGCTCGATCGGGACTTCATCGCCCGTCATCGGACCTGCCTCAACTGGCGTGGTCGGGGCCTCTTCGTCAGGCGCATCGCCTCCGCAGGCGGAAAGCGCGAGCGCGCCAGCTAGCAGCAAGTATCGCATCGTCCGGACCTCCCGCAGGCTTCATGCCTGCTCCTAAGGGAAACGTCTCACCACAGGGTGACCAAGACAAGTCCTAATCGAGGCGAGCAGCCAGAGGAAATACGTTATGCTCAAAAAACAGGGCCCCACCGTAATGGCAGGGCCCTGTCCGTAAAACTTGTTTTGTGACAGCGTTCTAGCTGTTCATTTCCGCGCGGATTTTTGTGGCAAGATCGGCATCGACCTGTGCCAGTTGTACGATCTGGGTAAAGCGCTGCGCGGTCAGACCTTCTGCCTTGATGGCAGCAATCATCTCAGCTTGCGCTTCGGCTTCAATCTCCTGGGCCGCTTCCTGATCCTCGGCTGCCTGCAGCTTCGGGGTCGCTTGTTCGGCAATCTCTGTCAGGGCGCCATTGGCGGCGACGAACTGCTCGATCTCAGCGTCGCTGACCGGGTCGATCTGCGGCTGCTGCATCTGGGGCTGGGCCTGCTGCGGTGCGCTTTGCTGGGCGACAGCTGCGCCGCCTGCGAGGGTCATGGCTGCTGCGAGGGCAGCGCCGGCACCGAAACGAAATCTGTTGAGAGACATGGATGGTCTCCTTTCCTTGTTAGCGCGAAGGAGCCAAACAGATCGAAAGCCATGGTTCAACCCGTTGAGGACGGATGTGGGCGCTTTGTAATTTAATGGTTTTTCATGACAAAGCTGTCATTGACCCTGACGGGCGGCTTCTGCGACGAGCCAACATGCATTGCCCCTGTTCAAATACTGGCAGGCGCATTATCTCTTGCTGAGCACAAGGGCTGCGGCGTTCGAGGAAGCCAGCTGTCCGCCGACCTTACGTTCCGTCAAGGGAGCTGGCGCTGGGACTGGCCGTGGCCTATCCTAACCGGCACCCACCTAGTTACTAGGTCGACGGGACACGAGCGCCAAGACGGCGCACGCGGTCCTTGTGCATTCCTTTCCCTACCTATCCAGCTTGACAATCAGGTCGCTCCAGCTTGACAGGGCAGGCCATGTCAGCGACCACACTGCCCCTGCTCCTCTGCCTCCTGTCCGCCGTGACAGTCGCGCTCGCCAATTTCGCGGTGAAGCGGGGCGGAGACGTGCTCAGCGCGCGTATGGTACTGTCGATCACCTCGGCGTTCTGCGTGCTGCCCTTCGCCTTTTTCGTTCCCTTCCCGGAAGCCGCGCTCTGGCCAGCCATTACGATGGCGATCGGAGCGCACTGGGTCTACCAGTTTTTCATGATACGCGCCCTTCACCGGGGCGACCTGTCGCTCGTCTTCCCTGTCATGCGTGGGCTCGCGCCGCTGGCCACCGCCATCATCGCTGTTTTCGCGCTGCAGGAGATGCCGACATTGCTGGGCTGGGCAGGCCTGACACTCGCAACACTGGCACTGATCGTGTTCGCCCTTCCTACTGGCAAGTCGCTGGACCAGGCGTCCCTCGACCGGGTCGCGCTGATGTGGGCAGGGCTGACCGCGCTTGGCATCGGGCTCTATTCAGTGACGGACGCCTATGGCGTGCGGCTCGCAGAGAACCGGTTCACCTTCATTGTCTGGCTTTTCATGCTCGACTGGCTCGGCACCACGGCGGTGACCGTCTGGACGCGGCGCGGCCAGCTTTTCAAACGCCTGCGCCCGCAACTCGTCGGCGGCATGGTGGGCGGGGTCTCGTCGGTCATTTCTTATGGCGCGGCGCTGCTCGCTTTTTCGATGACGGACGCCGCGACGGTGACGGCGATGCGCGAAACCTCTGTCGTGTTCGGTGCAATTCTCGGGGCGGTCTTCCTGAAGGAAGGGTTCGGGCCGCGCCGTATCGTGGCGGCCTGCGTCCTCGCGGCGGGCCTCCTTCTGCTTGAGACCAGCCTTTAATCCTCCTTTCGGATATAGCTGTTAGGGGCGGGCATATGAAACTTGCCCGCCATCTTGCAGGCTATCTGCCGGCTAACCTCGCCAGCGCGCTCGCCTCTTTCGGGGCGGTCTATGTCTTCACGCGCCTGCTGGGGCCGGAAGAATATGGCCGCTATGCGCTGATGCTGTCTGTGATGGCGCTGATCCACACGCTGACGCTCGCGCCGGGTGAAGCGGCCGCCTATCGCTACACCGCCAAGGCACGCGCCGAAGGTGAGCGCGCGCTGGCCGAGCATTTCGCAACCGTGCGGGCGCTGCTCTTGCGCTCTTTGCTGTTAGCGGCACTGGCGATGGTGATAATGGCCGCGGCCGTCTCCCATATGCCGCAATACCTGCACATCCTGCCATGGATTGCGCTTTCCATGCCGATCAGCACGCTGGTACAGGCCACCCTGGAGGCACATCGCGCCAGCCAGCAGGTGCAACGCTATGTTGTCGTATATTCGTTCAAGCTTCTCGGCGGCTTCGGGCTGGGGGCCATCATCGCATGGCTGACGGATGCGGGCGCCGCCGCGCCCTTTATAGGGCTTGTGATCGCCGGTCTCATTGTCGGTATTCCGCAACTGCTCTGGTTGCAGAGGCAGGCGAGAGGCGCCTCTCCGAACGTGGCCAAGATCCGCGCCTATTACTCCTATGGCCTGCCGATCGCAGCGGCCTTGTCGCTCGACCTCCTTCTCTCCGTCGCCGACCGTTTTCTCATTTCCATATTTATCGGGGAGGCTGCTGTCGGTGCCTATGCGGCGGGCTATGGCGTTGCGGACAAGACGATCTTGCTCCTCTGCGCCTGGGCCGCCATGGCCGGTCAGCCACTTGTCCTGGCTGCCTATGAAGAAGAAGGCCCCGACGCTGCGCGGCGTGAAGCCCGGAGCCTTGTATCGACCATGCTGCTGATCGGGCTTCCAGCTGCCATGGGCCTCGCCCTTGTTGCCGAACCGCTTTCTGAAGCGCTCATCGGCGAAGATCTTCGTGAGCAGGCTGCGCGCATCATCCCATGGATCGCCTTTGCCGGTCTCATGAACGGCCTTCTGATGCATTACTATGCAGAAGCTTTCCAGCTCGCGCAGAAGACAGGGGAGCAGGCGCTGCTGATGTTGATCCCCGCAGGCGTCAACATCGCAGCGAATATCGTACTGATCCCGCAATTCGGGATTATCGGTGCCGTTGCCGCCACGATTGCGAGCTATACAATCGGCATACTGGTGATTGCCGGACGCGGCCGACGCTATGTCGCCTTCCCATTCCCGTTCGTACCGGTCCTCAAGATCCTCATAGCCTCGCTCGCCATGTGGCCAGCCATTGCAATAATACCGGAGTTTGGCGGCTGGCCGGAGCTGATTGCGAAAGCATTCGCGGGGGCAATCGTGTATGCGGCAGCCGCGCTTGCGATTGATGCTGGAGGTGCCAGATCATTCGTGCAAGACAGGCTCAACGCATCCACCGAGCCCCCAGCTACGTAACAGGCTTCATGACCGACAAAAGCTCCGACCTGGACACTGCCGCCAACAAAGCCAACCAGATCTGGGGTGAGCTCCTGCCCGTGATCGCTTTCGTGGCGATCTACAATCTGATCCGGCTGCTCGGTATCGACGTCGAGACGACCATCGGCGGCGTCGATATGGCCATCAATTCCGATACCGCGCTTTATTGGGCGACTGGCGTTCTCATCATCCTGACTGTTGGTTTCATCGCCCGCAGGCTGATGACAGGCGGGCGCGTGCCGTTGTTTACGCTGCTCAGCGCCGGCATTGTCGGCTCGTTCGGGATTATCGGCATCGTGCTGCAGGACAAGGGCTTCATCTATGCCAAGCCGACAATCCAGCAGCTGATCCTTGCCGGTTTCATCTTCGGCTCGCTCGCCTTCGGCACGAACATCTGGAAAGTGATGTTCAAAAACGTGTTCGACCTGCCCGACCATGCCTGGACCCAGCTTGCGATCCGCTGGGGCGGCTATTTCGTCTTCATGGCCGCCGCCAATGAATTCGTGTGGCGCTATTTCGTGCCACCACTGGAAGAGCCGCTTCGCATCGCAGGCCTGCTCTGGGCGCCAGCTGGGGAGTACGATTTCCTCGGCATTACGTTCGGGGCACGTAATTTCGAGGATGCCTGGGCGACCTGGTGGAAGCTCGGCACCTGGGTGATCACGCTCGCCTTCGGTGCTGCCAACGTACCCTATACGATGAAGCATCTGCGCGACAGCGATGACGATGCTGGGAAAAGCGAAAGCGAAGCTAGCGCGTAACCTTCTCGGTGTTCGGCGGATTGCCATAAGGCACGAAATCCGCCTTGCCGCGTGTTTCAGCATAATGCGTCAGCGCCCAGACGACTGTCGGGAAAGCAAGCTCCGACCAGGGAATATCCTTCCAGTCGAAAAGCTGCACATCAAGGCTTTCAGGTCCCGCTTCGAAGTCTGATGCCAGGCGTGCGCGGAACATGACCTGCACCTGACCGATGCGCGGTATGGAGTAGGTCGCCAGCATCCGGTCAATTTCAATCGTGGCGCAGGCTTCCTCGCGGGCTTCGCGCTGCGCGGCCTCCTCAATCGTTTCGCCGAGCTCCATATAGCCTGCTGGCAGCGTCCAGAAGCCCTTGCGCGGTTCGATCGCGCGCTTGCAGAGCAGGATCTGGTCGCCCCTAGTCACGACGGAGCCTGCTACGATGCGGGGATTGCGGTAATCCACGAAGCCGCAAGTCTGGCAGATCCGGCGTTCACGGTCATCGCCATTCGGAACGCCAAGCTCGAATTTCTCGTCCACTGTCTGTGTCATCAACCTGTTAACGTGCTGGTTTATTGCGAACCCACATTGATCCGCACACTGTTTGTTTCCAGATATTGTCTGAAAACCGACGAAGCAAAGTGAACTGCAAGGATAGATCGAGATGGCTGACCAACAAGACACGCAGACCTTTGATCTGTCCAAATCGACCAGCCATTTGCTGCACCGGGCTCAGCAGGCCGCCGTCAATTTATCGACTGATGCGCTGGCGGCCCAGGGGCTGACCCTTCGCCAGTTTGCGGTGCTCGCGGCGCTTGCCGCCGAAGAAGGCCAGAGCCAGTCCAGCCTTGTCGACCGCACGGGCATCGACCGCTCGACGCTCGCCGAAATGGTCCGCCGGATGGAGGCTGCTGGCTATATTGAGCGCACCACCTCGCCAGAGGATGCCCGCGCCAAGGCAGTCTCTCTTCTGGCAAAGGGCCGTGCGGTCTATGAAGCTGCCCTGCCGGGGGTGGAAGCGGCAGACAAAGAACTGCTCGCCATGATACGCGCCAATCGCCGTGCAGGCTTCATCCTGTCGCTTGCCGCCATCGGCGCGCCAGAGGAAGAGGTTGAGGTCGAGGAAGCGGTCGCTGAAGATGCTGCGGACGGCGGCGCCGAGACAAGCAAGAAATCCAAGCCGAAGAAGTCCAAGAAGGACAAGGCGGCAAAGGCGGACAAATCGAAGTCCGACAAGAAGAAGAAAAAGAAAAAAAAGAAGTAGGTGCGGCCTAACCGCCGAGCGCTTCTGCGACCTGCTGGCTGCGTTCTGGGTCCAGCGGACCGCGCACGTGCAGGATGATCTGCCCGTCGGCGCTGATCACGAAGGTCTCAGGCACGCCCGTCAGACCAAAGTCGAGACCGCCCTGCCCTGACGGGTCGACACCAATCTGCTCGAACGGGTTTCCAAGCTCTTCCAGGAAGGCGCGCGTCGCTTCAGGCACATCCTTGTAGGCAAGGCCGTAGACCTGCCCGGGAAAGGTTTCTGCAAGCGCAGTGATGTCGCCATGCTCAGCCCGGCAAGGCGCGCACCAGCTGGCAAACAGGTTCACCATGACCGGGCCATCACCGGGCGGGGTGGCAAAGCTGATCTCCTGTTCTGGCGCATCTAGCAGCGGGAAGGCGCGGTCAGGCGCGCTGCGGTCGGCCTTGGCGACAAAGCTCTCATCATCGGGCTGCATCAGCTGATACGCCCCGAGAACGCCGAGCCCGAGCAGGAGCGCCACTGGAATAGTAAGCAGCCAGCGTTTCATCAGCTCTGCTCCCTTTCGGCCTGCAGACGGTCCAGACGGCGCTTGGCGATCCGCGCGCGGATCAGCGCGTAGACAAACAGCCCGATCGGCACGACCGCGCCGATGGCATAAATGGCCCAGATAAAGCCTGCGTTCTGTTCAAAGACCGGAAGCATGGTTCAGGACCCCGACAGCTTGCGCGCGATGAGAACGTCGCCGCGGCGGCCCCAGACCTCCGCGCGCATCAGCATCATGGTGAGGCCCGCAAAGAAGATCATGTGCGCCAGTCCGCCGATCAGGAGCGGCGTCAGGTAGACAGGCGGCATGGCCGGTCCGTCGAGGCGCAGCACGCTCGCATCCTGATGAATGGACGACCAGATATCGACCGAGAACTTGATGAGCGGCACATTGACGGCGCCGACCATGGCGAGGATTGCGCCAGCGCGCGCTGCCTTCTGGCGCGTCTCCATGGCTGCACGCAGCGCCATATAGCCAAGGAAGAGGAAGAACATGACCAGCACCGACATCATGCGGGCATCATCCCAGAGCCACCAGGTGCCCCAGGTCGGCTTGCCCCAGATGCTGCCTGTTGCGAGGCACATCGCCGTATAGGCTGCGCCGAGCGGGGCGATGGACTTTGCCGCCATGTCGGCAAGCTCATGCCGCCAGATGAACCAGATGAGGCTGGTCGCAGCGAGGCCCATATAGCTTGCCATGGCGAGCCAGGCAGACGGGACATGGACGAACATGGCGCGCATGATGTCGCCGCCCTGATAGTCATCCTGTGGCACGACCCAGAGGCCCTGCCAGACGCTCCACACCATCAGCAATGCGCCGATGCACAGACAAGCAGGCGCGAGCCAGCGCGAAAGCGCCATGAAACGATGCGGATTGGCAAAAGCCCTGATCATGGCTCCCCCTGATAAAGGTCTCTCAATCGACCGCCAAGCGCAGCGCCGCAGATGCGGCGAAAGGTGCAATCGAAAGCGCGAAGAGCGTCGTTGCCGAGAGGAAGAGCAGGCTCGGTCCCCCCGGCCCCTCAATTGTTGCAAGCGCCCCGAAGATCGCCGTCGGCACGAAGAGCGGCAGCGCGAGCAGCGAAATGAGTAGCCCGCCCCGTGCCACGCTTGCCGCAAGCGCCCCCGCCACACCGCCCCATAGGAAAAAGGCCAGACCGCCGAGCCCATAGGCCAGCATGGCGGGCACAAGCGCGCCCGCATCGACCTGAAGCGCGATGCCGATGGGCGGGGTCAGCAGGACAAGCGGCAGACCAGAGACGAGCCAGTGCGCGATGATCTTGGCTGCGGCGACGAGGAAGAGCGGCGTCTCCTCTTGCGCCCAGAGCTCCAAGACGCCGTCTTCAAGGTCCGCCTGAAAGACCCGCTCCATGGAAACAAGAGAGGCAAGCGCGAGCGCGACCCAGAGAATGCCTGTGCCGATAGATGAGAGCTGGCTGGCCTCACTGCCCACCGTGAACGGGACCAGCATGGCCGCGCCGGCAAAGAAGCCGATTGGGAGCAACACGCCTGCGCCGCCTGCCCAGGCCTCACCAAGGGCCTGACGGAAGGCTGCACGAAGGGGAGAGGGGCTTCTCATAGCTGCACCTCACCGCTCGCCTCGAACGGCGCTTCGCCATGGAGCGCTGTGATTACCGCGCCGCCAGACGCGCGGTGCCGGTCGATGAGACTGGTGACAAGCGCCTTGCCCTGAGTATCCAGTGCAGAGAATGGCTCATCCAGCAGCCAGAGCGGGCGATCTGCGAGCAGCAGGCGTGCAATGGCGGTGCGCCGCTTCTGGCCTGCTGACAGCAGGCGACCTGCAACATCGAAAGGCCGCTCAATCCCCATATGGCTCGCGATCTCTATTGCATCAGCGGTGCTTCCCCACACGCGGCCCCAGTGCGTTAGGTGCGCGCGCGGCGTTTCATGCGGCTTCAGCCCGTTGCGATGGCCGATCCAGTGATGGCGGACCGGACGTTCCACCGTCCCGGCGTCCGGGCGCGACAGGCCACCCAGCATACGAAGAAGTGTGGACTTGCCCGCACCATTTGCCCCGCGCAGCACAAGCGCCTCGCCCGCTTTCGCCTCAACCGAAAGGTCCGAGAACAGGACGCGTTCACCCCGGATTGCGCCCAGTCCGACTGCCTTGATCAGAAACTCATTCATCGTGGCTGCGTTTTCTGCCAAGAAGTCTCATCCCCGTGCAATTGCGTATGCCGCACATCGACTATAAGAGACAGGCAAACCAGCGCAGCGCACCGGCGCGCGCCCACCGGACACATGCAAGAAGAGGTCACTCCCACGATGCCATCCCTCGACAGTTTCAATTCACGCCGCACGCTCGACGTCGACGGCAAGTCATACGTTTACTACTCGCTTTCCGCCGCAGGCGAAAATGGTCTGGGCGATGTGTCACGCCTGCCAGCCTCGCTCAAGGTGCTGCTGGAAAACATGCTGCGCAACGAAGATGGCAAGACGGTTACCAAAGCCGACATTCTGGCCTTCAAGGAATGGCTCGAGACCAAGGGCGACATGAGCCATGAGATCGCCTACCGCCCGGCCCGCGTCCTGATGCAGGACTTTACCGGCGTTCCGGCTGTAGTTGACCTCGCCGCCATGCGTGACGCTGCCGAAAAGCTCGGCGCTGATGCAGAAGCCATCAACCCGCTTGTCCCTGTCGACCTCGTCATCGACCACTCGGTCATGGTCGATTTCTTTGGCGGGCCTGAAAGCTTCGAGAAGAACGTTAAGGTCGAGTATGAGCGCAACCTGGAGCGTTATGAGTTCCTGCGCTGGGGCTCCAAGGCATTCCGCAACTTCCGCGTCGTGCCGCCGGGCACCGGCATCTGCCACCAGGTGAACCTCGAATATCTCGGCCAGACCGTCTGGACGAAAGAAGAAGACGGCGAGACGGTTGCCTATTTTGACACCTGCGTCGGCACCGACTCCCACACCACCATGATCAACGGCCTTGCCGTTCTCGGCTGGGGCGTTGGCGGCATCGAAGCTGAAGCGGCCATGCTCGGCCAGCCAGTGTCCATGCTGATCCCGGAAGTGGTCGGCTTCAAGCTGACCGGCAAGCTGGCGGAAGGCGCGACCGCGACCGACCTCGTGCTGACCGTCACACAGATGCTGCGCAAGCACGGCGTCGTCGGCAAGTTCGTCGAGTTCTACGGCGAAGGCCTTGCGAACCTCACCCTGGAAGACGAAGCCACCATCTCCAACATGGCGCCAGAATATGGTGCGACCTGTGGCTTCTTCCCGGTCGACGAAGAAACCATCCAATACCTCTCCGACACGGGCCGCGACCCGGAGCGCGTGAAGCTGGTCGAAGCCTATGCCAAGGCGCAGGGCTACTGGCGCCCTGAACAGGCCGATCCGGTCTACACCTCGACACTCGAGCTTGACCTTGGCAGCGTCGTGCCGTCGCTTGCCGGTCCAAAGCGTCCACAGGACCGCGTCCTGCTGACCGAGGCTGACAATGCATTCCGCGACGCGCTGAACGAAATCCGTGGCGGCGCAAAGGATCCGGACACTACGCCAGACTCCAGAGGCGAATCCCGCTTCGTCGATGAAGGTGCCCAGAACGTCTATACCGACCCGGAAGCCTATGGCGTGTCGATGCATTCGGTCGAAGGCACCGATTACCATGTGCATGACGGCTCTGTTGTTATCGCGGCCATCACCTCCTGTACGAACACCTCCAACCCATCGGTGATGCTTGCCGCTGGCCTGTTGGCGCGCAACGCCCTTGAGAAGGGCCTGACCCGCAAGCCATGGGTGAAGACCTCGCTCGCACCGGGCTCAAAAGTCGTGACCGACTATCTTGAGCGCGCCGGCCTGCAGGACGACCTTGATGCGATGGGCTTCAACCTTGTCGGCTATGGCTGCACGACGTGTATCGGTAACTCCGGTCCCCTGCCGCCAGCCATCTCCAAGGCTGTGAACGAGAACGACCTCGTTGTCGGCTCTGTCCTTTCGGGCAACCGCAACTTCGAAGGCCGCATCAGCCAGGACGTGCGCGCGAACTATCTCGCTTCGCCGCCACTGGTCGTTGCCTATGCGATCGCGGGTTCCCTGCACGTGAACCTGACCACGGATCCGCTCGGCAAAGACAAGGACGGCAACGACGTTTTCCTGAAGGACATCTGGCCTTCTTCGAAAGAGATCGCCGACGTCATGCGCCAATCGGTGACGCCGGAAATGTTCTCTGAGCGTTATGGCAACGTCTTTGAGGGTGACGAGCACTGGCAGAATATCTCCGTTACCGGCTCCAAGACCTATACCTGGCCGGAATCGACCTATGTACAGAACCCGCCATACTTTGACGGCATGACGGTCGATCTCGACAAGGCAGAGGACGTGAAGGATGCCCGCATCCTCGGTCTTTTCGCCGACTCCATCACGACCGACCACATCTCGCCAGCTGGCGCTATCAAGCCGTCCAGTCCGGCCGGCCGGTACCTGCAGGAGCATGGTGTGGAGGTCACGGACTTCAACTCTTACGGCTCGCGCCGCGGCAACCACGAAGTCATGATGCGCGGCACTTTCGCCAATATCCGCATCAAGAACCAGATGGTCCCAGGCGTCGAGGGCGGCGTAACCATCCACCACCCTTCCGGTGAGCAGATGGCCATCTATGATGCGGCGATGAAGTACCAGAAGGAAGACAGGCAGCTGGTGGTCTTTGCTGGCAAGGAATACGGCACCGGCTCGTCGCGTGACTGGGCCGCCAAAGGCACCATCCTTCTTGGTGTCAAGGCCGTTGTCGCAGAGAGCTTCGAGCGTATTCACCGTTCCAACCTGATCGGCATGGGCGTCCTTCCGCTGCAGTTCAAGGACGGTCAGTCCTGGCAGTCGCTGGGCCTTGATGGGTCCGAGGAAGTCAGCATTTCCGGGATCAGCGACGTCAGCCCACGTCAGGATATCGACGTCACCATCAAGAAGGCAGATGGCTCTACCCAGACCATCACCACGCTGGTGCGAATCGATACCGAGAACGAGCTCGACTACTACCGCAATGGTGGCATCCTGCACTATGTGCTGCGCAACCTCGCCCGCGAAGCAGCGTAGAGACACGTAGAAGCGACGTAAAAACAAGGTGCCGCTCTTTTTGGAAAGGGCGGCACCTTCATTTCACGCCTTAGTGAATTCAATTTCATCCCGTCTGACGGTAAGTGCGCACTCCATGAGACCGATCCATAAGCTTCTGGCCCTTCCGGCCCTGATCATCAGCTGCGGCGCTGGCGCTGCCTCCGCCGACACGCCGGTGCTGGTCGAGCTGTTTGCCTCGCATAACTGCCAGGTCTGCCCGAAGGCCTACGACACGCTCCGTGAAATAGAGAGCGAGCGCGGCGAGGATGTCTTGATCCTTACCTGGGCCGTGGATTATTGGGACTATCTTGGCGAGCCTGACCCGCTCGCGCTTCCGGATGCGGCGGCGCGCCAGACCGCTTATGCAGAACGCTTTGGCCTGCGCGCGCCTTATACGCCGCAATCGGTCTACAATGGCGAAAAGGAATGCCCGGCAACCCGCAAATCTACGGTCGAGGCAAATATCGAAAACCAGCAGGCAATCAATACGCCGTATGAAGTCGAGATCACGGCCATGTCAGGGGGCAGGTTTGCACTGAGCGGCGCTGTCCCTTCGCCGGCGCAGGTGCAACTCGTCGAATATGCGCGGGATGAGGCGCGGGGCGGCAAAATGGTCAACCCGGTGATCGAAGCACAGTCACTGGGCCTCTGGTCCGGCGGAAGCGTCACTTACGCCTATTCATGCGAGAGCGACTGCGCCCTGATCGTGCAGGCGCCTGATTTCGGACATGTCTACGCGGCGAAGGCGCTGAACGAGGATGCGGGCTAGGCCCGTCCCCCGCCCTCGCGGCAAGCTCATCTCAGGATTTGGAAGACAGCGAATCCAGCTGCTTCTGCATCATTTCCATCTGCGCCTTCAGCGCGGACATTGCATCGTCGCGCGCTTCCGCAGACTCCTGCGCGCCTGCATTCGAACGCTGCGCCCTCTGCGGCTCACCCTGGCGCGGCGCGCCTGAAGCAGAGCCAGCGCCCGGTACGGCAAACATCTTCATCGCCTGCTCGAACATTTCCATGTTCCGACGTGTCTGGGTCTCGAAGAAGGCCATTGGATGGGCACCGCCTATCGCCTTCTTCCAGCGCTCCTGGCTTTCAGCAAAACTGTTCATGCTCATATCCAGCCATGCCGGCAGCATGTTTTGTGCACCGCCCCCATAGAAGCCAATCAGCTGACGCAGAAAGGATAGCGGAAGGGCTCCGTCACCCTTGTTCTCTTTCTCGAAAATGATCTGTGTCAGGACGGATCGGGTGAGATCATCGCCCGATTTTGCATCGCGAACTTCGAAGTCCACTTCGCGCCGCACAAGATCTGCGAGGTGGTCAAGTGTCACATATGATGAGGTTGATGTGTCATAGAGACGCCGGTTGGCGTACTTCTTGATAATGACTGTTTCGTCAGTCCCGGTTGCCTTGGTCATTTCATGCCCTTCAATTCGCCCTCGAGAGCGATTCTTATCGTGATTTCAGCCAAGAATGGCATGAAATAGCGAGACTTTCAAAATCATACGTCCGGCTTATACAGGGCCCAGCTTACAACAAGTTGAGCAGACGCAACAAAATTTTTTGCTGCGCAACACGCCTGGAGGAGAGATATGGCAAAAGTCGCACTGGTAACAGGTGGCACGAGAGGAATCGGACGCGCGATCAGCGAACGGTTAAAAGCAGACGGCTTCGCAGTCGCAGCAAATTTTACTGGCAATGTGGACGCAGCCCGCCAATGCGAGGAAGAGCTCGGCATCAAATGCTACAAGTTCGACGTCGCTAGCTTTGAGAGCACGCAAGAAGGCCTCAAGCAGATCGAGAGCGAGCTTGGCCCTGTCGATGTCGTCGTGAACAATGCGGGCATCACGCGTGATGCGCCGTTCCACAAGATGACACTGGAACAGTGGAATGAGGTTATCAGCGTCGACCTGACCTCTGCCTTCAACGTGACCCGTCAGGTCTGGGATGGCATGCGTGAGCGCAATTGGGGCCGCATCATCAACATCTCGTCGATCAACGGCCAGAAGGGCCAGTTCGGTCAGGCGAACTATTCAGCCGCCAAGGCCGGGCTCATCGGCTTTACCAAGGCACTCGCGCAGGAAGGCGCCAAGAAGGGCATTACCGTTAATGTGGTCGCCCCTGGCTATATCGACACGGACATGGTCCGCGCCGTGCCGGAGAAGGTGCTGGAAAGCATCATTGGAACCATCCCTGTCGGCCGCCTCGGCAAGGCAGAGGAGATCGCATCCATGTGTTCCTACCTTTCCAAAGACGAAGCCGCCTTCATCACCGGCGCAACCATGACGGTGAACGGCGCGCAATACATCGCGGGCTAGTCGCCCGGCGATTGCGCCGCGAAATGGAGCGGGTGGACGAGATCAAGGCGTCCACCCGACACCCATCCCCGAAACTCCCCCACTGTTCCCGCCGGCAGATCGCAAAGGGCTTCCGCGCCTCTCGCAATGTCGATGACAAGCGCTCGATCCGCCGTTGAGCGGGCGCAGGCCGGGCGTGCGCCATAGTTTTCTGCCGGAACGGGTGCCTCGCTGCCGAGCTCTGCCAGTACAATGAGAAAGCCGCGCGTCTCCCGCTCTATCGCGCGTGCCTGTAGAGGCAGATAAGCAGCCTCTTGCCACAGTCCCAGCTCTTCGCTGCGTGCCTCGCGTTCAGCCTGGACGAGCGCGTCGCTGCCCGCAGAGGTGTCAGGATAGACACGAAGGCGGGCACCGCCCCGGCGCAGCATTTCCTCATTCAACCAGAAGCGCGGGCCCTTGGCATCGACCGTCTCGACATGCGCCAGCGCGCGATCGTACCGGTCGCGTGTCAGGCCCGGATAGTAGAGGCGAACTTCCCGCCCCATGACCATATCTTCCAGCATTCGGGACGCGTCTTCTGCGAAAGGGTCAGGGTCATTGTCACGCCAGTTCATCGCAGGCGCTTCAAGGCCGACGAGACGCACGCTCTGTCCGGTATCAAGGACCAGCGCGTCGCCATCGATGATACGCACCACGCGGCCGCGCTCCCCCGGCTGCATCTGCGATAGCGGATCCGTGTTGCCACACGCCGTAACGATGAGGAGCGCAGCTGCCACATGTGCCAGTCCCTTCCGCATCGCCACCCCTTCTAACACAGCCAAAAACGCGTTATCGCCAGAATCCGCGCGACCCCGTAGCTCAGCAGGATAGAGCAACAGATTCCTAATCTGTAGGTCACAGGTTCAAATCCTGTCGGGGTCGCCAATTCAGCGCTTACGTTTTGAGGTGTCTGACGCGGAACGCGGCCTCAGGTGACGGCAGCGCGCTCGCGGTATTCTTCCTTGTCCCAGCTTTCCGTCTCGAGGATGTCTGCTAGCGCGTCCATTGCATCCCAGACGTCGACAAAGCGCAGGAAGAGCGGCGACAGACCGAAGCGGATCGTGTCGGGGGCGCGGAAATCGGCGAGAATATTGCGCGCGGCGAGCGCCCGGACGATTTCGTGCGCATGCGGATGGCTGAAGCTGACATGGCCGCCGCGATCCTTGCCCGGGAGCGGTGAGCACACAGTAAGGCCAATATCGCGCGCGCGCTTCGTCACAAGGTCACCCAGCGCCCGGGCCTTTGCTGCCACGAGCGAGATGTCCAGTGCCTCGAAGGCTTCAAGGGCGCCTGAGAGGGCTGCAAGCGACAGGATAGGCGGCGTGCCGTTGGCGAAGCGGGTAATATCTTCTGCCGGGGTGTATTCCGGATCGAAGTTGAACGGGCTGGCATGGCCCATCCAGCCTGGCATCGGGCTTTCGAGCTTTTCGATCAGATCTTTTTCGACGTAAAGGAATGACGGCGCGCCCGGGCCACCATTCAGATATTTGTAGGTGCACCCTGTGGCAAGCCATGCGCCTGCCTTGTTCAGCGCGACCTCAATCACGCCTGTTGCATGGCTGAGGTCCCAGATGATGAGGCCGCCAGCTTTCCGAGCGAGCTTTTCCTCCGCAGCCATGTCACGGCGCTCAGCGTTTCGATAGTTGACGAGACTGCGGATGAGGACGCCGCCGGTTTCCTGCATGGCAGCGATGCCCCGACCTGCCTCCACCCGCCGGAATTCAGCGTCCTGAAGCGTTGAGAGGGCTTCGGCAATGTATTGATCTGTCGGAAACTCGTCTTCTTCGATGATGAGGGTAGCCGATGCTGGCAGACCCGCGGAGAGCGCCGCAGATGCGAGCTTGAAGATATTCGCAGAGACACTGTCAGCGATCATGACTTCCTGCTGGCGCGCGCCGACCAGGCGGGCAAGCTGCGCCCCTGTCGCCTTGGCAAGCGCGAACCAGCCGGCGCTATTCCATGACCGCACCAATCCGCGGCGCCAGTCATACTTGGCCGCCTGGTGCAGCGCATCGAGCGCATTGTGCGTGGCCGGGCCAAGCGAATGCCCCACCAGATAGATCAGGCCGCCTTCCACATCGAAAGCTTCGCGCGCATGGGCGAGGATGTCGTGCCGGTCGCTGGCAATCGCGCTATCGCGGCTGGAGGGGCACTTGTAGATCATCAGACATTAACCCTTATGGGCCCATTCGGTTCTCTTGCCATTGCGCGGCTTGGCGGGCAGATCAATGGAGATTCAGCTGTTGGAGCAAGCCTTTGCGTATTCAATCCCAACTTTGCGCAGCTGCGCTCCTGCTTGCTGCTTGCGCTGACGATACTCATCCAGCTGATAGCGTCGCGGAACTGAATGAGGACAGCGCTATAGCAGAAACTGGAGCGACGGCGGTAGCGGAAGAGTCACTCTTGACGTGGAGCGACCTGCTGGGACGTCCGCTCCCACAGCCGGATATGTCCGTCACGACAGGTCCCGGCGCAACTGACATCGTCGATGTCTGGATACCAGTTGGCGAAAGCCCGTTCCCGACTGTCCTGATGATCCATGGCGGTTGCTGGCAAAAGGAAATCGCTGACCGGACGCTGATGAATTATGCCGCCGATGCCCTTCGCAATGAAGGCCTGGCTGTCTGGAACATCGAATATCGCGGCGTCGACGAGGCGGGTGGCGGGTATCCGGGGACTTTCCTGGATGTGGCCCGCGCCGTTGATGCCCTGAAAGACAAGGGTCCGGCGCTCGGTCTTGATACCTCAAACGTTGTGGCGACCGGCCATTCAGCTGGCGGACACCTCGCCCTCTGGGCAGCGGCGCGGCCAAATATTGCTGAGCAAAGCCCTCTTTACGAAGACGCGCCCTTCTTACCGGAGGCCGTCATGAATATCGGTGGCCTCGCCGACCTCGAAGCCTCCGCGCCCGTCACAGAGGCTGGCTGCCTTTCCGACATCATGGACTTGCTGACGGGTCCCTCATCCACTGGCCGTGTAGACGCCTTTTCTGACACGTCACCGGCAGCCCTATTGCCGCTTGGTGTCCGTCAGATAATCGTGAACAGCGCGCGCGACAGGATCGCGCCGCCGCAACTCGGACAGGGCTATACCGCGAAAGCAACAGCGGCCGGTGACGATGCTGAATATATTGAGGTTCCCGGCGGGCATGTCGAACTTGTCGCGCCCGGCACACCGGCTTTTGACCGGCAGGTGCAGATCCTGAAAGGTCTGCTCGGCCTTGATACCGGAAGCGCCGAATAGACGCTTCCGGCGAAAGCCAAAACTAGCGCATCACGTCCGGAAGATCGTTCGTATCTGCCGGCTCATGCTGAATGATGACACGGGCGCCAAGCTCTTCTGCCCGCGCTTCGAACGCTGCGATGGATGCGCGCGTCTCTTCGACATCGGTATTGAATGCCGGGACCCTTTCACCTTCGCGGCTTTCCTCGCGGTGATAGAGATCACCCGTCAGAAAGACAGGACCGGTCTCCGGCAGGTTCACAAGAAGCGAAGCGTGGCCAGGCGTGTGGCCCGGCGTTTCCATGATGATCACAGCGCCGTCGCCGAACACGTCGTGATTGTCGCCAATCGTCTCGCGCGTCAGGTTTTCGAACGCCGGGAACTGGCTTTCTGACTGGCCCTCGGCTTGGCTTTCAGCACCAGCTTCAGGAAACATGAAATTGTACTCGGCCTCATTGACGAGCCAGGTGGTGGAAGCGTCGATATCGCCTGCCTGACCGACATGATCAAAATGGCTATGAGAAATGGAAACCATTTCCACGTCCGACATGCCGAGGCCCATTCCGATCAGCTGATCGGAAATCGTTTTCTCCAGCGATACGGTGAAGACGTCCTGCGTCTGCTCACCGGCCTCGACCAGTTCGCCCGGAAGCCCGAGATCCCAGAGAAGGTCGCCGTCCGGATGGCGGACCAGCCAGCACGTGTCGGTGAATGTGTCGGTCTGGCCGGCATAGTCACCCTCGACCGAGAAGATATAGAGATCAGAGACATAGATCGTTCCGCAATCGAGCTTGATCAGCTGAAGCTCTTCGGCAGGTTCAAACGCCATTGCGTAGGAAGGCGTTTCACCAGTTGCCGCGTCAGTGGCCGCATCATCGGATGTCTCGCCCTCCGCCGGAGGGATCGGCGTGGTTTCATCGCCGTTTGGCTCTGCCGGAGAGCAGGCGCTCATGGCCAGAGCGAGTACGCCAAGCGAAATAAGTGGCAGGTTCTTCATTGATCCAAGTCCCCGTTAAACAGCCGTTTCGCCAATCTAGACGGGCTAGTCAGCGAAAGATAGCGCTCCATCGGGAGAGACCTTGCGGTAGAAGCAGGATTTCCGGTCAGTGTGACATGCAGGCCCCTTCTGGCTCACCTTAAGAAGGAGCGTATCCTGGTCGCAGTCGATAAGGATTTCGTCGACGGACTGTGTATTGCCGGACGTTTCACCTTTGCGCCACAGCTTGCCACGCGAGCGCGAGAAATAGGTCGCTTCGCCAGTCTCGACTGTCTGGCGGAGCGCCTCTTCGTTCATCCAGGCCATCATAAGCACTTCGCCCGTCGCGCTATCCTGCGCCACCGCGGGGATCAGACCATCAGAATTGAATTTCGGCCGCAGCTCTTTCGCTTCGTCCTGTTCAGAGCCGGAAAGCGGGGGTTTCAGGTTCATCATCAGATGACTCCCTTATTGCGCAGGCGCGCCTGTTCTGACGCGTCAACGCCGAGGGTTGAGAGGATAGTCGCTGTGTCAGCGCCGAGCGCCGGTCCTGCGTGATCGACACGGCCCGGAGTGTCGGAAAGCTTTGGGAAGACGCCCTGCATGGGCACCTCGCCGAGCATGGGGTGAGCAACGCGGATGATCGCCTCACGCGCCTTTATGTGCGCGTCTTCCAGCATGTCGCGGGCCGTGTTGACCGGGCCGCAGGGGACAGCGTTGGTTTCGCACTGGGCAAGGACGTCCGCCACGGTATGTTCCCCGGTCCAGGCGGCGATCTTCTCATCCAGCTCAAGCTGGTTGTCGCCGCGCGCATCATGGGTCGCGTAGCGCGGATCATCGGCCCAGTCGGCACCGATCATTTCTGCCAGCCGCCGGAAAAGCGTGTCCTGATTGGCCCCGATGATGACCATTCCGTCTGCGCATGGATAGACACCGGATGGGGCGACGCGCGGCAGGATCGGGCCGGTGCGTTCTCTTGTATGGCCTGCGAGCGCATATTCAGGAATGATGCTTTCGATGAAGGCCATGACGCTTTCATAGATGGCGGCGTCGACGACCTGCCCCTTGCCGGTTTTCTCACGGGAAAAGAGCGCCATCATCGTCCCGAGCGCAGCGAATGTCCCCGTCATCGTGTCGCCGAGGGACACACCGGCGCGCGCTGGCAGGCGGTCCGGTTCGCCGATCATGTAGCGAAGCCCGCCCTTGGCCTCACCGACGCTGGCATAGCCTGCCTTGGCGCTTTCGGGGCCGGTCTGGCCATAGCCGGAGATACGCGCGATCACGAGGCGGGGGTTGAGAGCGTGGAGCACGTCCGGGCCAAGGCCCCAGCGCTCCAGCGTGCCGGGACGGAAGTTTTCCACCAGCACGTCTGCGGTTTCGGCGAGCTGTTTGAGGATGGTCTGGCCCTCAGAGGTGCGAAGGTTCAGCGTCAGCGACTTCTTGTTGCGAGCGATGATGGGCCAGAAAAGGCTCTGGCCGTCCTTCTTGGCCGCGCCCCAGCCGCGGGCCGGGTCAGGCGCATCCGGGGCTTCGACCTTGATGATTTCGGCGCCGAAATCGCCAAGCAGCTGCGCGCAGAACGGGCCGGCGATGAGCTGGCCAAGCTCAATGACGCGCAGGCCAGCGAGCGGGGCGGGAACTGAAGTGTCAGGCATGCGCTCTGTTTGGATCAATGATGGGGAGGGCGCAAGCCATGATGGACTGGATTGCAACGAGCTGGTCGGCGGTGGGCATGGTGCTTCTGGGCGGCCTTGGCATGTATGCCACTGTCGTCCTGCTGACACGCATCTTCGGACTGCGCAGTTTCTCGAAAATGAGTGGCTTCGACTTTGCCGTCACTGTGGCGACCGGGTCGATCCTGGCGGCTATTTTCATCGCCAAGGATCCACCTCTGCTACAGGGCATGGCGGCCATGATCATCCTGTTCGCAATGCAGGCCGCCGTCGCAGAATTGCGAAAGCGCTTCAGTTTCGTGCAGATGATTGTCGACAACCAACCGCGGCTGATCATGTGGGGCGGCGAAATCGACGAAAAACAGATGCTGAAAGCAAAGATCACGCGCGCTGATCTGATCGCGAAACTGCGCGAAGCCAACGTCACCCGGTTTGAGCAGATACACGCCGTCGTCGCTGAGACCACTGGGGACATCTCGGTCCTGCATGGGCCTCCCGAAGAAATGCTTGAATTAAGACTTCTGGACGGTGTCATAGGCGCTGAGCGTTTGACGAACGTGACAAGCAATTGACTTGAGGCCTCGTGTCTGTCCGGTATCACGCCAGAAAAACAAGGGAGATACAGGATGAGCGCACCAGAAGAGATCAAGACAACAAGCGAAAACGGCGTTCTCACGATCAGTCTGAACCGGCCAGACAGGCTGAATGCCTGGACGCCGAAAATGGCGAGCGAGGTCGAGCAGGCGGTCCGCGCGGCGGGGGAGGATGATGCGGTCCGCGTCATAGTGATCACCGGCGAAGGGCGCGGTTTCTGCGCAGGCGCAGACATGCAGGGACTGCAAGGTATACAGTCCGGCGGCGGCGAAGCGCCGGAGGCCGAAGCGCCCGCCCACAAGGACGGCATCGAGCAGCTTTATCCTGGACGGTTCGGCTATCTCTATGCCTGCCCAAAGCCAATTATCGCCGCGATCAACGGGCCTTGCGCGGGCATCGGCCTGATCTTCGCGCTCTATGCCGATCTTCGTTTTGCCAACGAAGTCGCCAAATTCACGACCGCCTTTGCCCAGCGCGGGCTGATCGCAGAACATGGGATTGCCTGGCTATTGCCGCGCCTCATCGGTGAGGCGAATGCGCTGGACCTGCTGTTTACGGCGCGCAAGTTCGATGGGCGCGAGGCTGCGCAGATGGGGCTCGTCAATGCGGCCCTGCCCGGCGGCGATCTCCAGGCGCATGTCGACGGCGTTGCGCAGCATCTCGCGACCCAGGTCTCGCCCCGCTCTGTCGCCATCATGAAGCGCCAGATCCGCGAATCCTATTTCCAGGACTTCGCAGCCAGTCTTGAAGTTGCCGACGAGGAGATGAAGAACAGCTTCTCGGCCTTTGACTTCAAGGAAGGCGTCGCCAGCTTTGTCGAGAAGCGTGCCCCTGCCTTTCAGGGGCGATAGGAACAGGACCCTTTGATGACCAGACGTATCGACATCGTGGAGGTCGGCCCCCGCGACGGCCTTCAGAACGATCCCGGCAATCTGACGACGGCGCAGAAACTGGAATTCATCACACGGCTGGAAGAGGCAGGCGTGCGCCGGATGGAGTCTGGCAGTTTTGTCTCGCCAAAGGCCGTGCCCAAGATGGCGGACTCGACAGAGGTCTTCGCTGGCGTCGATCGATCAAAGCCAACCCGGCACATCGCGCTGGCCCTGAATGAGAAAGGCGTGCGCCGTGCCATCGACGCGAAAGCTGACGAGATCAATTTCGTCCTTGTGGCTGGCGAAGGTTTCGGGAAACGCAATCAGGGCATGAGCCCAAGCGAGAGCGCCGACATGCTGATGCAGTGTGCGCCGCTCATCCATGAGGCCGGCATTCCACTGTCGGCGACCATTTCTGTGGCCTTCGGTGACCCGTATGACGGCGAAGTCAATCCGCTTGTTGTCGGCAACCTCGCGGCCCGTGCGCAACGCGCTGGCGTCGGCGAACTCGCCCTTGGCGACACGATCGGTGTGGCGACACCCTGGCAGGTGAGGTCGCTGATCGAGCGGGTGACCATGGAAGCGCCCGATGTCTTCCTGCGCATGCACTTTCATGACACGCGCGGCGCGGCGCTTGCCAATGTCGCGGCGGCTGTCGATGCTGGGGTCGACGTTATCGATGCAAGCTGCGGCGGGATTGGCGGCTGTCCATTCGCCCCAGCTGCGACTGGAAATGTCGCGACCGAGGACGTCGTCTACATGCTCGAGCGCGCTGGTTTCGAGACGGGTCTCGACCTCGGCAAGCTGATCGAGACAGCGAAATGGCTGGAAACCGTGCTCGGTCACGACGTGAGTTCCAGCTTGAGCAAAGCTGGTGGTTTCCCGAGCTGAGGCGACAGGCCATCTGTCCCTGCGTCAGACTTGCAGTGCGCCGCAATCGCTGAACAGACTTCCCTCCAAGCCGCATCTGCAAACGCGGCAATCGAGGGAGAAACACCATGGCAAACAGGTTTGAAGGCCGTGTGGTCTGTATCACTGGCGCGGCGAAGGGGATCGGCCGTCAGGCTGCACTGAGTTTCGCAGCAGAAGGCGCAATAATCGTAGCGACTGATATCGAAGCGGACGCCGGAAAGGCCCTCGTCGCTGAGATCGAGGGCTCGGGCGGTCAGGCAAACTTCATAAGCCACGACGTCACCTCTGAAGATGCCTGGCGGAATGTCATTGGCAATATCCGCAGCCAGCACGGCAAACTCGACATCCTAATCAACAATGCAGGGATCGGTATGACGGGCCTTGTCCATGAGATGGACTATGACCTCTGGCGCAAGATGATGGCCGTAAATGTCGACGGTGTCTTTCTTGGCGTGAAGTACGCCCTGCCGCTGATGCGTGAAGCGGGCATCGGTAACATCATAAACGTCTCATCTGTGGCAGGCATCCGCTCGACGGCAAACTTCTCTTGCTATTGTGCAACAAAGGCCGCGGTGAAGAGCTTTACCAAATCAGTCGCACTTGAATGCGCCGAAGCGAAAGATGGCATCCGTGTCAATTCCATCCATCCCGGCATCATCTCAACCGCGATCTGGGACACGCTGATCGGGACCGAGGAGAGCACGTCGAGCAACATGCCACGCGACGCGACGCTTGCTGGCATGACCGGCGAGGCCGTGCCTTTCGGGCGCACAGGCACAATTCAGGAAATCGTCAATGGCATGCTGTTCCTCGCCTCAGACGAGAGCAGCTATATGCACGGCGCGGAACTGGTTCTGGATGGCGGCCTGACGGCTGGATAACGTCCAACTGCGCTGGGGGACTCCTCCCCCGTTTACGGGGGAGGTGCCGGCAGGCGGGGGAGGAAAGAAGCCGAAAGCTCTTCCTAGACCTTCGGGCGCCAGGTCTCCGGCGCCATTTCGAAGCCTGCAAAGTCAAACCCCGGCGCGACGAAACAACTGACCAGGGTCCACGCACCAAGCGTTTCGGCGGTCTGCCAGTGATCTTTTGGCACGACGAGTTGCGGGCGCTGGCCCGCGCGAAGATCAGGACCGAGCTTGTAAGGTGTCGCCCCGACACCGTCCGGCGGCGACAGCGTCAGCGCAAGCGGCCCGCCCGCGTGCCAGGCCCACACCTCGTCAGCATCGACGCGGTGCCAGGCTGAGACTTCGTCTGCCTGCAGCAGATAATAGATTGTGGTGCAGGCCGCACGCCCCTCGCCCTCAGAGCGGTACATCTCTGCATAGTGACCGCCCTCAGGATGCGGCTTCAGGCCGAGGAGCCTGATAATCTCATTGGCGCCGAGGTCGCCGGACAGGGCTGACATGGTCAGAAGCTGTCCTTGCGCGCGCGGATTTCCGCAAAAGTCGCGACTGGGTCGCCCGCATGGCCCATGGCGGCCTGCAGTTCGGCATCGTCTGCCCGCAGGAACGGGTTGGCCTCAAGCTCTCGCGAGAGAACGGTCGGGACGGTCCAGTCACCGCGCTGGCGCTTCATCTCGACTTCCTGCGCATAAGAGACCAGCGCAGGATTGGACGGATCAACGCTGAGCGCAAAGCGGGCATTCGCCTGCGTATACTCATGTGCGCAGTAGATGACGGTTTCGGCTGGTAGCGATTTGAGGCGCGACAGGCTCGCCCACATCATCTTGGCATCGCCCTCAAAGACACGGCCACAACCCAACGCGAAGAGCGCATCACCGACGAAGGCCGTCCGCGCCTCTGGTACGTGGTAAGCGATGTGACCAAGCGTGTGGCCAGGCACATCAACAATCACGACCTCCATATCACCCAGCCGGACCGTGTCGCCGCCTGACAGATGCTGGTCGATGCCTGGGATTTTCTCCGCCTCGCCGGCAGGACCAAGGATGCGGCAGCCCGTTGCTTTCTTGATCAGCTCATTGCCGCCAGCGTGGTCTGGATGCCAGTGCGTGTTCCAGATCTCGTTTATGGTCCAGCCAAGGGTCTCGGCCTCAGCCAGGTATTTTTCTCCGTCTGGCGTGTCGATAGCCACGGTCATGCCGGATTTGGTGTCGTGCGCAAGAAAGCCGTAATTGTCTTTCAGGCATGGAAACTGGTGAATTTCGATCATGCCCCCATTTAAGACCAAAGGCAGATTGTGAAACAAGGCCTGTATGAGACAGCGCGCGCGCGACCTTGAGAATTTTTACGCCTCCAGCCTTGGAGAGACGGCCTGCTATCTGCTGCTCCGGCGGCTGAACGACCTGTGGGGCGACTGCGCAAACCAGTCCGTTCTCGGGATGGGATATGCGCATCCGTTGCTGGCAGGACTGTCGCTGACGGCAAAATCAACGGTCGCGGTCACACCACACCTCGGTGAGGCAAGCTACTGGGCTGGAACCGACCGCGGCGTGTCAGCCTGCATTTCTGAAGAAGACCGCCTGCCCTTCGCGGATGGATCTTTCGACCGGGTGATCCTGCTGCATGCCGTCGAAGAGGCCGAAAGCCCGCGCGCCGTCATGCGTGAGGCATGGCGGGTGCTGGCGCCTGAAGGCCGCGCCCTCATCATCGTTGCCAACCGCAAGGGGCTCTGGTCGTTGAGCGAAGGCACACCGTTCGGGCATGGCCGCCCTTGGACGCGCCGTCAGCTTATACAGTGGCTGAACGATCACCTGTTCCAGGTGACCGCCAGTACGACAGCGCTTCACCTGCCGCCGATCGACTGGCGCTTCCTCACCCATGCAGCCGATGGATTTGAGAATTTCGGCGGGTTTGCCGTGCCGGGACTGGGCGGCGCGGTCATGGTCGAGGCGATCAAGCATCTTTATGCAAAACCCGGCAGCGGGGCCGCTGCACCCGTCACAGGACTGGCAACCGGGCGCAAAGGTGTGGCACAGTTGCCTAGAAATGAGGCAGCACGTTCCAACGGCCAGAAAGTCGAAATTTCTCACGTTGACCGACCCGTCACGTCACGCTTTCATCACAAATGTTGAACAATGGGAGGCTCTGGGGCCATGAAACTTATTACCGCGATCTTCAAACCAAGCAGGCTTGATGCTGTCATCGACGCATTGAGCGAAGTTGGCGTTGCCGGTCTGACAGTCTCCGAAGTCCGTGGCTACGGACGCCAACAGGGCAAGACCGAAGTCTATCGCGGCGCGGAGTACGAAGTCCGCCTCCTGCCAAAGGTCAAAGTCGAAGTTGCCTGCGCGACAGGCGATGTCGACCGTCTGGTCGAAGCTGTGATCAGCGCGGCGAACACCGGCACCATCGGTGACGGCAAGATTTTCGTCTCCGGCCTGGACAGCGTGACCCGCATCCGGACGGGCGAAAAGAACGAGCAGGCGCTCGGCGGCTAGCGCCTGCCTCCCAATCCATGTTGAACGACCGGCAGCACAAAACGTGCCTGCCGGTTTTTCATATCCGCTTCAGATGAAGGATGACCTCGTCTGCGCCCCAGTTAAGGCGCTTGAGCCCCTTGTTGCGGAACGCGCCGACTTCCCCGCCCCGCACAGGCGCCACCGCGACGCAGGCAAGGCCAAGGCGGGCCGCGAGTTCGATCATGTCCAGAGCTGTTACAGGCAGCAGAACACCATCCTCATGCGCAAGACCGGGGGCGGGCATGCGGCCCTGACGAATGAGCGTGAGCCTTCGGCTCCACAAACCGTAATTGCGGAACGATACGATGACTTCTGGTGCGATGCGCGCCAACTCTCCAAGGACACGGGCCGGGCGGCGCATCTGCTGGACAGCCTGAGACAGGATCGCGACCTCGAAACTGTCATCGGGAAAAAGTTCCAGATCGCTATCGGCATCGCCCTGAATGACAGACAGACCACGCGCCATCGCGATGCCAGCGGTCTCGCTGGAAAGCTCCAGTCCGCGGGCATCGACACTACGCGTCGATTTCAGAAGGTCCAGCAGCGCCCCATCTCCGCAGCCGACATCAAGCACACGAGCGCCCTGGCGTACGCGCCGCGCAATCGCTTCATGGTCCGGGCGGACTGTTCGTTGCTCCACCACTAGATGCCCCTCAGCTCAGCACTCGAAGACAGGAACCCTTCCAGCGCCCTCTCATAGATCGGTTCTTCCAGCAGGAAGGCGTCATGGCCCTTGTCGGACTGGATATCGAGATAGCTCACTTCTGCACCCGCCGCGATGAGAGCGCGGGTAATCTCGCGGTTTGCCTCTGGCGGATAGTGCCAGTCAGAGGAGAAGGAGAAAACGCAAAAGCGGACCGGCGTATCCCTGAAGACGTCTGCAAGCCGCCCCTCACTACGCGATGAAAGGTCGAAATAGTCCATCGCCCGCGTGACATAGAGGTACGAGTTGGCATCGAACCGGTCGACGAAGGAATGGCCCTGATAGCGCAGATAGGACTCCACCTGGAAATCTGCGTCGAAACTGAAGCTGGTCTTCTCGCGGTCCTGCAGGCCACGGTCGAACTTCCGCTTCAGCGCGCCCTCGGAAACATAGGTGATGTGCGCCGCCATACGGGCGATGGCAAGCCCGCGCGAGGGGCGCTTGCCTTGCGCCAGGTAGTTTCCCTCACACCAGTCCGGATCGGCCATGATGGCCTGACGACCGACTTCGTAGAAGGCGATATTCTGGGCAGAATGGCGGGCCGAAGTGGCAATCGGCACGGAAGTAAAAACTTGCCCGGGTGCCTGCGCGGCCCATTCCAGCGCCTGCATGCCGCCCATAGACCCGCCGATCACCGAGAACAGGCTGTCGATGCCAAGCGCGGCTATGAAAGCGCGCTGGGCACGCACCATGTCGCCAATCGTGATGACCGGGAAACGGGTCCCGTAAGGTTTGCCGTCTGGCGCATTTGAAGCAGGCCCCGTCGTACCCATGCAGCCACCCAACACATTGGTCGCGATGACAAAATATTGGTCCGTGTCAATGGCGAGACCCGGCCCGATGACGCGCGGCCACCAGGCAGGGCGGCCGGTCACCGGGTTGGGCGATGCTGCAAACTGGTCACCTGTCAGCGCATGGCAGATCAGGATGACATTCGACCGGTCCGCGTTCGGCTCACCCCAGCTCTCATAGGCGATCTCGACATGATCGAGCGTTTCGCCGCAATCGAGCTTCAAGGGCTCTGGCAGGGTGAGCACGCGCAGGGCGCTGGTCTGTGGCGGGGCGTTGTCCGGCATGGCGCCTGAGGTGTCGGCAGGATGCGCCTCTGTCAAGCATGATTGGCGCGGTCATTCACAGGCTCTCACTTGATTTTCGGCCCATCCTTGGCCACGAGGTTCAGCTTGAAACAGGGAGCTCTCTCATGACCGGGCCAAAGCCACTTTCGAACATTCTAGCGATTACGCCTTACAAGGGCGGCCAGAAGCTCGACCATGGCTGGAAATTGTCCTCAAACGAGAATCCGCTTGGCTGCAGTGACAAGGCTGTCGAGGCCCTCACCAAGGCGGCGCAGCACCTAGAGCTCTATCCGGACGGCTCAGCCTTCGCGCTCCGTCAGGCCATCGGTGCGAAATTCGATATCAACCCGGACTGCATTGTTTGCGGTGCAGGCTCCGATGAGATCTTCCAGCTCCTCGGCCGCGCCTATCTCCAGCCGGGGGATGAAGTCCTGCAATCTGCCCACGGCTTCTTGGTCTACAGCCTCGTGGCACAACAAGCCGGCGCCAAGCTTGTCAGCGCGCCTGAGAAGGACCTGCGCACGGATGTCGATGCCATGCTCGAGCGCGTGACGGACAAAACGAAGATCGTCTTCCTTGCAAACCCGAACAATCCAACCGGCAGCTATATCCCCTATAGCGAAGTCAAACGCCTGCAGGCCGGCTTGCGCGAAGACATCCTTCTGGTCCTCGACGGCGCCTATGCCGAATACGTCCAGCAGGACGATTATGATGACGGCATGGATATGGCGCGCGACTATTCGAACGTGCTGGTCACGCGCACCTTCTCCAAGATACATGGCTTGGCCGGCCTTCGCCTTGGCTGGGCCTATGGCCCGGAAAGCATCATTGATGCCGTCCACCGCGTACGTGGGCCATTCAATGTGACCTCGGTCGCGCAGGCCGCCTGTCTCGCCGCGCTCAATGATGACGCCTTCGTGGCGAAGTCGGTTGAGCACAATAACAGCGAACTGGACCGGCTGAAGCCGGCTCTCGAAGAGATGGGCTTCAAGGTTTTCCCGAGCGTTGCAAACTTCCTCCTGATCGATTTCGGCAGCGAGATGCGCGCTGAGGAAGCCGATATCTTCCTGCGCTCAAAAGGCATCGTCATTCGCGACATGAGAGCCTACGGCCTGCCGCACTGCATGCGTCTGTCTATTGGTACCAAGGAAGCCAATGATGACGTGCTCGCCGCCTTTAACGACCTCGCGAAGGGCAGTTAGGCGATGATCAAACCCGTTTTTGACCGGATTGCCATTATCGGGGCCGGGCTGATCGGGTCTTCGATCGCTCTCGCTGCCCGCGAAAATGGCGCGGCTGGCAAGATTGCGATCTACGATGCTGACGAAGACGTGCGTCGCCGCGCAGGACAGCTTGGTCTGGGTGAGGTCTGCGAAACGGCAGCCATTGCGTGCGCTGACGCGGACTGCGTCATTCTTTGCGTTCCGGTTGGCGCAATCGAGGCCGCCTGCGAGGGGCTTGCCTCGTCGATGAAGCCGGGCGCCATCTTGAGTGATGTTGGTTCCGTAAAGGAAAAGGCGCTCGCGGCCATGCAGGCGCATTGCCCTGAAGGCGTGCACCTCATTCCCGGCCACCCGATCGCAGGCACTGAAAAGTCAGGCCCGGAAGCCGGTTTCTCGACGCTCTTCCGGGATGCCTGGTACATCCTGACGCCCCTGCCCCAGCAGGAAGAAGCCTACAACTCCGCGCTCGACCGTCTGGCGGCCTTCTGGGAAATGCTCGGCTCAAAGGTAGAGATCATGGAGGCAGGCCGCCATGACCGCGTCCTCGCCATTACGTCTCACCTGCCCCACCTGATTGCCTACAATATCGTCTCGACCGCCTATGACATGGAAAGCGTCGGCGAAGGCGACGTGGTGAAATATTCAGCCGGCGGCTTCCGCGATTTCACGCGGATCGCTGCGTCCGACCCGACCATGTGGCGCGACGTCTTCCTGAACAATCGCGAGGCCGTGCTAGAAACGCTGGGCCGCTTCAGCGAAGATCTCGCCGCCCTGCAGCGCGCTATCCGATGGGGTGATGGCGAAACACTGATGAAGGAATTCGAGCGCGCGCGCGGCATCCGCAAGGCCATCATCGATGCTGGGCAAGACACATCCGACGTCAATTTCGGTCGGAACGTTTCGGGCAAGCCGAAGAACTGAAGGCGCAGTACGCATCGGGGAACTTTCCGGCTCCGGGGCGTTCATTCTGTCAGGGGGCCACGCTAGACTGGCCCCGTGAAAGGCAGGACCTCACATGAAAAAGACCTATCTTGCAGCCGGTATCGCTGCGTTCTTTCTCGGTGCGTGCACCACGGCGCAGCCTTATGGGCCAGCCACATCAGCCAGCGCTCAAGGCTTCACCGTCCAGCCGATTGAGTCGGACCGTTACCGCGTCAGTTACACGGCCCTATCGCCTCAAGACGCGCGCAGCTATGTGCTGCGCCGCGCAGCCGAAGTGACGCTGGAGAACAATGCCGACTGGTTCCGCATTGTCGGCGGCTATATCGATACTGACGAGAGTAGTCGCTCACGCTCATCACTTTCCATTGGCGGCAGTAGTTCATCTGGCCGCTATGGCTCCGGCGTCGGTGTGGGTGTTGGGATCGGCGTACCGCTCGGTGGCTCAAGCGCCAGAACAACCGAAAGCATTGAGATACTTGTCGGCCGAGGGCCGCGCCCGGATACGCCGCAGGCCTATGATGCGCGCTCCGTTCTGGAGAATACGCCAATCCAATAGTGATTGACGGCCCTTTTAGGGCTCGATGGTCTCTCCCTGCCAGTCAAGAACCTTTCCGGTATCGGAGGGGGTAAGCTTCTCGATCACATCGAGCAAGTAATCTGCAGACTGTTGCGGGGTGAACAGTTTTTCGTCGGGCACATTTCCCTGAAACGGCTTTGAAAGTCCGGTGTCCACCGTGCCCGGGTGAAGGCCGACGCAAATGCTTTCCTCTGACTTGCGAGTCCACTCAATGGCGAAGTTGCGGATCAGCATGTTGAGCGCAGCTTTCGAGGCGCGGTACGCATGCCAGCCGCCAAAGCCATTGTCGCCAATAGACCCGACCCGCGCCGACAACGCCGCAAAGACAGCCCGCTCGCCGCGCGGCATCAAGGGCAGGAAGTGCTTTGCAACAAGACCCGGACCAAACGTGTTGAGGCGAAAGACGCGTTCATACGCGTCCATCGACTGATGGCGCCAGCTCTTCTCCGGCTGCAGCGTCTCACCATCAGAGAGGATGCCTGCCGCGATGATACAAAGCTCGACCGGCCCATCCTCTTTCACACGCGTAGCGGCCGCTTCGATACTCTCTTCATTCACAATATCGATCTTGCCAGGCGTCACGCCTTTCGGCCACTCACCGCCGCCAGAACGTGACAAGGCGTGGATATTGTTAAACCCGCCACGCGCATGCAGCTCTTCAACCAGCGCGCGGCCGATACCGCCGGTGGCTCCAATGATGACAGCTGACATGTGCGGCTCCCTTCTGACTTGGATGAGAGCTAGGCCATGCAGCGCGTGAGGAAATGGGAACTGAGGTCGCAGCCTCTGACGCCGTGTTGGGGCTGGCCTCGCAGCCAGGAGCCCGGCTCATGTGAGGCGCGCAGCGCCGATACGGAGCCAATCAGACAAGCCCCTGCCGGGGCATTCATTTCGTATACAAGTCAGCCGGATCGGCGGCTACCGCCGCATTCTTCGCCTTAAATCGATCCACTGGATCGATTGATCGCTGACGCGACCGGCTGCGACTGGTGCCCCGGGCCGGACTTGAACCGGCACTCTGTTGCCAGAAACGGATTTTGAAGGCGTTCTTAATGGTGCAGCCGGAGAGACTCGAACTCTCACTTTCTCAACGAAAACAGGATTTTGAGTCCCGCGTGTCTACCAATTCCACCACGGCTGCGTGTCACAACGGTGGGCTATATGACACGAGGTTTGGCACGTGTCACGCGACGGCTTCATCACAACCACAACTGGTTCGCTTATAGAAACGTTAACGCTAAAGCTGGTCCCGAAGACAGCCCTCGGAAGTACTTTGGACCGCCATGCAGGGCATTCTTGCTGATGCAATCAAGGCACCCTTGTATCGCTCACCAGACTGCGGCATCCACTTGAACCTGTAATTGCTTCGGGAGGGCAAGCTAATCATGCAAGCGTCTGAGAACGTCAAATCACTTTCGTCCTTCGCCTGGTCGATCGCAGAGATACTCAGGGGCGACTTCAAGCAATCCGAGTATGGCAACGTCATCCTGCCCTTCATCGTGCTGCGGCGTCTCGACTGTATCCTGGAAGCTTCCAAAGCTAATGTCCTGGAAGCGAGCGATGCGCTGCCGGATGGCGTGGATGACCTCACCCGTGACATGATGCTCTTCGATGCCGTGGGCGATGGTATCAAGGTCTACAACCTCTCGGCGCTGACACTCGACAAGATGCGCAACCAGGAGCCGGGACAGCTCTACGACAACCTGATCAAGTATATCACGAGCTTCTCATCCAACGTCCGGGACATCTTCATCGAGAAGTTTCTCTTCATCGATCATCTCAAACGCCTTCGCGACGGCAAGATCCTCTGGCCTGTCTTTGAGCGTTTCGTTCAGATCGATCTTCACAAGAGCGAAGTCAGCAATGTCGAGATGGGCTATCTCTTCGAGGAGCTGATCCGGCGCTTCTCGGAAATCTCCAATGAGACGGCTGGGGAGCACTTCACGCCGCGCGAAGTCATTCGCCTGATCGTCGATCTACTGGTGGCTCACGACGCTGACAGCCTGGTTGGGCGCGGCATCATCCGGCAAGTCTATGACCCAGCGGCGGGGACAGGTGGCATGCTGGCGCTGGCCGAGGAAGCGCTCGCCAATCTCAACAGCGACATACGCGTCGAACTCTTCGGACAGGAACTGAACCCGCAGTCTTTCGCGGTTTGTCGGTCTGACATGCTCGTGACAGGCCACGACCCCGAGCAGATCGCTTTTGGCAACACGCTCACCGAAGACGCCCATAAGGGCAAACGCTTTCACTACATGCTCAGCAATCCGCCCTATGGCGTGGACTGGAAGAAGTACAAGGATCCGATCGTCGAAGAAGCAGGCGAGCTTGGCGTCGATGGACGTTTCGGCGCTGGACTGCCCCGTGTATCAGACGGACAGCTTCTCTTCCTGCAGCATATGATCTCGAAGATGCGCCATGACAGTGCAGGCTCTCGCATCGGTATCGTCATGAATGGCTCACCGCTATTTACCGGCGGTGCCGGGTCGGGTGAAAGCGAGATCCGCCGGTGGATGCTGGAGAATGACTGGGTTGAGGCAATCATCGCGCTGCCGACAGACCTCTTCTACAATACAGGCATCCAGACCTATGTGTGGATCCTCACTAATCGCAAGGAACCAGCGCGCCGGGGCAAGGCCCAGCTGATCGACGCGAGCGGTGAGCGCTTCTGGTCCTCCATGCGCAAGTCCCTCGGCTCAAAGCGCCGGGAGATCCCTGAGGCCGCGCGCAACGAGATCTTGCAGATCTATGCAGACTTTGAGCATGCGGACCCGAACGTCTCGAAGGTCTTCGCAACGACCGAGTTTGGCTATCGAGAAGTGCGCGTTGAGCGCCCCCTGCGCCTTCGCTTCGAAGTGACAGAGGAGCGCCTTGAAACGCTGAAAGAAGAAAAAGCCTTCGCAAAGCTGAATGGCGCTGATCAGGAGGCGATCTTGGTGGCGCTCGGGAAGTGGCCCGCTGGCAAGTCCTGGATGGACCGTGAGCGGTTTCTCGACGATCTGGACACTCTCGCCAAAGCGGAGAAACTTTCCCTCAAAGCGCCGATCAAGAAAGCCATCGGGTCAGCCCTAGGTGAGCAGGATGAAAGCGCTGAAATTTGCATGGACGCCAAAGGCCAGCCGGAAGCTGATACGTCACTTAGAGATCACGAGTTGGTGCCGCCAGGCGAGCGCTGGCAGGACTACATCGCCCGCGAAGTAACACCCTTCGTTGCGGATGCCTGGGTTGATGAAGGCTATACGGACGCGCAGGACGGTGAAGTCGGGAGGGTCGGCTATGAGATCAGCTTTAATCGCTACTTTTACAAGTACGTGCCACCTCGTCCCCTTACTGAGATCGATACGGAGTTGAAAGCGCTGGAGGCCGAGATTGCGGGGCTGCTACAAGAGGTGGTGGATTGACCGACATCATGACACTCGCCAGTCGGCCAGACTGGAAACTCTATCGCCTTGGACAACTCTTCCGCGAACGAAAGGAAAAAGGCAGCGACAAGGACTTCCCGCCTCTTTCCGTCACAATGGGCGGCATCGTTCCACAACTCGAAACTGCCGCAAAGACTGACGACGGCGACAACAGAAAGCTGGTTCGCGTCGGAGACTATGTAATCAACAGCCGGTCTGACCGAAAAGGGTCGGGTGGCATCTCGGATCATGAAGGCTCAGTCTCGCTGATCAGTATCGTGCTTGAACCCCGCAACATTGATCCACGCTTTGCCCATCATCTTCTCCGCTCTCGGGCTTTCCAAGAAGAGTTCTACCGTTGGGGCCATGGCATTGTGGCTGATCTCTGGACGACCCGTTATGGCGACATGAAGAACATCCGCTTGCGTGTCCCCGACCTCGACACCCAACGCCAGATTGCCGACTTTCTGGACCGTGAGACCGCAAGAATAGACCTGCTGATTGAGAAGAAGCGGCGTTTTCTAGAAGTTCTAGCTCAGAAATGGGCGGCAACCGTGACGTTCAAGCTTGCGAATGGTTTGAACCCTGGTGCGCCAAAGATCCACTCAGGCGTTTCATGGATCGGAGAAATACCCAAGCACTGGCGCGTTACCAAACTGGGTCACATCGGACGAAGCGCGAACGGCATCAATATTGGTGGAGACGCCTTCGGTAGCGGTTTTCCTTTCGTCAGTTACGGCGATGTGTATCGGAACCCAGAACTTCCTCTGAATGTGGCGGGACTTGTCCAATCATCCGCCGAAGATAGAGCGCGCTACACCCTGAAAGCAGGTGACGTTCTGTTCACTCGAACCTCGGAGACCATTGACGAAATCGGTTTCTCTAGCGTGTGCACTGAAGACATTCCTGAAGCTGTGTTCGCGGGCTTCTTGATCCGCTTCAGACCGATAAAAAGCAAGTTGCTGCCCTCCTTTTCGAAGTTCCTATTCAGAAACGAACAACTGCGCGCGTTCTTCTCCAAAGAGATGATGATCGTGACACGTGCCTCGCTAAGTCAGGGACTGTTACAGCGAATGCCTGTGGTGCTGCCGCCCATCGAAGAGCAAGAAGAAATCGCGCAGCACCTTCAGAAAGCAGAAGATACGTTCTTGGCTGTGTCGGAGCATACGAACACCTCCATCAACTGCCTCAAAGAATACCGCTCTGCTCTGATCACCGCCGCTGTTACGGGTCAGATCGACGTTCAAACCTACGCCAGATCCGGCATGGCCGACTGCCGCCTCGAGACCATCCAAGAGGAGACGGAAGCATAATGGCGCGTAGACTCAAAACTGATAACGAGATCGATGCTTTCATCGAAAAAGTCACCACTGAGGCCAACCACCACGCTCTCAATGTGAATAGGGTTATCCAGCCGCTTTCCGAAGAGGTCAGGGAGCGGCTGGACCTCAAGAGTGATAAGGTTGAAGTCTACGAACGCGAGGGTCGGATCGCGCGCACTTGTTGGGTCGTCATTGATGGTTCGCGTTATGTGTTCTCGTACAATTACAACAATGAGCAAATCGATTTGCGGGAACGCAGCCTTCGAGGTCAGGTCCTTTCCAGCTTTGAAAACAGCACCAGTCGCCAGACCATTCGCAAGGCGGTCGCTGGACTATGACCTATATTATCGCGGGCAGAACGTCCCATGTCTGACATCAACCGGCTTGTCACATTCGTCTATGATTGGATGAGATCGAACGGCTGCGTGGAGATCCCGTCGAAGAGCGCCAATAGCAATCGAGTACGTTTAGACGCATGGCGGCACGTAACCTCGCAGCGTCCCATCGGCCTTGAACAGCAGAAGACTATGGTGAACTTCTGGCTTCGGAGGTCCGACGTTCCCGGCTCTCTGCCTGAGGGAGTGAAGTTCACCCCAAAGAGCTGGGATGGGGAAAAGTGGTCTGACCCAGAAGGAAACCCAGATGTTAGAGGAGCGGGCGCAAACAGCAATTTACTGCACTTCGATGGCTTTGAAGGCTATGATCTCGTTCGGCTCGGCGTTCGCGAAATTGAGGAAGCGCAGACTATTCTGGACGCTGTCTTTGACACTTCCAGCTCGGTGCCATCGAGAAAGAAAGCGTTTCTTCTCAAAGTGAATGGCCGACTTCACTGTCCAGGCAATATCTGCCATCCCGCCTCCGCCACTGAGTGGGAAGGCGGCGAGGTTCTCCTCCATGATGAGACGCCAAGAGAGCTTACCGGTGAAGGCCTCCAAGAAGGGTCTGAAATCGCACCAGGTGACAGCCTTTGGATATGGACGCATGAATATGATGAACTCGTACCAGGGCGTGGATTGATTGCGACGGCTGAAGTTGGAGCTGTCGGAAGGCGAGCAGCCGAGCAAACAGTCACTCTTAACAACGTGCAGCTCTTGCCCAGACCAGCAGGCTTCAAGGACGGTTTCCTGGAGACCACCGGGTCAGCGCTGATTGAATACCTGCGGTCCAGTCGTCATCGCCGTGTCTATCAGATGTCTGAGCAGGACGTTACGGCAATCAGAAACCGTCTGGACGCGTGGGATGGCGAGCAATCAAGACGCACTGAGGCAGCCACCAAGCATTTATCAGACTGGGACGGCCTTATCTCCCAAACGAAAGGTGATGTTCTCTCAGAGCTAGCCGAGCGGGCAGTAAGCACGCGCAAACCGCGACCCCACCAGCACGCCTTTCGAACGGCGCTTCTCGCTGCGTATGAAGGCCGCTGCTGTGTCACAGGCTTAGCCATAAGCGAAGCATTGGAAGCGGCTCACATTCTGCCTCATACGGGAGACGCGCGATTTGACGTTGTCGAGAATGGCTTGCTGCTGCGGCGCGATCTGCACACGCTTTTCGATGCTTTCCTTTGGAGCATCAACCCGGAGACATCCAAAGTTGTGCTTGCGAAACCTCTTATCAACTCTCCTTATAGAGAGTTCGAGGGGAAGGTTGCGGGGAAGCTGGCCGCCAAACAGACGCTGCGCTTTCACTATATGCAGTTCAAGAAGCGTGCGGCTGAGCGAGACCAGGAGACGGCCTGAGGGGCTAACTTCTCCGCATGGAGATCAGGGGCAATTGTAGATGTCAGCAGCGCTTAGCCACAGAGACCTCCACAAGGAGAAAGTCGTTCAACAGCACCTCGTGGAGCGCTTGATTGCCTCACAAGGCTACGGACGGCGTTCGCCGGACGACCATGACCGAGGGCTCTCGCTCGACAAAGAGCTCGTTCTCGAGTTTCTGACGGCCACTCAGGCCGATGAGTGGGCGAAGCTGGTTGATCATTATGCTGGCCAGGCCGAACAGACGCTCTTCGATCAATTGGCCCGCGCACTGAAGGATAGAGGCACGCTGGAAGTGCTGCGGCATGGCATCAAGCTCGTGCCCGGCATCAAGTTTAGCCTTTGCTTCTTCGAGCCGGCGTCCGCCCTGAACCCTGAACTCGTGGAGCGCTACCAGGCGAACATCCTCTCGGTGATCGAGGAGGTCGAGTATAGCCAGAAGAACGGCAACAGGATCGACGTTGTCCTCTATGTAAACGGCCTGCCGGTCGCCACGCTGGAGCTTAAGAATAAGCTTACAGGCACGACGCACAAGCACGCCGAGAAACAGTATCGTCAGGACCGTTCGCCCAACGGCGAGCCTCTGCTGACCTTCAAGCGGGGCGCTCTGGTTCACTTTGCGGTGGACCAAGAGTACGTCACGATGACGACGCGCCTGCGCAACGGGAAGACGTTTTTCCTGCCGTTCAATCGAGGCAAGAATGGCGCTGGCAATCGCGACATCGAAGGCGAATTTCCGATCGCGTATCTCTACGCCGACCAACCAGAAGGCAAAGCTGTCTTTGGCCGGGACGTCCTGTTGGCGATCATCGGGCGCTTCATTCATCTCAACGAACTCGGCGTGATGATCTTTCCGCGCTTCCAGCAGCTAGACGCCGTCCTCAAACTCATAGCGCACGCGAAGGCGAACGGCGCAGGCCACAACTACCTGATCCAGCACTCGGCAGGGTCGGGTAAGTCTAATACGATTGGCTGGACTGCGCATCAGGCGGTCAACCTGCACACCGAGAATGATGAGCCTGTCTTTCACACGGCGATCATTGTGACCGATCGCCTGGTGCTGGACCGCCAGCTTCAACGCACTGTCTCGGATCTGGAACAGACGCCGGGCGTCGTCCGAAAGATCGATGGGACGTCAAAGCAGCTTCGCGAAGCGATTGAACGCGGAGCGAGGATCATCATCACGACGATCCAGAAGTTCTCCACAGAGCACCTTCAAGTCGTCTCAGGACAGCATGACCGCCGCTTCGCCGTGATCGTGGACGAGGCCCACGGCTCGCAGTCAGGGCGCTCTGCGCAAGCGCTCGCAGACGCTCTCAGTCGCCGCGACGAAACAGATAGCACCAATGGGTCGCTTGAGGATGTGATCTTGGACTACCAGAAGAGCCGGGGGCCGCAGCCCAACATCTCCTACTTCGCATTCACTGCAACGCCGCGAAACGTGACACTGGAGCGTTTCGGGGTTACGGGGCCTGACGGTACGCCTCAGCCGTTCCACCTCTACTCCATGCGCCAGGCGATCGAGGAGAAATTCATTCTCGATGTGCTCCAGAACTACATGACCTACAAAGCCTACTACGCGCTTGAGAAGGCGGTGGAGGAGGAGCCTGAGTTCAAAACGAACAAGGCTCAACGCAAAGTCGCTCGCTTCGCGCAACTTCACCCAACCGCAATCGCGCAGAAGGTCGAGGTTATCGTTGAGCACTTCCGCCGCCATGTGATGCAGGAGATGAACGGCCAGGCGAAGGCCATGGTCGTGACCAGCAGCCGGGAAGCTGCCTTGCGGTATCACCGGGCCATCTCCGACTATGTGGAGAGCCAAGGCTATCCTATGGGCGTCCTCGTGGCGTTCTCTGGAGAGCTGGAATGGAACGGCACCACATTCACAGAAGCCGAGATCAATGGTTTCGCGGAGACTGAGCTGCCCCGCCAGTTTGATGATGCGGGGTATCACGTCCTTGTCGTTGCCGAGAAATATCAGACAGGTTTCGACCAGCCCAAACTCTGCGCGATGTATGTCGACCGAAAGCTTGCAAACCTGCAGGCCGTACAAACGCTTTCACGACTGAACAGGACGGCTCCAAACAAAGAGCAAACCTTCATTCTGGACTTCCAGAACTCGATTGAAGACATCCAGGCCGCCTTTAGCCCCTTCTTTGAGACAACCAGTCTGGAAGCGAACTCCGATCCCAATCAGATCTATGAGTTACAAGAGCGTCTGAAGGGCTTCGGCATTCTCGACGCTTCCGAGATTGAACGCTTTTCACAGCTATACTTTGCCAGACGGCTGACATCGCAAGACCGGATCGAGATCGAACGCCTGCTGACGAACGCCGTGGACCGCTTCAAGGCGGAGGAAGAGGACGCGCGCAAAGAAGAATTCCGTCAGCTTTTAAAGAGCTATCAGCGCTTCTACGCCTTCCTCGCCCAGGTCGTCTCCCTAAGCGACTCTGATCTTGAGAAGCTCTATAGCTACGCCGCCTGGCTTTCGCGGATGTTGCCAAGCCGCGAGGAGCCTGAGGACATTGAAGTCACCGATGACATGCTGTCGCTTCAGGCGTTCAAGGTAGAGGAAAGCGCTTTCGGATCAGCGTCGCTTCTGCCAGGCGATCAGCAAAAGCTCCAGCCGATCAGCGAGTTCGCCGCCAAACCCTTCACAGACCCCGAAGCGAAGTCGCTAACGGAGATTATACAAGCCTTCAATCACAAGCATGGGACCCAATTCACGGAGACTGACTTCCTAAAGTTTGAGGCTGTGAAGAATGAAGTGCTGGATGAGGACATGCTCGCTACGCTGAAGAACAATCCTCCAGACGTCTCAGAGCGCGCATTCAACCAGGCTTTCTTCAGAGGAGCCATACGCGCTTTCCAGAGGGAGAAGGAGATGCAGAACATCATCCTGACAGATGCTGAGGCTAGAGAGCGGGTGTTCGCCCTTATGTTTGCTCGGGCGCTTCGCGAAGCAAGAGAAGGCAAGTCTGCTGCCTAGTTAGCCGAGATGGTCAAAAAGGCAGAGGGTCGAGTTAGAAAAGCGTTCTGCCTGCTCATGGCCACGCCGAAGTCGGTGCAAGGTGGACAACAAGCAAGCGAAGTGCAGTCTCAATCCACCGCAATTAGATTGAATGGCCAATGGTGACGGGCAACAACCTTCAATACGTGACGCGAGCGGTGACACAGTAGGCCTATCGCCACGTTTCTCATAGGCTATTACCCCACCCTACGGGGGAAATGGCCGGTCCCTCGGTTATGGTAAAAGCCTTCAGATTTTTGCGTCATTTTTGCCAAAGGCACTGAGTGGGAACCTCTCAACGGACAACATGCGGCACGTTGTTCGCCGATAGAGCGAACCAATAGACGTCCAAGAAAGACTGCCGCACGGTCTTGCCTTAAGTAGGTCTATTAGAAGGAGGTATATTCATCGGTGATGATACCTCACCCAAGGCGGTCCCCAGTGGGAGACTTAAGGAAGGGTAGAGAAGCATGGAGGGACCTACCGTATACGCCGCCCCTGCATGGGGTTACTTAAAGTTACCTATAGTGGGCTAACCGGGGGCCTCTCCAGATACGTAGGGTCTTAAATTAGACCTTCATTGTGAAGCCATCCTTCCTACGTCTCTTACGGACACTTCCGGGGCTTCTCTGGGCCTTGTCGATCTGGTTGGCGAAGTTGGCCTTAAGCTCCTTCTCCCGCAACTTGTCACTGTGCTAGGCAGCCTTGGCAGCATCCTGCGCCATTGAGTTACTCCATGGCTCACAGAGGCTGCTACAGCGTCGAGATGGTCATCATGGGCGGAAGGGCCCCTTCCATAGCGTAACGCGCGTCAGTTGGAAGATGAGGCAGTACTGTGTGGATCTCAATTGAGCAACGAATTGGACATTGGAGTAGCGACGGCCGAAGCAGGGGACTGTGTCACTCAGAGAGCACCTCGAGATGAGCCAATAGGCGCGTAGAAAGAGCTTGCCCCTTTTGGGTCAGGCTGACCCTGACAACACGGAGATCGTGAGCGTCAGGGGTCCGCTTGAATAGGCCTAAAGCCTTACGCGATCCGGCAGGCCTCTTGGTGCCCGGCTTGGAGCCTCCTAGGCGCCGGTCGGACAAGGACAGGACGATCCGAGACATCTGAGGTCGCCCAATCCCCGTGTTGTCGGCAATCTCCGACACGGTTGCGCTTGGGTTGTTGCCCTCCTGCGCCTCCTTTCGAGCAACGTAAAGAAAAACTGCGAAGTAGCTAGCAGGAAAATCTGGCTCAAAAACTCGAAGTTCGTTGTTCACTCGCTCCAAAGTGCGAAGCGCCTCAAACTTCTTACCAGTATCTACAGTCATACAAATCCCTAAAGTTCAAATCGCTGCGGACCATCCGCAGCCGAATATGTTACTTAGGACTAGTTGCGACATTGCATTATTGTCAACCGCGCTTCATGTTCGCTCGACTATCGCTCTGGTTTTCCCCGACAGTGCAGATCAGCCTGTATTTGAAAGTTGAACAGCCTCGCCGTTTAGAAGATCGGCGTCCGCATTCACACGACCGCCGAAGTTTCCGGCTTAGAAGCTCTCGCGGCTTCTTGCGGACGTTCCCGTACTCCATAAGCAGGTCGGCCAGCGATAGGATGCTGCTCGCCATCAGAGCCTTGCCTCCGGGGGTCGCTGCGGCGTAGCCACGCTCCTTCTCGCGGAGGAGCTTCTGCTGGGCGCGGCCACCCCTCTCGTCGATCTTGCTCGGCTCGTGGTTAAGCTCCTCATCCGTGATGGACGCAATGGCGAGCTAAGGGTCAGGTCTGTGTCACTTAAAAATGTCAAATCGTACCATTGATGCGTGAATGATGCGACCTTGCAGGCATCCATGAGGAACGAATAGCCTGGCCACATGGGCCGAGCGGAGGTTTTACATAAAACTGATTACGAGGTCGCAGTTATGCAGACACGCCTTTTGAATCCGTCGCGTCTACCAATTCCACCACCGGGGCCGGGCTGGATTGCGTGGATCGCTCTGCCTCAAGCTCTTCGCGGCGTCAATCATCTCGACCAGTGCAGAAAAGCGCGCTAACAGCCGCGCTATGACGCACGAGCTTTCCCCCCGGACTTTCCTGCAATCCATCGAGTCGATGGCCCAAGAGGCGCCGGAAGACGGATTTTCGCTTCGTGAGATCTTTGACCGGCTGCATGAGCGCGCCTTCGGAGCGGCGCTCTTCATCCTCGCCCTGCCCTGCTGCATTCCGTTTCTCTATGGCGTGCCACAGATCGTGTCGCTGCCCATGATGGTACTGGCCGCGCAGATGGCGATGGGTCGGCGCGAACCCTGGCTGCCGGAGAAATTCGCGAGCCGGAAGATCGACAAGAAGGGCCTGACACGTACGGCAAATGGCGGTCGAAAATGGTTTGGCTGGCTGGAAAAGATCGCTCGTCCGCGCCTGACTTTCCTGATGGCCCCGGTTGGAGAGCGGGTCATCGGATTCTTTCTGGTTTTCTTCTGCGCATCCATCCTCGTGCCGCTGCCGTCGACCAATACGGTGCCCGGCATTGGCGTTGCCATCGTCGCTTTCGGCCTGATGGCGCGTGATGGCATTCTCGTCATTCTGGGCTCGATCATTGGCACGGCATGGATCGCGACACTCATTGCGTTGGTCGCACTGGGCGTCAGAACGGTCAGCGGCTAGAACCCGCGCAACTGCATCTGCGCGCGATGTCGCATTGCGGGCGCTTGCACAGGGCTCCATTCTGGATTTCGCACAAGACCCCTCTGGCGAACGGCACAGACTATGGACGCGGCTCTTTCCCCACTCCTTCGCACCTGGCGCTGGCCGGTCATCGCACTTGTGATCTCTCTCACAATGCTGGCCACAGCGCACGCATTCGAACGCCTTGCTTTCCTGCTGCCATGCCAGCTCTGTCTGCGACAGCGCGAGGTTTACTGGGCAGCGGCGGCCATGGCGGTGACGGGGGTCATCCTCTGGAATATCCGCAACAATCGCCGCTTCCTCGTTGCTTTCAACGTCATGCTCGGCCTGGTCTTCACCACTGGGGCCGTTGTTGCCGCCTATCATGCTGGTGTCGAGTGGAGCTGGTGGCCAGCCCCATCCGGCTGCACAGGCGAGGCGGTCGATGTCATGGCGCTTTCGCTTGATGGCTTGAATGATCGGACCGCCATTGCCTCATGTACCGACGCGCCGTGGCGGATGCTTGGCCTCTCCATGGCCGGATGGAATGCCCTGGTCTCGCTCGGCCTTGCCGCGACAAGTTTTGTCGCCGCCGGTCTGGCTTTCCCCCGCGCCTATGGCGAGCTGGAGCCTGCCTAGAACAGGAAGCGCTGGACGCCCCAGGCCGCCACAAGCGACGCGATGACAACAAGACTGACGACCAGCCGCAACGGCTTGAAGCTGGACGGCACCTCACTTGAGCGCAGATCCCAGATCAACTGCAGCGCGAACAGCCCCGCATAGGCGAGAAACCAGACAGGCCCCGGTGCCAGGATGATCGCTGGCGGAAGGATCGCCCAGCCCGCAAGGGATGGACAGACAGACAGCCCGAATGAGCCGGGCTTCGGGTCACGGCCTGCAAGCGCAAGCCCCCATCTGATACCGCCAAGGAAGGACAGGATGACTGCGCTATAGGTCTGCAGCCAGAGCGCTGCGGTCGAATTGGTCGGCGCATCTAGAAGCGCCATGGCGACTGCCAGACCTATAAACGGGATCGCGCCCGTGGCTGTCAGCAGGAAGACGGTCTTGTGCGGAAAGCGTGTCTGTTCAGTCATGCCCGGCAATATGAGACATCGCACGAGCATGACGAGGTGTGCGCCGAAAATTGTGAAGAGAAGCTTTCGAACCTGTCGCCAATTCGAACGCCAAATTCATGCAGCATCAATCGCGTGTGGGTTATTCAGAACGCCATGTCACGCCGCCTCATTTCCTTTCTGATCGCGCTCGTAGCGATCTTTTTTGCCTTTGCCTGTCTGACGGCAATCAGGTGGCCCAGCATCATGATGGTGCTGGTTATGTTCTTTCATCCTGACCCATCGCTGGGGCTGGAAAGCGTGAACTGGCGAGAGCTCGGTTTTGTCTATGGCGCGCCCTATTTCCTGGGGTCGCTCTGCTTCTATGCATCGGCGGCTTCGCTGGCGCGCCGTCAGGGTAGCCTTCTGTGGTATGGAATGGGCTGCGCGGCGGTTTCGCCGAGCCTGCTGATGCTGCATTTCTCCGGCCCATGGTGGATGGACCCAAGTGGCCCGCAAGGCATTCTGGCGGGCGGCGCGGCCATTCTCCTGATGCTCGGTGCTGCCGTATTCCTGCTGGATGGCGAGCGTCCCGAGGGCCCGCGCATCGTCGCCGCCGAGGGCGAAAACGGCCAGCAAGGCGTGCACCTTTCCCGTGAACAGTTCAAGCAGCTCATGGCGCAGCGAAACGCCTCACAGCAATCTGAACCCATCGCTCCGGTTCGCCGCCGAGGCCCTGTCCCAGCGGCAATTGCCCGACAGCGCGCCCAGTTCGCAGCCGACGGTCGCCGCATGCTCGCCCGTCAGGGACGCCTCTAGTCTTCCACCCAAATGGTCGGCAACCGCCCTTGGCGCTGGCCCGCCCGCCCGCTATGTGGCAGGCAGGATGGCAGGCTTCGGGGAGGAAGATCATGCTGGTCAGACGGATTGCCGGTTTCGCGGGTGCGGCTGTTTCAGCCTGGATGCTCTGGGAAACCATCACCCCCATCATGCGCCAGATCTCGCTTGGCAGTGATCTCGCAACCGAGCTGCTCAATCCGCCTGTTTCCCTGCTGCGTATCCTGTCGACCGCCCTGCTGATCATCGGCGGCCTGCTCGCGCTGGGCGCGGTGCGCGGCGCCGTCTGGGTGTTTTCAGCTGGCGCCCTCGTCTTTGCCCTTATGACAGGCGCAATGATTGGACTTGGCGCCGACTATACCGTCTGGGCAGATGAGGCCATTCTTGCCCCATTCCTGCTCGTCATCTGCGGCGTCCTGCTTTTCTGCCCGCGCAGGTGAGCCTTGCGCTGAGGGCGCATTGATTTCGCCCCATCAGTGCTTAGGTTCGCGGGCAGGCAAACCTTGTTCAGACTTACAGGCAAATTCCCATGTCAGACACTTACGACGTAGTGATTATCGGCGGTGGCCCAGGCGGCTACAATTGCGCGATCCGTTGCGGCCAGCTCGGCCTGAAGACCGCCATTATCGACAAGCGCGGCGTGCTTGGCGGGACCTGCCTGAATGTCGGCTGTATCCCGTCCAAGGCGCTTCTGCATGGCTCCGAACTCTTCGCCGCTGCAAAGAATGACTTTGCCGGCCTTGGCATCAAGATGTCCGGCCTGGAGCTCGATCTTGACCAGATGATGAGCCAGAAGACCGACGCTGTGAATGGCCTGACCCAGGGCGTCGAATTCCTGATGAAGAAGAACAAGGTCGACTACGTCAAAGGCTTTGGCCGCATCAAGGAAACGGGCGTCGTCGAAGTCGATGGCGAAGATGGCGAGCAGAAGACGCTGAACACGAAGAACATCGTGATCGCGACCGGCTCTGTGCCATCGTCCCTGCCGAACATCGAGATCGATGAAGAGCGCGTCGTGACCAATGAAGGCGCGATTGCGCTGAAAGAAGTGCCGGAAAAACTGATCGTGATCGGCGCAGGCATCATCGGGCTGGAGCTTGGCTCTGTCTGGTCGCGCCTTGGGGCGAGCGTCACCGTCGTTGAATATCTCGACCGCATCATGCCGGGCGCCGACGATGAGATCGCCAAGGAAGCCCAGCGCGTTTTCAAGAAGCAAGGCCTTGAGTTCCGCCTCGGCCAGAAGGTCACCGGCGTTGAGCGCGTCGACGACCAGGTGAAACTCTTCATGGAACCGGCCGCGGGCGGCGAGCAAGAAACCCTCGAAGCCAATGCGATCATCGTCGCTGTCGGTCGTCGTCCCTACACGGAAGGCCTCGGCCTCGAAGCTGTGGGCGGCAAGACCGACAAACGCGGCATTATCGAAACGACCGACCACTTCAAGGTCTCTGACGGTGTCTGGGCGATAGGAGATTGCATCCACGGGCCGATGCTGGCCCACAAGGCCGAAGATGACGGCGCGGCCGTCGCGGAGCTCATCGCTGGCAAGGCAGGTCATGTCGATTACGACCTCGTCCCAAGCGTCGTCTACACCAATCCGGAGATCGCCTGGGTCGGCAAGACCGAAGCCCAGCTCAAGGAAGCAGGCATTGAGTACAAGAAGGGCAAATTCCCCTTCCAGGCCAATTCACGCGCCCGCACCAATCATGAGACGACCGGCTTCGTGAAAATCCTCGCCGATGCGAAGACCGACCGCATTCTCGGCGCGCACATGATGGGCGTCGGCGTTGGTGAGATGATCCACGAGATTTGCATCGCCATGGAGTTTGGCGCCGCGTCCGAAGACGTCGCCCGCACCTGCCACGCCCACCCGACCATGTCCGAAGCCGTCCGTCAGGCCGCCATGGGCGTTGAAGGCTGGACGATGCAGATGTAGCGCGAACCGGGGTTTGACCGCTTAGATAGCGTACTCGCCAGAGTCGAAGGTTATCCCGCTCTTGTTCAGAGTAAAACAGTGCGGGAAAACCGAAGGCGCGTCCGTGTCGATGGGGTCGATCTTTTTCAACACGCGCGCCAGTGCGACCTTCGCGGGCCATGAGAGGCTTGGCCGTGGCTCGAGTGTCGCCTGATATCCGAAACGCTTGCGCAACCAGGCGTTGGCAAAAATGGTATTGGCTCGGGCGATCCCAACCGGCGTCATGTATTCAAACGAGAGGGAGACGTTCATATCGTCGCCATTTTCGACGCGATGTGGTGCATTCTGCTCCCAGCTCACCATCTGACCCGGCTCTAGGTCGACGACCGAAGCTCCGGCATCAAACTCTGCTGCGTACGGAATCTCTTCTTCGGTCTCGTGCGTGACGACGCCTTCAAGATCTACGGCGCGCACATACTTTTCCGTTCGAGGATAGACGTAGATGCGCTTGTGTCCGCGCACGTGGAAGAGCATCACCTGGGCCACATCCAGATGGTAAAATACCCGCGCGTTCGGCGAAGAGATGATCAGGCCAAGGTCGGGTTTGATCGGATGGAAACCGCGCATGGCCGTCTTCATTTCTGACAGGATGGACTGGCTCAATTGACCAATCTCTCCATCCTTCGAATTGGCAGCCCTGAGATTCAGCCAGACGCGCCCTTCCTTGACCATGGAGAGTAGCTCGCCTGCCGGGAGATCTCCAAGTCGCCCACGGCGCCACGTATCTGGCGTATCGCCCATCGCGTAGACGCCAATATCCTCTCGAGGATAACGGGTCAGCAGGGCTTCCAGACCGGCGTCCGAAAATAGCTGCAGCTTGTGGGCATTGTGTTGGTGAACCGTCGTTGCGCGGCCGAACCTGGCACCATTCTCACCGGCAAACGCACCTTCGCAGAAGACCTGTGCAGCCATATTTTCCCCCGTCAAATTTTCTCATGCGACCACGCAGCTGTCGCTGACCAATCCGATGGCACAGCGCCTGCCAAGGCGTCTGCGCCCTCGATCCTTACCACTCCGTCTCAAAGGTCCGGTTAAGACTTGTCGGCAAATTCAATGCTTTGGGATGGCGAGTAACCACTGACTTGGACCGCCAAAAAAAAGGCCGGGCATCTCTGCCCGGCCTGAATAACTCGCTGGTCTGGAAGACTAGCTGGTTGTCTCTTCTTCAGAAGCTTCTTCGGCCGGTGCGTCTTCAGCTTCGGCTTCTGCAGGGGCTTCTTCTTCAGCAGGTGCGTTCTTGGCTTCTTCAGCCGCGCGCTTTGCTTCTTCTTCAGCTTCCTTGCGGGCAGCTTCTTTCTCGGCCTTTTCTTCAAGGCGCTCTTTTGCCTTGGTGCCTGGCTCGCCCTTGTTCGGGTTGTTGCCGTGCTTCCACTCGACGATCGGCTTACCGTCGACTTCGATCTGGCTCAGGAAGCGAGCGACGCGCTCGGTCGGCTGTGCGCCCTTGCGGATCCACTCAGCGGCTTTCTCACCGTCGATGTTGACGCGTTCTTCCGAATCTTTCGGAAGACGTGGGTTGTAGGTGCCCAGCTTCTCGATGTAGCGGCCGTCACGTGGGGCGCGTGCGTCAGCGACAACGACCCGGTAGAATGGGCGCTTTTTGGAACCGCCGCGCGAAAGGCGAATTTTCAGAGCCATGGTGTATCTCCTTAAGTATCTTATGGCGTCTTCTGGATAGTGCTCGCGACTATTTGCTGGCCTTGGCCAGCAGCCGCTGCGCCTGCGCCTTGCTCGTGAGAGGCAAAATACGGGCGTGTCTCTTTTCCGCCAGTCCCTACGAAGGCAGGGACCCATGGTGCAACATCACATGCAGCACCCCGGCAAAAAGGGGGTCTTTGGACACCTGCCTGTGCAGGTGTCTGCGGATAGGATGCGGTCATCATCATGACGAAGACCGGATCTTCTCGTGGTGGCGAATGACTTCGGCCACGATGAAATTGAGGAATTTTTCGGCAAAGGCCGGGTCGAGACCGCTTTCAGCTGCGAGGCTCTGGAGCCGCTCGATCTGACGCGCCTCGCGCGCCTTGTCGGCTGGCGGCATGTCGTTCTGCGCCTTCAGCACACCGACCTGCTGGGTCAGCTTGAAGCGCTCTGCCAACGTGTGCAGCAGGATCGCGTCCATATTGTCGATACTGGCGCGCAGGCGTTCGAGATCGTCGAGTGGGGAGGTCACTTCTTCTTACCCCCGCCAAGGCCCGGAGGAAGCTGGCCGCCGCCGAGACCGGGAAGACCGCCCGGCATGCCTGCGCCCTGCCCCATCTTGGCGATGTCTTTCGGGCTGACGCCTGCGCCGCCAAGCGCGTTCATCATGCCCTTCATGCCGCCCTTCGACATCTTCTTCATCATGTCGGCCATCTGGCGGTGCATCTTCAGCACCTTGTTGACGTCCGACACTTCGACGCCCGCACCTGCAGCGACCCGCTTGCGGCGCGACGCGTTTAGCAGCGCTGGCTTCTCGCGCTCTTTCTTCGTCATGGAGGAGATGATCGCCTCCTGACGCTTGATGACATTGTCGTCGACATTGGCCGCAGCCATCGCCTGTTTGGCCTTCTTGGCACCCGGCAGCATGCCCATGATGCCGCCAAGGCCGCCCATTTTCTGCATCTGCTTCAGCTGCTCGGCGAGGTCGTTGAGGTCGAACTCACCCTTGCGCATCCGCTTGGCCATGCGCTCGGCCTTTTCCTGGTCGAGCTGGTCGCCGGCGCGCTCAACGAGGGAGACGATGTCGCCCTGGCCGAGGATGCGGCCCGCCACGCGCTTGGCATCGAAGGCATCGAGGCCATCGAGCTTTTCGCCCGTACCGAGGAATTTGATCGGAAGACCAGTGACCGCGCGCATGGAAAGCGCGGCGCCGCCGCGGCCATCACCGTCCATACGGGTCAGCACAAGACCGGTAAGCGGCAGGCGCTCATGGAAGCGGCGAGCCGTTTCGACGGCGTCCTGACCGGTCAGGGCGTCAGCAACGAGCAGGGATTCCTTCGGCTGCGCGATCTTTGCGATCTCGGCCGCCTCAGCCATCATCTGCTCATCGATTGAGGTCCGGCCTGCCGTATCGAGGAAGACAACGTCATGACCGCCAAGCTTGGCCGCCTGAAGGGCGCGCCGGGCAATCTCTGCCGGCATCTGGCCCTGAACGATCGGGAGCGAGGTGACATTCGCGCCGAGCTGGTCTGCCAGAACAGCAAGCTGCTCCATGGCCGCAGGGCGGCGAACGTCGAGCGAGGCGAGCAGGACCTTCTTCTTGTCGCGTTCGGAAAGGCGCTTGGCGATCTTCGCGGTCGTTGTCGTCTTACCAGAGCCCTGAAGGCCCGCCATCATGATGACAGACGGTGGGTTGTCAACGCGAAGGCGGGTTTCGGCATCCTCGCCGCCGAGCAAATCGACAAGGCCGTCATGGACAATTTTGATGACCTGCTGGCCCGGCTTCACCGAACGGATGACTTCCTCGCCAACCGCGCGCTCTTTGACCTTTGCGATGAAATCCTTGACCACCGGAAGCGCAACGTCAGCCTCCAGAAGAGCAACGCGGATTTCGCGCAACGCAGCGGACACGTCCTTCTCGGACAGCGCACCGCGCCCCGTAAGTCCGTCAAATATACCGCCTAGGCGGTCTGTCAGCGCGTCAAACATCGCGTTACTCCCTGCTTGCCTGTGACCCCACAGGTAAGCGCTCATTGATTTAGCGCAAAGCGTTGCGACCCCGCTGAGCGAAACATCGCCGGGCGGGGGCTTCGCCAGGTTCTTAGCCCTGGAAAAGCGCGCTTCTCACTTTTGCGCGGAATTTGCGGTGCCTAAAGCACGAAGACGCCGGAATATCAAGGCTTCACAGGCGGTGCGCCAAATGGCTAGCTGCGCAATACCAGATTGGTGCACCGGAATAGCGCCATGAGCTTTCCCGCTTCGGAGGTGACACGCGCATCCCAGACCTGTGTCGTCCCTCCCGCATGGACGGGTTCCGCACGGCAGGTCACCGTTCCTTCAAGCAGGGTCGAAAAGAAATTTGATTTCAGCTCAACGGTCGTGAAACCGCTTGCGCCGGCTGGAAGGTTTGCGACAGTGCCATAACCGCAAAGCGTATCGGCAAGCGTCACGACAGACCCGGCATGAAGATAACCATTCGGGGCCTTGTGGCTATCAGCGACATCGAACTGGCCGACGACATGGGTCCGCGCAATATCGATGATCTTGATGCCCAGATGACCGGGAAGCAGGCCCAGGCCGCGTTTGTTGAACGCCTCCGGGTCAAGCTCGCTGTCCGATAACAAGAACTCCATCCAACTCTCCCGCATTCGGCTTATTGAACTGGATAGAGATGTTCCGGCGAAAGCCAAGACCGCTTCAGACGCCTTGTCAGGGTATGAGGTTTCGGTTCGAGCACGCTCCACAGTCAGGGTGGAAAAATCTAGATTTGCTGCCGCTTTTCGATCTGCTCGCCCAGCATTGCCATTGAGTCGCGGATTTCGTCGCCAACGAGCGAGAGAACGACAAGATCTGCCCAGCTTCCGTCTGCAAACCGCGTATGCTGGCGCAGGACACCTTCGCGTTTTGCGCCTACCTTCTCGACCGCGGCTATCGCCCGCTCATTCTTCAGAGACAGCCACCAGGCAACCCGCCGCGCGCGCCACTGATACGCCCTTTTCAGCATGAGATAGTGAATATGCTCTACAACGGCGCTGCCGCGAAGGGCGGGCTCGACCCAGTTATATCCAATACGCGTACGCCGGTTCATCCTGTTCGGATTGAGAAAGGCCGACAGACCTATAAGGCGATCATCTTCCTGGCGGATTGCCGCCATGACCTGCCCCGTGCCGAGCGTCGCCATCTTCAGGGAGTGGTCGAAATAGGCATCGATGTTCGTGCCGGTCGAAATGACTGGCATCGAACTCCACATATGCTCGACCGCATTGCTGCGACTGAGCACCGCGCGATGGCTCTCATCGAGCGGCTCGAGCCGGAGCGTCGCTGTATGTAAACCTGGTGCACCAAGTTCCATAATAAGCCTTCAGTACTTGTCGCTGGACGTGGACAATCAGGCCAGAACGCCTAGGACTGAACATGTTATCTTCTACCCCTATCGTACAGTGGAAAGTGGGCCATGTCTCTACTCTGTATCGACAATCCGAAACTACAGGGGACATTGCATTGCGCAGGTTAGACGAGATTGTGCGCAGGCGTTTTCCTGTCCATTTCAGTCCGGTTGAGGTGTAAAGAGATGCAGCTACCGACGCTGAGACAACTCCAGTTCCTGTGTGCGCTCGCCGATGAGCGCTCCTTCTCGCGGGCAGCTGAAGTCTGCAATGTCACCCAGCCGACGCTGTCGTCGGCGATCAAGGAAGTCGAGACTTTGCTTGGCGTCCAGCTCGTCGAGCGTGAGGCACGAGGCGCGAGCCTGACCCCGGCGGGGGAAGAAGCCGTGGAGCGCGCGCGGGTCATCATCTCGAGCGCGGCAGACCTCGTCACCGCCGCCCAGCAGGCAGGCGCACCATTGAGTGGCCCCTTTCACCTAGGTGCGATCCCGACGCTCGCGCCATACCTCTTGCCGCGAACCCTCGCCTCACTGCGGGATGATCATCCAGAACTGAAGCTCTACCTGCGCGAAGACCAGACGGACCGGCTGCTTGATGGGCTGCGCAAGCGCCAGCTGGATGCGGCGCTGATCGCCCTACCCTGGCCGACACCAGGCATCGAAACCGAAATACTGGGTGAGGACGAGTTCCTCTTTATCGGCCCGACGGATCACAAGCTTTCCACGGCGGAGCATTTGCGCCCTGAAGATCTTGCCAGTGAAGACCTGCTCCTTCTCGAAGACGGCCATTGCCTGCGTGACCATGCTGTTTCGATCTGTGCGCTGAATTCGTCGCGGTCAGGCTCCGATATTGGCGCTACATCGCTCGCAACCCTGGTGCAGATGGTCGCCGGTGGGCTCGGCATCTCGCTCGTGCCGAGGATCGCCGCCGAGGCAGGTGTCGCCGCGGGCGCAGATGTCACCATCCGGCCATTTGAAACGCCGGTAATCGGTCGTCAGATTGGTATTGCGTGGCGCGCTGGCAGTTCGCGAGAGGTTGATGCCCGGCTGATCGGTGAGGTCGCCCGCCGCGTCCTTGCAGGGTGCCAGGGCGAAACGTCGGCCCGCTAGTTCAGCATCGTCTGGTCGATTTCAGCCGTCGTATTGTCTTCGGCGCGGAAGACCTCCTCATCGAGCTCGCCTTCCCACTTTGCCACCAGCGTGGCGACGGCAAGATCGCCTGTAATGTTGGTCACTGTCCGCATCATGTCGAGCAGGCGGTCGAAGGCAAAGAGCGGCGCGAGAATGACGAACATCTGGTCCGGCGTCGCCCCGACAACGCCAAGCGTCGTCGTTGCAAGGAAAAGGCTGACCGATGGAATGCCAGCCGTGCCGATCGAGACCAGCGTCGCCATCACCGCCACGGTGAAGTACATGCCGATGGATACATCGATCCCGAGCGCCTGCGCAGCAAAGAGCGCGATCAGGCCCTGGTAGAGCGCGGTCCCGTCCATATTGATCGTCGACCCAAGCGGCAGCACCGATGAGGCAACAGGTTTACCGACACCGAGGTTCTTCTCGGCGACACTCAACGTCACCGGCAGGGTCGCACTGGAGGATGAGGTGGAGAAAGCAACCAGCTGCGCATCTGTAATCCCGCGAAAGAACGGGATCAGCGGCAGCTTGCCAACGACCTTGATCAGGAAACCATGCGTCAGAAGCATGTGCAGGGCGCAGGCGATATAGAGCGCGAGCGTCATCAGCGCGAGCGAAGAGACCACGCTGAAGCCCTGATCCGCCATCACCCACGCCATGAGCGCGGCAACACCGAAAGGTGCCGTTTCCATGACAATCAGGGTCAGTTTCAGGATGGCTTCTGCGCCCGCATCGAAGACCTTTGCGACAGGCCGTCCAGCCTCACCCGCCATCAGGATGCCGATGCCGAACATGATCGCAAAGAAGATGATCGGCAGCACATCGCCCGCCGCCATCGAGGCGACGATGTTCGTCGGAACGATGGAGAGGATGGTGCGCATGATCGACTCGTAGACACCGACAGTTTCAAGCGCGCCGCCGCCCTCAAGCCGCTCCTGCGTCTGGGCAATCTGCTCTGGCGAAATGGAGGAAAGATCATACCCAGCGCCCGGCTGGAAGATCGTGCCCATGAGTAGACCAAGCGTCACTGCGACCAAGGTCGTAAACATGTAGATGCCAATGGCACGCCCACCAAGGCTGCCAAGCTTCTTCGGGTCGCCGAGCGCCAGCACGCCGGACACAAGCGTCAGGAAGATAAGCGGGACGACCAGCATGCGGATCAGATTGAGGAAGAGATCGCCCAGCGGCTTGAAGATCGCAGCGATTTCTCTCGACTGCGCGATACCGTCCTCTGTGCCCATGGAGGAGATCATGCCGTAACGGACCGCCGCGCCGATCGTGAGGCCAATGGCAAGGCCGATCATTACGCGTTTCCAGAGATCAATCCGAAACCAGGCTTTCATGGGCAGGCCCCTCTTCCTCAACAGCAGGCGGCAACCCTAGACCGCGCCGATACGGAAGCAAAGCCCGGTTTCGAGGAGACAGCACTTGCCCGTTTCAAGCCTGTCCAATTGGCGCTACAAGCACGCGACATGACTTGGATTGATCGCCTTTCGACCGGCTGGAAAGCCTGGCTTATCCTGTTCGCGCTGACCATGACGGCGGCTGCGCCGGGTGTCTTCAACCTGCCCGCACTCGACCGCGACGAGAGCCGCTTCGCACAGGCCTCGAAACAGTATCTTGAGACCGGCGATTATATCGCGATCCGCTATCAGGATGAGTTCCGCAACAAGAAACCTGCGGGCATCCACTGGCTCCAGGCAGGGTCGACCGCCGCGTTCGGTGAGGGCGAAAATCTTGATGTCTGGACCTATCGCGTGCCGAGCTGGATCGGTGCTGGCCTTGCGGTGCTGGCTTGTTTCTGGGCGGGGATCCCCGCCATTGGCAGGCGCGCTGCCTTCATGGGCTCTGCGCTCTTTGGCTCCAGCCTGCTGCTGACCTCAGAGGCGCACATCTCAAAGACGGACGGCGTCCTGGTCTTCCTGATCACGCTGGCGATGGGCTGTCTCATCCGGCTCTATCTCAGGAAGGACAATGACAAGCGACTGGCGCTCGCCTTCTGGATTATCCATGGCGCCGGCTTCCTCATCAAAGGCCCTGTCATCTCGCTTGTGGCGGGTATGGCGATCCTCGTTCTCTGGCTCTGGGACAGGCGCGACTATCAGTGGATGAAGTCGCTGGCCTGGTGGCCGGGGCCGCTGATCAGCGTGCTCATGGTTTTGCCATGGCTGATCATGATCCAGATCGCGACGCAGGGCACCTATGTCGAAGGCGCTGTCGGCAAGGATTTGAAGGACAAGCTGGTCTCGGCATCCGAAGGGCATGGCGGCCTGCCGGGCTATCACCTCATGCACCTTCCCGCCTGGTTCTTCCCGGGCATCCTGCTTTTTATCCCCGCCATCGTTCTCTGCTGGCGTTACCTCCGCCACCGCACGCTTGAATCCTTTGGCGATGTGGACCGCGACGCGCTGAAATTCATCGTCGCCTGGGCGCTGACCACCTGGCTCTTCTTTGAGCTCCTGCTGACCAAGCTCAGCCACTACATCCTGCCCGCCTATCCGGCGTTTGGCCTTCTTTGCGGCTGGGCAGCGGTAAAGCTGATGGACGACATGCGCGCCCCGGTTTCGCGCTATCTCTCCACCGCGCTCTTCCTGATCGGCGGCGTTGCGCTCGTGCTGTTCACCTCACCGTGGGCGGTCGAACTGCTTCAGGCTGACAAGGCGGGCGATTTCCGCACCACAACCGAAGAAACAGTCATGGCGCAGTGGCAGGGCGCAAGCGACTTCCCGCTCTGGCTCTGGGCACCCGGCGCATTGCTCGTCATAGTGGCAGCAGGCGCAATGATCGCCCGCAAGATCGGAATTGCGATTGCGGGTGGTGTCCTCGCCGCCCTGCTCCTTGGGTGGCAGGCACGGATTTTTGTCCTGCCGACGCAGACCTGGATACAGGCAACCGAAACCGGCAAGCTCGCGCTGTCCGAAGTCTGCGGCATCCCCCGCAGCGATTGTGGCGACACGCAAGCGCCGGACCGTGTGCTGGCGCTGGGCTATGCAGAGCCGTCCTATGTACTCACCCTCGGGACGCAAAATTTGCATCCACCGGAAACCCCAACTGAGTTGCCTGCGGACGATGCAGCCTATCCGGTCGTCTACCTCGTCAATTTCGAGGATGAGGGCGCAGCGGCAGATTTCAAGGCTGTGCAGAAATCTGCTGAAGATATGGGACGCTGCGAAACGCAGTCTGAGCCCTATTACGCGCTTAACTATTCGAATAACGACCCGGTGGCGTTCATTGCGGTGCGGTTCGAGGCGAGCTGCGAAGTCGCTCCTGCCCCGGAATAAGGCTCAACCCTTCTTCTTCGGTCCGGCATAGCCTCTCTTGCGCTCATCGTCGCTGAGGCTCGCCCACCAGTCGGAATAGCTCGACTCCTGCGGTGCCTTCATCGTCTCGTCCGGCGCGCCATCATCCCACCAGACCGGGCCGCGCTCACCAAGGGCTTCCTTCGCGGCGTTCACCTGCCTGCGGGCAGCTTTCAGCTTGGCCTCATTATTCTGGACTTCCTTCACCTTGCGGCGCGCCGCCATCAGCCTCGACGTCAGGCCTTTGAGGCCAGCAGGCGTCAGGCGTGGGTCAGAGCGGCGCCAGAGCTTTCCGGCGGCAACGAAATAGCGCCCATCGGGCGTCTGGGGATAATCCTTGGAAGACATGGATTGGCCAATTGGGCGCGGGAGGCCGATCCGTCAAGGCGGTCTCAGCCGTCAGGACAGCCCTTCGATATTGCCATCCGCATCCAGTCCAATGGACTCAGCGGCCGGCACGCGCGGCAGGCCGGGCATGGTCATGATCTCTCCGCAAAGGGCGACGACGAAACCTGCGCCCGCCGAAAGACGCACATCGCGAACCGGCAGGACAAAGCCGCTCGGCGCGCCGCGAAGGCCGGGATCGGCCGAAAAACTGTTCTGCGTTTTCGCCATGCAGACCGGAAGATGGCCATAGCCATCGGCCTCCCACCGCTTCAGCCTCGCATGAACCGACGGATCGGCGGAGACGGCGCCTGCACCGTAAATCTCTGTGGCGATCGTTTCGATCTTCTCCATCAGACCAAGCTCGTCGCGGTAGATCGGCGCGAAATTCGCGTTGCCCGCGTCAGCGAGGGCCGCGACTTTTTCAGCAAGCTCGATCGTGCCTTTGCTGCCGTCAGCCCAATGCCTGCAGACAATCGCTTCGGCGCCTTTGCCCGCAACGTATGCCCGGATCGCATCAATTTCGGCATCTGTATCGCCGTGGAAATGGTTGATGGCAACAATCACAGGCACGCCGAACTTCCGCATATTGTCGATATGGCGGCCGAGATTGGCGCAGCCACGGGTCACGGCTTCGGGGTTCTCAATCGACAGATCCGCCAGCGTCACACCGCCATTCAGCTTGAGCGCCCGGCACGTTGCAACAACGACAATGGCGGCGGGCTTAAGGCCAGCCTTGCGGCATTTGATGTTCAGGAATTTCTCTGCGCCGAGATCTGCGCCAAAGCCTGCTTCGGTAACGACATAATCAGCAAGCTTCAGCGCCGTCTTCGTTGCGATGACCGAGTTGCAGCCATGCGCGATATTGGCGAACGGCCCGCCATGAACGAAGGCGGGGTTGTTCTCCAGCGTCTGGACGAGATTGGGCTGCAACGCATCGCGCAGGAGCGCCGTCATCGGCCGGTCCGCCTTGATGTCGCGGCAGAAGACCGGTGAGCGGTCGCGCCGGTAAGCGACGATGATATTGCCGAGACGCTTCTCGAGGTCTGCGAGGTCTTCGGCAAGGCAAAGGATCGCCATGACTTCCGAGGCGGCCGTAATGTCGAAACCCGCCTCTGCCGGAAAGCCATTGCCCGGACCACCCAGAGAGGTCACGACCGAACGAAGCGCCCGATCATTCACATCGAGGGCCCGGCGCCAGGCGATGCGGCGGGTATCGATGCCAAGCTCATTTCCCCAGTGGATATGGTTGTCGATCATCGCTGAGAGGAGATTGTGCGCCGCCGTGATGGCATGAAAATCGCCCGTGAAATGGAGGTTCATTTCCTCCATCGGCACAACTTGCGCATAGCCACCGCCAGCCGCGCCGCCCTTCATCCCGAAACAGGGGCCGAGCGAGGCTTCGCGGATACAGATCGCGGCTTTCCTGCCAATGGCATTCAGACCATCGCCAAGGCCAACCGTGGTGGTCGTCTTGCCCTCGCCGGCGGGGGTCGGATTGATCGCCGTGACGAGGATCAGCTTGCCATCCGGGCGCCCGTCGAGAGAGCGGATAAAGTCCCGCGAGACCTTGGCCTTGTCATGGCCATAGGGGATGAGGTCGCCCGGCGGGATGGCGAGCTTTTCGCCGATGTCCTGGATGGGCCGCTTCTTCGCGGCGCGCGCAATCTCGATATCGCTCTTGTGGCTCATACGCTTTCAAGGCCCTCCCCGGCTCGCGCCTCAGTTAGGGCGCAAGAGGCGCCGCGGCGATGCGCTTGACTGTTTTTGCTCTCCTATCAGAAGCTTCGCCGAGGGAAAGGGCAGATGCGTGCCGCTAGTGCGGTGTCTCCATTTTTGGCCGCGCGCGTCCCATCGTCCAGTTCGACTGGCCGCGTACTTTCGGGTTCGGCGCGCACCAGATTTCGCCGGTCGCGGTGATCATCGTCACCCAGATGAGATTATGCTCCTGGCCGTAATCAATGACGCCGATGGCAAAGCCGTCCCCCTTGTCGGTCACCGTCATCGGGATGGGGGGATTGAGCTGGGTAAACATGAAATCTCGTGCGTTTTCGTTGAGCAATTCAGGTTCAACACCGCAGCGCACGCTTTGGTTGCGCCGCCACCGTTGATAGCGCCTGCAACTTAACTTCGATCATGCAGAGGAGCCGCCAGGCCTATGAACGCGGCGGATAGATGCCTTGGGTAACCACGCAGTGTTTGACAGCAAGGTAAGGCGGCATGTTTTCGCCCGTCGTGCTGTCACCCATGACATCGCCGCCGCCCCGATCAACCGGGACCGGATTGTTGGTGGAGTGGTCTTCCATGCCGCCCGTCTGCCCGATCTGGCGAAGCGAGAGCCCGGCGCCCTGACCTGCCCCGATCATTGTACGGCCGCGCAGGTCCGGCAGGGCGAATGTGGTGCGCCCGTCACCGCCATAAATCGTGCCCAGCAGAGAGAAGAGCGCGGTGTTCTGACTGATCGACAATAGCTGTCCATTCGCCTCCAACGTGCCGCGTGGGCAGAAATTGAAGCCGACCGTGATGATCTCGCCGATATACTCGTCGAGCCCGGCATGGGCGGCAGGTGCAGCGGTCATGGTGAGCGTGGTGAGCGCGGCGGCGGCGATGGTAGTTTTCAGCATGTGTGTCCCCTCTGGTCTGAGCTGGACGAGTTTATGCAGGCTGTACGTCGCCGCAAGGGGAGGGCTCGGATTTGCCAACGCTTCATTCAATCGCTCATCCCGGACTTGATCCGGGATCTCAGCCAATTTGGGTACTGAGCCTGCCTCACGAAACCCCGGCCTGCGCCGGGGTGAGCGGATAATTTCCTACAAACACCCATTTCGCCACGCGGGGTTTCCCCGCTGGCGGTGCGCTTTTCGTCTCGCCCTGACGTGACAGGGCCGGGCGCGTCCAGGGTGGACGCTATTGGTAATGCCAGCCTTTCGGCGTGGCTGTAGAGCGTGCGCCATGGACGCGCCCTTGCGAAGGGTGTCGGCCGTTCGGATGTCTCACTCCCGGCCCGTCTCGGAAACATTTTCGTACGCAGGACAGCCTGCGCAGCACTGATTACCCCACATGACGCCGACCGCATGGCAGGGGCGTTAAACCCTGCCGGCAGCACCGGTCACCTTCGCACTCCGCTCAGCCTACATCATTGCTGATGCAAGCGAGCCCTCTCGCTTCAACTTGCACGCGCCGGGGTCTGTACCGGCACGTGCAGCTCCAACAAGAACCATCTCCACCCGGTCGGTCCGGACCGCCCTGTCTGGTGATGGGAGGCGTGGATTATGGATCAGGTTAGTGGGGGTGGGGATGAATTTGTTTTGTCCGACAGCCCTGCCTCGCCGTCATCCCGGTTTGCGCCCTTGCGCAAGACAGGGACCCAGTTGCTGCGTCGCACTTCGTTTCCTCTGGGTCCCGGCTCAAGGCCGGGATGACGATCGAGTTGATGGCGCTAAGACAAATTGTGACGGCAGGCGCTGGACCCTCAGACGGGCTTTTTCCCGTCTAGGGTGACGCACACCTAGGACACTACCTTGTCAAATAACGCGTTTCAGTCCGAAGATACCTGCGCAAGCAGGTATCCATGGTGGGACCTAGAACTGGAGGCTTACGGTTTAGTCGGAGCAACGTGGACCCCTGCCTTCGCAGGGGTTGTCGGGATGGTGGTACGAAACCGTTCAGTCCCCAACCAGAGCGAAACCCTAACCCCTAATAATGCGGTGGGGGCCTGTTCACGGGGTCCGCTTGCCCGGCGGCCTGTTCGCTGTCGGCCACCCGTTCGCCGAGCCGCTCGACACGGGCCTCCAGCCGCTCGATCAGCTTCCATTGCGCCGTGACGGCGGCGTTGAGGTCCTCGATCGTCTGGTCCTGATGGGCGATACGGATTTCAAGCTCATCGAGGCGGGTGGAGTGGTCTGGCGTGCTGTCGGTCATGGGGGCGGGATATAGCGGGCATTTGCGGGAAACAAAGGGTTTGTCTGTGGCCGGGCCGCTTCACTAGTCTGCCTCCGCCGCCGTCACCGGCCCGGAATTGCTCGAAAGGTTTGTCTTTCGCGCGCGGAAGAAGAACGCCAGGGAGCCGACATAGGCGGCAAGGGTCATGGTCAGCACCATTTTGGGGATGAAATACATTGGCTCTTCCCCCACCGCGACAGGGCCGAACCAGCCGAGATCACTGTCCGGCAGCTGGCCGCGCTCTGCCAGCAGGAGGCCGAGGCGGGCAAAGTCACTATAGGACTGGAAGATCTCATTGCAGAAGCCGAGCGCGAACATGGAATAGATGATGAGGGCGATCCACATCATCACGCGGTCGAGCCGGTGGGCGGCGAGATAGCTGGTCACCAGCATGCCGAAGACCAGCGTCATGTAATTCGCCATCGTGCCATTCCCGACCTGGATGGCCTCATAGAAGAGATAGGTGAGTTCGTAATTCGTCATCCGTGTCCCCCCGCGGCTTGACTGGCCAGCGGGGAGCTTAGGCGCAATTGCGATGCGGGTGAAGCGCGCAAAGGGCGGGGATGAGGGGCGCAACACTCCGGAAGGCGGAGGCGTTTCAGCGATGCGCTGGTGGTGGGGGAGGAAATCTATGTGTGCGCCAACGGCCAAGTTGCTTTCGTCAGGTCGTTCGAATAATTTTAATGGCGAGGGGACAGATCCTATGGCCACATACAAGCAGATTCAGGAACATACTCAAAACGAGTATGGCTACGTTCCAAAAACATGCTGGATCGCCCACGTGATGAGTGATTATGGCTTAACGCGGCGCACCGCTCCAAATCGACAATCAGCAGACAAGCGCACCAACCCATGCCCGCCCAACAAGAGACCGTCGATTGAGCAAACGCTCAAACATTTTGGGATGCTGTGAATCGCTCTTCGGTTGGCGTTCATAAGGTATCAAAAATCGGCCTTCACAAAGAAGGGGAGCGCGTGTCCGATCCTCTTTTTCCAGTCAAGGGCGCGTCGCGTCCGCAGGATTACACCCTTGACTGGAAAAAGAGGATCGAAACAGGCTGGCTATGGCCAAATGGCAGAAACCGCCATTTGGCCTGATTGTACTTGAATCCGCCCATTCGTTGTACCTGATCGGCTTGAAGCTTGGCAGGTATATCGGCAACGCCGCAACATCATGGGTTAGCTTTCGGCTCTACTCGAGTCCCCAATTGCTTGCGCAATTCTGAACAAGCAACCTACGAAATTGTGCAACATGTGTCCGCCTTGCTGCACCCAAGGCGGGCTTTGTTCTATTCCAGCTAACGAAATTGCCTGCTCCAGTTCGCTGCCAGCCAAATGAGCATCAGCTTTCCTCAGATCGAATGTGCCGACAATGATCGAGGTTAGCGATCGCGCTTCATCAGCGCTTACGACCGTAGACAGCGCTCTTTCAACCAGTTTGATGCTGCCAAGATTTTCTTTCTTTTCGGCAAATTGCTTGAGTGCTGAGTGATCGAGGCGCTCGACAAATAGACGATTCAAATCCTTTGCCAGCGCATATAGTCCATCTTCATCAACAGCGCGAAATCGATGACAAGAACGAAGAATCTTCGGGGCATCAGCGTGATCCTTTATCGGATTAACTGAAAACTCTTCCTCAAACGCAGAAACGAACGAATTGATAGCCTTGTCTAAAAAAGCTTCTGGCGCTTTTGTCCCTGCTGGATCGGTTCGAACTTGAGCGGCCAGCAATTCTTCGCACACTTTGCCGTCTGGCGGCACGTTATAACCAGCCCAGATCCTTTGCTGTCACTCGGGCGCCCTTGCAATATCGCTGGCATAAACAGTAATAAGACCGAGGTCATTGACTCCAAACCACATTCGGTTGCCGGGGCAGGCAAATATTGCGCCGGTTTGGCGCGTGTACCACTCCAGGCCGGTATTTGGCAGCGCCAGTATCGCATTCATGACCTGCGGCTTGAACCATAGCCACCTACCTATTTCGTCGGGCCTCAAATCAGCGGAAGACATCCTCGATCCGTCCGCTTCAACTATGTAGTCAATGCGGATTTCCGTTGGATCATTTCTTAAACGGAAACTCGCAGCACCTGGCTCGATAACCTCCTTATGCCAGAATTCTCCTTCGATCCGCGTTGCGCTTGCGCCGGTACGCTCGAAACTGTGAGACTCGCTTCCGACATTGTCGCCGGTTTCCGGGCCCATTAGCGGCACGTCTTCCGCTTCATCAACGTCAGTGCGCCACATTCGAAAAGACGCTACCTTCGCACCTAAGGGCGAGCCGTCTCCTTGCAAAACCTTCCATTGTCTACAACTGATGCTGTCGAAGCCGTCCTCGATCTCTAGACCGCCATCGTCCCAGCTAAATTCTGGCGCTGCCGTCGTTATGTGGCTCCGTGATCGATAGGTGGCGACTAGGAGCGCTGAATTGCGAGCGCAAAGGTAATCTCGGAGGAATTCCGCTCGAACTGCGATCTCTCGCTCGCCAGCTACGTTGCTTTCCTTAACCACCGGCACGTACCCCTCATTGGAAGCCAGCCAGTCATCACCTTCTTTCACCAAGTCGTATGCCAACACGAAGTCGTGCAACAGATACCAAATCGATTGGTGCGCCGGATTCAGGTGCTGTTCAAGCACCAATCGGCGCCCCAATATTGACCGTTCGTCACGCGTAAAGGTACCGGCTTCAAAATAAATATCGTTGCTGACATACGGCTTGTTCGACCAGCCAACATTGAAGTCTGACCAATGAAGCCTCTGTACAAGGTCAACTGCTTGTTCGCTTGGCACCATAATGCTCTCTGCGAAGAGAGTTTCATCGACCCAGCCGACTTCGCCATACTCTTTGCGCGAGTTCAGTGTCTTTGAAGACTTCAGTGGCACCCACACCGCTCTGTTGAATGTCTTTCCGCGGAGATCCCTAAACTCGTACCACTGTTGAGAGAGAATCTTAGTCTCCAGCGACATAGATCTCTGCCCCCTTTTGAATGAACTCCGCGCTCTTGGCAGCCATCCCCTCTTCCGCCTCTTTGGCCCGCCGCTCAAGGTCTGCCTTCTCATTGTCCGTCATGCCCTTCGCATAGTCCCGCACCTCGGCACTGATCGCCATGGAGCAGAATTTCGGGCCGCACATACTGCAAAAATGCGCGACCTTGTGGGCTTCTTTGGGGAGGGTCTGGTCGTGGTACTGGCGGGCGGTTTCGGGGTCCAGGGAGAGGTTGAACTGGTCTTCCCAGCGGAATTCGAACCGGGCGCGGCTTAGCGCGTCGTCGCGGACCTGGGCTGCGGGGTGGCCCTTGGCGAGGTCTGCGGCGTGGGCGGCGAGCTTGTAGGTGATGACGCCGACTTTCACGTCATCCCGGTCCGGCAGGCCGAGATGCTCTTTCGGGGTGACGTAGCAGAGCATGGCCGTGCCGTACCAGCCGATCATCGCGGCGCCGATGCCGCTGGTGATGTGGTCATAGCCCGGCGCGATGTCTGTGGTGAGGGGGCCGAGCGTGTAGAACGGCGCCTCACCGCATTCGCGCAGCTGCTTGTCCATATTAATCTTGATCTTGTGCATCGGGACGTGGCCCGGCCCTTCGATCATCACCTGGCAGCCCTTGGCGTGGGCGATCTTGGTGAGCTCTCCGAGGGTTTCGAGCTCTGCGAACTGGGCCGCGTCATTGGCGTCCGCGATGGAGCCGGGGCGGAGGCCATCTCCAAGGCTGAAGGAGACATCATAGGCGCGCATGATGTCGCAGATTTCCTCGAAATGGGTGTAGAGGAAGCTCTCTGTGTGGTGGGCGAGCATCCATTTCGCCATGATCGAGCCGCCGCGCGAGACGATGCCGGTGACGCGCTTTGCGGTGAGGTGGATATAGGCGAGGCGCACGCCCGCATGGATGGTGAAATAGTCCACCCCCTGCTCTGCCTGCTCGATGAGGGTGTCGCGGTAAACCTCCCAGGTGAGGTCCTCGGCGACGCCGTTGACCTTTTCCAGCGCCTGATAGATCGGCACGGTGCCGATGGGCACGGGGCTGTTGCGGATGATCCATTCGCGGGTGTTGTGGATGTTGCGGCCGGTCGACAGGTCCATGACATTGTCGGCGCCCCAGCGGGTCGCCCAGACCATCTTGTCGACTTCTTCTTCCACGGATGAGGTGACGGCGGAGTTGCCGATATTGGCGTTGATCTTGACCAGGAAGTTGCGGCCGATGATCTGCGGCTCAAGCTCTGGATGGTTGATGTTGGCCGGGATGATGGCGCGGCCTTTTGCGATCTCGTCACGGACAAATTCCGGCGTGACGAAGGATGGGATTTCGGCGCCGAAGCTCTCGCCCTGCGCGATCTGCGCGTCGGCATTTTCGAGCGCTTGCTGGCGGCCGAGATTTTCGCGCTCTGCGACGTAGATCATCTCTTTCGTGATGATGCCGGCACGGGCAAACTCATACTGGGTGACGGGTTTGCGATTGGCTTCGCGGTCAGCGTCGGTGCGGTCCGGGTTGAGCGCGATACTGCCGGTCGGGTCGAAGTTGGTGGCTTTCAGCGGCTTGTGGCGCGTCGGGAATTCGCGCGCGAGATGCTTGCCGGAGACGCCGCCATTATCCTCTGGCTTCACGTCGCGGCCCTGATATTCCTCAACGCCGCCGCGCTCCAGCACCCATTCGGTGCGGAGGCGGGCAAGGCCTTTCTCGACATCGATCGTGACCGACGGGTCGGAGTATGGGCCGGACGTGTCATAGACAGGCACCGGCTCTTCATTGGCCGATGGGTGCAGGTCAATCAGGCGGCGCGGGACCGACAGCGTCGGGTCGGCCTTGGGGTGAGTGTAGACCTTGCGGCTGGCCGGCAAAGGGCCGGTGGTGACCTTTGGGGTCTGGAATTCGGCTTGGTTCGTGGGCTTGTTCATTCTGGGTCTCCAAAAGGTTGAGACCCGGGGGCGCGCGCGGTTTTTCCGTTCCTACGCCGGCCACCTCCGCGAGGGCGGAGATTTCCCGGATCAGGTTCTAAGGGTGCTGGACCTGCATCTGGCCCATCTCAGCGCTAGCAAGACGCGCCCCTCGGATTGAGAGGACCGTAGAGGAAAGCGGCGCGTTCGGAAAGGGGGCGATCAGGACATCAGACAGCGCAAAAGGCGCTGCGACCCGCAGAGGTTCAGGCTGAAAGCCCGTACCAGATCGTGAGGATGCCAAGAAGGATGACGACCAACCCTATGCCGCGCGTCAGCCTATCGCCGCGATAGAAGGGCTTCGCCATCGACATCAGCGTCTTCGGCATGGCCATCATGAGCCAGCCTTCCAGCAGGATGCCCCCGCCGACCAAGGTGGCCAGACCCCGGGCGAAGGTCGAGACGTCGTGGTAGGTGAGGAGGATTGCGGCCCCGGCAACGCCCATGGCCGCCCCTGTGACATAGGTCGCGAAGGGCACCTTATCCATGCTGTCGACAATCGTGGTCACCCGGCCCGGGTTGAGGAGGAGCGTGGAGCCACCGCCAACAAGATAGACGCCGAGAAGCAGGATGATGTGGTGCTCGGTCATGCGCGTATCCTGCACCCTTCGGCCGCTTCGCGAAATAGCGGACAATACCTAGATTGGCGTCACCCTGAAGGCGTGGCTTGCCTGGCTTGCCGCGCTCCTGCATCTCTGCGCGATGACGCTTGATCTTGCTGCCTATCTCAAACGCATTGGCCATGATGCCCCCGTGCAGGCCGCCCTTGAGACGCTGAACGCGCTGCACGCGGCGCATGTAAATGCGGTGCCATTCGAAAATCTCGATGTGCATGCGGGGCGGCCAGTCTCGCTGTCGCTGGAGGCGGCCTACGAGGAGATCGTCACACGCGGCAAAGGCGGCTGGTGCTATGAGATGAACGCCGTGTTTGGCTGGGCACTCTCTGAGATCGGGTTTGATGTGGTGCGGCTCGGCGCGGGGGTCCGGCGTGCGTCCATGGGTGATGAGGCATTGGGCAACCATCTCGCCCTGCTGGTACGGCTGGAGCGCGACTATCTCGTCGATGTCGGGTTCGGCAGCTCGCAGGTCAGCGCCATACCGCTGGAGGAAGGCGTAACCGATCATGCACCGATCCGCATGGCTTTGGCGCGCGCCGATGATGGCTATTGGCGCCTCTTCGAGGGCGGGCCGGGCGCAAGCTTCAGCTATGACTTCAGGCCCGAGCCGGCGGATGAGCGCCTGCTGGCCGCCCGTCATCAATGGCAGATCACCGACCCGAACAGCATCTTCTGCAAGACGCTGAGCGCCAAGATCCGGCAGGGGTCGAGCTATTACATCCTGCGCGGGCGCATGCTGGAAACGCAGATGCCCGGGCGCAGCACGCAGCAGGTCATGGAGACGCCGGAAGAACTGTCAGGCGTGCTCAGCGAGGTCTTCGGCCTTGAAGAGCCGGAGCTTGAGACGCTCTGGCCGAAAATCTGCGCGCGGCACAAACAGCTCTTCCCGCATGAGAGCGGCAGGCTTTAGGCATTCGCCTCGAACTGCGCCGTACCGACGGCGAACCAGAGTGTGTCGGCATGGGCGAGGAGCGTGCCGTCCTTGGTATAGAGCGCGGTGCCAGCGGTGTGCTTGCGGCCTTTGCCGCCGGTGCGCCATGAGGCGATGATCAGCGGCTCGCCTACCGGCGGACGCTCAAGGATCTGCGCGTTCATCTCCCCCAGCAGGGCGCGGTCGACATCCGGCAGGGAGAAGCCGCCGGGGCAATCGAGCGCGCTCCAGACGATTTCCGAACGGACCAGACCATCTTCATCGGCAAACGTGTCGTGCGGGGTCCAGATCGTGGCGGCGGTTTCCGGATCATCCAGCTGGCCGCAGAAGATACGGAGACTCTCGCCCGGCTCACGGCCACGCCCGCAGACGAAGCAGACCGACATCTCTCCTGCGCCGAAGGGGCGTGGGTGCTCGCTCGCCTTTTTCGCGGCCTCAAAGGACGGCGCGGGACGCGGGGCGATGCCTGGCACCTCTGGGCGCGCGGTCATGATCAGCGTGTCACCTGCGAGCAGGGTCGTGTTGTCGCCGTCGCGCGTGATGGTCAGCGGCGTTTCCAGCGGGATCGGGGCATTGAGCCGGATCGTGTGCGGGCCGTCCAGATGCTGGGCCAGCAGGCCTGCCGAATAGCCGCCATTGCCGCTGCCGGGAGGGCCATTGAACTGGTTTGGGATGGTGATGGCGTCGGGGGCAGGCATGACGGTCTCCATTTTGCGGATTTCTTCCGGCAGGCTGGCGCTATCTACAAATGGTTGCGCTTGCAAGTGGACCGGGCGGGCAGCCTGTGCGAGGCGAATGCAAACCAAAGTCGCCTTTGACGGAGCGCCGCATGTCCTTCTCCATTCGCCCGCAGGTCCTTGCCGCCTGCCTCGCCGCTGCACTATCGTTGCCCGCCTGCCAGACGACGCCGGGAATGCAGGTGCGGGAAGAGACCGCGCCGAGGGCCCTGGATGAGGTCATCGCGATCCGGGAAGATGGGCTGATCGCTAACTACTATCCGGCAATGCGCGCGGATGCGCCGGGTCCTGCCATCCTTATGTTCGGCGGCTCTGAAGGGGGCTTGAGTGAAGGCGTTGCCCGCGATGCCGAAGCGCTTCGGGGCGAGGGCTTCAGCGTGCTGCATCTTTCTTTCTACCGGTATGAAGGCCAGGAACAGAACCTTGAGTTGGTCCCTCTGGAGCGTTTTGACCGGGCACTCTACTGGCTTCTATCAAGTGCTGAAGTGGACGCGGGCCGGGTCGGCATTTTCGGCACATCGAAAGGCGCAGAAGCAGCTTTGATCATGGCAAGTCGCAGAGGCGAGATCGACGCGGTCGTCGCCATATCTCCCTCGAACGTTGCGTGGGCTGGAATCAACTGGGCCTTTGACGGGCGGGTGCCCGAGGCCTCCTGGTCCGTCGATGGCGAGCCCTATCCGGCCCTGCCTTATGGCGATTTTGATTATGAGACCGGGCTCTATTCTCTCTATGCCAATGGCCTGCAAGCCGTAGAGGCGCATGAGGAAGCCGTCGTCGCGGTTGAAGGCAGCGATGCACCAATGCTGCTGATCTGCGGCGGGTCAGATGCGCTCTGGCCAAGCTGCCCTATGGCAGAAGCGATCAATACACGCGCTGAAGCGAAGGATGGACCGGAGGTGACAGTACTTTTTTATCCAGAGGCCGGACATGGCGCAGGCGGCCTGCCATCTGAGAGGCTCGACCCTGAAACCGCGGACGACCTACTCGACTGGGGTGGCACACGTGCATCGAACAGGGGGGCACAGCAGGATAGCTGGCCGAAGATCGTCGCCTTCCTGAAGGACACACTTTAGGTGTCAGCCCGTTCAGCCGCCCTCTTCGCCAGAAATCCTGGCTGCTAGCGCATCGGCCTCTTCCTTGATGAATGCATTGTCTTCCATCAGCGCATTATCCATCGCGGCAATCTCCGCCTGCGCCTGTTCGATCAGGGTTGTGGCAAGCGTTTCTGGTGGCGTTGACCCATCCGGCATAGGCACGCCGGGATTGTCGAAGGCACGCCCAGCTAGCTGGGCCAAAAGATAGGCACGCACCAGGCGCACATCGTCAGCGACCGCAAAGCACTTGTCGCGCAGAACAAGAAGCCGGTAGTCGCCCGGAATGATGGGGAGAGTCACGCTGTCGGCTGGATTGCCTTCCAGAACATTCACAATACCGTCGAATTGCGCGCGAGCTTCGATCTGGGCGAGGTGGCCGAATATGTAAGGACAGGTCTCATCCGGCCCGTTGAAACTCTCATAGTAGCGCCCGTGACCGATCGCGTGAAGGATTGTCGGTGCAACGAAGTTCTCGATCAGGATGGCTAGCTGTTCAGTCTCGACGTCGCGTCTGTCGATTTCGTCCTGATCGGGCTCCACGCCTTTCCGGGCGGCATTTTCCCCGAGCCACCGGTTCTCGATTGACCGGATCGCGCTGAGGACGAAGGACGCCGCGCGGTAGCGTCCCTCCTGCCCTCCATGATCGGCCAGTTCCCAGGCAGCATCTGCCGCAGCGAAGTCAATCTCGAATGACTGGCTGCACTGCTTCTGGAAGATGACGATCTGTTCGAAAAGTCCTTCCCAGGTTTCTTCGCTCTCCTCCAGCCCCTGCGCGCGCTCAAGCAGCGTTTCGCCAGTGGCTACCACATCCGCGCCACAAGTGCTGTCTTGCGCAGCCGCGGTGCCGGCAAGTGCGAGGATCATGAACAAGGCGGTGAGCGTTGCGCGCATAGGGGGTATCCGGTTTCGTCTGTGACTGATGGCCAGATTTAGCGACGTTTGTACGTCAGCGCCATGGCGATGCAGTGGGTGAGCTCTTCCCGAGGCAGTTTCTGATCGAGCGGTAGGGTGATGGCGCGTGTGCCTTCGAAGGTGAGGGTCTCGCCATAACGTTCACGCCAGCGGGCGATGAGGTCCGTCTGGCAATGGACGAGCAAGCGGATAATGTCCGGGCTTGATGGTTTCCAGCCCAGGCGGATGGGGGTACCGCTACGGACCGCAAAGCTCGGCTCGCCCCATTTCAGGCTTTCGGATACGGCACCGACCCCGTCGGTCTTCGCGGCGGTTTCAAGCACAAGCGCGCGCAGCTCATGCCAGCGGCGGCTCACTTCATCTGGAACCGCGTTGAAAGCGCTGCGTAGCTCCTGGCGAAGCGGCGCGGCGGGCTTTGCCTCTGCAGGCGTCGATGGCGGCATGAACGAACTCTCCGTGCCCGCCTCTATAGCAGACACGCGAAAGGAAAACGAATGAGCGCGACGAGAACAGTTATTATTACCGGCGCTGGGTCAGGCATTGGCGCGGCAACGGCGAAGCGGTTTTCCGGCGATGGCTGGAATGTTGTTCTGAACGGACGCACGAAGGAGAAGCTGGACAAGGTGGCCAGCGACCTGCCCGCTGAGCGCACGATGATCGTTGCGGGCGACGTTTCAAACCCAGACGATGTCGGGCGCCTGGTTTCCGAGACAGTGGAAGAGTTTGGCAGCATTGACTGTCTCGTCAACAATGCGGGCGTCGCAGAAATGGGAGAGCCGGGCGACCTCTCGCTCGAGGATTTCGAGAAGATCATGTCGATCAATGTCACGGGCATCTTCCACACGGTGACCGCCGCCCTGCCCCATCTGAAGACGTTCAAGGGCTCTATCGTGAATACGTCCTCCGTCTCCGGAATTGGTGGCGACTGGAGGATGTTCGGCTACAACACGTCCAAGGGCGCGGTTTCGAACATGACGCGCGCGATGGCACTCGATCTTGGCAAGTACGGCGTTCGGGTCAACGCCGTGGCACCGAGCGTGACGAGAACCGAAATGGCCGAAGGCATCCATTCGGACGAGGAAAAGATGGAGAAGGTACGCGCCCGCCTGCCGCTTGGCCGCGCCGCGGAACCAGAAGAAGTCGCGAGCGTCATCGCCTTCCTCGCTGGACCAGACGCTGCCTTCGTGAGCGGGGTTATCCTGCCGGTCGATGGCGGGCTGTCGGCGTCGAACGGGCAGCCGAATTTTGCCGGCTAGGGTGCATAGTTGAGGCCCGGCGTGTAGAGGAATAAAATATCTCACGCTGGAGCCTCTTCGATGACAAAGACCTTCCTCCTTTCCGTTGCATTCACAGCTCTACTGCTTGCAGGTTGTAGCCGGGAGGAACCGCCGCGCTCCGAATCGACGCAAGCCGAGGCGGACACGCAGGCTCCATCACCTGGTTCGCCAAAAGCGGGTAGCGAGCAGGCGACGATCGAAGCTTCCATAATCCCGGCCGTCACAATAGATGGCGAGGCACGTCAGACCTTGCGCGAACGCATGGTTACCTACAATGCGCCGCAGGTCTCCGTGGCGGTTTACAGGAACGGCGCGCTCGACTGGACCAAAGGTTATGGTGAAGGCACCGATGCGGAAACGTTGTTCCAGGCGGCATCCCTTTCCAAGGTTGTGGCCGCGACCGGTATAGTCGCCTTGGCAAGTGAACTCGGCGTGTCCCTTGATGAAGACATCTCCGGCGATCTTGAGGGTGTGGACCAGTCTAAGCTGAACCCCGAGGGGGTCGTCATCACCTTGCGTATGCTGCTGTCGCATACGAATGGCGCAACGGTCAGCGGCTTCCCGGGATATGCGGCGGGTGAGGCAGTGCCCACCAATCTGGAAGTCGTGACCGGCAGCGAGCGTACCAATACTGACCCGGTCACCATCGCCGCGAACCCGGAAGGCAAGTTCAGCTATGCGGGTGGCGGGTACCAGCTGGCTCAGCTCTGGGCAGAACAGGCTTCGGGAGAAGATTTCACTGCTCTGATGGACCGCCTTATCCTGAATCCGGTGGGCATGAAACAAAGCACGTTTGCCCAACCACTTTCCGCAGATATGGCGTCGGGCAACGTTGCGCCTGCCTATGAGGGCAATGGTGACCCGGTAGAAGGCGGCTGGCATACCTATCCAGAACAGGCGGCTGCGGGTCTCTGGACCACGCCTGAAGATTATGGCCGCTTTGTCATGGCGCTGATAGGCGCGATGAATGGCGAGAGCGGGACGGGAATTTCACCAGAGGTCGCAACTGAAGTCGTGCGCCCCGTTTCGGAGGACTACGGTCTCGGTATCGGTGTGGAGATGAGCGAGTGGACGGACGGTGGCGAAATCGTCCTTCGCCACAGCGGATCGAACAAAGGGTACAAGACCTATTTCGAAGCCTGGCCAGAGCGCGGCGACGCCATTGTCGTAATGACCGGCGCCGACGGCGCCTATCCGCTGAATGCCGACATCGTGCGCACTGCAAAGCAGGCTTATGGCTGGCCGATGGGCCCGGTACGTACGCGAGCGCGGCACGACCTAGATGAAGACGCGCTGGAGCAGCTTTCAGGCGCCTATATCATGGCCGCCGATGGCGAGCAGTATTTCACCATAGAGCGTGATGGTCAGGATCTGACGCTTACGACACGGCGTGGCGCAGTCTACCGGATGGTCCCCGTCGAGGAGTACGTCTTTATTGACCCCAATGATGGTGAGGAAGCGGCATTCAAAACCGATGGAAACACGGTGACGGTATCGTTGAGCGGGACGGTCTTCGAGCAGGCGCCCGAAGACCGCCAAAGCGACTAGTCGTCGTCGCCTTCCAGATAGCGCTCAGTGAAGTCCATGAAGGCGTCCCAGCTCTTCTTGTCGGCGAGTTCCTGGTAGCGGTCCGAGCCGAAAACGGTCCAGGCATGCGGCGCGCCTGAATAGATCTGGATCTCATAGGTTACGCCATCGGTTTCCAGCTGGTCGGCGAGGTCTGCGGCAAGGCTATTCGGGATACCGCTATCGGCCCCGCCATGCATGACGAGGATGGGCGCCGAGGTTGCCGAATAGTCGGCGCCTTCAGGGGCGTCCAGACTGCCATGGAACGTGGCATAGCCTGCTATGTCCTCACCCTCGCCAGAGCGGGCAAGCTCCAGCGTTGCTCCGCCGCCGAAGCAGTAGCCCATGAGGATGACATTGGTTTCACCGGAGGCTTCACGCGCCTCGGCAATACCGCCGAGGATGCGGGCACGCATCATCTCGCGGTCATTATAGAGCATGCCAACCTGTTCCTTGCGCGCATCGGTAGTCGCCGGGCGGTTGCCTTTGCCATAGACATCGATCGCGAAGGCGTCATAGCCTTCATCGGCAATCATTTCGGCGCGGGTCTTCTCATACTCGTCGAGGCCGCCCCAGTCATGGATGATGACCACGAGGCCTTTGGAGTCGCGCGTGGCCTCTGCGAGGTATCCTTCATAGGTCGCGCCATCGACAGTGTAGTCGACGCTTTCGCCCGCTTGGGCGGCGAGCGTGAAGGCAGTCGAGGCGGCAAGGGCGATGAGAAGGCGCATGACAGTTTCCTTTTCACATAAGTCTTTGAGCCTCCAGCTAGAGCGGCGGCCCGCCGCGCCAAATCGGTCGCCGTCTTAAATCTGACTTGCCAGCGACCCTTGCCTTGCCGCAACTAGTCGTGGGGACAGCACGTTCAGACAGGCAGATGGCCAACACGACGACCGAATCTAGATACTTCGAACTTCTGGGGCGCGCTTACGAGATCCCGCTTGAAAGCACCGGATTCGAAGACTTCCTGGACGCCGCCCATGATTATTTCTGCGCTGATCCTGAAACCGGCAAGGTTGCAGAAGATGTGGCGCGGTTTTCTCATGACGGCCTGGAAGACCATACGAGCCGGCTGGAACGCATTTTCGATGTTGCAATGAAAGCAGAGGCGCATGAAGCCGAAACAGATGCGCGCTATCACAGCGTGCTGCGGGTCGCGCCCGGGACGATGCAGGTCCATGGTAATGAGGCCGCCATTGCCCTTCTTGGATGCGACCTGCCACGTCGACTAAGCGAACTTCCATTCGACCATGAGGCGCTCAACCAGATCCGGGAGGCGTTGTCTGAACCGGACCGCGAAGACTTGATCCTCCTTGCGCGTGTGCGGGAAGATGACCCTCGCCCGTGCCTTGCCCTCGTCCAACCGGGGCATGGTGATGACACCGAGGCACGAATATCGCTCTCCTTCATTCACTGGTCTGAAGGACTGATCGAGCGGCTTGGCAATGCGCTGGGGCTGACGGAGTCCGAAACCGAGGTCCTGCAAGGTCATCTGGATAACAAGACGCCGCGAGAGATTGCCGAAGAACGCGGCCGCTCTCCGGAAACGATCAAGGTTCAGGCAAAGACGATCCTTCGGAAGACGGGCTGCGCGCGCATGACCGACGTCGTGCGTCTGGCAGCCAGCATCTCATACCTCCTGCGCAAGATGCCGGATGCGCGCCGCGCCGATCTTGACGACTGGGCCACGCCCGTCAGCTCGCTGACGCAGACAGTGCGAGACGGGCGAAGTATCGCCTATTACCGCCACGGCCCCAGCTCGGCGAAGAGGACGGTCCTGTTTTCCCATGCCTTGATACAGGGACCCTTCTTTGCCCCGGCATTCCTCAGCAAGCTTGCGGACGCGGGCGTTCGCCTCCTCGCCCCTTCGAGACCGGGCTACGGTTATTCCGACCCGCCCCGTTCAGCCGATACGTTCGAGGCCGACTCGGTCGCTGACGCGCTGGCGGTTCTGGATGCGGAAGGCGTAGATGGTGTGCACGTGGTCGGCCACCAGCTGGGTACAAGTCACGCCTATCGGATCGCGAATGCGCTTGGCCCGCGAGCAAGGTCGCTCATCTTCATCAATGGCGGAATTCCGCTGGATGAAAAGCACTATGCCAGCATGGATCGCCGGGTGAGGTTCGCCGCCATGGCGACGCGGCATGCGCCAGCCATACTGAAGATGGCGAACGCGCTCGGCATTCGAAGTTTCAGGAAGAAAGGGGTGCGCGCTTTCCTGACTGACAGGTACGCGCGTTCAGATATCGACATGCGTGCCCTGCTGATGCCTGGCGTGATGGAATTACACGCACACGGCACATTTCACGCCTGCGAGCAGGAGGGGATACCGTTCTTTCTTGATGAAAAATCAAAGCATGCAGACTGGTCCGCGGATGCCTTGAGCGCGAGTTGCCGCCAGTACTGGCTGCAGCCCGAAGACTGCTCGATTGTGGACCCCGATGCGGTCCGCGAATTCGTCGGGAAGTTGCGCGGCGCCCGGTTCGAAACCGAGCCGGGCGCCGGCGCCATTATGCTGTATCAAAGGCCTGAACGGGTCGCTAAATTCATACTGGATGCGATCAGCGACACGCCCGATGCGGGCCGGGCAGTCAGCCCCTAGCAGCCCTTGCCAGCATATATCCCCATTAGCGCTGTGCGGCGCAGTTCTGCCGTGCGTGCATTTTCGGCCTGACGCTCGGCCTCTGCCTGCGCATTTTGCTGCGCAAGCCCCCCTGCAGCATTCGCTGCAAAGCCCAGTCCCGGCACACGGCCGAGGGCGCCGCTGTAAAGCGCGGCATTCGTTGCAAGACCGGCTGCTGTGCTCGCCGCTGCGCCGGATGTCTCGGCATTGCGGGCACTCTGGTCAGCCTGCGCCATATAGGTGTCCATGCTGGCGATCTCAGTGCTGAGCGCCTCGCAGGTCATGTCTGCGTCGCCGGGCTGGCTGGCGACGAGGCGCGGCGTAAGCTCCTGCGAGCCACCAAGTGAGGTGGTGGTGCTACAAGCTGTTGCGGCAAGTCCGGCAATTGAAACGAGAACAATGTGTCTAAGCATTTTGCTTCCCCCTGAAACTGAAGTGATTGCAATAGATCAGGGGGTATTCCGGCGCGCATCACCCTGCCGGGTTATATGGGTAAAATTCGTTCAACTTTTTGCCGCAGACTGGCCGCGGATTATCGGGCGACTTCTTGCCAGGTTCCGGGAGCGAGATCGTCCAAGGACCAGTCACCGATCCGGATGCGGATCAGGCGGAGAGTTGGATGGCCGATGGCGGCCGTCATGCGTCTGACCTGCCGGTTCTTTCCTTCGCGCAGGCCCACTTCCAGCCAGCAGTCTGGCACCGTCTTGCGATAACGGACAGGTGGGTCGCGCTCCCATAGGCCTTCAGGCGCTTCGACCTGCTTCACTTTTGCCGGCCGGGTACGGCCGTCTTTAAGATCAAGACCCTTGCGAAAGGCCTCCAGCGCGTCCGGCTTGGGCAGGCCTTCGACTTGGGCGAGGTAGGTCTTTTCCGTTTTGTGGCGTGGGTCGGCAATTCGCGACTGCAGTCGCCCGTCATCGGTCAGCAGGAGCAGGCCTTCACTGTCCCGGTCAAGCCTGCCCGCCGGATAAACGCCCGGCAGATCAATGAAGTCGGACAGGGTCTGGCGCGGGCTTCCCTCTGTTCCCTTATCGGTAAACTGGGAAAGGACGCCAAAGGGTTTATTGAACGCTATGAGCATGTTTTGGCTATCGCGCCGGACTGCGCGCGTTTCAATGGGACAAGGCATGAAAAAGCCCGCCAGTGGAGCGGGCTTCCTCGTCGTTATCGGCATCCAGCCTATGATGCGTTGTAGGTCTTCAGATATTCGCTGAGTTCGATGTCGCCATCGCCATCAGCGTCATACTTGCTGAATAGGTCGTCGCCGACATTCGAGCGGTTCTGCCAGTTGCTCCACTCTGATTGCGATATCATGCCATCGCCATTGCCATCGATGCTGAGGAAAAGTTGAACGGCCATGGATGAGCTTAGTTCATTGCTCGGCACCGTAGTGGTGCTGGTGCGAACGAAGTCTTCGGTCTCGGCTTCGGTGGTTTCGACGGTCTGCGTCGTGGTCGTCATGTCTGGCTCGACCATGGCCGACGTGCCGGTATCCGTCGTCACTTCGGTTTCCATCTTGTCAGTGTCTGTCGAAGTGTCCATCGTTGTCGTGGTGGTCGTCGACGTTGTTGCTGGCGGGGTTGTCTCCGCGACAGGATCATTCACGACCGTGTCAGTGTCCGTCATGACGCTGTCCGGCGTAGTGTCGGTGTTCTGATAGGTCGTTGTCGTGCTTGTCGTTGTTTCTGGCTCTGACTTCGGCGGCGTCGGCGCGTCGGAGGTTTCGACTTCCGTTTCAATCTCAACTTCCGCTTCTGCGGTCATGTCCTCGGAAGAGGAGTCTTCCATGTGGTGGTCGGCGAAGGCCGGGCCAGCTGCGAGAATCGTGGTGGTCGCAAGAGCGGTAATGATCTTCTTCATTTTTCTCTCCTTGAGTTGCTACAGTCTGGCCAATTAACGGAGCTGCCACCTTTCCCGTTCCCTGATGACCTTTAGAAAACCAAGCTGGGGGATTGTTTTCGGCGCGAAGGCCTTGACCAGCTTGCGAAGTTCGACGGAGATGCCTTGATGCGCGCGTCAGACGCGCCAGCAAAGGGGAAACGCCATGACATCAATTGAAGCCGCTATCCTGTACGTAGGACTTTTCATCATCCTGTTCATCCTGCTCAAGGTGAATGTCGGCAGAGTGCGTTCAGCCGAGAAGATCATCTTCGGGGACGGCGCGAATGAGCGCCTGCAGCGGGCTCAACGGGTTCAGGGCAATGCGGTTGAGGATGTACCGGTAACGCTAATCGGCATTCTGGGACTGGGCGTGCTGTCGGCCCCCGTTCTGCTGATCCATGGCCTTGGCGCGCTGTTCCTCATCGGACGCATCCTTCACGCCGTCGGACTAAGCGGCTCCAGCGGCGGCAGCCCGGGCCGGATGTTCGGCACACTGCTGACCGCCATCGTCATGCTGGCGACAGGACTTGGCTGTCTCTGGTTCGCCCTGTTCTAGGGAACTGGCCAGACAGCCTAGAAGACAGCCTGTACATCGCTCGTCCAGCCGACATAGACATCGGCGCCCGTTTCGATGACCGGACGCTTGATAAGTGTCGGGTTCTGGACGAGCAGCGTCTCTGCCTTGCCTTGTTCGACCTCTGATTTCTCTTCGGTGGAGAGGCAGCGCCACGTTGTGGAGCGCTTGTTAACGAGCTTGTCGGGGCCGACAGCCTCCAGCCAGAGCGGGACTTTTTCCTGCAGATCGGCATCGGCGCGAATGTCGACGAGCGTGACGTCATGGCCGTCAGCATCAAGGGCCGACATGGCTTTCTTGCAGGTGTCACAATTTTTCAGGCCATAAAGCGTCAGGGCTGCCATCAATCTGTCCTTCCGGTTGAGGTGAGCGCGTCTGAGATGGAGATGGGGGACTTCGGCGGCAAAGTCCAAGCTTGCGTGCGGGAACTAAAACCTTAATAATGTGTTAGGATTTTGAATGAAGCCCGTGGCGGGTGGCCGTGGGCGTTCCAGATCCAAGAGGGCTAAGCTGATGGGTAAATTTCTTTCCGGCCTGATCGTTCTGATCGCCGCAATCTTTCTGATCATCCTCCTATACTTCCGCATTGCAGAAGGATCCTTTGAAGGTGCTGGCGAGCGTATGGACGAGTTCCTGGGCGCGGCCGCTGAAGAGACCGGAGAAGCCACGCGCAACATCGTCAATGAAGCTGACGAAGCGCTTGAAGGCGACGACGAGTACTAGTCGCGCAGACTGAATAGATCCTCGACCCGACAGTCCAGCACGCGCGCAAGCCTTAGTGCCAGGACAGTTGTCGGGACGAAGACCCCGTTTTCAATCGTATTGATGGTCTTGCGGCTGACTGAAACCTTGGCCGCAAGATCTGCTTGCGTGAGACCTGCTGCCTGGCGGTAGTGCTTGAGCGCTGTCTGCAAGTCAGGGTGGTCAGGCATCGCGGCCTTCCAGCCTGGCAAAGGCAAGCATTGGACCGACGACACCGGCCACAAGAATAAGCTGTGCAGCGACATTCCCTTCGATCCTGAAGAAATGCGACGCGGTGAAAACAAGACCTGCAGTCAGCAGCATCACCCAAAAGCCTGTCTGGAAGGCGCGCATCCGGTTTTGCTGGACAAGTTCATCATCAAGCGCTGCGCGCGTCTTAGGCGGCGCACGTTTCACGCCGCGCTGACGCATCAGGATGAACAGCATTACCGCCCAGACGACAAAAGCAAAAAGGCTAGCGAAACTGGTCAATCGTCTGTCGACCCCGGCGAGATCACTGAACATCTCAAGGCCTGCCAGCTGCCAGATGGCAAAGGCAATCGCCATGAAAATGAGCAGGCGGCGGCGCTTGCGGGACAGTTTCTCGACTTCGTCAGACATTCCAGCTCTCCATGTAACGCCAAGGTTACACGCTAGCCAGAATAATGCGTAACGTCAACGTTACACATTTGGCCCGTCAATTTTCTTCGGCACGCACCTCTCCGTCGAGGTCATCAAGCTTGCCCTCAAGGTGAGCGCGCACGTCTGCAACCGCCTGATTATAGACGGTCGGGCCGAGCGTACGCAGCATGAGTTCGAGGATCTCGCCTGCCCGAAAATCGCTCAGGGTCTCGTCGAAGCTTGAGGAGAAGAGCGACTGAAGATGAGCAACGAGGGCATCGCGGCGTTCGTCAGAAAGCTCTATCTTCTTCATCTTTCCACAACACCGACGATCGGTCCCATATCCGCGCCCTGCTCATCACGGCTCATCGCCGGCGCATAGATGCGCGAAACCTGCCCATCGAGAAACAGCGCGTCCGGTACTTCGAGGCGGTCCCGGAAGAGGCTCGCGAAATCGTGGAAAGTGACGAGCGTGTCCGAAATGGCGAAGTGGACCGTGCGCCCGTCCGCACTGACGCCGACACCGTTGCGGCGCTTGCGGGAGGTGCCGTCGGGATTCAGCGCCGGATGGATATCCCCATCAATGACCAGCATTGGCCCGGACTGGGTCGCGTATTCGGGATCCCGGCCCTCGTCGAGATAGGTTTCTGAGACGGAGATACCGGCGCGCCCATTTTCCAGCCAGAAGACGCCGTTCGGCTTCATGTGAAAATTGCCCGGACCTTCATTCGTGTTCACGCTGGCGCGGTCTCCGTCCTCTGCGCGCAGGTAACCAACAGGCTGGCGCCCCTCGTGATACATCCCGCCATTCATCGCGAAGACGAGGGATTCGCCGCGCGCTTCCAGAGTGTCGGCTAGCGCGTTGAATTGAAGGTATTGGCCATCGTCGCCATCGGCATAGAAGAGACGGATATCATCGCGATCGGCGCGAAAAGTGCAGACCGTATAGGGCAGAGAGCGGAAAGTAATGGATCGGCAGTAGTCGCCGCTCTCTTCCGGCAGGGCGACGTCGCAGGCCGGGAGGGTCACCGCCGCAGCAAGCAGGGCGATTGACAAGGCCGTCGCTTTTGCTGGTCTGCGCAATTTGAGGGGCCCTTCTACCGGTTTGGGGACGGCATGCGCCGCGAATTCACAACAGGGTATGGAGCATCGCCAACCAGCGAAAGTCTCCAATATCAGGTTGGCCGCCAAGCCATGGCCGAATTATGGCCATCAGGCACTGGCGGCTGCCTCGAACTCCTCGCTGGCCGCAAGCCATGTTTCTTCTGTTGCATCGAGGGCGGCGTTAAGCCGGTCACGCGATTTGCCAAGTGACACCGCCTTTTGAGGATCAACGTCATAGAGGGTCGGGTCGGCGAGCTCAGCGTCGATGCCGGCAAGCTCCTTGCGAATTTTTTCCATCTCGCGCTCGGCCGCAGAAATGCGCTTGCGGATGTCGGCGGTGGCGCGGCGAATTTCGCTATCTGACCGCTTTGGCGCAGGTGGCGGCGATGGCGCAGCAGGAGCGACCGGCGCATTTTTCGAAGCGGCCCGGTCGGCCTGAAGCACCAGCGCGCGATAATCTGAAAGATCGCCTTCATACGGCCCGGCCCGGCCTTCATTGACCAGCCAGAGCCGGTCAGCCGTCGCTTCGGCGAGATAGACATCGTGGGTGATGAGAAGGACAGCGCCCTCATAGTCATTCAGCGCATGGATGAGCGCTTCGCGGCTATCGATGTCGAGGTGGCTGGTCGGTTCGTCCAGGATCATGATGTGCGGCGACTTCAGCGCCATCAGGCCGAGCAGGAGGCGCACCTTCTCTCCGCCCGAAAGCTTTTCGACCTTGGTTTCCGCCTTGTCGCGGTTGAAGCCGATATTGGCGACGATAGAACGAACCTGCCCGTCTGTCGCCGTCGGGCGCATCCGGCGCACATGATCGAGTGCGTTGTCTCCAACACTAAGCTCATCGAGCTGGTCCTGGCTGAAATAGCCGACTTCGACCTTGGGGGCGGCAACCCGGTTGCCATCGATCAGGCCGAGCCGGCCCGCGATAGACTTTACCAGCGTCGACTTGCCCTGCCCGTTCGCCCCGACAATGGCGATACGGTCATCATTGTCGACGCGCAGGTGCACGCCGCGCAGGACCGGATTGTCCTCAGCATAGCCAAGATCAGCCTCATCCAGAACAAAGAGCGGTGAGGCGAGCTGGTCGGGCGCAGGAAATTCGAAAGGGTGCGTGCGCTCTGACAGCGGGATGACGACTTCCTGCATCTTTTCCAGCATCTTGATGCGGGACTGGGCCTGCGTCGCCTTGGAGGCCTTGGCGCGGAACCGGTCGACGAAGCTCTGAAGGTGGGCGCGGTCCTTGTCCTGCTTGGCCTTCTGGGCCTCGAGCTGGGACAGCTGTTCAGCGCGCTTTTTCTGCCAGCTATCGTAATTGCCGGGATGCACGGTGAGCTTCTGGTTCTCGAGCGCCAGCGTATGCGTCACGGCATTGTTCAGAAGCTCGCGGTCATGGCTGACCAGCAGGACGGTGTGCGGATACTGTTTGAGATAGCTCTCAAGCCAGGCGGCGCCCTCCAGGTCGAGATAGTTGGTCGGCTCATCAAGCAGCAGGAGGTCTGGCTCAGCAAAGAGGACGCCAGCGAGCGCAGCGCGCATCCGCCAGCCACCGGAAAACTCCCGGCAGGCGCGCGTCAGGTCTGATTGCGTGAAGCCGAGACCGGTCAGGATGGAGGCAGCACGCGCCTCGCCTGACCAGCCATCGATGGCCGTCAGCCGCTCATAGACGTTCGCAAGCTCCTGCGGGTCGGTGACCGTCTCTGAGTCATGCATGAGCTGCGCAAGTTCGGTATGCGCGCTCAGCGTTTCGGACAGGATGGTGCGGTCAGAGGCTTCAACTTCCTGCGCGACCCAGCCAAGGCGCGCGGCCTTGCCGATACGGATCGCACTGTCAGCTTCGTCGCCTGCCTCGCGGATAAGGCGCAGCAGAGTGGACTTGCCGGTGCCATTGCGGCCGATGAGGCCCACTTTCCAGCCAGCCGCGAGGGTCGCCGAGGCATCCTCCATCAGCGTGCGGCCCTGAATCCGGTAGGTGAGACTGTCGATCGTAAGCATGGATGGCCTGCTAGGCCGTCAGGCGAGCGACATCAATCCTTCTTGCGCGGCTTGAGCTTTCGCATAAGGCCTTCCTGCACAGTCGAGGCAACAAGTTTGCCGTCGCGCGTGTAAATCAGGCCGCGATTGTAGGAGCGGCCATTGCCAGCTTTCGGGCTGTCCATCGCATAGAGCATCCACTCATCGGCGCGCACCGGAGCGTGGAACCAGATGGCGTGATCGAGGCTGGCGGTCATCAACTCCTTGTTGATCCAGTGCAGGCCGTGCGGGCGCAGGCTGGAGCCGAGAAGGTTCATGTCGCTGGCCCACGCCACGAGGCAGTGCTGCATAGCTGGCGACGCCTCCACCTTTCCGTCGGTGCGGAACCAGACATAGTTCACGTCTGATTTCGGCTTTGGATTGAACGGGTTAAGACCGCTGATTTCCTTCATCTCGAAGGGCTGCGGACGCATCCAGTGTTTCAGCTGCTCGTCAGAGATCTTGTCCTTGAACTGTTCGGCGAGTTGCTGGCGGGACATCAGCTCTTCAGGCTGTTTCACGTCCGGCATGTCATGCTGGTGGTCCCAACCATCCTCATGGACATGGAAAGAGGCTGACATATTGAGAATCTGCTGGCCGTGCTGGATGGCGACGACTCGGCGGGTCGTGAAGCTTCCGCCATCACGCGAGCGGTCGACTTCATATACAATCGGGATCTTGGGGTCGCCCGGCCGGATAAAGTAGGCGTGCAGGGAGTGGCAAAGGCGGTCCTCGCCTACGGTGCGATAGGCCGAAGCCAATGCCTGCGCGATCACCTGCCCGCCATAGACGCGCTCGCGCCCAGCCTCTTCTTCAGGCGTGATACCCCGAAAGAGGTCGACCTCGAGACGCTCGACATCGAGAAGTTCTAACAAACCGGAAACGGCATCTGTCATATTCGATTGTCTTTCCCATCAGACCTTAACCAAGGCGCGCTTATCACTCCCGGCGGTGACTGAAAACAGGCGCGCCGGAGAGAAGCAGCGACAACAGACTGCACCCCCGCGCGCCAGAGGCAAGGGTGTTGATGGTGATGAGACTGCTCAAATCAGCCGTACGTGAGGCCAAAACTGTGCGCATCCTATTGCGCGCGAAGAAGTGGCGCGACCCGGTCACGAATGAGTCGACCGAGCTTGTGGCAGATGACCTCGAAGCGGCTGTCGATTCCTATCGCGATAATGTGGCCTTCATTTTCGAAGGGCGCACGACGAGCTATGGCGAGCTGGACGAGCAGGCCAACCGGTTTGCGCACTGGGCGCTTGGCGAAGGCCTGAAGGCGGGTGACACGGTCGCCCTCTTCATGGAGAACCGTCCCGATTATATCGCCGCCTGGTATGGCCTTTCCAAGATCGGCGTGATCACAGCACTGGTGAATGCCAATGTCACCGGCGAGGCGCTGGTTCATTCGCTCAAAACTGTTGAACCGAAGCTGATCATCACGGGCGCAAGCCAGGACCGCGCGATGCGTTCGCTTGAAATGGTGCAAATCCGCCAGCCGGTCTGGACGCTTGGGGGCGAGGTTGGATCACCCCTGGACGTCGAACTGGCAGCGCAGTCTTCTGAGCGCCCGGACCGCAGCCACCGCGCCGGCCTGACGAATGCCGATATATGCCTCTACTCCTACACATCCGGCACAACGGGCTTGCCGAAAGCTGCGAAGATGTCGATCGCACGCGTGAGAAACATGATGCGCAGCTTCATTTCCCCGCTGGAGATGGGACAGAAGGACCGCGTCTATATCACCTTGCCGCTTTATCACGGCACAGGCGGTCTCTGCGCAGTGGGTATCGCACTCTATACCGGCGCCTCCATCCTGCTACGCGAGAAGTTCTCCGCTAGCCGCTTCTGGAATGATTGCGCCGATTTCGGCGTGACCACGATTGTCTATATCGGGGAGCTTTGCCGCTATCTCCTGAACCAGCCTGCCCATGCGAAAGAGCGCAAGCACAAGGTTCGCAAAGGCTTTGGCAATGGTCTGCGTTCCGAAATCTGGGGCAATTTCAAGTCGCGCTTCAACATCCCGACCATGATCGAGTTCTATGGTTCGACCGAAGGCAATGTGAAGCTGATGAACTTTGATGGCGAGACAGGCGCATGTGGCCGCATCCCGTCTTATGCCGCCAAATATTTCGACCACATTGCTTTTGTGAAGGTCGATCCGGAAACAGAGTCGCCGCTTCGTGATGAAGATGGTCGCTGCATTCGCGCTGGTCGCGGCGAGACGGGTGAAGCGCTCGGTCGTATCGGTGATGATATGGAGACCCGGTTCGAGGGCTATCACGACAAGCGCGCCTCCGAAGCCAAGGTCCTGCGCAATGTCTTCGAGGAAGGCGATGCCTGGTTCCGGACCGGAGACCTGATGCGACTTGGTGATCATGGCTACATCTATTTCGTTGACCGGCTGGGCGACACGTATCGCTGGAAAGGTGAGAACGTCTCGACAAATGAGGTCGCCGACGCGTTGGCCGGCGTGCCTGGCGTTGAGACGGCGAACGTCTATGGCGTGCCGATCCCGGGGACGGACGGCAAGGCCGGCATGGCCTCGATCACGACCACTGGCTATCTCGATTACAAGGATGTGCTGGACAAGCTGTCCTCTCGCCTGCCGAAATATGCGGTGCCTGTCTTCATTCGCGAGCAGCAGGAAGCCTCGACCACGACGACCTTCAAATATCGCAAGAGCGACCTTGTGAAGGATGGCTTCGACCCGGAGCGCGCCGGGGACAAGGTCTGGTACTTTGACGCTGAGACCGGGACGTATGAGCTGGTGACGCCTGAGACCTACAAGAAGATCGCGTCGGGCGGCGTGAAGTTCTAGCGGGTCGCCCAGCCTCCAAATAAGCCTCGTCCTTCGACAGGCTCAGGATGAGGCCCAAGGGCGTCTGAAACCTCATCCTGAGCTTGTCGAAGGATGAAGCGGGCTAACGCCCCATCGCTTCCTGGATGATGTCCATTTCGGCTTCGCGCAGAATGGCGTCGGTGACGCCTTCGGCATTCACACGCTCACGGCCAACCTCCAGCATGACGGGGACGGCGAAGGGGCTGATCTTCTCCAGCGGGCGATGATCGATCTTGCCGCGGATACGGGCCAGCATGTCTGACAGGCGGCGAATGTCGAGCAGACCCGTCGCGGCGTCCTGGCGGGCGGCCTGTAATAGGATGTGATCGGGCTCATGGCTGCGCAGCACGTCATAGATGAGGTCGGTCGAGAAAGTGACCTGACGGCCCGTCTTTTCCTTGCCCGGAAGGCGGCGCGCAATGACGCCTGAAATCTGGGCGCATTGGGCAAAGGTGCGCTTCATCAGCGGGCTTTCATCCAGCCATTCCTCAAGGTCGTCGCCCAGCATGTCCGGGTGAAAGAGCCCGTCCATGTCGACACTGCCCATATCCTCCATCGCCCAGATTGCCATCGCGTATTCCGAGGCCACAAAGCCGAGCGGCTTGGCCCCGGCCCGCTCCAGCCTCCGTGTCAGCAGCATGCCGAGCGTCTGGTGGGCGAGGCGCCCCTCGAAGGGATAGGAGACGAGATAATGGCGGCCCGCACGCGGGAAGGTCTCTACCAGCAAATGGTCTGGCGGCGGGATTTCTGATTTCTCACGCTGGATCTCGAACCATTCACGCACCTGATCCGGCAGGCCCGACCACTGGTCCGGATCATGGATCATGTGGCGGACCCGGTCAGCCAGGAATGTGGTGAGCGGAAACTTGCCGCCATTATATGTCGGGATGGCAGGCTTGTCGGTTTTCGCGCGTGTGACGAGTACATCAAGCTCCGACACACCAAGGAAGCGAAGGATTTCGCCCGCGAAGAGAAAAGTGTCCCCCGGCGTCAGTGTCGAGATGAAATATTCTTCGATTTCCCCGAGTTTGCGACCTGCCCGCATGGTGCGCTGGTCGCCGCGCACCTTCTTCAGCTCCTCGCCGCCGGACGCTTCACCGACCTTGCCGACGAAGCTCGTGAGGCGGACATTCATGAGCTGGGCTTCAACGATGGCGCCGACGTTCATGCGGTGCTGCTGGGCATCCCGGGCCGTGCGCACGCGCCAAATGCCGTCACGCCCGCGCACAATGCGTTTGAAGCGGTCATATGTCTTGAGAGCATATCCGCCCGTGGCGACGAGATCGACGACGCGCTCATAAGTCTCCCAGTCGAGGTCTTCATAAGGAGCGGCCCGGCGGATCTCGTTGAAGAGCGGCTCCAGCTCAAACCCGACACCGCAGGCCCGGCCCATAATGTGCTGGGCGAGCACATCGAGCGCACCGATGCGCATGGGCTCGCCGTCGATTTCCCCTGCCTCAACGGCGGCTTCAGCCGCGCGGCATTCGAGGATCTCAAACCGGTTGGTGGGAACGAGCAGCGCGCGGCTTGCCTCATCCATGCGGTGATTGGCGCGGCCGATACGCTGGATGAGACGGGCAGCGCCTTTCGGGGCGCCCATTTGGATGACGAGGTCGACCCCGCCCCAGTCGATGCCGAGATCGAGCGTTGAGGTGCAGACAACACCTTTGAGAACGCCCGCAGCCATGGCGGCCTCGACCTTGCGGCGCTGTTCGCGGGCGAGCGAGCCATGGTGGAGCGCAATGGGGAGCGCATCTTCATTGGCGCGCCAAATCTCCTGAAACAGCATTTCGGCCTGGCTACGCGTGTTGACGAAGACGAGCGCCATCTCCGCTTCCTTGATGGCCTCATAGACCTCTGGGACGGCGAAGCGGCCCGAATGGCCAGACCATGGGATGCGCTCTCGCGAGACGAGGATGTCGATATTGGCGCTGGTGCCGCCTTCGGCGTGGATAAGCGCAGTGGAGCGCGCATCCCGCTTAGGCAGCCAACCCGCGAGCTGGGCCGGGTCGCGGACCGTGGCCGACAAGCCAATGAAGCGGCAGGCGGGTGCCCATTCAGCCAGCGTGGCGAGGCCGAGTGAGAGAAGATCGCCGCGCTTGGAGGCGGCGATGGCGTGGATCTCATCGATGATCACGCATTTGAGGTCCGAGAAGAACTCATCGGCGTGGTCAGACGCAAGGAAGAGCGCGAGCTGTTCCGGCGTCGTCAGCAGGATGTCCGGCGGATTGGAGCGCTGGCGCTGGCGTTTCGATTGTGGTGTGTCGCCGGTGCGCGTTTCGATACGGATATTGAGGCCCATCTCCGCCACCGGCGTGTTGAGATTTCGCTCAACGTCGGTCGCGAGCGCCTTGAGCGGCGAGATGTAGAGCGTGTGAAGCGCCGGCCGGCCTGAATTGGATTTCGGGCGCTCTGACAGCTCGATCAGGCTGGCCATGAAGCCAGCCAGCGTCTTGCCTCCGCCAGTCGGCGCGATCAGCAGCGCGCTATCGCCTGCGAGCGCGGTTTCGGTGAGGTCCAGCTGATGCTTGCGCGGCGCCCAGTTCCGGCTGGCGAACCAGTCGGAAAAGCGGTCAGGCAGGCTGAAATCTGGTCGCGCAGCGTCCGGCATGGATTAGCACATAGCGCGAACAGGCCAGTCCTGCGAACCCGCGCGCTGGATTAGTTGTAGCCCGCCTCTGCCGCAGTTGCCTCTGCCTGCGCGTCCAGCCTGTCCGTATGGCCCTGATTGATCGCGGAGATGACATCGCGCGTGAAGGCGGCAACGTCGAAACGTCCGCCATCAGCGGTATCGAAGCCGCGGCGCACGATGACCATGTCCAGCGACGGGATGATGACGAGATACTGGCCGCGATTACCGAAACCGGCATAGGTGTCGGCCGGAACGCCCTCGGAGCGGTCCATCAACCAGAAGCTGCCGCCATAGCCAAAAGGGCTGGATGAGCGGTCCGGCTGGGCCTTACCCGGCGAAGACACGAAATCGGTCCAGCCTTCGGCGAGGATACGTTCATCGCCCCACATGCCATCCTGAAGGTAGAGCTGTCCAAGGCGCGCCATGTCGCGGGCGGTCATCCAGACCTGGCTGGACGAGATGAAGTCGCCTGCCCAGTCGGTTTCGAGAACGGTGTTCATCGCGCCGATCTTCCAGAGGACGCTTTCATATGGAAAGCCCCAGAAAGCGCCGTCATCGTCCATGGTTTCCCGCAACGCGCGCATGGCGGCCAGCGTGTCGTAATTGGAGTATTTAAAACGCTCACCCGGTGTGATCTCCAGCGGATTCACAAAGGCTGTGTCGGTCACGAGCGCGCCACCGAAATAGGTACGGTCGGTCCGGTTGCCAGCGACACCGGAATCAAGGCCGCTCGCCATCTGCAGGACATTGCGGAGCGTGATTTCGCCGCGCGGGTCGCCGTTGCGCGACCAGGCGTCGAGAAGCGGCGCGCGGTCAAGGTCGAGGAGCCCTTGCTGGATGGCCGCGCCAATGACGCTGGCGGTCAGCGATTTTGCGACCGACCAGGTGCGCTGCGGCGTGGTGGCATTGATGCCGCGAGCATAGCGCTCTGCCATGATCTGACCGTCCATGACGACGAGTACGGCGCTGGTCCGCGTGTCATCACCATAGGTCTGACCGTCAAAAGCAGCGCGAACTGGCTCTTCAAGGCGGGCTGCGTAGGGCGAGGCATCTATGAGCTGGACCGCCTGACCAAGCGCGGTCGAGCTATCGCGCTGGCGCATCGGGAATTCATCCGAAAAGCGCGGGAGTACATCGACATCGTCGAGCCCGGCTCCAATCGGCAGGAGCGAGCAACCGAAGCCTTCGCGCCAGGCGGCGATGCGCGGTGGTTCGCCGGGCGCATAGCGGACCGCGACGGTGCGCGAGCGGTCAGAGATGTTCGCTTCCGACGTAGAGCGCATCGGCCCGCGATAATCGGTATAAATGCCGTCGAGCTCATTATACTCGATCTCAGCTCGGCTCTTGTCGGCTGTAAACGTCGCTGAGCAGGTAAAGAGCGCCTTGTAGCCTGCTGCCAGCGCCTTCTGCATGATCTCTGTTTCGCCGCCCTCCTGGGACTGGGCAGGACTTACGGCCAGCGCGGTAACAATCAGGGCTGAGAGAAAAAGGCGTCGCATTCGGGGTCACTCCAATTGCCGGGCAAGGGGACAGAATTTGCTGTGTCTCCCATGCGGAAAAGGCAGAAACATGGCGGGAAAGACGGCGCATCGCGACCTATATGCATTGACGATGATCAGACCCGACTTGCTTCTACATCCCACGCCGAAGGGGCTCTACTGCCCGCCCGGCGACTTCTATATCGACCCGGTGCGGGGGGCGGTCGACCGCGCCGTGGTGACGCATGGCCATGCCGACCATGCCCGCGCCGGACATGGCGCTGTTCTCGCGACGCCTGAAACGCTCGCCATCATGGAAGCGCGTTATGGCGAGGAATTCACCACGAGCCGCCAGCCGATCGAGTATGGCGAGACGATTGAGATAAACGGCGTTACTGTCTGGATGTCGCCCGCCGGGCATGTCCTGGGCTCTGCGCAAGTCGTTGTCGAATGGAAGGGCCTGCGTATGGTCTGTACCGGCGACTATAAGCGCCGCCGCGACCCGACCTGCCGCCAGTTCGAGCCTGTGCCCGGCACACATGTCTTCATTTCCGAGGCTACGTTTGGCCTGCCGGTCTTCAGGCATCCGGACACTGATGGTGAGATCCGCAAACTGCTGGACAGCGTCGCGATGTTCCCGGAGCGCACGCACCTTGTCGGTGTCTACGCCCTCGGCAAGGCGCAACGTGTGATCAAGCTGCTTCGGGAAGCCGGGTATCATGAGACGCTGTATATCCACGGCGCGCTGGAAAAACTCTGTCAGCTTTATGAAGATCACGGCGTTGCGCTCGGCCCACTGGAAACCGCGACACTGGAGACATCAGAGCGCGGCGCGCATGAGCGGTTTCGCGGCAAGATCGTGCTGGGCCCGCCCTCTTCTTTCCATGACAAGTGGGGCCGGCGTTTCCCTGACCCCCTGCCCTGTTTCGCGTCGGGCTGGATGAGCGTGCGCCAACGCGCCAAGCAATCGGGCGTCGAACTGCCGCTCATTATTTCCGACCATGCCGACTGGGACGAGTTGACCGATACGGTCCGCGAGGTGGATCCGAAGGAGCTCTGGATCACGCATGGGCGCGAAGATGCGCTGGTGCGTTGGGCCGAGCTGAAAGGACGCAAGGCGCGGCCGCTGCGGCTGGTCGGCTATGAGGATAAGAGCGCCGACTGACGGGACTTTGAAATTGCTGGCTGCGACTGGTGAAACGGCCTAGGCTAAGCGGTGCGCAGTGGGGGACGCAGTTTGCCGAAGTATCGAGAGCTTAACGACGTTCAGCTGATCGAGACGCTGAAGCGCCTTGAAGCGCGAATTCACGAGCGCTTTCCGGACAGAGGGCTGGCTGGCGTAGCCACAGAACTCGTTGCTCTTGCGCCAAAAGTTGCAAAGACCGCGCGTTCTCTAAGCAAACCCAATCTGCTTCTTCGATTGTTTGTTCTCATTCTGCTGGCCGCCGGCATCGGTCTGGTATTCCTTCTCGGGAGAGCGCTCGATTTCAACGGGGTTGAGCTACAGGGGCTTCAGTTCTTTGCGGGTCTCGAAGCCCTGCTGAACGTCATAATCCTGTTCAGCGCGGGTATCTGGTTCCTGCTCACGCTGGAAACGCGTACAAAACGCCGGCGCGCGCTCGACCAGCTCCATGAGCTTCGCTCGGTCGCACACGTCATCGATACTCACCAGCTGACGAAGACGCCGGTATCGGTCCTCGAAGGAAGCGAACGAACCGCCTCAAGCCCGGCGCGCGACCTGACCCCGTTCCAGCTTCGCCGCTATCTCGATTATTGCAGTGAAATGCTGTCGCTGACTGGAAAGCTGTCCGCACTTTATCTTGCTCACTCGCGTGATACCATCACGATACAGGCCGTCAACGAGGTCGAGGAGCTGACGAGCGATTTTTCGCGCAAGATCTGGCAGAAGATTGCCGTGATCTGACTCGCTACAGGCGCAAGCGCCTCTGTCACACCTGCCTCTGTCATTGTTGCAAGACCCTCCTATGTCTTCTCGATGCAGGCCTTTTCCGACCTTCTTGAACGGCTGATCCTGACCGCGTCGCGCAACACCAAGATCGAGCTGATGGTGAACTATTTTCGCCAGACGCCGAACCCGGCGCGCGGCTGGACACTGGCGGTACTAACAGGCGAGCTCGACATACCGGGCGTGAAAGGCGGATCGATCCGCAGGCTGATCGAGGACCGGGTCGATCCCGAGCTGTTTCGCATGTCGTATGACTATGTCGGCGACCTTGCCGAAACCGTCAGCCTGATGTGGCCCGGCACGCGCGGCGCAAATCGCATCCCACCCATTGATGATGTGATTGAGGCCCTGCTCGGCGCGACGCGAGCAGAGGGTGAGCGGCTGGTTGCAGGCTGGCTGGACATGCTGGAGCCGCCGCAACGCTGGGCGCTGATAAAGATGGTGACCGGCGGGCTGCGCATCGGCGTGTCTGCGCGGCTGGCCAAAGTGGCGCTTGCCGAGATGGGCGGCGTAGAGCCAGCCGAGATTGAAGAGATCTGGCACGGCCTTGCCCCGCCCTATGAGAGCCTGTTCGACTGGCTGGACGGCAATGCGGAAAAACCTTCTCCTGATATCGAGGCGCCGTTCAGGCCGGTGATGCTGGCGCACCCACTGGTGACCAAGGACAAGCGAGATGACCCGGATGCCGTCGATCCGGCGATGATCGACCCGGACATCTTTGCGGCCGAATGGAAGTATGACGGCATCCGCGTTCAGGCCGTGTCCGAGCGCGGTGTGCGGCGCATGTATACGCGCACCGGCGACGATATCTCTCACACCTTTCCGGACGTGCTCGCCGCTATGGATTTCGAAGCCGCCATCGATGGCGAGCTTCTGATCCGCGCCCCGAATGGCGAGGTTGCCCCCTTTAATGAGCTGCAGCAGCGCCTCAATCGCAAGACGGTGACGAAGAAGCAGATGGAAGCTCGCCCGGCCATGATCCGCGCCTATGACATCCTGGTTGAGGGCGACGAGGATTTAAGGGCGCTGCCCTTTTCTGAACGTCGCAAACGGCTAGAAGCCTTTGTCGAAAAGTCATCCAGCGACCGGATCGATATCTCGCCACTGGTTCCGGTGACAAACCTTGAGGCGCTTGAAGCGGCCCGCAACGAGCCGCCCGCGCCAGAAATTGAAGGGCTGATGCTGAAGCGATGGGACAGCCTCTATGAGGCCGGGCGCCCAACGGGCCCCTGGTACAAATGGAAGCGCGACCCGTTCCTTATCGACGCGGTCATGATGTATGCTCAGCGCGGGCACGGCAGGCGGTCCAGCTTCTATTCCGATTTCACTTTCGGCGTCTGGCGAGACGGAGACGACGGCGACGAGATCACGCCCGTAGGCAAAGCCTATTTCGGGTTCACGGACGAGGAACTGAAACAGCTCGACAAGTTCGTGCGCGAGAACACAATCGACCGGTTCGGACCGGTTCGATCAGTAAAGGCGAACAAGGATAAGGGCCTCGTACTGGAAGTTGCCTTTGAGGGGCTTCAACGCAGTCCACGACACAAATCAGGACTTGCCATGCGCTTTCCCCGCATCAATCGAATCCGCTGGGACAAGCCGAGCGCCGAAGCCGACCGGCTTGAAACGCTCGAAAAGATGCTTCCGGCAGACCCGCTTTTGGATAAAGGCTAGTGGCATGAGCCGGAAAATTGGCATCGCCTTGCTGATCGTCGCCATTATGCAGTTTCTAGCGCCGATGTTGCCGGCAATTGGCATCGGCGAACCGATTGGCGCGCGCGGCGATGTGGCTGTGAGACCGCCTGAGCTGCCGCCCGGCCCGTTTTTTTCGATCTGGGGCCTCATCTTTCTGAGCTATCTGGTCTTTGCGCTCTCGAGCCTCTGGAAGCCAGGCTATCTGGAGCACCGGTTGGCCACGCCTCTCCTGTTCGCAGGAGTAGGCAATGTCATCTGGATGATAAGCGCCCAGTCACTCGCAAATCAGTATGTCGACCTTGTGCTTCTGGTTCCGATCCTTGGCTTTAGCTGGCTCTCGGCGCGGCGGCTTCACCGGATGGGCGGCTTCGATGGGACGCTGGCGCGCCTCAATTCCTGCCTCCTGACGGGGCTTTTCTCTGGCTGGATCACGGCGGCTCTGTCGATCTCTCTCGCGGCGACCTGGCGGGAAGCTGCAGGCCTCGCGCCCAGCGACCATGTCTGGATTTCGCTCTGGATCGCCCTGCTCTGTGCCGGCCTTCTCGCCTGGCTCTTTGCTAGCCGAATCAGCGCGAGCCTCTTCTATTTCGCTGCCCTTGGCTGGGGGATTGCAGGCATCGCCGTCAACAACTGGTACCTCACAGACACGCACTGGTTGAGCGCGGCAGCGGCACTGTTCGGTCTCTACATAATCTGGCGACGGCTGCGCTATGGCGCACGGCCGGCCTTTGAATAAGGCCTAGCTTTTCGCTTCAGCGATGCGGGCGTTCAGGCTTTCGATAAGCTGCGGCGAAACACTGCCTGACTCATTCATCCCGTTTTCCCGCTCATAGTTGCGGATCGCCGCCTGCGTTCCGGCTCCAAGCACGCCATCAGCCGGGCCCGGCTCATGGCCAATAGCGGCCAGCGCATTCTGGACCGCTGCGATCTGCTGAGGCGTCGCGGCGCTCTGTGAGCCCTGCTGCGGGAAGATGCCGTTCGCGGCACGATTAGGACGGGTTGGCGTCCAGCCTGCAGCCCGCGCGCGGATCTGTGCGGCCTGCGCCTGACCGACAGCATTGGTCAGTTCGGCGACCTTTGGCGGGGCTTCGCTATCACCCTGATTGGCCGCGACAGCATACCAATAGAGCGCTTCGGCCGGGTTTTCGCTGACGCCAAGGCCGAGCTCATGAAGGACGGCGAGATTGTACTGACCGTCAGTTACGCCGAACTCAGCCGCCTTGCGGAACCACTCCGCAGCGCCTGCATAGGTCTGCGGGCCGCCTTCGCCTTCGGCGTAGTAGACAGCGAGGTCGTACATGGCTTTGACATTGCCGCCAGCTGCGCCGCGCTCAGTCCATTCGCGAGCCTTTTCGAGGTCGCGCGGGACGCCGAGGCCGGACTCGTGCAGCTTGGCCAGACGGTATTGGGCGACGGCGAGACCCTGCTCGGCTGCCCGGCGGATCATGGTTGGAGCCGACGTGTAATCGCCTGCTTCCAGCTGGCGCTGACCAAGCTGGTATTGTGCGATCGCGTCACCGCCCGCGGCGGCCTGTTCAAGCGACTGGCCTTCAGGGATCAGCGCGACCTCTGCTAGCGTGGGTCGTTCCGGTTCTGGCGCGGCTTCTACTGGGTCGGTTTCGACAGGGTCACTGACGCCTGCGAGGCTTTCTTCTTCGGTGTCGGTGCTTTCGATCGCAGAAGCACCATCTGCAGGCAGCGTCCCTTCGAGGGCGTCGGTGCGCTCGGAAGGCTGCATCGAATTGACGGTTTCGGATGGATTCGCCGCCGTATCGGCATCTGGTGAAGTGGCATCTTCCGAGGCCGAGCCTGCATCCTGCGTAGTATCGACTGCCGACGGTACACCGGCATTCGGAGGACCAGCGACCGACGATCTGGACGCAATCTGTGGGCGCTCTTCGCCAAGGATCATATCCTTGCCTAGGAGGAAGCCTGCTCCAACCGCAACGATCGCAGCGGCAGCAGCGACCGGCAGAAGCGGGAACTTGCCCGACTTTTTCTCGCGCGGTTCGGCCTTCTTGCGGCCGCGTTTCGGCGCTGCAGCCTTTGCAGGCGCAGCGTCATTTGCGCTGAGCGCGGCCTGGCGCGCGCGGCTGAGATAGTCGTTTCCGCCGCCCCGGCTGCGCGCGACTGACTGAGGCGCGTCCCAATCGAGATCGGCGGGCTCTTCTTCATAGGCAAACTCTTCACCCGTGAAAGGCTCATTGTCCGCTTCGTCAAAATCCTCGAATTCCGCGAAGGGATCGCTCGCGCGGGTCTCGCCAGAACGGTCTGCCTCGTAGTCGAACGCATCGCGGCGCGCTGCAGGTGGCGGCGCGGCGCGGTCTTCTTCCTCGAAGTCAAAGGGCTGATCGAATGTTGGCTCTGCGGCCTCATGATGCGCCGTCCGCGGCGGAGGGGCTGTCGCAATGTCGTCCTCATCATCCTGCGACATGAAGGCGGCGAAGTAATCGTCGTCGGCCGCTTTACGAGGGGAGTCGGCCTTGCGCGCGCCCTTGGTACGCGGCGCTGCTGCATCCTCGAACGCCTCAAGTCTTGCCGCGAGTGAGGCAATTGCCTTCTGCACCGGCGAGAGCGAATTGGCGGAGCGCTCCTGGATCTCTTCCATCCGGACGGACACGCCGCTGAGCGCGTCGGACAGGCGCTTTTGTTGCTCTGTGCGCTCTGATTCAATGGACTGCTCAAGATCGCGCAGGGAACGTTCCTGGCGAGCCTGCAGCCGCTGCGAAACGCTGGAGACTTGCTCACCGACTTGTTCGATCGCCTTGGCGCTACGCTTTTCGCTTTCATCGACGCGCGCTTCGAACTGCTCAGACATCTGCTTCATCTCAGCGCTGATCTTTTCGATCATGGCGTCGCCCTGACCCCCGGCATTGCCAAGCTGGAGCGTCACTTCGTGAGAAAGCGCGTGCATGTCGGCGCGCACTGCTTCGATCTGGGCAGCGTAGTCGCGGTCTTCGACTTGCTGCAGGCGTTTGCCCAGATGGTCAGACATCTGGCTGATCTGTTCCGACACACGCGAGAGCGTAGTCGTCGAGGTTTTCTCGTTTGCCGCGAGGCGCTGGCGGATCGCGCTAACAGCTTTCTGGACCGTCTCAATCGTCTCCGGCGCGACGGCATTGCGCGAGACGGCATCGACCTGCCCGCGAAGCTCCGCAAGCTCCCTCACGGCCTTGTCGTGATTGGTCTCCATGCGTTCGCGCAGTTCGCTGAATGCCTTCGGAGAGACCGCATCCTTCGCTTCAAAGCGCTGGCGCAGGGTTTCGAGAGCGGCTTGCGACGCATTCCAGTTGGTATCGACGCGCTTGGCGAGATCATCGACAGACGTACGCGACGTGCGGCCAGACGACTCCATGTCCTGGCGCAGAGTGGCGATGGCCGCGAGCGCATTGGAGTCCTTGCGGTCGAGCGCGTCGGCAAGGTTGGAGAGTGAGTCCTTCAGCGCATCGATTTGCTCGGGGCGCGCTGCCTTGGTCGTGGCCGCATCGATTTCGCTGGCGAGTTTCTGGCGGGTGCCCTCGATAGAGGCGCGAAGTTCCTCGGAAAGACCTTCAAAGCGGCTTTCGAACTGCTTGCGAAGCGCCATCGCTGTATCGGGCAGGGCAGTGTCAGCGAGTGCGCTGACGCGTTCGCTAAGCGTGCCGAATGTCTTGTCGATCTTGTCGAGCGCTTCGTTCGTCTGCGATTCGGCGCGGTCGAGACGCGCCTGCAGGGCATCGACCAGACCTTCCATCGAGGTGAGGGACTTGCTGGTCGTCGTCTCTACGGTATCAAGGCGACTGGTTACATCGTCGAGGCGTGCGAGGCGCTGGGCGACATTTGTTTCAAGATCGCTGAAACGGCCGGACAGATGCTTCGTCGCGCCTTCGGTGCGCAGCTCGGCCTGCTCGACCTTCTTCGCGAGACGGGCGGCGGCCTCGTCCAGCGTCTTGTCGATACGCCCTTCAACACCCGAAACGCGGCCACCAAGCTCTTCAAGGCCAGTTTCGACACGTCTGCGCATATCAGCCGAATTGTCTTTCTGGCGGGACGTTTCCTCATGAATGTGAGAGGCGAGTTTGCCGAGCGCACGCTCAAGCGATTTCAGCGCTTTCACATCGCGGCGGCCATCACCGCCATTTTCGAGCGATTCCAGCTTCGACCGGAGCGCATCATGGGTCGAACGTATATCCTCAATCACTGTCTCGTAGTTGCTGGACAGGCCGTCGGTGCGGCGCTGCGCGTCTTCGAGGCGCTCGGTGAGGCTCATGATCGAGCGGTCGATTCCACTCAGGGCGACTGCAGATCGCGCTTCGACGGCCTCAAGACGGCCGAGAAGGTCACGGACGATGCCTGCAGAGCCCGCCCCCGGATAGTCGCCGCCACCGCCATCGCCGCCGCCAGCTGCGAGGCGGGGCGTATCGCCTGTGCGCGAGCTCGCGCCTGAACCGCTAACTGTCCCGCCAGGCCCATCGGTTTCCATCTTGAGCATACGGTTAATGTATTCGCCAATGGTGAGGCCCTCTTCACGGGCCGCTTCCCGTGCGGCTTCGCGCGCGCGTTCGTCGCTCCCCTTCACGCTCCAGGGCCCGTAGTTTGACATACGCGAACTCCTCAATTCCGGGGCAGCGCTTCTGCAGAAAGCGCATGCCGGATCACCGCATTGATCCACGGATGCCGAGGTTCGTCTTAAAAGGTCGTTAAAATGGTAAACAGAATAGCCAGATTGATTCAGACATCAGGGGCTGACGCTAGGGAGGGGCTTTACTCTGACGCAAAGGTAAGGCTAACGTTGACGTATACGTAAATAACAAAATTCAGGAGGAAGTCATGCCAGACACAGCTACATCCCTTTCGATCTCCGAGAGCCGGACCTACTCAATTTCCGAGCTCGCACGCGAGTTCGGCATCACGCCGCGCGCGCTTCGATTCTATGAGGACAAGGACATGCTGCACCCGGCCCGGGACGGCATGACCCGCGTTTACTCGCATCGCGACCGCGCCCGCGTCACGATCATCGTTCGCATGAAGCGTCTGGGCCTGCCGCTGGCTGACATCCGCGAGATTCTTGACCTCTACGGCCTCGGCGACAATGAGCGCGCCCAGAAGCGCAAGACGCTCGAAAAGTTCCGCAACCAGGTCAAGGAATTCGAGAACCAGCGCGAAGATATCGAGATTGCGCTTGGCGAACTCCAGAAGGGCATCGACTGGCTTGAGAATGACCTCGCCAAGATCGGTCCAGCCAACGATCAGGCCCGCAATGTTGCGGCTTATGATGCCGTCGCGCGCAAACAGCTGGACGACGCATAGGCCGGGCGTAAAACTTCTTACAACCCAGGCAACCGGCCCGTCTTCGCGATGGGCCGGTTACGTTGCAATTCAAGACTGAAGAGAGCTTCCACGAATGCCACGCTATGACGCGCCGATCCGGGACATGAAATTCATCTTCCACGATGTGCTGGCCCTGCAGAACTATTCCAATCTTGATGGCTTTGCCGATGCGACGCCGGACATTGTCGACCAGATCCTCGAAACGAGCGGCAAGTTCGCAAGCGAAGTTCTTTTTCCACTGAACAGTGTTGGCGACAAGCAAGGCTGCAAGCGCGCCGATAACGCCACGGTAAAGACGCCGGACGGTTTCCCTGACGCTTACAAGCAGTTCGTCGAAAATGGCTGGCCTCTTCTGTCGAAGAGACCCGAGATGGGCGGTCAGGGCCTGCCGCATGCCCTGTCGATCGCGGTCAGCGAAATGATGTCTGCCGCGAACATGGCTTTCGCCATGTATCCCGGCCTGACCTCTGGCGCTTACGAGGCGCTTATGGCGGGCGGCTCTGACGATCAGAAGCAGACCTATGGTCCGAAGATGGCGACCGGTGAGTGGGCCGGTACCATGAACCTGACCGAGCCGCAGTGCGGCACCGACCTCGGCCTGATCAAAACCAAGGCGATTCCGCAGGGCGACGGCTCCTACAAACTGACCGGGCAGAAGATCTGGATTTCTGGCGGCGAGCAGGACCTGACCGAGAACATCATTCACCTCGTCCTGGCCCGCATTGAAGGCGCACCAGAAGGCATCAAGGGCATCTCTCTCTTTGTCGTGCCGAAGTATCTCGTGAACGAGGACGGTTCACTTGGCGAACGCAACACGGTGTCCTGCGGCGGCCTCGAAGAAAAAATGGGCATTCACGGCAACGCCACCTGCGTCATGAACTATGAAGAGGCCACTGGCTGGCTCGTCGGCGATGAGCATAAGGGCATGCGCACCATGTTCATCATGATGAACGAAGCGCGCCTTGGCGTTGGCATGCAGGGTCTCGCCCAGGCAGAGGTTGCCTATCAGAATGCGGCTGACTTCGCGCGCGAACGCCTGCAAAGCCGCGCCCTGTCCGGCCCGAAAGCACCGGAGAAGCCTGCCGATCCGATCATCGTCCACCCTGACGTGCGCCGCATGCTGATGGATACGCGCGCCTTTATCGAAGGCGCTCGCATGTTCAGCTACTGGACCGCGTTGTACGGAGACCTTCTGCACAAGTCTCCGGATGAGAAAGTGCGCGAGAAGGCTGGCGACTACATGGCGCTGATGACGCCAGTGGTAAAAGCCTTCCTGACTGATCGCGGATTGAAAGCCTGCAACGACGCGCTCCAGCTACATGGCGGCACAGGTTTCACCAAGGATCAGGGCGTCGAGCAGTACGTTCGCGATGTTCGCATTGCCCTTATCTATGAAGGCACAAATGGCATCCAGGCGCTGGACCTTGTCGGCCGCAAGCTGGCTGCGAATGGCGGACGTGCTATCTTCACCTTCTTCGCCGAACTCGACGACTTCATCGCCGAGAATGAGAGCGATGAAGAGCTGAAACCGTTCATTGAGGCCCTCAGCACCGCCAAGGGTGAACTGCAGGAAGCCACAAGCTGGCTGATGCAGAATGGCATGAGCGACTTCAATAATGCTGGCGCCGCATCAATGAATTATCTGGAGCTCTTCGGCCTGACGGCGCTTGGCTATATGTGGGCCAAAATGGCGAAGATCGCGATGGCGAAACGCGGCAGCGACCCGTTCTATGACGACAAACTTGTCACGGGACGGTATTATATCAGCCGTATCCTCCCAGAAACCTCGGCCCATCTGGCCAAGCTGAAAACGGGTGCCGAGCCCCTGATGGCACTCGAAGCAGACCGGTTCTAGGACATTGCCCCGAAGCCCATCACCGCACGGGTTTCGGGGCTGCTAAATCTGTTACGCCCTGACGCGGCGTGAGGACTCGTCCCGCAAGAGGACGGGCTTTATAAAATTGACGTGAACGTAAACGACAACTTGTCGGTGCAGCCGCGATTGAGGGAGAGATTTCATGCAGGACGTGCTGAACGTGCCACCAGCAAAATGGCGCGATGATGAGGAGATCTCGATCTTCTCCGACGCCGTTGGCCAGTTTTTCGAACGCGAGTGCAAACCGCACGTCGAAGAGTGGCGCAAGCAAGGCTATGTGCCCCACGAAATGTGGAAGAAGGCAGGCGAAGCTGGCCTGCTTTGCGCATCTGTCTCTGAAGAGTATGGCGGCGCGGGCGGTGACTTCCGTCATGAAGCGGTGATCATTGAGCAGCAGCAGTGGAAGGGCATCGATGGCTTCGGCATCACCCTGCATAATGCCATTATCGCCCCCTACATTGAGGCGTTCGGCTCTGAAGAGCAGAAGAAGAAATGGCTACCGCGCCTTGCTTCAGGCGACCTCATTGCCGCGATTGCCATGACCGAGCCGGGCACCGGCTCTGATCTCCAGGCAGTCAAGACGACGGCCAAGAAGGATGGCAATCACTATGTCATCAACGGGTCCAAGACTTTCATTTCCAACGGTCAGACGGCAAACCTGATCGTTACAGTCGCCAAGACTGACCCGAGCAAGGGCGGCAAGGGCATCTCGCTCATCATCGTCGAGACAGACGAGGTCGAAGGCTTCGAGCGCGGCCGCAATCTTGAAAAGATCGGGCAGAAGGCAGCCGATACATCAGAGCTTTTCTTTAACGATGTGCGCGTGCCGACTTCCAACCTGCTCGGTCCTGAAGAAGGTCAGGGCTTTGTCCAGCTGATGACGAAGCTGCCGCAGGAGCGTCACGTTATCGGCCTGCAGGGCGTCGGCATGATCGAGCGTGCCATTGCCGAAACAATCGCGTATGTAAAGCAGCGTCAGGCGTTTGGCGGCACGATCTGGGACTTCCAGAACACGCAGTTCAAACTGGCGGAATGCAAGACCGAAGCGACGGTCGCCAAGGTCTTCGCAGACCACTGCACGCAGCTGCTGATCGAAAACAAGCTCGATGCAGCGACGGCGTCGATGTCGAAATACTGGATCTCTGATCTGCAGTGCAAGATCATCGACGAGTGCCTGCAGCTGCACGGCGGCTATGGCTATATGGACGAGTATCCGATCGGCCAGATGTATGCAGATGCGCGCGTCCAGCGCATCTATGGCGGCGCGAACGAAGTCATGAAAATGCTCATCGCGCGGACGATGTAAGCGATGCGCCGATTGCTGCTCTTCTCATATGTGCTTCCAGTCCCGCTATACTTGGCGGGGGGACTTTACTTTCAATTCCCGAAGGACGCAGCAGCCCCTGTCTACCTGGCGCTATACGGGATGGCCCTGGTACTTGGGTTAATTAATTTCGGCGCTTGGCTGGACAGGAAGGAAAGCCAGGAATGATACGCTGGCTCGGCATAGCGTCCATTATCCTCGGGATTATCTCGATCCTGATGGGGATGTATGTCGAGTTTGGCCGACCAGACGCGGGTGTCAGCGGGTTTGCGCCGATTGCGCTCGGCCTCGGCTCTCTCGTGATCGGCCTCATCGTCTACCGCCAGTCCAAACACCTGAATAAATGAATGTCCTGAAAGGAGCTTATTCCAAATGACTGAAGCTTATATCTACGATGCCGTGCGCACCCCGCGCGGCAAAGGCAAGCAAAGCGGATCGCTGCACGAAATCACCTCGCTCTCGCTGGCCACGCAGGCGCTCCAGGCGATCCGTGACCGCAACGAGCTCGACACCAGCTATGTCGATGACGTTGTTCTCGGCTGTGTGTCCCCTGTCGGCGAGCAGGGCGGCGACATTGCTCGTATCGCCGTGCTGAATGCTGAATACGCTGAAACAACCGCGGGCGTTCAGATCGACCGTTTCTGCGCTTCGGGTCTTGAAGCCTGCAACATGGCCGCATCCAAGGTCATGACCGGCGAAGCAGACATGGCAATCGGCGGCGGCGTCGAAGCCATGTCCCGCGTGCCCATGGGCGCAGCGGGCGGTGCCTGGTCGTCCGACCCGTCCATCGCGATCAAGTCCTACTTCGCCCCGCAGGGCGTTGGCGCTGACACAATTGCCACGAAGTGGGGCTTCTCCCGCGACGATGTCGACGCTTACGCGGTCGAGTCCCAGAAGCGCGCCGCATCGGCCTGGAAAGAAGGCCGGTTCTCCAAGTCGATCGTTCCTGTGAAAGATCAGATGGGCGCGATCATTCTCGATCACGATGAGCATATGCGTCCTCAGGCGGACATGCAGTCGCTCGCTGGTCTCAACCCCTCCTTTGCCGGCATGGGCGGCATGGGCTTTGATGAGATCATCAAGCAGCGCTACCCTGAACTGGAAAGCATTGATCACGTCCACCATGCCGGTAACTCCTCAGGTATCGTTGACGGTGCATCCGCAGTGCTTTTCGGTTCCAAGGAAATGGGCGAACGCCTCGGCCTCAAGCCACGCGCACGCATCAAGTCAATGGCCTCGATCGGGTCTGAGCCTGCCATCATGCTCACCGGTCCGACCGCTGTGTCGCAGAAAGCGCTCAAGAAGGCTGGCATGGATGTTGGCGACATCGACATCTACGAGCTGAACGAGGCTTTCGCGTCGGTCCCGATGCTCATGATGCATCTGCTCGGCATCCCGCACGAGAAAATGAACGTGAATGGCGGCGCCATTGCATTCGGCCACCCACTTGGCGCGACCGGCGGCATGCTGCTCGGTACCATGGTCGACGAGCTCGAGCGCTCTGACAAGGAAACCGCCCTCGTCACGCTGTGCGTTGGCGCAGGCATGGGCACCGCCACGATCATCGAACGCGTTTAAGAGGTAGATTGAAGATGGAACTCGAAACCTTCAAATTCGACATTGACGGCGATGGCATTGCACACGCCGCTTTCGACGTGCCGGGCCGCAGCATGAATACGCTGACCGGTCAGGCCGTGCAGGACATCATCGCGATTGCGAAAGAGGTCTCCAGCAACGACCAGATCAAGGGCCTCGTCCTTTCGTCCGGCAAGCCTTCCGGCTTTTGCGCCGGCGCCGACCTCGGCGAGATGGGCAATCGTGCTGGCGCCGCTGACGACAGCGCAAAGAGCGAAGATGAGAAACTGAAAGAGCGCTTCAATCAGGGCTTTGCACTGAACAAGACGCTTCGTGAGCTTGAGACCTGCGGCAAGCCGGTTGCCTGCGCGCTGAATGGCCTCGCGCTTGGCGGCGGTCTCGAAGTGGCGCTCGCCTGTCACTACCGTGTCGCGGCCAATGACAATCCGAAACAGCAATTCGGTCTGCCGGAAGCCAAGATCGGCCTCCTGCCGGGCGCTGGCGGCACGCAGCGCCTGCCACGCCTCGTCGGTGTTCAGGCCGCCCTGCCGCTGATCCTTCAGGGCGAGAGCTTCGACGCCGAAAAAGGCAAGGCGATGGGCGTCATCCAGGAGCTCGCACCTGGTGCAGAGGTCGTGGAGAAAGCCAAGGCCTGGGTAAAAGCAAACCCGACCGCCAAGGCGCCTTGGGATGAGAAAGGCTTCAAGGTTCCAGGCGGCGTTCCGCACAAGAGCCCGGGTGCCGGTCAGGTCATGACGATGGCGAACGCCATGCTTCACGCCAAGACCTATGGCAACTTCCCGGCCCAGAAGAACATCCTCTCCTGCGTCTATGAAGGCATTCAGGTGCCGATCGATGCAGGCCTTCGGATCGAGACACGCTACTTCATCAACACCCAGTCGCGCCCGGAAGCCAAGGCGATGATCCGCTCGCTCTTCCTGTCGACGCAGGCCCTCTCCAAAGGCGGCAACCGTCCGGAAGGCTATCCGAAGACCGAATTCAAGAAGATAGCGGTCATTGGCGCAGGCCTTATGGGCGCAGGTGTCGCCTATGTTCAGGCAAAAGCCGGCATCCCGACAGTGCTCGTCGATGTGTCCAAGGAAAACGCCGAGAAGGGCAAGGATTATTCCCGCCGTCTCGTTGAGAAGGACATCTCGCGCGGCAAGTCGACCAAGGAAAAGGGCGACAAGCTGCTCGACCTGATCACGACGACCGACAATTATGACGATGTGAAGGGTGCAGACCTGGTCATTGAGGCCGTCTTCGAGAACCAGGAATTGAAAGCGAAGATCACCGAGCAGGCCGAAGCTGTGCTGGGCGAAGATGCTGTCTTCGGCTCCAACACCTCTACCCTGCCGATCACGGGTCTCGCCAAGGCATCAAAGCGTCCTGAGAACTTCATCGGCATCCACTTCTTCTCCCCTGTGGAGCGGATGGGTCTGGTTGAGATCATCTCCGGTGAGAAGACGTCCGAGGCGACCCTTGCCAAGGCGGTCGATTATGTCCTTGCAATTCGCAAGACGCCGATCGCGGTCAATGACAGCCGCGGCTTCTACACCTCGCGCTGTTTCGGCACCTATACGCGCGAAGGCATGGAAATGCTGGCAGAAGGCATCAAGCCTGCGATCATCGAGAATGTCGGCCGTCAGTCCGGTATGCCGATGGGCCCGCTGGAAGTATCCGACTCCGTTGGTCTCGACACGGCCCTTAAGGTGACCCGCGCAACAGCCGAAGCGATGGGCGTCGACATCCAGAGCGATGACCGGACCCAGTTCCTCGCCTGGCTCGTCGAAGACAATGGCCGCGTCGGCCGCAAGGCTGGCAAGGGCTTCTACGACTATAATGAGAAGGGCAAGCCAGAGCGCCTCTGGCCTGACCTGAACATGCGCATCGACGTGAAGGTCGATGAGTGTCCGCCAGAGCTCAAGAAGCACTACATCAACCGTCTCCTGATCCGTCAGGCGATTGAGGTTGCCCGCTGCTTCGAAGAAGGCGTCATCACGGATGCGCGCGATGCTGACATCGGCTCCATCCTCGCCTGGGGCTTTGCGCCTTACACCGGCGGGTGCTGCTCCTATGTCGATCTCATCTGGGGCATCAAGCCTTTCGTCGAAGAGGCCGAAAAGATGGAAGCCAAATATGGCGAGCGCTTCGCCGTGCCACAGCTTCTGAAGGACATGGCTGCCAAGGGTGAAGGCTTCTACGACCGCTTCCCACCGGGCGGCGTGAAGGCAAAGGTTGCCGCATAAGCGATCACCATAGAAAAATTGCAGAAGGCCGAGGCAATCACCTCGGCCTTTTTCTATCTAAGTTACAAGGCCCTAAAAAAATAATCGCCCGAGCCCGACGCCTTCGTCCGTAGTGTCCTCTATTTCCCTTTAAGGACGATTGTTCCAATAGAAACGCACGCGACGGGGGACTTTTCATGGCCAGACCGGCTGGGGTCAGAAATCAGGACTACGAAAAGAAACGTCTGGCATTGCTGGACGCAATGATCGCTTATGTGGAGCGGGAGGACGTTGTTCAACCTTCGCTCCGTCAACTAGCCATTGCCTCGAATGTGTCCGACATCAACCTCCGACACTATTTCGGGGACCGGCGCGGTGTCGTCATCGCCCTTTTCAAGCATATGCGCGATACGAGCGCCGGTGTACGGGACGTCATGCGGGCGCCAGCGCAGACCGTTAGTGAGGCGGTCGAAAGCTATATCCAACTCGCCTGCAGCGCCGGGACGGACACACCCTTTATCAGACGGCACGTTTTCGCCCTGCGCGAAGCAATCGCAGACACCGAAGTTTACGTCCATTATGTCGAAGAGATCCTTGAGCCTGCCGCCGCCGCGGTTGCAGAAAGCCTGATCGCTTCATGCAACGGTGCGATGACCGAGCCAGCTGCACAGCAGGCAGGGGCTCACATCGTCTTCAACGCCATGTTCCTGGCCATGCAAAGAGCGATGGACCCGACAGATACTGCATCCAGACTGTTCGCTGCAAAGCTGGAACGATTTGGCCGCTGGATGGCGGCGGGCCTTGAAGCCGAGCTTAACGACGCCGCCTGAATGCCGCGCAGAAAAAAGGCCGCAGCATTTCTGCCGCGGCCTCTGGTATGATCGATTGGATTGACGACTAGCTGGTCGTCACAGGCGTCAGCAGCACCTCGACGCGACGGTTCGCTGCGCGACCGGCCTGCGTGTCGTTGCTTGCGATCGGCTGTGTTTCGCCGCGGCCATAAGCCGAGATGCGGACAGCTTCCACGCCGCGGCTCACGAAATAGTTCGCGACCGTGTTTGCACGCTGCTCGGACAGACGCATGTTATAGTCGTCCGGGCCGTCGGCACTTGCGTGACCAACAACATCGACGCGGGTCGATGGATATTCCTGAAGGACGCCAGCAATCTCGTTCAGCGGACCATAAGCGCTGGACTGGAGTTCTGCGCTGTTTACGGCAAAATTGACGCTGGAGTTCGATGGCATTGTAAGTGCGATCTGGTCGCCCTGACGCTCCACCTGGATCTGTGAGTTTGCCGTACGCTCACGAAGCGCGCGTTCCTGGCGGTCCATATAAGTGCCAACGGCACCACCAGCGAGCGCGCCAACGGCTGCACCGATAGCAGCGTTGCGGCCATCATCGCCGCCAGCGAGGGTGCCGAGCGCTGCGCCTGCAAGCGCGCCGCCACCAGCACCGTATGCCTGGTTGGTCGAAAGGCCGGTGCCTTCGCACGCGGTCAGGACGAATGCTGCTGCGGCTGCGCCGATCATCATCTTGTTCATATGATATCTCCTCATGAAGCGTTGCCCCCTGCCTTGTGGAGGAGGTATTTGGTCGAGAACGTTCACTTTGTGACTTCGTTCCAATACGCTTCGATGACATTAGCCTTTCTCGATGAATACAGGACAACATGTGCGGGCGATTTTTTAGACACGGCGTTACATGGTCGGACTTCCATGCCTGGCTGAATCTCATTCCGCCGGATGAAGTTGACCCGCCCGAAGCGACCTACAATGCGGCGCCAGGTTCCTACCAGCCGATCCTGCGAACCGCACATGTCGGCCATGTTGAGCTTGCGCCAGCACTCTGGGGGCTGGTTCCATCCTGGTGGAAGAAGCCGTTGAAGGAAAAAACCTTCACAACCTTCAACGCCAAATCAGAGACAGTGGCGGAAAAGCCGGTTTTCCGCGGGGCTTACCGCCATCACCGATGCCTCGTCCCCGTCAGTGGGTATTATGAATGGACCGGACGGAAAGGTGCGAAGACACCGTTTGCGATCGGACTTCGTAACCGGCGTCATTTCTGTCTTGCCGGACTTTACGATGTTGCCCTGATCGAGGGATCAGAGCTGCACAGTTTCACGGTGCTGACCACGGAAGCGAACGAAGCCACCTCAGGCGTGCATCATCGGATGCCGGTCATCCTGCACCAGTCGGATTTTGCCAGATGGCTGGATGTTCGCGAGAAGGTGGACGACCTGATGGTCCCTTTCCCCTCAGAAGATATGACCGTCTGGCCGGTTCACCCCGATGTCGGAAATGTACGCAACAATCATCCTGATTTGCTCTTGGAACGATAGGCCGCTAGAACCGTCAGTGTGACAGTTTATTAAAGCTTTTCGGACACAAGTGTAACAATGCGTACAATCTATTTCATTTTCGTCAGCCTGCTCACCATCGCTGCGATCGCAGCCTGAGCTGAAAGACCGATGAGGCTCTGCCGCGCTGCGGTCTAGTCTTCGTCTATTTCAATCGTTTTGTAGGCTTCGGCAACGCGCGAAGCGATCTCTGCGCATGCCTTGCGAGCAGCCGGGACAACGCCTGTGAAGGCTGTAAACCCGTGCGCCAGACTGTCATAGCACTTATACTCCACCTTCACGCCCGACTTACGCAGGAGCTGGGCGTACGCCGCACCGTCATCGACGAGCGGATCAAAGCCAGCCGTCGCAATGACTGCAGGAGGCAGCTTTTCCAGATTGGCCTCCCGGGCCGGTGAGAGCCGCACGTCTGCGCGGTCCTGCCCCTCAGGAATATATTGCTCCATGAACCAGCGCATCGTGTCAGCGTCGAGCGGATACGTCTCGCCATAGGTCTGATAGGATGGGAACTCCCGATCAATATCTGTCGCCGGGTAGATAAGAAGCTGCAGGAGCGGCACGGGCTTTCGTTCCCGCACCATTTCCTGTGCGACAATAGCAGAGAAATTGCCGCCCATGCTGTCGCCGCCAACCGTGGCAACGCCGGCGGGCGCGCCATATTTTCGCGCATTGCGCAAGGCCCAGTCATAGGCGTCGATACAGTCTTCGAGGCCTGCGGGAAATTTGTGCTCTGGCGCCAGACGGTAGTCGACTGACAGGACCGGGCATTTCGCCGCCCTGGCGATCATTGTGCAGAACACATGACAGGTCTCGAGGTCGCCGATCACGCCGCCGCCAAAATGGTAATACACCATCATCGGTGCATTTGCGTCCTGATTATCTGGCCGGTAGATGCGCACCGGGATCTGGTGACCATCGCCGCCTGCAATCGCGCTATCTTCCCAGATGACACCAAGCTCCGCTTTGTCTGCAAACATGGCCAAGCCGTCCGCAGAAGCAGCGCGCGCTTCCTGCGGCGACAGGCTGGACATTGCTGGCTGTCTTTTGGCGCCGGTCATCATGAACTGGAAGCGCGGGTCGAGTGTACGCCCGCCAAGCTCCACCGGCTTGCCGCCCGACATTCTGACGAGGAAGCTGTCAGGAAGCTTTAGAAGCAATTTTGCGATCGTGGCCTGCAAGCTCATTGGCGAAATACCTTCAGCTGTTGCGTTTCGATGCCAGCGCCCCCGCCCCGTGCAGGAAAAGCTGCGTCGCAAACTCTGTTGCCCCGCGTGTATCGACCGGGCGCCGCATCAGCATATGATCACCGACCTCACGCGCAATACCAATTGCTGCGGCAGTCAGATAGCCCGAGTCGGCGAGAGAAAGACCTGTCGACTTCGCGACCTGTTCAAGGTCGGCTCGAATTTCCTCGAAGACGGCCTGCATCTCCGGTGTATCAACGCGTACGCCGATCATCGCCGCATGAGGGGCGCCGTGCCGGAGCGCCTCTTCATTCTCCTCATTCAGGAAATCGAAGTAGGCGCTGTAGGCTTCCAGAAGATAGGCCTGCAGAGAGGAGGCGTTTTCTCGGATAGAGGCAAGGCGCGGGCGAAAGCGTCGGACGCCCTCATCCGCAAGCGCCTCGAAGACTTCTTCCTTGGACTTGAAGTAGTTGTAGAACGTGCCCGCCGCGAGATCCGTCTCGCGAATGATGTCCCGGACGGTCGTCGCCTCAGCGCCAAGCCGCGCAAATACCTGCCGGGCTGCCTCTAGGATCGCCTGCCGGTTGGCAGCCTTGGTCCTTGCTCGCTTGCCCTGCCCCTGTGCCGGTCGCGCCGCTGCCACCATGAAAAGCCCCTGAATCTGTAACAGTTTTAGCAGTGATCAGATTGGTGACGCTTCGTCAACTTTGCTATTCGCGGAGGCTGTGATTTCCTGCTGGCGCTGGACAGATTGCACGGCGCCCCATGCCGCCCTGAGCAGAATGAGAGCAAGTACGCCGACAAATGGCTCACCAAGAAAGACGAGCAGGCCAAAGCCCGCAAACAGTGCGACGTGCAAGACGATGATCCGTCCATAGGGCTTTCCCATTTCAGAGATCAGGTCGGTTTCGCGATACTCGCCGCGAAAGAGGAAATCCCGCACGAAAAGGAATAGCTGGAGCGCGAGGATAGCCCCAAGAAACCAGCCCACACCCTCCCCAGTCGACATTGCATAGCGGATGAGCCCGAACGGGCTGATTTCAAATACTCCGCTGTCTTCACCGGAAATCTCCGCGAAAGCCATGAGGAAGATGCCGTGCACGAAGCAGAACATTCCATAGTGGAAAGTAAAGAAGGCCCCGAAGGCGAGCGCCGCGACGGTCGCAGACACGCCGTTAGTGGCAGCAGCAGCCAACATGCGAAGCAGGGTGATGACGCCGATAGTAAGGTTTTCGAGCCAGTACAGCATTACCAGAGCCGCAGCGCCCCAGCCGAGCTGAAAGAGGGCAATGATCGGGAAGAGGTCGACAGCGAGAATGAGCCATGAAACAGGATCGCGATAAGCCTGCACAAGCGCGGCAGGTTTCAGCCGTTGCATGGTTGGGCCCCCGTCCCTCTATCAGTACGCAGCGCTTTGCGTCAGATAGGCTGGGAAAGAAAGAGGATTATGCGCGGTCAGGCCGCTCGGGTAGCTACCGGTCAGCACTTCGAAATGAAGGTGAATACCCGTGCTGCGGCCCGTCGTGCCCATTATGCCCAGCGGCTGTCCAAATCCGATGACCTCCCCGGCTTCGATACCCGCCTCAATGTTTGCAAGATGCGCATAGCGGGTGAAAACGCCCTGCCCGTGGTCAATCAGTATCGTGTTTCCGAAGCTTGGACTGCGCTTTGCTTCGCGAATGGTTCCGGGCGCCGCGGAATAGACCATGCCTGCCGGGCGCGAACGCACGTCGAGGCCCTTATGGGTCCGTCCCATACGGTGACCAAAACCCGACGTCATGCAGGCGTTATTGGTCGGCACGGATGCGATGACGACCTTACCCTCCACCAGCACGATTGGATTGAAGTTAAGGACGCGGAAGTCGGCGTCATACTCGAACGCGTTCGTAATCGTGCTATTTGGACAGAGAAACAGGTCCGCATCGGGCTGGAATGGCCCCTGTTCCGCACTGACGCTGGCCGTTGTTGTAATCGCACTCGGCGGTGCCACGCGAGCATCCATCGGATACGAAACCGGCGCAGGATTCGTGCTACAGGCTGTCGCCAGCACTAGTCCTGCAAGGCATGCGAGCATGGTGCGCAGCATGTGAGCCATCCATCAGGTCAGTCACCCAGGTCAGGCGGTGGCTTTTGCGCGCTTCCGCCCTCGCTCTATCTCTTTCATGAGATCCTTTACGTAAGCGTTAAAGTCGACCTGCATGGTGTGGCGCGGCGCATCGTAGAAGTGGCCGAGATGGAATTGCTCATCCTCTTCGATGGTCTCTTTCATCTGGTCTTCTGGCGGAAACTCATACTCACCGGCGATTTTCGCTGCGCAGAGTTTTGATTGTTGCTCAGCGAAATTCACCAACGTTGGCAGCGGCTGTGCAAGTCCGAGGAAAAAGAGGTTGTCCATGCCGGGCCGGACCATGCGCTTGAAAAGTGGGAACCTGTTCTCGACAGGTTTCAGCCGCTCATCGTCGAAGAAGGGGAAGCTGACATTGTAGCCGGTCGCCCAGACGATCGCGTCAATCTTCTCGCGCGAGCCATCCTTGAAGATGACGCCATCGCCATCAAGCTTCTCGATACCACCTTTCGGTGTGATGTCGCCGCATCCGACACGTGTGAGGAACTCGCCTGACACCGACGGGTGGCCGTCCAGCGGCTCATGATCCGGCTTGGGCAGGCCATAGTCTTCCATATTGCCAACACGCTTCTTGATCGATGCGCGTGCAAGCTTCCGTCCAAGCTTGGACGGCATCCATGAAGGAAGGACGGCTTTGTCTGCAGGCTGGCCATTCATGTATTTCGGCAGCACCCAGACCCCCCGGCGCATGGAGATAAAGAGCTTCTCAGAGATCGGGCGCTGGGAAAGCTCCGACGAGATATCCATGGCCGAATTGCCACCGCCAACAACCATGACGCGCTTGCCGCGGAAGTCGTAAGGCTCGAATGGGTCGCGATAGTAATGAGAGTGGACCTGGTAGCCGTTGAACTCGCCCGGATATTCTGGCGTACGTGCATCCCAGTGGTGGCCGTTTGCCACGAAGAGCCACTGATAGGTTCGCGTTTCACCGGTTGAGAGCGTCACATCCCAGTCGCCATCGGAGCGCCTCTCGGCCTTCTCGACGGCGGTGTTGAAGGTGATCGTTTCCCGCAGGCCGAAATGGTCGACATAGTCGTGGAAATACTGGAGCAGCTGGGCGTGATGCGGGAAATCCGGCCAGTCCTCCGGCACAGGATAATCCTCAAAGGCGAGGCGCCACTTTGACGTATCGATGTGGAGGCTCTGATAGCAGGAGGACAGCCCGTTCGGATTGCGATAGTACCAATTGCCGCCGATATTGTCCGACATCTCAAAACAGTCATAGGCAATGCCATAATCCTTCAGACGCTTTGCCATCGTAAAGCCTGAGCAGCCCGCGCCGATGATGCAGGCCTTGCCGTTTGATCGTCCGTCGAATGCCATTTTTTCCTCCCGCAGCGTCACTCATTTGTGTTCGCTTTTCACGATGGTATCGACCTAGGATGCAGCGTCAATTTTCACGTCGCGGCAACAGCGAGGGGCCCAGATGAGCGAAGAGAACGAGCGTCAGGACATGATGCTCAAACTGATGCAGCAGAACGCCCGCCGGATCATGTCGACGGTCCCCTGGGCACAGGCGCTTGGGTTTGAATTGACGGGCATCGAGAAAGGCCGCGCCTTCGCCAAGGTCGGCTGGCGCGAAGACCTGGTTGGCGACCCGGATACAGGTGTCATCTATGGGGGCGTTCTGACCGCACTCCTCGACAATCTGAGCGGCGTCTGCATCAACACAGCGCTCAAAAAGCCGATGTCGATGGCGACGCTTGACCTTCGCATCGACTATATGCGCCCGGCTGACAAGGGCCGCGATATTCTGGCTGAGGCCGAATGCTACCATATCACCCGGAATGTGGCGTTCACCCATGCCTGGGCGTATCATGAGAGCCGCGACAAGGTGATTGCGACGGCCGCAGGGACATTCGCTCTGAATGACATCGGTCGCTGGGCAAGCGGGAACGCTGCAATGGACATTGCGAACAAGATGCTGGGAGGCGAGAAATGAGCCCCCGCGCTGCACAGCTACAGGCTTTCCTCGACCGCACGCCCTTCGCCCGCTTCATCGGGATGGAGTTTGAAACAAATGGCGACCAACTGATCGCCAGACTGCCCTTTCGGAAAAAATTTATCGGAAATGGGGCGATCAACGCCCTTCATGGTGGCGCAACGGGTGCCTTTCTGGAACTGACTGCTGTTGCACAGGTCTATCTCCAGTCCGATCTGCAACGCCCGCCAAAACCAATCAATCTGACGATTGATTATCTGCGGAGCGCCAAGGGCGAAGACCTCTATGCCCGCGCCATCGTCCACAAGCTCGGCCGGCGGATGGCAAGCGTGCGCGCCGAAGCGTGGCAGGGCGATGATCCAGAAAAGATCGTCACGGCGCTACAGGCGCATTTCCTGGTCGCTGAGGATGGATGACGTTTCCAGCTCGCGATTGAGACGCACGGAGAAAGCATAGAAGCCAAGCGCACCAGCGCTGAGCGCTACACACGCTGCAAACGCTGCCTCATAACCGCCCGCACCACGAAGCCAGGCGAGTTGTCCGGCCCCGATGCTAGTGCCGAAATTTAGAAGCGCCATGAAGATCGAGAATTGCGTTGCCGCCACGCTGCCACGCGACTGTCCCATAGCGATCGCATAGGTGCAGACGGACATCAGCACGAACAGGACACTGTAGGCGAGCAGATAAGCAAAGTAGAAGCCTTCAGCCTGCCACAAGAAAATCGCGACTGCATTGAGAAGAGCCATACCGATGAGAGCCCCACCGAGAGCGCGCAGGGGGCCTATCTTGTCCGCTAGCCAGCCTGATACGAATACGCCAAACAGGCCCCCCAAAAGATCGGCCGTGGCGTCCCTGTCGGTGAATAGCCCCCGATCCCACTCAAGCTCCTCAACGGCGAGCGTCGGTGAGAATGCGGTTTTCAGTCCATAGGCAAGAAAAGCAACCAGGATGCCCGCGGCGAGAGCGAGACTTGCAGGGCGCTTCATTGCGTTAAAGACGCCAGCGACAAGCGGACGCCAGCGTTGAACCTGTACAGATTGCGTATGAGTGGATGCCTGCCCTTCGCTCCAGGGCATCAATTTTTCTCCAGCGCGTTCCCGTAGGAGCAGAGGAAGCAGCATGACGATTGCAACGAAAACTGCCGTGACGATGGCGGCCAGAGCGTGACCTTCATCACTGATCAGACGACCGGTCAGAAACGCAAAACCCGCCGTGCCAAGCGTCTTGCCGCCCCACATCAAGCCATTTGCCGTGGCGCGTTCTTCTTTGCCCAGTATGTCGATGGCCATCCCGTCGATAGCAACATCCTGAAAGGCGCCAGCAAAGTTGACGGCGAAGCCCGCCACCGCAAACCAGTACAGCGCCTCAGTCGGCTCTTCGAGACCGGCAAACCAGACAAGGCTTCCGATCAGGATGAGCTGGGCGAAGATCAGCCATGGCCGTTTTCGCCCCATGGGCGCCCAGGTGACGCGGTCCATCAGGATGCCGTTGAAGAGCTTGAAGCTCCACGGCAGCAGGATGATTGCGATATAGCCCGCAATTGCGTCCGCGCTGACGCCTTGCGCCGCAAACCATGCGGGTATTGCTATGTAAAGTAATCCTTCCGGCGCCCCTTGAGCGGCATAAAGCAACATCAGGCTGCCCAGCCGGAGCGGCTTGTTCTCGCTCAGCGCCGGAAGTTTCAACCGCCATCCTTCCAGGCGACACGGTAGAGATCAAACCGGCGGTCGCGGAGGTTCCGGACAGTCCCTTCAGACCGCGCGAAATTCAGGTCGTTGAGGTCGAGGTCTGCCATGACAACCGCCTCGACATTCTCCGCGATCTCTGCGGCGATGCCTTCACGCGCGAACGGATAGTCGCACGGCGTCAGGATCGCAGACTGCGCGTAGTTGATGTCCATATTCTCGACATTGGGCAGATTGCCCGTACAGCCTGAGGTCACGACGTAGAGCTGGTTCTCGATACAACGCGCATGGCAGCAATAGCGCACGCGCAGATAGCCCTGGCGGCTATCAGTACAGAACGGCGTAAACAGGATGCGCGCGCCTTCGTCCGTCAGGCGACGGGCAAGCTCCGGAAACTCTGAATCGTAACAGATGAGCACGCCAATCGGCCCGCAATCGGTCGGGATGACATCGACACTGTCGCCGCCCTTGATGTTCCACCAATGGCGCTCGTCCGGCGTCGGGTGGATTTTCTCCTGCGCATGGACAGAACCATTGCGAAGAAAGACATAGGCGACGTTCTGAATATCGCCGTCATCGGTACGGGTCGGGTGAGAACCGCCAATGATGTTGATGTTGTAGGAAATGGCGAGCTCTCGCATCTCCTCAACGAAGCGGGGTGTGTAACGGGTCAGCGCCTCAATGGACTCTGCAGGGCTCAACTTTCGTTTCTCAAACGCCAGAAGCTGGAGTGTGAACAGTTCAGGGAAGACAACGAAATCGGCCCGTCGGTCAGAGCAGACATCGACGAAGTACTCGACGTTGCTCATGAATTCTTCAAAGCTTTTCACCGCCCGCATCTGGACCTGCACGGTCGCGACACGCACCCGCTCCTTTACGGCGTAGGAGACCTTGTTGGCAGGCTTTACTTCGACCGCGTAAGGGTTTCGCCAGACCATATGGGTGGCGTGACCCCCGCTATCGGTGTCTTCTTCGAGGTAATTGCGCAGGACGCCGATCGGCTCGAATCCGGCACGCAGATGATAGCGGATGACGGGGTCCGTAATTTTCTGCGCCTTGACCGCTTCGACGTAGTCTTCAGGGTTCGGATACTGTTTGCGCTTGCGCTTCCAGCCGGGCATCCGCCCGCCGAAGACAATACCCTGCAGTTCCCAGTCCTCACAGAGTTTCTGGCGCGCATTGTAAAGGCGCTGGCCAATACGCGTGCGACGAATTTCCGGGTCGACGCAGACCTCCATGCCGTAGAGCCAGTCGCCTTCCGGGTCGTGGCGCGCCGCATAGCCGTTACCGGTTATCTCGATCCAGTCGTGCGGCTTTAGCGCCAGATCCGCAGACACAATGAAGCTCGCGGCATAGCCGACGACTTCACCATCATACTCGACAAGGAACTGACCTTCAGTGAAAGAGGATATCTGCCCGCGCAGCATGCCCGGCGTGTATCCATCAGCTGGCCGTCCATACACTTTCAGAACGAGCGCGGCGATGGCTGGCACGTCATCGAGCGTTGCATTCCTGACGACCACAGACGCCTTGGTTCTTTCGCTGGACATTTGCCCCCCTAGTAGAATTGGATGCCCCAAACCTAAACAGTGCAGGCGCAGCGGCAAGAGATGTATGACGGCAGACGCCTGCTCTAGGCGGCTTCAGCGACGATCCTTGCGATATCATCGGCGTAGCGCCCAGCCTTCTTCTCCCCAACGCCGCTGATGTTGCGAAGTTCGTCGCCCGACGCAGGCCGTTCAGCCGCGATCGCCGCCAGCGTCCGATCATGGAAAATGACGTAAGGCGGTACGCCCTTGGCTTTTGCCGTTTCGAGCCGCCAGTGTCGCAGCGCCTCGAAGAGCGACTGGTCGCGCGCGGAGAGGTCATGCACAACCGCTGCGGCGAGGCCTGATCGTTTGCGTGCGGTCTTTCGCTGACTCGGATCAGTGCGCAGCCAAACTTCCCGGTTCCCCTTGAAGAGAGCACGGGCGGCTTCCTGATCCGGCACGGCGAGGACCGGCCGCATCGCATCACCGGTTTCAGCGAGGAGCCCCGAGAACAGAAGCTCGTCGAAGACGGCGTTCCAGCCCTGCTTCGACAGGTCCATTCCAATTCCGTACGTGGATAGCTGCGCCAGGTCTTCATCAAAACCGTCGCGGGCCGAACCGGTGAGGTGGATGATGAGGCGGCCACGCCCGATGCGTTGACCGCAGCGGATGACAGCAGAGACCGCCATCTGCGCAAAGCGTGTCGCATCGAAGCCATCGCCCGGCTCGCGCTGACAATTATCGCACTCTCCGCATGGCGCGACATTCGCCTCGCCGAAATACCGCCTGACGGCTCCGCGACGACACTCCGTTCCATTCAGGAACGCGAACAATTGCCGCGTCTTCGTCAGCTGGACACGTTTGACCTCTTCGGCAGCATCGCTTTCGACCGTCCAGCTGATCGAGCGGCGCATATCGGCCGGGCCAAACAGCGCGAAGGCCTCGGCAGGTTTTCCATCGCGCCCGGCACGCCCAACCTCCTGCCAGTAGGCTTCCAGCGTCTTTGGCGGGTCAGCATGGATGACAAAGCGCACGTCAGGCTTGTCGACACCCATGCCGAAGGCGACGGTGGCGCACATGACGATGCCGTCCTCAAGCAGGAAGCGGCGCTGGCGCTCTGCTCGCACTTCCGGGTCGAGACCGGCATGATAGGCCAGCGCAGAGAGGCCTGCCCGCTCCAGGCTTTCAGCCAGCGTCTCTGTCGCATCGCGCGTTGCCGCATAGACGATGCCGCTTTCGCCGGAATGCGCCTTTACGAGAGACGCCACGCGGTCTGCACGCTTCCCCGCTTTCGGTTCTGCGCCAAGCGTCAGGTTCGGGCGGTCGAAACTTGCGACATGGACCTGCGGTGAGGTGAGGTCGAGTTCATGCAGGATATCATCGCGCGTGCGCTCATCGGCTGTCGCCGTCACGGCGATACGCGGCACGCCGGGGAAAAGCTGTTTCAGGCGGCTGAGAGCGCGGTAGTCCGGGCGGAAGTCGTGGCCCCACTGGCTGACGCAGTGCGCCTCATCAATGGCAATCACCGAAACGCCCAAGCGCGCCAGCACGCCCGCGAGACCGGTGCCGAGCGCTTCTGGCGAAACGTAGAGCATATCCATCTCACCGCGCCGCGCCGCTTCGAGGGCGGCCTGTTTGTCTTCAGGCGCCATGGACGAATCCAGCCGCTCTGCCCGCACACCAAGTGCCTTCAGCGCATCGACCTGATCAGCCATCAGCGCGATGAGCGGTGAGACGACGAGGCCGACGCCGTCACGCAATATGGCCGGGATCTGGTAGCAGAGCGACTTGCCGCCGCCTGTCGGCAGGACCGCCAGCGTATCACGGCCCGCCATCACATCAGCAATGACATCAGCCTGCAGCCCCCGAAAAGCGTCATAGCCATACACCCGCTTCAACAGGGAAAGCGGCGTCTCTGATGCGATTTCGGAATTTGTGACGGACATCCCCTATCCTTCGCGGGAGTCGGGGCCATTCATCAATATGGAAGCGTCAGCCAGCGGCGCTTTGCGCACCTAGAACATGTATTCCAGCAGCCGGTCGCGGGAGTTCGCATGCACCCATGTACCGCCAGCATCCTCAACCAATGCCTCCCAGGCTTCGAGGCGCTCGAAATAGGCATTCGGGTCCGACGCGTCGCGGTCAGAACGCGTGACGTTCGTGACGATCACCGTAATGCCTTCGAGGTCTAGCTCCAGGCCACTGGTGTCGCAATCGGGGGAAACGTCCTCAACAAGATCGGAGACGAGCACGATGTAGCGGCTCGCCTGATCGGATTGCTCCAGCTCAGCCGCTGCATAGCGCAACCCGCCCCTGATGTCGGTCCAGCCCGTCGGCTGGACTGTCTCTGCATAGGCTTCCAGGTTTCCAAAAACGGCCTGCTTGGCATAGGCCGCCTCGCTGGGCGTACCCGGCAAGGTGCGGCGAACGACCAGACTGCTATCAGAAAAGCTGCACGAGCCGATCTCGCCAAAGGCAAACATGTCGTTCGAGTTAAGCTTCGAGGTCAGAAGCTTGGCTGTGACCACCGCATCAGGCACTTCGCGTACATATGTGCCCGACGCGTCCACCAGCATGAAGACAGCCTTGGAATTGGACGTCACGGCGCCGCAGGCGGCCACGCCAGCAAGGATAAGTCCGGCGGTCAGCGTCTTGAAAGTCTTGATAATCATGTTGCTCCAGAAGCTTGCTTCTTGCGGGCCGGACCACGCAATCGCCTGAACATTCTTTCTATCGTCAGCGGCAGGAAAATCAGCAAGTCGTAGACCCGCAGTACGAAGAGACCGATCGCCTTCAGCACGGTCGCCACGATCGCAAAGACAAAGGCCAGGAAGATCGTGATCTGGTGCATGACCAGGCGGAGGATAAGAATGAAATTCTGCACCACCGTCTCCAGCGGGATCGCTGCGACAGCAAGGAGCCAGGGGATCAGGATGGCCAGTACCATCTGTCCGATCATGGTGAGTGAGATGCCGCCCGGCTCTCCGCCTGCTTCGGTAGGCAACTCGCCCAGCGCCCGGCGCGTGGTTTCCTGATCAATGCCGATCAGGACTTCGCGCTGGATGGCGAGAATGGCCTCGAAGAAGGAGAATGCGGCAAGAAACGCAAAGGCTGCATAGAGCAGTACGCGCTTATGTATGCGCGGCAGGGTCGAGATAAGCGTAATCTTGGTAATGCCCGCGGCATCCATGAGGACGATACCCGCGACCGCTTCCAGGAAAATGACAACAAGGGCCGCCGCTGTCGGCAGGCCAACGCCCATCACCTGGAGGTCATCGCCGACGATTTCCGCCATAGGACGCTGGATCAGGAAGAAGTTCAGGAAAACGCCAGTCAGCGCCACCGTCATGACGAGCAGTGAGAGCAGCCACGGGATCAGGATGGACTGGCGCTGGGCTGCGTCGCGGCGCCGCTCATAGTCGGGATGGATGCACTCTTCGAAGGTCGCAAGGTCCTTGTTGATCTGTTTCGAGGAGCGGCTGAGTTCGTTCGAGATTGAACGCAGGCGGGTGATATTCTCCGCCATTGGCTTCAGCTCTGAGCGAAGAGCATTAATGTGCGGACGAAGCGGGGCGAGCTCTTCCTTTACGGCGCGGCGGACGTCCGAAGCTGCGCTAGAGAGCTTTGCGCGGCTCTGCCCCTGCCCTCTGGCCTGAATGCTGTCCTGCACCTCCCTGAGCGTGCGCTCATCAAGGTCCACTGCGCGGAAAGCTTCAAGCGTTTCTGAAAGGTCGGACTGGTTCGTATCCAGCTTGTCGACAATGCCGCTGATCCGCCGGTCAATTTCCGGCGCGCGCTTTTCCAGCTTCATCTCCTGGCTGACCAGCCGCTGCTCTAGTGTCTCGGCCGTATGCGAGGCAACCAGCTCAATATACTGTCGATAGATATTGTTGCCGGCATTCTCTAGGCGCCTTGCAACATCGCGCAGCACATAGGCAAGACCAAAGAATACTCCGCGAAACAGGCCGTGCAGATAAGGTCGCCCAACATACAGAAGCAGGATTATTCCCGCCACTACCAGCCAGAGTTGCCAGTCAGTCCATGCCAGCCCAAACATCCTTGCAGGCTCTCCAGTCTGATTGCTTCGCAGTATTGCCTGTTAACAGTCGTTAAGGATTATTGAGGCGAAGAAAAGGCAGTTCGCCCCTGAGGCGCAGTTGCGGCTGCCAGTGCATCTACCATGAAACTGTGCCTTCGAGCGACTGCGCGAGCGTCTTTTTCGTAGCCACCGCCGAGCACTCCCACGATCGGGACGCCGTTTCGGATGCAGGTTTCAGCAACTCTCCGGTCTCTCTCGCGCAAGCCTTCATCGCTGAGCGAAAGAAGTCCCAAGCGGTCTTTCTCATGAGGATCAACGCCTGCATTGTAGAAGACCAGACCTGGCTTGGACTGGCTAAAAACGCTTTTAAGGAAACGGTCCAGCGCCTGCAGATAATCACTGTCGGTAGCGCCCTTAGAAAGTCCGACATCCAGGTCTGAAGGCGGCTTGATACGCGGCCAGTTGTCGTCGCAATGCAACGACGCCGTGAAGACGCGATCATCGCTGGCAAAGATGCTGGCGGTCCCGTCTCCGTGATGCACGTCGCAATCGATAACGGCGACCTTCTGGCATAGCCCCTCTTCAAGAGCGACCCGCGCAGCGACGGCGACATCGTTGAAGACGCAGAAGCCTGCCCCGCCTTCATAGCTCGCATGATGGCTGCCGCCTGCGAGGTTCACCGCAGCGCCATGCTCGACGGCGAGCCGGGCCGCAAGGCAGGTGCCGCCGACAGATGCGCGCGTTCTCGCGGCGATGGCTGGCGTCATCTCGAAACCGATCTTTCGCGCTGTTCTCGCATCTACCGAAGAGGTCAGCACCGCGGTCACGTAGGATGGGTCATGCGCAAGATGCAGCCAGTGCTCTGGCGCATGGGCGGGGACGGCAAATGTCTCTCCCCTCGCGCGAAGGAGATCGGCGAGCAGCGAGTATTTGCGCATAGGGAAGCGATGGCTGTCCGGCACGCTTTCAGCGTCATAATCATGGTGGTGAACGATCGGCAGCGCCATGAAGGGTGAAATGTCGGCAGGCCGCTGATTGTCAAGCAGCGGCCAGCGCCATAAGCCGCTTGCCATGTCAGATGCCGTCCTTACCCGCTCACAGGTCGTTGCGCTTGCCGTTCCAGTGATGCTGGCACAGGCGGCGACCGCATCGACCGGTATCGTCGATACGGCCGTGATGGGCCTCTACGGCACCAAGTTCGACCTCGGCGCAGTCGGCGTTGCCGCTGTGGTGATGAACTTCCTCTATTGGGCGTTTGGCTTCCTGCGCATGTCGACGACAGGGCTGACCGCGCAAGCAGCAGGCGGCGGCGACCGGCTTGAAGCGCAAACTGTGCTGCAACGCGCCCTCCTGCTCGGCGGGGCACTCGGTCTTGCCATTCTCATCCTGTCACCGCTTCTGAAGCTCGCCGTCTTTCAGCCTTTCGAGGCGAGCCCTGAGGTGAAGTCGCTCGCCCGGGACTATTTCGACGCGCGCGTCTGGGGCGCACCCGCCGTACTGATGGGCTATGCGATTACGGGCTGGCTACTCGGCACAGGAAAGACTGGCCAGTTGCTGGTCTTCCAGATCGTCATGAATGGCACCAATGCGGCGCTCGATATCTGGTTCGTGGCAGGCCTTGGCTGGGGCCCAGCCGGAATTGGCGCAGGTACAGCCATCGCCGAATGGGTCGCGCTCGCTTTCGGACTGATCCTCGTGCGCAAGGGCTTCTCCCGTTCCGGCAAGCTGTTTGACCAGGAGCGGCTGGCCGCGCTTATCAATGCCAATCGCGATATCCTCATCCGGACGCTGGCACTACTCTTCTGCTTTGCCTGGTTCGTGAATTCAGGCGCGAGCCTCGGCACCGCGACGCTGGCTGGCAATGAAGTCCTTCTCCAGTTCGTATCGGTGTCGGCCTTTGTTCTGGATGGCTTTGCTTTCGTCGCTGAGAAGGAAATTGGAGAAGCCTATGGCGCACGCAGTCGCGCGCGGCTGATGCGCGCCATGCGCCTGACGAGCGAGATCGCGCTCGCTTGCGCGGTATTAATCACGCTCGCCTATTTCTTTGGCGGGGGCTGGATCATCGAGAATTTCGTGGCAGATGCAGACGCACGCGCCGTTGCGCTGACTTTTCTGCCTTACTGCGCCGCCGTACCGTTGATCGGTCTTGCCTGCTGGCAGCTCGATGGCTTCTTCGTCGGCGCGACGCAGGGCAAGGCGTTGCGAAATGCAGGTGTGGTGGCCGCTATTCTCTATGTCGGCACGGACATGCTTCTTAAAGACCAGTTCGGCAACTCAGGCGTCTGGATCGCCTTCCTCACCATGTATGTCTGGCGGGCAGGCGCGCTCGGTTTCTACCTGCCATCGATGATCAGAAAGATCAGCGAAAGTCAGCCCCGACAGCCTGCTCAACAGACGTAAAGCCGTCAGCGTAGAGCCGTTCGGCAAGGTCGCGGTTGATCTCTGCGACGAGGCCCGGCCCGTGATAGACGAGCGCTGAATAGAGCTGGACCGCATGAGCGCCTGCGCGGATCTTTGCATAGGCGTCAGCCCCGCTTGCAATACCGCCCGCGCCAATCAGGTCGAACTCACCCTTCAGCTCACGGGAAAAGACGCGCAGCACCTCTGTCGACAGGTCGAAAAGCGGCGCACCGGATAACCCGCCGGTCTCTGATTTGTGTTCACTTTGCAGCGTGTCAGGCCGCTCCAGCGTCGTGTTCGAGACGATGAGGCCGGACAGCCAGCGCCCCGACCCCCGCACAACGGCGATAATATCGTGGATCGTCCTGTCATCGAGATCTGGCGCGACCTTCAGGAATGCCGGTTTGCGGCCTTTGCCCTCGGTTTCAGTCGCCTCATGCGCCCGGTCCATCGCCTCGCCGCAGCGGGTGAGAAGCTCTTCCAGCGCACCCTTGTCCTGAAGGCCGCGGAGGCCCGGCGTGTTGGGCGACGAGATGTTGATCGTGATGTATTGTGCGTGCGGATAGACCGCTTCAATCCCGGTCTCATAGTCGCCGATCCGGTCTTCGCTGTCCTTGTTCGCGCCGACATTCGCCCCTATCGGCACCCGCGCGTTTTTCGCCTTTTTTAAGTTGGAAACAAACTTTTCAAGGCCATCGCTGGGAAACCCCATACGATTGATTACGCCTTTGTCTTCTTTCAACCGGAAGACCCTAGGCTTAGGGTTTCCTGTCTGAGCTTTTGGCGTAACCGTCCCGCATTCAGCGAAACCAAATCCAAATTTATGGGTATGAGCTGCCACTCGAGCATTTTTATCGAAACCTGCCGCCAACCCAACAGGAGATTTTAAGCGTAGGCCCGATTTGGGAAGTGAGTATTCGAGCAAATCGGCTTGGCTAGACGCAGGTATAACTGGCCCGGTAGTCCGGAATAGCTTCAATGCGAAGTCATGCGCCTGCTCCGCGTCCATCATTCTTAATGCTTGAGTCGAAAATCCCGCCATCTTTGATGCGGCAGCAAAAGAAATTGAGGAGATTCGTTTACCACCACGAATCGACGTATATTTGAGGTTCTTACGTGTAAGCGTGCCTGCCATCTTGTATCCTTGATGTGATTTGTGCTGCAGGTCAAAGGCGGTTCAATTGCGGGACTTGCAGACAATCCGCACCATCGTCGGAAGGTGGCAGCGGATATAGTATTTGACCGAGATGTTCAACCTACGAACACACGACGGTCTATGGCTAGCGCAGATCCTCTGGCAGGACTGGACTTCCCTGATCATTGGTCTCCAGCGTCCACTGGCGCTGCGCCGCGGAAAGCCGCAGCGTGCCATAGAGGTGCGGGAAGAGATCACCGCCGCGCGATTCTTCCCATTTCACATCGCCGCCGAGCTTTTCCGCTGAGAACTCATAAAGGCGAACGCCGTGCTGGCCCGCATAGTGGAGCCGCAGGGTCTCTGCGACCTGGTCTTTCGACGAAAGGTGGACATAGCCATCGCGCGCATCGAGGTCGGTATCACTATGACCGAGCTTTCGGGCGCGCTCATCATCCTGGGCGCTGAGGATTTTGTAGACAGGTGTATCGAGCATCATGCGGGCGTTCATACAGGCTTTAGGCCGGCCGGAAAAGCGCCAGACTTGCTAGGTTTATTTTCCCATGATAGGAAAATGACAGAGATTATGGAGACTAAGGATCATGCGCCACGGCGACGTCTGGAAAGGCATTGATCTTCTGGCCGAGAAAAACGGTCTCAGCACGTCGGGCCTTGCCCGTCAGGCCGGTCTCGACCCGACAAGCTTCAACCCGTCGAAACGTCAGGCCCGCGATGGGCGCCCGCGCTGGCCATCGACCGAAAGCATCTCCCGCGCGCTTGATGCCGTCGGGGCCGGGATGGATGATTTCGCTGCGCTCATCGAAGGGCGCCGTGGGGCGACAGCGCCCCTGATTGGCCTTGCGCAGGCTGGCGCTGACGGCTTTTTCGATGATGGCGGATTCCCGATCGGCGGGGGGTGGGATGAGGTTCGCTTTCCCGGCCTTGGCGGCGAGCCTGTCTATGCGCTCGAGATTACGGGCGACAGTATGGAGCCAGCCTATCGCGAGGGAGACCGTATCGTCGTGTCCCCGGGCGCACAGGTTCGAAAAGGTGACCGGGTCGTCGCGAAGACGCAGGATGGCGAGGTGATGGCCAAGGTGCTCGGCCGCCAGACAGAGACCCAGGTCGAGCTCATATCCCTCAATCCAGACCATCCAGTACGGACGCTGAAACCGTCACAAATCAGCTGGATCGCACGCATTCTGTGGGTCAGTCAGTAACCCCTCCATCGTTCGCATATGCAGCACACAATACGCTTGCCCTGACGACAGTGCACGTGTCATCCAAAAGACCTGATGGACTGGGATAAGCTCAAATCTTTCCACGCTGCAGCAGAAGCTGGCAGCCTGACAGCCGCGGGCGAACGCCTCGGCATTTCGCAGTCGGCTGTCTCGCGCCAGATCTCTGCGCTTGAGGAACAGCTCGGTGTCTCGCTGTTCCAGCGGCATGCACGCGGGCTGGTCCTCACGGACTCAGGACATACGCTTCATCGCTCCACCATGGACATGGCGTCTGCAGCCCAGACAGCCAATGCGGCGCTTCGCGACCAGCAGGATGTGGCGCAGGGGGACCTGGTTGTGACAGCGCCCGTCGCCTTCGGGTCGACCTGGCTGGTCCCGCGCCTTGGCAATTTTCTCAGCGCCAATACCGGGATGCGGATCGATCTGCGTCTTGATGATGGCGAAACGTATGACCTCCTGAAGCTGGAGGCGGAATGCGCCATTCGTCTCTGGGCGGCTGACAAGTCTGACCTGATCCAGCGCAAGCTCGGCACGGTTGCAACTAATCTCTATGCTTCCCCGGAATATCTGAAGGCGCATGGTACGCCGCGCACACCGCAGGATCTCGATAATCACCGGATCATTGGCTACGGCACAGAGAATACGCCGCTGGACGCGATGAGCTGGGCCCAGCGGGTTGGCCGAGATGATACATTGCCGCGCAAGGCAACGCTGCAGGTGCGAAACGTGCCAGCCATGCTTCGCGCCGTGGAAGCAGGCATCGGGATCGCTGACCTTCCAGACTATATGGTAAGTGCGGTGCCGAAGCTGGTGCGCGTGCTACCAGACCATACCGGGCCGACCTTCGACCTGTTCTTTATCTATCCAAGCGACCTCAAGCGATCGAAGCGAATCGCCGTGTTCAGGGACTTCCTGACGGCCGAAGTAGACGCGATCAAACGCGAGAACCTGCAACTTCGCGCAAGCTGACCCAAGGACACATGCAGGAATGCATGTCTTCAATACTGAAACGGGTGTTTTCTTTCGCACTCGCAGCATCTAGCTGACGCGCATGCCTTGGTTCCGGCTTCAGCCAATCTCCTCCGATTGTGCGTTTCCTCCCTCCAAGTAGGAACCGATACTTAGAGCCCGGCGCGATCACTCGCAGCCGGGCTTTTTTTCTTTGATGAATTGGATTGAGTGTCTGTTAGATGCTGGCGCGCAACATCCATGCGGCCTTCTCGGAAATCGCAGCCCTCTGCGTCAGCAGATCCACCGTGACGATATCGCCGCTGGCTTCAGCGGCTTCGACACCGGCGCGCGCAACTTCGGCTAGCGTTTCGTGCCCGCGGACGAGATTGTTGATCATGTCCTCGGAGTCCGGAACGCCATTGTCCGGCTTGATGGTTGCGGTGGACAGCATCTCCTCCGTGGAGCCGGGCGCAAACTGGCCAAGTGATCTCAGCCGCTCCGCAAGCTCATCAAGCGCCGTCCAGAGCTCAGTGTATTGCTGCATGAAAAGCTCGTGCAGAGATTTGAAGCGCGGTCCCGTCACGTTCCAGTGATAGCCATGCGTTTTAAAGTACAGCGCATAGGTTTCACCCAGCGCATTACGAAGCGCTTCGACCGATGCTTTTCTATCCGTATTACTCATCCCGATACCTCCCGACGTGTCTCAACGTCTTTAGTGATTGCTGATGGTACTAAAATGGGAACGGGCAGGCGAGCAAACAAATCGGATTTAGACGCCCCAGCCATAGAACTTTCCAATGGCTGATGCGTGATAGGGGGTGCCTATTTCAGCGCCTCGCAGAAGCGCTTGATCCGCTTCATCGCTTCCTCCAGCGCTTCAGTCGAGGTCGCGTAGGAAATCCGGAAAGCTGGCGACAGGCCAAACGCTTCGCCAAACACGACGGCCACCTGCTCTTCTTCAAGGAGCGCGGTCGCGAAATCCTTGTCGGAGCTGATCAGCGCGCCCTTCGGCGATGACTTGCCGATAACGCCGGAACAGCTTGGATAGACATAGAACGCACCTTCCGGCGTCGCGCAGGACAGCCCTTCGCAAGCGTTCAGCGCATCGACAACCATGTCCCGGCGCGATTTGAAGACCTTGTTGCGCTCGGCCAGGAAGCTGTGATCGCCGTTCAGGGCCGCAACGCTCGCCCACTGGCTGATGGAGCATGGGTTTGAGGTCGACTGCGACATGATTTTCCGCATCGTCGCGATCAGCTTCTCCGGGCCGCCAGCATAGCCGATCCGCCAACCGGTCATCGCATAGGCCTTTGACACGCCGTTCACGGTCAGCGTGCGATCATAGAGCTTCGGCTCGACCTGCGCGATCGTGAAATACTCAAAGCCGTCATAGACAAGGTGCTCATACATATCGTCCGTCATCACCCAGACCTGGGGATGCTTCAGGAGCACATCGGCGAGCGCGCGCAGCTCATCCTTTGTGTAGGCCGCACCTGTCGGGTTCGACGGCGAATTCAGCACCAGCCACTTCGTCTTTGGCGTGATCGCCTGCTCGAGCGCTTCAGGTGAAAGCTTGTAATTGGAGTTCGGGCCACACTGCACGAAAACTGGATCGCCGCCAGCAAGGCGCGCCATCTCAGGATAGCTCACCCAGTAAGGCGCTGGCACGATAACTTCGTCGCCGGGGTTCAGCGTCGCCATGAAGGCATTGTAAAGCACGGCCTTGCCACCCGGCGAGACGTTGATCTGGGCCGGCGTGTACTCAAGACCATTGTCGCGCTTGAACTTCGCGCAGATGGCCTCTTTCAGCTCGGGGATACCGTCTGCCGGCGTATATTTGGTCTTGCCGTCATTGATCGCCTTGATCGCGGCTTCTTTCACATGCTCAGGCGTGTCAAAATCCGGTTCACCGGCACCAAGGCCAATGACATCGATGCCCTGGCGCTTCATTTCGTTCGCTTTGGTCGTGACAGCGATCGTTGCTGAAGGCTGGACACGCTCTACGGCGCGGCTAAGGGCGATTTCGGTTGCCATGTGATCGAACTCCTTTGGAAGGCGTGGGTCTGCATATGTCGGCCACACGCCCGGCACAAGCGGGCGCGAGGCTCTGAAGTCAAAGAATTGGGCCCGCACCGCCTGATTGCAAATGCAGCTTTCCCAAACAGCAACCGCAGCACGCCTGACAGTGACCCAACTAGGCGGCAGGCACGGCTGCTATTAGGTTAGCTCCAGCATGTCAGACACTTCTTCCAACAAACCGGCCCGGCGCGGCGTCGATGTCATCAAGGACAATCTGAAACGCCTGCCCTCAAAGCCCGGCGTCTACCGCATGTTCGGCACAAAGGATGAAGTGCTCTACGTCGGCAAGGCCCGCAATTTGAAGGCGCGTGTGTCGAACTATTCCCGGCTCGGCGGTCACACGCAGCGCATCGCGGCGATGATCGCGCTGACCGCCCGGATGGAGTTTGTTGTCACCGAGACAGAGACCGAGGCCCTGCTGCTGGAAGCGAGCCTCATCAAGTCACTGAAGCCGCGCTTCAATATCCTGCTGCGCGATGACAAATCCTTCCCTTACATCCTGATCCGACGCGATCATGACTATCCGCAGATCCTGAAATATCGCGGCTCCAAACAGGACAGGGGCGACTATTTCGGACCCTTCGCCAGCGCCAATGCGGTGACCCGCACCCTCGACACACTGCAGAAGGCCTTCCTGCTACGAACCTGCGAGGACAGCGTCTTCTCCCAGCGCACCCGGCCCTGCATGTTGCACCAGATCAAGCGTTGCTCTGCCCCCTGCGTCGATCTCGTCAGCGAGAAGTCGTACACCAAGCTTGCCGATCAGGCGGCTGACTTCCTGAAAGGCAAGGCCACCGACCTTCAGGCTGACCTTGCCAGCGAGATGGAAGCGGCCGCCGAGAATATGGAGTTCGAGCGCGCGGCAAGCCTGCGAGACCGCATCCGGGCACTGGCAGTCGTCCGTGCGCAGCAGGACATCAATCCGGACGGGATCGAGGAAGCAGATATCTTCGCCATCGCCATGGAAGGCGGACAGTCGGCCGTGCAGGTGTTCTTTATCCGCGCCGGGCAGAACTGGGGCGCGACCATCCACTTCCCTCGTCACGAGAAGGAAGAGACCGCGCCAGAAATTCTCTCCGCGTTCCTCGTCCAGTTCTATGACAAGCGCCCTCCGCCAAAGCTGGTCCTGACCAATCAGGCACCCGACCAGGGTGAGCTGATCGCCGAAGCTCTTGAGCTGAAGTCGAACCGCAAGGTCGAAATCCGCACACCCCAGCGCGGTGACAAGCGTGAGCTCGTCGCGCAAGCAACGCGCAATGCGGCCGAAGCCCTTTCGCGCAAACTGGCTGAAACCGCGAGCCAGCAACGCCTGCTCAAGGATCTCGCAAAAACGTTCGACCTGCAGGGTGAGCCGAAACGAGTTGAGGTCTACGATAACAGCCACATCCAGGGCTCAAATGCCGTCGGCGGTATGGTGGTTGCCGGGCCTGAAGGCTTCATCAAGGGCCAGTATCGAAAGTTCAACATCAAGGACACATCGCTGGAACCGGCCGATGATTACGGCATGATGCGGGAAGTCATGCGCCGGCGCTTCAAGCGCCTGCTCAAGGAAGCCGACGAGCAGAAGGTCGCTATTTCAGAGCTGGAAACCTATCCGGACCTCGTCCTCATCGACGGGGGCCTCGGCCAGCTAAGCGCCGTGACCGAGACTCTGACGGAACTTGGCCTCAGCACTGACGATGTGACGCTTGTTTCCATTGCGAAAGGGCCCGACCGTAATGCGGGGCGCGAGAAATTTTTCCGCCCCGGCAAGGCACCTTTTCAACTGCCGCCTGACACGCCCGTGCTTTACTATCTACAGCGCTTGCGCGACGAAGCGCACCGCTGGGCCATTGGCGCACACCGTGCCAAGCGCTCTGCCGACATAAAATCCTCCCCGCTGGATGAGATTGAAGGGATCGGCCCGTCCCGCAAAAAAGCACTTTTGCATCACTTCGGGTCGGCAAAAGGCGTGTCACGTGCGAAGCTGGTTGATCTTGAAAGCGTTGAGGGAATCAATCGCTCACTCGCTGAACGCATCTATGGCCATTTCAATGGCGGTTAGGACAGCATGACTTTGAAATGGCTGCCAAATGCCCTGACGATCGCACGCTGTATTCTGGCGATCGTTGTCGGTTACACCATTCTGGACTTCGACAGGAATCTGCGCGCCGGTGATGGCGCCGGCCTCATGGCCTTTCTGCCATTCGCACTCTTCTCCTTCGTGGCACTGACGGACTGGCTCGACGGTTGGCTTGCCCGGAAACTGAACGCTGAATCGGCTTTCGGCGCACGGCTTGACCCCATCGGCGACAAGCTGCTGTCAGCGTCCACCCTGCTGGCGCTCTCCTTTATCGAAAATTGGGCCTGGTACATAACCTTACCCACGCTCGCCATTGTCAGCCGCGACGTGCTTATCACCGCCATGCGCGAAGCGATGGGCAACCCGGGCACGATGAAAGTGTCGAACAGCGCCAAGATGAAGACCGCGCTGGTGCTGGGCGGCATTGCGCTGGTCCTGCTCGGTATGGCGATTAGTGCCATCACATCTGACGCTGATACCTATTCGCCAAACTGGGTTCTGTCTCGCGGCACGCTGCTGGCAGGTCTCGTCATGGTATGGGTTGCCGCAGTCCTCGCCGTGATGACGGCTGTGGAGTATGTGAAGGGCCTGACCGCATCAGACGACGACCCTCACCAATAGCCGTCATTCGGTCCGTCCGCGAAGATTTCAGCGACGCGCCGCTGCGTCGCCGGCGTCGTATCAGTTGGCAGGGCATGTGGGTCTGCCCAGACGATCTCTGATATCTCCCCAACACTTGTCGCCTCCCCGCCCACCCATTCGCCGGGGCGCAAGTGATAGAAGACGACATGGTCGTTCGGAAAGACCGCCTCATTCGAATAGATACCGACAAGGCGCGGCACGCCGGTCAGCTCGACACCGCCTTCTTCCTTTAGCTCACGAAGCAATGAAACGCTGGCAATCTCGCCTTTCTCCACGCCCCCGCCTGGCAGATAGAGCCCCTTGGTATAGGTATGGCGCACCAGCAGGACCTTGCCGTCAGACCGCTCCACCAGAGCGCGAACACCAAGTGTCATTGGACGCCTGAACCGGAACCACGCCTGAAAGATCCGCTGTCTTATACGCGTCATAACTGGACCCAATCTATGAAAACGCCCCTCGCCAAACGGGCTAACACAGTCTAGTTAGCGCAACGAACGACGAATTCGGAGCTAAAGACCATGTTTGCACTCATCGCAATCGGCGCGACGGTCGCCATTTTCGCCATCCTGAACCTGATCGACTATCGCCGGCTCGACTAGGTCGCCTGAACAGTACCCTTGCCTGATCTGACGCTTCTCGCAGCCCTTGTTGGCGGCCTCGTCATTCTCGCCTTCGCGGGCGACTTTCTCGTAAATGGGGCTGTGGCACTTGCACGCCGGATAGGTGTGTCCCCACTCGTGGCCGGCATTCTTATTGTCGGCTTCGGCACCTCGGCCCCAGAAATGGTGGTCGCAGTAGATGCGTCCAGCCAGGGGCAGCCTGGTATTGCTATTGGCAACATCGTCGGCTCGAACATCGCCAATGTCTGGCTGGTGCTCGCCGTCCCGGCTTTCCTGATCCCTCTCGCAACGCAGCAGTTCGGTCTCCGCCGGTCCTACTGGATTATGATTGCGGTAACGGCACTCTGGATCGGCTGGACGGCCTTCTTGCCGCTGACACCGGTCTTTGGCTTCATTCTGCTGGGCAGCCTCATCATCTATTCAATCCTGATGCTGGTCTGGACGTCGCAAGGCATTCGGAAGGGCATTGACGTCGGCCTTGAGGATGAGGGCGAGTCGCTGGGCACAACCGCCATGTGGCTGAACCTGATCGTCGGTCTTGTGGGCCTGCCGCTCGGCGCACACCTTATTGTCGAAGGCGGCGTCGGCATCGCGCGCGTCTACGCAGTACCGGAAGAGGTGATCGGCCTGACACTGCTCGCCATCGGCACATCCCTGCCAGAGCTTGGTGCCGGCATAGCCGCCGGCCTTCGCCGCCGCGGCGAGGTTGTCATCGGCAACGTTATTGGCTCGAATATCTTCAACCTGGCTGGCTCCGGTGCAATCATCGCCTTCTTCGGTCCGACAGAACTTGCCCCAACCTTTCTTCAGTTCGACCACTGGGCACTCGCAGCTGCCGCCATAGTTCTCGGCCTGTTCGTCCTGTCCCGCAGCCGGGTTACGCGGATTGCAGCTCTCGCGATGCTGCTGGCCTATGCCGCGTATATCTACGGCCTTGTGCATGGCTGGGACATTACAGGCGAAGTGGAGAACTGGATTGGCAGATCATAAGCTGACCCCCAAACGCGCGCTGATCACCGGCGCTGGCAAACGCATCGGGCGCGCCTTGGCTGAAGCGCTTGGCGAAGATGGCTGGAGCGTTGCCGTGCATTACCGCTCTTCAGCGGACGGCGCTCAGGAAACTGCTGACGCCATCAGCAAGGCGGGCGGCATAGGCGTTATCGTCCAAGGCGATCTCACCGAAGAAAAAGACCTCAAGGCACTCATCCCTTCTGCGCAGGATCTGCTCGGTGGGCCGCTGCGGCTGCTGGTCAATTCCGCGTCGGCTTTCGAGGACGACACCGCGCTCGATCATGACCGGCAAGGGTGGGACCTTCATTTCGACGCCAATTTGCGCGCGCCAATTGCGCTCTCGCAGGCCTTCGCCAAAGCCCTGCCGGGTGACGAGAAAGGTCTCATAATCAATGTGATTGACCAGCGGGTCTGGAAGCTCAATCCGCAATTCTTTACCTACACCCTATCCAAGGCTGCCCTGCTGACGGCGACGAAAACACTGGCACAGGCGCTCGCCCCGGATATTCGGGTGAACGGCATCGGCCCCGGCCCGACCCTCGCCAGCGTTCATCAGAGCGAAGACGAGTTTGAGGCCGAGAGACAGGCAACGCTGACCCGCAAAGGCTCCCGCCCGGAAGAGATCGTGCGCGCGATGCGCTACCTTATTGCTGCTGATAGTGTCACTGGGCAGATGATTGCCGCCGATGGTGGCCAACACCTCATGTGGCAGACACCCGACACGCAGGTCTGATGAATTTCTCTTCCGATACATCCGCCCCTGCACACCCCGCCGTTCTTGAAGCGCTTGCTGGCGTAAATAGCGGCATGCAGGGCAGCTACGGCGCCGATGAAGTGACAACACGCCTTCGCAATGAGCTGACGCGTGTGCTTGAGACGGAAGATTTTGACTTCTGGCTGTGCGCCTCGGGCACAGCGGCAAACGCGCTTGCCCTCTCCTGCTTCTGCCCGCCCATGGGGGCCATCCTCTGTCATGACGAGGCCCATATTGCACGGGACGAACGCTCCGCGCCTGAATTCTTTACCGGCGGCGGCAAGCTGCAGCTCCTACCCGGCGAAGGCGCACAGATTGACGAGTTGGCATTGCGCGAGGCACTCGCCGGGATCAAGCCAGACTTTGTGCATGAGACGCCTGCCCATGTGCTGTCGCTTACCAACCTCACCGAATCTGGCACCGCCTACGCGGCCGCGCAGGTGAAGCACTTCAGCGCGCTCGCGAAGGATGTAGGTCTCACGGTCCACCTTGATGGTGCGCGGCTTGCCAATGCCCTTGTTTCGACAGGCGCATCACCTGCTGAGATGAGCTGGAAGGCTGGCGTTGATGTGCTCACGCTAGGCCTGACCAAGACGGGCGCGATGGGATGCGAGATCATCATCCTGTTCGGCAATGCCCGGCAGAAATTCAATGAGTTGAAAGCCCGCGCAAAGCGCTCCGGCCACATGCCGCCCAAAATGCGCTACCTTGCGGCACAAGCGATCGCCATGTTTGCAGACGATCGCTGGCTCAGCCTCGCCGCCACTGCAAATCAGCGCGCGCGAGAGATCTCAAATCTACTTTGCCGCGACGGCCAAACTCAGCTCGTCCACCCGGTTCAGGGCAATGAGATATTCGTGCGCCTCAGCGAGACAAACCTTCGCGCGTTGACGGATGCAGGCGCAACCTTCTATCCATGGATTGGTGGCTCTCACCGACTGGTAACGAGTTGGTCCACCCCCGCAGAGACGGTGGAGCGACTCTCGGACCTACTTGCCTGATGGCCCCTTGGATGACCGCAGGCCGTCGAGCAGCCATTTGCCCACTCTGTCGAAGTAGGCCTCCTCATCAAGCGGCTGGTGAACTTTGCCTTTCAGGACTTCCTGGTGCACGACGCGAAGAAGAGAGGCAGACACAATGAGGATGGCGGCGTGACGCGCTTCATCAAACGTCGTCAAACCATCTTTCGAACGCACGAGGCGCTCGGCGACCGAGTCAATTCCGGCAGACAGGAATTGCTTGAGGTAAAACTTCTGTATGCCCTCGTCACCCATGGCCTCACGAATACCAAAGGCGTGCACCCTCACATACCCGTCCGTTTTGGTAAGCACCGCCATTTGCCTGAAATAGCCTGTGACGGCATCATCCAGACTATCCTGAGGCTGGCTCAGGGCTTCCCTTAGAGGCACGGAACGTTCGGTAATCTGCTCCAGCAGGTGGATTATCAGGCCAGTCCGATCCGTGAAGTAATGCCGTAGAGTTGGCTCAGAGGTCTCGGCTGCGATGGCCAGTTGTCTGAAAGAGGGTCGTTCGACGCCATCCCTTAACACAAAAGCCAGAAGTTTATCGGTCAGCGCCTGCTTCTTTTGCTCAAAATCTTGATTTCGGACCCCTGCCGGCCTCGCCATCATCTCTCCTCAAGATATTTTCAAGGCGCGTCTATTTCTATAGAGCGCTTTATATAAAACTATATTATTCAATACATTGAGAAGGTAGTTGGTTTCTTACTGCGGTCAAAAAAAATCTATTGCACCAGTACGGGGGCATTACATGAGGCCGTGTGCACCCAGACGTCGGCCTCCCCCAGACCGAGGCCAAGCGCAGAGGTGAGGCTGAAGATGAGCCTGTCAACAGGTGCGGAAAGCTCACTAAACAATCCCGAAAGTATAGACGCGATGTGAGCGTCGCTAAGCAGCTGTAAGCCGATCACATCAATGTCGTAGTGCAGATCTGTAATCGCCGATGAAAGTAGCCCCTCCAATGCTCTATCGGTGCCCGCCGTTTTGGGGTCTCCGCCAATTTCATAGTGCATGTAGCGCAGCTGCGTATCATTCGGGTTGGCAGCCTGGATGTCTGCAAAAGCGTCGATCTGGATCAGACGCCCATTCAGGATGTGAGCAGGTTTGACGCGCTCCGATGCGCCCGACCCACTGATGTCGGCGATGCGCAGGCGCGCAATGGAAGGTCGGACGGCGACATTTACCCTTTTCGGTTCCCGCTCGCCCGGCTCGCAGACAATGTCTGTTACCCGCGCATCAGCGGACGCAAGGTCGATGTGAACTGGAAGGCTGATCAGCGCGTCGGACAACAATCGGCCCGCACCAATCTCCGCCGTCAGCGAAAGACGCATATGCGCCGTGGAAACCGTCTCACCAGGTAGACCAGACAGGGCAAACCAGGACTGCCCCTTTGGCCGTTCTCCAATGACAAGCGAGGCGTCAATATCAACAAGACGTCCAGCCTGCGCTGAAAGCCCCAGATCAATCTGATTGCTTCCATTTGCCGTGATGGCACTCGCCATCAGAAGCGGCAGAGCTTCCAGTCGAACCCCCGTGCCTGCCGGAGGATCACCGAGCGCGCGCGGCGCGATTCGACCCAGCTCGATGATCTCACCAACTTTCAAGGTGCGCTGGTTTCGTGCCGCGTCGCGAGACAGTGAGCGCAAGGCCTGACTGGCAAGTGCGCTGTCGCTCGCAGTCTCAGCCATTGCGGACAAAAGATGCTCCAGTCCAATGCTTGTTGAGAGCACATCTTCATAAGTGAGAGCCGTCAGTTCCAGATCATCCGCGAGCCATTCGAGGCAATCGATCATATCGATATCTACGTCGAGCAAGGCGTCATAGGACATCGCCGAAAGCCCAATCTCTACGCCAAGCAATTCTGAGAGCAGGCCATTCACGATTCCGCCTTCGAGGCGGGCGAGACGCGACCCTACAGATATGCCAGCCTCAGCAGACACGACAGCGACGCCGGACACGTCCAGGGGTTTCGGCGAACGACCGAGGAACTCGAACAATCTGTGCTGTGGTTCTGACAGGGACACTCGGGCCGCGTTCAACGGCTCTCCGCCCGCGACAAAACGCTCTGAAACCGGACGACTTCTGTCAGCAGTGTACCGGCCAGTCTCGACCCGCATCGCGATGCCTGTCGTCGAGCGCACCTCTTCAGCGCCCTCTTCGCGCGGGATCTCGATGCTCGAGCGCCCATTATCCGAAAGGTAAGCGCGGGCAGCGCCTTCCGCTTTTTTAAGGTTTGCCGCAGCGACAAGAGCTGCCATGTCCGCATGACCCTGCAGCGCACGTTTCTGCGTAGCGATCGCGCCAGTATCGATTGCCAGCGCGGCCATCATTGCCGCAACGGGCGCGAAGACAGCAGTTGTCACCGCGACATTGCCCCGGCAATCTCGGCCCAGCCGCTCTGCAATTGTGAGTTTCCTAGGATCGGAGGACATTAATACCCCCCAGCTCTGATGACGGCCTCCCGGCGAATATTCTTTTCCGGAAGAGGGAGGCCATCATAGAGATTCCAGACCGGCAACTGGCTGGCATCGAAATCGACAACGACTCGAAGAAAGCTCGGATCCTCGCTGAGCGGCTCAACACTGACGGTCAGGGCGTCACGTGTTAACAGCCCACCTTCGTTGACGCTCGCAGCGATGTGTTGCTCCACGAGCGATTGGCGCTCGGGCAGGTCGATCCCGCCTATAGCGGCGCGCGCGCTGTTGGCCGCCAGTTGTTGAACTGAATGAACTGCGCCGAAGAACACGCCATACGCGATTATGCCAAACAAAAGGAACAGGAGCACCGGCGCGACGATCGCAAATTCCACCGCAGACGAGCCCTTATGACATTTAGAAAACCGGCGGCCCTGCACTCCAACACGTAACATCGTCCCTCCTTGCGGCACCACATCCCTAGGTAGAGATAGGATAATTTTTTCCCGCTTTGAGAGGATTAGGCAGACCGGTCATTAATGAAACATTTCCCGGTTTTGAACAATTGGTATCTTATACTTCGCACCCTATACGTTAACCTTCACGCCCACTGTATTGTTTAGATTTTTTACTATCTGCATAGTGAAACGTTCCGCAAAATTTTTCGCATTATTTGATATTATCTATGCTATAAAGAAACCTGATCTCGCTCGGTACACACGAGAAGGATCGATTGTTTTCACATATAAATCAGTGAATTGAGGCCCGAGCGCAGTTTCGCCACCTGCGTTGCGAATTCTCTCGGAGCAGACGACTGCGGACACCAGAAGAGTACGTTTCGACCGCGCTCGAGCTTTACGCCGCGGCGCAGGCATCACAAATTCAAGAACTCTGGAAATGGTGGGCGGTACAAGGATCGAACTTGTGACCCCTACAATGTCAATGTAGTGCTCTACCGCTGAGCTAACCGCCCATCCGTTTCGAAGCGGCCCTAATCGGACGTCAAGCGATCCAAGTCAAGCCTGTTTCAGCTGCAAATGTCAGGCAGCGATGACGCGGTCAACTTCCTCGACCAGCTCACGCAGATGGAATGGCTTCGACAGGATCTTTGCGCCTGCAGGTGTTGGCGTACCGGAAGCCAGTGCGACAGCAGCAAACCCGGTAATAAATACGATCTTCATCGCCGGATCGAGCTCGGCCCCACGTCGCGCGAGCTCAATTCCATCGATGCCCGGCATGACGATGTCAGTCAGCAACAGGTCGAACACTTCACGCTCGAGCGCATTGAGCGCCGTCTCGCCATCCTCGAAGTCCTGAACTTCGTGTCCTGCACGTTTCAGCGAGGCAGCCAGGAAGGTGCGCATCATTTCATCGTCTTCGGCGAGAAGTATCTTGCTCATGGGGACTGCGTTCCGGCTTTCTGACTAACGTTTGATGGCACAAAGCATGGTTCGGGTAAATCGGCGGTGAACGTGGGAGTAATGCTTGACCCGCGATGCCAATGACCGACCTATGTCTCGATGACGATCACGGCGACAGAAGAGCAGAGCCCCGCACCGGGGAGTGGACTTAGGTGGCCGGCCTTCAGCCTGGCCAAACCACAGGCAGACGAGCGCCCCCTGATCTTCGCCTCTCCCCATAGCGGACGCGAATATCCGGATTATTTCCGCAATAGCCTGCGTGTGCCGCTGATTGATCTCAAACAGACAGAGGACGCTTATGTAGATGAGCTGTTCGCTAACGCGCCAACATATGGCGCGCGCCTTCTCAAGGCGACCTATGCACGCTCTTTCGTCGACCTGAATCGGGACCCGCGCGAAATTGACGCGTCCATGTTCCACGGTGACCCGCCCGGACCAGTGGCCGTACCGACCGTCAGGGTCGAAGCGGGACTGGGATGCTTCCCGCGGATCGGCGCAAGAGGCGAGCTCATTTATGCAAAAAAGCTGGACCCAGCCGACGGGCGCTCTCGCCTGGATCTTGTTCACACGCCCTATCATGCGGCTTTATCCGACGAGATTGCTGCGCTGCGTCAGAAGTTTGGCTGCGCCATTCTGATCGATTGCCATTCCATGCCGTCGTCACAACCTGGACGCCGTGATCTTCCAGATTTCGTCCTCGGCGACCGTTTTGGATCGAGCTGCACGGGCCAGCTCACCAGCCTTGTGGAGAGAACATTACGCAAGGCGGGATATAGCGTCGTGCGAAACGCGCCCTATGCCGGGGGCTTTACCACACGGAAGTATGGACGGCCTAAACAGCACGCCCACGCCTTGCAGATAGAGATAAACAGGCGTCTTTACCTTGATGAAGCTCGAGTCACAAAGATTGACGCAATGAGCGAGCTGTCGCATCAGCTAGATGGGCTGATGGGGAATATCGCTGAATTGAGCGAGCGTCTGCGCCCATAAAAAAAGGGCCGCGCCAAGGCTGGCGCGGCCGAAAAAGGTAAAGGGAGGAAACGCCAGAAGGCGTTAGCACCGCAGTGCTGAAACCAATTTATTGTGCGGCGCACAAAATGCAAGACCAAAATTCCGCATCAATGCGTTTTTGCATGTAATCAGACTGAAACAACCGGACGGCATGAAGTTTGCTCTCCATTTCTGCGACGCTCAAACCGGGACGATCCCGGGCTTAAGGATGATCAAGGGGAGCCGGGCATGACTGACAATACCGACCTTCACGTAGGAAAGAGACTACGCCGCCGCCGCAGACTGCTCGGCCTGACCCAGCAGGAACTGGCTTCGCAAGTGGGGGTCCGGTTCCAGCAGATTCAGAAATATGAATGCGGTGCGAACCGTATGACCTCTTCGCGCCTCTTCGATCTCTCCAAAGCTCTGAATGTTTCCGTTCAGTACTTCTTTGATGGCATCGAACAGGACGACCTCCTCGCTGCGAATGATGCCGATACGATGGACGGCGACATCCTGAGCCAGAAAGAAACCCTGGAACTGGTGCGCGCCTATTACCGGCTTGGCGAACGCCCGCGCCGCCGTCTGCTTGAGCTCGCAAAGGCACTCGAATCCGACCAGAGTGGCACCGGCGCCGCTTGACCTTCCCGTCTCGCGCGCCATAAGCGCGAGACATGACCCTCCCTGCATCGCAGTCTGACCTCGTAGACCTTGCCGGCCGGCTCGCTGACGCGGCCTGGCAGGCGATTTCGCCGCATTTCCGCGCCGGTATTGATGCCGAAAACAAGGCAGGCGGCGCCATTTATGATCCCGTCACTATTGCAGATCGCGCTGGCGAGGAGGCAATCCGCGCCATCCTTGCAGAAGAGCGACCGAATGACGGCATTGATGGCGAAGAATTTGGCAGGCACGAAGGCAGCTCCGGCTGGACCTGGCTACTCGACCCGATCGACGGCACCCGCGCCTTTCTGGCGGGCCTCCCGGTATGGACAACCCTGATCGCGCTTGCCGATCCTGACGGTAACCCTGTCATCGGTCTTATCGATCAGCCTGTACTAGGGGAACGCTATATTGGCGCGCCGGGCGAAGCCTGGCTGGAAACGGTGAAAGGCCGCACGCCGCTTCGTGTTTCATCCTGTGAGGACTTGCGTCAGGCGATTATTGCGACGACCGACCCCTTCATCATGAATCCTGCCGAACAGGGGGCATGGACACATATCCGGCACACCGCGCGCATCTGCCGCTATGGTCTGGACGCCTATGCCTATGGGCGCCTGGCGGCTGGCAGTATCGATCTAGTCTGCGAGACGGGCCTGCAGCCACATGATGTCGCGGCGTTGATCCCGGTTGTGCGGGGCGCGGGCGGCATCGCGCGTGACTGGCGCGGCCGGGAAGCCAAACAGGGGCCACAGATTGTCTGCGCATCGTCGGAGGCAGTGTTTGAGCAAGCCTTTATCTCACTGCGGCGTTCAGCAGGCGACTAAACGATTGCAGCAAAGCTGGCCACTTGCCCGACATGTGCGCTAGGTTGTGTTGCATGAGCGAACAGAGCGAATCCCTCGTCCACCGCAAGCTGCCGACACGTCGCTGGCCCAGTAAGTGGAATATCTCGAACATTATCGATGGGCGCGCGCTTCGCGTGAAGCTCACCTCGGACTTCCTCGACAATCTCTCAGATGAGGCGAAAGCCCGCAAACAGGTGCTCGACCACTTGCATGGCGCGCTCTTCCGCGGCCGGATGATCGCGCAGGAACGCCTGCAGCAGGGCGCAGGCGGTCTTGATACGGCACGGCTCCTGTCTGCCGTCATGGATGAGACACTACACGCGCTGTACGATTATATCACCGTCCATGTTCACCGGGCCCGTAACCCGACAGAGGGAGAGCGCCTCGCCGTGTTCGCAACGGGCGGATATGGCCGAAACGTCCTTGCCCCATCAAGCGATGTCGATCTGCTATTCATCCGGCCGTACAAAGCGTCGGCTCACGCAGAGAGCGTCATCGAATATATGCTCTATGCCCTCTGGGATGTCGGCATAAAGGTCGGTCATGCCTTCCGCACACCTGAAGAGTGCATCCGGCTGTCCAAACAGGATGTAACGATCAAGACGTCGCTGCTGGATGCGCGTTTCCTGTTCGGCGACGAGGCACTGGCGGCAGAAACGAAAGCGAAGTTTCGCAAGGAAGCGGTTGAAGGTCATGACGCCCAATTCATCGCTGACAAGCTGGCCGAACGGGACGGTCGCCACGCCAAACAGGGCAATACGCGCTATGTGGTCGAACCAAATGTGAAAGAGGGAAAAGGTGGGCTGCGTGACCTGCAGACGCTCTACTGGATCACCAAGCACATTTATGATGGCGTCTCACTAGAAGACGTGATGAAGTCCGGCCCGTTCACCAAGCACGAATACAGCGTCTTCATCCGCGCCGCACGGTTTTTCTGGACGGTTCGCTGCCACCTTCACTATCTCACGGGGCGCGCCGAAGAACGCTTGAGCTTCGACCTCCAGCCCGAGATCGCGTCCCGCATGGGCTACCGCGACCGATCCGGTCAGCTCGGCGTCGAGCGCTTCATGAAGCACTACTTTCTGGTCGCAAAGGATGTCGGCAATCTGACCCGCATTATCGCCGCCAAACTCGAAGCCGACCAGATCAAAAAACCTGAAGGCTGGCGCCGTTTCATCCGCACCGGCACGCCTAAGCCCATGGCACATGAAGGCTTCATCCTTGATGGCGAACGCGTAAGCGTCACGGGTGAGGAAGTCTTCAAGAAATCACCGGAGAACCTCATCCGCCTGTTCCGGCTGGCTGATGAAACTGACCATGACATACACCCGGATGCGATGACGATTGCTTCCAGGAATGCCCGGATCATCAATTCGCGCACACGCTCGAAGCCAGAGATGAGCAAAATCTTCATCGACCTTCTCGTCAACGGCAGAAATCCCGGCCTTGCGCTTCACCGCATGAACGAAGCTGATGTGCTTGGCCGCTTCATTCCGGAGTTCGGCGGCATCGTCGCCCAGACCCAGTTCAACATGTATCACCACTTCACGGTGGATGAGCACACGATCCGCGCCGTCGACTATATGGCGCAGATGGACCGGGACGGTGGGGAAGGCTTTGAACTGCCTCACCGCCTCTTCCAGAAGATCGATAACAAGCACATCCTCTATCTCGCCATGCTGCTACATGACACCGGCAAGGGTCATGGCGACCAGCAGATTGAGGGCACAAAAACGGCGACGGCCGCAGGCAAACGTCTCGGCCTGTCTGATGCCGAAACCGATCTCGTCGCCTGGCTGGTTGGCCACCATCTCGAAATGAGCGAGACCGCCCAGAAGCGCGACATCGCCGATCCACAGACCATTGTGCGCTTTGCATCCATGGTCGGCTCGATAGAACGCCTGCGGCTACTTTACATCCTCACTATCGCTGACATACGGGCCGTGGGACCCGGCATCTGGAATGCCTGGAAAGGCCAGCTTCTCGAAGATCTCTACCAGAACACGGAAGCGGCCCTGCGCGGTGGCCGTACGGATGCAATCAGCGTTTCGCGCGAGCTTGAAGGCCGCGCCGCGCTCAACCGTGAAGAGCTTGCAGAACGCGTCGGCGCAATCCCTGAAGTGATGACCGACATGGACCCGGCCTACTGGACTGGCTTTGACCTTGACGCGCTCGAACAGCATGCTCGCACCATCAAGGCAGGTGACCCACCCATCGTCTCTGCTCATGTGCGCGAAGATGGCGGCGGTGTCTCGCTGCTGGTTGCCGGACAGGACAGGCTCGGCCTCTTCTCACGCCTTGCCGGGACGATTGCATCGCAAAGCGCCAACGTCGTGTCTGCGCAGGTATTCACGGCGCCATCCGGCTTTATCGTTGACGTCTTCATCCTTCAGGATGGCAAGGGCGGCATCTTTGCAGCTGGTGATGAAGGCCGCTTAAGGCGCCTCGAGAATGAGGTTCGCCGCGCCTTTGCCACCAATGAGCCTGTGGCCAACATTCCGGCCAAATCTTACCGGCGCGAAGCGGCCTTCAAGGTCATCCCACAGGTCAAGATCGATGACACGCTGTCGGATGGCTACACCGTGATCGACGTGGCAGGCCGCGACAGGCCGGGCCTCCTGCACGATGTTGCACGCCTCCTGGCAGACGAGAACATCTCCATCCATTCTGCCCATGTCGGCAGCTATGGTGAGCGGGTGTTCGACGCCTTCTATGTCCAGCTCCCCGCCAGCTATACCGACATCAAGCTTGCGGCGCTCAAGGAGAAATTGCTGGAAGTGCTCCAGCGCGAAGAACCAGACGCGCCGCGTACCCCTGCCCGCAGCCTGAAGCAGGCAAATGCGGCAGACAGCTTCTGATTGTTAACCTTGGCCGTGTAGCGCACCGAGCATGAGCGTCCTTCGCAACACGTTGACCCAGTCAAGCTGGACGTTCGGCAGCCGCATTCTCGGCTTCGCTCGCGATCTGGTCATCCTCGCCAAGCTGGGCGCTGGCCCCGTCGCGGACGCCTTCTTCACCGCGCTGATGTTCCCGAACCTCTTTCGGCGCGTCTTTGCCGAAGGGGCTTTCGCGCAGGCCTTCGTGCCTGCTTATGCCCGCACCATGGAAGCCGAAGGCGAGGAAGCCGCCCGCAAGCTCGCAGAAGAGACATTGAGAGGATTGCTCGCTGTCACGGTGGGCCTCGTAATCATCTCGCAGATCGCCATGCCCTGGATCATGCTTCTGCTGCATGGCGGTTACCGTAATGACCCGGTCCACTTTCCGCTGGCAATCCTGCTGACGCAAATCACCATGCCATACTTGGCCTTCATGGCGCTCGCGGCGCTTCTGTCGGGTGTTTTGAACTCGGCTGGACGGTTCGGCATGTCGGCCGGGGCGCCGACGCTGCTGAACATCTGCATGCTCGGCGCGGCCTTTGTCGGGTCCGACAATTACGACGTCTCGAAATCACTTGCCTTGGCCGTCACCGTGGCGGGCGCGCTTCAGGTCGCGCTGCTTTGGTATGGCGTCTCCCGTCAGAAGGTCCGACTTCGCATCGGTTTCCCGAAGATCACACCCGGCGTCAAAAGGGTCGCGGCGCTGGCCATTCCAGGCACGATCGCGGCTTCCGGCATGCAGATCAACATCGTCGTCAGTCAGGCCCTCGCGAGCTTTGAGGCGGGCGCAAAGTCATGGCTCTATTCGGCTGACCGTCTCTACCAGCTTCCGCTTGGCCTTGTCGGGGTCGCCGTCGGCCTCGCCATACTGCCGCGCCTTGCCCGCGCAGCCCGCGCGAGCGATGAGGCTGATAGCCGCGACACGATGGACAATGGCATCGGCCTTGCCATGGCGCTGACCGTACCTGCCGCAGCAGCGCTCATGGCCGCGCCATTCCTGTTCGTCGACAGCTTCTTCACACGCGGCGACTTCACCAGCGACGACGCAGCGCTGACGGCGCAGGCGCTCTTCCACTTTGGCTGGGGCGTGCCTGCTTTCGTCCTTATCAAGGTGCTCGCGCCGGGCTTCTTTGCGCGTGAAGACACGCGCACGCCGATGAATTTCTCTCTCATCTCTGTCGTCGTGAACACGGTGCTGGGCGCTGGCCTCTTCTTCTTCCTGAAGTCGCAGGGCGTCTATGGCTTCCCGGGCCTTGCCATCGCCACCAGCACAGCAGCCTGGATCAATGTCATTCTGCTCTTTGCGACCCTGAAACGGCGCGACTGGTACAATCCGGGCCCAGAGCTCCTCAAACGTCTCGTCTCAGTCTTACTGGCTTCATCGGCGCTCGGCGCCCTGCTGTGGTATCTCGCCAGCATCAGCGGCCAAATCTCCGAGGTCGCACTCGATTCCAAATTCGTCGGCGCCATCGTGATCTCGCTCGCAGGGGCCGCGGCCTATCTGGTTTTCGCAGTCCTGTTTGGCGCTATTCGTCTAAGCGATCTCCGAAACGCTCGCAGAAATTGATTGGCCGCGTCCTTTGGCAGAACGATATTGGGCGGATGAAAGCTGAATTTGGCACGCTTGTAGTTAGTTTTTGCGGATTTTCGTCGAGCTGCGCCGCTAGTCCGGACTTCGCTGACAGCCGGGCATTTGTTCCTGTTTGGCAATCTGAGGTCGAGACATGCACAACCGACCAAGCGACCGAGGTCGATTTTCAAACAGTCGTGGCAGGCCAGCATTTTGAAGATGGATGCGTTAGGATCGTCGCATATTCAGCCGGCATTGTGCTCGTCAAACGACGATCCGATCTTTCAGTAGAAGCGATCGTAAGCAGCCGTCGGTTAGACGACCGCCGAATTGGCGTATCTGGTTCACCGCAAATGTTTGAGAAACTTCGAGCCGTGGAGGGCCAAATGGTGCGTGTTTCTGGCTCACTCTATGACTGCTCTGATCTGCTTATTGATGATCCCTCGTTCGTCTCCGGGTACTGCCACTACCACTTGCGCGGTCCGGTGATCGACATCCGTGAGATTGAAGTGACCAATAGTAGGTAAGCAACATCAAGGGGGCTAGGCGTAGGCCCACCCATCCGCTAAACGCCCCGCCATGAGCGAGCAAGACACACCGACCTATACCGGGCCCAAGCGGGTCTTTTCCGGTATCCAGCCCACCGGCAATCTCCACCTTGGAAATTACCTTGGTGCCCTGAAGAAATTCACCACGCTGCAGAATGATGGTTGGGACTGCGTCTTCTGTGTCGTTGACCTGCACGCCATCACCATGCCGTTTGACCAGTCGCAGCTGGCCAACCAGACCCGCCAGATCGCAGCCGCGATGATGGCGAGCGGCGTCGATCCCGACAAGTCGGTTCTGTTCGCACAGTCCTCGGTACGTGTGCACACCGAACTTACCTGGATTTTCGACAGCGTTGCCCGCATGGGCTGGCTGGAGAAGATGATTCAGTTCAAGGAAAAGTCCGGCAAGGACGCTGAGCGCTCTTCGGTCGGCCTCTTCAACTATCCGGTGCTACAGGCTGCGGACATCCTTGCCTACAAGGCGACACACGTGCCGGTCGGCGAAGACCAGCGCCAGCATCTTGAGCTCTCGCGTGACATCGCAGACCGTTTCAACCGCGACTATGGCGCGCCGGGTTTCTTCCCGCTTCCAGAAGCCCTGACCGAAGGCCCCGGTGCCCGGATCATGAGCCTCAAGGATGGCACCAAGAAAATGTCGAAGTCCGATCCGGCGGAGAATTCGCGCATCAACCTGATCGACGACGCCGACACGATTGCGAAGAAAATCAAGAAGTCGAAGACCGATACGCTCGGCGACATGCCGACCGATATCGACGGTCTCGAAGGACGCCCCGAAGTCGCAAACCTTGTCGGCATCTACGGCGCGCTTGCAGGCATGAGCGACGAACAGGTTCTCGCCGAGTATGGCGGCAAAGGATTTGGCGTTTTCAAGCCAGCGCTTGCTGATCTCGCTGTCGATCACCTAGCCCCGATCACCACCCGCATGCGAGAGCTGATGGACAATCCGGATGAAATCGATGCCGCTCTTCGTATCGGCGCCGAACGGGCTGAAGCTATTGCCGAACCGGTGATGGAAGAAGTTCGGCGGATTGTTGGATTCTGGCGTCCTTAAGCCTTGCGCCTTCACCCTCAAGCTCCCCTCTCGTGAAAGACACCTCAATGAAACGCCTTTCTGCCCTGCTTATCGCCCCCGCTCTCATCGCTGCCTGCAGCCAGTCTGCTGAATCCGATGGCCCGGTGCTCTCATATGAAGACGCTTTCATCATGGCCCCGATTGCCGGACGCGATGTCACCATGGGCGGGATCGAGATTTCGGTTGAAGGCGTTAGCGTCACGCTGACGGGCGCCATCTCCGATATCGCCGGCACTGTCGAGATGCACACGATGGAGATGAATGACGGCACGATGCAGATGCGTCCCGTAGAGACATTCGAGATCGCTGACGGTGAGACCCTCACGCTGGAGCGCGGCGGCAACCACCTGATGTTCTTCGGCCTCGTCGAAGACCTCTCAGCCGGCGAAACAGCGAACATCTCTTTCAGCTTTGAAACTGAAACTGGCGAAACGCTTACATTGGAAGCGGAAGCAGAGCTTCGCGCCCAAGGCGAGTAAATCCCACCAAGCCGGGCGCGCAGGCGAAAGCTAGCGCGCCTTGGCTACATGCTGCTGGAACTTGATCACCCGCGGCACGATCTGCTGGCGGAATTTCGACCCATTGAATACGCCGTAATGGCCTACGCCGGGCTGCACATAGTCTTCCTTCAGCGCCTCTGGAATATTGGTACAGAGGTCGTGCGCAGCCTGTGTCTGACCGATACCTGAAATATCGTCCAGTTCGCCCTCAACCGTCATCAGGCCAACAGACGAGATCGCCTCAGGCTTGACGAGGCGCTGATCACGGTAGCGGTATTCGCCCTTGGCCAGCAGTGCTTTCTGGAACACGCGCTCGATCGTCTGGATGTAGAACTCCTCAGTCAGGTCCAGCACGGACAGGTATTCATCATAGAACGCCTGATGCTTTTCGGCGCCATCTTCATCCCCCTCGATCAGGTGCTCGAAGAAGCGGTGCTGCGCATCGACGTGCCGGTCCCAGTTCATGTGCATGAATGAGCTAAGCTGGATAAAACCTGGATAGACCCGGCGGCCAGCACCTGCCCATGGCAGCGGCACCGTGTGGATCATCTTGGAGCGGAACCAGTCGAGGCTACGCTCTTCTGCCAGAAGATTTGGCACGGTCGGTGAGCGGCGCGCATCGATAGGAGAGCCCATGAACGTCATGGTTGCGGGCAGTGCGTCGGCGCCGTCCTCTGCCATCATCGAGATAGCAGCGAGCACGGGCGGGCCGGGCTGACAGACAGCCAGCACGTGCGCCCCCGCGCCCAGGAAAGCCAGCATGTCCTGAATGTGGTCAATATAGTCGTCGAGATCGAAGCGGCCGAACCAGATCGGCGCCATCCGCGCATCCGTCCAGTCGGTGATGTAGACATTATGGGTCGGCAGGAAGGCTTCGACCGTGCCGCGCAGCAGCGTCGCATAGTGCCCAGAGAGCGGCGCAACGATAACGAGGTCCGGACGATTAGCGGGCGCACCAGCGGTCTCGAAATAAACAAGCTGGCACCATGGCGAGGACCACGCCGTGACAGGCATCACCGCATGAGACTTGCCATTGATCTCAGTCGTGTCGATCTGCCATTCGGGTTTGCCGTAATAGCGCGTCGCGCGCTCGAACACGTTGGCCGCCGCCGCTATGGCACGGCCTGCATCCGTGTCGCGCGCCGGGTTCATCGGCGAACTCCAGAAGGATGCGGTAGCCTTGGCCTGCAATCGCAGCGGCGCCATGGCCGCGCGGTTCATTTCAACAAGAGCGTAGAGCAAAGCGTTACCTTCCGTATGCTGCAGCGCAACATAGGCGGGTCGGCGAGCTTTGGCAATCAGCCCGTGCTAGCCGAAGATTGTCTCAAGACATGAAGCCATTTCATCCGGATTGGTGATCGTCTCCGAGAAGAAGGTTTTCAGCTTCCAGTCCGGGCCCATCACATAGATCAGCGATGTGTGGTCCATAGTGTATTCGGCCACGCTTTCTGGCGTCTCGACACGTGAGAAGGCCGCGCTGAATTCATTCGCAACCGCTTCGATTTCTTCTGGTGTGCCGGTCAGTCCCACAAGGCCCTCCGGGAACGCATTGCTCTGGACATAGTCAGCCAATGCCTCCGGCGTGTCGCGCTCGGGGTCGACGCTGATCAGCAGCGTTTGCGGGCGCTCCATTTCCTCAGGCAAGCGGCTATAGGCATTGTTGATCGCCACCAGCGTGCCCGGGCATACATCAGGGCAATAGGTGAAGCCAAAATAGACCAGAGATGGCTTACCCATGAAGTCTTCCTGGGTGACGCGCTCGCCCGTATGCATGGTCAGCTCGAACGGACCGCCAATCTCTTCATAGGCGCGGGATGTACATCCCGCGACGGGCCCGCCTGACCTCGCCGTTTCGCCTGAAGCTGCGGTTTCACCTGCCTCGTTCGCGCCGCTACACGCTGCTGCGAGGAGGAAAGATGCTAAGAGAATTGTCGATCTGATACGCATGCGGCTACGTATGCTTTGGACAGGCGCTTCGATCAAGACGGCGCCGCGCCGCTACAGTGTCGCATCCCGCGGCACAGCCGAAAGGGGCAAGGATGGACGACGCCCATGCGTCTCGAGAAGGAATAGAGCAGGCACTTTACAGCCTGCTGCCGACCGGGCTTGCCGGCGTGGACGCCGCGCGTGGACGCGCCCGCCTGCGCACGCTGACAACGCTCCGCTGGCTTGCGGTCGGGGGCCAGACCGCCGCCGTGCTCTTCGTCAATTTCGTACTTGGCTTCGACGTGCCGCTCGGCCCCTGCCTGACCGTTATCGCGGCGTCTGCATGGCTGAACGTCTTCCTTTCTTTCGCGATGCGCGACCAGGTCTTGCTGAAAGGGTGGGAGGCGGCGCTGCAGCTTTGTTTCGACACGGTGCAACTGGCGCTTCTGCTTGGCCTGACCGGCGGGCTATCCAACCCGTTCCTTCTCTTCCTCCTTGCGCCCGTCACGGTTGCAGCGAGCAGTCTTCGCCCGCGTTATTCAGCACTCATCGCCGGGTTGGCCATTGTCCTCGCAGCCATCATGCCGGCCTTCGCGCTAGATCTGCCATGGTACCCGGTTAGCAGCCTTAACCTGCCCGCCCTCTTTGAGTGGGGTCATTTCGCTGCCTTCCTGCTCGCCATCGTGTTCTTTGCCGTGTCCTCCGTCCGTCTCAGCGAAGACGAGGCTCGGCTTGTGCGCGCGATGGATGCCGCCTCGGTCGTCATGGCGCGCGAACAGAAACTCTCGGCGCTCGGTGCGATGGCCGCGATGACCGCACATGAGCTAGGCACCCCGCTCGCAACGATCCACCTTGTCGCCAAGGAGCTTGCTGGCGACCTGAAGCCTGACGATCCCCACCACGACGATGTTCGCCTGATCGCAGAGCAGGCCGACCGATGCCGCGATATCCTGCGTCAGCTCAGCCGCTCAAGAGAGGCGGAGGACATCGTTCACGCCAACATGCCACTCTCCAGCCTGGTCGAAGAAGCCGCCGCGCCTTTCAGGGGGCTCGGTGTCACGCTCAATGTTACCTGGTCCGCTGGCGAGAATGGCGAGCCGCGCATACCCACGATCCGCCGAAGCCCTGAAGTCCTGCACGCCCTCGGAGCTTTCGTTGAAAACGCAGTCAGCTTTGCCGATAGCCACGTTAAGGCGGCCGCCAGCTGGACCGACAAGCAGTTCATGGTGACGGTGAGCGACGACGGGCCCGGTTTCGCCCCCGATGTCATGCCTAAACTTGGAGAGCCCTACGTTTCACAGCGCGGAGAGGCCCACCTGCATGGCGGCGACATGGGGCTCGGTTTCTTCATTGCGAAGACACTGATCGAAAGAACGGGCGGGCGAATTGCGACGCGTAATCGCACCCCGCCGCTTAAAGGCGCAATTGTACAGGCTGTCTGGCCGCGAAGCGCACTGGAAAGCTTGGAATCCGAACGAATGCAAATAAATGGTCCCACAGTGGAGACTTGATCATGGACTACAACGTTACCGTAAAAATTCATGAGGCCCTCAAGGATGTTGAGGACCGGACTTGCCTGATACTTGATGATGACGGCCCATTTCTACAGCGCCTCGCGCGCGCCCTGACGCAGCGCGGCTTTCTCGTATCGGCCGTGTCAAGCGCGAGCGAAGCAAAAGACATCGCCCGGATGAACCCACCTGCTTTCGCAGTGCTGGATCTTCGCCTGGAGGATGGATCTGGTCTCGATGTCGTCGAAACATTGCAGCAGTACCGCCCTGATGCACGCGCAGTGATCCTCACCGGCTATGGCGCGATTGCGACCGCTGTTGCCGCGGTCAAGGCCGGCGCTGCTGACTATCTCGCCAAGCCAGCCGAAGTCGAGGACATTATCCGCGCGCTCGTGAACAAGGGCGACAGCCTGCCGGAGCCGCCGGAAAACCCGATGTCAGCAGACCGCGTCCGTTGGGAACACATCCAGCGCGTCTATGAGCTCTGCAATCACAATGTCTCGGAAACCGCTCGCCGCCTGAACATGCACCGCCGCACCCTGCAGCGCATCCTGGCGAAACGCGCCCCGCGTTAGGCCAGCTAACCTGGCGTATGCGGCTTCGTCCTTCGACGGGCTCAGGATGAGATAACGCTAGTGACACGCTTCCCATAGACCTTACCCCGAGCCTCTTGAAGGGCGAGGTCCATCTCCCATTCTGGGCGCCTAGTCCTTCGGCCCCAGATCAGACTCCTTCCGCGCAGGGTCAGGCGTCTTGTCCTTGAACTTACAGATATCACTGATCGTACACAGCCAGCATTTCGGCTTGCGCGCCACGCAGACATAGCGACCGTGCAGGATCAGCCAGTGGTGCGCGCCCTTCTTGAACTCGTCCGGCGTCACGCGCTCCAGTTGGTCTTCGACCTCGTCAGGGTTCTTACCGGGCGCGAGGCCCGTTCGGTTTGAAACGCGGAAGATATGCGTATCGACGGCGATGGTCGGCTGCCCAAAAGCCTCGTTAAGCACCACGTTCGCTGTCTTTCGACCGACGCCCGGCAGCCGTGTCAGCTCATCGCGCGTTTGCGGCACTTCGCCGCCAAACTCCTCGATCAGAAGCTCACAAAGCGCAATCACATTCTTCGCCTTGTTACGCCAGAGGCCGATCGTCTTGATGTGATCGGCGACGCCCTCTTCGCCCAGTGTCAGCATCGCCTCTGGTGTATCAGCGATCTCGAAAAGCTTCTTCGTCGCCTTGTTCACGCCGACATCGGTCGCCTGCGCTGACAGGGCGACGGCAACAACCAGCGTGAATGGGTTGTGATAGTTGAGCTCTGTTTCAGGCGCGGGCCTGTCCTCGGCCAGCGCGGCATAAAGCTGCGCCGTCTTCTCAGGGCCGAGCGTTGGGGACCGGCGCTTCCTGCGGGTTTTCGTCGGGGTCTTTGCCATAGGCCGTGGTGTATATGCCGCGGCGCTGCGATCAAGCGTCAACTTGTCAACGCTCGCTGCGATCGTATTTCCTAGCCTGCGATGACTGAAAACCACTCACCCGTCTACTTCGATGCCACGCTGACGCCACATACGGCGCTCAGCCCGCGGGCCTTTCTGGTCGTCATGGGCCTGGTCGGTCTCATGAGCTTCGTTGGCGGCATGATATTCCTGTCAATGGGCGCGGTACCTGTCATCGCCTGGTTCGGTCTAGACGCGCTCGCCATCTGGCTCGCCTTCCGGGCCAGCTTTCACAAGTTGCGCCAGGAGACCCGTATCGAAGTGACGGCTGAGCGGATTGCCATGTCTCACACCGCCCCCGGTAAAGATCCGCGCCGTGTCGAACTGCCAACTGGTTTCGCCCGTCTCTCCCTCGATTTCCCGGAACGCAAGCCAAGCGAACTGAAGCTCGCCCATGGTCAGCAGGCCTATGTGATTGGGCGTTTCCTGACGCCGGGTGAAAGAAAATCCCTGCACAGCGCCCTGAAATCCGCCATCGAGAAAGCCCGCGCCGAACGTTACGCGTAAAAAATGACGCCTGCGTCATGGTTTTTTCATTCTCTCTGTGTTACCTTTGGTGAGGTTCAAGAAAACTCACCGGAACACCGGGAGATCAGGAGGCAAAGACATGGCTGATACCGCAACAAAGATCCCCCACAATGTAGAGCGCCCAAAGACGACGGGCCGCGAAAAACTGATGGAATTCCATCTCGACCGTGACGCCCCGATCCCGTCACCTGAAGATGTCGACATGAAAACGTTCGACATCCTCGACCCGGAGCTCTGGCGCCGCGACGCCCATTGGGACTTCTTCAAGTGGATGCGCGACAATGATCCGGTTCACTACACGCCGGACAGCTTTGCTGGCCCGTACTGGTCCGTTACGCTCTATGACGATGTCCGCGACGTTGATATCGACCACAAGCGCTTCTCATCGTCCTGGGAATATGGCGGCATCACGCTTGGCGCGCCTTTCGATGATTTCGAACTGCCGATGTTCATCGCCATGGATGAGCCGCGCCATTCCGAACAGCGCAAGACCGTGCAGCCAGCGGTCGCCCCGAACATGCTCAAGGAATTCGAGCCGCTGATCCGCTCGCGGACACAGGGCCTGCTCGACTCCCTCCCAGTCAATGAGCCGTTCGACTGGGTCGACACCGTCTCGATCGAGCTCACTACCATGATGCTCGCAACCCTGTTCGACTTCCCGTTCGAGGATCGCCGCAAGCTGACCCATTGGTCTGACGTGGCGACGAACCCGCACAATCCGGACATCTGTCCCGGCGGCCTTGACCAGTGGAAGCAGGAACTCATGGAGTGTCTGACTACGTTCATGGGCATCTATCAGGACCGTCAGTCCAAGCCGGTCAAGAATGACCTGATGAGCCTTCTCGCACACGGCGAGAAGACCAAGAACATGACGCCGATGGAGCTGCTCGGCAACGTGATCCTGCTCATCGTTGGCGGCAATGACACGACCCGTAACTCGATGACGGCATCGGTTCACGCCCTCAACAAGTGGCCAGACCAGTTCGATAAACTGAAAGCGGACCCATCGCTCATCCCGAACATGGTGTCGGAAGTGATCCGCTGGCAGACGCCGCTTGCCTATATGCGCCGCACCGCGCTTGAGGATGTCGAACTGCGTGGCAAGACGATCAAGAAGGGCGAACAGGTCGCCATGTGGTATGTTTCGGCCAACCGCGATGAGCGTTTCTGGGACGAAGACCCATACCGCCTCATCATCGACCGCAAGCAGGCCCGCAACCACATCTCTTTCGGCTTCGGCATTCACCGCTGCGTCGGCAACCGCCTGGCAGAGCTGCAGCTGCGCATTCTCTGGGAAGAGCTTCTGGAACGCTTCGAGCATATCGAAGTCCTGGAAGAGCCAGAGCGCAATGCCCATTCCTTCGTAAAGGGTTACACTTGGATGCCGGTCATACTGCACCCGAAAAAATAAGCCTTTACACCCTCCCCGAAACTAAAAGCCCCGCAGACCGTCAGGCCTGCGGGGCTTTTTTTTTCCTTGGTACGCTGAAAGGCGCGCCTAGTCTTCAAAGTCGTCGATAATACCGCTGAGGCGCGAGCGACCGCCATCCATGACCAGCGTTTCGCCTGTAATGATCGCCGATTTCGGCGAAGAGAGATACAGCGCGGCCTCTGCAATCTCGTCGGCAAGACTGGCGCGGCCAAGCGGTGTACGTTTGCGCAGTGATGGGTCTTCACTCTCGGCACGTGGACGCAGGGCGCAGATCGCGTTCACCCGGATACCTTTGGATGCCAGATCTACGGCGCCTGCCCTCACGACACCCAATATCGCATGCTGCATGACCGCGTCGGCAAAATCCCCCTCACTCACTTGCTGGGCAGATAGCGAAAGCACGAATGTGACCGAACCAAGCTGCTTCTTGCGGCCGAGTGTTTCACCCGCCTCATCGACGCGTTTGGCGACATGGCGTTCAAACATTTTCAGGATGAGGATCGAGGTACGTAGCGCTTTGGTGTGCGCCTTCTCGAAATCCGCCACATTGAGTTCGGTGAAAGCCGTCTTGGGCGGAATCGGCGGAACAGCGACGATGTGATCGACCTGACCGTAGGCTTCCAGTGCGGCGGCCAGCGCATTCTTCACCCCGATTTGGGTATCGAGGTCTTCCTGATGGACGATCGCCCTGTCGCGCAGGCTATCGGCGAACTTCTCGACCCGCTTCTGACTCTGGTCACAGGCCACAACGGCATGGCCTTCATCAGCGAAACGCCGGGCTACAGCCTCGCCAGTCATCTGGCCGAGTCCGAGAATAAGGGTAACTGGCTGGTCCATCTGGGCTCCTGATCCGGCAGGAAGCGCCCCACCGGATCAGGTAACGCCAAACTGCCAGACTAGTTCGGTTTGAGGTGGTGAAGCTCTTCCTTGATCTTGAGCTTACGGCGTTTGAGATCGTGAAGCCGGGCTTCATCCGCGGCGGGTCTCTTCTGCTCCTGCTCAATCTCCTCATCAAGACGCTGATGGCGACTAGAGAGTTCGGAGATACGTCCTTGTAGTGACATGTATCATGCTCCTTTCTTGCTGATGAGAAAACTGTGCTTTTGAGGTCACAGTAAATCACATCAGAAAAGGTCGGTCACGTGGATTCAACGAAAAATCGTCGGCATGAAGAGGATTTCATTTCGGTGTCCGGCGGCGTTCGGTTTTTGAGCGGTACATCGCTTCATCCGCTGCTGCGATAAGGGCATCGGCGCTCACCCGGCCATCCCACTGGACGATCCCGCAGGACGCTCCAAGCGACACAGGTTCCCCCGTTCTCCCGTCCGGGGCAGTAATGACCATATCGCTGATCAGCTTGGTAAGTTCAGTGGTCTTTGCCTCTCCGTCGCTACGCAGCGCATGAGACAGGATCACGCCGAACTCATCGCCGCCCAGCCTGCCGACAATATCTGTTTCGCGGATGTTGGAGTTGATGAGCTTGCAGACAGATTTCAGCGCCTTGTCGCCCGTCGCATGGCCGAAGCGATCATTCACCAGCTTGAAGCGATCAAGATCTATATAAAGAAGACAGAGCGAGCTTCCGTGCCGACGGGAGAGCGCCATTTCGCGCGAGATCTCGCGCACAAAGGCTCGGCGATTGAAGACCGGACAGAGCGCGTCGCGATCAGCAAGCGCCTCGGAGAATGACAAGGCACGGTGGAGGCGCGCTTCCTGCCCCCTGAGGTACAAGACTTCCTCAGCCAGTGCGCGAAGCCCCGCGTCTACTTTAAGGTCGCCGGAAGTCAAAGGCAGGTCCAGCGCGTCCAGCATTTTTTCCGCTGGCGTCGCTGCACGTCTGATCTTGCCGCTTTGGGCAAGTTGCTCACCTGGTCTGTCCATCCGCCAATTATAGGATGTAACGGGCCTTGCGGCCAGCAGAACAGCACGTCTTGACGCCAGAGGGCCGACCTCTATGTTCTGCCGCTTCCTGAAAGAGGGGCGCCAGACAATGACTGCATCCCAACCAAGCGTCGGCGTAATCATGGGCAGCCAGTCAGACTGGCCTGTCATGAAGCTTGCCTGCGATACGCTCGAGCAATTGGGTGTCGCCCACGAGGCCCGTATCGTCTCGGCTCACCGCACGCCTGACCGTCTGTCGGAATACGCAAAAAGCGCACGTGATCGCGGCCTGAAAGTGATTATCGCAGGCGCAGGCGGCGCGGCTCATCTGCCCGGCATGACCGCCGCAATGACACCACTTCCCGTTCTGGGTGTCCCGGTAAAATCACGCGCCCTGAAAGGCATGGATAGCCTTCTTTCCATCGTCCAGATGCCAAAAGGCGTTCCGGTGGGTACGCTGGCGATTGGCGAAGCGGGCGCCGTCAATGCCGCTCTTCTCGCGGCATCCATCATTGCATTGAATGATAGCGACGTTGCCGCCAGGCTCGACGCCTATCGCAAGGCACAGACCGACAGTGTCGGCGAGGCGCCAGAGGAATGAGCCCGCTTCCAGCTGGATCAGTAATCGGCATCCTTGGCGGCGGCCAGCTCGGCCGCATGTTGGCGAGCGCCGCCGCCAAGCTTGGCTTCGATGTGAATATCTTCTGCCCCGGCGACAGCCCGCCCGCCGCACGCGTCGCGGCCGGCCACTGGGACGCAGACTATGACGATGAAACCGCGCTCAGCGATTTTGCCCAGAGTTGCGATGTCATCACCTACGAGTTTGAGAATATCCCCGTCGCATCGGTCGCATACCTCGTTTCGAAGGGCGCGATCGTCCGGCCCGGCGTCAAATCGCTCGAAGTCTCACAGGACCGACTGGCCGAAAAACAGTTCCTCAACGCCATAGGTATCGAGACGGGCGCCTTCGAACCGGTCGATAGTGTTGAACAGCTGAAGACCGCACTTGAGACGCTCGGCGGCGACGGCCTCCTGAAGACCCGCCGCGACGGCTACGATGGCAAAGGTCAGGTCCGCGTGAAGTCAGGTGACGACCTTGCTGCCGCTTACCGGGAAATCCGCGAAGCGCCTGCCATTCTTGAAGCGCTTGTCCCGTTCGAGCGGGAAATTTCGGTCGTTATTGCGCGCGCCGCCGATGGGTCAATGACAGCCTTCGAACCCGGCAAGAACGACCATGAGAACGGAATTCTCAAACGATCGACCGTGCCTTGTGGCCTGCCGGGTGACGTTGTCGCCCGCGCCCGTAAACTGGCCGAGGCCCTTGCGACAGAAACGGGCCACATCGGCGTCCTCGCGCTGGAGCTTTTCGTTCTGGAAGACGGCACGCTACTCGCCAATGAAATGGCCCCGCGCGTTCACAATTCAGGTCACTGGACCCCCGAAGCCTGCGCGACTGGCCAGTTCGAACAGCACATCCGCGCGGTCGCCGGCTGGCCACTTGCCCCCGTGACCCGTCACTTTGATGTCGAGATGGAAAACCTGCTCGGCGAAGAAGCCCTCGCCCCTCCGCAAAGCTTTGCCGAGGGCACAATCCTCACCCTCTACGGCAAGCGCGACGCCAAACCCGGCCGCAAGATGGGCCATGCCGTCAGGCGGACTGGGCGCGCTTAGCGGCCCCTCGCGCTGGGTCCGGAGCGGCTTTTCGCTAAGCCGGGCCCCGCTGTCTCTCATAGTGGCCGGCAAGTGCGACGATCATGACGGCGAGGGCATGTCCCGCTAGACCGACAGTCCACCACATCGCCGGGACGGCCATGACAAACAGGTTCTGCTGGGTGACCCCGATCGCAAGGAAGATCAGCATGCCCAGTCCCCAGCTTCCCAGGTGAATCCAGAAGGAGAGCTTGAGCGCCGCAAGTCCCTCTGCGTGGGTTCGGACAGCCGCCTCCGCGGCTTCGGACTTCGCATCCACCGTCAGCGTCATGGCATCGACGTTGAAAGCAGCCGCCACTGCCTTGATCGACTCACCAGAGGCCTGCTCGCCCTTTTCGATGCGCTGGACAGTGCGAAGACCGATCCCGGCAAGCTCTGCCAGGTGCTCCTGCGACCAGTGACGTTCCTCGCGCCAGCGCTTTATTTTCTCTGCATCGGCCCTGAATTGCATGACCTCATTCCTTTCGGTTGGCTGTGTTTAAGCTGAACCGGAAGAAAGCCCAAACTCGCACCGTCAGGCCACGCCACCGGGCCGCCAGCGACCCGCCAGAGGCATGACAACCTCATGCCAGCGCGCCGCCAGTCTGCCCGGTCCTGTCTAGTATTTGTACTTCACATTGAAGCGCAGGATCCTGTCGAGGCTCTCGCTTTTCAGGGGCGGATTGGATTCATAGCGCACATCATAGGAAAGCCCCGCCTGCACATGGTCTGAGACATCGGTATTCATGCGCAGCGTAGGGTGGACCGTAGACGTCGGCCCCGAAAAGTTGACCTTCGTATCCAGCTCCAGCGTCCAGTCCTCATCGATGAGCCAGTCGAACTCTGCTGCGCCATAGAGACCGATGGAGCCGACCGTGCCGTCCTTCTTCGCGATATCGAGAAACCGGTAACCCGGACCGAACTCACTGCGCAGCGTCATGGCCGCGCCCTGTATCAGGTACGCGCCCGCCCCGACGCCAGCGAATGCGTCGGTTTTGAACCCGGCAAAATCATCACGCGCAAACGAGCCGCGCACATAGCCGAAATAGGCATCGGTCCAGAGCGTATCGAGCTGGTAGGATGCGCCCCAATTGTTCTGGCTGTCGACCCCATTGGCCTCTGCCATGTTCGCATACGTTTCAAGGCGGTGGATCTGGGAGCGACGTTTCAGGTTCAGCTTGCCCTGCAGCCCAAGGAATAGCGTATCGGTATTGCCTTTGGTTTCAGCGGCACTCAGCGAGATCTCACCATTGCGGTCTTCCCAATAGTCTACCCGCTCAAACCTTGCTGGCTGCGGCGCTGGCACGACGACTGGCTGAATTCGCAGTGGCTCCACAGGCAGTTTCAGGTCTTCCACAATCGCATCGATTTTCTGGGCATGCTGCGGATAGGCCATCTTCGCAGCGGCCGTCACCGCCTCCAGCTGGGCGGGGTCATGCGTATTCATCGCGGCGGATATCATCCGGTGAACAGCGCGTGGCAGCTCTTCAGTTTCGAGGCTTACAATGGCCGGGGCGCCGCCGCCTGCGATTGCGGGCGCGAGAAAAAGGTCGAACATGCCTTCGATCCAGTGGTCTGATTGGGACGTTTCGGGCCCTCTTACCCGGCGTCTCCCCGCCCGCGCAACCTGTCCAGCAGCTCAAGACCCGGCTTCGCGATCTTTGAGCCCCACTTGCCGAAGGTCATCGCATTCTCGAGACGCTTTTCTATAAAAGCGTCGAGGTCCGCCTCGTCAGGCTCATTCTGCCAGTAGAGCACGATAGGTGGAAGGACGGCCGATAGCAGGCCGCGCTTGGTTTCACGGTTATAGTCCGTCGCCGTGTCACCCGCCGCCGTCCAGATCGCATCGGCTGTCTTCCACGTCCGCTTGGCGGCGTCTGGCGCGTTCCATGGCAGAACGCCGCGCGCAGAGGCCCGCTTCACGGCCTCGCGGTGCGGCTCCAGCGCGCCCAGCCAGGCCCTGATCCCGGCTGCCACTTTCTCATGCGTGCGAAGCACCGAGAGGTCCTCGGCCTCCAGCGCTGCCTGCATGTCCTCCTCGGCCCGGTCGAAGAAGCGCTCAAGCAGGTCGCTGACACCGTTAGGGGCCGCCAGTGCAGTTTCTTCGGAACTTAATCCGGCCTCGCGCGCTGCTAGGGTAACGGCTCGATCCGTCCACCCCATGTCAACCACATGCGGAAGCAGCGTATCGAGCCACTTATCCTGTAGTCGTATCGACGGGCGTTGTGCTGTCATTGCTGGCTCCGGGAGTAGGCAAGCTCAAAAATTGGTGTTATAGGCGCGCCTTCACAAGTATCTGATCACGCCAGACTATGTCTCAGTTGGCTCTACCGGCTGGGAAAACAAATGGAGATTTGAACATCGTACAGATCGTCGTCCGCGACAACAATGTCGAACAAGCCCTTCGCGCGCTGAAAAAGAAAATGCAGCGTGAAGGCCTCTTCCGGGAAATGAAATCCCGCACGCATTTCGAAAAGCCTTCCGAAAAGAAGGCTCGCCAGAAAGCAGAAGCTGTGCGCCGCGCTCGCAAACTTGCTCGTAAGCGCGCCCAGCGCGAGGGTCTGGCCTAGAACCAGACCGCCTATCTGGCGTGAAATCAGCCCCTTCGGCCCTGGCCGGAGGGGCTTTTTCATGTCTGACACTGCGCGGCCGCCAGGACACAGCGCGAACGACCTCGCCCTTCGACGGGCTCAGGGTGAGGTCATTTGATAGGATGCAGCATACTATACCTCATCCTGAGCCCGTCGAAGGATGAAGCAGCAAGGTGCTTCCACTAGGCCTTCGACTTCTTCCCTGGCACCAGCTTACCGAACCATTTGCCGACATCGCCAACACCCGCGCCATGCACCGCGCCTGCGCGGTAAACGCGCGAGGCCAGCCACAGCACCAGAAGTGACGCGGCAATCATCAGGACGAGCAGGCCGGTGATTTCCCACAGCGGCAGCACGGTCGGGATACGCAGGATGAGAAGGAATGGCGTGAAGAACGGCACCCAGCTCATCACGGCAATCAGCGGCGATTCCGGATCCGAAATCGCCACAGTGATCATGAACATCGGCACCATCAGCATCACGATCAGCGGCGTCATCAGCGTTTGCGCTTCCTGGATCGTGTCACAAAGAGAGCCGAGCGCGAGAAAGACTGCGCCATACATCAGATAGCCAAGCACGAAGCTGAGCAGTGCCGGCAGCAGAAGCTGGATATCCCCGACAGAGCCAAGCACCGTGAAGATTGGCCCGCGAATGCCCGGGTCGATCATGTCCCCGAGTGCCGTCGCGAGGATCGTCGTGCCAATCGCCCAGACCCCCATCAGCGTCAATGCGACTGCCAGCACGGCGAGCAGCTTGCCCGCCAGCATGTGAGGCAGCTTTACCGAAGTGAGAAGGCTGTCGAAAATCTTGTTCGACCGCTCCTCGATCGTGCCCATCAGCAGATAGTTCACAACAGAGAAGATCAGGAACCAGAGCATGAAGGCCATAAGCACCGACGCATAGAAAGGCGCACGGTCCGCCATGGTCACTTGTGAGCCGCCTTCAGCAGAAGCCGGGCGCGCACGCCTTTCGGTCACGGGCCGGGTTTCCTGACCGGCACGGCTCAAAAGTGTCGGGTCAACGCCCGCCCTCTCGAAAATGCGCCGCTCGGCCAGCGTCCTTTCGGTCGACTTCGCCCGCCGCAGCAGCGTGTCAGCGGTGACATTCTCGCTCCAGTATTCGATTTCGCCATCACCGTCGGGCACAAAGATCGCCGCAAAGAGAGGCATCGGCCCTTCGGGCGTATCAATCAGCTGGTCGCCCAACAAATAGGGTGTAATCGCTTCCTGCGTGGTGGCGGGCGCCGGGACCTGCACGAACCCTGCCTGAGGCAGTTCGAAAGCAGGCGCCCCCGCCCGGTCCAGCGCCTCTTCGATAGATGCACCGCTTTGGAGCGCCTCATCGAAGGCAACCAGCGCCTCATTAGGTTCGGCGCCCCCCATCACGCTGGCTGGATCAAGCGACAGTCTCGCCATCTCGACACGGTTTTCGTTCAGCTCGGAATTGAGCACCGTTGAGAAGGAAGTGCCGCTCTCGATGACGGCGTAATAGCGCGTTGGCTGCGAGTTCTCTGCCCAGGTCGGCGCCATGATCGCCACCGCCAGCAATAGCGGCGTCAGCAGCAGGCCAAGCCAGAAGCCCCAGGCCTGCACATAGCCAAGATAGTCGCGCCGGGCGACGAGATAGATGGAACGGATCATGCGACTTTCCTCGCAGTGTCGGCAGCAAGCGACTGGCGCAGGTCTTCAGCTTCAGCTTCGGAAACCAGCGACACAAAGACATCGCGCAAACGCGCCTCTTCCGGCCTGAAACTCGTAATCGGCGCACCCGCATCGATTGCAGCACGTAAGGCGTCCTGCGCATCGACACCGGCGGGCAGTTTCACCCGCCAGATATCACCGCTGCGCTCATTGATCTCAAAACCCTTTGGCTTCAGCGCGGCATCAAGGTCGAACCCGGCAGACACGCCAATCAGAACGGCGCGGCCAAGCGCCCCGAACGCCTCGTCCAGCGTACCGTCAAAAACCTTGCGGCCTCGCGCCATCATAACAATGGAGTCGCAGAGACGCTCGGCGTGCTCCATCACATGGGTCGAGAACAGGATCGTGGCGCCCCGTTTATGCTCCTCGATGATCATGTCTTCCAGCCCCTGCTGGTTGACTGGGTCGAGGCCGGAAAACGGTTCATCAAGGATAAGGAAATCCGGCTGATGGGCCAGCGATGACAGGATCTGCACCTTCTGGGACATACCTTTGGAGAGCTTCGACACGCGCGACCGCGCAAAGTCGCCAAGACCCATACGCTCGAGCAACTCATCGGCACGCTTGCGGCTCTCGCCTGCACTCATGCCCTTCAGCCGTGCGAAATAGGAAATCGTCGCGCGCGCCGTCATCTTCTTGTAGAGGCCCCGCTCTTCGGGAAGGAAGCCGACATGGCGCAGGCTTTCAATATTTGGCTGGGCGCCAAAAAGACTGACCTTCCCCTTATCAGGGCTCAACACGCCAAGCGCCATACGCAGGCTGGTCGACTTGCCTGCCCCGTTCGGGCCAAGAAAGCCGACAATGCTGCCCTTGGGCACACTCATGGTCAGATCGCGGACCGCCGTAAAACTGCCAAAGCGTTTCGTCACGGCGTCCAGTTCGAGTGGCGCAGGCCCCATAATCCCTCCGGGAAGGCTAAAACTTCTCGACTATCGATAAACCATACCGTGCTTTCCTGGCTAGCCCTTGCCAAGACTTAAAACAGCGCGCAGGCTCAATCCATGAAGCCTCGTATGGGTCAGGGATTGGGACGTGCAACAACGCCTCACAGCGCCGATACCGATATGGGCGAAACCCAGATCATTGGCGCAACCAGCATCGACCGAAACCGCGAGCTTCAGCGCGTAGAGGCCGCCTTGAAGCGTCTTGAGCGCGGGCAGTTTGGACATTGCCTCTATTGCGGGGACCGCATCGATCTTGAACGTTTGCAGCATGACCCCGCGGTCGAAAGCTGCGATACGTGCGAGGAAGACTAGGCCGGCCTCCTTCAGGCAGACTTCAATCAGGATAGAATACCATGACAGCCAACTGCCTCTGTGGCTCGGTCAGTGTGACCATCGACGCAAAACCCGACTTCATCTTCGACTGCAATTGCAGCCTCTGCCGCAAGACGGGCAGCGCCTGGGGCTATTTCAAGCCTGAAGCGGTGACGACCGACGGCGAGACCGTTGGATATGCGCGCAGCGACAAGACGCTCGCCGCCGTAGACGTTCATTCCTGCAAATCCTGCGGGGCGACAACGCACTGGGTCCGCACTCACGCCTTCAAGGATACCCACAAGGTCTACGATATGGTCGGCGTCAACATGCGCCTCTTCGACCCTGACCTTCTGGACGGCGTGCCCGTCCAGTTCCCGGATGGGAAGAACTGGTCGGGTGAAGGCGCATTCGGATTCAGGCGCGACGGCTTCACCATAGGGCACGACGCCCGCTGGTAGGCCGGCCTAGCTCGCCGCCGACAGGCGCATCAGCACAAGTCCTGACAGGATCAGCACCGCTGCGGCGATGCGCATGGGGCTGATGCTCTCGCCCAGAAAGATGATGCCCAGCAGGAACGCGCCGACCGCGCCGATTCCGGTCCAGACGGTATAGGCTGTGCCAAGCGGCAGGACGCGCATGGACCAAGAGAGGAGCGCAAAGCTGCCAATCATCGCCGTCAGCGTGATGACGCTCGGCCAGAGCCGGGTGAAACCGGCCGACTGTTTCATGAAATAGGCCCAGACAACCTCAAGCAGTCCGGCCACGAAAAGAATGAACCACGCCATGGCATGACCTCATCAGAAAAGCGCCGGGCCGTCCCGGACTTTTCTCCCATAGGGGCGAGGACGTGGCCTGCCTTTCGTGGACTTGGATAAGGAAGCCTAGTTCAGACCTTCGCGTCCAATCGCATAAAAACGATCACGGCGCTGGCGTTTAAGCTCGACGGGCGACAGGCCTGCCAGTTCGCTGAGTGCCTTTTCGATGGCCTTGCCGGCCTGGCTGATCGCGCGCTGCGGATCGCGGTGGGCGCCGCCCATCGGCTCCTTCACGACATCATCGACGACTTTCAGCTTCAGAAGGTCCTCAGACGTGATCTTCATCGCCTCAGCCGCATCGCGCGCTTTGGCAGAGTCGCGGTAAAGGATCGACGCGCAGCCTTCCGGAGAGATCACAGAATAGATGGAATGCTCCATCATGAGGACGCGGTTTGCCGCTGCAATGGCGATCGCGCCGCCAGACCCGCCTTCACCGATAATCAGGGACACCATCGGCACCGTCAGCGTGAGGCAGCGTTCGGTCGAGCGTGCGATCGCTTCGGCCTGTCCGCGCTCTTCGCCGGCCTTGCCAGGGAAAGCGCCTGCCGTATCGACGAATGAGAGAACCGGCAGCTTGAACTTGTCGGCCAGATCCATGAGGCGCACTGCCTTGCGGTAGCCTTCTGGGTGCGCCATGCCGAAATTGTGCCGCAGGCGGCTTTCAGTGTTGCGGCCCTTTTCATGGCCCATGATGACGACGCTCTGGCCCCGGAAGGTCGCTAGGCCGCCGATGACCGCCTCGTCATTGCCGAACACACGGTCGCCAGCCAGCTCCTGGAAGTCGTCAAAAAGCTGCTCGATATAATCGCTGAAATGCGGTCGCTCCGGGTGGCGGGCAACCTGCGTCTTGCGCCACGGCGTCAGCGAGGAATACGTATCCTTCAGCTGCTTGGCAGCCTTGTCCTTGAGCTTCTTCAACTCATCGGAAATCGACGGGCCTTCGCCCTGCTGGGAGACTGCTTCCAGCTCGGCAATCTTTGTCTCGAGCTCTGCGATCGGCTTTTCAAAATCGAGATAGGTCGTTGGCATAATGATGAACCTAGTGCTGCTTTTGGGCGATTCCTAGGCGCTCCGTCCGCCCTTGGCACGCTCAAAATACATCACATCCTCCTCATTGAAGCGCACTGTCCCCTTCTGGGCATAGCCAACTTTCTCCGCAATCCGGATCGAAGGGGCGTTTTCAGCGTCGATGATACAGCAGCAGGTGACGTGTTCGGTCTCATTATCCAGCCAGTCATGAATGGCTTTGACGGCCTCGCTCGCATAGCCCTGCCCGAACCGGTCAGGGGAGATGACCCAGCCACATTCTGGCACACCCCAGAAGCCTGGCTCAGTGTCGCGGTGAAAGTCGGCGAACCCAACTTCGCCCACAAACGCCCCGCCCTTGCGCTCCTCAATCAGCCAGTAGCCATAGCCCAGCACTTCCCATAACCCGCGATTGCGAAGGACATTCCGGTTCCAGACATCATGCTTCGAACGCGCCGTACCGCCAATGAAGCGGATCGTTTCCGGATGGCTCCAATGGGCCGCCAGCGCGTCGAAATCGGACGCCTCATGCGCGCGCAGTTTGAGCCGCTCAGTCAGGATGACCGGCACAGGCCGTCCGCTCATGCGCGCTGACCTTTCATGCGCTCCAGCATGGCCTTCATCGACGCATGAACCGCCTCGATCGCCTTCAATGGACGCACCATGACCTTGAAGTCAGTGATGAGGCCCGCCTCATCCCACGCGATCATGTCGATCCCGTTGACGTGCACGCCGTCCATCTCGGTCTCGAACTCCAGCACCGCCTTGTCGCCGCAATCGAAGATGCGGACATAGCGAAAGCTGTCATTGCCAAGCGTCTCACCTGCGGCGCCGAGATACATCATGGTGATCGGCTTGCCGCGCTGGGGCGTGTGGACGATCGGGCTCTGGAACACGACATCATCATGGAGGATCGCGTCCAGCGCCCCGGCATCATGAGCCCCGTGGAAATAGTCCATCCAGCGCTGCAAATTCTCTGAATACCCCGTCGTCGCGACCATGCACGCCCCCTGTTATGTCCTGTCTACTGGCTCCCAACCGGTCTTCCGATCAGGAATTCCGAATAGTCGTCGAAACAATAGCCCCGGCGCAAGACCCAGCTTGAAGGAACAACCGGATCGACAAAGGTCATCTGGATGCGCCCCCAGGTCTGGCGGGGTGTATTCGTCTCAGGGTCGGTGATCGCGAAATCACAGGCCGGCGCGCCTGATCCGTCCGGCTCAACCCAGAGGCCATAGAAGACGCCGCGGTTTGTGCGGTTCCCAGCCAGCTGCGGGATGAAGGCCACCCCGCGCTGCTCGCTGTTTGCGATCGGAAAGGTCAGAACCGCCTCACCGCGCGCGGTCTCATGGTCATAGACCACCGTCCCGATCTCGGTCTGCCAGACTTCGCGCTGCTGCGCATCGGCGGCCCCGGCAGACAGGAATAGCGACGCCAGAACGGCCACCACGGAGGTTTTCATGTTTTGCTCCCGGGCAGCCGATGATCCGCGCTGCCTCTACTGATCCATGCAATATGAGATCGGATAGACGACATTGACCAGCCGCACGGAGCGCCCGCCCTCGCGCGGCGGATCGAACCGAAGACCCGTCGCTGCCTGATACGTCGGTGCGTTGAACTGGGGCGCAGAGCACGCTGTCAGAATATTTTGCGGCGCCCCTGCCGGGCTCACATCCATAAGGATCTCGCAGCGCCCTTCCTGACCCGCATCAAGCGCACTAGCCGGATAGACCGGTTGCGGCGGCACAATTGGCAGGACATCCGTGCCAACCACAGCATCCGGCTCAGACACACCGCCAAGAAGCTCATCGCCGCCACCGCCCGAACTCATGGTCGGCCCCTGCGAGAGCCGCGCCTGCCAGCCATCGGGATAGCGCAGGTCTGCAACCGGCGCCCCCGCATGACCGCAGGCCGCGATCTGTCCGGGCTGGACGCCCATTTCCTGTCCGACCGGCGCATTCACGCCGCGTTGGTCGATTGGCGCAGGCGCATAGGGATCAACGGCGCAGGCAGCTAGTCCCGCAAGCAACAGGGCACCCGGCAGGGGATGGAAGAATCGCATCGGCTCAATGTTCTTTCGGCTAGAGTGGAAAAATGTCCGGAGCCGGTGAGAACACCGGCCCCTGTGGAAAGCGCCTAATCGTTCGAAGACTCATCCAGGCAGAAATTCATTGGCAAAAGGATGTCTTCCGTTTTGGCAGTGTCCTTCCCGTCCGCAGGCTCGAACTCCAGCGCCTTCAGGGCATTCGTCGCCGCGAGCGCAAATTTGGGTAAGGTACACATTGCGAGGATATCTTCCGTCTTGCCGTCTGCATCTACACTGAAGATGGTTTCACAGGCGCCCTCGACACCGAGCGTAGAGTAAAGCGGTGGAAAGTCAGGGGCGAGCGCCGTGGTAGGATAAGGCATTGCGACGTCACCTCCAACCGGATTGGCCCCTGCAGCGCGCGCGTCCCATCCTTCAGGCACGAGCATATCAACGCTGGACGTGCCGCCGCACGCCTCGATGCCGCGATGCGGCGCGAGGACTTCTAGCTCCTCGCTCTTCAGCGGTTCCAGGATGCGCGCATTCAGGGCGTCGACCGTTTCCTTGTCGAAGCCATGATAGTCCATCTGCGCAGCTGCCGTGCCCGCGAGCGCGGCAGAAGCTGTTGTAAAGGCGATGATTTTTCTGAAGTGGGTCAAAGGGTGGTCTCCTTGATTGCTCTTGGATACACCCCTTACCCTAGTCCGCTGCGTAGGCTTTGGCCAATTCCGGGTCCTTCTCCGACACCAGATCAGCCAGGTCAGAGATGACCTTGGCCTGTTTCCAGGTCGCGTCATCCTGCATCTTCCCGTCCAGCATCGCGACGCCCGTGCCGTCCGGCATGGCTTCGAGAATCCGGCGCGCAAATTTCACTTCATCGGGTGCCGGGCTGAACACGCGCTTGGCGATTTCGATCTGGCTCGGATGCAGGCTCCACGTGCCCGAACAGCCCAGCAGGAAGGCGTTGCGGAACTGCTGTTCACACGCCTCGCTATCAGCAATGTCGCCGAACGGACCATAGAACGCATTGATCCCGGCCAAGCGGCAGGCATCCACCATGCGCGCAATCGTATAGTGCCACGGGTCCTGCTGCGCGCTTTCGCGCTTGGAGCCGTCTTCATTCGGATCGTCCACAACCCGGTAATAGGGGTGGCCGCCGCCGACGCGGGTGGTCTTCATCTTGCGGTCGGCGGCAAGGTCCGCCGGCCCAAGCGAAATGCCCTGCATACGCGGAGACGCGAGCGCGATCTCCTCGACCAGCGCCATGCCCTGCGCGGTCTCGAGAATTGCATGGAAAAGGATCGGGCGTTTCAAGCCTGCTTTGGCCTCAAGCTGGGCCACGTACTGGTCGGCGAAATGGATATCCCACGGCCCTTCCACCTTGGGCAACATGATCACGTCGAGCTGCTCACCGGCCTCCAGGACGAGGCGCGAAACGTCTTCCTGAAACCATGGCGAGTTCAGCGGATTGACCCGGCTCCAGAAGCCCGTGCCCTTGGCCTGCCAGTCGATCATCTTGCCCATTTCGATGGCGCCGTCGCGGGCTGCATCCTTGGCGTCCGCTGGAATGGCATCCTCGAGATTGGCGAGCACGACATCGGCCTGGTCGGCCATTTGCGGCACCTTGGCGCGAACCTTATCGAGATGCGGCGGCACGAAATGGATCATCCGCTCAAGACGGATCGGCAACTCCCGCATCGGGTCCGGTGCACCGATGGCGAGCGGCTTGAAGAAATTACGCGGTGTTTTCTGGCTCATCCTCATCCTCCTGTTGCAGCGCAACATATCCCTCGCTGACTGATCGTCAATTCAGCCCGCCAGATTGCGCTGGTTCTGCAGCGTTTTTCAGTCGGGTTTAGCCGTTCGCACGAAGGCATAGGCGTTTCGCCTGAAAGGCGCGTCACCGCTTTCCAGCGCCACCATCTTGGTCATTTCGAAGACCTTGGGCGAAAGCGTATAGGTCACCTCGCACTGGGCGGGGCGCCCGTCATCCTCGCAGTCCGACGCGGTCACGATCATCACTTCACCGTCTCTCTGCGTGCGCGACATTACGGTCTCGCTGTTCAATGTCCGTCCTTCATCGGATGCGATCAGCATGGACCTATCGTAGGCGGATGGCTCGTCTGGATATTTCAGCTCCAACCGCATTCCTTCGTCCAGCTTGTCGACCTCCAGCGTCGCAGGAACGCTCACATCCTCATGCGGTGGGCTGTAGTCCCGATAGGTCAGGCTGCCCGCCCAGCTTCCTTCAAGCATGGCGAGGTCGCCGGGCTGCACAGCTGGCAGTTCAGGCGCAGCCTCGCGCCATGGCATCTGCGTGCAGGCCACAAGTGCGCCTGCGCCCATCAGGCCAATAATCGTACGCATTTATTCCCCAATCCGGTAAAGTGCGCAGGCGCTCAACGCCCGCTTTCAAATGTTCTAGCCAGCCGCATCCCGCTGAAAGCTGTACTGGTGCCCGAAACGCTTCTCCTCCTCACCGGCGAGGCGATAGGCCTTGGCGATGGAAAATTCTGTTTCGGAAATGTCGTAAAGGTATTCGCAGGTGGCAATATAGCGCCCCTCAATGCATTCCTGACGGGTCAGCAAGGTCAGCAAGTCGCCGCTCTGTTCGCGCCTGAGCACCATCTCATCATTGATCCAGTCGCCGTCCTCGGAAATCTCCAGGGGCGCGCTTCCATCGCCCTGCGGCGAGCCCGGGAACGAAAAGTCGAGCGTCAACGTGCGACCTTCGCGGCTGACCTCCAGCTCCGCCTCAACCGAGCCCTGTCCACTCTCCGCGTTCGGATCGGCATAGACCAGCTCCCCGGTCCAACCATCGCCCAGCAGCGGCTCGAAATCTTCGATCGAGACGCTGGCCGTTTCGCCGGTTGTGTCGACACGCGCGGGGCTTTCCTCCGGCGCAGGTGGTGCGGGCGGCGGCGCTGTCTCACCAGCATCATCGCCGCAGCCCGCCGCCAGAAAGACGAGGCCGAAAAGGATGGAAGGGAATCTCATGAAGCCTGTCCTCATATCTGTCTGGCACCAATGCACCCGTCACCGGGCACAAGGTCAATGGCGTTTGACTGAAACTCTCAGACCTAGTCCAATCCGTTGGGCTTCGCCCTTTTCTCTCGGCGCTTAAAGGAAACCAGGATGCTCCGTTACATCTGGCTCACTGTCGCGCTCGCCTGGCTCGCCAGCGCGGCCTCCACCGCGCAGGAAGCTGCATCCTCCGTGCCGGATACCGAGCGGCGAATTGCCATCACCATCGATGATGCTCCGCTCGGACCGGGTGCGAAAGGCAACTGGGACAGGGCCGGGGCATTGATCGAGGGCCTGAATGCCGCTGGCGTGCAGGCCATCTTCTTCGTCACGACCGATGGGTTCGAAGAGCTTGAAGACGGCAAGGCCCGCGTCGAGCGCTATGCAGATGCTGGCCACCTAATCGCGAACCACACACACTCCCACCCCTGGCTCTATCAGGTGGAGGCGGACGATTTCCTGTCTGATATCGACCGCGCCGAAGCACACCTTGAGGGGCTGGAAAACCGGCGCCTGCGGTTCCGCTATCCATTTCTGGATCAGGGCCGGCGCGACAGCGACAAGCGTCAGTCTGTCTGGGATGGCCTGGACGCACGCGGGCTAGGTGACGGTTACGTCACAGTCGATACATATGACTGGCACCTCGACCGACAGTGGCGGCAGGCCGTCGCGGAAGACGCCAGTGTCGATGAGGCCGCCCTGTCAGATGTCTATGTCGCGATGATCGTCGAAGCCGCAGAGCACGCCGCTTCACTTGCGGAAACCTGGCTCGATAACCAGCCAGTGCACACGCTTCTTCTGCATGAGAATGACGCCGCCGCGAGCTTTCTGCCAGCCGCTATTAAGGGATTACGCGGTGCAGGCTGGACGATTGTAACGCCAGATGAGGCTTATGCCCGTCCCCTGCCCCGCCCCGCGCTCACAACCGGCTTTACCGGCATGGGCCGCGTTGCCGCTCTCGCATGGGAGAGAGGCGCGCGCGGTGAAGGGACGTTCGACCACTGGTCGGCGTCTGAATCGGGCATTGAAGAAAGACTGGCGAGTGAAGGCGCAGTCACGGCGGTCGACTGACGGCCAGCCATAACTTGCCGTTCGACCTTAACCGCGGCGCAGGTCGATCGTCTCGGACTGGCGCTCATATTTGAGGGCGCTACGGAAGAAGAGGCTGCTCAGATAGAGGGCGCCGACAGCCGTCATCGCCTCAACACCCCAGAAGATCGCGCCCGTGATGTGAAGCGCGAACAGGATGAGCGCGGACAGGCCCATGAGGAAAGCCGCCGAAATCTCGAACATGAAAATGCCAGCGACTGCGGCGCGAAAGTATGCGGCCATAGGGAAGCTCCAGACAAACCAGGCGTCCAAAAAAAGTTCGGGCGCGCGACCATAAATAATCGCGCGCCCGGCCCTGCGGAAGCTGCTCTCGCAAATTTAATGCAGTCTATTCGCTGGCCTCGTCTGCAACCATGACGAGCTCCGTCTCGATCATCAGCTGAAGCTCATCCGAGACGCCCGGAACGGCATAGTCGATGCCCCATTCGGACCGCATCATTGTGCCTGTCGCGGAAAAGCCAGCCTTGGTCGTGCCGCGCATCTCTCCAGCCTTGTTCAGTGTAACATCCAGCGTGACCGGGCGGGTCTCGCCCTTCAGCGTCAGCTCACCCGTCATCGTACCGGTTTTGCCGTCTTCGGTTTCAAACGACGTCGCGGTGAAGGTCGCCGTCGGGAAAGCTTCAACGTCGAGCAGGTCACCCGAAGAGAGGTGATTTTCGAAGCTGTCAACGCCTGGCGTGCCAACCCAGAAGCCACCGTCGGCGAGATTGAACGTCACCTCGATGGAAGAATTTTCGGGCGTTTCCATGTCCAGCATCAGATTGCCGTCATAGTCGGTAAACTCGATACCCTGCCGCGAGAAGCCAAGATGGTCCCAGCTCGCAACGATCGTCGTGTGATCCTTGTCGAACTCATAGGCGACTGGTTCTGCCACCGCGACAGGTGCGGCGAGGGCGAGACCGATAGCGGTCAGGGCGAAGGTAGCGGATCTGGTCATGGGGGTGGGTCCTTTCATTGCAGCGAAGCTTTAATGCTGGTGCGAAAGGTGGAGCAGCAACTGCGCGCGGCAAGCGCCTGCATAACTCTTATCGAGCTAGCGGATGTGCCGTTTCCAGCAATTCGGCAAGCTCATCGGTCAGGACGTGGGTATAGATTTCCGTGGTCGAAATATCGGCATGGCCAAGAAGGGTCTGAACGGATCTGAGATCCGCGCCGCCCTGTAGCAGATGCGTCGCATAGGCATGGCGCAAGGCGTGCGGGTGCACTTTCGATGGTTTGATGCCCGCCTCTATCGCCAATGCGTCCAGCATCTGGCCAAGGCGGCGGCGCGTCAGGTGCCCCTCCTTGCCACGCGACGGAAACAGGTAGGCAGACGCACCGTTAGCTTTCAGTGTCTTGGTGGGCAGGCTGTCCTCGCGAACCTCCAGCCAGTCTGAAATCGCCTTTAGCGCCGGTCCGCCGAGCGGGCAGAGCCGGTCCTTGCCGCCCTTGCCGCGCACGATGATATCGCGCGTTTCCCAACTCCCGCCTTTCCGGCGTGGCAGATTGCCAAGCTTCAAGCTGACCAGTTCGCTGACACGCAGGCCCGCCCCGTAAAGCAGCTCCAGCAGGCAGCGCATCCTGACATCCTCACCGCACGCATTGATGAGGCGCTCGACCTCCTCGCGGCTTAGAACATCCGGAATATCACGCCCCGCCTTCGGGCCTTCCTGTTTTGAGGTCGGGTCATCCTTGCGGTCGCCTTCCTCGAACAGGAAACGGAAAAAGCGGCGCATTGAAGAGAGCTTTCTCGCCTGCGTGCGCGGTGCCAGCCCTTGGGCCGCGAGTGAGGACACGTAGTGGGACACATCTTTTGCGTCCGCTCGCGTCAGCTTGCCGCGCATACTGTCCGAGGCATCGCGGAGATCGCGCCCATAGGCGTCCAGCGTATTGGGGGAGGCCCCACGCTCGGCGCTCATCATTTCGAGGAAGGCATCTATGCGGGCAGCATCGCTCATGCGCAGACTTTGCCGCCGCGATGCTTAACAGGGCGCTTAAATAGAGAAACGGGCGCCAGTCTCCCGGCGCCCGCCTCAAAGGTCTTCAAAAAACACCGCCAGTGCACCGCCACTACACCGTGGCTGCACCGTCAGAACGGGGGTGTTTTACTCCTTTGGTGGTTCTGTCTTGTCGATCACCGGATGACCGTGATCAGGGTCATCATTCATCTTGTGCATCGCCACCACGACCCCTGAAAGCGCAATGATCGCGATCAGGTTCGGGAAAGCCATTGCCGCATTCGAGACATCACCAAGCAGCCACAGACCACCAGCAGGCAGCACCGTCCCCGCAAACACAACAATGATCCAGACATAACGGAAAGGATGGGTCGCCCACTCCCCAAGGAGGAAAGTCACGGCCTGCTCGCCATAATAGGACCAGCCAATAATCGTCGTGAAAGCAAAGAAGAAGAGCGCGACAGGCACGACAAACTCACCGCCCGGGAAGGCTGCCCCGTACGCGCGGGTCGTAATCGCTGCAGAGTTCGCATCGGTCTCCCAGGCATGATCGACATCCATGAGGACGCTGGCGTCAGATGCCCCGGCAAGCGCGGCCTCGTCGATGTTGATACCTGCCGCCTGGCACTGCTCCAGGAAGGCGACGGCTGCTGGACCATTCTGCTCGATCAACGCCGCGCGGCCATCGGCATAGGCACTGGGGAAGAGTGTGTCGAGCGATGCACCTTCCGGCAGGGTCTGGCCCGCCTCGATACACTGGTTCGCCGCGACAAGCGCGCCGGACTTCTTGAAGTCACCCGTCACCGTCAGAATAACAAGCGCCGTCATCGTACAGATGATGATCGTGTCGATGAACACACCAATCATGGCGATCTCACCCTGCTGGACCGGGTTCTTCGTCTTTGCAGCAGCGTGCGCGATCGGCGCAGAGCCCTGGCCCGCCTCGTTGGAGAAAAGCCCGCGCGCGATACCCGCCCGAATAGCCGCGAGAACAGCATAGCCGGTTGCCCCGCCAACGGCCTCACGCAGACCGAAGGCCGAACCGATGATTTCAGCAAAAGCACCCGGCACTTTCGGCGCATTGATGATCAGCACGATGAGCGCGATGAACACATATGCGCCAGCCATGACCGGCACGACTTTACCTGCCACGCTGCCGATCGACTTGATGCCGCCAATGATCACAGCAAAGACCAGAGCGCCCAGGATCAGGCCGATCAGCCATGTCGGGATGGAAAGACCGAACACAGCAGAACCCGTTTCGAGGGCCGCCTCGGTGATTGAGTTTGCCTGGATCATCGAGCCGGTAACCATCGCCGAGAACAGCGTGCCAAGGCAGAAGATCACCGCAAGCCAGGCCCATTTCTTACCAAGGCCGTTCTTGATGTAGTACATGGGCCCGCCATTGATGCGGCCATACTCATCGGTTTCGCGGTATTTGACGGCAAGCGAGCTTTCCGAGAAAGCCAGCGCCATGCCGAAGATGGCGGTGATCCACATCCAGAAAATTGCGCCCGGACCGCCAAGTGTGATGGCGGTTGCAACGCCTGCGAGGTTACCCGTGCCGACCTGACCGGACAGCGCCGTCGAAAGGGCCTGCCATGGGGTGATCGCACCATCTTCGCCCTGCGCCTTGCGGCCCTGCCAGACCTCTGCAAGCGCCGGAAAGAAACGGCGAAGCGGACGCGCGCCAACGCGGAACATCATGAAAAGGCCTGTGCCCAGCAGGATGATCGCTAGCGGCCCCATCGGGAGGATTTGTGTATCTCCCCAGTTTCCGCCCCAGATAAAGTTACTGACCGTTTCGACCGGTCCAAAAATCGCGTCCATAAGCCCCTCCGGCTCCCTCTATCTCAACGGTGTGCGACACTAGACGTGTTTTCATCCGTGTGAAGCGCAAACGGGGCAGATTTTTCATCTGCCCCGTTCAACCTGCATGAATTTTGTCGCTTGGCACGCTGATCAGGCAAAGCCTTCGCCAACGCCGAAGTCGCGGCGCGCTGAGACGATCGTGACAATGACACCGGCCAGTACATCGAGAAGCGTCATGCTCATGATGATGAAGAAGGTCGAGGTCGCGAAATTCGGCATGAGCAGGAATTCCACCAGGCAGACGATGAAGAGGATCATCGATACGGCGTGGTTGAGAATTGATGAGGTGCCCGTACTGGTCGACTTCACGATCTCCACGAAAAGCAGCGTGATTGCGACGAAGACGAGCATTTCGCCATTAGTGATGGACCAGTTGACGCCAGAAATCATCGGGAAGGTCACAAGCGAGCCGGAAAGAAGCTCAAGCAGGGGCGAGGCATTGCTCACCGCATCATAGTTTACCGTCGTCCCGGAATAGGTAAGCGCGATCAGATTGTAGATCGCGACCGGAATGATCAGGAGAGGAAAGAAACTGAACAGTGCGCGCATAGGACACCCCCTTTTTCAGGCTGCGCAGGCAAGTGTCCACGCGCCACATTAACCGTGCCTGACTAACCCGGCAGGTGCTGGCTGTTAAGCGGAATCTCGGATGAGGCGAACTGACAGACTTTCACTCGCTGGAGCCCAACCGCCTAAAGCTCGTCCGCACCCCCCGGATTGCGGCGACGCCGGATCAGCCAGGTCACGCCCCTCAGATCGGACAGCGCGGCCCAGAGGCGTCCGAAATTGGTGTAATTGGACGTGCCCGCGCCGCGCGGCCTGTGGTTCACATCCATGAATTCGGCGGCATAGCCTTCGGCCTTTACAAGCGCTGGCATGTAGCGGTGCATATGGTCGAAATAGGGAAGCGAGAGATACGCATCGCGCTTGATGACCTTGATACCACAACCGCTATCGTCGCAGTCATCTCGCAACATACGCCGGCGGATTGCATTGGCGAATTTTGACCCGAAGCGCTTCCAGGCGGTGTCCTTGCGGCTGGCGCGGCGGCCCATCACCATGACGAGGTCGGCGGGCGCATCCGCGCGGGTGAGTGACCGATAAAGGTCCGGCAAGTCAGCCGGGTCATTCTGGCCGTCGCCGTCGAGCGTGCCGATCACCCGGCCGCGTGCGGCGCGGACACCTGTACGGATAGCGCGGCTCTGGCCTGCATTGGCGCGGTGGCTGAGCACGCGCAGGGCCGGATATTGCGACTTCAGACCGGCCAGCACAGCGCGCGTATCATCGCTGGAGGCGTCGTCCACCATGATCATCTCATAGGCGCGGCCATCGAGCGCGGTAGCGATCTCATCGACCAGACCGGCGGCATTGCCAGCCTCATTATGCATGGGGACGACAATGGAAAATTCGAGCGTATCGGCCATGGCCTCTCGCCTTTTGCTGAAAACTTAAGCGCAGTTCCTTACGCGGTTCGGCCAGAATGCGAAACCATGGATGCGGGAAGCCGCTGCGAGAAGCCGTGCCAAGGCCCGCCGATTGCGATACGACGCCCGCGATGAATGACGTGTCAGCCCTTCCGATTGAGAGCCTGCTCGGCGAAATATGCTCGGTCATCCGGGACCGGAAACGACTGGTGCTGGCTGCCCCGCCCGGCGCAGGCAAGACGACACGCGTTCCTTTGGCCCTGGCTGGATTGATTGACGGCTTCGACGCCTTGCCAGGCAAGATCCTGCTGCTGGAACCGCGCCGTCTGGCGGCGCGCATGGCCGCAGACCGGATGGCATCGACCATCGGGGAGAAGACGGGTGGGCGCATTGGCCTTTCGACCCGGATCGAGCGCAAGATTTCCAAGCACACTGTCGTCGAAGTGATGACGGACGGGCTCTTCACGCGCCGTCTTCTGGCTGATCCGACCCTTGAGGGCGTCTCGGCGGTCATCTTTGACGAGATCCATGAGCGCAGTCTCAACGCCGACCTTGGCCTTGCGCTGGCGCTCGAGGCACAGGCTGTGTTTCGAGACGACCTTCACCTGATTGCCATGTCAGCGACGCTCGACACAGAGAAGGTTGCCGGGTCGCTCAATGCCCCGGTGATCGAGAGTGAGGGGCGCCAGTATCCGGTCGAGACCAAGTATCTTGGCCGCACGCGCGACCGGATCGAGGACCAGATGGCCGCCGCCATCGGCAAGGCGATCAGGGCCGAAACCGGCTCTCTGCTCTGCTTCCTGCCGGGGGCTGGCGAAATCAGCCGCACGGCAGAGCGGCTGACCGGCTTGCCAGACAATGTCAGCGTGCATCCTCTTTTCGGTGCGCTGTCCCCCGGTGAGCAGGACGAGGCGGTCCGCCCGGCCCGCGATGGCCAGCGAAAGATCGTGCTGGCAACTGATATCGCAGAAAGCGCGCTAACGATTGATGGCGTCCACATCGTGGTCGATTCCGGCCTGGCGCGCGTGCCGGAGTTTGAACCGGCGAGTGGCACGCAGGTGCTGCGAACGATCCGGGCAGCAAAGGCGAATGTGGACCAGCGGCGCGGGCGCGCAGGCCGCCTTGGACCCGGCGTCTGCTACAGGCTGTGGGACGAGGAAGAGACGCGCGGGCTGATCGCCGCTCCGGTCCCGGAAATCCTGAACGCTGATCTCTCTGGCCTGGTGCTCTCGCTGGCTGAATGGGGCGAAGATGATCCTTACCGGCTGACCTGGCTGGATGCGCCGCCGCGCGGGAGGCTTGAAGCGGCCCGTGAAGCTCTCGCGGCGTATGGCGCGCTGGACGAGGCAGGAAAGCTGACGCCGCGCGGCAAGGAGATGGCGGCCCTGCCGCTCGACCCGAAATATGCAAGCCTTGTCGCGAGCGCGGCAAGCGATGGCGAACGCGCGCTGGCCGCCGAGATTGCCGCGCTGGCAAGCGAGGCGGGCATGGGTGGGCGCTCCGCCAGCATCAGTGACCGGCTAAGCGGGTTTAGGCGCGACAATGGCCCACGGGCAAAGGCATTGAAACGCCAAGCCGAGCGCTGGAGCAATGGGGCCCGGCCTTCGGGTGACCCGGCGCTTCTGCTGGCGAAGGCCTGGCCAGGCCAGATCGCGCGGCGCCGGGATGGATCCGATACGAGCTATCTGCTCGCCAATGGCCGCGCCGGAGACCTGCCGGGCGATGCAGGCCTTGGCAATTCGCACTGGATTGTCGTGGCGGACATGATCGGCGCGGCAGGCCGGGCGCGCATCACGCTGGCCGCCCCGCTTGCCGAAGCAGATGTCCTGAAACTCCACCCGCCAGTGACAGAAGAGTGGGCGAGCTTTAATCCCGAAACACGCAGCTTTCGGGGGCGGCGGGTGAAGGCCATCGGCCAGATCGTCCTCTCTGAAACGCCAACACCCAAACCCTCAGGCGAGGCCGCAAGAAGCGCATTCATCGACTTCGGGCATGAGAACGGGTTCGACGCCGCCGGAATTGGCGCACCCGTGGCGGTGTTCCTGGCCCGGCTAAAGCTGATCGCGCGTGCTTTCGACGATTGGCCCGATCTGGATGATGAGAGCCTTCGCCTGTCTGTGAGCGACTGGCTTGCGCCTGCGCTCAGTGGCGGCGCTTTCCAGTTTCCCTCAGACGGCGCGGTGCTGAACGCGCTGAAGCAGTCGCTTGGCTGGCCAAAGGCGCAGGAGATCGACACGCTGACGCCCGCTTCGGTACCGCTCGCTTCAGGCCGGAACGCATCGATCGACTATCTCAGCGACAATGCGCCCCTGGTCGAAGCAAAGGCGCAGGAGCTGTTTGGTATGACGCGCCAGCCCGCCATCGCTGACGGGCGCGTGCCGGTCACGCTACAGCTCATTTCGCCTGCAGGCCGTCCGATTGCGGTGACGAAGGACCTTCCGGGTTTCTGGGCGGGCGGCTACCGCGACATGGCAAAGGATATGCGGGCGCAATATCCCAAGCATGACTGGCCGGAAGATCCGACGTCCGCGCGGCCTCACATCGGGATGACGAAGAAGCGGCTGGGGTCACAAAATTGACGGGAAGTGAAACGCCCTCATCCTGAGCGAAGCCGAAGGACGAGGGCGATCCGCGATATTTCCCGCCTCGTGGTTCGACTTCGCTCACCATGAGGCGTGGGAGGCATTCGCCGGCCTAGTGAGGCCGACGCTCGTCGCCCCAGTCCATGCCCATCGTCTTTTTCATCCAGTCGGAGAAGGTCGCAGGCTTTTCGAGATTCTTCGGGTCCAGCGTGCCGAAGGCGACGACAGGACCATCGGCTGTCTCGAGCCGGACGCCTGAAAGCTGCTGGTTGGGATTGCCCCAATTGCCATAGCTGGTCGACGGGTCGAGAAGCAGCATGACCTTGGTGCCGCCACTGCCATCGAGCGCCTTCCCGAAGACGAGGCCGTAGCATTTTTCACGTGCGAACCCGCCAGAATGCGCCTGGCGCTTGCCGTTGAGCAGGACCTCATCCCAGAGCAGGTTGCGCCGCCACTGGAGCACATGCATTTCGCCGTCATCGGAGACAATCTTGATATCGACCTGATGCAGGCCAACGCGGACCAGTTCTGCACGCATGGGAGGTGTCCTTCTTCTTATTATCGACTTTCGATAATAACAGCGCACCCCGTCCGGTCAAGCAGGAAATTGGCCGGGCCCTCTGGTCTGGGGCCCGGCCGGTACGCCTAGAACGCTTTCTGCCAGCCGAACGTCAGCGTGTAGTCGGTCTCCAGCTGCGGGCCGTTGAGGTCGCGGTAGAGCGGCACGCCGAACTCCAGCGCGAGGCGGTGGCCTTTGCGCCAGTCTGTGGACCCGGCGAGGTTCATCCCGAACAGCGCCTCGACCGTTTCGCCGCCGTGATTGTCAGGATCGGCGGTCTGGACCGGGGCCATGATGTTCGGATCGATCCCGTCGACGGCGCCCTTGGTGCTGGCTTTCAGGCGACCTGAGATCGACAGCCAGGGCTTGGGCTCGAAGGCCAGCCAGCCGGTCGCCTCGAACACATCGCCGAGCGAATAGCCTTCGTCATTGTCGCCAAGGCGGATGACGGCCGAAGCTTGCGCCCCATAGCTCCACTGGCCGGTCCGGCTACGCGCCGTCAACGCTGGCTTGAGGTCGAACGTGCCGGAACCGAGCTGCATGGGGTAAGGCAGGCGCATCTGTGGGCGCATATTCATCGGCGTCAGGACGCGATCGCTCTCTGTGATCGAGCCTATCGGGACAGACAGCATGAGGGACGCGTTTACCTGCCGGTGCGGCTGGCTGCCATCATCAAGACCGACGATTGCGCCCAGACTGGCATCGCCCCAGCCAGAGACTTCGGTGGTGAAATTGCCCAGCACATTGGTGCCCATGCCGCCCTGGTAGGTGCGGTGATCCATTTCCTTCGTATGATAATTGACCATGGCCATCAGGGTGATGCGGTCCGTCAGGCCAAACATCACGCCGCCCATATGCATCTTCATGGGCATCTCTAGCGGAACGGCGCGCAGGGTGGGCGGCATCATTGGTGCGCCAGCGAACCGGTTGGGCACGGTAGTCACGATGGTATCGGGATCTATGCTGTCAGTGCCGCCGCGGTTACCGGACATGTCCATATACATGTAGCGATAGGAGAGCATCCACTCGCCTTTACCGTGCCGATGGTCAGCCATGACGCCAATCGGGGCGTGGTCGCTGGCATAGGTGACATTGCCGCCGTCGCCTTCATGGGCCTGAGCTACGGGGACGAGTGCGGCATTAAGCGCTGCCACGGCGCAGAGTGTCTTCAGTTTCATCTGATGTCTCACGTGATTGAACGGGCCGCGCCTGAGGGGCGGCCGGGAAGTCGTTTTCTGTTCAGATCAGGCGAGAGTGGGCGGGCCTTGCGGCGGGGCACCGGGCCAGAGCGGTGAGCGTGGATGAATATGGTATGGGGCCTGGACGAATGCGCGGGGACGCACCTCAATCAGGCGAACCGGTATGGACGGGGCCGAGACGGGGAGCGCCAGCGGGAGGAGACAGTCACCGCAGCAGGTGACGCCAGAGGTGTCCTCCGGCTCTCCGCCAAGTGAGATTTCGATCGTGCGGCTGAGCCCATCACCGCAGATCGGGATGGCAATCGTCTCGCCCTGCGCCATCTGCAGATGCGCCTGCGCGCCATTCGCGGCATAGGCAAAGAGGCCAAGCAGGGCCAGAAAATGAAAGAGCCGCCTCATGATGAGACGGCTCCTAAGTCATTTTAGCGGCCCGAGAAATGCGGCCGATTGGCAGTCTTGCCTACCGTCCTGCAAGGCGCAGGAAGCGGTCGCGCATGTCCTTGTCCGTCTTGAAGACGCCCGTGAACTGGGTCGTGATCGTCGAGACGTTCGGATGGTGTACGCCGCGGGTCGTCATGCACTGGTGCACCGCATCGATCAGCACGGCGGTACCGGCTGGTGCGAGGCTATCAGTGATGGCGTCACAGATCTGCGCGGTCATCGTTTCCTGTGTCTGCAGGCGCTTGGCGAAAATCTCGACCACGCGGGCGATCTTGGAGATACCAACGACAGCCTGGGTCGGCATGTATGCCACGTAAGCGGTACCCAGGAAGGGGGCCATGTGGTGTTCACAATGGCTTTCGACGTCGATCTCACGCAGCATAACCATGTCGTCATAGCCCTGCACATCGTCAAAGGTGCGGGAGAGATATTTCACAGGGTCTTCCTCATAACCCTGGAACCACTCCTTATAAGCCTTCACGACGCGCTTCGGCGTATCAAGCAGACCCTCGCGGCGCGGATCATCGCCCGCCCATGCGAGCAGTGTACGAACGGCGTCTTCGGCTTCCTGCTGCGTCGGCCGTTTCACGGGATCCATCTCACCCCGGTTTTCATCTCTCGTAATGGCGTCCATTGCCAAATCATCCTATTTCTGAGGGACGGGGGTCGAGCCAGATGTTCTGTGGGTGCGCCCTATGCACCCCAATACCGGACTTAACGCCCGCCCATTAGTGTTCCCTCAGGGCGTATACTTCCACATAAGCCAACTGGATCACTATTTCTACAAGTCGCCATCACTGCCGCAGCGACAAGACAGCCCTTCGAAGCGGACTGTTAAGACTGAAGTGCTAGCGATTTCGGACTGAGGGCGGCCCGTTGAGGGCGTGGCGGCAGGGCGCGATGCAACGGCTTTTTCAATACTATGCAGTCGCCATTCTGTGCGTCTCAGCCATTGCGTATGGTGTCTATCTGAGCGCCGCCAATGGCCTCGTCGACGTAACGGGCCGGGAGCTTATCGGGCGCGATTTTGTCAATTATTACAGTGCAAGCAGACTTGTTCTGGACGCGGCTGGCGAGACTCTGATGAAGGTCAGTGAGTACCGCGCCTATTTGCAGGCCCAGTATGAAATCGCACTGGCGCTTAACTGGTCGTACCCGCCGCACTATCTGTTCTTCATTCTGCCACTCGGCCTTTTTGGCTATCTGCCTGCCTACGCGCTCTGGATTGGTGTCGGCGCTGTACTTTTTGTCGCGGCGACGGGGCTGGGCCTTGGCGCGCAGAGGCGGGACTGGGCCACCTATGCGCTCTTCACGATGGCCGCGCCCGCCTTTCTGGTGAATGCCGCTTTCGGTCAGAACGGCCTGATCGCAGGCGCGCTTCTTTTTCTGGGTGTGAGCCTTGTCCGTCATCGGCCAATATTGGCAGGCATCTGCCTCGGCGCGCTGACGGCAAAACCTCAGCTTGGGCTACTCATCCCCGTCTTCCTTCTGCTTCGAGCGCATTGGACGGTGATCGGCTCGGCTGTCGTCACAAGTGCCACAATGATCGTTCTGTCTGCGCTCATCTTCGGCATGGATCTGTGGCGGGACTATTTTGAGCACGTCCTGCCCTTTCAGCGCATCGTCGCTGAGGAGGGCACAGGTATCTTCCTGCGCATGATGCCAACAGGGTTCGCGTTGGGACGGCTTGCTGGGCTCGACGCCTCCTTGGCGATGCTGATTCAGGGGCCCTTTTCGCTGCTGGCTCTGGGGCTGGTGATCTGGGCTTTCCGGAAGCCATCAGCCGCGCCGGACTTGGAAACCGCCCTGCTTCTCGTCGCGGTGTTTCTCTTCTCGCCCTACGCCTTCAATTACGACATGCTGGCACTGGTGCCTGCGCTCTATCTGGTGTTCTCACGGGAGACCGGGGACGGCCCCGTCCTGACGCGGTTCAACCTTGTGATGGGCGCCCTGCTCTTCCTGCCGCTGATCACTTTTTTCGCGCCGCTCGGCCCCGTCATTCTGGCTGCAGCGGCCCTTCTGCTGGCGCAGCAGATCGCGGTCGCCCGGGGCAGCGCCCCGGCCTTTGCCAGCACCCCTGCGAATTGACGCGCGCCCAGAATTTGCGTTCAAGCAGCCACAGTTCTCACCCCTCGACGCCGCGCCGGCAGAAGAAGCCAAATCAAATGCCCCTGAAGCTCTACAATACGCTTGGACGAGAAAAGCAGGTTTTCGAACCTCAGGACCCTGATCGTGTGACACTCTATGTGTGCGGGCCGACGGTGTATAATTACGCCCATATTGGCAATGCGCGCCCGCCGGTCGTCTTTGACGTCCTCTTCCGCCTGCTGCGGCGAACCTATGGCGAGGCGTCGGTTCTCTATGCCCGCAACATCACCGACGTGGAAGACAAAATCATCGCCCGCTCGCTGGAGGAAGGCACGCCGATTGATGAGATCACGCAGAAATATGCGGCGATCTATAATGTTGACATGGCTGCGCTGAATGTGCTGCCGCCATCGATTGAGCCATGGGCAACAAAGCATGTAGACGGCATGGTCCGCCTGACCCAGCAACTGGTGAACAAGGGCTATGCCTATCCAGCCGCCTCTGGCGTCTTCTTCGATGTCGGCCAGATGGAAGATTATGGAAAGCTCTCTGGCCGCAGGCCTGAAGACAATGAAGCTGGCGCGCGCGTTGCCGTGTCTGAAGACAAGCGCAATCCGGCCGATTTCGCGCTCTGGAAGTTTGCCAAGGAAGGCGAGCCGGACGAGGCGACTTGGGACAGCCCATGGGGCCGTGGCCGCCCCGGCTGGCATATAGAATGCTCTGCCATGATCGCTGCGCACCTTGGCAAGACGATCGACATTCATGCCGGCGGCATCGACCTTCAATTCCCGCACCATGAGAATGAAATCGCCCAGTCAGAATGCGCCCATGGCGAACCGATGGCCCGCTACTGGCTGCACAATGGCTTCCTCGACATGGAGGGCGAGAAGATGTCGAAGTCGCTCGGCAATGTGAAACTCATCCATGACCTGATTGAGGACTGGCCCGGCGAGGTGCTTCGCTTTGCGCTCCTGTCAGGTCACTACCGTGCGCCGCTGGACTGGACGCGTGACCTGCTGGAACAGTCGAAAACCACGCTAGGCCGTATCTATGGCGCGCTCCGCCGCGTCTGGGACGCGGAAGGCGGCGAAGCGAGCGACAAGAGCATCGACAAGGCGCTCAATGATGACCTGAACACACCGGTTGCGCTGGCAGAGCTCTCGCGCCTTGCCTCTGAGGCGAACCTCGCAGCTGATGCCAAGGACGCAGCGAAGATGGCAAAGGCACGCGCCGAACTGCTGGCCGCAGGCGAAAAGCTTGGCCTGCTGACGCTATCGCCTTCAGCCTGGGAGCAAGGCGGCAACGAAGACGACAAGGCACGGATCGACGCGCTCGTTCAGGCCCGGCTAGATGCCCGTCAGGCGAAGGACTGGGCAGAGGCTGACCGGATTCGGGACCAGCTCACTGCCGAAGGCATCGAAGTCATGGATGGCGCAGGTGGTTCGACTTGGCGCCGTATCTAGTCTGGATTGAACGGATGAAGCGCCTCGCTCTGCTCCTGACAGTTCTTGCCGCGGCGTTCGCGGCCGCGTCTTGCGCGGTGTTACCCGGAGAAGCAGGCGAGAGCGCCGATACCACGTACACGGTCTATCTCGTGCGCCATGCAGAAAAACAGACTGGCGACGATCCATCACTTGCCGGCGATGGCCTACTTCGAGCCGATACGCTTGCTGACCTGCTGTCGGATAAGGACATTGAGAATATCTGGTCGAGCGACTATCGCCGCACCCGCGAAACCGCCGCGCCGCTGGCAGAGCGGCTGGGTATCGATGTGCTGCTCTATGATGCCTCAGACCTGCAGTCGCTCGCAGACGAAATCACCGCAGACGGCGTGACGGTATTGGTGGTGGGCCACTCCAATACCACGCCCGCGCTTGCTGAATTCCTAGGGGCAGACCCCGGAGAGCCGATTGTAGAGGCCAGCGAGTATGACCGCCTCTATTTGATCCAGCGCGAAGGCAACGCCACGAGATCGCATGACATCCAGCGGTTCGGCGCGCATTTCGAGCCGCAGTAATACTGCGGTCACGCGTGTACGCAGAGTCTACCAGATGAAATTTCAGGCAACGAAAAACGCCCCGGCAGCACCGGGGCGTTCTCATGTCTCGGGTGGCGAGTTTAATCCTCTGAAGAACTCAGCTCGGAAATCACCAGGGTGGCGTCCTGAAGAGAGCCGCGCTCATAGGTGCCAACCCAGATATCGTAGAGGCCATCGGCGCCCGGATCGAACCGGATGGAAGGATTGTGGCTAGGGCCGCTATCGTCGTCACAGAGCCAGTCGCCATTTGGCGTGTTGATCACAAGTGTCGTGTCATACGCTGAGCGAACGGTAATAATAAGCGGAAGCGAACCAGACCCGTTATCGTAGAGCAGGTCATAGTCTGGCGCGTCGGCGACAAAACCAGGACAATTGGAGCCAAGCTTATCGGTTGCATCGAGGCTGCCGCCCGCACGCAAATCGATCTCATGAGGGTCAGGCTGGAAGCCCGCGCTCAACTCGATCGTGCCGTATGTGGCCTCTTTCATAAAGTCCTGCGCAGCCGCAGAAATTGTCAGACCAAGTGCAGAAGCAGCCAATGCTGCAAGGCGTATGGTTTTCATGGATAGCTCCCCTCAGAAATTCAGTATTCAGCCTACCATTAAAGGCCTGAGAGACAAGCTTTTTGGTTAATATGCGTTAATTTTGGGTGCGTGAACGCTGTGTGAACGTATTCGTGGTCTGCAGCGTTTATGAGACGAACATTCGCATGAAAGATGCGGACGGAAACATCGTACACGATCGAATCGCTGGGGCCCCATGAGCCACGTAAACAATCTTCGCTCGCTTCTGATCTCGCTGGAAGAGCGTACAGAGGGCGAGACAGTGACGATCGCCGACCTCCTAAATGCGGTGGGCCGCCGCGCCTATGGCCCGGTGCTTCTATTGCTCGGCTTCATCTCAATCAGCCCACTCTCCATCGTCCCCGGCGCAAACTGGCTGATCGCGCTCGTCACATTGATCTTCGCGCTACAGATCGTAATTGGACTGAAATATCCATGGTTGCCGCGCCGCGCGCTCGATTTCAGCTTTCCGCGCAAGCATCTTATCGGCGGTATCCACATGATCGAAAAGCACGCCCATGCGGTGGACCAGATCCTGAAACCGCGCCTGACTTTCCTGACGCAGGTGCCGTTCATCAACCTCGTCGCTTTAGCTTGTGTCGCTGCCGCGCTCATCACATTCCCGTTGGGGCTCGTGCCCTTCGGCCCATTCCTGCCCGGTCTGACCGTCCTTCTCTTCGGCCTTGCCCTTACCGCACGCGACGGCGTGCTCCTCATTATCGCGATTGGCAGCCTTCTGGGGGCCGCCATGTTGCTCGTCCGCATCCTGCCGCGCGTCATGGCTTTTCTCGGCATCTAGGGCTGGTTTCACCGAGTTTACTTGATCTTCAGCGCTATCGGGACGATCTATGGGCCATGAGCGCAGAGCTATATCATAATCGCGTGCTGGAACTCGCCGCCAATATCCCGCATGTCGGGACGCTTCCCCAGGCCGATGCGGCGGCGGAGAAGGTCTCACGTGTCTGCGGCTCGATCGTACGCGTTGATATTCGCCTCAGCGAAGACGGCAACACGGTCGAAGCCATAGCTGTCGACCCGAAAGCCTGTGCCCTTGGGCAAGCGGCCACAGCTGTGCTCGCCGAGCATGCGGTCGGCGCACCGGTGGACGAAGTGTTCGCCGCGCGTGACGCATTGAAAGCGATGTTGAAAGAGAATGGTGAGCCACCGAAAGGCCGGTTTGCAGAGCTGCGTCACCTCGAAGGCGTTGCTGATTATCCGCCCCGCCACACCTCGACGATGCTGGCGTTCGATGCGGCCTGCGCGGCCATCGAAACCGCACGAACTAAGCGGGCTGCGGCGGCCTGAGCGTGACCGCCGTAGCCGAGAGGCAGCCCCGGGAAGAAAATCCTGCAGCCTTATCGGGTTGAGGGCCGCCGTCCACGCGTCTAGAACCGCTTTCGACGAAACACGAACTGGGCCATGAAGCCTTATGTCCGAACGACGCAGCAAGGTCGCGCATGCGGCCCTCAAAACGTACAAGCTGACGCTGTCTCCCGCCTTTCAGGTGTTTGGAGCACAGTGCCGTCATGTACCGTCGTGCAGCGAATATTGTGCTGATTGCGTCTCCCGTCATGGTCTGTGGACCGGCGGATGGATGACACTGGCCCGGCTGTCGCGATGCCGCCCTGGCGGCTCCAGCGGATACGATCCTGTTCCTGAGAAAGCAGAGACGATACCTGTCTGGGCGCCCTGGCGTGCCGGAGACTGGGCCAGAACGCAGCGGCCCTTCCCGGATGCAGGCCCTGAGACGAACTGAAAAGCAAATCCATGATCAATGTAACGCTACCAGATGGATCGCAGCGCCAGTATGAGGACGGGGCAAGCCCGGCCGATGTTGCGGAATCCATTTCCATATCCCTCGCCAAGGCTGCGCTTGCGGCCAAGGTAAATGGGGAACTCTATGACCTGAACCGCCCGCTGGACGGCGACGCAGAGGTCGCCATCGTGACGGCGCGTGACAAGGAGGGCCTTGAGCTCATCCGGCACGATGCCGCCCACGTGCTCGCGCAGGCCGTACAGGAGATGTACCCTGACACACAGGTTACGATCGGCCCCGTGATTGATGACGGCTTCTATTACGATTTCGCGCGCGAGAAGCCTTTCTCTACGGAGGATTTCGAGCGCATCGAGAAGAAGATGGAAGAGATCATCGACAAGGACTACCCGATCGTCCGGGAAGTCTGGTCGAAGGAAGACGCCATCGAGACGTTCAAGAAGATCGGTGAAGACTACAAGGCGCAGATCATCGACGACATCATCCCGCCGGGTGAGCCGATCACGGTCTACAAGCAGGGCGACTGGTTCGACCTCTGCCGTGGCCCGCACCTGCCATCGACGGGGAAACTACCAAAGGCGTTCAAGCTGATGAAGCTGGCGGGCGCCTACTGGCGCGGTGATCATCGCAACGAGATGCTGCAGCGCATGTACGGCACGGCCTGGGCGAATGAGAAGGATCTCAAGGCCCATCTTCTGCGCATTGAGGAAGCCGAAAAGCGTGATCATCGCCGGATCGGTGCGCAGCTCGATCTCTTCCATCTCGACGGCACGGCTGCGGCCGGGTCAGTCTTCTGGCATGCCAATGGCTATACGGTCTGGCGCCAGATCGAGGCCTATATGCGCCGCCGCCTGGACGCTGAAGGTTATGACGAGATCAAGACACCGCAGCTCATGGACTCCGTTCAGTGGGAGAAATCCGGCCACTGGGGCAAATATCGCGAGAACATGTTCATCGTGCCTGACTTCATTCCTGAAGGGGAAGAAGGGGTCGAGATTTCGGTGCCCGAAGACGCCAAGCTGATGGCGCTGAAGCCGATGAACTGCCCGGCGCATGTCGAGGTTTTCAAGCAGGGCCAGAAGTCCTATCGCGACCTGCCTATCCGCCTCGCGGAGTTTGGCTGCTGTCACCGCAATGAGCCGCACGGCGCTATCCATGGCATAATGCGCGTGCGCCAGTTCACGCAGGATGACGCACATATCTTCTGCCGTGAGGACCAGATCGTCGAAGAGTCGATCAAGTTCTGCCGCCTGCTGGAAAGCGTCTATCGTGACTTCGGCTTCGAAGAGATCGCCGTGAAGCTGTCAACGCGCCCGGACGTCCGCGCAGGTAGCGACGAGACGTGGGACCGGGCCGAGAAGGGCCTGAAAGACGCCGTCGATGCGGCAGGTCTACCTTGTGAGATCCTGCCAGGCGAAGGCGCTTTCTATGGGCCGAAGCTTGAATTCCAGCTGACGGACGCGATCGGCCGTGTCTGGCAGTGTGGCACGCTGCAGCTCGACTACGTGCTGCCTGAGCGTCTCGGCGCCGAATACACGGCGTCTGATGGCACCAAGCAGCGCCCCGTGATGCTGCACCGAGCCATTCTTGGCTCCATGGAGCGTTTTATCGGCATCCTGATCGAGGAATTTTCAGGTGCTTTCCCGCTCTGGCTTGCGCCCGCACAGGTGATCGTCGCAACGATTACCTCGGACGCCGACGAATACGCTGAGGAAGCTGCCCGCACGCTGCGCGCCGCAGGCCTCCGCGTAGAAGTCGACACGCGTAATGAAAAGATCAACTACAAGGTCCGCGAACATTCCCTCCGGAAGGTTCCCGTGATCGCCGTCGTTGGTCAGCGCGAGGCGGATGATCGCAAGGTTGCGCTGCGGCGCTTCGGCTCGCAGGGCCAGGAGATACTCGGTCTCGACGAAGCGGCGTCAAAGATCGCTGCCGAAGCTACACCGCCTGACCTTAGAAGAGCTGGAGACGAATAGCATGGCACAGGGGCGTGGGGCAGGCTTTGCCATAGTACTGGCCATAGCATTCGTGCTCTGGCTGCCGGTCGCCGTTTTCGGGGCGCAGGGCTACTCGGCCCTGATCGGCCTCACTGCGATCGCGGCGGCTTTCTTTGCGCCTCTTCGCCGGTTCAACCTCATCGTCCTGTCGCTATTTGCGCTCGCCGCCTGGTCAGCCGCGAGCAGCCTCTGGTCCGCTGAAACAGGCTCAATCATCGATGGCGCGCTGTCAGAGGGTACAATGAATGTGGATGCGGCAGGCCTTCGCATTCTGCTCACAGTGCTTGCGGGAACGCTGACGATTGCGGCGGCGCTTCGCATTCCGCAGGGAGCAGGGCGCCAGTCCCTGCTGGTGGTCGGATGCATGCTTGGCCTGCACGGCCTTTTGACACTCTCCATGGGGCTGTTTCCGGAACTTACGCTCGACCTCTATGCGCCGATGAGTGACCGGGTGAAGGAGGCGCCACAGAACATCCTGCGCAGCGCCAATGCCTTCGTACTTGGTCTGCCCATTCTCATTGGACTGGCTGCTGCATTCGCGGGGCGCGCCACTGTCGCGGCCTGCGTCGCGCTGCTTACCGTGGCCTTCGTGGCCTTCCTGATGATCGGCACTGATGTCGCACTTCTTGGCGTGATTTGCATGGCTGTGGCCATTGGTGTGGTCATGATCTTTGTCCATCATGGCTTCCGGATACTGATGATCGCGATGTCAGCCATCATCCTGCTGTCTCCGCTGATCCTTGGCGTGGGCGCTGCAGCGCTGACGCGAACTGATATGCCGATGCCGTGTTCAGTCCAGTCGCGCGTATGGGCGTGGAATCTGACATCGGAAAAGATAATGGAACGCCCTCTCACCGGTCATGGAATCGAGGCGTCCAAGGAATGGCGTGATACGTTTGGCGATCGGCCTGATCTTCTTCGCGAAGTAGACCAGAAGTGTCGCAGCGATAATGCCGACTGGGAAGTCTATCGCATCCTGCCCGGACACCCGCACAATATGGGCCTGCAGATCTGGGCTGAGACCGGCATTATTGGCGTTATCCTCGCCATTGCCTCACTTATCATCATCGGCAACCGTCTCCCGCGACCTGGTGATGTTGACATCCCGACCCGACTTGCGGTCGCGAGCTTGATCGGCGGCTCCTTTGCCCTGTTCAGCCTGTCCTACAGCGTCTGGAACGAAGCTTTCTGGGCGACGATTGCGCTCGCTTCGGCTGGCGTCATCCTGCTCGACCGTGTGACAGGGCCTGCAAGACTTGGCGCCAAATGACAGACCCGACCACCGCCATCGTGGTCAGCTATCACACTGGGCAAAGTCTGAAGGAATGCCTGTACGCGCTGGCAAGCGATCCCGCGGTGGATGCGGTCCGCATCGTCGATAATGGTAATCCGGAAACGATGCGGATCTGGCTTCGGAATTTTTGTGAGAGCCGGCAGGCCATCTCTCTCATCGACGCGGGTGGCAATATTGGTTTCGGGGCGGGCGTCAATCGCGGTGCAGCGGGCGTGGATGAGGGCGACCTCCTTATCATCAACCCTGATGCAATCCTGAAGCGTGGCAGCATCGAAGCGATGCAGCAGGCTGCTAGAGGCCAGCCGCACCCGTGCATCGTCGGGGGCAACGTCTTCGATACCTATGGTCGAGAAGTACGCGGACCAAGGCGGCGCAAGCTAACCCTGCTCCGAGCGCTTACCACTTTCTCAGGTTTCAATACCTGGACGCTGGAACGCACACCTGCTCCGGAAGGGCCGGTAGAGGTTGGAGCCGTGTCGGGCGCGCTCATGCTTGTTTCCGCGCGGGATTTCAGCGCTCTTGGCGGCTTCGACGAGGGGTTCTTCATGCATGTCGAAGATGTCGACATCTGCCGGCGCGCAACGGAGGCGGGAGGCGTTACGACCTACACGCCGCACGCAGGCGCCCTTCATTACGGCGCTACATCGGAGGCACCCGCCAAACGCGTCGCCGGCTATAAGGCTGACAGCCTCGTCTACTATTTCAGAAAGCACGCAAGCGGCCCACTCGAGCGTCTTGCCATAAGCCTGATCGCACCGCTCCTGCGGTTCGCCATCATCTCTCGGGCTCGTGACTAGGGCTGGAAGTCTGCAGGGGGCAGGGGCGCGCTTGTGTCTTCAGGCGCAGGCCGTGTAACAAGCTCTCTCACGGATGGCGTAAATTCGCGCCAGTCATACTCGGTCAGCTTGAAAGCGTAAGGCTCGGCGCGTTCATTGATGGTTCTTGCACGGCGCGCGCCCTCACCGGCTTCGATGGCACGCAGCGTCACCCAGTACCCATCCGGCTCACGCCAAGCCCTGAGGTCAATTTCCAGCCCATCAAACGTCTCGCTGATATGCCGCGAGACAGCACGTCCAGCAAGCGCCTCTGCGGATTTCACATCGATGGGCGCAAGCCGCGTAATGGCAAGCGCAGTGGCTGAGATGGCCAGAGGGTTGGCCACCTGAAAATCCTGATAGGGCGGCGCAGGACGAAAACTTCTCGCACCGCTGCCCGGCGGCCGCGAAAGGTAGACTGAATTCCCGGCGCGATCAGTTATACGCACAGCCGACACCGCTGAGGGCTCAATCGACATGATATCGAGATCGAGCCATGCCTCACGCGTGCGGAGGGGTGGCAGGTCACCACGCACGCGAAACGCAATCGTTTCCTCCGGCTTGCGAGCATAGGTGTGTTCGTTGCGCCGGCCTGTAATGACCTCGGCCACGCGCGCCCCATCACCGGAGAACAACTCAATCAGCGTGCCGTTGCCCTCTTCACGCGGATCGCCAAGCGCGAGCAACGACAGGCGCTCCGGGTTCGAGGTTCGACGCTCACCCCAGCTTAGCGTTTCAAGACCTTCCAGCAGTGTATTGAGTCTGTCCTCGCGGACCGGATAGGCGCCAGATTCCTCCATGAGCCAGGCTCCATCGCGCTTGACCAGATTGTAGGCCACATCCTGTTCAGTCACCGTGATGCGCGAGATATCGCCTTTGATCGCAGAAAAGTTCGACAGAACAGGATTACCTGTTCTTGGGCTGGTAGATCGGCCGCCCGCATTGAAAACAGAAAACAGGATAAGAATGATCCAGAGGGAGGCTGCCGCAATCGACAGCCGCTGGACCAGCACGGAACGCTTGCGGTCTAGACGTCTGCTCATTCCGGAGCCTTCCGCCGACGCCACCAGACAAAGCACCCGACGGCGCCGATCAGGATCGCACCGGCGAAGATATTGATGAATTTCAGCCAGCCCTCGAGCCCATCAATGTTTCGCCGGAAGTCACGCTCAATCGAACGCAGGCGCTCCCGGGTCTCCAGAACCTCGCTGCGCAGCTGCCCAAGTTCTTCCTGTTGCTCTCCCGAGAGGCTCGCGCCTGTTGCGGCGTCGAGCAGCGTACTATCGCGGCTATCGATCTGGAGAAGTTCCTGCAGCCGGGCTTCGGATGCCGCAAGCTGGGTTTCGAGCTGGTCTTGTTCCTCGAAGAAACGCGCCTGGGCCTCATCGCGCATTGCCTCAACCCGTGTCATCGTACGCCGTGAAGACGCCCGGGCACGTAGGCTGAGCAGGTTGGCGTTCCCTGACATCATGTCGAGTGCATTCATGATGAGCGCGCCATTGTCAGCGAAAGCACTCTGGCGCTGCATGTCGATATAGAGCCCGTCATCGACCATATCTGCGTCTGCGAGGATGAGGATTTCCGCTTCCCGTTCACTGGAGGAAATGTGTGCCTCGGCTTCCTCGATCGCCTGGGCGGCAAACTCGGCCATCACAGGGTCTTCCGGCATGACGGGGTCGGGGCGTCCATCCGGAAAGGCAGAAACCAGTGTGCCATGGACGCGGACACCGAGCGCCCTCGCCCCTTCCGTTGGCTCGTAGAGAGCCAACGCCTCTTCAACACCGACGTCGGTCATTGCAGTTTCAGGGGCGATCCAGGACGGTGCCGTGCCCGTCTCGATCAGCACTTCCCTGTCGATCGGCGAGGTTTCGTCGAGAACCAGAGCGCCTGAAGACGCAAAGTTGACTGACCGCGAAAGCGGAGCGGTCAGGATGCTGTCCTGCGACATCATTGCGGGCGGTGTGGAAAGATAAAGCGGATGACGGACGATACCGGTGCGGCCGCCACCTGTCGGAGCCTGTATCGACAGCGCGGTTTCGGTGTCAGCGATCACCTCATCCGCAAGCGTGACGCCCCAGACCTCCCCAAACCGGCCAAGGTCGGAGCGGATGCGGCGTTCAACCCGGCGGCTTGGCGGCTCCGGCGAGGTCTTGGCGGCCGCATCGACCAACATGACGACGCGGCCTGTGCGCAGGATGAACTGGTCGATGACCCAGCTCTGCCACTCAGTCAGTTCTGGCGGGTGTATCATGATCAGCGCGTCGAGATCTTCCGGCAGGGCATAGAAGTCGCTTGCGATAGTTTCGACGCTGAAGGACCGCTCCATCTCCTGAAGAAGCGTATAACCGCCATCATCGGCCTCGGCGTCCATACCCGGCAATGTTGTCAGAAGACCGATCCTGGGCGGATCAGGGCGGTCGAGGCGGGCGATGAGGCGCGTAAGGTCGTATTCGAGCGTTTCCTCGCGCTCTGGTGCCAGGAAGGCGAGAACGCGCTGTTCATCGACGGTGTTCTGACCGATAATTCCAAAATAAAGCGGGTCGTCACCTTCAGTGTCGACCGCGTCGATGCCGGCCGCAAGCGCCTGGTCTTCAGCCTCGGAAAAGGGCTTGGGGTCAATTTCGGTAATCCTGAGGTTAGCCCCTGCGACTGCCGAATAGCTGTCGAGCAGCTCGCGCACCCGCGCAGCATAGGCGCGGACCTGCGGGTAATCCTGCCCGACCTGACGCGTATAGACGAACGTCAGCTCAATCGGTTCTTCGAGCGAGTCGAGGACGGTTCTGGTTTCAGGCGAAAGCGTAAACAGCGCATTCTGCGTGAAGTCGACCCGCGCTGGCCGGGTCAGCGGATAGATGACCAGTGTCGCAGCGACAAAAATCGCGAGTATCAGCGCCGTTGCGGCAGGAAGAAAAGCGCGTGGGGTCATCCTGCAAACGCCCGCTTGTTGGCGACCCAGATCGTATTCAACGCCAGCCAGGTAAGGGTGACGCCACCGAAGAACAGAAGCGCGCGAAGCTCGAGCACGCCGCGCTGGGCTGTCTCGAAGTAGGTGAGGAAAGAAAACTGCGCGACGAGATCACCCGCTGCGGCGCCGAGCAGGCCGGAGATTGCGCCGACCAGCATTGGCCAGCCCGCAGCTGTAAAGACGAAAGCGACAAGAATGCCAGCGATATAGGCCAGCACCTGACTGGAGAAGAGCGAAGACATGGCCGCGCCGATCGAAAGGTACGCGCCGGCCATGAGCAGGCTGGTCAGATAGGTAATGGCGATGGCGCCATTATCAGGTGCGCCGAGATAGTTCACCGTGATCCACATCGGGAAAGTCAGGAGGAGCGACAATGCCGCGACGCTCCAGGCTGCCAACAGCTTGCCGGTTGCAAGGCCAAAGAGGCTGACAGGTAGCGAAAAGAGAAGCTCGGAGGTGCTGTAGGCGATCTCGTCGGCCCAGAGACGCATGGAGAGCGCGGGCAGGAAGATCATGTAGAGCCAGGGATGCCAGTAGAAGAAGGGCTGGAGGTCAGCGAGCCCCGTATCGAAGAAACGTGAGGCCTCCCAGGTGAACACACCTACCAGCATCAGGAAGATGGCGACGAACACATAGGCCAGCGGCGTCGCGAAATACGCGCGCAGCTCTCGCAGGTAACTTGCACGCAGGCTTGTAAGAATATCGTGCAGCTCAACCTTCATTTCTGACGGCCTCCTGCTTGGAGACGAGGTCGATAAATGCTTCTTCTAGACCGCCCTCGCGGCGCTTCGCCATTTCCTCTGGCGAACTGTCGGCGATGAGTTTGCCCTGATCAATAATGATGACCCGGTTACACATGGCCGGCACTTCTTCCAGCGTGTGGGTCGAAATGACGATAGCCTTATCTTTTGCCATTCGGGAGATGAGCGCCCTGACGGCTCGTTTCTGGATCGGGTCGAGCCCGTCGGTTGGCTCGTCAAGGATCAGAACGTCCGGGTCATGGATCAATGCCCCTGCCAGTCCCACACGGCGACGATACCCCTTCGACAGCGTGGAGACCCGTTTCGACATCACATCGCCAATACGTGCGTCGGCGATCACGCGCTCGACGGCGCTTCGACAGTCTTTCCGCGAAATGCGATGCGCCGCGCAGAGGAAATTCAGGAAATCGAGCGGCGTCATGTCAGGATAAAGCGGCGCGCCTTCGGGCAGAAAACCAAGGCGCCGCTGCGCTTCACGCCGATCGGACACAATAGAGTGGCCAGACACAATAACGTCGCCGCTATCGGGCTCGATCACACCAGCAGCCATACGCATTGTCGTGGATTTGCCCGCGCCATTCTGCCCGAGGAAACCCAGAACTTCGCCTTTGACGAGGCTGAAACTCATGGAGTCCACAGCTGTCCGCCCGCCAAACGACTTCGAAAGCTGCTTCAATTCGAGCATCACTGGTCCTGTAGCGCCGCGCTGCAGCCTGACTAATCAGACGCGCTGGAGTTTTCCAGAGTCATGATGAGGAAACTGCACGTTCATAGGCATGCATCGCCAAAGAATTTGAATTGAAGAGGGCAAGCTGTCGGACAACGGAAACAGGGACCCCGGGGGGCTGGGGGGGGCTGATGGGTCCGGGAAACCTGCTGGACACCGTCATCCGACAATTGCAAAGTGTATTCAATCGGTGTCTGCGGCAAGGCCGGATTGCGGCTAAAACCTGTCAATCTGATTACAAATACGACAGAATGAACGCCGCATACAGAGTAACGTTAGAGCGTCCATGGCTGGCATTACACCTTTACAGTTCGACAAGTCCCCGAAAATCGCGTTTCACCGCATCGAAATGTCGGCCATTCTCGATGTTTATGGCAGGATGGTAATGGCCGGACAGGCAAAGGATTACGCGATTGGCATGCACGAAGATCATGCCGTGTTTGCGATTTTCCGACGACACGCTGAAGCGCCGACCTGGCGTATCGAAAAAGTGCCCGCCCTGCGCAATCAGCAGGGCGCCTTCGTCGTGTATGGCAGTCAGGGGCAGGTTCTGAAACGCGGCCATGATATCAAGACAGTGCTGAAGGTCTTCGAAACGCGCAAATTCGAAGTACTGAATTTTGGCAAGCCGTCCTGACAGGCCCCGCCCCTAATTGGGCCGACGCGTAAACACCTTCTGCAGGATGCCCAGCATTCCCTTGAACTCCATGCCGCCCTCGCTCACGGCGAGCGCGAGGCAGATTCCATCGTCGTCCCCGACGGGCGAATGTGTATCGGTTGGGGTCTTCAGGCAGATATCGCCAGGCCCGTAGCTTCCAGCTTCGTCAGAAAACCCGCCCTGAACCACCAGCGTCAGCTCATCGTCGAAATGCGAGTGAGTTGGTACGGTCGCGCCTGGCTCTATGCGATAAAGATGCGCGTGGCCGCCAGCCTGGGTCCCGATTTCCAGGCGTTTAACGCCGCTGGTCATTCGTTTCCAGCCGCCGCGCATGCAGGATTCAAGCGCTCTCTCGCGCAGTGGCTCTGGAAGGTCCAGCAGTTCAGAAAGGCGCTCGCTGGCAAGTTTCGCGGCATCTTTGGCGTCGGCTTCTTCTTCCAGATCATCAAGAGCCTGAAGCGTGCGCTCAAACGCGTTGGGCGCAAGCATTGTCGGGCGTTCCTGCTCCAGGAAAATACCCGAGATAGCCTCAGCGTGATTCACCCTGTCGCGGACATCGGAGCGAATGGCTGCCTGCGTTTCGACGAGCAGCCTGAAAGAGGGAGCAAGCGTCCCCGCCGCATACGCCGCATAGATATCCGACAGTTGTGAAACGTCGTCCTTCAAACCTTCACCACCTCTGCTCGCCCCTGCTTGGGCACTATGTATAAAGACGGATATTGAGCAGCAGTGAACAAGGTCAAGAAGTTGCGGTCAGGATGTGTGCTTCGAGGCGCTCATTCGCGCGACAGGACGCCCCTAAGTTTGTCAAAGGCAAGACGAATTCGCGATTTAACTGTCCCCAACGGCAAGCTGAAACGCTCCGCGATCTCAGCGTGGGACATCCCGTCATAGAAAGCTGCCCTGAGAAGTTCCAGTTGCTCCGGCGGCAGGATATCGAGCTTTTCCCGGACCTCCGCCTGAAGCTGAGCTTGAGACAGACTTTCAAACGGTGCCTGTTCAGGCGCTGGCTGGAGCATTGGCTCCTCAGGTGACAGGTCAGGCTTCGAAGCTCGCCGGAAAAGATCAATCTGCCGATTGCGGGCAATCCGGAAAATCCAGGTCGAAACAGAAGCTTGCTCCGGATCGAACTGGCTGGCTTTACGCCAGACGGTCAACATGACGTCTTGCACGATCTCTTCAGCCTGAGCGTCATCGGCACCCATTCGAAGGAGGTAGGATTTCAAGCGAGGTCCGAAAAACTCGAAAAGCGTACCAAATGCCCGCTTGTCGCCATAGCCCGAAATCCGCTTCATGCAGTCTGCGTGAAGCGAGCGCGGATTATCGACTTGATCGAGGCGGGCGACAGACAAAGCTACATCCGATTGCAACAACACACCTAATGTCTGTGTTTGTTGCATCTTGTGCAACCTTTGATCGCGCATCTAACGACACTGTGATCACCCATTCGTCAAAATTCCGCCTTAACCTTTAGGCATTTGAAGTGCTCTGAACGAAATTCCACAATCAAATTAAGAACAGACCAGACGCTCACCATGATCCGTATTGTCGCAATTGCCGCTCTTTGCAGCGCTATCGTCATCCCGGCTGCGCAGGCCGCCCCCACCGCGATGGGGCGCTATGACAACTGGACGGTTTTCACCGAGGAAGTCGGCGGGGAGAAGCTGTGCTATGCCGCGACCGAAGCCACCGACAAGGCACCGCAATCTGCCAATCATGGAGATGTCTGGTTTTTCGTTTCGAACTGGGCATCCGGAAAAGCCCGTAGCCAGCCGAGCCTGAAAGTCGGCTATGATCTTCGCGCCGACCTGCCCGCGCGCGCCAGCGTCGGTCGTTCTGGCTGGACGCTTTACGGTGTTGGCGGTGAAGCCTTCGCACAGGACCGTGACGATTCACAGATCGTCGACGCGCTGCGGCGCGGCAGCGAGCTGCACGTAGAGGCAGTTTCCTCCCGCAATACGCAGGTCTCCTACCACTTCTCCCTTTCGGGCTCAGCGGCAGCTATCGACAAGGCTTCTTCGCTTTGCCGATAGTCGGCTGAAGTCTGATCAGGCGGGTGCGGTTTCCCGCTGCACTTCAAGACCGGCCATCTCACCCGTTTCGCGCCAGTCTTTCAGGATAGAGAAGTACTCCATAGAGCCGCCGCCATAGAATGAGTTCTGGCGAGCTCGCGCAGCGATCTGCCCCTCATTATTGTAATAGCCGGGCGTGCATTCGGCGAGAAACTTCTCGCGCATCTGCGCTTTCGAGATGATTGTCTCGACCCATTTCGACTGCGCTTCAGCCTCTGGCTCTATCTGCACGATATCTTCATCAAAGGCCCGTGACAGGATGTAGCCGAGATGTACGGCCTGCTCATCGAGCTGGTGGGGATAGTTCGCTGTGAACGCCGCCTGCGCGCCGCCCATCACGAACACGTTTGGAAAATCGCGCACGAACATGCCGTGAAGGCTTTCAACACCGCTTTCCCACGCATCCGACAGCGACTTGCCGCCCCGGCCATAAAGCTCATAGCCGGACCGGCGGGTATAGCTGGTGCCGACCTCGAAGCCCGTCGCATAGATCAGGCAGTCGATCTCATACTCTTTGTCGGCGACGACCACACCTTTTTCGGTGATACGCTCGACGCCCTTGCCGTCGGTGTCGATCAGGTGGACGCTTTCGCGGTTGAAGGTCGCAAGATAATCATCATGGAAGCATGGGCGCTTGCAGAACTGGCGGTACCAGGGCTTCAGCGCATCAGCTGTCTTGTTGTCCGCGATAATTTCATCAACCCGGGCACGGATCGACTCCATCTTCTTGAAGTCCGCAAGCTCACCGATCTCTTCCAGCTCCTTGGCGGTCAGCTGTTTGCCGTCCTGCTTGCTCGCAATGAAGAGCAGGTTGCGGATGATGTCGGTCCAGCCGTCCTGCACCAGGTCTTCAGGCTGATAGCCGCCGGAAACGAGGATGTTGAAATTATCCATGCGCTTCTTTTGCCACCCGGGCTCCAGTGATTTCGCCCAGTCAGGATCCGTTGGCTTGTTATCGCGCACATCGATCGAGCTTGGCGTTCGCTGGAAGACGAAAAGCTCTTTTGCGCCGGCGCCGAGATGCGGCACGCACTGCACTGCGGTTGCACCCGTGCCGATGATCCCGATACGCTTGTCTTTCAGCTTGTCGAGACCGCCTTCCGGGCCGCCGCCGGTATAGTCGTAGTCCCAGCGGCTGGTGTGGAAGGTGTGCCCCTTGAACTTCTCGATGCCGGGAATGCCCGGCAGTTTCGGACGATGGAGCGGGCCGTTGGACATGATGACATAGCGCGCCTTCATAGCGTCGCCGCGATTGGTCTCGACGCTCCAGCGCTTTGCTTCCCCGTCCCAGTTCATTGCCGTAACTTCGGTCTGGAACAGCACGTCGTCGTAAAGATCATAGTGCCGCGCGATCCGTGCGCTATGCTCGAGAATCTCCTTGGCCGGGGTGTATTTCTCCTTCGGCATGAAGCCGGTTTCTTCCAGCAACGGAAGATAGATGTAGCTTTCGATATCGCAGGCCGCGCCCGGATAGCGGTTCCAGTACCAGGTGCCTCCGAAATCACCGCCCTTCTCGATCATGCGGATGTTCTTCAGGCCCGCTTCACGCAGTCTCGCACCCGCGAGCAGACCGCCAAAGCCGCCGCCAACGACGATGATATCTATCTCATCGCTGAGCGGAGCGCGGTCGATCTTTTCGTCGATGTAGGGGTCTTCGACATAGCCGGCATATTCACCCTTGATCTCGACATATTGTTCGTTCGCGTCATCGCGCAGTCGCTTGTCGCGTTCAGCGCGATAGCGTTCGCGCAGCTTGTCTGGATCGAAATCGATTCCGGGTGTTCCGTCAGCCATGTTTTCCTCCCACGGAGCCTTTGTGGCCCTCTGTCGTGATGCGCCGCAGCAAACCTGTCCTCATCTGCTTAGATTATTGGGCAGGACGTGCTATGTGCGGCGTCGATGAAACATGTTCTGGACCTTTCACGCGGCGTCAATGCAAGCACTAGTTCGGCGAAGTCACTGGCCGGTTTATCTATCCCTGCCCTGAAAGCAGAGATGGAAGCGCTCGGACTCGATCCGAAGAAAGCTGGCATGCGCGCCAAGCAGCTGCGCCGCTGGATCCATCATTTCGGCGTGCAGGATTTCTCCGGCATGACCGATATCGCCAAGGAGTTGCGCGCGGAACTGGCGGAGAAATACATTCTCAGCCGCCCGGAAATTGCAGAGCACAAGGTCTCCGTGGACGGAACCCAGAAATGGCTGACCCGCTTCCAGCCGGGCGTCGAAGGCGAAAGCGTCTTCATCCCAGATGTTGGCCGTTCCGGCGCGCTTTGCGTTTCAAGCCAGGTCGGCTGCACACTGAACTGCACTTTCTGCCATACCGGCACCCAGAAGCTGGTTCGGAACCTCACCGCTCAAGAGATCGTCAGCCAGATCCTCATCGCGCGCGATGAACTCTCCGAATGGCCGTCCTCGAACGAGAACCGCAAGCTCACCAATATCGTCTTCATGGGCATGGGTGAGCCGCTCTATAATCTCGACAATGTGGCAGAAGCCATCGACACGATCTCGGATGGCGACGGCATCGCGCTCGGTCGCCGCCGGATCACCGTGTCGACGGCAGGCGTCGCGCCAAAGATTCCAGAGCTGGGTGAGCGCACAGGCGCCATGCTGGCCATCTCTCTGCACGCGGTCCGCGATGATCTGCGCAATGAGATCGTACCGATCAACAAGAAGTACGATCTGCAGACCCTGTTCGAAGCGATCCGCGCCTATCCCGACCTTGGCAACTCCAAACGTGTGACGTTCGAATACGTCATGCTGAAAGGCGTCAACGACTCGCTGGCCGAAGCCCGTGACCTCGTGAAGCTGCTGAAAGGCGTACCAGCGAAGATCAACCTTATCCCGTTCAATCCTTGGCCCGGCAGCCCTTATGAGTGCTCGGACTGGGAAACGATCGAGAACTTCGCCGAAGTCGTGAACCGGGCAGGCTATGCCTCCCCGATCCGCACCCCGCGTGGCCGCGATATTTTTGCTGCTTGCGGCCAGCTCCGCTCAGAAAGCGTGAAAAAGTCTGCTGCAGAGAAACGCCGTGAAGCGCTGGAGCAGCAGGCCGAAGCCTGAGCCCGCTTGCTGCGCGCCGCGCTAAGCGGTGTGACGCGCCTCTTCCCCGGCATCCCGCGCATATAAGCCTTTGACCAGATCACGGACGAAGGCGATGTGGCTGCGAAGGTGATACACTTCTTCCGTGTAGGACAGCGGCACATCCAGCTCACCGACCTCTTTCTGAAGCTCTGACAGCTCATCCAGCACTCTGTCGCGCGTTTCATCGTTCGAGGCTTCGCGTCCGCGTGCCTCAAGTTCTCTGAGGTCTGAATACCAGACATAGATCTTGCGGCGCACCCGCCAGCGATAGATCGGCGGCGCCACCCGGATCAGCGGGATGAGCAGCGTGATGAGCGGGATAAGGAACACCCAGGCGCGCTCAAGGAAATTGGCGATCTGGAACGAGAAGTAGTTTCGCAGGAAAGACGGCCCGTTCTTCCAGAAGCGCTCAGCTTCGCTCGATAGTGGCATGTCGACAAGTTCAGGGGCTGGAAACTCCCCGGCATTCGCAAAAGCGCTATTGCCAGCATGGATGTCTTCGGACGCTTCGAGCAGCAGCGACTGGATAGCCGGATGCAGATCCTCGCGAATGGCGAGCTGCGCGACCGAAGCGATCAGCGGCACATCGGCGGCTGGTATGTCAGCCTCCAGATTGACGATCCCGCGATAAAGCGTGACTGGGTCGAGCGCGCGCGTGCGACGGGCCAGTGCAGGTGCCCGGTCAAACGGCAGAAGCGCAATGCCGGGTTCCTCTATGAGGCGCTGGACATAAGGTGCGTTCATTGAGGCGGAGAATGCCGCAGCATCGACATCGCCCGCCAGAAGCGCACTCGCGGCGGCCTGCCCGCTTTCTATGCTTCGCGAAGACGAGGGCCAGTCGCCGCCCCAGGCGTCTTGCATCTGGAGCGTCAGCGCCCGCGTGCCCGATCCCTCCGGACCGATCGCAAAACGGACATCCCGGAGGGCACCAAAGCCTTGAATGGCGGCCTCGGACCGGACGAAGACCCAGAATGGTTCATGGAACATGCCCGCCAGAGAGTTCAGCTCTTCGCGATCGGCATCAGTAGCAAGCCCGCCCTGAACGAAAGCCATCCCTGCACGGCCCGACCGGAGAAGCTCAATATTCTCTAGCGAGCCGCGCGTTTCAAGTATTTCGACCTCGACGTCGCTCTCGGCCAGCTTGCCGGCATATTCCTGCGCGAGGGCGTAGTATGCGCCACCTGAGTTGCCCGCCGCGAAGGTAACGCGCGATGGCGGCGCCGGGTCGATCAGCGCGAGCGCGACCCAAATGCTGATCGCGACAAGCAACGCCAGAGGGCCATAAACCTTCAGGATGTCTTTCATAGATTTATCCATTCGCGCCCCCGCTGCGCACAAGAGTAGTGCGGGTCACCATGAGCGTCGAGTAGGTGCCCCGGTTCAATCGCTATCTGCTTCAGACCAGCGCAGCCGCGACAAAATTGCGTCCGTATTACTGCTAATTGAGTCGTTTTCCGTTGTTCAGCTGCCTATGTTAGAGTCCAGAAGATTGAGACCAAAAGACGGATCCATACTATGAACATGCGTAATCTCGCTGTCTGGGGACTGATTGCTGCCCTCGTCGTGGCCATGATGATCGCCATGCAAGGCTCATCTGTCGCGGCGAATGCGGAGAAGGTGCCGATCTCCGACCTTCGCCAGATGGCAACGGAAGGCCAGCTCGCAGAAGTGACGGTCACAAATGACCGCATCACCGCACAGACTAGCGGCGGAGACACTTATTACGCTGAGAAGCTGCCGACCAATATCGAGGCATCGACCTGGTTTGCGGATCAGGGCGTCACAGTGAATGAAGATGCCGAAAGCGGCTTCAGTTTGGGTGGTCTGCTTCTCAACCTGCTCCCGCTGATCCTTATCCTTGGCCTCTTCCTGTTCCTGATGCGTCAGATGCAGGGCGGCGGCGGTGGCCGCGGCGCCATGAGCTTCGGCAAATCCCGCGCCCGCATGCTGACCGAAAAGCACGGCCGCGTGACCTTTGATGACGTTGCTGGCGTCGACGAAGCCAAGGAAGAGCTGCAGGAAGTCGTCGAGTTCCTGAAGGACCCGTCACGCTTCCAGCGTCTTGGCGGCAAGATCCCGAAAGGTGCCCTTCTTATCGGTCCTCCGGGCACAGGTAAGACGCTCATCGCCCGCGCCGTTGCCGGCGAAGCTGGTGTGCCGTTCTTCACCATTTCCGGTTCAGACTTTGTCGAAATGTTCGTGGGTGTCGGCGCAAGCCGCGTGCGCGACATGTTCGAGCAGGCAAAGCGCAATGCGCCTTGCATCATCTTCATCGACGAAATCGATGCTGTCGGCCGCTCGCGCGGTGCAGGCATTGGCGGCGGTAATGATGAGCGCGAACAGACGCTCAACCAGCTTCTCGTCGAGATGGACGGCTTTGAGTCCAATGAGGGCATCATCATCATCGCCGCGACGAACCGTCCGGACGTGCTCGACCCGGCGCTGCTTCGTCCAGGCCGTTTTGACCGTCAGGTGACCGTCAACAATCCGGACATCATGGGCCGTGAGCGCATCCTGAAAGTTCACATGCGCAATGTGCCGCTCGCCAAGGACGTCGAGCCGAAGGTGATCGCACGCGGCACGCCGGGCTTCTCCGGTGCGGACCTTGCGAACCTCGTGAACGAAGCTGCCCTACTCGCAGCCCGGCGTGGCAAGCGTGTCGTCGCCATGCAGGAATTTGAGGACGCCAAGGACAAGGTCTTGATGGGCCCTGAAAAGCGCTCCATGGTCATGTCGGACAAGGAAAAGCGGCTGACCGCCTATCATGAGGCTGGTCATGCTATCGTAAGCCTGAAAATGCCGGCAACCGACCCTGTCCACAAGGCAACGATCATTCCGCGCGGCCGCGCACTCGGCATGGTCATGCAGCTGCCTGAGGACGACAAGTACTCACAGACCCGTCAGGAAATGACCTCCAGACTGGCTGTCCTCATGGGCGGCCGCGTCGCCGAGGAACTTGCTTTCGGTGAGGATGCTGTGACCTCCGGCGCTTCGTCTGACATCCAGATGGCGACCCGCATCGCGCGCGCCATGGTGACGAGCTATGGCCTGTCAGATGAAATCGGCCCTGTCGATTACTCCGATAATAGCGACCCATACTCGAGGCCGAACCACGTCTCCGAAGAAACTTCCAAGCGTATTGAGGAAGAGGTCCGCAAACTGATCCAGCACGGTAAGGATGAGGCACGCCGCATCATGACCGACTACAAGGATCAGTGGACGGCCATCGCAGAGGGGCTACTCGAATACGAGACGCTCACCGGTCAGGAGCTCAACGACTTGCTTGAGGGCAAGAAGCCGACCCGCCCGGACGAGCCGGACGAGCCGCAAGGTCCAGCTTCGGCTGTTCCGGTCATCGGCAAGCGCCGCAAGAACCTTGGCGGCGATGAGCCGGGGGGCGAGCCAGAACCGGCCTGATCCGGGCCAATCGCTAAAGCATTGCAAAGAGGCGCAGCCCATATAGGCTGCGCCTCATGCTTTTGAGATTCGCAATATCTGGCACCGCCCTGCTTCTGACTGCCTGTCAGCAGGAAGCCCCGGCAGAACTTGGTGGTACCGAGTTTCTGTCCAGTGTGAAGCCCTATTGCGGAAACGCGTATCTCGGCCGGGTCGTCAGCAATGACCCTCAGGATGCCGAATGGGCCTCGCAGGCCGTGATCGCGGATTTCGAATATTGCACGGAGACCGCCGCTCGCATTCCGCTCCATGTCGGCGAAGACCATTCGCGCATGTGGCTCCTCGCGCTCGGCGACGATGGCCGCATCGCGCTTCGTCACCGGCACACCCATGAAGATGGCAGCCCGGATGCCGTGACGATGTATGGTGGCAAATCGTCTGACGCCTCGACCGTGACCCGTCAGGAGTTTCCAGCTGATGATCGGACCAAGGCGTTGTTCGATGCGGAAGATATACCCGTTTCGAAAGCGAATGTCTGGGCAATGGAGATCCATCCAGATCAGGACATGTTCGCGTATGAGCTGAAGCGGCCTGAACGCTTTTTCCGGGTGGAGTTCGACCTCTCCCAACCTGTCGAGACGCCGGCCGACCCCTGATAGTGCCCGTCTGCTGAAACCCCGCTTTCCGATCAGTGTCAAAGCGCCTATTTGATCGCCATGACGACTGAAACCGAAAACAAGTCTGGCCGCGTTCTGGTAATTGCCGGTTCCGACGCCGGGGGCGGTGCAGGCATCCAAGCCGACATCAAGGCCATCATGGCGATGGGCGGTTATGCGATGACCGCCGTCACCGCCATCACTGTGCAGGACACAACGGGCGTGCACGACGTTCACCCCATACCGATCAGTACCGTTATCTCTCAGATGAAGGTTTGCCTCGCCGATATTGGCGCAGATGCCATCAAAACCGGCATGCTAGGCCGCGCGGAACTTGTAGAGCAAACGGCCGAAATACTGGACGAGCGGGCAAGAGAAACGCCGCGCATCATTGACCCAGTCATGGTGGCGACATCCGGTGACCGGCTGGTCGACCGGCGGGCCGTGGAGAGCATTGCGTCCCTTCTCGTGCCCGGCGCAGCGCTCGTCACGCCGAACGCGCCAGAAGCCGAAATCCTGACAGGAAAGTCCGTGGACGGTGTGAACGGCCAGCGACGCGCCGCTGAAGCCCTCCTGAAACGCGGCGCACGAGGTGCGCTGGTGAAAGGCGGACATATTCCCGGCAACCCGGTCATCGATGTGCTTCAGACAGTGCATGGCGAGTGGATCTTCGAGAGCGGCCGGATTGATACCACCTCCACGCACGGGACCGGCTGTACGCTCGCTAGCGCGATCTCGGCCCGCATCGCAATTGGTGACGACACGCAGGACGCCGTCGAAGCGGCGCGCGACTATCTCCACCGCGCCATTGCAGAGGCCAAAGGTTTCGGGAAAGGCCACGGCCCTGTGCATCATGGCTGGCCGCTGGACAAGCAAGATGAGCGCTAAGACCATTTTCCCAGCGGCGCTGAGTGACCTGCGAAAACGCTATGAGGCGTGGCTCTCCACCTCTCCGCAGGTGACGCCGCCAATGCGCGGCCTGTCTGCTGAGGGCACGCTGCCGCTCGACAAGGCAGGGCTTGCTGCACGTGGCTGGAGCGACCTACCTATTGATTGGATACCGGCCGATGGCGGCGTGCTTCATGGAGGGTATGGCGAGGACCGCGCCATCTACGACACCCCGATCTTCAATCCGCCAGGCGACGAGCCACGCACGCTTCATCTCGGCCTTGATGTCTTTACTGCAGCCGGCAAGCCAGTCTTCGCCCCGCTGGATGGGCAGGTTCATAGCCTTCAGCTCAACGACAATGAGAAAGACTATGGGCCGACGCTGATCCTCCAGCATGATGTTGAGCCTGGTCTCAGGTTTTATACACTCTACGGCCACCTCGACCCAAGCCTGCTCGACACGCTTCAGCCCGGCGACCAAGTCGAACGCGGACAGGCTATTGCACGCCTGGGAGACAGCAGCGTGAATGGCGGATGGGCGCCCCACCTCCACTTTCAGGTCATGCTGGACATGCTCGGAAAGGCTGGCGACTTCCCCGGTGTCTGCCGCAAGAGCGAAGCTGCTCGGTGGCTGCAACTCTGTCCAGACCCCCGCGCGCTGATCGGACTCGCCAGCTAGAAGCGCCGGACGAGATAAACGCCCAGCACCAGAAACCCGATACCGACGAGCCTAAGTGGGGTCGCAGGACGAACCGCCTGACCGAACGCGCCGAACTGGTCGTATAGAACCGCCGCGGTCAGCTGACCCGCAATGACGGCACTGACCCAGGCAGCCACACCGATACGCGGCACAGCTGTCGCAGAGCTCGCCACCATGATCGCGCCGATCAGCCCGCCAATCCATGCCCATGCCGGCACGGTCAGCGTCTGGCTGATGCTCGGCACTTTGTAGCCAAGTACGATATTCACGGCGAGGAGAGCCAGCCAACCGATCGAGAATGAGATGAAAGCCGCCTGCAGCGGCCCGCCAACTCCGCTCGCCAACCGGCCATTGATGGCCCCTTGGGCCGCGATCAGCGTGCCGCAGATAAAGCCCAGTCCGACAAGCAGCTGCCCCCAGTTCATTGAGTTCTCCCGGTGCAAACAGTGAAGTGAGACTGGCCCGATTGGCCTTCGCTGGCCAGATAGCTCGCTCAGGCTTTCTCAACCGTGGCTTAGAAAGTCTGGTTTGTGCCGGATGTCCGCGTTCCGTAGAATAGAGACCTAATCTTCCGCAGCGGGAGCCTGACATGACGGCCATTCCATTCTACCAGATCGACGCATTCGCCAGCCGGCCCTTTGAAGGCAATCAGGCCTGCGTGATGCCGCTGGAGGACTTTCTGCCGGACGAAACGCTGCAGGCGATTGCAGCCGAAAACAATGTCGCTGAGACGGCTTTCATCGTCGAGAAGAATCCCGGAAAGTTTGCTCTGCGCTGGTTCACACCAGCCGTGGAGGTTCCTCTCTGTGGCCATGCCACGCTAGCGTCAGCGCACGCGATCTACACGCATATCAGCTTCAACGGCGAAGAGATCGCTTTCGAGACCGTGCAGTCCGGCGTTCTGAAAGTTCGACGTCTGGCAGACGAGACCTATGAGATGGATTTCCCGGCACCGAAGGTAGAGAAGATCGCCGTCACTGAGGACGTCGCCGCGGCGCTCGGCGCGTGGCCCCTGGAAGCCTGGGGTGGGCCATTCTACGCAGCCGTATTTGGCACGCCTGAAGATATCGAAGCGCTCGAACCCGACCTCTCATTGCTCAAAACCCTCGGCGTCAGCGGCATTGGCGGAAACTGGGAAAGAGGCAATTTCGGATGCGTCGCACCGGGCGGCGCCGACGGTGCTGACCTCACCAGCCGTTTTTTTGCCCCCGGCAGCGGCATTGATGAAGACCCTGCCACGGGGAGCTGGCACTGCATGGTCGCCGCCATCATGGGACCTCGCCTCAAGCGCCCGCTCGATTGCTATCAGGCCTATCCGGGACGCGGCGCGAAGATCGGGATCGAGCTTGTCGGCGACCGGGTGAAGCTGCGCGGCGAAGCGGTGACCGTCATCAAGGGCAAATTCACGCTCTGAACGACCCGAGGCATCAGGCGTTAGGCCTTAATGGACAAGAGTAATCGCGACATTCACATGTATACGATCGCAGCCTGCTTGGTCGCGGTCACGATCGATCTGTCGCTCGCTGTTTTCATGGATCGTCAGAGCCTGCTTACCTCAACGATCAGCGATCTCGCCGCAGGTGACTTTGATCTGGCGCAGGATATCGGACTTACGTTGGTCGCTATCGCGATTGCCCTGACCGCACTCGTGATCTGGAAAGATGCGAATAATGACCGGCGCCTCAAAACTGCAGCCATTTTGCTGGCTTTCGCCGGGCCGCTCATCGTTCTTATTTCGCTTTACGAGGCCTATTCAAAACAGGACCCGGACGGCCCCCTCATTCATTATTGGGTGGTCGGCGCTATTGGGCTTTCTATTTCAGTGGCACTCGCGCTGATCGCCTGGGCGCGAAGCGAGGCCCATCCCTTGTTCAAATGGGGCACGGGTCTTGCGGCGATAATCTTTCTGTCGGCTGGCACTGCCACTTTCGGGGTTTCGAACGAGATTATCGGTCTTGTCGAAAGGTTTGCGGCAGTGGCCCTTATTCTCTGGCTTCTTGGGTTTCACGGCAGCCGTCTTGTCCAGACGACCTAGAACGGCCGATCTCCATTCACGGTCACGCGGCGCATATGGCGGCGGTGGCCGGCATAATCGTTCAGGGCGAAGTGCCAGGTCGACCGGTTATCCCAGAAAGCGACCGAGCCTTTCTCCCATCTGAACCGGCATGTGAACTGCTCCTGCCTCGAATGCTCGAACAGGTAGTTGAGCAGTGGGCGACTCTCACGCTTCGTCCAACCCTTGAAGCGCAGGGTGAAGGCCGGGTTTACGTATAGCCCCTTGCGGCCCGTCTCTGGATGGGTGCGCACCACAGGATGCTCGAATTCCGGCGCATCATGGGCCTGTTTCGTTTCCATGGACTGACGGCCCATCGCCGACTGACCTTTCGGCCCATACTCGCGGCCTGCAGAATGGATGGCAGTCAGCCCCTCGAGCGTCGCTTTCAGCCCATCCGACAGGGCATCATAGGCCATGTGCTGGTTCGCCCAGAGCGTGTCGCCGCCATAGGGCGGAACTTCAATCGCATGCAGGATGGAGCCGAGCGCAGGCTCCTCAAGGAAGGACATATCGGTGTGCCAGCCGCCACCGAAATTGGTCTTCTCTTCTGGCTCCTTGATGATCTCGAGGATCTCCGGGTGGCCCTCCATCCCCCTCACATAAGGATGAACGTTGAGGCTTCCGAAGCGCCTGCCAAACGCCTTGTGGCGCTCGGGGCTCAGGTCGTTCTGATCCCTGAAGAAGATCACGTGATGATCGAGGAAGGCCCGGTGCACCATGTCGAAGGCTTCGTTTGAAAGGTCTTGCGAGAGGTCGACCCCTTCAATCTCTGCTCCAAGCGCACCCGAGATTGGCCTGACATTGATGTCGTGGTTCATCTTTAATCCTTCACTGGGCCGTCTTGCGCGCCTCCCTAGAAGGATAGCAGACACACTGGCCTGCCGGAAGATCAGGAAGAGGCGGCGGCACGCTTGCGGCTCTGGCGCTGCGAGAACCAGACCCCCGCAAGGATCAGGATAAATGCCGCCAGCGCATTCCAGTCCTGCGTCTCCCTGAACGCGAAATAGCCCAGTATCGCCGTCATGATCGGGATCACATAGCCTGTCAGCGCGATGAAAGTCGCGCTGGTACGCGCGACAAGGTGCATGAGAATAATCCCTGCGAGCCCCGTGGAAACCGCCCCGAGCCCCAGCACGCTCAGCACATTCGCCGTATCAAACCTGACCTCGCTCCAGTCCGTCACGGCGAGCATGGGGAGTGATGTGATAGACGCTGCCGTCAGGAAGCCGACCGGTAGCACAATGGGCGGCAGACGCGGCGACTGGCGCGCGATGATGCTGTTGACCGCGTAGCAGAATGCGCCGCCCAGAACGAGAAGCTGGGCAACAAGGTCGGCATTACCCAATCCTTTCATGGCATCGGGCCCGAGCAGCACGGCGACCCCGGCGAAACCGAGCGCGAGTCCGCCAGCCTTATATGCGGTGAACCGCTCATCGTGAAACCAGAAATGCGCGAGAATGGCGGTGAACAGCGGCGCACCGGAAATAAGGAGTGCGGCAAGCGATGAATCGATTGTCTTCTGTCCTGTGGTGATCAGGTAGAAAGGCAGTGCTGTCCCGACCGTCCCCATGCCGACAATCGCGAGCCAGGAAGCCCGATCAGTAAAGGGTGGAAGGCGCTCGCCTCGCAAAAGCATGACGAGCCATAAGACTAGCGCGCCCGTGATCAGGCGCCCCGGAATGATAACGCTTGGCGGCAATTCATCTACGGCGACTTTCGTCATCGCAAAGGCACTCGCCCAACAGGCAGACAGAAGGAGGAAAAGCCCCCAGTCGGAAAGGGAACGCTTTGTCTGCATGAAGGCTCGCCCGTAAATCTATTGCCGACACGGACTCGCACCCCCGCGCGCCCCCGGCAAGTCTCCAGCTCTCGATAATGTCACAATTGTTTCCCTATGCGGCGGCGCACAAGTCTGGCATAAGGGCGGTGGGCCAGCCCTCCCCAACGAGGGCCAGCCTATCTGTAAGGATAGGAGTAAAACAGATGACACTACCCCCCAAGCCGGAGGTTCGTCCGGCGTGCCCGCATTTTTCCTCGGGCCCCACGGCCAAACGCCCCGGATTTTCCCTTAAACAACTCGAAACGACAGCCTTTGGTCGCTCGCACCGTGCGAAGGATGCGAAAGCCAAGCTGAAGGAAGCAATCGATCGCACCAAGCAGGTGCTGAACCTTCCGGATGACTATCGCGTGGCCATCGTGCCTGCCTCAGATACAGGCGCTGTCGAGATGTGCATGTGGTCCATGCTCGGCGCGAAACCGGTCGACATCTTTGCCTGGGAAAGCTTCGGCAAGGATTGGGTGACCGATGCCCAGAAGCAGCTGAAACTCGACAATTGCGAAGTCTATGTCGGCGACTATGGCGTCCTGCCGCCATTCGAAAGGGCGCGGGACGATGCCGATATCGTGTTCACCTGGAATGGCACAACATCCGGTGTGCGCGTCGATGATCATAGCTGGATCAAACCGAACCCGGACCGGGTCGTGATCTGCGACGCGACCTCTGCTGTGTTTGCGCAGGAAATCCCGTTCGAGAAGCTCGATGTCATCACCTATAGCTGGCAGAAAGTGCTCGGTGGAGAAGCGGCCCACGGCATGCTGATCCTAAGCCCGAATGCGGTGAAACGCCTCGAGAGCTACACGCCAGACCGCCCGCTGCCCAAAATCTTTCGCATGACGAGCGGCGGCAAGCTGAACGAAGCTCTGTTCGACGGCGCGACAATCAACACCCCCTCCATGCTCTGCGTTGAGGATTATCTTCGCGCGCTCGATTGGGTGGAGGAAGCTGGCGGTCTTAAGGGCCTCAAGGCGCGCTCCGATCAGAGCCTTGGCATCCTTGAGGACTGGGTCGCAAAAACCGACTGGATTGACTTCCTCTGCGCTGACAAGGCAACGCGCTCGAACACGGGCGTCACCTTCAAGATTACCGATTCGCGTGTGGCAAAACTCGACACCGAGGCGCAAGAAGCCTTCGTGAAGAAGATGGTCACCCTGGTTGAGAAAGAAGGCGCCGGCTTCGACTTTAACTCCTACGGTAAGGCGCCTCCGGGTCTGCGTATCTGGGTTGGGTCTACCGTAGAGCCGTCCGACGTCGAAAAACTGTTGCCATGGCTCGACTGGGCCTTCGCGACGGTCGCATCAGAGCTTCAGGACGCCTGATCAAACGCCGCTCATCCCCGCGAAGGCGGGGATCTCGTGCCACACACCTTTCCCTTCATTGCCTGAGGTCCCCGCCTTCGCGGGGACGATCGGGGTAAATCTTCAGGAAACATCCCATGCCTAAAGTCCTTATCGCTGATGATCTCAGCCAGGCAGCCGTCGATATCTTCACCAATCGCGGCATCGACACCGACATCAAGGTCGGCCTGTCGAAAGACGAGCTGATCGCCATCGCCGATCAGTATGACGGCCTCGCCGTACGCTCTGCTTGCAAGCCCGACGCAGACGTCATTGCCGCCGCAACGAACCTCAAAGTCATCGGCCGCGCCGGGATCGGTGTCGACAATATCGATATCAAGGCCGCGACCGCCAAAGGCGTCGTCGTCATGAATACCCCGTTTGGGAACGCGGTCACGACCGCCGAACATGCCGTTGCCATGATGTTCGCCGCTGCCCGCCAGATCCCCGCTGCCGACCAGGGCACGCAGGCAGGCAAATGGCCGAAGAAGAGTTTCGTCGGCACGGAGCTCTCCTATAAGACGCTCGGCCTCATCGGCTGCGGCAATATCGGTGCCCGCGTCGCAGAACGCGCCAAGGGCCTGACCATGAAAGTGGTCGCCTACGACCCGTTCCTGACGGAAGAACGAGCAATTGAGCTTGGCGTCGAGAAGGTCGATCTCGACACGCTGCTCGCGCGGGCTGACGTGATCACGCTGCATACCCCGCTGACCGACCAGACCCGGAATATCCTATCCAGGGAAGCGCTGGCCAAGGCCAAGAAGGGACTGATCCTTGTCAACTGCGCACGCGGCGGTCTCGTGGATGAGGCGGCAGTGCGCGAAATGCTCGACAACGGTCATCTCGCGGCTGCGGCCTTCGACGTTTTTGCTGAAGAGCCTGCCAAAGAGAACATCCTGTTTGGTGCGCCCAACTTCATCGCCACGCCGCACCTTGGCGCGGCCACAGTCGAAGCACAGGAAAACGTCGCGCTTCAGGTCGCCGAGCAGATGAGCGACTATCTTCTCTCCGGCGCCGTGACAAACGCGCTCAACATGCCGTCTGTCACTGCTGACGAAGCTCCGCGCCTCAAGCCCTTCATCGAACTTGCTGAAAAGCTCGGCGCGTTTGCCGGTCAGGTCTCTGATCACGGCTTTGAAGAAGTCGTCATCGAGTATGAGGGCGAAGTTGCAGAGCTGAACCGCAAGCCGGTGACGGCAGCTGCCCTTTCCGGCCTGCTGCATGCGTCGCGCGGTGACGTGAACATGGTCTCAGCGCCGTCGATACTGGCAGAGTCGGGTGTGAAGCTGTCCGAGACCAAGACCGAAGAGAGCCCGGTCTACGACAACCTTATCCGTATCAAGGTGAAGGTGCCGCGCACGGCCAATTCGGATGAGACGGGCTGGCGCTCGCTCGCCGGTACGGTTTCGGCAGGCCGCCCACGCATTGTCGAAGTGAAAGGCATGCCGCTCGAAGGCGCATTCTCGTCCGTGATGCTTTACGTCAACAATATCGACAAGCCCGGCTTTATCGGGGCGCTCGGGGCGATGCTGGGCGAAGCCGGCATCAATATCGCGACTTTCCACCTCGGCCGTCAGGACACAGGCGGCGAGGCGATTGCGCTGATCGGCATTGATGGCCTACCGCCGCATGAGCTCACCGAAAAACTCGATGCCCTGCCCCATGTTAGGTACGCGAAAGTGCTGAACTTCTAGCCTCCGATCATAACATTTATGCCTGCCCTGAGGGTTCTACTCTGGGCAGGCAGACTATCTTGGCTCTGGTAATCCACATTAAGGGAGCCCCCTCATGACCAAACTCGCCATCGTCTACCATTCCGGTTACGGCCATACCGCCAAAGTAGCTGAGCACGTCGCCAAGGGCGCGCGCGGTGTCACCAGCGTGACGCTGGACGTGATCAAGGCTGACGACCTGCAAGCCGCTGAAGAAGGCCCGTGGGACACCCTCGCAGCCGCTGATGGCATCATCTTCGGGTCACCAACCTATATGGGGGCAAGTTCGTCAGTGTTCCGCAAGTTCGCCGAGGCCTCTTCCAAGGTCTGGATGAACGGCGGCTGGCGCGACAAGATCGGCGCTGGCTTCACCAATTCCGGCTCACTTGCGGGCGACAAGCTCAATACGCTTCAGGAAATGATGATCCTTGCCGGCCAGCACGGCATGATATGGGCCAACTACGGCGCCTTCCCTGGCTACAATACCAGCCAAAGCGACTTTGGCGCTGCGTGGAATCGTGCAGGACATATGATCGGCCTCGGCACGCAATCCCTGACCGACCTGCCCGCAGACCAGACGCCTGACAAAGCCGACCTCAGTACGGCAGAAGATTTCGGTCAGCGGATCGCAGAAATCACCAAACGCTGGGTTGCCGGAAAGGCATAGTTCACACGCGAACTTTTCCCCGATCCCCGAAAAACCTTGACCTTATGCCCGCCCGGTACTCTCTGGGCGGGTATATTTTTTAAGGGGAGCTACCCATGAAACGTCTGATTGCACTTGCGCTTTCCACGACCGCAATCGCTGCTCCGGCCAGCGCACAGTTCGTCGAAGAGGCCCGTATTGGCGTGATGCAGCACAATGTCTGTATCCTCGACTGCAAGAATGCCGACAAGGAAGACGGCCCAAATATCGAGGCCGAGCTGGTCTTCGCCAGCCCTGACTTCCTCAGCATTCTCGCCAGCCCACGCCCTTTCATCATGGGGTCTTTCAACACGGCGGGCGACACAAATTTTGGCGGCTTTGGCCTGATGTGGAACTGGGACTTTGCTGAGGGCTGGTCGCTTGAACCAAGCCTTGGATATGTGATCCACGATGGCGCAAACGAAAGCCCGTTCCCGCAAGGCGATCCGCGCAGTGACGCCTTCGCTCGCGAGAATATCTATTTCGGTTCTGACGACCTTTTCCGCTCGGGCCTCGCACTGAACCGCGACCTTACCGAAACGGTTGGCGTACAGGTTCTCTATGAGCACCTTTCCCATGGCCAGATTCTCGGCGATGGCCGCAATCAGGGCGTCGATAATATCGGCGTTCGCGCCTACTTCCGCTTCGGACAGTAAACCTGCAAAAGGCTGACGGAGCTTACCCTTCGTCAGCCTTGCATCACGCCGCCGAAGCGCGAACTCTCCCTCCCACGGAACTTGGTTTCAGGGAGAGTTTGCATGACCAAGAAGCATGCCATCGTCATCGGGTCCGGTCTTGGCGGGCTTACTGCGGCTATCAAATTGCAGGAAGCCGGACACTCATTCGATCTGATTGACCGCAATCCCAAGGTTGGGGGCACCTGGTACGAAAATTCCTATCCGGGCTGCGCATGCGACGTGCCTGTCGCCCTTTATCAGCTGTCCTTTGCCCAGAGTATAAACTGGACTCGCACCTTCCCCCAGGGCCCTGAAATCCAGGCCTATGCCGAGGAAATCGCTGAGCGCTACCAGCTTACGCCTCATATGCATCTTGGCGATGAAGCGGTCAGTGCCGATTGGGATGAGAGCGACAAGACCTGGACCGTCAGAACCGAGAGCGGAAAGACTTTCACCGGCGACATCCTTGTCGGCGCCCTCGGACAGCTCAACCGCCCGAACTGGCCAGCAATTGCAGGGTTGGACGAATTCGAGGGCGCGAAGATGCACTCGGCCCGCTGGGATCACTCGGTGTCCTGGGAGGGCAAACGCGTCGCTGTCATCGGGTCTGCCGCGAGCGCGGTGCAGATCATTCCCGAAATCGCAAAGACCGCGAGCCATCTTACCGTCTACCAGCGCACCCCCAACTGGGTCACGCCTCGCCGCGATGTGCCGGTCAGCCCGCAGGAACAGGCGCTGATGTTCACGCAGCCGGAAGCGGCCATGGATATCGGCGCGCGTGGGCGCCAGCTTATCTATGACAATGCCGATCACTTCTTCTGGCAGGTATTCGAATGGACTGAAGCAGGCCGCGCCGCCTACACAACCATTGCGACGAACCACTTGCATGAGCAGGTCAAGGATCCTGAGCTTCGCAAGAAGCTGACCCCTGACTATCCGATCGGATGTCGCCGCATCCTGATCTCCGACGACTATTTCCCGGCCCTTCAGCGGGATAATGTCGAGCTGGTGTCAAAGGCACCAACGAAGATCGATGCCAAGGGCGTCTCGACACCCGACGGCGATTATCGCGAGTTTGATATTCTCATCTTCGCCACCGGCTTCGAGACGACCGAATGGAAATGGTCTGTCGACGTGCGGGGCGTCGATGGCCAGCACCTCAATGACGTCTGGGCCGATCACCCGTCCGCCTACGCGGGCATCACGGTAAACGGCTTTCCGAACCTCTTCGTGCTCTATGGGCCGAACACCAATCTTGGGCATAACTCGATCACCTTCATGCTAGAGCGTCAGGTCGAGTATATGATGAAGGCCATTGAGGCGTTGGATGCGCAATCAGCCAGGGCCATGATGCCGACGAAGGCCGCGCAGGATGCATGGAACACGCGTATTCAGGCCGATCTGCAAAAGACAGTCTGGGCCGACCCGGCCTGCAATTCCTGGTACAAGACCAACGACGGGCTCATCACGCAGAACTGGTCATCCCACACCCGCGACTATGCGAAGGAAGTCGGAGCGGTAAAGGTTGAGGATTACGAACTTATCTGACCGGTTATTGTCGCACCATTTGCAGGTTCGGCATCTGCGCTCTTGAAATCCGCCCCTAAAACCTTTCAGTGGCGAGCGGAGAAATCAGGAGCTTCATATGGCAGGTGTGGTGGTTGTCGGCGCCCAGTGGGGCGATGAAGGCAAAGGCAAGATCGTCGACTGGCTCTCGAGCCGCGCCGACACGGTAGTTCGCTTTCAGGGCGGGCATAATGCTGGCCATACCCTCGTCATCGACGGCAAGACGTTCAAGCTTGCCCTCCTACCTTCGGGCCTCGTCCGCGGCGGCAAGCTGTCCGTGATCGGTAATGGCGTGGTCGTAGACCCGTGGCACATGCTGACTGAGATCGCAGGTATCCGCGAGCAAGGTGTTGAGGTGTCACCGGAAACGCTGGTGCTCGCTGACAATGCGTCGCTGATCCTGCCGTGGCACAAGGATATCGACGCCGCGCGTGAGGGCGCGCTTGGCGCAGCCCAGATCGGCACGACCAAGCGTGGCATTGGCCCAGCCTATGAAGACCGGGTCGGTCGCCGCGCCATCCGTGTGGCCGACCTCGCAGACCCTGCTGCCCTTGATCTCAAGATAGAGCGCCTGCTTGCCCACCACCGGCCACTTCGCGCCGGCGTCGGCTTACCAGAGCCGGACGGCGAGGCGCTCAAGCAGGACCTCCTGAAGATTGCGCCGGAAGTCCTCGCCTATGCTCAGCCCGTCTGGAAGACGCTGGATGAGCAGGTCCGCGCAGACAAGCGTATCCTGTTTGAAGGCGCACAGGGCGTCATGCTGGACGTGGATCATGGCACGTATCCGTTCGTCACATCCTCCAATGTGGTCGCAGGCAACGCTTCGGCAGGTGCCGGCGTCGGACCGGGCGCGATTTCCTACGTTCTGGGACTGGCAAAAGCCTACACGACCCGCGTGGGTTCAGGGCCTTTCCCGACGGAGCAGGACAATGAAATTGGCGAGCGTCTCGGCACGGTCGGCCGCGAAGTTGGCGTGAATACGGGTCGCACGCGCCGCTGCGGCTGGTTCGACAGCGTCATGGTCCGTCAGGCTTGCGCGACATCTGGCGTGAATGGACTCGCGTTGACCAAGCTCGACGTCCTGGACGGGTTCGAAGAGATCAAGGTCTGCGTCGCCTACAAGCTGAACGGGGAGACGATCGATTACTACCCGGCAGGGCTGACAGATCAGGCAGCGGTTGAACCTGTTTACGAGAGCATGCCGGGCTGGAAAGAGACGACCAAAGGCGCACGTAGCTGGAGCGATCTACCCGCAGAGGCGGTGAAATATGTTCGCCGTCTGGAAGAGCTGGTTGGCAAGCCTTGTGCGCTTGTCTCGACGTCTCCGGAACGCGAAGATGTCATCCTGATGCGTGACCCTTTTGAACGGATCTAATCGTCAAGCTCGACGATATCGCGGATAAACCCGCTCGTGGGGTTTATCAGAAATGCATACTGGTCAGCGCGCACCCACTCGAAGCCAGCATCCGGTTCGCGAAGTCCCTCTGTTTTCCAGTGGTTCAGCAAGTTGCCGCGATACTGGATCGGTAGATAATCGCCGCGCTCAAAATCAGATGGCAGCTTGTCGCCCGCCATTTCCCGTTCAACCGACTTCGGCTCATCGAAAGACGCAGGTGGTCCCGCTTCGCTGATGGCAGCGAGGTTCGAGAAAAACGCAATGACCAGTACAAGTTTCGACATCGGATGCTCCGTTCAATATCAGCAACGAGCTGTGCGGTCAGGCAGTTCCGGCGTGTCGCCATAAGGGCTGTTGATTCGAACCGCGCCTAGGCGCTCCCAGTCACTGAACAGGTATGACAGTGAGCGAGCGCGATCGCGCCGGCCGTCGCGACATTGATGCTGTCGAAGCCGCTAGCCATTGCAATTCTGACAGGTCGACAGCGGTCAATGAGTGCGTCCTCCAGTCCCGGACCTTCGGACCCCAGCAAGATAGCGGTCTTTGCTGAAGGCTTCAGCTGGTGAAGTTCCGCTGCCGTAGCCCGCGGCGTCATCGCCCAGACGTCGAAGCCTGCATTCTGCAAACGCCCAATATGATCCTTGCCCTGCCCGTCTCGCACGAAAGGTAGCCAGAGCGCCGCGCCTGCAGAAACGCGGATAGATTTGCGATAGAGCGGGTCGCAGCTTTGCTCATCGAGCAGTACGCCGCCCGCGCCGAAAGCGGCCGCATTGCGAAAAGCAGCGCCAACATTGTCGTGATTTGAAATACCGTTGAGGACGAGCAGTGTCTCTGCCTCCAGCAACGCGTCCAGAGCGAGAGGCTCTCCCTTGCGAGCGCAGGCCAGCACGCCGCGATGGATTGGAAAACCGGCAACTTCATCCATCACGTTTTGTGGCGCGACATAAACCGGAACGTCCTGCGGCAGCAGCGCAAGAATGTCCGACAGCGGCTCGAGCCGCGATTGGCCGATAAAGATGCTCTCGATCTCGAACAGGGATCGCTCCAGTAATGTGGCGAGCGTCACCTTGCCTTCGACAATGAACCGCCCATCGCTACGTCCTGTAAGGTCGCGTTCGCGGATCGAGACGTAAGGGGCAAGGCGTGGATCATCGGCGTCGCTGATGGATACAATTCTCATTCACGCCTCATCCCACAAACAAAAAAGCCCGGCCAGTGTCTACCAACCGGGCGTTCCTCGTTGTCTTGAAGCGTGGCCTCAGGCTCCGACTGGGAGCCCCCGTTCCTTCGCCATCCGTTTCATGGCTTTCTGAATCTTCTCGAAGGCGCGGACCTCAATCTGCCGAATCCGTTCACGAGAGACGTTGTAGACCTCAGACAGCTGTTCCAGCGTCTTCGGATCGTCGGTCAGGCGGCGCTCCTGAAGGATGTGCTGCTCGCGCTCAGACAGATCTGCCATAGCTTCCTGAAGAAGCGTCATACGGCTGTCGAATTCCTGTCGGTTGGCATAGGTGTCGGCTTGGGTCGGCTCATCATCGGTCAGCCAGTCCTGCCACTCCATGTCGCCTTCCTGACCCATGGGCGCATTCAACGATGCGTCTGAGCCACTCATCCGGCCGTTCATGCTGAGTACGTCCTTTTCGGACACGTTCAGACGGGTCGCAATCTCGGTCACCTGGTCGGGGTTAAGATCACCGGCGTCCAGCGCGTTGATTTCACCCTTGATGCGGCGGAGATTAAAAAATAGCTTTTTCTGGGCCGCTGTGGTGCCGAGCTTTACAAGGCTCCAGCTGCGCAAAATGTATTCCTGAATTGCCGCGCGGATCCACCACATCGCATAGGTAGCGAGGCGGAAACCCTTGTCAGGATCGAATTTCTTTACGGCTTGCATGAGGCCAACATTGCCCTCAGAGATCACCTCGGCCATCGGAAGGCCATAGCCGCGATAGCCCATGGCGATCTTCGCCACCAGTCGCAGGTGCGAGGTCACCATTTTCTCAGCAGCCTCAGTGTCCTCATGCTGCTGCCAGCTTTTGGCGAGCATGAACTCTTCCTGCTTTTCCAGCATGGGAAATTTGCGGATTTCGCTGAGATAGCGGCTCAGTCCCTGTTCTGGGCTAAGCGCAATCGATGTTTTTATAGCCATCGGCTTTTGTCTCCGTATCTACAGGTACTGACCCATTTGTCCGGCATCAGTTCCGTATCGGCCCTAGAGAAAGCTTGTAGCCCCGATCATCGGCAGCGTCTCTCCCCCTTAAGCGCATTTGCTTTATCGCGCCCTTGCATAAATGGGGAGCCTGCCGAGCATTTGGAAGAGGCAAATCATTGAAAAACAAGGCCAAAGTAAAGCGTTTGGCACGAGGGCCGGATTAACCATCCGGCGCTCTTGTCGCACCAGCGCCCTCGCCTTGGCGTGCTCAATATAAGCGAGGTGGATGAATTTTTGGCAAGCTGCGCGATTATCGCGGGCAGCTGCGTCGAGTGAACGCAGAACGCTGGCGATGACTTTGCCCGCTCATTGGCCTACATCATCGGCTGGAAGGACATTGAAATGGTCAACTTACTCACGATCGGCTTTTATATAGCCATAGCCGTGCTGGTTATCGTTCTAGTCGTAGGTGTGGTAAACCTCACCCGCACCGATGATGCACAGGCAAGCCGGTCCAACAAGCTCATGCGGCTACGCGTTCTGGTGCAGGCAATTGCGATCGCGCTTCTCTGCGCCCTCGCCTTCGCAGCCGGCGCTTTCAGCTAGCGAAACCCAAAACCACGAAGGCAATCCTCTTGGTAAAGCTCGACAAGATTTACACGCGCTCTGGCGACAAGGGAAAGACACGGCTCGCAACCGGTGAGCTTGTCGACAAGTGGGATGCACGCGTCACAGCCTATGGCAGTGTGGACGAAGTAAATGCCGCGCTAGGCGTCGCCGTGCTGAACGCCGACGGAGAGATGAAGGCGCAGCTTCAGCGGATACAGAACGATCTATTTGATCTTGGCGCAGATCTGGCAACGCCAGAACGCGACAAGCCGCTTGGCTTTGAGCCTCTGCGCGTCGTAGCAGAACAGACAAAGCGTCTCGAAAACGAGATTGACGCAATGAATGCCGACTTGGCGCCATTGGACAGCTTCGTGCTGCCGGGGGGCACACCGCTTGCTGCGCAGCTCCATGTTTGCAGAACGATCTGCAGGCGCGCCGAACGCGATGTGGCAAAACTTGCTGGCACTGCCGGCGAAAAAGTCAGCGAGCATGCGCTGAGCTTCATCAACCGGCTTTCGGACTGGTTCTTCGTCGCGTCCCGCTTCGCTAATGACAAGGGACGGTCAGATATCAAGTGGAAGCCAGGCGCGAACCGTTAGGCATTAACTCGCAGGCCGGTTGAGCGCCTCGATAAAATGCTTGTTCAATCCGTTAACCGTTGCCTGAAGCGCCATCCAGTCTTCTCTGGAAATTCTTGCTGCCATATCATGACGCATAGGCCCTGCAGCGATCTCGCAACGCAACCTCATGTCCGCGCCTTCCTGAGTAAGGGTAACGAACCTTGACCGGCGATCTCCCGGTTTCGACCTTGTTTCGACGAATCCATGGTGACGCAGCTTTGCGATCGTGGAGGACATTGTAGGTTGTGAAACTGTATGGATCTCCGCAAGTTGAGTGATCGAGAGCCCATCATCGGCAAAGAGCGTTTCGAGCACAGCATACTGGGCCACTGTTATGGGGTCTGGCAGGCAGGCCGCGAGCGCGCAATCGGCGAGGTGCGCGAGTCGGCCGATCTCTCGCAACACTGAAATTGCGACATCGTCATCCACGGTCAGTCCCGCGCATTTTTCGTCCGTCATAGGATTAATCCCCTGCCCTTATGAGGAGATACCGCCGGGCGGCAGGAAGTCAGAAGTAAGTTTTGAAACTTTGCCGATGAAACCTGCCCCACCGGAAGCCGCGAAATCCGGGTTGAGTTGCTGCCGTATTGGAGGCATTGAAGCGCCATGACAGACACTCCTCCCGACAGGCTGAGCCTGAATCCGCGAAGCCGCTTTTATGATGAGACCCTGATCCGCCGCGGCGTCGGCGTTCGCTTCAAGGGTCAGGAGCGGACCAATGTCGTTGAATACTGCCTCTCCGAGGGTTGGATAAAGGTCGCAGCGGGTAAGTCGCTGGACCGCAAGGGCAATCCGCTGACGCTGACGCTTAAAGGCCCAGTCGAGGTATGGTTTGAGGATGTCGAAGGCGAGAACGAATAGTCTCAGCCCGGCTTGAAAAGCCACTAGCCGTCAGCTGACCAAATCTGAATGCTGGCGGCGTAGCGGCGAAATGACCTCGAAGCCGCCGCAACGCTTGATTGTTGCAGTGCACTTCTCTAGGTCATCACCAGTTTAACAGGGATAGAAACAGGAGCCAGCCTATGAAGGTGCTCGTACCCGTAAAGCGGGTCATCGACTACAATGTGAAGGTCCGCGTAAAATCCGACCAGAGCGGCGTCGACCTCGCTAACGTGAAAATGTCCATGAACCCTTTCGACGAAATTTCCGTCGAAGAAGCCGTTCGCCTGAAGGAAAAAGGCGCGGTTGAGGAAATCGTGGTTGTTTCCATTGGGCCGCAACAGGCTCAGGAAACCCTGCGGACCGCGCTCGCCATGGGCGCTGACCGTGGCATTCTGATCAAGACCGACGACAACGTCGAGCCACTCGCTGTCGCCAAGATCCTTGAGAAGGTGATCGGCGAAGAGAGCCCGGAGCTCGTGATCCTCGGCAAGCAGGCAATCGACGACGACTCCAACCAGACGGGCCAGATGCTGGCCGCGCTTCTTGACTGGCCACAGGGCACGTTCGCCTCGGAAGTCATTCTGGAAGACGGCAAGATCAACGTCACCCGTGAGATTGACGGCGGTCTTCAGACCCTTTCGCTCCAGACCCCGGCTATAGTCACGACCGACCTTCGCTTGAACGAGCCGCGCTATGCGTCTCTACCAAACATCATGAAGGCAAAGAAAAAGCCAATCGATGAGAAGAGCCCGGGTGACTATGGTGTCGATACCGCCGCCCGCCTCAGCGTCGTCAAAGTGACCGAGCCACCCGTTCGCGAAGCTGGTGAGAAGGTCGAAGACGTGTCTGAACTCGTCACCAAACTCAAAGCGAAGGGAGCGATCTAATGGCTGTTCTCGTTATTGCTGATCACGACAACGCAACGCTGACGGACGCAACGCACAAGACCGTCACCGCGGCAAAAGCTTTTGGCGGCGACATCGACGTCCTCGTTGCCGGCAAGGGCGCAGGCGATGTTGCCGCTGCCGCTGCAAAAATCGATGGTGTGCGCAAGGTTCTCCACGCCGATGGCGATGCTTATGAAAAGCAGCTCGCCGAAGCTATGGAAGCGCTGATCGTGCCGCTGATGGACGGCTATGACGCGCTATTCTCGCCGGCAACCACCATGGGCAAGAACGTCACCCCGCGCATTGCGGCAAAGCTCGACGTCATGCAGATCTCCGACATTACCGGCATTGAAGGCACCGACACGTTCGAGCGCCCAATCTATGCAGGTAATGCGATCATGACGGTGAAATCATCCGACGCGAAGAAAGTCGTCACCGTTCGCGGTACGGCATTCGACGCAGCTGGCGAAGGCGGCTCTGCTTCGGTTGAGACCATCGATGCACCAGCTGGCCCATTCAAGGCAGCCTTCGTCGAAGAGAAGATCGTCCAGTCGGACCGTCCAGAGCTTACCTCTGCCAAGACCATCGTGTCTGGCGGTCGCGCACTTGGCTCGAAGGAAGAGTTTGACCGCCTGATGATCCCACTTGCTGACAAGCTTGGCGCCGGTATCGGTGCGTCTCGCGCAGCCGTGGACGCAGGCTATGCGCCAAACGACTATCAGGTCGGCCAGACCGGCAAGATCGTCGCGCCAGAACTCTACATCGCCATTGGTATTTCGGGCGCCATCCAGCACCTTGCTGGCATGAAGGACTCGAAGATCATCGTTGCGATCAACAAGGATGAAGAGGCACCAATCTTCCAGGTTGCCGATTACGGCCTGGTTGCCGACCTCTTCAGCGCTGTTCCTGAGCTGACCGAAGCGGTCTAGTCGGAAACAGAACTATTGAAATTGAAAAGCCCCGGGCGCCGCGCGTCCGGGGCTTTTTCTATGCTGTCTCGAGCTCCAACATGACTTCGTCCATCAGCGCGCCAATTTCTGTGTTCAGAACGAGGCTGGCATAGGGGTCAAGGTCGGTCGGCTCACGATTGATGATGACAAGCCGGGCACCTGCGCGTGCGGCGAGCACAGGGATACCTGCTGCCGGGTACACCGCTAGAGAGGAGCCCAGCACGATACACAGATCGCAGGACTCCGCCTCAGCGGTCGCAAGGGCCATCTTGTCTTCAGGCATCGCCTGTCCAAAGGAGATCGTTGCTGTCTTCAGAAGACCTGCACACGCCGCGCAGATAATTTCCTCATCATTCTCCCAGGGCGCACGAAGCTCTTCGAATTCGTGGCGCATGCCGCATTCAAGGCATTTGGCGTAGGACGCGTTACCGTGAATTTCGATGACCTTGTCATCGGGAACGCCAGCATCCTGATGCAGATTGTCGACATTCTGCGTAACGACAGCGCTAACCTTGCCCTGCTTGACCAGCTCAGCGATCGCGAGATGGCCCGTATTCGGCGTGGCGCCGACCCAGCCGGCTGTGCGATTGAAAACGCGCTTCCATGCTTCGCGGCGGGCATCGCGGTCCGAAACAAAATCCTGAAAATAGATTGGCTTCATCTTCGACCAGACGCCGCCCGGGCTTCTGAAGTCGGGAATGCCGCTTTCGGTGGAGATACCCGCGCCCGTGAAAACAAGGACGCGGTCGGCGGCGCGGATCATCTCCGCGAGTGATTTCGCATTGCTCATTGCCTGACCTTAAACCAGCGTCAGAACAGCATCCAGAGGCCCATGGCGATCATCATGAGATTCTCTGTCAGTGAGACAAAGCCGAGTGGCACATTCGAATTGCCCCCGACGCAGGCGCACTTCAGTTCCCGCTTGTCGATATAGACGGCCTTGAACACAGAGACGGCTCCGATGGAGCCAATCAGGATGGCAACAGGTGCGGCCAGCCAGATCAACGCGCCCGCAATCATCAGGATGCCAGCGAAGGCTTCGGCGAAGGGATATACGAAGGCATACCTTACATCTCGCTGGGCGAGCAGGTCATATCCGAGGAACTGGTTCTGAAATGCCGTCAGGTCCTGAAGCTTCTGGATTGCGAGCACACACATCGCGGTCGCGATAAAAAGCTCCAGAGCGCGGACGGTGAAAATCGTTCCGGACGCAAAATAGCTTATCGCCAACGCCGTCAAAAAAGACGTCGCAAAAATCGCAATGACAGGCGTGTAGCTCGTCTTGTCTTCCTTGTCGGCGGCTGTCGACTTGCCGAAGTAACGGCGCAAATCGTCATGGCCGCCGACCCGCTCGCCATTGATCCAGGTCTGCGGCGTCGTCTTCACGTCATGCTGCTGCTTGAAGGCGTCCGTTTCCTCACGGGTGGTGAGATGGTTGTCCTCAATCTCAAAACCCTCGCGCTTCAACAGGTCACGCGATTTCAGCCCGAACGGACAGATATGCTTGTCCATCACCATTCTATAGAGCACGGCCTTGTTCGGACCGCTGCGGTCAGCCGGCTTCAGCGCGTCGTCATTTTCTTTCACTGCGTCAGACATTGATGTCACAACTTCCTTTCAGTGTGATCGATGACCTCTATATCGGTTCCGTACCATGGTACGGAGTCAAGGGATGAATGATATGACGATTGGCCAGTTCGCCCAGGCAGGCGGCGTTGGCGTTGAAACCATTCGCTATTATCAGCGCCGGGGCCTGCTGGAAGTTCCTGATACGACCTCTCACGCCGCTCATACAAAGGCGGTCAGGCGCTACAATGCCGGCGATCTGAAGGCGCTCAACTTCATTCGATCTGCCCAGCGTGCCGGTTTCACTCTTTCGCAGATCGAAGAACTCCTCGAGCTCGACGCCAGTCAGGACAGGCGCCGCGCCCAGGAAATCGCGCTAGAAAGGCTGGCCGCACTAGATGCTGAAATCAGCGCGCTGCAGCAGGCACGTCTCAGTCTGGTCAAACTATCAAACGCCTGCGCTAAAGGTCCTTCTGGCCCATGCCCAATACTTTCTGCCTTTGATCACTAAGGGTTCAGTTCCCCCTCGAACTCCGGGGGTTGGCGGGTCTCGGCCTCTTCTGCTGTCGCCGCAACGCCATTCTTCGCGATGTCGGAGAGCAACCAGTTCATCTCCTTGATCTCCCTGCGCTGTGCCCGGATGATCTCGTCCGCGAGCTCACGCACACGCACATCCTCTATATTCGACCGCTCACTTGTCATGATGGCGATGGAGTGGTGCGGAATCATGGCTTTCATATACGAACGGTCGCCGACGGTGGCCTGGCTCCGGACAAGGTAGAGCGCGCCCATAAGCATCAGCGCGCCACCCGCAAAAATTGCAATGTTCACTTTGGTGTTCTTGTACATGCCCAGCATGTAGCCAAGCATCACGATCGCCATTGCGCCGCCCATAACAAAGGTCATGTAGAAACGCGTTTCGCTCCAGCGAACATGCTCAAAGGCGTAAGTGTTGAAGTACATCAGCGCGAACATGACGACCATGGACGTCAATATCATTGCGCCGAAACGGATGTAGGAAGATGAAGTATTCATCGGACGTCCTCCAATTTGTTTCTCATTGGAGAAGGCATCGCTCTTGGTTAAGTTCCGAAAAGTGCAACGGAGAGCGCCATGATGCGTGAAACGATAAACCGGGAACTGGACCACGATCCGCGCTTCACCTGGCGCGGCGGATCAGTCACGCGCATTGAAAACCTGTCGGATATTGTCTTTGCACTTGCTCTCGGCATGATTGTCTCCTCGGCCGCGCGACCAGAGACGTTCAAGCAGCTTACCGAGAATCTTTTGACGATTATTCCCGTAACGGCGGCGTTCGGTATCCTCTTCATGATCTGGAACGCGCATTATGTTTTCTTTCGGCGTTACGGTGTCGCCGATGGTCGCATCATCCTGCTGAATTGCATCCTTCTCCTGCTCGTCCTCTTCACCGCCTATCCCCTGCGTTTCATCTTCGACAGTCTCTACGGCTATATCGAAGGCGTCATGGGCGACTGGAGCAGGCTACAGGCCGCCGGGATCAATTTCCGCGAAGCGGGCGTCATCATGGGGTACTTTGCGCTCGGATATGGCCTCATCTATCTCGTCATCAGCCAGATGTACGCTCACGCCTTGAGCAAGGCAGGGCTCCTCGGGCTAAGCGCGAGCGAAATAGCCATGACACGCCAGTCGATCTGGATATTCAGGGTCCAGATCCTGATCGTGGCGCTCACGGGCGCCTGCGCGGTCTGGACGCCAATGTACGCTTTCTCCGGCTGGATCATGGGGCTGATCTGGCCCGCCGCTTTGCTTGTCGACCGGCTCATACCCGTCCCGGAAGTCGATCCAGAAACAACGACGACAAACTGAACCATGTGCGCTCAAGGCTTGAAATTTGACGCGCTGCACAATCACTCTAGAAGCAGTGAATTACGTATCGTCGCCAATTGGAGGGCGGAATGACTGAGATCGCACGCATTGGTGTCGTAGGCGCCGGCCAGATGGGTAACGGCATCGCCCATGTCTGCGCCCTGGCTGGTTACGACGTTCAGCTGAACGACATTTCAGAAGACGCCCTGTCTGCCGGTATGCAGACAATCGAAGCCAACATGACCCGGCAGGTCTCACGCGACATGATCTCGCATGAGGATATGTCGAAGGCGATGTCGCGCATCCATACCAGTACCTCACTGGACGGTTTCAGCGACGTCCATCTTGCGATCGAAGCAGCTACAGAAAAGCGCGAAATCAAGGAAAGCATTTTCAAATCGCTATGCGATGCGGTGCCTGCCAACGCCTATCTGGCGACCAATACTTCCTCTATCTCGATCACGCGCCTGGCGGCGACGACCGACCGTCCCGAGAAGTTCATCGGTCTTCACTTCATGAACCCAGTGCCGCTGATGAAACTGATGGAGGTCATTCGGGGCCTCGCCACCGATCAGGACACCTACGAAATGGCGCTCGCCTTTGCCAAGCGCCTCGAGAAGACCACGACCAATGCCGAAGACTATCCGGCCTTCATCGTGAACCGCGTTCTTGTCCCGATGATCAACGAAGCGGTCTACGCCCTCTATGAAGGCGTCGGCACCGTCGACAGCATCGACACGGCCATGAAGCTTGGCGCGAACCACCCGATGGGCCCACTACAGCTTGCAGACTTTATCGGCCTCGATACCTGCCTTTCCATCATGCAGGTTCTCCATGACGGTCTTGCGGACACCAAGTATCGGCCTTGTCCGCTTCTAGTGAAATATGTCGAGGCAGGCTGGGTTGGCCGCAAAGCAGGCCGCGGCTTCTACGACTATCGCGGCGACGCGCCTGTCCCGACGCGCTAAGCGTCACTACACGGCCCCTCAAACGCCTAGATTTCCACTGTTCGGATCAGTTCGATCACGGCAAGGATAACCGTGTTCACGGCAACCGCCGCCAGGATCATTCCCATAATCCGGCTGACCAGCGCCGCGCCCGCCATCTTGATCACTCGAAGAATTGGTGTGGCCGCTAGCATGAGGATAAAAGCGCAAGCCATCACGGCGAGCATGATGCCGCCCGTCATCGCCTGCTCCTGAATGGAGAAGCGGTTATTATCGGTCAGCACGACCACCGCGAGGATCGCGCCAGGCGAAGCGAGCGAGGGCATCGCGAGCGGAAAGATCGCGACGGATGAGTGGCCATCTTCTTCTGCCGACCACTGCTCGGCTTCGCTTTCAGGCTTTGAGTCTCCGAAGATCATGGTCAGCGCGAACAGAAGCAGCACGATACCGCCTGCGATCTGGAACGCTGGCAAACTGATGCCCAGCGCATTGATCAGAAACTGTCCGCCTACCAGAAACAAGAGCAGGACGGCGGTTGCCGCGATTGTCGCCTTGAGCGCGATCTTCCATCTGTCCGCTGCTGCCACGCCCGCAGCGACCGCGATGAAGACCGGGATAGTCCCGATCGGATCAATCACGACCCAGAGCAATACGAATTGTTCCAGCAGACTGTGCGTCATGGTCCCCGCCGATTTGAGATTTGACGAGAAGGCCCGTTCCGTCCTTGATGCAGATTGTCGCGGCTCAGCCGATTACAAGCGGCACCATGCGAAATCGCACGCACAGAGCTGTCATCAGCATCGGCTATGGTGGCGAGCCAAGAGGAGATATTCGATGTCCTACGTTCTCGGATTTATCGTCGCTGTGCCTGAGGCCAGCAAGGAAGCCTATCGTAAACATGCTGCGGACGCCTTCCCCATCTTCAAGGATACTGGCGTCATCCGCATGGCTGAGGCTTGGGAAGACGACGTCCCCAATGGTAACCTGACTGACATGCGCAAAGCCGTGGAGGCTGAAGCGGGCGAAAAAATTGTCTTCTCGTGGGTAGAATATCCTTCGAAGGAGATCGCGGACGCCGCCGACGAGAAAATGCACAATGATCCCCGGATGGCAGAGATGGGCGGCACCATGCCGTTCGATGGCAAGCGGATGATCTATGCGGGCTTCGAAACCCTATCCGACGTCGGCAGCGCTGATGGCACTAGCTATATCAGCGGCATGGTCGCACCAGCCCCCGCCAACGGCGAGGAAAGCTACGCCGAATTTGCCAGGAGCATGGCCGCCATTTTTCACGAATACGGCGCGACCCGCATCTTCGACGGATGGGGCGTTGACGTTCCAGCTGGTGAAGTCACCGATTTCCGGCGCGCGGTACAGGCAAAGAACGATGAGACCATCGCCTTCGGCTGGATTGAATGGCCATCAAAGGAAGCCTGCGATTCAGGCTGGGAAAAAATGATGTCTGATGAGCGCATGCAGAACACTGAGATGCCGTTCGACGGCAAACGCATGATCTTTGGAAATTTCAGGCCGATCGTCGATCTCAGCTAGCAGGACCTAACTACGCCAACGCAGCGTGACAGGCTTGATCGGGTTCTCAAAGGGGCGGTCTTCAGTACGCGAGGCCGCCCATTCCTTTTTCAGCGTGCGGTACCATTTGGCCTGCACATCAATATCGTCGATCCAGATCATCGCTTTCTGATACTTCATGCCCTCATTTTGAAGGTCGACGATGTCACCGTCCTGACGCAGGAACTTGCGCGCGGCGGGCTTGAAGATCGGAATGGCGAGGTTGAGGAGCGGCGCCCCGAAGAACCAGGTCACCTGCGTGATCCGCGTCTGCTTCTTATAGACAGGGGTCAGACAGGTCAGCGTCAGCAAGCGCGCAGTCTCATTCTCCACGATTTCCCAGCGATAGCCGGGAAGCTGGAAGATGATCTGCGTCGTGACCTTGCCGCCAAATACCGCCTTGTAGGCCAGAGAATTGGATGACGGCTGATGGCGATCAATCGCCCAGCCCCGGTCACGCGGAACAAAGGGCTTTTCCTTCAGCTTCAACCCCACGCTCGGTGGGCGCCACCACCACTGCGAATGCACAAAGGCAACGTGCGCCGGGTCCATCAGGCCTACGACGGCGTCATCCATGTGCGCGTTGAACGTCTCTTCGATGACGAATTTCGGCTTGTCGGGTAGCTCTCCAAAATCCGGCGGCGGCACGTCGGGCTCGCCCTCGAATTTCGGGTCATGCGCGATGAAGACGAAGATCATCCCGTTCTTCTCGTGCACGGGATAGCGGCGCACCTTGAAACGGCTTGCCTCATAGGGCTGACCTTCGAGCACGCTCGGCATGTGGCGGCAGACCCCGTCCGTGCCGAAGCGCCAGCCATGATAGGGGCACTCTACGGTCGGCTCGCCATTCGTGTCTTTCATCTTGCCCGCCGACAGCGGCACGAGCCGGTGCGGGCAGATATCCCGCAGCGCAAAGGCGTCACCCGCCTCTGTCCGGCCCACCACGATGGGCTGATCCAGCATAATGACATGCTTCAGCCCGCCGGGTTTCAGCTCGCTTGAGGGGCACGCCAGATACCAACTATCTGTCAGCCAGCCTTCGGCCGTGATGCCTGGCTGGGTCTCTGTCGTCTTGTCGATAAGCGTCTGCGTGTCGGCCATGTGGCCTTCTATACTGCGCAAACCCTTACAGAAAGCCTGAAACACCCCGCATTGACAGCACGCAGCCGCTAGTCGGGAACGGCAAGCCCCGCTATATGGCGGGCCATGACACCCCGCGAAAAGATCCGCAATTTTTCCATCGTGGCCCATATCGACCACGGCAAGTCCACCCTCGCTGACCGGCTCATTCAGGTCACGGGCGGTCTCACAGATCGTGAGATGCGCGAACAGGTGCTCGATTCCATGGATATCGAGCAGGAGCGCGGCATCACGATCAAGGCACAGACGGTCCGTCTGAATTACACTGCCAAAGATGGCGAGACCTACGTCCTGAACCTGATGGACACGCCGGGCCACGTCGACTTCTCCTACGAAGTCAGCCGCTGCCTTGCTGCTTGCGAGGGCTCTCTCCTCATCGTTGACGCCTCACAGGGCGTCGAGGCGCAGACACTCGCCAACGTGTATCAGGCGATCGAGCAGGACCACGAAATCGTCCCGGTCCTCAACAAGATCGACCTGCCAGCCGCCGAGCCTGACCGCGTGAAAGAGCAGATCGAGGACATTATCGGCCTCGATGCCTCAGATGCGATCATGACGTCTGCCAAGAACAATATCGGCATTGAGGACGTCCTCGAAGCCATCGTCACGCGCCTTCCGCCGCCACACGAAGGCGACCGGGACAAGCCGCTGAAAGCCTCGCTGATCGATGCCTATTACGACCCCTATCTCGGTGTGGTCGTCATCGTGCGCATCGTCGACGGCGTGATGAAGAAGAAGCAGAAGATCCGCATGATGCGCGCCAAGTCGACCTATGAGATCGACAAGGTCGGCGTTTTCGGGCCGAAGCCGACAGATGTCGACGAGCTTGGTCCCGGCGAAGTCGGCTTCTTCGTTGCCTCGATCAAGGAAGTGGCTGACACCGCCGTCGGCGACACCATCACCGAAGAAAAGAACCAGACCGACACTCCCCTTCCAGGCTATAAGGAAGTCGTGCCGATGGTGTTCTGCGGCCTCTTCCCGGTTGATGCAGGTGACTTCGATGATCTGCGCGCGGCCATGTCGAAGCTGCGTCTGAACGATGCGTCCTTCACCTGGGAAATGGAAACGTCCGCCGCGCTCGGCATGGGCTTTCGCTGCGGCTTCCTTGGGCTACTCCACCTCGAGATCATCCAGGAACGCCTCAGCCGTGAGTTTGACCTCGACCTGATCGCGACGGCCCCATCCGTGGTCTATGAGATGACCATGACAGACGGCACCGAGCTGGAGCTGCACAATCCGGCAGACATGCCGGACGTTGTGCGCATCAGCGAAATCCGCGAACCGTGGATCAACGCGACGATCTACACGCCGGACGACTATCTCGGTGCCATCCTGCAGCTCTGTCAGGACCGCCGCGGCATTCAGAAGGAGCTCTCCTATGTCGGGGGGCGCGCCATGGTGAAGTATGAGCTGCCGCTCAACGAAATCGTCTTCGACTTCTATGATCGTCTGAAATCCATCTCGAAGGGCTACGCCAGCTTCGATTACGAAATCATCGGCCACCGCGCCGAAAACCTCGTGAAGATGCAGATCCTCGTGAATGACGAACCGGTCGATGCGCTTTCCATGCTCGTCCACCGCGACCGCGCCGAGGGCCGGGGCCGCCAGATGTGCGAGCGCCTGAAAGACCTCATCCCTCGCCAGATGTTCAAGATCCCGATCCAGGCCGCCATTGGTGGCCGCGTGATCGCGCGTGAAACCATCTCGGCGCTCCGCAAGGATGTGACCTCGAAATGCTATGGCGGCGACGCAACGCGTAAACGCAAGCTCCTCGACAAGCAGAAAGCCGGCAAACAGCGCATGCGCCAGTTCGGCAAGGTCGAAATCCCGCAGGAAGCTTTCGTGGCAGCCCTGCGTATGGACGACGATTGATCTTAGAACATACGCCGTTCCCCGCATGCGGGGAGGGTCGGGACGGAGTCTCTCGTACGTCACCGATAGACAGGCAATTCTTCGCCGATAGTCTCCTCGCAGAGCGACTTAACGTCGATGCTGAGCTTCACGAAGCCCCGCTCAAAGCCTATTATGGCGGCGACGCGCGCGGCTATACCGACTTCCCGACCATGAAAGAGGCGTAGCGTTCACCGCGAACGAGAGACTGGGGGGAACTATGAAACTACAATTCTGGGCAGCTGCAGCCGCACTGGCCGTCGCGTCGGGGCCAGCAGCTTTTGGGCAGTCATCTGAACTTGAGAGCGAAGACAGTACAGCCACTATTGAAAACTGCCTCGCTGAGGCTGAAGCCGGTGGTCGCAATCGGGAATCATGCGTGGGCAGAATGTACGATGCCTGCCCGGGCAATGCCGGCTCCACCCTCGAAATGGTGACCTGTATTACCAATGAGACCGCTTTCTGGGACGCTCGTTTGAATGAGGTCTATCGTGAGCTCATCGACATATACAGGCGTCGGGATTCAGAGTTTAGCGACGACTACAACATGGTCGCCCGCCTTCGGGACACACAGCGCGGCTGGATAGAATGGCGCGATCTCAAATGCCGCTTTGCCTATGACGAATTTCGGGGCGGCACGATGGGCCGCATTACTGGCGCGGACTGCATGATGAGCATGACGGCGGAGCGCGTCTTTGAGCTGGAAGACCTCAAAGAAACCGCAGAGATGTAAGCCCTCCCCGGCGTCACCGATAGGCAGCCCGGACGCCAACGGCTAATCTCTTCTGCAAAACAGGGAGAGACGCTATGGCGGATACAGCCACCACTTTCGAGGAAATCCTCTACGAAGTCGCAGACAATATCGCGACGATCACGCTGAATGCGCCGGACCGTATGAACACCATCTCCGGACCGATGCTGGACGGGCTTTCCAGCGCGCTGCTGAAAGCAGATGCCGACACGGATGTGCGCTGCGTGATCCTGACCGGTGCAGGCCGCGCCTTCTGCGCTGGCCTCAATCTCGAAAGCGCAACCAAAGGCGAGGGCATTGGCTCCGGCGCTGTTTCATCTGCCAATCTTGACCTACGCAACACCCCGCCGACCATCCTGTTCAATATGGACACGCCAACCATCTGCGCCATCAATGGCGGCGCAGCCGGCTATGGCATGGACACGGCGCTGGGCTGCGATATCCGCATCATGTCGGACAAGGCAAAAATGGCCGCCGCCTTCACCAAGCGCGGCATCCTGCCTGAAAGCGGCGGCACCTGGTTCCTGCCGCGCATGCTGGGCTGGGAGAAAGCGTGCGAGCTCATTTTCACAGGCCGAACGCTAAAGGCGGACGAGTGCCTCGCAGAAGGCCTCTGCACTAAGGTTGCCGCACATGACAGCCTGATGGACGAAGCCCGCGCGCTGGCAAAGGAAATCGCATCCAACGCGCCGCTTGCCGTTCAGGCGTCCAAACGCCTCATGCGCATGGGCCTGTCGGAGCCATTCACCGAGCACGTCCACCACGTCTTCCTGCAACTCCTGCCGCTCATGCGGTCAGAAGATGCCCGCGAAGGCATGATGGCCTTCCTCGAAAAGCGCGAAGCGAACTTCAAGGGCCGCTAGGCGGCGCTAGAAGCCACCCGTTGCCAGCGCAAGTTCGCGCGCCTCATCTTCAGCACCGAGCCTGCGAAGCGTGGAAAGCACGCTTTGCAGGCCTGCCGGAGAAAGCTCAGCCGGGTTACCGCCCACCGCGTTAAGCGCAAGCAGCAGGGCCTCGCCATGCGCGCCGTTGCGGGCAGCTGCTTCGATCGCAACGATCTGACCGGATGAAGGCTGGGTTTCCTCGTCGTCGACCTGTGCTGCGAGCGCCTGACGCGCCTCCACTGGAAGCGAAACATCAAAAGACGCCCAGACAGCGAAAAGGGACAGCGCCTGCGCGCGCACTGCGGTACTCGCATCTTCGCCCACAAGGTTTCCGGCCACACGCTCTATCGTTGCGCGATTGCGCTCGCGCGACATGATCAGGCCATATCCGCGCATCAGGTCGACTTCGTACGAGGCATCACCAACCCCGACATCCGCTGCGTCGAGCCAGAAGCTGGCAAGCGACATGTTCCCAACCGCCATAGCCGCGCGGGCAAAACTCAACGCCTCTTCTTGCTCGACTGCGTCAGCTGGGAAACGTTTAAGATTATCCTCGAACAAGCCGGCTGTCGTAGCGATCCCCTCGTCGCTGGCACGTGCTTCTTCGAGAGCTGCTGCGAGCGCTTCTATCTGGCGGCGCTCTAGGGAGACAACAGCTTCGGTCTCGTCTTCGCCAGCTTCTGGCTCTTGTTCAATGATAATCGGGTCAAACGCGGTCAGGTCACCGGGGCGCAGAATAACTGGCGCTTCGTCGACCTGCGTCAGAAGGAAAAACGCCTCTTCTGTCGCGGTCTGCGGCTCGAAATCCGGCGCGGAAACATAATCGACAAAAAGCGAGCGGTACTGCGGGGCATCCAGCAGACCCTCGGTCACGGCCCGGCGGGCCGCCAGAACGCGGAGTTCCAGAGGATTATCGCGGTCATTGGCATAAGCCATGGCAAGGTCGGGCCGCGCTGTCGCGAGTGCGTCCGGGGTCACCTCCAGATTAGCAAGCTCTGAAAACGCAACCTGAAGACCGGAGCCGAGCCGCGCGTCCGGGCGTTCTTCCGACTCAGCTATGATGGCAATCGCCGTCTCCGTTACCCATGGGTCGGCGCCCTCCTCGATGGCGGCCAGCTCAAGCGCCAGCTCTGCCTCGGCGAGATTGTCACCTTCGATTGCGCAAATGATGCGGAGCTCCAGCCAGAACTTTTCGGCGGCCTCTGGATTCATCTGGTCGCAGACGAGACCAAGCTCGCCGCGCGCAAGCCGGTTGTCCGACGTGATGGCATCCGGGTCGACACCGTCCGGCAGCGTATCGACCTGCCGACCGAGCTCTGAAACGGCCTGGCGTTCGTTCAGAGCGGCCAGCAACTCAAGGCGCATCGTCTGAAGCTCACCGGAACCTTCCCCACGCGGCGCGACCGATGGCGAACGCAGGGCGCGGCTCAACAGGTTGCGCTCAGGCACCGACATCGTCTCAACGTCGAGCGACTGCATCAGCTCGAGCAGGAAGTCCGGGTCCGAAGATATCCAGAATCGGTCGGTCAGCGCTCGCTCACCGCGCGCCAGAAGGGTGGTGTTCCAGGCGTTCACATCGTCGAGACCGCTGGAACGGATCTGGGCCTCTGCCCCCAAACTGATCGACGCTGCCAGAAGCAGCGCCTGAACTGGCCTAGAAAACATTCTCGACCTCCATCCGCACTTCGCCGGCTTCCGGGCGCGAATTATCGACTTCGGTGCCCAGCCACCAAAGAGCGCCAACAATGGCGATGATCAGGACAGCGAACAGGATGAACCATTTGCGCATTCGAAAGAAACCTCATTGGCATTAGCATGACCGCGATTGTTGCCCAGCAACGTCGAGCCTGTATAGGACACTCATGAGCGAGCTTAAAAGCCCATGACCACAAAGAGTAGCTACACCGCAGATCCGGCACGAATAGGGCAAGCCATCTCTAAACGCACAGTCGCGCTTGTCGGACTGATGGGTGCTGGCAAATCGACTGTGGGTCGCCGGCTGGCAGATGCGCTGGGGCGCCAGTTTTACGATAGCGACAATGAGATTGAAAAGGCAGCCAGCCTCTCGATCTCCGATATCTTCGCCCTGCATGGCGAGGAAGAGTTCAGGCGCGGCGAGCACCGCGTCCTCGAGCGGCTGCTCAACGAAGCACCTCATGTCCTCGCGACGGGCGGCGGCGCCTATCTCAACCCGGAGACGCGCGACCTGCTACGCGAGAAAGCCATCACGATCTGGCTCAATGCCGACCTGGAGACCCTGTGGCGGCGCGTCTCCCGGCGCAGCCACCGCCCGCTACTGAAAGCTGACAACCCGAAGGGCGTCCTCAGTCGACTTCTCGATGAGCGCACCCCTATCTATGAGAAAGCCGATCTGGTCGTGACGAGTGAGGAAGGCCCTCACCGCGCGACTGTGAACGCTATTCTGAAAGCACTCGACGAGTGGAGCCAGACACATAATGACTGAGACCACAGCCGCCCTCCATTTAGTCCGCGTTGATCTGGATGATCGCAGCTATGACATCCGTATCGGCGCGGGTCTCATCGAGGGCGCCGGAACTGCGCTTGCGCCCCTGACGCGTCAGCCGCGCGTATTTGTGCTGACCGACGGCACAGTTGGCGGTCTTTATGCTGGCGACCTTGAAAAGAGCCTGAGCGGCGCTGGCCTCGATATGCGGCTCAAGGCTGTGTCTCCCGGAGAGGGCGCAAAAAGCTGGGCCATCCTTGGCGAAGTGCTCGACTGGCTGCTGTCAGAAGGAGCAGGCCGCGATGATGTCCTTGTTGCCCTCGGCGGTGGCATCGTTGGTGACCTGACCGGCCTCGCCGCTTCGCTGATGAAGCGCGGCATGACTTTCGTTCAGATGCCAACCACGCTTCTGGCACAAGTGGATAGTTCCGTTGGCGGCAAAACGGCGGTGAATGCCACGCAGGGCAAGAATCTTATTGGCGCGTTCTATCAACCTGCGCTCGTGCTCGCTGATACTGGCCTTCTGGCCACCCTACCGACGCGAGAACGTCTCGCCGGCTATGCCGAGATTGTAAAGTACGCCCTGATAGACGATCCTGCTTTCTTGGACTGGCTCGAAAAGCATGGCCTTGACGTCGTCGCACTCAAACAGGACGCGTTAGCTGAGGCAGTGGCCATTTCATGCCGGGCCAAGGCCCGCATTGTTTCGCAGGACGAGCGTGAATCTGGCGTCCGCGCACTGCTCAATCTTGGCCACACATTCGGCCATGCGCTCGAGGCCGTGAACGGTTTTCAGTCTTCGCTCCTTCATGGCGAAGCCGTTGCATCTGGCATGGCGCTCGCCCTTCGCTATTCGGCGCGCCTCGGGCTGATGGACATTACCGATGCTTGCCGCGCCGAAGCCCTTCTTGAAAAGGCTGGTCTGGTGACACAGCTAACTCGCGTGCCAGGGGGTCCATACACATCCAGTGCGCTCGTCGAAGCGATGAAGCAGGACAAGAAGGGCCGCGCCGGAAAAATTCCGCTCATTCTTGCGCGCGGTCTCGGTCAGGCCTTCATCCTGCCGGACGCCGATCTCGCCGATGTCGGCGAATTCTTAGAAGGGGAGCTCCAGCGGAGCTAAGCCATGATTATTGGAACATTTATCGCCATCCTCTGCCTGCTCGGGATGTCGGCTTTCTTTTCAGGCTCTGAGACAGCCCTTACGGCCGCCTCACGCACCCGGATGCACCAGCTTGAGCGCGACGGCGACAAGCGCGCCGCCAAGGTCACGACGCTGATTTCTGATCGTGAGAAACTGATCGGGGCGATCCTGCTTGGAAACAACCTCGTCAATATTCTTGCATCGGCCCTCGCGACCACGCTCTTTGCGTCGCTCATGCCAGGCGCGGCAGGTGTGGCGACCGCCACAGCCGTCATGACAATTCTGGTTCTCATTTTCGCGGAAGTCCTGCCGAAAACCTACGCAATCACTCGCGCAGACCGGATGGCCATGTCGGTCGCCAAGCCGATTTCGTGGCTTGTCGCTGGCGCAGCCTGGATCGTCACCATCATTCAGGGCATCGTAAACTTCACACTTCGCATGATCGGGGCAAGCGCCCCTGATGCCGACTTCACGGCTGAAGAAGAAATTCGGGGCGCGATCGACTATCACCATTTCGAAGGCGGCGTGGACGAAGCCGACCGACATCGACTCGTCGGCGCGCTTGACCTCAAGGACATGACAGTCGAAGAAGTCATGATCCACCGCAAGAACATCACGATGCTGGATGCGACACTGCCATCAGGGGAGATCATCCGCCAGGCACTGAAGAGTCCTCATACCCGCATCCCGCTTTATCAGGCTGATGATGACGAAATCATCGGCATCCTGCATGTGAAGGACCTGCTGCGGGCAGTCGTGCAACATAAGGGCAATATTGACGGGCTCGATCTGACGGAGCTTTTGCGTGAACCCTGGTTCGTGCCCGAAACGACACCGTTGCAGGACCAGCTCGACCTCTTCCTGAAAGAGCGCAACCACTTCGCCCTCGTCATCGACGAATACGGCGAATTGCAGGGTCTTTTGACGCTTGAGGATATCCTCGAAGAGATTGTCGGCGATATTCGCGACGAACATGACGTGCCAGTTCAGGGTGTTCGTCCGCAATCAGACGGCTCTGTCATGACCGAAGGTTGGGTCACTATCCGGGATCTCAACAGGGCCACGGGATGGCAGCTTCCGGATGAGGAAGCCGTCACGGTCGCAGGCCTCGTCATTCACGAAGCTCAGACGATCCCGGAACCGGGTCAGCGTTTCGCCTTTCACGGTCACCGCTTTGACATCATCCGCAAGACCCGCAACCAGATCACAGGCCTGCGGGTTGCCCCCATGCCGGAAGAGCCTGAGGACGACTGACGCTCGCAGAGCCGTCGCGAATGTCGCCTACTGCGCGACCCAGCCGCCATCCATCTGCATGAGCGCGCCGTTGATCTGGTTCGTCGCTGGGCTGGTCAGGAACACTGCCATTGCACCGACCTGCTCGACGGTAACAAATTCCTTGGTCGGCTGGGCAGCCAGCAGGACGTTCTGCTTGACCTCTTCCTCACTTATACCGCGCGCTTTGGCGGTATCAGTGATCTGAGCATCGACCAGAGGCGTGTGGACATAGCCGGGACAGATCGCATTACAGCGAACGCCGTGCTGTGCACCTTCCAGTGCGACGACCTTGGTCAAACCGGCAATTCCATGCTTGGCCGCGACATAAGCTGACTTGTAGGGCGACGCGACCAGCGCATGGGCACTTGCCGTATTGATGATACGTCCCCAGCCCTTCTCCTTCATTCGTCCCATAACGAGACGCGTCGTGTGGAACGCCGCACTCAAATTGAGTGCGATGATGAGATTCCACTTTTCTACAGGAAACTCGTCGACCGGCGCGACGTGCTGAACGCCCGCATTATTGACGAGGATATCGACACCGCCGAAGTCGCGCTGGGCGTAATCGATCAGTCCTTCAATCGCAGCAGGATCTGTCAGATCAGCGCCTGAAAACCCAACGTCTACACCGAACTCGGACCTGAACTCAGCGATGAGCTTCTCGTCCTCGCCGGGCTTGATCAGGCCGTTCAGCACAACATTCGCGCCTTCCTTGGCCAGGGCTCTGGCGACCGCCTTACCGATACCGCTGGTTGAACCGGTGATGAGGGCCGTTTTCCCGCTGTGCAACATTGGCATCCGTCCTGCTTGAGTGGTTGGTCCGGCTTGTTTAGGACAGACCCTTAAAACAGCATAGTAGAGGTTTCCATGGGTGCGGTTTTTCAGTCTTTTCAGGAAGGCTTCCCGACATTCCTGATGTGGACCGGCACAGCCGGTCTCATGCTGATTGTCGCCGTGGCGATCTACATACTTCTGACGCCATGGAAAGAGCTTGCGCTCGTGCGCGGCGGCAACGGAACCGCAGGACTTGCGCTTTCCGGCGCAATTGTCGGTCTCGCCATTCCTCTTGCGTCCTGTCTGGCCTCGAGCGTTTCCCTGCCAGACCTCATCCTCTGGGGCATGGTCTCCCTTATCCTTCAGCTTCTGGCCTACCGTTTCACCGACCTTTTGCTGCGGGATCTGCCCCGGCGCATCCAGGAAGACGAAGCCGGCGCGGCAATTGTTCTCATCGGAACGAAGCTCGCCAGCGCCATGTTACTGGCAGCCGGTCTCTGGGATCCGGCCCTTCAGCGCCTCGGATAAAGGGAGCGAGCTATATTACGCCATCTTCCAGACTGGGTTTTCTACCTGCTCGCGCTCGCCGCGCTGGTGATTGGCGTCTTCTCCCTGTCACCAGATCAGGACGCACCGCCCGCGACCCCCGATTCCGTTGAACGCGAAGGCGCGACCCTGCCGCCGCCATCAGCCTTTGACGAAGCTGTCCTTGTACGCGTGGAGGCTCCGCGCGATGGCATCGGCACCGCTTTTTCGATCAACACAGATGGTTACTGGCTGACCGCGCGCCACGTTGTAGATGGCTGCGACGATGTCTGGCTACTCGTTGCCCCGAACCGGTATCTGCCCGTGCGCGACTTTTCCGTGTCCGACACAAACGACCTTGCGTTGCTCTACGCCCCGCCAAGCCTCGCCCCCGTTGCTCTAGACATTTCGAACGACCTGCGCGTTGGCAGCTATGGTTATCATGTTGGCTATCCGCAAGGACGGCCCGGAGAGGCTGCAAGTCGGCTTATCTCCCGGTCGCGCCTGATCACTCGCGGGCGCCGGAGCGGCGAAGAATCCGTGCTGGCCTGGGCGGAAACCGGCCGCACATCCGACCTTGAAGGCACGCTCGGCGGCCTGAGCGGCGGCCCGGTCTACGACGCTGAAGGCAAGGTTCGCGGTGTGATAATCGCTGAGAGCCCGCGCCGTGGCCGTCTATACAGCGCCTCACCCGAAACCATTCGAACCTTCCTTGCTGAGCAGGATGTCATTCCGCTCGGCGAACGCCCGACACCGTTTGAACCAGCCACCTATGGCGGCGCTGCAGACCGCGTGCGCCAGAGCCTTCAAGTCGTGAAGGTGGCCTGCAAGGTCGACGAACCGGAAGCAGACTCATGAATTTCGCCGATCGGCTTGTAGCGGCCACTGAAGAATATGGCCCGCTTTGTGTCGGGCTTGATCCGCATGCCGGCCGTATTCCAGACCTGTTTGGCGGTGACACTCCAGACGGCGTGGAGGCTTGGGGCCTCGCAATGGTAGAAGTTGCAAAGGGCCGTACCGGTGTCATCAAGCCCCAATCGGCTTTCTACGAACGTCATGGCTGGCAGGGCATGCGCGCGTTGACCCGCATACTCGAGGCGGCGCGCGAGGCTGACCTGACCGTCCTGATGGATGCAAAGCGTGGTGACATTGGCTCTACGGCAGCAGGATATACGGCGGCCTTCCTTGCGAAAGATGCGCCGTTTCCCAGCGATGCGCTGACAGTGAACCCCTATATGGGTCTCGATACGCTTGAGCCGCACGTGAAAGCAGCCGAAGAGAACGGCAAAGGCGTCATCGTACTCGCTCGAACTTCAAATCCGGGCTCGGCAGATTTCCAGTCGAAATCACTCGAAGGCGCGCCCCTGTTCGAGCGTATCGTCGAAGCTCTTTCCCCTATGGTGGAGCGTCTGAAAGGCGATAGCGGCTGGTCAGGCCTCATGCTTGTCACCGGCGCGACCGGCCCACAGGAAGCCCGCCGTCTCAGAGAGCTCGCACCGCACGCGCTTTTCCTCGTACCCGGCTATGGCGCACAGGGTGCGGGGGCCGCTGACGCCATGAGCGGCTTTGTCCTGCGCGGTAACCGCCTTTCCGGCGGCGTGGTCAGCGCATCCCGTTCCGTCAGCTTTCCTCCGGAGGCTCAATCCGCCTCAACGCTTGGCGAATGGCGCACGGCGATTGCAGGCGCCATCAACGCGGCGCAGGCTGACCTGATGGCGGCAGCAAAGCGCTGAGTTTGCCCGCCCGCCCTGACGTTGCGTCCGGCTCGACAAGACTCCTGAAAACCGTAGCATGCTTCAGGTATCGGCCATGGCTATGATAAGGTCGGTCTTGAGGAAACACTGGAGGGATCATGAAACCTGTGCGCCTAGCTGCGACAGCTGCGCTGTCTGCACTCTGGCTTACGGCATGTGGTAACCCGTCTGAGGACGCAGCCAATGTCGAAACCCCGAATCCACCAGAGGCCGATGAAGCCTCGCTGACCGGCGCGGCCGCCGTCGATGAGGCACGCCTCTCGAATGCAGCTTCAACGCCTGCCGAGTGGCTGACCTATAATGGCACCTATGAAGAACAGCGCCATTCAGCCCTGACCGGCATTTCGGCCGAGAATATTTCTGAGCTTGCACCAGCCTGGACGTACGAGCTCAACACCGGTCGCGGCATTGAGTCGACGCCGATCGTCGTTGACGGCGTGATGTATCTCACTTCCTCATGGTCGGTGGTCTACGCGCTCGACCCTGTCACAGGCGAAGAGCTTTGGGTCCATGATCCGGAAGTCGACCGCGCTGTTGGAGTGAAAGCCTGCTGCGACGTCGTGAACCGAGGCGTCGCAGTCTATGATGGCAAAGTCTATGTCGGCGTGATTGATGGTCGCCTCCAGGCACTCGACGCAGAGACAGGTGAAGTTGAATGGAGCATCGTTACTGTCGACCAGTCCAAGCCATACACGATCACTGGCGCCCCGCGCATCGTCAAAGGCAATGTCCTGATCGGTAATGGCGGCGCCGAACTCGGCGTGCGCGGCTACCTTTCAGCCTATGATGCAGCGACGGGCGACCTCGACTGGCGCTTTTACACCGTCCCGAACCCGAGCAAGGAACCGGACGGCGCAGCGTCGGACGCAATCTTCGCAGAGCTCGCCAATGACACATGGGGCGATGATGGCGCATGGGTCAGCGATGGTGGCGGCGGCACGGTATGGGACGCGATCGTCTACGACGACGTGAACGACCAGATCATCTTCGGCGTCGGCAACGGCTCACCATGGAATGCCGACCTGCGCGACCCCAATAGTGACGGCGACAACCTCTTCGTTTCTTCCATCGTCGCGGTCGATGCTACAACCGGCGAGTACAAGTGGCACTACCAGACCACGCCGCGCGACAATTGGGACTATACCGCAACCCAGCACATCATGCTGGCCGACCTGCCGCTTGGCGAGAATGGTGAAACCCGCCGCGTCGCCATGCAAGCTCCCAAGAACGGCTTTTTCTACGTGGTCGACGCCGCCACTGGTGAGCTGATCTCTGGTGAGCCATATGCCGCGATCAACTGGGCAGAAGGCCTCGATGAAGACGGCCGTCCGATCGAAAACCCGGAAGCCCGCAACAATGACCCTGAAACCTATGCCGGTTTCGTTCAGGTTCCTGCTCCGTATGGCGCCCACAACTGGCACCCTATGGCGATGAACCCCGATCTTGGCCTCGTCTATATTCCCGCGATGGAGCTTGGTCAGGCCTACATCACGGATCCGCGCTTCAAGTCGAAACCGTCCAAGTGGAACACCGGCATGGACTTCTCAGCCGGCATGCCGCTTCGCTATCCCGAAGGTACGGTCCAGGCCCTTCGTGCGGCGGCAAAAGGCACGCTCGTGGCCTGGGATCCGGTTGCACAGGAAGCCCGCTGGACGGTCGAGCATGAAGCTGGCTGGAATGGTGGCATCCTATCTACCGCAAGCGGCATCGTCTTTCAGGGCAAGCTCGACGGCAGCTTCATCGCCTATGACGCCGCCACGGGCGAAGAACTGTGGACCGAGCAGCTTCACTCGGGCGCTCTGTCTGGCCCGATGACCTATGAGGTGGATGGCGAGCAGTACGTGACCATCACGACAGGCTGGGGCCACGCCTATGGTCTGGCTGCAGGCATGCTGTTCAAGGACGCTGTCCCGCCAGCGCTTGGCAAGGTCATTACGTTCAAGCTTGGCGGTGAAGCGGAAATCCCGCCGCTGGACACTGATCTCATCGTCGAAGCGGAACCGAAGACAGAGCCATTCGGGGACGAAGAGATGCTCCAGGCAGGTCTCGTTCACTATTCCCGCAATTGCGGCGTGTGCCACGGTCTGCTGGGCATCAGCTCAGGCGTGCTGCCGGACCTTCGCTGGTCGACCTACACAGCCAGCGCTGACGCCTGGAACAATGTCGTCATGAACGGCGCCCTTGCCAGCAATGGCATGGTGTCCTTCAGCGATGTCCTGACCCCTGAAGACTCCGAAGCGATCCGTGCTTATGTCGTGACACAGGCACACATGAATCGCAAAGAGGTCAGCGATAAGGATATTCAGGAAGAGGCTGTCGGCCCGGGCATGGACCTCGACGCAGAGCCTGAACTGGAAGCTGACGAACAGTAAGCCGCAGCGCTTACTGCTTTCGCTGTGAAGCAGGAAAACATAAACTCCCCGGCAGGCCCGTCGGGGAGTTTTTTCATGCACATTCTGCTGGCGATACTGGGTGTCGTGACTGCGCTTGCGCTCTGGTATCATCGCATCCGGATGATCTCCAGCGCTGCACGCGGCTCCTATCGCGCCGCGCGCGGGATCGCCGGGCGTGCACGCAAGGGCGCACCACCGAAGCCGGACGGAACGCTACTGGGCTCCGTCACTGATCCGCGTCAGGCCGCCGTCATCATGATGCTGCAGATCGCTGGGCCCCACGGCACGATCTCGGACCGCCAGGATGCCGCAATCCGGGACGAAATTAGGGCCCACTTCGGATATGCGGAAATGGATGCAGAAGACCTGATGGCAAAAGCGGGCTGGGCAATTCGCAATGCACCGTCGCCGCAGCGGGTGATGGCGCGCATGAGTGATGTCGTGATCCACTCTCCCGGCATTGGCCCAAAAGAGTTCGATGATTTATGCGCCATGCTGGAGAATGTCGCCGTCGCAGATGGGCGGGCAAATACGGGCCAACGTGACCTCATTCAGATCTGGCGCCGCAAGGCAGGCCTGAACTGAACCGCTTGGCAGAAGCGGGCGCGGCGCTGTACAAGCCATGCCCATGAGCGACGCCTACAAAAAACGTGTCCGCAAGGACAATTGGGGAAACTTCTCCGTCCTGCGCCATCGCGCCTTTGATGGCGTGCTGGTCACCTCAAAGAATTCCGGCACCCACTGGGTCAAGTACATGTTCTCGGTGGCGCTAGCCGACACTTATGGCGTGCCCCGCCCAGAATACTTCTCCGAGAATGCGGTGCGCCCCTATATTGGCTGGCCGAAGGACAAGCCGACCTTCCCGGAGCTGCCGCGCCTCGCTTTCAGCCATACCATCCCGCACAAGCTGGCCGACTGGACGTGGGCGCGCGGCATTGCAGGCCTGCCGCCTTACATCCTTTTCGTGCGCCACCCCATGTCGATTCTCGCCAGCCACCACGCCAAGTGGAACCATGAGCTTGAGGTCGACTGGCTGGACTATCTGCGCGGCGACCCGTCGGGCTCAGTCTATCGCTGTGACCTCTACTGGCTTGCCCGCTTCTGGAACCGCTGGGGCGATATCCTCGAGAAAGCGGGCGACCGCATCTACCGCGTTCACTATGAAGATACCCGCGCCAATCCGCGGGCCATCCTCGGCGGCATGGCCGCCCATTGGCAGATCAGCCTGACCTCCAAGGCGCTGGACGGCGCGCTCAAGGCCGGTACCAAGGAAGCCATGGCTAAAAAGGTAGACCCGGAAGCCGAGGCCAATGTGCTTCAATTCCGGAAGACGCCGCTCAACGAACAGTTCTCAGGCGAGGCGCTGGACATCTACCGGGAGCGGGTGAAGGAACTCTTCCGCCACGATCTAGGCTACGACCTTATGAGTCTTCCGAAGTCCTGAAACCTGCGCTGCGCCCGTTCTCGTCATACTTGATCCACCAGGGCTCTGCAGCTGCCTGCCCGGCAAGCTCAACCATCAGCGGATGGGACATGACGGCCACCACATAGGCCTGCGACGTCGTTGAACGCGGCAGGTCATAGGTCAGGAAACGTGTGACAACGGGCGCATAGACCGCATCTGCTGCGCTCCATTCGCCAAACAGGTAGGGCCCGCCGGAGGCCTCCAGCGCGCTGCTCCAGATTGCATCAACGCGCAAAATGTCATTGGCCAGCGCTTCGGTCATTTCCGGACGGCCATGCCGAGAACGGATATCCATCGGACATTCGCGGCGTAGTGTTGGAAAGCCTGAATGCATCTCTGCTGAAATGGCACGCGCCCTCGCGCGCTCCTTGGGGTTTTCGGGCCAAACCCCCGCGTCGGGATACCGGTCGGTCAGCCATTCTATTATAGCGAGAGAGTCCCAGATGGTTTCATCGTCCCAGATGAGAAGCGGCACTTTCCGCGTCGGGCTTATTTCCGCGAGGCGCGCCGTCGTATCGGGAAAGTCCAGCGGGACAATCTCTTCCTCAACCTCGAGCCTCAGATGCCGAACCATCAGGAGCGCCCTGATAGACCAGCTGGAATAGTTCAGGTTGCCGCTGACGAACTTCCGCATGTCTGGTTGCCCTATTCCGGCTTTCCGCCACCGATCAGCCATCTGAATGGCCGGATTTCGACCGTCTCGAACAGACCTGCTTTGGCATACGGATCATCAGCCGCCCACGCTTTGGCATCGGCAAGCGTGGAAAATTCCACAACGAAAGTCGATCCGGCAAATGTCTCGCTATCGTCAGCGAAGACAGGCCCTGCCATCAATATCCTGTCCGCATGAGCCTTAGCCCAGTCCAGATGGGCTGGCCTGTTCTCCATGCGGAGCGATAGTGCGCCGGACTTGTCGCGAGCATTGATCAGGAATTGCGCCATATCAGAAACCTTCATGCTTGAATGGGCGATTGAGGAGGGCGGTCATGGCTTCATCGACATTTTTCTGACCGGCAAGAATTTCGTGCACCGCCTGACAGATCGGCATCGCGACACCTTCGCGCGCTGCCAGCTCCGTCAGCGCCGGAGCTGTCGCAACGCCCTCCGTGACCGAGTTGCGTTCTGCGAGGATATCCTGAGCTGAGCGCCCCTGACCGAGCGCCATTCCGAAGCTCATGTTCCGCGATTGCGGGGACGAACACGTAAGGACAAGGTCGCCAAGACCGCAAAGACCGGCGAGTGTCTGTTGCTGCGCGCCCATGGCGACCGCCAGCCGGGTCATCTCGGCGAAGCCGCGCGAAATTAGCGCCGCGTGGGCAGATTTTCCAAGCTCGAGCCCTTCGACAATGCCGCAGGCAATCGCGAGCACATTCTTTACTGCCCCGCCAATCTCGGCGCCGATCAGATCGTTCGACCAGTAGGGACGAAAAGCGCTGCGACCAATGGCCTTCATTAGCGTCTGACCAAGTTTCTCATCTGCACAGGCAAGCGTCACCGCCGTCGGCAAGCCCCGCGCAACATCTGCTGCAAAACTTGGTCCCGAAAGGACTGCTGGGGTCGCTTTTGGCATTGTCTCATGCACGACATCAGTCATGAGGCTCAGCGTATTCTTCTCGATACCCTTCGAGCAGAGAAGCACGGGCACACCCGGTGTCAGATACTGATTGAGTTGGTTAAAGCAGGCTCGTGCATGTTGGGCCGGAACGACAGAGAGGATCGCCTCGCAGTCCGCCAGAATGGACATGTCGCTTGAAGCCTGCATCTTTGGCAGCTCAATATCTGGAAGGAATACTGGATTTCCCTTCCCCGCGCTCAGCGCTTCGGCAACTTCGGCCTCGAGCGCCCAGACCCGGACGTCCCGTCCTGCTTTCGTGGCCGTGGCGGCAAGGGCCGTGCCCCAGGCGCCAGCTCCAAGTACTCCGATGGTCTGCATATCAGGCCTCCTGCGCCAACAGGCCGCTGAAGAATTTATTGATCATTCAATCGATTTCCGTATCTTCTGCCCATGAGTGATAAATCCAAGACCCGTGAGCAGATCCTTGATGCGGCCATGAACCGTATCAAACACTATGGCTATGGCAAAACGACCATGTCCGAAATCGCAAGCGATTGCGATATGTCTGCAGGCAATATCTACCGCTTTTTCGCTTCAAAGCTCGATATTGCGGAGGCTATGGCCCGCCAGTTCAATGCGGAGCTTTATCAGTCCTATTCGGAGATTGCCCGCAGCGACGCGCCTCCAGCCCAGCGTCTGCGCAAGGTTTTTCATTACAGCCTGGATCAGACCTTCGACGCGATCGAGCGTGAAGCGAAGATTCTGGAAGTTGCCGAAGTGCTCGGCGAAGAGCGGCCCCTATTCATGAATGAGGGCCTCGCCCAGGAGCGCATCTATCTGTGTACCATTCTGGAGGATGGCGTCGCGCGCGGTGATTTCGCGCCAATCAAGGACTGCAACTACACTGCCGAAATGATCCAGTCGGCACTTATGAAGTACCGGTTTCCGCAGCTTTTTTCCCGTCTGACCCTCCCGAAACTTCGACGAGAGCTGAATGGCGTCCTCGACATCATTATCGCAGGCCTCGCCAAAGGCATCGAAAAGACGCCGGAGATTGAACACTAAATAATTTTCCAATCATTCATTGATTACCATACTGACCGGTGCTATATCTTTCTCACCGGAGCAGACAGGCTCGCCTGCCCGGCTCTTTTGAGAAGGACAATAACAATGAGCGTTTCCTCCGCCGAAACCCGTCAGGGCATCTTCGCTATCCTGGTCAGCCTCCCGATGACTGCCAGCCTCTGCGCATTTGTGATGCTCGGTTCCGGGTTGCTGATCTAGATAAGCATCAGGCAAATGAGACAAAGCCCCGCCAGCGCGACGCTGACGGGGCTTTTTCATTTCGAGCGATAAGGGCTGGAATCTGCGCGTTATTCGACCGTGACCGATTTTGCGAGATTGCGCGGCTGGTCCACATCCGTCCCTTTCTCCACAGCGACGTGATAGGCCAGCAGCTGGATGGGCAGAGAATAGAGGATCGGCGCAATAAACGGGTCGCAGTCCGGCAGTTCGATACGGCTGGCTGGCGTCTCGCCCGCCGCACGTACACCGGCCGCATCGGAGATCAAAATGACCTCACCGCGCCGCGCCGCCACTTCCTGTAGATTGGACAATGACTTGTCGAACAGACCATCGAAAGGCGCGACAAAGACGACCGGCGTCTCTTCATCGATCAGCGCAATCGGACCATGCTTGAGCTCACCTGAGGCATAGCCTTCAGCGTGGATATAGCTCACTTCCTTGAGCTTCAGCGCCCCTTCCAGGGCAATCGGATAATGTACGCCTCGGCCGAGATAGATGACATCGCTGGCCTTGGCCATGTCACGAGAAAGCTCTGCAATCCGATCATCGAGTTGCAGTGTTGTGGACATGAGGCGCGGAAGTTCCGTCAGGGCTCGCACCAGACGGATTTCCGCATCGCGTGAAATCTGCTCGCGCGCCCGGCCGGCCGAAATTGCTACAGCGGCCAGTGCGGCAAGCTGCGCGGTAAACGCCTTGGTCGAAGCCACACCGATTTCAGGGCCTGCGAGCGTCGGCAGGACAAGGTCTGCCTCTCGCGCAATCGACGACGTCGGCACATTGACGACTGCAGCCGTCTTGAGCCCTTGCTCCTTGCAATAGCGGAGCGCCGCCAGCGTATCAGCCGTTTCACCAGACTGGCTGACGAAAAGCGCGAGGCCGCCTTCCTTGGCGAGCGCTGGATCACGGTAGCGGAATTCAGACGCGATATCCGTTTTGACTGGCAGGCCTGCGCACTGCTCGAACCAGTACTCGGCGACCCGTGTGGCATAGTGGGCCGTCCCGCAAGCGATCATGTACAGATGCTTGATCTCGGACCAGTCTATTGCGTCTGCACCCTCACCAGGCAGCTCGACAGTCTGGCGCAGGATATTCGTATAAGCGCCAATCGTACGGCCAGTAGAATCAGGCTGCTCGAAGATTTCTTTCTGCATGAAGTGGCGATAATTGCCCTTCTCAGCGGCAGCACCGGCGCCCTGAACAATGCTGACTGCGCGTTCGACCGGTTTGTCCTTTCGGTCGAAAATCTCATAGCCTTCGTGGCTGAGTACGCAGACATCGCCTTCTTCAAGATAGATGACACGATTGGTGAAAGGCGCCACAGCGAGCGCGTCAGAGCCAAGAAACATTTCGCCATCGCCGACGCCGATCGCCAGCGGAGAGCCCTTGCGCGCGCCGATCAGCAGATCTGAACGCCCGTCGAACAGAAGCGCAAGCGCAAACGCCCCATGCAGGCGCGCCACACCGGCCTTTACGGCCTCAATTTCGCCCATGCCCTTCTTGAGGTTGGACGCAATGAGGTGTGCGATCGTTTCGGTATCTGTCTCAGTCTCGAACTGATGACCCTCGGCTTCCAGTTCCTGGCGCAGCTCGCGGAAATTCTCGATGATGCCATTATGCACAACGGCGACAGGACCGGAGACGTGCGGGTGCGCGTTTCCAACAGTCGGCGAGCCATGTGTTGCCCATCGCGTATGACCAATGCCCTGATTACCTTCCAGCGGATCAGCGGCAATCGCTTCGTCCAGATTGACCAGCTTGCCCGGGGCACGGCGCCTGTCCATCTTCCCGCTGGCATCGATCGTCGCGATGCCTGCGCTGTCATAGCCGCGATACTCAAGTCGCTTCAACGCATCGACGAGTCGTGGTGCTACCGGTTCGTTGCCGAGGATGCCGATTATGCCGCACATATGTGTGTCGCCTCCTTGAGTGCTCAGCCTTCCTCTAGGAAACCTGAAGGCCGCAGGTCATTGCAAAAAGCGTGTCGATTTATGTCAGCGGCCTCGCTGGGACAGCATCGCAATTATTCTGCTTCATAAGGCGATTACCCGCTAGGGTTAAAGCTATTGTTGCAACCCGGTCTTATAGGGACTTTCTTGGAGTTGGCATGAGCGGTGAATGTATGCCAATCGAGTTCAGGACACGGAAGGTGGGCTATGACGCGCAAATATTTTGGCACTGACGGTATTCGCGGCACAGCAAACACGCCGCCCATGACGCCCGAAATCGCAATGCGCCTCGGTATGGCCGCCGGCAAATATTTCCGCCGAGGCGGCACACGGCGCCATTCGGTCGTGATTGGCAAGGATACCCGCCTCTCCGGTTATATGATTGAGCCTGCCCTCGTTGCCGGATTCACATCGGTTGGCATGGACGTGACCCTGTTCGGCCCGCTGCCAACACCCGGCGTCGCGATGATGACCCGTTCACTTCGCGCAGACCTCGGCGTGATGATATCTGCCAGCCACAACGCCTTTGAAGATAATGGCCTCAAACTTTTCGGACCGGACGGCTACAAACTGTCGGACGACATCGAGCTGGAAATCGAAAGCCGGATGGACCGTGCGCTTGATGACAAGCTTGCCGCGCCCTCTGCCCTTGGCCGCACCCGCCGCGTCGACGACGCGCAGGCGCGCTATATCGAGATCGTGAAGGCTACCTTCCCGCGCGGTGTGCGGCTGTCAGGCCTGCGCGTCTGCGTCGATTGCGCCAATGGGGCCGCCTACAAGGTCGCCCCGACCGCCCTTTACGAACTGGGTGCAGAAGTTTTCCCGATCGGCGTCAACCCGGACGGCTTTAATATCAACCAGGAAGTCGGCAGCACTCATACCCTCGCCCTCCGCGAAGCAGTCATAAAGTATCGCGCCGACATCGGTATCGCCCTCGATGGCGATGCGGACCGCTGCATCCTCATCGACGAAAAGGGGAATGAGATTGATGGCGACCAGCTGATCGGCCTGATCGCCGGCGACTGGCAAAAACGCGGCCTGCTCGCCCGCAATGGCGTCGTCACTACCGTCATGTCCAATCTCGGCCTGGAAAACTATCTCAAATCCAAGGGTCTCAATCTTGAGCGTACCAAGGTAGGCGACCGATATGTCGTTGAGCGTATGCGCGAGGGTGGCTTCAACCTTGGCGGGGAACAGTCCGGACATATTGTCGTCTCTGACCATGTCACCACGGGCGATGGCATGATCGCGGCGCTTCAGGCACTTGCTGTCATGGTGGAGACCGGAAAGCCATTATCTGAGATATCGAGGGTCTTTGAGCCGGTGCCGCAAAAGCTGGTGAATGTCCGCTATCAAAGCGAAGCACCGCTGGAGCAGGACAGCGTCAAACAGGTCATCAGCGCCGTTGAAGAACGGCTTGGCAGCACGGGCCGGCTCGTCATCCGAAAGTCCGGGACGGAGCCGCTGATCAGGGTCATGGCCGAGGCCGAAGATGCCGCCGCCATGGAGTCTGCAGTCAACGAAGTCGCCGACGCGGTTCGCTCCTTAGGCTAGCTGGCCTAGCGGAAACTAGCCTGATACTTGCAATCCTCCTGTCAGACTGTCCTATTCAGGGAGAGAGGCTGACATGGCTACAGCACCGAAGATCGTTGCACTCACCGCAGGCGGCCCGCATGCCTGGATCATGATTAACACGCTGAGAGAGCGTTTCGGAGACTTTCCGGTCATCCGCGAGGAGGGCGAGTCACAGGCCACTCTGTGGCGCCGCCGCCGAAAGCTGCTTGGTCTGCTGACCGTCGCAAGCATGCAGGCCGCACGCATACCGATCAAGCTCACCAGAAACGGCAGTCAGGATACGATCGCGAGACTGATCGCCCGCGAAAAACTGGAACCTGAGCCGCGTACAGACACCACCCTTATCGACGTCCCATCGGTCAATTCCGACCAGTGCCGCGCCACGCTGAAATCATTGAGCCCAGAAGCTGTCTTCGTCGTATCAACGCGCATGATCTCAAAGAAGACGCTCGCCAGCGTCAATGCGCCTTTCATCAACTATCATTCTGGCATCAACCCGGCGTACCGGGGCATGTTCGGCGGGTATTTCGCACTCGCGAATGGTGAGCCAGAACATTTCGGCGCCACGGTGCACCTCGTCGATCAGGGGGTTGATACAGGCGACATTCTCTACCAGTCGCGCCTCAAGGCAGAAGCTGACGACAACTTCCACACCTATCTCTGGCGCCTTGCCGCTGGCAGCCGCGATATTGTTGTGCGGGCCATGGAAGACGCGCTGAACGGAACGCTTCGTCCTCAAAAGCTCGACCTGCCTTCGAAACAGTATTTCGCGCCGACCCTTGGCGGCTATCTCTGGAGCGGGCTCAGCCGGGGTGTCTGGTAGCGGGCATTTATTTCAGCGATCTATCGTCATCGCTGCGCTGAAGCGGGCACTGAGCATGAGCGCCTGGCTCCGGTGCGCCAGCCGGTCTGAGATGATTTCCCGAGCGGCCTCATCAGGCGCACTTCCACGCACAAGAAACGGCAAGTCCGACGTCTGAAGGACTGGGGTGTTTTCAAAAGCCCCTCCGCCCACATAGCGCCCGTCCCAGACACCACCTGTCCAGCCTTTTCGTGCTTCACCAGGGTCCCTGCCCATCATCAGGCTGCCCCCGCGCCTCTGGACCCACGCACCGCCCAGCGTCATCCGGCTCGCTGGCCCATCAGAGAAAACGGTCTCGGCCAACGCAGCAACCGATGGCGCCGCCGCGCCCTGGCTAGTGCCTGCAGCAGCCTGCAGCAATATGTCCAGAAACCGGGCGCGCACAGCTGGCGAGGCCTCGATGTGCTGAACGTCAGCTTCAATCAGGCCACTTTGATCGACGCGCACTCTGTCCGTGAGAAGACGCGAAATCTGAAAGTCCTCGGCTGCCCGAAGACGCATTGCGTCGAAGCAGACGCGCTCCAGCCGCGCCAGATCCGAGGCATTCACAAGTTGCCGGATACGCCCGCGCTCATAATAGTCACCATCATTGCTCGGATCATTGATCCAGCTCTGCCCCCGCCCCCGCAGATCAGCCGCCAGGTCCTCACGCCGATGGTCGATGAGAGGTCGGACAAGCATGATACCCCGCCCTTGAGGCCACACCGGTGACACGGAAACCGGCTGCGGGCCCACTGCCCCCGCCAGCCGCGCTGGCCGCATCAGACGCATCAACAGTGTCTCCACAACATCGGTCAGCGTGTGGCCAAGCAGAACGACACTTGCGCCCGCGCGCCTCGCCGCCTCTGCCAGCAAGGCATGACGTGCTTGCCGCGCAGCATTCTGGCTGCGCTTGTCGGGTGACCAGGTCAGGATCTCCACCCCGATTCCTCGACTGCGGGCCAGATCCGCGACCCAACGGGCCTCATCGGCAGCTTCGGGCCGCAGTCCATGATCAATGGTAAGGACCAGCAGGGTGCGCCCCGTTTCCTCCGCCCACGCTTCGGCATGATCCAGCAGGCTGAGCGAATCGCTTCCGCCGGACACGGCCACGCAAACCGGGCCTTTAGACCCGGCTGTCACCGCCTCGAGAAGCTGATGGTTATGATGGTCTAGGCGTTGCACCCTGCCCGCGTGCGTTCCAAGGCCGCAAGATTGCGCGTCACACCTGATGCATTTGGATACTGCTGCGGCAGGACATCAAGCGCCTCGCAGGCCCGATCTGTATCGCCGACAAGGCGCATGGACCGGGCAAGTTTGACGAGCGCATCTGGCGCGCGCGCATCGTCCGGATATTCCCGGATCATTTTGAGATAGGCCTCACCGGATTCGCCATAAGCCTCCTGCTGGAACAGGGTTTCGGCCAGCCAGTACTGCGCCTCGCCCGCCTGCGGGTCATCGGAGAACTGGTCAAGAAAAGCGCGGAACGCTTCTTCAGCGCCAGCATAGTCAAACTTCAGAAGACGCGACTTTGCGGCCGCGAAAAGCGGGCCTGCCTCGCCGGGAAGATCGCTGGCACGCAGCGTGCCGAGTGACCCTTGGTAATCTGGATTACCCATCGACCCCGTCTGTGCTGTGTCTGCGGCACGCGCCTGCGTATTGCTGCTGGTGCTCGTTTCACGCATTTCACTTTCTGAAGACCCGTCGGTCTCATTGCGACGAGGGGACGAAGCGTTTTCTTCGCTATCGTCCATCTCAGCGCGGTTCTGGCTGACATCTTCCTGCAATGCGGAAATCTGGCGCCGCATGCGTTCATTCTGCTCGGTCAGCTCACGGATCGACTGGCCGATCCGCTGATCGTCCTGTTGCATCCGTTCGGACTCATCTCGCGACTGCGACAGCAGGAACCGAAGGGTCTCGATCTCACCATTCAGGCGATTGATCTCGTCATCGAGGCGCTTCTGCTCCAGATCCATCTGCGCCATACGCTGTCGCATATCGGTGACGGTTGCTGCGAGGTCGCCGCTTGTCGCGCCGCGGGTAATAGGCGCGCGATTGGATTGGGCACCTGCCTCCATCGGGGCAAACAGGGCAAGTGCGGCAATGAGCGGAACCATACGGATCATGAAAGGGCCTCTTCGGGGCAGTAGATGCACAATTTCAGCATATAGATAAGAAAAAAGCCGGGGCCAAATTATGACGCCCGGCTTTCTGTATCAGTTATTGTCAATCGGCAGCGATTAGCTGCTCGGACCACCCATGATCTGGGTGAAAGCGTTGCGGTTCATCGCCCATGCAGCTTCGTTCGACTCTGGTGCGATTGGACGCTCCTTGCCGTAGGAAACCGTGTCGATGCGCGACTGGCTGACACCGAGGTTCACGAGATAGTCACGCACGACCGAGGCGCGACGCTCGCCCAGCGCGAGGTTGTACTCGCGGGTGCCGCGTTCGTCGGCATTGCCAGCGACCAGAATGCGGACATTTGGATAGTTTTGCAGCCAGGCAGCCTGACGCTGCAGAACAGCCTGGTCGTCAGCGTCGAGGCGGTACTGGTCGAGATTGAAGTAAACGCGGTCGCCGACATTGACGCGGAAGTCTTCAAGCGAACCAGCTGCTGGGCCGGAATCAATGACACGGTTTGGCGTTTCGATATCGGACTCGCGCACCGGGCCGGTGTTGGTATTACCGGTATCGGAAACTTGCGACGCCGAATTGTCGACCGGATCTGGCTTCGAAGCGCAAGCAGCGGCGCCGAGTATCAGGGCGAGGGAAGCAGTAGAGAGAACTAGACGACGCATTGGTTACTCCTTCGTAAGGTCGTTGGCGCGACCCATTAGTGACGGAATTTGTCAACTTCGTGGCTGACGATTGGTTCCTGAAAAAAAATATTTGCCTTCTGGGCGTTTAGGTCTGGGCAGGCACTCCAGATCCTAGTTCAGAAGTGGCGACCAAGCCGGGTCAGACGCCTGCGTTGGTGTCGGAATCTGGCGGAGGTTCCGGCCCGTAAGGTCGACCGACCAGAGCTGTGGACCAGCCCCCGGCGCACGCTCACGGAAGAAGGTGATAACACGGCCGTTCGGCGACCATTCCGGGCCTTCGTCGAGATAGGACTCGGTCAGGACGCGCTCACCTTCACCATCTGTACCGATGACGCCGATTGAGAAACGGCCGCGGGACTGCTTGGTGAAAGCGATGAGATCGCCTCGAGGGCTCCAGACCGGCGTCGAATAACGGCCAGATCCGAAAGTAATTCGGCAGGCGGTGTCGCGCCCGCCCGACGGGCAGGTCAGCGGCGAGCCGTCCGTGTTCATTACGTAAAGCTGTGGGCTGCCACCGCGGTCAGAGTTGAAGACGATCTGGCGGCCGTCCGGCGACATGGAGGGCGAGGTATCGATCGCTGGATGGTCGGTGAGCCTGCGCGTGCTCTGGGTGACGAGGTCGCGCAGATAGATGTCCGAATTTCCATTCACTGCCTGGGTCAGCAGAACTGATTGACCGTCACGCGAAAAGCGCGGCGCAAAGGTCATGTTCTGGAAATTGCCCAGAACTTCCTGGCGACCGCTCTGGACGTCGAACAGGTAGACGCGCGGACGGTTATTTTCGAACGACATATAGGTGATCTGCTGGTTCGACGGTGAAAAGCGCGGTGTCAGAACCGTGAACGTACCGGACGTCAGGTATTTTACATTGGCGCCGTCGGAATCCATGATCGCGAGGCGCTTGGTGCGGTCATCCTTCGGACCGGTTTCAGCGACATAGACAATGCGCGAGTCGAAATAGGGGTCTTCACCAGTCAGGCGCGCATAGATCGTGTCCGCGATCTTGTGGGCAATGCGACGCCAGTCTTCGGGCTTCGCCGTAAAACGGCGGCCAGCCTGACCCTCAAGGCGCATGACTTCTTCGCCATAAACGTCCCAGAGGCGGACAGAAGCGCGAATGAATTCCACACCTTCAATTGTCACGCGGTCAACCTCGCCGACGACCAGCGCGTCGGTCTGGATGATCTTCCAGTCGGCAAAACGAGGCTGTGTGTTGATCGACAGGTCGCGCTGGATAAAGGCGCTCTGAGGGGTGATCTCGAAAAGGCCCGTCGACAGTAGGTCGTTCTGGATAACGGACGTGATGTCGGTCGCCAGCTGCCGGTCGGCGCCTTCGGCCTCGAACATAGGAATCGCGATGGGTGTTGGCTTCAGCGTACCTTCAGAGATGTTTACGGTCACCTGCGCCGTCGCGGCGGGAATGACCGCCACGAAGGCAGCAAAGAGATAGGCGGCAATTGATTTCATCATCTGGCTTATCGCCCTTTCCTGTCGTCTAATTGCCCGTAAAAGCCGGGCCGAGATTGATATTTGCTTCCTTCCAGAGATCGTAGTCATCTCTTGGAAGCCTGTAAGGCTGGCACTTCTGGACCGCACGCTGCGCACGTTCGATAGCGAGCTGCATTGGTCGGTCTCCGATCGGCGCCCGCGACGGACGCAGCAGATCAAGATCGATCACGTTACCTTCAGCATCCAGCCTCGCCCGCATGCTGACATTAAGCCGCTCCGGTTCTGGCTGATCGCCAACGCCATCCCAGCACGGATAGATCTGATTGTAGAGCAGCTGCTCGATCCGGACAGTGTTTGCTGTGCGTTCGCCGGCCCCGGCGCGCTGCTCCTGCGGTGCAGGGGTTTCTTCGCGAGGCGGTGTCTCACGGCGCGGCGCCTGCGTTTCCCTACGGGTCTCACGTTCGCTCTGGAAGGTGGATTCCGCCGAATTCAGTAGATTGTCGAGTGCGCTGCTATCGCGCTTCGGGTTTGGCGTTGCCGGGCGCTCCTCCTTGGGCTCTTCTGGTGGCGCCTCTTCCTCTTCGTCTGCCTCCGCCTCAAAATTCGGCAGAATATCGTCTTCTTCTTCAGGCGGGGCGGCCTCCCTTGCCGTCTCCACCTCATCCACTGGAATGTCCCGCTCGTCAGGAATGTCCTCGACCGGAAGCTCTTCGTCTTCCTCGGGCTCGGGTTCCGGCTCTGGCTCGAGTTCGTCTTCTTCCGGGTCCTGCGGTTCGATGACGGGGGCGACGTTGGTCATTTCGCCGACATCCACCAGTTCCACCGGCACCACGACGAATTCATCCTCTGTCACGGTCGTCGCGACATAGGGCCAGGCGATATAGCCCGCGCCAATCACTGCAACGTGCAGCATGATGGATGCCGGAAGGCCTCGGATCATATCCTAGCGCGACTCCTCGGCCTGCGGATCAGTGACAAGCGCGATGTTGCGATACCCAGCACGCTGCATACGGGTCATCACACTCATGACCTGGCCATAATTCACGCCTTCGTCAGCACGCAGGAAAATACGCTCTTCATACCCCTCTCCAGCGATCGCGTAGAGCGTCGAGACGAGTTCTTCCGGATTCACCCGCGTCTCCTGAATGTAGATCGCCCCGCTCCGATCGAGCGACACCGATAATGGCTGGCTCTGTGGCGCTCGCAGGTTTTCAGCCGACGCTTTCGGCAATGAGACCTCTACGCCGGTCGTCAGCAATGGCGCAGTGATCATGAAGACGATGAGCAGCACGAGCATCACATCGACGAGCGGCGTCACGTTGATTTCTGCGGCCATCGCGCGGCGGCCGCGGTTTCGCCCTGACGGGCCAGCAGCAAATCCTCCGGCCATGACTTAAGCTCCGAGGTCCGACGCGCGGCGCGACAGGCGCACAAGCAGATCCTGGCTGAACGTATCGAGCTGATCGGCAAACCGGTTCACGTCACCCGTGAACTTATTGTAGAAGATGACGGCCGGAATGGCTGCAACAAGACCAAGGCCGGTCGCGAACAGGGCCTCGGCGATTGGGCCTGCAACGTTTGTCAGGCTGGTGTCCTGTTTCTCGGCGATGTTGAGAAACGCGTTCATGATGCCCCAAACTGTCCCGAAAAGACCAATGAACGGAGAGGCAGAACCGATGGTCGCGAGGACACCAAGACCATTGCTGATCCGGCCTACTTCCCGGTCGACACCTGCGCGCAGCGAGCGTTCGGCCCGGTCAATCATCATCATGTGATCATTTGCTTCAGGTGCCCGGCGCGCATCGCTCCACTCCCGGGAGATGGACGCATAGATGCGAGAGGCCGCGTCGTTGCCCGAAGGTGGGCCACGGCGATCAAGATCATCTGCCCGGCCTGACCAGAAAGCGTCCTCAAAAGCCTTTGCCCGGCGACGTGCGCTCGAAACGGCAAAGGACTTCTCGATAATGACTGCCCAGGACCAGAGGCTGGCAATGAGCAGGATGATAAGGACGAGTTTGACCACAATATCGGCTTCCAGAAGGAGACCGAGAAGGGAGAAGCCGGCATCGTTTACAATCGGTGCGGTGACGTCGCTTTCCATGAAATTCCTCTTCTTGCTGGCTGCAGCACAGCCTTTGCGCACGACCCCCATCAGACCGCACGATCAATCTGCTCCCCCCTATCCAATGGAAATCAGGCGGAAACTTGGCATCTGAAGCAGAATATGTGCCGGAGGGCCTCGGGCAGGAGGGACTGAGCCGCAAAAAGGCTGGTCGGTCGCTCAGGACTTGAAGATGTAGGGACGCAGTTGATCGACCACGTGCGGAATGGGGCGACGCGGTCGCCCGTCTGCATGGATCATGATTGCAGTTATAAGCGCCTCAGCGATGACTTCGTCACCGCGCCGCGCTGTCTGTTCAAAAAGGACTTTTGCGCCTTTGATCCCGATATAGCGTGAGCAGATCATAAGAGCGTCATCGATCCGCGCGGCCCGCTTATAGTCCACCTGAACATTGGTCAGCGTGAAAGCAGCCGGTTCCGGCAACGCCAGAAGCGACTGATGCGAAACCCCCGCATCACGCAGGAATTCCGACCGCCCCCGCTCAAAGAAGCGAAGATAGTTTGCGTGGTACACCATGCCCGTGAAGTCAGTGTCTTCATAATAGACCCTGACTGGCAGCCAGTGCTGCATCGCGGCATCGAAAGGAGAGACGACCTCTGCCATCGGACTAGTGCCTGAAGTGCCGCATGCCGGTGAACACCATAGAGAGACCGGCTTCGTCCGCAGCCTTGATCACGTCTTCATCGCGAATGGAGCCGCCCGGCTGGATAACGGCCGTCGCGCCGGCTTCCGCCGCCTGCAGCAAGCCATCAGGGAATGGGAAGAACGCATCAGACGCAGCGACACAGCCTTTCGTCTTCGGAGTATCCCAACCCGCAACTTCAGCAGCATCGACAGCCTTGCGGGCAGCGATGCGCGCTGAATCGATCCGGCTCATCTGGCCCGCGCCAATACCGACAGTCGCCCCATCTTTGACATAGACGATCGTGTTGGACTTCACATGCTTGGCGACGCGCCAGGCAAAAAGCATGTCTTCAAGCTCTGCCTCGCTTGGTGCCTTGTCCGTGACCACGCGAAGATCCTCCTGCGAGACGCGGCCGAAATCACGGTCCTGAACCAGCAGGCCGCCCGCGACGCTCTTCACGACGCGGCCGCGCGCCAGCGGATCGGGGATGCCGCTTGTCAGCAGCAGACGAAGGTTCTTCTTCTTCTCAAAGACGGACAGCGCGCCCTGGTCAGCGCCCGGCGCAATGACGACTTCAGTGAAGATCTTCGTGATCTCCTGCGCCGTTTCCTCGTCCAGCAGGCGGTTCAGCGCAACGATACCGCCAAAAGCTGAGGTCGAGTCGCATTCCAGCGCTGCCTTGTAGGCTTCGAACGGCGTACCACCCATCGCAACGCCGCACGGATTGGCGTGCTTGATGATCGCAACGGCCGGACGCTCGTCACCCAGCTCACCGATCAACTCGAAGGCCGCATCGGTATCATTAATGTTGTTGTAGGATAGCTCCTTGCCCTGCACTTGCCGCGCATTGGCAACGCCCGGACGCTTGTCGCCGGTAACATAGAAGGCTGCCGACTGGTGCGGGTTTTCACCATAGCGAAGCTCCTGCGCCAGCTTGCCGCCAAACCCGGCCCAATCCGGTGTCGTGTCATTCAGTTGGTCGGCATACCAGCCCGAAATCGCCGCATCATACGCCGCTGTCCGGGCGTAGGTCTTGGCAGCAAGACGAACGCTCAGATCGCGGCTGATCTGACCTTCATTGGTGTCCATTTCCGCCAGCGCGCGAGCAACATCGCCAGCATCGGTACAGACCGCGACCGACTCGCCATTTTTGGCCGCAGCGCGCAGCATGGCCGGACCGCCAATGTCGATATTTTCGATACAGGTAACGAAGTCGGCGTTCGATGCGACTGTCGCCTCGAACGGATAGAGGTTGATGTAGACGAGATCGATGGCTTCGATGCCGTGGCGCTCGGCGTCCTTGCGGTGGCTCTCAAGGTCGCGGCGATAGAGCAGACCGCCATGCACGGCCGGGTGCAGCGTCTTGACCCGGCCGTCCATCATCTCCGGGAAACCGGTAAGATCAGCGACATCGATTACGTCGAGGCCTGCTTCCTTTAGGGCGCGCGCCGTCCCGCCGGTCGAGACTAGTTCCACACCATGAGAGGCGAGCCTTTGGCCGTGTTCGACAAGCCCCGACTTGTCAGAAACCGACAGCAGGGCACGGCGGACCTTGAAACGCTCAGTCATGGGCTCGGCGACTTTCATTCTTCTGGAAACCGGCGCCAGTGGGTAGCACCGCAATCTGATTGGTCAACCGTGTCTGGCCGCTTACTCCGCTGCCCGGCGCGGGCGGTACTCAGGCACGAGCTCGGCAAGCATTTTGATCGCCTCGTCGCGGCGCCGGTGACGGGCATGGTCGAGCAGCTCATCAAGCTTTTCATCGAAGTCATTCGCAACGACCTGCTTGGAGGCAACCTTGTAGATGCCCTCGATGCCGATCACGTTCACTTCTTCATGATTATAGGTGAGCTTCTCGTGCATCTTTTCGCCAGGGCGGAGACCCGTCGTGCGAATTTCAATATCCTGCCCTGGCACCAGGCCTTTCAGCCTGATCATTGCCTCGGCCAGCGCCTTGATCCGGACCGGCTCACCCATATCGAGCACATAAAGAGACGCAGAGCCCGGACTGCCATTATGCGTGGCTGATTGAAGAACCAGCGCTGACGCTTCTTCCACCGTCATGAAGTAACGCGTAACTTCCGGATGGGTCAGCGTCACCGGCCCACCCTTGGCGATCTGGCGCTCGAATAGCGGCACCACAGAGCCTGAGGAGCCGAGCACATTGCCAAACCGCACCATCGACACGGAGAAGTTCGAGGACACGGCCTGCCGCGTCACCGTCAACTCTGCCAGCCGTTTGGTGGCCCCCATGACATTGTCAGGGTGGACGGCCTTGTCGGTCGAGACGAAAACGAACTTCTGCACAGAGGAAGTCTGCGCGGCTTTCGCCGTAATTAGCGCGCCGCCGACATTGGTCAGAATCGCCTCACAGACATTCTGCTCCATCAGGGGCACGTGTTTGAGAGCCGCGGCGTGGATAATGATATCTGGCTCGAACTGTTCAATTGCCCGGGTCACGCGGGCGACATCGCGCACATCGCCAAGCTCGGAATTGATTGGCAGGTTCGGAAATTGCTCGCGCAGCGAAAGATCGGCTTCGTAAAGATTGTATTCGGAGGAATCGAACAGGGTCAGCGATTGTGGGTTCATGCTCGCGCACTGGCGCGCCAGCTCAGAGCCGATCGTACCACCGCCGCCGGTGACGAACACGCGCATGCCCTCGATCATGTCGGCGACGGGTTCGACATCGAGCTCGCGTTCGCGTCGCCGCAACAGGTCTGCAGCGCGCACTGGCAGCATGGAAGCCGATGTCTGGTCCGCGGCCGCGCCTAGAGACATGACCTCCGTCTTTCGGCTCGCTGCGACTTCCAGAACCTGCGTCATGTAATGACGTTCTCGTGCTATGCCTGCCACCGCCACAAGCGGTGTCTTTTCATAACGAAGGGTCAGCAGGTCGAGCACCTTGCTCAGGTCTTCCAGGCCCCCGAGCACAGGTATACCGCGGATCTTGCGGCCAAACTCGGCGCCTTCCGGCTCCAGCAGGCCCAGAATGCGAACCTTTGCGCCTTTCTCGTCCTTGCCCAAGAGCGAGTCGATACGCGCCGCCTCTTCCGATTGGGCGATAAGCAGCACCATTGGCGCGTCAGGCCGGGCACGCGAAAAGAAGATCTGCAGCGGCCGCTGGGTCGAGCGCCAGAGGGCCACCATGCGCCCTGAGAAGATAATAGCGAGCCAGATGACGACGGCGATAACGATCGCTGTGCGCGGCACGCCCACCAGCCTGTTCCAGAGGAAGACGAGCGGCAGGAAGAAAAGCGTAGCGAGGCCAACAGCCTGAACGATGCGAACAGCGTCCCGCCAGCCAGAGTGACGCCAGACCTGCTTGTGTACGCCCAGCATATAGAATGAAACGAAGCCAACACCTGCAAAGATGGCTGTTGTGACGATGCCGCCGAAGAAGCTGTCAGGCGGCGCGCCTCCCGTCATCAGCCAGCGTGTGACCAACGCAATAGCCATCGATACCGCAGCGGCGGCGGTATCGAAGCCAAGCGTGATCGCCATGGCTCTTCGGGCTTCATCGCGTGGCGTCAATCTGCCTTTTCCTTCAAGAATGCCCACCTAAGGCAATTTGGCGGCGTAGAACCATCACTATTCGGGTCCGCACGACCAGAAAGAACGATCTGCCTGCTTTTTTCTACCACACCGCGGCTCAGGTAAACGGTCTTTTCAAGTTTCGCACCAGGATGGCTCGTCTTGAAATGCCAGATATCACCAGAATCGGTGCGAAGCCGGATGTAGCTGTCTTTCATCGTCGCCGAAACCGTCGGATGTAGATGGAATCGCACAGCAAACGGTATCGGCTTTTCCAGTTTGGCCGGTCCCTGCGAGAGGGGACGCGCAAGGGAATCCTCACCTGTCAGACGGCTGCCGTCTGAAGACATGAAAAGCCGGCGGCGGTGCAGCAGGCCAAACAGCCGCTTATAGCCGCCATGCTGCGCGTCCAGCCAGATCTCCTCATTCTCTTCCATGCGCTTGGCAAAGATGCCATCCGGACCTTCAGGGAAGGTCAGCCCGGTTTCTTCATTGCGCTGAAAGGGGGCCGAATCCTCCGTTGCCAGGACCAGCGTTGAATGCGCGCCGGTCCGGCGCACAGCTGCGCGCCAGTCGATATCTGCCTCAGGGCTGAAACCGCATGACGTCACAAGGCGCGACTCGCCATCCTGGAATTCGAAACTCAGCGCGCCGGCATGCGCGCCATCACCGAAAGGTTGCGCCGGTGCTTCGCCGGCATCCAGAATAAGGCATGCCCCGGCCTTGAGTATTTTATGAAAGCCGGACTTGGGCGCCACCATGAAACCGCGCGGCTTACTCTTCATGCGCCCCAGAACCGCATCGACAATCTGCGGCAGGCTCTCATCGCTGTCATTGAATGGCGGCAATGCGCCATCGCCGCCGCGGAAGAAGGCGACCATTCCGCCCAGTCGCTCAATCCATTTGCTTCCAAAGTCCGGGACCGGCCTTCCGGCTTTCCCGAACGCGTCCGCCAGAATGCAGAGGTCCAGCATGGTTCGCAGGCCGCGCGCTGGCGCCCGGGTCACATGTCCACCATCTGGCAGGATCTGTGCTGTGCACTCACTTTCCAGAAGCTCAAGCGCTTCATCAAGGCCTTCACCCTGCTTGAGGCAAAGGCTGTCGAGCACCACAACGCAGGCGACACGCCAGCGCGCGATGAAGTCCACGCAGTCTGGCTGTAACGCCTCGATATGGCGCAGGTGCCGCGCGAGCGTCTCGAGCCGGCGCTCAATATCGGCAGGCTCGCCCCGGGTGAAAAGCGCCGACCCGCATAGCATCCAGTTCCAGACGCGGTCAGCCGCGCAACCGATACGCCAGGCGAACCCGTTAAAGCGACCGAAATTAGCCATCCAGTCATCGACGAGATAACAGGCGCGCTCTGCCCCCGCCTCGCCCTGGGCGAACACATCCGCCAGCCAGTCGAACCGGTGCACCCTGTCAGCAAAATGGCGTGATGGAAGCGGCGCCGTCCATGGCGGCAGGCCCTCATTCATCTCGATCTTGTCAGCACCGATGCGCCAGACATCCTTCATCAGGCTTTCGCCACGCATATGGTCAGGCGGGGCTATTGGGTCCGGATAGATCGAAAAATTGTCTGGCGTGGCACCGGAAATCTTCAGCCGGTGAATGGGGGACGCGGCAATGTCCTGCCCGCTGATGCCAGCGAGACGCATCCACAGATCCGCGTCCTCTTCAGGTGTGCGGCGTGGGGGTGGGGTCGATTTGGCGTACTCCACTGCGTTCACTCGCCTGGTGCTAATAGCTCTACTTGCCGTCTTCTCCACGAAGCGCGGCGATGTTGCGAGCATAAGCATCCGCACCCCCCTTGAACACAGCTGATCCTGCGACGATCGCTGTTACCCCAGCCTCGATTGCACGAGGCGCCGTTTCCGGAGTCAGTCCGCCATCGACTTCAAGAATGATGTCGCGTCCACAGGCATCTATCTTCCTACGGAATGACTCAATCTTTCTGAGCTGACTGTCAATGAAACTCTGGCCACCGAAGCCCGGATTCACCGACATGACCAGGATTAGGTCGATATCATCAATGATAGGATCTACCACTTCGGCAGGGGTGCCGGGATTGATGGCGACGCCCGGCCTCATGCCCGCTGCACGGATCGACTGGAGCGTACGATGGATATGCGGACCCGCTTCTGGATGAACCGTTAGGATATCAGCGCCGGCATCGGCGAAGTCCTGAATGTAGGGATCGACCGGCGCGATCATCAGGTGAACATCGAACGGCTTGTCCGTATGCGGACGCAGCTTCTTTATAACCGGCGCGCCGAAAGTGAGGTTCGGCACGAAATGCCCATCCATCACATCGACATGGATCATGTCGGCGCCAGCGGTATCGATGGCGCGAATTTCTTCGCCCAGACAGGCGAAATCGGCGGACAGTATGGAGGGGGAGATCATGACGCGTGACATGGCACGCTGGGTAAGGCCTAACCGCCGCAAGCACAAGGCTCACGGCGGCATGGGAACTTCAATTTCAGCAGCCTCCAGCCGAAGCCGGTCGCCACTCTAGTAGCGGGAATAACCCTGCGCCGGAGACACAGTCGTGCGCCCGCCGCCATAGGTGACGTTCACGCGCTGACCGGGATACATAGCGATATCCGCCCCCTGCACGACTTCTACCGTGCGGCCACTATCGAGTTGCACCGTATAGGCAAAGCCACGGCGGGTGTTCATGCCCTTGCCGAGCTCATTACCGGCGAGGCCGCCAAGCACCGCACCGCCAACGGCGCCAGCCGTCTGCGCCTTGTCGCCGCCACCAAGCTCAGAGCCTGCAAGACCACCGAGCACCGCGCCGGTCGCTGCACCAAGAATGCTATTGTCAGGGCGGATCGTCACTTCGCGCACGTCACTGATCGTGCCGAGTTCGACTTGCGAGGCATAGCCGATTTCGTTCGGGCTGACCGTGTTTGCGCCATAAGTGCTCGCACACCCTGCCAGCGTCATCGTAAGCGCGACAAAGGCGCCTGCCATCAGACGGCTCGGCTTGGCGACGCGAGAGGTATTCGTATTCATGATCCGGATCCTTTGACAACGGGACGGCATGAAGTATCCGCCTCCCAGGCTGAATGGAATATGAATTACGGGCGGCAAGAATAAGGCGTACGAATACTTTTCGGCGACTGATCGCCTCAAGCGGTCCGGCGAAGTCTCGAGATGTAGAACGCGTCGTGCGCAAACCCGTCCTGCGGCAGGGTGAGAAGGTCGCCCGCCCCTGTCAGTGCGCTCGCAAATGGTCCCGCCTCCTCGGCAGTGATCGGCGCACGCTCCAGCCCGGCATCCTTAAGCGCGGCGGCCACAACGTCAGCCCCTTCGCGCTTCAACGGTGTGCAGACGCAATAGACGATCGTGCCGTCCGGTTTTACCAGCCCCGCCGCTGCCTTCAGGAGGCGAAGCTGCACCTCAGGAAAGCGTGCAATGTCGTCGGGTCCCTTGATCCAGGCCCCCTCCGGGTGACGCCGCAGCGTCCCGAAGGCTGAGCACGGCGCATCCAGCAGGATAGCGTCAGCTAATGTGTCCGGAGACCATGTTTCGGCATTGGCCGCGACGATCTCGACAGCCTCTCGCAAATTCGTGCGCTCAAGATTCTCCTCAACCCGCTGCAGCCGTGTTTTTGATCGGTCGACAGCGATTGTCTTGGCGCCCTTCGCAGCGATCTGCATCGTCTTACCACCCGGCGCGGCGCAAAGGTCGAACACGGTCTGACCAGGCTCTATGTCCAGAAGCTGCGCTGGGATCGCCGCCGCCGCATCCTGAACCCACCAGTCCCCCGCGCGGTAGCCTTCAACCCCCGCCACATCGCCAGACGCAACCCGCAAGCTGCCAAGCCCGACGCGTTTCGCACCGATCCGCTTTGCAAGATCTTCGGCAAATCCCTCATCACGGACGGTGAGGTCGAGATCCGGCTCCTCCATCTGCAGACGGGCCAGCGCGGATGCGCCTTCAACACCAAGCGACGTCATGAGCTCCACCGTCAGCCAGTCCGGCCAGACAGAGGTCGCTGGCGCCGCGTCGAAAGCGGTCCGGTCATTCACGGCCTTGCGCAACACTGCATTCAGAAAGCCCGAAGCGGACCGCGCCCGCGCCCATTGCTTTGCGGCGTTCACAGTCTCACTCACCACCGCATGCGCCGGCGTATCGAGGATCCAGCTTTGCGCCGCGCCCACTCGCAACAGTGCGCGGGCTGGCGGCACCGCCGTCTCGATCGGACGGTTGAGGAAAGGCGCGAGCCCCTTGTCGATACGACCGAGCTGGCGCAACGCCGCGCTCGCCATAGCCCGGGCAAAGCCCCGGTCCGGGCCGGTCAATGCGCCATACGTCTCCGAAAGCTCCATCGCCTCATCCAGCGTGCGGCGATTGTCGAGTGTTTCAATGAGGAGATCGGCGGCAGCTTGTCTTGATCTGGATGCACTCATCCCCAGGGCCCACGCGCTGTGACCGTTTCAGGATAGAGCCGCTCAGGCGGCGCCACATTCATGTCCATGGCAAGCTTGTGCAGCGCCTCGACACGGTTGGCGGTAGAAGGATGGGTCGAAAACAGATTGTCACCTTTGCGCCCGGCAAGCGGGTTCATGATGTAGACGTGCGCCATGGCCGGATTGGCCTCGGCACGCTGGTTGAGATTGGAACGTGCGCCCCTGTCTATCTTTTCGAGCGCCGAGGCAAGCCAGTAAGGATTGCCGCAGATTTCCGCGCCGCGCCTGTCCGCCTCATATTCGCGTGACCGGCTGATCGCCATCTGCACCAGACCCGCCGCCATTGGCGCAAAGATCATGATGGCAATTGAGGTAAAAATCCCTCCACGCGACCGGTCACCGAAAAAGATCGCAAAGTTGGCCAGCATGCCGATGGCACCGGCAAGGGTCGCCGTGACAGTCATGGTCAGCGTATCGCGGTGCGCCACATGCGCCAGCTCATGCGCCATGACACCAGAGACTTCCTCGCGTGTCAGCGTATTGAGGAGGCCTGTCGTCGCGCAAACGGCTGCATTCTTCGGGTTACGCCCCGTCGCGAACGCGTTCGGCTGCGGGGTGTCTATGATATAGATACGCGGCGCAGGCAGACCGGCATGAGCGGCGAGCGCCCGCGTGTCATTGGCGAAGGTGCGGAAGATGGGCGAGCGCTCATCCGGCGAGATTTCGCGTGCGCCCTGCATGCGCAGCACGATCTTGTCGGCATTCCACCAGGAATAAACGTTAAGCATCAGGGCAATGGCAAATGCGATCGCCATGCCCACAACACCGCCCACGAGATAGCCAACAGCCATGAACAGCGCTGTCATTGCAGCGAGCAAGACAAATGTCTTCATTGTTCCCGGCATCGGGGCTCCTTGATGATGAAGGCAGACTTTTTAATATTTTGCGTTGAACTATATGGAAAGAGTTAACACGCCTGAGAAGTTCATCGCCGCAAGCATGACAATATTCTAATGAAAAAACCCCTTTCTCCCGAAGCTCAACGCGCCCTCGACGAAGCAAAAGCTCGCCGCGATGCCCAGATAGAGCACGAAAAAGCGCTCGAGGCCGAGCGTGAAAAGGAACAGGGCGGCCCCCGACACCGTGAGCCCACGCGTTTTGGCGATTGGGAGCGCAAGGGGATCACCTACGACTTCTAGATTTGGTGACCGCATCGACGACCCGCCTCCAATGCGCTCTGCACGTGCCACGCGAGCACCTTTCCCCTCTCCGGTTAAGCTGTTTGATTCGCTGCTGCGTATGACGTTTACTGATCATTGGCCCTGCATTTGCTGCAGGACTGCCTAGATCGACCGGACTTTCGCTCAGGAGGCGAATACTATGCCATATCGGTACAAGGCCGCTTTGCTCGCTGCATCTGCTGCGCTTCTGACGACCCCTGCACTTGCAGACGGGTACGAAAATCGTCCGGTCAACAGGGGGCCCGCGCCGCTTCAGGCTCACGCCCAGCAAACACCGCCAGAGCCAGGCTGCTATCTGGTCGGCCACGACACCTGGTCGTGCCCGCCGCTGCCACAGACGGCGCATCCCTCTCATGGCGCGGCTCATTCCAGCCATCACGGCTATACCAGCGCACCGGCGCGCAGCGTCGGGGCCCATAGCGTCAGCCATGGCGGCTATGCCTCGGGGTCCATTTCTCACTCCTACGCCGCAGCGCATGCTGGACACGCGCATGCCTATGGTGCGGCGTGCGGCTACAACGCCATTGCCGCGCGGCCTGCGCAGGTCAGCTACACGACCCGCGCAGTGTCTCGTCCGGCACCGCGCCCTGTCTCCGTCTCACGCACAGCGACGCGCAGCACCGGTTACACGACGCGCTCCGCCGCGCGAACCACGACGCACGCCCGCCGCGATGTCGACCTCGACATTTCGAGCTTTGATGGCGGCGTGGGCAATGGAGTCGACGGTGGCTATTATGGAGGCGGTGGCGGCTTTGCGTATGCCAGCGCCAGCTCCTCGGCGAGCGCCCTGTCCCATGCAGCCGCCTCATTCACTTTCAATGGCAGCTTCCGCGGCGGTGGCGGCGGCAAGCATCACGGCGGCGGGTGCAATACTTGCGGTGGTGGCCATAAGGGCGGCGGCTGGAAAGGCGGCGGTCATGGCGGCAACAAAGGTGGTGGCCATGGTGGACGCCGCGGCGGCCATAAAGGTGGCGGTCACGGCGGCGGCGGACACTAGCGCCGCCTTGCCAGGCTAGACGGCGTCCAGCTCTATCAGGCTTTTCGCGCTCGCAATGATCGCCTCATCGGCCGGTATCGGGTCGATACCCAGCACGGTTTTCAGCTTCTTGTTCGAATAAGCCCGCTTCTTGCCAAGCTCTGGCAAGACCTGCTTCAGCGGCGGATTGATCTGTGCAAACAGCCGGACCAGCCAGTTTGGCAGTGTGCCTTTCGGCATCTTCCTGTCTGGAAATGCCTGGCGCAGCACCTCACCCATCTCGTCCATCCAGAGAATGTCGCCGCCGCAGATAAAGCGCTCGCCGACCGCTTCCGGGCGCTCCATCGCCTCGATATGCGCGCGCGCGACATCCCGAACATCAATGATGCCAAAGCTCAGCTTCGGAAAAGCTGGCAGTTTTCCTTCCAGCGGCTGGCTCACAAGCTGGAGTGAGGACGACACATCCCTGCTCATGGCCGGGCCAAGCACGGCGACAGGATTGATGACCGACAGCTCCAGCCCTGCCCCCTCACCGTTTACATAGTCCCAGGCCGCTTTCTCAGCGATCGTCTTGGACCGCGCATAGGCGGTATTGTCCTTGAGGTTGTCGGCGTTCGACCAGTGAACTTCGGTCAGCGTGTCGGGGCGCTTGTCGCCCCAGCCATACCCGATCGCGGCCATGGAAGACGTCATCACGACCCGTTTGACCCCTTCGGCCTTTGCGGCACGAAGCACGCGCAGCGCGCCGTCGCGCGCCGGAATGATCAGCTCATCGGCCGACTTCGGCGCATCTGTCGGAAAGGGTGAGGCAACATGCTGGACAAAGTCCACGCCTTTTACGGCCTCGGCCCAGCCCTCATCCTTGTTGAGGTCGGCTGCGACCAGCTCGATAGCGACCGGCTTGCCTGCATAGTCGGACAGGATCTCATTGAGCCGGGCGGCCTTGTCGGTCGAGCGCGCCGTGCCGCGAACCTCATAGCCCCGCTCGATCAACTGCAATATCAGATGCGACGCGATAAAACCCGTCGCCCCGGTAACCAGAACCTTTGCCATGAAAATCCCCTTCCAGCGGCGAAGGTCGATCTCCGGGCGGACTTTGGCAAGCGAAATCGGCGCGCAACGCCCGCCAGCATCACCGAATCGCCTTCATGCTTTCAGGCGGTGTTGGTTACCAGTCTGTTTTGATTGCAAATAAGTTTCGCCGGACCCGTCTCTGTTTATCTCACGTTCAGCTTGGCCCGGCATATTGGTTCGACTGAAACGCTGGGGGTTAAGATGAATTCGCGCGGCACACTTCTGGGCACTGGCTTTGTCCCAAATCTCGTCAGGCTATTATTCCTGCTTGTTATCCTGGCCTTCTTTTTCGGGTCGATAATCTCGCTCTGGGGCACGTCATATCAGTGGCTCGCCGTCGTCATCGGCGCGTTCCTTCTGGGCACGATCGTCTCGCTTCTCTTCTTCCGCTGGAAAGCGATCGCCTTTTTCACCCTGGGTTTCCTCATCACAAATTTCACGGGCGCCTATATCGCGCACCAGCAGGGCGATGTGAGCGAGGCGCGGGCGGCCTATGTCGGCGTTGCTGGCCGCGATCCGGCTTACGCCGTGCTTTTCCCCGACCCGTTGAATGCCTGGCTGGCTGAGTTCACGCCCGGTTCGCAGGGCGGCAATAGCATTTCCGACAGGCCGGACTTTGACGGCAACAAACGCTTTGTCTCGCGCGTGGAGTCCAAGAAGTACGATCCCTCCAGCGTCTACTATCTGGCCACACCAGACGTGGACATGACCGAAAAAGCTTTCGTTGAGAGCTACAGGGATATCGCGAGGCAGCATGGCGACTGGCTTGGCTACATGGCCCGCTGCGTCAATGGTGGTCACGCCAGCGTCCCCCTGCTGAGCCAGAACAGGGGCGCCCTCAAGGAAGCAGAACGCACCGGCCGGTCGGTCTGCGGTGCCTATACTGAAGAAGCTTTCGGCATCGACATTGAAGAGACCCGCGAGACCTACCTCTCCCGGCTCGGTGTCTCGACCTGTGAGGAAAGCCCCGCCTGCATGCGGGTCAAGCGCGAGCTGAAATCATACGGCGGTACGTTCTTTCCAGAGTAAGCCTAGGGCGTCGGCAACATCATTCAGTCAACGTCAGGAAAACACGTCACCGATATGATCCACGCGCGTGCCATCTTTCAGCTCGCGAAGGTGCACATAGAGAACGGACACGCCGACCGCGCCAACGATGGCGAGCGCGGTATCGACGACAACGCTCATCAGCATCGCTGGCATGCTGATCCCGCCGCTTGCGATGACGCCAGCTGCGCCAACACCGATCGATAAGAGGCCCAGCACGGCGCCGAGAATAAACAGGATCACATAGCCGATCAGGATCAGGCCGAAGATCTGCCAGCGCGAGCCGCGCGTGAGATCTGCGCTGCGCCCGAAACTGCCGAAGATCCCGGCCTTGTCGATCACCAGCGCCGGCACCACGACGGCCCAGACGGTGAGCAGGATCAGGCCGGGGATAATCAGGAGGAGGAAGCCGATCGTCAGGCCGATGCTCATCAGGATCGAGACAATGAAAAGCGGCACGAGGGCGCGCAGCGCCGTACCAATGGCCTCCCCCGTGTCGCTAGTACCGCGGTTGAGGGAGGTGACAGTCGTATGCACAACCGCTGCCTGCAACATGAAGGGGAAGAGTGCGTAGAGCAGGTTCGCCAGGAAGTAGCCGAACGAGAAATTCATCTCGAACGTGCCGCCTTCAAGCGTCCGCTCCAGCATCTGCGAGGAAAACAGCGCGACCAGCAAGGTCGGCACACCCACGAAGACAAGGCCGAGCACGACAAGGTCCGCAAATTTGCGGCCGATCACGCTGAACGTCTCGCCGATGACCGCGCCGATATTGAGTGTCTTTTCCATGCCAGCCTCGTAAATCCCGGAGACCGCTAGCGGAGCACAAGGTTTGGAACGCGGCAAGCCGGTTGAAAGGATTTTCCCTCCCTTAGCCGCGCTTCTCCAGCACAGTCACTTTCTGAGCTTTTTTCTTGCGGTCCCGCCAGGTGATGTAGACGGCCGAAGCGATGATGATCCCGGCACCGGTCCAGACATTCACGCCCGGCAGCATGCCGACAATGACAAGGTCCGCGCCCGTCGCCATCGGCAGGCGAAGATAGTCGAGCGGTGACAGAAAAGACGCGTCTCCAATGCTCACCGCCGAAATGTAACAGAACTGCGCCACGAAGCCGACGCCCGCCATGACCACGATCCAGCCCCATGTCTCCAGCGAGGGCATCGACCAGTAATAGATCGCAAAGGGCAGAAGCAGGATGGACGAGAGCACGTTCGCATAAGTCAGCAACGCCACGGCCGACAGCTCTGCCGAAAGCGTCTTCACCAGCACGATGGCGAAGGCGAGGAAGAAGGCGCTGAGGATCGCGCAGATCGTACCGGTGTCGAGGTTGAAGCCTGCACCCGGCGCCACTGGCATCCAGAAGACGAACACCCCCGGCACCATCATGATCAGCACGCCGAAGAAGCCGATAATGACCGCGCCCCAGCGATGCGGCCCGACCACTTCACGAAGGAAGATCGCCGCCAGAACCGTCACAAACAGAGAGCGTGAAAAGCTGATCGCGTTAAACTGTGAGAAGGTCAGGTTGAAGTCTGCCGACAGTGCGACGATCGCCAGCGTGAAGCCCAGCGTCCCGAACAGAGACCGTAACAGCAAAAGCCCCGGATGCTTCGTTCGCATCGTTTTGATACCGACCCGCATGATGATCGGCACGGACATGAAACAGGCGAAGAACGCGCGCCAGAAAGCCAGGAAAACCGGGTGGACCTCCTCTGTCAGCGTCTTGGACAGCACCGTATAGGCAGTGAAACCGACCGCCGAAAACAGCATGAAAACCGCGCCTAGGGCATTGCCTGACAGCTTGCCTGTACTAGGCTCATCCTCAGTTTCCATTTCTGTTTCACGGCTCATGCAGACCTTTTCCCAATCTGACCTCGATGAGATCGACAAGCTATGGCGAAGCGTCCCGGCCGACCATATGTGGGCCGGATGGTCAGCTGCCGGCGCAGAGCCGGAAGAGGTCTGGCTCTACCGCACCCGGGCGCACTGGCGCAAATTCCCGCTTCGTAAAACAGATGACGGTTTCGCGCTATTTGACGAAAAGGACCGCCCAGTCGCCGAGGCGGCCTCACTCGATGACCTGCTGACGGCGGTCGAGAGCATCCCTGCCCTCGCCGCCAGCGAGGCCGCCAGGGGCTGACCAGTCAGCTGCCTGCCTGGCCGGCCTCCATGGCAAGGCGCATCTGCTCTGCCTGTTCGATCGAGATGCCAAGTGCATCCAGAAGCGGACCGCCATCGCTCTCGTCCCAGCTATGGCGCGGGCCGACCGTCATACCGCCATCGACGAGGAATTCCCCGCCCGTAACAAAGCCTGACCGGTCGCCCGCAAGGAAGAGCGCCATGTCCGCAATGTCCTTGGCCGCACCTGTGCGACCGGCTGGCTGCATACGCCCACCCTGCTGCTCGACCAGGGCGGCCATCTGGTCTGCCTGCTCGCGCGACAGGCCCAGTGAGGCGCCAAAGATCGACGTTGCGATAAAGCCTGGCAGAATCGAATTGACCCGGATCTTGTATTTGGAAAGCTCTGCGGCGGCGAGCTTGGAGAAGTGCGCGACGCCTTTCTTGGCCACCGAATATGTGATCGGCGCATAGCCTGCGCAAACTGCGGAAATCGATGATGTGTTGATGATCGACCCGCCCTTCTCCTTCATCATCGGCACGGCCAGCTTGGTGCCAACAAATACCGACTTCAGGAGCAGGTTCATGGTCTGGTCCCAGCCATCCTCATCCAGCTCCTCGACGCCGGTTGGAGTGCCGCCATGACCGGCATTGTTCCAGAGGATATCCAGCCCGCCAAAAGCGTCCTGCGCGGTTTCGAACAGCTTCTTCAGGTCTGATGTCTTGGTCACGTCGCAATGGACATAGCGCACCCGGTCAGAGCCAAATCGCGCTTCCAGCGCCTTGCCCTTTTCGTCCTGCAGGTCGCCCGCCACGACATTCGCGCCGGCCTCGACAAACACTTCGACACCGGCATAGCCAATGCCGCTCGCCGCACCTGTGATGATTGCCGTTTTCCCGCTTAGATCGCCCATGCATTCCTCCTCATATTGTTTGCCAGCGAGGGGGCGCCGGGAGGGGCCGCAAGTCAAGATTGGCGTCGGGTAAAGAAAACCCCCGGCGCCATGGGAGGCCCCGGGGGTAAACCGTGTCATTCGTTTAGCTGAAAAGCCTACTCGTCTTCGCCGAACAGCTTGCGGTGAAGATAGACATGCTCCAGCGCAGTGCGGCGGGCCGCTTCTTTCTGGTTCGCTGCCGCCGAATGGCCGCCATCAATGTTCTCATAATAATAGAACGGCTTGCCAGCGACTTCGAACTTGCGCGCCATCTTGCGCGCATGGCCCGGATGTACGCGGTCATCCTTGGTCGACGTCACGAAGAATGGCGTCGGATAATCCGCATTCGGGTCGAAGTTCTGGTACGGCGAGATCGTCTCAAGGAAGGCACGCTCGCGGGGCACATCCGGGGAGCCATACTCATCGACCCAGGACGCGCCTGCCAGCAGCAGGTGGTAGCGCAGCATATCAAGCAGCGGCACCTGGATCACGACAGCATCCCAGAGGTCCGGACGCTGCGTCAGCATCACGCCCATGAGAAGGCCGCCATTCGACCCGCCCATGATGCCAAGATGGTCGGTCGAGGTCACACCCCGGCCGATAACGTCCTGCGCCACGGCAATGAAATCATCATAGATGATCTGGCGCTGCGTTTTCAGGCCAGCCTGGTGCCAGGCCGGGCCGAACTCGCCGCCGCCACGGATATTGGCCAGCACATACGCGCCGCCCTCTTCCAGCCAGAGACGTCCGCGCACGCCCGAATAGGACGGGTTCATCGAGACCTCGAAGCCGCCATAGCCATAGAGCAGCGTCGGGGTCGTGCCATCAAGCTCGATCCCTTCCTTATAGACGATGAAGTACGGAATCGCCGTGCCGTCGGTAGAGACTGCGAAATGCTGGTCCACCGCCAGGCCTTCGGCGTCGAACTTGTTGGGCAGGCTCTTGATCTGACGCACTTCGCCCGAGCTCACATCATAGCGGAGCAGGCTGTCAGGCGTCAGGAAGTCCTCATAGTTGATGAAAACCGTATCGGAATCGCGGTCAGCAAAAGCGATCCCCGCCTGACCGGACGTGCCCGGCAGGCTCAGCTCCGTGCGTGACCAGCCATTGTCGGCTGGTTCGATCTGCAAGACCTTGCCGCGCACATTTTCGTCAATCGAGAGGAGTGCTGCGCCCTTCGCAATCGCGACACCATTCACCGCCTGATTGTTCTCAGGGTGGAAAACGAGCGAGACCGGCGGCACTTCACGCGTGCGCAGGAAGGTCTCGAGATCGAACGCAACCACGTCGCCAGAGAAGAAGGCAGACCCAGCGCGCGGTGACCAGTTCTGCTTCAACGTGATCAGCAGATTGCCCTGATAGACGCCCTGCGGCGATGACTTCTGCGGGATCGGCATACGGACAGGGCGGACCTCGCCCTCCGGCATCCACCAATAGGTGGACGTGAAGAAAGTATCTGCCTCGACAGCCACCTGCAGCCGGCGGCCATCATCGGTCTCGATCACCGATGGCCAGACACCGACATCGCTCTCATCACCGCGCACGACTTCAACAGCCGAAGACAACGGCGTGCCGCGCGCCCAGCGCTTCACGATGAAAGGATAGCCCGAGGCCGTGGTCGTGCCTTCGCCCCAGTTCGTGGCAATCAATGCCGTATTGCGATCCACCCAGGCAAAGCCCTGCTTCGCCTCTGGAGTCACAAAGCCGACCTCGACAAAGCTCTTGGTGGCGATATCGAACTCGCGCTGGATCACGGCGTCCTTGCCGCCATCGGATAGCGAGATCATGCAATACCAGCGCGCACCCGCATCGGACTTGAAGCAATTGGCGCCCTTATAGACCCAGTTCTTGCCTTCTTCCTCAGCCAGCGCGTCGATATCGAGCAGGGTTTCCCAGCGTGGATTGCTGGTTTCGTAGCTTTCCAGAGAGGCGCGGCGCCACACGCCGCGCACATTGGTGCTGTCCTGCCAGAAATTATAGACATAGCCGTCACGCACAGCCCCGTACGGGATGCGCTCATCGGACTGCAGGACATCCAGCGCAGCCTGATAATAGCGGTCATACATGCCGTCGGACTGAAGCTCTGCCAGTGTGCGCTCATTCTGGGTGCGAACCCATTCGAGAGCTTCCTCGCCCTCTACCTCTTCAAGCCAGACATAGGGATCTTCACCCGGGGCAACGTTTTCCTGCGGATAGGTTTTCACTTCGGCAACGGCCTCCTCAGGCATCATTTCAGCTTCTTCTTCCATCACATCTGCTTCAGCAGGCTCGACGGTTTCGGGCGCCGCGACATCAGCCTCTTCGCTCGGCGCCGGGGTCGATTGGCAGGCGGCAACAAGAACAAGAGCAGCCATCGCTGTCAGGGGTTTTTTCATCCAGAAACTCCGATAAGGTGACGCAGAATATCGTTTCCTGCATGGTTAAGCAGAAAAGATTATCCGGATACAGGGGTGCATCCATGAAAGACACAACCCGCCGCAACCTCCTCAAGGTTGGGGCCGCTGGTATTTCGGGTATGGCCGCGCTTTCAGGGCGCGCCGCCGCGCAGGAAACAGACATGGCGACCATCTCCCCCGGCACGATAGCCAGCGCGGAAAAGCTTCTCGGTGTCGAATACACCGACGCTGAGCGTGAGCAGATGGTGTCGGCGCTCGAAGACCAGCTTAGCGCCATTCAGCAACTTCGTGCCGTCGAAAAGCCGAACGCGCTCGCCCCGGCCCAGACATTCGATCCGCGTCTCCCCGGGCTCGACTACCCGGCTGCGAAATCGAGTTCGGCGACTACGGCCACGATCCCATCCGCCTCTTCCCTGCCAGCGAACAGCGAAGACATCGCCTTTGCGCCGCTGACGAAGCTCGCAGGCTGGATCCGGTCCAGAGACCTGACCTCCCGCCAGCTGACTGATATCTATCTTGACCGCATAGACCGGCTGGACCCTAAACTTCACGCATGGATCACCGTCATGCCTGAACGCGCCCGCGAAGAGGCCGAAGCGATGGATACGGAACTTGCGAACGGCAAAGACCGGGGCCCTCTTCACGGTATCCCATATGGACTTAAAGACCTGTTTGACGCGGTCGGCGCCCGCACCACATGGGGCGCAAAACCCTATAGCGAAGGCGAGCTGGCGACGGCGGACAGTGCCGTTGTTCGCAATCTGAAAGAGGCAGGTGCCGTCCTGCTTGGCAAGACGAGTTGCGGCGCGCTCGCCTATGGCGACATCTGGTATGGCGCCGTGACCCGAAACCCGTTCGATCCGCGCGAAGGCTCATCCGGCTCCAGCGCGGGCTCGGCATCTGCGGTCGCCGCTGGGCTTTGCGGTTTCGCAATTGGTACGGAAACACTGGGATCTCTTGTCTCGCCCTCACACCGCTGCGGCGGGTCCGCGCTGCGTCCAACTTTCGGACGTGTCTCGCGCGCGGGTGGAATGGCGCTCTGTTGGTCGCTCGATAAGGTCGGCCCAATGGCGCGCAGCGTCGGAGATCTTGGTCACGTGCTCAGCGCCATCAACGGATACGATGCACAGGATACAGGTTCGCTCCACTCGAGTTTCGGCTATCAGCCGACGACCGATTTCACTGGAATGAAAGTTGGCTTCGACGATGCTTGGCTAGAAACCGCGACCGATGTCGAAAAAGCCGCATTCGTCGAGGCAAGAAAGCTAGGTGCGACTTTCGTACGCTTTAAACGGCCCGAGCTTCCTTCGGCGCCGCTACCGCAACAATTGCTTGCCGAGGCGGCCGCTGCCTTTGAAGAGCTCACCCTCTCCAATCGTGACGATGATATGGTCTGGCAAGAGGACCCAGCCTGGCCAAACAGTTTCCGCGCCATCCGGTTCGTGTCGGCGGTGGACCTCATTCAGGTCGACAGGCTTCGCCGCCTCTGGATGCAGGCCATGCATGAGGCCTTTGAGGGGATAGACCTCGTCATCGGCCCGAACTTCTCGTCCGGCATGCTGACGCCGACGAACTTCACCGGTCATCCATCCCTCGTCATGCGCGCAGGCTTTCAGGACACGCGCCCGCGCAGCATTTTCGGCCAGCCGCAAGATGAGAACGCCTCGACGGCGCGCACGCCCATTGCCATCTCGCTCTGGGCGCCCCTCTTTCAGGAAAACACGCTGCTCTCATTCGGCGCAGCCCTTGAAGACGCGCTCGGCGTCGCAGGAGAACGACCATCCCTTTGAAGAACCATAATATACTGATACTCTGCACAGGTAATTCCGCGCGCTCGATCATCGGCGAAGTGCTGGTCTCTGCCATGCCTGGGTTCAAGGGCTATAGCGCTGGCTCGACCCCGCGCGGGGAGCCGCATCCCGTCGCGCTCGCTGTGCTGTCGGCCAAGGGCCACGACACGAGCGGACTCTCTTCGAAAAGCTGGGATGTCTTTGCCGGTGACGATGCGCCAAACATGGATGTCATCATCACGGTCTGCGACAATGCCGCTGGTGAAGCCTGCCCCTACTGGCCCGGCCACCCGGTTCAGGTACATTGGGGCCTACCGGATCCGGCCGATGTCGAGGAGATGTCACGCCAGCGCATCGCTTTTGAGGACACGTATTTTAGCCTCAAAAAGCGGCTTCAGAAGCTCGCCGCACTCGACTTCGACGCTCTCTCTGAAGCAGAGTTGAAGGCCGCCATCCAGGCAATTCACACCCAGCGTTAAGCTAGAACACGCTCGCCCAGAAATCAGCGGACGTATCGATCAGACCCAGCGCGTCCTGAATGACCACAAGGTCATGACCATCCATCATGGACGGGCGCACCGGCTGGGTGATCGCAAGATGACGCACCAGCTTGGTGCAGGTGAACAGGCCTTCCGGCAGCGCACGGGCATCCAGGCTGAGCCCCCTTGGCCGCGGGTGCATCACATCGTTTCGCGCCGCGATGACACGCTCAATGGCACGGTGCTCTTCGGGCCGCAGCGGCGCCGTATAGGGTTGCTCAAGGAAAGCCGGGTCGGACACCCGCGCGACCAGTTCCCCAGGCCCCGGCATGGCAGGCAGCTCTGCGCCTGCCTCGGACAGCGCCATGACGCAGGCCTGCTGCACCATCAGCACTGCCCCGGTCACAAGCCATGGCAGCGACGTCTCCGTCTCGACGACAAGGATCGCATGGGTGGAGGTGAACTTCGCCGTATCGGCAAGTTGTCTCGAAAGCGGGTGGAGCATGCCTGACAGATAGCTGCCTCAGCAGGCTCAGCAAGTCTGCTTAGCCTGCGCCCGTCTGGCTCAGCCGCTCGGCCGCCTCGATGACCACATCAACCGGCGGGCGATCCTTATAGCCCTCTTCACGTAACACTTCGACGACCATGCCATCAGTGTCGATGAAGACGATGGCCGGGTGCGGAATGCCCCAGTATCTCGACCCTTCGCGCATCTCCTCATTGAACAGATCGAAAGCCCGGATGGCGTCCGACCCCTCATCGGAAACCAGCGTATAGGTCAGGCCCTTTTCTTCCGCGAACGCAGTGAGTGTTTCAGGTGGATCGTAAGACAGCACCGTGAGGGCCCAGCCTGATGCCGCAAGCGGCGCCTTTGCACCCTCGAGTTCGATCGCCTGCTGCCTGCAATATGGGCACCAGTCGAGCGAGCGCACAAAGGCGACAGCGACGCCCGCTTCTCCCGAAAGGTCCGACAGGGACACGGTTTCACCTTGGGCCGTGACGACCTCGCTCACCGGGGCCGGCGCCCCAACCTGCGGCCCGATCGAGCTCTCTTCAGCAACCGCCGCCAAAGCAAACAGGCTCGCGGCTCCTCCGGCCAGAATACCCCGTACGAACATGCTTTGCTTCCTTCTCCGAACCTTGCCGCATTGACGGTAGTGCGCCCCTGTCTCAACGGCGAATGACAATTTCGTGCGCTCAGGCGAAGTTGCTGAAAGATATTCAGCGAGATTCGTCTCTTGGGTGGCTGGATTTGTCTGACGAACTCATGCAGGCTTTCGCCATCATGGTCCCATTGTCGCGCAAATCGCCCGTCCCGCCTTCGCAATGCAACCTTGCGCGCGCCATCGAACTGATCGGTGACCGCTGGACGCTCCTGATCCTGCGGTCGGCGCTTTATGGCGTTCGCCGCTTCGATGATTTTCAGGAAGAGCTTGGCACCCCGCGCACCGTCCTCTCCAGCCGCCTCAACGATCTTGTCGATGCAGGCCTGCTGGAAAAAAGGCCCTACAAGCTGAAAGGCCGCCGCGCGCGCTCTGAATATGTGCTGACCGACCAGGGCGAGGCGCTGCGCCCGGTCCTGATCGGCCTTACCCAGTGGGGCGATGCCTGGCTTGGCGCTGGCGGACAGCCGCCAATCAGCTTTACCGATGCGGAAAGCCGCGATGCGGTGCGCTTGGCCTTTGTGTCCAGCGCCGGCCGCGAAGTCGCCCTCGACGATCTGCGGGTGGTTATCCGGCGCTAGTGGACGGCCCTATTTCGCCAGGTAGAGCTGCAGTACATCGTCAGCGATCCGGCTGAACGCCTCACCCAGCCGCGATGCGTCCGGGACGTCCAGATAGTGCTCAGGCGATGTCGCGCACTTGCTAAGCACACCGTCAGAACGTTCATCGTCCAGCTCCAGGCGCACCGCATAGATCACGATGCCCGCCGCCTTCGCATTGCTGCACGCTTCCAGCGTACGCCTGTCCATCTCGGTCCAGATCTGCGACTGCGATGGTCGTGATGGGACATTCATGCGCCCATTTGCGGCATATCCGTAGGCCGAATAATCGCTACCCCGCATATCGGACCGGGAGCTTACATGATTGTTGCCGTCGCTGAGCAGCACCATGACCTTGTCGACACTTCGATCATCGTATGGCCCACCTTCGGTAAACGGTGCCTCGGGCGACAGAACGCGCCAGCCCCACGCAACGCCTTCACTCATATTGGTGCTGCCTTCAGCCTCCAGACGATCAATCTCACTCTTGATGAAGCTCGCATTCTCGGTGAGCGGGACAATCGGGCGGGTCGAACAATTGAAGCCAGGGCCGATCGGCGTCGTGACGTCGGAATAGAAGCGGTAGGAACGCTTGAGGGCCGGTGCCCCATTATTTCCGCGACCCCGATTTCCTCGCTCGTCATCGTCGTCGTCATCATCATCATCATCATCATCGTCATCGTCATCGTCATCATCGCGTCCACGGCCGGGTGCCAATCCATTCGTCGATGCGCGTATGATTGCGACACCATATTTCGAAACATCGGAAATAAGACTCATCGAATTCCAGGACCAGCCACGGTCATTGAGATAGTCATTGGCATAGCGGCGCCGGTCATCAGGCTCATCGGGATAGAAGCTCGGCGTGAAGAGAGTTTCCGGATTACGGCGCCGGGGGCGGGTATCATCCACATCAAGCGGATATTCGCGGGCCTCGACGCAGCCTGGCCACACCTCACCCAGCGCTTCGTAAAGCTTCACACGGCTGGTCCGCGGCAACAGATTCGTCGCGCTCACATCAGAGCGGCCATCCTTGTCGATCCAGTTCTTGTTCCAGTTTTCGGGCCCGACATTCACCCAGGTCGAGAACGGCACCAGCGCAAAGCGGCGGCTGGAGGTCTTGCTCGTCGCGGCATCGATCTTGTCGACCAGCAGTTTAGCAGCTGCGCGCGCCTGGACGATCTTGTCACCCCTCATCGACCCTGTGGTATCGAACGAGATTGCAATTTCGAATTTGCGCTCACTGTGGCGCACCTGAGAGACACGGCTGACGCCCAGCTGCGTGACGCCAGCTAGACCCAGAAGTGTCGTGTCGATGTCTCCATCGACGGTCGCCGTGATGTCGTCGCCATTCTGAACAATTTCGAAATCGTGAATCGCGACGCCGCGCCCGCGCATCTGCTCATCGAACACCTCGCGCGCCTCGGCCTTGAGAACCTCGATGTCGCGCTCACCCAGGTCATGCGCCACATAGAGAAGCGCGGCATCCAGCGCCGCCTGCGTTTCCACCGACGCCGTGCGATGGCGGGTCATGTCGATCGCGCCGCCCGCAATCGCGAGTAGCGGGATCACGCAGAGAGCAAAAATCATCGCGGTATTGCCGCGCTGGTCGTTCCAGAAACGCATTAACCAATCTCCATTGCGGCAGGTCTAGCGCAACTGCGTCAAAAACCGGTTCTCCCAATGGATTAAATTTCAAATGAATCGGTAAAAAGCCGAGCTTCTTCAGGCGGCTCTAGCGCGTGCCGCTCCAGATCTTCAGCGGATCGAACGCGCCCTCTTGAGCCGCTGCTTTCAGCGCCTCGATCTGGCGGTTCACAGGACCTTCATGGGCCTCAGTACCAGACTGATAGATAGCCTCATCCAGACGGCAGATACGGTTGTAGAGGGCTTCGGAATTCTCAACGAGGTCGAGGAAAGCGTCCGGCAGGCCGAGACCGCGCTGCTCAGATGCCTCCAGCGCAGGCGCTTCCCGGCGCAGTCTGTATTTTGGCGACAGTGCATCCTCACGCGACATGTCCCCATCGCGCACCGCCCTTTGCATGACCAGCCAGCTCGCCGCCTGCATCAGGCGCGCCGTCAGTTCCATGCTCCATGCGGCATAGGTGAGGCCCGCTTCGCGCGGCAGCTTGCGCGACATCTCGCGGCCTGGGCCGTCCAGATAGCTCGCTGTTCTTTCGACGAGCGCCATACCTTCTGCGAATACCTTGTCGAAGACGCGTCCGGACGTGAAGTCCGGCTGCATCTCGTCGAGCGCTTTTTGACTGGAAACGGCAGCCATATTTCCCCTCAGCACAGTCCGCAAAATTTATCAGGCTTAATCGCAGAGACTAGGGCCCCAGACCTTTAAAGGGTCTTAAGATCGGGTCGTGACTTAAGACTTGAAAATACTGTCCGCCGCCGATTTGTGCGCCTCTTTCCTGGCGATCTCAGCCTCGCATGCCTCGATATCGGCTTTCAGCGTTTCGATCCGAGCCTTCAGTTCATCCACGGATAATATTTCAAGATCCAGCTTGGCCGGACGCGGCGTGTCCTCTTCAAACATTGATCGGGCCTCCTCAGCCACTTACCTCTCGCCTTCAAGGCAAGGACAGACGCGCGCCGAAATCAAGCCTCAATCCAGAAGAGGTGGCGCCAGACACAGTTAATCAAGACACCAGACAGGATGTGAACATGACCGACCGGATGCAGGCAATCGTGGCAAATGAAGGCGAACCGCTGAAGCTGGCAGAGGTCGACCGGCCAGAGATCGGCCCGCACGATGTCCTGGTGAAAGTCGCCGCTGCCGGCCTCAACCGCGCGGACCTTGTCCAGCGTGCAGGCAAGTACCCACCGCCCCCTGGCGCTTCACAGATCATGGGCCTGGAATGCGCAGGCACGATTGTCGCCCTTGGTGAGAAGGTCACGCGCTGGAAGGAAGGCGACCGGGTCTGCGCCCTCCTTGCGGGTGGCGGCTATGCTGAATTCTGCGCGGTCGATGAAGGCTCGCTCCTTCCTGTGCCGGAAAACCTCTCCCTGACGGAGGCAGCCGCCCTGCCCGAAGCCATGATGACGGTCTACGCCAATATTTTCATGCGCTCAGCCTTCAAACCGGGAGAGAACGTCCTCATCCATGGTGGCACCTCAGGCATCGGCTCCATGGCACTCCAGATGCTGAAAGAGGCTGGCGCAGGCACCGTCTGGACGACGGCCGGCTCCGACGAGAAATGCGAAGCCGCAACCTCGCTCGGCGCCACCCGCGCGATCAATTACAAGACCGACGATTTCGAGAAAGTCGTCAAGGAAGGCGGCGGCGCCGATGTCATTCTCGACATGGTCGGCGGCGACTATGTGCAGAAAAACATCTCGGTTGCCCGCGTGAACGGGCGTATCTGCAATATCGCCTATCTGAACGGCTCAAAGGTTGAACTGGATCTCATCTATCTAATGATGAAACGCCTGATCCTGACCGGCACGACGCTGCGCGCCCGGTCTGCAGAGGAAAAGGCAGAAATCCGCGCCGCCATTGAAGATCAGTTCTGGCCGCATGTCGCTAGCGGTGCCATCAAACCTGTCATCGAAAAGGTCTATCCGGCCAGCGAAGCCGAAGCGGCTCAGGCGCACATGGCGGCGGGCGGCCACATCGGCAAACTCTTGCTCGAATTCGCCGCCTGAGCGACTGAAGCCGGGCAAACCGGCCTTAAGACTCAGTAACACGAGCGGTCTGCGCTATCGTACACGCTATTAGTGTGCGATAGTGTTGCCAGTCGCGAGGCAGAGACATTCACCAGCCTCCTGCGACCGGAGCCTTTCATGGGACAGCGGATCACTCAGCACGGGAGCACCCTCCTACAAAGAGAGACCGATTTTCGGGCTCGCGCGGACTCCATGCCGCGGCTGGCATGGATCGCCGACGGTGACGGCTCCATCTACTGGTACAATCGCCACTGGTTCGAATACACCGGCACAACACTGGAAGAAATGTCCGGCTGGGGCTGGCAGAGTGTGCACCACCCTGACCATGTCGACCGCGTCGTTACGCGCATCAAAAAAGCATTCGAAACCGGTGAGCCGTGGGAAGACCTTTTTCCTTTGCGCGGGCAGGATGGCGACTATCGCTGGTTCCTCTCCGAGGCACAGCCTCTTCTTGATGAAACTGGCAAGGTTCGTTTCTGGTTCGGTACCAATATGGACGTAACCGAACAGATCTCTGATGCGATAGGCTCGGTAACCGACCAGCCGCCTGAAGATCTTCTGCACCGTATAGAAATCAAACCCGGCGCGACCATTGCGATAGAACTCGCAGACCAGAATCTGCCCCTTGCCGGCGAAAGCCCGGCACGCCAGACCATTCTGATCCTTGAGGATGAGCCGATGACTGCGCTCGACCTTGAAATGCGCCTCAGCGACGCCGGCTACAATGTCATGGGTCCGGCCATGACGATCGCCGGCGCCGAGCGTGAAATTGAGCATGCGCTTCCAGACATTGCGCTTCTCGATTCAAATCTCGGCGGCCGGAAATCCTATGGCCTCGCAGAACGGTTGATAAAGGCTGGTGTGCCCGTCGTGTTTTGCACCGGCTATGAAGAGCTTGAAGACCTGCCGGAGCGTTTGCGAAGCTGCCCAGTCGTTTCGAAACCGTTCAAGGACAGTGTTCTGATGGGGTCGATTTCGGCGGCCGCGACCCGCCCAGACGCCTAGACAGGTGAAAGGCTGGCGGACAGCCAGCTGATGTTCGGGGAGCTTCTCATGAAGCATAGTGACGAACTTGAGAAACTCGCTTCCAGGTTGCGCCACGCGCATGCTGACAATTGCACGCTTGTTGTCGGCCTGACCGGCTCGGTCGCGTGCGGAAAGTCCACCCTCGCCGCCGCGCTCAGCGATGTCCTCTCGAGAACCCATCGCGTGGAAAATGTATCAACGGACGGCTTCCTCTGTCCCAATGACGAACTGGAAGCACGCGGGCTGATGATGCGGAAGGGCTTCCCCGAAAGCTATGACAATACTGGCATGCGTTGGGCGATTACCCGCGTAAGGGTCCTGCCTGCCGTCTTCCCGGTGCATAGCCATGGCACCTATGACATCGACCCTGCCCTTGCCCGTACAATCCCCCCGCCAGATATCCTGCTTCTTGAAGGGCTTGGCTTCAAACCGCCATCCGGCGAGGAGCGCGCAGGTGAACCGGACATCCTCGTCTATCTCGATGCCGAGACCCCGCACATTGAAACCTGGTTTCTCGACCGGTTCATGCAGTTCTGGCATGCGGCCGCCGACGACCCGACGTCCTTCTATCGGCGCTTCCGCGGCATGACAGAAGACGAAGCCCGCGCCTTCGCCCGCACCGAGGTCTGGCAGAAAATCAACCTCCCCAATCTCGAAAATCACATCCTCCCCCTACGCGAACGCGCAGACATCATTGTCCGGAAGGATGCTGAACACCGTCTGCTGGCCGCTTGAGGCCCACTACAAACCCTGCCTTCCCAAGTGAGCGGCTTCGTTCTATACTTCAGGCTGTTAGGAACTTTCCCGTTCTGGAACCCTGACCGCCCGGCCCGAAAGGCCGGGCGGCTGCGTTTCTGGGACCAGCATGATGGAGCCCGAAAATGGCCGATATTCTGATGCCGAAGGCAACCGCTGTCTGGCTGATCGACAACACCACGCTCTCGTTCGAGCAAGTCGCTGACTTCTGCGGTCTTCACAAGCTCGAAGTCAAAGGCATCGCCGATGGCGATGTGGCCGAGAACATGCGCGGCGTCGATCCGATCTCAGGCGGTGAGCTGACGCGTGAGGAAATCCGCAAGGGCGAAGGCAATCCGGAATACCGCCTGAAGAAGGCTGAATCCAAGATCGCGCACATCCCGCAGCCAAAACGCAAGGGCGCGCGCTACACGCCGGTCGCCCGCCGTCAGGACAAGCCGGACGCCATCGCCTGGTTCATCCGTAACCACCCGGAAGTCTCCGACGCGCAGATCTCCAAGCTGATCGGCACGACCAAGGCAACGATCACCAATGTGCGCGACAAGTCGCACTGGAATTCGCAGAACATCAAACCGGTCGACCCGGTCACACTGGGTCTCTGCACACAGATCGAGCTGGACGAAGTCGTCAACAAGGCCGTCGATCGCCGCAAGAAGATGGAAGCGCAAGCTGGCATCGAAGGTGACGGCCCGGGCCTTCGCCCCGCTGAGGATGCCGACGCCGCCAGCCAGGCCGTCGACACCGATTCCGGTAATGGTGAAGAGCCTAACGCCGACGACATCTTCTCGAACTTCAAGGGCTAGTTGGCCCCACGAACATCCAAAAAACGGAAAGGCGCCCTGAAATTTTCGGGGCGCCTTTTTCTATACCGTCAGAAAACACCGCCAGCGCACCGTCACTGCACCGTGAAAACACCGGAAACCTACTCCTCCGTCCCCCGCACTTTCCGCACCGCATCCGCCATGGAATGGCGCGCACTTCCAGGACGTAGAGGTTTGGGTTGGCTGTCCGCCGGGGCCCAGCCTGACAGCCAGACGACATTGAACGTCGCTCTCAAGCGGCCATCCGGATCGGCGAAACGCTCCCTGTAAATCTCTGCCATTCGGGCCAGAATTCGTCGTGACAACGGCCTTCTGGGACTTTTCTCGTTGGCCGCGAAAGCAGCCTGCTCGCCCATGCCCTTCAGGTCCCGCATCAGCACAAACGGGTCGTCATAGCGAACCGTTACCGGCTCTACATCGACCACTGGCAAGGCAAATCCGGCCCGCTGCATCAGGCCCGCCATGTCCTGAAGAGCCGGCAACGGCGAAATACGCGGCGCCGCGCCGCCCGTGATCTCAGCCTCGGCTTCGAGGAAAGCGGTGCGCAACTCTGCCAATGTTCCCGCACCAAACAGGCATCCAAGGAAGAGGCCGTCCGGCTTCAGCACTTGCCGGATCTGGATCAGCGCGCCTGGCAAATCGTTGACCCAGTGGAGAGAAAGTACCGACGTTACAAGATTATAGAAGGCCTCATCGGTACCGAGCGCCTCTTCGTCCATCTCACGAATATCCAGCCCTCGTTCGGCGCCGAGTGCCCGCAAGCCGGACGACATCTCGCCCGCGTCCACAGTACCCGTCTGGGGATGCTCTGCCAGCATTAGTGCCAGCGTGCCATCATGACTGCCCAGGTCGAGCACACGCTCAAACTCCCGGTTCACATCTTCCAGCCTTTCGATGAGATGACTCGACTCTCGCGCTTTCAGGAACGCATAGTCGCCATAATGACGGGCGGCACGGTCGCGGTTGCGCCGATGAAGCGTCCGGTCGAAGAGCTTGGGTGGAGCAGGTGACATGGGCCTCGATATGCACCTTGTGCGGCAGAGGGCAAAGGGCGGACTGCGCGCGGCAGCGCATTTCGTCTGGCCATCCCGCTCGCTTGTCTCCGGCCAGCATCATGGCGGCGAAGGACTTATCGCGCCCGATGACTTTGCCCAGCTGACCTTTCTCGGCGCTAGCGGGTGCCGTCAGTGCGCCCTGCCACTGGAAAGCGACCTTGGCGAAGCAAACCTCTGCGGCAAGTGCGCGGCTAAGCCGCCCCGCTGGGATGCCGCCCGCGCCGCGCTCGCCTATGACGATGTCTCACGCAAGCTGGTTCTAGACCTCAAACATGCAGGCCGCCGCGACGGTCTTTCGACCTTTGCCAACTGGATGACGCTGGCCTCGCGCGAGCTCCTGGATGAGGCCGATCTCATCGTGCCAGTGCCGCTCCACTATCGCCGTCTGGTGCATCGCGGTTTTAACCAGTCAGGCTGGCTGGCACAGGCGCTCTCACAGCGCTCTGATGTGCCATCAAAGGTCGACGCGCTGGTGCGCCGCAAGCCAACGCCGAGCCAGGGCGGGCTGTCCGCGAGGGAGCGCTGGCGCAATGTCCGCGCCGCATTCGAGGTACGCCCGGCCCACAAGCTGCTGATAGACGGCAGACGGGTTATTCTGGTCGATGACGTGTTCACAACTGGCGCGACCCTGTCAGCGTGCAGCCGCGCCCTGAGGCGTGCAGGCGCGTCTCATATCTCACTCGTGGTGCTGGCGCGCGTTGTCAGGCCGTCGGACATAACCATATAAGGCGCATACTGACTGCAATCGACGAGGATTTTTCCTATGTCCGCTGTGACGATCTACACACGTGCCTTCTGCCCCTTCTGCACCCGCGCGGTGTCCCTGCTGAAGCAGAAGGGCGTCGACTTCAACGAGATCGATGCCGGCATGGACCCGGACAAGAAGCAGGAGATGATCCAGAGGTCGAATGGCGGGCGGACCTTCCCGCAGATCTTTATCGGCGATGAGCATATTGGCGGCTGCGACGAGATGATGGCGCTCGAACGCTCCGGCAAGCTCGACAAGAAGCTCGCCGCGCTCTGAAAGCTCGCCACCCATGATCCGCTACGCACTTGAATGCAGGGATTGCGAGGCCGGTTTTGACGGCTGGTTCGCCTCTTCCGAAGGGTTCGACACCCAGTCGGAAAAGGGATTCATCGATTGCCCGAATTGCGGCGGCCACAATATCCGCAAGCAGGTCATGGCCCCATCCGTGCGCCCATCTGAGAAATCGGGCGCGAGCGACCCTGAGAAAGTTTTCGGCAAGCTTGCGGCGCATGCGCGCCAGCACATTGCGGATAATTACGATTATGTCGGCGACGGTTTCGCCGAGGAAGCCCGCTCCATGTATTATGGGGAACGCGAGCATAAGCCGATCTGGGGTGAAACCACGGCTGAGGAACGCGAAAGCCTGAAAGAGGAAGGCGTCCCCGCTGCACCGCTCCCGCCCGCTTTCGTGCCGCCAAAGAAGACCGAAAAGACCAAGCTCAACTAGAAGCCGTAGCGATACGCTGCAGCTGCGACCGCCTGGCTTCTTGACCATCGGCCCGGCGTCGATAAAACGCCTGTAAGAAGGCCCATGAACGGAGTTGATCAATGGCGTCCAGCGAATACACCCGCGGCGAAATGGAAATCGAAGCGCAATCGAAGATGTATTCGGGCTTCATGAAAGCCAGCATGTGGGGTGCACTCATCCTTCTGCTCGCCGTTGGCTACATGGTTTTCACGCTATCGGTCGGCATGAACTGGCTCGTTGCGCTGATCCTCTGTGCAGGCGCAGGTATCGCAATTGGCGTCGGCATGAGCCTTGGCGGCGCCTGGATTGCAACCGTGATTGGTCTTGCGGGTCTTGCACTGGTCGTTCAGCTGCTGATCACCCTCTTCTCGATGGCGATGTAGTCAGCGCCTAGCTGACGGACCGGGCCCACGCCCTCACATCCTCGACATACAGGTCCGGCACTTCCATCGCTGCGAAGTGCCCGCCTTCCTTCATGTCTGACCAGTAAGCCACATTGTAGATCCGCTCGCACCAGCTGCGCGGCGGCGTCCGGTAGATTGTCTCGCCGGGATAATCTGCGATCCCGGTCGGCACCGTGACCTTCTGATCCGGTTTCAGCTGCGCGCCGCCCTCGAGGAACAGCGCGGCGTAGTACCAGACCGATGTCGCGATCGCGTCATTCACCAGATAGATCATCACATTCGTCAGCAGCTGGTCGCGCGAATAGATATCGGTCAGCTTGCCCCGGCTGCGGTCGCTCCAGCCATGAAACTTCTCAAGGATCCACGCGGCGGTGCCCATCGGGCTGTCCATCAACGCCATGGCGAGCGTCTGCGGCTTCGTCGCCTGTTCCATGAGGTAAGCGCCCTCGGCCTGCATGGCAGCCTGCGAAGCTGCAGCCCATTTGGCTTCCTCATCCGTACGCGGGGTCCGGTCGGCAGGCTGATGCCCGATCATGTTGAGATGGATCGCCTTGCAGCCGCCGCCGCTATCGACGCCATGATTGAGACCAAGCAGCGAGGTCACCAGCCCGCCCCAGTCACCGCCCTGCGCAAGATAAGCGTCATAGCCAAGACCTTCGCGCATCAGCGTGTCCCACATGCGCGCGGTGGCCTGCTGGCCGGTTGGCGCGGCGGGTTTTCCTGAAAACCCGTATCCGGGCAGCGACGGGATGACGAGATCGAAAGCGTCCTCAGCCTTGCCGCCATGTTTTGAAGGATAGGCAAGCGGGCCGATCGCATCATGGAATTCATAGATCGAGCCCGGCCAGCCATGCGTCAGCAGGAGCGGACGCTTGCCCCCCGCCTCGCCCACCACATGCAGGAAGTGGATGTCGAGGCCGTCGATCTCTGTCGTGAATTGCGGCCACGCATTGAGCGTCTTCTCGGCGGCGCGCCAGTCATACTCTTCCAGCCAGTAGGCCTGAATATCCTTCAGGAAGGCAGTCGACATGCCGAAGGCCCATTCGTCCCCTATGGACGGCGCAGGAAACCAGCGAAACGCCTCAACGCGCGAGCGAATGCGCGCGAGCACATCATCTGACACGTTTACAGTGAAAGGGGTGACCTTGCTCATGTCGGATCTCCTGCTGGCGTTTCGTCAGGCAGGATGAAGCGCGCAAGGCATCTGGGGGTCAAGGCTCACATGGGGTCAGCTGCCCCGGGAAAATCTAACCAGAGAAACCGCTCTCAACTTCGTTGAAGTGGTCGGAGGTCTTGGAGCCAACCGTGGTCAGCGCGGTGATGAGGAGGATCGTCATCAGGCCCATGATAAGCCCGTATTCAACGGCACTCGCGCCGCTCTCATCGGACTTCAGCTTTTTCACTGGCTTAATGAACATGAAGTCCTCTCAATACCTGCGGGCAAGCTCTTCGAACAGAGGAATATCGGCAGGCGGGGCCTTATAGCTGGCCAGCTCCGCCGGTTTGACCCAGGCAATCTCTTGTCCCTCAAGACCGGCAAGTTCACCCCGCCAGTCCCGCACCTCGTAAAGTGGCATCAAAAGGTGAAAATCCGGATAACCAAAACTCGCAAAAGTGATCGGTTGGAGCGCGGACGGCTCGACCGAGATCTGGAGTTCCTCCTTCAATTCGCGGCAAAGCGCCTCTTCAGGCCGCTCTCCCGGCTCCAGCTTGCCACCCGGAAATTCCCAGAGGCCCGCCATGGATTTGCCTTCCGGGCGCTGGGCCAGAAGGATTTCGCCGCTTTCGTTGAAGATCGCGGCAGCCACCACCAGCAGGACCGTCCCGGTCATGTCCGGTAAGCGCCGTTGATATCGACATAGCCGTGGGTGAGATCGCACGTCCACACCGTCCAGGACGCATCACCGGCGGCAACATCCACCTTGATGGAGATATGGTCGCCTGCGAAATGCCCGGTCGCCACGGCTTCGTCATAGCCCGGCGCCCGCATGCCACCATCGGCCACCAGATGGTCGCCAAACCAGATCTGCATCCTGTCTTTCTCGATCGGCTCAAGCGACTTGCCGACCGCCATGACGATGCGGCCCCAGTTTGCATCACCCGCCGCAAGCGCGGTCTTGATGAGAGGCGAATTTGCGATGTGCATGCCAATCGTCTTGGCCGAGCTTTCCGAAACCGCGTTCTCAACGCAGATTTCGACGAATTTGGACGCGCCCTCGCCATCCTTGACCAGCTGGTGCGCAAGATCGCGGAAGACATCCATCAGCGCGCCGCGGAAGCCGGCCAGGCGCGGGTCGCTGGCGTCCTCGATCATCGGCGCACCGGACGCGCCGGTCGCAAACAGCATGCAGGTGTCCGACGTCGACGTATCACCATCCACGGTGACGGAGTTCAACGTCGGATCGACCGTCTCGCGCAACAGCTTGTCGAGCAGCGAAGGCGCAATGGCGGCATCGGTAAAGACATAGCAGAGCATGGTGGCCATGTTCGGCATGATCATGCCGGAGCCTTTGAGAATCCCAGAGATCGCAACGGGTGTTCCGTCTATTTCGCAGGTCGTCCCGGCCCCTTTCGGGAAGGTGTCGGTCGTCATGAAGGCCCGCGCGCATGCCTCCCAGTCGGCAGGGCCAAGCTTGCTCTCAAGTTCTGGCAGCATTTCGCCAACGAAGTTCGGGTCAGCCAGTGGCTCTCCTATCACGCCGGTCGCGGCCAGGAAGCAGGCCTCTTTCGGCACGCCCAGCGTCTTCGTCATCGCGGCAAGCGTCGCTTCATTCTTGAGCTTGCCCGCCTTTCCCGTGAACGCGTTCGAGTTGCCAGCATTCGCGACGACCGCCCGGCCAACACCGCCGCAAGCCTTAAGCGCCTCGCGGCACCATTCCACATCTGCCGACGCCGTCAGCGAGCGGGTAAACACGCCCGCCGCAGACGTGCCTTCCGGCATCAGGAACAGGAAGACATCATCGCGCTGGACGCCGCGCCGCGCATAGAAGCCGCGCGAGGCGGTCGCCGCCTGTACGCCTTTGACCTCTGGCAAGTCTGGAAAGCTGGCGGGTGCAAAAGGAGACGGGGTGAGTTTCACTCTACGGTCTCCATCTCTTCGTCTGTGCCCGCTTCAGCATCATCTCCGCTCATCTCGGCTGCAGTTCCATCCAGATCGGTATCGCTCTCACCCCCGAGGCCAGCTTCATCGGCCGCCGCGTCTCCCGCTTCTTCGGCGAGGTCACGCGCGATCATCCCGCCTTCGCGCTCCTCAATGTCTGCATTGGCGCGCAGCGTTTGCAGGATCTGGCTGATTTGCGTGAAGGTGAGATAGGTCACGATTTCAGGACGCATTTCTTCCCGCGTCTTGGGCGGGCGTGTGCGGCGCTGCTCGACCTTGAGGATGTGCCAGCCCTGTTCGGACTGGAAAGGCTCTGAGATTTCGCCCGCAGGCGTATCGGCGATGACGGCCGGAAACGGGTCGACCATCTCATTGGGTGCAACCCAGCCGAACGAGCCACCATCAAGGCGCGTCCGGGTGTCTTCGGAAAATTCGAAGGCCAGTGCCGTGAAGTCTTCGCCTGCGCGGGCCTTTTCGAGCACCGTTTCGGCTTCTTCCTGGGTCGCAAGCAGGATGTGTCGGATGCGGACCTCATCATCTAGCTGCTGCAGGCGGACCTGTTCTTCATACATCCGGTCGATGGCGTCTTCATTCACCTGCGTGGCAACGAGGTCTTCCATGAGAAAGTTGCCGAGCAGGCGTTCGCGCGCGGTTTCGAGACGGCGCTGGGCGGCTGGCGTCCGGTCGAGGCCGCGGCGCACCGCTTCCTGTGCAAGGAGACGCTGGTCGATCAGCTGGTCGAGGACGAGCTGGTAATCTTCATGCTCTGGCCCAAAGGAGTCGCCAGGCTCGATCCGGCCCTGGGCGACAGCTTCAAGTTCAACATCAGAGAGGTAGATCGGGTCGCCATTTACCCTCGCGGCAGCGGACGCATCAAAGCCAACGGGCCGGCGGATACCGTTTTCGGGATCACTCTCGCTGCACCCTGCCAGGAAAAGGCCGAGGGTGAGTGTGAGAGCTGGAATTGAGAACCAGTGCCTATGCATGCCTAAGTCCTTGTGTTCGTGGTACAGCCGTTCGCATTGACACTATTTCGCGGCGTTCTTAAGTCTCCCGCGGGGACTGGTCGAGAGGTTTAGTCACCCGCGGCACGCCCCTTCTGCGTGCCCCTCCTGCACATGGTTTCTCGTCAGGAGGCATCCTTCAAGTCAACAGCGCAGATTGGTGCTTGTTTCCATGCTCTCCCTTGCCCGCAAAATGTTCGGTTCCGCCAACGACAGAAAGATCAAGCCGATGCGCAAAAGCGTCGAGCGGATCAATGCTCTGGAGCCGCAAATGCAGGCGCTCTCAGACGAGGAACTGAAAGCCAAGACTGCAGAATTCCGGGAGCGCCTCGAAAAGGGCGAAACGCTGGACGGGCTTCTGGAAGAGGCTTTTGCTGTCGTCCGGGAAGGCTCCGTTCGCGCACTTGGCATGCGCCACTTCGATGTTCAGCTGATCGGCGGCATGGTGCTACACAGGGGCGCCATCGCAGAGATGCGTACCGGTGAGGGCAAGACGCTGGTGGCAACGCTGGCCGTCTATCTCAACGCGCTCGCTGGCAAGGGCGTGCACGTCATCACCGTCAACGACTATCTCGCCAGCCGCGACGCCGAATGGATGGGCAAGCTCTATGGCTTCCTCGGCATGACGACGGGCACCATCGTTCACGGCCTCAACGATGGTGAGCGCAAGGCGGCTTATGCCTGCGACATCACCTATGGCACGAACAATGAGTTCGGCTTCGACTATCTGCGCGACAATATGAAATACTCGCTCGACCAGATGGCGCAGCGCGGTCACGCCTATGCCATCGTCGACGAGGTCGACTCCATCCTGATCGATGAAGCGCGCACCCCGCTGATTATTTCCGGTCCCACCGATGACCGCTCAGAGCTTTACCGCACCATCAACGACCTCATCCCGCAGCTGAACGACGAGACCGATATCGAGCTCGACGAGAAGCAGCGTTCTGTCATCTTCACCGAAGAAGGCATGGAGAAGATGGAGCGGATGCTGGATGAAGCCGGCATGCTGGACGGCAATCTCTGGGACCCGCAGAACGTCTCCATCGTCCACCATTCGAACCAGGCCCTGCGCGCCCACAAGCTGTTTCACCGGGACAAGCAATATCTGATGAAGGACGGCCAGGTCATGCTGGTCGACGAATTCACCGGCCGCATGATGGAAGGCCGCCGCCTCTCTGAGGGCCTGCACCAGGCCATCGAGGCCAAGGAAGGCGTCGACATCAAGCCAGAGAACCAGACGCTGGCGTCCATCACCTTCCAGAACTATTTCCGTCTCTACAACAAGCTCGCGGGTATGACCGGTACCGCCATCACCGAAGCGGCCGAGTTTGCAGACATCTACAAGCTGGAAGTCTTCCAGCTGCCAACCAACAAGCCGATCCAGCGTATCGATGACGATGACGTCGTCTACAGGGTCGCCTCCGCCAAGTATCAGGAGATCGTCAAGGAAGTGCGCGACGCGCGCGCCAAAGGCCAGCCGGTCCTTCTGGGCACCGCTTCGATCGAGAAGTCCGAGATTATCTCGACCCTGCTCACGCAGGCCAAGATCCCGCACAAGGTGCTGAACGCACGCCACCACGAGAAAGAAGCCGAGATCATCGCCGATGCCGGCCTTCCCGGCGCCGTGACGGTCGCCACCAACATGGCCGGTCGCGGTACCGACATTCAGCTCGGCGGCAACCTCGAAATGCGCCTCTGGAAGGCCGTTGACGCCTTCAAGGAAAAGCACGGCCGTGAGCCTTCCCGCGAGGAAGAGGAAGCCATGGAAGCCGAGATCAAGACCGAGATCCAGGCTGGCAAGAAAGAGGCGCTCGATGCGGGCGGCCTCTTCGTTCTCGGTACAGAGCGCCACGAAAGCCGCCGGATCGATAACCAGCTGCGCGGCCGGACAGGCCGTCAGGGTGACCCCGGTAAATCCAAATTCTTCATCTCGGTCGAAGACGACCTCATGCGTGTCTTCGCCGCTGAACGCCTGAACTCGATCATGAAGAGCCTTGGCATCAAGGAAGATGAAGGCATCACCCACCCCTGGATGAACAAGGCGATCGAAACCTCGCAGAAGAAGATCGAGGAACGCAATTTCGAGATCCGCAAGAACGTCCTCAAATACGACGACGTCATCAATGATCAGCGCAAGGCAATCTTCGAGCAGCGCCGCGAGTTCATGAACGCCGGACAGGTCACAGAAGAAGTGACCGACATGCGCCACGACATCATCGACGAATGGGTCGAAGAGGCCATGCCGGAGAAAGCGTTCGCCGAACAGTGGGACGTCGAAGGCCTCACCGAAACGCTGAAGAATGAGCTTGGTCTCGACCTGCCGATTGCTGAATGGGCGTCCGAAGAAGGCGTTGCCAATGCCGAGATCGCCGAGCGTGTGCGCAAGGCGTCGGACGAAACGTTCGAGCAGAAGGTAAAACTCGCTGGCGCAGACCAGATCCGCAATGTCGAGAAACAGGTCCTGCTTCAGGTCCTCGACAGCAAGTGGCGCAACCACCTCCAGCAGATCGACCAGCTTCGCTCAGTCATTCACCTGCGCTCCTACGGCCAGCGTGACCCGCTGAATGAATTCAAGGAAGAAGCCTTCAAGCTCTTCAACGAACTGCTCAGCACGCTGCGCCATGAAGTAACGCGCATCCTGATGAATATCCGCATCACGCCGCCATCGGACGAGGCACAACGTGCTGCCGCCCGTGCCCGCGACGAGGAAGCCCTCGCAGCCGCACGCGCCTCTGTCTTGTCGCGCGAAAGCCTGCGTGAAACGCACCTCAACCCCGACACGGGCGACAATGAGATGACGCCAGACGTCATCGAAGGCCCGAACGATCCGCATGATGGCCCGCCACTTCATCAGGCAGAGGATGACTGGTCACAGACTCCGCGCAATGCGGCCTGCCCATGCGGCTCCGGCAAGAAGTACAAGCATTGTCACGGCTCGCTTAGCCCGGCAGGCACACAGCGCGCTTAAGACGCGCTTCTGCTTCACACTGCAAACGAACAATGAAAAAGGCCGCTCCGAATGGAGCGGCCTTTGTCTATTGGATAAGGTCAGCTTGCGCCTTTACGGCGTGCCGTCCTTGCGGCTCCACTTCTCAAGCTGCTTGGCGAACCATTCGCGGCCGCCCCAGCCAAAGCCGATACCGCACGCAATGGCGAGGCCGATGGCAGCGCCCATGACGAGCATTTCGGCAACGTTCAGCACAAACTCGCCGCCCGTCGGATCCAGCTCCATGCGGGAAATACCGAGGATGGTGGCAAGGATGATAATCGCCCACTTCATGACCTTCGCAACGGTGTCGCTCGCGCCATCACCGGAAGACGCCATGGCACCGCTCACGATGCGGGCAATAACGACGCCGGCAAAGATAATGATCGCGCCAAAGACGATGGAGGCGGCAAGGTCGAGCACCGTGTAGGTCGCATTGGTCAGCACTTCGAACTCAAGCGCACGCATGGCCTGCACCAGACCAAGCAGCACGATGAAGAACAGCGCACCCTTTGCGATCACATTGGACGCCGTCATGCCAGAGTCGGCACCCTTGAGGATACCAAGCTCAGCCACAGCGGAATCGACACCGAAATTCGGCAGCGTGCGCAGGATGAGATTGTGAACGAAGCGGCCGATGATAACGAAAACCGTAAGCAGAATCGCGGCGATGAGGATGTTCGGGATTGCGCCGATGATCTCGTTCAGCATCGCCGTTGCGGGAACAGAAATCGCGTCGATCGCAAGTACATCGAATGCGGCGATCGCGCCAAGAATACCGACAATTGCGGCAAGAACGGTCGCCGTCACGCCCGAAATATTGACTGGGCCGTCAGCAAGCCCGAGGCGCTCTGGCACCGGGTCCGCAAAGACGAAAACCGCCTTCACTGTCTTCTGCACGACGTTTGCAACAATGACGAAGACGATGAAGATCAGGATCGCGCCAAAGATGTTCGGCAGATAGTTGAGCACGTCGCTCAGCATGCCGTTCAGCGGTTGGACGATCTGCGTCAGCTCCAGCCGGGTCAGCGCCTGGATGACGCCGATCAGCATGATGATCCAGAAGGCGGCTATACCGAGACTATCGCCAAGCGACTTGGTCGCCTTGCCGTCCGGGTCAGCCTGTCCCTTGCCAAACCCGGTCTTGTTGACCGCTGTCGAGATTGCCCATTTGAAAAGAAAGCCAATGATATAAGCCCCAATCAGGATCAGCAGGGCAAAGAGCACTTTCGGCCCATAGTCCTGTACCTGTGTGACTGTGTTATTCCAGAATTCTTCCATGTTCAGCCCTTTCGCTTACTGCGCGCACCAGCCCCATTGAGAGCTGCGCCTTAGGTCTTCAACTATGGGTACGGGCTTGGGTTCCAAAATCAGCGTCAGGATTTTCGCCGAGTGTATGGGAGACGTGGCGCTTCAGGGCCTCAGTGACCTGAGTCGCGTCGCCCATCAGCGAATAGGTCGGGATCGTCTTGCCAAGCGTTAGCTCGAAACGGGCTTGTTTCTTGTTCAGGAGTTCTTGGAAGAGCGTAATGTCCCGCAACTCCCCATTGATCTGACTGAGGCGGTAGAAAAGGCGCGAATTTTCAGCGCGCACATTCATCGGCACAATCGGAGCGCCCTGTTTGCGGGCAAGGCTCACCACAGTCGGGAACCAGGCCTGTTCCGTCAGCACGCCGTCGATCTTTTTTGCGAGCTTGCCAGAGGGGAAGATCACGACGCATTTCTCTGCTTCGAAGGCCTCCGAGGCGCGCTTTAGCGTCTCGCGCGTTTTTGCTGGACTACGTTTATCGGCAACCCATTCGATCGGGATGATCGCATCCTGAAAGCGCGGATTGACCCGGATGGCGTCCGCATTGGCAAAGAACACGACATCCTTGCGTCTCTGGATCAGCGCATCCCAGACGGCCACCCCATCCGCAAGACCGGTTGGGTGGTTCGCCGCGACGACGCACCGCCCACGTTCTGGCAAACGATCAAGATGATTGATGTCCAGCTGAACGTCGAGCTCCCGCGCAAGGTAATCGAACGATTCGCGCCCGTTCAGGCTCATCAGCGTATCGGCCATTTCCCGGGCGCGCGCATAGCCAAGCAGTCTGTAGAGGACGCGCCGCGTTAATGGCCACGACCAGTGCGATACAAAACTGGGGCAGCGTTCCGCGATCAGCGTGTCGACGATGTGCTGATCACTTTCCTCAATATCGCGGAGAAAAGCTGAACTATTTTCTGCTTCGTTTACAGTGCCATCAGGCATTTTAGCTTCCTCACCATCGCACCGATCAGGCTACTTACCCGGCCAGCATTGAGCCTATCACGGAATATCGTCCGTATGCGATCTCCTCTTGCGGTAACCAGATCAGTGGAGCCGTAAACACTTCAGCAAGTTTCGCTTTACCAAGCTGAAAGGCATGAGTGTCAGAGTGCCTTCATTGAGGGAGAACGCAGCGTTCGGTTTGGAAGGCGTTCGGCACACAGGGTAGAGCTTTATGAAAGTATTGTGGATCGAGGATCACGAGCCAGTGCGCGACATCCTGGCTGTGGCTGCTGACAAGGCAGCCCGCGCCCGCGTCCAGGTGGATCTCGTTCTCGCCCACACCCTCATGGAAGCAGAACGCCGCCTTCGCCTAGAGCGTTTTGACCTCGTGATCACCGAACTGACCCTGCCCGACAGCTATGATGGCGACATGACGATTGCGCGGCTTGCCAATATGGGGCCTCACCGCATCGCCGTTGCCTCGGCCAATCCTGACCGTGACACCATCGTCGAGACTGCGCTCCGCTGTGGCTGCAACATCGCGCAGGCGCCTATCTTCAAGGCCAGCCTTCCATACAACCGTTTCATACAGCGCCCCGAAGCGATGCTCGACTTCTTCTTTGATCAGATGCCGGCGCCGGACGGCAAAAGCGCAGGCCGAATCGTCGCCGCTTAAGACCTTCGAACACATTCAGCTTCCGGATTTCATACGACAGCGCGGGTGCGCCGGTATGCTTAACCATAGATTTCCTGATTTCGGTAAGATTGTGCGCGCATTTTGGCGACCCTCAAAGACTTGATGTCTATACGTCGGCCGGGTGAGAGGAAGAGGGATCACATGGAAGACGGTGGAAAACTCGAATCCGCCAGTACCAGCCGCTGGACATCCTTACGGTGGTCGCTTCGCCACCTGAACCACAGGCGCGTTCAGCAACTTCTCGTTCTCTTTTGCGCAAGCGCCATCCTTTTAACCATGGCGTTCATCATCCTTTCGATGATCGCTGCCGATAATTACCCGCTTGGGGTCATGGCCGTTGTCGATGCTGCGACATTTCTCGGCCTTGGCGCCGCGATCCTTTTCGCAACGCAGAAACGGACGCTCACCCTGTCCATCCTGCTCGTCTGCATAAGTATTCCGGCCAATCTGATCGCCGAGATCCTCCTTCACGGAGCCGGGGCATGGATCGGCCTGATGCTTCTTGGTCTCAGCCCCTTCATGTTCGGCCTGCTGGCCCCTCTCTGGATGGCGTCGCTCTACACGTTCAGCCTCATTGTTTTCTACAATATCTATCTTGTCATTTTTCCGGGCGAAGGTGTCGTCTTTGACGGGCGTAATGAAACCTACCTCACCGCCGTGGCCCTCAGTATTATTACGGTCGCCAGCGTCCTCGCTGCGATCCTCCCAAAGAAGATAACCGGCGCTGCCTACGCCTCACTCAACCGGGCCGCCCAGAAGGAAAGCACGCTGAAAGAGCGCTATGCGCAATACGCAACGCTTGCTTCTGACTGGCACCTGGAGATCAATGAATTCGGCACGGTGACCGATTTCTTTGGGCCAGGGCATGCCGCTGGCTGCCACTGGCAAACCCTCTTCTATGACTGGGAAGAGCAGGCCCACATCTTCCATGAAGCCCTCGCTTCGCGTGCGCCTTACGAGAAGATCCGCGCCAATCTGCGCGTTGGCGATCTCTCCCGGCGAGTTGAATGTACGGGTCATCCTGTCTTCCACCCCGATGGCAGCTTTGCGGGCTACCGGGTGATCGCGCATGACATCACCGAAAAAGCAGAGGCCGAGGAAAAGCTGAAAGTCCTCGCCATGTGCGACAGGCTCACGGGTCTCAAGAACCGCCACGCTTTCAACGAGTCCGTCGAAGCGCGACAGTCCCAGTCGGATGGTGAAGAAACGGCTGTCATCTGCATCGATCTCGACAATTTCAAGAATTTGAATGACCGGCAGGGCCATGAAAGCGGCGATGCAGCGCTCGCAGAGCTCGGGCTGCGCTTTCGCGAGTTCGAAGAAGCCATTCCTGGCCTCGAAGTCTTCCGGCTTGGCGGCGATGAGTTCTGCGCCCTCCTGACCACGCGGTGGGATCCCGAACGCATCCACTGGCTCGCCGAACAGTTTGCCGAAGCTGTTTTCCGCCCGATTAAGATGGAAGACCGTGTGGTTGATATGGCCGCCTCCATCGGCGCGGCCTGCACCGGCCCGAACAAGACGCTGGCCAATACGCTGGAGCGCGCCGATGCCGCCGTCTATGAGGCGAAATCACTCGGCGGCGGACAATGCATTCTCTGTGCAGGTGAGATTGAAGTCCGGCTGGAGCGCCGCCTCGCGATCCGCCGGGATCTTGCCGCTGCCATCGCGAATGGCGACATCCGGATGCATTATCAGCCCATCTTTGAAGTCCGCACGGGCGCTTTGAGCGGGGTGGAGGCGCTGGCCCGCTGGGCACATCCTGTTTACGGCAACATTGCACCAGACGAGTTCATCACCGTTGCAGAGAGTAGCCGCTCCATCGTCAAGCTTGGCCAGTACACATTGCGCCGGGCCTGCAACGAGGCACTGCGCTGGATGAAAACCCATGGCGCCACAATCCAGCTCAATGTGAACGTCTCGCCGATGGAGATCATGAGCGAAGGCTTCATCGACTCGCTTCTCGCCATTCTCGAGGAAACCGGCTTTCCGGCAGAACTGCTTGAGCTTGAAATAACCGAACGCGGCATGTTCGAGGATATGGATGTGTCCCGCACCCGGCTGGATACCATCCGCGAGCATGGCGTGGGCATATCGCTCGATGATTTCGGTACAGGCTATTCCTCGCTCAGCCGGCTCGAGACCCTGCCGATCGACAGGATCAAGGTCGACCGGTCATTCCTGACCCAGGCTGTTGAGAGCCGCCGCGCGCAGAAGCTTCTGGGCCTCATATCCGGCATTGGGGGGATCATGGACGTCGATATAGTCGCAGAGGGCATCGAAACTGAAGACCAGCTAAGACTGGTGCGTCTGGCCGGATTCTCCAAGGCTCAGGGTTATCTGTTCGGCAGGCCCGCCCCGATCAACGAGCTCGGCGCTGCTAACTGGAAACCCATGGAAAGCGAGCCCGCGCTACGCCAGAGCGCCTGAGATAGGGCAGAGACAGGCCGCGGCGTATTTTCTGGTTCTTTTCCTCCGCGCCATGCGATAGGCGTCGGCCATGGACCAGCTTTCAATATTCCCAGCCACGCTGACACTGATCGCGATCAATGTCCTCGTCAGCATCTATGGCTGGCTGAACCAGCAATTCCTGCTGAAGAACCTCTTCGACGTGGGCGCGGTCCGCGAGAAGCGCGAATACCATCGCCTCGTCACATCGGGCTTCCTTCACGGCGGCGTGTTTCACCTGCTCATCAACATGTTCGTCCTCTTCCAGTTCGGACGCTACATTGAGTATCAACTGGGTACGCCAGCCTTCGTCGTCGTCTATTTCGCCGCGCTTCTGGGCGGTAATCTCTGGGCGTTGCTGGAGAACTTCCGCACACCGGACTACCGCGCGCTTGGCGCATCTGGGGCAACGTCAGGGATCATCCTGTCCTTTTGCCTGTTCCAGCCTTTCGCGATGTTGCTCTTCTTCATCATTCCGATGCCGGCTATCGTTTTCGGCATCCTCTTCATCGTCATCAGCGTCATCCTCGCCCAGCGGGAGAACCGCATCATCGGCCATGAAGCACATATTGGCGGGGCCATTGCCGGCCTGATCGCAACTATCGTCATCGCCCCGGACTCACTCTCCATCTTCTCTCAGCAGGTGGCTGGCGTCCTTGGAGGGGGCTGAACGAATGAGTGTTGAACAGGCCTATCAGGCACGGGTTGAAGCAGGGCAGCTGAACGAGGATAGCGCCCAGCGCGAGGCGGCCCGCAAGCTCGACAGCGTCCTCGAACGCCTCGCCGAGGCAAAGCCAGCTGGCCTGTTCCGCATGGAAACCAAGGTAAAGGGGCTTTACCTCTGGGGCGGTGTCGGGCGCGGCAAGTCCATGCTGATGGACCTCTTCCATGACCTGTCGCCGGTAAAGGCCAAGCGTGTCCACTTCCATGAGTTCATGGGCCGCGTGCATGATGAGATGAATGCCTGGCGCGAAATGAGCGAAAGTGAACGCAAGCGCGCGGACCACCGGGTCAAAGGCGCTGGCAGCGACCCGATTCCGCCGGTCGCCAAGCTGATTGCCTCAGAGGCCAAGCTGCTCTGCTTTGACGAGTTTCAGGTGACCCAGATCGCTGACGCCATGATCCTCGGCCGCCTGTTCGAAAGCTTGTTCGAGGCTCGGGTCACTGTCGTTGCCACCTCGAACCGCCATCCCGACGACCTCTACAAGAACGGCCTCAACCGCCAGCTCTTCGTCCCCTTCATTGAGCGCATCAAGGATGAATGCGATATTTTTGAGCTGGTCGCCGAACGCGATTACCGGCTCGAACGCCTGACCGAAGCGCCCGTCTGGCATGTGTCTGATGACCCGGCCAAAAGAGAGAAGACGTTGGATGAGGCATTCGAACGCCTGACCCTCGGTGCGCGCCCGAATTCGTGCGTACTGCACGTAAAAGGCCGCCAGCTCAAGGTCAGCCGCGAGGCTGCAGGCGTCGCTCGCTTCTCATTTCCGGAGCTCTGCGCCCGCCCGCTAGGGGCGCGCGATTATCTCGCTATTGCCTCCACCTTCCACACCGTCCTGCTGGACGACATCCCGCTCCTGTCGAAGGAAAAGCGCAATGAAGCGGCGCGTTTCGTTGCCCTGATCGATGCGCTTTATGAGGCGCGCGTCAAACTCGTGGCGACGGCCGAGGCCGAACCCGAAGCCCTCTACCCAGAAGGCGATGGTAGTTTCGAGTTCGAACGCACGGCAAGCCGGCTCTTCGAAATGCGCTCACGCGACTACCTCGCGCTTGAACACCGCACACCGCCGCGGGCTGAAAACCTTGAGACACAAACTGAGCCGCAGGCATAAAAAATCCCCGCGCTTGGCGGGGATTTTCTGAACTTTTCTGTTCGAAAGCCGGCTTAGACGCCGAAGCCCTTGAACTTGTCCTTGAAGCGCGACACGCGGCCACCGCGGTCCAGCTGCTGGTTGCCGCCGGTCCATGCCGGGTGCGAGCTGGAATCGATGTCCAGCGTCAGGCGGTCGCCCTCTTTGCCATAGGTCGAACGGGTCTGGTACTCCGTCCCGTCGGTCATGACGACGGTGATGAAGTGATAATCAGGATGGCCTTCGGCTTTCATCGTCTCTAGTCCTCGCGTCAGCGGCCACCCTGCGCGGATTGGCCTCTGTGAAATTCGGAAAGCGGGGTCTTAGTAGATTGAGGCCCGGCCCGCAAGGGGCCGAGTGCCAAGGAAGGTGCAAGAGATGAGCGAGGCTACTAGCCAGATCAGCGACGACCGCCGTGAAACGCTACCCGACCAGGGCGGCGCAGACCGGCCGAAGGCACGAAGCGTGAAGCCGCTGGCCCTGCTCTGGCCCTATGTGCGCAAGCATCTGACGCTCGTTTTCGTCGCGCTTTTCTTTCTTGTCGTGTCCACCATGGCCGCGCTTTCCATACCGTGGCTGTTCGGGCGAGCGGTCGATGCGGGCGCAGGCGGCGCAGATGGAGCCGCCCTTCTCGACACAATCGATCGGTATTTCCTCTACGTCCTGCTCGCCGCTGTCCTGATGGGCATATTGAGCGCGCTGAGATTCTATTTCGTGTCGCGCTTTGGTGAGCGCGTCGCCGCCGACCTTCGCACCGACCTTTATGCCAAACTTCTCAGCCTCGGCCCGCGCTTTCATGCCGGTATGCGCTCTGGCGAGAGCGTCTCGCGCCTGACCGCAGACGTCACCCTGATCGAACAATTCCTCGGCACGTCCGCTTCACTTGCGACCCGTACCATCCTGTCCACCACGGGCGCCATCGCCATGATGCTCATCACCAACTGGAAGCTTGGTGGCACCCTCCTCCTCATGATCCCGCTCGCCATGCTGCCTGTCATGATCATTGGCCGCATCATTCGCGGCGCCTCCAACAAGGCCCAGTCGCGTCTCGCCGATGCGGGCGCGCAGGCATCAGAGGCGCTCGACGCGATCGAGCTGGTACAGGCCTATGGGCAGGAACAACGCCGCGAGAAGAGTTTTGCCGAAGCAGCAGAAGCCGTCTTCCAGGCCGCGCTGAAGCGCATCACGGCCCGCGCCTTCATGATCCTGGCGGTGTCCATCATGCTGCTGGGCGGCATGGTCGGCATCCTGTGGCTTGGCGCCCGCGCTGTCGCGACCGGCCAGATGACACCGGGCGAGCTGACGCAGATGATCCTCTATGCCTTCTATGCAGGCTCTGGCTTCGGCATGCTGGCAGAGGTCTGGGGCGAGGTCATGCGTGCAGCAGGTGCCAGCGACCGCGCCAGCGAGATCCTGCGTGAGACGCCGGAAATCCTGCCCCCGCAGACCTCCCTCCCCATCGCTTCATCTGTCCAAGGACATCTCATCTTCGACGCGGTGGACTTTTCCTACGGCACGGACGACGCGCCCGCCCTCAAGGGCTTCAGCCTCGATGTTCAGCCGGGTGAGTTCGTCGCGCTTGTCGGCCCGTCCGGCGCCGGCAAGTCGACCGTCTTCCGCCTCGCCCTTCGCCTGTTCGATCCGCAATCGGGCGATATCACCGTGGACGGCGTCGAAGCCCCGGACACAGACCCCGCCCTCTGGCGCAGCCAGTTCGCCTATGCCCCGCAGGAGTCGGCCCTCTTCACCGGGACCGCGCGCGAGAACATCGCCTTTGGCGCGCAGGGCGGCACAGCCCCGGACGATGAGCTGATCGACGCGGCGCGCATGGCTGAGGCGTGGCGCTTCCTTGAAGACCGCGGCGGCCTCGATGCAGACCTTGGCCAGAAAGGCCGGAGCCTCTCAGGCGGCCAGCGCCAGCGCGTCGCCCTCGCCCGCGCGCTTGTCCGCCGCGCGCCCATCCTCCTGCTCGATGAGGCGACCTCCGCCCTCGACAGCGAGAGTGAAGGCCTCGTCCAGAAAGCCATCGCGGCGGCTGCCCAAGGGCGGACCACGCTCGTCATCGCGCACAGGCTTTCGACCATCCGGCGCGCCGACAGGATCATTGTCATGGAAGATGGCCGCATCGTTGAACAGGGCAGCCACGACACGCTCGTCAAAAAAGGCGGGCTTTATGCCCGCCTCGCTGAGATGCAATTTGCCGCCGAAGCCGCAGAATAAGCGGCGAGATCAGCCGCCCATAAAAGCCTTCGCCTTGCGCAGCCGCTCGCGCAGCTTTGGCATCAGCGGCTCATTGGTGGCGAGGATGTTGCCAGTCTCCAGCACGTCGCCGCCATCGATCTCTTCGACATAGCCGCCCGCTTCACGGACCAGCACGATGCCGGCGGCAATGTCCCAAGGCTTGAGGCCCCGTTCCCAGAAACCGTCGAACCGGCCTGCTGCGACCCAGGCAAGGTCCAGCGCAGCGGAACCGTTGCGGCGAAGACCCGCGGTCACTGGCGTCAACGAACCAAGCTCACCTGCGAACAGCCGGTGCGCCTCCGCGCCGCGTCCAACCCATGGAGAACCCATGGCAAGCACGGCCTCTTCGGTGTTCTTGCGCGCAGCCACAATCAGTTTGCGCTGATCGAGCCACGCGCCGCGGCCTGTCTCTGCCCAGAAGATCTCATTCTTGGCGACGTCATAGACGACGCCCGCCAACAGCTTGCCTTCACGCTCCAGCCCGATGGACACCGCATAGTGCGGCTGGCCGTGCAGGAAGTTCAGCGTGCCGTCCAGCGGATCAACAATGAAACGGTTCGATTTGTCCGACCCCTCGACCAGGCCGCGCTCTTCCATAAGAAAGCCATAGCCCGGACGTGCCTTTGTCAGGCTGTCATATATGATCTGCTCGGCGCGGTGATCGGCATTGGAGACGAAATCGGCAGGGCCCTTCTTGGACACTTGCAGGTTTTCGACTTCCCCGAAATCGCGCGCAAGCGAGCGGCCCGCAGCACGGGCTGCGGCGATCATCACGGTTCCGACGGGAGAGGGTTTGGACATTCAGTAAGCCTGTCTAGTCAGCGCGTCTGAGATAGGTGGAGTCTTCGGTCTGAACGACGATGCGCTCGCCCTGCCCGACGAATGGCGGGACCATGACACGGATGCCGTTCTCGCAGGTCGCCGGCTTGAAGCTGTTGGCGGCCGTCTGGCCCTTCACGACCGGCTCGGTCTCTTCAATCGTCAGGATGACCTGATCTGGCAGCGAAATGCCGATCGGCTTGTCTTCGTAAAATTCGATGACAACGACCATCTCGCTCTGAAGGAAGGCTTCCTGCTCGCCGATAAAGTCTTTCTGGATCTCGATCTGCTCGAAGGTTTCCTGATCCATGAAGGCATGCGCTTCACCGGCATCATAGAGATACTGATAGTCCTTCTGCTCGAGACGGATCTTCTCGACCGTCTCCGAAGAGCGGAAGCGCTCATTCAGCTTGGATCCATTGATCAGGTTGCGCAGTTCGACCTGGTTGAAGGCACCGCCCTTGCCGGGCTTTACCGAGTTGGTCTTGACCGCGCGCCAGACGCTGCCCTGGTGTTCGATGACATTGCCTGGCTTGATTTCATTGCCATTGATCTTGGCCATGCGCGAATTTCCTGTAAGTCGACGATGGGCGCGAGGTAGCCGCGAGAGCCGCCATGGTCAAGCTGACAAGGGCCGCTCCACTGGACACGACCGCCTGCCTCTGCTTGTTTCCGCCGCCTCGAATATGCCTTACGGAAGTCATTCATGAACTGGTTTTCGAATTTTCTGAGCTTTGAAAAGCCGCTGGGTGAGCTGCTCACGCGCCTGCTCTTCTATCTGTTCATCATCTTCATCATCTGGCGCGGTGTAGAGACGCTGGTCTTCTATCTCACCTATTTCGGTGAGAATTTCGGCATGGCCCTCTGGGGCATCCTGAAGACCCCGGTCGTCGTCATCGTCCAGCTCCTCATGCTGCGAGTCTTTACCGAGGCGGTCCTGGCCGTCCTGCGCCTCGACAAGTCGCACGAAGAGTAAGCTCACCGGCTCGTCCTTCGACTTCGCTCAGGATGAGCCAATCATATGTCTATTCAGGACGTCATCATCGGTGGCGCAGCCATCTGAGGATCCATCTCCTGCCGTCGAAACAAACGCGGGTTAGAAGGTCTGAAGCTGGGCTCCCAGACCGCTAAGGCGGTCGGGAGTGACGCGGTTATCGACGGCTGGTCCCAGGTTCTCGACGCGCTCATCCTGAGCGAAGTCGAAGGATAGAGCGCCCCGCACCCCAACTCTAAAACTCAGACGCCGCCTCATCCAGCGCGGCATTGAACTCGCGCACTGCCGCGGCCGGCCCATCCGTATGCGCCCAGACGCCTGCGCTCACAGCCAGGAAATCCGCGCCCGCCAGTGACAGCGCCATCGCCCGCTCTGGCGTGATCCCGCCAATGGCGACGCAGGGCAGTTCCATCACGGCTTGCCACCAGGTCAGAAGATCAGTGTCCGCAGGCACCGTGTCGGCCTTTGTGGCGCTGGGGAAGAAAGCCCCGAAGGCGACATAGTCGGCCCCCTGCTCGCCTGCCTCCATGGCGACATGGCGCGAATCCTTCGCCGTTGCGCCAATGATTGGCTGCTTGCCGAGCCGCTTACGCGCCTCTTTCACCTGCATGTCGAGATGACCAAGATGCACGCCGTCTGCGCCAACCCGTGCGCAGACATCAACACTGTCATTGATAATCAGCGCGACATCATTCGCGCGGCAAACGGGCAGCAGCGCGCGTGCCAGTGTTTCAGTGGCGGCTTCATCCACCATGCCATCCGGCTTGATGCGCACCTGAAGGCAGGCGATATCGCCGCCTTCGAGTGAGCCTTCAAACGTTTTCACAAAAGCGTCCACGTCCGGAACGCTGGAGGGTGTGATGAGGTAAAGGCGCGTGCGCTCGCGTTTGATATCGGTCATGGCCGCCTAGGTAGCGCCTTCGCCTCCCCGCGCAAAGCCCGCCAAGCTGAAGCCGACCTAGCTAAAGTCAGGCGTGAAGCGGATATTGTCCTTCTCCAGACCCTTCAGAACGACATCGAGACCGCCCGACTTGATCATCCATTCAAGACGGTGGTCGCGATATTCGCGCTTGAACAGCCCTGCTTCGACCGCGCCGCTCACATCCTGCATGCCGGAAATGCTGTCGACCGCTTCCTGCGCCGATGTCGAGACGCTGGACCGGACCATGGCGCGCTTGTGCCAGGCCGCTAGCTTGCTGCCTTCAGCTGGCGCAAACCCCATGCCCGCAGACCCGTTGATATAAGGCACGACAGAAAGATCGCCCCAGCCGAAATTGTCGCCATTGAACCAGTCGCGGTCGCCCAGCTCCCGCTCCAGCCAGGCATGAAGCCCGGCGATTTGCTCGCCCGCGCGCGCCATGATCCGGTCTTTCAGTTCACCGGTCGCGCGCTTGAAATTGTTGAGCTCACCAAGGCCCCAATTGATCGGCTCATAATGGCAGTCCATCACATCCTCGATGAGGCGGACGCGGGCGCGCTCCAGCGGCGACTTCGGCAGCATGGGCGGGGTCGGCCACTTGTCCTCGATATATTCGAGAATGATCGTCGAATCGAAGATCGCAGCATCGCCGTCGCGCAGGAATGGCACCTCGCCGCGCGGATTTCCTGTCATGAAATCGTCTGGCGTTGATCCCGTCCCGATCCCGGCAGGCAGCCGGGTCTCAAACTCGATCCCTTTTTCCCGCAGAGAGATTTTCACTTTCTGTGCGTAGGGCGAGAGCGGGTGCTCGTAGACGATCAGCATGTGCGGCGGCCTCCAATCATTGTGTTGCTCACAATGGACCGGCGCTGGCCCCGGGGAAGGCAAGCGCCAATTCAAGGCACCGCAAAAGAAAAAGGCGCCACCTTGCGGCAGCGCCTTTCAATTCAGTTGGCGTTCGCTGCCTAGCCGGCGCGCGAGGCCTCACAGATATTGTCGATAGAGTCGCCGAGCTTGGCGTTGAAATCGTCGTCAGACTGCGCAATCGACAGGCCTTCGGTGAGCGCGCGCGAGAAGCTTGCGATCATGCCGGTATTTTTCGAAAGGCGATCACACGCCTCTTCGCGGGAATAGCCGCCCGACAGCGCGACAACGCGCATGACTTTCGGGTGGTCGACCAGCGGCTTGTAGAGGTTGGTCTTTTCCGGAAGCGTCAGCTTCAGCATCACTTCCTCACCCTCTGGCAGCTTGTCGAGCTCCTTGGTAATCTCTTCGAGCAGGATCTGTTCGGCGTCTGCCTTGTCAGCGATGGTGATCGTGACTTCCGGCTCGATGATCGGCACGAGGCCGTGGCCGAGGATTTGCTTGCCGACTTCGAACTGCTGCTGCACCACGGCGGCGATGCCCTCACGGTTTGCGGCGTTGATGACAGAACGCATCTTGGTGCCGAAGATGCCCTTGTTCACGGCGCGCTTCAGAAGCTCGTCGAGACCCGGCATCGGCTTCATGACCTGCACGCCGTCTTTCTCATCTGCGAGGCCCTTGTCGACCTTCAGGAATGGCACGACGCTGCAGTCTTCCCAGAGGTACTGGGCCGTCGGCTTGCCTTCGATCTCACCGTCCATCGTCTTTTCGAAGAGAATGGCGCCCATCACCTTGTCGCCATTGAAGGCGGGCGCGGTGATGATGCGGGCACGCATGTCGTGGACGAGCGCAAACATCTCGTCATCATTGGTGTAGGCGCTTTCTTCGACACCATAGAGACGCAGCGCCTTCGGCGTGGAGCCGCCCGACTGGTCCAGTGCTGCGATAAAGCCGTCCTTCGTGGCGGCCTGTTTTCTCATCTCTGCGTTCGGCATGTAGTGCGGTCCTCTTCCCCGTCCTGCAATCTTGTCAGTTCTAGCTTGTCTTGAGCGCCTCGACGCCCGGCAACGGCTTGCCTTCCATCCATTCCAGGAAGGCCCCGCCAGCGGTCGAGACGAAGGTGAAATCGGCGGCAACGCCTGCATGGTTGAGCGCAGCAACCGTATCGCCGCCGCCTGCGACAGCAATCAGGTCGCCATCGCGGCAACGGCTCGCGGCAGCCCGTGCAGCTTCGACGGTTGCCTTGTCGAACGGTGTCGTCTCAAACGCGCCGAGCGGGCCGTTCCAGACCAGCGTCTTGGCCGCGTCCATGGCGATCGCAAGAATGCCGACCGATTGCGGCCCGGCATCGAGGATCATCTCATTATCAGCGACTTCGCCGGTCGAGCAGATGCGGTGGTCTGCGTTCGCGGCGAACTCCTTCGCCACGACGACGTCCTGCGGCAGGATGATATCGCATCCGGCAGCGGCTGCATTCTTCTCGATCTCGCGGCACGTGTCGGTGAGGTCATGCTCACAGAGCGACTTGCCGACCGAATGGCCGCGCGCCGCGAGGAAAGTGTTCGCCATACCGCCGCCAATGGCGAGGGCATCTACCTTGGAGACGAGGTTCTTCAGAAGATCGATCTTCGAGGAAACCTTGGCCCCGCCAACAACGGCCAGCACAGGACGCTCCGGGCTGCCAAGCGCAGCTTCCAGCGCGTCGAGCTCGCGCTCCATCGACTTGCCGGCATAGGCAGGCAGGCGCTGCGCCAGTCCCTCAGTGGAGACGTGCGCGCGGTGGGCCGCAGAGAACGCGTCGTTGACATAGATGTCGCCGAGCTTGGCCATTTCATCAGCCAGCGCGTCGTCATTCTTGGTCTCACCCGGCTTGAAACGGGTGTTCTCCAGAAGCACGACACCGCCTTGCTGGATGGAGGCAAGCGCATTGTCCGCCGCCTCACCCACGCAATCGCTGGCAAACGCCACAGGTGCGCCCAGCACGCCGGCAAAGGCTTCGGCGACAGGCTTGAGGCTGAGCTCAGGCTTCACCTCCCCCTTCGGACGGCCAAAGTGCGCCAGCAGCGCAACCTTCGCCCCCTTGTTCATGAGGTACTGTACGGTCGGCAGGGCTGCGCGCAGCCGCGTATCGTCAGTCACCTCACCGGCATCGTTGACCGGCACATTGAAGTCGACGCGGACAAGCGCCGTTTTCAGGGCCAGGTCTTCGACATCCTCGATCCGTCTGAAGTCGGACATGGGGACGCTCCTTGGTCTGGTCGCTAGACTATAGGAATTTCGACATCGCGATGGCGGTATCGCTCATGCGCGTGGAGAAACCCCATTCATTGTCGTACCAGGACAGCACGGAGACGAGGTTTCCGTCCATAACCTTGGTCTGGTCCATGTGGAAAACAGACGAGTGCGGGTTGTGGTTGAAGTCGATCGAGACGTTCGGCGCGTCGGTATAGCCGAGAACGCCTTTCAGCGGGCCGTCAGCGGCCTTGCGGATCGCGTCATTGATCTCTTCGACCGTCGTGTCGCGCTTGGCGAGGAATTTCAGGTCCACAACCGAGACGTTCGGCGTCGGCACGCGCATCGCGAAGCCATCGAGCTTGCCATTCAGTTCCGGCAGGACGAGGCCGACAGCCTTGGCAGCGCCGGTTGAGGTCGGGATCATCGACATCGCAGCTGCGCGGCCGCGATAGAGGTCCTTGTGCATCGCATCGAGGGTCGGCTGGTCGCCGGTATAGGAGTGGATCGTGGTCATGATCCCCTTGTCGATACCGATCGTGTCGTTCAGCACTTTCGCGACAGGCGACAGGCAGTTCGTCGTGCACGATGCGTTGGAGACGATGAGGTCATCCTTGGTCAGCGTGTCGTGGTTGACGCCGTAGACGATGGTCTTGTCAGCACCGGTTGCTGGCGCTGAAACAAGCACGCGCTTCGCGCCAGCTTCAAGGTGAAGGGCAGCCTTCTCCTTGGCGGTGAAGATACCCGTACACTCCATGGCGATATCGACGCCATTTTCCTTGTGCGGCAGGTCTTTCGGGTCGCGGATCGCCGTTACCTTGAAGGACTGGCCGCCAACGTTGATCGTGTCGCCATCGACAGAGACGTCCATCGGCAGCGTACCGTGAATGGAGTCATATTTCAGAAGGTGCGCATTGGTCTCGACAGGGCCGAGATCATTGATCGAGACGATCTCGATATCGTCACGTCCATTTTCGAGGATTGAGCGCAGTACATTCCGGCCAATCCGGCCAAATCCGTTGATGGCTACACGAACTGCCATGTTGTCTTCTCCGTTCCGGTAAAATTCAAAGGCTGAAAGCCCATAACTCTTGACGCCGGGGTTTAGCTGTCTCCATCGGCGGCGTCCAGCATGACACAGCCCAGAACCGTCGATCTGACGCATGGAAATGCAGGAAAACCGGCGCTTTACGCATCGTCAGTGGTCCTGAAGCCTCAAACCGGGGTGCGGATTCGCGCTCGCCCCGCGCATGGCGGACCCGCGCCAAGCCCCCTCGAATCGACTAGCTGCGAGGTCCCACCCTCACCCGTCTCGAACAGGCTGATACCCTGCCCCCGCAGAAGGCGGACAACCATATAGGCGAGCAGGCCAACCGGCCCGAACAGGAAGCTCGCAATCATGCAGGGCGCGGCGATGACATGCGGGATGTTGCGGCGCGGCGCATCGCGCCCAATCCAGGCGCCCACGAACAGGTCGAAGACAAGGTAATGCGTCCAGCCGACGATCACGCCGTTCGGATGGTCAAACAATGCCGAGATGGCCGCGATGGAGCCCATGCCGACGCCTTCTGCCGACTGGCCAAAGAACATCGAGGCGAGAAGGCAGACCGTATAGAGCGCGCCATAGGCCAGCGGATAGATGCCCGAATGCACGACCAGCGCAGTCGTGCGCCAACGCGGCGCAAACAGGAGCAGCAGCCAGGCTGGCACCACCAGTGCGTTGATCAGCGTGTAAAGCAGATTCCAGTCCATCAGCAGTCTCCCTCAACCCATGCTGAGGGAAGGTCTAGATGAATTCGGGGGCCTGCTCCAGCTTTGGCGCGCAATCAGTTGACCAGCGCGTGCGCCATCTCTGCGACAGCGTCGGGCGTGATGCCGAATCGCTCATAAAGGTCCTTATACGGCGCGCTCGCACCGAAGCTGTCCATGCCGACAAAACCGCCGCGAAGACCGATCCAGCGGTCCCAGCCAAAGCGCACGCCCGCTTCCACCACAATGCGCGGCAGGCCCTTGCCGAGGGTCTCTTCCTGATAGGCCTCGGACTGTTCGGCAAACAGCTCGACACATGGCATCGACACGACGCGGGCACTGATACCGTTGGAGCGCAGCATCTCCTGCGCCGCGACAGCGATCTCGACCTCGGAGCCGGTCGCGATCAGCACGACCTGCTCATTGCCCTCACCGGAAGAGAGGACATAGCCGCCCTTGGCCGAGAGGTTCTCGTCCGTATGTGCCTTGCGCACACTTGCCACCGTCTGACGGGTCAGTGCGATGGTTGATGGGCCGTCTGTCTTCTTCAGCGCAAGCTCCCAGCACTCGGCCGTTTCCACGCCATCTGCCGGGCGGAAGACGTGCATGTTCGGCATCGCCCGAAGGCTAGCGACATGCTCGACCGGCTGGTGGGTCGGCCCGTCTTCGCCAAGACCAATGGAGTCGTGCGTCATCACATGGATGACCCGCTCGCCCATCAGCGCCCCAAGGCGGATCGCCGCGCGCGAATAGTCTGCAAAGACAAGGAAGGTGCCGGAATAAGGAATGATGCCCTTGTGCAGCGCCATGCCGTTCATCGCCGCCGCCATGCCATGCTCACGCACGCCATAGTGGACGTAACGGCCGGCCCAATTGTCCGGCGTCATCGGGTCCTGGCATTTCGCCTTGGTATTATTGGAGCCTGAAAGGTCAGCCGACCCGCCCACCATTTCCGGAATAGCGGCGGCCAGCTTTTCAAGCACGGCGCCAGACCATTTGCGGGTCGCATCATCCTTGCCGCCATCAACGACTTCCTGCTTGTGGGCGCGCACGATGGCTTCGATGTCGCCTAGCTCGCCCGCGAGCGCCGCATCGAACGCCGCCTTCTCGCCAGCCGCGTCATGGCGCTTTTTCCACTCGCCATGCTGACCGGCTGCATGGGCGCCTTCGCGCTTCCACGCGTCGGCAATCGCGTCAGGCACCTCGAAAGGCGCATGGCTCCAGCCGATATTCTCGCGGATGCCCGCAATTTCTTCGGCGCCATAAGGGCCACCATGGGCCTTGCCCGTGCCCGCAATCGTCGGCGCGCCATAGCCGATGATCGTCCGGCAGGCGATCATGACTGGCTTGTCCTGATCCTGCGCCCAGCTCAGGGCCTCATGGATCTCTTCGGTGTTGTGACCGTCGATCCGCTTGGTGGCCCAGCCTGCCGCTTCAAAGCGCGCGCACTGATTGGTCGAGTCGGAAAGATCGGTGCCGCCATCAATGGTGACCGCATTATCGTCGAACAACACAATCAGCTTGTTGAGTTTCATATGCCCGGCCAGCGTGATCGCTTCCTGGCTGACGCCTTCCATGAGACAGCCATCGCCCGCAACGACCCAGGTCTTGTGATCGACCAGCTCATCACCAAAGCGTGCATTCAGATGACGCTCGGCCATCGCCATGCCAACAGCGGTCGCAATGCCTTGGCCCAGCGGGCCGGTCGTGGTCTCGACGCCCGGCGTGACAAAGTTCTCCGGGTGGCCCGGCGTCTTCGCGCCCAGCTGGCGGAAGTTGCGGATGTCGTCGCGGCTGACGCTGTCATAACCCGTCAGGTGAAGCAGCGAATAAATCAGCATGGAGCCGTGGCCCGCCGACAGGACGAAACGGTCCCGGTCCGGCCAGAATGGATCAGCCGGATCATGCTTCAGATAGCGTGTCCAGAGGACCGTCGCGACATCTGCCATCCCGAGGGGAAGGCCGACATGTCCAGACTTTGCCTGCTCCACAGCATCCATGGAGAGTGCACGGATGGCATTCGCCATATCCTTGTGTTCAACCGCCATAAGTCACCCTGTTACGTTTTGCTTCGCTTTGGACGCTGCCCGGCTTGGCTGTCAACCAGCTTGGCACTTGGGGCTGCATCCTGCTATCGGATTCGGGATGGATAAATTCAATTCGGCAACGCAAGAGCTCGAAAACGCGCTCACGCACCTTGAAGAGGCGCTCGAAGGCCTTTTCGAGAAGGCGGGTGACCCGGCTGTTGCACGCCGCGAACTCTCGGCGATGATTGCCGATCGCGCGCGCCTTGCCGAAGAGCTGGATCAATCCATCGCCCGTCAGAAGGAACTTCAGGCTCTGGCAGACGAGGCTTCCGCTGCGCTCGGCTCAGCGATCGAGGAAGTCCGCGCTGCTCTCAAACGTGAACAGGATGTGTAATGGCCAAGGCTGATATCGTCGTTCGTGGCAAACAGTATTCCATCGATTGCGCGCCCGGTCAGGAAGCAAGACTGGTCGATCTTGCCAGCGACCTCGACACGCGGGTCAACCAGATTGCCGAGGCGCTCGGCGATATGGGCGAAGAAAAGCTTCTCCTGATCGCCGCGCTCGCTCTTCTCGATGAACTCGACGACGCCCAGCGTAACCTCGCCACGTCCGGCGGGTCTGACAGGGCCGCTGCCGCCATCGGCGACGCCGCTGCCCGCATTCGCGCGCTGACTGAACGTATTGAGGCGGGTCAGTGACGCCCGGAAAAGACCTCAGCGTCCTTATCCCTTTCTACAACGAAGCTGGAAACGCCGCGCCGCTCATCGAGGAGATCAAAGGCGCGCTCGACGGTATCGATTATGAAATCGTCTGCGTAAACGATTGCTCCGACGACACGACCGGCGAGGAACTTGAAGCCGCCCGCCTCGAAATGCCGGACCGTATAATCGTGCGGACCCATGTGCGCCGCGCAGGCAAGTCGGCGGCCCTGATGACGGGGCTGCGGGAAGTGTCGGGCCGCTGGACGCAGTTGCTCGACGGCGACGGCCAGAACGATATCGCCGATACTCGCCGCGTCTGGGGCGCAATCATTGCGCCGGGTGGCACAGGCAGGCTCGGCCTCATCGCTGGCAAACGCAACAGCCGCAATGATAGCGGCTTCAAATGGCTTCAGTCACGCATTGCCAATGGCATTCGTCGCTTCCTGCTGCGCGATGATGCGACCGATACAGGCTGTGGCTGGAAGCTGATGCGCACGGACGCCTTCAGGGAGCTTCCCTACTTTGCCTCCATGCACCGCTTCCTGCCTGCGCTGTTCAAGCGCGCGGGCTGGGAGGTTCGTGAGGAACTCGTGAATGACCGCCGCCGCTGGCATGGCAGCTCGAAATACGGCTTCCTCGGACGCCTCGGCGCAGGCATCGCCGACCTCATCGGCATGTTCTGGCTGGTCCGGCGCGGAGCGCCCGGTATCGCCGCCGAATGGAATGATCCACGGGCAGGTGATCAATAAAAGCCCACGGGGCCGAAGACACCTGCGAAGGCAGGTGTCCATGGACGACCTTCTCTTCCCGTTTGATATAGCTAACGTTGCGCCATGGATGCCTGCCTGCGCAGGCATCGTTGGATGTATAAGGTGTATCAAACCGTCAAAACTAACCGAGAGACGCGAAGAAATCCTCATATAGAAACACCGCTTCCTCCTTCAGAAAACCCGTCTCGATGTCGATCCCGGCCGTTTCTATTGCTGCCTTGCCGCCCGCGCCTTTCGGGTGACGGTCCATGACGGACACGACCACGCGGGCCACACCCGCCTCAATCAACCGGTTCGAACAGGACGCCTCACCCGTAGACCGCTCGCGGCAGGGCTCCAGCGTCACATAGGCCGTGGTGCCGGCGGGCAGCTTGCCTTCGAACAGGGTCAGCGCCAGCTGCTCGGCATGCGGGCGACCACCATCACCGGTAGCGCCTTCAGATAGTCTGCGCCCGTCCGCACTCATCAGGACACAACCGACTGATGGGTTGTCTCCGGTGCGGCCATGCTGGGCCCGTGCAAGCTCTATGGCCCGGCGCATTGCATCTTCGTCTTGCTGACGCATCGATCAGGGAAGCGCTGGCAGGTCGGTCGCACGCGAGCCATCAAGATAGCGTGCTGAGGTTGGCTGAAGCCCATCGCCAAGCTCGATCAGGAGCGGATTACCCGTCGGGATCTCGACGCCGGTGATCTTGTCGTCCGGGACCTGGAAGAGGTGTTTCACGAGCGCGCGCAGCGAATTGCCGTGCGCGGCAATCACGATGTCCGCCCCATTGCGCAGGCGCGCCGCAATCGTCTCATGCCAGTATGGAAGCACGCGCTCCAGTGTCAGTTTGAGGCTTTCCGTCGCTGGAATATCGATGCCTTGATAGCGCGGGTCCTTCGACATGTCGTAGGCGCTGCCTTCCTCCATGGGCGGCGGCGGCACGTCATAGGAGCGGCGCCAGACATGGACCTGGTCCTCGCCATGCTTCTCGGCGGTCTCTTTCTTGTCGAGGCCCGTCAGCCCGCCATAGTGACGCTCATTGAGGCGCCAGTGCTTTTCAACCGGCAGCCAGACACGGTCCATCTCGGTCAGCGCGATCCAGAGCGTGCGGATGGCGCGGGTCTGCAGGCTGGTAAAGCCCTGCGTCGGCGCAAAGCCTGCGTCTTTCAGCAGGCTACCAGCATGCTTGGCCTCGGCTTCGCCCTTGGCCGTGAGGTCGGCATCCCACCAACCTGTGAAGCGGTTTTCCAGATTCCACTGGCTCTGGCCATGCCGGACGAGGGCGAGTTTGGGCATGATGCGTCTCCTGCTACACGCTGCGTTCTGTTTATCTTGCGGGGTTTAAGCTCAGACCCCGGTTACACGCAACAGCTCGCAGAAGGCGAGCACGACGTGATACCCGGTCGAGGCTGGCATATCGTCGGCACCGACCTGCCCATCGGCATGATAGCAATCAATCCATCCGCCCTCGGGCGTCAGATACTCATCCATCAACACATCGAAACACTGAACCGCGCGGGCCTCACATTGCTCATCGGCGCCCAGTTCCATCATGGCGAGGTGAGCTTTTAGCGCTTCTGTCTGCATCCAGGTCCGGCGCGATCCATCAACGATTTCGCCTGTACGTGTCGCTTTGGCAAAGACACGGCCCTCGGCGTCCAGCGTGCGTAGACCGATATCGTAAAGCTTGCCCATAGCGGGATTCAGCTCACCGCCAGCGGCATCTGCATGCGTCTTCAGCAGCCACACCCACTCGAACTGGTGACCGGGCTCGATGAAGCGCAGCCCCGGCTCACGTTCCTCGGACCAGTCGAGGCCGAATGTCTCACCCAGCGTGCCTGTGACCTGATGGAGCATCTTCTCATCGAGAAGACGTACCAGTGCGCTGGCCCGCTCCAGATGGTCACGCCGCTCATCGCTCTCATAGAGTGCCAGATTGGCCTCCAGCAGGTGCATGTGCGGGTTCTGCAGGCGCCGGTCGCCGCGGGGCAGGCTTTCGGCATAGCCCCCATGGGTCACATCTTCGAGTTTTGCTTCGATATTGGCGATTAGCTGGCGGGCATGCGCCGCGGCGTCCTCGTGGCCCTGCATCGCGGCATGGGCATAGGCGAAGAGCGCAAATGCTGTGTCATACAGATCCGCAGTCTCATCGATGAGGCTGTCCCCCTCTGCACTGATACAGCGGCCGATCAGGCCATCCTCGCGCACGCTCGGCCCTGACAGCGCATCGACACCATAGCCGATCAGCCTGTCTGCCCGGTCAGTATCCCAGCCGAGGCGCTTGGCCGCTGTGAACAGATAGGTCTGGCGCGCCTGCACCCGCACGCGCATCCTGTCGGTCTCCAGCGGGCGGTGCGTGATATCGAGCTTTTCCCGGAAAAGGTTGTTGCCGAGCACGCCTTCGCGGCTCCACAGCGGAAAACAGCTGTCCAGCATCCAGTCTCGCGCTTCTCGTGCGCGGCGGCTCAATGCGGTTGATGTCATCAGATTCAGCTCCGTGCGGACCAGGCCATCGCTTCGCAAGTTCGATGCCTGCTTGCTATCAACTGGCCAAGATGTTTTCCAGCGTCTAGACACCATAAAACTCCGCAGCCGATTCCGGGATACCCTAGCCCTCACAATGACTGACCGTATTTTTTTCCCGAGCGCCCTGCTCGTCGCCATCATCATGGTCGCGATTGCGGTCCTTCCCGGCATGAATGCCGTACCAACCGGACCAGTCAGCGGCGGCAATACAGACTATCGCCGTATCGAGGTGAGCGGCGCACAGCTGCACCGCTTTGTTGCAGGCGGTGATGTCGATATCTCGGTCGAACGTGTCGACGGCGCACAGGCCCTGCGCATCGAGGTAGAGGCAGGCACACTCGCCGACGACCCCCTTCGCGGGCCTCATTTCGTTCTGGACCGCGACCTGGAAACGGTTTTTGCGGGCCGGGAGATACAGGTGACGGTGCGCGCCCGCGCCGCTGACCGCTATGGCGCAGAACAGATGCGCATCAATTACTCTGTCGGTGCCGCCGTCGAGTCCGGCTGGCAGACCTTCCCTGTAACGCGCGAATTCACCGACCAGTCCTTTACCTGGACACCGCCGCCACGACCGGAAGGCACGGATGCAGGCTATGACTATCTCGGCATCCGCCCGATCGCCCCAGAGAAACAGCGCGCCATCTATGTGCAGTCGGTTGTCTTCCAGCCGATGGACTAGCCGCAACCCCGCTGCAATCCTTACCCGCAAAGCGCGTTCCGTTAAGGATACGGTGACCCTCGCCGTGGCATGCCATATCCGACATGCGCCCTTTACTCACCCGTTTTTCGATTATCCCACTGGTCGGCCTTCTGATGGCTGCCGCGCCGCGTGAGTACAGCCGTGAGGAGTTGAGCGCGCTCGAAGACCAGCGCCAGTCCGCGATCCGCCAGCTGGAAGCGCTCGAACGCGCCGAATCCGAAAGCGGCCAGGACGTCACCAGCCTTGAGCGTCAGCTCATTTCCGCCGCGCTTGAAAGCCGTCGGCGCGAGGAACAGGCCGCCGCATCTGAAATCAAGCTGATCGACTTGCGCACGCGGCTGGTCTCGGCGCGCGATGCGCTGGTCGAAAGCACCGACAATCTTGAAGACATCATGGCAAACCTCGCCATTTCCGGCAGGCACAGGCCACCTGCCCTCATCGCCGCGCCCAAGGAGGCGAACGCAGCAATCCGCGCCGCCATCGTGATGGGCGGCGTCGCCCCTCAGATAAATGAACAGACCGACCGCCTGGCCAGTGAAATCGCAGAACTGAAATCGCTGGAGCAATCTGTCCTGGACGAACAGGAACGTCTCGCCGCTGCTGAGACCCGCCTCGCTGCCAAACAGGCCGAGATCGAAACTCTGGTGGCTCGCAAACGTGCCCAGTATGAAAACGTATCCGGTGAAGCCGACGCCCTTCGCGCCCGCGTGCGCCAGATTGCCGGTGAAGCGGAGACCCTGCGCGACCTCCTTACCGCGCTTGAGAGCCAGGCCCCCCGCGCCCCGGCCATCAAGCCGCGCGCCCAGATACAGCTCGCCGCCTCCCGCACATCGACAACGAGCCGCACCACCGACGCGCCGCGTAATCCGGCCCGCAGCCCGGCGGTCGCCAATCTCAGGCCGCTTGGCCGCGAGGCGCTAGGCGGCCTGATGCAACCCGTCGCAGGGCTCGTTTCACGCAATTGGGGTGATGACCTTCCAGGCGGGGAAACCGCCAAGGGCCTCTACATCCAGCCCCGCGCAAATGCCGACATTGTCGCCCCGATCGACGGGACAATTGAGTATGCGGACGAATTTCGGAGCTACGGTAAGCTCTTGATCATTTCGACAAGTGATGGGTACCATATCGTTCTGAGCGGATTGGGCCGTATTCACGGCACCCCGGGACAGACGGTACGCGCCGGTGAGCCAGTGGGACGCATGTCCGACCGTGCAAATCCGCCGCCTGAGCTCTATCTAGAAGTCAGGCGGAATGGTGTGCCGATGAATCCGGCACGCTGGATGCAGGGCGGATAGGCCGTCACAGGAGATAATGACCATGAGAGCAATGCTGACGGGGGCTGCAATCGGTGTCGTGATGGGCGGGGTCGCTGTAGGCGTCTCAGCGGTCGCCTGGCCGGATCCTGGAACGAGCAACAGCCGAGCGGAAACCTACCGGCAGCTTGATCTCTTTGCCGAAGTGCTGGCCCGCGCCCGCGCTGACTATGTCACCGAGATCGATGAAGCTGAAGCGATGGAAGCGGCTATTAACGGCATGCTTGGCTCGCTCGACCCGCACTCATCTTATCTTTCCGCCGAAGACTTCTCCGCCATGCAGGTTCAGGCCTCGGGTGAATATGGCGGCCTTGGCATTGAAGTTCAGATGGAAGATGGCTTCGTGAAGGTCATCACGCCGATGGACGACTCCCCGGCATCGCGTGCAGGCCTGGAAAGCGGCGACTTGCTCACGGCCATCAACGGCAAGCCAATCGTCGGTCTCAATATCGATGACGCCGTCGAAGACATGCGCGGACCGCCGGGCACCGAAATCATCGTCAGCGTGATGCGCGAAGGTGAAGACCCGTTCGATGTCACCATGGAACGCGAAGTCATCCGTCCAAAATCCGTCGACTGGAAGACGATTGAAGAAGATGTGGCCTATATTCGCATCTCCACATTCAATGAACGCACCACTGACCTTCTGGAAGACGCGTTTGAGGGTATCGCCGATGAGCTTGGCAATCGCCCGGCTGGCATCATTCTCGACCTGCGCAACAATGGCGGCGGTCTTCTCGATCAGGCGATCTCCGTCTCCGACAAATTCCTGTCGGGCGGCGAGGTGGTGTCGACCATCGGCCGCCGGCCGAGCGACATTGCCCGTTACAATGCCCGCTCTGGTGAAGTTTTCCAGAACGTCCCGATTGTCGTGCTGATCAATAACGGCACGGCTTCGGCGTCTGAGATTGTCGCCGGCGCGCTTCAGGACCGAGGCCGCGCCACCGTTCTCGGCATGACCAGTTTCGGCAAGGGGTCGGTGCAGACCGTCATTCCGCTAGGCAGTGACCGCGGCGCGATCCGCCTCACCACCTCACGCTATTACACCCCGTCAGGCCGCTCCATTCAGGCGACCGGTATCGTGCCGGACACTGAAGTTGCTCAAGCCCGCGTTTCCGAAGAAGAGATGGCCCGTATCCGCCGCTTCTCCGAAGCCGATCTGCCGAACGCCCTGACCAATGAGGATGGCGTTGAACGCGAGATCCCCCATCTTCCGAAGGAGCAGCCCCCTGAGGATTATGAAGGTGAGGATTATCAGCTCGACCGCGCCCTCGAAGTCCTTCGCGGTGGCCAGATGAGCGCAACGGAAACACCGCAGGCCGGTTAACGGATATTTGCGTTGTCTTAACCGGTCGCTGGCAGGGTCTCGATTGACCCGCCAATCCAGCGACCGGAGAAACCGTACATGCCCGCAAAGGCACCCCGTGAGCCATCGCCGCTGCGTAGTGCGATCAAGCATTCGGTTCTCAGCTTTACGACCGTCGGTCTCGCGCTGACAGCGATGGTAGGCGGCGTCCATGTCTGGGGCAGCGACGACATGTCCGGCCCGGTCCGCCAGATCGCCCTTTTCGAGAATGAAGCCCCCGCGATAACGGCGCCGCAACTGAAGACGCGGCTTGCTTCGTCCAACGCGCCCGCGAGCCAGATCGCGGCCCCGACGTTCCGCCAGGAAGACAGCCCGCCGCCCTTTATCACTGACACCATGATTGCGCGGGGTGAGACAGCAACGCCTGATCTTGGCGTCGATTATGTTAATGGCGTCTCCCGCGTTGTAAGGGTCGCGAACACAACCAACACGAACACTCCTGAAGTCGCTGAACGCCCGGCCGTCCGCATCAATGGCATCAGCGTCTCCTCAGGCCAGTCCTGGCAGGAATCGCGCAGCACGCTTGCGCTGCCGCGCGCGCCTGTCGCCGCCGTTTCAGACCGCACGCCCGTCGGCACCCTGCCAAAGATTTCAGATGATGGCCGCACGCCTGCTGGCGTCTATGCGCGCCCGTTCGCCAACACCGAAGGGCGCCCGACTGTCTCCATCATTCTCGGTGGACTGGGCATCAACCGCACGCACACCCGTTCAGCCATCGATGAGCTTCCACCGGAAGTCACCCTTTCCTTCGCGCCGGGCACCCGCGACCTTCAAGGTTGGATAGATCAGGCCCGCGCCGCTGGCCATGAAGTCCTTCTGGAAGTGCCGCTCGAAGCCTATGAACTGTCCTCTGGCCCGGCCCACCCACAAAGCCTCACCACCGCGATGCAGGAAGCCCAGATCGATGCGCGCCTCAGCGCGCTCATGGCGTCCGCAAGCGGCTATTTCGGTCTGACCAATTATCAGGGCGGCCGCTTCCTGCGTAGTCCTGAAAGCGTGACGCACCTTGCGCGCCTCACGGCCGCCCGCGGTCTCGCCTTCGTCGAGGATGGTAGCCTGCCACGCTCTGCCATGGACACGGTGACAACGGACGCCCCACTCCGCTTCCGCCGCGCCAACTTTCCCATCGATACACAGCCGCATGGCGGGGACATTCAGGAACGTCTGCTTGAGCTTGAGACGCTCGCCATTGACAAGGGCTCGTCCGTCGGCTCCGGCTTTGCCTATCCGGTCACAATCGACATCCTGAAAGCCTGGACCGACAGCCTCCCGGCCAAGGGCATCGTGCTCGCGCCGGCATCGGCCGCAACGCACACCCGGCCCGCCGCCACGCCTGTCCGCGAAACTGCATCCATCGGTCAACAGGCGGGTGGGCAAGCCGACATGGACGCGGTAGACACGACTGGGTGACCATCCAGACACCCGATCCCTCGCTCTATCGCCCCAATGTTGGCCTCGTTCTGTTCTCGAGCACGGGCTACATTTTCCTTGGCCGCCGCATAAACGGGCGCGGCGCCTTCCAGTGGCAAATGCCGCAGGGCGGCATAGACGACGGCGAAACACCCCACGACGCCGCCCTGCGCGAACTCGAAGAGGAGGTCGGCGTCTCGGACAAGCTTATCGATGTGCTGGAAGAAACCTCTGACTGGCTGTTCTATGAGTTTCCGGCCGAAGTGCGCCGCCGCATGCCGGGCGCTTTTATTGGCCAGCGCCAGAAATGGTTTGCCCTGCGCTTCAAGGGATCCGACAGCGACATCCGCCTCGATCGCCACACGCCTGAATTCGACGCATGGCGCTGGGCCCGTCTCAGCGAAGCACCGTCCGCTATCGTGCCCTTCAAACGGCCTGTCTATCAGGCGGTCGCTGAACGTTTTCAGCCATGGGCGGGCGAGAATTTCGCCATTGAGACAAAAGCAAGGGAAACGTCATGAGCCGGACAATACTGATGATCCACGGCGTTGGCTGTGGCGGCGAAGCCTGGAGCCCGATGCGCAGCGCCTTCGAAGCGGCTGGATGGCGTGTCGAAACGCCGACCCTTTTTGAAGACCAGCGCACCATCGATGATCCGCCAGACAGCCTGAAGGACCTGACCCTCACCGACTACATTGAGGCAATGTCCGCCAGGGCGCGTGAGATTGGGGGCGAGACCGGCGCAAAGCCCGTCGTCATGGGCCATTCCATGGGCGGCCTGATCGCGCAGAACCTTGCCGCGCGCGGCGATGCCTCTGCCGCCATCTTCCTCACCCCCGCCCAGACACCGGACTGTCAGGTGCAGGATTTCCGCCTGATGATCACCTTCTGGAGCATCCTGAAGGCAGGCAAAAAGAACGTGCCGGAGAACAGCTACAAGGTTGGCAAGTTCGGCTTCAAATGGGGCGTGATGAACGAAGTCCCCAAAAGCCGGCATGATGAAATTTACGCGCAGGCGCGCTTTGATTCAGGCAAGGTCTACCGCGACCTCACTGAGCCATCTCCAATCGACGAAAAGACCCTCACTATCCCGACGCTGACCATTGGCGCCGGCAAGGATCGCGCGACACCAATCAAGGCGGTGCGCCGCGTCGGTCAGAAGTATAAGAGCGCAGGCGTTCCAGGCGACTATATCGAGTATCCCCAGCACGCCCACTGGATCGTCGATGAACCGGGTACCGATAAGGTCGTCGCCGATATCCTGGCATGGCTGGACAGCAAGCTGACTGATCAGGCGCCTGCCAGTGAGCCTCAGCCCGTCATGTAATCAGTCGAGGGCGCCGACAAAGGGCAGTCCGCGATAGAGACCCTTATCGTCCATGCCATAGCCGACGAGAAATCGCTCAGGCGCTTCAAAGGCGTAGTAGTCAACATTCTCCGGCCCGGCGGGCGCTGACGGCTTGCGCGCAAGCGCCACGGTGATCACCTCGCGCGCACCCTTGGTCATCAGGTGCTGGCGAGCAAAGGCAAGCGTGCGGCCCGTATCGAACACATCGTCGATCAGAAGCACGCCGCGTCCGGTCACAGGGCGGGTAATGTCCGCGCGTACATTCACCCGGCCTGAGCTTTCGCGCGCATCGCGATAGCTTTCCAGCCAGAGTGCATCAAGCACTGGATGGATATTCCGCCGCGCCAGCGCTTTCATGAGGTCACTGGTGAAGGGTGTCGCGCCGATCAGGATGTTAATCGCGGTCCAGTCGCCATGAAGCCGGGGGGCCAGCGCCTCTGCCAGCTTGTCGACCAGAGCCATCAGTTCGTCCTCGTTCAGGACGACATCGATTTCAGGAGTATTCTGGCTCATGGATTCCCGCCGAGGCCTGGTGTGACGTTTGCCTGCTCGCTTTCAAGCCCAACCTCACCCTCATCCACAAGGCCGAGTTCCAGCTGGAAAGCCTCAAAAGGCGGGTTCTCTATCCGTCTCGAAAAGTCTGCCGTCTCTCCGGCAGCGATTTCTGCCTGAGACACCGGCGCATAATAGGTCGCAATGTGCACGCCGTCATCATCAAGCAGGCGCACCTCCACGAGTGGCGCGCGCCGTGGCCGCTTCGTGAAATTGCGCACCTCGCCGCTGATTTCCAGCACCGGCAGCGTCCCATCGAGAAAACGCTCTGCGTCCTCTGAGGCGAACTCCACACCGAACCGGTTCACTTTCATGCCGAGTGCACTGAAGGCCGAGGCGCTTTGCGGCCAGGCTTCCACCACCCGGCTGCGCATCAGGATGGCACCGCCCAGAATGCCGATAAGGAAACACGCCGCCACCGCCCAAGACACGACGGCCGCCATCCGGCTCGCGCGGGTTTTGCGGTCGCGCACCCGTTTGCGATAGGCTTCATGCGCCCCACGCCCGGAAGCAGCCGCCAGGCCCTCGCCCTGACCGACAAACCAGCTATGGTCGCAAGCGGCGCACTTCACCGTGCGCCCGGCCTCACCAATCGTGGAGTCGTGCGCGAAATACTGGGTCTCGCAGTTCGGACAGGTGAGAATCATGGCTTGGAGTTTCGCGCAATTCTCTGAAATAGTCGATTGGACCGCTGCGGATACGAAAGGAAGCTGATGACCCAGGCGGGCGCGCCTCTTGCCACTGAACCGGCCGTTGAGCTGAACGGCGTCAGCCTTCGGTACGACACGGCTGACGATGTGCTGACCGACATCGATATTCGCCTGAAACCCGGCACGTTCAACTTCCTGACCGGACCATCCGGCGCAGGTAAATCCTCTCTCTTGAAGCTTCTTTACCTCGCCCATGCGCCGACATCGGGCGAAGTGCGCCTGTTCGGCCAGCGTACCGCCGACATGTCCCGCAACCAGCTCTCGGCGCTTCGCCGCCGTATCGGGGTCGTGTTTCAGGACTTCCGCCTGCTCGACCATCTCACCGCCTTCGAGAATGTCGCCCTGCCCCTACGGGTCAGCGGTGAAAAGCCTGAAGATTACCGCGACGAAGTCGTTGACCTTGTCCGCTGGGTGGGCCTCGGCGAGCGTATTCACGCCTTCCCCCCGGCTCTTTCCGGCGGCGAGCAGCAGCGGCTCGCCATTGCACGCGCGCTGATCAACAAGCCGGACATCCTGATCGCAGATGAGCCGACCGGTAATGTCGATCCGGACATGGCACGGCGGATCTTCCGCCTCTTCATAGAGCTGAACCGCCGCCTCAACACGACGGTGATCATCGCCACGCACGACATGCACATCATCCGCGAATTCAAGGCGCCGGTGCTCAAGCTTCAGGACGGGTTGCTTTACGCAGACACCGCTTACGAGCAGGCATGAATATCAAGATGAACCCCCTCCTGCCCGAAAGCGATGCGCGCGAGGCGGCCCTTTTCTTCGTGGTCGCCGCCCTCTGCTTTCTCGCCGTGCTCGCCACCCTTGTGGCGCGCGGCACCTACACGGCCGCCGAAGCCTGGACGGCGCAGGTCGAAGGCGAAATGACGGTCCTCGTCAGCGACACGGACAGGCGCGGCGCCGAAACGGCCGCAGGCCTGATTGAGGAATTGCCCGGCGTGGAACGCGCCCATGTGCTGACCGATGACGAACTCGATGAGCTTCTCTCGCCAAGCTTCGGCCCCGGCGGCATTCCCGACGGTATCCCCCTGCCGCTCCTCATCGCGGTCGATGCCGAAGGCGACACAACCGCGCTTGCCGCCGAGATCGACACCACGCTCGCCGAAGCCGGGATCGCTGGCCGCGCCGATACGCATTCGGCCTATGCCGCCGAAGTTCGCGAAGCCCTCGGCACACTGCGGATCGCCGCTATCGGCACAGTCCTCCTGCTCACCATGACCGCCATTTCCGTTATCGCCTTCGCCACCCACGCCGCGCTGCTCGCGCGCAAGGACATTGTCGATGTGCTCCACCTCGCTGGCGCAGAAGATCGCTTCATCGCGCGCCTGTTTGAGCGCCGGTTCTGGCTGCTTGGTCTGAAAGCCGGGGCCGCAGGGTCTGTCGCGGCCCTCGCCGTCACCGCTATCATCGTCTTCTCTGCGCAAAGCTCCAGCGCGCCGAGTGAGCTTCTGCCAAAGCTGTCCCTCGACCAGTGGGACCTCATCATTCTGGCTGTCTCTCCCATTGCGGGCGCGCTCGCGGCCCGTATTGCCGCGAGGGTCACGGTCGGTCGTTCACTCAGGAGTTCACTGTGAACGCTGTGCGCTCATTCCTGTTCGTGATCTGGCTCTATGGTGGCATGGCCGTGATCGGCATCACCTGCCTGCCAACGCTGCTTCTGCCGCGCAAGTTCGCTGTGGCTGCCATCCGGTTCTACGCGCAATATGTCCGCATGGGCCTGCGCCTTCTCTGCGGCATCAAGGTCGAGCTGCGCGGCCGCGAACACATCCCGCAGGGCCCTGTCCTTATCGCAGGCAAGCACCAGGCCATGCTGGATGTCTTCATCCCGTTCATCCTGTTCTCTGACCCGGCCATCATCCTGAAGCGCGAATTGCTCTGGTATCCCGCGCTCGGCTGGTACGCCCTCAAGACGAAGATGATCCCAATCGACAGGGCCGGCACATCGAAAACGCTGAAAATGATGCTGCGCGAGGCGAAAGCCCGCACCGAAGAAGGCCGTCAGGTCCTCATTTACCCCGAAGGCACCCGCCAGCCTGCAGGCGCAGCCCCCGACTACAAATCCGCTGGCGTCACCGCGCTCTACAACCAGCTTGAGGTGCCGGTCGTCCCGCTTGCGACCAATTCAGGGCTTTGCTGGAAGCCGCGCGGCATGGTCCGCAAGCCTGGCCTCGTCGTCTACGAAGCCCTGCCGCCGATCCCGGCAGCTCTCAATCGCAAGGACATGTTCGCACGGCTGAAACTGGAGCTGGAAGCCGCGTCAGACAAACTGCTGGATGAAGGCCTCGCTGCACAGGGGCGCAAGCGCGCTGATCTAGCTGTAGGCTAAAGCGCCCCACCCCGACCCTCCCCAAGGGGGAGGGGGCGCAAACCTTCCAGATAAGGCGCTCGGCTTTAAATCCCTGCGCGACGCTGTCTCCCTCCCCTCTGGGGAGGGTCGGGGTGGGGCCAGCACCTGGCCAGCTAGGCCGAAGCTTCCTCGGTCTTGCGCAGATAGATCGAATTCTTCGGCTTGGAGAAGACGCGCTCCACCATCGGCTCGAAGAATTCCAGCGGCTCGCTCTGATACTCAGGATCGAACGCCTTCTGATCGTATTTGTGGCAGAACTCCGCGCAGCGCTGGAAGTGCGGATTGTCCTTGAACTGGTCGCGCATATTCCTGTCGAGACCGAGATGCTCAAAGAAGTAATAGCCCTGGAAGACGCCGTGATTGGCGACCATCCAGAGGTTTTCCTCTGACACGAAAGGCTTGAGGATCGCCGCGGCGACGTCCGGATGGTTCATGCTGCCCAGCGTATCGCCGATATCGTGCAGCAAGGCGCAGACGACATACTCCTCGTCGCGGCCATCGCGGTGGGCGCGCGTCGCGGTCTGCAGCGAATGCTCCAGCCGGTCGACCGGGAATCCGCCAAAGTCCCCATCCAGAAGGCGAAGGTGGTCGAGAACGCGTTTGGCGAGGCCCTTATTGAAGATACGCGAATGCTCGGAGATGATCTCCCAGTCTTCCTTCGTGCCTTCCATCATTTCGCGAAACTGGGCCTGTCCGCCCGCGCCGTGTCCGTCTGCCATGCCGTTTCCTCCGTTTTCTTTTCACCTCGCAGGATACGCGCTGAGCTGGAGGTGGTCAAAGTTTTCTGGTCACGGCGCGCCTCTACGCCTCGCAGCGGCTGGTCTGGTGCGATAGGCTCCGGGCAGCCTTCAGCGCCGGAGCATCTAATGTCCAGACCACCAGAAGCGACACTCCAGCAGGCCTGCGATGAGCTCATGGCCCGCGATCCGGCTTTCGCCGCCGCCTTCGCGGTCACCGGCCTGCCCGACTGGCGCTACAGCCCGCCCGGCTACCACACTATCGCCCGCATGATCGCCTTCCAGCAGATCACGACCAAGGCCGCCGCTACGATCTGGGGCCGCGTCGAAGCAGAACTTGGCGAGGTCACGCCCGCCTCGGTGCTTGGCGCGAGCGAAGACACGCTGAGAAGTTGCGGCCTGTCTCGCCCCAAGGTCGGCCACCTTAAATCCATTGCCACCGCCGTCGATACAGGCGCGCTGGACCTCACACGTGTCTACCATGCTGAGATCGAGGCTGCGCGCGCGGAACTCCTCGCCGTCAAAGGTATCGGTCCGTGGACGGCCGATCTTTTCCTTCTCTATTGTGGCCGTCTCGACGCCTTTCCCATTGCCGACGTCGGCCTCATGGAGGCCTATCGACAGCTCAGTGGTCATGAAGAGCGCTACGCGCCGAAAGCCTTTACGGAGTTCGCCGAGGCCTGGCGTCCCTGGCGCGGCGTCGCCGCCCATCTTCTCTGGGGCTGGATCAATGCTGAGCGCGCGAAAGCCTACTCGGCAAGCGGTGGCGACGATGCGTGATCAACCGTCATTACGACACGTTCGCGGCCGATCGCGTATATATGCTAGCCAAACCCGGAAACTGTCATAAACTCGTATTCGGGAATCACTAATGATCTCTGCAAAACCGATGGAGGCGCGTGTTCACTGACATTTTCGTCAGCCGCACAGAGGGACAGGAAGGAGGCTGCAATGCCTGAAGTCCTGACTAATCCGCCAAATGGGCGGCCCGCTCTCGTTTTGAACGCCGATTTCAGGCCCCTTTCCTATTATCCGCTATCGCTCTGGCCTTGGCAGGATGTGGTCAAAGCCGTCTTTCTCGACCGCGTTGATATCATCGCCGAATATGACACCGTCGTGCGCAGTCCGAGCTTTGAGATGAGGCTTCCTTCAGTCATCGCACTTCGTGAATTCGTGCGCCAGGACCGCTCACCCGCATTTACCCGCTTCAATGTCTTCCTGCGCGATGGCTTCCAGTGCGCCTATTGCGGCGCACCCAATGAGCTGACCTTTGATCATGTCGTGCCGCGTTCTCGCGGTGGGCGTACCAGCTGGACCAACATCGTCGCTGCCTGTTCGCCGTGTAATCTCAAGAAAGGCGGACGGATGCCAGTGGATGCAGGCATGGTCCCGCATCGAAAGCCGGTCCGCCCGACCAATTACCAGCTTCAGGAGATCGGCCGCCGCTTCCCGCCTAACCATCTCCACGAAACCTGGATGGACTATCTCTACTGGGACGTCGAACTCGAGGCCTAGCCTCTGCGGGCAACACCCATAAAAAAGCCCCGCAGCTTTTGTGCTGCGGGGCCGATTCATGTCAGGAGGGGCGCACTAGTAGTTGGTGCTGTCCTTTTCGAGCTTGTCGATATCCTGCGCAGCATCTTCGCCGGCTTTTTCGATCTGCTCTTCTTCATACTCGGTCAGGCCGTCGACATCGACATCAGGATTTGCAACCTGGTTGATGTCGCCATACCGCGCGGCGGCATCTGCCTCATCCTGGGCTTCCGGACCGCCAACGCCGATCTCGGCATCAGTGGTTGCGGCCATCTCGGCTGACTTTTCCGAATTCAACTCGGCAAGCTCACTATCATCAAGATCGCTGGAAACCTCGGCGGTAACCTTGGTGTCGCCATAGGTCTCTGCCGAACCGTACTGATCATTCATCTGCAGCTTTGCAGCCGCTTCATCATTGTACTCAGTCTCGGTTTCGACATCGAGGTTCACATCGGCGTCGGGCGTTTCAACCTCGACCTGGGTATCGGATTCGAGGTCGGAGTCGGCGAGCGCGTCTTCTTCGCTCTCATAGTACTCGCCGCCCATGCCGTCGCTATCCTTGAACGTCTCGTTCTCAAGCTCGGCATCGCCGTCCCAGCTTGGCGTGGTCGCCGTCGGGGTTTCAGTTTCGAGCGTCGTGTCAGACGCCACGTCGCCCTCGATCTGTACGTCCGGAATGTCGGTCGTGATCTCAGCCTCGGTCTGGGTTTCGATGTCCGTATCGGCGGCCTGTGCGATGGCAGGCGCCGTCATCAGTGCGATTGCGGCAGTAGCAGTCAGAAATGTGCGTTTCATAGTGTGTCCTTTCAGCATTCTGCTTGTGACGCGTTAAAAACGGCTGCCGCGCCTGCCTGTTCCGCAGGCTTCCTTAATTCGCGTTCAGACTCTCGAGGCGCAGCTCGATGATCTTCATCTCCCGCAGCAGGGTGAGATGGTTCATGCGCAGCCAGAACCAGATCTTCACGAAACCCGTCGCCATGAATCCCGCAAGGCCGATGCCTGCCCAGCCAATCGCCTCAACCGGGGTCTCGCTATTGAACACTGCGAAGACCGACCAGATCGAAAGCCCGAAGAAGACGAGCGACAATATCACTGCAAACACTGTCCACAGCTTCATCGTCCCCACAAAGGCGGCGCCCATCTGCTGGAACAGTCCCGGCTCTGCATCCAGCGACGCCAGGAAAGCCCTGTCATCCTCATTCATCCCCTGGTGAATTTTCTCATCAATGCCTGTCATTACGCGTCTCCTTCCAAAGCCGCCTTCATCTGGCGGCGTGCGTGAAAAATTCTCGATTTGGCCGTGCCGACCGGCACACCCGTAATCTCTGCGACCTCGCGGAGGGTCATCTCCTCACCAAAAAACAGGACAGCCGCGGCGCGGTGATCGTGGCTGAGACCGTCAATCGCCTGACGGATGGCGAGCCCATCCTCAGGTGTGCCCCTTGCTACGGCGCCCGCATCAGGCGTCAGCTCCGCATTGCGCGCCCGGTCTGTCTGGTTGCCCCGTATGCGATCGGCGCATTTGCGATGCAGGATGGTGAAAGCCCAGGCCGGAAATTTCGCCGGGTCGTGCAGTGTGAACCATCGCCGGCAAATCGCCGCCCATGCGTTCTGCACCGCCTCCACCGCTTCATCCTCATCGCGCAGAAGCCGCCGCGCGGTGCGCAACAGTCTCGGCTGCCAGCGTGCGGCGAGGCGTTCGCCTGCCCTGCGGTCGCCGGCGCGTGCCGAGATGAGCAGAAGCTCATCGAATATGCGTCCTGTGTCCCCGGTCATGCCCGCCTTTGTCTGGCTTGTTCTAAGAGAATAGTCGCGCCAGTTTGGCAAAAGGTTCAATCGCGGCCTCGCCGTACCAGCAGAAAAGCGTTCCATGACCTCACCCCGCCTGCGCGGCCGCAACGCCAAGATCCTCGCCACCATCGGCCCGAAGAGCGCGAGCCCTGACGCCATCCGTCTTCTCGCCGAAGCGGGCGCCGACATCTTCCGCCTCAATTTCAGCCATGGCGACCACGAAACCCATGCTGCCGTCTTCAAGGCGGTGCGATCCGCCGAAAAAGCAATGGGCCGCCCGCTTGCCATCCTTGCAGACCTGCAGGGCCCAAAGATACGCGTCGGCACCTTTGAAGGCGGCGCGATCAAACTCGCTTATGGCAAGACCTACACGCTAACGGCCGACGAGAGCACCAGCGCGGCAGACGCCATCCCCGTCCCGCACCCGGAAATCCTCTCATCGCTCGAAGAAGGCGACGAAATCCTCTGCGATGATGGCAAGGTCCGCCTCACCGTCAGTGGGGCTGGAGACAAGCTGCACGTCACCCCCGCTTTCCATGCGACGCTGTCGGACCGGAAAGGCTTCACCGTGCGCGGCAAGACGCTGCCGCTTAAATCCATGACCGACAAGGACCGCGAAGACCTTGCCTTTGCGCTCGACCTTGGCGTGGACGTCGTAGCGCTGAGCTTCGTTCAGTCTGTCGATGATGTGAAAGAGGCAAAAACCGCCATCGGCGGGCGTGCGCCGCTCATCTCCAAGATCGAGAAGCCCGGCGCCGTAGAAGACCTCGACGCAATCATCCGCGCGTCGGACGGGGTGATGATCGCGCGCGGCGACCTCGGCGTCGAATTCCCGCTCGAACAGGTCCCGATCATCCAGCGCCGCATCGTGCGCGAAGCCCGCGAAGTGGGCCGCCCGGTGATCGTCGCGACGCAGATGCTGGAATCGATGATCGAGAATGCCGCCCCGACGCGGGCAGAGACAGGCGATGTCGCCACCGCCATCTACCAGGGCGTAGACGCCGTCATGCTGTCTGCCGAGACCGCCATTGGCCGCCATCCGCCCACGGCCGTTGCCATCATGGACCGGATCATCAAGGCGACCGAGGACGCGCCTGACTATCGCGACTCGCTCCGGCAATTCATGGGCGACCGCGACGATGAGCGCGTCATCGACATCGTTGCGCGCGCTGCCCAGTCGCTCGCCTTTGCGGTGAAGGCCAAGGCGCTCGCCCTCCGCACCGGGTCGGCCCGCCGCCTCGCCCAGTTCGCCAAACATCGCGGGCGCTACTTCATTCTCTATGGTTCGTCGGACAACACTCGCCTGCGCCGCGCGCAGCTTCTCTGGGGCGTTCACCCGATCCATGTAGACGCGATCGAGGAAAGCGACTGGCCCCGCACCCTGACGGACGCCGCTGACCTCAAGGGCGCCGTCGCCTACGCCGCATGGAAAGGCGGCGGCGGCGACACCGCCTGGGAAATGGGGATCAGGCGGTAGAGAAGAAAGTCCGCTCATCCCCGCGAAGGCGGGGATCTGGTCCAGATAGGAATGCAGTCTGACAGGGCAAGATTCCCGCCTTCGCGGGAAAGATCGGATCTCTTCGGCCGCCCCCAACGAAAAACGCCCGGCCATGCCTGCCCGGGCGTTCTCTAGAGTCTTCCTGCAAACAGACGCTTAGACGTCGAGCAGCAGACGCTCTGGATCTTCCAGCGCTTCTTTCACGCGGACGAGGAAGGTCACAGCTTCCTTCCCGTCGACGATACGGTGGTCGTAGGAGAGCGCCAGATACATCATCGGGCGAATTTCGACCTTGCCATTGATAGCAACCGGGCGTTGTTCGATCCGGTGCATGCCAAGCACGCCGGACTGCGGCGGGTTGAGGATCGGCGTCGACATGAGCGAGCCATAGACTCCGCCATTGGTGACGGTGAATGTGCCGCCCTGCATGTCGCCGATGGTCAGGTCGCCGTCGCGCGCCTTGCGGGCAAGATTGCCAAGCTCACGCTCGATCCCGGCAATCGACAGCTCATCACAGTCACGGATGACAGGGACAACCAGGCCTTTATCGGTGCCGACCGCCATGCCGATATCATAGTAATTCTTGTAGATGATGTCGGTGCCGTCGATCTCTGCATTGACCGCAGGGATTTCCTGAAGCGCCGACACGATAGCCTTGGTGAAGAAGCCCATAAAGCCAAGCTTCACGCCATGCTTCTCGGCGAAGTTCTCTTTATACTTCGAGCGCAGCGCCATCACGGCGGACATATCGACATCGTTGAATGTCGTCAGCATCGCGGCAGTGTCCTGCGCCTCTTTCAGGCGGCGGGCGATGGTCTGGCGAAGACGGGTCATCTTCACCCGCTCCTCGCGTGGGCCGATCTCACGCTGGGACGCCGCAGGCTGGGGCTTGCTCTCGGTCTTGGGTGCCTGCGCAGCCTTGTTCACGAAGTCCACGGCATCCGCTTTCGTGGCGCGGCCATCGCGGCCGGTGCCCGGAATGTCCTGCGGATTGACGCCGCCTTCGGCTGCCACACGGCGCACCGATGGGGAGACCGGACGATCTTCCTGACCAGAAGCAGACTGACCGGTTTCCGCTGGCGTCTGGCTGGTCGCTGCGCCTTCGGTTACACGGGCTTCCTTTGTGACCGAGCCGCCCGATGAGGCCGCAGCGCTACCGCCAGCACCCCCCGAAATACGGGCAATTACCGAGCCCGGCGTAACCGTGTCACCCGGAGAAACGAGCAGCTCTGCAATCGTGCCGTCAGCCGTTGCCGGCACTTCCAGCGCGACCTTGTCAGTCTCGATTTCAGCAATGGTCTCGTCCTTGGAAACCTTGTCGCCGACCTTTTTCAGAAACTCGCCCAGCGTGCCTTCAGTGACGCTTTCGCCCATTGGCGGAACGCTGACATCAGTCAGGTCGCCGCCACCGGAAGACGCGCTTGCCTCTTCCTTCGGAGCTTCCTCTTTCGGCTGTTCGGCGCTTTCGGATTTTGCTTCCGCAGGCGCGCTTTCTTCCGAGGCAGGCGCTTCGCCGCTGCCGCTACCGAGGCGGCCAAGAATGGCGCCGATCTCGACCGTATCGCCTTCATTGGCGACGATTTCGCTCAGCGTTCCATCTGCCGTTGCGGCAACCTCAACTGAAACCTTGTCGGTTTCGAGCTCGACCAGAACCTCATCCTTGGAGACCTTGTCGCCTGCTTTCTTGAGCCACTGGCCAACAGTGGCCTCCGTCACGCTCTCGCCGAGCTGAGGGACTACGATATCAGTCATATGCTTCCGTTTCCGTTAGGTTCGTTCTGGTCAGGCGGAAACGATGCTGTCTTCGACCGGCTGGTCACCCAGCGCGGCTGCGATGAGAGCATCCTTTTCCTTGTTATGTTGTGAAAGTAGGCCGGTTGCCGTCGCTGCCGATGGTGGGCGGCCCGCATATTTCGGACGGGGGTTCCGCACGCCCGCCTGGTTGCTGGTCCACTCGATCTCATCGCGCATGAAAGTCCAGCCGCCCATATTCCGCGGCTCTTCCTGGCACCAAACCATTTCGGCATCCGGGAAGCGCTTCAGCTCAGCGATCAGTGACTTGCGCGGCACGGGATAGAACTGCTCGACCCGCAACAGGTAGACGTCATCCGTACCCGATTTCTCGCGGGCCTCGAACAGGTCGTAATAGACCTTGCCCGAACACATCACGACCCGGCGGATCTTGCTGTCCTCAGCCAGTTTCACCTTGCCTTCACGGCCCGGCGTCTCTGCATCATCCCACAGGATACGGTGGAAGGAAGACTTCGTGTTAAAGTCATCCATGGACGACGTTGCCAGCTTGTGACGCAGAAGCGACTTCGGCGTCATGATGATCAGCGGCTTGCGGAAGTCGCGGTGGATCTGGCGGCGCAGCGCATGGAAATAGTTCGCGGGCGTCGTCAGGTTTACCACCTGCATATTGTCTTCGGCACACATCTGCAGGAAGCGCTCAAGGCGAGCAGAGCTGTGCTCCGGACCCTGGCCCTCATAGCCATGTGGCAGAAGGCAGACGAGACCGCTCATCCGCAGCCATTTGCGCTCTGCCGAGGAAATGAACTGGTCGAAAAAGACCTGCGCACCATTGGAGAAGTCGCCAAATTGCGCTTCCCAGAGGGTCAGGCAGTTCGGGTCGGCCAGCGAATAGCCATACTCATAGCCAAGCACCGCTTCTTCAGACAGAAGCGAGTCGATCACTTCGTAATGAGCCTGGCCTTCAGCGATGTTATTGAGCGGCGTAAAGCGCGCGCCCGTCGCCTGATCGACGAAATGGCTGTGACGTTGCGAGAACGTCCCGCGGCCAGAGTCCTGACCTGAAAGACGTACCGGGAAGCCTTCTTCAAGCAGGGTCGCGAAAGCAAGGTGCTCGGCCGTGGCCCAGTCAATGCCCTGACCGGTCTCGATCGCTTCACGGCGGCCATCGATGACCCGGCGCAGCGTCTTGTGAACGTCGACATTGTCCGGGACCGTCGTAAGCGTTTCGCCGATCTCTTTCAGCTTCTTCACCGCAACGCCGGTCTTGCCGCGGCGCTCGTCATCCTCAGGCAGGCCAAGGCCTTTCCACTCACCATCCAGCCAGTCGGCCTTGGTGGCTTCGAAGGTCTTGCCGTCGTCAAAGGCCTTGTCGAGGAAATCCTCGAACGCCTTGATCTGCGACTTCACCTCATCCTCGGAAACGAGGCCCTCCTTGACCAGGCGCGACGCATAGATCTCGCGGGTCGATTCGTGACCCTTGATCTTGGTGTACATGACCGGCTGGGTGAACATCGGTTCGTCACCCTCATTGTGGCCAAAGCGGCGATAGCAGAACATGTCGATGACAACGTCCTTGCCGAATTTCTGCCGGTACTCGGTCGCAACTTTCGCGCAATAGGTAACCGCTTCAGGGTCATCGCCGTTCACATGGAAGATCGGCGCCTGCACCATCAGAGCGACGTCTGACGGATATGGCGAGGAGCGTGAATACATCGGGCTGGTCGTAAAGCCGATCTGGTTGTTCACGATGAAGTGGATAGTGCCGCCTGTGCGATAACCGGCAAGGCCCGACAGCGCGAAACACTCCGACACAACGCCCTGGCCTGCGAAGGCCGCATCGCCATGCAGTAGAAGCGGCAGCTTGTGCGAACGGTCCAGCGTACCGGTTTCTTCGGCTTCCATCGCCTGCTTGGCGCGGGTCCGGCCCAGAACGACAGGGTTAACCGCCTCAAGGTGAGACGGGTTGGCGTTCATGGTCAGGTGAACTTCATTGCCATCGAAGGCGCGGTCCGAAGATGCGCCGAGATGGTATTTCACGTCGCCCGAGCCAAAGCCCTCTGCGCCCTGCGTCGAGCCGCCCTGGAACTCGTGGAAGATTTTCTCATAAGGCTTGCCCATCACGGCAGCCAGCATGTTGAGGCGGCCGCGGTGGGGCATGCCGACAACGATCTCGTTCACACCGAGGGCACCGCCGCGCTTGATGATCTGCTCCAGCGCCGGAACAGCCGCTTCACCGCCATCAAGGCCGAAGCGCTTGGTGCCGGGATAGCGACGGTGAAGGAAACGTTCGAAGGTTTCAGCTTCGATGAGCTTGGTCAGGATCGCCTTCTTGCCCTCAGGGGTGAAGGCAACGCCCTTGTCCGGGCCTTCGATACGTTCCTGCAGCCAGGACTTTTCCTCAGGATTGGAGATGTGCTGGAACTCGATGCCGATGGTCGAACAATAGGTCCGCTTCAGGATGTCGACCATTTCCGGGATGGTCGCATAATCGAGGCCGAGATAGCCATCGATATAGATCCGGCGGTCCATGTCGGCGTCGGTGAAGCCGTAATTGGCCGGCTCGAGCTCTGGATGCTCGACATCATTCTCGATCGCCAGCGGGTCGAGGTTCGCCGCCAGGTGACCGCGTACCCGGTAGGCACGGATCATCATCAGCGCACGGATCGAATCCTTCACCGCATCGGCGACATCCTCAGCCGTGGCGGCCGGCTTGTCGGACTTGATCTTCTCCTTGAGCTTCGGCTCAAGCAGGGTCCAGTTGCCATCAAAGGCTGCGACCTGATCGGCATCCGCCGGTTTGGGCCAGCGATCGCGCTTCCAGCTCGCGCCATCCGCGTTGCGCGTAGACGCTTCTTCGCCGTCGCCGAGCGCAGCAAAAAAATCGCGCCAGCTTTCTGGCACGGAGCTGGGGTTGCGCGCATACGCAGCCTGCATCTTTTCGATCCAGACTGCGCTGCCGCCATACAAGAACGCGGTTTCCAGCATCGCGCTGTTCTGTGCGCTCCGCTTACCCGAAATCGGGGAACCGTCATCAGCCATGGTATGTACCGTCCTGTTGCTTCACTGGACGGCCCGGCGGGGTCGTTTTATTGGCCTCGTCTGGCCGCCATTCGGACACTTAGTATCCGGGGCTATCCTTTCAAAACCTCTACCATGGTATCGCCAAGACGCGCAGGGCTCGGTGACACCTTGATGCCAGCCGATTCCATGGCTTCGATCTTGGAAGGGGCATCGCCCTTGCCGCCTGAAACGATTGCGCCGGCATGGCCCATCGTGCGGCCCGGAGGCGCCGTGCGGCCAGCGATGAAACCAACCATTGGCTTCTTGCGGCCCTTCTTGGCTTCGTCCTTGAGGAATTGAGCAGCTTCTTCTTCGGCAGATCCACCGATTTCGCCGATCATGATGATCTGCTTGGTTTCGTCATCGGCGAGGAACAGCTCCAGCACGTCGATGAAGTTGGTGCCGTTGACCGGGTCGCCGCCGATGCCGACAGCTGTCGTCTGGCCAAGGCCCGCATTCGAGGTCTGGAACACAGCTTCATAGGTCAGCGTGCCTGAACGCGACACGACGCCGACAGAGCCCTTCTTGAAAATCTTGCCCGGCATGATGCCGATCTTGCACTGCTCGGGGGTCAGGACGCCCGGGCAGTTCGGGCCGATGAGGCGCGACTTGGAATTGGCGAGCTTCGCCTTCACGCGCACCATGTCCATGACCGGCACACCTTCGGTGATACAGGTGATGAGTTCGATGCCTGCGTCGATGGCTTCTTCAATTGCAGCCGCTGCGCCGGCTGGCGGCACATAGATCACGGACGCGTTGGCGCCGGTGGCTTCCCTGGCTTCGCCTGCGGTCGCGTAGATCGGCAGTTCGGTGCCATTGTCGGCGGTCCATTTCTGGCCAGCCTTCTTCGGGTGCGTGCCGGCAACCATCTTGGTGCCGTAATATTCGAGCGCCTGGTTGGTGTGGAACGAACCGGTATTGCCGGTCAGGCCCTGCACGATGACTTTGGTATTTGAGTCGATGAGAATGGACATGGATAAGGTCCCTGAAATCTTTGGGTCGCGCCCTCGGGCGCGCGAAAAACGTTTAAGCTCTAGCCTTTGATCGCTTCGGTGATCTTCTTGGCCGCATCGTCGAGATCGTCGGCAGGGATCACGTTGAGACCCGAATTCTTGATGATGGACTTGCCCTCATCGACATTCGTGCCTTCCAGGCGAACGACCAGCGGCACACCAAGGTTGGTTTCCTTGACCGCAGCGATCACGCCTTCAGCGATGACGTCACACTTCATGATGCCGCCAAAGATGTTCACGAGGATGCCCTTCACGTTCGGGTCCTTCATGATGATCTTGAACGCAGCTGCGACCTTCTCCTTGTTGGCGCCGCCGCCAACGTCACAGAAGTTCGCTGGCTCTTCGCCGTAAAGCTTGATGATGTCCATCGTTGCCATGGCGAGGCCTGCGCCGTTCACCATGCAGCCAATCGTGCCGTCGAGCGCGATATAGGCGAGGTCCCACTCGGACGCCTCGATTTCCTTCTCGTCTTCCTCGGTCTTGTCGCGGAGCTCCACGATGTCCGGGTGACGGAAGAGCGCGTTGCCGTCGAAGCTGACCTTGGCGTCGAGAACGCGCAGGTGGCCGTCTTCCATGACGATCAGCGGGTTGATCTCGAGCATGGACATGTCCTTCTCCGTGAACGCCTTGTAGAGCGTCGGGAAGAGTTTCATGCCGTCGGCGCGTGCGTCGCCTTCAAGCTTCAGCGCGTCGCAAAGCTGCTCGCTGTCCTTGTCGGTGACACCTGCGATCGGGTCGATCGGAAGGGTGAGGATCTTTTCTGGCGTGGAGTGCGCGACTTCCTCGATGTCCATGCCGCCTTCGGTCGACGCGACGAAAGCCGGCTTGCCGGTCGCGCGGTCGATCAGGACAGAGAGGTACAGCTCACGAGAGATGTCTGCGCCGTCTTCGATGTAGAGGCGGTTGACCTGCTTGCCGTCCTTGTTGGTCTGTGCCGTGACAAGGTGGTTGCCGAACATGGCCTTGGCGTGGCTGATCGCTTCTTCCTTGGAAAAAGCGAGGCGAACGCCGCCTTTTTCACCGGCAGCTGATTCCACGAATTTGCCCTTGCCGCGTCCACCTGCGTGGATCTGGCTTTTGACGACCCAGAGCGGACCAGGCAGCTGGTCGACAGCCTTCTCCACTTCGTCGATCGAAAGCACGGGCGCACCGTTCGCAACGGGCGCACCATAGGACTTCAGTACGGCCTTGGCCTGATATTCGTGAATGTTCATGGGGGAAATAAGCCTCTTTGATATCGTCGGCAGGAGAGGCAACGCGAAGCACGCGCGACCGCTCAGAAACTCGTGGCCTTATAACACTGAGATTTTACGGCGCAACCGGATGGGTCCAGAACACGAACCAAGCCAGGTTTACTCCGTGCGAGGGTCGATTTCGCCCGTAGATGCAGTGCTTGGCAGGGTAATCTTCCACGGCTCCTGCGCTTCCTTGGGCACATCCTGCCGCTTTGTCCGCCTGTACATCATCGCGGCTGCCAGAATTGCCGAACTGATCGCCGCAAGAAGAAACAGTCCGCCGTCTGTAAACGGCATACGAAACGCATAGCCCGACAGCGGCGGCCCGATGACGGACCCTGCCGCCCAGACGAATAGCAGGCCCGACATGACGCGCGAAATCTGCGCCGTATCTGACCGGTCGATCGCATGCGCGACGCCGATGCCGTAGAAAGACAGCGACCCCGCGCCCCACACGGCCAGGGTGATGAGGGTCCAGTTCTCAGCCATCCGCGGGAAGAGACCGAGCACAAGCGCAGCAACCGCGGAGACCGCGCCCATCACCGCAATGACCGCGCGCCTGTCGACATGATCGGAGATCCGGCCCGCTGGCCACTGGCTGATCAGCCCGCCGGTCCAGACCGCTGCCGCCGCAATGGCCGCCGCGCCCGTCGATCCGCCGCCAATGCCCGGCAGGGCCACACCGGCATAAAGCGGCAACAGGGCCAGCGTCCCGCTATTGATGAGGCCCGCAAGGAACACGGCAATGACTGCCGATGGCGCGATGTCGAACAGGCGCCTGAAAGGCAACGGCTCGACACTTGGCGCAGGCGGCTCACCGCGCCGCGTCAGGCAGACCGGCAGCAGCGACAGGCAGAGAAACATCGCGCACCAGAGATATGGGCGGAAATCCACCGGCGCGAGCCCAGCGACAAAGAACGGCCCCGCCATCAGGGCGAATTTCGCGATCAGGTGGTAGAAACCACTGACGCTACCGCGATTCCGGACCGAGACAGTCGCGCCAAGCCATGCCTCGATACTCGAAAACATCCACGCAAAGGCCGCGCCCTGCACGATGCGAACGAATGTCCAGCTCCACGGGTCGAGCGCCAGCTGCATGACCAGCACGCTCGCGCCGCAAGTCGCAGCCGCCGCTGAAAAAACGCGGATATTGCCGAACAGGATGACCGCATTGCTGGCCGTATAGGCCCCAACCATAAAGCCGAGCGCATAGACGGCCGCGATCGCGCCGATGAGGCCGGGACTGACACCCAGCGTCTCCAGGCCGAGCGGGGTGACCACACCAAGGATACCGCCCCCGAGCTGAAGGAAGGCGGCGGCAGCAATCAGCGCCCAGACATTGCGGTAGTCGCTCATGGCAGACCGGGCTCCTTTAGGGCCCTTCTTGGTGTGGCTTGGCGTTTAGCCGGGCTTATTCCACGCCAATGTCTCCAAAGGCAATGTCGTTTTGGCGCACGGTCTGTCCTTCACCGTCCTTTAGCAGGAAGCTCAGGCTCCGGCCTTCCCAGTCGATCTCGACAACACCGTAATTCTCGGGTGGAAAGCCTGTGCCGACCTGGCGCTCATCCATCTCTTCGGTCTCGGTGGCAAAGGATACGTTGAGCGAAGACGCCGTCAGCTCATTGGCTTCATAAGGCAGAACACGAGCCTCTTCATAGATGAAGCCGGTATGCCGGTCGCCGGTCAGGAAAACCACGCCGCCAGCATCGGCGCGCTTCACCATGTCGAACAGGCGCTGGCGCTCATCGGGCATCTTGTCCCAGGACTCCCAGCCATGCGCCGTCGGCAGGACCTGGATGGATGAGACGATAAAGCGAAGGTCCGCCTCGTCCTGCAGGCGGTTCTGGAGCCAGGTCCACTGCGCGCTGCCCAGCATGTCTTGATAGCTACCGGCCGCCGCCGGCATGTAACGCTCCTTGCCGGGCGCGCCGTACTCATCGGTGGGGGTAAGGTCAGACCGGAAGAAACGCGTATCGAGCATGATGACCTGAACGCGCTGGCCTTCGGGCCCGAAAGTGCGCGCATAGTAAGTGCCCGGCCACTGGCCGACATCCTCGTCGCCAAGACCCCAGAACGTCTCGTGGATCATCTCCGCATAATCGCGGAACGGGAAATGCTTGCCGCCATCATTGGCGCCGTAATCATGGTCATCCCATGCGACCATCATCGGGAACTTCGCCCGCACCGCCTGGAATTCCGCGCGCTCTGCAAGGTCTGCAAAGCTCTCCCGCAGCTCATCCAACTCCGGTTGGTTATTGGAATAGTCGCGGCCATCGCGGTCGCCGTAAACATTGTCGCCAATCATCAGGAACAGGTCGGCCTCTTCCTCGGCCAGCCGCGCCAGGGTCGGGCTTTCCTGCTCTTCATCATTACAGGACGCGAGCAGCACGCGGGTCAGCGGCTCGGTTAGCGGCAGCGACACGCCGTCTGGCGCCTGCGGCAGGGTCGCTGGGTCAATCGTCGCATAATAACGGTTCAGCGCTTCCACGGCGCTTTCAGGCTCACCCTCAAACAGGTCTGACAGGACAGGCGGCGCGCTCTGTGTCGCGCAGGAGACGAGCCCGAAGGCTCCGATGACAGCCAGGGAGCTGAGACGCATGAGGAGTAACCCTTTCACTATACCAGGACGCCCAGCAGTTATGCCGGGCGTCGCGTGATAGATAAAGGGCTGTCCACCTCGATCCCGAAGAAGAATATCCCCGGCCGCCCAAACCCATGTGCGCCTAGGGACGAAAGATGAGGTACAGCGTCATTACGTGCTGTCGCCAAGCCATTTCATGGCAATCGAAGATGTTACGCCATGCACCAGAATCGATATGAGAACGACAAAGGCTGTCAGGGCCCAGAGTGTTTCGGCGTTGGCGAAATCTGTCTCGCCCAAGGCAAATGACAGGTAAAAGAACGACCCTATGCCCTTGATGCCGAAAAAGCTGATCACGCATTTTTCGCGCCGTGAACGCTCTGTCCAGCTCAGCGCCAGGTAAGCAATGACCGGCCTGACAACAAATACGATCAGCAAACCTGCCGCGATCAATGGCCAGGTCAGCGGCTCCAGAATTCCATCCATCACCGCACCGCCCAGCAATAGCAGCAGTATCGCCATCAAGGCCCGCTCGAGCTGCGTGGTGAACTCATGCATCTTCCTGTGATGTTCATGCTCGCGCTCAAAGTCGCGAATGGCCAGCGCACCAACGAAAACGGCAATGAACCCATAGCCGTGCGCCAGCTCAGCGACACCATAAATGGCAAGCGTTGCTGCGACCGCAGTCAATCCTTCGCGGATATTATCAAGGCCCAGTTTCTGGGACAGGTGCAGGAAGACGTATGCAATCGCACGCCCGCCCACAAAACCAATGACCAGACCCGCGACGATCCGGTAGAGGACGTCGTATAATAACCAGTCGGCAAGGACAGCCTGTCCGCCCCCTACCGCGCCCGCCAGGGCAATCGCCAACCACGTAAAGGGGAATGCCAGTCCGTCATTCATCCCGGCTTCGGCTGTCAGGGCGAACCTCACACCGTCATCATCGTCACTATTGGGCGGCCCGACCTGGACGTCGGAGGCCAGAACAGGGTCGGTCGGCGCCAGGACCGCGCCCAGCAAGACAGCAGATGCCAGACCAAGGCCAAGCCACCAGTACCCGATCGCTGCGAGCGCCGCGATGCTCAACATCATGGCGGCCGACACCAGCATCAACGGGCTGGCCCAGCGCTTGATTCCAAATCGTCGATCAATGCTCAGGCCCGTGGTCATCAGGGCGATGATCACCATCAATTCCGTAAGGTGGATGGCATAGGTTTCCTTGGTGAACGGCGACACCCAGGGCAATTCAGGGAAGACGGCAAACACCGCCATGCCCAGCAAGACATAGAAAATTGCGTAAGAAACACCGATTTTCCGGGTATAATGACAGACCCAGGCACTCGAGAGACCGACGAATCCAATAATCGCTATGCTTAGAAAATACTGGTCCAAACTGGTCTCTCTAATATTGCTGCACCAGTCTGACGCCTTCCTCCACCAGATGGGGGTGATGCGAGCGTAGTCGGGCGTCTGGGAAAAGCCGAGCGAGCCTGTAAGAACGACGTTACCTCTGCTTTCGTTCAATCACCCCTTCCGAAAACGCGTCAGGACCCCGCTTTGTCGCGGGGCCCCGAACAGAAAGCAGGTGCATCTGGCTCAGATCGCGAAGAAGACGTGCCACATCATCCGGCCCGGCAGCAGCGTGAACAGGCCAGCCACGACCATACCGCCCACAAACATGTTGGTCATCTCCTGACGGTGCTTCTTCACATTGCGGCGGCGGACCGCAGCGATCCCCACCGGAAGCCCGATAAGTGTCCAGGCTGACAGCGCATGGATCGGGCTCCAGAAGTTCTGGAACAGGGTCATGATGAAGAAGGATGAGCCTGCCGTGATGGCCATGGAAATCACCCAGGCCCAGCCAAAAGTCCGGTGCAGGGTAAATCCCTTCGGCGCCATCATGAGATAGATGCCGATGGCCAGCGTGGTCAGCGCGGCCGCCACATGAACCTGGATGGCAACGCCCGACTCGATCAGCGGCTGCGGATCAAATCGAAAGCGCGGCAGGCGGCCCACATCCATAAGAGTCAGCGCGCTGATGGCGCCGTAGACCGGCAAGGCGATACCAAGTGTCCAGGCCGTGCGCGACAGTTTCGGCAGGCGGGGAAGACGGCGGGTCTGGGAGGATACGTCTGTAAGGCTCATTGTCTCATGTCCTGATTTCGGGAGGGATGGACGGCGCGAGGACTAGCGCAGCGCCAGCGTGTGGGTGGTGGTCTCGCCATCAAGGGCGAATTTCGCAGCACTCCAGCTCGGCGGGCCAAACCGCACCGGCGCATTATTCGAGAAACCATAGGGCTCTGCTGGAATACCGAAGTTTCCGCGCTTCAGCTCACCATTGGAATCGACATCGTGGTAAAGCTTGATCGCAACTTCGCCCTCAGGCAGCCCGTCCAGCATCACGGTCACAGTGCCTGTCGCTGCGTCGGCCTGGGCCTCGGCGATTGAGGCATCGGTCTTCCAGCCTGTCTCGCTATCGAAGACGCCAATCAGGATCTCACCGGAGGCGGTTTCGACACCGGTAATCGTCAACTCGACACTAGCACCCCAGGCGGTCGGGGCTGCAAGGGCAATCAAGCTGGCAAGGGCTGCAATCTTTTTCATGGTCTCGGGTCTCCGTGTGTATTGAAGTTTGTCTGTCTGCGGACCTCGCTGTGCCCGGCCTCCAGAACATGCAGGTGCAACCGCACGGCCTCGACCAAGTTTGCGTCAGGGGTCTGGAATCCTTCGCGAAATGCGGCCAATGTCATTCACGAAGCGCGAATGAAGAGGGGCCTGCAGCTTGCGTATCGCGATCGACTGGAAGAAACGCGGACGCGAAGCGTTGCTGTTGGCAAGCATCTCGCTCTTTCTTGCGTTCGTGCGCCCCTATGGCAGCAACAGCAACGCACCTTTCCTGCTCAATTTCGGCATATGGCTCCTGCTCATCGTGACAGGCTCAGTTGTCGGAGAGCTGACGGTGAACGCCTATTATCGCCTGCGGCCCAATGGCCCGGCCTGGCTGATGATCGTCATCACCTCGCTCGTCACGGCTGCGGGCGTGACCTTCGCCATCTACGCCCTGGCTTTCGTAACGGGCGGCTATATCCGCGTCGGCACCGGGCCGGTTCACATCATCTATTTCTACGTGCTGGTGATCGCGACGGCGATGACGCTCGTCGGCTATACGGTCAGCCGCGCCTTTGACCTTGCCGGGCCGGATTTCGTCCATGCCGCCGACGAAGGCAACGCCGTCCAGACTTTCCTTCAGCGTCTCCCCGTTAAATACCACACTGCAGACCTCTGGGCGGTCACATCTGAAGACCATTACTGCCGCGTCTTCACCTCGCTCGGCAGCGACCTCATCCTGATCCGGCTTTCCGATGTCGAACGAGAGCTTGCCGATGCGGACGGCCTGCGGGTCCATCGTTCCTGGTGGGTTGCCCGCAAGGGCGTGGCTCGCGCCGAACGCACTGACGGCAAGCTGAGACTGATCCTCCACTCCGGCGAGGAAGTCCCCGTCTCCCGCTCCTACCAGGCCGCGGTGAAAGATGCCGGCTTCGCGAGCTGAAGCGCCGTCGCCACAAAGATATCCGGACCTGCCCGCAAACAGTCCCATTCCAGTCCGGAATGGAACCTATTCGCAATGCAGCATGTTTGTTGCCCGATAACTTCTTACATCCGCCGGGTTGGACACAGCCCGGAAGATTACCGGAACAGCAAGGCCGCGCGCCGAAGGACAAGGATCATGACCCAGGGATTCTCAAAAGGCCTTTCGCTAGCCGCACTCGCGCTCATTGCCGCCCTGACCCTCATCATGGCCTTCGCCCCGGCAGGATCGATCTATCAGGGCTAGGATCTGCCTCAGTCTGTCAGCTTCCTGATTCCGCCAGCTTCAATAGAACTGGCCCAATCAGCAACCCTCTGACCCCCGACAACCAACTCAGGTGCAATCTCCGCGAGCGGCACCAGCACGAAGGCCCGCTCCGTCATGCGCGGATGCGGCAGGGTCAGGCGCTCACTTTCCAGCGCCACGCCATCCATCCAGAGCACATCAATATCGATCAGCCGCGGCCCCCAGCGTTCACCCGGCACGCGGCCAAGCGCCACTTCAAGATCCTTGCAGGCGGTGAGCAGGTCCAGCGGCGCAAGAGCGGTCTCCACCAGCGCGCAGGCATTCACGAAATCGGGCTGATTCTCGACACCCCAAGGTGGGGTGGCATAGAGGCTGGATCGCGCCGTGACCGACACGTCCACCATCGCGTCCAGCGCATCAATCGCCCGGCCGATCATCTCGGCGCTGTCGCCAAGGTTCGAGCCAAAGGCCAGCGCAGACCTAGTCACGGCTGAGTTCGATCTCCACGCCGACATGGTCGAGGAAATGCCGGATCGGCGCATTCGGCTTGCGGATGCGCACGCGCACGGTCGAGACCAGTGGAAACGTCTCCATCACGCCATGCCCGATCCGCTCAGCCAGCGTCTCGATCAGGTTGAACGGCCCGCTTGCAGAGATGTCATGTGCAAGGTCACAGACTTTCCCATAGTCGACCGCGTCCTTCATCGTGTCAGACGGGGCTTCGTCGCGCGCCACCAGGCACTCAATGTCAGCATAGAATTTCTGGCCGAGGCTCTTTTCCTCGGCGATAAGGCCGTGAAAGCCGTGAATGCCAAGGTTCTCGACAAAGACCCGTTCAGTGCGCCGCATTTTCTATGGTCTCCCAAAGCTCGATCGCCTGCCGGTGGGCAGCAACATCATGGACGCGCAGCATATGCGCGCCCCGGCGCAGCGAGTCGAGGCCAACAGCGACAGACGCTGCATCCCGGTCCGCTGCCGCCTCAATACCGAGGCGCTTGCCGATAAAGGATTTGCGCGACACGCCGATCAGGACGGGCAGGCCGAGGCCGACAAGATCACCCACCCGTGCCAAAGCCTGAAAGTTCTGCTCATACGTCTTCGCAAAGCCGACACCCGGGTCGAGGATGATGTGATCGCGCGGCAGGCCTTCAGCCTCGCACGTCGCAATCGCGCTCTCAAAGAAGGTCAGCATGTCCGCGCCGGCATCCAGAGCAGCGTCTTTCACCCCGCGATTATAGGTCAGCACATAGGCCGCGCCCGCCTCTGCTGCGACGCCCACAATCGCCGGGTCGGACCTCGCGCTCACATCATTGACGATCACCGCACCCGCCTCGCACGCCGCCTTCGCGACGCCTGACTTGTAGGTATCGATCGACACAGGCGCACGCCCCGGCCCAGCGAGCGCCTCGATCACGGACACCGTGCGCGCCAGTTCATCGGCCTCACTCACCGGTTCTGCGCCCGGCCGCGTCGACTCACCGCCAACATCCAGAATATCCGCGCCCGCCGCCACCATGGCTTCGGCATGGGCAAGCGCCGCGCCTGCCTCATCGAACCTGCCGCCATCGGAAAAGCTGTCCGGCGTCATATTCAATATGCCCATGATCAGCGTGCGGCGGCGCGCCTCTGCCAGCAATGTATCGCGCAGGCGCCCTCTGTCCTCGCGCGAAAGGCTCATACTTTCGGCCCACCCGGCATGACAGGCCGGTCGCGAAAGCCGCCCATGGACAGCACCCGGTCATACATGACCAGCGCACCCGCAAGGCTCACATTGATGCAGAAGCGCGTCGGGATCTTCACCACATGGTCACAGCGCGCAAGCATTTCCGGCGACAGGTCGCCCCGCTCCCGGCCCAGCACATAGGCCGCAGATTTCGGATGGCGGAATTCCGGCAGCTCGATCGCATCATCGGTGAGCTCGATCCCTACCATCTGACAGCCCTTGGGCAGCGCGATGTCGTCCATTGCATTCCACTGATAATAGGGCACGCTCTCGAACGTCTTTGACGTGTCCGCCTTATAGGCGACCTTCACCCGGTCGGCCGCGCCGACAGAGAACACAAAGCTCGCCCCGAACGCATTCGCCGTCCGCATTAGCGCGCCAAGATTCATAGGCTTGGAGATCCCCTCAGCCCCAATCGCAAAATAACCGCGCATGACTCTACCCTTCTGCCCCCGCCGTGAACCGCCAGGTGACGAGCACTGCGAGGAACAAGACCGCCGTCACCGCCGTCGCAAGGCGGGCTATCTTGATGTGACGGATCGCGGCCGGATACTCGGTGCGCAGCCAGGTCGCGGCCTCGCCGACGGCGTCGCCCGCGTCCAGCTTGTCTGTCCCGGCCACGGCATGCACCACAGCAAAGCGCGCTGTGCCGTCTTTCAGCTCACTGAACTTTGCCTGCGCGGCCCGGCGCAGCACCAGCCCCGCCATCACGCGCATCTGCACCGCCAGCGCAAACAGGAAGGCGACCAACACACCCGCAATGAAAAAGCCCAGCGTCGCGCCGCTCATGCTCCGATCACCTCATCGTCGCGACGTCGAAGCGGCCCGCGCTTGTCACGACACCGCGCTTCATCGTCTCGGCATTGAATACCACTTCGACATGGCCCAGCACGTCGAGGCAGATCATGCCGCCATCTCCGCCCAGCAGGGTCAGATCTTCGAGTGAGCCTTCCGCCGCCTCGCGCAGGCCTTGCTTGCCATAGCGCACACGAGAGCTGACATCGGCTGCCGCATTCGTGCGAAGGAAATACTCGCCCTGCCCCGTACAGCAGACTGCGACCCGCTCATCTGCCCAAAGGCCAGCACCAATGATCGGCGTATCGCCCACCCGGCCCGGCGTCTTGCCAAGCAGCCCGCCTGTCGATGTCGCAGACGCGAGACGTCCATCTGTGTCCAGCGCCACCGCGCCGACCGTGCCGTGCGCCAGCTCGCCCTTTTTCACCGGGCGCGTCACTGCAGGCCTGTAATAGCTTTTTGGGCTGTGGACCTTCTCCAGCTTGTGCTCGCGCGCAATCATCGCTGCGCCCTTGCCGACGATCAGCACATGCGGCGTCTTTTCCATGACAAGGCGCGCCGCGGTGACCGGCGACTTGTAGCCGCGCAGTGACGCCACCGCGCCTGCATTGCGCGTGCGCCCATCCATGATGGCCGCGTCCAGCTCCCACTGGCCGATCGCATTGGGGGAAGAGCCGCGACCGGCAATGTGATGCCCGCATTCTTCCAGCGCGATGACCAGCGCATGCACCACATCGAGCGCCTTGTCGCCGCGCGCCAGACGCTTTTCGCCCTCGCGCAGCAGTTCGGCCATATGCGTCTCTGCCACCGCATGGTCACGCTTCCTCAGCGGACCGGCTCCACCATGAAGGGCCAGCGCCCAGCTTTTCGCCATCTTCTCAATGCTCCAGCTACGAGGTGCTTTTTCCTCGCGTCATGCTTCACAGCGCGCGGTGCCATGGATAGGCTCGGCCCGTCAATTACATGTCCCACAAGACACTGCCAAGATACAGCAAGAGGAACACGCCCATGAAAGCCCTACTCTCCAAGACGCCCGGTAAACCTGACGCCCTTGTTCTGGAAGACGTTCCCGCGCTCGAGCCCGGCAAGGGCGAAATTGTGATCGACGTCAAAGCCGTCGGCGTGAACTATCCCGACGTCCTCATCATCCAGGACATGTACCAGTTCAAGCCAGAGCGCCCCTTCTCGCCGGGCGGTGAGCTTTCCGGCATCGTCAAATCCGTCGGCGAAGGCGTCACCAAGGTGAAAGTCGGCGACCGCGTCATGGGCTCGATCGGTTGGGGCGGCATGGCAGAAGAAGCCAAGGTCGATGAGGCCCGTGTGCGTCCTTTCCCGGACTCCATGTCCTTTGAAGAGGCTGCGGCCCTCCTGATGACCTATGGCACCTCGTATTACGCCCTGAAGGATCGCGGCAATTGCAAGGCCGGCGAAACCCTGCTCGTCCTCGGCGCGGCTGGCGGTGTCGGCCTCGCAGCCGTCGAACTTGGCGCGGCCATGGGCATGGAGGTCATCGCGGCCGCCTCCAGCCAGGACAAGGTGGACCTCGCCATGGAAAAAGGCGCAAAGCACGGCCTTGTCTATCCGCGCGGCCCGCTCGAACGCGCTGACCAGAAAGCCCTCTCCGACAAGATCAAGGAACTTGGCGGCGGCGGCGTGGACGTCATCTATGACGGCGTTGGCGGCGACTATGCTGAACCGGCCCTGCGCGCCATGAACTGGGATGGCCGCTTCCTCGTCATCGGCTTCCCGGCCGGCATCCCGAAAATGCCGCTCAACCTCACCCTGCTCAAATCCTGCAACATCATCGGCGTCTTCTGGGGCGCCGCCGTCGCCCGCGACCCGAAAGCAAACGAGCAGAACATCAAGGAAATCTTCGAGCTCTACGAACAGGGCAAGATCAAACCCCACGTCTCCAACACCTACCCCCTCGAAAAAGGCGCCGACGCCATCACCGAACTGATGGACCGCAAGGCCAAGGGGAAGGTTGTCGTGACGATGTAGGCCTCGCGCCCACTCGAACAGCAAAGACCGGCAGCAACCCTGCCGGGCTTTTTTGTGTGCTCTGCACCTGAAACTCCGCTCACGCCCGCGCAGGCGGGGGTCTCAGCCAATTGAAGTGCAGAAACTGCCTCACGAGATCCCCGCCTTCGCGGGGATGAGCGGATAAAACTACATCAGCGCATCAGCGAGGTCGCGCCAATCCGGGTTAGCCTCTTCAATCAACCTGATCTTCCAGGCGCGTTCCCATTTCTTGATGCGGCGCTCTCGCTCAAAAGCAGACTCGCGTGTCTCGTGAACGTCTACCCAGACAAGCATTTCGCAATTATACTTCGCCGTGAAGCCGCCAATCACGTGCTCGCGATGCTCCCATGCGCGCCGGTTTATGTCGTCCGTCATGCCGGTATAGAGCACACCGTTCGGCTTGTTCGTCATGATGTAGACGTAGAAGGCCATGACGTCTGGTTAGGACCTCTTCTCACAATCCGCCATAGATTTCACATCCGCTCATCCCCGCTCAGGCGGGGATCTCAGCCAGGTGGAGCGCAACGCATGTCTCACGAGATCCCCGCCTTCGCGGGGATGATCGGAACACTGTTAGCCCCAGAAACGCCCCAACCCCCCCCACCCAGTACGCCCCGTACAAACGCACAATCATGGTTAACGTCCCCGCGGAAACAATTCTTCCGTCCGCATGGCTGGCGGGTACGGCTATCCTTAATACATGTTGCCCGAACCGCCCCAGCTTGACCGGACCTTGCAGCGCCTCTGGCAACATTTAGCCAGGCTGGCGGCCGGCTTGCTGGTCATGGTCGAGCAGTCGGGGCCAACCGCACCGCCGCGCTGGATTCGCCCGTCACTATTGGCCGCTGAGGCACTGACCCGCCGTCTACTCGTGCTGGAAGCACGCTCTCTTGGCCCCCTGCAGCCACTACCGATGCGCCTCGCCGCCTCCACCCGGAATGCTCGCGCCGCCGGTTCCGCCCTCGCCCCCTCAAGGCGCGGTTTCCAGCTCACCGAACCCATTACCTCCTTGCGCGCCGGGTTCTGGATCGAGGGTCAGAAGAAAGGCCGCTTCGGCCCACGCCCGCAGCCCAGAATCCTTGAAATTCTGAGCGCGAATTCACCAAATATCGCGGGAGGTAAAACGGATCGTTCGAATAAATTGGCCGAGCGGCTCCACGCCCTTCTCGCTGTCATCTACGAACCAGCTGCCGCCGCCCGCCGCATGGCGCGAAGGATGACCCCAAGAGCGAGCAAGGATGGCCTCATCAGGAAGCGGTCGCCGCTCCGGGCCGGACCGCCGCCTGGCTCTGGCTCTGGCTCACGCCAACTGGCTCCCTGGCTGGCCGAAGCACTCAGCATGGTGAGCCTTGAGCTTCGCCTTCACCCGCCGCCCGCCCCTTCCAAACGCTCGTAATAAAGGCCGAAACGCACCCGTCCGGTGCGGCCAAAGGCGCTTGTCTGCTACCGCCAGGTTTGCGCTTTCGATGCTTCGGACAGGATGCGGGCCAGTTTTTCCCTGGTCCCGGTCGCCTTCCAGCTCTTGTGCAGCCTGGCCAGCCAGTGGCCCGTCGCATAGCCCGCCTCACCAGAGAGCTGCCAGGGTCTGGGCAGCAGCGGGCTGCCCATGACCTCGGCGACATGGGCCATTTCCAATGGCGAGGCAAAGTAAAGTTCGCGGCCCTGATGGCTGAGCGTCCAGACAGGATAGCCCTTTCCCATCTCCTGCGGCGGCAGCGGCGGATCATAGACAGCCGGCACGCCCCAATGCCCGCCTTTCTGTCGTTTATGGACGAAAGGTGTGACGGGCGAAATAACCCGCTTTGGCCGGTATGATCTGGTGATACGCATCGGCCCGCACCTTAGAAGGCGCGGGCCGTTATGTTTAGTCGCTTTGAATGGGCTCGCCCTTAAGCGACGCGTTCGACCATCATGTGCTTGACCTTGGCAATCGCCTTGGCCGGGTTCAGACCCTTCGGGCAGACCTGCGCACAGTTCATGATGGTGTGACAGCGATAGAGCTTGAACGGGTCTTCAAGATCGTCGAGCCGCTCACCGGTTGCCTCGTCGCGGCTGTCGATCAGCCAGCGATAGGCCTGAAGCAGAGCTGCGGGGCCGAGATACTTGTCGCCATTCCACCAATAGGAGGGGCAGGACGTCGTGCAGCAGGCACAGAGAATGCACTCATAAAGCCCGTTGAGCTCATTGCGCTGTTCTTCGGACTGCTTCCATTCCTTCTCAGGCTCCGGCGTATCGGTCTTGAGGAAGGGCTGCACATAGGCGTGCTGGGCATAGAAATTGGTAAGATCCGGCACGAGATCCTTGACCACGGGCAGGTGCGGCAGCGGCGCGATCGTGATCGACGACCCGGCAATCTCATCCCAGCCCTTGGTACAGGCAATCGTATTGTGCCCGCCAATGTTCATCGAACACGACCCGCAGACGCCTTCGCGGCAGGAGCGGCGGAAGGCCAGGGTCGGGTCGACATTGTTCTTGATCCAGATCAGGACGTCGAGAACCATGGGACCGCAACGGTCCATATCCACATGATAGGTGTCCCAGCGCGGATTGCCGCCCTCTTCAGGAGAGTAGCGGTAAATCTTGAACGCCTTTGTATTCTTGGCGCCATCCGGCTTTGGCCACTGCTTTCCCTTCTTGGGCGCAGAACCTTTGGGTAGTGTCAGCTGAACCATATCGCTCCCCTAGTACACACGCGCCTTGGGCTTGATGTACTCGATATCGTTCGACATCGTGTACTCATGCACCGGGCGGTAATCGATTGTCACCTTGCCGGAGTCATCGACCCAGGCAAGCGTGTGCTTCATCCATTCTGTATCGTCGCGGTCTGCAAAGTCCTCGCGGGCGTGGGCGCCGCGGCTTTCCTTGCGGTTGGCGGCTGAGTTCACCGTCACCGCAGCCTGCGCGATGAGGTTGTCGAACTCGAGCGCCTCGACAAGATCGGTATTCCAGATCAGGCCGCGATCCTTCACATCCATACCGCCGACGCGGCCATAGATATTGTCAATCTTCTCGACGCCTTCATCGAGGACTTCACCGGTGCGGAAGACGGCGCAATTGGTCTGCATCGCCTTCTGCATATCCATGCGCAGCTGCGCGACAGGCTGGTCGCCCTTCGCATTGCGCACGCGGTCGAAGCGGGCAAGGTGGCTGTCGGTCTGGCTGTCGCGCACTTCCGGCTGGCTCGCACCCGCGTCCAGCGTGGCACCACAGCGAAGACCGGCGGCCCGGCCGAAGACCACAAGGTCAATCAGCGAGTTGGAGCCGAGACGGTTTGCGCCATGGACCGACACACATGCCGCTTCACCCACGGCCATCAGGCCTTGGACAACGCTATCGGGGTCGCCGCCCTTCTTGGTGAGAACCTCGCCGTGATAGTTCGTCGGGATGCCGCCCATATTATAGTGGACGGTCGGCAGGACCGGGATCGGCTCTTTCGTGACGTCGACGCCAGAGAAGACTTTCGCGGTTTCCGAAATGCCCGGCAGGCGCTCTGCCAGCGTTTCCGGCGGCAGGTGTTCAAGGTGCAGGTGGATATGGTCCTTGCCCTCACCGACGCCGCGGCCTTCGCGAATCTCCACGGTCATGGCGCGTGCTACGACATCGCGAGAGGCAAGGTCCTTCGCCGACGGGGCATAGCGCTCCATGAACCGCTCACCCTCGGAATTGGTCAGGTAACCGCCCTCGCCGCGTGCGCCCTCAGTGATGAGGCAGCCTGCGCCGTAAATGCCGGTCGGGTGGAACTGGATGAACTCCATGTCCTGCAGCGGCAGGCCGGCGCGAAGCACCATGGCATTGCCATCGCCCGTGCAGGTGTGCGCGGACGTACAGGAGAAGAAGGCGCGGCCATAACCGCCCGTCGCGAGGATCGTCTTCTGCGCGCGGAAGCGGTGAAGCGTGCCGTCGTCGAGCTTCCATGCGGTCACGCCGCGGCACGCGCCTTCATCATCCATGATGAGGTCGAGCGCGAAATACTCGATGAAGAATTCGGTCTCTTCCTTGACGCACTGTCCGTAGAGCGTGTGCAGCATGGCGTGACCGGTGCGGTCGGCGGCGGCACAGGTGCGCTGAACCGGCGGGCCTTCGCCATATTCGGTCGTGTGGCCGCCGAACGGGCGCTGATAGATTCTGCCCTGCTCGTTGCGCGAGAAGGGCATACCCCAGTGCTCAAGCTCGTAAACAGCTTTCGGCGCTTCGCGGCAGAGGTATTCGATGGAGTCCTGGTCGCCGAGCCAGTCGGAGCCCTTGACCGTATCATACATGTGCCAGCGCCAGTCATCGGGGCCCATATTGCCAAGCGACGCGGCGATCCCGCCCTGCGCGGCAACCGTGTGCGAGCGGGTCGGGAAGACCTTGGAGATACATGCCGTTTTCAGACCGGCCTGCGCCGCGCCAAGCGCAGCGCGAAGGCCAGAGCCGCCGGCGCCGACAACGACGACGTCATAGGTGTGATCGACAAACTTGTAGTCAGACATGGTGACGTTTTCCTTCGGGGACGAGGCAGCTTTTACAGCCCCGCCGAAATCCAGACTTTGAGGACAGACAGGGCGGTAGCCGTGAAAAGTCCTACGCAGACGAATGTGTTCAGGATCAGCAGACCCTGCTTCATTCCTGCTTTGTGAATGTAGTCCTCGATGATGACCTGCATACCGAGGCGCATGTGGTAGAACGCCGCGCCGAGTGTGAGAATCATCAGAATGGCGTTCCAGGGTTGGGCGAGCCAGACCGTTGCGCCATCAAAGCCGCCGCGGCTGGCCGCGATGACAGCGTACAGAAACCACGGGACGAGAAAGAGAAGCGCAATCGCGGAGACGCGCTGTTTGATGTGGTGACCGGTGCCGGACTTGGCAGAGCCAAGACCGCGGGCCGCCGCGGTAGGTGTCTTGAAGTTCGTCGTCATGCCCGCCCCCTAGAACAGATTGGTCGCAAGCGACCAGATGATGGCGGCAGCGACGATGCCGAAAGCGAAGTTCACGATGGACCACATGCTCGCGACCTTCGGATCAAAACCCGCCTTGGGGCCATCCCAGATAAGGTGACGCAGGCCATTCGCGAGGTGAAAGAGCACCGAAACCAGCCAGAAGAAAAGGAGGATCTGCCCCACGGGGTGCAGCATCACCGCCTCGACCGCCCCATAGGCTTCGGCCCCTGATGCGAGCGCAATAAGCCACGCGCTGACCAGCAGGGCGCCAAGATAGTTGCCAACGCCGCTGACGCGGTGAAAGATCGATGAGGCCATCGTCCAGTGCCATTTCCACACCTGAAGGTGTGGTGACATCGGGCGTGGATCAGTCCACTCTGAACCTGACATTGGGGTCTCCCGAGAAATATGCCTTACGACACCGGGTTCTAGATTGGTGCAGCGCGGTGTCAACGCGACAAGAAAGGTCAAATGCGCATGAATCTCCGTTCTCTTGCTACAGCTCTACTGCTTTCCGTCGCGTCGCCCGCCCTCGCCTACGCCCAGTCCAGCGCCGCAGACGAGAGAGGGGCCCCGTCAATCGAACAGATAGTCATCGACTATGAAGCCCTGATCCGCTCGATCGATCCCGGCGAGGCAGCCCGGGCGCAGGATCGCGCCCCGGACCGCTGGGCCGATGTATCTCCAGAGCGCATAGAGAAGACGGCGAATGAGGCCCGCGCCCTCCTCGCCCGGCTGCAGGAGATCGAGGACCACTCGACGCCCGATTGGAAAATCCTCTCCCACCTTCTGGAAAGCCATATTGTCGAAGCCGAATTCGATACGGCCCGTCTGCCGTTCAATGGCGATTGGGGTTTTCAGGCAGAGCCGCTCTATGCTGCGCGCCAGGTTCGCATCCAGAATGAGGATGACGCCGAGGCCTGGCTTTCGCGCCTCAACGCCATTCCCCGCTATTTCGACGATCACAAGATGAATATGAGACGCGGGATCGAGACCGGCTGGACCTCGCACAAGGACCCGCTCGCCACAACCATGGCGCAGATCCGCGAGCAGGCCAATGTCTCGGCTGAAGAGAGCGGGCTCTACGCCCCTCTGAAAAACCTTCCCGACACGATCAGCCCCGAAGCGCAGGACATGATCCGGGCGAGCGGTCGCCGCGCGGTTGCAAAGGCCATCGAAGCCTATGCTGAAGCGCTCTATTTCATGGAAAGCACCTATGCGCCCGCCGCGCGCGCAGATGCGGGGATCGTAAACCTCGAAGATGGCAAAGACTATTATGCGGCCGTCATTACCTACCACACGGCCGGCGCCGGCTACTCGCCCGAAGAAATCCATCAACTTGGTGAGCGCGAAGTCGCCCGCATTCGCGGCGAAATGGAGACCATCATCGAGGAGCTCGGCTATCCTGGCAGTTTCGAGGACTTCCAGAACTTCCTGCGCACCGATCCGCAATTCTATGCCGAAACGCCCGAGGATCTTCTTGAAAAGGCATCGCGCCTTTCAAAGCGTCTCGATGCCATGCTGCCTGCCTATTTCGGCAAGCTGCCGCGCCTCACCTATGGCGTCATTCCGGTGCCTGCTGAAATCGCGCCAGGCTATACGACAGGGCGTTATTCAAGCGGCGATCTCGAGAAAGGGATTGAGGGCAACTACCTCGTCAACACATATGCGCTCGACCAGCGTCCGCTTTATGAGCTCCCTGCCCTTTCCGCGCATGAAGCCGTGCCGGGCCACCACCTGCAGATCTCGCTGGCGCAGGAGCTGGAAGACATTCCGCGCTTCCGCCAGCAATATTACGCGACAGCTTTCGGGGAGGGTTGGGGTCTCTACGCCGAGAAGCTCGCGGGTGAAGCCGGTATCTATGAGACCCCCTATGAGCGGTTCGGCGCCCTCTCCATGGAGATGTGGCGCGCTTGCCGCTTGGTCGCGGATACGGGTCTTCACTGGTATGGCTGGAGCCGCGAAGAAGCCGAAGAATGCTTCACGAACAACTCCGCGCTCGCTCCGCTCAACATCCAGACCGAGGTAACCCGTTACATTGGCTGGCCGGGACAGGCCACGGCCTACAAGATCGGTGAGCTCAAAATTCTCGAACTCCGCGCCGGCGCGAAAGAGGCACTCGGCGCAGACTTCGATATTCGCGACTTCCACGATGTTGTTCTAGGCGCAGGCGCCCTGCCGCTCGACGCATTGGAGGCGAGGGTGACGGAGTGGATTGAAAGCGAAATGGAAGACTCTGCAGTGCCTGACGCAGAATAGAGACAGCCTTAGGGCCGACCCGCTTGCGCTGCGGCAGCAGCCGCGCCACATGGGCGAGCCATGTATCGCTTCTTCGAACGCCGTCTGAACCCATTCCCGGAAACCCAGGGCGGCTTGCCGCCCGGCCGGTTCCTGCCGTTCGTCTGGCATTATATTCGCGGCGCGGTGCCGTGGCTGGTCGCCATGTCATTCTTCACGGCCATCATCGCGGCTGGCGAGGTCGCTCTGTTTGGCTTCCTCGGCGGGATTGTCGACTGGCTTGCAGAGGCTGACCGCGACGGCTTTGTCCAGCGCGAGGCGGGCACACTAATCCTCATGGCCGGGGTTCTGCTGATCGGCCTTCCAGTCGCCACGCTATTGCAGGGGCTGATTGTCTATCAGGGCCTCATGGGCAACGTCCCAATGGGCGCACGCTGGCGCATGCACCGCCAGATGCTGGGCCAATCCATGGACTTCTTCGGCAATGAATTTGCCGGCCGCGTCGCGACCAAGGTCATGCAGACCGCCCTGTCTGTGCGCGAGGCCGTGATGAAGGTGCTCGACGTCTTTGTCTTCGTGATCGTCTATTTCGTCTCGGCGCTCGCCCTTGTGGCGAGCGCGGACTGGCGCCTTACCCTCCCGCTTATCCTGTGGGCGGTGGTCTATGGCTTCATAATGTACTGGTATGTGCCGCGCCTAGGAAAGATCGCCGAGGAGCAGGCCGATGCCCGTTCCATCATGACCGGCCGCATCGTCGATTCCTATACCAATATCCAGACGGTGAAGCTGTTTGCCCATTCCGGCCTTGAGGAAGACTATGCCAAGGGCAGCATGTCCGGCTTCCTCGGCACGGTCTATCGCCAGATGCGCTTGGTCACGAGCCTCAACGCCATTGTCTATCTCAACAATTCGCTGCTCGTTTTCCTGATCGCCGCTGGCGGCATCTATCTCTGGCTTGGAGAGTTGGTCACCGCTGGCGCCGTGGCTGCTGCTGTTGGCCTCGCCTTGCGCATCAAGTCCATGTCGCAATGGATCATGTGGGAAGTTGCCGCCCTGTTCGAAAATATCGGTGTGGTCTTCGATGGGATGGCGATGCTGAAGAAGCCCGTCGCGGTCCAAGACAGCGTTGGCGCGCAGCCGCTGCCACCCGTGAAGGGCGCGGTCCGCTTTGACGAGGTCACCTTCCATTATGGAAAGGGAAACGGCGTCATCGAAAAGATGACCTTCGACATCAAACCGGGCGAGAAGATCGGCCTGGTCGGCCGCTCGGGCGCGGGCAAGACGACGCTCACCAACCTTCTCCTTCGTTTCTACGACGCAGAGTCCGGGCGCATCCTCGTCGACGGGAACGACATCGCCGCCGTCACGCAGGACTCGCTGCGCTCGCAGATCGGCGTGGTGACACAGGACACGTCCCTGCTCCATCGCTCCATTCGCGAGAACATCGCCTATGGCAGGCCGGGCGCGACTGATGAGGATATCCTCGCGGCCGCTGGGCGCGCCGAAGCGCTAGGCTTCATTCATTCGCTGAAAGATGCGCAAGGCCGGACCGGCCTCGATGCCCATGTCGGCGAACGTGGTGTGAAGCTCTCTGGTGGCCAGCGCCAGCGCATCGCGATTGCCCGCATCTTCCTGAAAGACGCGCCGATTCTCATCCTTGATGAGGCGACCTCCGCGCTCGATTCCGAAGTTGAGGCCGCCATTCAGGGCAGCCTGTTCGACTTGATGGAAGGCAAGACCGTGCTCGCCATTGCGCACCGCCTGTCCACGATTGCAGCGATGGACCGTCTTATCGTGCTCGACCAGGGCGAGATCGTTGAACAGGGCACGCATGAGGCACTTGTTGCAGCGGGCGGGCTCTATGCAGACCTCTGGTCACGCCAGTCCGGCGGCTTCCTTGTCGAGCCGGAGCCTGCGAAAGACTATTTAGAAGAAACAGAGCAATGAAACTGACCATTCTCGAAACCGGATTGCCGCCGCAGGCGATGCAGAATGACTGGCCGCGCTATCCGGCCATGTTCGAAGACCTGATCGCGCCGCACCTGCCGGGCCTTACCTGCGAAAGCGTCGCGGTCATCTCTGGCGAGCCCTTCCCAGAGCTTGAAGACGTCGAGGCCCTGCTCGTGACCGGCTCTGCAGCTGGCGTCTATGAGCAGCATGACTGGATGGGTCCCCTCCTCAACATGATCCAGCGCGCCGCCGCCAAGGGCGTGCCGCAGATCGGCGTCTGCTTTGGCCACCAGGCAATCGCCAAGGCACTGGGCGCGAAAGTGGAAAAGTCCGACAAGGGCTGGGGCATTGGCCGGCATGTCTATGATGTCTGCGAGCGCCCGGACTGGATGGGCGATTTTTCTGCCGACACATTCTCTCTGGGTGTGAGCCATCAGGACCAGGTCCAGAGCCTGCCGCCCGGCGCCAGCGTGGTCGCCCGCTCGGAATTCTGTAATTTCGCCGTTCTGGACTATGGCCGCGTGCCCGCGATCAGCTTTCAGGGCCACCCGGAGTTTTCCAGCGGCTTCTGCTGCGCGCTCTACAATGTCCGCCGCGGCACCGCGTTTCCAGCCGAGCATGTCGACGAAGCCTGTGACAGTCTCGAAACGCCTGTCGATAATGATCAGGTCGGCAAATGGATGGCGAAATTCCTGCTGGACAGCGCGCGGCGGAAATAAACAGGCCTTCAGGCTGGAAAAGCGTCATCTTTTCATGCCATCACAGGTCGCAGACAGTTCAAGGAGATCCGGCCCATGATGCCGAAGCCGCGCGCCGACATTGCCCCCAACTCGATTGAGTTCGAAACCCTGCCGCTGGTCAAGCCGACCGGCTTTCGGGAATACGATGCGCGCTGGTGGTTTGGCATCCCCGGAAGCGACAAGGCGCCAGAGTTAAACCTGCTGGGCGCTGAAGCGCTTGGCCTCGGCATGGCAACGCTTTTCCATGAGCTCGGCGTTCAGCCAAAGGTCGTCACGGGTCACGACTTCCGCTCCATCTCGCTGCCGATCAAGAATGCCCTGAAGCTTGGCCTCGTGGCCGGTGGCTGCGAGGTTCTGGATGTCGGCCTGGCGCTGTCACCAATGGTTTACTGGGCCCAATTCGAGCTCGATGCCGATTGCTGCGCCATGGTCACCGCCAGCCACAATGAGAATGGCTGGACCGGCGTGAAGATGGGCGCGAACAAGCCGCTCACCTTTGGCCCTGACGAAATGGGCCGGCTGAAAGAGATCGTGCTGAATGGTGACTTCCAGCCGCGCGCGGGCGGCGGGACCTTCCGCGTCGATGGCCTGCGTGAGAAATATATCGCGTCGGTCTCGGAAGGCGTTTCACTGAAGCGCAAGCTAAAAGTCATCGCGGCGTGCGGCAATGGTACGGCAGGCGCGTTTGCGGCTGACGCCCTTCGCGCGATGGGCGCAGACGTCATCGAGATGGACTGCAATCTCGACAACACCTTCCCGAAATACAATCCGAACCCCGAAGACTCCAAGATGCTCCACGAGATGGCGAAGGCCGTGAAGGAGCATGGCGCGGACGTCGCGCTTGGCTTTGACGGCGACGGGGACCGTTGCGGCGTCGTCGACAATACGGGCGAGGAAATCTTCGCCGACAAGATCGGCCTGATGCTGGCGCGCGACCTCTCCAGGGTCCATCCAGGTGCCAACTTCGTCGTCGATGTGAAGTCGACCGGCCTCTACAAGACCGACCCGGTCCTCAAAGAGAACGGCTCGACCGTCGATTACTACAAGACGGGCCATTCCTACATTAAACGGCGCACGACAGACCTCGGCGCACTGGCAGGCTTTGAGAAGTCGGGTCACTTCTTCTTCCGCCCGCCCATCGGACTTGGCTATGATGATGGCATAGTCGCAGCAGGCGCGATACTGCAGATGCTGGACCGCAACCCGGACAAGACCATGGCCGACCTCAAGGGTGAGCTTGGTATCGCCTATACTTCTCTCACCATGTCGCCGCACTGCGATGACGAGATCAAATATTCGGTCATCGACAAGATGGTCGCCGAGTATGAAGGCATGGCCGGTAAGGAAATCCTCGGCCGGAAAGTCGTCGATGTGAACACGGTTAATGGTGCGCGTGTCACGCTGGAAGATGGGTCATGGGTGCTGGTGCGGGCATCATCTAACAAGCCGGAACTGGTGGTCGTCGTGGAAAGCCTTCAGTCTGAAGACGATATGCGCGACCTTTTCCGCAAGGAGGTCAAACCGCGCCTTGGTCAGCACAAGGAAGTCGGCGAATATAATCAGGAAATATAGGGCTGTCCCACCTGCCCCACCGGCTTGACCTTCTGGCATAAAAACCGCACCCCTCGCCGCAAAATCGTGGCAGCAACGTAAAACAGGACTGAAGCCATGCGCGTAGCGATGATCGGAACAGGCTATGTCGGCCTTGTCAGCGGGGCATGCTTTGCCGATTTCGGCCATGTGGTCACTTGCGTCGACAAGGATGCGGGCAAGATCGACCGGCTGAACAGAGGTGAGATCCCGATCTTCGAGCCGGGCCTCGATGCGCTGGTTGCCCAGAATGTCGAAGCGGGCCGTCTGGCCTTCACGACCGAAGCAAAAGACGCCATCGCAGAGGCCGATGCGGTGTTCATCGCGGTCGGCACGCCATCCCGGCGCGGCGATGGTCATGCAGACCTCTCCTATGTCTATGCGGCCGCCAAGGAAATCGCCGAGCTCATGGACGGTTTCACCGTCGTCGTGACCAAGTCGACCGTTCCCGTCGGCACGGGTGACGAAGTTGAGGCCATCATCCGCGAGACCAATCCGGATGCTGACTTTGCCGTCGTCTCCAACCCGGAATTCCTGCGTGAAGGTGCGGCAATCAAGGACTTCAAGATCCCCGACCGGGTTGTCGTCGGCACCGATAGCGAGCGCGCCCGCGAAGTGATGCGGGAGCTTTATCGCCCGCTCTTCCTCAATGAGACGCCGATCCTGTTCACCAGCCGTCGCACCTCAGAGCTTATCAAATACGCCGCGAACGCCTTCCTTGCTGTGAAGATCACCTTCATCAACGAGATGGCGGACCTCTGCGAGGCCGTTGGCGCAAACGTTCAGGAAGTCTCCCGCGGTATTGGTCTCGACGGCCGGATCGGCCGAAAATTCCTGAATGCGGGCCCCGGCTATGGCGGCTCCTGCTTCCCGAAAGACACGCTCGCGCTGACCAAGACGGCGAATGATGCTGGCTGCCCGGTGCGCATCGTCGACACGGTCGTCGAGGTCAATGCTGCCCGCAAGCGCGCCATGGCCGACAAGGTGATCAAGGCGATGGGCGGCGACGTGAATGGCAAGACGATCGGCGTGCTTGGCCTCGCCTTCAAGCCGAACACGGACGATATGCGCGACGCCCCGTCGCTCGACATCATTCCGGCGCTCACCGAAGCTGGCGCGAAAGTCATAGCCTACGACCCGGAAAGCATGCATGAGGCAGAGAAGCTCCTCTCCGGCCTCGACTATGCAGAGAGTGCCTATGAAGCCATCGATGGTGCAGACGCCATGGTCATCATCACCGAATGGGACCAGTTCCGTGCGCTCGACCTCGACCGGGTGAAGACCTCCCTGAAGAGCGACATCGTTGTCGACCTTCGCAATATCTATTCGCCTGAAGACATGGCCAAACGAGGCTTCACCTATATTAGCGTGGGACGTCCCTGATGCACCTGGCACCCCGGATCATGGTCACCGGCGGTGCCGGTTTCATCGGCTCTTTCCTGTGTGAACGCCTGCTCGATCAGGGGGCCGAAGTTCTCTGCGTCGACAATTTCTTCACGGGCACCCGCAGCAATGTTGCACACCTCATGGGAAATCCGCGCTTCGAACTGATGCGCCATGATGTGACGTTCCCGCTCTTTGTGGAAGTCGACCAGATCTACAACATGGCCTGCCCAGCAAGCCCGATCCATTACCAGTTTGACCCCGTGCAGACGACGAAGACGTCGGTCCATGGCGCGATCAATATGCTGGGCCTCGCCAAGCGGACCAAGGCGAGGATCCTCCAGGCCTCAACGTCTGAAGTCTATGGCGACCCGGAAATCCATCCGCAGGAAGAAAGCTATTGGGGCAATGTGAACCCGATCGGCCCGCGGAGCTGTTATGATGAGGGCAAGCGCTGCGCCGAGACGCTCTGCTTTGACTATCACCGCCAGCACGGGGTTGAGATCAAGGTCGCGCGTATCTTCAACACCTATGGCCCGCGCATGCACCCGAATGACGGGCGCGTCGTCTCCAACTTCATCATGCAGGCGCTGCGCGGCGAGGACATCACCATCTATGGCGATGGCAGCCAGACACGTAGCTTCTGTTTCGTCGACGACCTTGTCGACGGGCTCATCGGCCTGATGAACACCGATACCGGGGTCACTGGCCCTATCAATCTTGGTAATCCGGGTGAGTTCACCATCAAGGAGCTGGCCGAGCTCGTCATTGAGATGACCGGCACCTCGTCACAGCTGGTCCAGAAGCCGCTGCCGCAGGATGACCCGCGAAAGCGAAAGCCGGACATCACCCGCGCCCGCAACACGCTCGGCTGGGAACCGCAGGTGAAACTCCGCGACGGGCTTGAGAAGACCATCGCTTATTTCAGAGAGCTGCACGCGGCTGGCTAGCCCGATGGGCCCATCATTGCTAAAGCGCCCGGATACGCGCAGGAGGCCCGCATGAAATTTTTTGTCGACACCGCAGACACAGATGAGATCAAGTCGCTCGCAGAGGCGGGCCTGATCGATGGCGTGACGACCAATCCGTCGCTGATTGCGAAGTCAGGACGCAACATGTCCGACGTCATCGCCGAGATCTGTGATCTGACCACTGGCCATGTCAGCGCCGAAGTCGTCGCGACCGATTTCGAAACGATGGTAAGCGAAGGCCGCAAGCTTCAGAAGATTGCGTCCAATGTCGCAGTGAAACTGCCGCTGACCATGGACGGGCTAAAAGCCTGCCGCACCCTTAGCGATGCAGGCACGGCCGTAAACGTTACGCTCTGCTTCTCGGCCAATCAGGCGCTTCTCGCCGCCAAGGCCGGTGCAGCCTATATTTCGCCGTTCATTGGCCGTCTCGACGATATGAATATCGACGGCATGGAAGTGATCGAGGAAATCCGGATCATCTATGACAATTACGCCTTCGAGACCGAAATCCTGGCCGCGTCGATCCGCAATGCGAACCATGTAAAGCTGTCCGCCCTCGCCGGCGCCGATGTGGCAACGGTCCCGCCGAACGTACTGCGCGGCCTCGCGAACCATCCGCTGACGGATAAGGGTCTCGCCGCATTTCTCGCCGACGCCGAGAAGGCCGGCATCAAGATCTGATAAAGTATGCGCCCGTGAAAGGCGCGATATCCACCGGGCCCACCCGCCCGACCCTATAGAAAACTGAGGTAAGTTTTGACCGATACCCGTTTTGACGTTGTTGGCCTTGGAAACGCGATTGTCGACGTTTTCGCCAGTGTCGAGGATTCCTTTCTGGAGCAGCATGACATCCGCAAGAATGGCATGACGCTGATCGATGAGGAGCGTGCTGATGCGCTCGTCGCTGCCGCACCTGACGGCCCGCAGCTTTCGGGCGGCTCTGGCGCCAACACGATTGTCGGAATTTCAAGCTTCGGTGGGCAAGCTGGCTATATCGGCAAAGTCGCCAGGGACACGCTGGGTGACGTTTTCCGCAAGGACATGAATGACAGCGGTATTCCGTTCGATACGCCAGCGCTTGAGGATGGCCCTGCAACGGCGCGCTGCATCGTCTTCGTTACACCTGATGGCGCGCGCAGCATGAACACCTTCCTCGGTGCGTCGGTTCTCTTCTCTGCGAGCGACGTTAACGAGCAGATGGTGAAAGATGCCGCCATTCTTTATCTTGAAGGCTATCTGTTCGACCAGGAAGACGCCAAGGCCGCGTTCGTCCATGCGTCCGAGCTCGCTCAGGCTGCAGGCCGCAAAGTCGCGCTGACCCTGTCTGACGGCTTCTGCGTAGAGCGTCACCGCGACAGCTTCCTTCACCTCATCAAGAACCATGTCGACCTTGTATTCGCCAATGAGGACGAAGCGCTATCGCTGTATCAGACCGATAATTTCGACGAGGCGGTTGAGCGGATGCAGGCCGATGCGGGCCTCGCCGCCATTACGCGGTCCGAGAAGGGCTCTGTCGTGATCAGTCCGGAAGGCGCAGTCGCCGTCGCCGCCGAGCCAGTTGACAAAGTGGTCGATACGACGGGCGCAGGCGACCAGTACGCTGCAGGTTTTCTATTCGGTGTGAGCCGCGGCCTGCCGCTCGAGACCTGCGCAAAGCTGGGCCATATCGCCGCTGCGGAGGTGATTTCGCACTATGGTCCACGCCCTGAGGTTTCGCTTGCTGAGCTTGCCCGAAAAGCCGGCATCGAGACTTAAAAGCAGTTCGTACTGCGCGCTGATGTGCAGCGCGCAGTACGGCTAATTTTTTCTAAACCTGTTTGAGGCTTAATCGAGCCAACAAGACAAACAGGTGTATAGATGGGCGTGGCAGACAATCTTGAACGAGAGCTGCCTTACCTGCGTCGCTATGCACGGGCCGTTACCGGAAGCAGCCAGCGCGGCGATGCGATCGTCGAAGTCGCCATCGCTTCTCTCATCGCCAAAGAAGATCCGGCGACTGACAGGGTAGGCTTCTTCAGCAATCTCGAAACTGCAATTCGCGAAGCTCTCCCGGCCGCCAAAGCCGGGGCCGAGCCTGACCCGGCCTCTCGCTCACGCCGCGCCCTTCTGCTGACCGCCATGGAAGGGTTTAAAGTCGAGGATACGGCCACCATCCTTGGGTGCCCGGCTGACGAAGTTGGCGAGTTGATGGTGGAAGCCGAGCAAGAGCTTACACGCTCACTTCAGACCAGGGTGTTCATTATGGAAGATGAGCCACTCGTTGCGGCTCACATTTCCCAGATCGTCAGCGAACTTGGCCACGACGTGGTCGGCCAGGCGGTGACGCGAGACCAGGCCGTCGAAAGCTGCCGCACCCTCAAGCCAAATCTGCTCCTTGCCGATGTCCAGCTGGCCGACGGTTCATCAGGGGCCGATGCGGCCGCAATCATTACAGAAGAGCTGGGCATCCCTGTGGTGTTCATAACTGCCTATCCGCAGAAACTTCTGACAGGCCGCGATGGTGAGCCAGCCTATCTGATCGCGAAGCCGTTCCGGCCCGACATGGTGAAAGCGGTGGTAAGTCAGGCGCTGATACAGAGTATGACCGCGCAATAAAAAAAGGCCGGCGAAATCGCCGGCCAGTTTGATGGGTTATGGGTAGGAATGCATTTGCTTTCACGAGCCCTATGCGTGCCTGTAGCGAACCGTTCCCTCCTAAATAGAACCAGCTGCACAAACTTCGCCCGTCGCGCAAATCAGTCTATGGCGTTCACTCATGAAATGGCGTGCGCTCGAAGATGACTGGTGCCCTGTTGCCAGAACGCTTTCTCTCGTCGGGGAGAGATGGACGTTGCTCATCCTGCGTGACTGCCTGCTTGGCGAGACGCGGTTCGAGGCGTTTGCCCGCTCAACTGGCGCGACGCGACACATCATAGCAGACCGGCTGAAACGGCTCGTCGCAGCAGGCCTGCTGGAACAGAAGCCCTATCAGCAGCGGCCCGTTCGCTATGACTACATCCTGACCGAGCGCGGCAGAGAACTCGCGCCCGCTCTGGAGACGTTCCGCGCCTGGGGCCGCACACATTTGCCGATCAGGCGTTCAGCCCGGCCAAACGCTACAGAATGAACTTCGACAGGTCGGTATTGCCCGCGAGATCCGATAGCTGGGCATCGACATAGTCAGCAGTGATCGTGACGGTCTCGCCCTTGCGGTCGTTCGCTGTGAAGCTGATCTCATCCAGAAGCCGCTCCAGCACCGTCTGAAGACGTCGCGCGCCGATATTCTCAACCGTATCGTTCACACGCACGGCTACATCTGCCAGTGCGTCGATGGCCGCGTCTTCGAACTGCAATTCGACACCTTCGGCCTGCATCAGCGCCTGGTGCTGGCGAATGAGCGAGGCTTCAGGCTCGACCAGGATACGGCGCATATCCGCATTGCTCAGCGCCTTCAGCTCAACCCGGATCGGCAGGCGGCCCTGCAGCTCCGGCAGCATGTCGGAGGGCTTTGAGACGTGGAATGCGCCCGAGGCGATAAAGAGGATGTGGTCGGTACGGACCGGGCCCCGCTTGGTCGAGACGGTCGTGCCCTCGATCAGCGGAAGAAGGTCGCGCTGAACACCTTCGCGAGAGACATCTGCGCCGCTTCGATTACTCCCGCCGGCGACCTTGTCGATCTCGTCAAGGAAAACGATGCCATCCGATTCCACGAGGCGGATCGCTTCGCGCGTGACGCTTTCCTCATCGATCAGCTTGTCGGCCTCTTCGTCGATCAGGGGCTTGTAGGCATCGCGAACCGTGGTGCGTACGCGCTTGGTGCGCCCGCCCATGGCCTTGCCAAGCAGATCACCCAGATTGACCATCCCCATGGAGCCGCCAGCACCCGGAATGTCCATCATGGGCATGCCCGTGCCTGTGTCCTGCAGCTCGATATCGATGTCCCGGTCATCGAGTTCACCGTCGCGCAGCTTGCGGCGGAAGACCTCGCGCGTGGAAGACTGCGCATCTTCACCAACAAGGGCGTCGAGGAGACGCTTCTCTGCCGCTTCACGGGCCTGCTCCTCAACCTGTTTGCGGCGCTGGGCTTTGACCATGCCAACAGCCGATTCGACGAGGTCGCGGATGATCTGTTCGACATCGCGCCCGACATAGCCGACCTCGGTGAATTTCGTCGCCTCCACCTTTAGGAAGGGCGCATTGGCGAGCTTGGCGAGACGGCGGGAGACTTCAGTCTTGCCGACACCGGTTGGGCCTATCATCAGGATGTTCTTCGGCGTGATCTCGTCGCGCAGGTCGTCAGGCGCCTGCTTGCGGCGCCAACGATTGCGAAGGGCGAGTGCGACAGCGCGTTTTGCATCGCCCTGCCCGACAATATGGCGGTCCAGTTCGGCGACGATTTCCTTGGGGGTCAAGAGATCCATCAGTCTTTCAGGTCCAGTTTCTCGATCGAGAAGTTCGAATTCGTGTAAACACAGATGTCGGCAGCAATTTCCATGGCCTGACGGCCCAGCTTCTCGGCGTCTGCTTCATAGGGGTAAAGCGCGCGGGCGGCCGACAGCGCATAATTGCCTCCGGAGCCGACAGCCACAACGTTATGTTCTGGCTCCAGCACATCGCCAGCGCCCGTGATGACCAGCGTCGCATCGCGGTCGGCGACGATCAGCAGGGCTTCCAGCTTCTGGAGGTATTTTTCTGTCCGCCAGTCCTTGGCGAGCTCTACTGCAGCGCGCTGCAGCTGGTTCGGAAATCGCTCCAGCTTCTGCTCGAGGCGCTCAAACAGGGTGAAGGCATCGGCAGTTGCGCCAGCAAACCCGGCGAGGATGTCACCGTTGCCGAGACGGCGTACCTTGCGGGCATTGCCCTTCATTACGGTTTGACCCATCGACACCTGGCCATCGCTCAGTATGACGACGTGGTCTTTCGTGCGCACAGCAAGGATAGTCGTCCCGTGCCATAGCGCTGAATTCTGTCTGTCTTGATCAGTCACGCTCGCAGATGTGGCGCGCAGGTCCTGCCTCTGCAAGAGGCATGGCGCTTTCTCAGGCTGCGGCTGGCTGTCTATTGCGGCGAACCATCTCGATGAATTTCTCCAGACCGACCGCCGGACTGAACAGGAAGCCCTGATACTGGTCGCAGCCGCGACGCTTCAGGAATTGCAGCTGGTCGTCGGTTTCCACACCTTCAGCCACGGTTTCCATGCCCAGTGTTTCGGCCATGCCGAGGATCATCTCGACGATGGCCGGGGCCTGTTTGTCGGTGTGCAGGCTGGAGATGAAGGCGCGGTCAATCTTGAAGACGTCGAACGGCAGGCGGCCCAGCATGGCGAGGTTTGAGTGGCCGGTACCGAAGTCATCGATCGCGAGACGCACGCCCATGGATTTGAGCGGTCCGATTACGTCTCGCAGGCGTTCCGGATCCGTCACCGCGACGCTTTCCGTAATCTCCAACTGCAGAAGCCGCGGGAGAAGGCCAGCCGTCGTCATCGCATCAATAAGCATGGTGCCGAGATCATCATTCTCGAACTGGCGCGGTGACACATTCACGGCGATGGAAATGTCAGTATAGCCCATCTCGGCCCATCTGGCTGCGCCCATACAGGCTTTGCGGGCGATCTGCTCGCCGATATCCCCGATCAGGCCGCAGCTTTCGGCCACAGGGATGAAGACACCCGGCGAAACAATGCGGCCGCTATCAAGTTGCCAGCGGGCCAGCGCTTCGGCACCGACAATCCGCCCCGTGGCAAGATCGACCTTGGGCTGGTAAACTGGTGTGAACGCACTTTGCTCAACAGCTGAACGCACTTCCGATTCGAGACGTTTGCGCGCGGCAGTCTGGCGGTCCAGCTTGGGCGAGTAGAACTGCATCTCCGCGCCTTCAGTGCGTTTGGCCTGAACCAGAGCGGTGTAAGCGCGCTTACGGATATCCTGCGGGTTCTGACCGTCTTCCGGAATCATGGCGATGCCAGCGAACGCTGTGAACGTCACCTTCTTGCCGCCGATTGTGTATGGCTCTTTCAGCCGGACCAGGAGCGATTTTGCGATGCGGTTGATCTCATTGCGTGGACCAACCCGGTCGAGAAGGATTCCGAAATCGTCGGAGGCGAGGGCGAAGCCAGGCCAACGTCCATCCGGCAGGCTGTAAGCCGCCTGCTGCTCGCTGAGAAAACTCATGATCCGGCGGGAGATCGCGGACTGGACCTCGAGGACGAAGGCGGTGTCCTGATGGTCGCCCTCAAGCTGCATCGGTTCGGTGTCGATCTGGATAAAGGCCGACGGAAACTCGAACGAAGACCGGGAGATGAATTGTGTCAGCTGGCGCGTCAGCTCAGCGCCGTTTCCGAGGCCCGTACGCTCATCGATATAGGCCGCGCTCACCAGACGTTCATTCTCGCGCTGAAGCTGCTGGATCCGCCTGACCAGCGTCGTGCGTAAGCGGCGGAATTCTGCAAACAGGACAGGTTTTTCGGACTCAGGAAGACCCTGCTTCAGCGATGTGCGTGATACGAGACTTGTGATCTCATTCGATTGCTGGGCAACGAGGTGCGCAAAGAAATTGGCGAAGAAGTAGGCGACTATCGTCACCAGGAGGATCACGCCGACCACGACAGGTAGCGAAAGGACCATCATTCCGGGCAGCGCACGAAGCATGACAAGTTCACCGCGCACATCGCCCGCTGATGCGATTGGATAGCGGCGGCCGTCTTGTAGCACCTCTGGCGTGGCTTCCCCTGCAATCAGATTTCCATCGAGATCAAACGCCGCGGCGCGCCCCGGCGAAAGTCGGTCCAGCACCGCATCGGCATTGGCTTGATTGCCGAAGGCAAGTTCTACATAGATGCCGTCTGCAACTCGTGTGGCGATCCGGTCGGATCTGTCTGAAGCCGCGTGTTCTGCAGACACAAGAAACAGAATAGAGACAGCGCTCGCTGCAATAAGTGCAAGCAAGGCAGCCGCAATCGGCACCGCGTTCGCGAAACTTGTTCGCGACAGAAACCGTTCAAATGCAGACGTCCTATACAGATGCCACCCCCGTGTTCACGCGGTTACTTTCCTGCGCTAGACGGACAATCGGTGATAAACTTTAGAAATCCGTGAACAAATCTGCAGTAGCACTTGACCCGAACACGAACTATCTCAGGCAGCGATGACAAAGACGCGTAAATCCACGATTATCCGCACAACACGCGAGACCGACATTACGGTCACGGTGAATCTTGACGGGACGGGCAAGGCCAAGGTCGAGACCGGCGTCGGCTTTTTTGACCACATGCTCGATTCATTCGCCCGGCACAGCTTCATTGACCTTGAAGTGAAAGCCGAAGGCGACCTGCATATCGATGCGCACCACACGGTCGAGGATACGGGCATTGTGATCGGTCAGGCCATCAAGGATGCGCTGGGCGATTTTGCGGGCATCAACCGTTTTGGCCACGCCTATATTCCGATGGACGAGACGCTGAGCCGCGCTTCGGTGGACCTTTGCAAGCGGCCTTACCTTGTCTGGAAAGTCGATTTCCGGCGCGACAAGATCGGCGACATGGATACCGAACTCTTCAAGGAGTTTTTCCACGCCCTCGCTGGCAATGGCGGCATGTGCCTGCACATCGAAAACCTCTATGGTGAGAACAATCACCACATCGCCGAGAGCTGCTTCAAGGCGGCGGCCCGTGCGCTGCGCATGGCGGTGACGCCTGACGAGCGCCTCGGCGGCAAACCCGCATCGACAAAGGGCAGCCTCTAGGACTGCCCTTTGCGGTATTTCATCTATTTGCGGTAGTCGAGCGGCGGTTCGCGGTCGCCGAGCAGTGACTTGTACTCGTAATCCTCGCCGCGCTTCTCTTCGAACTCTTCCCAGGCCGCTTCGACGAGGTCCGGGTTCTGATAGAGCTCGATAGCCGCCGCTGTCAGCGTCTTCGCCGCAAGCTCTGTGCCTTTTTCGCCGATGGACATGCCGCTCGCAGCGACCGCCTGCCAGCTGTGTGCGGACGTACCGGGCACCCAGGTTGCCGTGCGAAGGCCGACCGTTGGCGCTGCGAAAGAGACATCGCCTACGTCTGTTGAACCATAGCCGAGCGAAACGTCGTAGGGCTGCACCTCTTCCTGAGAGCCAAGCTCATTGCGAGGATCGTCAAAAGTGGAGACGATATTTTCGGCAAACTGCTGTTCTTCAGCGGTGTAGGTGATGCCGCCAAACTCGCGCAGCTTGCCGTCCATCATCTTGGCGAGCGTCTCATTGACGAGGAGCGGGTTGTTGCCGTGGATGACTTCCCAGTCGACTTCCGTGCCAGTGCCCATGGCAGCGCCGCGCGCTGCGTTTTCGAGGCGCGCCCAGATCTGCTCAACGCCTGAAGGGTCTGGATGGCGGACATAATAGAAGACCTCAGCGAAGTCGGGCACCACGTTCGGCGCTTCGCCGCCGGAAGTAATGACGTAATGCATGCGCGCATCCTGCGGGAGGTGCTCATGCATCATATTCGCCATCATGTTCATCGCCTCCACGCCGTCGAGCGCCGAGCGGCCCCGTTCAGGGGCGCCCGCAGCGTGGGCGGATTGTCCGGAAAAACGGAACTTGGCAGAGCGATTGGCGAGCGAAGTGGATGCAGCGGCAGAGTTGCGATCTGACGGATGCCAGTGAAGCGCGATGTCAACATCATCGAAGAGACCGGCGCGGACCATGTAGACCTTGCCGCTGCCGCCCTCTTCTGCTGGCGTACCATAAAGACGGATCGTCCCGGTCACATCTTTGTCTTCCAGCCAGTGACGAATGGCGACCGCGGCTGAGACGGACCCTGCGCCAAAGAGATTATGGCCGCAGGCCTGGCCTGCATGCTTGTTCTCCACGGGCTCACGCACAGCGCTGGCGCTTTGATTGATGCCCGGTAGCGCGTCCATTTCAGCAAGGATTGCGATCACCGGCTCACCGGAGCCGTATTCAGCGATGAAAGCCGTCGGAATGTCCGCGACGCCTGCCTCGATCGTGAAGCCTTCGGCCGCAAGCTGATCCTGGAGGAGCTGCGAAGAGCGGTTTTCCTGATAGCCAACCTCGGCCCAGTCCCAGAGGCTCATCGCGATGTCCGAGATCATCTCCGAACGCTGCTCAACGAGCGAGCTAGCAGTGTCGGTCGATGGGTCGGCAGCGGCAGGCAGGGCCAGCGCGGTCGATGCAATACCAGCGGCCAGAAGGGAAGAGATCAGGCGCATGAAATGGTCTCCAATGTGATTTGATGCGCGACCTTGCTTCACCCATTCACATCAATCAAGCCAAGGCCACTTTTACTTCGGCGCTCGCATCGCTATGAGCGCAGGCGATGACCGAACTCGTTCTCATAGATTATGGCTCCGGCAATCTTCATTCGGCCGAACGCGCCCTGAATGAAGCCGGAAAGGCCTGCCCGGGCAGCGCATCTGTGCGCGTGACCGATGACCCGGACGCTGTGCGCAAGGCGGACCGGATCGTGTTGCCCGGGGTTGGCCATTTCGCAGATTGCGCACGGGGGCTGTTTGCCCGCGAGGGTCTGGTTGAGGCCCTGAACGAAGCTGTCATGCAGCGCGGCGTCCCTTTCCTGGGCATATGTGTCGGCCTCCAATTATTGGCGACGCGCGGGCTGGAAGACGGCGTCACTGCGGGTTTGGACTGGATTGCTGGCGATGTAGACCGGATTGAGCCAGGGCCTGGCCTCAAGATCCCGCATATGGGCTGGAATGGTCTGGAGATACTGCGCCCTCACCCGATCCTGAGTGACCTTGGCGACGATCCGCATGTCTATTTCACCCACTCCTACAGCTTCCGGGCAAAGGATGCGGCGGATGTGCTGGCGCAGACGGATTATGGCACCCCGCTGACGGCCGTGATCGGCCGCGCCAATATGGTCGCTACCCAGTTTCACCCGGAAAAAAGCCAGCGTGTCGGCCTGAAACTTCTCGCAAATTTCCTGCAATGGAGCCCGCAATGACAAAGACTTTCGAGCTCTGGCCTGCCATCGACCTCAAAGATGGTAATTGCGTGCGCCTTCTGCGCGGTGAGATGGATCAGGCGACGACGTTTAATCCTGACCCGGCTGATCAGGCCGCACGGTTCAAGGCGATGGGCTTTGACCGGCTGCATGTCGTTGACCTCAACGGCGCATTTGCGGGCGATAGCGCCAATGGCGACGCGGTTCGCGCGATTCTGTCGGCTGTGGATGTGCCGGTCCAGCTTGGCGGCGGTATTCGCACACTTGCGCAGATCGAAGCCTGGCTCGATGCGGGCCTCAGCCGCGTGATCCTCGGCACGGCAGCGCTGCGGGATCCGGAACTGGTCAAGAAGGCAGCGATAACTTTCGAGAACCAGATCGTCGTCGGCATTGATGCGCGCGATGGCCGTGTCGCTGTCGAAGGCTGGGCCGAAACTTCCGACATGGAAGCGGTTGAGCTGGCTCAGCAGTTTGAAGGCTGCGGCGTGGCCGCGCTGGTGGTGACGGATATTTCGCGCGACGGCATGAAGAGCGGCATCAATGTCGATTTCACCGCGAAGATGGCGAATGCGGTGTCCATCCCGGTCATCGCGTCTGGCGGTCTTGCCAGCGTGAAGGACATTACTGACCTCAAATCGGCTGAAGGCGAACGTGCTGTCGCAGGCACCATCCTTGGCCGCGCGCTCTATGATGGCGACATCGATCCGGCTGAAGCTATTCAGGCCGCGGGTAAGAACTAGATGTTGAAGTCCCGCATCATCCCCTGCCTAGATGTGAAGGACGGGCGCACTGTAAAGGGCGTCAATTTTGTCGATCTGCGCGATGCGGGTGACCCTGTCGCGCTGGCCAAGGCCTATGATGAGGCGGGTGCAGATGAGCTTTGCTTCCTTGATATCTCCGCGAGCCATGAAGGGCGCGGCACAACGCTGGATGTTGTCCGGCGCACGGCAGAACAATGCTTTATGCCGTTGACCGTGGGCGGCGGCGTGCGCAGCGGCGACGATCTTGTTCAGCTGCTACGGTCGGGCGCTGACAAGGTCGCGATCAATTCGGCCGCTGTAGCCAACCCGGCAGTGATTTCAGAATGTGCCGCACGGGCAGGCAGCCAGGCCGTTGTGGTCGCAATTGATGCCCGACAGACCGGCGATCACTGGGAGATCTTCACTCATGGCGGGCGCAAACCGACGGGGATCGACGCGGTCGCGTTTGCGCGCGAGGCCGAAAAGCGCGGCGCGGGCGAAATCCTGCTCACCTCCATGGACCGCGACGGGACCAAGTCCGGCTATGATATTGCGCTGTTGAAAGCGGTCACCTCAGCGGTAAATCTTCCGGTGATTGCTTCGGGCGGCGCCGGGTCTGCAGCTGACCTGCCCCCTGCAATACTCGAAGGCGGGGCAACTGCCGTGCTCGCCGCCTCGATCTTCCACTTTGGCGAAGTCAGCCTCGATGAGGCGCGCAAAGCCCTATCAGACGCCGGTGCGCCGGTGCGTCCCCTCTAATGACGACTGGACAAAACAACATGTCGAAGACCGAACTCGGCTCTGCCAAACGCCTGAACGAGCTCGTCGCCCTGCTTTCCAAGACGGTGGATAGCCGGGTCGGGGGCGATATCGAGAAGAGCTACACGGCGCGGCTCATCAAGTCGGGCCCTATCCGCTGCGGCAAAAAGATTGCCGAGGAGGGCGCAGAAGTGGCACTGGCTATCGCCGCGCAGGGCCGCAAGGAAGTCGCTGCGGAGACTGCTGACCTGCTATTCCACCTGCTGGTAGGCTTGCGGGCGAAAGGCGTGTCACTCGACATGGTCGCCGACGCGCTGGCAGAGCGCAGAGGCGTTTCCGGCCTTGCCGAAAAAGCCGCACGAACCAGAAAAGACTAGCGTTTTCTGAGGAATACGTAGAACGCGCCCTCTCCGCCGTGGCGCGGATGTGCTCCAGCATATCCGGTGATGAGTGCGCGCGCTTCTGGCATTTCGACCCAGCGCAGGAAGTTGTGGCGAAGAACGCCGCCGCCTGCCTTGCCCTTGCCTGTAATTACAATGACAGCGCGGCTGCCGCGTGCCTGTTCGCGGGCGAGGAAGGCCGGGAGGGCGCTCCAGGCCGAAGCCTGTGTGTGACCGTGGAGGTCGAAACGGGCAGAGATGGAAATCTTGCCGCGGCGGACCTGTTTGTCGGTGCTCCGGTCGCGAGGTGCAGCCGGGGTGGCTGGACGGTGCAGTGACGGTGTACTGGCGGTGTTTTCAGAGGGTGTTTTGTCGAGGACCGGCCTTGTGATCGCCGGGGCGCGCGGTCGGGGGACGGCTTTGCTGCCACCCAGCGGGCGCACAGACCGGCGGACCTGTCCCCAGGCTTTCTTTTCATCAGGTCGGAGGGGCCGGTCGCTCATTGGCCCGATTTAGGGGGCCGGAGGGTTCCGGCCAAGGTCAGCATAGGCATCGACGCCCGGAATACGGTCGGCGACCGCGCGTGGCAGGAGTACCCAGAGACGTCCCGGCGCATTCATCGTGCCTGCCCGCTCACCAGCTTCCTTGCCGGTGCCGAAATAGATGTCACCGCGAACCGGGCCGTTCACGGCGCCGCCAGTATCCTGCGCAACGAGCATGCCGGACCAGTCGCCGCCAAGCCCCGGCGCGGTGGTCTGGATGAACATTGGTACGCCCATCGGGTTATGCTCCCGGTCGATCGCGACAGAGCCGAGCGGGGTCAGCGGCACGCCCATCGCGCCCTTGGGCCCTGTCTCACCCTCTTCGGGTTCTTCCAGCGTGAAGAAGATGTAGCGCGGATTAGCGTTCATTGCCTGGCGCACCTGTTCGGGCGTTGCTCGGTCCATCCAGGCGCGGATGCCCTGCATCGAGGCTTCGCCGCGCGAAATCCAGCCGCGATTGAGCAGCCAGTTGGCAGTCGACCCGAATCTTTGGCCGTTATGCGCGGCGTAAACCGCCTTCATCGTCGTGCCGTCCGGAAAGACAAGCTTTCCCGAACCCTGAATCTGGAGGAAGAAGACATCTGCCGGGTGGGCATAGGCCAGTGCTTCGACGCCTGCTTCGGTAATTGCCTTGCGGTCGGGGTATGGCCGGCGCGACCCATCTGGCAGGCGCTGGAAAATGCCGACGCCGCTTTCGCGCTCAAGGTCCTGCGGATAGGCGGGGACGGGTTCGGTGAAAGGCGGCTCTGGCGTGGTGCGCGCTTCGTAGACCGGTTCGAAATAACCGGTGAAGCGGGATTTGCCATCGGGGGCGTTGATCTCTACCGGCCGGAAAAGCGTCTGCATGACTGTGCGAGCGGAAACTTCATCCTCAACCACTTCGAGGGCGGCGCAGGCTGGCAGCCAGTCCATCGTGCTGCCTGCCCAAGGGGCGACAGAGGAAATGGGTGCATCGGCTGCCCCTTCGCGGAACACCCTGCAGCTTTTGCGAAGCGCCATTACGCCCGGATAGAGCGTCGCTTCTTCCCAGCCCGGAAGGCTGGCGAATGCTGCTGGTGCGGGCGGTGCCTTGCGCACGGCATTCGGACTGATTTCCTTTTCAGGCGGTCGTTCATCCGGCTGGCGCGAACGCGGTGTCGGCGCGGGGTGTCCCATGGAGACATCGCGATGCGCGGTCCCGTAGGACCGGCGTTTGCCGTCTTCAGAGTTTGGAGAGCTCGCACAGGATGCGATCAGGCAGGCTGCCAGAATAAGGCCGATAAGTCTCATCATGGCGCAAAGAGTTGCCGGGTTTCGACGAAATCGACAACCTGAAAGTCTCAGCGCGACTGAAGCGCCGCGGGCGTCCTACGGCGTATCGACGTCATCCAGCAGCCAGTTCGGATCATCGGACGATGTGTCGCGCATGAATGTCCATAATTCCTCAGACGTACGCGTCATGTCACCGATACCAAGTTCGGACTGGAAGCGGACCGTGACCCTCGCCGTGCCGCCAGCATCAAGATCGGCTGCATCGATTTCACTCCGCTTGAGGCGAAGCAGTTGAGGCGCTTCGGCGCCGGTTTTCTCTCGCTCTGCGATGGCTGCATCCCAGGCTTCGTAGACGTCGGTATCGAGCCACTGGCCGAGCGTTTCTCGGTCACCTTCTGCAAATGCCTTCACGAGCATTTCATACGCAGAGCGGGCGCCGGAAAGGAATTCCTTCGGATTGAAGCTTGAATCGGCGGAATGAATGGCTTCGAGACCGCTTGCCGCCGGGCCGGTAAAGGCCGGGCGAAGCCCTGCCGGGTTCTCACGCGCCGGGGTGGCAGGCTTGTTTCCCACGGCTGGTTTCTGGTCACGCGCACGCCCTTCGGGTGGACCAGCGTCGCTGCCAAGCGTCGTGTAAAGCCGCCAGCCAACAAAGACAGCGATTGCGGTGAGGAGCAGTAATTCGATCATCGAAGAGGACATCTCGTCTCCGTGGAGGGGGTCTGTACGGACTCATATAGTCACGTTTTGACCTATGCCACCCGTTGTTGCTCAAGCAGGGGTCGCATGATAGGCGCAAAACCCAGTTTTCGAGAGGATTTCGCCGTAATGTCAGATACGACAGACACCGCTGCACAGCCACAACAACCGACTGGCCCGAGCCTTCGCGTCCTGAACCAGTACATCAAGGACCTGTCGTTCGAAAATCCGGGCGCGCGTCTGAATGAGCAGCCAAATGTCGATCTCGGTATCGATGTGCAGGCGAACACGCAGAACCGCGAAGAAGGTATCTTCGAAGTTGTCCTCAAGCTGAACGCGCGCGCTGGCACCAAGGAAACAGCGCTTTTCCTCGTCGAGCTTGAATATGCTGGCCTGTTCCAGCTGCAAGGCGCGTCGCAGGCCGATGCAGAAGCCATGCTGCTCATCGAGTGCCCGCGTCTTCTCTTCCCGTTTGCGCGTCGCCTGGTTGCCGACCTGACCCAGGAAGGTGGCTTCCCGCCGCTGCGGATTGACCCAGTCGACTTCACCGCACTTTACCGTCAGCAGCGTGCCCGCATGCAACAAGGCGCGAATGGCGCTCCTGCGCAGGCCGCACCTGTTGACAATGGTATTGCTGCCCCGGCCGGTGAGCCAGAAAACAAAGAAACCGAAAACTGATCTTGTAAGATCCGGATTTCTGGGCTGCGCCGCCTAGTTCAGGTAACGCGCCCAGATAGGATTATCGCCCAGCGTCGCCACAAAGGCGGCGTGGGCTTCCTGCTCTGCGCCCGTGATAGGTGAAGCAAGCGGCTCTGGGCGAACCAGCGCGCGGCGGAAGTTCGCTTCGCCGTCACTTTCATCCCGGTTCGAGAAGTCAAACGCACGGGCGCGTCCCCCGCGTAGCTCCAGATAGACTTCGGCGAGGAGCTGGCTGTCCAGGAGAGCGCCGTGGAGCGTCCGTGCCTCAAGGCCAATGCTGTAACGCTTGCAGAGCGCATCCAGAGAAGCTGGCGCACCAGGGTGCCGCTTCTTCGCTATATCCAGCGTGTCGACCCAGCGCTCTAGCGGGACTTCTGCGCGGCCACAGCGCTGGAGTTCTGCATTCAGGAAGCCCCGGTCAAACGCAGCATTGTGTGCGACCAGCGTCGAGTCGCCGACAAATTCCAGGAATGCATCAACAATACGCGGGTCTTCGAAGAAAGGTTTGTCGACCAGCATCTCATCCGTGATGCCAGTGATTTCCACGGTCTTTGCCGACACGGACCGACGCGGATTGATACGCTCGTGAAAGATGCGGCCCGTGGCGACATGATTGATGAGTTCGACGGCGCCAAGCTCAATGATCCGGTCTTCACCTGACCAGTCGAGACCGGTGGTTTCAGTATCGAACGCAATCTCTCGAAGCGGCTGGCTCATCTCTCTTCCCTGTCCATTTTGGTCAGCAAGTGGATGATCGCGTTTACATGGGTTCGGGCAAAATCGAAACCGAACGCTGTAGAAATGATGAAGTCCGCCCGGGCGCGTTTTTCCGCATCCGGGACTTGTTTGGCGACAATCTTTTCGAAGTCTGATTCAGACATTTCATTTCGCGCCATCACCCGTTCGCGCTGCACCTCTGGCGGTGCAGAGACCACAGCGATATAGTCACAACGTTTGTCGCCGCCCGTTTCATAGAGGAGCGGAATATCGAGGACTGCGAGCCCTGCCCCTGATTTCAGCGCCGATGTGCGAAACTCAATCTGGGTCTGGCCAACCAGTGGATGGACGATGGCCTCCAGGTCCTTCATCGCATCGGGGTCTTCCATCACGATGTCACGAAGGCGCTGGCGGCTGACTGCGCCATCGACAATCACGCCCGGAAAACGCTCACCGAGCGGTTCCACTGCAAGGCCACCCTGTTCGTAAATGGAGTGAACAGCCGCGTCCGCATCATAGACCGGGACGCCGCCATCGGCGAACATCGCTGCGGTGGCGCTTTTCCCCATTCCGATGGATCCAGTAAGTCCGAGGATGATCATACATTCTGCTCCAGCGATGTTCGGCAGGCCGTCAGAGCGATTTCGATGTCCGGGCGTACGCCGTCGAACCAGATCGAGAAACTTTCAGCCGCCTGGCCGACCAGCATGCCGAGGCCGTCTTCAGTTTGCCAGCCTTGCGCCTTGGCGTGGGCAAGCTGCGCCTCTGCCGGGGTGCCATAGCTCATATCGTAAAATAGCCGGCCCTCGCCATCCGGGAGTGGAATATGGGCGCCGCCATGTCCGGCGCTGGTCGTGTTGATAATAAGATCGGCGTGGTCAGCATGCTCTTGCAAAGTGCCCAAAGGCCCGGAAACATGGGCGCGCGAACAGCATTCGGTGATGATCTGTTCGGCTTTTTCAACTGTGCGATTGAGCAAGATTATCTTGGCCCCGGCCCTGTCCAGCGCAAAGAGACCGGCGCGGGCGGCGCCGCCTGCACCCAGCATGAGCACCGTCTTGTCTGAAAAATCAGAGAGGCCGATCCGGGCAAGTGCCGTGAGAAGACCCGGTGCGTCTGTATTATCGGCGCGCCACCCGCCGCGAGGCAGTCTGGAAAGTGTGTTCGCCGCTCCGATAGCTTCTACTGCGTCGGAGGTTTCAGTGACTTTGGCAAGAACGGCCTGCTTGTGCGGCAGGGTGACGTTGAGGCCCTGAAATTCCTGCTGTTCAAAGTCATCGAGCGCGGCAGCGGTTTCACCCGCGGGAACGCGGATTGATTCATAGGAAGCTTCCAGCCGCAGCGCGTCGATCCACGTCATGTGGATAAGCGGTGATAGGGAGTGACCGACCGGGTCCCCAATAACGGCGAGGCGTTTCATGACTGCAGCACACCGCGGGTACGAAGGTAATCGAGGAGCGGCAGAAGCGGCAGGCCGAGGATGGTAAAATAGTCGCCCTCGATCCGCGTGAAGAGCTGCGCGCCTAGGTCTTCCAGCATGTAAGCGCCAACGGTTTTCAGAAGGCCCTCACCGCTCGCCTCCAGATAGGCAGCGATAAAGTCTTCGCTCAGCGGACGGACTGTCAGCTTTGGCGCTGAAAGATGTCGCCAGACAGGCTCGCCATTCTCGGCAATGACAATCGCCGTTTCCAGTCGATGCGTCTTGCCAGAAAATTTGCGGAGATGATTGCCGGCATCCGCCATATCCTTCGGCTTGTCGATCGGCTCCCCGTCGAGGTTCAGCATCTGATCTCCGCCAATGACGAGGCCTGGCATGCGCTGGGAGACCTTGATCGCTTTCAGCTCAGCAAGTTGCATCGCCTGGTCGGCAACGCGCATGCCTTTAACGCGGAAGGCGGCCTTCGCCGCGTCCTCATCGACGTTGGGACGCACAGCTTCGGCTGCCACGCCGGCATTGGCCAGCAAACGCCGGCGGCTTTCGCTACCGGATGCGAGGATAACGGATTGCGCGCTCATTCCTGCTGGTGCCTCTGATTGAGCTTGTTGAGGATGGCGGCAGCGGTTTCTTCAACACTGCGGCGGGACACATCAATAACGGCCCATTTGCGGCGCTGGAAGAGGCGGCTTGCCTCAGTCACCTCAGCGCGTACGGCTTCCTCGTCGGTATAGTCGGTGATCGAGTTTTCATTGAGCGCCATAAGACGCTGGCTACGGATCTGGACAAGGCGTTCGACACCGATCTTGAGGCCAATGACCATCGGGCCATTTACGGGGTCAATCTCGTCGAGAACTGGCGGCATCGGCATACCTGGCACAAGCGGAATGTTACCTGCCTTCACGCCGCGGTTTGCAAGATACACGCAGGTTGGCGTCTTTGATGTGCGGCTGACACCCAGCAGGATCACATCAGCGGCAAGAAGCCCCTGCAGGTTCTGGCCATCATCATGGGCCAGCGCAAAGTTGATCGCTTCGATCCGCTCGAAATACTCGGCGTTTAGCGCGTGCTGGCCGGCCACGCGATCACTGGCGGTCACGCCAAGGTGGCGGCTCAGCATGTGGATGGACGGGTCGAGCACGGCGAGCGTCGGGATATGACGTGCGCGGCAGAATTGTTCGAGCTTGAGGCGCAAATCCTCATCGGAAATGGTAAACCAGACCACACCGGGGGCAGACTCGATCTCCCGCATCACGCGTTCAAGCTGGCGCTCCGAGCGCACCAAGTAATAATTGTGCTCAAGCGGAGTGACGTTTTCGAACTGCGCGGCCGCTGCGCGCATGACTGCGTTCAATGTCTCACCCGTCGAATCCGATACGAGATGGACATTGAAGAATATACTCGGGCGCATTGCGGCTCCGCTGGTTGGTGGACGGCCGGACCCTGCCGCGTCTTGAAGGAATCGACAACCCCTGTGGAGTGGCTGTGGATAGAGATTCCAGCCCTCGGGCTTTCACCACAATTCCACATTCTGCAAACGCCCACAGGGTGGATTCACGGGCTGTTCTTTCGGCGTGAATGAACCAAATGGTTAACAGTAAATTAACGGCGATTCCAAAAGGTTGACGAATGGTTAACGCGAACCCCTCCTATGGACAGGCTGTGGAATTACTGGTGACAAAGCCGCCTGGGACTGATTGTCCACCTTATCCAGCGCTTAGTAATGATAAGAGCGCATTTTCATGCTGAAGGAAGAAGAGGACCAGATGGCCCCCGTCCCGGAAAAACCGCTACTGAGCGTACTGAATGGCAAGCGCTGCGACCCTGTCCCCCTCTGGATGATGAGACAGGCTGGCAGGCACCTGCCTGAATATATGGAGCTGCGAGGACGGGCGAAGAACTTCCTGGATTTCTGCTACACGCCTTCGCTGGCTGTGGAAGCGACCCTTCAGCCGATTGAGCGCTATGGCATGGACGGCGCGATCCTGTTCGCAGACATCCTGCTGATCCTCGATGCTCTCGGTAGAGGTGTACGGTTCGAGAAAGGTGTCGGCCCGATCGTGGAAGCGGTGGAAACCGGCGGCAGGCTGAATGAAGTCCCGGTTCAGACGGTCGTTGAGCGGCTGTCTCCTGTCTATGAGACCGTCTCTCGCGTGAAGTCTCGACTTCCGGCTGAAACGACGCTCATCGGCTTCGCAGGCGCACCCTGGACGGTGGCGCTCTATGCGATTGAAGGACGTGGCGGGACGGACAAGTCCACTGCGCGCCTCTGGGCGCATCAGTATCCGGCTGAGCTGGATCTCCTGCTGGATGATCTGGTTGAAGCGACAGCCCACTATATGGCCGCGCAGGCAGAAGCTGGCGCTGAAGCCCTCATGATGTTCGACTCGTGGGCTGAAGGACTTCCGAACGACATTTTCGAGCAGATTATCATTCGTCCGAACCAGAAGCTGGTGAAGCGTCTGCGCGAGCTTGGCGTGACGGTGCCGCTTATCGGCTTTCCACGCGGGGCTGGCGTCCAGCTTCCGGCATTTGCAGAGCAGACGGGTGTGAGTGCTGTCGGTCTCGATACGGCGGCCCTGCCCTCATTTGTGAACCGCGAGCTGCCGGCCGGCATGCCGGTTCAGGGTCATCTCGATCCGCTTCTTCTGATGACGGGCGGGGATGCCATGGAGCGCCGGATCATTGAACTGCTCGAGGCGTATAAGGACCGCCCGCATATTTTCAATCTGGGGCACGGCGTGCTGCCGCAGACACCAATCCCGCATGTTGAGCGCGCAGTGCGCACCGTTCGGGAATGGAAAGCTAGTTAGACAGTATACGGATCAAAAATGCTTTATCTCTGGGTCAAGGCTTTTCACCTCATCTTCGTCATCGCCTGGATGGCAGGGCTGCTAATCCTGCCACGATACAAGCTGCATCAGCTGACGTCGAAGCCTGGTGAGCCTCTGTTCGATACCATGAAGTCCGCATCGGCAAAGCTGCGCAAGATTATCCTGACGCCTAGTATCATCCTTGTCTGGGTGCTGGGGCTCAGCCTCATCGTCATCAATCCAGCAATCATGTCGGGCGGATGGCTTCATGCGAAGATCTTGCTTGTCATCCTGCTATCGGGCTTGCACGGCTATTTCGTTGCGATGGGCAAGAAGATTGATCGCGGCGAGGATGTGCCGGCAAAACGGTTGAAGATGCTGAACGAGGTTCCGTTCATTCTTCTCATCATCATCGTCATCCTGGTGATCGTCAAACCGTTCTGAAGTGCGGGAATTCTCTTGACCTGCGGGGAAATTTGATCACATAAGCGGCCGTAAGAGGCCGCCTTTCCTGGCAGGCCGTGCTTTCCCAAGTCAATCTATCGGTCGCGCATCCTTCCCTTGCGCACCTTCCATACCCAGAAGATTTCATGTCAGACACCGAAACGCCCCTCGACCCGCAAGCGGTTTCCGATTCAGAAGCGCCGAGCCATGTCTATCTGCGCGACCTGAAGGCCAAGACCCCGGTCCAACTGCTCGCCTATGCAGAAAGTTTGGAAGTCGAAAACGCGTCGTCACTGCGGACACAGGACATGCTGTTCGCAATCCTTCGTGAGCTGGCTGAGCGTGACATCGTCATTATCGGCCAGGGTGTGTTGGAAGTTCTGGTCGATGGCTTCGGCTTCCTCCGTTCACCTGAATCGAACTATCTGCCCGGCCCGGACGACATCTATGTCAGCCCGAAAGTTATTAAACAGGCAGGTTTGAAAACGGGTGATACGGTTGACGGCCCGATCACCGAACCGGGTGAAGGCGAGCGTTACTTCGCGCTCAACAGCGTTAACTCGATCAACTTCGAGGAGCCTGAGAAGGCGCGCCAGAAAGTCCACTTTGATAACCTGGTCCCGCTCTATCCTGAAGAACGTCTTCACATGGAGAGCCAGGATCCGACTAAGAAAGACCGTTCTGGCCGGGTCATCGATATCGTCTCACCAATCGGTAAGGGCCAGCGCGCGCTGATCGTTGCGCCGCCTCGGACTGGTAAGACGGTCCTTCTGCAGAACATCGCAGCATCGATCGAGGAAAATCATCCCGAGTGCTATCTGATCGTTCTTCTGATCGATGAGCGTCCGGAAGAAGTGACCGATATGAAGCGCTCGGTGAAGGGCGAAGTTATTTCCTCGACCTTCGATGAGCCTGCAACACGTCACGTGGCGGTTGCTGAAATGGTTATCGAAAAAGCAAAACGCCTCGCCGAACATGGCCGCGATGTCGTGATCCTGCTGGATTCGATTACGCGCCTTGGCCGGGCCTACAACACAACCGTTCCAAGCTCTGGCAAGGTGCTGACCGGTGGTGTTGATGCGAACGCCCTTCAGCGTCCGAAACGCTTCTTCGGTGCGGCGCGGAACATCGAAGGTGGCGGGTCGCTGACCATTATCGCGACGGCGCTGATCGATACGGGCTCGCGCATGGACGAAGTTATCTTCGAAGAGTTCAAAGGCACGGGCAACTCAGAAGTCGTGCTTGATCGCAAGATCGCAGACAAGCGGACCTTCCCTGCCATCGACATCATGAAGTCCGGTACGCGTAAGGAAGAACTTATTACGCCGAAAGAGCAGCTTCAGAAGATCTACATCCTTCGCCGCATTCTCAACCCGATGGGCACGTCCGATGCGGTCGACTTCCTGCTCGACAAGTTGCGTCAGACGAAGACGAACGACGAGTTCTTTGAGGCTATGAAGAACTAGGCATGGCAGCGCAGCGCGATACGATCTGCGCGCTTGCCTCTGGTCCACCGCCTTCGGCAATCGCCATCGTGCGGATTAGTGGACCGTCGGTGCGGGATATCTGCGCGAGCATGTTTGAAGCCGGCCTCCCTGCCCCGCGGCGGAGCGTGTTTGGCCGTTTTCTCGATGTGTCACGTGAAACAATCGATGAGGGCCTTGGCGTATACATGCCTGGGCCTCATTCCTACACGGGCGAAGACACGGCTGAGCTTTATTTGCATGGTGGTGCAGCCGTTATTGATCACGTACTTGATACGTTGTGCGCTTTTCAAGGTGTCCGACTTGCTGAACCCGGTGAGTTCACACGTCGGGCTTTCGAAAATGGACGTCTCGATCTGGTGGAGGCTGAAGGCGTCGCGGATTTGATTGACGCCGAAACTCGCGCGCAGAAAGCGCTTGCGTTGAACCAGCTCGGTGGAAGCCTGTCGCAGGCCTACGAGGGCTGGCGTGCGGGACTTCTCGAAGCGATGGCCCTTCTCGAAGCAAGCATCGATTTTCCAGATGAAGACGACGCGCCGGACGAAAGTACGGGGCCAGTGGCGGTGCTGCTGGGCCGTCTCGTGGAAGAACTTGAAACAGCCATTGACGATGATGAGGTCGGCGAGCGCATCCGCGATGGTTTTCGGGTCGCGATCATCGGACCGCCAAATGCTGGCAAGTCTTCCATCCTGAATCGCTTGGCCCGCCGCGAGGCTGCAATTGTTTCCGATATTCCCGGCACAACACGTGATATAGTCGAAGTCCGGCTGAAGATTGCCGGTCAGGTCGTGTGGCTTGCCGATACGGCGGGCCTCCGCGAAGCCGATGACGCGATTGAGGCAGAAGGTGTTCGCCGAGCTTTAGAGCGAGCGAAGGCGGCCGATTTGCGTATACAGGTCCGCTCTCCCGATACCTCATCCTCATTTGAAAACGCCGGTGCGGACGACATCCGCGTCTATAACAAGGCCGATCTTGAGAGGGGCGAGCAAGGCGCTGGATCGATCGTGCTGTCGGCGTCGACAGGTGTTGGGTTCTCCGTGCTTGAAGACACAATCAGCGAACGAATTACCAAGCTCACATCATCAAAGAGTGCGCCGCTGATTACGAGACGGCGACACCGCGATGCGCTTTCAAACACGCTGTTTCACGTGAAACAGGCGAGATCTAACCTGGAGCACGGGTTTGGCGCCGAAATCGTCTCAGAGGATGTGCGACTCGCGGCGCAGAAACTCGGTGCATTGGTAGGGCGCATCGACGTTGAAGACATTCTTGGAGAAGTTTTCTCCAGCTTCTGTATCGGCAAATGACTCATCCCCCTGTGTTCAGGGGTGAAGATGCGCTATAGGCGCCCATATTCACAGAAATTACCAGAACCAGGGTGCGAGGAGTTATGGCCTCAGCAAATGATTTCGATGTTATCGTCGTAGGCGGCGGACATGCCGGCTGCGAAGCCGCAGCAGCGTCCGCGAGACTAGGTGCCCGCACGGCACTGATCACCCACAAGCGCGCAACGATTGGCGAAATGTCCTGCAATCCAGCGATTGGCGGCCTTGGCAAAGGCCATCTGGTTCGGGAGATCGATGCCCTCGATGGACTGATGGGGCGAATTGCTGACAAGGCTGGCATTCAGTATCGGCTGCTTAACCGATCTAAAGGCCCAGCCGTGTGGGGCCCCAGGGCGCAAATGGACCGGAAGCTCTATCGCGAAGCGATGCAGGCGGAGCTTTCTGACTATCCAAATCTGACGATTGTTGAAGACGGCGTCGAAGACCTGACGACTGAAGCCGGCCATGTGACTGGCGTTGTCGGTCTCTCCGGTAAAAGCTGGAGCGCGGCGGCCGTTGTCATCACCACCGGGACATTCCTGAAAGGCGTCATTCATCGCGGCGAAGAGCGTATTCAGGCTGGCCGCGCCGGTGAGGCGCCCGCGATCGGGCTTTCGGATCGGCTCTATGCGCTTGAGCTTCCAATGGGCAGGCTCAAAACGGGCACCCCTGCCCGGCTGGATGGAAAGACGATCGATTGGGGCCGTCTTGAGACGCAGCCTGCCGACGAAGAGCCAGTTCCGTTTTCGTTTATGAATACGCGGGTCGATGTACCGCAAATCTCCTGCGGTATTACGTACACGAGTGCCCGCACGCATGAAATTATCGCCGAGAACCTCAATAAGTCAGCCGTCTATTCTGGTGCGATCGCTGGCAAAGGACCAAGATATTGTCCGTCAATTGAGGACAAGGTTCACCGCTTCGCCGATAAAGACCGTCATCAGATATTCCTGGAGCCAGAAGGTTTGGACGACGATACCGTCTATCCGAATGGGATATCGACCTCTCTCCCGACCGACGTGCAGGAAAAATTCATCCGGACGATTGAGGGTCTGGAGAATGTCCGTATTATTCAGCCCGGATACGCCATCGAGTATGATTATGTTGATCCGCGTGCCCTGTACCGCAGTCTGGAAGTAAAGGCGCTGAGCGGTCTTTATCTCGCCGGTCAGATCAATGGGACAACGGGCTACGAAGAAGCGGGTGCCCAAGGACTTGTGGCTGGCATGAACGCCGCACGCCATGCTTTTGGCGAACAGGCTGTGCATTTCGACCGGGCTGAGGCGTACATTGGTGTTCTCGTTGATGACCTGACAACGCGCGGTGTAACCGAGCCATATCGGATGTTCACATCCCGTGCAGAATATCGCCTGGCGCTCCGCTCAGACAATGCCGACCAGCGCCTTACGCAGAAGGGTATCGAAATCGGACTTGTATCTGAGTCTAGAAAAGAGATGTTTCACGTGAAACATCTGGCCCTGGAATCCGGTCGCGCTTTGCTCAAATCACTTACGCTGACGCCGAATGAGGCCGCTCAACATGGCTGGAAGGTCAATCAGGATGGTCAGAAGCGTCGAGTCTGGGATTATCTGGCGTACCCAGATATTTCTATTGCGGATATTGAGAACGTTTTCGACGAGGTGTCCGCATTGGATCCAGCCACGAAGACCCAGCTCAGTATCGAAGCGCTGTATGCCGGATATATCGAACGCCAGCAGGCGGATGTGGAGGCCCTGCGCCGGGACGAAGCTTTGGATATACCTGCACGTTTTGACTATGCGACCGTTGGCGGCCTCTCAAACGAGGTTAGGGGCAAGCTGGAGACGGTTCGTCCTTCTACAATCGGCCAGGCGTCGAGGATAGAAGGCGTAACCCCTGGGGCGCTGGTTGCTCTGCTCGCTGCCGTCAAGCGCAGCCAGAAACTGCGTGCGGTAAGCTGATGCAGGGCGAACTAGAAACGGCACTAATCGGCGCCGGTGTTTCACGTGAAACATTGCCGCTGCTGGATGGCTATGTACGCCTTCTGGACGACTGGCGACAGCGTATGAATCTGATCGGTCCGCGTGAGATGGACGCGATCTGGGAGCGTCATGTCCTGGATAGCGCGCAGATGGCGGGTCTCACAAGCGCCGAATGCCGAATCGTAGATCTTGGGTCTGGCGCCGGTTTTCCGGGGCTTGTGCTTGCTTGCGAGGCCAAAACGCGTGGCGGCGACGTGACCATGGTCGAATCGACCGGAAAAAAGTGTGCATTTCTTCAGGCCGTCATTTCTGAACTTCAGCTTCCTGCGAAGGTTGTTCATGCGCGAATAGAAAGCGCGAAGGCAGAACACGTTGATTTCATTACAGCCAGAGCTTTGGCGCCGTTACCAAAGCTTCTCGGTTATGCAAATCCGTGGATGTCGCAAGGCGCGACAGCGCTCTTCTTCAAGGGTGAACGCTGGCAGGAAGAATTGACGGACGCCTCGGATTGCTGGACGTTGAGACATGAAGCGATCCCGAGTCGTACAAGCGAACGAGGGGTCATACTCAAGATCGAGGAGGCGCATCGTGTCTAAGACTGGCACCCGGGTCCTGGCAATTGCAAACCAGAAAGGCGGGGTTGGGAAGACGACGACGTCGATCAATCTGGGCACCGCGCTCGCAGCTGTCGGTCGGCGTGTGCTCGTCGTAGATTTCGACGCGCAGGGAAATGCCTCGACAGGATTAGGGATCAGCCGCGCGGACCGGAAACTGACCAGTTATGATGTGGTCGTTGACGAGATCCCGCTGGAGGATGCCATTCTTCCGACGCTGGTGCCCCGTCTTGAAATTGTTCCGGGCGACGAGAACTTGTCTGGCGTGGAGACGGAGCTAGCCGACAAGGCACGCCGTTCCTACCGACTGCGCGATGCAATCCGAAATCATATAAACAAGTACGAGAACGACGCAGAACAGCGCTATGATTTCGTTCTGATCGACTGCCCGCCTTCCCTGTCCTCGCTCACAATCAACGCAATGACCGCCGCAGATGCCCTTCTGGTCCCGTTGCAGTGCGAGTTTTTGGCACTCGAAGGTCTGAGCCAGCTGTTGAGGACGGTCGAAGTAGTTCGTTCGGGTCTCAACCCGGATCTGGATATACAGGGCATTGTCCTCACCATGTATGACCGCCGCAACAATCTGTCGGACCAAGTTGCCGACGAGGTGCGCGAAGTACTTGGTTCCAAAGTGTACAAGACGGTCATTCCGCGCAACGTACGTTTGTCCGAAGCGCCGAGCTTCGGCAAACCCGCCCTCCTCTATGATTATCGTTGCCCTGGCAGCGAAGCTTATATCCGCCTCGCATCCGAAGTTCTGCAGAGAGAGCGGGCCCGCGCTATGGAGCCAGCCTGATGAGTAGCGAGAAACAGAAACCAAGCCGGCTGGGGCGTGGATTATCCGCGCTTATTGGCGAAGTGGAGGGTTTCTCGGCCGCATCTTCAGGTGAAGAACGCGATGTGGAGACCAAGACGGACGCGTCGACGCTGCGGATCGGTGATATCAGGCCGAACCCTCAGCAGCCTCGCCGATATTTCGCAGAAGCAGATCTCAATGAGCTGTCGGAATCGATCCGTGCAAAGGGTGTACTGCAAGCGATCCTCGTTCGTCCCGATCCAAAGACCGAGGGTAAATATCAGATCGTTGCAGGGGAACGTCGCTGGCGGGCGGCCAAACAGGCAGGCCTGACCGAAATACCAGCGACCATCCGGCAGATGGATGAGCTCGAACTTCTTGAGATCGGTATCATTGAGAACGTGCAGCGCACAGATCTCAACCCGATAGAAGAGGCGGAGGCGTACGGCGCCTTGATGAAGCGTTTTGGGCGCACGCAGGAAGGCCTGGCAGAAAGCGTGGGCAAGAGTCGCGCGCATATCGCTAACACACTGAGATTGTTGAATTTATCCGATGTCGCGCGAGAGCATCTGCGCGAGGGTCGGATCTCTGCCGGTCACGCTCGCGCAGCTCTGGGGGCGCCTGACCCGGATGCCGTCATTGCCATGGCCGTGAACAAGGGTCTCAGCGTTCGCGACGTTGAGAAGCTATCACGCTCTACCAAGGAAAACGGCAGCATTGAAACGGTAGCGGGCCGTGTCCGTCAGGCTGCGAAAGATGTCGACACCGAAGCGCTGGAAGCTGATCTCGCCCGTGCGCTTGGCCTGAGTGTCGATATCCGCCACAAGGGCGATAAAGGCGAAATGCGTATCAAATACAGTGACTTGGAACAGCTGGACGACCTTTGCCGGCGCCTCACTGCGAAACGGTCAGCGACCTGAGCGCGCCGACGCGGACTTCACGATATTGAGCAGCAATAGCCGGAGCGCCGGATCGGCAGCAGCAGCGGAAGTTTTCGCCTGCAGCTCGAGGTCATGAATAGCTGCCAGAAGACGCGTGAGGGAAGCAGACGTCCAGAGGTCGAGCCGGGTGCGAAAAGCCGGCCATTCCGATCCCCATACTGGGGGACGCAAGCGCCTGCCGATATCACCGCCAGTGCCCATAAGCCCCCTCGCCTGCATCAGGCGCCTGATCTCCATCTCAAGAATGCGAAGCACGCTTATTGTGCTGGTCCCGCTTTCAATCACTCGATCATACTCGGCCTGGCAGCGCACCGAATCTCCGTCGAGCGCTGCGTTTGCGAGGTCGCGAACGCTATCATCTGCATCCGTACGACAGATGGCCCGGACATCGGCCACAGAAATCGCCCGGCCGAGATCGCGACCGTAAAGGGAGAGCTTCTCGCTTTCCTGATTGGCGAGACCTCTATGGCCCGGAAGCAGGCTGACGAAATCTTCGAGCGCGTCAGGCTCAATCTGCACATTGAGCGCTGCGAGTTTATCTTCGACGAGCGATTTCAGTGAATCGGCAGTGTCAGCATAGACCTGAACCGCCGCCGCAGTGCTCGATTGCTCGATCGTGGCGCGGAGCTTGGAGCGCTTGTTGAGGCTTCCATTGAGCACGAGAAGACGGTTGGCAAAGCCGCTTCCCATCTGATCGGCCCTTTCGATAAGGTCCAGGATGGGTTTGGAGATCTTTTCCCCGGAGGTGCGGACACGCACAATCTCTATGTCTCCCAACAGGGAGCCGGTTTCTACCTTGTCAGAAAGAAGGTGTGGCTCACGCCTGATTTCGTCATCGTCGAGTACAACCTGTCGGGCATTACCGGCAGCCTTACTCCACCCTGCAGCAATCTGATCGGCCAGATCATTTACCACGCCGTCATCATCGCCGTAAATGAGGGCACACCAGGGGCTGTTGTCTGAACTTTTGAACCGGCTGGAAACCTGACCGCTTTTCAGGATCATCGCGCCGCTTCAAGCTGTAGACGAAGGTCGTCCACAATCTTGCGGGCCAGTTCGCTCATACCGCGCTCCGAAGACTCGGTCTGAGCTGCAACGTCGCCGAAAGGAGACTGCGTTGCCGCAATCGGAATCTGTACCTGAGCATCGCCGCTATAAGCCTCGCCGCTCTGCGTGGTCAGCGTGAATTCTGCGCCGCCTCGCAGGAAAGACCGCGACACGCTGCCATCATTCAGAAGCGTGATGCGTTCAAGCTCTTCCTCGAGACCGACGCGCAATTCGGCGCGTTCATTCAGGCCAGGAAGCCCGATGGCCAGCTCTTTCAGGAGTTCGCGGCGAAGAAGATAACCAGACCGACCATTGATTTCGTCGACCCGGATCAGGCCTTCGCCGACCTGATCGAATGATGCGTCCGCGTAGAGCGGGCGAAAACCACAGCCAGCGAGCATGAGCGCGGCAACGGAAGCGAGGATCAAATTCTTCATGACGCTACGATATTCACGATACGGCCGGGAACCACAATGATTTTCTTTACCTCGACGCCTTCAAGAAAGCTCGCAAGCGCTGGCAGCTGTAGTGCCTGCTTCTCAATGTCTTCCTTGCTCGCATCACGCGCGACTTGAATTTCGGCCCGGCGTTTGCCGTTGACCTGGATCGGCAGCGTTATGGTGTTTTCGACCATGAGCTCTGGATCAGACACTGGCCAGGCAGCGTCGGAAATGAAGCCCTCTTCCCCGAGGGCGTGCCAACATTCCTCAGCCAGGTGAGGCATGAACGGCGTCAGGCATATCGCCAGCATGCGCGCACTTTCATGGCGCGATGCCGACGTTTCCTCACCGGCGCCTTCAGCTTTCTTGAGCGTGTTGACCCAGTCATGGCAGAGCGCAATGGCCGCGTTCAGTCTGAATTCGGTAATCGCCTTGTTGATCTCGGCGGCTGCGCGGTGAGAGAAGCGCAGGAGCGGCGTTGGTTCGGCTTTACCCGACGGCTCTTCCGGGCCGTCGAGGCCATCAAAGATTGACCAGACGCGCTGAACGAAGCGGGCCGCGCCTTCTGCACCAGCCTGAGACCATTCAACATCCCGCTCAGGCGGGCTGTCAGACAGTACGAACCAGCGGGCAACGTCTGCGCCGAAGGACACGATAATCTGATCCGGATCGACGACATTCTTGCGCGACTTCGACATCTTCTCGACGGGGCCAGCCGTAACTGGAAGGCCGCTATCGCGTACGAAAAGGCTGCCATCGCGCCGTTCGATATCGGCGGGTTCAACCCATTTGCCTTCGCTATTCTTGTAGGTCTCGTGCGTGACCATGCCCTGCGTGAATAGCCCAAGGAATGGTTCGCCGTTTGGCAGATCGAGTTCGCCAACATCACGCAGCGCGCGGGATATGAAGCGCGCATAGAGGAGGTGCAGGACAGCGTGCTCGACACCGCCAATATACTGATCGACAGGCATCCAGTAGGCGCGTTCGGTCTTGTCCTTGATCCCGGCGAACCGTGCGAAGTACCAGGACGAATCCACGAAGGTATCAAGCGTGTCGGTTTCCCGCGTGCCCTCCCCGCCGCATTTCGGACAGCTTGTCTTCTTCCAGGTTGGATGGTGCGCGAGCGGGTTGCCCGGCTTGTCGAAGCTCACATCCTCAGGAAGCGTGACTGGAAGATGTGCATCAGGCACTGGAACGGCGCCGCAGCTTTGGCAGTGAATGATCGGGATCGGACAGCCCCAATAGCGTTGGCGTGACACGCCCCAGTCGCGAAGACGGTAATTCGTCGTGCCTTCGCCTAGCCCGAGCGATTCGAGCTTTTCGATCGCGGCTGAGATGGCGGCATCCGTCGATAGGCCATTAAGGAAGTCGGAATTGTAGATCGTACCTGGGCCGGTATAGGCCGTGTCGGTGATCTCATGATCGTCGGCACTTGTGTCTGGCGGCAGGACAACTGGCTGAACTGGCAGGTCGTATTTGCGTGCGAAATCAAGGTCGCGCTGGTCACCGGCCGGAGAGCCAAATATGGCGCCGGTGCCGTAGCCAGACAGCACGAAGTTCGCCGTCCAGACAGGTATCGTCCAACTCGGATCAAACGGGTGCTGGACGCGCAGTCCAAGATCAACACCCAGCTTGGGTGCTTTCTCGATGGCTTCTTCTGACGTACCGATTTTCGCAGCTTCTGCAATAAAGTCGCGGATTTCAGGGCGGTCTTCTGCAAGTGCGCGTGTAATCGGATGGTCAGGTGCCAGCGCAATGAAGCTTGCGCCGTACAGCGTGTCCGGACGGGTCGTGTAGACCTCGATATGCTTTCCGAACTCTGGCGGTTGATCACCATCGATTACCCAGCGGACAGTGGCGCCCTGGGATTTGCCGATCCAGTTGGCCTGCATCAGGCGAACCTTGTCGGGCCAATTCCCCAGGCCATCGAGGCCTTCGAGAAGTTCGTCGGCATAGGCGGTAATGCGGAAGAACCACTGCGTCAGTTCGCGTTGTTCAACCGGTGCGCCGGTGCGCCAGCCCTTGCCGTCGATGACCTGTTCATTCGCGAGGACTGTATTGTCGACAGGGTCCCAGTTGACCTTGCTGGCTTTGCGATAGGCCAGGCCGGCCTCAAGCAGTTTGAGGAACAGGCGCTGCTGTTCGCCGTAATATTCGGTGTCGCAGGTTGCGAATTCGCGGCTCCAGTCCAGCGTCAGGCCAAGCTTCTGAAGTTGCGCGCGCATGGTCGCAATATTCTGATACGTCCACTCACCCGGATGAACATTGCGCTCAATGGCGGCGTTCTCTGCCGGCAGGCCGAACGCGTCCCAGCCCATCGGATGGAGCACATTGTGCCCAAGCGCACGGCGATGGCGCGCAACGACGTCGCCCATGGCATAGTTGCGGACATGGCCCATATGCAGCTTGCCAGAAGGATAGGGAAACATCTCAAGGACGTAGGACTTGTCCTGTCCTTTCGCCTCATCCGGCGTTTTTGTCTTGAAAATACCGGCGTCTGCCCAGGCCTTACGCCACTTGGCTTCCGCAGCTTGCGGATCATAGCGAGACGTCACGGCGTCCCTCCTGCAATTATGTAAGCTGGCTTGTCGCGCCTAGCTGAGTTCTGAAGATTTGAGAACGCGCGCACGCGTCAGGATGGCGTTCTCAAGCTGGACACTTGTGGCTTGATCCACAGGGGCGTCCGTCCACTGGCCGTTGTCCTGAACCTGGCGGAAGACGGAGACTTTCACGCCGTCGGCCCGTAGCCGCGAGTCCAGAATGTAGACAGTTGCGCGGATGCGCTCACCCTCAGCGTCCGGATAGGACTTCCAGTCATAGTTGATGATGCCGCCAACCGGGTCAGCCGTGGTCAGAGGCAGCGTGTTCAACGTATCGAGGCTGGCGCGCCAGAGGTAAGGATTGACCCCGCCTTCGAAGCTTTCGGCAACGCTGATATTCTGAGCGCCGCTATTGCCCGAGAACAGGCAGCCTGAGAGAGCGAACACCCCGGTGAGAGCAGCGGCGATCATTGTGGAAGCGTTCATTACGAATATCCTGTCGGCAATATCTTCTTCACGAACCGCTCTGTATATCATCTGGGACCCGTCGGGCCAGTGCTGATATGTGCTCGGCGAGAAGCAATCGATTGGACGCCCTCCCGATGAGATCAGCCCTGCTCCTCTCTGCCGCGATATTCATTGCGGCGCTAATGCCGCAAGCATTCGCCCTGCCCCTCGATATCGAGAGCGATTTCGAGGCAGCAACCGTCGTGTCGCTGCTTGATGACAAGCGCGCCGACAGCGAAGCAGTCCTCTACGAAATAAGCCTTGATACCGAAGCCGAGACCATTCTCCGGAACGGGACCGAGCTTGGCGCCCGCATAACGCTGCGCGGCCAGAGGGACCATCCGCTGCGCCCCGGCTTCGCTGGAGATTTCGGTACGGGTTCGGCGCTTGCCGGCGCTTACAGCGGACTTTCCGGAGGGTTCGACAGCGCTGAGACGGGAGCGCGAGGACGGGTTGAGGCAGCTTATCTCCGGGCTGATGGGGGCTATGGTGAACTCCGGATCGGTAAGGATCGGGGTGTTGCCGCCAGATTCTTTGAGGGGGCGCCGAGCGCACTCACTTATTCCGCCGTGGCAAACCCATATCTCGATCCGACAGGGCTCAAGATAAACCGAACCAATCATGATGTGACCGGACCGTCCGCAAAGCTCAGCTATGCCAGCCCGCGCATTCTGGGCCTTCGGGCAGGCCTTTCATTCACGCCTGAGGGCGATGGACAGAACCTTGACCGCAGCCTGTCGGACGCCACCGGCCAGCCCGGACTAGGAAATGTCGTTGAGGCCGCTGCAAACCTGTCGCGCACGCTTCGCGCCTCGGGCATCCGGATCGAGGCCTCGCTTGCCTGGTCTGCTGCCGAGCCGGATGATGTCGCCGGACTGACCCGTGACCGGATGGAAACATGGTCACTGGGCGCGAACATCGAGCGCGACGACACCGAATTCGGCATCTCTTTGCTGCAAAGCGATAATGGCTTCAGCGGCGGCGATTATTCGGCCTGGGAAGCAGGTCTAGCCCATGACTTTGGCGAGACGCGCGTATCGCTGAACTATGGCGAGGCCGATGACGATCTCGCACGGCTTTCTTCGGAGGGCGTGAGTATAGCGGCGAAGAGGGAACTTTCAGACGGTTTCGACGTAGCCCTTTCATATCAACATGAACGTCTGAGCACGTCCGGCAGCAACCGCACAAGCAAGGGCGTTGTGGTAGAAATCACACTCCAGGCCGATTTTTTCGAAATGAGCAGGAATTAATGTTCAATTTGCGCGCTCCTTTGATTAAGTAGCGGCGTAACAAAGGTGGCAAATGAATTATTCTGTAGCAGCTCTTGCAGCACTCGGCGTTTTCGCGGCCCTTCCGGCCACGGCGCAGTCTGAGGCTATTGAGCTGTCGCCGCCGACCGTTTCCGAGACCGAGAAAGCCCAGCCGGACTGGTACCGCCAGTTCACGCTGAGCTCACCATCAGACGCAACGCCGATCTGGCAAGGCGCGCCCAGCAAGGAAGTTCGCCTTGCCTGGATCAAGGGTGATCGCTGGCAGTTGAGCGTAGACATGACTTCACGGCCCGACGGTTCGCCGCTCGCGCGTGAGGAAATGCGTGCAGGCGCAGAATTCCGGATCACGCCCCGCATTAGCGTTGGCGGTGAGCTGACCCTCGGTGCAACGGAGCTTGATGAGCTTCAGCAGCTGCAGAATGAGACCATTGAGACGGGTATCCGCCTTCGGTCTGCTTTCAAGTTCTAGCTTTTACAGAAGCGCCTCAAACGCCGAAACGCTTGCAAAGCCGCCGAACAGGGCGGCTTTTTCTGCATTTGCTGACGTAATTCCACCGAGCGCGTAGAGCGGGACCGGTGACCTCGCTGCCGCCGCGGCAAAGCGGGAGAGCCCGATCGGATGTCCGGCACTCGGACTGACTGATGGAAAAACGGTCGAATAGATGAGCGCGTTGACAGGGTAAGCCCGTGCTGCGCGCAGCTCGGTGGATGAGTGGACGCTCAGTGTGTGGAGCAGCCCGGGGTCGGGCTTCATGCGGCGAAGATCACCCCGCAGCCGGAAAGGCCAGTGAACACCATCCGCGCCGGTTTCGAACGCGAGGTCTGGATCGGCCCCGATCAGAACAATCCGCCCTGCTATCTGGCAGTCACTGACGATATCGAAGGCCTGCTGCATCGCATCTGCCTGGCCGAAGTGCCGGATGATGACGCCGATGCCGTCAGGTAGCCGGGCGATGACGGCACGCGCATCACTTATGCGTGCCGGATCCGTCACAAAGAAACCGCCGGGAAGCAGCGGGCCGGTATGCGCCTGCGCAAGGTGCGCGGCGTTTCGGAACTTGCGGGAGGCGGCTGCGGCGTGCTTCATCCCTGCATGCCTAGCACTGACCTTTCCAACGACATAGCCGCCGGCCGGGACGAGATCCTGAAACAGCTCGCCGCAGCGGCGGACAAGCCCGTCGAACTTGTCGCCGTTTCCAAGAAACAACCGGATGAGCGCCTGCAGGCCGCACTTGATTGCGGGCAGCGGGTGTTCGGCGAAAACCGGGTGCAGGAGGCGCAGGACCACTGGCAGCACAGGCGGGACATTGAAGGTCTCTCCCTGCACATGATCGGTCCGCTTCAGAGCAACAAATCAGAAGATGCCGTCGCCCTGTTCGATGTGATCCAGACTGTCGACCGCAAGAAGATCGTACGCACGCTGACAGCGGCGGCAGAAAAGCTGAACCGGTTTCCGGATCTGCTGATCCAGGTAAATACAGGGGAGGAAGAGCAGAAGTCCGGCGTCCTTCCGGCCGACCTCGAAGAACTGATAGACTATACGCGACAGACCTATCCGGGTGAGCTTAAGGGGCTGATGGCGATCCCGCCTGTGGAAGAGCCTGCGGGTCCGCATTTTGCACTTCTGAAGAAGCTTGCCGACCGGGCGGGCCTGCCCTGGGTGTCGATGGGAATGAGCGCTGACTATGAGCTTGGCGCAAAGCTCGGCGCGACGCATGTCCGGGTCGGTAGTGCCTTCTTTGGAGAGCGCTACACCGGCTAGCTTGCGCGCAGGATCTCGATTTCTGCGTCCCTGTCACAATGGGACAGCAGATCCTTGAGATCGTCCAGGGCAAGCGCGATACAACCTTCGGTCGGTGAATAGTCCGGCTTCGCGATATGCATGAAAATGGCGCTGCCTTTGCCGGGAACGACCGGGTCGGTGTTATGGCTGAGCTGGACGACGATATCGTAGAGATCATCCTCACGCCACATGACTTCGTGGCTTGCGGGATAAGGCCGTTTAACGGCGCAGTTATAGAGCGGGTCGCCCGGCTCATCGCACCAGCCATCGTCTGGGTGAAGCGGTGTTATTGGCAGCGCAGTCTTTGGCCGATCAAACTTGTCGGCGCGCCAGAAGACACGCTTGATCTTCCAGAGGCCGATGGGCGAGGCGCCGTCACCTTCAGTCTTTTTACCGGCGTCCACCATGCCACCTTTCCCGATCGCGCACTGGAAGGTCAGGCCCTGGCCGATAATTTTCCTGTCGGGGGTCACCCGGAAACGTGTCGGCATCTGGCCGCTCCCAAAATCGTGATCATCTAGTTATTCGACGGCGAGTCGGTGTTATGTGTATCGCGTCCCGCCAACAGCCAGCAACCCGGCATCGCTCTACATGATCAGCACAAAGACACTTCTTCTCGTCGATGATGATGACGAACTTCGCAGCGCTCTCGCAGAACAGTTCAATCTGCATGACGGCTTCGAGGCGATGGAGGCAGCCAATGCGTCCGAGGCCCTGAAGCTGATTGAGACGCAGCGGTTTGACCTCGTCCTCCTCGATGTAGACATGCCGGACATGGACGGGCGCGAAGCCTGCAAACTGATGCGCCAACGGGGCCTTCGTGCGCCTGTCGTGATGCTGACGGGGCAGGATAGCGACGCCGACACCATCCTTGGGCTGGAATCCGGCGCGAACGATTATGTCACCAAGCCTTTCCGGTTCTCGGTCCTGCTTGCCCGTGTGCGCGCACACCTTCGAAGCTTTGAGCAGAGCGAAGACGCAACCTTCACGCTCGGCCCATACGAGTTCCAGCCGGCGATGAAGCTGCTTGTCACGTCAAGCGACCAGAAGGTGCGGCTGACCGAAAAGGAAACGAACATCCTCAAATACCTCTACAGAGCGGGCGGCAAGGCTGTTGCCCGCGAGGAACTGCTCGCTGAGGTCTGGGGATACAACGCAGCCGTGACGACCCATACGCTGGAGACGCATGTCTACCGGCTGCGCCAGAAGATTGAGCCAGATCCGGCGAATGCCCGCATCCTGATTACCGAAGCTGGCGGATACAGGCTGCAGGCAGGCTAGGCGCGCAGCCTAGACATGGAATGTCGTGCTGACAGGCGCGTGATCGGACGGTTTCCATCCGCCGCGCCAGCCAAGATGAATGCTGTAAGTCTTCAGATCGGCCCCGGCCATGGCGGCATCGTTGCCCCAGATATGATCAAGGCGCCGGCCGCGGTTTGAGGCCGCCCAGTCCTTCGCCCGGTACGACCACCAGGTGTAGAGCTTCTGATCATCGGCATGATGGGCGCGCGCGATATCGGTGAACCCGCCTGCCTTGCGCGCTTTGTCGAGTGCCTCGGTCTCAACCGGCGTGTGCGAAACGATTTTCAGTAGCTGCTTGTGCGACCAGACATCATTTTCGTGCGGGGCGACATTGAGATCACCGACGAGAATGTGAGGTTCTGAGGCCTGCGCCGACGACGCAAAGTCGCGTGCCATGCATTCGAGGAAGTCCAGCTTGTGAGCGAACTTGTCATTCTTGACCGGGTCTGGCTCATCGCCGCCTGCGGGCAGGTAGATATTATGGATCAGCGCGCCCTTGATGCTCGCGGTTTGCACGCGGGCGTGGCCTTCGCGGCAGAGCGGATGCGCCTCGACCGGCTCAATCGGGTGACGCGAAACAATCGCGACGCCATGATGGCCGCCTGACTGGCCGAAGATCTGAAAATGATCATAGCCGATCTCGCGGAAGGCTTTCTGCGGGAACTGGTCGGTCTGGCACTTGATCTCCTGCAGGCAGAGAACGTCAGAGCTTTCCTCTTTCAGGAAAGCCTGCACGTTCGGTGCCCGCAAGCGGATCGAGTTGATGTTCCAGGTGGTGATTTTGAGTGGCTGCGCGGGCATCCGCTCGCCTTAGCCGCGTGGTCCTGACCGGTCAACGCGGCGACTGGCTAACCTTCATTGGACGGCTCCGGGATCGGCTCATAGCGAAGCTTCGACACCTGCAGGGTCACTGATCCGATTGCATCTGTATCGGCCTGGATCTTCACCGGCATGAAAGTGCCGTTATCCATGGGGGCCATCCACATGCGCAGCGGGCCATCTATGCCAGTCAGCGTCTCTTTCGCATTGATCTCATCGGCGTCGTAGCCGGCGATCTTGTCCATCGAAACATGGCACTCATAGGCTTCGCCGCGATAGGCGTCGGTTTTCACTTGTTTGAGACCGGCATTCTCGAAGTGGAGATGGGTCAGCTGACGGCCATCGAAGATTTTCATCGGGCCGCCGCATGGATTGCCGTCTGCCGGGCGCGGCGTGAAGGCGTGGCCAAGGAAAGCCGTAAGCGGGTCAGCTGCTTCCAGCTTCTGAGCTGGCGTAGCTGGTGGCTCACCCAGATTGCCGAAGGCGGGCTTCGCCGTCATTGCGACGTCGGACGCGCCATAAGTCATCTCGACGCGGCGGTTCTTCTTGCCGTCCCGGTTCTGGGAGACATAGGCATATGGCTCGAGGCGATCGTCGCGGACATAGCCACTGGCAGCGAGGCGCATGTCATAATTGACCAGGATGTCAGCGAGACCCGTCGTCTTCACAACACCATTGATCGAGTAGGTGTCGGGCTGAAGGTCCATGCGGAAATTCGCCCGGCCCGTGATTGGGATGAAGAGCGCCCAGGCGGTCGCTTTCACTTCATAGACGAGGCGCATCGGCTCTCCGGCGCGCACCTCACCGAGTGGAGACATTGTGGCGGCAACCGAAGTCGATTGCGCGGAAGACAGACCTGCGGTCGCAAGCGCTACAAGGCTCGTGGCGGCGATCAGCTTTTTCATGAGGGAAAGTCCTTGGTTCGAGACGTTGGCGCTCATCATATATAAGTGCATAACAGAATGGCAGCTGAACAGGGTCAACCTGACTTCGCCGCGATAATACCTCAATTTGGCCGTGTGTAACCGGCTGAGCGGGACGGTTGACGTTTGCGTGGCTGGCGCGTATGAGCGCCGCTTCGGATTTAATCTAACACTATTAAGCGAGCGCCCCATGGCACGCCAATGCGAACTTTCAGGCGTCAAGCCGATCGTCGGCCACAAAGTGAGCCACTCGAATGTTAAGACCAAGCGCCGGTTCCTCCCGAACCTGGTGAACGTGACCCTGCGGTCCGAAACCCTGGGCCGGGACGTATCCCTGCGCATTGCGGCAAAGACCCTGCGCACCGTCGACAAGCATGGCGGCCTCGACGGCTATCTTGCAAAGTCGAAGGACGACACGCTTTCCCCGAAAGCCCTCAAGATCAAGCGCGACATCGAAAAGCAGGCTGCTGAAGCAAGCGCCTAAGGTCACCTGATCTTCTACAGACCAAGAAAACGCGCTCCATACGGGGCGCGTTTTTGTTTGCGTTGATCACACTTATGGGCCAGCCAGAAACAAATGTTTTCAAGGAGCCCAAAGATGCTGCGACCCGCAATTTTCCTGTCAGCCATCCTGCTTGCATCCTGCGCGCAGTCATCTCCGCCAACACCGACAGATACGCCGAAACCGAACGAGACCGTCCGTCCAAGTGCGACACGGGTCTTCTCCAACGGCACGATCTATACCGGTATCGGCAGTGAAACGGTGGACACTGTGGCCGTGGATGGCGGTGGCCGCATCGTCTGGACAGGCTCCGTCGACAACCTCGACGCAGAGGTCGAAATCGAGAACGCCGAATTTGTCAGCCTGAATAATCATTTCATGTATCCCGGCTTCACGGACTCGCACGCGCATCTCATCGGGATTGGCCAGAGAGAGCTGTCACTGGACCTTGCAGGCACAGCATCCATCGACGAGCTGGTGACGCGGATCGAGGCAGAAGCTGAGGGCCTTGGCGAGGACGCCATCATTGTCGGGCGCGGCTGGATTGAAACGGGCTGGCCGGAAGGGCGTATGCCGACGGCTGCCGACCTCGACGCTGTTGTTGGCGACCGCATTGTCATTCTGGGCCGTGCCGACGGGCACGCACTCGTCGCCAGTTCTGCGGCGCTCCGTGCGGCCGGGATCGATGATACCACCCTTGATGTTGAAGGCGGCAAGATCGAGCGCAATGAGAATGGCAAGGCGACCGGCATCCTGATCGATAATGCCATGACGCCGGTCTGGGGCCTCGTCGCGGCACCGACAGAAGAAGACGTTCGCCGGGCTTACGCTGAAGGTGCCGGTGTCTACGCAGAACGCGGCTGGACCGGCCTGCACAATATGAGTGTGCCGCCCGCACATGCCGAAGTCATGGAAGCCCTGGATGAGAGCGGCGAATTGCCTGTGCGGATTTATAACGCTTTCTCGGAGGATGGCTTCCAGATTGCCAAGGCGCATGCCTTCGAGACCGATACGATCACAAACCGGGCCGTGAAGCTTTACATGGATGGCGCGCTCGGCTCTCGCGGCGCGCTTCTGATCGAGCCTTATTCGGACCGCCCCGACACGAACGGGCTTTCGCTGCTGGACGCTGAGGGTCTGGAACGCCTGATGAAGCGTGCAGAAGAGAACGATGTACAGCTGGCTATCCATGCTATCGGCGATCTCGCGAACCGGCGCATCCTGGACGTTTATGAAGAGCTTTCGCTGGACGGCGACCTTCGCTGGCGCATTGAGCACACACAGATTGTCCACCCGGGCGACATCTCGCGCATCCCCGGGCTCGGTCTCATTGCGTCGATGCAGCCATCACATGCCATCGGCGATCTCAAATTCGCCCCTGCCCGGCTTGGGGCTGACCGTCTGGAAGGGGCGTATGCCTGGCAGGACCTTCTTGATGCAGGCGCGGTCATCGCAGGCGGATCGGACGCGCCGGTTGAGGTTGGCTCGCCGCTGATAGAATTCTATGCCGCTGTCGCGCGAAAGGATCTTGATGGCAATTCCGGCGCTGGCTGGCATCCTGAGCAGGCGCTTTCCCGACCGGACGCCCTCGCGCTCTTTACCTCGGCGGCGGCCTATGCCGCCTTCATGGAAAAAGATCTCGGCACGATTGAACCGGGCAAGATTGCTGACTTCTCCGTCTTCGACCGCGACCTCATGAGCGTTCCGGAAGCTGAAATTCTGGAAGCAAATGCAGTGATGACAGTTGTGAACGGTGAAATCGTCTGGTCTGCGGCGGAGTGACCTTTACCTCACGTCGCACTAGTCGCATGTCATTCGCGTGCTAGAACCCATTTCGTGAGACCCGCGAGACTAAATCGAGGACAATAGTTTATGAGCCTGACCAGCGATACCGATGTTCTGACCGAGCTTGAGCCGACCGTAGAGATCAAGGTCCGTGATGTTTTCGGCATCGACACCGACATGGTCGTGCACGGCTTCGAAACGAAGACCGAATATGTGCCGGAGATTGACGAATCCTACCGGTTCGATCCTCAGACAACGCTGGCGATCCTGGCGGGCTTCGAGCACAATCGCCGTGTGATGGTGCAGGGCTATCACGGCACCGGCAAGTCGACCCATATCGAGCAGGTTGCGGCCCGCCTGAACTGGCCGATGATCCGCATCAACCTCGACAGTCATGTCAGCCGGATCGACATGGTCGGCAAGGACGCAATCGTGCTGAAAGAAGGCGTTCAGGTCACCGAATTTCGTGAAGGTATCCTGCCTTGGGCGCTGCAACGCCCGGTCGCGATCACCTTCGATGAATACGATGCCGGCCGTCCGGACGTGATGTTCGTGATCCAGCGCGTTCTGGAGGCCTCTGGCCGCCTCACGCTACTCGACCAGAACCGCGTCATCTCGCCGAACCCCTATTTCCGTCTGTTTGCGACGACGAACACTGTCGGTCTCGGCGATACCACGGGCCTCTATCACGGGACCCAGCAGCTCAACCAGGGCCAGATGGACCGCTGGAGCATCGTCACCACACTCAACTATCTTGAGCATGATGCCGAAGTGGAGATCATCTCGACCAAGGCGACAGATCTCGACAAGGAGCTTCTGTCCAAGATGGTGCGCTTGGCGGACCTGACCCGGAACGCATTCATGAACGGCGATATTTCCACCGTCATGAGCCCGCGTACCGTGATCACCTGGGCAGAGAACTACCGGATCTTTGGCGACCTTGGCCATTCCTTCAGGATGACCTTCCTCAACAAGTGCGACGAACTCGAACGCCCGCTCGTGGCAGAGATGTATCAGCGCTGTTTCGGTGAAGACCTGCCGGAAAGCGCGCTGATGGTACGCGTCGCCTGAATTTGAGCGGCAGGCTGCCGCCTGCATGCAAAACCCTTCGCAACTGCGATAGCGGGCGCTAAGTGAGGACCATGTCTAAACAGGACGATACGCCCTACGAACTCTTCAAGCAGGCCCTTGCCGCAACGGCGAAGGCCATGAGCCAGACACGCGATGTGGAGACGAGCTTTGTCTCTGAGGCGGGCCGGGCTGAAGAAAACCGGCTTGTCCTGCAGGCGCCGCCACGCGAGCTTTCGAAAGAGCAGGCGGCTCGTGCCCGCGGCGAAGCTGACGCGCTATCGCTGCGTATGGCCCACCATGACGCGGCTGCACACCTGGCGGAACGTCCAAGCGGTGAGATGGCCCGTCAGGTCTATGAGGCTGCAGAGCGCGCCCGCATTGAATCCATCGGTGCAAACGCGATGGACGGCACCGCTGATAATCTCGACGCTGCCCTCGCCGCGCGTTGCGAGAAGGCAGGCTATAGCCGTATGCAGGATCGCACGGAAGCGCCAATCGCGCCGGCGATCGAGTTCTTGCTGCGCGAAAAGCTGACCGGCCGCAAATTGCCCGCGGAAGCAGAAGGCATCGCTTCCATCTGGCGCGATGAAGTGACGGAACGCGGCGGTAATGCGCTGGACGAACTGCTGACGCAACTCAACGACCAGCGCGCCTTTGCAAAGACTGTCCAGCGCCTCATCAAGGACCTCACAGAGGGAGACGAGGCTGGCGACGATCAGGAAGAAGAGAGCGAGACCGAAAGCGAGGAGCAATCCGAGCAGCAGGAAACCTCCAGCGACGATTCCGAGCAGGGCGATGAGACCGAGGGCTCCTCAACCGAGGAGATGGAAGCTGGCGAAAGCGACGATGTCGAAGGCGAAGAGACGAATGTCTCCGTAGACGCTGACGCCGAAGCTGAGGGTGAGGACGACTATGAAGAGAGCGATGACGGCTCCAAGCCGCTCCGCCCGAACTTCCGTGACGGCGATGACCGCCAGGACTTTTCCTATCGCGTCTTCACCACCGCGCATGATGAGATCGCCAAGGCCGCTGACCTCTGCGATCCGGAAGAACTGACACGGCTTCGCGCCTATCTCGACCATCAGCTGCAATCGCTTCAGGGCGCGGTTTCCAAACTGGCCAACCGCCTGCAGCGCCGTCTGATGGCGCAGCAGAACCGGTCATGGTCCTTCGATCTGGAAGAGGGCGTGTTGGATACCGCTCGCCTCACCCGCGTCATTACAGACCCGACAGCGCCGCTTTCCTTCAAGCAGGAAGACGACTCTGAGTTCCGCGACACGGTTGTCACGCTGCTGCTTGATAATTCTGGCTCCATGCGTGGTCGCCCGATCATGATCGCTGCGCTCTGCGCTGACATTCTCGCGCGGACGCTGGAGCGTTGCGGCGTGAAGGTGGAGATCCTCGGCTTTACGACCAAGGCCTGGAAGGGCGGTCTTGCCCGTGAGGACTGGGTGAAGGCTAATAAGCCTGCCGGCCCGGGCCGCCTCAATGATCTGCGCCACATCATCTATAAGTCTGCGGATGCCCCATGGCGCCGCGCGCGCAAGAATCTCGGCCTGATGATGCGTGAAGGCCTGTTAAAGGAGAATATCGACGGCGAGGCGCTCCTCTGGGCCCATGACCGTATTCTCGGCCGGTCAGAGCAGCGCAAGATCATGATGGTCATCTCTGATGGCGCGCCGGTCGACGATTCCACGCTGAGTGTAAATGTCGGCAACTATCTGGAACGCCACCTGCGCCAGGTCATCGCCGAGATCGAGAACCGCAGCCCCGTTGAACTGATCGCCATCGGTATCGGGCATGACGTGACGCGTTACTACAAGCGGGCGGTTACCCTTGTGGATGCCGAACAGCTTGGCGGCGCGATTACCGAGCAGCTGGCAAGCCTCTTCGACGAAAAAGACAATCTGCCAGACCAGAAAGCGATGGCAGTACAGGCACCGCGCAGCGTCGCAAGGCCAGATACCGCGACCAGCGGTGTATCTGAAACCGCGCGCGGCGGCCCTCGCTATGGCTCGCGTGATGTCAAAGTGACATCAATGCAGGATATTGCTCGCAAGGCCTCCAAGAGCTGATCTCCAGCAGGACATTAGAGATGAACCAGACTTTTCTATTCGCCGCATCCCTGCTGGCGCTGGGCGTTGTCGGCTGCAGTTCTGGCACGCCCGAAGCGCCAGCGTCGCCCCCGGCGGATTTGTGGGTCTATGACGCGGCCGATAGCAATTTTGCAGACAGCTCCTGCGCCGATGGCGAGCCTGTGGGCTTCGCCATGTCCTTCATCATGGCGGCAGAGCCAGTAGACCTCGGACCCACGGAGGCTGTTGCCCGCGCCTTGACGGGCGTCGAATTCGTGAAGGGCTGGGCCCTGGATGCGCCGCTGGCATCTTTCGGTGGGCTTTCCGGTCTCGACATTCTGCCGGGCGGTGACCTGCTCGCAATATCTGATGCGGGCGCATTCGTGCGCATCCCTTTCGATCAATCCGCGCTCACGCTGCAGGGGCAAGCGACTCTCACCTATCTGAGGGGTGCGGACGGAGAAATCCTGACCGGCAAATCGGAAGCCGACGCCGAAGGTTTGCATGTCGAAGACGGCATTGCCTTTGTCAGCTTCGAACGTGACCACCGGGTCGAGGCGTTTGCCTTTGAACGCTGCGGCGGCAATGCGCGCGCGGTACGGGTGGCCAGCTTGGGCGCGCGCCCAACGGGGCTCGGTCGGTCGATAAGCGAGAATTCGGGTCCGGAAGGCCTTGCTCTGCGGGACGGGGAGCTGTTGTTGGGGCTTGAAACGCTGGTGGGTGGTGACGGGCCGCTTGGCGTGGCCACCCAGGACAGCGATGTATCTTTCGCGGCCGTGCCGTGGATAAAGGCGGATGGCACGCCGCTGGTTGGCCTCGATGTGATTGGTGACGAGCTTTACAGTCTCCACCGCGCCTATAACCCGCTGACGCGTCAGAACGCGATTGGTATCCGGGTGCGCGGCGCTGACGGTGAGACCAGGACGCTCGCCTTTATGGCGGCGCCACTCAACCTCGATAATTTCGAGGCGATCGCCGTTCTGCCGCTGGACGACCAGCGTCGCCGCATCTTCATAATGTCAGACGATAATTTCAGCGAGAACCAGCGCACGCTGCTCTACATCTTTGAGACGACGGGTCCGGCCTAGTTCTTGATCGCGTCGATTAGAGCGATAGCCTCATAGGAATCCCAGGCCGCTTCCCCGGCCAGGCGGGCGATTTCTGCGCCGGTCTCGTCATAGATGACCGTCGTCGGAAAACCGCGCGCTCCGCTATCATAGACGACTTCCCAGCGCTCTGGCGGGACGAAATAGAAATCTATGACACCGTCGGTGAGTTCCTGCAGGCGCTGGCGAGCATAATCGCGGTCTTCTTCTGCATCGATGCTGATCGCGACGATCTGGAAGTTCTCATCGCCTCTGGCGGTCTGCAGCGCGGCTAGAGACGGCATTTCTCGCTCGCACGGTGCGCACCATGTGGCCCAGAAATTGACCAGGATATTGCGACCTTCAAAGTCGGCCAGCGTGACTTTCTCTCCGTCCGGACCGTCGAACGCGGCGGTTGAGACAGTCTCTCCGCGATTTGAAACATCCAGTGCGGCAATCGACCCAGTGGCAAGATTGGCAATCTCGTCCTTACTTCCGCCCTTGGAAGTTGCCTGAAGCAATGTCAAAGACACCCCCGCGAGCCCGACAAGGACCAGGGCCGTAATAGCGAGTTTCACAAGGCGGGACATACCGAACCCCTCTTAAGTATCCAGGATGCAGGACATGGTAGATAATCCCTCGAAAGGCCAGCAGATGTGGGGAGGACGCTTTGCCGCGCAACCGTCCGACATCATGCAGTCGATCAACGCCTCAATTGATGTCGACCGCCGCATGGTGCTCCAGGACATCGCGGGCAGCCGCGCCCATGCTGACATGCTGGCAGAGACCGGTATCATCGCCGAAGAGGATAATGTCGCCATACAGGACGGCCTCGATCAGGTCCTTGAAGAGGTAAAGGCCGGCACCTTCCCTTACCGGGTAGAGCTTGAAGACATTCACATGAATATCGAGGCGCGGCTGAAAGAGCTGATCGGTGCTCCGGCCGGGCGCCTGCACACCGCCCGCTCGCGCAATGATCAGGTCGTCACCGGCTTCCGTCTCTGGACGCGAGGCGCCATCGGCGAGGCGACGCGAGCGCTCAGCGCGCTCCAGCGTATCCTGCTGACCCGCGCGGGGGAGCATGCGGATACGATCATGCCGGGCTTCACACACCTGCAGACGGCGCAGCCCGTTACGCTCGGCCATCACCTGCTTGCTTATGTCGAGATGATCGAGCGCGACAAGTCGCGGCTTCTCGGCGCCGCCTCGCGCGCGAATGAGTCGCCACTCGGCGCCGCTGCACTCGCGGGCACAGGCTTTCCAATCGACCGGGATGCTACTGCCGAAGCGCTCGGTTTCGACAGGCCGATGGCAAATTCTCTCGATGCCGTGTCGGCGCGCGACTTTGCACTCGAAGCGCTGGCGGCGCTTTCCATTGCGGCGACGCACCTTTCGCGTCTGGCCGAGGAAATTGTCCTCTGGACCAGCGCACAGTTCGGCTTTGCGCGGCTTTCCGATGAGTGGTCGACCGGCTCGTCCATAATGCCTCAAAAGCGCAACCCTGATGCCGCGGAGCTGATCCGCGCCAAGGCCGCGCTGATCGCCGGTCAGTTTGCCAGTTTGCAGGGCGCGGTGAAGGCATTGCCGCTCGCTTACGCAAAGGACCTGCAGGACGATAAGCGCCTGACCTTCGAAGCTTTCGATACGTTCGACCTCTGTGCCCGCGCCATGGCCGGGATGATGGAGACGATCAGCTTCGACAAGGCAAATATGCGCGCGGCGGCGGCGAAGGGCTATTCCACGGCGACCGATCTTGCTGACTGGCTGGTGCGCGAACTGAAGCTTCCTTTCCGCGATGCGCACCATGTGACTGGGCGCATTGTGGCCATGGCAGAGGCGGATGGTATCGGCCTCGAGGCGCTTTCCTTAAATTCCATGCAGGAAGTCGAACCGCGCCTTACAGACGCCGTCTTTTCCGTGCTAAGCGTCGAAGCGTCTGCCGCCAGCCGCGAAAGCTATGGCGGCACTGCGCCTGTCCGCGTGAAGGAGCAGATTGAGCTATGGAACAAACGTCTCGGCCTGGAGGCCACATCATGATGAAACGACTGACAACGATTGGCCTTTTTGCGGTTGCCGCTGGCGTGCTGAGTGGCTGCGGCGTTCGCGGCGACCTGGACCGGCCGCCGCCAATCTTTTCTTCTCCGCCTGACGAAGAGGCTCGCCAGCCTGTCGCATCGACTGTCGAAGTTGCTGCTGCGCCAGCCCGTTCGGAAGACCAGGCCTATTACAATGGCCTCGGCGGTGAGATCCCGAAAGCGGACCCAGAAGCTGACATTGGCGAAACGGGTCTAGATGAAGTCTCGCCGGACTAAGGACCGAGCCTTTTGCACCATTTCAATTACAAGCAAGGCCGCCTCCATTGCGAGGATGTGGCGCTGGATACGATTGCCGACGATGTCGGCACACCTGTCTATGTCTACTCATCTGCCACGCTGCGCCGTCATGCGCGCGTGATCGCAGATGCGTTTGACGGCATGAGTTGCCTCATTGCCTATTCAGTAAAGGCGAACGGCAACCTCGGCGTACTGAAAACGCTGGCTGCCGAAGGATGCGGCGCTGACGTCGTAAGCGGCGGGGAACTGATGCGTGCCCGAAAGGCGGGTATCCCGGCGAGCAAGATCGTGTTTTCCGGTGTCGGAAAGACACGGTCCGAAATGCGCCTCGCGCTGGAAGAGGGCATTCACCAGTTCAACATTGAGAGCTCGGCAGAGCTTGGCGTGCTCGCTGCGGTCGCGAAATCTGTCGGCAAGACAGCTAAAGTTGCTGTCAGGGTTAATCCGGATGTCGCGGCTGGCGGACATCCTAACATCTCGACCGGCAAGGCAGGCGACAAGTTCGGCGTGCCCTGGAACGAAGCCCGGCAGGCCTATGCCCAGATCGCAGAGACGGATGGTGTCGAGGCGGTCGGTGTCGATGTGCACATTGGGTCACAGATCGACGATATTGCGCCAATGCGCGCGGCCTTCGAGAAAGTCATGACGCTGGTCACAGACCTGCGTGCTGACGGTCATGATATCCGGCGTGTGGATCTCGGCGGCGGTCTCGGCATTCCCTACAAGTCGGGCGACAATCCTCCGCCGCCTTCTGCCTATGCAAAGATGATCCGGGAGGTCACCGAAGGGATGGGTCTGGAAGTCATACTTGAGCCGGGCCGCGTCATCGCGGGCAATGCGGGTGTGCTTGTGACCGAGGCTCTCTTCGTTAAACCGGCGCCGCAACGCAACTTCCTGATGGTCGATGCCGGCATGAATGATCTGATGCGCCCTGCCCTCTATCAGGCACATCATGATATCCTCCCGCTCCGCGAGCGCGGCGCAGATAATGAACAGGTGCGCTACGACATTGTCGGACCCATCTGCGAGTCTACGGACAAGTTTGCTGCAGAGCGTGACATGCCGCGCATTGAAGGGGGCGACCGTCTGGCTGTAATGTCAGCGGGTGCCTACGGTGCCGTGCTTTCGTCGCAATACAATGCGAGGCCTCTCGTTCCGGAAGTCCTGGTCGATGGAGACCGCTATGCCGTCATTCGCAGGCGACCTGACTTCGACGAGATGATCGCATTGGAGAGCATGCCCGATTGGCTGAGCTGAAAAGGATCCCCGGACTCGAGCCCAAGATCGCCCGAACGAAAGCGGCGCTCTGGAGGCTGAGTACGGCCCGCGCATTCTGGCCTCTCGCTGTTTTTGTGACGATTTTTTTCGTCATGGCGCTGACCGGGCTTCTCGACGGGGTCAGCGAAAAGCTGGCTTCGATCGCGCTTGTTATTTTTCTCGCTGGACTTCTGCCACTCGTCTGGTTCGGCGCTTCGCGTTATCGCGAGCCGGAACGCGCCGAGGCGATACGCCTGCTGGACCGCCAGTCCGAGCTGCGTCCCCTTTCTGCACTGCAGGACCGCCCGGCAAGACCTGACGCAAGCGGTGTTGCGCTTTGGCGGGCGCATGAGACCGATCTGACAGATGCCGCGCGCAGGCTGAACGTTCCGGACTTTAGCGCTGAATGGCGTGCCTCGGACCCGCTCTATCTGCGATTCATCCTGCCTGCCTTGCTAGCTGTCGCGGCTTTCATGTCATTCTCTGTGGCGGGTGAGCGACTGTCGCGCGCTTTCAGCCCGGATGTTGGCAGCCTGTTCGGCGCAGAAAATATCCGTATTGAGGCATGGATCACACCGCCGGAGCATACCGGCAAACCACCTGTCTTCCTCGCCGCTGATGCCGCGCCGGTTCGCGTGCCTGCAGGTTCTGAACTAACGGTGCGGGCGCAGGCACCTTCAGCGCCTAATCTTATCATCGAGAGCGAGGAACGCCGCGAACGGGTCCGATTTAGTAAAACCCCGGAAGGCGCTTATGAGGCGCGCGCGATCATCGCTGCCGATAGTGATCTGCGCGTCAGCTGGTGGGGGGCGCGGGCAAGCTGGCGCATCTTGGCTTCACCAGACAATCCGCCGGAAGTAGAATGGGTCTCGACGCCTGAAATGACCCCGCTCGACCGGACGGAGTTCGAGTGGAAGCTCGCTGACGATTACGGCGTCGACGCCTTGCAGCTCGTCCTTCAACGTACCGATCAGGGAACAGATAGCCCCGCAGAGATCGTCGATCTGCAGATGCCGGGAATTTCGCCGCGCGAGTCGCAGGAGGTGGCGTCGATCGACCTCACGCGCCACCGCTGGGCGGGCCTCGAGGTCAGCGCGAGACTTCGGGTGGCGGACGGGGCCGGTCAGACCGGTTTCAGCGAAGAGGCCGTTTTCATCCTCCCTGAAAAACTGCTCCTCCAGCCACTCGCCCGGGCCATTCAGGATATCCGGGTCACGATCCTTCGCGAGGATGATGAGTATACGCTGACAGTAACGGCGAACCGCGAAAGCCTTGTCCAGAATGAGGTTTTCACCGAAGCGACGCAGCGGATTTCACGCGCGCCTGCAGGGATCCAGCGCGCCTCCCTGATGATAGACGCTGTCACCTACAAGCCCGAACGCTTCTTCGAGGATGTGAACGTCTATTTCGGCCTCAGCCATGCCGGATCTATTCTGCAGGCGGCAAGTTCCACCGACGAGGCCGATGAGACAGAGCCGCTTCTCTGGTCACTGGCACTCCGGGCCGAATATGGCAGTGCCGCTGATGCCCTGCGCGCCTTGCAGGCCGCGCGTCAGGCCCTTGAGGAAGCGCTGCGCGACGGCGCCTCAGAAGCTGAGATTCAGCGACGCATGGAAGCGTTCAAACAGGCCGCGCAGAACTATCTCGCGGCCCGGATGGCCGAAGCCTTGGCGAACGGTCTTGATGCCCCGCCGAGCGATACTGATAGCGCACAGGGCGGCGGCTCCGGCATGGGGGGCAGCGATTTTGCTGACATGCTGAACGCGCTGTCTGACCTCACCGAAACCGGTGCGAGTGATCAGGCAAGGCAGCTGCTCGCCGACATCACCAACATGCTTGAGAACTTGCAGTTCCAACAGGGCAATGGCAGCGGCGAAGGCTTCCCCGGCATGCCGGGTGAGCCGGGTGAGAATGACGACGACATGCCTGAGGAGGAGCGCGAGCTGTCCGAAACCCTTCAGGAACTGTCAGACCTGCTGCGCGAACAGCGCGACCTCAATGATGACACGCTGGCTGAGCAGCGCGGCGAACGGCGCAGCCAACCCGGCCAGCCGCCCGGAAACCAGCAACAGGGCCAGCAGGGTGAGTCAGGCACCCAGTCTGGTAAGGAAGAGGGCGAAGATGGCAGCTCAAGCCGCGGCGGCACGTTGACCGAACGCCAGGCCCGTCTGGGTGATCTTGTCGAAGAGCTTGCCCGTCGGCGTGGCCGCGAAGGTAACAGCAGCGAGGATGGCGCTGGCGCAGGCGGGACGGTCGACGAGGAAACCCTTGAGGCTATTGAGCGGGCGCAGCGCCGCGCCGCTGAGGCGCTTGAGGACGGCAACAATTTCCGTGCGATCCGAAATCAGGATGATGCGACCGATCAGATACGGGACCTCGCCGAAGGCCTTGCGCGCGAACTCGACGATCTCAAACGCGACCGCCTCGGCGAAGAATACGGCAATGGCGGTGACCGGGTCGATCCGTTTGGACGGCCAATGGGCGGCACCTCAGACAGCCGTGATGTCAACATTCCCGACGAGGCTGAACGTCAGCGGGCCAAGGATATTCTGGAAGAGCTCCGCCGCCGCTATGGCGACCCGGCTGATGAAGAAGAGCGCAACTACCTTGAGCGCCTGCTCGACCGCTTCTGATCAGGCAGCGCTCGGCCCGTTGTCATTCGGGCCGCCATCACCCTTGAAGGTCCGCATCATGAAAATGGGCACAGAGCCGCGCTCGGTTACGGCCCAGTCCAGAGGCTGGTCGTGTGGTTCGGCTGGTAGCTGGTCCAGCATCTGCGCATGAAAGCCGACCCCGCAGGCGAAGACACGTCCATTGACGCGCAATCCTGAAACCGTGCGGTCATAGAAACCCTTGCCATAGCCAAGGCGCGTACCATGCCCGTCGAAAGCGAGTAGAGGCATCAATACGAGTGTCGGATGAACCATCTCCGCACTCTCGATCGGCTGGCGAAGGCCCATGGAGGCCTTCTCGAGAGCATCATTCGAGGACCAGGCCCGGAATGTCATTGACCCATCGGTCTCAAGACGCGGCAGGGCAAGCCTTGCGCCTTCACCCTCAAGCCGTTCCATTAGCGGTAGCGGATCAATCTCGCTTCCGATCGGTAGGTAGCCTGCAACGAGGGGCCCGTAACGCTCAAACAGCTTCAGCGGAAACTTGGATGCCAGTGTTTCACCGGCGTCAGGGTCGCGCGCATGCGCTTCTTCGCGCAAGGTCTTCAGCTCACGCCGGAGGGCAGCTTTCTCGTCCCCGGCGCTCAAACCGTTTCTTCCTGGCCAAGGCCAACGAGGGCCTTCGCATAGGCTGAAGCGCTGAAGGGCTGCAGGTCTTCGGCCTTCTCGCCGACGCCAACAAAGTGGATCGGCAGGGCGTGGGCTTCGGCAACAGCAACGAGAACGCCGCCCTTCGCGGTGCCATCAAGCTTGGTCATCACGATACCTGATACACCTGCAGTATGCCGGAAGGCTTCGACCTGGCTCAATGCATTTTGCCCTACCGTGGCATCGAGGACGAGGATCACATCATGCGGTGCATCCGGGTCAAGCTTGCGGGTGACACGAACGATCTTCGCGAGCTCTGACATGAGCTCGGCCTTGTTCTGAAGACGGCCTGCCGTATCGACGAGAACAAGGTCGAGATCTTCGCGCTGCGCCTTTTCTATGGCCTCATAAACGAGACCAGCGGCATCAGCGCCCGTTGGCTTGGAAAGAACCGGAATACCGGCGCGCTCACCCCAGACGGTCAGTTGCTCAATGGCGGCAGCGCGGAAAGTGTCGCCGGCCACGAGAAGCGCCTTGGCGCCTTGCTCTTTCAGCTTCGAGGCAATCTTGCCAATCGTCGTCGTCTTGCCAGACCCGTTTACGCCGACAAACAGGACGACACGCGGGCGTGGCCCGTCGGCGAAATCGACGACCTGTTCGCGCGGCTTCATAATGGCTTCAATCTCCGAGGCCAGCGCAATGCGGATTTCGTCGTCGCTGATATCCTTGTCGAACCGGGTCTTTGCGAGGTTCGCTGTAATCTTCGACGATACCTTCGCGCCCATGTCGGACATGATCAGCAAGTCTTCGAGGTCTTCCAGCGCGTCGTCGTCCAGCCTGCGGCCGCCGAACATGCCTGTAAGCCCGGTGCCGAGCTTTGAAGATGACTTGGAGAGCCCGCCCGACAACTTGTCGAAAAAGCCCGGGTCGCGGACTTCGGCATAAGGGTCAGGTTCCCCGCGGGCGATGGCGGCCTGGCGCTCTTCTTCCTTGCGGCGCGCTTCCTCGCGCGCGGCTTCGGCACGGCGACGCTCCTCAAGGATCTTGAGTTCGTTTTCGGCTTTCTGACGGGCCGCTTCGTCATCTGCTTCGGCTGCTTCGCGCTTCTGGCGCTCTTCCCAGGCCTTGTTGGCTTCGGCGATCGCGGCGTCGATCTTGGCCTGTTCAGCAGCTTTGCGTTCTGCCTCAGCGGCCTCTTCTGCCGCCTTGCGCTCAGCCTCTGCCTTCTCGGCAGCTTCCTTCGCGGCCAGCTCTTCGGCGGACAGCTCCGGCTCGCGCATCTGCGCGCCGGCGTCTTCCAGCTCGTCTTTTTTCTTTTTCTTTCCGAACCAGAGGATCATGCAGGCTCCGCGATCAGTTTCTGTCCATCCTGAGCGACTATCCGCGCGGGAACGGGGCGTCCAGCCTCAAGCGTGGCAAACCCCGTCAACGCAACCCGCGAGAAATCGGAAAGTCGCCCGTCATTCTCCTGCTCGACCAGAACATCCCGCACCGCGCCGACATGCGTGTCGAGGTGGCGGGCGAGGGCGCGCTCACCCACTTCGCGCAGGCGCGCGGCGCGCTCCTTGATGAGGGCCTTCTCCAGCTGCGGCATGCGCGCGGCAGGCGTGCCGGGCCGCGGGCTGTAGGGAAAGACGTGCAGGAAGGCGAGGGTGCAGTCCTCAACGAGGCGCATCGAATTTTCGAAGGCGCTCTCGGTCTCTGTCGGAAACCCAGCAATGATATCGGCGCCAAGCGCGATGTCAGGGCGGATGGCGCGTAGTTTATCGGCAAGCTCAATCGCATCCTCGCGCGAATGACGCCGCTTCATCCGCTTCAGCATGAGATTGTCACCATGCTGCAGCGAGAGATGCATGAAGGGCGCAAGACGCGGGTCGCCAATCGCCTCAAACAGCGCGTCATCCATCTCGATCGCGTCGATGGACGAGATGCGTAGCTGTTCCAACTCCGGCACCAGTTTCAGGATACGCTGGACCAGATTGCCAAGCTGCGGCTGGCCGGGGAGGTCTGCGCCCCAGCTCGTGAGGTCGACACCGGTCAGCACGACTTCATAATGGCCCGTCTCAACCAGGCGGCGGAGCATCTGGACCACCTCGCCTGCGGGCACCGAGCGCGAGTTGCCGCGGCCGTAAGGGATAATGCAGAAGGTGCAGCGATGGTCACAGCCATTCTGGACCTGAACATAGGCGCGCGCCCGGCCCTCCATCCCATCGATGAGGTGGCCGGCGGTTTCCTTCACCGACATGATGTCGTTGACGAGGATCTTCTCGTGGCCCTCATGCAGTGCTGGCGAGGCCCACGTCCCGGCCTGCATCTTCTCATGATTGCCAATCACTCGGTCAACTTCCGGCATGGCCGCAAATTCATCCGGATTGATCTGTGCCGCGCAGCCCGTCACCAGGATGCGGGCACCCGGATTGTCTTTCCTGGCGCGGCGGATGGTCTGGCGCGCGCTTCGCACGGCCTCGGACGTCACCGCGCAGGTATTGACGATAATGGCATCTTCCAGACCTGCAGCGTCGGCATGCCCGCGCATCACCTCACTCTCATAAGAGTTGAGGCGGCAGCCGAGCGTAATCACGCGGGCGCGCGAGGCCGAAGCCGTCGGTTTGGGATCTTTCGTTGCCGTCATTGCCAGAATGCCTGTCCAGACCCCGCCACATCGCGCCGAATGCCCGGTAAATCAAGGTTTCGCGGGCAGGCACGGGCCTTTGGCGGCGGCCTAAAGGTCGAAACTCATCTCGACTTCCACGGGCCCCGTCATCATGACGCGGTTGTCGCTTTCCCGCCATTCTATGATGAGGTCGCCGCCATCAAGGATCATGCGCGCCTTGCGTTCGGTCTTCCCGCCCCGCGCGGCGCACACCAGCGCGGCGCACGCACCAGTGCCGCACGCCTTGGTAAGGCCGGCGCCTCGCTCCCAGACCCGGAGCCGGATCGTCTCGCGATCAATGATCTGTGCAAAGCCGACATTGGTGCCCTCAGGGAATAGCGGATGCCATTCAACCAGCGGGCCGATCTGGGGGATATTGTAGACGTCCACATCCTCGACGAAGAAGACCGCATGCGGATTGCCCATCGACACAACGGCGGGCTTTGAGAGGTATGGATTGTCCATCGGCCCGATACGCACGTCGACGCCGCGCACATCCATTTTTTCCGAGAGCGGGATGTCTTCCCAGTCCATGCGCGGCTTGCCCATATCGACCGTGACGAGGCCGTTCCCGGCGCGCATACCCTTAAGCAGGTCGGCAGACGTGCGAATCGAGACGCTGTCTGACCCGGCTTCCTCCAGCAGAAGGTGCGCGACAGCGCGCGTCCCGTTCCCGCAGGCGCCGACTTCTTCGCCAGACGAATTCCAGATGCGCAGGAAAGCGTCGGATGAGGCATCCTTCTCGATCGCCATGACCTGATCGGCCTTCATTTCGGCTGCGATGCTGCGGATCTTGTCTGTATCGGGCGCAAAAGCCTGCTGGCGCGCGTCAAAGACCGCGAACGCATTGCCTGCCCCATTCATCTTCCAGACTTTCATGGTCCGCTATGTAGGCGCGAAAGGCGCGAAGCGAAAGCGCCTGATTCTCGCCTAGACCTGCCTTGGCAGCTGATAGGCGAGGACCCATCCTGAAATCTGGACCAGTGCGGCCGTGATCACGAGGCCATCCATGAGCGCGTGCTGCCAGAAGAAGGACAGGACGACGACGCCTATACAGGTCCAGTCGACCCGGTCGTCACTAATGAGATAGCCGGGAAAGCGGCGCTCTCGGGCGATCTGTTTCAGGGTTATCCCCTGCCACATGCGGTTCATGGTGGGCGGGCCGAACACATCCTGAAGGACGCGCGGGTCCTGAATCCCGGTCAGCTCACAAAGGATGGCCGCATCCACGACGCCGCCCTCGACCTGCTGCTTGCGGGTCATCGTGCTCAGCAGGCTTGCGAGCGCAGACAGCAGGATCGCAATGGCGGTCGCAACATAAGCGACGCCATCAAAGCCGGGAACGCCGCCCATATCAGGCCCCTCGCTCAGTGTTTTGTGGAGTGCGGAGGGGTGATCCGGTCATGGCTGCCTATCTGGGGATCGCGGCCCAGTAATCAAAGTCCAGAAGGACATCGGCGTGATACTTGCCGTCCTCGCCCTTGAGCGGGAAGTCACTGCACGGGTGGTTCTTGGTCGCGAGGAGGCGCAGGCGTAGCGCGCCGGTGCCGTCAGAGAGCTCAGCCTTGTCGAGGACTTCCGACCAGCCATAAACCGTGTCGCCCGCAAAGAGTGGGCCTGCATGCGTACCGGCATTGATGGCCAGCATCTGGGCGGCGCTTTCCAGGCCATTGAAGGACAGGGCGCGCGCAATCGAGATCACGACACCGCCATAAATGAGGCGCTTGCCGAAGCGGCTGCCCACCTGTGCATGCGCGTCGAAATGAACTTTGGCGGTATTCTGGTAGAGGCGCGTGGCGGTCTGGTGCTCAGCTTCTTCGACCGTCATGCCGTCGACATGGTCAATCTTCTCACCGACCTGGTAGTCGTCATAGCGCCAGCTGGATCCGGCCAGCGCACTGTTCCAGTCAGTGTAGTTCGGTGCGACAAGGTCAGACGCAGCGACCGCTTCGGGAAGGTCCGGTGCTGTAACATCTGGTGCAGGACTGGATGGGTCCTTCTTGTGGACCATGACCCAGCGCACATAGGAGAGAACTGTTTCGCCGCGCTGGTTTTCACCGCGCGTGCGCACCCACACCACACCCGTCTTGCCGTTGGAGTTTTCCTTGACGCCGATGACTTCGGAAATCGCCGTCAGCGTATCGCCCGGATACACCGTCTTCAGGAATTTGCCGTCGGCATAGCCAAGATTGGCGACCGCGTTGAGAGAAATGTCCGGCACTGTCTTGCCGAAAACGACATGAAAGGCGAGCAGCGGATCAATCGGCAGGGCGTCAAAGCCATTGGCTGTCGCAAAGGTCTCAGCCGAATAGAGCGCGTGGCGGCTGCCGGTGAGGGCGCGATAGAGCGAGATGTCGCCGGTAGAGACGGTCAGCGGAGTCGCATGGACAAGCTCCATGCCCGGCTTGAAATCTTCGAAATAATGGCCCGGATTCGATTTGGTCATGTCGCCCTCTAAGCTTTGCTGAGGGCGCAGCGGCGCGCAGTGCACGCCTGTCTTGGCCCCGTCAATTCATACGGGGACCAGTTGCACCGGCTAGACCCTTGAGATCAAGGCCGGATCTTGTCCCGGAAGAAGGATGGCGAGAATAATTGCGCCGACCAGGAACAGGCTGATCATCCGGGCATCGCCGCGGCGGATCAGATCGCGAAAGCCATCAGGGCCATAAGCGATAAAGTGCGGCCCAAAGAAAAGGGCGGCAGCGAGGGCGAGAAACGCGAAAGCGATTAGAACGAAGAAGCTCATAGCCGCCATTGATAACGCGGCTGGTTGAACATCCCGCTCCCGATTTCGATCAAATTTGATCTATTCAGGTAATCTCGAGCAGTTTTTCGATTGGCCGGCCAAGTACGGCTTTGTCGCCCTTGATGCCGATAGGGCGCTGGATAAGCTTTGGGTTTTCGACCATCGCCTTGAACAGGTCCTCGTCGCTCATCGACGTTGGAATGTCGAATTTCTGGGCGTCCTTGTCGCGCAGGAATTCACGGGGGGAGACACCGCCCATCTTCTGCGCGATCTCTTTCAGATCCGCGACACTCAGCGCTTCGCCTGCATTCATGTATTTGCGAATTTCTGGCTGAATCCCGTTTTCCTGCAGCAGGGCGAGGCCTTTGCGGGAGGTGGAGCAGCCGGTGTGGTGGAGAAGTGTGTAGGTCATTGCTCAGTTCGCCTCCATCGCCTTGATCGCCTCGTTAACTGCGACGATACGCTTGGCTTCTTCAAGATGCAGAAGCTCCGTCATCTTGCCATTAACCTTGAGCACGCCCTTGCCTTTGTTGGCCGGGTCGGCAAAGGCGTCGATCACGTCCTTTGCCTGCGCCACATCGGCTTCGGCGGGCGCGAAGATCTCGTTCGTGACCTCGATCTGACTTGGGTGGATCAGCGTCTTGCCATCAAAACCCAGAAGTCGGCCCTGACGCACTTCGGCTTCGAGGCCTTCGGCGTTCGAAATGTCATTGTACACGCCATCGATTGCGATGATGTCATAGGCGCGCGCCGCGGCGAGCGTCAGGCCAAAGAATGTCTGGAATGCTGTGCGTGCGGGATCGTTCACGGCGCGCAGCTCCTTGGCGATGTCATTGGTGCCCATCACGAAGGCGGCCAGGCGTGTGCGGCCAGCCGCCTCTGCGATATCCTTAATATTTAGGATGGCCTTCGGCATCTCGATCATGACCCAGAGGCCAAGCTCCTTGGGGGCGCCCGCACGTGACAGCGCATTGTCCAGCCGGTCGATATCGCCGCCATCAATGACTTTTGGTGCCAGAATGGCATCAGGGCCAGCCTCGACAGCCGCGCTCAGATCATCGAGGCCCCATTCGGTATCAAGTCCATTGATCCGGATCACGACCTCGCGCTGACCATACCCACCAGCATTCACTGCGTCACAGACAGTCTTGCGGGCTTCAAGCTTTGCGTCCGGCGCGACGGCGTCCTCAAGGTCGAGGATGACCGCATCTGCAGCGAGCGACTTTGCCTTTTCGAGCGCGCGGGCATTGGCGCCCGGCATATAGAGACAGGAGCGGCGGGGACGATTGGCGCTGGACATGGGATGGCTCCGAATTGGTTTCAGTCGACGCCGCTTGTACAGGCTGCAACATCGACATGACAACCAGTTGCGGGCCTGCCACGTAGAAGCAGGACAACAGGCTTTTTCAAAGGTGTCTCATGAGAACGATTGCTGCCCTCATCATTGCAGCTTCGGCGGCGATGACCGCAATGGCCGAACCCATCACGTTGCGCGAGGCGATGCAGGAGTTTCGCAATCGGGGCGCCGCGCAGGTCGAAGGCGTGCTGTTGCACGGCGTGCCGGTCATAAAGGGCACCATTGAGGAGCAGGCCTTCACCGCCTCCATGTTTCAGTGCGATGTGCCTGACTATGCCTGCCGCGTGGTGATCGCGCGCAGCTGTGTCGACATGATGTCGACCGGCGCTGGCGAGGCGCTGGAGCTGGCCAACACCTATAATCTGCAGCGTGAGCCGCGTGGATATGCGCTGGTCAGTCGGGCCTCAAACGGCAGTGCCTCGCTCTGCGTTCAGTCGCGCTATGACCTTGGCGGTGAGAATGTCTTCAATATGAGCGAGACATTCGAGTGGCGCGAAACCGTGGCCGAGTTCTCTGAATTCCTCGAGAAGGCCCGCCGTTCTGCGGTCGCGCGCAACCTGCTTGCCAACTAGCCTATCGCTTCGGCGACTATGCCGGACAGCGTGTCTTCGATCTTGCCCGCGTTCACGCTGTCGGGGGCCACGCCGTATTGATTGAGGAGCGCACCGATGTCCTGACGCAGGACCTGCACGCCGCTACTCGTTTCGATGACGAGGATCTTCATCGGAAGCTCCATTCCGAGCGCCGGGTTGGCCTGCATCAGCGGCGTTCCAGCTTTCGGATTGCCGAAGATGAAAAGCGTCGACGGTGCAAGCTCCAGCCCCGAATCCGCCGCGCCTTTCGAATGCTCGACCATGGCGAAGATGGTCAGCGGGCGTTTCTCGAGGGCGGCACGAAGCTTAGAAACCGTTGCGGCGAAATCGTTTGCGCTGTCTTCGGCGATGAGGGCCTGGGCAGCGGGTTGATCGGCAAGCTCAGGAGAGATCACCGGCTGGTTCTGCGTTATGCCGGTCTGGCAGGCGCTGAGTGAGACAGCTGCGATTGCGGCGGCAGCGAGAAGTGCTTGTTTCATCTGGGGTCCCTGTTTTCCATCTTGAACCTTCGCAACGCGCGGCGGAGTGCTTACGTTCAGCACTAAGCAAAGAGGAGCAGGCGATGAGCGACATCCGGGGCCACGTGGCGAGCGGTTTTGAGCCTGTCCGAGACGTTTTCGCCGAAACTTTCGAGGCCGGTGAGGAGCTTGGCGCGGGCTTCAGCGCCATTCTGGACGGTGAGGTCGTTGTCGACATTCAGGGTGGGAAAACCTCTCGCGCCGGCGACAGGGACTGGGACGAGACGACCATTGTGCCTGTTTATTCAACGACAAAGGGCGTTTCTGCGCTCGTGATCGCTTCCATTATCGGCGATCTGAATGACGGCTACGAGACCCCTGTTGCAGAGGTCTGGCCCGAGTTTGCAGCCGCCGGGAAAGGCGATGTCACGATCGGGCAGTTGCTCTCGCATCAGGCCGGTCTGGTTGGATTTGCGGAGCCGATTGACCCCGATCTCTGGCTCGACCCGGATGGGCTGGCCGCCGCCCTGGCAGAGCTCGAACCGCTTTGGGAACCGGGGACGGCGCATGGCTATCACCCGTCTACGTGGGGGTATCTGGCGGGAGAAATCGTCAAACGGATCACCGGGCGTACGCTCGGTACCATATTGAGAGAGGATTTCTGCGCGCCTGCCGGGGTTGATTTCCAGATCGGCCTGCCGCCGGAAGACGATGACCGGGTCGCCGAGCTCCAGCGGCCGCGTGAGATGCCAAAACTGGGCGAAATCAATGCATTCAGGAAGGTCGCCTTCCTCACCAAATGGTCATCGCCTAGCCGCACGGGCAGTGAGTGGCGCCGCATGGAGCAGCCAGCCGCCAATGGGCATGGCACCGCCAAGGCGGTCGCGCAGCTCTATGGGATCTATGCGAATGGCGGCAAGCATGGCGACAAGCAACTGATTCCAGAAGACTCTTTCCGGGAGCTGACACGCCGCCGGGTGATCGGCGATGACTTGGTGCTTCCCTTCGTGACGGAGTTCGCAGCCGGAGTGATGCGCAATAATTTGGGCATCTATGGACCGAACCCTGAAACGCTAGCGCATTCTGGCTGGGGTGGGTCGCTCGCGCTTGGAGATCCGGACCGCCACCTGTCGGCGGCCTATGTCATGAACAAACAGTCGAGCCATCTGCAGGGCGATCCGCGCGCGCGGCGCCTGGTGGATGCACTGTATGGCTGCCTGTAGGAAACTTCCGGGGTTTCCCTTATGAATCTCGGTGCACTGATGGTGCATGGGCGGTGTTTTTCGTGGTGTTTTTGAGAACGCTGCGAAAATAGCCGGGGACAAGACATGTTGAGCGAGATGAACTGGCTCGCCTTTCTGGGCGCGATGGCTCTGGTTGAGCTGACCCCCGGCCCGAATATGGGCTGGTTGACCGCGCTCGCCGCGCAGCAGGGCCGCCGGGTCGGCTTCATGGCGGTGGCCGGCATTACGCTTGGCCTTGCCGTCCAGCTGGTTCTGGCGGCGACGGGCTTTTCTGCTTTCATCGCGGGCAACCAGCTCGTCTATGAGGTGCTGCGCTGGGCGGGCATCGCCTTCATGCTCTACCTGGCACTGGAAGCGTGGCGCGAAACGGGCGAGAGCTCGCCCGGTCAGGCAAAAGCGCTCGAAGGCTTCAGGCGCGGCTTCATCGCCAATCTACTGAACCCCAAGGCGCTGGTGTTCTATATCGCCGTGGTCACGCAGTTTGCGGGTGAGGGCGACAAGGCGCCATCGACCGGACAGATTTTGATATTAGGCAGCCTGCATATCCTGGTGGCCACCCTCGTCCATGTCGCCCTCGTCATGATGGGCGCAAGGCTGGGCGGTCAAATCGCCCGCTACCGTCAGTCGGCAAAGGTAAGGGCCGCTTTCGCACTTGCGCTTATCGGCATTGCGATCTGGATGGGCGTTACATCGCAGCGCTGACGCTCGCCTCGCAGGGGACGTGGCATGCAGTTTGCTAACGTAAGAGGCGAACCGGACCTCCATCCTGATTCACATGCAAAGACCTCTGACCGGCGTTGCTTGACTAGCGCCGGTCTTTTTTTGCTACTCAGCCAGCCTGGCAGCGCGCGCGAGACGACGCGATTTGCGTTCGCGCAAGACGCTGTCGAGCGTGAAGACCAGGAGCGCGGTCCAGATCAGGCCGAACGCAACGGCATCGACAGGGCCGAACGGTTCGCGGAAGATTACGACAGCGATCAGGAATTGCAGCGTCGGCGTCAGGTATTGCATCATCCCAATCGTCGCGAGCTTCAGCCGTTTGGCCGCAAGCGCGAAGAGGATCAGCGGCACAGCCGTGATGGGCCCAGCAAGAGGAATGAGCCAATCAAGCGCAATGCCGTCGCCCATCCAGCCGCCGTCCGGCGTCTGCTGAAACCAGCTGAGCCAGATGAAAGCGACTGGGAAGAGAAGCGCAGTCTCGATTGCGAACCCAATTCGGCTGTCGACACTTACCGTCTTCCGCACAGCGCCGTAGGCGGCAAAGCTGAAACAGAGAACAAGAGACACCCAGGGCAGGCGCCCAAGCTCCCAGGTGAGGACAGCAACACCGCAAGCCGCGATGGCAATTGCGATCCACTGGGCGCGGCGCAACGTCTCTGAAAAGAAGATCATGCCAAGAAGCACGCTCACCAGCGGGTTGATGAAATAGCCAAGGCTTGCCTCGGTAACCCGCTCGGCTGAAACCGCCCAGATGTAGAGAAGCCAGTTGGTCGCGATCAGCCCGGCAGATATGGAGAGATAGAGCATGCGCCGGGGTGTTAGCGCGCCGCGCAGGTCCCGCCATCGCCGGGCAATCGCGATGAAGATCAGCGCGGTTGGCAGGCCCCAGAGGATACGATGGGCCAGCATTTCAAACGGCCCGACATGATCGAGCAGCCGGAAATAGAGCGGCAGCCCACCCCAGATAAGGTAGGCGCCGAATCCGCAAGTGAGGCCAAGGCGCAGTTCGCTCGTCATTCGCGGCACCTAATGCGGCGCGCGGTTCGCCGCCACCTGAATCTTGTGTTTCGTCCGGCTAATTGCGCATGCCTCTTATGCCGGTGAATGAAAACACCGCCTCGGCCTGGCCGCGGCGGTGCTGTCAAATGGTGCGGGAACTCGGTTTTTGATGCCGTCACCCCGCCGAAAGGTGGGGCCGATGGCGGTTGAGAACGACCCCCCGGTCGCCATGGGTCCCAGCTTTCGCTGGGAAGGCGGAATTATGCAGGCTGGGGCTCGGTAAGCCGAGGCCCTTATTCGCCGGCTCCAGCGAACATATCACCGAAGAAGTCGCCTTCATTCCAGCCTGGACGTTCTTCCATATTGGCGACGCTGCGGGCGATGTCGGCTTTGACGCCGGCGAAGCGGGCGAGCGCGTTGAAGTTCAGCTGGTCGGCTTCATCGGATGGGCGGTGATAGTCTTCGGCGAGGAATTTCGCCTGGGCTTCGCCGCCGCCATTGGCGTGGCCGGGCACGAGATAGGTCGCCGGGACGCCCTGTTTCACCCAGCTATAATGGTCTGAGCGTGTAAAAAGACCGAGATCCGGGTTCGGATCAGGGCTGAGCGTCAGGCCAGCGTCTTCTACGGCGGCTTTCACCGGCTCATACAAATTGGAGCGCTCCGTGCCGAAGGCGACGACGTCTTCAAATTCATAGGTCATGATCGGCATGTCGAGATTGACGTTCGCGACTACGCCCTCGGCCGGAACAGTCGGGAAACGAGCATAATAGTCAGAGCCGACCAGGCCTTTTTCCTCTGCCGTCACCGCAACGAAGACAACGCTGCGCTGAGGCGGGTCGAGGGCGAGAAGGCGGGCCACTTCCAGAAGAGCCGATGTGCCGGAGGCATTATCCATCGCGCCATTGAAGAGCGTGTCCTCAGTTTCGTTGAAGCTCGGCTTCTTGCCTTCATGATCGAGGTGAGCCGAGAGCACGACATACTCACTGGCAAGCATTTCATCCGTACCGGGCAGGATGGCGGCAACGTTCGGGCTGGTAATCTCTTCGTGCGTGCTGTTGGCTTCAATGCGGAGGGTGAGGCCGAGCTCAAAAGGCGCGGTGCCTGTGACCGTTTCTTCCACAAGTGCGTCATAGTCGCGGCCAGCGGCTTCGATCAGCTTCTTGGCGCCCGCAATGCTCATCGTCGCTGCAGCCTTGAGGTTTGGCGCACTTGAATGGGCGTTGCCGTCGGCATCGACCCAGGTCATCGAGGCGCGGCCCATGCGTGCCATGGCGGCGCGTCTCTCGAAGGAATAACGCTCCTGTGCGACGGGGTGGTAGAGGGTGATCACGCCCACCGCGCCAGCTTCGGAAAGGCGCTGGTAGCTGGTCGAGGAATAGTGCGCGCGCTCTTCGGTGTTGAGGTCGCTCGGCGCATCGCGGAAGATCACGGCAATCTTGCCGTCCAGGTCGACGCCTTCAAAGTCATTCCGGCTGCCATCCGGCGCGATGAAGCCATAGCCGACGAAGACGGCTGGCGCTTCGACCAGGCCTTCTTCGACCTGCGAGGAGGCGGAGATGAGATAGTCGCTGCCCAGCTCGAGGGCCAGGTCCGCGCCATCGGTCACGGCCAGGCTTTGCGGCGCCGATTGGTCGAGCTGATAGCGAAAGAGCGGGACCTGCTGCATATAGTTGTCGTCATCGCCGCCGGGCTGGAGGCCATAGGCGCGGAACTGTTCGGCCACATAGAGCGCAGCGATGTCATAGCCGCGCGTGCCAGCCTCGCGGCCCTCCAGAAGGTCATCGGCGAGGAAGCGGACATGGGCTTCGACCTTCTCGGCCGACGCGGTGTCCGGTGCGGCGGCGGCGTGGGCCTCTTCAGGAATGCTTGGATTGCAGGCGGTGAGCGCGAGCGCGGCCAGAAGGCCCGTGGCGGCAACGAATTTCATTAAAAAACCCCAGCTTTGTCAGATCGCTGAAAGATCGGACAAAGCTGGGGCCAAGGCAAGCTGCCTGCGGTAATTGCCGCAGCTGCTCGCCCGCGTTCTAGGCGCTTAGCACGCCGCGTTTGATTAGCTCTTCAGCGATCTGAACGGTATTGAGGGCCGCGCCCTTGCGGAGGTTGTCGGCAACCACCCAGAGCGACAGGCCGTGTTCGACCGTGTTGTCGACGCGGATACGCGAGACGAAAGTGTCCCATTCGCCCTTGCACTCAACCGGCGTGATATACTGGTCTTCTTCGGGGTTATCGATGACCTGCACGCCATCGAAATTGCGGAGCGCCTCGCGCGCCTGTTCGGGCGTAATCGCTTCCTCAAACTCAATGTTCACGCTCTCGGAGTGACCAACAAAGACCGGCACGCGCACACAGGTCACGGTGACCTTGATTTCCGGATCGATCATCTTGTGGGTCTCGTTCCACATCTTGGCTTCTTCGTCGGTGAAGCCGTCTTCGCGGAAAGAGCCGATCATCGGGATTACGTTAAAGGCGATCTGGCGTGGATATTCTTCAGGTTCCGGCGCATCGTTCACGAAGATACCCTTGGTCTGGTTCCAGAGCTCGTCCATGCCGGACTTGCCTGAGCCGGACACCGACTGATAGGTCGAGACGACAACGCGCTTGATCTTTGCCGCATCATGAAGCGGCTTCAGCGCCATGACGAGCTGCGCTGTGGAGCAGTTCGGATTGGCAATGATCATCTTCTTGTCATAGCCAAGCACGTCTTCGCCGTTCACTTCGGGCACGACGAGCGGAACATCCGGGTCCATGCGCCAGGCAGACGAGTTGTCGATGACGATCGCACCCTGCTTGCCAATCTTCTCGGCCCATTCTTTCGACAGCGTGCCGCCAGCCGACATGAGGACCACGTCGACCTTGGAGAAATCGAAATCGTCCAGCACTTCGCATTTCAGGGTCTTGTCGCCATAGCTGACTTCGCGGCCTTTCGAGCGGCGCGAGGCGAGCGCATGAACTTCAGCCGCGGGGAAATCGCGCTCGTCCATGATGTTGAGAAGTTCGCGGCCCACATTACCGGTGGCGCCAACGATTGCGACTTTGATAGCCATAATTTTTCCTTTCGCGATGCCCGCTCATTTAACGCCAAGCGAGCTTTCGTCCAATCAGATGATTAGCCACTGGACGGATCACAGCATTTCGATGGAAAGAGCGCCCAGCCAGCCTTGATTTGAAAAGCATGTAATGCACGACTGGGGCGGATTCAGGGTGGGAGCTGCAATCACTCTGTGATGAGAGGTAAAACACCGTGATCGAAGACCTGATCGGCCAGTATGTCCGCAGCTATAATGCGCGCGACATCGAAGGCATGCTCGACTGCGTGACTGAAGACGTGGTGTTTGAAAACATCTCCAATCACGGCCAGACGATGAAGTTCGAGGGACGCGGCAAGATGCGGGAGGTGGCCGAACTGTCTGGCCGCGCTTTCTCCTACCGCCGGCAAAAACTGATCAGCCTCACCATTGGCGAAGGGCGCGCGGCTGCAGAGATCGAGTTCGAGGGTAAGGCTGCGGTGGATCTGCCAAATGGATGCAAGGCAGGCGAAACGCTCAAGATTCGCGGGGCGAGCTTCTTTGAGTTTCGCGGCCAGCTGATGTGCAGGATTGCGGATTATAGTTGAGGGGAGGCCAGTCGCCGCTCGTGCTTCGCCTTCGCTCAGCATGAGCGCCTTCACGGTCTCGTCTTCACCAGCTTATCCTGAGCGTGGTTCGACAGGCTCATTCCGAGCGCAGTCGAAGGACGAGCCGGGCGCCGACTGGCAGCGCCCAACCCAACCTAAAGGCAGTCGATGATCGCGTCGGTCATGGCGGTAGTGGAGAGATCGCCGCCAAGGTCGCGGGTGCGGGCGCCGGCCTCGAGTGCGCGGCCGACAGCTGCCATGATCCGGTCGGCGGCATCCGGGCGGGCGAGCGACCAGCGTAGCGCCATTTCCAGCGACAGAATGGCGGCGCAAGGATTTGCGATGCCCTGGCCTGCAATGTCCGGCGCCGAGCCGTGCACGGGCTCAAACAGACCCGGCGTGCCTTCTGTACCGAGGCTGGCCGAAGGGAGCATGCCGATGGAGCCTGTCAGCATGGCCGCAGCATCTGACAGAAGATCGCCGAACAGATTATCCGCCAGGATGACGTCGAACTGTTTCGGGGCACGCACCAACTCCATGGCGCAGGCATCGGCGAGCATGTGAGAAAGCTCAACGCCATCTCCATGCGTTTTGTGGACTGTGGTGACTTCCTCGCGCCAGAACTGGCCGCTTTCCATCACATTGGCCTTGTCGACCGAACAGACCCGGCCGGTGCGGCCGCGCGCGATTTCCAGCGCGACGCGGGTGACGCGTTCGACTTCCGGCGCGGTGTAGACCGACATGTCGAAGCCGCGGCGAACACCGTTCGCGTCGGTCTCAATACCGCGCGGCTCACCAAAATAAACGCCGGAGGTCAGCTCACGGACGATCATGATGTCGAGGCCTTCGACGCGGTCGCGCTTCAGACTTGAGGCATCGACGAGCGCGCCGAAACAATAGGCGGGGCGCAAGTTTGCGAAGACATCGAGTCCCTTGCGGAGACCCAGGAGTCCAGCTTCCGGACGCTTGTCGCGGGCAACGTCCGTCCATTTGGGTCCGCCAACCGCACCGAGGAGGATGGCGTCAACAGATTTAGCGCGGTCCAGCGCGGCAGCGGTAAGCGGTACGCCGTGCTTGTCGATGGAGGCGCCACCAACAAGATCCTCTTCGATCGCGACATCCGGCGCGACGAGCTGGCAGATGCGTTGCGCGGCAGCGGTCACTTCAGGGCCAATGCCATCGCCGGGCAGAAGAAGCAGGGTCTGTTTCATGGATCGTCTCCACAGGCCGCAGTGGCGGTCCGATTACGTGTTTTCAGAAAAGCTCAGGCGCGCGAGCGGGGCAGCCAGGGTGTTTCGTGTGCGCGGCGCGCTTCGAAGGCATCGATAGAAGGTGCGGCCTGCAGCGTCTGGCCGATATCATCAAGTCCTTCGAGTAGACTTTGCTTGCGACCAGGGTCGATATTGAAGCGGATCTCCGCGCCCTCTGGCGTTGTGATGACTTGTTGCGCGAGATCGACGGTGAAGCGATGATTGGCGCCTCCCGTCTGCTCGGCCAGAGCTTCACACACCTCGATCGGCAGAGCGATGGGCAGGATCCCATTCTTGTAGCAATTATTATGGAAGATATCGGCGAAGGACGGGGCAATGACGCATGTGATGCCCTGGTCCAGCAGCGCCCAGGGTGCGTGCTCCCGTGACGAACCACATCCGAAATTGTCGCCTGCGATGAGAATGCCTGCATTCTGATGTTCAGGCTGATTAAGGACGAAATCCGGATCAGGGCTACCGTCTGCCGTGGTCTTGAGTTCGTAAAACAGACCCGTCGACAGACCCTCGCGTTCCGTTGTCTTCAGGAACTGTTTGGGGATGATCATGTCCGTGTCGACATTCGCCATGAGCCGCCCCTTGTCGGTGAGGGCGGCGGCGGTCGAGATGAGCGTGGTGAAAGCTTGCATGGCCCTGTTCTAATCCCGAGAGTGGGCAATGAACAAGGTGGGGACGCGGAGAGTCCTGTCCTTTACCGTAAAGACCTGGGTTCTGGGCTTGCGGCCTTTGCGCACGTCAGAGGTTTCGATGCCCGATCTGGCGAGACGCGCATGGGCCGCCTCGATATCGCGGACCGTCCAGGTGAGGCCCCATATATGGTCATTGGCGGCGGGGTCTGATGCTCCGTCCAGCCCGTTAATGATTTCCAGGGTCAGGCCGCCGGTGCGGAAGAAGAGGAAACGCGTCTTCCATTGCTCGGCCGTCCGGTCGAGACGAAGGTCGAGGCCAAGACGCGCACCATAATTGGCGGCGGCGCGATCAGGATTGGGCGTGTTGATCACCACATGGTCCATACAGTGGACGCAAGATTCGTCTACTTTTGCCGCTAGACTGTCGAATTCAGGCTGAATGACAAAGGTCTTGATGCCGGCCATGGCTTCATCGCTGCAGCGGAACCGCTGCCAATGACGGCGCGCATCCGTGTCCAGATGCGTGCTTTCCCCCGGCTGGACGGCATCAGGTTGTAGGCCGCGCCGGGTGAAAAGCCTGTGTGCCTCGGTGATATCATCTGTGCGGAAAGCTAGGCTGGTGAGAGACGCACCGCCGGAAATCAGCTCCCGTAAACGCGGCGCTGCGCCCGCGTCGCCATCGGGCGCCATGAGTTCAATCGCAGTGTTGTCGACGCGGAAGAGAGATGTCGCTGCGCCGCCCGACGCGGCGCGCCAGTCCGGCTCGCGGCCGAGAAGAGCCGAATAGGCATTGGTGCCGACCTCGATATCACCACAAAGGAGAACCAGATGGTCGATCGCGGTCAGCAGGCCGGCACCAGGCATGGGTTTGCCTATTCCTCTGCCGCGATGACCGTGGCGGTGCCGCTCGCGCCATTGTCGCCGGTATAGGCCGAGGCGTGGCCGACTTCATTGCCCGGCTCCGCGAAAGTCAGGCAGCCATTATACGCGTCGCTCTCAATACACATCTTCGAGGCGTCTTCGTCATAGGTGTAGGTGCCGTTTCCAGCGGCAGACGTCATCGTGCCATCATCGTGGAAGACGGCTTCCTGATCGTTTCCGCTGTCGCTGTCGAATTTGATCGTGATAGAGCCGGCAAAAGCTGGCGCGGCGCAGATCGAGATGGCCGCAAGGGTGAGTGCAGTGCGTTTCATTAGTTCCTCCCAAGTGTTGAGTTTATTGGTACTCTATTAACCAAGAGGATTAGGTGGCCGCTGCGGCAAGCGCAAGAAAAAGCGGTCCAGGTGTTCGAAGTCTCAGCCGATCACGCCGGTGATTGCAGCGCGGGCGGCGAGGGCCGGGCTCATCAGGTGGGTTCGTCCGCCCCGGCCCTGGCGACCTTCGAAGTTGCGGTTCGAGGTAGAGGCACAGCGCTCGCCCGGAGCGAGGATGTCCGGGTTCATGCCAAGGCACATGGAGCAGCCCGGCTCACGCCATTCGAAACCGGCCTCAATGAAGACGCGGTCCAGACCTTCCGCTTCGGCCTGTGCACGCACAAGGCCGGAGCCCGGAACGACCATGGCGCGAACGCCGTCGGCGACCTTTGACCCGGACGCGACACGTGCAGCTTCGCGCAAATCTTCGATGCGTGAATTGGTGCAAGAGCCGATAAAGACGCGCTGTACCGGCGTGCCGGCAATGGGCGCGCCGGGGGCAAGGTCCATATAATGGAGTGCGCGTTCCACGGCGGCCTTCCGCACGGGATCTGTAATGATGGCGGGGTCCGGCGTATTTCCCGAGAGGGGCATGGCCTGCTCGGGACTGGTACCCCAGGTCACGGTTGGCTCAACGTCTTCGCCGCGAATTTCAACAATGCGATCCCACTGGGCGTCGTCATCAGAATACAGGGTTTCCCAATAAGACTTAGCCACGTCCCACGCACCTGCTTTTGGAGCCGCCGGCCGGCCTTTCATATAGGCGAACGTCGTCTCATCCGGTGCGACGAGACCCGCGCGTGCGCCGCCCTCAATCGAGAGATTGCAGAGCGTCATCCGCCCTTCCATGGAGAGTGCACGGACCGCTTCACCGCGATACTCCATGACGTGGCCGGTTCCGCCGGCTGTGCCGATGACGGAGATGAGATGGAGGGCGAGATCCTTGGCGGTGACGCCCTCCCTTAGCTGGCCGCTGACGTCAATCGCCATGTTACGGGACTTCTGGGTGCGAAGCGTTTGAGTGGCGAGGACGTGCTCGACCTCAGATGTGCCTATGCCATGGGCCAGCGCGCCAAACGCGCCGTGGGTCGATGTATGGCTGTCGCCGCAGACAATTGTCATGCCGGGCTGGGTCCGTCCCTGTTCAGGGCCAACGACGTGAACGATGCCATTGCGAACGTCGCCCATTGGGAAAAATTCGATGCCGTATTCGGCCACATTGCGTGACAGCGCAGATAGCTGGTTGCGGGCGGCTTCATCGCGCACGCCTTCCAGTCCAGCGGCCTGATTTTCCGTGGGCGTATTGTGATCTGCGACTGCGAGGGTGAGTTCAGGCCGGCGCACCTTGCGCCCATTCGCCTTCAGACCAGAGAAAGCCTGCGGCGTGGTTACCTCGTGAATGAGATGGAGATCGATATAGATGAGGGCGTCGCCACTCGCGGCGTCGGTGTCCACGAGGTGGGCGTCCCAGATCTTGTCGTAAAGTGTCTTGCCCGGCATGTCAGAGCGGCCTCCTGCTGCGGTGCAAAAGACCATGTGGGACAGGGGATGACAAGACCGTCCGCCACGTCCAGCCCTTGCAATATCCGGCAAAAGAAAAGGGCCAGCTCATCGAGCTGGCCCTTTCCGGGTCTTTCTGGTTCAGGCTTGACCTAGCAAGGGCAACCTGGGCCGACGTTCAGGACCACCAGAGAAGCGCGCTGCGTCTCATAACGGGTCGGTGCGACGACGGTTTCAACCTGGCCGCGGACGCGGCGGTATTCGATCGGCTGGACGATGCGACGCTCGACCGGCTGGATCACGTTACGCTGGGTCACCGCTTCGAAGTAGGATTCGGTGTACTCTTCGCGATATTCCTCGGTGACCTGCGGGATGTAGTTCACCTGGGTTTCCGGGATCGGCTCAGCTTCGACGCGGCCTGGCAGGTACTCTTCCTGATAGATCGTGTCGCGGACGATGGTCTCGGTCTGCGGGCGAAGCACGCGGCGTTCGATCGGCTGGATGGTCGTCACGACAACCGGCTGGACCACGTTGCGGGTAACCTGATCGACATAGACGTCTTCAACTTCGAGGACGGTACGCTCGGTAACCTGCGGAATGATCTGCTCGGTGATCTGAGGCGCCTGTTCGGTTTCAACACGAACCGGAAGACGCTCTTCCTCGTAGCGGGTCGCCGCGGTGACGGTTTCGGTCGTCCCGCGAAGGATACGGCGCTCAACTGGTTGGATCATCGTGCGGACGACTGGCTGATACACATCGCGGCGGGTGACAGCATCGACATAGGTGTCGGTGTACTCTTCGCGGGTGTTCTCGGTCAGATCCTGGACCACGTTCTCGATGACTTGCGGGACTTCGTCCTGCTCAACACGAACCGGTGCGCGGACCGTTTCGTAACGGGTGTCAGCGGTGATTGTCTCGGTGCGTGGACGCGTGATGCGGCGCTGGACCGGAACGATCGTGGTACGTTCGATCGGCTGGGTGATCTCACGGCGGGTCACGACGTCGTAATAAGTCTCGGTTGCTTCCTCGACATATTCTTCCGTCACATCCGTGGTGATGTTTTCCTGAACGGCAGGGACTTCATCCTGCTCAACACGAACTGGAAGGTACTCTTCCTCGTATACCGTGTCTTCAGTCACTTCTTCAACGCGAGGACGAACGATGCGGCGTTCGATCGGCTGGATGAGCGTGCGCTCAACCGGCTGAACGATTTCGCGGCGGGTTACAGCGTCGAAATAGGTCGTGGTTTCCTCGAACTCAGTGTTCTCGGTCACGCGCTCTTCGACGTTCTCACAGCACAGAACGCTGTCGATCGCTTGCTGCTCACCACCGAGGTAGCGAACATCAGCGCCGCCGGACGTGCCGCTTTGCTGGATGATTTCACGAACCTGAGCATCTGTAAGGACGCGTTCGTCGGTTGCGGAACCAGCTGAAGAAAAACGCTCTCCAACCGCTTCATGTTCCCAGGTGCCCGCTTCGCCATCGGCGTGGGCCGCGAGGGGGAGTGCAGCCAAGGCAACGACACCCACCATAAGTTTCTTGCTAAGTTTCATTCGACCTTCCCCAATTCTGACCCCACCGGCCAACTAAAGGATATTAAGTTGCCCGAAGCCCTCGGGACCGTTGTTGATACGCCATAAATACTGACGTCGCTCATTTCGTATACGAAACGGTAATCTTGAAACCAACTAGATTCCCTTCGCACGCGAGCAAGACCTTGAAAAACACTGTCCCAGATGGGGAAAACTTGGCTTTCGCGGCCCGCTTGTCACCTACTCTGCAAGCCATATGCCGTAGTGTTATGGGGGTATAAGCCAAAAGTGTTGCAGCCAGAACACAAAAACCCCGCAACTTCCGTTGCGGGGTTAAAAAATTACCAAATATTAGGAAATTCTACTGGTCGGAGGTGTTTTCACCCTCTGCCGCATCGTTCTCTGCGGCTGCAGCTTCTGCCTCGGCGGCCGCTGCTTCAGCTTCTGCGGCCTTGCGCTTGGCTTCTTCTGCCTCTGCGCGATCCTTGGCGGCCTGCTCACGGCGGGCAGCTTTCTGCTCGACGCGCTGACGCTTGCGCTCGGTCTTGGATACGGTGACCTCAGTGGTCTCCACGCCGTGGCCAGTGGTACGCTCTGCGATACGGGCCGACTTGCCGCGCAGGTTGCGCAGGTAATAGAGCTTCGCGCGGCGCACACGGCCCTTGCGCTTGACTTCGATGCTCTCGATCATCGGCGAGACAACCGGGAAGACGCGCTCGACACCTTCACCGAAGGAAATCTTGCGGACCGTGAAGTTCTCATTCACGCCTTTGCCGGCGCGGGCGATGCAGACGCCTTCGAAACGCTGGACGCGTTCACGGTCGCCTTCGCGAATGCGCACATTCACAGACAGGGTATCGCCAGGAGAAAAATCCGGGATTTCCTTGCCTGAAGTGACGCGTACCACTTCTTCAGCTTCGAGCTGTTCAATCATGTTCATCGTCCGTCTCCGACGCTCGTATTCTTTGCCCGTTGAGGTAAGCGGCCCATAAATCGGGACGGCGCCCTTCTGTCAACAGTTTACTGCGGTTGAGCCGCCATTGGTCGACCTTGCTGTGATCGCCGGACAAAAGCACGTCCGGCGTGGGCTGAGCTTCCCATATCCGGGGCAGCGTATATTGCGGGTATTCGAGTAGCCCGGCCGAGAAACTCTCATCTTCAATAGAGGTTTCATTCCCGGCTACGCCTGGCAGCAGCCGGAGCGTTGCTTCTATGATGGCCTGCGCTGCGACTTCGCCGCCAGCGAGGACAAAATCGCCTAGCGAGACTTCCCGCATGCCGCGCTGGGATATGACGCGCTCATCCAGTCCTTCGAACCGCCCGCAGAAGCAGATGAGGCCTGGGCCCTGTGCAAACTCATGGGCGAGATTCTGGGTGAATGGCTCGCCGCGCGGGCTGAGATAGATGAGCTCGCGGCCTTTCCGCTCGGTGCTGTCTATGGCGGCCGCAGCGACGTCCGGCCGGATGACAAGACCTGCGCCACCGCCTGCCGGCTTGTCATCCACCTGGCGATGTTTGCCGAGGCCGAAGCTGCGAAGGTCCGTCGTCTCCAGTGACCAGATGCCCTGCTCGCGCGCGTGCCCGAGTATAGAGACGTCGAGCATGCCCGGAAACGCGTCCGGGAAGAGCGTGATGATGGAAACGTCAAACGCCATGGATCTGCTTTTCATGCCGCCCGGAGACGTGAAGACTTAAGCGCGATGCTCAGGCCTTCATCATTCCGGCCGCCTTCAGCGTCTTGCCGGCGCGAAGGACGCGGGCAAGCATGTGCTCTGTCGAGCGATCGCCGCCATTGGAGTCCGGGTGGAACTTGCGGATGTACTCGCTGTAGCGCACGCGGATCTCATTGGCGGTTGCGCCAGCTTCAAGATCAAGCTCAGCAAGCGCCTGCGCGGTAACGCCTTCGGACTGTTGCTCCTTGCGGCGCGCCTGACGGGCTTCGGCATTCTGTTCGAAGAATTCCTTGCCGCGCCAACGACGTGGATCGTGCGCCGCAGCGGCCTTGCCCTTGCCCATCGGACCGGTGCCGAACTTCCAGGTCTTCTGGAAGCCGTGGCGGGCCATTTCGTTGAAGGCCTCCAGCTCGGCATCCGACATGCCTGCAAAGAAGTCATAGTTGCGGTTATACTCCCCCGCATGCTTCTGGCAGAACCAGTAGACACCTTCGAGGCCTCTCGGCTTCGGTGCGGGGTGATCGCCTGCCAGGTCGCAGTCGTCGCGATGACACTCTCGCGTCTCGACGGCTTTCTGGCGCTCTTGCTCCTCCTTCGGAGGCTTCACCCGTATATCGGTGAACTTGACGCGGTATGAAAATGCATCTGCCATGGGTCAGGGAACATAGAGTGAAGAGTTTAATGAGGCCAGAATTGACAAACAGATCAGAGCGGATTCGTGCGAGATTGACGCAGCTTTTTGCACCTAGCGAGCTTAATGTCAGGGATGACAGCGCCATGCATGCCGGTCATGCGGGCGCGCGCCCCGAGGGTGAAACCCATTATAAGGTCGAAATTGTCTCATCCGCATTTGACGGAAAGAGCCGGGTAGAGATGCAGCGGGCAGTGAATTCTGCGCTGAAGGATGAGTTCGATAGCGGGCTGCACGCGCTTTCTATCACGGCGCGGGCCGGTTGAGGCGGGCGGCGTTTGCGTCTTCCCGGTATTAAAATTGCAGATCGTTCAGGACCGGCACAGAAAGTGGTCTGAAGACGATGTTCCTTGCAGTTGCGCCAAACCCTCACAAGAACGGAGCGCCGACGCGCATCGCCAAGCTTGCCAAGCGCGGCGGCCCGGTCTGGGCGATCGATGCCGAGGCGCTTCACCGCAATCCCGAACTTCTCGCGCCTTTTGGTCGGAATGCGCCAACATGGATCAAGCTCGCCGACGCCATGTCGGTCGTCTTCGTGATGCTGGCCGTGATGGGAAGTTTCATGATCGGCTGGTGGATGTTCCTGCCGGGTATGGCGCTCAGCCTCGCGCTTGGTGCTGTCGCGCGTTGGCTTGCGGCACATGTGGCGCGCAAGGCGGCGAAACAGTCCTACGAGGCGCTGCTGCGCCTGCATTCAATGCAGCTGATGTGGCTGATCTCGAACTAGAGCCGTTAGAGCGCGAAGATCCAAAGTTGAAATTCGTACAGTCTTGCTCGATGAGAGAGCAGGCGTGGATCGGGATATTCTAGAGGCCATTTTCGAGGGTGACGGATGACGGGGAAGCTAAAAGCCTTCGTGGCGCTTTTTTCGGCATGGGCAATGGTCGCTTGCGGCAAGGCTGTAACAGATACCGAGCCCTATTCTGTCGAACGCGATGGAGCGGGTGAAGTCCTGCATACGGACTTATTCGCAGACCCGGAGATTTGCTTTCACGAATTCGAGCTCGAGAGCGCCAGTATTCGCAGTGCAGATTTCCCTCTATTTGATCTGAAGTTTAAAGGGCAATTCTGCGCGTGGCGTGAGTCGGGCTTAACGACATTTAAAAGTCTCCGCGGGGAGCGTTGCGGAACTCATCTGGCTCCGAGAATAGCTGGTGCGCACTTGGAGCGATCTTTCGCTGGAGATGTGAAACACCTATTCGCGAACTGTACACTCGGATTGACGGTAAAGGCTGAAACAGGGCCCAGCCTCGTTTTCGACTTGGAGAGTATCTACGCAGACAGCGAAATGGGCTTAGTCATTGTGAAAGGTTGGAAGCTTAAGAGGCCCGAGACTTTGACGCTCAAAGACCCCGCTACAAGCATGGTGCTCAAAGATCTCCAAAGACGCAGCGGATTTCCAGTAACCGCAGCGTTGCAAGAGAATGTCGACGTCATACACTTCTTCGTCGACTTAGCGGCGCCAATCCATCGTGACGAAATGTGCAGCCTTCTTCACGAAACGCTGAAACCGCATTTCGATGAAGCTATGGAGACCTGTGAGCCGCAGTATTGAGCCAGCCCTAAAAGGGGATCTCGAACTAGAGCCGCTGCACCGCGAAAATCATCGCAATCAGAATTGCCAGCATGAAGACGAGGGTCAGGCCGACCGCAATGACGCGGCGGGCCTGTCTTCGGTCCCTGACGCGGCCTTCGGTCGAGCGTCTCGAGAGGATGAGGCGGTTGGAGATGAAGCCGATCGCGGCGATGACTGCAAAAAGCGCCGACATGTAATAGGTGATGAGCGCTGCGAGGGCTGCGGCAAGCAGAAGAACCACAGCGATTTGCGCCGATGCTGTCCGCAATAACGCCCTGATATGCGTATCGGCGCGCGCTGGGTCGAGCTTGTCATAGGAGGTGTTGGGAGAGGCGATCGCTGCGATCCAGGCGCCGCCCGCGCCGAGGCCATACATGTAGATCACGACTGCGCGCATAAGCTCATGATATTCGATTGGCAGGCGCAGCATGGCGGCTCAATCTCCGTTGAAGAGACCGCTTTGCTGGCCGCTGGCCGGAGGCGACAGGCCGAGCCGTTCATAGGCAAGCGGAGCGGCGATACGGCCGCGCGGGGTGCGGGCGATATAGCCCTTTTGCATCAGGAACGGTTCGATCATGTCCTCGACGGCGTCGCGGGCCTCTGACAGGGCAGCGGCCAGCGTGTCTGCGCCGACGGGCCCGCCTGCATAAGTGCGCACCAGGGCTTCAAGATAGCGCCGGTCGAGTGCGTCGAGCCCGTCCTGATCTATCTCAAGGCGCGAAAGCGCGCGGGAGGCGGCAGCCTTGTCAATGGACGCCCCTTCGGCTTCGGCAAAATCGCGCACACGACGTAGTAGCCGTATCGCGATACGCGGCGTGCCGCGGGCGCGGGTCGCAATTTCCAGCGCGCCGTCTTCTGTAATGTTCGCCGACAGTTTGCGCGCCGCCGCCATGATGATGCGGGAAAGATGCTCCGGGCTATAGAAGTCGAGGCGCATCGGAATGCCGAAGCGGTCTCGGAGCGGATTTGCGAGGAGGCCGGCCCGGGTGGTCGCGCCAACAAGGGTGAAGGGCGCAAGATCGAGCCGGACAGAGCGCGCCGAAGGCCCTTCGCCAATCACGATGTCGAGGGCGTAGTCCTCCATGGCCGGGTAGAGGATCTCTTCCACGGCGGGCGGCAGACGGTGAATCTCGTCGATGAAGAGAACATCATTGGCTTCGAGATTGGTCAGGATCGCCGCGAGATCGCCAGCCTTGGCGATGACCGGGCCCGACGTGGATCTGAAACCCACACCCAGCTCTTTCGAAACGATCTGCGCGAGCGTCGTCTTGCCGAGCCCGGGCGGGCCGAAGAGCAGGACATGGTCAAGCGCTTCGCCGCGCGCCTTGGCGGCATCGACATAGACTTTCAGATTCGACTTGATGGCGTCCTGGCCGACATAGTCATCGAAGGACTGCGGGCGGAGCGCCCGGTCCAGCGCTTCGCCGGACTGGCGCTCAGGATCAGTGAGGCTTCCATCCCGGCTCATGAGGGCGCAAGCTCTTTCAGGCCGGCACGAATGAGGGCGGAGGTGTCAGCCTCAGGATTATTTCTGGACGCAGCCAGCACGGCCTTCGACGCATCAGCCTGTGCGTAGCCAAGATTGACCAGCGCGGAGACCGCTTCGCTGCGGCTGCCTGCGGCCGCGGGTGCCTGAGTCTCAGTTTCTTTCATGGATGTATGCGGCGCGAACGCGCCAAACCGGCCCATGGGTGGGGGCTTGCCGGACAGCTCGCCGATGATGCGTTCAGCCAGTTTCTTGCCGACGCCCTTGGCGCGCGAGATGGTCGCGGCATCACTTATAGCAAGCGCGTCCATGAGTTCTGCGGGCGAGACAGCATCCATGATGGCCATGGCCGACTTGCCAGCGACGCCTGGTACATCCTGCAGGCGCACGAACCAGGCGCGGGCTTCATCGCTTTCAAACGCAAACAGGGTGATTGAACTTTCCGTCACCCGGGTCTCAATGTGCAACTCAGCCTTGTCGCCCGGAGACAAGCGTGAGAGCAGCCGAGCGCCAGCAAGCGCAACATAGCCGACGCCGCCAATGTCGATCATGACACTGTCAGTCCCGACCGTCGCGATCTCTCCCCTCAGCCTACCAATGATCATGCGGCCCCCCTTGCGCGCAGCTGGGTTGGCATTCGTGCATGATGGGCGGTGCAGATGGCGCAGGCGAGCGCGTCGGCCGCATCAGATGGCAATTTGCCAACCTTGGGCAGTAGCCGTGCGACCATGAAGCCGACCTGGTTTTTATCTGCGGCGCCTGTACCGACGACGGCAAGCTTGATCGTGCGCGGCGAAAATTCAAAAACATCCAGACCGGCACTATGAAGTGCGGCCATTGCCACGCCGCGCGCCTGACCAAGCTTCAGCGCAGAGCGCGGGTTCGCATTGACCAGTGTTTCCTCTACGCCGCCGATTTGCGGCAGGTATTCCGCTGTCAGGAGACCTATCGCTTCAAAGATACCGCCAAGGCGGGCCGCGAGGCTTAAGCCGGGATCGATGCGGATAACGCCATGGGCGATGTGGCTGAGCCGGGAGCCTGTCTGTTCGATCACGCCCCAGCCGGTATGACGAAGGCCGGGATCGATACCGAGGATGCGAAGGGTTTCGGACATAGAAGGCGAAAAACCACTATTCGGGTTAACAGGCTCTTCCTGTTTTCCTGATTTGTTCCGCCCCGGCAAGGGAGAGTTTATGTTCGCCTGCTATCAGGCGAAGATAAATTCTGGCGTTGTCACGCCCGGCGCAAAGACGCCTGCGGTCAGTCGTCCGCCATAGACCGCGCCTGTATCGAGATTGAAACGGCAGGGCGGATCGCCTGCGAGTTCTGGTGACGCATCGTCGGTTGGGGTGTGCCCATGGATAACTGTCCAGCCATCAAGCGGGCTGCCTTCCCATTGGTCCGGTTCGAAAAAGCGCTGCGAGCGCGTCCACATATGGGTTTGCGCGCCGCAATGGGGAAAGCTGGATGGGTCGACGCCGCCATGCACGAAAACGAGGTGACGATCCTCTTCCAGATGGAGCGTCGGCAGACTACGGACCCATTCAATGTCGTCTTCGGGTGGCATGTCAGTGCCGCGGCGCATATAGCTATGTAGCGTCGCGTCACCGCCATTGCTGAGCCAGTGAAGACGCGAGTCGCCATGTCTTTCGTCAGCGGCATCCAGCATCATCTGCTCATGATTGCCGCGCAGATTGACGACGATGATGTTGGTTCGCGTTTCAAGGTCTCGCAGCAATTCGATGACGCCTGCGCTGTCCGGGCCGCGATCGACATAGTCGCCGAGATGGATGAGTTTGAGCCAGCGGTCTGAATGCCATTCCAGGTGATGCGCCACGATCTTTTCATGCAGCGCTTCAAGCCGGGCCAGCTCGCCATGAACGTCGCCTATTGCATAGATTACAGCCTGATCGACCAATGGGTACCTCGCCGGTTCCAGTGTCTGCGCCTCTGCTATCAACGTCCTGCCTCCGGATAAGTTGAGGACATTCTTCAGGTGCGGGTATCCAAACTTGCGACAAGTCTGAGCCCCCACAGGCTGTTCGTTGCAAAAATCCGGCCATTCGGAAGGGTAAGTTCTTCGGAGTCGATGGGGCGCTCCAGACAGGGCGTTCCGCGCTCCTCAAGCTTCGCCATCACCCGGCCACGCATATATCCAGGGCGGACCCCTTCAGAGGGTGGAGGTGTGACCCAGCTCCCACCTGGCTGGGTGATAAAAAGATTGGCCATGGCAAAGCAAGCAGGACGCCCCTGCATGTTCAGAAGCAGGGCTTCGTCAGCGCCAGCGGCTTCGGCCTCGCGGCGTGCAGCGAGACTGTCGGCATAATTTGTCGGCTTGATCTGGCTGACAGGGGAGGTCTCATTGCGCCGGATCGAAGAGATGATCGCTGAAAGCGGCGCATAAGGCCGTGACTGCATAGTCGGGAAAAGGCTGATCACGGTCAGCGGCTGGGCCTCTCCGGCATCGGCGCCCCGTCCGCCGGCCCCGCGGCTCAGCGTGATACGAAGGGATGCGCTGCTTCCTGCGACGCTCGCCGCTTCACCCAGTGCAGCGAGAAGGATTTCATCGTCTGGATAGCCCGAGATGGATAGCGTTTTTGCGGAGCGGCGGAGCAAGGCGATATGCTCGCTGGCGCCTTCAATCTCTCCGTCGGTCACGCACAGGGTTTCAAAGCATCCGTCGCCAAGCAGGAAGCTGCGGTCGCGAACCGATACGGCAGGCTTGGTCTGACGCTCTGCTCCAAGAAATGCGATATCCATACGCTACTCCCCCTCAAGCGCAGCCCGGATGGCGCGGGCCTTGTCGAGTGTTTCAGTGTACTCTTCCGAGGGGACGGAGTCCGCGACGATTCCACCCCCTGATCGAAAATGCCCCCGCCAGCCGCCATCGTTTTCTTCTTCGAAGGCGACTGTGCGTATCAGGATAGAGGAATCCATGGCGCCGTCCGGACTGATCCAGGCGAGCGACCCGCAATAAGGGCCGCGCGCTTCATCCTCGAGCTTTTCGATAATCTGCATTGCCCGGATCTTGGGCGCGCCTGTGACCGACCCGCCGGGAAACGCGGCCTTTATGACGTCGAAAGCATCCCGCCCTGGCGCGAGCGTCGCTTCAATCGTGGAGACAAGATGGTGGACATTGGCATAGGTCTCGAGTGCCTGGAGCTTCGGCACACGGACACTGCCAGGCGTCGATATACGCGAAAGATCGTTCCGCATGAGGTCGACGATCATCAGATTCTCGGCGAGATCTTTTTCCGAGGAGAGAAGCTCATTGGCGAGGGCGCGGTCTTCTTCCTCGGTGGTGCCGCGCGGGCGCGTGCCTTTAATGGGCTGCGTGATGGCTTTGAGGGCGCCGTGAGGTTGGACGCCGATCTGCAGGAAGCGTTCCGGGGAGTTCGAGGCCAGCGCCAGACCGGGCAGGCGGAAATAGGCTGAAAACGGCGCGCGGCTCGACCTGGCAAGGCGGCGCGTGAGGTCAAACGGGTGGGCGCCCATGTTGAGTTCAAAATCGAAACGCTGGGAGATGTTGGACTGGAAGCAGTCACCGGCATGGACGTAGTCCACCGTGCGGGCGAGACGGGCTTCATAGTCTGCACGCGGCAGGCGCGCCGTTACCGCTGATGCCAAGGAGACATGGAGGTCGGTCTTTGGTTCACCAATTAGACCTAGGAGTTTTGGCTCAGTACTCTCGTTCCAGCGCCAGAAGAAATGCTCGGCGCGCTCAGTTTCGTGATCGAAAGCGATGAGTTCATTATAAAGACCAAGGGCAATGTCAGGCCATGCGCCGCGCTCAGCGCCTTCGCCCAGCTTGGGAAGCAATGCGCGGCCATATTCATATGAAAAGAGCCCGGCCCAGCCACCGCAAAAAGGCGGCGCGTCATCCGGTCGCTTGAATGGCAGCGCGGCCATGCCGCTTCTCGCGACATCAAGATCGCGGGGTCCGTCGGCGGCCGTCACATGCAGCGTGCGCATCGGGTTGGCGCAGATATAGCTCCACTTTCCACTGCCGCCATTCAGCAGGAGCGCGAAGGGCGTGTCTTTAAGAGGCGCGAACGCCTCGACAGGGTCGCACCAGCCAAGCGGCGTCCGGGTAAGGAGGCGTTCAGGCTGGCTGGAATTAGTCATTTTCTAGCAAATTCGCCCTAGCGGTGGGGGACTGGGGCGCAACACCGCCCCTTGTTCAAGGGGACCATATATGAAGAGAGCATTCGTTTGCATCGCTTTTGCTGCCGCAGGTGCGCCAGCGATCGCGCAGGACATCACGGGCGTCTGGAGTACAGGCACAAACGGTGCCGAAGTCGAGATTGCACCCTGCGGCGCGGCCATGTGCGGCACCCTGCTGACCTCGAACGCGATCAAGGCGTCGGCAGAAGCCAAAGACGTCGAAAACAATGATCGCGCTTTGCGGGACCGTCCGCTGAAAGGCATCACCATGCTGACCGGGTTTTCCGGCGGGCCGGAGCGATGGAGCGGCGGTAAGCTCTATAATCCCGCAGACGGCAAAACCTATTCGGGCACGATCAAGCTGACATCCGCCAATGAGCTGGAGCTTCAGGGCTGCGTGATCCGCCCACTTTGCAAGACGACAGTCTGGACGCGCATCCGCTAGGGTTTGGGCAGGTAGCCCGCCTCCTGAAACCAGGCGAACCATTTGGCGAACATGGCTTCGGTGTCGATCACCTCGGTCAAGCCCGACTGGCGAAGCTTTATCGTCGAGACGATGGCGGGCGGAAGCTGACCTTCGAGCCCGGATGCCATGGTGAAGTCGATATAATGGTGAGACTCACCGAGCAGGGCTTTCAGGTTCGGTTCGGTAAGGCCGTGTTTCTCAGCGAGCGCAGCCCAAGCCTCTGACTGGCTTTCGAGCCATGCGCCCGCCTGCATCGGGCGTTCCTCGCCGACCTCCATGCCGAGCGCGGCCGCAATGGCGGGCCAGACCCCGCGCCAGGTGAAGACATCGCCATTGGTGACGTTGAAGATCTGGTTCTGAGCAGCCTCGCTCTCACCAGCCCAAGAGATGGCGCGGGCGACGAGGTCTGCATCCGCCGCTTCGAGGACGGTGTGTGCGCCGCCGGGGAAGTGCAGCGGCTCGCTCCTCTCTTTCAGCAGCGCGCCATAGGCGCCGATGGCCGGGATGAGGTTCATGGCCGCGCCGGTTGCCTCACCGAAGATGATCTGCGGGCGGAAGATGCTCCATGACCAGTCCGCGCCGGTGGCGGCCTCGCGCAGATATGCCTCCTGTTTCCAGTAGAAATTCTCATGCTCGACTTCGGAGCGGTCCTCTCGCGCGGGGGTCTCGATGGGGCGGATGTGCGCGCCATAGGCCTTGGTGCCCTGCAGGATGGAGACGTGGCGGAGGGACTTCGCGCTCTCCATGAGAGGCTGAATCAGATTGCGCAGCATCGCATCATTCGTGTCGATCTGATCGGCTTCGCGCCAGCCAGCGATGAGGCCGGGCTTCTCGAACAGGGCCGCATAGACCAGGTGGGTGACGTCGCCGTGCTGGCGCGCGAAGGCCGCGCAGGCGTCAGCGTCCATAAGATCGAGGCTTACATGGGCCGCGCCATAGGTCTCGCGCGGCGTGCGGCGGCTGATCGCGATCGTTTCGACGCCTTGGCTGGCGAAATGCTTCATCGCAGCGAGGCCGACGACGCCCGTCGCACCAGCGACGAGGACTTTCTTGCGCTCCGTCATATTTCCTCCATTGGCCTCTTTCGTTTTGGCTGTTGGAGGAAACATGGCGGAGCGATGCGCACACGGCCACCCCTGCCGCCGGGGAGAGGCCTAGAAGTTGAGCTTCGCCGCAACCCCGTACTGGCGAGGATCAGAGCGGAATGTGTTGTAGCCGATGAAGCCATAGCCGGAGATGGCAACGTCCTCGTCCGTCAGGTTGCGCCCCCACAGGCTGAGCTCGAGGCCCCGCGTGTCGAGATAGAGCGTCGCGCTGGCGTCCACCGTGGCATAGCAATCCTGACTGCGCGCATCGAGACCCTCGGCGTCGAGATAGTATTTGCTCTTGGCTTTCGCATTCGCCTGAATGGCTGCGCGGCGATTGTCTGTGAGCTGCCATTCCTGACGGATGCCAAGGGTGGCCGAAAGCTCCGGCGCGAAGGGCAGCGGGTTGCCGTCAAAGAGCGCGGCGTTGCCGGCGGTGTTGCTGGTTTGCTCAATTTCGGTTTCGAGCCAGGTGATGCTGGCAGTCAGATCGAGGCCGTCTAGCGGTGACCAGCGTGTGTCGGCTTCGACGCCGTAGGACACCGCCTCATCGAGGTTCGAGAGCGAGTTCGACGTGATCTGGCTGCCATCCGGCAGGTCGAAGGATACGAAGATGCGCGCCTGCGGGGCGTCATAGTCCTGATAGAAGGCCGCTGCGTTGAAGGCAAAATTGCCACGCGCGGTCTTGAAGCCCGCCTCATAGGAGGTCACGGTTTCGGCGCCGAACAGACCTTCATCCTGCCAGTTGGTCGCATTGTTCTGGACCTCACCATTGAAGCCGCCGCTCTTGTAGCCATTGGCAACCGAGGCATAGATCGATGTGTCCGGCAAAAGCGCATAGCGAAGCGCGGCATTGCCAGTGAACTTGTTCTCTTCGAGGGCATTTTGCCCGACCGCGCCGCCAAGACCATCGCGATTGTTCAGGCCGCGCGTGCCGTCGGTGAAGATGTGCTGGCCATAGCCGCTGCCTTCGATGTCCTCGTAGGTGTAGCGCGCGCCGAGCGTCAGGGTGAGGCGGTCTGAAAGATCAAAGTCATTATAGGTGAACAGGGCGGCGGTGGTCCGCTCCTGCCCAATATGGGTGAGTAGGGAGACAGCTGTGAGCGGTGAGACGGGGTCAGGCCCCACGCGGCCCGCCGTGCCGACATAGGGACAGGTCCCCGCAAGTGTCTGCGGATCGAGCTGTCCGCACCAGATGAGATAATCCTGCGAAAAGTCCTCAAAGGCGAGGTGGCCGCCGACAAGCACGCGGGCGCGGTCAAACTCACGCGCGGCGCGCACTTCCTGGCTGAGCTGCAGGAAAGAACGGTCATAGCTGAGATTGGCGTTGAGGTTCGGATTGCCGAAAGGCGCGGGCGTGCCGTCGAAATCAAAGCCGTAGTCCTGCCCATAACCTTCAAGCGCCGAGAGCGAATAGAGCGACCACGCCCCGACAGTCGTCTCGCCCTCGAGCGCAAACCCGTAGAACTCATTGTCAGTGTCTTTGAGGCCAAGACCTTCGGACGAGATCTCATGGTCGCCAACGTTCAGGCTGTCATTGCGCGGGGTCGTGTTGATGCCCTTGTCTTCTTCAAAATGGCCGCGCAGCAGGAGCGTTGAGCCACCGGGTGCCTCATAGAGAAGCTGGCCGCGAAGGCCGAACTCATCGCGCTTACCGCCTGCCGCATCCGGGCCGCGCGGAATGGCCGGGTCCGTCTGAACATTATCGAGGGCCGGGTCCTGCGAGAGGTAGCGGCCCGCGACGCGGTAAGAGAGACGGTCGGTCAGCGCGGCGCCACCAGCCCCTGAAAGATCGATCCGGTTGAAATTGCCGTATGAGGCGCGGATGTAGCCCTCCTGATCCTGGCTTGGCCGCGTGCTGATGAAGTTGATCGCGCCCGAAGAGGCATTGCGACCGTAGAGCGTGCCCTGCGGGCCTTTCAGCACCTCCGCGCGGGCAAGATCATAGAGAAAGAGGCTGGTCTGGACGTTCGTCGAGAGAAAGACGCCGTCCGAATAGATGGCGGCGGCGGTCGGCGTCAGCGCCTGATGGTCGACGGCGCCGATGCCGCGGATCTGGAAGGCGACCTGTGAGCCATTGGCGACGGCCGCTTCGACACCGGTAAGGTATTGCGTGACGCCTTCGGCACCGTCCAGCGTGGAAGCCTTTTCAGCAATCTCGCCCGCCAGCACGGTGACGCTGGCTGGAATGTCGAGCGTCGACTCTTCGCGCCGCGTCGCTGTGACGGCGACCGTCTCCAGCTTGCGGACGTTGTCTTCGTTGTCAGGGCCTGTCTGGGCGGCGGCCGGGCCGGCGCAAAAAGCAAGGCAGACGGACGCGAGGCAGGCGCGCCGGAATGTCGAGATACGCATGTAAGAAACCCTCTGGGAGAAACTGTACCGGAGAGGGGCGATCTGGCGCCGCCCACTCAAGGCGAGGGGCTTAGCGCGGGCAGTTTTACGGTCAACTCAACGAGCCAATTAGCACTGCTAAGGGCTGCGGACTGCGCACGACATCGATGCCCGAAACGGGCATGAAATCACTTTGTCGATATTGAGAAATATTGGAGCGGGCGATGAGATTCGAACTCACGACCCCAACCTTGGCAAGGTTGTGCTCTACCCCTGAGCTACGCCCGCGTCCTATAGGGTAGCTGGCCGACTTGCGCCGATCAGCGAGAGACGGGCTTTAAGCGCAAATAGGATCAGGGTGCAAGGGGGATTTTCAGGCGGGAGGTGTAATCGGTGTTCTTGGGCCCCGGTAAAGCCGAGGCAATTCGCGCTAGATTGACGTAAGCGATGCCGCCCTCGTCCTTCGGCTTCGCTCAGGATGAGGGCGTCGTGTTCGGGCCTACACGTCTTTCGGTGGCTTCAGGCGGCGCTTGGTCTGGTGGGCGTCGGCCTTGTCGCCGGTGACTTTCTCGCCGCGCATATAGTGGCGCTGCCAGCCAGCCTTCACCGTGTCCTGATCGCGCGCTTCAAGCTTTTCCAGAAAGCCGCTCCGGCTCTTATTCCAGGCAAGGTAGTCGTCCTGGAGCTGTTTGTTGGAGGATAGAAGTTTGCGCTCTGGCTGGATCTGTTCGGTCTTGCCGTGTTCGAAGGGCATGACGAAACAGAAGGGTTCACCCTTCTTGAAGACGACTTCGCCGGGGCGCGTCATCTGCCAGTTCATGGTGAAGGGGAAAGGCAGCCAGTCAGTCTCTACAAGGCCTGTCAGCGGCTGGATGCCATCCTTGAAATAGTTTGGCGGGCCAGTGGTCCAGACGCCCCAGCCTGGCGGGGTGCGGAAAAGGTGACCGGTATGGAAGGTCACGATACCGCGCCGGAAATGACTGTCTGCGAAGGACGGAATAGCCGCCGGGTCGCCCGTCGTGAACAGCTTCAGCGAATAGTCATGCTCGCCGCCATCCCAGATGATCTTGATGTCCATCGGGCAGAGGATTTCCCAGCCGGTGGAGTTCGCCATGGTGAGCGGCAGGCAGCGATAGGGATGGCGGTCCGGGAACTTGTCCATCCAGTCGCGCTGGGACACGCCTGGCCTGATCTCAGGGGCGACATTGTAGATCTTGTAGCATTCAAGCTCCATGTGGAGCCTCCTTGTCCTTGTCCTTGGGCCGGGCTTTTGCGCGCGCCGCGTACTTGACGCCTGCGCCCTGATTGCCTGAAAGACCGCTATGCCCGCAAGCCCTGACGACCTCTTTGCCTATCTCGACCAGCTCGGCCTCGGCCATGAAACGCGCTGGCACGAGGCGACCTTCACCGTGGAAGAAGGGCGCGAGCTGAAAGAGACGATGCCGGGCGGGCATACGAAGAATTTGTTCATGAAGGACAAGGACGGGGTCATCGTCCTCATCTCGGCGCATGCAGACAGCGAGCTGAGGCTGAACCAGCTGCACAAGCTGATCGGGACACGGCGCCTGTCCTTTGCGAGCGGCGAGCTGATGGAAGAGCTACTCGGCGTAACGCCCGGCTCTGTCACTGGCTTCGCGCTGATGAACGACAAGGATCAAAAGGTCCGCTTCATCGTCGATGCGGCCCTGATGGCGTTCGACACGCTGAATTTCCATCCGCTGGTGAATACCGGCACGACGGCCATTTCACGCGACGATTTCAAGCGGTTCGTTGAGGCGACCGGTCATGACCTCACCGTGGTGGACTTTGCAGCTCTCCTGCCAGACGAATAAGCCCGCATGGGGGATGTTGTTTTTTCCGCGCCGAAGACCCAAGTTCCGCGTCAGAAAATTCCGAAAGGCGAAAGCGAAATGGAAGACATCACCATTGGGCCAGCCGGCGGCGCTGGCGGCAATATCAAGGACTCCACCGACCAGGACTTCATGGCCGATGTGGTCGAGGCGTCCAAGCAGGCGCCAGTACTGGTCGACTTCTGGGCACCATGGTGTGGCCCGTGTAAGTCGCTGACCCCGGTTCTGGAGAAAGTGGTCAACGAGCAGCAAGGCAAGGTCAAACTCGTCAAGGTCAACATTGACGAGAACCCGGGCATTGCAGGCCAGCTTGGCGTGCGATCCATTCCGGCTGTTTTCGCCTTCGATAATGGCCGCCCGGTCGATGCCTTTCAGGGCGCGCTTCCTGAGAGCCAGCTGAAGCAGTTCATCGAAAAGCTGCTCGGCGGGACCGATGAAGGCCAGCAGATCCAGGAAGCGATCGAGCATGCAGACGGGCTTTTGCAGGCCGGTGATGCCGGTCAGGCCGCACAGATCTATGGCGCGATCATCGAACGCGACCCGAAGAACATCCCGGCAATCGTTGGCTTGGCGCGTTGCTATCTCGCCAATGACGACCCGGACCGCGCCTCGCAAATCCTCGACATGGCTGGCCCTGACCGCCAGATGGATCCGGCGATCAAGAGCGTGCGCACGGCAATCGAGCTGATGGCTGACGCGCCTAAGGATAGCGAGCTCGACGCGCTGATCGACAAGGTCACTGCGGACCGGGCAAATCACGCGCTTCGCCTTGAGCTTGCCGAAGCGTTAATGGCGCGTGGGCGCAACAAGGAAGCGGCCGACCACCTTCTGAAGATCCTCTCGGATGATCTTGAGTGGGGAGAGGGCAAGGCGAAAGCCAAGCTGCTCGAATTGTTCGAGGCTGCAGGCCCTAAAGACCCCGCCACTATTGAGGGTCGCAGGCGCCTGTCCTCATTGATGTTCGCCTAAGGCCTCGACATCGTCTGTCGGCGCGCCATGTCCTCAGTCTGGACGGGAAAGGGCCTGACATATGATGAGGCATGGCTACAGGAAGGTAGAAGACCTGCCGGAAACGCTCGCCGTTTTTCCGCTTACGGGCGCGTTGTTGTTTCCGCGCTGGTCTCTGCCGCTCAACATTTTTGAGCCGCGTTATCTGAACATGATTGATGACGCGCTATCAGGCTCTCGTCTGATTGGCATGATCCAGCCGGTTGGGGGCGACAAGATACATCCGAAACTGGCCGGCGTTGGCTGTGCCGGGCGGCTGACGAGCTATTCGGAGACGGATGACGGGCGCTATCTGATCAGCCTGACGGGAATCTGCCGCTTCAGGCTTCGCAGCGAACTCGATGTCACGTCGCCCTATCGGCAGGTGGCGCCCGACTGGTCTCCCTATGCGGACGACCTTGCTGAGCCTGATCTTGATAATCTGCCGGATCGGCAAAAGCTGGCCAGCGCCCTCAAGAAGTACGTGGCGAGCCATGCAATGGACGTCGACTGGGATGCTGTCGAAAGCGCACCGATAGAGACACTTGTCCATGCACTGTCAGCCGGGTGCCCGTTCGCGCCGATGGAAAAGCAGGCACTGCTCGAGGCCAACACGGTCGCGGCGCGGTGCCGCGCCCTGATCGCTCTGCTTGACATGGACGCGCCCGGTGATGATTCCTCGACACTCCAATGACGAGTGAAACCGAGATCCACGTGACTGAGACAAAGACCGATCCGCGCCTGCTGGAGCAGCTGATCTGCCCGGTCACACGTACGCCGCTGACTTATGATCGTGAGCGTCAGGAGCTTGTCTCCAAGCGTGCGGGGCTGGCCTATCCGATCCGCGACGGCTTGCCCATCATGCTGGAAAACGAGGCGCGCGTGCTCGATGAGGCGACCGGCAAATGAGTGTGATGCCGTGGCCGCAGGAGCTGCGGTTCCGCAAGGGGGCTGCAGAGCTTTCCATCACGTTCGAGGACGGGCTGGACGCTGCCATTCCCTATAAGCGCCTGCGCGAGGAGAGCCCTTCCGCAGAAGTGCGCGGTCATGGATCAGGCCCGCGCCCACCTCAGCCACCGGTGCCTGACGATATCTCCGTCACCAAGGCTGACCCTGTCGGACGCTATGCCGTGCGGATCCATTTCAGCGACGGCCATTCCAGCGGGCTTTACACCTGGCAGCATCTGCGCGATCTCGCAGCCGCTTAGCTTCCCGAAAATCTATATTGCATGAGCGGCGGGAGGTCTGGCGATGAAGCGCTGGCCAGCGCCGCCAGCCTGTGGCGCATCGGTGAGAGCGCGCTCGCCGCAAGCAGCCCAAGCGTGCGGACAGGCTTGGTCATCATCATGTCATTGGAGAACAACCGGTCAATGGCATCGAGCGCCAGAGACGCTGTGTTCGCGTCGAAGCGGCGTGCCGTTTCATAAAGGGAAAGCGACTGGGCTGCACCGATGTCGAGACCCGCGCGGTCACTGTTGACCAGAACTTCGTGCAGGGCTGCCACATCGCGGAAACCCTGATTGAGCCCTTGCCCGGCCAGCGGATTGATCCGTCGGGCAGCATCCCCGACCAGCGCGACCCGGTCGGCGACCATATGCTCTGCGATCTGCAGGATGAGCGGATAGGAGCCCATCGGCCCGTCAATCTTCATCTCGCCCGCAAATTCGGCAAAGCGGTGGTTCAGCTCCGCTTCGACCTCTTCCGGCGAGAGCTTGGCGAGCGCTTCAGGTGCGCCGCGCTTCATATACCAGGCGAGGTTCGCCCTATCTCCGCGCAGTGGCAGGGTGGCGAAGGGGCCTTCAGGGGTGAAGAGCTGGCGGGCGACGCCCTCATGCGGCTGGGACAGGATCACATTCGCTGCGAAGACGGACTTGCCGTAGTCACGGCCTTCGACGGTGATGCCTGCCGCATTGCGCACCGGGGAATTCATGCCGTCAGCGCCGACGAGAAGACGGGCCGTAATGGCGCTGCCGTCTTCGAGATGCACCGTGATGTGGCCGGGTTCGGCTTTCGCACCGCTGAAGCGGGCGGGCGCAAGCTTCTTGATCCGCTCTTCAGCTTCGACAGCCTTATCAAGCGCGGCCTGCAAGACGATTGCTTCAATCATATGGCCGAGCGTTTCGCCCTCTTCGCGGTGGATGAGGTCTTCGTCCCCGAAGAGGACCGACGGCGCGCCAAACCAGTGCGTGCCGCCATCGACTGCTTCCAGTCCGTGCAGCGGCTGGGTCTCTCCAGCGATATGTTCTGCAATGCCTATTGCAGTCAGCAGCCGCCAGCTGCCCGTCACCACCGCGAAGTTGCGGGTATCGGGCCGCGCCTTTGCTGCTGGGTCGCGCGCATCGATCAGTGTGATGTCAAAGCCTGCGCCCGCAAGGGCCAGGGCGAGAGACGCGCCAGCCGGTCCAGCGCCGACGATTGCGATTTCGGTATCGAGGTGAGCCATTGATGAAAGACTTAGGATCACGGCTGCTTCCGGTCCAGAGGTGACGCAGAAGCGGGCTTTTGCGCCGCAGCGTGCACGATTTTTAGTCAAACGATGAAGCGCCCATTAAGTGCGCGCCCGCCGTGCTGGTGCGGAATGAGGCAAGTCCCTTTAGTCGGCCCGTCATACCAATCAATGGGAGAAGGGCATGAACAGTATGGTTAAAAGGGCAATTCGGGGGCTCGCGGCTATGCCGGCCGCTGCCGCCCTGGCGCTGGGCGCCTCTGCGCAGGAGGCGTCTGAAGTCAGCGCCTATGTCGATAATAGCTATCTCTTTCTTATCGGCGGCCTGATCGTCATGTTCATGGCTGCCGGCTTCTGTATGCTGGAAGCCGGTCTGGTGCGGAAGAAAAACGCTGCCATGCAGTCGGTGAAGAACGTCGCGCTCTTCTCAGTTGCGGGCATCATGTTCTGGCTTCTCGGCTACAACATGGCTTATCCGGGCGATACGGTCGGTGGCTGGATCGGTATTCCGTCTTTCGTCTGGTCGCCTGAAGAAGACCTCGCGACAGGCTATGCTGCCTCGTCGGACTGGTTCTTCCAGATGGTGTTCGTTGCAACGGCAGCGTCCATCGTATCCGGTACGGTTGCCGAGCGTGTGAAACTCTGGCCGTTCCTGATGTTCACCGCTGTGCTGACCGCTTTCATCTATCCGGTCGTTGCATCGTGGGAATGGGGCGGCGGCGCTCTGGACTCCCAGTTCGCATTCTCTGACTTTGCTGGGTCTACCCTGGTGCACTCCACCGGCGGCTGGGCAGCGCTTGTCGGCGCCATCATCATCGGCCCGCGTGCGGGCAAGTTCGTCAACGGTACGGTCCACCCGATGCCAGGTTCAAATATCCCGCTCGCAGCGTTGGGTACGTTCATCCTCTGGTTCGGCTGGTTCGGCTTCAACGGCGCCTCGCAGCTTGCTGCTGGCACGTTTGACGACATCAATTCGGTCGCCAACATCTTCGCCAATACCAACATGGCCGCTTGCGGTGGTGTTCTCGGTGCGATGTTCCTGACCGGTATCCTCTACAAGGGCAAGATCGACGCAACCATGGCCTTCAACGGTGCCATTGGTGGTCTCGTCTCCATCACCGCAGAACCGCTGGCGCCTTCGATGGGTGCTTCCATCCTGATCGGTGCTATCGGCGGCATGCTTGTGGTCGTCACGGTGCCACTGCTCGACAAGCTCCGCATCGACGATGTGGTCGGCGCAATCCCGGCTCACCTCGTCTGCGGCATCTGGGGCACGATGATCGTTCCATTCTCCTATGCGAACGATATCGGCCTCAACGAAGCAGGTAACCCAAGCTATTTCGGCCAGTTCGTCGGCGTTGCGGCTTGCGCGATCTTCGTCTCTGTCGTGTCCACCGTCGTGTGGCTCGCGCTGAAGATGACGACCGGCGTGCGTCCGACCGAGGAAGAAGAAATCATGGGTCTCGACAAGAGCGAAATCGGTCTCGAGGCCTACCCAGAATTCAGCTGAGGCTGAATACCTCGCTTCATTCGAAGCGTTTCCTCCCAGACTTCCCCGGCCAGTCTTCTGGCCGGGGATTTTTTATTGTGGAAGGTGAGCAAGTCGTTGCCGTCGCCTGCTCACTTGTTTGCTGTGTGTTAAGGCCAAGCTGCGAGGTTGCAGCCAGACAGTCCTTCTGAACCGATGGAAGCAACCTGCCATGGCGACAACCAGCGCTGAAACGCACACTGGCCTCTCCCGCGAAGTATCCGATCCGGCCTGGCGTATCCTGACCGGGACGGCCGCCTTCGCGATCGGCGTTTTCCTGTGCGGCAGTGTCGGCACGCACGAGCCGACCGACCCGAGCCTCAACGCAGCAACCGGCATCGAAGTCTCAAACCTCTTCGGCAATAGCGGCGCAATCGTCGCTGACCTCGCGCTTCAGACTTTTGGCTTCTCGGCCTGGATGGCGGGCCTCTGCCTGATGATTGGCGGCGCGATGCGCGCTGTCCTGATCGGCGCGCCGCGCATCCGGCGCTGGTTTTATGGCGTTGCCTTCGTTCCGGTGCTGGCCGCCACGCTTTCGGCTTTTCCTGTGCCGGCCTCCTGGCCGTTCTGGACAGGGATGGGCGGCATGGTGGGTGACGGGCTTTTCGGCCTGGTCGTCATGCCATTCAAGGCACTGTTGCTGCCCGCGCCCGGTTTTCTGGCCGGACTGGCCCTTGGGATTGCGGCGTTCCTGCTTGGCAGCGCGGCGCTCGGCTTCCGGCGCGGTGATGCAAGCCTCCTGCAGTCTGCGGCGAGCACATCAGGACAGCGCGCCCTCTCGCGCCTTGGCAGCGCAGCGGGTGGTGTTGCCCGGCTCTTCGGCGGTTTCGTTGGTAAACCGCGACGGCATGAAGGCGCTGATGAGGGTGATGACTATGAAAGTGCTGCGCGTAGCCTCGGTCCCGCCCCGCAGTTTGATGACGAAGATGACGCCTTCGACGCGTATGACGATGTTGATGACGAGGCGCCCGAAGAGGCGATGCCCCGCGCCGCCACACGGCCAAAAGTGTCCGCGCCTCAGGCGCCGCAACCTGTTGCCCACCCCACCACAAAGAGCGGAAAGCGCAAGCGTCCGCGTACCCTGCCATCGCTGGATCTTCTTGGCTCTCCGCCTGCACGACGCGGCTCTGTGGACGAGGACAGTCTGCTGGCCAAGGCGAACCGTCTCGCCGAAGTGCTTCGTGAGTTCGGCGTGCGCGGCCGCATCAAGGAAGTGCGCCCGGGCCCGGTCGTTACCCTGTTCGAGCTTGAGCCTGCAGCCGGTGTGAAATCAGCACGCGTCATCTCGCTTGCCGACGACATCGCTCGCTCGATGAGCGCCGTGTCGGCGCGCGTCGCGGTCATTCCGGGCAAGAATGCAATTGGTATCGAGCTGCCGAATGAAGAGCGCGAGACGGTCTATCTACGCTCGCTCCTCTCGGCGAAGGCGTATGCCGAGAACAAATCGCCGCTCCCCATGGCACTTGGCGAAGATATTGGCGGCACGCCCACCGTGGTTGACCTCTCAAAGATGCCGCACCTGCTCATCGCGGGCACGACCGGCTCCGGTAAATCGGTTGGCGTCAATGCGATGATCCTGTCGCTGCTTTATCGTCTGACGCCGGAACAGTGCCGATTCATCATGATCGACCCCAAAATGCTGGAACTGTCGATCTATGAAGGTATCCCGCACCTTCTCGCCCCGGTCGTCACCGACCCGAAAAAGGCAGTGAACGCGCTGCAATGGGCCGTACGTGAGATGGAGAGCCGCTACGAGCTCATGTCCAAGGCCGGCGTGCGTAACCTTGCTGGCTTCAATGAGAAGGCCGCGCGCTACCGTGAGAAGGGCGACCAGCTCACCCGCAAGGTGCAGACCGGGTACGATGAGCGCGGCAAGCCAGCCTATGAGACCGAAATCCTGCCGCTGGAGCATATCTCGAACATCGTCGTCGTGATCGACGAGATGGCCGACCTGATGATGGTTGCGGGCAAGGAGATTGAAGGATGCATCCAGCGCCTCGCGCAAATGGCGCGTGCGGCCGGGATCCACCTGATTACCGCGACCCAGCGTCCGTCTGTCGATGTCATCACAGGCACGATCAAGGCGAACTTCCCGACCCGTATTTCCTACATGGTCACGACCAAGATCGACTCGCGCACCATTCTCGGTGAGCAGGGCGCCGAGCAGCTGCTCGGCATGGGTGACCTGCTCTATCAGGCGGCCGGCGTCAAAACCAAGCGCCTGCACGGGCCATTTGTCTCCGATGATGAAGTCGAGGCGGTTGTCGGCTGGCTGAAAGAGCAGGGTGAGCCTGACTATAACGAAGCCATCCTTGAAGAGCCTGAAGAAGGCGGCACGGGCAGCGCGATTATGGATGCGATGCTGGGTGTTTCCTCCGGCGATGGCGATGATGATCTCTATGCGCAGGCGATGGCCGTCGTGATCCGCGACAAGCGCGCTTCGACCTCCTACATCCAGCGCCGCTTGAAGATCGGCTATAACAAGGCCGCAACCCTGATCGAGCGACTGGAAGAAGAGGGGGTCATCTCCGCCCCCAATCATGCTGGTAAGCGCGAGATCCTGGCGCGCGATACGCCGTCGGACTGAGCCGATCAAAGCTGAACGAGTTACAACGAAACGGGGCGGAAATACCTTATTTCAGCCCTGTTTTACCGCCTGATCGAGGCCTATGTTTCGTGGCCAAGACAGGAGAACGACAATGACGTCTCTATTTCCAGCGCTCGCCGCCTTTCTCGCCATCGGGACGGGGCCCTTTGCGCTTACAACCGAACTCAGCGCTGTCAGCCAGCAGCCACTGGCCTGGCGTGTCGCCAATGACGCGGCGGTCAGCAGTGTTGCTGTCGCCCCGGTCGCACAGGCTGCGCAGGGCGAGATTGTTCTCGCGCAGGCTGACGCAGACGAAACACCAGTCACGGGCGTTGCCCCAGAACCAAAAGCCCCACGCGCAGAGGCTGCGCCGGTACGGGCTGAATCCGGCGCGGTGTCTGCGACAGAACGCCGTGCCATCCTGAAAGCTGCTGGCGACTCTCTCGCAGCCGCGAAAACGGCGCGCGGACGCTTCGTCCAGCTCGCGCCAAATGGCTCTGTTACAAAGGGCGATTTTGCCCTCCAACGCCCCGGCCGGATGCGTTTTGATTACGATGATCCGACGCCGATCCTGATCGTTGCGAATGGCACGACGGTGGCTATGGAAGACAGCGACCTTGAGACAGTGGACCGCGTGCCGCTTTCCTCGACACCGCTCGGCCTCGTCCTCGACGATGAGCTCGACTTCGAAACCGAAGCGCGCGTTACGGACGTCCAGAAGACGACCAGCGAGATTGCCATCACGATGGAAGACCGCCGCGGCGAAGCGGAAGGCGTTCTGACGCTCTATTTCGATCCGGCAAGCTACCAGCTCACCAGCTGGCGGACGCTGGATGCGAACCAGCAGGTTACCCGCGTGGTGCTTGAGGACATCGAGACCAATGTGCGTCTCAACCCGCGCCTCTTCCGACTGGATGATCCAGCCGACGAAGAGGAAGACGAGCGCTAGTCGCTTCGCCTTTCAATCAAAGAAAACCCCGCAGCCATGAGGCTCGCGGGGTTTTTTGCATGGCTGAAATTTGGGGAGCCTAGCTTGCGCTTTCTGGAAGCTGCATGGCTTCGTCGCCCCACAGCTCTTCCAGACGCGCATCGCGCCCGCAGCCCTGACGATAGAAGCGGTATTTCACGGGCGTCGTCTTGTAGTAGTTCTGGTGGTAGTCTTCCGCTTCCCAGAAGGTTGCCTCGTCGAGCACGCGCGTGACGACCGGGCCGGGGAGGACGCCTGAGGCCTCAATCTCTTTGATCTCGCTTTCCACGATGGCGCGTTCGTCTTCGTCTTCGACGAATACGGCGGACAGATAGCTTGAGCCCTTGTCGCAGAACTGGCCGCGATCATCAGTTGGGTCAATCGTGCGGAAGTAATAGTCGACCAGCTCTTCATAACTGACCCGGGACGGCTCGTAAGTTACCTGTACGGCCTCATAATGGCCGGTATCGCCGCCGGTGACCTGCCTGTAGCTCGGATTATCGACCGTGCCGCCTGTATAGCCGGACACTGTAGCGACGACGCCATCGACCTTGTCAAAATCAGCTTCCGTGCACCAGAAGCAGCCGCCCGCAAAAATGGCGGATTCCGTGTTTGCGGCCTGTAGCGGCGGAGGCGTGTCGGACTGTTCCGCCATAGCGGACCAGACGAAGGCACCGCCTGCAGCAGCCAGGCCAGCGCCAATGGCAATAATCGTCGTATTCGAAAACTTCATGAGCGTTGTTTCCCGTGGGGAAGTCCTGTGTCTCCATCCATATGGACAGGCAGGCGGGAATTGCGAGCAAGCTCCAGCAGCGCTCACGCAATGGTGACCGCGCCGTGTGCAGTTGGTTGAAGCGCTGGCGGGACTAGCCTGCCAGCCGCTCCATCTCTGCTTCTGACAATTCGGAATTGTCGTAGACGTTCTGGACGTCGTCGAGCTCATCGAGGACATCGAGCAGCTTCATCAGCGTGTCGGCCTGATCGCCTTCGACGGGAACATTGTTCTGCGGCTTCCAGATCAGCTTCGTCGATTTGGCTTCAACTTCGCCAAACTTGCCCTCAAGCGTGGAGGCGACGTCCATCAGGTCTTCGCGTTCTGTATAGATCCAGTGACCTTCCTCGTCGCTTTCGACGTCGGTCGCGCCTGCTTCGATGGCCGCTTCCATCACCGCCATCTCATCGCCAGCCTCAGTCGGATACTCGATCTCGCCAACTTGGTCGAAGCCGAAAGAAACCGACCCGGTTTCGCCGAGATTGCCGCCATTTTTGGAGAAGGCCGCGCGGATTTCACTGGCTGCGCGGTTCTTGTTGTCGGTAGAAGCCTCGACGATGATGCCGACGCCGCCCGGCCCGAAGCCCTCATAGCGGATGTCGTAATACTCTTCGCCGCCGCCGCCCTGGCCCTTGTCGACCGCGCGCTTGATGTTGTCCTTGGGCATGGACTGGCCGCGCGCATTATTTATGGCCAGGCGCAGGCGCGGATTGGCATCAGGGTCTGGGCCGCCGAGCTTGGAGGCGATGGTGATTTCCTTGGACAGGCGCGCAAAGAGGGCCGCGCGCTTCTTGTCCTGCGCGCCCTTACGGTGCTGGATATTGGCCCATTTCGAATGTCCGGCCATGACGTCCTCGCAAAACTGTCTGGTTCTGTTGATTGCTCGCGCCGGGATAGATCAGGCGCGGGCGTTTTGAAAGCCAAGGATGCAGACCCGGCAAACGACAATCAAGTATTAACGCGGTTCATGTACGCTACAATCTGAGCGGAGGTCCCATGAGACTTGATCAATTGACGACAAGAATTGTCGAACTGGATGGCGGTCACCGTACCTTTGATTTTGGAACGTTCCAGTTGCATTCGGCCTTCCAGCCAATTTACGAAATCAGCCGCAGTTCAGGCGCGCTTTATGGTGTTGAGGCGCTTGCGCGTCCCATGTTGGGTGCGCAATCGGTCGAGCCGCCAGCCTTTTTTGCACGGCTCGAGGGCTGGGACCGGTTCATTGCCGACTGGGCGTGCCTTTGCGTTCACCTCGCCAATGCGGCGGCCTGGCAACTCGGTGAGACGCGTCTTTTCGTCAATCTGAACCCGCACTCCTGCAGTTATCGCGATCAGATGATCACGGGTATCGAGCAGTACTGCGACCTGATTGCCGACTATGGTCTGCGACGCGACAAGGTCGTCTTCGAAATCACCGAAGGCGCCGACTGCCCGCGGTCTGACCTGCTTGCGGTGGTCGAGAAGCTTCGCGCGCTCGGCTTCGGTATCGCCATTGACGATTTCGGGCGCGGCAAGTCCGACCTGCTGCGCGTCATCGAACTTCGACCTGACATCGTCAAGATCGATGCTGGCTGGTTCCGCAAGATGATGGAAAACGAGGCGAGCCAGCAGTTTGCCCACTCCATCATTCAGAAACTGCACGGTCTGGGCACGCACCTCCTGTTTGAAAGCGTGGAGACCCCGCGTGAGTTACACTGGGCACGCGATTGCGCCGGTTCGCTCATTCAGGGCTGGCTGTTCGGCAAGGCGACCAATATGGGCGAAGCAGCGAGCAGGAAAAGCGTAAAGATGCCCGACGAAGACACGCGAAGAGCCCGCAACCGGGCCTGACGTCTAGTTGGCAGGAATATGCTCTGCCAGCCGGCCGCCGATGCGGATCGGCTCTATGCGTTTTGCAAGGCCGGTGCGGTCATCTGTTTCGACATAGACGCCGCATAGCGTGCCTTCGCCGAGGGCGGGTGCGTAACGCTCACCGGGGAGCTGGGTCGCAAAGCGCTGGACGGAGTTTTCCTTCCGCATGCCAATGACGCTGTCATAGTCCCCGCACATGCCGGCATCGGTCTGATAACCCGTCCCGGCTTCAAGGATCATCAGGTCTGCGGTCGGCACATGTGTGTGGCTGCCGACGACAAGGCTGGCGCGGCCGTCGCAGTGATGGCCCATCGCCATCTTCTCACTGGTTGCTTCGCAATGCATGTCGACGATCATGGCATCGACGGCGAGGCCGAGCGGCATGTCGTCGAGGATGCGGTCTGCATGCTGGAAAGCGTTCTCCAGCTGCTGCTTCATGAAGACATTGCCCTGCAATTGGGCGACGCCGACGCGGCGGCCATCGTCCAGAACAAAGACGTGCGCGCCCTTTCCGGGAGCGCCAGCCGCGACAGGATAGTTTGCAGGGCGCAGGAGGCGCGGTTCACGGGCGATAAAAGTAAGCGCCTCGCGCTGATCCCATGCGTGGTCGCCGAGCGTCAGGCAGTCGGCACCGGCATTGAAGAAATCATTGGCGATGGATTCAGTCAGGCCGAAGCCACCTGCCGCATTTTCCCCGTTCACGACGACGAAGTCGAGCTTCAGGTCACGGCGCAGGCCCGGTAGATAGTCGACCACAGCTGCGCGGCCCGGCTTGCCGACCACATCTCCAAAATATGCGAGTTTCATGGGCGATAGCTATGGGCCCTTGCCCCCCAAAAGAAAAGGCGCGCCCTCAGTTGCCCGGGGCGCGCCTTCACATGTCAGACGAGGTCTGAGGCCTATTCGTTGGAAGCCGAAAGACCAAGATAGTCTTTGGTCAGCATGCTTGGATCTTCCATCGCAGCCACGCTCTCCATGGAGATCGGCTCTTCAGGATCGAGCATGATGGTCAGCGTCTTCGGCTCCTGGATGAAGGAGGAAAGCGCCGTACCGACTTCGGTGGCAATCGCAGTGTCCACGCCGGCCTGCTGGGCCATGAGCGGCGCCATACCCATCATCTGGGCGACCTGCGCACGCATCTGGGCGGGGTCCTGACCCTGCTGCGTGGCGACAACGTTGAAAACGCGATCGACCAGACCGTCATCCGTGATGCGCATTTCGAAATTGCCAATCTGAAGCGCGCTCAGCGCTTGCTGCATGACCATCGGATCAGGCTCACCACCTTCGGCGAGGTTTTCCATATCCATGGAAGCGGCCAGCTGCTGGTTGAATTCCGAATAGCCGATGAACTCACCGCCATAGGAGAAGCGGGCGCCATCGACGAGCTCGAAATAGTTGTCTGCAGCTTCGGAGGTCAGAATGTCTGCATCCGGGTTGTACTGGCTGTTGCCGGCACCGCGGATTTCGATGCCATCATAGCCGAGCATGCTGAAACCCTGCGCAAGGCCTGCACCGACCTCACCACCATCGGCATCTGCGTCGAGCGTCATGCTGAACGGCTCGACGACATAGCTGACAGGCTGGCCATCATCATTGCGTTCGACATAGGCGTCCATGGACGGCATGGCGAAGTTCATGCCTTCGCCTTCGAAGGTCAGATTGTCGAGCGTGAAACGATCATAGCCTGGCTCCATCGGGTTCTGCATCATGGCGCTCATGATTGCTGCACCCATGGCGTCTTCGTCCCCTGCATTCTGCTGGATGGCAGACAGGAAGCTGAGGTCGCTACCAGCGATCGACATGGAGTCGACGCCGCCTTTGAAGTTCATCTCGTCTTCGCCGATGATGTCGAAGGTTACACCGGTCAGCTCTGCGAGAGCTGCGCGCTGGTTTTCAACGTCGCGCAGCTGAAGGGAAGAGACAGCAAAAGTGCCTTCTCCGTCCGTGCCGGAGAATTCGCCGGAAAGGTCAGAAATCGACCATGCGTCGAAGGAGATTTCCTCGACAGCCGGGAAGTCGGCAGGCTCACCCGTGCCGAGTGCAGACGCCACCCAGGCCGCGAGTGCTGGGGACGGGTTGATCAGTTCGATCTCGCTAACGCCCATATTGGTCGTGTCAGCAGCTTCCGGGTCACTCATGGACAGGCCCGAAAAGCTCATGCGTGAGAACGAAGCCTGACCGTCGACCATGTCGAGGCCTTCGAATACCAGCGAATCGGCCGTGAAGCCTTCCATGCCCTGGACGCTGATGTCGGAGAAGGTTGCCGACGCGCCGTCGACTTCCTTGCTGGCGTAAGTGATCATGCCGTCGCCGGAATTGGTCAGCATCATCGCAGAGATGACGTCCGGAGCTTCGGCAGCGTCGCCGTCCCGCAGTGTGATTTCGCTGATGTCTTCTGGCGTATCGACGCCCGTCTGGTCGCATGCGGTCAGAATGGAGATCGCCGCAACGCCGCAGAGCAGATATTTCATGATGGTTCCCCTGATGTCATAAGATGGGTGTAGGCTCATCGCGCCTTCAGTTTGAGACTTATCATGTTTTTCGATAAATGCCAGCCTCTGACCCTGTCCGCTTCAGACGGCCAGAACATAACTGTCCGCATTGAGATTAACCCGCGCGCAAAGCGGCTGATTCTCCGTCTGGATGAGGCGAATCGCGAAGCCGTGGCCGTCGCTCCGTCGAAACGACATCTGAAGGCAGCAGCACAGTTTGCCACTGATCGGCGCGACTGGATTGCAGCCCGTCTTGCGCAACTGCCGCAACAGACTGGGCTGGTCGAGGGCGCTCTGTTCAATTTGCGCGGCGCGCCGTGCGAGATCACCCTGGAGGGTCCAGGGCGGCGAGCATCGCTTGCGCCTGGACCGCCGCAGCAGCTTTCCCTGCCGGGCGACCCCGAAACCGTCAGTCGCCGTGCCGCGCGCTACCTCAAGAAAGCAGCCCGCGAGGATCTTGCAGACGCCGTTGAGCGCCATTGCGCGACCTTGGGCGTTGCGGCCAGAAAAGTCAGCGTCAAGGATACGCGCTCGCGCTGGGGCTCCTGCACGTCAGATGGCGGACTGGCTTTTTCGTGGCGCCTCATCATGGCCCCGCACAGCGTACTCGACTATGTCGCCGCACATGAGTGCGCGCACCTGCTTGAGATGAACCATAGCCCGCGCTTCTGGGCGCATGTGGCGAGATGTTGTCCGGACTGGAAGAAGGAACGCGACTGGCTACGTCGCCATGGCCGCGCCCTTCACGCCGTGACTGTCTAGGCTTTCTGGGGCTCGCCTGTTTTGGGATCAGAAGAGGATGGTTCTTCCGCTGGCGCGGATGTCTGCGGCTGTTGGTCAGGTGCGAAGCTGATTATGGTCGCGCCATCCCCGCCGCGCGCTTCCCGGCTTGGGCCGAGCAGGACGAGCGTGCCATCCGAACGGATCTCGGCAACGAGGTCGCCTTTTGGCCTGTCCGCCAGATACTGTTCCAGCGTATATTTCTCAGTGAGCCGCGTGCGGGAGAAATTCCAGCCGCGATACTGGTCCCGGATCAAGCCATCATAAGTGCGTCCACGCTTGATGAGCGTGCGCCCGCGAGCAGAGGAACCCACTGACTTGTCATCGGTCTCATCGCCTTCGGAAAGCGAGAGTTGATAGACGCGGTGGCGACCGACTTCCGGCGCAAACTGGCTGCAGACGAGCGCATTGTGGCTGTCATTGGTCGACAGTGCCACCACTGTGTCGAAGCGTGAATGGTCCAGACGGATCTCTGCGTCCTCGGACAATACTTCGCCCAGGAAGGTATCGAGACCCGCCTCACGCGCCGGGCGCAGGCGCCGATAGTTGCTGTCGGCAACGATGACGTCGATCTTCACTGATTTCAGCGCCTTGGCGAACTCCACACTCCAGGAGTTTGCGCCTACCAGAAGCACGCCCGGCTTTTCCGAACGGGCCAGGCCAAGCTTGCGAGCGAGCGGCCCGATGGTGAAACCGTGCAGAACAACGGTGGTGAACACCATTGCAAAGGCGAGGGGCACGATCTGGTCTGCGCCGGAGAAGTAGAATCGGCCCTCGCGCGACAGGTCGACGAGCAGCGAGCCAAATAGGCCCGAGACAGCGACGGCCACGATACCGCGCGGAGCGATCCAGCCCAGGAGAAGCGCTTCCTTGCGGTTCAGCGTACCGGCCGTTGCAATCCATACCGATAGCGGTCGCACGACAAAGAGCATCGCCAGAAGGAAGAACAGCGTATTGAGGTTGAGCGCCGAAGAAATGATCGTGGGTGTCAGGTCCGCCGTCAGGATGACGAAGACGCCAGAGACGAGCAGGACGGCGATGTCTTCCTTGAACTTTCTAAGCTCGGAAAGGTCAGCCAGCTTCGAATTGGCGAGCGTCATGCCGTAGGCGGTGACAGCAACGAGGCCGATTTCCTTCTCGACCTGTTCGGCCAGCGCGTAACACAGAATGATCGACGCAAAGATGAGCGGCGCTTTCAGGTATTCTGGTGTCCAGCCTGCGCGGAAGGCGCGCGAAATACCGAGGCCGAAGATGATGCCGAGGGCGACGCCGATGCCTGCAGCCGCGAGGATCCAGACGCCTGCGCCGACGATAGAATCCCCATGGCTTGCCACGCGGATCACTTCATAAGCGGCGACAGCAAACAGGGCACCAATCGGGTCATTGACGATGCCTTCCCATTTCAGGAACTGGGCAGGCCTGCCGGAGAGCTTGGACTGGCGCATCAGCGGCATGATCACGGTCGGGCCGGTAACGACCATGACGCCCGCAAAGACGATTGCACTTGCCCAATCGAGGCCAGCGGCATAGCGCGCGGCCAAAGAGCCAAGCAGCCAGGCGAGCGGGCCGCCAAAGAACACCACGCGGCGCACGGCGGCGCCTGCATCCCGCAAATTCTCGAATTTCAGGATTAGCCCGCCTTCAAACAGGATGACCGCGACACACAGTGACACGATGGGCCGTAGCAGATCCCCAAATGTCGAGGACGGATCGAGCAGTGGGTCGCCGAAGATAAGTGACCAGACCGGCCCTGCGGCCAGCCCGGCCAGGGCCATCAGAACGATTGCAGGGGCCTGAAGCCGCCAGGCAAGCCACTGGGCACCGAGACCGAGCGCGCCGATAAGGGCGCAGGCAAAAATCAGGCTGTCAGAGCCTGTGCCCGCGAGAATGAGGTTCAAATCCGGCATGGGTTTTTACTTGGGGTCCGTACGTTTCAGACGTTGGCGACAGTATCTTCGCGCGAGAAATCGAAACCGATTTCGCGCGTGCCGTATTCGCCGGCCTCGTAATGATCAATCTTTTCCTGAAACCAGCTGGTCAGGTGATTAAAGAGATATCCGAAAAGACGCGTTGAATCCTCTTCTGCAAGGGGCAGTGCCAAGGTAAATGACTCTCCGCCCTGGATGTCCAGCACAAACCGGTCGCCGATCTTCTGGCACTGGGTGGTGATGCGAATCCAGTCAGTGCCGCCAGTGACCCGAACAGCAAGTCCGAAGGCAATCGGTCCAAGCGGTCGAAAGCCGCGCGGCGGGACGGAAAACGCCTGATCGCCATAGGGTTTCGGCTCAAAATTGCCGACAGGCGGTACGAGCTGGACACAGACACCATCGGAGGCATCCAGATAGTCGCAGAAGCCTGCGCGGACTTCCTCAGCGAGCTGGCGCACGCGCGCATAGTTTTCGGCCGCAAGATCCTGATAGGTCTTTGCGATGGCCTTCAATTCGTCGAAACGCGACACGTGAGACCCTCCCCGTGGTTTCTCATCAGGCGGGAAACTAGGGGTGTGCGCCTACTATTGCGAGTCGGCGCATGAATTTAGTCGCTGAGGGGTCAGGCGGCGCGACTGTTTCGGCGCTGTGAGGGGAAGGTCTCGACGTTGGAGCTTGGTCCGTCCACGTCTTCGACAGACGGCCGCAGGTGAACCGGCAGACCGGCGCGCGCAAGTTCAATAGCGGTGCCGGGGGCCACGCCTTCATGCCAGGCCGTAATGACCGTCCGGATCGTTTCCAGAAATTGCATTTCCTCGTCCACGACCTGCCCGAAGCGGGCGGCGATGGGCCCGACCAGGCCATAGGCAAGGAAGACGCCAAGGAATGTGCCGAGAAGCGCTGTGGCGATCATCGGGCCGAGAACGTCCGGAGACTGATCGATCAGGCTCATCGTCTTGATGATACCAAGGACCGCCGCCACGATTCCAAGTGCGGGCAGGGCATCTGCTAGCGAGTTCAGCGCGGCCACGGCGCGGTGCCGGGTTCGCGCGGCAGAGGCGACCGCATCTTCAAGATGCGCGGCAACTGGTGACTTGCCCCCGGGGTTGAGGGCGTGGATGCGAAGACTGTCAGTAATCATCGAGGTCGCCGTGCGGTCAGCCAGAAGGCGCGGACGGCTGGCAAACAGCTCTGAGCGTTCCGGTGTTTCAATGTCGGCTTCAATGGCGATCATGCCGCCCTGGCGGGCCCGGCGCATCAGATCGTTAAGGCCACTGAGCAGATCCGCATAGTCAGCCTTTTTCCACTTGGCGCCCCGCATGGATTTGACCATCCCGGCAAGCGCGGCGCCCGCCACTCTCGGTGAATTGCCTATCACGAGCGTGCCGAGACCGGCCCCGCCAATCAGGGCCAGTTCGAATGGCAGCGCGCTGAACAGGGCCGGGCTTCCTGTAAAAAGGAGCGCCCCTGCAATCAGGGCAGTGACCAGAACAAGGCCGATAAGTTGAAACATTCACGGGTCTCCGCAGGCGGGTTCAAAGCTGCTTCTATCGCGGCAGGCTTTAAATAAGGTTTCCGGACGACAGGATGCGTCCCATGACGCGACGGGGCGCTTGAATTTTCCAGCGGCGAGGCCGAAGAGAAGTGATGACCGACACGCCCTCACCACAGCTTGGACATGACCGGCCGGACCGCCGCGGCGCCTTCCGGCTGCTTTTCTTCGCGCTTCTGGCGGTCGGGGCGGGCAATACGATGCTGGTCAGCGCAATCCTGCCGCCGCTTTCGCGAGACCTTGGCCTGCCTGACTGGATGGCAGGGGCGATCTTCTCGCTCTCGGCGGCGCTCTGGGCGATCACCTCGTCCTTCTGGGGGCGCAAGAGTAATGACTGGGGCAGGCGCCCTGTCGCCGCGCTCGGTATGCTCGGCTTTTCGGTGTCGATGTTGCTTTTTGGGACTAGCGCCGCGCTCGCCATGGCAGGTTACCTGCAGAGCTCGCTCGTCATCTTCGTTTGCCTGCTCGCCTCGCGGACGCTGTTCGGCCTGTTGGGGTCTGGTACGAACCCGGCGGCGCAGGCCTATATCGCCGACAGGACCAGCCGTGACAAACGCACAGAGGAAATCGCCTCGCTGACTTCGGGCTTCAGCTTTGGCGCTGTGGCAGGCCCCGCCTTCGCGGCGGCTGCGGGCGCCGTGTTTGGCCTGCTGACCCCCGTCTTCATGATCAGCGCAGCAGCGGCAGTCCTCTCCTTCCTGATCTATACGCGCCTTCCGGAAAAGACCGCCCCGCGAAAAGAGGCGGGCCTCAAATCAACCGGCAAGAAGGAGGGCGACGGGCTGTGGCGCGATCCGCGGGTGCTGCCTTACCTGATCTTCGCGGTAGGTCTGTCCGTTGTGACCGGTGTTCTGACCCAGACCTTCGCCTTCGCCATCATGGACAAGATCGGCGTCGACGGGGCTGAAGCAATGCAGTTCACTGGCCCGGCCTATACGGTTGGCGCCGCCGGCACGCTGATTTCGCAGCTCGTCATCATTCCGCGCCTAAAGATGACCAACCGCACGCTGATGGTGACCGGGGCGCTTACGCTGTCTGTCGGTGCTTTTCTCATCGTGCCAACCAATGAATTCGCGGTGCTCGTGCTCGCGCAATTTTTTGTCGGGATCGGTCAGGGCCTTGCGCGCCCCGGCTTCTCCAGCGGCGCGTCGCTCTCTGTCGGCTCCAGCCTTCAGGGCAATGTCGCAGGCCTCGTCATCTCGGCGAACGGGACCGGTTTTATCGTCAGTCCGTTCTTCGGCCCATGGATGTATGAGAACGTTCACCAGAGCGCGCCTTTCATCGGCGCGGGTGTCGTGCTCGTCCTGATGGCCTTCTTTGCCCGCCGCGTCTTTCCGGCCAATCAGGTCTATCAGGACGATGACGATCAGCCGGAAATTTACGACTAGGTCCTAGCTGCGCAGGCGCGCCAGCACCTCATTCAGCGCCGGACGGGACGGATAGCCATCCGCGACCAGGCCGTTTGCCTGCTGGAACTGGCGCAGCGCGCCGCGCGTGCCGGACCCAATGATGCCGTCGACGCCGCCTGCATTGTATCCAAGCTGGTTGAGCGCGGTCTGAAGCTGCTTCACCTCGTCAAAGGTCAGGCGCTGTATATCCGTTGGCCATGACGCGACCGGGCCATACTGGCCGGCAAGTCCGTCCGCGAGAAGGCCGACTGCGAAGGCATAGCTGTTGGACCGGTTATAGGTCTTGAAGACGTCGAAGTTGCGGAACAGGAGGTATTTCGGTCCTGTCGCACCCGCTGGCAGCCACAGCTCGGCATAGTCGCTGTCATCGACGCCGAAGCCGCCACCCCGGATCGGCGACAGGCCTGCGGACTTCCAGGACGACAGGCGCCGGTCATTGCCGTCGGCCATCGACCAGTCAAAACCTTGCGGCGCAAGCACTTCAATCCCCCACGGCTGGTCAAAGCGGTAGCCAGAGACCGAGAGATAATTGGCAGCAGACGCCAGCGCGTCTGGTGACGATGACCAGACATTGGCGAGCCCGTCGCCATCATAGTCCTGCGCATAGGCAAGATAGGTGGAAGGCATGAACTGGGTGTGTCCCATAGCGCCCGCCCAGCCAGAGCCAAGCTGGTCAAGCCGCGCATAGCCCTTCTCGACAATCTCAACGAGGGCGAGGATTTCGCCCTCGGCAAAGCTGCGGCGACGGCCCTCAACGGCCATGTTGGCAAGCGTGTTCGCGGCGCTGAAATTGCCCATATAGCCGCCGAAATTGGTTTCCATCGCCCAGATAGCACTCACCACTTCGCGGTTGACGCCATAGGTCGCTTCGATGCGGTCAAAGACCGGCGCAAGCTCAGCGAGCTTTTGCCGACCTGTTTCGAAACGGTTATCCGTGACGGCCGTGCGCAGATACTCCCAGATGGCCTTGGAAAACTCTGCCTGATTGGCGACTTCCGACTGGTTGTCGGGGCCAAGATAGATGTCGAGCGGCCGGATATCCTTCAGCAGGGCATAGAGAAGCGCCGGATTGGTGCCGCGGGCGGTTGCGCGGGACACAAAGTCCTGGCGCCAGGCATCCATTTCGGCATTCCCCGTCGGTGCAAACGGGCCGACCGGGCCGGAAGAGGGCGGCGCGCCGGGCGTACCGCGCGGGTCACCGGGGGAGATTGTTGAGCTATGGTGTGTAGGCGCGCGGTCTGTCGTCACTACGTCCGGTGTTGTTGTCGGCACCGTCCGCTCGACCAGCGGTTTCTGTGAGGGCGGGGTCGGCGCGCTTGATTGCGGCGCCGGCTCTGGCGTGGCCGCGCAGGCGCTGATCAGTGCGGCGAAACTTGCAGCGGTGGTCCAGCGGAGAAGGACCAGATTCTTGCGCGTCATAAATGATATCTTCCTTTTACCGTCGCGATGCGTGAGCGGCGTTGACTCTACATAACCCATTCTGTATCTCGCACCCCTTACGAGTTTTCAAAGATCGCCGGGCCAATCCCATGAAAGTTAAGTCTTCACTGAAATCCTTGAGAAACCGCCACCGCGATTGCAAGGTCGTTCGCCGTAAGGGCCGGACGTACGTCATCAACAAAACAGACCCACGCTTTAAAGCAAAGCAGGGCTAAGCAGAAGATGACGGCATCAGCGCCCGGCGGAAATATTTCTGCCGGTGCTGAACCCATCGTGCTGTTCGATCTCGGCAATGTCGTTATCGACTGGCTACCCTTGCGACTTTACCGAAAGATTTTCGCGTCTGAGGCAGAGGCCGAGGCCTTCTGCCGTGAAGTCTGCAATATGGACTGGCATGTCGAGCATGACCGGGGCCGGACCTTTGCAGAAGGCGCGCGCCTGCTGAAGCAGGACTACCCTCACTATGCAGACGAAATCGACGCCTGGCACCGGCGCTGGTTCGAGATGTTCGATGGCTACGTCACAGGCGTACCGGCGCTCATCGCCCGCCTCGAGGAAGCGCAGGTCCCGCTCTTCGCCCTCTCTAACATGTCAGCAGAGATCTGGCCCGAAACGGTTGAGCGGTTTCCAATGCTCAAGCTGTTCCGCGATGTTGTCGTTTCTGGCGAGGAAGAACTGATTAAGCCTGATCCGGCGATTTATGAGCTGACCCATGCGCGCCTCGGCCAGCCGCGCAAGGACAGTGTCTTCTTCATTGATGATAGCCTGAAAAATATCGAAGCCGCCCGCGCCTTCGGGTTCCGCGGGCATCACTTCACTGACGCCGAAAGGCTTGAAGCTGCGCTGATCGAAGAAGGGCTGCTTGCGCCTGTCGCCTGATTGCCGCATTCGGGCCTTGCCGGGACCTCATCCAGAGCCATACTGATAGGCATGCTCAAGGCCCTCCTTATCGCCAGTGTCATCGCCGTCAGCGGCCCGCAATACGGGCCGAGCGATGAGATGTTCGATGAGTTGAAGAACGCACCCAGCGAAGAAAAGGCAAATTCCACGGCGATGGATATCTGGGCGGCCTGGCTGGAAAGCGGGTCTGCCGCTGCAGACCTTGTGATGCAGCGCGCCGTGGAAGCCCAGAGCCTAGGGGACCTCGAACTTGCGCACGAGCTGTTTGACCGCGTCATCGCGATCCAGCCGGAATATGCAGAGGCGTACAATCGGCGCGCAGCGCTTTTTCTGGTCGACGAAAATTTTCCCGAAGCTCTGCGCGACCTCAATGAGGCGATCCGGTTGGAGCCGCGCCATTTCGAGGCCTGGACGGGTCTTGGCCGCATCATGGAAACGCTTGGGGCCAAGGATGAGGCACTGGAAGCCTATCGCGAAGCATTGAAAATTCACCCGACGCTTCAGGCGGCGCGCGCCGCAGAGTCGAGGCTGCTGCGTGAACAGAACGGTCAGGGGCTTTGAAAATTATTCTTACCGGACTCACCTTGCTGCTCGCGCTGAGCGGTATCAGCGCCTGCGTTCATAGTGCGGTCTACACCAGCAATGTCGAGGACAAGTACCCGCCCAAGGGCACGCTCGTAGTCGCAAATGGCGCGAAGGTTCATGTCATCGAAGCGGGCCGCGAAGGCCCGCCCGTCCTGATGATCCATGGCGCGTCGGCAAACGCCAGAGAGTTCACGTTTACCTTGGCACCGCGCCTTCAGGATGATTTCCGTGTGCTCATGGCGGACCGTCCCGGCCATGGCTATTCCGGCCGCCCTGAAGCTGCGGAAACGCTGGAGGTTCAGGCGGCCCAGATGGCAGCGGTTCTCCGACAGCTTGCACCGGGGCAGAAAGCGGTCATCGTCGGACATTCCTATGGCGGCGCGGTCGCGCTCCGGCTTGCGCTGGACCACCCTGATCTCGTCAACGGGGTCGTGCTTCTTGCGCCGGTAACCCATGACTGGGGCGGCGGGGGTGAGACCTGGTACAACAAGGTTGCAGGCCCACCTGTCATCGGGCCGATCTTCTCACAACTCGTTCCGCTCGTTGCGCCCGCCATGGTAAAAAGCGGCATTGATGGCGTGTTCGACCCGAAGGACGCGCCAAACGATTACTATTCAGACGCGGCCATCGGCCTTCTCTTCCGGCCGCCGAGCTTCCGCGCGAATGCAGATGACATGAACGTCCTGCAGGAGGAGCTCGCGGCCCAGCAGCACCGCTACCCAGAGCTCAGCATGCCCATCGTGCTTTTTTCAGGCGCCAAGGACACTGTGATCGATCCGACCCTCCATGCAGGAAAGATCAAGCATCAGGTCACAGGCTTTGAGCTCGTCAAACTGCCGCAGACCGGGCACATGCCCCACCATCACCATGGCGACGAAGTGGCAGATGTGATCCGCCGCCTCGCCGCAGATGCGATGGATCAGTCCTCGTAGGAAACGAGGCCGCTGGCACGGCCCATTACGTGGAAAATCTCGTGCTGTTCGATTGTGCCGCGGAAAAGCTCTGCGCCCGGTCCGCTGGCATACACAGGTACGTCCTCGCCCGCATGCGTTTCCGAACCCTGGAAGACCAGAGCCTGCTGCTGGAAGTTCTTCGCTGTCGTGTCGACATCGGAAAGGTCTTCGCGAGCGCAGTCTTCTTCACCCGGTGCGCAGCCTGTTTCACCATTGGCATAGCCAAGGGTGGTGTAAGGCTTCCCGTCGTCAGCCCGCGCCAGACCGCCAGGCCCATAGGCCACCTTGCCGAGGATCGGATTACCGCGTGCGGGATAACCCGCCAGCGTCAGCGTGTGTGAGTGGTCGGCGGTGACTACGATCAGCGTATCTTCGGCGTCCGTTAGGTCTAGCGCGGCTTGGACTGCATCATCCAGCGCGGCCGTGTCGCCAAGTGCGCGCGCCGCATTCACGCCATGATGGGCGTGATCAATGCGTCCTGCCTCAACCAGCAGCACATAGCCATCCTCATTCTGGGACAGACGCGTGATGGCGGCGGTGGTCAGCTCGGCAAGCGAGGGTTCGCCAGCGGGATCTTCCGCGCGGTCGAGCTCAAACTGCATGTGGGACGGCTCAAACAGGCCAAGCACACGGGTCTCGCCTGTGAAATCGATCGCTTCAAAGCCCGCCTGATCGGTGATGTAGACGTGATCGTCCGACTTGGCCGTCCAAACTTCGGTAAGGTCTGCTTCATCGATGCGGCCGCCGGCCGCTTCGCCGGTTTCAGGATCGGTCAGGCTCGCCGGAAAGAATGCGCCGCGGCCACCGCCCAGCACGACTTCAAAGCCGTCCCCGGCCTCCCAGTCGACAAGCTGGCGGGCAATGTCCTTACAGTCCGTACCGCCAAGCTGGTTGTCGTCTTCCCAATTGCGGTCGGCACTCTCGGCATAGGCTGCGGCAGGCGTTGCATGCGTGATGCGCGCCGTCGAGACGATACCCGTCGAAAGACCGGCCGCTTCGGCGATCTCGAAGATTGAATCCGTACTTTGTCCGGACACCGACGCGCAATTGCCGTAAGCAATGCCAGAACGAAGGCCGAGCGTTCGCGACAGCGTCTTTATGCCGGACATCATTGCGGTGGCGGTCGATGCGCTGTCGGACACCTGTGCGTCATGGCTGTAAGTCTTGGAAAAGGCTGAATAGGGCAGGCTTTCCATCGCCAGACGGTAACTTTCACCGTCGAGCCCTTTCTGCTGACCTGCATAGATACGCCCGGCGGTGATGGTCGACACGCCCATGCCATCTCCGACGAAAAGAATGACGTTGCGGGCGCGCGGGACGAAGTCTTCTGCCGTGCGGGACTGCACATCAGCAGCGGCCGCAACGTAGTAATCATCGCCGGCCTGCTGCGGGGAGACGCCCGTACGCGCAAGACCCGGTGCGTCGGCGGTCTCGGCCGTTTCTGATGGCGGCACCACGGCATCGACGGGCTCGAGTTCAGCTGGCGGGGTTGCGCAAGCTGCGATTGCGGCGCTGCTGGTCATCGCGAGAAGGAGCGCGCGGAAGGCGCCGGCATTTGGCTGTGTCATGGCGGAATTCTCCTGTTTCAGGCGCTGGTTGTAGCTTCTGCATGTGACGGTTTTGCCGCAGACCGGCGACGCCTCTTCACCCCGCCCTGCGAGAGCCAGATGCCAAGCAGAATAAGGGCGGCACCGCCCCCCTGCAAAACAGTGAGGGACTCGCCGAAAAGCTGCCAAGACAGGCCAGCGGCGAAGACCGGCTGGATAAGAACGATGATGCCAGCAACGGCGGCCGGCGTGCGGCCAAGTCCGGCAATAATCAGACCTTGGCCGCCAACTTGTGCAACGAGAGCAAGGAAGAGCGGCGCGGCGAAACCCTGAGGTGTTTCAGGGATGAAACGCTCACCAGAGGCGAGAACGACCATGCCTGCAACGATGGCCTCGACCACGGTCAGCCAGAAGATGACATCCATCGCGCCAAGCTTGTTGCGGGACATTTTCGAGAACAGCATATAGCCCGCGACCATGATGGCCGCTGCAACAGCGAGCAGGTCGCCGCGAATGTCCGCCTGACCACTTGCGCCGCCGCCCTGCGACAAGGCTGCCGCGCCAGCCACAGCGACGGCGACCGCGACGAACCAGATGGGCTTGGGACGTTCCTTCAACACCAGCCAGGCGACGAATCCTACGCAGACATTGCCCATGTTCACGATAAAGGTGGCGTTTGCGACCGTGGTCATTGTCAGCGCCCAGTGCCAGAGCGCAATGTCCAGCGCAAAGAGCGTACCTGCGAGGATGATCAGGGGCGTGATCTTTTTCGGCATCCGCCGCTCAATGCCGATGAGCAGGACGAACAGCATCGGGATCGCAAAAGTGTAGCGCCAGAAAGCGATAGCCTGCGGCCCGAGCGTATCGAGCCCCATGCGCAGACCGATTGGTGCGAGACCAATGCAAAGACCGCCCAGAAGCAGCAGGAGAGGGCCGAGCCAGGCGCGGCCGTTTGCGGTATCGCTCATACTGTCTGCCTCAAACGCCTGCGAGCTTTTTAACGTCCCGTGGCGTTAAACCCGCCTCGCGAAGACTCGCAAGACTTTGTGATTCAAAGCGTTTGGCCAGCTTGTGTCCATCCGGGCCCAGAACAAGTGGGTGATGGGTGTAAATGGGGGTCGGCCAGCCCATAAGGGCCTGTAACAACACATGAATATGGGCCGCGTCTTCCAGGTCGGTGCCGCGTATAACATGCGTGATGCCCTGCCGCGCATCATCATGTGTACACGCAACGTGATACGCGGTCGGCGCATCCTTCCGCGTGAGGTTGATATCGCCGTGGAGCCCTGGGCGGGCCTTTTCGATGCGGGTGGCCCCATCAAGACCGCAGACTTCGAAGCTCAGCCGGTCATACTCCGGCCCCAGATAGTCGCGGCATTTCTCCAGCGACAGGCGCCATGCGAAGGGCGCTTCCTGGGACAGTCGTTCGGCTTCCAGTTCTGCAGGCAAGGGCTGGCCGGTAAAAGGGCTTCCGGGGGTAAGGCCTGCCGCCTCAGTCTCTGCGGCCATGTCGGTTCGTGTGCGGAAGCAGCGATAGGTCAGGCCAAGTTCGGTCAGTCGCTCGACCACGCGAGCATAGTCCGCGAAGTGCTCTGACTGAATGCGCGGCGGGCCCGTCCAGTCAAAGTCGAGCCAGGCAAGGTCTTCCAGAATACCATCGGTAAAGTCCGGCTTGCAGCGCGTCTGGTCGATATCCTCTATGCGCAGCAAAACACTGCCGCCCGCCCGCTCTGCGGCCTGCCAGACATGAAAGGCCGAGGCCGCGTGGCCGAGGTGCAATCTTCCGGTCGGAGATGGCGCAAAACGGGTCAGGAAATCGCTCACCGGGCCCGCTTAGCAAATAGCTCAGGCGCTGACACCCGTCGGCATCGGACAGGAAACGCCGGTGCCACCAATCCCGCAATAGCCATTAGGGTTCTTGGCGAGATATTGCTGGTGATAGTCCTCAGCGTGATAGAACTCGTCCAGCGAGCGGATTTCCGTCGTGATCTGGCCGCGTCCGGATTCGCTGAGCGCCTTCTGGAAGCTTTCACGCGTCGCAGCCGCGATCTTTTCCTGCTCCTCGGTCGTCGTGAAGATGGCAGACCGGTATTGGGTGCCGACATCATTGCCCTGACGCATGCCCTGTGTCGGGTCATGGTTTTCCCAGAATGCCTTGATGAGCTCAGTGGCCGTCACTTTCGAGGGGTCATAGACGACGCGGACGACTTCGGTGTGGCCCGTCTTGCCGGAGCATGTCTCTTCATAGGTCGGGTTGGGTGTCTCCCCGCCAGCATAGCCAGCCTGGGTCACCCAGACCCCGTCCATCTGCCAGAAGATACGCTCAACGCCCCAGAAGCAGCCCATGCCGAAGACGATTTCTTCGAAACCGTCAGGGATGGGCGCGCTCATATCGTTGCCATTCACGAAATGGATATCAGAGGTCGGAATGGCCTGCGCGCGGCCGGGCAGGGCCTCGCCTTTTTCAGGCAGTTCGGCTGGTTTGCGAGTAAAGAACATGCTGTTCGTCCTTTCAATGTCTCAGCCTTCAATATGGAATTCAGCAGCGGAGAAACAATCACGGGCTTGCGGTTGCCTAGCACCTTCCTCTATAGACGCGCCCTTGTGGTGAGGTGGCCGAGTGGTTGAAGGCGCACGCCTGGAACGCGTGTATACGAGCAATCGTATCCAGGGTTCGAATCCCTGTCTCACCGCCACTTCCCTCCGAGAACTGCAGTGCGCACGAAATTGACCGGCATCTATCAACCAGATGTTTACAGGCCGTCCGTATTCGTCGCTGGATGCAGAACCTAGAACCTCAGGTCAATATCACGCCAGCGGGCCGCGAAGCAGCCCGCCTTCATTGCCTGCGCCGACAGCAAATCCTCGATACCGCTCCAAGCCGGGCCTTCGACGCGATCAGCCGCGCCGCATCGCGTCATTTCGATGTGCCCATCGTTCTGGTGTCGCTGGTTGATGTGAACAGGCAATGGTTCAAGTCATGTGTCGGGATCGACGCCTGTGAGTCGGACAGGGCCAACTCTTTCTGCTCCTATGCCATTCAGACTGACGCGGTGTTTGTCGTTGAAGACGCCCGGCAGGACCCCCGGTTCAAGCATCACGCCATGGTGACGGGGGAACCTTTTATCCGGTTCTATGCCGGCGCCCCGATCAATGTGGACGGATACAATATCGGCACGTTCTGCATCATTGATCACGAACCGAGATCGCTGTCGCCAGAGCAGCAAGCCGACCTGACGCGTATGGCCACACTTGTCCGGCGCCAGATCAAACTGGATGCACGGATGGCCGGTCGCGACCCCGTTGCGTCAGTGGCTCAGGATTAAAAATGATCAGGCCATACTTCTCGAGCGTTCTTGACGCCATTCCCTACGCGGTCTTCGTCAAGGATCACCAGCACCGCTGGGTATATGGGAATACGGCTTTCAAGAAGCTGATCGGCTGCGATGACATCATTGGTAAGGATGACAGCCATATCTTCGATGAAGAACAGGTAACTGTTTTCTGGCGGGAGGATGATGCTGTTCTTGCTGGCGAAGAAAGCCTCAATGAAGAGCAGATCGGCGACAACCAGTTCGCGCTCACCAAGAAGGTTCCCTTCACATTTGAAGATGGCTCGCGGGGCCTCCTCGGGATCGTGATGGACTTCATTCATATCGATAAGAGCGACGGCGAGAAGGCGGCATCGCTTCCGCATTTTGGCGGTATGCAGCCTCAGATGACGGTGCTGCAGAAGCGCCTCGAAGAAGCGCTGAGCGACAAGGCAACTGCCCTGAAAGTCGCACAGACCGATGCGGCGACCGGTTTGCGAAACCGTCGTGGTCTGGAAATTGACCTGGAGAACCGGGTCAAGGATGCTGAAAAAGAGGGCAAATCATTTGGCTTTGCGCTCGTTGACCTCGATTACTTCAAACGCATCAATGACCGGTTTGGTCACTCGGTTGGCGATAGCGTGCTGAAAACGGTCGGGAAAAGACTGGCATCCCTCCCCGGCATCCGGAGCGTCGGACGTATTGGTGGCGATGAGTTCGCGGTCATCACCGAAGACCTGGACGAGCTTGGTGATTCCTTCGCCGACCGGTTTGAACGCTTTCGGCAGATCGTTTTTCGCCCGACGACCTCCGGCGACCGTGAAATCAAGCTCTCGGGCTCGGCCGGTATCTGCATCTATCCAAAGGATGCGACCACGCCGTCAGAGCTTCTCAGCCGTGCCGACCTTGCCCTGTTCGCAGGCAAACGTGGTGGCCGCGCCGCATCGCAGATGTTCGACGAGAACACTCTCGGTGCCTATCGGCGCCGGCTCCAGATTGAAGAGAAACTCCCCCAGGCGCTTGAGCAGGCGCTCATCACGCCGGTTTTCCAGCCGATCGTCTCCAGCGGCACCCGCCAGCCGATTGGCGTAGAGGTGCTGTCCCGCTGGCATGATAAGGATCTCGGCCATGTCAGGCCCGACGAATTTGTCGCCGCTGCCACGGATATGGGGCTTGTTGGCAATCTGGACCGCCTTGTTTTCCGGAAAGCCGCGCAGATCGCAAAACCCTGGATCGTGTCAGGCGAGATCGAGTTCGTGTCGTTCAATGCTTCGCCGATGGACGTCGTCACGCCGGGCTATGCGACAGACTTTCTGCGCGAGATCGCAGCCTCGGGCCTCCCGCCATCTGCTATCTGCCTCGAAATCCTTGAATCCTCGCTTGTCGAAGACGTCAGCTCCGCGCGCCGTAACCTGAACCGGCTGCGCGAGGAGGGCGTCCAGATCGCGCTCGACGACTATGGCACCGGCTATTCAAATCTGCGGGCGCTTCTCGACATGCCGCTCGACAAGCTGAAAATCGACAAGTCGCTCGTGTCGGGCATTGAGGAAGAAGACAAGGTGCTCGACCTCGTCATCTCACTGGTACAGCTTGGCCGGGCGCTCGATTTGACAATGGTGGCCGAAGGCGTGGAAACCGCGTCACAAGGCGCTTTCATCGAAGGGGCGGGCTGTCCGGAAATGCAGGGTTATTATTTCGCTGCGCCTTTGAGCGGTCCGGATATGACTGCGTGGCTGAAAGATGCGGCCGGTGAAACGAGCGCCGACAGCGTGAGCCAACTGGCAAGCTGACACGCCAGCAATCGACGCAACTTCTGCTCAGAGCCATGCGTTGTCGCGCGCATGATGGACTTCATCAGCAATAATTCCTCGGCGATCAGTGCGGGGGCGAATGTGATCATGGTGATCGTGTGGGTCACCTATCTGCAGCTCATGCTCAACGGGATCATCCGCCAGCGCCGCTCCAGCCTGATCGTATCCTCATCGCTGAAGTCGGATGCCGCAGCTCGCTGCTTTATCTCGAACATGAGCGAAGGCAGTTTTCACATCCAGAACCTGACGGCGCGTCTCAGGAAAAATGGCGAAGACCTTCTCAGCGACATCACGGAGCCGGCCGCAGATAATCACGAACGTTCATTCCAGATCCCGCTCGCGCACGGTGAAGCGCTGGAGCTTGGCTCTTTCGAAGAGTTGCTGGAGCGTTTCGCAGTCGAGCATGGCGAAATTGACACCGGCGACACCGACCGAGATGAGCCACTGGAGTTTACGGTGACCATAGTCGGTATTCACGGGCCCAGCCGCAAACCGGTTGCCGCGCGCCGTCGCTTTGGTCTCTACCGTGACCGGGGCACGCTACGGGCTCGCGGCTTGACGCGTGAAACCGAACAGTTCCGCTGGGGACCGCGCAGGCGTCGCATCGTCGAGGCCAATCAGGTCATCAACTAGCTAGATCCCAGATCAGCCTATTCGTCACCGGCCGGGCCCAGCCCGAGTTCGCGCAGGATATCTTCCGTGTGCTGACCAAGCCTGGGCGCGGGCGTGATCTCATGCTCCGCATGGCCGACAAATCTCACGGGCGGTTTGACCTCCCAGTAAGCGCCCTCGCTTGGGTGTTCGCGGCGGGTGAAAAAGTCCACGGCCTTCAGATGCGGGTCTTCGCGCAGGTCCGAAATGTCATTGACGCGGGCGGCGGGCACATCGGCCTTGCCTAAAATGTCCAGCAATTCCTCGGTCGTGAAGTTCACGAAATGCGCCTGCACGCGAGACATGAGATAGTCATGGTTGAAGAAGCGGCCGCGATAATCATTGATCCGCTCGTCTTCCAGCTCCTGCGGCTGGCCGATTGCGTCGAATAGCGTCACCCAGCGATGGTCGACATAAGGGGCGATCGTGATCCAGCCATTCTGCGTCCGCACCGGCTGGCGCGATGGGTCGATCTGGCGCTGATAATAGTATGGGCCAACCGGCGGATCGAAGGCCGCCTCATAGAAATGCTCCTCCAGCAGGAATGAGGAGATGCACTCGAACATGGGAACTTCGACATGCACCGCCTCACCCGTGCGGGCGCGGTGATGCAGCGCGGCGAGCGTCGCATACATGGCATGCAGCCCCGACACCTTGTCGGCAAAGGCTGTCGGCAGGAAGCGCGGCGCTTCATTTCCATCGACCTGGGGTAGCAGATTGCAGGCGCCAGAAAGCGACTGGATGAGGTCGTCATAGGCAGGCCGGCCTGCATAAGGGCCTTCAGTGCCGAAACCCAGGCAATGAACATAAACGATGTCGGGCCGGATCGCCTTTACATCTTCAAAGGTCAGGCCCAGCCGTGCCACCGCTTCGGGGCGGATATTGTGGATAAAGACATCACTTGCTTCGATCAGCTTCCGGATCGCGGCCTTGCCTTCGTCTGACTTCATATCCCAGACCACAGAGCGCTTGCCGCGATTGATCGTCATATGACAGGGGCCCATGCCGCGATTATTGGCGGGCTTGCCGACATTGCGGAATGTATCGCCTGTTTCCGGCTCCAGCTTCACGACATCGGCGCCCATATCGGCGAGGGTCTGCGTGCAGTAAGGGCCGAAGATCACCGTGGTCATGTCGGCAATCTTGATATCGGACAATAGCGATGTAGCGGGCATGGCAATCTCCTTCGCCCGCTATTCAGCAAGCTTGGGCGCTTTCGTAAACATTCCGCAGCAAGGTCACGCAGGGTCAAAGCCTGTCGGCTTGACAGTGCCGCGTGCGCGCCTGACCTAAGCGCCATGGCAGACGTAAAGATATGCGGAATTTCTGACGCCGATATGGTGAAGGTCGCAGCGGAAGCTGGGGCTGACTGGGTCGGCTTTGTTCTGGTGCCGCAAAGTCCGCGCAACGTTCTTGGCGGTGGAAGCGCACGTTTCGAACAGGTGATCGACCTGCTGCTCGCGGCTGCAACGAATAATGTCCGCTCTGTGGTGCTCGTCTCGGATCCAGAGCCCGCCATTCTGCGCGGCGTTGGCGGTACGGTCATGCCGGATGTGTTCCAGCTTCATGGCAAGGAGTCGCCAGAGTTCGTCGCCAATCTTCGGGCCAGCCTGCCTTCATCTGTTGAGGTCTGGAAAGCGGTCGGTGTCTCCTCTCGCGCAGACCTGGAGGAAGCAGCTCGCCTCTATCGGTCTGCTGACAGGCTGCTGATCGACGCAAAGCCGCCAGAGGGGGCGGACCGGACGGGCGGTCACGGTGCCGCCTTCGACTGGTCGATCCTTCAGGACTGGGCCCCAGCGACACCCTGGCTACTTGCCGGGGGCCTCACTCCGCACAATGTAGCAGGCGCAATCAAGGCAACCGGTGCGCCAGCGGTCGACGTCTCGTCTGGCGTGGAACGCCAGCGCGGCATCAAGGATGCCGACCTCGTGCGGGCCTTCATTGCGGCGGCGAAAAGTCAGGACTATGAGGGCTCTCATGAACAAGCCAAACACATGGGCACAATGGCCCGACGAGAAGGGCCGCTTCGGCGAATTTGGCGGGCGCTACGTCGCTGAAACGCTGATGCCGCTCGTCCTCGAACTTGAGGATGAGTACCGCGCCGCCAAGAAAGACCCTGCTTTTCTGTCCCAGATGGACGACCTCTGGCGCAATTATGTCGGCCGTCCGTCTCCGCTCTATCATGCAGAGCGGATGACCGAGCATTTCGGCGGGCCGAAGATCTATTTCAAACGCGACGAGCTCAATCACACCGGCGCGCACAAGATCAATAACTGCCTTGGCCAGGTGCTCCTCGCTATGCGGATGGGCAAGAAACGCATCATCGCTGAAACGGGCGCAGGCCAGCACGGCGTCGCGACGGCAACGGTGTGCGCGCGCTTTGGCCTGCAATGCGTCGTCTTCATGGGCGCGACCGATGTGGAGCGTCAGAAGCCGAACGTCTTCCGTATGAAGATGCTGGGCGCAGAGATTGTGCCTGTGTCTTCTGGCACGGGCACGCTGAAGGACGCCATGAATGAGGCGCTGCGCGACTGGGTCACCAATGTGCATGACACATTCTACGTGATCGGCACCGCGGCGGGTCCGCATCCTTATCCTGAACTCGTCCGTGATTTTCAGTCGGTCATTGGCCAGGAAGCGAAAAGCCAGCTCATGGAGCGCGAAGGCCGCCTGCCCGATGCCGTTGTGGCATGTATCGGTGGCGGATCGAACGCAATCGGCCTTTTCCATCCTTTCATTGAGGATGAGGGCGTGCGTCTGATCGGCGTCGAAGCGTCAGGCCATGGCATCGAAACGGGTGAACATGCAGCCGCGCTGAATGGTGGCAGGCCCGGTATACTTCACGGCAACAAGACCTATCTCCTGCAAACCGATGACGGCCAGATCATCGATGCCCACTCAATCTCTGCGGGTCTAGATTATCCGGGCATCGGGCCGGAACACGCTTTCCTGCGTGATTCGGGCCGGGCTGAATATCTTACCTGCACGGACAAGGAAGCGCTTGAAGGCTTCCAGCTTTGTACGCGTCTTGAGGGGATCATCCCTGCGCTTGAGCCTGCCCACGCGATCGCCCGTCTCGGCGATATCTGTGAGACAATGGACAAGGACCAGATCCTGATCATGAATCTGTGCGGGCGTGGCGACAAGGACATCTTCTCAGTCGCCGAACACCTTGGCATGGAAATCTGATGTTCTCGCCTGTTTTGAAAAGTCTGGTGGCTATCACTTTATTGGTCGCCTCATGCGGACAGCCCGCTGCGGCAGAGCCGAAGCTAGAGCTAGACGGCTATTATAGCATTGCTGTTCCCCAAGGTGCTTTCATCCGAAACGACTGCACTACCTATCACATGCCGGTTGACGAACTGCCTGACCGGGCGAATTGCATTGAGTTCAGCTCGTCTGAAAATGATGATGCCTCAATTGAAGGGCAGATTTTCGAACAGCTGATCGATCAGGGCTGGGTCGGAGGAGACGGTGCGGCGAACGTAGTTTGGCTTACTCGGGCTTCGAGTGAAGGATGCGAAGAAAGATTGTATTTCATGTGGCTGATCGACGGCCCGGAGAGTGAAGTATCAAAGTGGGCTGGAAACGGCGAAGGGGCGATGGATTGGTCGCAAATCAATACCATAATCCTTCTGGCTCCTGAGCAAGTTGGGACTTGCTAGTAGCCCATCAACGAACGACTGATAGTGAATGACCAAAGCGCTCCTCATACGGATTACCTGCCCCTCGCAGGATGTAGCCCAGCAGATCGCCGATGCGGCGGTCGAAAAGCGGCTGGCCGCTTGCGGCAATATCGAAGGCCCTGTCTCGTCCACCTATCTCTGGAAAGGCGTTGTCGAGCAGGCGTTCGAGCACATTCTCTGGCTGAAATCGGTCGAGAGCTGCTGGGAGGCGCTGGAAACCCTCGTAACGGGCCTCCACCCCTACGACATACCAGCTATGGTAGCCTGGCCTTGCACTCATGCGCTGGGTGAGTATGCAGCGTGGCTTGAAGAAAATACGGAAGCGCCTTCCCGCTAATGCCGACATCCCGAATTACTGCACGGTTCGACAAGGTTCGCGCCGAAGGCCGCGCCGCTCTGGTAAGCTATATCATGGCGGGCGATCCCGATCTTGAGACCAGCTACAAGGCACTCTGTGCCCTGCGCGACAATGGCGCCGACATAATCGAGCTTGGCGCGCCGTTCACCGACCCGATGGCAGACGGCCCGGCGATCCAGCGCGCTGGGCAGCGCAGCCTGAAGGCCGGCACGAAGCTCACCGACGTTCTGGCGCTCGCCACACGCTTTCGAGAAGACGATCAGGACACGCCGCTGATCCTGATGGGCTATGCCAACCCGGTCTTCCATCTTGGCTACGAAGCATTTGCTGACGCTGCCGCCGATGCGGGCATCGATGGTACGATCCTCGTCGATCTTCCGCCTGAGGAAGACCATGAGCTGCGCGAAGCCTATGCGCGCCACGAGATATCCGTCATCCGGCTGGCAACGCCGACCACGACAGACAAGCGTATTGCCAAGGTCGCAGAGGGTGCGTCCGGCTTTCTCTACTATGTTGCCGTTGCCGGCGTGACCGGGTCCGGCTCTGCCGATCCAGAAGATATTCGCGAAGGTGTGGAGCGTGCCCGGCGCGTTTCCGGCCTCCCCGTCTGCGTCGGATTCGGCGTGCGCACGGGGGAACAAGCCGCCGCCATGGCCGCTATTGCAGATGGGGTTGTCGTCGGGTCCGCATTCGTGGATCATGTACGCACATCTCTGGAAGCGGGCACGCCGGATGAAATTCCGTCTAAAATCGGCGCGCTGGCAGCAGAACTGTCTGGCGCCCTCGCCGATGCCGGGCGAAACTAGGCAGTACAGTTTAGGAGTGACTCTGACATGAACTGGCTCACCAACTTCAGAACGCCCGGTTTGAAGACTTTCCTGTCTTCGAAGAAGGACACGCCCGATAATCTCTGGGTCAAATGCCCCAAATCCGGTGAGCTCGTCTATCGCTCCGACCTGGAAGAGAGTTGGTATGTCACCCCGGCAGGCGCGCATCTTCGCATTTCGCCGCGCCGCCGTTTCCGTCTGTTCTTTGACAATGAGCGCTGGGAGCCTCTGCAACTTCCGCCTGTCCCGCAGGACCCACTCAAGTTCCGCGATGACAAGCCTTACCCCTCCCGCCTGAAGGCCGCCAAGTCCAAACTGGCCGCCCGCGAGAAGGAAGAAAGCCCGGACGCCAGCCCGCCAATCTCGCAGGAAGACTGCATGGCGGCCGCCTTCGGACGCATCAAGGGCAAGCCCGCCGTCGTCCTCGTGCAGGACTTTGCCTTCATGGGCGGCTCGCTCGGCATGGCAGCCGGTGAAGCCTTTATCGCGGCAGCCCAGCTGGCCGTGGCCCGCAAGGCCGCTTTCATCGTCTGCACCGCTTCTGGCGGTGCGCGCATGCAGGAAGGGACACTTTCCCTCATGCAGATGCCGCGCACGACGCTTGCCATCGATGAAGTCCGTGAGGCGGGCCTTCCCTATATCGTTGTCCTGACCGACCCGACCTCGGGCGGTGTTTCGGCCTCTTATGCGATGCTCGGCGACGTTCATATCGCTGAGCCGGGCGCCATGATTGCCTTCTCCGGCCCGCGCGTGATCGAACAGACCATCCGCGAGAAGCTGCCGGACGGCTTCCAGCGCTCTGAATTCCTGCGCCAGAAGGGCCAGGTCGATATCGTCAGCGACCGGCGCGAGCTGAAAGCAACCGTTGGGTGCCTGCTCGCCCACCTGATGCCGAAACGTGCGATGGATGAGACGCCAATCGGACCGCTCAAAGCGCCTATGGCTGACGTTCCGGCGCCAGAAGCCAGAGACAAGTCCAAGGGCAAGAAAGCTTGATCGACGCCCAGCTTGGCGTCGAAACGGCGCTCAAACGGTTCGAACGCTACAATCCCAAAGACCGCATCCTCGCGCTCGACCGGCTTCTGGTCGTGCTGGAGGAGCTTGGCAATCCGCATCTAGATCTTCCCCCCGTCATCCATGTCGGCGGCACGAATGGAAAAGGCTCTACTGTTGCCTTCATCCGCGCCATGGCAGAGGCGGCGGGCCTTTCCGTCCACACATCGACCTCGCCGCATCTCGTCCGCTTCAATGAGCGGATCCGGCTTTCCGGCAAACTGATCGAGGACGACTATCTCGTTTCCTGCCTCGAACGGGTCGAAGCCGCCCTCAAGGGCCATCGCCAGATTACCCATTTCGAGGCGGCGCAGGCCGCCAGCTTCCTCGCTTTTCATGAGACCCCGGCAGACCTCCTCGTCCTCGAAGTTGGCCTTGGCGGGCGATATGATGCCTCCAATGTCATTCAGGCCGCCGCCTGCAGTGTTTTCTGCCCCATCGACCTCGATCATCAGGCCTTTCTCGGCAATACGATCACTAGGATCGCGACCGACAAGGCGGGCATTCTGAAGCCCGGTTGCCCGGCCGTTTCCGCCATCCAGAACGAAGAGGCGCAAGTCGCACTGGAGGCCGAAGCCGCGCGCACCGGCAACCAAATTGACTTCCTCACCCCCGTTGACCTCGCCCTGATCCAGCCGCCGCTGGGCCTCTGGGGCGAGCACCAGTTTGCCAACGCCGCCCTTGCCGCCAAGGCGCTGAAAGCGGCGAACATTCAGGGTATTACCCCTGAGGCCGTCGCCAAAGGCGCCGCGTCTGCCCGCTGGCCTGCCCGGATGCAGCGGCTCTCGATCGGCCCCGTCACCACGCTTGCCGGTGAGAAGCCAGTCTGGCTCGATGGGGGCCATAACCCCCATGCGGGGCGGGCGCTTTCTGCGGTCCTCGACACGCTGGACAGCGAAGAGCCTGCCAAGCGGACCATGCTCGTCTCGGCCATGCTGGCTAACAAGGATGCGCGCGGCTTTTTTGCCGCTCTCAACCGGCCCGGCCTTCGCGTCTTTACCTGCCCCATCGACAATAATGAGAACAGTTTCACGCCCGACGAGCTCGCCAATGCGGCGCGTGAGGCGGGGGCGGGGGCCGAGGCCCATCAGAGCTTCCGCGCGGCGATGGAAGCGGCCCGTTCGGCGGGCGCAGAGCGTATCCTGATCTGTGGGTCCCTCTACCTGGCGGGCAAGGTGCTGGCCCTGAATGATGAGCTGCCTGACTAGGTTTCGCTCAGAACCTCGCCCTTCGACAGGCTAAGGGTGAGGTTCAATTCAACAAACACTTTCCTCCAATCGATCCTCATCCTGAGCTTGTCGAAGGATAAAGCCGCCAAAAGCTGCGCTTGCGGCCACAGACCCGGCGGATCTGTGGGATGTGGCCCGAAATGTCCCCCCTTCAGCTCGTATCGAACCAGTCGCGCAGCACGTCATTGCCGTGCAGCATGAGGCTGGTCGTGAGGAGGGCGAGCTGCGGGCCTGCGCGGTGCAGACCGGCCAGCGGCAGGATGACGGGGCGCGGCTCACCTTCGGTTTTGAGGCGGTCAAGGATGCGCGCCATGCGTTGGGCGAGCGGCATCGGGTTCTCAAGGTGGTACAGGAGTGTGCTCAGACGGTGCAGCAGTGGTGCACTGGCGGTGTTTCTGCGCGCGGGTGCCGTGTGCAGGGCGCGAAGGCGCTCAAACGGTGTTCCGGCCTGGCCGAGCTTTGGCAGGAGATTGAAGGCGCCTGCTCTGGTTTTAGGGGTCTGGGGCTCACGTGTCGGTGGGTTGGCAGACGCTTTCGCGGGCGGGGCCAGCTCGATGTCTGACGCGAGGAGCAGGATCAGTCGCCGCAGCAGGATCTCAATGAATTTGATCTGCCTGCGGGCATAGCGCGCGAGCGCCTGCGTCACCTCCGGCCTGAAATCCACGCTCAACCGGTCCATCACCTCCACCACTGCCTCGCGGACAGTGGAAAAGCCTTCCTCGATGAAACCGGTAAGCTGAGTCATTTGAGGGAGGATAGGGCGCGGTGGTTTAGGGTGGGAAAGTGTGGTTACCAAATCAGCAATGTCACAAATTCTGAGAGCGGAAGCTTTTTCGACATCGAGACGAATCGATACTTTTTCCTACGCGCACATTGCTCAGGTTAACAGGCTCACCGTCGGCCCGCTGCCCTGCTGCTAAAATGCTGAATATAGCCTACAAAGCATGCTCTCGCTTTTTTTGGCTAGGCCGAGGCGCCTTTGCGAACGGGAATGATTGAGGCGGCGGTGGCGATTCGGTGCCATGAATGAGCTAAGACCAGTTCCGGCGGCTACCGCTTCATTAGTTCAATAGCAGGATTTTACATTGGTTACGGTTTTCGAGAAGTTTTTTTATGGGACGAGGGAGATCGTCGTTTTTGTCGATGAGGCAGGGGACCCGAAGTTAGCTGATCCCAACAATCCTATTTTTGCTTTCGGAGCATGCGCCGTGTGGGGAGATAAATTAAATGACACCCTCCGACTGCCATGGAATGAGGTTCGCAAAACAGTGGTTGGCGGAGAAAGCCAGCCGATTCACATGCGCAAACTCAGCAGGCGGTTCGGCAAGAGTAAGTCCGATGCAATTGCAGAGTTTTTTTCTGATGAGGAGATAAAGCGCGCCAGTATCGTGATCACTGATCGGACAGTTTTTGAAGTTGATGGGTTACCATTTACTCCGGTGCTCCAAGTCGCGATGGCGATGCTATTAAAGGGTATTGCTAAGCTTATGGTGGGCGCAGTTCCTATGGAGGCGGTGTCCGTAATTTTCGAGGACGGGCCTTTAATTTCTAAGATCAGGGAGGCTTGGCCGCACCAAACCCTAATTAGAAACGACGGCGTGACGGTTCCGGTGTCTTGGGCAACATTAGAAAAGGCCGAACTTGAGCAGGGCCTAGAAGTTGCCGATTTCATAGCGCACTCAGCAGCAGGATATATGCGACATCACCGATCGGCTGACTCCAAGTTTTCTAACAGATACGCAGCTATACATCCAAAAAATGCGTCGCAATATTCATTGGGCTGGGAGATCAATGACTCGAAAGTTATTGTTAAAAGCGAGCGGGCTGGGTAGCAGAGCTTTCATTTCTTTGCTCTTCTCGCGATCATGGGCTTAAGCATTCTTCGTCAGGCTGCTGTCTTTGCAGAGATTGACGAAAATTTGCGGAAAATACCATTTCTACCACAAAATTTTCGCACGCTAAGTGAATATGGATACAGCCCCAAGAATTAGTCCGACTCCACCTAGTATAACTGATAGTATTGCGAGGCGCGCACCAATGCGTGGCATCGCGTTTGTCGCTCCCCAAGCCCAACAGAATTCTCCAAAGAATCTCGCCCTTACGATCTCAAACTCGGCTTCGGCGTTCGGAGCTAGGCCAAGCTTTTGCCGACTTGCCAGATCCATCCGAATTATACCTTTTTGGTTTGAGGGCGCTCCTCGGGCGACTGCGAAAATTTTTCTGCCGCCGTTTGCTCTGATACTCACGACCTGCCCGGCTTTCGTGCCTGGCCGATGAGACTGATGAACCCGAACCATGTCTTCGAATACATCTTCTAAGTCTAACTCTGACACTCTTAATTTGACCAATGAATCTCTCCCAAGAAGCGATTTGTTTATCCCTCAAGCATTCCTAATCGTGAGGCCGCAATCGACCGGAATGTATCTGCGGCTTTTGCAGCGTGTGGCGGCCGAGCTTCTATAGGCGCCACAGGAGCGTTAGCCCTCTTCGACCTTCTTGCCTTCCTTGCGGGCTTTGAAGGCGATAATGGCGAGCGTGATAAGGACGGCGAGGACGGCCCACGCAACGGCTATCGCTATACTTAGCGGCAGGACAGTCGTCAGGAGGGATGGCCCGGTGCCTGTAAGAAACTCCGAATAGAGCGTGTAGAGGATCAGCGCGAGTTCCAGTGCGCCGACACCCCAGATGAAGACGGGCTGAAATATATCAGTGAACCGGGCTTCGAAGTCTTGCGGGAGTTTCATGTAAACAGCGTTATCCCAACCGCTTTACCCAAAGCAAGCGCGCGGGCAATTTTTCGTCCAGGGGGTCGGGAGAGCGCTTACCCCTCAAGCATTCTTGATCGTCAGACCGCCGTCGACCGGGATGTGGACGCCGTTCAGGAAGCTGGCCGCCGGGAGCACGACTGAGAGCGTCATGTTCGCGACTTCCTCTGGAATGCCGTAACGGCGCAGTGGCACGCGGCGCTTGGCGTAGATGGTCTTGTGCTCTTCCGGGATGCCGGAGGTGATGCCGGTGCGGATGGGGCCGGGGCAGATGCAGTTGACGGTGATGTCCATGTCGTCTTCGCGGCCAAGGTCGCACGCCAGGCCACGCGTGAGGCCGATGACGCCATGTTTGGCAGCGACGTAAGGCGAGTTGCCGGGGGTCGCGCCGACGCCTTCAGTGGAAGCGACGTTCACGATGCGGCCGAACTTTGCCTTGCGCATATAGGGGAGGGCCGCGCGGATGGCGCGCTGATGGCTGGTCAGCATGACATTGATGCTTGGGCCCCAGCTATCCTCATAGCTTTCTTCAGCGACATTGGCCGGGATGGCGAAACCTGCATTGTTGACGAGGATTTCGAGGCCGCCGAAATGCTCGGCGGCTTCCTTGACGACGCGCTTTATCGCCTCGCCGTCGCTGACATCCATGGCCCAGCCTTTGACGTTCTCGAAGCCGGCAGCCCTGATCTCTTCCACGACCTTGTCGACGGCGTCCTGCTTGAGGTCCGTCACGGCGACGTTCGCGCCTTCATGGGCAAAGAGGTGGGCGGTGGCCCGGCCCATGCCGGAGGCGGCGCCGGTGATGAGGGCGGTCTTGCCTTTGATCGAGCGGGAAAGCGGCTGGTACGGCTCCATGGGCGGGTCTCCTCCTGAGGTGTTTTTGTTGAGGAAGGCGTAGGGGCGGGGAGAGGTTTCGTACAGGGGTGACGTGTGGGGAAGGGTCGGCTTTAGCGACCACACTTACCTTTGCCGTCATCCCGGAATTTGCTTCAGCGAATATCCGGGACCCATGGCGGTTGAGACTGCGCTCACCTTGATGGGGCTGGGAAGTTGGCGATTGGCGGAAGGTCGGGACAATTACTCGCTTCAGTGCCTTCACCCCTGACCCCTCTCCCGCGATCGGGAGAGGGGGAGGACTTGTTTGAGAGGGGGACGCCCAGCCGCCATGGGTCCCGGATGGAGCCTTGCGGCTCTTCCGGGATGACGGAATTTGGGGGGGGGGGCAGGGTTTCAGCTGGCGTCACCCTCGACCGCGGAGCGGTCTGAGGGTTCATCTCCTGACCTTGGTGTTTGGGTGGGCGGAGGTGGCGGGAGGTGGGCTCCCAGATGAGCTGGCGCTCATCGGGAGTGACGCGGGACGAGGGGGGCGGGTGTCCGATCTTCTTTTCCGGGTCAAGGGTGAAATCCTACGGACGCAAAGCGCCCTTGACCCGGAAAAGAAGATCGAAAGAGGCTGGCTGTGGCCGAATGGCAGAGTGTGCCATTCGGCCTGAATGCAGCGAGTCGCTTGGTCGTGCGTCACTCGCCAGAATGCCAGAGAGCCTTTTCTGGTGTGCAACGCTCCCAGGGCTCTTCACTGAAGGCCCCACTTTGAAATCGGCTCCAGCGCTGGATAAATCGATCATTCGCGAAGCTCCATCGAGCGTGGGCGTTGAAATCAGCCAGCGGCTCGGCGTTGTCTTTACCCAGAAGCTGCAAGCCGAAATTCGTTGTGCGGCCGTCGCAGAAACCGGGGTTGAACCGGCGGTCCCACACTCGCGATTTTGCTTCGCTGATCGTGTCGTCGTCTAGCGTGCCGAGTAGAGCTAAACGGGCGCGACCGGTCGAGCAGTCCACCGCATACAGACAGGCATGCGCAGCAGGGACGTCATAGCGGTCGATGTAGCGAGAGATTTCTCGGCTCAGTTTCGCGCCGGACAGGCTCTGCCAGCTCCGGTACCGCCCGGCATAGTCAATTGCAAAGACTATGCTGATTGAAGCCACGATGATGATGACTGTCCAGAGGATTGCTTTCATTTTGCGCCTCACAAAAAAGCCCGCCACCTTTCGGTTGACGGGCTGTCTTGTGTCAGTCGAATGTGGCGCGTTTACGCGCTTTCCTTGATCCATTCGGCGATGCGTTGTTTGGACATCGCGCCAAGGTGGGTGGCGGTGACTTTGCCGTCCTTGAACATCATCAGGGTTGGCAGGCCGCGCACGCCGAATTTCGAGGCGGCGACGGGGTTTTCGTCGACATTGATCTTGGCGACTTTCACCTTGTCGGCCATTTCCTCGGCCACGGCTTCAAGGTGGGGGGACATCTGTTTACACGGTCCGCACCACTCGGCCCAGAAGTCGACCACGACCGGTTTGTCACCGGCTACGGCGTCTTCGAAATTGTCGTCTGTAATCGTTTCGGCGGCCATTTGTGCCTCCTTTGCTCGTTGTCTGCTCTTATAGATAGGAATTGTACGGATTCTTCAAAGGCGGCCAGCTAAACGCTCCAATGAGTTCTGCAATAAGCTGGCAGGCAGTTCGAAGAGGACGGGGCCGTCTGTATAGAGGAGGCCCGCGCGGACGGTGCGCTTTGGCCAGGTCTCTGACAGGATATGCGTATAGGCCGCCATCTGGGCGATATAGGAGGCGTCAACATCCTCCACCCGCGCCGGGGCGGGGCGGTCAGTCTTGTAGTCGATGATGAGGACTTCGGTGTCGCTGACGACGAGGCGGTCGACCCGGCCATTAATGAGGGTGGCACCTGAGGCAGTGTCGATTTCGCCAACGATAGCGGCTTCCGAGCGCCCGCCCGGGGCGAAGACGTGGCTGAAACTGTCATCGCTGAGCGTGCGGAGGGTGACGGCGAGGATTTCGGCGCGGGCGGTGTCATCCAGCTCTGCATGGCGGTCGAGCCAGGTGCGAGCGGCGGCCTCGCGCGCGTCTGGCGCGAGCTCTGGCAGGTATTGCAGCAGGGTGTGGATGAGCTTGCCGCGCTTGAGGGCAGCGGCGCGGGCCGGGCCGAAGGGTTTGGAGACGGGTGCTGTGTCCGTCAGCAGGCGGCTCGGCGCGCGGATGCGGGTGGTGGGGCCGGTGCCGGGGGCTTGCTGTTTCGTCCAGAGGGGGGCGGCAGGCGGGGCCGCGCTGGCGCCGCTATCTGGTGTGACGGCCGGCTGGACCTCGCCATAGGTGAGGGTCTCATCGGCGTCTGCGCCGTCGCCGCCTGTCAGCGACAGCATGCCCTGCCGGCAAAGCGCGTACCACGAAGTGTCGGTATAGCCTGCGCCAGATTTCGCACCATGATGGGCGCCCGCAATGATGAGGCGGTCCTCCGCGCGCGTGAGCGCGACATAGAGGAGGCGGCGGGACTCTCGGGCTTGCGCGGTCTGTCGGGCAAGGCGGCGGGCGGCGATGACCGGCGGGTCTTCGGCGGCGCGTTTGGAATAGACCGGGATGCCGCCTTCCAGCATGAACAGCCCGTTCGTGTCGGCTTTTTCTGCGCCAGTCGTGTCGGGCAGGATGACGATGGGGGCCTGCAGGCCCTTGGCACCGTGAACGGTCATCACGCGGATTTCGCCATTGGCCTCGGCAAGGTCACGCTTGAGCTGGCTGGTGTCGCTCTCAATCTCGGCGAGGAAGAGCTGGAGGCTGGCGGCCTCGCCCATGTCATAGCCGAGCGCGCGATCGATAAGGGCGCTTACCGGGTCGCGGGCAGGCTCTCCGAGGCGCTGGATGAGGCAGTCCCAGCCTGAGAGGCCGGCCTCGCGGCGCGTCGTGAGGGCACGGGAGAGGAAGTCGAACGCGGGCAGGTGGCGGTGGGCGAGGATGTCCTCGCAGAAGGCGCGGGCCGGGGCGAAGACAGGGTCGGTCGCAGCCTGCAGCCGCTCCCAGAGGCTCTCATTCTTTCGCTTATAGGCGAGCGGGAAGAGGTGGTTGTCGTCATCAATGAGGCCGCAGAAGGGCCCGCGCAGGATCTCCGCCAGGGTCAGGTCATCGGACGGGAAGAGGGCAAAGCGGATGAGGTTCAGGCAGTCCTGCACGCCGATATGGTCCAGCAGGACGAGCCGGTCTGCACCTGCAACGGGGAGGTTCTGATCCTTGAGGGCGCGGATCAGGGCGTTGAAGAGGGCGCCGCGTTTTCTGACGAGGATGAGGAAGTCTTCGGGGCGTGCGCCTTGCGGTTCGCCTTTGCGCCAGACAGGCTCACCCGCATCGACCATGCGGCGGATCTCGGCTGCCACCTTCTTGGCGAGTTTGTTCTTGGGCGAGCTCTCGCTGATGTGGTCGAGCGGGGCGTCCCACGGGTCGCCTTCTTCTTCCTCTGTGTGCGGTGTGATGGGCCAGAGATCGACGCGGCCGGTCTCATTGCTGCGTCTGGCGACATGGGTGAGCGTGTCGGCCTCATCGGGGGGCATGTCGGAGAAGGGGTCGCCTGCGAAACTCTCCTGATTGAACACCGCATCGACGAAGCCGAGGACTTCGGGCGTCGAGCGGAAGGACATGGTCATGTCTGGCAGGTTTGCCTGTCCGTGGCGGGACTCTTCGGCGCCGATGAAGGCCTGTTTCTCCTGCAGGAAACGTTCAGGGTCGGCGCCCTGGAAGGAGTAGATCGACTGTTTCTTGTCGCCGACGGTGAACTGGGTGCGCGGATCGACGGCGCGCTCGGCGCCCATGCCGGCGCGAAACTCAGTGACGAGGGCGTTGATCAGCACCCACTGGCTGGGGCTGGTGTCCTGCGCCTCATCGAGCAGGATGTGGTTGAGCCCGCCATCGAGCTTGTAGAGCACCCATTCGGCAATGCCGGGGGCGGTGAGGAGGCTCTTGGTGCGCTCGATCAGGTCATCGAAGTCGAGGGCGGCGCGGGCGCGTTTTCCGGCTGCGTAGCCGGAGAGGACCGGCAGGCCGATATCGATCAGCGCGGCGGTCGTCTCATAGGCGCGGCGGGCTTTCAGCCGCTCCAGCAGGTTGCGGATGCGGAAAGCTTCGCTGCCATCGCCATCCTTCAACTGGTAGAGGGCGGCGGCTTCGGCACAGAGGTCGCCGATCGCCTTGGTGTAAGGGTTGGATTTCCTCCAGTCGCCAGATTGGGTGAGGAAGAGGCTGCAATAGGTCTCAAACCGGTCTTCTGCGGGGCGGGTTGAGAGACAGTCGACCAGCTTGTCCATGAGGTCGGCGTCGGTCTTCTTCAGGCTGGTTTCGCCGGAGAGGATGGAGACAAGGGACTGGATGTCGGCGCGGGGGAGGTCGCAGCCCATTGCGTTCTCGACGAGCTCGGTTGCGCTTTCATTTGGGGCGTTGAGAGCCTGTTTGACCTCAGCCTTGAGTGCTTCGGGGTCGCGGCCGGTGAGGTCTGTGGCGACACTGCGCAGCGCCGAGAGGATGACCGATGCACCGAGACCGCCGCCCGCTTCGGAGAGGGCGGCGAGGGCGTTGGGATTGGTTTCGGCGGCGCGGAGAATCTCCTCACGCATGGCGTCGGTCCAGAGTTCATCGGCCTCGCGGTCTTCAATCTCGGTGAAGCCGGGCGAGACGCGCGCCTCAAGTGGAAACCGGCGGAGGATGCGCGCGCAGAAGGCGTGGATGGTCTCGATTCGGAGGCCGCCCGGTGTTTCGAGGGCCTGTGCGAACAGAGCGCGGGCGGCGTCGAGATCGCTGGCTTCATAGGTGTCCGCCGGGCGGTGCTCCAGGCGGGCAAGCTCGCCGCGAAGCTCCTCGTCATTGGCGACCGACCAGCTGCCTAGGGTGCGGAAGAGGCGGCCCAGCATCTCGTTCGCGGCGGCCTTGGTGTAGGTGACGCAGAGGATCGTGTCCGGCGGTGCGCCGGGACGTTCGCCATCGCGGCGAAGGAGGAGGCGGGCAACGCGGTCGATCAGGACTTTTGTCTTGCCGGAGCCTGCATGCGCTTCGACCCAGGCAGAGCGGTCCGGCAGGGCGGCATCGGCCTGCGCCTTCTGGGCGCGGGCATAGGGGGATGGAAAGTCGATCACATCAGTCATCGCCGCTCTCCGATATCCACTCATCGCGGCGCGCAAGGCGGGCATAGTCAGAGCCATAGGTCGCCCAGACGGGCCTTGGCATGCTGACATATGGGTGGGCCGGATCTGCAAAGCGCGTGACGAGCTGGGTCACGCCTGCGCGGGTTTCCTCGATAATTTCTTCGAGGGGTTTCTCAGGCATGGAACGTCCCGTACCATCCCCGATATTGCGGACAGCGAACTTCGAGCCGAAGCGGACATAGGTGAGCGCGGAGACGCTGTCGCTGCGAAGCTTGATGTCATCCTTCACGTCGAATCCGTCGCCGAGCGCGATAATGGCCGAGAGCGGCATTTGCGGGTTGAGGCCCGAGAGCACCTGCTTTTCAGATGGCGGATCGCCTGTCTTGAAGTCGAGAATGGCGATGGAACCGTTCTGGTGGCGCTCCACCCGGTCAGCATTGGCCGTTACGGTGAAGCGGCCCTCAGGCATGGCGGGGGCGGTGAGGTCTGTCTGGCCGGAGATTTCGGTGTGGACGCGCCCCGCGATGAGGTGAAGGCGGCCTGCGCGCCAGTCGAGATATTCTGCGGCGACTTTCTTGCGGACGGACACACCGCCGAGGATGATCTCTTCAAGCTCCCCAGCGCTGCGAAGTTCATCTTCGATCAGCGCGATGAGGCTGTCAGCTGATTTTTCGACGCCCTCTTCCTCAAACTTTTCTAGGGCCGCGTGGATGGCGGTGCCGCGCGGGCGAGCATCGACTGGCATGTCGAGCGGGTCGAGCGGATAGAGGCCGAGCACCTGCTGGGCGTAGATCTTGTAAGGGTCGCGGATGAGATCCTCGATCCGGGTGACCGAAAGTTTTCCGGGCCGCGCCTCAAGCGCCGGGGTGGGACGAGGCTCCGACGTGTAGGCCTCCGGGAGGGCAGGGGCTTCGCGCAACGAGGTGAGCCAGTTGCGCGGATCAGCGCCTTCTGACGGTTCAAGAACGCGCGCCGCCTCCTCCTCACCGAGGGCGCCGCGCGCGAGCGTGGTCAGCCGCCAGATCCAGCGCGAGGCGACCGCAGGGGCGTCATCACGGCGCCGGGCGCTGATCAGCGTGACATTCGGCGCAGCCGCCATCTGCGCAAAGTCGTGCGCCGAGAGGCCGATACGCTCATCGGGGTCGGTAAGACCCAGCCGCTTGCGAAAATTGCGCGGCAGGAAGGCGTCTGGCGGCGGCTGTTTTGGCCAGACATCCTCATTGAGGCCAGCAAGGATGAGCCGGTCAGCGCTTTGCAGACGGGCTTCGAGCGGGCCCCAGATGGCAAGGCGTGGGTGATCGCCGCCGGCATCGCGGACGCTAATGGTCTGACAGTAGGACTTGAACAGCTCTGCCCAGATCTCGGTAGCGGCAGGCTCAAGGCTGTCGCAGATGTCAGCGAAGTCGCGCATCGCGGTGGAGAGCGCTGCGCCATCTTCGCCAGCCCAGGGCAGCGGCGCGTCACCAAGGTCTGCCATGAGGTCACTGACGGCTTCGAGAAAGCGGCGACCGGAAATCGCCTCGCCATCCGGGCCAAGCCCTGCGCTGGCGAGCCTCTGCTGGAGGTCAGCGACGATGCGGTGAGACGGGACGGCAAATCGGGGTTCTGGCCGCCCGCGCAGCTCTGCCTGATGACGCGCTTCCTTATCCAGCCGGTCGATATGAGTCTCAAGGCCACTGAAATCTTCCCACCGACGCGGACCGCGCAGGACGTAGCGTTCCAGCGTGTCGAGGTCTTCGGTTGGCGTGACCTGCCTGTGCTTCAGCACGGCCAGCATGAGCGCCGGGTGGGTCGGGTCGCTCGCCCAGTCCATGGTGAGGGCGGCGAGGCTGCCGGACCGGGTTTGCAGGAGCGGCGTGCCGCCGGACGGCGCCAGATCGACGCCCCAATGCTTCATCAGGGAGGAGACGCGCCGGGCAAGGCCCGCATCTGGCGTCACAAGGGCGGCGGTTTCACCTTCGCGCTCCAGCGTCTCCCGCAGGAGCAGCGCGGCGCACCAGGCCTCATCCTGCTCATCGGCGGCTTCGAGCAGGGTGAGGCCAGAAAAGCCGTCGCGGGCGAAGTCGGCGCGGGATCGGGCGCCTGCAAGTTCATCCAGCCGGGTCAGCCAGCCCGCAGTTTCGCTGGCCGGGGCGAGTGCTTCGTGGATCAGGGCACGGCGGGCGCGGGCTTCATTGCTGTCTTTCAGGCCCGGCCAGGGCGCGACTTCGTCGGGAAGATAGCCGAGCCGGTCCAACGTGCGGGCGAGCGCGGCCTGAGGGTGGCTCGGCGTCTCCACGATCTGATCCATGGAGGCGCGGGTGAGGTCGCGGTCCAGCCCTGGCAGAACGATGAGGGCGCGCGGCAAATGGAGAGCTGCCGTCATCAGCGCGAAAGCGGAAGGGTCGGCGCCGGTGGAGCCTGCGATAATGACATCGCCGCGCGGTGGCCGATCGCGCCAGCTTGCCGCGGTTGCTTCAGCCGCGGCGAGGCGGCGGGCATAGGGGTCCATGCGCTGCTGGTCTTCGAGGCTGGCGGGCCAGGCCTGCGTGATGATCTTCAGGAAGTCGACCGATTGCTGCCAGTGGATGGCGAGCTGGCGCTCTTCCACCAGCGTATCGAGAAGGTCCCAGTTGATGCCGCCACTGAGCGCGGCCTGATCGAGCAGGCGGGCCAGCTCGCCAGCGGCCGCGAGGGCGGAAGCGGGCGGGACGGGCGTGCCCTGTTTTTCGTAATAGGCAGAGACGAGTCGCGAGAGCTGGCCGAGGCGTTCTGCGCCGGATAGGGCAGGCGGCAGGTCCGCAAGGGCCGACTCGACGCCGGGGGGCGGCTCGTCATTCTCAAGGTCACCGAGTGGGCGGATCTCCGGCATGAGAAGAGTCTTCACACCTGCCGCGCGATAGATGGCGAGGGCCAGCGCGCGGGCCGACCGGCGGTTGGGCACATAGATGAGATCGTCTGCCAGCGCGTCGGGATGAGCGGCGACGTCTTTCTCCGCGACCAGCGCGCGGGCAAGCTCGTTCAGGAAATTTGCGCCTGGCGGAATGGTTCGAAGGCGCGGCGCGTCATCGCCAAAAAGCCTCGCGCCACTCATGCGCCGAAGCACCTCAGCCACATTTCGGCATCCCCGAGGGATTTCGGATCACCGACATGGAGCCAGAAGCGGTCAAGCGGCAGGCCGTGCATACGCTTTTTCTCAAGCAGGCCAGACCAGACGCGGAAGGCCGAGAAAGGCTCTGCCGGGTACGCGGCATAGTGGGCGGGCTTTGCTATACGCAGCCCCGCATAGGCCCAGGCCGCTGAGGGGTCATCGCCGCGATGGGTGATCAGGCCGTCATCTGAGAGGTGAAAGTCGCCCTCGCCGGAAAAGCCGAGGCATCGTTCGCGGTCAGCCAGCAGCAGGATTTCGTCGGCGTTTGCCGGATCGTATGCATCCGCCAGCGCCTTGAGCGGCGCGCTGTCGCCCGGCGCCCAGAATGCGTCGGTGTTCACGACGAAAATCGGGTCTTCGCCGAGCAGGCTGGCGGCTTTCGAGATGGCACCGCCTGTCTCCAGAACTTCCTCGCGCTCGTCGGAGAAGACGACGTCGACCCCGCCAATGCCGCGCGAGTGGGCCTCCACCTGATCGGCGCACCAGTGCGTGTTCACGACGAGGCGCTTTACGCCTGCCTCGATCAATGGCTCGATCTGGCGGTCCATGAGGCGTTTGCCTGCGACCTCGATCAGCGGTTTTGCTGTGGTGTCGGTCAGCGGACGCATGCGCGTGCCAAGGCCTGCGGCGAGGATCATGGCGGTGTGGGGGATGGTGGCCATCAGGCCTCCTCAAAGATGAAGGGGGCGGTATCGGCGACGAACGCGGCCATGCCAGCGGCGGCTGGGTGTTCGAGATTGCGGGCCAGAAGCTGTTTCTGGCGCGGCAGGAAGAGCTTGTAGCGGGCCTTGCCGTCGCGCTCGATCAGGCGGGCGAAAATGCCGACGATGCGCAGCGCATTGAGTGTGCCGATAATGGCGAGGCGTTCGAGGAAGTCCGCCTCTGCCTTGCCGGTCCTGTCGAGATAGGTGCGGATGGCGGCTGATTGTGCGGCCGGAGAGACCGGGCGGCGGGCGTCCTGCACCAGCATGGCCATGTCCCAGGCGTCCCAGCCGACAACGGCGTCCTGAAAGTCGAGCAGGCCGACACGGGCGCGGCCATCCCGCTCAGGGAGCCAGATCAGGTTTTCGGCGTGATAGTCGCGCAAGGTGAGCTCTCGCGGGAAGGCCTGCGCGCGCTCTATCAGGGCAGCGAGTTCGCTTTCCCAGCGCGCATGGTCCGCGTCCGAGAGAGACATGCGCGGGTCGAATTTCGGGTACCAGTTGGCAAACAGGCTGGCATTCACATTGAGCGCCAGCGTGTCGAAATCGAGGATCGGCCATGTCCGCTCGAGCGCGGAGAGCTCTTTCGGGATATCGAGCGCGTGGAGGTCTGCGAGTGCGCCCGCGGCGGCAGTGTAAAGCTCCACCTCGTCGGCGCCCTTCTCAATGAGGCGCGCGAATTCTTTCTGGCTGCCGAAATCCTCGATCACGGCAAGGCCGAGGGCGGCGTCGCCTGCGAGCACTTCGGGCGCGCTGAAGCCATTGGTGCGCAGCCAGCCCCCAATGGCGGCGAAGGCTTCGACGCGGGAGGCGGCAAGACGAGACTGCTTGTTCCAGCCGCCTGCAAGGCGTTCCTCGTCGCTCATATCCGGCGTGCACGGATCATCCTCGACCAGCGGGGCGTCCATGAGGAGGGCGGCCTCTCCATCGGTGCGTGACAGGCGGCCATAGCGGCGCGTCGAGGCGTCGGCATTCAGCCAGTCGAGACGCGCATCGGCCCAGCCGGCGCGGGTGAGAAAGGCCTCGATCTCGGCCTGCCTGTCTGCGTCAAATCCCATGGAGCCGAGACTGCCAGTCTTCGCCATGCGGTTCCAGCCTTGCTGTGCGACCTTCGGCGGTTTGTTCGAGGGTGAGGTCTAGCCGCCAGACGGGGAGGTGCTCGCCTGCCTTGAGCGGCCATTCGATGAGCGCGAGGCCGCCTGCGGTTTCATCCCAACCAAGCTCTGTCACCTCGCCGGGGTCTTCTATCCGGTAGAGGTCGAAATGGTAGATGGTGAGGCCGTGCGCGTCATAGGTCTGGACCAGTGTATAGGTCGGGCTGGGCACTTCTGTCGGGCTGCCGCGCAGGGCAGAGATGAGCGCGCGGGAGAAGGTGGTCTTGCCCGCGCCAAGCCCGCCATGAAGGGCGATGACATCGCCTGCTTTCAGGTGCGGGGCGAGGCGGGCGGCAAGGCGCGCGGTTGCGGCCTCATCAGCGAGGTGTAGTTCCAGACTGTCGGCCATCAGAGGGTGTCCAGTGTCTGACTGACGGCGGTCAGCAGGGCATCGGTCGGCTCACAGCCTGCAGACAGGCGGACATAGCCCGGCGCGACATCATCCCCCCAACGAGCGCGGCGTTCTCCGCTGGTCTGGATTCCGCCAAAGCTGGTCGCGTGGAATATGGCCGGGCAGTCATCGATGAAGCGTTCTGCGGTCTCTTCGCTCTTGAAGGTCGCGCCGAGGACGAAGCCCGGGCGGACCATCTGTATGGTGGCGATGGCATATGACGGATCGGTTTCGAGGCCGGGAAAGCGGACGGCGGACGCTGCGGTGTGGCCTTGCAGGAGGCGGGCGAGGGCGTCGGCATTGGCGCACATGCGTTCCAAACGAAGCTCCAGCGTCATAAGGCCGCGATAGGCGAGGTAGGCTTCGGCGGGCCCGGGGGTCGCGCCTGAGAGCTTACGCCACTGGCGCACGCGCTCGATCAGGGTCTCATCCTTTGAGGCGACATGGCCGAAGAGGACATCTGAGTGACCTGCGAGGGCCTTGGTGTCTGAAGCAACCACCATGTCGGCGCCGAGCGCGAGCGGGTCCTGCAGGAGCGGGGTCGCCGTTGTGTTATCGACGCAGACTTTTGCGTGGGCAGCATGCGCGCGCTCACAGATCACCTTGATGTCGCAAACGTCGAGGCCCGGGTTGGACGGGGTTTCAAGCCAGACAAGGTCAAGGCCTGAAGGGTCGTAGTCGTCCATCTGCCGCGTCGGGACGAGGACCGGCTCTACGCCGTGCTGGCGCAGGAAATCCTCGATGAGGACACGGACGGTGTAATAGCCGTCAGATGGCAGAAGGACGCGCGCGCCGGGGCCTGCGAGCGCCATCAGGGCGGCGGTGACGGCGGCCATGCCGCTTGGAAAGCAGATGGTGGGCGCATCTTCGAGCGCACCGATCGCGTCTTCAATGACCTGCCAGCCCGGATTGTCGAAACGGCCATAGGGGAAGGGGTGATCCGGCGCGCCGGGCAGGGCGTATTTCGCAGCATTGATGATGGGCGGGGCGAGGGGCTCACCCTTGGCAACCTTGCGGGCGCGGCCATGCAGCATGTCGAGGACACGGCGTATCGTCTGGTCAGCTTTGGTGGACATGGTTCGGACTCCGGTGCCTGCGACGTTGACCAAGCGATAGCGTGACCGAAAGCCCTCTTCAAATAGGTTTGCAGCTTGGTCTAGAAGAGTGTCGGAAAATGAGGCATCGCGGCGAAGGATCGAGAATGTCCGCTATGGCTTGAAAATTCGTGACGCCTGCGTCATGAATGCGCGGACCAAGGGAGGAGAACAGGTTTGGACCTGTCGACAGCAAAGAATATTGTGGTCATTGGCGGCGGTCAGGCTGGCGCGCAAGCGGTTCAGTCGCTGCGCCAGTTTGGCTATGAAGGCGCGATCACGCTCGTCGGTGACGAAGCTGCGCTGCCTTATCAGCGCCCGCCTCTCTCCAAGGCCTATATGAAGGGCGAACTCGCCGAGGACCGGCTCTATTTCAAGCCGGCTGCCTGGTATGAAGACAACAAGGTCGAGACGCTGCTTTCCCAGCGCGTTAAAAAGATTGACCGGGCCAACCGTCAGGTCCTGCTTCAGCATGGCGGGCATCTCGATTATGACGCGGTAATCATCGCGACCGGCTCGCGGCCTCGTCCGCTACCGGTTGAGGGCGCTGACCTTGAGAATGTTTTCGAGCTGCGCGGCCTCTCCGATGTTGAGCATATTCAGCCGAAGATGATCTCAGGCCAGAAGCTGGTCATCGTTGGTGCGGGCTATATCGGCCTCGAAGCGGCCGCCGTGGCGCGCCAGCTGGGCCTTGAAGTGACTGTGCTGGAAATGGAACAACGCGCACTCGCCCGTGTCACCAGCCCGGTCATCAGTTCCTTCTATGAAGCACTTCACATGGAGCACGGCGTCGATGTGCGCTGCGGTGCGCGTCTCGGGAGCCTGAAGGGCAAGGATGGCAAGCTGACCCATGCGGTGCTTGCGTCCGGTGAGGAAATCGAAGCGGACATGGTGCTCGCGGGGATTGGCATTATCCCCAATGTCGAACTTGCTGAAGATGCGGGCCTGCCCTGCAAGAATGGCATCATCGTCGACGAAGACGCCCGCACCAGTGACCCCCGGATCTTTGCCGCGGGTGACTGCACCGTGCGCCCGCTGGCGCACTATGCGCGTACAGGGCGGCTTGAGAGCGTTCACAATGCGATCGAGCAGGGAAAGCTCGCCGCGGCCGCCATCATGGGCAAACCGCGCCCCGCGCTGGACTGCCCGTGGTTCTGGTCTGACCAGTACAACATCAAGCTACAGATCGCTGGTCTGTCGCAAGGCTATGACGAGATCGTCGTGCGCGGCGATGTCGAGGCGAAAAAATTTGCGGCCTTCTACAAGAAGAATGGCCGCCTCATTGCAGTGGATGCCATCAACAGCCCGCCGGAATTCATTGCATCGAAACGACTGATCATGTCTGGTGCATCCGTTGCGTCAGAGACGCTTGCAGATACATCCATCAGCATGAAGGAAATCGCGGCCGCGGCCGCCTGAGGAGACAGGAAATATCATGCCGACCATTACCTATATCGATCACGACGGAACCGAGCGCCCAATCGAGGCCAAGAACGGTGAGACCGTGATGGAAACCGCCATCAAGAATTCTGTCCCCGGCATCGATGCCGATTGCGGCGGTGCCTGTGCGTGCGCAACCTGCCACGTCTATGTCGATGAATCCTTCATGGACAAGGTTGGCCAGCCGGAAGAGATGGAACAGTCCATGCTCGATTTCGCAGAGAACGTTCAGGCCAATTCGCGTCTGTCCTGCCAGATCCAGGTTTCCGACGATCTGGACGGCCTGCGTGTCACCACGCCGGAAAGCCAGCACTAGGCGTTCGTTGTGCAATACAGTGAGCTGATTGCCGGGCTGCAACGCGGTCAGGCAGGGCGCATCGAAGCGACCATCCCTGAAGACTGGATGCAGGGCCGCACGACTTATGGCGGACTGACGGCTGCGCTTTGTCTGGAAGCGGCGCTGGAGCTTGTTCCGGACATGCCAGTGCGGTCGGCGCAGGTTGCCTTTGTCGGACCGGTCGGCGGGAAAGTTGTCATCTCGCCGACGATCCTTCGGCGCGGTAAATCGTCGGCTTTCGTCAACGCTGATCTTGTCAGTGAAGATGGCGTGATGGCCCGCTGTATCTTTACCTTCGGCGCCAAGCGCCCGTCGCAGATCAATCAGGCGTCAATTGAGCCGCCTGACGTCGACGGCCCGGAAGCTTACCAGTCGTTTTTCGGCTCGGGCCGGCGACCGCATTTTGCGCATAATTTCAATGTCAGGCTCGCCAAGGGCCAGCCACCGGTCAGCGGCGCAGAGCGCGGCGATATCTGTCTCTGGCTGCGGCATAAGGATGAAGGTGCGCTGTATAACGCAACGACGCTCCTGTCGCTTGCGGATGCGCCGCCGCCAGCGGCCATGTCCATGATGGTCGAGCCGGGGCCAATCAGTTCCATGACCTGGATGGCGGAATTCCTGTCTGACGAGATCACGACCACAGATGGCTGGTTTCTCGTCCATCATGAGGCACAGGCGACACGTGACGGCTATTCCAGCCAGGCCATGAGGCTGTGGAGTGCAGATGGCGAACCGCTGATGATCGGTCGCCAGACGATTGCGGTGTTCGCCTGATTGAGACGTTCGCGATGCCTGGGAAACCAGGCACTGCTTCAAACGTCTAGTCAGAATGGCGCAGTCCGAAACACGGCTTTACCTTATTTATCTTCGCGGTGCCCGCGAAGCGTTGAACCCTCGCGAGTTCGCGGGTCTGCGCCAGCTTGATGAGGGGCTTTACCTGCTACGGTCGGACGCTAGTCGCTCCAAGGTGTATCACGCCATAAAATATGCCGCCCTGCCCGACAGCCTGCTCGTTGCGCCTCTGGAAGACGCACCGAAATTCAAGGGAATGCGGGACGGCGCCCTGAAATGGCTTCGCGCAAACAGCTAGCTGCCTGGCGTTACGATCGCCGCGACTTTTGTGTAGGTCCGGCCGTCCGGGGTCTGTGCTTCAGAAGGGCCTGAGAACTCAATCGCTGTACCTTGACCCGACACAAGGCGGCGCCCGCCATCGGCCGAAGCCTCCGCGTCACGGAAACCGCTCGCTTTGGCAGCGTTGATGGCAACCTCGAGTGTCGTCTCTGCAGGCAGTCCAACGGCCACAACCTCACAACGATCATAAGGGTCGAGTTGCATCTGGACGAGACCTTCTGCGAGCTGCCAGACGGGAAGCGTGTCGCTCGACACGACCGGGATCTTGTTATCATCGATCATCCGGATACGGGTGGCGCCCTTGACCTCGAAATCAGCAAAGCCCTGTTTGCCTTCAATGGCGGGCGCACAATGTGCGGTTACCGCATCTGCGAAGGCCTTGAAGCCCGCGCTTTCGTCGATATAGGCGCTGTCCTTGTAGAAGGCGCGCTCTTCTTGCGAGACGCAGGCGCTGGCGACTAAGGCAGTGCCTGCGATGAGAGCGAGGTGTCTGGCATTCATTTTCTTGTCTCCCCGTGTGTCGGGAGAGCATGACACAGGATGTCCAGATACACAAAGACCGCCCGTTTCGGGGCGGCCCTGATAAAGCTGGTGACAGACGTCGGCGTTGCTAGTTGACGACGGCTGATTTGAGATCGCTGAGATAGTCGACCTGGGCCTTCAGCGTTGCGGCGTGTGGGCCTTCCTTGCCTTCAGCGGCAAGTTTGTTTCTGGCGTCTTCAAGCTCTGCGTCGACCTTGGCTGCGTCGACGGTCGAGAGATCCACGGCTTCTTCGGCGAGGATGGTGAGGCCGGCTGGCGTCACATCGGCGAAGCCGCCGCGCACGAACAGGCGCATCCGGGTCGTGTCATTCTCAAGAACGCGGACGACGCCGTTCTTCAGTGTCGTCATGAAAGGCGCGTGGTTCACGAGCACGCCGAACTCACCCTCCGTACCGGGTGCGATCACGTGATCGACCTCGCCGGAGAAAAGCTCCTTGGCGGGAGAGACGAGGGAGAAGTGAAGTTTGCTGGCCATCGAACGAGATTTCCAAGTTTCTTTGCTGTGGTCTCCAATACTGATTAGGGCGCTAATGTCTACCGGGACCTGCTGTCGCAAGGCCAAACAGGCTGAAATTGCAGCACACTGCGCGGCTGTTTAGACAGTGTGGGAACAGTTTTCCAGGGAGGAAGGGAATGGCTGAGCTGGTGACGGTAAAAATAGAGGGACGCAGCGCGATTGTCAGTTTCGACACAGGCGGCCGCGCCAATGCCCTTTCCCAGCGCCTGATGCGTGAGCTTACTGCCGCAGCGCTCCATTTCCATGATGCGCCGGAGATATCCACGGTCATCCTGACGGGCCGTACGGACGTGTTCACGATGGGCGCCGACCTGAAAGACCCTGAAAGGCAGGACCCGGCAGAAATACCTCTAAGCCAGCGCCGAATCATGCAGCGTGCAGGACCCCGCCTTTGCGAGGCATGGGAAAAGATCGATGCGCTGACCATTTGCGCGATTGAAGGCTGGTGCATTGGCGGTGGCATGGCGCTTATGGCATCGCTGGATTTGCGCGTGGCGTCTGAGGCGGCCCGGTTCTACGTGCCGGAGGTCGAGCGCGGCATGAATATGAGCTGGGGCTCGATCCCCCGCTTCGTCGCGCTTGTAGGACCGGCGCGGACCAAGCGGCTTGCAGCGCTTTGTGAGAAGGTGGATGCGAGGACCGCCGAGGCGTGGGGGCTGGTGGATTATGTGGCGCCGCCTGAAGGCGCCCTGAAACGGGCAAAGGCATTGGCGGCTGATGCGGGCAGGCTGCCGCCGACCGCGCTCAAGATGGTCAAGCACGATGTGAATGTCGCCGCATACGCGCTGACGCGCGCCACTGGCCATCGGGACCTGGAGAGTTTCCTGCTGATGCAGGAGTCAGACGACTTCCGCGAGGGTGTAGCGTCGTTTCTGGAAGGACGCGCTCCGAGGTTCACTGGAGACTAAAGCGAAAGGCATCCCTGAAAGGAAACAGCCGCATCGTTTCCGATGCGGCTGCTGAATTAATCCGGTTGAGGAAACGCCTTACGCGTCTGCCATCATCTTTTCGGCTTTCTTCATGGCCTGGTCCATGCCGCCAACCATGTAGAAGGCTTGCTCTGGCAGGTGGTCATAGTCGCCAGCGATGAGGCCCTTGAAGCCCTTGATCGTTTCTTCGAGCTTGACCTGCTCACCAGGCGAACCGGTGAAGACTTCTGCAACGTCAAATGGCTGTGACAGGAAGCGTTCGACCTTACGGGCGCGGGCCACGACCAGTTTGTCTTCTTCAGACAGTTCGTCCATGCCGAGGATGGCGATGATGTCCTGAAGTTCCTTGTAACGCTGCAGGATTTCCTGAACGCCGCGGGCAACATTGTAGTGCTCTTCGCCGACGACCATCGGGTCGAGAATACGGGACGTGGAGTCGAGCGGGTCGACAGCCGGATAGATGCCTTTTTCCGAGATGGCGCGGTTCAGAACCGTGGTTGCGTCAAGGTGGGCGAACGAGGTGGCTGGTGCAGGGTCGGTAAGGTCGTCAGCCGGGACGTAGATGGCCTGGACCGAGGTGATCGAGCCCTTGTTGGTGGAGGTAATACGCTCTTGCAGGGCGCCCATGTCGGTGGCCAGCGTTGGCTGGTAACCCACAGCGGACGGGATGCGGCCGAGAAGTGCGGACACCTCGGAGCCTGCCTGCGTGAAGCGGAAGATGTTGTCGACGAAGAACAGAACATCCTTGCCTTCCTGGTCGCGGAAATACTCGGCCTGTGCGAGGCCGGTCAGTGCGACGCGGGCACGGGCGCCAGGAGGCTCGTTCATCTGGCCGTAGACCAGGGTCACGCGGCTGTCGCCTTCGAGGTTGATCACGTTGGATTCGATCATCTCGTAATAGAGATCGTTACCTTCGCGCGTCCGCTCGCCGACGCCTGCGAACACAGAGTAACCGCCGAACAGCTTAGCGATGTTGTTGATCAGTTCCTGGATAAGAACGGTCTTGCCTACGCCTGCGCCACCGAAGAGGCCGATCTTGCCGCCTTTTGCGTATGGGCAAAGAAGGTCGATGACCTTGATACCGGTGACGAGGATCTCGGCCTCGGTGGACTGGTCGACGAATTCAGGCGCTGGCGCGTGGATCGGGGCGCGCTGCTTGGTTTCGACCGGGCCGCGCTCGTCGATCGGCTCGCCGATGACGTTCATGATACGACCAAGCGTTTCAGGACCAACCGGCACGCGGATCGGTTCACCAAGGTCTTTCACCGGGTGACCGCGAACGAGGCCTTCGGTGGAGTCCATTGCAATGGTGCGGACCGTGTTCTCACCGAGGTGCTGGGCGACCTCGAGGACGAGGCGGTTGCCGTTATTGTCGGTTTCCAGAGCGTTCAGGATGTCTGGAAGGTGGCCGTCGAACTCAACGTCGACGACAGCGCCGATAACCTGTGAAATCTTGCCTGTTGCGGCGGATGCAGAGCTGCTCATGGAAGGCGTCTCCTTGGGAGCGGATGTCGTTTTGGTCTTTGTTGAAGCTGGCTTTTTGGTTGCCGCCGGCTTAGGGGCAGTATCCTTTTTCGCTGCCGCGGCGATGGCCGGAGCAACATCTGACACCTTGATACCGCGGCGCTCGCTTGCCTGTGCAGGCTTGCAGACGCCGCAATCGCGGGTGTCCTTCTGGCCGAGAGACTGTGCGGTCGTCTCTGCCTCGGCATAGGTCTTGAACGGCCCATGCCACTTGTCATCGTCATTGGTCTGGTCGCCGCCGACACCCTGGCCGTGATTGCAGTACCGGCAATCGGCCGCGTGCACTCGTGCGCGCTTGTTCGAAAAGTGTTCGTAGACCCAGAAATTCATCGTTTCGTCCCCTTAGAGGGCCTCCGCACCGGAGATGATCTCGATCAGCTCCTTGGTGATCTGGGCCTGACGCGCCCGGTTATATTCCATCGACAGATCGTCGATCATTTCACCGGCATTGCGGGTCGCATTGTCCATCGCGGTCATGCGGGCCGCCTGTTCACCTGCGCCGCTTTCCAGCATGGCGGAGATGATCTGGGTGTTGATGTAGCGCGGCAGGAGCGTCTCGAGGATCTCTTCCTGTGACGGCTCATAGATATAGGTCGCGCCCTTGAGGTCGATCGTCTCGGCGTTTTCCGGGGCCTGCGCAGGAATGAGCTGCTGGGCGACTGGCACCTGGCTGAGCACGTTCTTGAACTGGCTGTAGACGAGGGTGGCGACGTCGAACTCACCGGACTCAAAGCGGCCCGTGATTTCCTTGCCAAGGCCGATACCGGCCTCGGAATAGTCGTTACCCTTGACCTCAGATAGATCGAGGTGGCCGACGAACAGCTCGCTATATTCGCGCTTCAGCTGCTCACGGCCCTTCTTGCCGACCGTCAGGATCTTGACGGTCTTTCCGGCACCGGCGAGCTCGGCGATCAGGCGGCGGGCTTCTTTCACCACATAGGTGTTGAAGCCGCCGGCGAGGCCGCGCTCAGACGTGAGGACGACGACCAGATGGGTCTGGTCGCTGCCTGTGCCGGACAGAAGTTTCGGGCCGCTGGAGCCTTCGCCCATGGAGCCTGCAAGGTTGGCCACGACGCTGGCCATACGCTGGGCGTATGGGCGCGAGGCGGCCGCAGCATCCTGGGCACGCTTCAGCTTGGCCGCTGCAACCATCTGCATGGCCTTGGTGATCTTCCGCGTGGATTTCACGCTGTTGATCCGGTTTTTCAGATCCTTGAGGCTGGGCATCGCTCAGCTCCTGATAGCGTGGCGTCTTAGGCGAACGACTTGGTGAAGTCTTCGAGGGTCGATTTGATCTCGGCTTCGATCTCGTCGGTCAGCGCCTTGTCCTTGCGGATCTTGGCGAGGAGGTCCTTCTTGGCACCGCGCAGGTGGGCAAGAAGCTCCTTCTCGAAGCGCGTCACGTCACGGACAGGCACCTGGTCAAGATAGCCGCGGGTACCGGCATAGATCACAACGACCTGCTCTTCCATCTGCAGCGGCGAGAATTGCGGCTGCTTGAGGAGCTCGGTCAGGCGCTCACCACGGCCCAGAAGGCGCTGGGTTGCGGCATCGAGGTCGGAACCGAACTTCGCGAAGGCGGCCATCTCGCGGTACTGTGCGAGTTCGCCCTTCATCGAGCCAGCAACCTTCTTCATCGCCTTGGTCTGTGCGGCAGAACCCACACGCGACACCGAGAGACCAACGTTCACGGCCGGACGGATACCAGAGTTGAAGAGGTCGGTCTCGAGGAAGATCTGACCATCGGTAATCGAGATGACGTTTGTCGGAATGTAGGCCGACACATCGTTCGCCTGGGTCTCAATGATCGGCAGGGCGGTCAGCGAACCGGAACCGTAGTCCTCGTTCAACTTGGCTGCGCGCTCGAGCAGGCGGGAGTGAAGGTAGAAAACGTCGCCCGGATAGGCTTCGCGGCCCGGTGGGCGGCGAAGAAGCAGGGACATCTGACGGTAAGCAACAGCCTGCTTGGACAGGTCATCATAGATGATGAGGGCGTGCATGCCATTGTCGCGGAACCACTCGCCGATCGTGCAGCCAGTGAACGGTGCAAGGTACTGGAGCGGTGCAGGCTCGGAAGCCGTCGCGGTCACGATGACGGTGTAGTCGAGGGCGCCGCGCTCTTCGAGCGTCTTGACGACCTGGGCAACCGTGGAGCGCTTCTGGCCGATGGCGACATAGACGCAGAACAGCTTCTCGCTGTCGTCTTTCGCCGCATCGTTGGTCTGCTTTTGGTTCAGGATGGTGTCGATACAGATCGCGGTCTTGCCGGTCTGACGGTCACCAATGATCAGCTCGCGCTGGCCGCGGCCAACCGGGATCATGGCGTCGATGGCCTTGAGACCGGTCATCATCGGCTCGTGGACCGATTTACGCGGAAGAATGCCAGGGGCTTTCACGTCGACGCGGTTACGGTCTGCGACGTCTGCGATCGGGCCTTTGCCGTCGATCGGCTCACCCAGCGGGTTCACGACGCGGCCAAGAAGCCCCTTGCCGACAGGTGCAGCAACAATCTCGTTCAGGCGCTTTACGTTGTCGCCTTCCTTGATGCCGCGGTCATCGCCGAAGATCACGACGCCAACATTGTCAGCTTCAAGGTTCAGGGCCATGCCCTTTACGCCGCCGTCGAATTCGACGGTTTCACCGGCTTGTACGTTATCGAGTCCATAGACGCGGGCGATACCGTCACCGACGGACAGAACCTGTCCAACGTCGGAGACCTCAGCCTCGACACCAAAGTTTTCGATCTGGGATTTCAGGATGCCTGAAATTTCTGCAGCGCTGATGTCCATCGAGCCTCTAAGCTCCCTTCATGGCGGTGTTCATACGTTCAAGTTTCGAGGCGACGCTCGCATCGACAAGAGTGGAGCCGACACGCAGCTGGATGCCGCCGATAAGGGCTGGAACCACTTCTGTCTCAAGTTCGACGTCGCTGCCTACAGCCTTTGCCAGTATGGCTTCAAGCTTCTGGCGCTGTTCTGCGGTCATTTCTTCCGCGGTCCGGGCGACAGCCCGCTTCACGCCGCGATGCTTTGCATAAAGCTCGTCAAAATGGCTGGCAGCGCCGGTAATGTCGCTGGACCGGCCATTCGTCGCCATCGTGGCAAGAAAGTTCGACACGAGCCTGGACAGCTTTGCAGCACTGGCCAGCGCCTGAAGCGCTTTGGCCTTGTCCTCGCGCGCGAAGGCAGGCGATTCAAGAAGACGGCGAAGGTCTTCACTGTCTGCGGCCATTGCGGTGAGGCTCTTCAGGTCGGAATCGACCGTTGCGAGTTCGCCTTTATCATTAGCGAGATCGAACAGAGCACTCGCATAGCGGCGCGCAGTTTCATTAGCATGGGAGGCGGAAGATGCGGCCAAGACCTTGGATTCCGTCTGTTGGCGGGCGGATGCCCGGAAGTGAAACATAAGGGTTCGGGCCGACGAGCGATGCCCCGACCCAATACTTGTGAGGGCGCTTAGCACTTCGTTTCGGCACTGACAACGTGGCTGCAGCGGTTGAATTGCGACCGATTGGCACGCGGGCTGTCTACAGGAAGGAATAGGGATCGATATCTGCTGAGATTCTCACAGGGTTTGGGAGCTTCAGCCCCTTTAACCATGCCGCCATGTAAGCCGAGAGATCGACGTCGCGCGGGCTGGTGATGAGAAAGCGGATGCGGTGACGCCCGCGAAGCAGGGAAATCGGGGCAGGGGCCGGGCCATAGACCGTGACGCCTTCACCGTTCGGCGCGGCGGCGCCCGTCAGGCGGCCTGCTTCTTCGATGAGTTGCGGTGTTGGCGCTGAGAGGACGAGTGCAGCCATGCGCCCGAAAGGTGGGAGCATAAGCTCGGCACGAACATCCCGTTCGATCTGCAGGAAGCCATCGCGGTCGCCAGCTGCTAGCGCGATCATGGCGGGGTTTTCTGGGCCATAGGTCTGGATGAGGGCGCGGCCCGGGCGTTCGGCGCGGCCTGCGCGGCCTGCGACCTGGCTGAGGAGCTGATAGGTGCGCTCGCCTGCACGAAGGTCGCCGCCTTTCATGCCGCTATCGGCATCGACGACGCCGACAAGAGTAAGGTTCGGGAAATTGTGACCCTTGGCGACAATCTGGGTGCCGATCAGCACATCGATCTCTCCGCCAGCCATGCGGTCGACAATGCCGCGCGTTTCTTCGCCGGAGCGGGCCGTGTCGGAGGAAAAAATCTCGACCCGCGCCTGCGGCAGCAGCACACGGACTTCCTCTGCGACACGTTCCACGCCGGGGCCGACGCCCATGAGCGAATCCTTCGCCCCGCACATCGGGCAGGCTTCCGGCTTTGGCATTGACCAGCCCGTGAGGTGGCAGACGAGCCGATTGGTATAGCGGTGCTCTGTCAGCCAGCTTTCGGTGCCGGGGCTTTTCAGCCGCTCACCGCACGCCTTGCAGATGACGAGGGGGGCGTAGCCGCGCCGGTTTAGAAAAAGGAGGCCCTGCTCGCCCGCTTCAAACGTAGAGACAAGCGCGTTTGAAAGCGTTGGCGACAGCCAGTTGCCTTTTTCCGGCGGGTCCAGGCGCAGGTCGACAAGCTCAATGTCTGGCAGGCGGGCAGCGCCGGGCCGGGCCGAGAGCCGGAGGCGTTTATAGCGGCCAGCTTCGGCATTCACCATTGTTTCCAGTGCCGGGGTGGCGGAAGCCAGAACGATGGCGGCATCCTCGAGCTTGGCGCGCATCACGGCCATGTCGCGGGCATGATAGGTGACGCCGTCTTCCTGCTTGAAGGATGTGTCGTGTTCTTCATCGACGATGACGAGTTTGAGGTTCCTGAAGGGCAGGAAAAGCGCCGAGCGTGCGCCGATGACAATCCGGGCGCGGCCATGCGCCGTCTCGCGCCAGGTGCGGCGGCGTTCTGCGTCGGAAAGGCCTGAATGCCAGGGCGCGGGCGGCGCGCCGAAGCGGTCCTCAAAGCGGGCCAGCACGGCCTGCGTCAGGGCGATTTCAGGCAGGAGGACGAGGACCTGCGCATCATCGGCCTTCTGCAGCGCTTCGGCGATGGCTTCGAAATAGACCTCTGTCTTGCCGGACCCGGTTATGCCGTCGAGAAGGAAAGGCTGGAAGCCGCCCTTTGCGATGGCGCGGCGCAGCTCATCGCCTGCCGTCTTCTGTTCGGCCGTCAGGTGTTCGCCGCATTCAAAGCGGGTGGGCTGAAGGTAGGGCAGGTCTGTCTCAACCTCACGTGCTTCAAGCGAGCCGATATCGACGAGACCTTTCACCACGCCGGGGGAGACGCCCGCCTGTCTGGCCAGTTCTGCAGCGCTGGTCGGGCCAGCTTCGCGCGCAGCGTCGAGCACTTTGACCCGCGCTTCGGTCATCCGGTTCGAGCGGTATCCGGTTGGCTCATACACAGTTGCGGTGGGCGAAGGTTTCAGACCGCCTCGCGCGCGCAGCACCATGGCGAGCACATGGCCGGGATGGGCCACATTATAGCGCGCGGCGAAGCTCACGAATTTGCGCATCGGCTCTGGCATGGCCGGGACGGGGTAGACATCGATGACGGGTTTGAGGTCGCGCGTGTCGTCCTCGGCGCGAGTCTTCACCGCCCAGACCACGCCGGTCCGCTCAATCTTGCCGAGCGGCGCGCGCACATAGCTGCCGGGCTCAACATACATGCCATCGGGAATGGCATAATCGAACGGTTCGGGCAGGGGCAGAGGGAAGAGGATGCTCGCGATCTTCATTGCCAAACGGTTTAGTGTCAGCGCGTCGCCTCGTCACCCGCCCGCTTCATGCAAGTGTGTGCCCTCTCAACATCTCCTTAACCACGGGGGCGGAGACTCAGGTCTTATGGAAATCCTCTCAGCCTTTCTCGACCATGTTTCCCGTGAGCGGCGCCTCGCAGACAATACGGTCGAGGCGTATGGCCACGATCTTCGAAGCTTTTTCGCCTTTCTGGACGATCATCTGGGCGAGCCGGTCGCCATCAAGGCGTTCAGGCACCTGCATGCGAGCGACATCCGCGCCTTTCTGGCGAAACGTCGCCGCGAGGGCCTTTCGGATACGTCGGTTGCGCGGGTCCTGTCGGCCATCAAGACCTTCTTTCACTGGCTGGACGACCATCATGGCATCGACAATCCGGAGATCGCCTTTCTAAAAGGGCCAAAACGCCAATCGCGATTGCCGCGCCCTGTGTCTGTGGCAGCGGCCCGCGACATGATTGAGACCGCAGAGGCGACGGCAGAGGAGCCTTGGGTGGCCGCGCGCGATGCAGCCGTGCTGACGCTTCTTTACGGGGCGGGCCTTCGTATTTCAGAAGCGCTGGGCCTGCACGGGGGTATGGTGCCCGCGCCGGAGCGCCTGCGAATCGTCGGCAAAGGTGGCAAGATCCGCCTGGTGCCGCTGATCCCGGCGGTGCGCAGTGCGATCAATGAATATGCGCGTCTTTGCCCCTACAGGCTGACCGGTGAGACACCGCTTTTCTATGGTGTTCGCGGCAAACGGCTTCAGCCTGCGATCATGCAGCGGGGGGTGCAGGTGCTACGCGGCGCGCTTGGCCTGCCAGAGACCGCAACGCCGCATGCCCTGCGCCATGCCTTTGCGACACACCTGCTTTCAGCGGGCGCGGATTTGCGCGCGATCCAGACGCTTCTCGGGCATGCGAGCCTGTCGACGACACAGGTCTATACAGGTGTCGATTCAGAGCGTTTGCGCGCCGTTCACGCGGGCGCGCACCCCCGCGGCTGAAACCATCTGGCCTCAGGGCAGTTACCAAAAGCATGCCCACGTCTAACGAACTGGCAGAAGACCGGACCGATCTCGCGCAAGACCGGACCGATTGGGCTGAAGACCGCACAATCCTCGCCAATGAGCGCACCTTTGCGGGATGGATGCGGACCGGCCTCGCCTCTGCAGGTGTCGGGCTCGGTTTTCAGGCGATCTTTGGCAAGTTTGAGCCCACATGGCTGGCCAAGATAGGCGCGACAATCTTCATCCTGATCGGTGTTGTCATCTTCTACATTGCCTATCGAAAGGCTTGCGACCTGCAGCGCCGTATGGATTCGCATGCCGCAGAACCCATGAGTCACAGCAATTTCAGGCTGATCTCGATGCTGTTTATTGTGGGGTCGCTGATGCTGAATGTCATCCTCTGGTTTCTGTAGCGCCTACTTTTTCATGAAGGCCCCGATACGCGCCTGCATGTCCGGGCCAACGCCTTCATTCTCCAGAATTTCCCATTGCAGGCCGGCATCGATCTTGTCGGCGTCGGTCGCCTCGAGCAGGCGCTTATTGGCGGCATGGCTGAAGGGGGAGTTGGCGAGGATCTGGCGGGCGAAGGCTTCAAGGTCTGCCTCGAAGCTATCATCGGCGAAGATCGCTTGGCAGAGGCCAATGCGCATGGCCTCATCGGCCTTCACCGTTTCCGCCGTAAACATGAGGCGCTTGGCGGTCGCGATACCGACGCGGCGCGGCAGGCGCTGGCTCATGCCCCAGATCGGGGTCAGCGCCCATTTGGCGTGCGTATCCGCAAATTTGGCGGACTGGGCCGCGAGAATGAAGTCTGCGGCGAGGGCAACTTCGAGTGCGCCGGTATAGCAGTGGCCGTGCACGCCTGCGATGACCGGCTTTGGCAGCTTTTCCATGAGGCGCAGCGTCTCAGAATGCCAGCCGCGCGACGGCACGGCTTCGCCTTCGGCGATGTCGCCAAGATCATGGCCCGCAGAGAAGCATTTGCCTGCGCCCTTCAGGATGACGCAGCCGATGCTGTCATCCTTGTAGAGGTCGCCGACATGCGCGCGCAGTTCCCTGAACATGTCGACCGTCAGCGCATTCAGCTTGTCCGGCCGGTTCAGTGTGAGCCAGCAAAGGCCATTGTCATCCTTGCGCGTGACGAGGTCGCCCATATTCGTGTCTCCCGTTCTCTTGTTACGGGAGAGTCTAGAACGGGCAGGCGGTGCTTGGAATGCTGACGCGTGGGCAGGCCTTCCGCGTCAGTCGGGCTTCTTCATGCCGAAACGGTTGGCAAAGATGCTGTCGAGCCAGCGTTTCGGGATATGGGTCGGGATCGTCCAGTTGGTGAACTTGTTCGGGACGGGGGCGTAGCGCGCCTTTGGGCTGGAATCGGTCAGCGCGGTCTCGATGACTTCAGCGATCCTTTCTGGCGGCAGGCCTTCGCGTCCGCCCTTCAGCATCGTGTCGGAGAATTTGGAGATCGGCTCGGCCCAGGCCGAATTGGCGTAGGGTTGGCCTTCATTCTTGTCTTCGGCCTTGTCCCAGATCGGCGTCTTCACTGAGCCCGGGCCGATTGCGATGGCGTCGATGCCATAGATGATCAGCTCCCGCCGGAAGCTGTCAGTCATGCTCTCTACCGCATGCTTGGTGGCCGTGTAGGCACCAAGGAAAGGCGCAGCGATACGGCCGCCTAGCGAGGTGATGTTGACGATGCGGCCCGGCTCCCCGGTGCGGTTACGGTCCATGCCGAGCAGCGGCAGGAAGCCTTGCGTCGCGTTCAGTGTGCCGAAGACGTTTACCTCGAAATGGGCTTTGAATTCGTCCGCAGGCTGAAGGGCGAGCGGGCCCATATTCGCGATGCCAGCATTATTGACGAGGCCAGCGAGTTTCGCCCCGCCCAAAGATTCCGCGACCTTGGCGACCGCTTTTTCGACGTCTTCAGGCTTGGTGACGTCCAGCATGAGGGGTTCGATGGCGGGGTTCGCCTTGGTGAGGGCGTCGGCATCTTCTTTCTTCCGCACGCCTGCAAAGACTTTCCAGCCCTGCGCAGCGAGGTGTTCAGCAGCGGTGCGGCCAATGCCGGTCGAGGCGCCTGTGATGACGACGGTCTTCATTCCTGTGCTCCATCAGAAGGCCTTGGGTCGGCCTGCTATTGCTATTCAGGCGTCCAGATAAGCCGGAAGTGCTCAAAGACGATGGGCTCGTCCTGAGAGAAGAAACTGCCTTCACGAGCGCATTCGCGGTGGAAATAGGACAGGTGGGCCGACTGCCAGTGGGCGAGCGAGCGATCACCTTCACCTTCTATGTAGGCGAACTCTTCGGTGGCAGCGCTGAACGGCGCGATATCGACCTGCGTCGTTTCGATCACGCAGGCGGGGTGGCCCGCTCCGTCGAGCACGAGAGAGAGATCGCCGGGTGCGGGCGGGCGCAGACCCATCGTCTTGTAGAGATTGAGGCGAGACGCAGTGGCCTGTTTGGTCCCGGTCAGTACGAGTGCGAGCAACTCATCGGCGAGTTCTGGTCCGTCGCCGAAAGCGAAGACATCATAAGGCTTGCGCGCATCTGCGGTGTCAGCCTGAAAGCGGTCCCATGCCGCCTGCTGGTCAGGCGTCATCCTTGCCGCCCTGAATGACACGAAAGGCGGGCCGTTCCGGGGCTGACTCTGGCGTGGTCTCACGCTCCGGTTTTTTGGACTGGGCGGCAGGCTTTGCAGGCGGTGTCTTGCGCGGGGTGCGTTTGAGGCGCGGTTCGCCAAGTTCGCTGCCGCGGATCACGCTGAACGGCGTGGGTGCAGGCTTTGTCTCCGGCGGCGGCGCGGTCTCTTCGGCGATGTCATCGTCAAGCTGGCGCACGCGCGGGGTGAAGTCCTGCTTCTTCTTCCAGCCGAGCGGCTTGCGCGTCTTGAAGCCGGTGTCCTTGCCGCGCGCCTTCTTGTCGATTTCCTTCAGCTTGCGGGTCTGTAGCGCCGACATCGGCTCTTCGAGATTACCTTTTTCAGGGTCCGCGAAGGCGGATCCGAAGGTCTCGATACGCTGCTCGACTTCCTCGAGGAACTCACGCTCCCAGTCAGAAAGGGGCGGGCCCTCGCCGCGTTCGGCGAGCTCTGCCGCCTTGCGCAGTTTGCGCAGCGCCTTGCGCTTCTTTCTCTCGTCGATTTCGCGTGACATCAGTAATTGAGACATTAGGTCGGTTCAGGTGAAACGCCAAGATCAGGGCGATGGCACATGCAGGTAATTGAAACGGAATGCTGTATCGCTGGCGGCGGGCCTGCCGGCATCATGCTGGGCTATCTGCTCGCCCGGCAGGGTGTCGGTGTAATCGTCGTCGAAAAGCACAAGGACTTCCTGCGCGACTTTCGCGGCGATACGGTCCACCCTTCCACCATGCAGGTGTTCCATGAGCTTGGCCTGCTGGACGCCTTCCTGAAACGGGATTGTCAGAAAACAGACCAGATCGGTCTCAGCGCGAGCGGTCATCATTACAAGATGGTCGACTTCAGCCATTTGCCGACAGCAGCGAAATTCATCGCCTTCATGCCGCAATGGGACTTCCTTGACTTCCTGGCCAGCGAAGCGCGCAAGCTGCCCGGTTTCACCTTGATGATGGACACACGGGCAGAGCGACTGATGGGCCGGGACGGGCAGGTGACCGGCATCTGCGCGCGCAAGGACGGCGAAGACTTCAAGATCCGTGCGAAACTGACTGTCGCCTGTGACGGCCGCGACTCTACGCTACGAGAGGCGGGCCGCCTGAAACAGGTGCAGCAGGGGGTGCCGTTTGACGTACTGTGGTTCCGCCTGCCGCGTGAAGCCGTCGAGTCTCCTTCGGAGTCGCTAGGGCATCTCGCCAAGGGAGGCTTCCTCGTCTCGATCAATCGCGGCAGCTACTGGCAGGCGGCCATGGTCATAGAGAAAGATGGCTTTGACGAAATCCGGCAGGCGGGGCTGCCTGCATTCCGGGACAGGGTTGCGGCCATCGCGCCTGACCTCGCAGAGGAAGCGCAGGCTATCGAAAGTTTCGATGACGTGAAGCTGCTTCGTGTCGAGGTGAATCGGCTGCGTAAATGGTGGCGTCAGGGCCTGCTCGCGATTGGCGATGCGGCCCATGCCATGTCGCCAGTTGGCGGTGTCGGAATCAATCTCGCTGTGCAGGACGCAGTTGCAGCGGCACGGATCATCGGTCCGGCGTTGAAAGATGGCAGCCTGTCAGAAGCAACGCTTGCCAAGGTGCAGAAGCGGCGCGAATGGCCCGCTGAAATTACACAGACGGTTCAGACCTTCTTCCACGAGCGAGTAATCTTGCCTGCTATCCATGGAAAAACGTCTGGCGATGCCCCCTTCATTGTCCGGCTGCTGGACACATTCCCTGCGTTGAGACGCCTGCCCGCACGCGCTGTCGGGATGGGACCGCGCCCAGAGCACTGGCCGAAAGAACTCGACCAGACGGGTCGCTAGACCTCTCCGAGAGCGATCAGATAGGTTTCAAGAACAGCTTCCTGTTCCTCACGCTCCTGACGGTCCTGCTTGCGCAGGCGCACGACCTGGCGGAGCGCCTTGGTGTCGTAGCCCATGGCCTTTGCCTCGGCGTAGACGTCCTTGATCTGGTCAGCGACTTCTTTTTTCTCTTCTTCGAGGCGCTCTATACGCTCGACCGTGAGGCGCAGCTTTTCGCGCGCTGCGTCTGTCAGCTTTCCGTCGTCCATGACCTGCTCCGGCACGTTGAGGTTAATTTGAAGGCGGACTTCTAAAGGCTGTGGAAGCCGAAAGCGACCCTTCGTTGCAGGCATTTTTCGCGCGGCTCTCACCTTTTCCACACGCATTTGTGAGTGGTCGGCGCGCCGTGAAGGGCCATATCGCCAGCATGAAACACGTCTTTGCAAACATGTCGCGCCGCCGTCTGCTGCTGAGTAGCGTTGCCGGCGGTCTCCTTGCTGCGTGCACCAATGCGCGCAGTTCTGCCGAAAGCCAGAGCGCTGCCGAAGCGCAGTATGCCGATACGGACTGGCGTAACCTCACCGAAGCTGAATGGCGCGAGCGCCTGCCGCGCGATGCGTTCAACGTGCTCCGCAAGGAAGATACAGAGCGCGCCGGCTCCTCGCCTCTGGACGATGAGAAGCGCGAAGGCACCTTCCACTGCAAGGGTTGTGACCTGCCGCTGTTCAAGTCCGAATGGAAGTATGACAGCGGCACCGGCTGGCCGAGCTTCTGGAGCTATATCGAGGGCAGTCTGGGCTTCAAGGAAGACAACAAGCTCTTCTATACGCGGACCGAATACCACTGTGCGCGCTGCCTCGGCCATCAGGGGCATGTCTTCGAGGATGGGCCACAGCCAACGGGGCTGCGTTATTGCAACAATGGCGTTGCGCTGACCTTCAAGCCAGCAAACGCCTGATTTTGGTAGAAACTCAGGACTTCGCTCTTTCGGCGTGCAGCCTGTCCTGCTAGGCGGGCCAAATGGAAAAGCATGACAGTTTCAGGTCCTGGTGGGCCGGTGTGCCGTCTCGTGAAAAGCCGGGACTTAAGATGCTCGGCATTGTGTTCTTTGTCGTGATGGCGGTGTCTGCGCTGGTTTCCATGATCGCCCAACTGCTTCTGGCTGGCTAACCACCGAATGTGGTGCCGTCGCCTTCCTCATCCGTCAGCATCGTATTCGGATTATGGGGGTCCTTGTGTTCGTAGCCGCGCTGGTCGGGGCTGACGAAGAGGTCCATCTGGCGCGGATCTGCCTGCTTGGTCTTGCGTGAGCGCTTACTGCGCGCATGCCGGAAATAGAGGTCGTCGGTATGATCGATTTCCGTCGCCTGCTTCTTCGGCTTCGGCGGCGGCGGACTTTCTGGTTCTGGCTCTGACGGCTTCGGGGCTGAGGCTGCGGCCTCGCCGGTGCGTGCATGTTTCAGCTTCCAGTAGGTGACAGCAAGCACCGGTTTGCCGTCAGCATCCTCGTAAATCTGAATGAAGCCCTTTGCATCGCCTGACTCGGCTTCCTTGATCAGGCTCTGAACGTCAGCCGCATCCGGCTGTAGCCATTCAGTTTCCAGCGACAGGATTGGCGTATCGCCCGCAAGGCTCTCGGCCTCATACCGCGTTCGCGCGGCATCCCCGCCAGCCTTCAGGGCATCGTCAGCAGAGGTGGCGAGGGGATAGGCAAGGCTCATGGGGTTCAGCTAGGCATTCTACGGGCAGGCGTCCAGACTTGCCTGCCACCTATTTGGCCGCTTCCGGGGTGAAAGGCTGGTGGACGTATTGGGTGGCACGGATGGCCGCGAGCCGCGCGAAACGAAGGGTCATGGCTTTTCGCCGCGCTGCAGCCAAAGGTGTTACGTCTGGCTCTCGCAGGACTGCACCGCCAAATCCGTCCGCCACGATCAGGCCTGTCTCGTCCGGGATCAGGTCCTTCGGAAAACCGTGGCTGACCGCAAAATAGAAACGGTCGCAGAAGGGGCGGTAGTCTGGCCATTTGCCGTCCGCGCGAAAGTCAGCGACGGAGCTCTTGATCTCGACAATGACGATCTCGCCTTTCGGGCCAATGGCAGCGACATCGGCGCGCCTGCCATTGGCAAGGGTCATCTCCGTTACGCCTGCGAGGTTCATCGCGCCGAACAGTCGGAGGACGCCGCGGCAGATATCGCTGGCGCATGGATTGTGTGGGTCATAGGCCATCAGCGCCCCACCTTCAGGTTCATGATCTGTTCCGAGCCTCTCAAAGCAAGCGCAGATCGTCAAGCGGGGAAGCGCGGTCCTGCTGGGCTCGGCGCATAAAAAAAGCCCCGGAACGGCTGTTCCGGGGCTTTCGTCAATTGTTAGCTGCGCGGCTGCTTATTCGCGCGAGGCGAGGAGCATCAGCACGAAGCGGAACATGTTCACGAACATGATAAAGAAATTGAGGGCACCCCAGTTCGTCATCACGGCCAGACTGCGGCCATCATGCGAAAGCTGGTAATAGCCTTCCTTCAGTTCCTGGGTCTGCCAGGCGACAAGAACAGCCGATAGGAGCGCGAAACCGCCCGAGATCAGCCATTCCATGCCGGAAGACGCTTCCAGAATGCCAAGCATGGGCAGAACCATGTAGACCAGCGAAACGGCCACGAGGGCCCAGAGCGCCATGATGGCAAAGCTGCCAATAGCCGACAGGTCACGCTTGGTCGTGTAACCCCAGAGCGTCAGCGCGCCAAAGGCCGAGGCTGTGATCATGAAGGCCTTCGCGATCGTCATATAGTTCAGCGATTGCGAAATACCGCCAGCTGTCTGGGTCGAGATGCCCGAGCTAGCCATGTAGAAATATACGCCAAGGCCAAGGCCGACAAAGGTCACGATCGCCCAGTACAGGATGGCCGATCCAACGGGTGACGGATTCTTCATGAAGAACATGGAGCCGAAGATCAGCGCGATCGGGGCAAAAGCCACGACGTAATAGAATGGCGTGCCGAAGATCAGCGCGGTGAGCGGGTCCCAGGTGCCGGCCGCAAAGGCGAGCACGCCAGAAAGCGCGATGCCGAGCGTCAGTTTCTGATAGACGCCGAGCATGAAGGTGCGAAGCCCCTGGTCAATGCTGGCATCCATAGTCCTGCCGCGGGCGACAGATGAGTTAAAGTCGTTCATTTATCCCTCTTTCGAAAGGCCGGCATACGTGCATGCCGATTAGCGATAATATGTGGGAAATGATGCCCGAGTTCAAGGAGAACCGGATGTGTTGACGCAAGCGTGATGCGCACGAACCATTACTTTGATTTTACGCCTCACACGGGAAAAGAGCCCAAGTCTAGTTTGACTTTCGCCAAGTCTGGCGGCAGCATATACAAGCTGTCGGGGTGTGACAGCAGGGACGCAGCGAAATACTTACGGGGGACGACGTATGGCCGACGCATCGGCATATGCTGACAACATCAAGAAGTACGCAAAAGGCTATAACCAGAAAGCCGCCGAAAAGATTGTCGGCCACCTCGGTATCGCCCTGCGAAATCGGGATTCTTCACTGGTCTCCTGTTCTGACCAGACAGAACTTCAGCGGGTTCGAGACAAATACTGTCGTAACAAGCTGGGTCTGAAGGAAAAGAATGCCGAGATTGATGCCGCAATTGGCAAGATCTGCGAGACGCTGAAGCCGGAGGGCGGAAACAAGTCGCGCGTGACCTTCTACTATCTCCTGGCAGAGCATTTCGGAAAGCTGGACGAGCTCGCCGGATAGTTTGGCGCTTATCTGCTCTTGATGGAGGCAGCGATTAGCGGTCAGCTTGGAGCATGATCAGACTGTTCGCGGGCCTGCCCGTCCCTAACGATATTGCCGATCGACTCGAACCCTTGCAGAAGGGCGTCGATGGCGCGCGCTGGCGTGACCGATCTCATTTCCATGTGACGCTTGGCTTCTTTGGGGAGATCGCCGAGCCCGTCGCCGCCGAACTCGACGCGGAGATCGGAGAGCTGTCGCCGCCGCAATTTGACCTCGAGATCGCAGGCGTTGGCTGGTTCGGCCGTAAGGAGCCGTCATCCCTGTTCGCAACCGTAAAGCGGAGCGAGGTGCTTGATCAACTCGCCAGCGATTGTCGCAAGGCCGCGGTCCGGATTGGCGTTTCGCCTGACGCCAAACCTTTCAAACCGCACATAACGCTAGCCTATCTCAGTAACGTATCGCTTGAGGCTGCAATGGCCTGGTCGGAGCGCTGGCAGGTTCTGCGTGCAGGCCCGTGGACGGCTGACCTCTTCCACCTCTACGAGAGCATTCCGCGCGAAGGCAAGAAGAGCATCTATGAGGCGGTCGCCGACTATCCGCTTGGCGTATGAGCGATAGCCTGCAGGCTTATTGTGCAGTTTCGCAGGCGCTTCTGGCGCGGTTATCGATGACGCGGAAAAGCGGGCTTTCCGGGGTTTCGCCGTAGAAGGTCTTTGGCGCTTCTTCGAGCTTGCCCGTAATGCGGTTGACCACCTCGGTGCCAGAGCTTTCGAGGTAGATGGCGGCGCCTTCTATCTGATAGCGGCTCATATCTGCGAAGGTCAGGATGAAGTCAGCCCGGCAAAGGACGGCCTCTTCCATCGCAGCTTCGAACCCAGCGTTCATGGCCGGATCGGCAGGCCCCGCGACGAAGAAGTCATGCCCGCGCCCGTCGAACTGATAAAAGAGGCGCTGAGGTGGCTTCGCACCGCTCTGCACGGCGTAGAGCTGAACCGCAGGCATACGGAAGTCGCTGGCCATCTCGGCCACGACATAAGGCGTGCCGCTATTGGCGAGCATCTGCCCGACCTGCTCATGCGCGGAGACGAACCAGTCTGGATAGTTCGGTTTGCGTGTCTGCGAGCGGGTATGCATGCCGACAACGACAAGGGTAAGCGCGAGAAGTGCGCTGCCAATCTGGACACGCATACGCTGGCTGCGCGGCAGGAAGGTCAGCCCGAGAAGCCCAGCAACAAGAAAGGCGGCCATCGACGGATAGTAGGGCGCCGCGACCTCGAGGATCGAACGCGAATTCACCGAGAGCCAGCCTACGACGAAGGCGAGAAAGAAGTGGACGTAGAGGACAATGAATACCGTAATGGACACGAGCGTGACCGTTCTGGATGTCGCGCTCAGCTGACGAGGTTGCGGCTCTGGTTTGGCGGCCGGCGTGTTGCGAGACAGGAAGTAGATGCCCGCGACGAGAGCTGCGAAACCCGCCATGATCTTCACGGTCTCCCATTTGGAACTCATCCAGAAGAAGGAATGACCAAGATCGGTAATCAGGAAGAGGGTTACCGCGACATTGTCCACCAGCGTCGTCGGCCCGTCATTGCCTGCGCCATAATAGAGGTACGGGTTCAGGATCCGTCCAAGAATGGAATCGACAAACAGGCCCCAGATAAAGACGAACGGAATAAAGCTGACGATGACCGGGATAAGATCGAACAGATTGTCACGAACCGTCTTGCGGCGGAAATTTGCGAGCCACATACCAATCGCGGGCAACACAACCACGCCGAACAGGAAGCCGAAGGCAGAGTCGCGCGACAGAAGGCACAGCCCCGCTGTTACGCCAGTGCAGATACCGTAGGCGAGGCGCCGGCGCGGTGTGGGCGCTTCGCCGGCGAAATATGCGATGGCGAAGAAGAGCGCACCAACCAGTAGAAAATATGTGCCCGGGTCACGGCGAAGGTCGAAGACTCCGAGGTCCCAGTAATACATGCCGCCTGGGACGAGAAGCAGGCAGGCGAATAGAACCGACGTTCCCGCGGTGCAGCGATAGGCGCGCGCGGCCGCATACATGCCGAAAACAGCAGGGATGAAGCACAGCGTATTGTACAGGTGGAAGGACGACATCGACTTGCTGAGGAAGGGGCTGAAAGCAAGCGTGAAGATCGATTGAAGCGGCGAGAGCGCATCAGCGAATGCGTACGGAATTGCCGGAACCAGCCCATGCTGGTGCACGGCGTCCAGTACGATGAAGTATCTGAGATAGGCGCCCACTGAATCGTAGTGCGGGATCGCAGCGTCATAATAGTCGGCGATCACCCAGCGGCCATAGCCGTAGAAAACCAGAATGAGCAAAATCAGAAACAGGACGGGCGCTCTTTGCGACCGAGGATGGTTCGCTATGCGCTCAGCGTATGAATTCACCTGCTGCTCCCCTTCGTGCACTACCACAAGTGTAAGGCATTACCCTTGCTGCCCCCTCAGGCAATCTGCAAGACACTGGCTGTTAGCGTTCCCGCTACGGGGATGCAACTTCGCTTTATACGCCAGTCAGTACGCCAGACTCGAACCGCGCCAGCCGCATTGCGCGCGCAGTCATTCATCTATTTATTTGAACGCAGGATTCGCGCGTACTAAGAGCATGCGCACAGGGATATGAGGATAAGCCGGGGATCATGGCGACAGTACCGTTTAACAAGCCTAAAGTTCAGGGCAGGGAGATCGACTATATCCGCGAGGCGATCGAGCTCGGTCAGATTTCTGGCGATGGCGCTTTTACCAAACGCTGCCACGCAAAGCTCGAGGAAATGCTCGGGGTAAGGAAAGCGCTCCTCACCCATTCCTGTACGGCGGCGCTGGAAATGGCGGCGATCCTGCTGGACCTGGAGGCAGGCGATGAAGTGATCATGCCGTCCTTCACCTTTGTTTCTACGGCCAACGCCGTCTGCCTGCGTGGGGCGACCCCGGTTTTTGTGGATATCGATCCGAACACGCTGAATATTTCACCCGAGGTGATAGAGGCGGCCATCACGGAAAAGACCGTGGCCATCTTCGTGGTGCATTATGCCGGTGTCGTCTGCGACATGGATGCGATCAACGCAATCGCCGACCGGCATGGCCTCAAGGTTGTTGAGGACGCCGCGCAGGCGCTTGGCTCAACCTATAGGGGGCGCAATGCTGGCACGCTTGGTGTGATGTCAGCCTTCAGCTTCCACGAGACGAAAAACATCATCAGCGGTGAGGGCGGTGCGCTCTGTATTAACGATCCGCAGTATTGCGAGCGCGCCGAGATCCTGCGGGAAAAGGGCACGAACCGCTCGCTCTTCTTCCGCGGCGCTGTCGACAAGTATTCCTGGGTTGATATCGGCTCGTCCTATCTGCCTGGCGAGATCATCTCTGCATTCCTGTATGGTCAGCTAGAGGTGGCCGATACGGTGCGTGAAGGGCGCCTCGCTGTCTGGCATCGCTACAACGACGCCTTCAAGGTCTGCGTCCCGGAAGACAGGGCGCGCCTGCCTTTCATCCCGCCGGAGTGCGAGCACAATGCGCACATGTACTATCTGCTTTTCCCCGAACTGGAGGCGCGCGAAGCGTTCCGGGAATATCTGAAGTCCAGGGACGTCATGGCACCATTCCATTATGTGCCGCTTCATTCCTCCATTGGCGGGAAAAAGTTTGGCCGGGCGGCAGGAGAGTTGAAGACGACAGATGCTGTCTCCGACGGTCTTGTCCGCTTGCCGATGTACACAATGGATGGGCATGAATGCGACAAGGTGATTGAAGCGGTCGAGGCCTATTTCCAGACCTGACGACCCGTCGAGGCATCGACGCGCCCGCCTGCGACTTACAGGAAGAACAAACTCCATGACGTCACCAACCCTGTCAGTTGTCTCCCCGGTTTATGGCAGCCCAACCTCGCTGGAGCCGCTTTGCCAGCGTGTGGCCGATGTCTGTAACAAGATGGGCATCAGCTATGAGATCATCCTGGTAGACGATCACTGCCCACGCGGGTCATGGGCTGTCGTAAAAGAAATCTGCGCGGCAAACCCGTTTGTTAAGGGCATGAGGTTTTCACGCAATTTCGGTCAGCATTCGGCGATCGAGGCGGGCCTCAAGCACGCGACCGGGGATTGGGTCGTGGTCATGGATTGCGACCTGCAGGACCAGCCGGAAGAGATCCCGAACCTGTTCGAAGCGGCCCAGAAAGAGGACGCCAAGATCGTTCTCGCGCGCCGGGCCGAGCGTAATGACAGCCTGTATCGCCGGGCAATTTCGGCGGGTTATTATGGCCTTTTGAGCTTCATGACGGGCAAGCCACTGGATGCGAGCGTCGCCAATTTCGGCCTCTATCACCGCACCGTCGTCGATGCCTATTGCAGCTGGGAAGAAGAACAGAAGTACTTCCCTGTGATGATCCAGTGGATGGGGTTTGACCCTGTCTATCTTGATGTCGCCCATAGTCGGCGCAGTGAAGGCAAGTCGTCCTACACTTTCAGGAAGCTGCTGAAACTGGCTTCGGATGTCGTATTCTCGTTTTCCGACCGGCCGCTCTGGATCATCGTCACGATCGGCCTGATCATCGCCGCGATCACCTTCGTGCTGTCCATTGTGACCTTCATCCAGGCGTTGTTGGGGCAGTTCAGCGTGTCTGGCTATCCGTCTCTCATCCTGTCGGTCTGGTTTATGGGCGGGGTGCTCATCTGCAGTGTGGGACTGACAGGGATTTATGTCGGCCGGACACTGCGAGAGGCTAAGGCGCGCCCATCCTATATAGTGGCCGATTATCTCAATGATGTGCCGGGGTCGGACAAACCGAAACCGTGATGATTGGTGGGCTGTTCAAGAAGCTGAAATCGTCGCCGAGAAGCGGTGCGCTGATCCGATACATTGTGGTTGGCGCGTCCATGAACCTGCTCGCAGCGGCGATCGTCTACATCCAGAGAAAGCTGGGTGTGCCGCATGAAATCGCGTTTGCGGTAACGACGGTCGGCAGCTTGTTGCTGAACTTCTACCTGCAGCGGTCTTTTGTCTTCAGGAGTAACGCGGCGATCGTGCGTTCGCTGATCCTTTACACGTTGCTCTATGCGTCGACCTATCTGTTGCAGATCTCGATCTATCCAGTGTTCGCGACGATCCTTGGCTGGCCAGAGATCCTCTCAGTGCTGTTCAGCGTAGGCGTGGCGGCGGTCTATTCGTTCGTTGTCTTGTCGCTTGTCGTCTTCAAACCGCCGAACGAGGCGGGCTGAGCGGGCCCGTTTTCTGGTGGCCTCGGCCAGTACTGAGGTGAGGTTCGAATAGCCGATAGGGGTCAAAAGCCAAAAGCCCCTACCGGGAATCTTTCACTTGAGTCTCGTTCTTTGGAAGGCGGTGGCCGCCGCATTCATTCCCTGTTTTTGGTCCAGTGGACCAAAAATTTGCGAAGCAAACCGGGAAATGAGTGGTGCCGCCTAGGTGACTTGAACACCTGACCCCCGCATTACGAATGCGATGCTCTACCAGCTGAGCTAAGGCGGCTATCCGTTGGAAGGCGCCTCCATACCTGCAAGTGTGCCGTTCGGCAAGTGGCCAATTCAGAGGGGTGCAGCGCGCTCCATTGCGTCGCTAGTCGTCGTCCTCGGCGCCCCCGCGGACATAGTCTGCCGGCGGTTCGGTCATCGTACGTGTCGGTTCGCTCGCAGGCGGTAGCGCCTTTTGCGGTTCAGCTTCTCGCGTGCGTACAGCTGCAACTGGTGAGGGGAGGGCAATATAGCGGCCTGCTTCAAGCTCACGTCCATAGGATTCGTAGCGTGGATGGATAAGCGTGCCCGCATCGCCGAAGGCGTAGACGAGGCGCGCCCAGTCGCGGCGCGAATAGTCGAAGGCCTGCCCGTTCGGGTCGATGTCCGACCATTCGGCTTCTCGCGATGCCGTGCTCGCCATACGTCCCCAGCGGTCAGCTTCGGAATTGTCGCCATAGCCGCGCAGCGCCTGTTCCAGAAGTAGGCAGAGGCGCGCTGTGGGTTGTTCCTCCACCAGTGGGGCAAGCTCCTTGATGGCGCCGATCCAGTCACGGTCGGCCATTGCAATCTCTGCCTTGAGGATCCGGCTTTCACGCGCATCAGGGTTCGTGCCGATCAGCGCGCGCAACCGTGCGGTCTGCGTCTTGGGCGTATCTTCCGGGTCGAGCCGGCGGCTGAGATGCGCGAGAGCTGGATGTGGGCTGGAACGCCAACCGAGCTCAAGGACGCCCTGAGCGGCTTTCGCCTTGCCTTCGAGCTTTAGCTGCCGCGCACCATGATAGGCCGCAGGTGCGAATGCCGGTGAGGCACGAAGGGCATCGGCAAGCAGCTTCTGAGCATCACGCCGCTCTGCATTCGGCATGCTGGTCGCGTGCGCCGTGTAGAGCACCGAGCGCCTGCGGCGGAGGCTGTCGCCCGAAATGAGGCCGCGGCGCTCACCGATGGCGAGTGTTTCCAGCGCGTCCTGCCAGTGGCCGCGGGCGACCTGGCTGTCGAAGAGCGATGTGAATGGCCAGTCGGCAGCCGTCTTGAGTTCCAGCGCTTCACGGGCGCGCGCTTCGGCGGCGGCGGTGTCGCCACGCTCTGTGGCGGCAATGGCCGCGCCGCGGAGGCCGGCAAGTTCGCCGCCCGGCAGGCGGGCCAGCTGGCCCCAGGCGCGCTCGGCGCTTGGCCAATCATGGGCGATCTCGGCCGTGCGTGCTTCGAGCAGCAGTTTCAGCCGCTCATCATCTGCATGCTGCGCCGCCCGGCTCGCATGTTTGCGCGACAGGCTGATATCGCCAGCTTCAGCGGCGAGGATCCCGTCGGCGAGTGACCGGTTGGCGCTGCGCTTCTTCGAATTGCGGCGCGCCTGGCCAAAACGCTTCGGCAGCTTGATAAGACCGGCAAGGGCCGCCCACACAAGCGCCATGACGGCGCCGAGCAGGATGACACCCAGAATCGCCACGACAAGCTCGATGCTGATTGTGTCAGTGCCGAGCGTAATGACGACATTGCCCGACAGGCCGGACGCCCAGAGGACGATAAGGCCAGCGACAACGACGAGACAGACGATGAGGAAAAGAGCGATCATTGGAGACTCATCTAAGGGGTTTGCGCGGCAAATTCGAGGCGAAGGGCGCCAATCGCGCTTTGGGCGTCAACCTGATTGCGAGCATAGGTGAGCCAGTCCGCGTAAACAGCCCGGCTTTCTGCGGGCAGACCTTCGAGCGTTGAAATCGCTTCTTCAAGATCACCAGCTTCTAGGGCGGCTTCAGCCCGTAAGAGAATATCAGGGACAATGCTTGCGCCGCTGCCACGCCGGACGGAGACCGTGTCGCCGAAGATCGTGTCGACCCAGCCCGGTTCGCCAGCCGCCTGACTATCCTTGTCCAGCGCGTCGCCCTTTAACTCATCGAAGCGTCCCAGAAGCATGGCGAGGCTGGGGACTGGGCCACGCGACAAGCGCTCCAGCGTAGCAGCGGCTTCACTGGCGGGCTGGAGTTCCTGCAAGCGTTGTGCGGACGCTTCAAAGCTCGCCCCTGCGGAGATGGCGTTCTCGATGGAGGCGATTGCAAGCGCGCTTTCAGCTGCTGACGTGGCAGAGCGCCGGGCGTTTTCTGCGCGTCTGGAGGTTTCAGCGCCAGCCTCTTCCAGTGCAGACTGCGCGGAAGCGAGCTGCTGCACGCGGGCCCGGAGGCTCGAGACTTCCTGCTTCAGGGCTGCAAGTTCCGCTGAGGTGGGCGCGCTTTCACTGTCGAAAGTCTGGAGCGCGGCTTCAAGATCGGCAATGCGCTGGGGGTCAATCGAAGACGTTGCGGCTGGCTGGTTTTCCAGCGCCGCTTCCACCGCTTCAATTCGGGCAGAGAGGTCGACAAGTGCACCTTCATCGACAGTGGTGTTATCGGTGGGCGTCGCATTCGCAGCGGGCGCAGTATCGAGCGTTTCGATGTCGCTGCCTAGCCTGTCGATCCGCGCGCTGATGTCGCTGACTTGCTGTTCAAGCGTTTCAATGCGGCTGACCAGCTCTCCCTGGCGATCCGTCATCGCGGCAAGGCCGGTCGCGGTCTCGTCCGGCTTCAACCCTTTCTGCAGGAGGCCGGACGACCAGAGGGAAAGCCCAAGCGCGCCGAAGGCGACAAGCATCACGAACAGAAGAGAGAGCCAGCCCGGCCCGCTGCTGGACGTCTTGCGGGCAGGTGTTTCGTCGGCGCGGGTTTCCTGCGCAGACTCGTGCTCTGCCGGTTCGAACTCGGCATCGATCGGATCTGTAGTCGGGGTCTGCGGATCACTCATTCGGGTTCATCCTGTCGGCTCCGGGCCAATCGGTCCAGATGCCCTTCAATGTATTGCCGCTCAGCGCGCCACAAGCAAACGGTCGAGCGTTTCCAGGAGGTGCGCTTCGTCTGGATGGTCTGCAACGTCAATCAGGTCCTCACCGCCCTCACGCAGGGGCCCGGCCGCCTGCTCTGAGATCGCAACGTACGAGATGCGACTAAGGTCCAGACCCTCGCTGAGATCCATGAAAGCCTTCGCCCCTTTCGCGGAGTGGATGAGGACAATGCAGCGCTCACCTCGTTCTATCGCTGCGCGAGCAGCCGGAGCGAGGCCGGGCGCGTGGCTGGCCTCATAGAGGGCGAGGAAGTCGACCTCAAATCCCTCCCGCTCGAGCGCAGCTTTCACAATGCCTTTTGCCGCGGAATTGGCGACATGCAGCAAGCGCTTGGACTGGCCCGACGGCCAGTGATGGGCGATATAATGCGCGAGGTCCTCGGCATTGCCTGATGACTGATGCACGGGGCTGTAGCCTTCGAGCAGCGCCTCTGACGCTGTTGCAGGTCCGACGCACCATGCAGGCAGCTCGCGCGCTTTGGTTTCGGCTGACAGGAAGCGCACGCCATTCGCGCTGGTAAAGATCAGCCCGCCATATGCTGAGAGGTCCGGGAGGCTGGCTTCACTGCGAGATAGCTCGATGGCCGGCGTGACGATGGCGGTCAGGCCACGTTCTTTCAGGGCCTGCGCGGTCTGGTTTGCGCCCGGCTGGCTGCGGGTAACAATGATGGGCGGGCTAGTCATCTTCGAAGGCTGGCAAATCGCCGCCAGCTGCTTCACGGATGCGCTGGCCGATGCTGCGGCCAAGGCCTGCCAGTGCCTCATCGGTCACCTCGCCTGACAGCGCGTCCGCCTGCATCCAGCGGCGCGAGCCATCCGGCTCCAGCACTTCGCCGTCGAACAGCCATTTGCCGTCTTCCAGCCTCGCATGGCCGCCCATGGCTGTGCGGCAGGAGCCGTCGAGTTCAACGAGGAAGGCGCGCTCAGCGGTGGCGGCGAGGCGGCTCTGCTCATGGTTCAGCGATTTGATGAGGTCGACGACGGCGGGGTCGAGATCGTCGGGGCGCGCGGCGACCGTAATGATGCCCTGGCCCGCAGCCGGGATCATGTCACTGATCGGGACCGGCACAGCGACATGTGTCATTTCGAGACGTTCGAGTCCGGACATGGCGAGATAGGTCGCGTCAGCGAGGCCATCTTCGAGCTTTTTCATCCGCGTCTGCACATTGCCGCGGAAGGTGACGATCTTGAGGTCGGGCCGCATGGCCAGCGTCTGGGATTCGCGCCGCAGGCTGGCTGTGCCGACGGTCGCGCCTGCTGGAAGGTCGCGCGCGCTTTTGACACCTGTCAGGGAAATGAAGCCGTCGCGCGGATCTTCGCGCTCTGGAAAGGCAAGGAGGGCCTGCCCATCCGGTAGCGCGCCCGGCACGTCCTTCAGGCTGTGAACCGCGAGATCGCACCGACCATCATCCACCGCCTGATCGATTTCACGCGTGAAAAGACCCTTGCCGCCGGCATTGATGAGCCGCTGCGTTGTCAGCTTGTCGCCGCCTGTCGTGAAGGTCACGATCTCGCAGGTGACCTCGCCGTTTCCAAGGCGTTCAAGGTCTGCGCCCACCTGCCGTGCCTGCACCAGGGCCAGCGGAGACCCTCTGGTGCCGATTCTGAGTTTTAGCTTGGGGGCAAGACCTGCGGGCATGTCATCTCCAGATTGTGATCGATTGCCTGCTACAGATTAAGGCGATGGCAGGCAAGACAGGGCTAGGCAGTGAGAGCTGGCATAATGTATGCGCCAGCAGTGCAAGAATTGCCCGCCAAGGAGACTGCCCATGCTGGTCCGTTTTGCCAGTTCCGTTCTCGCTCTTACGCTTATGGCGTGTTCGGAGCCGTCTTCGTCAGCGGCTCCACGCGGCGATATTCGCGTGCCAGCCTCTCCTGTTGATCGTTGCATGAACCTCGGCGGAGCCCTGGAAGCACCCAATGAAGGCGACTGGGGCTATACGATCCGCGCAGAAGACCTTGAGACCATCAAGGCGGCTGGCTTCGACACGGTGCGCCTGCCTGTGCGCTGGGACATCCATGCTATGCAGCGTGCGCCCTATACGATCCGGCAGCACCATATCGACAGGGTAAAAGAAGTCATCGCGCAGGCGGATGCTGCAGGCCTCCAGACGATCGTGGACCTGCATCACTATAACGAGCTGATGTCGCGTCCTGATGCGCATTATGAGCGGCTTTTTGCCATGTGGCGCCAGATTGCCGAGGCGCTGCAGGATGCGCCCGACAGTGTCATCCTCGAGCTTCTGAATGAGCCGAATAACAAGATGACGGTCGAGCGCACCGATGCGGTGAATGCAGAACTTCTCTCTATCGTTCGAGAATACCATCCGGACCGTTGGGTCGTGGTGGGCAGCGCTGGCTGGGGCTCACTCTCGGCCCTTCTTGAAAGCGATCCGCCAGAGGATGACCGGATCATCCTGACCTTCCACAGCTATGAACCCTATGACTTTACCCATCAGGGCGCTTTCTTCGCTGACCCGCCGCCGCCAACCGGAACACGCTGGGGCACGGTAGCCGAGTATAGCGAGATCAATGCAGGTGCCGAAGCGGCCGCCCGGTTTGCGAGCGAGCAGGGCCATCCCATGCTGCTGGGTGAATTTGGCGTCTATGAAGAGGTGCCGCTGGAGCAACGTGCCGTCTGGACGCGGGCCATGCGAAAGGCAGCAGAGGACCGTGGCATTGGCTGGTGCTACTGGGACTTTGCGACCACCTTCAAGGCTTACAATCTTGAGCGCGATGAGTGGATCTATTCGATCAAGAGCGCGCTCCTCGACAACTGAGGCGCCACGCTTCCGATTTCAGGCTGTGCGCCTTAAGTGAGGGCCATGACCTCTCACACGGTTCTTGGAATTGAAACGAGCTGCGACGAGACTGCGGCGGCCGTCCTGCGTCTGGAGGACGGACGCGCGACCATACTGTCGGAAATCGTAAGGTCGCAGGTCGAGGCCCACGCGCCCTATGGCGGGGTCGTGCCAGAGATTGCCGCTCGCGCGCATGCCGATATTGCAGACCAGATTGTTGCGGCCGCTATGGAAGAGAGCGGGCTGTCGCTGGCTGAGCTGGACGGTATCGCAGCGACTTCAGGGCCGGGCCTTATTGGCGGGGTAATGGTCGGCATGATGACCGGCAAGGCGCTGGCGCTTGCGTCCGGCAAGCCCTTCCTGCCGGTGAACCATCTCGAAGGCCATGCGCTCTCGCCGCGCCTCGCTGAAGACTGCGACTTCCCTTATCTCCTGTTGCTCGTGTCCGGTGGCCACTGCCAGTTCATCGAAGTGCGCGGGCTCGGTGAGTACAGGCGGCTCGGCACCACGATCGACGATGCCGCCGGTGAAGCCTTCGACAAGCTTGCCAAGCTGCTGGGGCTTGGTTTTCCGGGCGGGCCAGCTGTCGAGCGGACCGCCGCGGGCGGCGATCCGAAGCGTTACAAGCTACCGCGCCCGCTCATGGACCGGGACGGTCTCGATATGAGTTTTGCAGGCCTCAAGACGGCTGCGGCCCGGATCATTGAGGCGGGCGACCTTTTGGAGCAGGACAAAAGCGATCTCTGCGCCAGCTATCAGGCGGCCATTGCTGATTGCCTGACCCAGCGAGCCGACCGGGCTCTTGGCATGTTCGAAGCCGATGGCGATAAGCGGCTGGTTGTTGCAGGTGGTGTTGCGGCCAATCAGGTGATCCGGACCAGTCTGGAGGAGGCCACCAGACGGCATGGCGCACGACTGATCGCGCCGCCACTCCGCCACTGTACCGATAATGCGGCCATGATTGCGCTCGCGGGCGCAGAGCATCTTGCTGCCGGTCAGGTTGATGCGGATGCGATGAGCTTCTCCGCGCGGCCACGCTGGCCGCTGGATGAGGCAAGTGCCCTTTCTGACCCGGCCTATGGCGGCGGAAAGCGCGGCGCGAAAGCCTGACGCTTAAGGTTTCAGCAGCTGGATAAGGTGGGCGGCCTGATCGCGGGAGAAGCCCTCTTTGAGCGGCGCCCTCATCACGATGAGATTGTGCCAGGCCGGTGAGATCAGCAGGTTTACCGCTTCGTCGATATCATAGTCGCGGCGAATCAGCTGCTTGGCGGCGATCTCGGCGAGGATGAGGCGAAGCGGGGCGCGGATATTGGCCTTCATCCAGTTGCGCCAGCTTTCGCCCGCAGTCTTTTCGTCGGCAGCAGCGATGAGCGCACCGCGCAGGACAGCATGGCCGTTACCTGCACGGGTGACGGTCTCGATTGGCAGGATGAGCGCTGCAATACGTTCTGCTGGATCAGTCTCGGCTGCTTGTGAGACGGCCGGTAAAAGGCCAATCGCCGCCTCAACGCACATGCTACCTGTTGCAGGCCACCAGCGATAGATCGTCTGCTTGGAGGCGTGGGCGGTACGCGCCACGCTGTCGACGCTGAACTTGCGCCAGCCAGAGCGAACCAGTTCTTCGCGCGTGGCTTCTAGGATCGCGACCCTTGAGGCTTCGCTTCGACGCGGGCCTTGCCTGCGGCGTGCTGGTTTCGATTTCTTTGAAGATGTGTCTTCAGTCATCCACCCATTCCCAGGACCCGAGTCTCGAAGCCTATCCCAATCAATAGAGTTTTCAAAAGGATTGATCGCAACTTCAAATTTTGACCTATCGAACATTGCCGAGCAGGCGGGTTCTGACTAGTTCCGGGTCAGAATAAGGGAAAGATCGACATGCGTTCACCTGATGAATTGATTGACGGCTATCGCGCGTTCAGGCGCGGCACCTACAAGCAGCAGGCCAAGCTTTATGAAACGCTGGGCGAAGGCCAGAACCCGAATGTGATGCTGATTGGCTGCGCCGACAGCCGGGCAGAGCCAGCTGACATCTTCAATGCAGCGCCGGGCCAGCTATTCGTCGTGCGCAATGTTGCCAATCTCGTGCCACCCTATGAGACGGGTGGCGGCCAGCACGGTGTCAGTGCGGCGCTCGAATTCGCGGTCACAGCGCTGGAGGTCGAGCACATTGTAATCATGGGTCATGGCGGCTGCGGCGGCGTGAATGCGTCCCTTTCCGCCGCGAATGACAAGCCGGTTGGAGAGTTCATCGCGCCATGGGTCAAACTGCTCGACGAGGCGCGTGACAAGGTGCTCGCCGCCAATCCGGAAGACCCGCAGCGCGCGCTCGAATTCGCAGGCGTGGAGCAGTCGCTCAGAAATTTGATGACATTTCCCTTTGTTGAAGAGCGCGTGAAGACAGGCAAGCTGACGCTGCACGGGGCCTGGTTCGCGATTGCGCTCGGCCAGCTTTACTGGCGCAGCGCAACCACCGGTGAGTTCGAGCTGATCGAAGCCTAGGGCTTGCTCGTCGCCCAGACGGCGAATGCTGCAGAGCCGACCATCAGGGTCGCGGCTCCGATATTGAACCAGCGGGCGAAAACCGGGTCGCTGAAGCTTTTCGCCATCCGGTCGGCGGCAAAGGCATAGACGAACAGTCCGGTCATTTCGCTGACCGTGATCGTTGCGACCATGATGGCGATCTGCGGGGCGAGTGGGCGGGACGCATCAAAGAAGCCAGGTAGGAGCGCGCCGAAAAAGACTAGCGCGTTCGGGTTTGCCAGCTGCAGCCCGAAGCCCTTGCCGAGGAGGGCGGCCAGCTGCGGCATGGCTTCACGCGACAGGCGCAGGTCTCGCGCTGCGCCGCGCACCAGCCCGTAGGCCAGCCAGATGATAAAGCCGAGACCGGCGAGCTTCAGGCCCAGAAATGCGAGCGGAAACTGGGAGGCGATTGCCGCAGCGCCCGCAGCGGCAAGGCCGATCCAGACAAGGTTGGCGATCGAAACCCCGATCGCAGGCAGCATGGCTGGCCGCACGCCGTATCTCAGCGACGAGGATACGACCAGCATCACAGCGGGGCCGGGTGTCAGCCCACCAGCAAAGAAGAGACCGACGAGTGCCAGCCAGACCGAGAGTTCCAAACTGGCCCCTCGCGTTTAGCTTTTTGCGCCGCGCTCGATCGATTCCCGGATCAGCTCACGTGCCTTGTCGACACCTTCCCAGCCACGCACCTTCACCCACTTATTTGGCTCAAGGTCCTTATAGTGCTCGAAGAAGTGCTGGATGCGGTCGATCAGCGTGTCTGGCAGGTCGGTATAGTTCTGCACCTTCTCATAGAAGCGGGTGAGCTTCTGGTGTGGCACAGCCAGGATTTTCTCGTCTTCACCGCCATCATCTTCCATCAGAAGAACGCCAATCGGACGGGCACGGACGACGGCGCCCGGAACCAGCGCGCGCTGACCGACGACCATGACGTCAATCGGGTCGCCATCGAGGCTCAGCGTGTGGGGGACGAAGCCGTAATTACACGGATAGCGCATGGAGGTGTAGAGATACCGGTCGACGAACATCGCGCCGGAGGCCTTGTCGATCTCATACTTGATTGGCTCGCCGCCCAGCGGGACCTCGATGATCACGTTCAGATCGTCTGGCGCATTCTCGCCAATGCTAATTTTGGAAATATCCATGCGTCGCTCCAGAAAGGACGGGTAAAAGTTGATGGTGCAGTGCAAAAGCGCAGCGCCTGCGTCAAGACCACTTTGCTGCTTCGTCAGTCAGAAAGTCCGAAATTGAAGCTTATCGAGATGCGTGCGTCCTCGCTGCGGCTCGCCATCACTTCGTGGCGCAACCAGCTTTCCCACATCAGAACATTGCCCGGTTTGGGGGCGACATAGACAAAGCGGCCCTGGTCTTCAGCGGTCTCATCTCGCAGCGGCGGGGCTGCCATCATATTTGCGAGACGGGGGTCTTCGAAGCGGATCGCGCCGGCGCCTTCAGGGATGGCGATATAGATCGTGCCCGAGAGGATGCTGCCGGGGTGTATATGGCCTGAATGGGTCCCGCCTTCGCCAAGGATGTTGACCCAGAGCGCATCGAGCGTAATCCGGCGCGCATCCAGGTCCCAGCCAAGCTCACCTGCCGCTTGCCCCGCCCACAAAAGAAGTTTTGCCTCTAGCGCGCCGAAAGCTGGCGCGCGTTGGGGGAGGTCATTCAGGGACGCATAGGAGGTGTAACCGGGATAGCCTTTTTCCTCGCACCACTCATGGCCGGCGGTGTCGCCCTCCTCGATCATCCAGCAGCTGGCTTCGAGCTCCTCGAGCAGGCTCTCATCGCCAAGGTCGAACTCGAAAAGGCGGGTCGGGAAAATAAGACGCGTCATGATGGCGAGCCTTCTAGTCGCAGGGCGGTAGAAGGTGAAGCCATCTTTGTGGGCGGAGGAACGCCTAGCCTTCGTCACAAAGAAAAAGCCCCGCCCCCCGATCAAGGGGCAGGGCTCATTTTACAGGATGACAGACCGGCCTATTCTTCGGTCGCGTCTTCCATCACTTCAGGCTCTGCTGGCGTTTCGCCATCGGTTGGTTTCACGAAGCGCAGGGTCATGCGGTCGGATTCGCCGATCTCCTGATACTTCGCTGCGTCAAAGCCCTCCGGCGTGTTGCCTTCGCGGTCTGTTGTGCGGGAGACGGGTGGCAGGGTCCAGACACCGAACGGGTGATCGGCGGTATCTGCCGGATTCGCGTTAATCTCGCTTGCCTCTTCGAGGACGAAACCGGCTTCTTCAGCAAGGCGGGTGACATAATCCTGATGGACATAGCCGGTGGGGGCCGATGGGTCCTGGTTCAAGGCTGATGGCAGGCGATGTTCGACGACGCCAAGCACGCCGCCGGGCTTCAGCACGGCGAAGGCGTCATTGAAGAATTTGTCGGTATGGTCGCCGCCCATCCAGTTGTGGATGTTGCGGAAGGTCACGATCGCATCGACGCTTTCCGGTTCGCCGAGCGGACCAGAGGCGGAATCGTAGTATGTGTACTGAAGGTCGCCAAACAGGTCCGGGTAGGGGCTGTAATTCGCCTGATAGGCTTCAAGGGCCTCCGCCGCGCGATCAGAGCGATCCGGACTGATGACCGCAGCAATGAAGGTGCCGCCATTGGCGTGCAGCCACGGGGCGAGGATGTTGGTGTACCAGCCACCGCCCGGCCAGATTTCCATGACGGTATCGTCGCCCTCAATCCCGAAGAACTCCAGTGTCTCAGCCGGATTGCGATATTCGTCGCGGGCGATTTCCTTTGGGTTGCGCCAGCTGCCTTCCATGGCGTCTTCAAGCGTGAAGGATGCCTGCGTGGCATCAGCTTCCATGCCGTTCTCCGCCTCACCGCTCGCAGGGGGTGTTGCGACTTCCAGTTCTGTTTCGTCAATCGCGGCATCGTCGCCGCCGCCGCATGCGGCAAGGGTCAGTGCCAGAAGGCTTGTTGCGAATATCCGGTTCATTTTCGTCTCCTCATTTTCCCCTTGAACGCGGGGGCGTGTTTCCCAAATACACTATGACCGGGCGCTGCCAAGCGGGCCCGGTCCGGTAATCTGCCGGCGCCGATGGACGGGCCGGAGTGACAGGTAAGCCGAAATGATGATCCGGCACGTCCGGATACAGTTGCTTAGAGAGGACTGTTTGTCATGAGCACAATTGATCTCACCCCACTTTATCGCACGATGGTTGGTTTTGACCGTATGGCCAACCTCATCGATTCAGCCAGCCGCCTCGATGGCGCGCAAGGCTATCCCCCTTACAATATTGAGCGCGTTGCAGACGACGCCTTCGCCATTGAAATCGCCGTGGCCGGTTTCGCTGAGGACGAGCTCGACATTGAGACCAATGAGAACCTGCTGACTGTTGCGGGCAAAAAGTCCGGCAGCGACAATGGCGAAGAGCGTCAATACCTGCATCGCGGCATTGCCGAGCGTGGATTCCTGCGCCGGTTCCAGCTTGCTGACCATGTCGTCGTGACGGGTGCATCGCTGCAGAACGGCCTGCTTCGCGTCGAACTTCTGCGTGAGCTTCCTGAAGCCAAGAAGCCCCGCAAGATCGAGATCGGCTCGTCCAGCCAGCCGAAGTCGAAGCCGAAACTGATCGGCAAACAGTCTGCCGCGTAACCTCCGCGCAGACCCCTGAGACGAGAAAGCCCCGGACGCGATGTCCGGGGCTTTTTTCATTCCGTTAGTTGTTCAGGGCCGTCTACTTGTTCGGATTCTGGAAATAGACATCGGCGCCGGCGGCGTTGAGGAAAGTCGTCAGGCTTTCATTATCGCTGAGACGACGCACGGCTTTCTGGACTGACTTGAACGAGGTCGCCGCATAGCGCTGAGTGACTTGCTCGAATGGCTTGCCATCGATCTTGACGCTGACACGGTCCTGCTTGGCGATATCGGCTTCAAGCGTTTCCTTGGCCCATGGCAGATAGGTCTGTGACAGCTCCTGCGTGAAGAGCGGCAGCAGAGTGGGCTCGAGTTCGGACAATGGCTTGAAGCTGTCGCCTGCCTTTGGCGCGTCCATGAATTCACACCAGGCGGTCACGAACGGCGCATGCTCACGAAGCCAAGCGGCCGGCGTCGGGTCCATCAGCATTTGCGACAGCTGGGCCGAGATCGAGAAGTCGGCCACGGATGGACGATTGCCGAAGATGAAGAGGTTGTTTTCCAGATGTGCGTTCAACAACGGAATGAAGCGCTCAAATGAGGTTTTCAGCGCCTTCTCATTCTTCCGTTCGATGCCGATCAGCTCAAGGCGCTCGCGCATCCGCTTTACGATCTGGTCGCGGGTCTTTTTCTTCGCCCGCGGCAGCTTGCCATCGAAGAGTTGTTCCATTGTGCGGTCGGCTGCTTCCTCGCGGTCAGGCTTCTGACCCCAGCGCTCACGGAACATGACCTTGCTCAGCCACTCATCGCCATAATCCTCAAGGATGAGGGCCAGCACGGCGCAAGCTGGATCGTCCGGTACGGAGGAGGGCTCCGCATGGTCGTTCTCGATCGCCGAAAGGATGTCGGTCGAGTCCTGGTTCGGTGCGCGGCCGGGTGACACCAGAAGCGGGACCGTCGGCGCCTTCGCATGGAACTGAAACTCTTCTTCCTTTTCCGACGAACGGCCGATCCAGTCGAAGTCTACGCCCTTATATTTCAGGAAGGCACGGACTTTCATGGAATAGGGAGAGGTTTCAGCGCCGAAGAGGCGGTAATCTGACATGTCTGGTCCTTTGGGCTGCAGCCTTCGGGTCTTATGCGATGGGGCGGTGACTGCCAAGACATGTTTGACGGTTCGGAGGGCGTGTCATAGTCAAGCCGCGCGCCAGTCAGAAAGAGGGTGACTATCATGAGCACGCAAAGACGGGTTCTAGCCTATTGCGACAAGCTCTTCACCCCATCCGAAAGCTTCATTCCCCGCGGCTATTCGGCCTTCAGCAAGCTGAAGCCGGTCTATATCGGTCATGAGCTGAAAGGGCCGGTCCCTGAGGGCGCCGAAGTCATCGAGCTTGGCCCGCTCCACGGGGCTGGCGGAGAGGCGGCCTACAAGCAGCTCGGGACGATCTCAGCGAAGCTCCAGAATGCGATAGAAGAGGTTGAGCCCGTCGCTATTCACGCAAGTTTCGGCAAATCTGGCGCCTATGCGCTGCCGTTGGCAGAGCGGTTGAACCTGCCGCTCGCCGTGACCTATTATGGCGGCGACGCGACCAAGACGACCAACACCAAGGATAGCTTCGTGCGGGTCTATAACCGGCGCCGGGCAAAGCTCTGGCGTGAAGCGGATCTGATCCTGCCCTGCTCGCAATTCATCCATGACGAGCTTGCTGGCAAAGGCGCGCCGACCGACAAGATGCTGGTCCACCATAATACGGCAGACCCCTCGCGCTTTGAGCCGGGTGAGAAGAAGGACCTGCTGGTCTTTGCTGGCCGCTGGACCGAGAAGAAGGGCATCGACACGCTGATCGCTGCGCTGGCGCGCCTTGGCGATGAGCTGGATGGTTGGACCATCAGGCTGATCGGTGATGGCGATCTAAAGGAAGAGCTTGTCGCGAAGCTTCAGGAAGCCGGGGTCAAAGCTGAGCTTCCTGGCTGGGTGCCTGCCGACGAGATGCCGAAACATTGGGCCGAAGCGCGCATTGCTGTCGTTCCGTCAAAACGCGCAAAGTCGGGTGATGCCGAAGGCCTGCCGCTGGTCTGTATCGAAGCCATGCTGTCCGGCTGCGCGCTTGCGGCGACGCGCCATGCCGGTATCCCGGAATGCGTGAAGGAAGGCGAGACAGGTTATCTTGTAGACGAGGGCGACGATGCAGCCTTGGCCGACCGGCTCGCGCGAATGCTCAGCGACCGTGCGCGCACCGCCCGTATGGGCGAGGCTGGGCGTGCCCTTGCCATGGAGAGCTTCAATCTGCAGACGCAGAGCCGGAAGCTGGAATCCTACCTTATCGACCTCGCGGTCAAGGCAGGCACAATGAAGGCGTCAGACGTCTGATTTCTTGCGAGGGTCTGACTGGTCGGCCCAGACCTGCGCCTCTGCAATGGTGACGGTGCGTGTGGCGAAGTCGATGTCCGGCACATCTTTGAGCGTGAAGGGCACGAAATAGGCAGGTTCGCCCGCTGCATCAGGGGCGACTTCCAGAAGATCTCCCGCCCCGAAATTCTGAACCGATTTTACATGGCCAAACAAAGTGCCATCCGGGTGGCAGGTCTTCAGACCAACAAGGTCCTCAATGTAAAATTCATCCTCTTCGGCCACGGGCAGGTCGGCACGGCTGACATGCAGCTTCACGCCCTTCATCGCGTCCCATTCCTCTTTCTGGCGAGACATTTTCGGCGTGACGATGAAGTGATCGCTGGCGGACTTGTAGGATTTGACGCTGAGGACCGGTTTGCCGGTCTCATCGAGAAGCTGGTCGAATTCGAAGATGGCTTCAGGTTCGGCCGTGAAACTACGCACGCGGACATCGCCGCGAACGCCGTGCGCGCCGGAAAGCGCACCGACAACGACGAGCCTGTCAGGATTGGATCGGTCAGACATGAAGGGCTTCCTACTTCCCAATCGGAAAAGCTGGAAGCCCTTCGAGCAGCCTAGAACGGGCGGTTATAGCCTGGACGACGACTATAGCCTGCCGGGCGGACCGAGGTGATATTGTCGTTCAGCCGATAATAGCCGGTCTCATCGACAGAACGGTCTATAATCTCGCAGCGGCCTCGGAAATTTGGGTCAGTGCAGACTTCCCAGACGCCGCTATTGATCACGATGGAAGAGACCTTGTCGTTGAAGCGCAGCTGATTGAGATGCGGGATGGCGCCATTCACGGGCAGGGCGCTGCCGCGATACTGCGGATCAGCGAACAGGATCATGGGCGCGTTACCGTGGCCTCGCTGGCCGCGATCAAGGTCGCGCCGGCGGTCATAACGATTGTCCCGGTCATAGCGTCCGCCGCGATCATAACGGCGATCGTTGCGGCCCCAGCGATCTGCGACCGGACGAATGGAGCTGATCTTGTCGTTCAGGCGGAACTCGTTGAGCTGGTCTTCGCGATAGGTGAGGATCTCGCAACGTCCACGGAAGTTCGGATCGACGCAGACTTCCCAGCTGCCGCTATGAATACGGATGGAGGATGCCTTGTCGTTGAAGCGGTACTCGCTGAGGTGTGCGATCGGGCCGGTCACGCGCAGAGACTGTCCGCGAAAGTCGGCGTGCTGATAGATCACTGCAGTGCCAGCGCCGCGATTGTCGTAGCCATGCCCGCTTGGGCCGTATTGCGCCATCGCTGGCAGGGTGAAGGCTGTCAGGGCAGCAAAACCGAGGGCGAGTTTCTTAAGAGGGATCATGTCCGGTCTCCAGATCTGTCTATCTGGCACAAACTAGCAAGACCCGGCTGAACCTCTGACAACCGGGTCTTCAGACTAATGCTGACCGTCTAATTGCGTTCCGGCTGGTCCTAGTCGGCCGCTTCCATCAGGCCGCGCATCTGGTCGATCCAGTCGAGCCATGCCTTGCGGCCGGAGTCTGTCAGGAAAATGCGGGTCTGGGGCTTCTTGCCGACAAAGCGCTTCTCCTGGCGAACATAGCCTGCCTCCTCCAGCTTCTTCAGATGGGTCGAGAGGTTGCCATCTGTCGCGCCGACCTTGTCGCGCAGCTCGCCGAAGATGGCAGGGCTGGCCGAAGAGAGGTAGGCCATCACGCCGAGCCGCAGGCGGCCATGTATGACATCGTCTATCTGGCTGTGATCAAAGGGATTTTCGGGTTCCATGACGATCCACCTTACACGACGCCAGATGGTTCGTCGCGGAGCATGAGAATGCCAGGTATCAGCACGCTACAGGCTGCGGCGAAGGCTGCGGCGAGGTAGAGTTCAGCCGTGTCGATGATGAGAACGGTCAGGCCCACAAAGGCGATGGCGACAAGGCCCGCAAGCTTCAACCAACCGACCCGCGCGATTTCGCCGCTGACGAGTTGGGCGATGCCATAGACGCCGAGCACGAGCGGAATGGACCACATATAGCCAATGGAGGCGGCGCCGATCAGAAATGATTTGATGGTCACACCGATAAAGAAGCTGCCAAGCACGAAACCAGCGGCCATCCAGACGGTCTCGGAGACGCGGTTTCCTTCGGAAGATTGCCCCGGCTTGTTCGCTGGGAAAGCCTTTGCGAGCAGGAAGTAGCCGCCAAGTCCCAGGACAATGAAGCCGCCCCACATGATGCCGAGGGCTTCCATGCCGAGGCCGAGTTTGCCCGTCGCTATCAGATAGTGGCCGACATAGGCGGCCGTGACGAGGCCGCCCCACCAGACAAGGAACCGCCCGCCCAGTAGAGGGGCTGCGGCGCCCGCTTCGGCAAGCGAGCGGACATAGGCGAGATCATCATTAGTGGCTTTGGTCATCTTGGTCTCCAACAACTTTGAAATACAAAGTAGTGGGTCTTGATGAGTTCGTCAAGCTTTTGCTCAGCGTGTTGAATGGAATGCGAGCGCGCATGAGGAAAGTGCGGCGGAAACAGGGCCGCAGTCCCCGTGTTTTCACGGTGTAGTGGCGGTGTACTGGCGGTGTTTCTACCGGTGTTCTGAGAAATCAGGCGGCGACGGTCAGATCGCCGGCGTCGACATTCCGGTTATAGCCGCCACGGACAGCCCGCGAGGGTTCAAGTCCGGCGATGAGGCCGGCGGCTGATTCTGTATCGCCGAGGAAGAGAAGGCCGTGCTCTGAGAGTTGGCGCGCGGCGTTGAGGAGCGCCCGGATGCGGGCCTCCTTCGTCATGTCGGTGATGACATTCCGGCAGAGGATGACATCAAACATGCCAAGGCCTTCGGCCGACTGCATCAGATTATGTGTGCGCACGCCGATCTGACTGGCGAGGGCGTGGGAGACCTGCCACTCGCTTGTGTCGAGCCGTGTGAAGTGAGCAAGCATCCGGCGGGCCGAAAGGCCTTTCTGGATGTCGAAATGACCAAAGATACCAGAGCGCGCCGAGGCGCTGGTGCGCTCGCAGATATCGGTGGTGACGATTTCAACCTGGAGGTCTTCAAAAGCCTTTCTGCCCATTTCATGGATCAGGATGGCGAGCGAAAGGGCTTCCTGGCCTGTTGAGCCGCCCGCGCACCAGATACGAACTCGGCCGTCGCGGGCGCGTTTGGCACATTCGGGCAGGACGAGCTTTGCGATCCGCTCCAGCGTGCCGCGTTCCGAAAAGAAGCGAGTGCGCTTGGATGTCAGGGCGGCGGCGATCTCAGTGCTGAGCTTGCTGTCTGGCCGGGCATTCAGGATGGCGACCAGGTCTTCAACGCTGGAGAGGCCTTCACGGCGGAGGATGGACGACAGGCGCGCTTCGACAAGATAGGACTTCGTCGGCGGGATGTGCTGGCCCGACCCTTTTCGGGCGAGCTCTGCAATTTCACGAAAGACGGTCTCTTCCATATCCAGTCCGGTCCGATCTCGTCTCGATGAGCCGCTGATCCTGTCGAGCGCCGTACAGCGCCCTTCGCATCAGATGAGGCCCACCTCAGCAAATTTGCTTTCGATGATGTCCGCATCGAAAGGCTTCATTATGAATTCGTTCGCCCCAGAGCGCAGAGCTTCACCGATATGTTCGGCGTCATTCTCCGTCGAGCAGAAGACGACGACAGGCTTGCTGCCCTCATGTTCGCGGCGGAGCGCACGAACAAAATCCAGCCCATTCATGATCGGCATGCTCCAGTCGAGCAGGATCGCGTCAGGCATCTGCTGGCGACAGGCATCCAGCGCTTCGGCGCCATCGCTGGCTTCGCGGGTCTCGAATTTGAGATCCTGAACAATACGGCCAGCAACTTTGCGCACAACCCGGGAGTCATCGACGATCAGGCAGGATTTCATGTCGCGAGCCCCCTAGCTAATGCGCGCAGAACGACCCAGCATGTACATAGTCCGGTTAACGAGCAGTTTAGCCTTCTGCATTGAGACTGGTCGCCTTAAGCGTGATTTGCTCTTCCTCGGTTTCAACGCTGAGATCGCCGCCAAGACCTTCGGCGATGATGCGGGTGAAGAGGGGCTGGACCGTGCGGGCCGACCAACCTTCTTCCGGCTTGTCTCCGGCGATGGCAGAGGCGGTGTCATCACGCAGCTTGCAGCGCTTACCGGCGGCGCTGACCACGATGCCCATCCCTTCGACTTCATTTCGGACTTTGACCACGATCGAGCCGCCGCGCGGCAGGCAGTCCATGGCCAGCATGACCATATTCATGATGAGGCGGGCATGGGAAAAACTGAGATGCTCTGTCTCGATGTCCCACTCGAGTTCAGGCTTCTTGTTGTGGTGCGATACGAAGCTTTCAGTGATCTGCTTGGCGTCGTGAATGTCCGCGGCGCCGTTCGAGAGGCCGACAGAGCCAAACGCGTAGCGCAGGAATTTCAGTTTGCAGGCCGCGCTTTCAGCCCCGTCATAGAGGAGCTTTTCGGCCTGGACCCGCATCTCTGAATCCTGCGGCTCGTTCATGAAGTCGAGCGCATTGGTGATCGAGGACACGGATGAGACCAGATCGTGGCAGATACGCGAGGCGATGTAGGCCGACAGGTGCGCGGGGTCGATGGTAGTTTGCATGATGGCCTCTAAGTGTCCGCAAAGAGTGCGAATCTAGCTGATTCGGCCGCTTATGACGCCCCATGGGCAGCGTTATGGTCAGCTATCGAGGTCTTCCGGTCGCTCGATGTCGTCATGGCCGCTGCGGGCGCTATGAAAGCTGAGCCAGAAGAGGCCAACGGAGAGTGCAATACTTGCAATCGCGCCAAGGCCATAGGCGATCCAGCCATGCAGGCTCATTGTGACGCCGAGTTCGGCCCACATCATGCCGACGCCAACGCCGGCAAGAATGAGAACGCCGATCGCGCCGAGGATGAAAAGTATCGTCGTTCGGGTCATGGACTGTCAGGTAGGGCAGAAATCTATTTCTGCGACCAGGCCCCGCTGTCATCCATGATGTATTCGCCAGGCTGCGCTTTTTCTATGAGCGTCTCACCTGTCACGCGAGCGACCTGCTGAGGGGTTGCGCCGGTGCGCTCAGCCGTTTCGCCATAGGCGGCGCGGCGGCGGTTATTGATGTCCTGCACAAGGCGAACGACAGACGGGTCTGCACTGCCATCGACAATGCCGAGATAGCCATCGATACGCTCACCAACAACGCCCTGGTCCTTGGCCGCTTCCAGTTCTGGATTGGCCGCCGCGGCGGGCGCGGAGAGTGTGAGCGCGGATCCGGCAATGAAAAGCGCGGAAAGTGCGATGCGGAGAATACGAGCCATAGCTGAAACCTGGTTAGTTAGACCTAGAAGATGTCCGGATTGGAAGCGATCAGGTCCTCGACTTCTCTTTCGAGTTTGACGCGGATTTCCTGCTCAACTTTCACATTGAGATTGATGGTAATCGGCTCTGTCGGCGCCTGCACGCGCACGGTTGGCGTGCATGCAGCCGCGATGGCGACAAGGCCTGGGGCCAGAATGGCAGCTTTTTTCATGTTCACAGCTCTCATAGGCAATCATCCTACAGCATAGTGTCTGAACCAGGTTTGAACAGGTATTTGCTCATGGGTCAGACGGGTTGTTGGCAAACGGCGCGTTTTCATCGTCATCTGCGGTACTATCGCCTGTAAGCGAGCCGTTCCTCACTTCGGCGAGCCAGTCGGTTCCGGTTACGCTCTGGCTGCTCCGGATGAGTTTCGAAAGCTCGGAGTCGACGCCGATATTGAATGCGAAGGGCGCGCCGCCCAGAACATCAGGCGAGGTGCCGACGAGTTCCAGCGTGATCATCATGTTTCCCGTCAGATTACCGTCTGCGCCAACTTCCAGAACGGAGAATTCAAAATTTCGAAGTGCCCGGAAAGCCATATCGACGCGCTCATCGGCCTGTGAAGCGGCATCGGCGACGCTGCCAGTATAGGCGATTTTCCCGCCTTCCTCATCGGCGCGAAGGATGGCGTCCCGGATGAAGACATTGGCGCCTTGAAGTTCGACCGGGAAAGTGCCGGAGACGGTGCCATTTGCTTCAATGTCAGGCAGGCTGAAGACTTCGATGAGCCGCGACAATTCAATGTTCTGGGCAGTGATCTCGACGATGTCGCTGGTGCCCGCGATCGTCCATTGCGACTGACCGAGAAGAAGTGTGCCGCCAGCGAATGGCCAGGAGGCATGCTCGATGATCGCCGTGTCGGGTCCGAGTATCTGGAAGCCGATCTCGCCGTCCCGCAGGGGCAGGCCCGGATTGATCTCGCCGACGGTCACTGTCTGGCCGGGCGGCGTATGAAGTTCTAGCAACTCGTCAAACTCGATCCGGCCATTGATGTCGTTCACGGCGCCGACGCGCAGCGTGTCGAAGCCAAAGTCGCGGACCTCGAAAAAGCCCGTCCCGCTGAGCGCGCCGCCATCAATCAGGAGTGAGGCACCTGCATTCAGGCGACCGCGCGCGTTCGAAAGAAGACCGCGCACGCGCTCACTCAACGCAGTTGGCTGAAAACCGCCAGGCTCAAAAACAAGACCGCGCGAGCGCAACGAGGCTTCACCATCCAGCGCCACGATGTCGAGTGTGACTTGAAGGTCCGCAATCTCGCGCTGGCCGTAACGCGTGCGAAGCGGACCGCTCAGCTGCATGATGCCGTTGGCAAATTCGGCGGCCAGATCAGTTTGCAGGGATTCGTAGAATGGGTCAGCATTCTTGTCGCGGATGATGACGGTGCCTGCACTGCCCGACCCGGCAATACCGGTTTCAGGCAGGGTGGCGTCCAGCGTGAGCGTCTCGATGTCGATCAGCGCTGGAATGAGAGAGCCTGTCAGTTCCGTGCGGCGTGTGCGTGCTGAAAAGGAGAGCGGGCGGCCTGTTTCGAAACCGAGTTCGGGGCGCGCGGCGGCAATGACCAACGTGTTCTCGCCGATTTTGAGGTCCGCTGCCATTTGCCGGCCAGTCAGGTTGAGCCTTGCCGTGCTGGCGGCGCGCCAGTCCAGAACGGCATCGGTCAGGGCAAGTGTTCCCGAGGTGTTTTCGCTTTCAAACGGAAGTTCGAGCGAGGCGACACCGAGCTGTCCGGATATGGCGCCGTTCGCACGGCGCAGGAGGCGACCATCCTGCGGGCAAAGCTCTGTCAGGAACGCGCCGACGCGCAACGTGTCCGGCGATGAAAAGCCCTCGGACTTGAGGCCAATGCAGCGTGTACGGAAGGACTGCACGCGAAGCGGGTCCGACAGGCGCGCATCCACGCCGCCGAAGACGCTGGTATTCGCGAAATCGAGACCGAACATACGGCCTGTGACGCTCGCCGTACCCACGGCCTGAAGGCCTGGCTCGGCGGCCCGGGTGTTCAGGACAAGCTGTTCGAGATTGGTCGACAGGGTCAGGCCATCGGCGCGCCAGGGGGCTATCCGCAGCCTGCCTGTTTCCAGCAGGACGCCACCAGCAGAAATGTTCGCCTGTTTCACATAGGCATTCACAGATGGAAGCGATGGGCCCTTCAGGGCGGCCACGCCGCTCAGCTCTGCGTGTCCGCTGGAAATTGTCAGCACACGTTCCGTCTCAGCGGGTGATAGAGAAAATTGCGCCCCGTTTGCCGCTGTGGCGGTGATCTTGTCGCTGGTTTCCAGCATCCATCCATCGCCCTGTTCGAACCCGAAGCGGTAGGAGGTGCCAAACCTGAACCTGGCCATGGCAGCTGCGAGGCCGCTGCGAAGCGAGGTGCCATGGGCGGTGAAGGGCGGGCCGGAGCGAAGCGGAGAGAGAATGTCGCGGCTCATTGCTGCTGGAAGGGAGGCGTCAGCAATTGTCAGGTCGCCTGCCAGCTCGACTTTCTCAAGCTGATCGTCCACCTCGCCCTCTCCGGTCAGCGTGGAGCGGCCCAGCGTTATGCCTGCAAGCATGGCCGCCTCTGTGTCGATAGCGAGTGTGCCTGTTAGCGGGCCGGAGCGTCCGCGTGCAGCATCCAGCGTCAGTGTTGGCGATGTCATCTCATGGGTTTTGAAGCGGAGGGTCGCAGCCTCGCCTGAAAGGGCAAGCGAGCGGAGGAATCCGATAGGACCGTGTTCAGCTGTATCCAGCTTGCCTGGATTGAGGCCCGCGCTTCCGGTGAGGCGAAGGTCTGCCGCCGCGAAGTCCTGCGCGGCGCTCTCTTCCGCTTCGAGCGTGAATTCGAGCGTTGGCCGAAGCGAAGGCGTCAGGCTCGCATCCAGGAGTATGCCGCGGCCCTGATAGGCATCGAAGCGCGCCTCACTGAGCTGGAAGCGGGCGCTGCCTTGAACGGCCGCGCCGATGATTGAGAGGTCGAGGCGGCCTTCTTCGATCTTCAGACGTCCCTGCTCTGTGCGCAGGTCAGCGGGCTCTGCGCGCGCATGGATCTCGGCCTGCAGAGGAAGCTGAGCATTCACGTCGCCATACATCTGGATATCGCCGGCAGGAGTTGCGATTTCCAAGCGGGCATTGCGCAGGCGGATGGCAGGAATATCGAGCTCGGTGTCGGCAGAGCTGTCACTGGCGGCGATATCTTCGAGGCCGCCAAGGGTGACGCTGCCATCTGAGTTGTAGTCGAGACGGATCACGGGGTCCTCGACGTCTACGAGCTGGATGCTCGGCGAAAAGAGGCCCGGCCAGTCGAGACCGACTTCCAGATTACCAGCTTCGAGCGGCACCTTGCCGGCCTGGTTGGCAACGGAAATATCGCTGAGCATGACGCCGGAAAGGCCAAGGCGGTCGATCTCGAAGCGGCAGGTCAGCTCGTTGGCGGCGCACCAACGCTCTGTGTAATGGCGCGCGATCGACTGGCGCAGAAGCCAGGCCGTGCAAACGGCAAGCAGGATCAGTCCCACCACAGCACAGCTGATGGTCACCCATGGACGATTTTTAATCAAACGCCTGATCATTCCGTATCCAGATGCTGCGTCGCAGCGACTAATGCAGATGTAATGGAACACCTGCTTGCAGAAGCCCCCGTCCCTACGATAGCTACAGTACCGGGGCAGGTTGATAAATCCGTTTACCTTAATTGCGAGGTAAGGAATTCAACTCACAGGGGCATAGACTTGAACCGTCTGCACGCGTCTTGCACGCTGGGACCAGGGAGGCCCGTTTCTCGACATGAACCTATCGCGTAGTACAGTTACCCTTTCAATGCTTGGCGTTGCCGCTGTTGGGACATCTCTTGGTGTTTTCCACTCGCTTGGCCAGTCCCGCACCGCCGAGGCCCAGATCCCGGCGACCGTGCAGCTTGCCATGCCGCTTGCTTCAACGCTTCTGACAGCTGACGGGTTCGATCCCGAAACCGAAGTCATTACCCGCGACGGCACGTTGCAGCCGCGCGAGACGCTGATCGAACTGGTAACTGAACTCGGTGTCGGTGGTTCCGATGCGTCGCGTTCGCTCCAGGCGATCTACGATGCCGAGCTTGTCGACCCGCGCCGCGTGCGCCCGGGTCTCAATGTGACGGCACAATTCCGCGGCGATACGCCAGACACTGCTGAGCTCGTCTCCCTGTCGCTCAGCCGTGACAATGGCGGCCAGATCCTCTCCAAGCGGATGAGCGACGGCGAATTCATGCCAATGGTCCTGCAGCCACACACCCAGCCAGTCGAGCGTCGGGTTTCCGGCCGCATCGATGGCAGCATCTATCAGACGGCGCTGTCCCAGGGCGCACACGACCAGCAGGTCGTCGATTTCGCCAAGATCTTCGGCTATGACCTCGACTTCCAGCGCGACGTCCAGCCAGGCGACGAGTTCGAGATTGTCTATGAAGAGATGGTCGATGAGCGCGGCAACCGCGTCAGCTCCGGCAATGTTCTCTATGCAGCCTTCAATGGCCGCCGCGTCGACAAGTCCTATTACCGCTTCACGCCGGAAGATGATGGCGCGACGGATTACTTCAATTTTGACGGTGAAAGCGCCACGAAATTCCTGATGAAAACGCCGATCAATGGCGCGCGTCTCTCTTCGAACTTCGGATATCGCCGCCACCCGATTTCCGGCTATAACAAGCTGCATAAGGGTACCGACTTTGCGGCCCCGAGTGGCACGCCGATCTATGCGGCCGGCCACGGTACGATTGAGCGCGCAAACCGCTATGGCGGCTATGGCAACTATATCCGCATCAAGCATGCCAATGGCTTCCAGACGGCCTATGCACATATGTCCCGCTTTGCGTCCGGCATGCGCGCCGGTAGCCGCGTCCAGCAGGGCGATGTGATCGGCTATGTCGGCTCCACCGGCGCATCAACCGGTCCGCACCTTCACTATGAAGTCCTGCGCAATGGCTCCCACATCAACGCAATGACGCTCGACATGCCGACCGGTCGCAAGCTGGCCGACAGCCCGGCCACGTTCGAGGAATTCGTCGCACGCCGCGATGAGATCGATCAGATGCGCCGCACGGCGCCGACCCCGAATGGCGGCGGCGTGATGATGGCCTCCAACGAGGTCCCTCCAGCGCCATAAACGGCGCTGTTGCAAACACGGTTCAAGTCATAAAGGCCCGCGTTCAGTTCATGAGCGCGGGCTTTTTCTTGGGCTTCTTCGCATCGTCCGTATGCTTTCAGGGGCGACCGCGTTCATGCTTCCGCATGTCAGGCATAAAAAACCCCGGCCGGATGATCCGTGCCGGGGTTCTTATTGTTGTGTCGCCTCGAATGGAGGAGAGGCGAAACTGACGCTTAGCGTGCGGCGAGCTGAATGCGGGCCGATGGTGCTGGCGTGAAGTAGGTGGAGTCGGCGTACTGCATCGACAGGTTGCGGTTACCGATGCTGTCGACAGCCTGGTACATCAGGTCTTCTGCGCAGACTTCGTCAACGGCGAGACCGATGGTGACGAGGGAAACCTTGCGGCAAGCGCGCTCTGCCTGCAGCTCGAGGCTTTCGAGCACTTCAGCGGCACCGGTTTCGGTCGCGAGTGCGGCCTCGTCATAGGTCAGCGTCGCGGAGACGGCCTTGTATTCGGTTTCTGCGTGAGCAACGCCGCCAAAGATGGACATTGCGAAGAGGAAGGAGGAAATACGCTTTTTCATAATCGAGCCCTTTTCGATTTGAATTGCTGGGTCGTTGCCCTTTGAGGCCCCGCATTTCGCAGGTGCACAACACAAACTTCGCTCATGCAGCATAAATTTGAAGGGGTATTTGTGCAGCGCACCCATGCATAATTGCGCAGATCTGACGGTCGTTACGCGGCGTACAGACAAATGTCCCAAAATAATCATTATGGGCCGCCGTTGCGCGGTTGCCCACTATGACCCGTCTCTCTAGCCTTGAGGTTGAAGAGGGAGGAGCTGATCCATGAGAAAGCTGATCGCGGCGCTTTGTGTAGCGTTTGCTGCAGGACTGCCGGTATTTGCAGATACGGCAGACCTGTATGGGCGCGCCGATGAGGTGAAATGGCCGAGCCTGTCTCTAACCGGTGATTTGTTCGCCGTTAACTGTTCGCCTTCAGGGCTTTTACTGGCCGTCTGATGACTATCTCATGATCAACGTCTCGACCTTCCAATCACTTCAGACGGTGGACGGCCAACGGGATTACAATTTTCTCCAGGCGCCTTCCTACGACATCGATGACAATGAGCGTGCCGTCATCTCTCGCGTGGCGCGCGCAGGTGCTGCGTGAGACGTTTGTATTTCTGGAAAAAACCACCCGGCCCGTTGAGGGGCCGAGTGAGGATTTCAGGTCTGTCGCTGCCCGATCAGTTCAGGGCAGCGGCGCCCTTGGCGAAGTCATTCGGCACGCCATTAATCGAGAGAGCATCGCCTTCGACATCGACTTTCACGGTCGAATTGTCGGCGACCTTGCCTTCGAGCACGAGCCGGGCCAGCGGGTCCTGAAGCTCTTTCTGGATCACGCGCTTGAGAGGGCGTGCGCCATAGACCGGGTCATAGCCTCGATCAGCAAGCCAGGTGCGGGCTGCTTCGGTCAGGTCGACCTTGATCTTGCGATCGGCCAGCAGCTTCGACAGGCGGGCCATCTGGATATCGACAACGTGGTCGATCTCTGCCCGGCCAAGCCGTTTGAAGAAGACGATCTCATCGATCCGGTTGATGAATTCAGGCCGGAAGTGCGCCCGAACCGCCATCATTACCGCTTCGCGCTGGGCATCGTTGATCTCACCGGCGTCACCGCTGGCAAGCGCATCTGCGCCAAGGTTCGAGGTCATGATGATGATCGTGTTGCGGAAGTCCACCGTACGGCCGTGGCCATCTGTGAGACGACCATCATCAAGCACCTGAAGCAGCGTGTTGAAGAGGTCCGGATGGGCCTTTTCCACCTCGTCGAACAGGACGACCTGATAGGGCCGGCGCCGGACAGCTTCGGTCAGAACGCCGCCTTCTTCATAGCCGACATAGCCGGGAGGCGCGCCGATCAGCCTTGCGACCGAATGCTTCTCCTGGAATTCCGACATGTCGAGGCGCAGGACGGCCGAGTCGTCGTCGAACATGAATTCGGCGAGTGCCTTGGTCAGCTCCGTCTTACCGACACCGGTCGGGCCGATGAACAGGAAGGAGCCGATTGGACGGTTTGGGTCCTGCAGGCCGGCACGGGCACGCCGGACGGCGTTGGAAACAGCGGCAAGCGCCTCCTCCTGACCGACGACGCGCTTCATGAGCGCCTCTTCCATGCGAAGAAGCTTCTCGCGCTCACCTTCCATCATCTTGTCGACGGGAATGCCGGTCCATTTGGAGACGACGGCGGCAATATGCTCTGGCCGCACGACCTCTGAAACGAGGCCGCCATCTTCCTTATCCTCGGCTTCGGCGCGTTCGACAGCTGCGATACGTGCCTCAAGTTCGGGAATGACGGCGTATTTCAGCTCTGACGCACGGGAGAGGTCACCCCGGCGCTGGGCTTCGGCCATGTCGGCATTTGCCCGGTCAAGTTCTTCCTTGGCGGACGCCGCGCCTTTCAGCTTGTCCTTTTCTGCGGCCCAGGCGGTCGTCAGCTCATCGGATTCAGACTGCAGTTCTGCAATCTGGTTCTCGATCGCTTCGAGCCTGTCTTTCGATGCCTGATCCTTTTCCTTCTTCAGGGCTTCAGCCTCAATCTTGAGCTGGAGCAGGCGGCGGTCGATCTCATCGAGGGCTTCAGGCTTGGAGTCGACCTGCATGCGAAGACGCGATGCGGCTTCGTCCATCAGGTCGATGGCCTTGTCCGGCAGAAAGCGGTCGGTGATGTAGCGGTTCGACAGGCCAGCCGCCGAAACAATCGCTGCATCGGAGACGCGCACGCCGTGGTGAGCTTCGTACCGGCCCTTGAGACCGCGAAGGATGGAGACTGTGTCCTCAACCGTTGGCTCATTCACATAGACAGCCATGAAGCGGCGGGCGAGGGCGGCGTCGCCTTCGACATATTTGCGATACTCGTCCAGCGTGGTGGCACCGACGCAGTGAAGCTCACCGCGTGCAAGTGCGGGCTTGAGCAGGTTGGAGGCATCCATCGCGCCGTCCGTCTTGCCCGCGCCAACGAGGGTGTGCATCTCGTCAATGAAGAGGATTACGCCGCCTTCGGCCTGCTCGATCTCCTTGATGACGGCTTTCAGCCGCTCTTCGAACTCACCGCGAAATTTCGCGCCAGCGATCAGCGCGCCCATGTCGAGAGCCAGAAGGCGCTTGTCCTTCAGGCTTTCAGGCACGTCGCCATTGATGATGCGAAGGGCGAGGCCCTCGGCGATGGCGGTTTTACCGACGCCGGGCTCACCGATGAGGACCGGATTGTTTTTGGAGCGGCGGGAGAGCACCTGGATGGTGCGGCGGATTTCCTCATCGCGGCCGATGACCGGGTCGAGTTTGCCCGACCGCGCATCTGCGGTGAGATCGCGGGTATACTTCTTCAGCGCCTCATAGCCCTGCTCGGCGTTTTCAGTGTCTGCTGTACGCCCTTGGCGCAGCTTTGCTACGGCGGCTTCGAGCGTGCCGGATTTCACGCCGCCCGTCTCAATGGCTGCAGCCGCCTTGGAGCCTGATAAGCCGGCCAGCGCGATCAGAAGACGCTCAACGGTGACATAGCTGTCGCCGGCCTTCTTTGCGCCCGCATCGGCGTCAGCGAAGAGTTTGGCGGTCTTCTGGTCGAGGCGAAGACCTGCATCACCCCCAGAGACGCTGGGCTGGGCGCGGAGGGCTTCGTCGGTTTTCTGCTGGACGATTTCAGGATTACCGCCAGCCGCGCGAATGAGATTCACGGCGAGCCGGTCGCGGTCTTCGAGCATGGTTTTCAGGATGTGCTCTGGCAGGAAAAGCTGATGTCCTGCAGCGAGTGCGGCTGTCTGGGCCGACTGGATGACACTTCGCGCACGCTCTGTGTACGTTTCAAAGTTCATATCTATCCCCTTTCAAAGGCAGAATTTTAAATGCGGCCTGACTGGATCAGCATCGTGCTGCATCCGGCGTTACCGCGGGTCAGCTTCCGGCCCCGCTCAGCGGCGGCCATCGGCTTCAAAAGGGATATGGGGAGCAAAGAAATAGGCCGCAAGCGTGAGCCTGCGGCCTTTGAAGTTTTTAGGGGAAGAGGAGTAATCTAACGGGTAGGGATGAGGCCGGTTTCTTCTGGGTCACCGACCATGGAAACGAGGGCCTTGCGGAGTTTGCCGAGTGCCTGATGTTCAATCTGGCGCACGCGCTCTTTCGAAATGCCGAGACGCTTGCCGAGCACTTCGAGGGTGACGGTGTCATCGGTGAAGCGGCGCTCGCGGATGATGAGGTTCTCGCGCTCCGTCAGCGTCTTCAGCGCCTCAAGGATCCAGCGGCGGCGGCGTTCACTGTCATGCATTTCCATGACGCGCGTTTCGGTGACTTCGTTCTCGTCTTCCAGAAGGTCTTGCCACTGGGCTTCGCTGTCGGTTGCGAGCGGCGCGTTCAGCGAGCGATCAGATGCAGAGAGGCGCGAGGCCATGTTCTCCACATCGCGCTCGGGCACGCCGAGATGGGTCGCGATCCAGGTCTTGTTCTGGGGGGTCATAATGCCATCGCCCGTGTCGTCGATCTTTGCGCGCAGACGCTTCAGATTGAAGAAGAGCGACTTCTGCGCAGCGGTTGTGCCAGTGCGGACGATGGACCAGTTGCGCAGGACGAAGTCCTGTATGGACGAGCGGATCCACCAGGAGGCGTAGGTAGAGAAACGCACTTCGCGTTCTGGATCGAAACGCGCGGCGGCAAGCATCAGGCCGACATTGCCTTCCTGGACAAGGTCGGACAGCGGCAGGCCGTAATGACGGAATTTGGAGGCCATGGAGATGACGAGACGCATATAGGCGCTGGTCAGCTCATGGAGGGCATCTTCGTCCTGATGGTCGCGCCAACGTACGGCCAAGTCCACTTCGTGTTCCTGGCTGAGCATCGGTTTGTTCATGGCGGTTCTAACAAAACGGCGATCTGCAGTATCTGTTGTTGAACGAACGGCCATGGCGCGGCTCCTCATCTGATTGTAACGGACGGTCCCTGCATGTTCATACGCGTATGACGAGTATTGGTTCACTCGCTGGGTAAAAAAATTCAGCTCCTGTTCATCTCCGTAAACAAAAAGCCCCGCCAGTGAGGGCGGGGCTTTGAATTTCTAGCCGAAAAAGGAAAGGCCGATCAGGCGGCTTTCTTTTTCGCGAGCGACTTTGCAAGGCGCTCCATGGCAGTGTCATGGTCGGTGTTTTCCACCGCTGCAAGCTCGCGTGCCATGCGGTCGAGCGCGTTCTCGTAAAGCTGACGCTCGGAGTAGGACTGCTCTGGCTGATCTTCTCCGCGGTGCAGGTCGCGCACAACTTCCGCGATGGAGATCAGATCACCGGAATTGATCTTCGCTTCGTATTCCTGGGCGCGGCGCGACCACATGGTACGCTTGATGCGGGCCTTGCCACCGAGGGTCTTCAGGGCGTCGTCAACGAGCTTGGAGCCAGCAAGCGCACGCATGCCCGAGGCTTCGGCGCGGTTAGTCGGAACGCGCAGGATCATCTTGTCCTGGTCGAACGACACCACGTACACTTCGAGTGACATGCCGGCGACGGTCTGCTTTTCGATCTTTGTGATCTGACCGACACCGTGTGCCGGATAGACGACCGACTGGCCGACCTCGAAAGCGAGTTCCTGGACATCACCCTGTGTTTCTTTGGACATGTGTTGATAGCCTTTCTACGCAACATGAGCCTTCATCCCCCGGTGACGATTTGATAGTCAGACCGGAGATTGATGGAGGCTCCCTGAAATTAAGCTGATATTTATGTATCAGAAAAAAGACTATTTTACAACTGTGAGTATTTCGCAGGTGCGAACTAGTCACCCTCGCCCGGCTGCGGGCTGAAGTATTTTTCAAGTTTGTCTGTTTCCTGCGCGAACTTTTCCCTGTCCTCGGGAGGCTCTTTCATGCGCGTAATGTTGGGCCAGACCTTTGCGTATTCGGTATTCAGCTTCAGCCACTTGGAATCGGGATCATCCTCCGTGTCGGGCTTGATCGCCTCAACAGGGCATTCCGGCTCACAAACGCCGCAGTCGATGCATTCGTCAGGGTGAATGACGAGCATGTTCTCGCCTTCATAGAAGCAGTCGACGGGGCAGACCTCGACACAGTCCATATACTTGCAGCGGATGCAGGCATCGACGACGATATATGTCATGGAGATATAGTCTTCCTGGCTTTAGATGTGCGGGCATTTGGCGATGAAGACGCCTTAAGTCAATCGTCAGAGATGACGCGTCTCAGCCCGGCGGCGTGCCTGATTGCGGCGAACATCATCGACATGCAGCAGGCTGGCGACATGACGAATGAAGGCGTCCTCGAACTTGCAGGCCGCACCATCGGCCAGTGAGACAAGGTAGAGACCTTCGACGACCTTCACGCGCTTCAGAAGCGGCAGCTTCTTCACATGTTTGGTGAACTGGTGAGAGCCGATGGCATTTTCGGCGAGGTCCTCGCCCTGCTCCATGACTTCATCAACGCGTTCGGCATCGAGGCCGAGGCTGTCGAGCAGGATTTCAGCGATCTGGTCACTTTCAAGATTGGCGTAGACGCCATCAACCAGCGCGACTTCGACAAGCAGGGCGGCGGTGGCAACCTCAGGGTCGATTTCACGTGGCGGGGCAGTGTCCCGCTTTGAAAACAAGTTCTTCAGCGCATCAAGCATCGTGGCGCTCCTGATTGTTTGTGGCGAGATCCTCATAGAGCTCGCGCGCCTCGCTGGCAGGTCCACGGCGCTCTCCGTGATCGAGCACCCGGACGCTGACTATTTGGCCACCTCTTGGAAAACTTACAATATCCCCCGGCAGAACACGAAAGCCGGGTTTGGTCACCTTGCGCAATTGTTCATGACGCGACAGGCGCACACCTTTGCCCGAAACATGCGCTGTGGCTAGTGCGCGCGTCTTGAAGAAACGCGCTCTCCAGAGCCAGACATCAAGACGGACTTCGTCGCTTATGACTTGCTCTCCGGCGTGTCTGTGCCGGCTTCAGGCGTCTCGGTCGCTGGAGATGTTGCCTGCTTCGCGGCGTCCTCATTGGCAGAGCCTTCAGCCTTGGCCTTTTTGGGCTTTTTCTTCTTTGGCTTCGGAGCGGGCGGAGGAGGCGGTAGCAAGCTGGCGAGCGCAGCGAACGGGCTGTCCGGGTCCGGCTGGCGCGGCGCGGGGCGCCCGCCGCCTCTATGCGGGCGGCCTTTTTGGTTGCCAGACTTTGCCTGCCTCGGTGGGCCGCCTTTGCCTTTTGGACCAGATTGCGGGCGTTTGCCACGCGGCGGGCCGTCCTGACGGTTGCGGGACAGATAGCGCCAGAGCGTGACCGCGCCGGTTTCTGGATCTTTCTCGGCCGGGGCAAGGCCAAAGCCTTTCACAACGGCTGGAAATTCTTCGCCCGGGCAGGAGATGACAGAGGCCAGCTCTGCCGGGAGTTCAAAGGCCGGCTTGTCGGCTTCCTTGCGGCGCTTGGAGATTTCCCATCCGAGGCGTTCTGCAAGGTCTGCGCGGACGGCGCGCTTGCCAAATCGCAGATAGCCTTGGGCGTGCAGCTCTGCATCGTCCCATTCGCCGTCGAGCTCGAACGAACCTGCGCCTTCCGGCGCGACGCGGCGGCCTTTGCCGGTCTGGCTGGCCTGAAGGATGGCGATCATGCGCTGGGCCGCAGGTTTCTGGGCGTCCGGAACATGGGCGGCAACCCGGCCCGTGCGCAGCCCGGCGGTTTTCAGCGCGTCGCGTTCTTCCTTGGAGACATGCGGCGGGGGCGACTCTTCGCGAAGGTCAATGGCCGCGCCGCTTTCGAGCAGACGGAAAGCAAGACCGCGCGCCATGCCCTGAAGTTCTGTGCCCGTCTCGCCAAGCTTGAGCTTTGCGTGGGTCGGCAGCACCCGCTTCATTTCCTCACCAAGCCATTCGTCGACGCGCTTCAGGGCGGCTTCGCGGCGGTGAACTTCTGTGTCTTCTGCGCCGATCAGCTCAAGACGGGGCGCAAGCCAGTCCGGACCAGGCTTCAGGCTGGCGATCTCTTCACCTTTCCAGGTGATGGTGCCGCTGTCGGCAAGGGCGAAAGCCTCTGCAGGCGCGCCAGCAATCTCTCCCAGCCTTTCGGCGAGGATCGGGCCCAATGCAGACACGGCAGCAGAGCGCACAGCCTTGCCTTCCAGCGTCTTCGCGGTGGAAGCAGGTTCAAAGTGGAGACCGACGAGGCGGCCAACAACATGACCTTCGACGGTGACTTCTCCGGTGTCAGACAGTTCAGTCAAAAGCAGATCTTCCCTTTTCAGTCCGGCAAGCAGGGCCGTGGTGCGCCTGTCTACAAAGCGCAATGTCAACGCAGCGTGAAGCGCATCCGACAGCCTGTCTTCTATTTCCCGCGTCTTCTCACGCCAATAGGCCGGGTTTTCCAGCCAGTCTTCACGATGGGCGGCATAGGTCCACGTCCGGATCATGGCAAGCCTGTGCTGAAGGCTGGAGATGTCCGGAACGTTGGCTTCGAGGTTGTCGAGGCGCTTTTCCATGGCGACATCGCCAAGCCGCGCATCGGGGTCTGCCAGGGTTTCGGCTAGGCCGAGGACCAGTCGTCCATGGCCTTCATGGCCTGATTTGCGAAAGTCTGGCAGGCGAGCAAGGTCCCAGAGGCGGCGCACCTTGCGCTCGCCGCGGATTTCAGGGCCGATCGCTTCATCTTCGGCCATGCGGCGCAGCACCCATTCATCCAGCGCGTGCGGGTTCTGGCGCAGCACTGGATGCGCGGAAGGCCGCGCCAGGCTGGCGATCAGCGTCTTGATGGAGCGATAGTCGAGATTGGAGTTGCGCCACTGAAGCTCATCGACCGGCTCGAACTGGTTCGTCTCAATGGCGTGGACCAACTCTTCCTCGAAAGGCGGGCAGTCGCCCGTCTCGCCGAATTCGCCATCAGTACGAAAGCGCCCGGCGCGTCCGGCGATCTGCCCGGCTTCTGCGGCCGACAGCCAGCGATTGCGCCGTCCATCGAACTTTGACCGCGCGGCAAAGGCGATCCGCTCTACATCGAGGTTGAGGCCCATGCCGATCGCGTCAGTCGCGACGAGATAGTCGACTTCCCCGGATTGGTAGAGCGCGACCTGCGCGTTGCGGGTGCGCGGACTGAGCGCCCCCATGACGATGGCGGCCCCGCCCTTCTGGCGCTTCAGCAGCTCGCCAATGGCGTAGACCTGCTCAGTTGAGAAAGCGACGACGGCGGATTGCTTGGGCAACTTGGTGATCTTGGTCGGGCCGGTATAGTGGAGCTGCGAGAAGCGTTCTCTCGTATTGGTGTCTACGTCGAGATCGAGATCTCGCAGGACGCCGCGCATGGTTTCGGCGCCAAGGAGCAGTGTTTCCTGCGTGCCGCGGGCATGGAGGATGCGGTCGGTAAAGACGTGGCCGCGGTCCTCATCACCCGCGAGCTGAATTTCGTCGACGGCGAGGAACTCGACGCGCTTGTGAACCGGCATGGATTCCACGGTGCAGACCCAGTAGCGCGCGGTCGGCGGCTCTATGCGTTCTTCGCCCGTGATGAGCGCAACGGCGCGCTCGCCCTTTGCCTTTACGACCCGGTCATAGACTTCGCGGGCAAGCAAGCGCAGCGGCAGGCCGATCATGCCGCTCGCGTGGCCCATCATACGCTCAATGGCGTAGTGCGTCTTGCCGGTATTGGTCGGGCCGAGGACGGCCTTCAGGGTGCCCATATCAGTGCAACTGCCAGAAAAGGGAGAGAGAATTCAAGCGAAGGTGCGCTTAATTCTGCGCGGGACAAGGCGGCGGCGCATCCATCGTCTGGTCCTCAAACCGTTCCACCCAGTCACCTGAGCGTGGCAGGGGATCGAAGCCGGCGGCGCGGTAGAGCACAAGCTCTCTCTGGATCGGGCAGCCATTGGAACGCTCGCCAAGGTCGACACTGACGGCTCCGACGCGTTCGAAGGTTTCAAAGTCAGCGGCGATGGCCGGCCGGCGGTTCGGGCGGTAGCTGGCAATGAGGACATCGCCGTCGATGGCAGCGGTGAGGGGCTGTTGCTCTGCGAAACTGTGAGCGCCCTCATTATAGCGCCACAGGATGAGCGGTGCATCGACCCGGTCACGAAGATAAAAGTCGAGGCCGTGCCAGACTTCTCGCTCATCGGTGACGAGCGCGCTTGGCGTGCCATTCGTATCGGTGAAAGCGACAAGCTGGTCAGAAAGGGCATCCCAGCCCCGCGTGCGTTTGAGTGCATTGTCGAGATCAAGCGGACCGGAAATCATGTTGGGGAGGATGAGGGCAACCATCATCACGAGGCCAAGGACGCCGTGGAGGGTGAGGCCTGCCCAGAAGAGCCCTTCCGGTCGGAAGCGGAAGAAAAAGGCGAAGCCGACGATGCCGGCAGCTACGGCAAGGCCGACAGCAAGACGCGCGGTCAGGGTAAAATCTGGCGCAAGCAGAAAGCCGACCGCAGAAAGTGCTGCGATCGTCCACCAGAGCCAGCGATTGGCGCGGGCACGGATGAAGAAGATCGCGATCAGGATCGAGGCAGCTGGATAGGCGGTCGCCGCCCAGTTGGCGTGCGCGCGGGACAGAACCGACTGGAAGAGGATGATGGTCAGGACCGGGACGATGAAGGCGCTGAGCCACAATTCCTGGCGGCCTGTCTCTGGCCGTCTGCTGGCGCGCAGGAAGAACAGCGCTGCGATCAGGCCGAGAAAGCTGACCGGTCCGAAGACGCCCATCTGGTCCGCGAGGAATTTGAGGGCGTTTTCGGGGTTGAGGAGGTCACCCCCAAGATTGGCATTGTCCACTGTATGGCCGACGGTCGCGAAATCATTCGCGGCATTCCAGACAAGGTGGGGCGTGATGACGGCCAACGTCGCGGCCAGCGCAGCGAGCCCTTTGAGAGAGAAGAGACCCCGGCGTGTCGGCGCATCAAAGATTGATGTGAGTGCGATGCCGATCGCGAAATAGATCATTGCATATTTGGCGAGAAAGCCTGCGCCGACGGCGAGACCCAGACCGACAAAGCCGGCCCAGCCAGCTTCGCCCTCGCGCACGCGCCAGAGCAGATAGAGGGCGCAGGCCCAGATTGGCATCAGGACGCCGTCAGTCGATAGAACGAAAGAGGAGAGCCAGACCGCTGGCATGAGGGCATAGCCAATTCCGGCCATGAAGCCCGTTCGCGGCCCAGCCATGCGACAGCCCAAGAGGAAGATGCACCAGGCCGCAATCGTATGAAGGAAGGCCGCCGGCAACCGCACCGCCCACGCGGAATCGTCAAAGATGGCGGTGCTGGTATGGATGGTCCACGCGATCAGCGGTGGTTTGGAGTAATAACCCCAGTCCAGCGTCTGTCCCCAACGCCAGTACTGGGCTTCATCGGCGTAGAGCTCCAGAGGGGTCAGAAGGACGCTCAGCATGCGTAGCGCCAGAAGCCCTATTAAAATCAGGGCAGTGCGTCTGGCATAATCAGTCTGGTGTACGTCGGCATGGGTCATCTGGAATTGCTGCTAACGCGGAGTCAGCGCCAAGGCCAGCACCAGAAATGATGTGTGTCTTTTTTGCACCCTTCCGAAACGGAATGTTGCGGCGCACAGCAGAGTCCCCGGACTGTCACGAAAGGTTTACATAGCGGGAATAGAGGCGCGGGCAATTGAGCTTTGATCCCGTTCCATCGCTGGAATTTGGTCAAACCGAGCAACTGAAGAGGGGTTTCTTCAATGTCCAACTGGAAACTAATGTCAGGTGTGGCAGCGGCTACACTTTTCACCGCGGCGATTGTCGCCCCTGCCGAAGCGCAGGTAACGACGTCTGGCGTCCGCGGCCAAGTCACTGACGCATCGGGCTCCCCGATCGTCGGCGCCGACGTGATCGTTCGCGATCCTGAGACGGGTCTTGTCCGCACGACCACGACCACCAGCACGGGTGCGTATGTTCTGCGCAACCTCCCGGTTGGCCAGTCCTACACCGTCGAGATCCTCGCGACCGACTTCCAGGGCCGCGCTGTCGAGAACGTCTCCCTTTCGCTTGGCGATCAAGCCGAAGTGAACTTCTCGCTCGACGAAGGTAACCGCACGATGGACACGGTCGTTGTGACCGCGTCCAGCGCCAACCTTGCGCAAGTCGCGATCGGTCCTTCGGCCACCTTCGGCACCGAAGTCCTGAACAACGCTCCGGCGATCAACCGCAACATCACCGACATCCTGCGCCTCGATCCGCGCGTTTACGTCGATGAGTCCCGCGGTGACATCAATGGCGTTCAGTGTGGCGGCAAGAACTCCCGCTTCAACTCGCTCACCGTTGACGGCGTTCGTCTCAACGATAATTTCGGTCTCAACTCGAACGGTTACCCAACCGAGCGTATCCCGTTCTCCTACGACGCGATCGATCAGGTCTCCATCGAACTGGCACCATTTGATGTTCAGTATGGCGGCTTCTCTGCCTGTAACATCAACGCTGTGACCAAGTCCGGTAGCAATGAATTCCACGGCTACGCGTTCGGCGACTACACCAATGACGGTCTGCGCGGCGACAGCCTTGAAGGCGACGACATCACCACCGGTGAGTATGACGAGTACCGTTACGGCTTCGGCATCGGCGGCCCGATCCTTCAGGATCGTCTCTTCTTCTTCGCAGCTTACGAGAAGCTCGAAGGTGTGAACCTCTTCGACCGTGGCCCGATCGGCTCTGGCGCTGTCAACGAAGTCCAGATCACGCAAGCTGAGATCGACGAGATCCGCGCGATCGCCCAGAACATCTACGGCTACGATCCAGGCGAGATCCCATCCAGCTTCGACAACGAAGACGAGAAGATCCTCGTCAAGCTCGACTGGAACATCAACCAGAACCACCGCGCATCGTTCACCTATAACTGGAATGACGGTTTCAACATCGTTCCTTCCGATGGTGACCTTTCCGAGCTCGAATTCTCCAACCACCTCTATGAGCGTGGCTCGGAGCTCGAAGCCTATGTCGGTTCGCTTTATTCAGACTGGACGTCGAACTTCTCGACCGAGATCCGCGTCGGCTACTCCGAGCTTCAGGCTCGTCAGAACTCGCTCGGCGGCACCGATTTCGGTGAAATCACGATCGAGACCGACGATGTCCACGTCTATATCGGCGGCGATGACTCGCGTCAGTCGAACGAGCTGAACTACGAAACCCTGACCCTTGCGCTCAAAGGTTTCTACACCCTCGGCAACCACAACTTCTCATTCGGCTATGAGCAGGAAGCACTCGACGTGTTCAACCTGTTCGTCCAGCACACCGAAACCGAGATCGACTTCGATGGACGCAGCGGCGCTGCCGATGCCGGCACCCTGCCGACCGCGTTCGATCCAGCGATCGAGAACTTCCGTGCCGGTTTCGCCGACAACATCAACTACAACAACGCACCATCCGGTAACCCGGAAGATGCGGCTGCTGACTGGGGCTACGAAGTCCACACTGTGTACGCACAGGACGAGTATGACTTCGGCAACGGCCTGGTCCTGACCGGCGGTCTTCGCTACGACTGGTACGCGACCGACGATCGTCCTGAAACCAATCTCGACTTCTTCACGAGCTACGGTTTCAAGAACGACCAGAACCTCGACGGCAAAGGCCTCCTGCAGCCACGCCTCGGCTTCACCTTCGATGTTGATGAAACGCTCGACCTTCGCGGCGGCGTTGGCATCTACTCCGGTGGTAACCCGAACGTCTGGCTGTCCAACACCTACTCGGCGAACAACGTTCTCCAGTTCGGTGCAGACGGCGGTGCATTCGGCCTCGAGCAGAACGGTGGCCCGTCCATCTTCACCATCCCTTACACCATGTGTGAAGCTGGTGTCCCAACCGGCCCAGGCTGGTGTGTGCCACAAGCCATGGCAGACGCTGTCGCCACTGGTCAGGGTTCGAACTTCGAGATCAACTACCTCGATCCTAACTTCGAAATCCCTTACGAGTGGAAGTGGGCTTTCGGCGCGACCAAGTATCTGAACGTTCCAGCCCTCGGCGGTGAGTATGTTGTCTCTGGCGACATCCTCTTCACCCAAGGCGAAGAGCGCGCAGTCTGGATCCGCGGCGACCTGGATCAAACCGGCTTCACCACTGGCCCGGATGGCCGTCAGTACCCGACCTATGCAAGCGTTCGCGAGAGAGCCTTCGTGCTGACCAACTCCGAATCCTCGCCTAAGTCGCTGCTTCTTTCCGGTTCCATCGCGAAAGAGTATGACTTCGGTCTCGACTGGTCGTTCGGCTACGCCTACTCCGACTCCGAGGATGTTCACCCGATGACGTCGTCGGTGGCGTTCTCGAACTACAACAACCGCGCATTCGGCGACCCGCAGGATGTTTCGGCAGCTCGCTCGGACTACAATATCGAGCACCGCTTCACGGCTCTCGTGAACTATGAGCATGCCTTCTTCGGCGACAACATCACGCGCTTCTCGGCGTTCGGTCAGGCCAATTCCGGCCTTCCTTACTCTCTGACAATCAATGAGGACCCGAACAGCTTCACCCGTTTCGACCCGTTCCTCGAAGGCAATCCGTTCCTTGCGGCTGGCCAAGAGCGTAACGGCGAGGATGGTTCCTGGTGGGGCAAGGTCGACATCAAGGTCGAGCAAGAGTTCGCACTCTTCAACGACCACGTCGCATCCGGTTTTGTTGTCATCGACAACTTCACCAACCTGCTCAACGACGAATGGGGCGTCCTGCGTCAGCGCGGCTTCCCGGCCCAGTGCACCGTCGATGTGACCGGTCAGCCGACCGAGCGTTGCGAGAGCCGTATCGGCGACGCTTCGCGCTACGAAATCCGCTTCGGCCTGCGCTACGAATTCTAAGCGCTCCGAAACGATTATGACTGAAGAGGGCGGCTCCATGCGGGCCGCCCTTTTTCTTTGGGGAAAGCTGTGGCAAATCGCGGCCCATGACCGACACGACTATTGCCTTCACACCTGCCGAATGGGCGCCCCAGTCTGCGATATGGGCGGGCTGGCCACATCTGAAGGATGCCTGGGCCGACGATTATGAGGGCGCTCAGCGAGAGATTGCCGCGCTGATTGCTGCGCTCGCGCCGGTCGTGCGCGTTAAACTCATCATTGGCGACCCGGCATCCCGGGCCGAGGCGGCGGACCTTGTCGGCGAGAAAGCCGAGATGTTCGATGCGCCGATGGGCGACATCTGGCTGCGCGATATCGGGCCTGTTTTCGTGAAGTATCTCAACCGCCTCGAAGGGCTCGGTTTTGAGTTCAATGGCTGGGGCGGCAAGTATGAGCTTGAAGGTGACAGCGAAACGGCGGCTGCGATTGCCCGGCTCGAAGGCCATCCACTGAAGCGCCTGCCTTTCGTTCTGGAGGGCGGCGCGGTCGAGCAGGATGGCGCGGGCGTGCTGATCACAACGCGGCAGTGCGTGCTGAACCCGAACCGTAATCCTGACTGGACCCAGGAGAAGGCCGAAGAGAATTTGAAGCTCGCCTTCAATGCGCAGCGTATTGTCTGGCTGGGCGACGGTCTGCTTGGCGACCACACGGATGGCCATGTCGACAATATCGCCCGCTTCATCGCGCCCGGTCATGTCGTCTGCCAGACGCCATCGGGCGAGAATGACCCGAACGCTGACGTCCTGCGCGAGATTAAGGACACGCTGCGTGCCGCAGAGCTTCAAGTATCGACCATTCCATCACCGGGACGCATCCTGGACGAGGATGGTGAGATCATGCCCGCGAGCCATATGAACTTCCTGATTTCGAATGGCCGGGTGATCCTGCCGGTCTATGAGGATGAACACTCAAAACTCGCCGAAGCCGAATTGCAGGCGCTGATGCCCGAGCATGACGTCATCGCCCTGCCATCGCGCCATATCCTGTCTGGCGGTGGCAGTTTTCACTGCATGACCCAGCAGGTCCCCCAAACAGATGGAGGTCTTTCGACATGAGCCGAACCGTGAAAGTCGCTGCCCTGCAGGCCTCGTTCAGCAAGGACATGCAGACCAATATCGACAAGGTGAAAGAGCTGGTGCGAGACGCTGCCGCCAAGGGCGCAGAGATCATCCTGCCGTCAGAGCTCTTCTGCGACCATTATTTCTGCAAGGTGCAGGATGAGAAGTTCTTCGCCACGGCCTATCCGTGGGCAGAGCATCCTGCCGTCGAGCAGCTCTCAAACCTCGCCAATGAGCTGGGCGTCGTCATTCCGGTCTCGATCTATGAGAAGGACGGTCCGGAGTATTACAATTCCATCGTCATTATTGATGCAGATGGCACGCCGCTGGGCGTCTATCGCAAGTCGCACATCCCTGACGGGCCGGGCTATATGGAGAAGTTCTACTTCCGCCCTGGCAATACCGGCTTCCGCGTCTGGGACACGATGAAGGGCCGCATTGGCGTTGGCATTTGCTGGGACCAATGGTTCCCGGAAGCTGCCCGCGCCATGGCGCTGATGGGGGCGGATGTCCTCTTCTACCCGACGGCAATCGGGTCCGAGCCGCATGACGAGAGCCTCGATACCGCCGCGCGCTGGCGCCGGGCCATGCAGGGGCATGCGGTTTCCAACGTCATCCCGGTCGTCGCGGCGAACCGCACCGGTGATGAGGAAGGCCAGATCTTCTATGGCACCAGCTTTATCGCAGACCATGCCGGCGAAATCGTCGACGAGCTTGGACGCGGTGAAGAGGGCGTGATCATGGCTGAGTTCGACCTCGACTTCCTCGACCGTCACCGCGCCGCCTGGGGCTTTTTCCGCGACCGACGGACCGAGTTCTACGACGTGCTCGGCTGATCTTCGGGCTCAAGCGCCGTCTGGCGGCCATGTCGGGTAAGAATGGCGTGGCGCAATATTGCGATCACCAGACCGGCAAGCAAGACCAGGGCCGCAATAGAGCCACGCAGCAAGGCGCTTTGCTGTTCTGGAAAGCGTGGGACCGCGTCTGGCGCGAGACCGGACATACCGAGCTGATACTGGTAGATGACCATCACGGCCGCTGCGATGCAGATGATGATGGCGAGCAGGGCACTGAGTATGCCGGAGCCTCGTGACCCCAGCGCGCGAGCGCGGCTTTCCAGCAGACCCAGTGCCGACAGCAGGATAGAGATGCCCGCAGCGTGAAGCCGGGCAGCGGACATCCATGTGTCCAGCAGCGACGGGTCTTCAGTGAGTATGTTTGAGAGGTGGAGCGCCGCGAAAAGCGCGATCAAGCCCCAACTGAGATAGGCAAAAGACACGAACGGGCTCTCGCCGACGAGATAGAAGCTCAGCGCGGCGGCGAAGAAGGCGAAGGCTGCAAGTATAATGGCGTTCGTCGTGTCGCCTTCCAGGGCCCGGTCAATCATGAGAGAGGGCGCCGCAATCAGGCAAAGCAGGGTCACGCCCAGTGTTAAGGCGAGAAAGGCAAACCCTCTTGATGGGTGCCTGATGGTGCAGATCAATAGCGGAGTGATGACGAGCCAGAGATAAGCGAGCGCAGCAAGTCCAGCGAAAAACGGCAGGACGTGCAGCGCAGATGAGAGTTCAGAAAGTCGCGATGCGAAGGGAATATCGGGCAAGGCTGCGCCAAGGGCCATGCTGAGATGGCCCGCCTGCAGCCATGCTGCTGGCCCGACGAAAAGAAGAATTGCTGCGCCGCCAAGAATGGCAGGGAGCAGCGCCCTCATACCCAACTGTCTATACTCGCTTCTACGCTTGCCCAGCGCGGAACGCCGATGCTCGCACCGGCGTTACAATGTCTGGCAATGCCTGCCAATCTGGATGTCCTCACATGAAACTTTTTAAGTGCCCTCGCTGCAAAGGGACTCTCTACTTCAATAATCGTGCCTGCGGTTGCGGCGCGCAGGTCGCCTTCGACCCGGAAGCTGAAAAGTTCGAGGTTCTGGACGCTGCATGCGCCAATCGCGAACAGATAGGCTGTAACTGGAAAGCCGCTTCCGGGCAGGGATCGCTTTGCCGGGCCTGTGCCATGACGGAAGTCGTTCCGGACTCCATGGTGAACACGAATGTGCCACTTTGGGCAGATACAGAGGCAGCAAAGCGCTGGGTTCTGGTCAATCTGGGGCAGTGGGGTTGGCTCAAGTCTGGTGATCAGGGGCCGTGGCCGCGCTTTCACCTGCTGTCGGAGGTGACATCATCGGGCCCCGCGCCTGTCACCATGGGGCATGCGGACGGCCTGATTACAATCAATGTGACGGAGGCTGACCCCGCCCAGCGTGTCGCGCGGCGTGAGAAGCTGAGCGAGCGCTATCGTACGCTGACAGGTCACTTCCGCCATGAACTCGGCCACTATGTCTTCCAGCGGCTCGTCGAGGATGAGCGTTTCGCGGCCGCGTTCCGCAACCGGTTCGGCGATGAGCGCGCCGATTATGGAGCCGCGCTATCCCAACATTATGACAATGGGCCGCCGCAAGGATGGCAGGACAATCACATCACGGAATACGCCTCCAGCCATCCGCATGAAGACTGGGCGGAAACTTTTGCGCACCTCGTTCACCTCACCGACATGATCGACAGTGCCAACGCGACCGGTCTTCGCCAGTCCAGTACAATGGTGCCGGACCCTTACCGGACAAGCGATGGTGATGCCGTCATCAGCGCCGGCGCTAATCTTGGTATCGCGTTCAATCATGTGAACCGGTCCATGGGGCTGTTCGATCTTTACCCCTTCGTGATCGCGCCAGCGGTTCGAGACAAGTTGGCCTTCATACGTGCCGCTGTCGCAGCAGGGCCGCGGGAAAGCGCGAAACCAAAGCGCCGCAACTGGAACCCATTCAAGGCCGCACCTGTTAGGGCTGGTCGAACCTGACGGAGCACATTCTGGCTGAGATACATGTAGACGTTGCGATTATTGGTGCGGGTACTGCGGGGCTTGCAGCGGAAAGAAAGGCGCGCGGCGAGGGCGCCCGAACGCTGCTGATCGATCCTTACTTTGCCGGGACGACGTGTGCGTCTGTCGGGTGTATGCCTTCAAAACTCCTGATTGCGGCAGGCAACGCGGCTCATAGTGTGCGCACGGCTGGCGAGTTCGGGGTGGAGGCTGGAGAACCCAAGGTCGATGGCCCAAGGGCCCTGTCCCGCGTGAGGCGGCTCAGGGACGATTTCGTCTCGGGCGTAAAGAAACAGATCGCCGACCTTCCCGATGGCGTGACGATCAAGGCAACCGCCCGGTTTGTGTCCCCAACCGAGCTTTCTCTCGATGACGGCACGCAGGTGCTCGCCAAGGCGATCGTAATTGCGGCGGGCTCCTCGCCTGTTATCCCGACACCATTTGAAGATCTTGGCGACGTTGTCATCACAAATGAGACCCTGTTTGAGCTGGAAGACCTACCGAAGTCCATCGGCGTGATCGGGGGCGGGCCGCTTGGACTAGAACTGGCGCAGACGCTGGCCCGGCTTGGTGTGCAGGTAGAGGTCTTTGACAAAAGCGCCCAGCTTGCAGGCCTTGATGAAGGCGAGCCGGAAACATCGCTACGCCGCGCCCTGGAGACTGAACTTGGCCTCCACCTCGAGGTCGAGCCCGCGGCGCAACGCAATGACGATGGCAGCGTAACCGTAAACTGGACGGAGAACGGCGAGGCGAGGGAAGCGCGTTTCGAGAAGCTGATGGTCGCAACGGGCCGCGCCGCGAACCTTGAGGCGCTTGACCTCGAAAAGTCTGGCCTTGAGCTGGATGATGATGGCGCACCGGTTTTCGATCAAGGAACGCTTCAGTGCGGCCAGTCACCGGTTTTCATCGTCGGCGACGCGAATGGCGCTCGACCCATCCTGCATGAGGCTTCGACTGAAGGAACGATAGCCGGCGCCAACGCCGCTTCCTATCCCGATATCAAATCCTTCGAACGCTCGACCCGCCTGCAAGTGATGTTCACCGAGCCGAACATGGCAAAGGTCGGCAAGGACCCGGACGAGGATACGATTGTCGGCAAAGTCGACTTCGCTGATCAGGGCCGGGCGCGGGCCATGGCCGTCAATCAGGGTGTCTGCGAGCTTTATGCGGAGGTGCAAAGCGGCGCGCTAACCGGCGCGACACTGGTGGGCCCCGATGCTGAACACCTCGCTCATCTATTGTGCTGGGAAATCGAGAATGGATCGAAAGCCAGCGACCTGCTCAACAAGCCGTTCTACCATCCAACACTGGAGGAAGGCCTGAAGACGGCGTTGAAGCAGATATGTCAGGATATTGGGCTGCCGAAGCCGGACTCCCGCGATGATGCGGAGCTGCCTGGCGATTTTGGATCAGACTGACGCGCGCCTTAATGAAGCGCGCCATTGGAAGAGAACTTCTGGGCCTGCTCAATCCATTGTTCGCGCGCTACGCGGCCCTTGAAGGACAGGAACTCATCAATCCAGCCTGCTTCGCCCGCTTCCCAGTTCGCAATTTGCTTGAAGTGGAAGATGCCGAGCTCATTCAGCGTTTTCGATAGTTTCGGGCCGATACCCTTGATACGGGTGAGGTCGTCGGCCTCGCCTTCGGGCGCCGTTAGCGCGGTTGGCTGGCGGTAGGCCGCTTCTGCGGCCTCAGCGGTTCTTGCTGCTGCGGTTGGGGTCCTGGGCGCGCTCGGGACATATGGCGCGCCTGGCTGGCGGCGCAGACTGTCGAACCAGTCCGTCATCATGTCGGCGGGCACGGTTTGCGGCCATCGCATCCAGGCTGGCATCGCCTCGATCAGTTTTGCGGCATGTTCCCAGTGTTGAAGATTGAGATCGGCCAGCTTGCGGAAGAGGTCGCGGGTCGCAGCTTCCGGAGCAGCTTCGCCGACGCCTGGCTTCATCGCCATCATCGCATCCATCCAGGCTGCGCTTGCACTCTGGCTGAGGTCGCGCCAGGCGGAAAAGGATTCCGACCAGAGCTCAAGCGGGTTCGGCCTTGTCGTCTCTGTGGTCATGATTATTCCTTTATGCTGCGGTGCAACATACGTCGGTTTTCATCTTTTTTCAAGCGACTGGCGCTAGGCAAGCAATACCCTTCTTTTGTGCCCGGTTGTTCACCCAGACGCTGGTGCGCGATAAGGGAGGGCGACGGGAGACAGGATGACGAAATCAGACGGGCCCATGACGCAGCAGATGCGGGACGCGCAGGGGCGGGTGCTCGTTTTCGATTCTGGTATGGGCGGGCTAACCGTGGCCCGCGAAATCAGGCAGATCGCCCCCGCGCTGCAGGTTGATTACGCCGCTGACACCGGGTTTTTCCCGTATGGCGACAAGAGCGACGAGGCTTTAAGGGCCCGCTTGCCGGAAGTTGCAGCGGCCCTTGTCCGAGAAGCGCGACCGGATGTGTTCGTGATCGCTTGCAATACGGCAAGTACGCTTGCGCTGGATGACGTACGAGCCCGCCTCGATATTCCAGTGGTTGGCACTGTGCCGGCGATCAAGCCTGCTGCATCATTGACCCGCACAGGCGTGATCGGACTGCTTGCGACACCTGGCACGATACGGCGCGCCTACACCGCCAGACTGATCGAGGAATTTGCAAGCGACGTCACAGTTATTCTTCATGGCAGCGTGGATCTTGTTCATTTGGCGGAAGCTTTCGCGGCGGGCGAAGCGTACGACGCGCGAGGCTTTGCTGCCGCGCTTGCCCCGATTTTTAATGCCAGAGATGGCAACATCGTCGACACGATTGTGCTCGCCTGCACCCATTTCCCGCTCGTGCGCGCAAGGCTCGCAGCGGCGGCGCCTGACGGCGTGACATTCATCGATTCAGGCGCTGCAATCGCGCGTCAGACCCTGCGTGTCCTCGGAAGTACAGCACTGGCCGGCCGGTCTGAAGAAGCAGGCGGCCGGCTGTTCATCACGGATGAAGGCAGTGAACATGCCCGCCTTGTAAAAGTCTGTGCGCGTTTTGGATTTGAACGCGTCGGGCCGCCCGTGCTGCTAACAGCAGAAAGATGACAGCAGCAGGCATGTGGCTGTCACAAAAGCCATATAAACGGTAGCCGACGAGACTATCGCAAACTTTAGGACTGCCCCATGCGTACGATCTTCCTGGCCCTGTCCGCAGCGTTGCTTGCAAGCGCCTGTGCGCCCAAGACCGACCTGTCGGAAATCGATGCCAGCTCTGGCGAGCTACAGGTCTTCGCGGCTTCGCCCGATGAAAAAATCCGGATCGTTGGATCATCAACAGTCTCGCCATTCTCGACCACGGTCGCAGAGCAGTTCGGTGCGGTTTCGGAATTCCCTACGCCCATCGTTGAGACAACGGGCACCGGCGGCGGCTTTCAGGCCTTCTGTCAGGGCATCGGTCCGAAAGAACCCTCGATCAGCAATGCGTCACGTCCGGTGAAGGCGTCGGAGCTTGCGCTTTGTGAGCGCCAGGGCGTTACCGAGATTGTTGAGGTCAAGATCGGCTATGACGGGATCGTCCTTGCGAACGCAAAAGGTTCGCCGACGATGGATATCACAAAGGAAGAGATCTACCGCGCGCTGGCCGAGGAATTGCCGGACGGGAATGGTGGCTGGCAGGACAACCCGAACGAGACCTGGCAGGATGTGGCAGATCACCTGCCCGACATGCCGATCCTCGTTTCTGGCCCGCCGCCAACTTCAGGCACGCGCGATGCGTTCGCAGAACTCGCAATGGAGGGCGGCGCTGAAGAAGTGCCAGAGGTTGCTGCGCTCAAGGAAAGCAATCCTGACGAATTCGGGCGGCGTGCAACGACGATCCGCATGGACGGGAAATGGATCGACTCTGGTGAGAATGACACGGCGATTGTCCAGACCCTGATGAAGAACCCCGACAGTATCGGCATCATGGGCTTTTCTTTCCTTGAGCAGAACCTCGACCGTCTGAAAGGCGCGAGCATTGGCGGACTTGAGCCGAGTTTCGAAAACATTGCGAGCGGCGATTATGGCATTTCACGCTCCATGTTCTTCTATGTGAAGAAGCAGAATGTGAACCTGGTGCCAGGCCTTACTGATTTCATTTCGGAGTTCACGCAGGAAGATGCCTGGGGACCTACGGGCTACCTCGTCGAAAAGGGCCTGATCCCGCTTCAGGAAGCCGAACGCGCAGCCGTGCGCGAGCAGGCGCTCGAACTCCAGACAATGGACGCCGCAGAGAGCTAGACGCTGAACGAGAGATCGTCGAGCAGTTTGCGGCTGCGTTTTTCTATCGGTGTCTTCGTCCCGCGATAAAAGGCGTAGGCGATCACACTGGTCGAAAGCGCCCAGCCGCGCGCGCGTCGCCAGACTGATTCGGTGATGCCGGAGGCTTTCCAGAAAGCATCCTGCGCTGCGCCTTCAAACAGGGTGAAGCCTGCCATATAGTCTGAAGCCGGGTCTCCGAGACCTGATAGCCCCCAGTCTATGACGCCGGAAAGCGCACCGTCCTTGATCAGCAAATTGGCGGCATGAAGGTCGCCGTGGATCCACGTCCGATCCTGTTCGGGGCACGGGGGCGTGTCGAGCGCCGCTTTCCAGATCGCGGCGAGTCCAATGGCATCAAAGTCTTCGGCGACATCAGTAATGGCGCCTCGTGTCGGTTCATCACGCCGAGCCAGAGCGCAGCCGCGCCAGTGATTGTCGATATTCGGTTCGGCGGCAAAGTCGCGCCTCTGGCCCTGCAGGTCGAGCAGGAAGAGGGCAAGACGCTTGGCATCTGTTTCGGTGAGCTGATGGCCGCTTGCTTCTGCGCTTTCGCCGTGCAGCCAGCTGCAGACCAGCCAGGGCCATTCTTCGGGGGCGTCCGTGAGCCCGTTGGCGACAAGCTTCGGTGTCTCCAGCGGCAGATCCTTGAGACTGCGCATCGCAACAGGTTCGCGGTAGGCAAGAGAGGGAATTGCTTCATGGCGGCGCGCCACACGGAGCGCGTGGCCGTCGCCAACGCGGTAAATGGAATTATCGGTTCCGCCACTGCGAATACGCGAATAATCCTTGTCGGCGAGAGCCGGCACGGACTCGCCCACAATGCGTTTCAGCGTGTCTATGTCAGGCGGCGTACTCACCCGGCTTTTGCGTCTGGTGGAAATTTCTTCTTGCGCCGGCGAAGCCTGATCTTCTGCCAGAAGCGCTTTCGCTCCGGTACCGGAAGCGGGTCGAGATTTTCGATGAAGGCCTCTGCGCAGGCGCGCCAGCTATAGCCTTCGGCATAGGAGCGCGTGACTTGGCGGTCGAGGTCGAGGCAGGCTTTGCAGGCGATTTCGAGATCTTCATCGATGACGCCCGCATCCGAGCCGGGGATGATGTCCCGCGGCCCGGGGGCGTTATAGGCCGCAACAGGCGTGCCCGAGGCCATGGCCTCGAGGATGACGAGGCCAAACGTGTCAGTGAGGCTTGGAAAGCAGAAGACGTCAGCGCTTGCAAAACAGGTGGCGAGCTCTTCATTGAACCGTGCACCGAGGAATTTCACTTCCGGATAGCGGCGCTTCAGCTCCTGCAGCTGCGGTCCCTCACCAACGATAACCTTGGTGCCGGGCAGGTCGAGCTCTGCGAAAGCCTCGATATTCTTCTCAACGGCGACGCGGCCGACATTCAGGAAGATCGGGCGCGGCAGGCCTTCGAACGGATCGCCGGGCTGGCCTTCCTCAATACGGCGCGAGGGATGGAAGAGGTCGACATCGACGCCGCGTGTCCATGAGACGACATTGTTGAAGCCGTGCTCTTCAAGCTCTTCGCGCATTGAGGGTGTCGCGACCATGACTTTGCCGGAGTATTTGTGGAACCAGCGCACATAGCTGTAGCCCCACGAAGTCGGCACCGGAAAACGGGCCGACACATATTCGGGAAAACGTGTGTGGTATGACGTCGAGAAAGGGTGCTTTTCCTTCAGGCACATGGCACGGCCAGCGAGGCCAAGCGTGCCTTCGGTCGCTATGTGGACCGCATCCGGCTGGAAGCTTTCAAAACGTTCGGAAATCTTGTTGCGGGCAAAAAGCGCGAGCTGAATCTCGCTATAGGTTGGCAGCGGCATGGTCAGAAAGTCATCAGCAGGCGAGACCACCTCCCATTCATGGCCCATTTCCTCGCACTCGGCGATGACACGTTTCATGGTCCGGACGACGCCATTCACCTGTGGTTCCCAGGCGTCTGTGATAAGCATGATGCGCATCTATACTCCTTGCCGCATGGCTGCGTGGTCCCACTTTTAGAGACATGCAGTCCGGCGTAAACCCGCCTTACGGTTTGCGATAGGATGATCGTGCAGGACCGGCCGACTACGGAGGACATTATGCCCGATACGCTGACGCCCATGACCAAGAACTGGGACGCGCTCGACAGGACGAAATTCGCCGACGAGGAAGCGCTGGTCGGCGACATCCTTAAATCGCTACCGCTGGATGAACGCGCGCGCACCGCTGCGGTTCGCCGCGGCCGCGAACTTGTTCAGATCGCCCGCGCGGCCGGTCGTCCAAAAGGCATGATGGAAAGCTTCCTCGAGGAATTCGGGCTTTCCAATTCTGAAGGCCTGGCGCTGATGTGTCTTGCCGAAGCGCTCCTTCGCGTTCCGGATGCCGATACGCGCGACGATCTCATTGCTGAGAAAATCCGCTCCGGCGACTGGGGCGCGCATTCGGGCCAGTCCGATAGCTGGCTGGTCAATGCCTCGACTTGGGGGCTGATGCTGACCGGGCGCGTCATCGGCGCACCGAGCGATGCCAAGCGCGGCCCCTCTACTTTCGTATCCAACCTCGTTCGCGAAAGCGGCGAGCCAGTCATCCGCGCGGCCATGATGCAGGCCATGCGGATCATGGGCGAGCAGTTCGTGCTGGGCCGGACCATTGATGAGGCACTGAAGCGCGGCCGCAAGAAAGTGAAGGCCGGTGAAGCGGCCAATTTCAGCTTTGACATGCTGGGTGAAGGCGCGCGCACAAATGATGATGCCGAGCGCTACTTCCAGTCTTACCGCGAAGCGATCAAGACGGTGGGGTCAGATGGTGATGCGTCTCTCTCGCCGGAAGCAAAGAACGGCATCTCGGTGAAGCTGTCAGCGCTCCATCCGCGCTATGAAGCGGTCAACGAGGCCCGCGTCCATGCAGAGCTTTACCCGCGTCTGCTCGCGCTCTGCGAGGATGCCGCCAAGGCGAATATCAATCTCTGTCTTGATGCCGAAGAAGCCGACAGGCTGGTTATCTCGCTGCAGCTACTTGAGCGGTTGATGCGTGAGCCATCGCTGAAAGGCTGGAGCGGTCTTGGCCTTGCGGTGCAGGCCTATCAGAAGCGCGCGCAGGATGTGATCAAGCGCCTGTCGGAACTTGCCGGGGAGACCGGCATGCGCCTCATGGTGCGTCTGGTGAAGGGCGCCTACTGGGACACAGAGATCAAGCACGCCCATGAAGAGGGCATGGTGAACTTCCCGGTCTTCACGACCAAGCATGGCACCGACATCAACTATCTCGCCTGCGCACATGCTCTGCTGCAGGCAGGCCCGCGCATCTATGCGCAATTTGCGACGCACAATGCCCACTCGCTCGCGACCATCCTGATGATGGCCGAAGCAGAGGGCGTCACGAATTACGAATTCCAGCGCCTGCATGGCATGGGTGAGCCGCTCTATGGCGCGGCTGAAAAAGGCGACAAGGTTCGCGTCTATGCACCGGTTGGCGCGCATAAGGACCTTCTACCCTATCTTGTGCGCCGTCTTCTGGAGAATGGCGCGAATACGAGCTTCGTCCACTCCTTCCTCGACCCGGATGTCGATGTCGAGAAGGTGGTCGATGACCCGATTGCGAAAGTCGAGGCCGGCCCCCGCCGCCATCCACGCATTCCGACGCCGCCGCGCCTCTATGGCCCGATGCGTAAGAACTCCATCGGAGTGGACCTGTCGCAGGCAAGCGAGCGCAAGGTTCTGGAAGACCATGTCGATGAGCTGAGAGCGGGCAAGGCGCTCGTCGCGGGGCCGATCATCTCCGGTAAGCTGCTAAGCGATGGCGGCGTAGAGGTGTTTGCGCCAGCCGATACGTCGCGGCGTGTCGGTACAGTGCGCGAAGCATCCGACGCCGATGTCGATGCGGCGCTCGATGCGGCTGTAGCCTTTCAGCCACAATGGGACGCCCTCGGTGGGGCAAAGCGGGCGAAAATCCTTTCTGATATGGGCGATGCGCTTGAGGCCAATATGGACCGGCTGGTCGCCCTCATGGCTGAAGAGGCCGGCAAGACGTTTGTCGACGGCATCGCGGAAGTGCGCGAGGCCGTCGATTTCTGCCGTTATTATGCGGTGCAGGCCGAAGAAAAGTTCGAAGGCCGCACCCGCCTTCCGGGGCCGGCGGGTGAGACCAACCACATCTCGCTGCATGGCCGCGGCGTGTTTGCCTGTATCTCGCCTTGGAATTTCCCGCTGGCGATCTTCACGGGCCAGATCACAGCTGCGCTGGGCGCTGGCAATACGGTGGTTGCCAAGCCTGCAGAGCAGGCGCCGATCATTGCTTTTGAAGCGGTCCGCATTTTCCAGGAGGCCGGTCTTCCTGCCGGTGCGCTTCACCTCGTCCCGGGTCGCGGCGAGACGGTGGGCGCAAAACTTACGAGGGACCTTCGTGTCAGCGGCGTCTGTTTTACCGGCGGCACGGATACGGCCCGTCTGATCAACAAGACGCTAGCAGACAGGCAAGGGCCCATCATTTCCCTGATCGCTGAGACCGGCGGTCTGAACGGCATGTTTGTCGACACGACGGCCCTTCGCGAGCAGGTGATCGATGATGTACTGGGGTCGGCCTTCGGGTCTGCGGGGCAGCGTTGTTCCGCCCTGCGGGTCCTCTTCCTGCCTGATGCGACTGCGGATTTCATTCTGGAGGGCCTCAAGGGCGCAATGGATGAGCTGAAGATCGGGGATCCGGGGCGCGCCGATACCGATGTCGGACCAGTCATCGATAGCGATGCTCATGAGATGCTGCAGGCCTATATGGCGCGCATGGAGGCAGAGGCATCTGTCATCAAGAAGCTGGAGACGCCGAGAGGCGGACACTACTTCGGTCCATCGATCATTGAGCTGAAGTCGCTCGACCAGATCGAGAAAGAGACGTTCGGACCGGTGCTTCACGTGGTGCGCTACAAACCGGACAATATCGCCGAAGTCGGGGCGGCGCTGGAGGCGAAAGGCTATGGCCTGACGCTTGGTGTTCACTCGCGCCTTGAAAGCTTTGCGGCCAAGGTCCGCGACGCTGTGAAGGCGGGTAACACCTATATCAACCGCTCAATGACTGGTGCCGTGGTGGGTGTGCAGCCTTTCGGCGGCGAGGGTCTTTCCGGCACCGGGCCCAAGGCAGGCGGCCCACACTACATGCTCCGCTTCGCAAGCGAGCGTGTGGTCACGGTGGATATCACGGCCCAGGGTGGTGATCCGGAATTGTTGAGCCTATAACCCTCTGATTCCGTTTCGTTTGAGGGCGAGGCCATGAAGCAAGCCAGCGTGTTCCTGATGGGTGCCATCTTTCTCGTGGCATGCGGCGCAGAGCGAGCAGATCAGTCTGAGAACGTTCGCGTCTCGCAGCTGCCGCGGCCTGAGCAGCCCGCTAGCAACGGGTTTGCTGATCCGAACAGTGGCATCGCCATCGTCAGCGGGACTGAAGCGGCCTCCATCGATATCCGGCTTCCAGCGCGCATAGACGAGATCGATCCGGAGCTGGCGGCTTTGATCCGTCAGCGTGCAGCGGATGGCCAGGAAGCCTTCCTGGCGGCTGCTCAGAATGACCGCGCTGATGCAGAGAATGAAGGCTACGCTTTCCGGCCCCACTCGCTGACCGTCAGCTGGGATGAAGTCGGCCCCCGCGAAGGAACGCTCCGATCCTTCCTCGGCTCCTACGCAGCCTATGCTGGCGGCGCGCATCCCAACTTCCAGTTCGATGTGCTGAACTGGGATGAGGGCCTTGGCGAGGAAATCAGCTTCGAGGACCTTTTTGAGGATGACGTGGCAGCCCGATCCGTCATGGCGGATGCGTTACAGGCGGCCCTGATTGCCGCCAAGCGCGAGCGTATGAACGATCAAAGCCTTAGCGACGAGCAGCTGATGGATAGCTGGCTGAGGGCGGCATTCGACAATAATGAGGCGATCTTCGAAAACTTCACCATTGCGCGCGGGATGGACAGTGAAGCACCAGCCGGGCTCATCTATCATTTTCAGCCTTACACGGTCGGTGCCTATGCTGAAGGGCCGTATGAGATTGCGGTGCCCGCCTCGGTCTTCGTCGATGAGCTCGCGCCGAGATATGGTGACCTGTTCGATACTGACGCAGAGGTCTTAGAGAGCGCGCCCGCGCCCTGAGCAGTTTTACTGCGCCTGTTCAATCAGCGAACATCCAAGACCTTCCTCATGGACAGCGGTGGCGCTGACCACGCCGCCGAGCACAGTTGCGCGTATGGCATTGTCCTCTTCGTGGAAGCTTACAGCGCTCACATCTTCGGTGAAGTCGGCAAGGCAGCTCTCCATGGGGCGCTCTGCAACAAACCGACACGAGCAGACCATTTTGGCGCCATAGGGCGTCGCGACACGGGCAAGATCGATCTGGTCCTTGATCATGAATTGCCAGGCGAGAAGTGCTGCAACGCCCAACATGATCACGATGACGATTGCGGCTTTGACGAGTTTCATGCTCTGCCTCTAGATGTGCTGTGACAATCGTTACGGAGCGCGTCGATGTTGTTCAAGTCTCTCCTCATCGCAGCCGCCTGCGTTGTCGGCTTGCAGGCCAGTGCGCAGGGCCTCGTCCCGCTGCCGCCGCAGCCTGACGGCGTTGCCTGGCCCACTGAAAACTGGCCCGAGGGCGAGGTGCCTGCCGGGATCGATGAAGAGCTTTCGCTTCTTGTCCGCGATGCGATGGCGACAAGCGTAACAGAGCCGATGGGCCAGACGCGCGCGATCATCATTATCCATGAGGGACGTCTGATCTCCGAGTCCTATGCCGACGGGTTCGGGCCGGATACGAAACAGGTTTCATGGTCGATGGCGAAATCGATTACGTCTGCGCTCGTTGGCCGGGCGGTCGAACTCGGTCTGATCGAAGATATCGACTATGTGATGCCGACCCCGTTTCAAGAGGGCGATCCACGCGGTGAGATCACCTGGCGTCAATGGCTCACGATGACGGATGGGCTCGATTATCTCGAAATCGGCTCGACCGGGCTCGCCGACAATGACGTCGTGCAGATGATGTACGGCCCCGGCCGGTTCGACGTAGCACAACATATAGTGGATGAGTTCGAGCTGGCGCACGACCCCGGTGCGGTGTGGAACTACTCCACGGCTGGATTTCATCTGATCGGATGGGCGCTGCAGACTGTTCACGAAGACACTTTGCACTGTCGAGAGGCGAGCGACGGGGGGTGTGACGATGCTTTAAGCGTCCAAGGTCGCAAATTCTGGATGCGCGCGTTCATTAGAGCTGTGCTGGCGGACCCCATCGGCATGGATGCGCAGCCTGAGTTTGACGCCGCTGGTACCTTCCTCGGCGGCTCACTCGTCTGGGCTTCGGCGCGCGACTTTGCAAAGTTCGGTTATCTCTATCTGCGTGATGGCATCTGGGATGGCGAGCGGCTCTTGCCCGAAGGTTGGGTCGACTTTTCCCGCCGGGACCCTGTATCCACCGGGGCCAATGTCTACGGCGCAGGCTGGTGGCTTGGCGCAGACCCCGCGCCAGAGCCTGCCGGGCAAGCTGCAACGACACCACCCTTTGATGCCTTCTCGGCGCAGGGGCATGAGGGCCAGACGATCTGGGTTGTTCCCTCAAAAGATCTCGTCATCGTACGGCTCGGCCTGATGCCGAATGGCGGGGACAACTGGCCGAGGCTTTATGAGTGGAATCAGTCGGTAGCCCGGCTCTTCCCGGACGTGTCCGACCGGGAGGTCTCATCGGCAGAGGGCGAGGGGTGATTCGAGGACCGATCGCCTGCATATTGAAAGGTGTTTATCGTCTTGCGGAAAAGAGTTTCCATCGGTGCGCGTTTGAGCGCCAGTGGCCCAGATCTTTCCGCATCCGAAATGAAATTTCCTTCAATTTGTTTATCGCTTTTAGTGACGGGCGTTGCGGACAGGAATCCCACCGAAGACGGCGAGAATTCCACGGCAACCGTCGTAAATTCGGCAGAGTCCCCATTGACCAAGCCTTAACCTTAGGAACACTATATCTAGTATTGGGACGGGGTAGAGGCACCGCATATGGCGCTTCTGGGGCTAAATCCCTATATTTGACGGGCCGATTGAGAGGAAAGACACCATGTCTGCGAGCACTGTTGCGACCAAAACATCCGCCGCGCTTCGCCGGGGCAAGCCGAAGGGCCAGACACCGCGTCCGGATCTCAAGGTCGTTAACGATATCGAGATCACGATCGATGAGTCGCGCGATGCGCTGCTGACCGAGTTCGGCAAGAAGACGCTCGAAGACCGCTACCTCCTCACCGGGGAAAGCTATCAGGAGATGTTCGCCCGCGTCGCGAAGGCTTTCGCTGACGATCAGGATCACGCCCAGCGAATTTATGACTACATGTCACGCCTCTGGTTCATGCCAGCGACGCCCGTGCTCTCAAATGGCGGCGCTGATCGCGGTCTTCCGATTTCGTGCTTCCTCAACCAGGTTGGCGACTCGCTCGACGATATCGTGGAGACATGGACCGAGAATGTCTGGCTTGCTTCGAATGGTGGCGGTATCGGTACCTATTGGGGGCATGTCCGCTCCATCGGTGAGAAAGTCGGCCAGAACGGACAGACCTCCGGCATCATTCCTTTCATCCGTGTGATGGACAGCCTGACGCTTGCGATCAGCCAGGGCTCGCTGCGCCGTGGCTCGGCTGCCTGCTATCTTGATGTGCACCACCCGGAAATCGAGGAATTCCTCGAAATCCGCAAAGCGTCGGGTGACTTCAACCGCAAGTCCCTCAACCTGCACCATGGCATCAACATCACCGATGAGTTCATGGAAGCCGTCCGCAAGGATGAAGAGTTCGGCCTGCGTTCGCCAAAGTCCGGCGAAGTGCTGCGCACCGTCAATGCACGCAAGATCTGGCAGAAGATCCTCGAGCTGCGCATCCAGACCGGTGAGCCATACCTGCTCTTCACAGACACGGTGAACAACGCCATGCCTGCGCACCAGCGCAAGCTTGGCCTCAAGGTCCACCAGTCGAACCTTTGTTCGGAAATCACGCTTCCGACGGGCGTTGACCAGAATGGCGAAGACCGCACGGCTGTCTGCTGCCTGTCTTCGGTCAATGCCGAGAAATTCCTCGAATGGTCAAAAGACGAGAACTTCCTGGAAGACATCTTCCGCTTCCTCGACAATGTGCTGGAAGACTTCATCCAGCGCGCGCCGAACGAGATGGCCCGCGCTGTCTATTCGGCAAAGCGTGAGCGCTCGGTCGGTCTTGGCCTGATGGGCTTCCACTCCTTCCTGCAGACGATGAACGTGCCGATCGAAAGCGCGATGTCGAAAGTCTGGAACGAGAAGATGTTCAAGCACATCCGCGCCGGCGCCGACCAGGCATCGGTCAAGCTCGCCAAGGAGCGTGGCCCATGTGAAGATGCGCGCGAAGCCGGCATGATGGCCCGCTTCAGCCACAAGATGGCCGTTGCGCCGACCGCGTCGATCTCGATTATCTGCGGCGGCACGTCTGCTGGCATCGAGCCGATCCCGGCAAACGTCTACACGCACAAAACGCTGTCAGGCTCCTTCACGGTGAAGAACCAGCAGCTGGAGCGTGTGCTCGAGCAGAAGGGCGCGAACACCGAAGAGACCTGGAATTCGATCCTCGAGAATGAGGGCTCCGTCCAGCATCTCGAATGCCTCGACGAGCATGAGAAATCCGTCTTCAAGACAGCTTTCGAGCTCGACCAGCGCTGGATCATTGAGCTGGCTGCAGACCGCACGCCGTATATCTGTCAGAGTCAGTCGCTCAACGTCTTCCTGCCGGCCGACATCAATAAGTGGGACCTTCACATGCTGCACTGGACGGCGTGGGAAAAAGGCCTGAAGTCTCTCTATTACTGCCGCTCCAAATCGGTCCAGCGCGCTAGCTTTGCGGGCGCCGCCGACAAGGAAAAGGCAACCGGTATGGACGTGCCGAACACTGACTATGACGAATGCCTCGCCTGCCAGTAGGCGCAGTTTTTCATCTTCGTCTGAGGGAATAAGAAAAACCCCGGCTCAGCGATGAGCCGGGGTTTTTGTTTAGTTTGGATGCTGAGATACGCCGCTCGTGCTTCATGTTCGCAGCGGTAGCAATTTCAACGCCCTCATCCTGAGCAAAGTCGAAGGACGAGGGGGTTGAGTGTAAGCTGGAGCCGCTGGCCTAGAACACGATCCTTACACCGCCGCGGAAGTTGCGGCCGGGGGCTGGGACGGTGTCCTTCAGTACGGAGGTGGCGTAGCGAACTTCTTCATCCGTGACGTTGCGCGCCTCGAGGAAGAATTCGGTGCCTTCACGGCCAACGCCAAGATCCGCCAGTGACAGAGCTCCTCGAAGGTCCAAGGTCGTGTAGCCATCGGTTGGCAGCTCACCAACACCGGTATCGTCCTGGTCGGCTGCGACGATCACGCTTGCTCCGGCTTTCCAGAGGCCCCAGTCGCCATCGAGGGAAGCATTGAAAGTCGTTGGCGGGAGAAGTGGCACGTTGCCGCCATCATCGATGTCGGAGCTGACAAAGTCGACATTGGCTTCAGCGCGCCAGTCTGCGCCGAGCGGGCCGCCGGAGAGAAGGTAGTCGACATAGACTTCGCCGCCCGTGAAGCTCGTGTCTTCCTGCGCGAAGAGATAGACGGGGAGTTCGTTAATCTCGTCGACGAGGTCACCATCATCATCAAAGGCGAGGCCTGGCGTCAGGTAGATGAAGCCGTCAAACTCTGTGTGGAACAGGTTTGCCCCGAAGCCGAAGCCCGTGTCACCGCGCCAGCGGACCGTGCCTTCGAAGTTCAGGCCGCGTTCCTTGTCCAGCGTATTGTCGCCGACTTCATACTGTTCGGTGGCAAGGTGTGCGCCGTCAGCAAAGAGCTCGCTTTCGTTTGGTGCGCGTTCGGTCAGGCTGATCTGACCACCGACGAACCAGCCATTCTCCCAGTGCTGGTGTGCGCCGAAAGAGCCGGAGAAGAGGTCGTACTCGCGAGATCCGGCAACGATATTGTCCAGCTCGGCCGAGTCGTAGCGAAGACCGCCTTCGACACCGAAGCCGTTGGCCCATTCCCTTGTCTGGTAGAGGAACACACCGGTCGACATGGTGTCGGTCTTTGTAATGAAGGCCTCGTCACCGAATGCGTCCAGTGTCTTGTCGAGGATTTGAACGCCGACTGCGCCTTCCCAGTCACCGAAACCGGTTCCAAGCTCGACACGGCCTTCAGCACCGTCGCTTTCATACTTGGTGCCGGGTTCGCCCGGCGCTTCGAACTCGGTGTGCTCATAGTCTGCGATGGAAATATTACCGGCGATGCGGGTGAACGGACCGACATTCAGGTCAGCGCCAGCGCGCAAATCATAGCGGGTCTGCTCGAGGTCGATGAACGGGTTCTCTTCGCCTTCCTCGTGCTCTTCCTCGTGATCCTCGTCATGATCTTCATCATGATCTTCATCATGATCTTCGCCATCTTCATGATCATGCTCGTCTTCATGACCATGCTCATGTGCGTGGCTATGACCGGGTAGGCCGTAGGAAGATGTCTGACGGCGCACAGCAATACCTGCAAAGGCGCCATCACCAACCCAGGAAAGACCACCTGCAAAGGATTCAGTCTCTACGAAGGAGTTCTCCAGCGTGTCCCGAATTTCCTCGTCTTCGTGCACCTCGTGATCATGCTCCTCAGGATCTTCTTCCCCTTCATGCCCGTCCTCTTCATGATGATCGTCGCCTTCAAGCGCTTCCAGGGCGCGCAGGCGTGAGGATTCGGCAAAGCCGGGAATGTCGTAGTTGTCGAAGTCGCGTGCCGACGCCGACAGCGAGAGCACGAACGGCCCGGTGGTGAAGCGCCCCTTGATAGCGCCTTCCTGACCTTCATTGACGCTGTTATAGGCGCCATAGGCTTCGCCGGAGACAGGCTCTTCAGGAAGGTCCTCAACGACGAGGCCGTCGATGACATTCACCACGCCGCCAATTGCCTGGCCGCCATAGGCCAGCGCCGCCGGACCGCGCAGGATTTCAATCTTCTCCGCATCAATGCCGTCGCCAGCGACCTGATGGTCGGGGGAGGCGGCGGACGCGTCAATCACGCCGATACCATTGGTCAGGACCAGGACGCGTTCGGCGCCAAGACCGCGCAGGACAGGGCGACTGGCGGCTTGGCCGAAATGTGTCGTGGAGACGCCAGGTTCGCTATCAAGCGTATTGCCGAGTGAAGCCCGAAGGCGTTCGACGATCTCGCCGCGTGACACGGCGCTCGCATTGCCGATCATTTCATCGGTTTCGCGCTGCGGGCCGACACCGGAGACGATGACGGTGGAGAGGCGTTCCGTGCTCTCGTTGGCGGGCGCGATATCTGCGTTCTGTGCGATTGCAAGCGGGCTGGCGCCCACAAGCAGGGTTGCCGCAAGCGTGCGGCGCAAAATTCTGGAAGTCATGTCTGGGTATTCCCCTCAATCAACAGGTAGGTCGCCCGCGCGCGGTCTGGATGCCGGTATGGTCGGGCGGCGTCAGTACTACTGATTGGGGGTTAGGGGGACTTCGGGGTGGTGGAGCCTGCCCAGGAGGGCGCGACCACGGCCTGTAATCAAGAGCGGGCGCGTCTATCAGTTCGACCCCGCGTGGCGGCGTTGGTAGCGTCGGCGTGGCCGGAAGCGGGGCAATCTGAGGGGCGACAACATGTTCAAGATCGCATGTCAGGCCGTAATGTTCATGCGGTTCATCGCCATGAGCCGCCGCATCATGGAGCGCCGCGCCCTGAACCCAGAGGAGCAGGGCGACGATCAAGGTCTTTATGGCGAAAGATGAGCGCGGCGTTATCATTGCCGTTACCATGTAACAAAACCGCGTTGGCGCTCAATAGTCTTTATGCGACGGCGTCCTTTCAAAGGGCCGCGCCTGGCCAATTACAGACCCGTCTGCGAGAAAATGTTAACCAAACGTATCGGCAGGTCGTGGAAAATTCTCAATTTGTGGAACCACAATTCAATGGAGGAATTGTAAGGATTCGTTGGTACTGCAATTGGAATACCCCTGTGACAGCACGATCGTCTGTGCTACAAGAGGGACGAAATGTCGTAACCCTATGGTTTAGGGTTGGCTGGAGTGGATGAATGTTATTGGTTTTGGCCTCAGTGATCGCCGCGGGCTGTCAGGGATGTTCCCCGGCACAAGCCTCTTCTGCTGCGACTGTCAGAGGTGCCGCTGCTGACGTTGATTACCGGCTCGTGGAGACAACTGACGAACAGACGGAAGCCACCATCCGTGCCGCTTCGAACTTTTCTTTCAGCCAGGCGCAGACCTCGTCGACCTCTGAAATTGCGATCGCGCCCGTGCTTGGCGTGCGCAGGATACGCCCGATTGGCGTTGATGCCAGCCGCCCGCCCAGTGTGAACAGCCTGCGGATTTCTAACTCTGCCGGCATCGTCGGGTATCAAGGCCGCCGTAGCGCCGAAAATCTGACCCGTCCCGTGCGCCAGATCAGCGATTTCGATGCCGAGGTTGCAATCTCGGCCCCAATGGAGCGCACTGGTCTTGGGTTTGATGTGGGCGTCGTACCGCGTGTCAGCCTGAGCCGAGATGGCGATTTCGAACAGCGCAGCGTTGGCGGCGAAATCCGTATCGGTCAGAATTTCGACCAGCGTGGCCAGAATGTAGCGCCAGATAGCTGGTATCTGTTTGCAGGTGCTGACGGCGAAGCGCTGGTCTATGAGCCCGACGGCGATCGCAATTTTACCAATCGCATGGCCCTTCGTGACCAGGTTACCGTCGGTGACATGCAGGCCGGCGTGTCCTTCACACGCGGCAACGGTCAGCTTTCCCTGAGCTATATTCACCGCGAGGTGGAGTATAATGAGCGCGGCCTTCAGGGCCAGCGCGCGGCAGAAGACTTTGCTGGTGTGAGCTTTACCCTCCGCCGGTAGGCGTTAAGCGCAGTCGTTTCCAGAATTTAAGCTGACGAGACTGGACAAGCTGCGCTATTGGCGCGGCGACTACTGGCTTATTGGTCCTGTCTCGAATGCGCGCTGCATTGCTTCTTCTTCTGAATGTCGTCTTTTGCGCGCTGCGACCGGCAGAGGCAGAGGTGCGCAATGACACCCAGCCTGCTGCACCGGACCAGCGCGGCGTGTGGTCACTCACATCCGAAAATGATCTGTTTGGTGGTACGGACCGCGACTATACGAATGGTATCCGTATAGAGCGCGTATCTCCAGAGAACCGGGTCCTTCCCATCCTCGACTGGGCAGCGCGCCGGGTGCCGGTGCTTGACCTCCGCAGGCGCAAGCTGCGCCAGGGCCTCGCGGTGTCGCACGCGATCTTCACGCCAAACGACATATCCCTTTCCGAACCCGACCCCGATGACAGGCCTTATGCGGGCTGGCTTTATGTTTCAGGCACCGTGGTGGCCAGCGACGACAATATCCAGGACGTCCTGCAGCTGAACCTCGGCATTGTCGGACCGGCAGCGCTCGGCAAGTTCGTCCAGACCAACTGGCATGACCTTATCGAAGAGGACAAACCAAGGGGCTGGGATTACCAGCTTCGAAATGAGCCAGGGTTCGAACTCATTGCGCAGCGCATGGCTTTGTATGAAGGCCCCCGCCTGCCGCTCGGGCTTGAGACCGACTACGGCATTCACGCAGGTGGTGCGCTTGGAAATGTGCGCACCTATGCGGCCAGCGGTCTGACCGGGCGAATCGGCTGGGACCTCGGCTCGGATTTTGGTCCGCCACGCATCCGCCCGGCGCTCGCAGGGGCCGGGACATTTTCGCCCCAGCAGACCTTCGGTGCCTACCTGTTTGCCGGAGTTGAAGGGCGTTTCGTCCTGCGGGACATGTTTCTTGACGGGAATGCTTGGCGCGACAGTCCGCGGGTGTCCGACCGCAACAAGCTGGTCGCTGATGCCCAGGCGGGCGCGGCCATCCACGTTGAGAATGTGCAGTTCGCCTTCACCTATGTGCACAGAACTGAAGAATTTCAGCGTCAGGCCGGACCACAAAGGTTTGGTGCGGTCTCAATTTCCGTTGCCTATTAAGGGGTTACGAGGGCGGCGCGGCAATTGTCCACAGTTTACCATTCGCTGTGGAAAATGGCGCCCCTCTAAGGTATATATCTTGCGAGCAAATGCGTGATTTGGCACTATATATAGTGTTACAGGATATGAAGGGGCAGACCTATGGCAGACGGTATCACTCAGATCCCAGGGCTTCTTACGCCGAGCAAGGCCTACAAGCCTTTCCGGTATCCATGGGCCTATGACTTCTGGAAAATCCAGCAGCAGGTTCACTGGTTGCCGGAAGAAGTGCCTTTGGGCGAGGACTGCAAGGACTGGACGAACAAGCTCACCGATAAAGAGCGTAATCTGCTGACGCAGATCTTCCGCTTTTTCACGCAGTCTGATGTCGAAGTCGGCGCCAACTACATGGAAAACTACATGCCGCTCTTCAAGCCGGTTGAAGTGCGCATGATGCTGGCCTCCTTCTCGAACATGGAGACGGTGCACATCGCGGCCTATGCGCTCCTGCTTGAGACGATCGGCATGCCGGATTCCGAGTTTGGCGCTTTCATGGAATACGAGCAGATGGCGGCCAAGCATGACTATCTCGGCCAGTTCGGTTGTGAGACCGAGAAGGATATCCTGACCTCGATGGCGGTGTTTGGCGGTTTCACTGAAGGCCTTCAGCTTTTCGCGTCCTTCGCCATGCTGATGAACTTCCCGCGCTTCAACAAGATGAAGGGCATGGGGCAGATCGTGTCCTGGTCGGTGCGCGATGAGTCGCTGCACTGCGAAGGCATGATGAAGATGTTCCACACCTTCGCCGAAGAGACCGGCGCCCTGACGAAGTCGGTAAAAGACGACATCGCTGATTGCTGTCAGACGGTCGTGAAACTCGAAGACAAGTTCATCGATCTCGCCTTTGAGGCGGGTGAAGTGCAGGGCATGACCCCGCAGGACATCAAGAATTATATCCGTTACATCGCGGACTGGCGCATGGGGCAGCTAAAGCTTGACCCGATCTACGGCGTCGAGAAACACCCGATCCCGTGGCTAACCGAAATCCTCAACGGTGTAGAGCATGCGAACTTCTTCGAAGCGCGCGCCACTGAGTACTCCAAGGGCGCAACGAAGGGTGACTGGCACGGCGATGATGGCGTCTGGTCGATGTTCGACAAACAGCGCAGCAAGGTGCTCGCCGGGTAGCGAGGCCTCGCCAGAGCAGGTAAAAAAGAACCGCCACCCTCGGGGTGGCGGTTTTTCTATTTCGGAACGCCTGGTCAGAGCGCCAGCGGACCTTGAGGGCCCAGCGCCTTACTCGGCAGCGCTTGCTGGGCGCTTGTCTTTTTCGTCTTCGTCAGCGTCGCCTGCGCGGCCGCGCGACAGGGTCGACATCACGCCAGACGTGTCGTCGCTCGCTTCGGCCTTCTTGCGATAGGTGCGGCGCTTCGGCTTTGCCGGTGCTTCCTCGTCAGACGAGGCGGATTCATCGCCCTTTTCTGAGTCGATAACCTTCATCGGATCGTCTTCAGAGGACTTCGGCTTGCGGCCACGGCGCGGTTTTTTCGGCTCGCTCTCGTCGCTCTTGCTCTCGTCCTGACGCTTGTCGCTATCATCCTGCTGGTCATTGTCAGACTTGCGGTTCTGATTGCGGTTGGAGCGCTGGTCGTCCTGACGGTCAGAGCTTTGCTCATTGCGATGATCGGACGAGTTGTCATTATCGTCATTGTCATCGGAGTCATTATCGTCGTTGCGACTGCGCTGCTTGTTGTCTTTCTGGAAGCTCGCCACGATGCGCGCATAGTGTTCAGCGTGCTGGTAATGCGCTTCGGCCTTTACGCGGTCACCAGCCGTCATCGCATCACGGGCATACTGCTGGTACTTGTCCAGAATCTGCTGGGCAGACCCACGGATCTTCACGTCCGGGCCGGTGCTCTCATAATGCCGGTTCGGATTATTGTTATTATTGCCGCCTGAACGACGGCCGCGTCCGCGCTTGCGTTGCATACGCTAAATTCCTGATCCCGTTATGTCCGTTGTCCAGACCCTGTGCGCTGCATCCCGGATTGGGTATTCTCGGTGATGTCTTGCTTGCTCGTGACAGGGCTGAGTCTTCATCATCAGCCGCCTGCCCGACACAAGCCTTAGCGTGCATTTGGTGCTTCGCCAAGCCCCCGAACTGTCTATCAAAGGCGGGCAGAGACGACCCGGTCACGCTGACCTGTGTCGACGGCAACTGAAATGGATGAAAAACCGGCGGTTTCAAGCAGCAAGCGCACCTGGTCGGCCTGGTCGAAACCGATCTCGAACACGACCCAGGCGCCCGGTTTCATGTTTCTGGCTGCCAGGGCAATGATTTCGCGATAGGCATCAAGGCCGCTCGCTCCACCGTCCAAAGCGCTATGGGGTTCATAGGCCCGGACACTTTCATCAAGCGTGTCGATGATTTCGCTGCGGATATAGGGCGGATTGGAGATGATGAGGTCAGCCTCCCCCCAACCGTCCCAGTCGCGCCAGCTCATGGCGTGCATGTGCGCCCGGTCACCAAGGCTGTGTGCATCGACATTCCGGCGCGCAATATCAATTGCAGCGCTTGAGAGGTCGATTCCGATGCCTGTCAGGCGCGGCTCCTGCTTGAGAAGGGCGATAAGCAGGCAGCCCGTTCCGGTTCCAAGGTCTGCAATCTTCGAAACGCGGCCGAGCGGCAGGCGCGCCAGCGCTTCGTCGACGGCGACCTCGCTATCCGGACGCGGGATGAGTGTGGCGGGTGAACAGGCGAACTTCAGCCCGTAGAACCAGGCTTCGCCCGTCAGATACTCATACGGCTCACCGAGCGAACGGCGTTCGATAAGATCGAAGAACGCCTCAGTCTCAGCTTTCGACATGAGATCGGTCTCACGATTGATGAGGTCGGTCGCGCTTAAACTGCAGACATGCTGCATCAGGTGACGGGCTTCGCGGGCTGGTCTGTCTATGCCCGCAGACTTCAGCCGCGTAGACGCAATACCAAGCTGGACCTTATAGGTACGCGCCTCATGCATTCTCGTCCATCGCGGCGAGCTTGCGGGCCTGATCCTCAGCGATGAGAGAGGTGATGACCTCATCCAGCTTGTCCCCGGCAATGATCTTGTCGAGCGCGTAGAGCGTCAGATTGATCCGGTGGTCGGAGACGCGGTTTTCCGGAAAGTTGTAGGTGCGCACCTTCTGTGAGCGGTCACCAGAGCCGATCTGATCCTTGCGGGCCTCGGCGCGAGCGGAGTCTTTTTCTTCGCGTTCGCGCTCATAGAGGCGGATCTTCAACTGCTCCATCGCCTTCTCACGGTTCACGTGCTGCGACTTCTCAGAGCTCGTTGTGACGATACCGGTTGGAAGGTGAGTGATGCGAACGGCAGAGTCAGTCGTGTTGACGTGCTGGCCGCCAGCCCCGGATGAGCGCATCGTGTCGATCCGGATGTCTTCCTGGCGCACTTCGATCTCGATGTTCTCTGGCGCGGGCAGGACGGCGACGGTGGCTGCAGATGTATGGATGCGCCCGCCGCTTTCGGTTTCCGGCACGCGCTGAACCCTGTGCACGCCGCTTTCCCATTTCAGCCGGCCGAAGACACCGTCGCCAGAAATGGTCGCGATGATTTCCTTATAGCCGCCGACATCGCCTTCGGAGATAGAGATGACCTCTACCTTCCAGCCCTGAAGCTGCGCATAGCGCGAATACATACGGAAAAGGTCGCCTGCGAACAGGGCTGCTTCGTCCCCGCCCGTACCGGCGCGAACTTCCAGCACGATGTCAGCCTTGTCGTCGACATCCTTCGGGATGAGGAGAAGCTGGACCTCTTTTTCCAGTGCAGGCAGACGTTCCTTGATGTCGTAGAACTCGTCTGCCGCAAGCTCCGCCATCTCCTTGTCGGAGCCATTCATCATCGCTTCGGCGTCTTTCAGCTCCGCGCGAAGGTCGAGCAGGAGCTTTGCCTTGTCGGCGACGGGTTTGAGGTCGGCGTGTTCTTTGGACAGGGCGACGATTTCGTCGCTGTCAGTCGTCGCGCCCATGCGGGCTTCGACTTCGTCGAACCTGTCGACGACCTGCTCAAGTCGGGTGTTCGGGATAGATGCCATAGCCCCGCATCTATCCCTTATTGCGGGGCGGGGGAAGCACCCTCGCGCCGCTTACCCGCACCTTGTCTGCGCCCCCTTACAGGAAAAGGCGCATCACTTCTTTCACAGCCATGACGATCAGAACAAGCGTGCTGAGCGCGAAGACGAGGAAGCGCTGGGCAACCTGCGAAGACAGAACCTGGATGAAGGAATGAAGTACCCGCAGGACCACGTAGGCCCAGGCAAGATACATGAAGATATTGTCGGCCCCACCTGTCAGCGCTGCAAAGAAAACCAGCGCATAGAAAATGGTCGGTTGCTCGTGAAGGTGATTATAGTTGTCCGCAATGGAGCGCACGATTGCCGGGATCTTCGCATTGTAGCCAGCATCCGGGTGGCGCGCTTCATTCGGATCAATGCCTGCCTTCTGGAATGCAGGAATACGCGTCAGATACATCCAGATGAACATGATGAGCGTCCAGACGACGAGCGCCAGGACGGGAAGCAGATCTTCAGTTTGAAATGGCATGGGTGCTCTCCCTCATAATTATTGTGAGGTGAGGCTATCCCCATTCGCGGCATCTGGCACCTGATTCCCTTGGGGCATGGCGGCATCAAGAAATTTGAGGAAGGCGTCAATGTCGCGCTGGGTGATCGCATGTCCGCCTGGGCGCAGGAAATAGCTCAAGGTCGCCTCCGGATTGAAATCGCGCATACCGTCCTGATCGAGGCCCTCCGTCCCATAGAGTTCGTAAACCGGGTCGGCGGCCTCAGCCATGCGATAGGTAGAGTTCGGGTCTGACCAGACATCGCGTCGCCCATTGCCCAGAAGCATCGGGGTCGGCGCAATCAGGGCGATGAACTGATGTTGGTCGACGGGCAGGTCTTCCGTTCGGTCAGCATGGTCGGCGAACGCTGGCGCGAACCAGTGCGGATAACCGTCCATGCTAAGGACGCCGAGCGCGCGCGCACCATCCACCATGCGTTCGACTGTCTCCCCCGTTTCCGACCTCGACGAGGCCGCGCCGCCAAAGCCGGACTGGTGAGAAACCACGGCCGCGATCCGTCGGTCGTACACCGCTGCAACCATGGCGGACTTTGCATGACGAGAATGGCCCATAACGGCGATGGAGCTCACATCAATCGCGGGGTCACCGCCTAGCGCGTCGATAATGGCAGAGAAGCCATAGCCCCAACCAGCGAGCGTACCGGTCGGTGCGCGAACGCCTTCGCCCACCATGGCCTCCATGACCGCTTGCGCTTCGCCTTGCCTGTCGGGAATGAACTCACCGGCCTGCCAGGTCGCATAACCGTATCCCCGATCAAAATACTGCTCGATTGGCACCAGCGCGATGAACTCCCCGAAGATCGCTTCGACGAAGCCGGGCATCGTATCGTAGTCCGCGCAATCGCCGCCGCCCGGTACAGTGAGCATTGCGCCCGGAAATGCGCCGCAATTGCTGGAGAAGGTCTGGCTGATGATCAGCGGGACAGGTTTGTCACTGTCAGGCAGGGCGAGCGCCACGTGAAACCGGCGTGCGCCGTCACCGGAACCGACTTCGATCAGTAATTCTTCCAGCGTGCCGCGCCCGTCTGCAAACGCCTCATCAATCATCGTGCGGCTGACCAGCGAGACGGCCTGACCCTCGGGCCAAGGGCCATAGACGAGGTCTTCAAAGGTCTCGATTAGCGCGCTGCGGCCATCCTCCCATTCGGCAAGCGTGGCCGCTTCGATTTGTGGGCGGGCGTCCGGCTTGTTGTCGACGTCGAGGCTCGCATAGTTGAGACCCAACATCGTGCAATTGGTGAGCATGACGAGAAGGATGACCGCGGCGACAAGGCGCAGGGTCCAGCTGAGCCCCTTGAATATCAGAGCCATGTAATCCTCCAGCCTTTTCAGGAGCTTTAGCAGGTGCTGACACGCGGCGGAACTCCCAAGCCTGTCAGCTATAAATGCGGGCGTGATTTCTGAGACCTTGTCCAGATTGACAACATGTGAGCGATGAACCCGCACATGCCGGCCGCCAGCAGCTCGCAGGAGATTCTCCAGCTCGCTGAGCGTTGAGCGCGCTAGATAGGTCCGTCCGGGCGTAACCACCTCTACATAATTGGAGGCGGCGCGCGCCCAGACCACATCGCCCGCATCGACGAAATATGTGCGGCCGCCTGACTTCAGCGTGACCCGTTGGCGTTCGCTTGCTTCGCGCCGGGCGGCCCTGGCTTCAAGGCCGCGCTGCTCTGCCAGCCGGTTCATCGCAAAAATCGCCGCGATAAGTGAATAGGAGAGGGCATCCTTGCGAAACTCGTATAGCCACATCGATGGGTCGCTGAGGCCGAAATCGTAAGGCACGCCAAATATGAGCGGCGTCAGAAGTTTTCGAAGTGCCACCATGGCGAGGACATGAACCAACGAAAAGAACACGACGCCTGCAATGTGCACCGGAAGGGCACGGCGCCAGGCGGAAAGCGGGAAACGGCTGAGCATGAAGGTGATGAACGGTGTCATGACGAGTATGACGAGGTGTGATGTCGCCTGCGACAGCCAGGGCAGGTTGGGGTTTTCCGCGCCAGCGCGGGTCAGGTCATGCTGGTCGGAAAGAGACAGGACGATGAAAGACGCAAAGAGGAAGCAGACAAAATAAAGATATGTGCGCCGGTCTGCCCGTCGGTCGGCTTCGATTTCGGGGTGGCGGGTTTGCTTGTCCATGATGTTCGTCTGCCACAGGCGCGGCCCGTCGCGAAGCCCGCCTATGCGCCTGGTCCCAGCATGCCGCCGTTCGTCCCACCTTCCTGCAATTCGTCCCCGCGGGCCGTGTTTCGTGTCGCCGCCGCTGCTTCGTCAGCGAGGTCCTGCCATGCTCTCTTCAAAGGCCTGAAGGAGACGAGACATGCAGCATCTTAATACACGGCGATACGATCTAGACTGGTTGAGGGTCGTCGCCTTCCTGCTGCTCATTTTCTATCATATCGGCATGTTTTACGTGCCCTGGGACTGGCATGTGAAAAGCGTGCATTCCGGTGAAGGCGCAGAACCGTTGATGCTGCTGCTGAACCCCTGGCGGTTGTCGCTCCTCTTCTTTATTTCCGGTCTGGCCCTGCACTTTCTTTACATGAAGCTGGGTGCCGGAGGGCTCGCACGGGACCGCGTGATGCGGATGGGGCTGCCAATACTGGCAGGGATCGTCCTGATCGTTGCGCCGCAAAGCTGGCTCGAGCTTGTCGAGAAGGGAGAATTCGAAGGCGGCTTTCTGGCTTTCTACCCGCACTACATTGATCCAGAATCCAGCTTCTCGATCACCACGCCGACATGGAACCATCTCTGGTACATTGTCTATTTGCTGGCCTACTCACTTCTGCTGGCGCCTGTGGCAGGCCCACTCACAAGGTGGATGCAGGGAACTGGTGCGACGCTGACAGGAAAGCTGTTTTCTGGACGCTCGGGAATCCTTGCCGTGCTCTTCCTGCCAGCACTTCCGCACATGATCTTCCGGCTTACGCTCGACCCATATTTTCCAACCACGCACGATCTCGTGGAGGACTGGGCCAATCATGCCCATAGCCTGACCATGCTGCTCACCGGATTTCTGCTCGCACGTGATGCCGCGTTCTGGGATGCCGTACGCCGCGCCATGGTACCCGCCATCTTACTGGTCATCGTACTTGGAACAGGGCTTTCCCTTCTGTGGGCAAGTTGGGAAGAGCTGTCTGTGGATGCCGCCTGGCAGATTGCGATCTGGCCGGCTCGAATGTTCCGCCTTCTCTATGCCTGGATTGCCATCCTGTCGCTGCTGGCGCTCGCGCAACGATACCTCAACAGGCCGGGTCCCCTCCTTCGCTATCTGACGGAAGCGGTCTTCCCCTGGTACATCCTTCACCAGACCCTGATTGTCGTGGCCGGCTTCTGGCTGACGCGCCAGTCGCTCGGCGTATGGAGTGAATTTGGCGCGCTGGTGCTGCTTACAATAGGGGGCTGTGCACTGCTGCATGAGTTCGTGATCCGGCGGACCGGGGTGTTGAGACCATTCTTCGGGCTCAAGCCCAAGCCGCCGCTCGCAACCCACCCCGATGGTGGCCCCGGCGGCGACACCCGCACAGATCAGGACAATGTCTTCCCCTGAGCCACCTCACTCGTTAAACCATCCGCATGCGCTTGCTATGGCCCCTTATCACTGCCGCAATACTCGGCCTCGTCGCCGGGGCTCTATCGGCAGCGTGGATGGCCGGGCTTCTCCTTTCTGGCCCGCGTCTTGGTGATGGCGTAAAGGTCAACGGCTGGACGAGCGACTGGTCTATCGGCGCGGATTCAGCGAATCCTTACATCCGGGCAAGAGTGGCGCGTTTCGGCCTATTGGCCCTGCGCAAGGAAAAAGCGGTCTACTTCACGGCGGCGCGTGACAGCGACGGTAATCGCCTCAACGACAAATGCATCTACCGGGTCAGCGGCGGCGAAATGCCTGGCGAATGGTGGTCGATCACGCTCTATGACGGTGACAGTCGCCTACCGATGAATGACGACGGCGCGCTCTCCTTCGATGCGACCAAGGCAGCGGATACAGGCACGCCGGAGAATTGGAGCTTTCGGGTCAGTCCGCAGCAAAATGGCCACCCGGGTGAGGTCTGGGTTTCCAGCCGTAACGCAGACCAATTCGACCTTACGCTCCGGCTGTACCTGCCAGATGACGCGCTTCTCGCGCGGCCTGAGACCGCCCTCAAGCCGCCCGTTATCGATGAGCTTTTCTGCGAGGAGGGGGCTGCGTGATGCGCTGGTTCGCTGCCGCTGCGGTTTTCCTGCTGATGACGCTGATCGGACACCTGGCCGTGTTGAACGCCATACCGTCCCGCATCATGGCGACGGCCCAGTTGAAGATGGCTGAGCGGGGTGTGCCCACCTATCAATGGGTCGCCTCACCGCGCATGACGCCGCGAACCCAGACCATTGTGCGTCCGTCGCCGGACCTTGCCTATGCAATCTGCCGTTTTGATGTGTCGGATGGGCCAGTCCTGCTGACGGCGCCCGCGTCTGATACTTATGGCTCGCTGTCGGTGTTCGACCAGCGGACCAATAACGTATTTATCGCGCGCTTGGATGGCGAAGACGATTTCGACGGCCTCGTCATCCATGCGCCGGGTAATGCGCCTGAAGCGCCAGATGGCGCCGAAACGCTGGCCATGCCAGGGCCGGGTCTTGCACTGGTTCGAAGGCTTGCTCCGGATCAAGCCACTCACGAAGCCGCCACAGCACTGGTCGATCAATCCACCTGCAAAAATCTTGATCACGTAGACTAGCAATCGGCCAGAGTGCGAGCCGCTGACCGCGCTTGCGAAGGTGAATGCCTCGGGGATATTCTTTCGCGTCAAGGGGACGCTGTAATGAAAACCATGATGAAATACGCGCTCGCCAGTCTTGGGGGCCTTCTGGCAATGTCGCTTCCGGCGCAGGCGCAAGGCACCTGTCTCAAGGGGCGGGAACTGGTAAATACGTTGATCAATTCGATCAACGCCATTCCGGGCAATCCCGATGCGACAAAGGCGCTTGCGATCATATACTGGAAGCGGGCGACCTATCAGGTCTTTGATGAGCCTGACATCATGTCCCAGATCTCCCGCTGCACCTACCCCGCGGGAAGTTGTGGGCTCGAGGCTGATTATTCAGGCACGCGGTTCAGCAAGCTCGTCGAATACAAGAACGCTCTGACCTCGTACAAGAATGGCAGTGCGAGCGTGGAGCCGCGCCAGCCCATTGATGCGCCGTTTCCTGATGACAGCATGCTTGAATGGGCTGAAGGCGTGCTCGGCTGCACCACATTCGAACCCGTGCCGGCCGCGCCGCAACAAGCTGCACCCGACCCGAAATGGGTTGGCTATGACGCAGCACGTCAGGCAGGCGGTAACCAGTTTTACCAATGGTGGCGCAAGAACTTTGAAATGCGGCGTACGGCAGACGCGTTCGAACTTTGCCGCAAGTTCGGTTCAGCCAGTTATGAGTGCAGTCTCGTCGCCGAATGGACCTATCTGAATTCCGGCCGCAATCCCTATACGGGCGGCACCAGCCAGACCTTCAACGGCACCTATTCCAATGAGGACCGCGGATACAGCGCGGGCTACGAAGGCACCGTACCAAAGCCTGCCTATCGTCCACCATCCTCAAACGAGCCACGCTGCTATGATCAGGGCGACGGCACGGAGAGGTGCTTCTACGACTAGTGTAGCGGCCTACTCGGCGGCGACCGTCTCGCCTTCTTCGCGTTGAGCCTTGAGGCGTTCGGCCTTTTTCTCGACCAGCTCGACAATGTGCTCGACCATATCAGCATTGGAGACGTTGTGATCAGGGCGGCCGGAGATGTACATCTTGCCGCTTTCCTTGCCGCCGCCGGTGAAGCCGAGATCGGTCATCGCCGCTTCGCCGGGGCCGTTGACGACGCAACCAATAATGGACAGCGAGATCGGCTCTGAAATGTGGGCGAGCCGGTCCTCCAGCGTCTCCACTGTCTTGATGACATCAAAACCCTGACGCGCGCAGCTTGGGCAGGCGATAATGTTCACGCCGCGTGTGCGGACGCCGAGCGATTTGAGCATGTCGAAGCCGACTTTCACCTCTTCGACCGGGTCAGCTGACAGCGATACTCGGATCGTATCGCCAATCCCCATCCAGAGCAGATTGCCCATGCCGATAGAGGATTTCACCGTGCCCGTGCGAAGCCCGCCTGCCTCAGTGATGCCAAGATGCAGCGGTGCGTCGGTAACTTCTGCAAGCTGCTGATAGGCCGCCACAGTCAGGAACATGTCCGAGGCCTTCACCGATATCTTGTAATCGTGGAAGCCAAGATCATCGAGAATGCGCGCATGATCGAGCGCGCTTTCGACCATCGCATCCGGACAAGGCTCTCCATACTTTTCCAGAAGATGGCGCTCCAGTGAACCGCCATTGACGCCGATCCGGATGGAGCAGCCATTGGCACGCGCCGCGTTCACGACTTCCTTCACCCGGTCAGGGCTGCCGATATTACCGGGATTGATGCGCAGACAGGCCGCGCCTGCGTCTGCAGCTTCGATACCGCGCTTATAGTGAAAGTGGATGTCCGCCACGATGGGTACCGGGCTGTGCCTGCAGATTTCCGGCATCGCTGCCGTGGATTCCACGGTGGGGCAAGACACGCGGACAATATCGGCGCCTGCCTCTGCGCAGCGCTCAATCTGCGCGATCGTCGCCGCAGCATCTTCGGTTGGCGTGTTGGTCATCGTCTGCACGGCGATTGGCGCGTCACCGCCCACCTCAACGCTTCCGACGCGGATCTTGCGCGATTTACGCCGCTCAATGGAGCGCCAGGGCCTGATAGGATTGTGGCTCATCGCTTCACCTCGATGCGAGCAGATCTCAGAGCCTATGTGGGCAATCATGATGGCGAGGTAAAGGCGGCGAGATGACTCGCGCCTCTGCAGGTCAGGAGCTACGCACTCGATAGATGAAATTTCATATACCGGCTGAACGCGGCCGAAACTACGAGCTGCTAGCACTCTTCGGGTCGATAGAGGCGCTCGTTCCGCCGCATCAGGGTAGTATCCGTATGTTTCCACCTGTGTTTCCAGGTATCATGGCGCCAAGGCTCCTGCAGAAGTTGCGCGACTGGGCCGACGACCGCCGCGGCGTTGCCGCGGTCGAGTTTGCCATGATCGCCGCACCTTTCTTCTTTCTGATTTTCGGCCTGCTGGAGATCTGCGTAATCTTCATCATGTCGTCCGTCCTTGAGCATGGCCTCAACGAAGCGGCGCGGGGCATCCGTACCGGCCAGCTTCAGAACGGCGGCAGCTTTGACCGCGATGCCTTTGAAGAGATCATCTGCGCAGAGATTTTCGACCTGTTCCAGTGCGAAGGCGCGATCGAACTGGACGTCAAAACCTATAGCGACTTTGCATCGACCTCGAACCCGTCAGCAATCGATGATGAGGGTAATCTCGATACCGAGGATTTCGACTTCAATCCGGGCGGGGCGAACGACATTGTCGTGGTTCGTGCCTTCTATGAGTGGGAGCTGATGACGCCTGTCTTGAGCGCACCGCTTGCCAATCTCAGTGAAAACCGCCGGCTGCTTCAGGCCACCGTCGTCTTCCGCAATGAACCGTTCGGAGACTAGCAGATGCACCGTCTGATGAATGCCATTCGCCGCCTTCGGGCAGAAAACAAGGGCGTGTCCGCCATTGAGTTTGCGCTTATCGCGCCGGTCATGATCCTGATCTATTTTGCCTGTATCGAGCTCTCTTTCATGATGGTGCTCGACCGCAAGGTGACGAGCTCCGCATCCGCGCTGGGGGACCTTGTCGCCCGCGCTGCCTCCATCAATGACGATGAGATGGACGATATCTTCGAAGCGACGCGGATGATCTTCCAGCCCAACCCGATCTCCGATGCGCGCATGCGGATTTCGAGCCTCTATGACGATGAAGGCACGATCAAGGTGGCGTGGAGCGAGGGACGCAACATGACCCCGTTCACCGTGGACTCGACGATTACCGTGCCTGAAGGCATCGTCCCGGAGGACGGGTCGGTGGTCTTCGCCGAGGTCGAGTATGATTATAACTCAACGCTCGGCTATTTCTTCACCACGTCGAAGACGCTGTCAGACGAGTTCTACCTGCGCCCGCGCCGCACTGACCGGGTCGCCCGCGAGACCAGTTAGCTGTCCTTGTCGACGGCTGGATGGTGCGGTGAGTGCACGGTCGTCAGCACCATGAGGCCCAGCACGAAGAGCAGGCCGATCGCGCTCATGCCGACACGCTGGTCGCCCGACCATTTGGTGAAAAGCTCGACCAGAAGCGGGCCGAGCCAGACCGTCACCGTGCCTGCAATCGCGTAGAGGCCAAAGAACTCCCCAACGCGGTCACTAGGTGCAAGGTGCACCAGCATGGAGCGGCTAGAGGAGATGCTTGCCGTCGCCGTCACTGCGATGAAGACAGCCGTGCTGAGATAGACGACATCCGACAGCGTATTGAAGATGGGGCCATCCCAGATCTCAAATCCCGGCACCAGGCCATACAGAATGGAGTTCGGTGTGATGGAAAGCTGGAAGGCCAGCGTCGCAATCATGCCTGTGATCTCGATCATAAGCGCCCGTTTCGGCCCAACCAGACCGTCGAGCCAGCCGCCGACAATACCGCCGCCAAAAGCGAAGAAAGAGGCCAGGATGGCGTAGGCCGACAGCTCAACGACGTTCCATTCAAGATAAAGCCCGATGAACACGCCGCCGAGCGCGAGAAGGGCCTGCATCCCGTCAGCATAAAGCATCCGGGCGGCAAGATATTTCAGGATTTCCTTATTGTCGGAGGCGTTGCGCATTGTGCGGAAAAGGCCTGCCGCCCCATTCTTCGCGGCATTCATCCAGTTGGCGCCGCGCGTGCCGCCATCGTCGGAATACATGAAGAAGGGAATGGAGAAGATAACCAGCCAGATGGCGCAGATCGGCCCGACAAGACGCTGATGCTCACCATTGGCAACATTGATGCCGAAGAGCGGCGCGTCGAAGGGCCAGCCGACAAGCGCAGGCATGGCAAACGACAGTACGATGAACAGCATCAGGATCGCGCCAGCGAGATTGCCGAGCGCGAGGCCAAGCCCGGAAATCGCTGGCAGGGCGCTGGCGCGGCCATTCACGTTCAGCATCGAATTATGGGTGACTTCTGAATAAGTATAGCCAAGCGCCGCAATGACGAGCGCGCTCATGCCCATCCAGATCGGCATGCCGCTTCCATCCGGCTTTACCCACCAGAGTGAAAACGACATCAAGGCGATCAGGCCTAGAAAGACGACGAGAAGCGGCTTGCGGCGCCCGCCGCGGTCGAGCGCTGCGCCAAGGAAAGGCGCGGTAAATGCAGCAATAAAACCGGCATACTTGACCAGCGAGGAGATGGTCGCCTGGCCTTCGGCATTCGCTGCGGCGCGCTGAGCCGGGCCGTCGAGGCCATCGACTGCGCCGCTCGCGATCAGGTTTGCGCCGATAATGCCTGCAAAATATGGCGCGAACAGATAGATGATAACGAGGATGTAGTAGGGGTTGCGGGCCCATTCGAAGATCGCCCAGGCAAAGCCTCGCCTGTCCAGGGCGCCTCCAAGGTCGATCCGTGGTTCAGCGACGAGAGTCTCTGCCGGTGGCGGCGTGGCCTGGCTGCTCATTCCTCATTCCTCCCATGGCACCTTTTCGGTGCTCTGGGATCAGCGTCTGCCAAAAACAGGAAGTTGAAAAGTGCCTACGTGCCTATGCCGCCGCGTCAGGCGGTCTAGGCCAGAAGCTTCTCGCGGATGGCTTCACGCTTGGCATCATCAACGCCGAGCGTTGTTAACAGATAGGTATCTATGTCACCTGACTGGTCCTTGATCGCGCCGATTGCCGCTTCGAGGAATTCCCGGTCCACGCCCACAAAGGGCTGATACACTGCGTCATCAAAATTCTTCGACAGCATGTCATTGAAATATGCTGCCGCTTCCGGAAGCCGCTCTTCGACATTTGCCGCAGAATTGGTGAGCTCATAGTCGATGAAGATATCATCCATTGAGACACCGAGGGCGTGATGGGTCAGCGCGCACAGGATGCCGGTCCGGTCCTTGCCGGCGGCACAGTTCACGAGCGCGGCCTTGTCATCGTCCAGATTGGCGAGATGGTCGAACCATGCCGTATAGGTATCTACCAGCGCAGGCCGGTAAGGTGCGTTGACGTAATAGTCGCGCATCCAGCCGCGCGAACTGTCGGCATCAATGGCAACCTGGCGCAGGAAATTGACGTGCGGCGCATCTGTCTCGCGGCCAAGGTCCGAGTATAGACGATGCACACCTTTGACAGGCCACTTGTCGCCGTGGCGCTCGCGCTCATCCGGGCGGCGAAGGTCTGCCTGCAGCGTGATGTTGAACAGCTCGATCGCGGTCAGGTCGTTAGGGGAGGCTTCACCAAAGTGGCCGGACCGGTAGAGCTTGCCTGATTTGATGCGTGCGCCATCGACGCCTTCATAGCCGCCAAAATCACGAAAATTCCGTACGCCTTCGAGCGGCTTTACCCGGTCGTCCATAGTGTCTGCCTTCTGCCATCAATGCTGTGAGGTGAGCTAGGATGATCGCCCGCAGCCGTCCACCCGCGCCCTAGCGGAAAGGTGGCTCGTCGAAGGCGCGCAGTTTGCGAGAGTGCAGCGCGGCCCCACCATCGCGGGCAAGCCGCTCCAGCGTCTCGATACCGATGCGGATATGCTCGCCGATGGCGCGCTCATAGAAGCGGTTCGCTGCCCCGGGCAGCTTGATTTCGCCATGCAGCGGCTTGTCCGACACGCAGAGCAGCACGCCATAAGGGACCCGCAGGCGATAGCCATTCGCGGCGATCGTCGCGCTTTCCATATCGATGCCGATGGCGCGGGACTGGTTGAACCGGCGGGCCGTCTCTGTGAAACGAAGCTCCCAGTTGCGGTCATCGGTCGTCACAACAGTGCCTGTCCGAAGGCGCTTCTTCAGCGCATCGCCCTGCTCGCCCGTTACGTCCGCAGCCGCCTGCTGCAAGGCGATCTGAACTTCGGCAATCGGCGGGATCGGGATGTCTGGTGGCAGGACGCCGTCGAGGACATGATCATCACGCAAGTAAGCGTGTGCCAGCACATAGTCGCCGATCTGCTGGCTGTGACGTAGGCCGCCGCAGTGGCCGACCATCAGCCAGCATTCGGGACGAAGCACCGCCAGGTGATCGGTGATCGTTTTCGCATTGGACGGGCCAACACCAATATTGACCAATGTGATGCCGGTCCGGTCCTCTGCCATCAGGTGATAGGCTGGCATCTGGAAGCGGCGCCATGGCGCGGCATCGATGGCCGACTTTGCGTCTGGCGTCTTGCCGTCGACGATAAGGCCGCCGGCGACAGACAGGCCGGTATAACGCGAGCCCTGTTCCAGCTGCTGGACACCCCAGTCACAGAAGGCGTCGACATAACGGTGATAGTTGGTGAACAGCACATAGCGCTGCATGTGCTCGACCGGCGTCCCGGTATAGTGCGCGAGGCGCTTCAGCGAATAATCGGTACGCGGACCATCAAACAGCGCAAGCGGGCGGGTCGAGCCGGGTTCGTAAAGCTCGCCATCCGCCACTTCGTCGCCGATTGCAGACAGGGTCGGCGACGGGAACCAGCGTGCCAGTTCCGCAGGGTTTACCTCATCAAGCCCCTGCGCTTCGGCCTGGTCCCAGACATAGGCATAAGGGATTTCAGAGCCGGATGGCTTGACCTCAACCTCGACCGGATAGTCCCGCATCAGGGGGCGAAGCTGCTCAAGCAAGTAAGGGCGATAATAGTCCGGCCGGGTAATGGTCGACATATAGGTGCCGGGTTCCGACATCTTGCCGAATGCGCGCGAAATTGGCGGCGGCGGACCTTCAGGATCATAGCGTATGATCAGCGCGGGGTAGCAGAAGGTTCGCGCGGTGCGCGTCTCTACAGAAGGCGCCTTGCCTTCGTTCAGATAGGTTTCAAGGCTGGAGGTGAGCGCGTTGACGGCGTTCGAATAGGCGGCCTCAAGCGCATCGACGACTTTTTCGGGCGTATCGAGTTTTGACATGCCCTCCGTTGCCGCAAAGCCTCCGCTGCGTCAATTGCGGTCGAAGACGATGCTGTAAAGGACAGGGTCGCCGGTTCTGTTATCTTCGGATGTTGTCGGGACCAGCCAGTTTGGCAGGTTGCCGCTTTCCAGCGCGGCTGCAAAACCGTTTGGCGCGCGTTCGGCATAGGCGGCCATTTCATTCAGGCCGGGGCAATAGAGAAGGTGGGTTGCGCCTGAGCGGGACATCTTTTCACGGGCACGCGACACCGGACCGGTATAGATGTTCAGCGTCCGCGCCAGCGCATGAACATTGCGATGGTAAGGGGCTGCCATTGCATAATGGGGGGTGTGGTAGATCAGCGGCGCACCAAGATCGATCGGCGTAAACACAACCATGCTTGGTGCGGCGGCGACCTGCGCAAGCGCGGCAGTAGAGGTGCAGTCATAGTCGGCTGTGTGGGTTTCATCTTTCGTCTCGGGCAGGAGAAGGCCTGGCAGGCGCCATCCGGCAGGTGAGGCGAGCAGGACAACCAGCACAAGGACAAGCGCCGCATGTCCGCCGCGATTTTCCCTCCAGTGATGGAAGACAAAGCCTGTCAGCAGGCCGCCCGCAATAGCTGCGAAGGCGTGGGACATCATGGCCGCGCGCAGTTGCCAGAGCGAAACTGCGAACCCGAGAAGGCAGAAGGCGAGCAGGAAGCTGCGCGCAAGACGCAGGCCGTCCGGCGCTCGCAGGAGGCAGACCAGCGCAGCGATGACGCCGGCCAGGCCAAATCCGAAATAGAACACTGCCTGAGTTGCATCGTCGACAAACACTGCGGCCGCGTTGCGGGCCTCGCCAACGCCTGACAGCCAGCCAGTGCGCACATCATCAAGGACGCCTGCATACGGATTGCCGAGGCAAGACGAATTGATGGCAATGAAGGTGGCGAGTGCGACGGCGCCGGCCACGGTTATCAAGGCAAGGCGCAAACGCCACGTGTCCGCAGACGGGGCGGCGGTCGCGATCACGAAAAGCCCGGCCCCGCCGACCAGAAGAGCGACGAAATGTGACTGGCCATAGGCGTCGCAAACGGCGCGCACGCCCTGGGCCCCCGGCGCATCGAATACGTAAGTAAGTAGCGCTGCGACCACGAGCGTAGCGCCAAAGATCCGCAGGCGTCCTGCCTCAATCCCGCCGCGCACGATCCAGGCAATGGAGAAGCCCGCAATCAGGAAGGCGGCCGCGGGCAAGTTCTCGATAGCGACGCTCAGCATGACCGGAACGCAGGCTCCGCCAATAAAGGCGGACCGCGCATTGCGTATGGGTGAAAGAAGTGCTGCGAACCCGGTCAGCGTCAACGCCAGTCCTAGGCCGTGATGATCGACCCGCCCAGGAAGCAGATTGAACAGGGCGAATGACGTCGCGAGGAAGAACATTCCGGCCATCTGGCCGCTCAAGGTCGCGCCGAGCCGCTTCAGGCAGATCGCGACCATGGCGAGTATCCAGCCCAGCTGCATCATCGGCCACAGCGTCGCTGCCACACCTTCTGCCATGCGCGTGCCGATCAGGGGCTGGAGCAGGAAGATGATCGCGGCAATGAAAAGGTCTGGCAGGCGCGACCAGTGCATTTCCCCGCCCTCAGGCGTCAGAAGGCGCCTTTGGCTGACATCATACCAGCCCCGCTCGCCCGACAGCAGGTCTCGAACCTGCTGCATGCGCATCATGTCATCATTGCCGCGAAGGTCGCCGCCGAGCGTAGAACCCGCCTGCAGGGCGACGAGGCCAACAGCGACGAGGCCGAAGGCAATCAGCACCCATTTCGACGCTAAGGGGGAGGGCTTTTCGCTCTGCATGCGCGCTCATCTTCAGGGCTGGCAGGCGTAACCAGCTGTTCACCTGGCCCTGTTAAACGACGAATGTGGTTACAGAAAGGTGACGCGATGAAGCGCGCGGCTGTTGAAACTTTTGATCCTCGTCCAGCCGCTGACCCGGCAGAAGCTCGCATCGCCGTGACGCTGCCCTGCTATAATGAAGCTGCCACCATCGCACAGGTCATCGAAGATTTTCGCAGTGCGCTTCCCGGCGCCGACATCTATGTTTTCGACAATAATTCCACCGACGCGACGGCGCAGATTGCGCGTGAAGCTGGCGCGATTGTCCGCACCGAGATCCGGCAGGGCAAGGGTCATGTCGTGCGCCGCATTTTCGCTGATATTGAGGCGGACATCTATGTGATGGCCGACGGTGACGGTACCTATGATGCCGCGCTCGCGCCGACGTTGGTTGAGCTCATGAAGAAGAACCATGTCGATATGGTTGTCGGCACGCGCGCCAATGTGACCAAGGATGCAGGCCGCGGCGGCCACGCCTTTGGCAATCGTATCTTCAACATGCTGTTCAACCGGCTTTTCGGGCGCCAGTTCAGCGACATTTTCTCTGGCTACCGTGTATTTTCCCGCCGCTTCGTGAAATCGTTTCCGGCAGTTTCTGGCGGTTTCGAGATCGAGACCGAAATGTCGGTTCATTCCTGCCAGATCGGCATTCCGACGCTGGAGCGTCCGACGCCGTATGGCGTACGTCCAGAGGACTCGACGTCGAAGCTCAAGACATTCCGCGATGGTTTCCGCATTCTGGGCATGTTCATGGTACTGGCAAAGGAAACGCGTCCGGCAGCTTTCTTTGGCGCAATTGGCCTTGCTCTGACACTGGCCGCGCTCTGTCTCGCAGCGCCGCTTGCGCTGACCTACTTCCAGACCGGCCTCGTGCCACGTTTCCCGACAGCGGTCCTCTCCATGGGCCTCGTTATTGTTGCGACGGTGACCGCGGTTTGCGGGCTTATCCTCGATAGTCTCGCACGCGCGCGCGTCGAGGCGAAACGCTCCGTCTTCCTCAGCTATCCTGCGCCCGAATGGAAGTCCTGATCCATCAGGTTCTGAAGACCAGAATCGTACGTTTCGTTCTGGTGGGTGGGCTTGGCTTTCTGGCGGATGCCGGCACACTTTTCCTGCTGATTTCAGGCGGCATCGGCCCTTTTGTGGCGCGTGTCGTCTCCATACTGTTTGCGATGTTCGTGACTTGGCGCCTGAACCGCGCCTTCACATTCGGCGCCAGCAGCGGGAGCCAGATTTCTGAAGCGGGGCGGTACTTTACCGTGGCGACTAGCGTCGCGACCTTTAACTATCTGCTCTATGCGGGCCTGCTCGTAATGGTGCCGACCTGCCCGCCCGTACTGGCGACAGCCATCGCGACAATCGTCTGCACGCTGGTGTCCTTTGCCGGGTATGGAAAGTTCGCTTTCCGCTCCAGCTAAAGCCCGCTCGAACCCAATACCAGAAACACGATCCCGTAAATCTGCAGGATCAGGACCCCTAGTCCTGCGCCTAGGGCGAGGAAGAAGCGCGGCCAGCGGTCGCCTTGGCTGAAGGCCAGAAGTCCTGCGCCCAGCGTTCCGATCAGGGTGGAAAGTGTAAGCGGATCAAGCCTGCCGAGCCCGATCAGGGAATCGAGGGCGTAGATGATGAGAGGGGCGCAGATCAGGAGGAGGCCTGACAGCATCAAAGGGATGGAAAGTGCCTTTGGCATCGGTGAAAGGCCCCCTGCCTCTTCCGTCTAAAAACATGACGGTCACAGCAGTGCCAGATTGGTCTACTGGGTCAATAGCAGTGCGGGATCCTGGGGCTCTGCCAGCATCTGGCGGGCGAGGATGCAGGTAGAATATTCCTTCTCACCTTCCCGGTCCGGGTCTGCGAGGTAGGCCGTCAGAGACTGCTCGGCGAGTTCCTCCAGCTCTTCCTCGGTAAAGGCATCCTCCGTGCGCGCCAGAAGGCGCCGCGACTGGCACCTGACAAAACGAAGATGTGAGATGGGTTTTGCGTCCTCGCCAGCGGTCAGCTGGTGGAGGGCGTTAAGTTGGTCGCTTGATTGCAAGGTCAGCACGCCGGGCCAGCCGGGACCATCAGGTTGCGCCAGCCAAATGTGCGTTGCTCCCGTCGATGCGCGCTGCCGCGTAAAGCGTATCGCGTGAATTGTCCCACCGCGAACCCCGAAAGTGTCCACATCTGCCCCGCGATAGGCGAGACGCCTTGTCCACAGCGCGATGGCGCGGTCGCGCAAGGCCCAGGCGACGTCGCTGTTTCCGGTATGAAGTTCGCCAGCGGCTGCCATGAAAAGGGCGTCGCTATCTCGCATCGCGCCCGCCTTGCGGAAGTGTTGGACGGATACCTCGGAAAGCCCCTCCCAGCCTGCCGCCATACCGGCAATCTGGTGTGCGCTTGGCACTTCAGGACGGTCCGGACAGCGTGTGATGAAGTCCTCGGTGATACGGCGGATATAGGCGGGCGTTGCCTCTTCGTCTGGCGCGTCAAGCTTCATCTGCCAGGCGAGCGCGTCGTTAAGGCCACACGCGCGCTCTGCAGGCGTATCGGCGAAAGCATAGCGGCTGGCACCGCAATACATGGAGACGAGCGATACGATCAGCGCACTGGTGTATCTTCCGATTTTGTCCCGCATTCTTCCGCGCTCCGGTAACCTTTTGCTAACCGTTGCAAATGTGGTGCCGGAGCGGTGCAGTCATGGTGCAGTGGCGGTGTACTGGCGGTGTTTTTCGACGAGCGGTCCGAATATCGGCAGTGCGCCCGCGTCAGGCGCAGACCGCGCCCCGTTACATCTGCGAGAAGTCGGGCTGGTCAGTTCCGGGCGCATGCCCGTGATCGTGATCGTGGACGGTATCCATATCATGATTATGCGCACCGTGGATGGGCGCGAGGAAGATCACCAAAGCTGCGGCAACCCCTGCGCCCACCGCGCCGAGGCCGCGGCCGGGTCTCGTTTCCTTTAGCGGGGCCATGAGTGGACCCGTCGCAACGAAAAGAAGAAGACCTGCCGACATCGCGAACATCGCGCCGAGCACTTCCGCCTCGAGCATGAACATGATGGGCGCCGAGACGAGCGCACCTGCAGGCGTCGTGGCGGCGGCGGCCAGAAAGGCGATCCAGAACGCTTTCATATTGCTGACCCCGGCCCGCTTCATGATCGCAAAGGCGATGACGCCTTCCGGAAACTCATGCAGGATCAGGCCGAGCGAGGCGTAGACGCCTGACTCAAAGCTGCTCGCAAAAGTGACCGCATAGATGATGCCGTCAATAAAGGAGTGCGAGGCGATGGCGATAATCGGGGTGAGGGCGATGTTCACCGGTTTGCGCCCGGGCCGCTCCGGAAAAAGGAGCGCAACAGCATTGTGCAGGAGCAGGCCGCCGAAAAAACCCGCGGCGAGCCAGATCGGCGCTTGCTGGGATAGGTGAAAGGCTTCTGGAATGATGTGGAGAAAAGCGAGCGTGGCGAGCATCCCAGCAGCGGCGAGCCCGAATGTTGAAGCGTTTCTTTCGGTCCATGTGGCGCTACGGGCAACGACGATCAGGCCGATTGTCGTGACGAAGGCGGCAATCAGTCCAAAGAGCAGGGGCGCTTGCAGATAAGACAGCATAAACCGGGATTGCCTGACTTGCTCTTCATGTTCGCGCGCGGGCGAACTTGCATTGATGCACGATTGCTGGTTGAGACGTTATAGTATCTCATTTAAGGATTGCGAGCCCATACACCCGGATAGTGGCGCGCGAAAGGGAGTATCATGAAGTATTGCAGTGCAAGCTTTATCGTATTGGTTTCGGCCGCCTTGCTGACGGCCTGCGGCGGCGAGAATGGTTCAGAAGCCTTGGGCCCACAGGAAACAGCCGAGACCGAGATCAGTGTCGAAGAGGAAACGACCGAAGTTGCCTTGGTCGATGGCGAGCCGGACGAAATGGTCGCCGAAACCGAGGATAACGCTCATGAAGAGCGCGCTTCAGCCGAAGGTGATCACAACGACCATGACCGCGATCCATCGGCAGATGAGTCTGCCGTGCGGCTAGGTAGCCATCAGCACGGTTATGCGATGCTTGCGGTCACTGAGCAGAACAGCACGATTTCGATTTCGTTCGATGCGCCGCTCGCTTCCTTCGGCGCGCCCGAGAGCCCACAGAGCGATGAAGATCAGGCCAAGATTGAAGCGGTACAGGAAACGCTGCGAGACGAGACAAATATTGTGAACCTTGTTGGCGATGTCGGATGCGATCTGGTTTCCCGCTCCATGTCGACGCGTCTGGCGAACGGCCACGGCGAACTTCAGACATCTGCTGAATATGACTGTGCCGATGCCAGCGCGCTTGAGGCGATCCGCGTCGTTGCATTCAATGCTTATCCGACTTTGACAGAAGTCGAAGCGGTCTATGTTTCGGATGTGACGCAGAACAGTGCCGAGCTGACGCCTGCGAAACCGGAACTGAGGATCAACTAGACCTATCGTGACCACACCGCCTGTTATCGATCTCATCGATTTGCGCTTTGCCTGGCAGGATGGTCCGGCCCTGCTTGATATCCCCGGCTTCAGGCTCGAGGCTGGCGAGCGTGTCTTCCTGCGCGGGCCCAGCGGCTCTGGCAAATCCACATTACTTGGCCTGATTGCGGGCGTGCTTGAGCCGCAATCGGGCAAGGTAGAGGTGCTCGGCCATGACATGACGGCGCTGAGCGGGCCGAAGCGAGATGCGTTGCGGGCAGATCGACTGGGCGTCATTTTCCAGATGTTCAACCTCGTGCCGTACCTGTCGCTGGTCCAGAATGTGACCTTGCCCTGCAGGTTTTCGTCGGCCCGCCGGCAGGCGGCAGGTGGGGAAGGACGGCTGAACGAGGAGGCGGTGAGGCTTCTCTCACGCCTAGGCCTCGACGGCGAGCGTATGCTCTCCCGCCCGGTGACGGAGCTTTCAGTCGGACAGCAGCAGCGCGTGGCGGTTGCCCGCGCGCTGATTGGTGGCCCGGATCTCATCATTGCGGACGAGCCGACATCTGCCCTTGATGCAGACGCCCGTGACCGCTTTATTGAACTTTTGAATGAAGAAGCGGGCCGGTCAGGCGCCGCGCTTCTTTTCGTCAGTCACGATGCATCGCTGGCAAGCCATTTCGACCGCAGCGTCGATCTGGCTGAGATCAACCGCGCGAAGGGAGGCGTCTGATGGGCTTTTCCATTCTGGGCCTAGCCTGGCGAAGCCTGATGAACCGGCGCGGATCGGCGCTGCTCACAATTCTCGCCGTGGCCTTGTCGGTCGCGCTCTTCCTGGGCGTCGACAAGGTTCGGAATGGCGCGCGGGCCGGCTTCGACAATACGATTTCGGGGACCGACCTGATAGTCGGCGCGCCGACGGGGCAGATCAATCTTCTGCTCTATTCGGTTTTCCGACTGGGGAGCGCGACCGCTGAAATCAGTTGGGACACGTATGAATCGATTGATGGGCGTGATGACGTCGCCTGGACGATCCCGCTATCGCTTGGCGACAATCATCGCGGCTTCCGCGTCGTCGGCACGAATGAGTCCTATTTCGAACACTACCGTCATGGCGGCGGCACCCAGCTTCGCGTTTCGGAAGGCAAGCTGTTCAGCGACATCTACGAAACGGTGATCGGCGCGGATGTTGCCAAGGAACTGGACTATTCGATCGGCAGCGAGATCGTCCTGACACATGGATTGGGTGCTGGCGGCCTGACCGATCATGAGGACAAGCCGTTTATCGTTACGGGTATTCTGGCACAGACGGGAACACCGGTAGACCGGTCCATTCATGTGCCGCTGGAAGGCATTACAGCCATCCATGTTGGCTGGGAGAGTGGCACGCGTAGCCCGTTTGCCGACACGATCAGCGAAGACATGATCCGCGGTTTCGACCTGACGCCAAAGTCAGTCACCGCAGTATTCGTCGGGCTTGAGCAACGCGGCAGCCTGCTGCGCACGCAGAGAGCGCTGAACACGCAAGGAGGCGAGCCACTGCTCGCAATCATTCCTGGTGTAGCACTTGGCGAGTTGTGGCAGGTGACCGGGATTGTCGAACGTGCCCTGATCGCGGTGTCGGTTTTCGTGATCGCCGTTGGCCTCGTCTCCGTACTGACCAGTATTCTGACGAGCCTGAATGAGCGGCGCCGTGAAATGGCTATCTTGCGGGCAACTGGCGCGCGGCCGGGACATATCTTTTTTCTGATGGTGGCAGAGGCAGCGATGCTTGGGCTTTGCGGTGCGGTTGTGGGCGTGTTTCTGGTGCAGCTTGGGCTGCTGATCGCTGGGCCGATCCTGTCATCTGCCTATGGCATCTCGATTGGCGGGCTAGGCATATCAGCCATTGATGGCTGGACGGTTCTTGCGGTTTTCGGCGCAGCGACCCTTATCGGGACAATCCCGGCGGTCATGGCGCTCCGCCGGTCGCTGGCCGATGGCCTGACAGTGAAGCTCTAGGTAGAAGAGGATAGGTGCCAATCCTGAACTTGCCTGTGGCAGCAGGCTCTGGAACGCACTATTTTAGACGCATGAAACATTTTCACCCTCTACTATCCGCGGCCAGCCTCGTTGTTATTGCAGCCTGCGGCGGCGAGACCAGTGAAGCGGCCCAACCGCAAGCGGCGGAAGTGACGGCGCCGTCCAGTCAGTCGCCCGCGAGCGAACCTGAAATCGGTGATCCAGTGCCAGAGCCTGAAAGCTCGTCCCTGGCGCAGCAGGCCCAGCGCGATGCTGAGCTGGAGGCGCGCGGCATTACCGAAATCGGTTGGGAAGAACTGATGCCCGAGGGCGAGGAAGAGCGGATCGCCGAGATGTACCAGGCGCAGATGGCGCGGCTTTATTCCGGTGGGGGTATCGCTGAAGGCTCAGCCGCGGACCAAGCCATTCAAATCGGCACATTCAATGTCGTCGATGAGCTGGACGGCATGAAGATCCGCCTGCCGGGCTATACAGTACCGTTCGATTACGGTTCCGAGGCTGAAATCTCCGAATTCCTGCTGGTACCGTATTACGGCGCCTGCCTGCATGCCCCGCCTCCGCCACCAAACCAGACCGTGTTTGTCGAGACCAATGAGAAGATCAAACTACGTGACCTGTCGCAAGCGGTCTGGATCGAGGGCACAATCCGCACGGCGCGTCAGGACACAGAGCTTGCGGACGCAGCCTATACGATCGAGATGACCGGCTGGGAAATCTACGAGTACTAGGTCCGGTTTCGAAGATCGAAGATACGAAAAGGGCGGCCCCATCGGAGCCGCCCTTTCCTGTTCTTGCGATTTAGGTCGCGCCTTAGCCCTGCTGTTTGGCAAGCAGGTTGCGGATCTCTTCCAGCAGGACTTCCTGACGTGGCGGCGGCGGTGCTTCGGCCGGGGCCTCTTCCTGCTTGCGCTTCATGCTGTTGATGCCTTTCACAACGAAGAACAGGGCAAGCGCCATGATCACGAAGGAAATGACATTGTTGATGAACAGGCCATACGCAATGACCGGTGCGCCAGCTTCGTTTGCCGCTTCGAGCGACTCATACGTGCCGCCGTCCAGCGGGTAGTGAAGATCAGCGAAATCGACGCCGCCGAGAACGAGGCCGAGCGGTGGCATGATGATGTCGTTGACCAGCGACTTCACGATGGTCGAGAACGCACCGCCAAGAATGAAACCAACGGCCAGATCGACCAGGTTTCCTTTCATTGCGAACTCTTTGAATTCCTTGAACATAAGACTGTCTCCCTGAGCATGCCGCCCCTACGGCAAACCCGATATTCCCAGCTTTGGACCTAGCGTCAACCAATTGTGACGGAATGATGGCAGGACGATAGCTCGAAACTATCGCGCTTCGGGATCGTCGCCGCCGTTCACGCGCGCGCGAAGCTCCTTGCCAGGCCGGAAGAAAGGCACGCGTTTGGCCTTCACTTCGACGGTCTCGCCGGTGCGGGGGTTCCTGCCGGTACGCGGTTTTCGTTCCCTGACCGAGAAGGCACCGAAGCCGCGTAACTCGACGCGGTTACCGTCGGCCAGCGCATCAGCGATTTCATCAAGGATCACCGCGACGATCTTTTCCAGATCATCGTGCCGGAGATGCGAATATTCTTCTGCCAGACGGGCAATCAGTTCTGACCTGAGCATGACGTTGAATGTAAATGAAATTTGGGGCGGAAACCAGTGGCTCCGCCCCAAACTATGTCAGGTTTCTTCCGAATCGACCGGAATTACCAATAATTAAGCCGTAAAACAGGCCTAGTTATTGTCTTCGTCGATCTCATCCGGGGTTTCGGTGACCTTGTTTGAGGTCTCCTTGTCGTCGCCCGATGCGAGCGCGGCACCAAGAATGTCGCCGAGCGAGGCACCGCTGTCAGCAGAACCATACTGCTTGACGGCTTCCTGCTCCTCGGAGATTTCAAGCGCCTTGATCGAGACGGAGACGCGGCGCGAAGCCTTGTCCATCTGCGTAACCTTGGCGTCGATCTTGTCGCCGACAGAGAAACGCTCTGGGCGTTGCTCGGAACGGTCGCGGGACAGGTCGGAGCGGCGGACGAAGGCCGTCATGGCCGGATCGCCGAACTGGACCTCGATGCCACCGGAGGTGACTTCGCTGACCGTACACGTGACCGTGTCGCCGCGGCGGACATCGAGATCGGACATCGGATCGCCCGAAAGCTGCTTGATGCCGAGCGAGATACGCTCTTTCTCGGTGTCGACGTCGAGCACCTTGGCGCGGACCTGGTCGCCCTTGTTGAAATTGGCGATCGCCTGCTCACCTGGCACATCCCACGAAATGTCGTTGATGTGGACCATGCCGTCGAGCTCTGGGCCAAGACCAATGAAGAGACCGAACTCGGTGATGCCGCGAACTTCGCCTTCGACTTCCGTGCCCGGAGGGTGGTCGCCGAGGAATGCCGACCAAGGATTGTCCTGGGTCTGCTTGAGGCCAAGCGAGATGCGGCGCTTTTCGGAATCGACATCGAGCACTTCGACGAGGACTTCCTGAGACGTCGAGACGATTTTGCCCGGATGGACGTTCTTCTTGGTCCAGCTCATTTCAGAGACGTGGATCAGGCCTTCAACGCCATCTTCAAGCTCAACGAATGCACCATAGTCGGTGATGTTCGTGACAACGCCTGGAAGACGCGTGCCGATGAGGTACTTGCTTTCGATGCCTTCCCATGGATCTGCCTCGAGCTGTTTCATGCCGAGCGAGATACGCTGGGTCTCTTCGTTCACCTTGATGATCTGGACCTTCACCGTGTCGCCCACATTGACGACCTGGCTTGGGTGGTTGATCCGCTTCCAGCTCATGTCGGTGACGTGAAGGAGGCCATCGATGCCGCCGAGATCAACGAACGCACCGTAATCGGTGATGTTCTTGACGACGCCGTCGCGCACATCGCCTTCGTTCATCGCTTCGACGATTTCGGCACGCTGTTCGGCGCGGCTCTCTTCAAGGATCGCACGGCGCGAGACAACGATATTGCCACGGGCGCGGTCGAGTTTGAGGATTGCGAAAGGCTGAACTTCGCCCATCAGCGGGCCAACGTCGCGGACCGGACGGATGTCCACTTGAGAGCCAGGAAGGAAGGCATTGACGCCGCCGAGATCGACGGTGAAACCGCCTTTGACCCGGCCGGAAATCGCGCCTTTGACCGGCTCTTCCTTGTTGTAGCTGTCTTCGAGCTTGATCCAGCTCTCTTCGCGGCGGGCCTTGTCGCGCGAAAGAACGGCTTCGCCCATCAGGTTTTCGATACGCTCGAGGAAGACCTCGACGATGTCGCCCGGCTTCGGTTGCTCTTCTTCGAGCATGAATTCTTTCAGGGCGACGCGGCCTTCGACTTTCAAGCCGACATCGAGGATCAGGTTGTCGCCGGTGATGGCAACGACCGTTGCAGGGACCACACGGCCTTCCTGCAGAGTAGAAGCAGCCGCCGAGTCTTCGAACATAGAGGCGAAGTCGTCGGTGCTCGGATTCATTGTTTCAGTAGACATGTAAACTCCAGGTCCGACCCAAACGGGTTTATGACGCGCAAGCGGGATTGCTGGCGTAATCGCAGGGTCAGGGTCTTGAACGAGGCGGGCAGAGGTTTTTGGATTTGACGCCAGATGCGCCAGAACCTGCTAGCCGGTACGGGAGTTCGCCTTTTCGACGGCGGCCCGCGCCTTGTTCACAGCCGCGTCTATAGTCAGATCAGTCGTATCGATCAAGATCGCATCTGCGGCAGCGACCATGGGCGCGTCCTTGCGGTTGCGGTCGCGCTCATCGCGCTCTCGCAGCTGGGCCGTCAGATCTTCGAGCGAGATCGTGTCGCCAGCAGCTTCCAGCTCGGCGTGGCGGCGCCTGGCGCGCACTTCGACATCGGCATCGATCCAGAGTTTCACATCCGCTTCCGGGCAGACGACTGTGCCTATGTCACGACCATCAAGGATCGCACCGGTTGGCTGGTGCGCGAAGTTGCGCTGCAGCTCCAGCAGGGCGGCGCGCACCTCCGGCAGGACAGCAACTTTTGACGCCGCAAGGCCGGCCTCTGCGGTACGAAGTTCGGCTTCGGTAAAGAGCGAAGGTTCCAGCCTGGAGGCAATTTCCGCGATCGCGGCGGCATCGGTGAGGTCAGCGTCTGCGTTCATGGCGGCGACACCTGTCGCGCGATAAAGACGGCCTGTGTCCATGTGCGGCAATGCAAACAGGTCCGAAAGGCGGCGGGCAATCGTCCCCTTCCCGGAGGCGAGCGTTCCATCAATGGCAATAATCATGGCGCGGACAGATGCGCCATGTAGCCGGAAGGGTCAACCAGCCTTGCATTGCGGTGCAGTCACCTGTCAATTCGGCCTTCATGGGAGGCCCACATACAAGGATGACTGGCTGATGAGTGGTCTATGTGCACAACGCAACTGGGTGTGCGAGGCGGTGCGCCGGCTTAACGCTGACTTCAACCGCTCTTCCGACACGCATCTCATTCGGGTCGACCTGCCGGGTTTTTCCGGCCAGCAACTCTATCTGAAGGACGAGTCCATTCACCCGTCCGGTAGTCTGAAGCACCGGCTGGCGCGCTCACTCTATCTCTACGGCATCTGCAATGGCGCGATCGGGCCGGACACTGTGGTGGTCGAGAGCTCGTCAGGCTCAACTGCAGTTTCAGAAGCGTACTTTGCCAAGCTTCTTGGCTTGCGCTTTATCGCCGTCGTTCCGGAGGGGACCGCGCAGAAGAAGATCGACCAGATCAATTTTTATGGCGCAGAGACCCGCGCGGTGCCTGCCTCTCAGATTTATGCTGAGGCTGAGCGGATCGCGCATGAAACGGGCGGCCATTACATGGACCAGTTCACCTATGCGGAGCGGGCGACCGACTGGCGCGGCAATAACAATATCGCCGAGAGCCTGTTTGCGCAGCTTGAGCTGGAAGAACACGCCATTCCAGACTGGGTGGTCATGAGCGCGGGGACGGGGGGCACGTCGGCGACGATCGGACGGTTCATCCGCTATCGCGGCGATCTGTCAGGCAAGACGCAGCTTTGCGTTGCTGACCCCGAAAACTCTGTTTTCTACAACTATTACCAGTCAGGGAACCGTGATGTGCGGCTTCAGTCGCGCTCACGAATTGAGGGGATCGGGCGGCCACGGGTGGAAGCGTCGTTCCAGCCGCGGGTGATCGACCGGATGGTGCAGGTCCCGGACGCGGCATCCCTGGCGACAATCCACTGGCTTGAAACGGTGCTGGGCAGGAAGTGCGGCGGGTCGACCGGCACCAATGTCTGGGCGGCGCTACACCTGATGGCTGAAATGCGCGAGGCAGGACGAGACGGCAGTGTCGCCACACTGATCTGCGACGGTGGTGAACGCTATCTCGACACCTACTACAATCCAGACTGGCTTGCCGCCCAGGATCTCGATCTTGCGCCTCACCTTGAGACAATTGACGCGCTGACCCGTCAGGGCTGATCGAGCGCGCCTTCAAAGGCTGTCGCCATTTTGTCGTCGAACGCGGTGAGGGTGATCTTCACCTCGTGATCTTTCGCGAATTCGCGGCAGGTATTCACGGCGATGCCGGCTGCCTCATTGGCAGGGTAGCCATAGACGCCTGTAGAGATTGCCGGAAAGGCGATGGAGGTCAGGTCGCGCCGGACAAGTTCCTTAAGGCAGTGACGGTAGCACGCCTTCAGCAATTCTGCCTCGCCCTGATCGCCGCCGCGCCAGACCGGGCCGACCGTGTGGAAGATGAGACGCGGGGAAAGGTCAAAGCCTTCGGTAACGCGAACCTCTCCCGTCGGACACGGGGCAAGCGGTTTGCAGGCGTCCTTCAGGTCCCGGCCCGCTGCGCGGTGGATCGCACCATCCACGCCGCCGCCACCCATAAGTGAGCTGTTCGCAGCGTTCGCGATTACCTCGCAGTCCACGTCGAGAATATTGCCTTGATAGAGATGGATGCGGCCTTTCATGTCGGCTCCCTGTCGTCTGTGAAACCCCAACGCAGAATGGCGGGGTGAAGTGCCAAAAGAAAAGCCGCCGCCCCTTCTGGCGGGGGCGGCGGCCTGTCATCTTCTTGCTTGTAGCGCTGTGTTTCTATTCGCCGTCGTTGGTTTCTGCTTCATCGGCCCGGGCCGACAACGCAACTGCTTCTTCAAGCCCGGCGACATATTCAGCGCCCGCCAGTACCTGGATGGTCGAGCCTTCGAAAGCTGTACCGAAATCCTCTGAGCGTCCACCAAGGCATTCGCCGAGGAAGCCTTCCATCACCGAATAGAAGGCGAGGCGGTTTTCAGGACGAGCAAAGCCGTGTCCTTCGTCCGGGAAGTTCACATAGGTAACCGGAAGGCCCTTTTCGTTCATCGTCTCGACGAGCTGATCGGACTCCAGCTTGGTCACGCGCGGGTCGTTCTCGCCCTGGCCAATGAGGAGCGGAACCGAAATGTCATCGACCCGGCTGATCGCGGAGCGCGCCAGCATGTCTTCGCGGTCCTCATCGTTGGCCGGATCGCCGACATATTTGAACCAGGTGCCCTCCAGGAAAGGCTTCCAATAGTCCGGAAAGCTCTCCACCAGGGTGACGAGGCTCGACGGACCAACAATGTCGACGCCGCAGGCAAAGGTGTCCGGTGTAAAGGTCACGCCGATCAGTGTCGCGTAGCCGCCATAGGAGCCGCCTGCGATGGCGACCTGGTCTTCAATGGCGATGTCTTCTTCGACAGCCCATTCGACGGCGTCGATCAGGTCATCATGCATCTTGCCGGAAAATTCCTTGACGGCGGCGTTGACGAACTCCTTACCGAAGCCGGTTGAGCCGCGATAATTGACCGACAGGACGCCATAGCCGCGATTGGCGAGCCACTGGTGCCATGAATTGTAGCCATAGGAATCACGCGCCCAAGGGCCGCCATGGACGTTCAGCACCATCGGAACAGGCTGCTCAGGGCGGCCATCACCATCGGCATCAGAGCCGGGCGGCAGGGTCAGGTAAGAGACAAGCGTCAGGCCATCGCGTGACGCAATCTCAACCGGGTGCATCGGCTGGAGCGGCGACGAGGCCAGGTCTGGCCGGGTCTTGAACATTTCCGTCAGCGTCTGGGCGCTGCGGTCATAGACATAATAGACGCCTGGCAGGGTCGCGGAGCCTGAGTAGACGACCATGCGGGAAAGGTCGTCGGTGGCGGCGACGATCTGGATATCGCCTTCTAGCTCAGACTGAAGGAAGTCGAGGTCGGCCGCGGCCTCGTCTGTGAGCGGCTGCCACTCATTGCGCAGATACTCTGCGGCGTAGGCCATCGGCTCATAGGTTTCTGGATGAAGCAGAACATCGCTGATATCGGCGCGGTCATTCTCCGCGATGACTTCGGCAGACCCGTCTTCGGTGCTGATCTTCACAAGCGCAGCGGTGTCGCGGCCGCGGCTGTCGACCGCGTAGAAGGCGTCATTCGCCGCGTTGAAACCAAACGGATTGGTGGTGAGGAAGTCTTCAGCCGGGATGGAGGTCAGCTCATTGCCTTCCATGTCGACGATCGAGGCGCCGCCCCCTGGTGTCTGGACGAGGCCAAAGCGCGGCGTGAGTGTGTTGTCGATCAGCCAGCCAGCATAGCCTGGATTTTCGGCCGCGAGCTCCATCTCACCCGTCGCCACATTAACGAGGTAGAGATCGAAAAGCTGCGGGTTGCGGTCGTTGAGGCCGATCAGCACCTTGCCGGGCTGTTCTTTCGAGACGCCCTGGATCACGGCGCGTACGCCATCGGCAACAGGCGTCAGGTCGCGCGTCTCACCTGTTTCCACGTTCGAGGCATAGACGTGGAAGTTCTCATTCCCGCCATCGTCCTGCGTGTAATAGACATAGGCAGAGTCTGGTGACCAGAAGTGGCCGTTGAGGCCGCGATAGGTGTCATTGGTAATCGCCTCAGCGGCGTCCGGATCATCGGCAGGCGCAACCCAGATGTTCATGACGCCGTCGACCGGGGCGATCCAGCTAACGTACTCGCCATTCGGGCTGATGCGCCCCTGGGCTTTCTCAGGATTACCGAAGATCGCGGCCCGCTCGATCAGGTCATAGGAAGCAAAATCGCTAGCGGTGGCTTCCGTATCGGTCTGGGCGCTCTCCTGGGCTTCTGCCGATTTCAAGGTCTCGGGCGAACAGCCCGCGAGCCAGGCGCCTGACAGCGCAATGGCGCCGACGCTCACAAATGTGCGTTTCATGATGTACCCTCCATCCATTTAAATTATCGAAAAACGATATACATGGGTGACGGTGTTGGCAAGCTGGCCGCAAAAATAAATCCGGCGGCCGGCAGTCAGATTTCCCGGATATCGGCGCCGAGTGTGCGCATATGGTCGAGGAATTCCGGATAGGAGGTTGCGATCATCGCGATGTCATCGACGGCGACAGGTTTCTGGCTGGCCGTACCCATGACAAGAGCGCTCATGGCAATGCGGTGGTCGTGGTGAGTCTCTACAAGGCCGCCGCCGGGCGGCGGACCATCACAGCCCATGACGGTGAATCCGTCCTCATGCTCCTCAACTTCGACCCCGTTCACGCGCAACATCGCGACGATGGCGCTGATGCGGTCGCTCTCCTTCACGCGCAATTCCTCTGCGCCGCGCACCCGCGTTTCACCTTTGGCAAAGGCGGCAATTACGGCGAGGATCGGGAACTCGTCGATCATGGCAGCGACCAGGGTTTCCGGAATCTTGCAGCCTTTCAGGTCGCTGGTTTCGGCCTGCAGGTCGACAAGACGTTCGCCCGCGCCGTCGCCGGTTTCCTCAGCACCAAGCCCTGCACCCATCTGGCCAGCGGCCTGAAAGAAGCCGTCGCGGGTTGCATTCGACATGATGTGTTCGACGACAACGCCGCCGGACGGAGAGATGAGGGCACCCGCTATGAGGAAGGCCGCGGAAGACGGGTCGCCGGGTATGCTCGTCTCTACGGCTTGAAGGGACTGGCCGCCTTCAATCGTGACCACGTTCTGACTGCCCTTGCCGGCGCGCACCGCCACGTCGACACCAAAGCTGCGCAACATGCGTTCAGTATGGTCGCGCGTGGCGTACAGTTCTGTCACCTCGGTGAGGCCATCGGCATTGAGGCCGGCCAGAAGGATGGCAGATTTCACCTGTGCTGAAGCCTGCTTTGGCGCGTAAGAGATCGGGGTGAGGTCTGCACGCCCGCTCAGTGTGAGAGGCAGCTTGTCGCGGCCTTCCGGCGCGAATTTGGCGCCCATCAGTTTTAGCGGATCGGTTATGCGGGCCATGGGGCGTGAGGACAGGCTCTTGTCGCCGGTCAGCTCTGCTCTGAGGTCATAGCCAGCCATCAGCCCCATCATCAGGCGTGAGCCCGTACCGGAATTGCCAAAGTCGAGGGGCGCGGATGGCGAGCGCAAGCCTGTCTTGCCGGTGCCCTCTATGCGCCAGCGTCCCGGGGCAGTCTGCTCTACTTCGGCGCCCAGTGCCTGCATGGCCCGCGCCGTGTTTATGACGTCCTCGCCTTCCAGCAGACCGGAGATTTCAGACACGCCAGCGGCGGCGCCAGCGAGCATGAGGGCGCGGTGAGAACACGACTTGTCGCCGGGCGCACGGATCGCGCCCTGAAACCGATCAACCGGGAACGAAGTCCATGCCAATGATTTCTCCTTTGCAGATCGACGCCAAAAGCGCTTTGACAGGGGCGGGGGTTTCTGGCAAGCGCCCCGGCAATTATTAAATCGAGCCCGGAGTTCCTTACCAATGGCTGATCCTGATCTTGGCACAAAGCAGATCTGTCCGAGCTGCGAAGCGAAATTCTACGATCTCAACAAGCGCCCTGCCGTTTGCCCGAAGTGCAAGACCGAATTCGATCCAGAAGACGATGAGGTACGCACGACGAGCGCAAAGCTGAAGGCCAAGCGCGCCAAGAGCTCTGTCCCTGTCGATGAGGACGAGGACGATCTCGAAGAAGAGACGAAAAAGAAAAAGAAGAAAAAGGCGACGGTCCGCGACACCGATGACGACGACATCGATGATGAGGAAGAAGTCGAAGATGACGAAGAAGACGAGGACGAGGAGGATGATGTGGCCTCCCGTGAACTCGGTTCGGAAGCTGATGAAGTCGTCCTGGAAGGCAATGACGAGGACGAAGACGAGGAAGCCGCCCCCGGCAAGGTGCCGACCGGCTTCTCCGAAGACGAACTCGACGATGATGATGACGACGAAGACATCCCCCTCGATGACGAGGAGGAGGAAGACTTCGACCTTGAAGACGATATCGACCTCGACGATGACGACCTGGATGTGGACGAAGACGATGATAGTGATGACGACGCCGACGAAGTTGACGGCGACGATGAGGACGACACGAAATCGTCCTGACAATTGGACTTGATCGGCGGCGCGTGAGGCTATAACTCACGCGTCTCCGACTGGTACGGGGCCTTAGCTCAGCTGGGAGAGCGCCTGCATGGCATGCAGGAGGTCAGCGGTTCGATCCCGCTAGGCTCCACCATTTTTCTTAGTTCCCCGCTTCACTTCGTTTCGCGATGGATCGCGCTCAGGGCTGCGGGTTCGCTGATATCGCAGATACTCAGTTCCCCTGCGACGCCGCGTCCCGGAACAGGCCATACCGACCGCCCGTTTCTCCAGTGACTTTCGAAAAGACACGGAGATAGAAGAGATGAGCTACGCGCTTACACTACAATCGATTGAGCCCGTCACACCTGACGTCTTCAAGCTGCGCTTCGACAAGCCTGCAGGGCTGGGCGTACAGCCGGGGCAGGCGGTAGACCTGGCTATCGACAAGGAAGACTGGCGCGAGGAAAAGCGACCGTTCACGCCGACCAGTTTGCCATCCGACGGCTATCTTGAATTCACCATCAAATCCTATCCGGAGCATAATGGTGTGACCGAACAGATCGCCAGGCTGCAGCCCGGTGACCGCGTGCTTGTCGACGAGCCATGGGGTGCCATTGAGGATGAGGGCAAGGGCTGGTTTATCGCGGGCGGTGCTGGTGTGACGCCGATGATTGCGATCCTGCGAAAGCGCCTCGAAGACAAGGGCACGCTAGAGGGCTGTGAGCTCATTTTCACCAACAGCAAGCAGGAAGACATCATCTACCGCGACGAGTTCGAGCAGATGGATGGCCTGAAGACGTATTTTACCGTTACGGACCAGGACAGCGCAGACGTGCATACACGCAAGATCGACAAGGCGCTGCTGGAAGAGCGGATCGAACCGGGCAAGGGCAAATGCTATATCTGCGGACCGGATGGGATGGTCGAGGACATTGCAGGCACGCTGAAAGAGATCGGTGTGGCCGAAGATGACATCATCATCGAGGAGTTCTTTGACTGATCTGAACAGATGTTCAGACTGGGATCGATAGAAGCCGGATTGCCCGCATAACGCCGCTATTGCGGCTTGAACGCGGCATAATCAGCCCCCAAATTTGATCATGACACGGAAAGACCCGGCGCCATTCGGTGCCGCCGCCTAGCGGGGCGCCTGGCCGGGGTTCTCATGTGTCGTGGTCCTGTCTTTGAAGGAAGGAGCATGCCATGACGACAGACCTTGAACATCACGCTGCAAAGCTCTTCACCGCGAAGGATCTGGTCTATGTACGCCAGATTGCGGACGACGAACTGAGCGGCCTGCCTGACGAGGCGCTGGAAGCCGTCAACGATCGCACCTCCCTGTTTGTGGTTGCGAACGGCGATGGTGAGCAACTGGCCATCGTAGAGGGCCGTGACGCTGCGTTCGCCGCAGCCCGCGCCTATGAGATGCAGCCTGTCAGCGTCCACTAGACGCCTTTTCAGATGAACAAGGAAAAGCCCGGCGAGATGCCGGGCTTTTTTGTTGCCGTTAATGAGCTGGGGCGATCAGTCGCTGAACGACCAGATCTGAGGATCGACGGTGAGGTGGCTGTCGAGGAAGCCGATAATGGCTTCCATCTCCTTGCGCTGGTCACCTGCCATGCGATGTGAATGCCCGGATCGGTAAAGCTCTACGAACTCTACGCTTTTGCCAGCTTCGGTCAGTGCTTCCACCATGAGCGATGATTGCTCGACCGGCACGACCGCATCTTCATGCCCGTGAATCATCAGGACGGGCGCCTTCACTTGTTGAGCAAGGCGCGCAGGCGAATGCGCCGCAAGTTCATCGCGGTCGCGGCGCGGATCACCGATGTGCCGGGTCCAGTACTCATACTCGTCTGAGCGGCTCCCATCCTCGTCGCGCACCCAGTCCAGCATCTCAAGAAGGTCGCTCGGTCCGGACGCTGCAATGACGCATTTATAGAGGTCAGGGGTCAGCGTGGCGGCTGCGAGGGCAGCATACCCGCCATAGGAATATCCGAAGATGCAAGCGTTGGACGGGTCGGCCTTGCCAGTCGCGATGAGGTGAGCGAACCCGTCTTCGATGTCATGCTGCATGGCCTTGCCCCATTGGCGCCTGCCGGCATCGGCAAACTCCAGCCCATAGCCAGAGGACCCGCGGAAATTCGGCTGGAACACGGCATAGCCGTTGCCGGCGAGGATCTGCGCAAGCGGGTCGAATGTAATCGTGTCGCGCATTTCCGGCCCGCCATGAGGCATGACGACGACCGGAGGGATCACGCCGTCTCCGACGCCCTTCGGCATCGTCAGATAGCCGGTGATCTCCAGTCCGTCGCGCGCCCGGTATTTCACGATCTCGACAGGCGACAGCCTGTAGGGTGAGAGGTTCGGAAACGCGCTGCCATAATTGCGGACATGGGCGTTTTCGACGTCATAGACGTAATAGGTGCCCGGCTCCTGCGGACCGCTCGCGTAGAGCAACCAGCGTTTTCCGTCGCGGCTGCTGTCGGTCCAGTCGATATTCACTGCGGCATCAAACATGGTCGACAGGCCGTCCATGTGGGCCTGCATAGCCTGGTCGGTGAATTCGGTTTTCAGCAGATCATCATAGTAGCGGCTGCCAAGATATTCGTACGACTCCGGATTGATCAGCGCGTCTTCGATGTCGCGGTCCGGATCGACGCGGATCGGGCGGACATAGGTGTCGGTCGTGAAATCATAGAGATGGATACCCGTCGTCGGCTCACCTTCGGGACGCGCGGCGACATAATAGGTGCCTGTCACCGCGCCAGGAGAGAGCGGACGAAATTCCGTGCTTTGCTTGATGGTTTCAGCGCGCTCATCTGCGCGAACCGATTTAAGACGTTTCCAGGAGGTGCGGCCGTTGGGGCGATCCTGCCGTCCATAATATGTGTACCGCGTGCCTCGGCGATTTGCGTCGACCCGCAAGGCGGGTTGGCCGTCAATGTCCGCATACCAGCCAATCGTGCCCTTCTTCCCTACGCCGATGCGTTCGTGAGCACCGGTCGAAACCTGGACCCTGAAAAGATCGAGATCGCCGCGCAACGTGGCTGCGACGAGAAAATGGTCAGGTTCATTCGGCAGGAAGCTGACAATCCGGCCAAGGTTCAGGTTGCGCTTTTCAAGAGACTTCACGCCTTCGAAGACACGCTGAACGCCTGAGCCGTCACGGCGCACGAGGTATAGCCGGGTCACCGGGATTGGCATCGTCTCGAAACCGGAGAATGTGTAATAGTTGAGGCCCGCGCGCGTATAAATCTGTCCGTCAAATGTGCCGTAGACTGTGACTGACGTGATCAGCCAGTCGTCGTTCGCCCATTCCACCCAGTTAACAAATGTCGATTCGTCGAAGGGTAGATCGACCGTCTGAGCTTGCGGATTATCGAGATCGCTGACGAAGACGAAGATGCCCTCATGGTTCAGCTTCACACCCGCGAGCCAGCGGCCGTTCGGTGAGAGTTCGACACTGCTCAGCGCTGGCGCGCGCAGATAATCGTGAAATGTGGTGCTGTTTCGCAGGGCGTCCCCATAGCCGCCCTGCGCAGAAGCCCAGACTGGCAGCCATAGGCAGGCCAGCATTATCAGTAATCTTTTCAAAACCCTGCCCTCTCAACTCGATCTTGAGTTGAGATCAGGCGAGCCGAGGCGTCAAGCCTGCGGCTAGAGAATGGCTGGAATGACGCGGTCTGGTGGTCTGTGGCCGTCGGCGAAGGTCTTGATGTTGATGATGACTTTCTCACCCATCTCGATGCGGCCTTCCTCGGTGGCAGAACCCATGTGCGGCAGGAGCATCACATTGGAGAGGCCGAGCAGTTCAGGGTTCACGGCAGGCTCACGTTCGAACACGTCGAGGCCAGCGCCAGCGATCTTGCCAGCCTTCAGGGCGCGGGCAAGGGCAGCTTCATCGATGACTTCGCCGCGCGCCGTGTTGACGATGTAGGCGTCCTTGCGAACGAGATCGAGACGGCGGGCAGAAAGCAGATGGAACGTTGCTGGCGTGTGCGGACAGTTGACCGAGATGATGTCCATACGGGCCAGCATCTGATCGAGGCTTTCCCAGTACGTTGCATCCAGTTCTTCGGTGACCTGACGGTTTACCGGCTTGCGATTGTGATAGTGGATCTGGAGGCCGAAGGCTTTTGCGCGGCGTGCCACAGCCTGTCCAATACGGCCCATACCGATAATGCCGAGGCGTTTACCCGCAAGCCGCTTGCCGAGCATCCAGGTCGGCGCCCAGCCATCGAACTTGCCTGCTTCCAGCAGCTTGATGCCTTCATGCAGGCGGCGCGGTACAGCCAGGATCAGGGCCATGGTGACGTCAGCGGTATCGTCCGTCAGCACACCCGGCGTGTTGGTCACCGTAATGCCGCGCTGGACGGCGCTTTCAATGTCGAGATTGTCGACGCCCGCGCCAAACTGGGCGATGTGGCGCAGCTGCGGACCGGCCTGCGCCAGGAGGCGGGCATCGATCGTGTCCGTCACAGTTGGCACCAGCACGTCGGCGCGTTTGACCGCGTCGACAAGCCTTGCGTCATCAAACGGTGTGTCAGTTTCGTTGAGCTCAGTGTCGAACAGCTCTTTCAGACGCAGCTCCACCGGGTCCGGCAGGCGCCGTGTCACGATAACCTTCAGCCGTTTTGCGGTCATACGCGTTTCCTTTCCTTGCCGTCAGCGCATAGCAGAGCGAACCGCCTGCGCCAATTGCTGCGACAGAGGCATCGGCCTTTACGACCGATTCACCAAGCCAAGACTAGATAGTCACATGCTGGGATTTTGCCGTCTTTTTCTATCTGCCTGCCTTATCCTGACTGCCTGTCAGTTGGCAACGCCGTCTGCCTCTGCGCAGGCGGTGAAGATCAGTCAGTTTTCGGGAAAGCCGGTGCCGCGCTTTGCCTCACTGCGCTATGCGCGGGTCAATGGACGTATCGGGCCGTCCACAGACCATCAGGTCGCCTTTGAATATGAGCGCGCCGGCATGCCTGTCCTGATCGTCAAGGAAACGACAGACTGGGCACGCGTACGCGATTTCGAAGGCGACGAAGTCTGGATGCATGTCGGCCAGCTGACAGAGGCTGACCACGTGATCGTGACGCGCGAAGTCGCGCTGCGCCGCAAACCACAATCAGCCTCGCCCGCCCGCGCCACCATTGAGCCGGGTGTTCTTGCGGAGCTGCATAGCTGCAATGACAGGTGGTGCGAGATCAGCGCTGGCGCCTATACCGGCTGGATCGACAAGCCATCGCTCTGGGGGCTGAACACAGACACAGCTGGTCTGTAAGGGGCCAGTTTGCTTGACAAGGCGGATTGGGGCAGGCTCATGCCCTGATCGCAATTGACGGCAAGTAGAGGCATTGCATGAGCGGACCACACGATTTTCATACGCCCCAATCCTCCTATACCAAGGAAGAACTTCTGATCTCCGGGCAGGGCCAGCTTTTCGGCCCCGGCAATGCACAGCTGCCGATACCGCCCATGCTGATGATGGACCGCATCACCGAGATCAGTCTCGATGGTGGTGAGTTCGGCAAGGGCCACGTTATTGGCGAGTATGACGTGAAGCCTGACCTCTGGTTCTTCCAGTGCCACTTCCCGGGCGACCCGGTGATGCCGGGCTGTCTTGGTCTCGATGCCATGTGGCAGGCTGTTGGCTATTGGCTTGGCTGGTCGGGTTCGCCGGGCAAGGGCCGGGCGCTCGGCGTTGGCGAAGTGAAGTTCACCGGTGAGATCACGCCTGACAAGAAGCTCGTGAAGTATATCATCGACATGAAGCGCGTGCGCCGCGGCAGGCTCAATCTCGGCATCGCCAATGGGCGTGTCTATGTCGATGACGAGCACGTCTATACGGCGCTCGACATGAAGGTCGGCCTTAAGAATGTGCTGGACGGCGATACGGGTATCCCGGGCGCTTGACGCATTCCTCCGGCGCGCCTAGCCCGGACCACAGACATATATATTCGCAGGGAGTGAACGCTCATGGCTGACGACTGGAATATGCCGGAAGGCAATCTGATGAAGGGCAAGCGCGGCATCGTTATGGGTGTCGCCAACCAGAACTCCATCGCATGGGGCATCTCCAAGCAGCTGGCCGCGCAGGGCGCCGAAATCGCCTTTACCTATCAGGGCGAAAGCCTTGAGCGCCGGGTTCGCCCGCTGGTCGAGTCGATCGGCATGGACACGATGATTCCGGCCGACGTTACCGACGATGCGAGCATGGACGCCGCCTTCGCGCAGGTGAAGGAGAAGTGGGGCAAGATCGACTTCCTCGTCCATTCCATCGCATTTGCGGGCAAGGATGAGCTTCAGGGCTCCATGGTCGCCAATACGACGCGCGAAGGTTTTCGCCGGGCCATGGACATCTCCGTCTACAGCTTCATCGATTGCGCCCGCCGCGCGTCGGAAATCATGCCGGACGGCGGCTCTATCATCTGCATGACCTATCTTGGCGCAGAGCGCGTTGTGCCGTCGTACAATGTCATGGGCGTTGCCAAGGCGGCGCTTGAGGCCTCGACCCGATATGCCGCGCGCGATCTTGGCCCTCAGGGCATTCGGGTGAACGCGATCTCGGCTGGCGCGATGCGCACGTTGTCACTGGCTGGCATCATGGGCGGCAAGTCCCTCATGGGGACCGGCCGCGATATGTCACTGCTCAAGGAAGACACGCGTATGGAAGGCGTCGCAGGCGCGGCGCTCTACCTGCTCTCCGACATTGGCCACTCGGTGGCTGGTGAAGTCCTGCACGTTGATGCGGGTTTCCACGTCGTGGGTGTGCCGGAGATGGGCGAGGACTAGGGTTCAACTCCCCACCACAACCCTCCCCTGTGAAGAGGGTCGAGGCGGGATCTCAACTTTCACTGTCTTCCGCGGCCGCCAAGGCCTCAATCCCCGCAACCGGCATGATCCAGACCTGGTAGATCCTGTCGTCGCGTCCTTCGACGGGACGGTCGGAGTTGAAGACGATAGATTGGCCGTCCGGTGTGAGTCTGGCGGCGAATTCACCTGCAGGCGTGTTGATTTGTGGGCCGAGATTTACCGGTTCGCTCCAGACCTCGCCAGTGCGGCGGGACACGAAGATATCGGCGCCGCCCTCGCCACCACGGTCGCCATAGCTCAGCAGCATAAGATTGCCATCCGCGCTGACCCATGAACCGTCATCGCGCCCGTCTGTGTTGATCGGTGCGGGCAGGGGTTCTGCCTTTTGGAAGCCGCCCTGGCCGTCTGCGCGCGCGACATAAATGTCTCGCTCGCCTGGCCCATCGAGACGTTCGGTCCAGAAATAAAGGTCGCCATCTTCAGTGAGGACCGGCGCGTTTTCATTGTTCACATAGCGAAGGGTGCGGACACTGCCAGCGCGGAGGCGGTTGATGTCGGGTTCGTCCAGCGGTTTTGGCACAGCATCCGGGTCTGTCAGGTCCAGCGCGTAGAGATCGAAGTCCTCGTAAACTTCCAGCCCCTCATGGCGCGCGCGGGGGACAGCCCATGAGAATAGCAACGTCTTTCCGTCCGGGCTCACGCTTGGGAAGTCGACGCGGCCCGTCTGGTGCACGGGCACAAGCTCCGGGGCCGACCAGCCGTCTTCGGTGAGGCGCGAGCGTTTCAGATATTGCGGACACTCCCAGATGGGGCTGCATTCGGATTGCGCGAAATACATCGTTTGTCCGTCAGGGCTGAAACCTGGCGACAGCGTAATCCGTCCATTCTGGCCGAGCGCTTCGGGCGCAAGGCGTTTGGCGGGTGATGTGTCGGCATGGCCGGGCAGGCTTAATCCGGAAACACACAGTGCCGCGGAGAGAAGTGAGAGTTTCATGGGGGCTCCAGCCTTAATCTAAGTGTGATTTTTGGCCGGGTTTCAATTGTCTGATTAGCGGCCGAATTAGAAGATAGGCTGGCGAGAACGCGCTTTGCGCCTAATTCCGGGGATTAAATGTCGCTTTCCGGCTCATTTGATCTAGTTGGCGCCCTATAACGCCGGAGATCGAGATGGATGGCTTTGACAGGCGGTTGCTCGACCTGCTTCAGCAGGACAACCGGCGGACCTATGATGACCTTGGCGAGGAACTCGGCCTTTCAGCCACTGCGGTTAGGCGGCGCGCTGCCCGGCTTCGCGAGCAGGGTGTGATCGCCGCGGATGTCTCCATCCTCAATTCAGATCAGATGGGTATAAGCGTTATCGTGTCGGTGCGCTTCGAAAAGGAAAGCCATGCCACCTACGAAGCGTTCAAGACGGCGATGAAGGCCGCGCCTGAAGTGCGTCAGTGCTATACGGTGTCAGGTGAGGTCGACTTCATCGTAATAGCCCATTTTGAGGATCTTCCGGCCTATGATGACTGGGTCGCCGAGACATTTCTATCCAATCCGGCGATTGCGCGCACGACAACGAATGTCGTCTACCGACGCGTAAAATTCGATACCGCCATTCCTGTCTGAGGACGTCTCATCCCGGCGCAATGGCTTCGCGTAGCCGGGCAAAGATGCTGAGGCCGAAGTCGCCTTCATAGGCGGCCTTCGGGGTTTTGCGGACTGCTTCGTCGATGGCTTCGGCGTCGGGGCCGATAAGGATGCGCCAGTCATCGGCGCGTACACCGTCGAGTATGATGCGGGCGGCGTCTTCGGCCGAGGTGATGGCATTATCGCGGAATTGCTCGCCGCGCGCTTTGGCGGCCTCATATTCCTCATTGCCGCCGCCGATGGCAGAGTCGTTGCCAAACTCGCGCAGCGTGTTGAGGGCGATCTGGGTGCCGATATGGCCTGGCATGACAACGCTCGCCTTTACGTGCGGCGCGTTGAGGCGAAGGTCTGTGATAAGGGCTTCGGTAAATCCCTTCACGGCGAATTTGGCAGCGGAATAGGCGGTGTGAGGCGTATCCGGGCCGATGCTGGCCCAGAAGCCGTTGACCGAGCTTACATTGACGATGTGGCCCTCATCAGCGGCGACCAGCATGGGCATGAAGGCGCGTGCATTGTTGTAGACGCCATACCAGCAGACATTGAAGGTCCGCTCCCAGTTCTCACGCGGTCCGGTGACGAAGCTGCCGCCACCGCCAATGCCTGCATTATTGATGAGTAGATGGATGTGGTCGGTTTCATGCGCCGTGCGCACATGATCGGCGAAGGCCTGGACGTCGTCTTCCTTGCCGACATCGGCGCGAAAGTGCGTAATGCGGACGCCTTGAGGCGCGAGCGCTTCGGCGGCGCTGACGGTTTCGGTCATGTCCTTCTCAGAGATATCGCAGATGGCGACGCTGCAGCCTGCTTCGGCAAGCTGCTTGGTGAGCTCCCGGCCCATGCCGTTCCCTCCGCCGGTGACCACGGCGATCTTTCCGCTGAAATCCTTCATCCCAGTCTTCCTCCCTTGTCTTTTCGGCCACCCTAGTGGGGAGCGGATGTCACGCCAGTGGTGACGGATGGGAAAGCGCCCGGAACTTCATGGGCTGAGGCCTGTTCCTGCTGGTGAAGAAGGAGAATTCCACATGGCAGATATCGTGATTATCGGTGCAACAGGCGGTGTGGGTAGCCGGCTTATTCCCATGCTTGTCCGACGCGGGCACAGCGTCACCGGGCTCCACCGCAAGGATGAGCAGGCGGGCGACCTGAAGGATGCGGGTGCGACACCTGCGAAGGGCGATCTCATGGAGATGAGCGCTGATGACTTCGCCGCGGTCATAAAGGGCGCGGACGCCGTCGTCTTTTCGGCTGGCGCGGCAGGGAGCGGCGCTGAACGGACCAGCATGATTGATGGGCAGGGGCCGGTGAAGCTTATCGAGGCAGCGCGCGCCACTGGCGTGAAACGGATCTATCTCGTCTCCGTCTTCCCGGATGCCGGGCGAGACCGCGATATCGGCGAAGGTTTCGAGCACTATATGCGCGAGAAGAAGCAGGCGGACGCAGCACTCACTGCCAGCGGTCTAGACTATGTCATTATCCGACCCGGCACGCTGAAGGATGGAGACGGTGACGGGCATGTCGCGGCTGGCCGCGCGCTGACCTATGGCGACGTGGCCCGGGGTAACGTCGCCGCTTTCATAGCTGAACTGATCGACACGCCAGAGATCCGTCAGGATATCTTCGAGCTTACCGATGGTGATGTGCCGGTGGATGTGGCCGTTTCCGGTTTGCGGCGCATCTAGAGCCAGCTCCTCTCAAAACTGATGCGCGGGTCGGAAAGCGTTGCATGAACAGCAATGAACGATTATGAATGCGTTCAGTGTTTATTAGGGGGCGTTCATGGCAAAGCGTATTTTTATTTGGGTGGGACATCCGCGGGGAACGTCCCTTTCACATGCCCTGGCAGATGCCTATCAGCAGGCGGCGGAGACTGCCGGCGCTGAAACGCGCCGGATGAACCTGCACGAGATGGATTTCGACACCGACCTTACCGAAGGCTATCACGCCCGTAAGACGCTAGAGCCATGCCTTGAAGAATGGCGCGAGAATACAGTCTGGGCCGACCATCTTGTCTGGGTCTATCCGCAATGGTGGGGCGGCATGCCCGCGAAAATGAAGGGGGTCATCGACCGCTGCTTTCTGCCTGGTTTCGCCATGGCCTATCATGAGAAAGGCCCTTGGTGGGACCGCCTGCTTGCGGGGCGCTCGGCGGATGTATTCATGACATCAGATGCGCCGGTGATCTTTGACGCGCTTTCCTATCGCCGCGCAGCCAAGAACCAGGTTGAGCGGACGGTCCTGAACTTTTCTGGCATCAGGCCATTCAAAACCTTCCAGTTTGGGCCCGTAAAGACAGCGAAGCCGAGGAAGATCGAAGCGTGGAAGTGTAAGGCGGCAGCGCGCGGCAAGGCGATCGCGCGCCAACCCACCAAGGCGTGACTTGCGGGTGTCGCGTTGCTGAGCGACAAATCCTACCATGAAATCCGATCCGAAGACCCATGTTCCGCTACAGGGATATACCGAACACGCTCCGAACGAGCAGTTTAAGCGAGCGGACGCGCTCCAACGCCACCTGAGCACCCGGCGCTCAGTACGCGATTTTGCGGCGACGCCGGTCGATCGGGCTGTGATTGAAGCCTGCGTGGCGGCGGCCGGGACAGCGCCTTCTGGCGCCAATCACCAGCCTTGGTTTTTTGCGTGCGTCGGTTCGCCTGAGAAGAAGCGCGAGATCAGATTGGCGGCGGAGGCTGAAGAGCGTGCCTTTTATTCCGGCAAGGCGGGAGAGGAATGGCTCGACGCACTCGCGCCCATCGGGACCGATGCCGAGAAGCCTTACATGGAAACCGCGCCTTGGCTCATCTGTATTTTTGCGCAGCGCCGTGGCGGCGCTGCGGCGGGCGAAAATCGCAAGAATTACTACATCCATGAGAGCGTTGGCATCGCCACCGGTCTTTTGATTGCGGCCTGTCATGAGGCGGGGCTGGCAACATTGGTACACACCCCAAATCCGATGAGTTTTCTCAATCGCCTTTGCGACCGTCCTGATACGGAGAAACCCTATCTGATCCTGATTGTGGGGCATCCAGCCGAAGGAGCCATGGTGCCAAAGCACGCGCTCAAGAAGAAAGCGCTTGACGAAATCTGCAGCTTTTCATGAGGTGGAAACCCTTCGGTCAGGATGACCTTGAGGGCTGAACTTCGACTGTAGGACCGTGAAAGTGGATGTAGACGGTCTGGTTCGGCTGCGGACCGGCCTTTTCACCGCGAACGGTCAGGTCGATCTTGCCGCGGATCTGTGCCGGGATGCGTCCCATCGCCCAGCCTTCTTCCTTGAGGTCGAAAGCGTCAGCGTCATCGCCATACATCATGGCTAGCCCGCTCATGGCCCAGCGGCGGAGTGTGGCGGGCTGGCGAATGATGGTCCCGGCTTCAAAGCGCAGGGGAACCGGGCGGTCGAAGGTGCCATCTTCACGCACGAACAGTTCTGTTAGCCAGACACCGCGTTCGGTTGTGACGACCCCCATGGCAAAATGCGTGATGCCGTCACGCAAGATGGCGTCGCGGTGGCTGGGAGAATTCATGAGGCCGGTATGCAGGCGATCAACGACGGTGTCCCAGTCGAAATTGCCGGTAATCGACGCGATGTTCTCGAGCAGGAGGCTGGTCAGCAGCGTTCGGTCGAGCGCGTTGATCCGGTCCTTGGGCATCGTTTCGTCGAGGCCTTGGTGATTGAAGAAATCGTTCGCCGCCATGTCGAGGCTATGCCAGCGTGCGGCATTGCGAAGCTCAGTGCGGTAGACGAGAGTAGGGAGACCATGTTCGCGGCGCGTCTGGTTAATGCGCTCGGCGAAGCGGGCCTCCAATTCTTCGTCGAAAGTAAAGCCAGAAGGGATCGTCTGGAGGCAAGCTTGACCATTCTGGACGTAGGTCGGCAGGTCGCGAGCTCGCTCAGAAAACGAAATACGACACTCTGCCCTCGCCTGTGAGGCGAAAACACCCACGAAAATAGTTAATAAAACAATAATTCCCCTCATTTTTGCCACTATACGGCAAAAAAGTTTATAAGACACCCATTAATTGGAGCCTCGAGACGACGGGGGCCAACATTCTGTCGATCGCGTCTTCGCCGGGATAGACTTTACCATAGGCGGGTAGGCCTTCATCCGCAATGACAAGCTCAGCTTCGAACTTGGCGGGGTGCGTAAATCTGTAGTGCGCGGCGCGAACGGTTTTCAGATAATGCTCGAGAACATTCTGGACGGTGCGCTCACGTTCAACCACATCGCGCCGGATCCGGCGGGCGAGTCTGAGGTCATCCGGCGTATCCACATAGATGGACAGGTCGATCAGCGGACGGAGAGCCTTGACCGACAGGGCGTGGATGCCTTCGAGAATTATGACGGGCGCCGGCTCGATGCGGAGCGTGCGGGTCTCGTCGCGGTCGTGGCGGTCAAAATCATAGACGGGTTGTTCAATGACCTGCCCGCGCTTCAGGGCCCGGATGTCATTAACGAGATGAGCGGTGTCCTTGGAAGCCGGGTCATCATAATTGGCCTGCTCGATGATCGCGGCGCGCTGTTCGGGCGTATCGCACGGGCCATAGTGGCGCATCGGCCAGTAATAGCCGTCTTCGTGGAAGATTACCGCTCGGCCTGGCCCGAGGCGCTGGATCAGTGCGTCAGCGAGCGTGGACTTGCCTGAGCCGGAACCGCCCGACATGGCAACAAGGAAGGGAGACATCGTCATGGCGCGCTTGTAACCGCATCGCTGCACGAATGGAAACCTGCACCTCGCAGGCCTTGTGCCCTGGAACGCAGACGGGCGCACTTTCAATGAGAAAGAGCGCCCATCCAGTCATTCAAAGTGCACGCTACTGACGGGTGACGATCGGTCCCTTGAGGACGTAGGTGTCGGCGTCGAGCTGCACGAGGACATCGAGATAGCCGGTGTCCTGACTATCAATGGCGGCATCGTGCATGCGCATCATCGTGCCACCAGCAAGGCGGTTGCCGGAAGCATCGCTGAGATTCCAGCCGGCCGTGCGGAAATAGTTCTGATTCACACGCGGCGTAATGTTCGTGGCACCGGCGACCTGAAGTGGCAGCGGGGTTTCCAGTTCGCCGTCTACTGTGGTCAGCATCTGCACCACATAGAGGCGACCATCGGCCTTTGCGATGCCGAGACCCGTGTCGGTGAAGCCATCATGGACGAGGTTCTGCCGGTTTGCGCTGTCGGCCGAGATCGCTTCGAAGATCTCAGTCGGCGTTGCGTTGGCGTCGAGAACGGCAACGTTTGCACCTGTCGCGCTGGCGAGAACCTGCCGGTCCAGTGCCCGCATGCGATAGATATGGCCACGGCCTTCGAGGTCATCATGACCAGCGTAGCCGCGAGCCGCCATGTCCAGAGCATGCGCGCGTGCGGCGCGATCGAGCGAGGACCGGCGATTGAGTGAAGAAACGCCAGCGTTCGCGCGTTGGCCGTTTGTGGCAGCGAACAGGGCTGATTCAGCGCGGGCTTCGAATTTGCGGCTGACAGCGAGGCAGGATTCGACCTCTGCGACATAACTGACGAGGCCTTCTGCATAACCATTGTCGAGTGTGCAGGAAGACTGGGCGGTGGCTGGGAGGGCCATGAATGTGCCCGACGCTGCCGCCAAAGCCAGCAGCGCGAGAGCACGAGAGGTGTCATATTTCTGTAACATAATCGTCATGAAAGGTTTGTGACAGTTATATGTCAATGGAAAAAGCGACGAAGTGCGGCGCATATTTTATGTGTGTGTACGGAGGGACTCTGATTTCATTCGCTATTTCCGGGTAGCGCAGCTGCGTTCACCGCAACAAAAAAGGCCGCCATTGCTGACGGCCTTTCTGATTTCGATGATTTGTACCGGTCTGAAGTTGATTCAGTCCGTGGGACAGGGCGCCTTATTCGGCGTCGCCGCCTTCAGCACCTTCCTTGTCCTTGCCGGTTTCCTGGTCGACGGCTTTCATCGACAGGCGAACCTTGCCGCGATCGTCAAAGCCCATCAGCTTGACCCAGACCGTATCGCCTTCCTTGACGAGGTCTTTCGGGTGGCCGATGCGCTCGTCTGCCATTTGCGACACGTGAACGAGGCCGTCCTTTGGACCGAAGAAGTTCACGAAGGCGCCAAAGTCCTTGATGGACACGACCTTGCCTTCATAGATTTCGCCGGCTTCCGGTTCAGCGGTGAGCTCACGGATGCGCTTCTTGGCAGCATCAATGGACTCGCGGTCGAGCGCGGAAATCTGAATCGTGCCGTCGTCCTCCACGTTGAGCTTGGCGCCCGTCGTGTCAACGATGTCGCGAATGGTCTTGCCGCCCGAGCCGATCACGTCACGGATCTTGTCGACCGGGATATTGACGATCTCCATCTGCGGCGCATTGGCCGACAGCTCGCCGCGCGATTCAGCAAGCGCCTTGTTCATCTCTTCCAGGATGTGGGCACGGCCGCCCTTTGCCTGGTCGAGAGCCGTCTGCATGATGTCGCGGGTGATACCTGCGATCTTGATGTCCATCTGGAGAGATGTGACGCCAACGTCGGTACCCGCAACCTTGAAGTCCATGTCGCCGAGGTGATCTTCGTCGCCAAGGATATCGGAAAGAACGGCAACGCCGTCATCATCCTTGATGAGACCCATCGCGATACCGGAAACAGGGCGCGTAATCGGCACGCCTGCATCCATCATGGCGAGTGCCGAGCCACAAACCGTCGCCATTGAGGACGAACCGTTGGATTCGGTGATCTCGGAGACGAGGCGGATCGTGTAAGGGAAGTCTTCAGCCTTTGGCAGCACTGCGCGCAGGGCACGCCATGCCAGCTTGCCGTGGCCGATCTCGCGGCGGCCTGCACCGCCCATGCGACCCGTCTCACCGACCGAATAGGGCGGGAAGTTGTAGTGCAGCATGAACTTTTCTTTGTGCGTACCGCCCAGGCCGTCGATGAATTGCTCATCGTCGGAGGTGCCGAGCGTTGCCACACAGATCGCCTGCGTTTCACCGCGGGTAAACAGGGCAGAGCCGTGCGTGCGCGGCAGGAAGCCAGCTTCAGCAACGATCGGGCGGACCTGATCGAGCGAACGGCCGTCAATGCGCTTGCCGGTCTTGATGATGTCGCCGCGGACAACCTTGGCTTCGGCTTTCTTGAAAGCAGACTTGAAGACCGCTTCTTCCATGCCGTCCGGATTGTCTTCGGTCGCGAGGAGGGCGTTTGACGCCTTTTCGCGGGCAGCGCCGACAGCTTCCTGGCGGGCCAGCTTTTCCGTGATCTGGTAGGCAGCCGAAAGGTCTGCACCAACGAGATCCTGAATCTGCTTGAGTTCTGCCGAAAGGTCTTCGCCTTCGAACTCAAATGGCTCCTTGGCAGCCTTCTCAGCCAGCTTGATGATCGCATCGATCACTGGCTGCATGGCTTCGTGACCGGCCATGACGGCGCCGAGCATGACGTCTTCTGCAAGCTCTTTGGCTTCGGACTCGACCATCATGACTGCGTCGGTGGTACCGGCGACGACGAGGTCCAGTTCGGACTCTTCCATGTCATCCGCAGTCGGGTTGATGATGTAGTCACCATCCTTGTAGCCGACGCGCGCTGCGCCGATGGGACCCATGAACGGGGCACCAGACAGAACCAGCGCAGCGGATGCGCCGATCATGCCGATGATGTCCGGATCGTTTTCAAGGTCATACGAAACGGCGGTCAGGACGACCTGGACTTCGTTCTTGAAGCCATCGACGAAAAGCGGACGGATCGGACGGTCGATGAGGCGGGACGTCAGCGTCTCTTTCTCAGTCGGGCGGCCTTCACGCTTGAAGAAACCGCCTGGGATGCGGCCCGATGCGTAGTATTTTTCCTGGTAGTTGACCGTCAGGGGGAAGAAGTCCTGTCCTGGCTTGGCTTCCTTGCGGAAGGTTGCGGTCGCGAGGACAGTCGTATCCCCATAAGTAACGAGGACGGCCCCGTCAGCCTGACGAGCGACACGGCCCGTCTCGATCGTCAACGTGCGGCCGGCCCATTCCAGCGACACGGTTTGCTTATCAAACATGCGTTTTCTTTCTCTTCATGCGAAAAGCCCGCCCGGACCCCATGTCCTGGCGGGCTATTTGTGAGCCAGTGCCTAGCGGCGGATACCCAGCTCTTGGATCAGGGCCTGATAGCGGCCCTCATTTTTCCTCTTCAGATAGTCGAGGAGTTTCCGGCGCGTGGCGACCAGGTTGAGCAGGCCGCGACGCGAATGGTGGTCTTTTTTGTTGGTCTGGAAGTGCTCGGTCAGGTTCGAGATACGCTCGGTAAGGATCGCAACCTGGACTTCCGGGGACCCGGTATCGCCGTCATTTTGGGCGAATTTCTTGATCAGCTCAGATTTCTTTTCTGCCGTGATCGACATCGTGAATACTCTCTTCGTTCTGGCCTGCGATGGAGGCCGTTTCAGCTATACCCTTCAATGTAAGGGTGGTGTTTGGGGAGTGCGCCGGGGAACCAGCCAGGATGTCGTCCAGCCAGTTGTGAGCCCCGAAAGCTCGCCTCAAGGCGCGCACATGGCACATAATGCCCGCAAATGGAAGGGGAGCGGTGCGATCTTTCCCCTTAGCCTTGCACCTTGGGGCATGACCATTACGGCTTATGCCGAGGAGATATCATGAGCCGCCTTTTCGAAGAACTCGACTATCAGGTCACGGAAATCGGCGCTGTCAGTTTGCGCCGCAGGCGCATTCTCTCGCTCGATCAGGACGTCTGGGAAGTACTTCTCGGTGAGGAACATCTGATGTCCAGTCTTTTCACGGCGTCTGAGGTCGCGCTTGCAAAGCTGGGTCTTGCAGCTCTGGGTGAGCCGCCTGAGGGGGGATGGGACATCACCGTCGGCGGGCTCGGTCTGGGCTATACGGCCGCGACTGCGCTGGAGCATGAAGGCGTGGGGCGCCTTCAGGTGGTCGAGTTGCTGGCCCCTGTTATAGAATGGCATGCGGAGGGGCTCGTTCCGCTCGATCCGCCGCTGTCGGCTGATGCGCGGTGCACCGTGCATCGCGGAGACTTCTTTGCCCTGGCTGCTTCAGATGAGGGCTTCGGGGTCGCGCAGGATGCGATCCTGATTGATATCGACCATACGCCGGACTGGCTTCTGGATGCGCGAAGCGGAAGTTTTTACTCGGTTGAGGGGCTGGGCCAGCTCGCCCGCCACCTCAAGCCTGGTGGCGTGATGGGCTTGTGGTCCGACGCCCGAACGGATGAAACCTTCATTGAGCGAATGAAATCGGTGTTCAGCACAGCCTGGGCAGAGCCGGTCACATTCCACAATCCGCTTCAGGACACGCCGTTCACCCAGACGGTCTACCTTGCCCGGAAGGCGCGCTAGGGGTTCGAAGCACGACGGATTGCGACGACAATGAACGGTGCGACCGCAGCTATAACAATGATCAAGCCCATCGCCATCCATTGCGCCACGCGGTCGCCCCAGATGGTATCCGCGAAGAAGATGGCAAAGGTCCACAGTAGTGAGACTAGCAATATGAAAATGGCGGTGCGCGCCGGCGTCGGACGCGGCAGGATGCTTGCCGCTCCACCCGCCCGTTCACCCCAGGCCAGCCAGCGCGCGAACGCGACAAGGAAACCGGCAACTCCGATCATCGGAGAGGCGAGCATCGCCTTGTCGATGGGCGCAAACAGCCAGACGGCGACAAAGGCCAGTCCCGCGACGACAAAGGTCCAGCCGGCAAAGCGGTCGACGGCGCTGGCGCCAGTATGTTCGCCTGCCGGCTGGAAGAGACGAAGTTTGGGGATGTAGTTTCCCATCACGACGAGCATCAGGCCAAGCATCGCAGCCGCACCCCGCCGGGCAAGATCCGGGTCGAGTATGCCGGTCTTCTTGGTGATACCAAAGGCTAGCATCGCGCCGACGATGGTGCAGACACCGATGGCCAAGGGAATGACAGCGCGGCGCGGCTCAATTGATTGGGTCATGGGTTTCCCTCCTTCAGGGCAGGGCGACCAGTTGCCGACCTGTCTTCCCGGCGTTCCCAGCCGAATGTCTGCGCGAAACCGAACAGCGCGTCCTCCAGCACCGACATCTGAAGGTGGTAAAAGACCGACTTGCCGTCCTTCTCGCTAGCAACCAGGCCTGCGTCGCGCAGCACGGCAAAGTGCGCGGACATGGTTGGTTTGGATACGTCGAAGGCGCTTGCCAGTTCACCGGCGGACTTTGGGCCATCCCTGAGCATTTCCAGCACCCTGCGGCGCGTCGGATCGGACAGGGCTTTGAAGACTGAACTCATAAATAGACAATTAGCTAATTATCGAAATGAGTCAAGCAATAGAAATGTCGTGCTCTTTGCTTACGCTTGGTCGGGGTCTATCAGACCTGGAATACCCGCATCGGCTGAAAGCGCCCAGCGCGGATTTCGCCCATTGCGACGGCTTGGTCATTGCACATGGCGAGTGCCAGGCGGTCTTCCGGATCCGGGTTCTTCTCAAGCCGCCAACGCTCTGTAACGTGCGGCATGAGCATGACGTCGCGCCCCTGGCGGATGTCGGCGGCGTCTTCCTCGCTGATGTCGACGTCTGGGACATCGTCCAGCACCGCTTCGATCGGGGCGAGCGTGCGCAGCAGTTCGTCACGCGTCTCCATAGCTTCCAGGTCTGCCAGCTTGAACGCCGCGCCTTCATGCATGACACCGACACGGATGCGGCGCAGCTGCGAAATATGTCCATCGCAGCCGAGCGCGCCGGCAAGGTCGCGTGCGAGGGCACGAACATAGAACCCCTTGCCGGAGCGAACATGGAAAACGGCGTGGTCACTATCCGGCATATCAACAAGGCGCGCTTCATGTACCAGAACGGTGCGGGACGGGATCTCGAACTCTTCCCCATCGCGGGCGAGATCATAGGCGCGTTCGCCGTCGACCTTGATTGCGGAGTATTTCGGCGGGATCTGGTCGATCTCACCCTCAAAGCCTTCCAGCGCGGTTTCGATGGCGTCGCGGTTCGGGCGGGTATCGGACGATGAGATGACTTCACCTTCGGCGTCCAGCGTGTCGGTGGACCTCCCCCAGCGAATGGTGAAGACGTATTCCTTGTCGGCATCCATCGCCCACTGAACGGTCTTGGTCGCTTCGCCAAAAGCAATCGGAAGGATGCCATCTGCCAGCGGATCGAGCGTACCACCATGGCCGACCTTCTGCGCATTGAAGAGGCGTTTCAGAATACCGACCACTTGTGTCGAGGTCACATCCGACGGCTTGTCGACATTGAGCCAACCATGCACCGGCAGGCCTTTTTTCTTGCGATTGCGTCCCACGGGGGTTCTCCGTTCTTCCCATGGCGCACGCGGATCGAACGCGGGCGCGGGGTCTGACATGTCGTTTGAGCAGGCGAGCTAGGCGGCGCTGCGCGCGGCGTCAACCAGCTAGATGCCCTGACTGAGGTGCTGGGTCAGAATAAGCGCGCCGATAATGATCAGGACGATGCCGCCTGCAACCTCCGCCCAATGGCCCAGCCAGTCACCGGCCTTTCGCCCAATCAGGGCGCCCATCGTGCACATGACAAGTGTCACGCCAAAGATGATGAGGCAGGCAAGAACGAGGTTCGTGCCGACCATTGCGAGGCTCACACCTACAACAGTTGCATCGATGCTGGTTGCGACTGCGGCCAGTCCGAGATGGATCCAGCGTGGTCCTCGTATCGGTCCGTTCGCCGCTGTCTCTGCATGGTCGTCGATCGTTTCCGGCTCTTCCTTGAAGGCCTGCCAGATCATGTGAATTCCCACGAGGCTGAGCAAAATGAACGCAACCCAGTGATCGATGCCAGCGACCCATGCCGACAGCGCCATCCCTATCAGATAGCCGACAACCGGCATGATGGCTTCCATCGCCGCAAATACGAACCCGATGCGAAGGGCGCTGGTCAGCGTCGATGTGCGCTCGCCTGTGCCCTTGCCCAGCGCAGCGGCAAAAGCATCGACGGAAAGCCCAAAGGCGAGAGCAATAAGTGTAAATGTCCCCGACATGCGCTCTCTTCGCGTGCGTTTATTCTGCAAGCAAGAGGAAGTCTGCGTATTGTAGTCTAATGGAAGACCGGCGCGATTTCGTATCGCCCGCCGGGAACGCCGGCCTAGCTGATCAGGTTATGACCCCAATGCTCACGCGCTCCCTGCAGTTTCTTATCGTCCTGACCGTCTTACTGTTAAGGGGCACTGCCTTTCCGGCCAGTGCGCAGGCACCGACCGTTACGGAATCGACAGAGGAGATTTCGGTTTCCAGCAGTGATGACGGGGCGATAGAGACGCGGATCAATGCCATCTTTGCTGAGATCGGCGCTCTCAATGCTGTCGCCGCAGAAGTCAATGAAGGCGTCGTCTCGCTAAGCGGTACGGTTGCGGATCAGGCCGACATCGACCGCGCCGTGTCGATCGCGAGCCGCTTCCAGGGCGTTGTGACGGTCGAGCAGAGCATCGAACGCGATCTTTCTGTCGATCGCTCTCTGTCTCCGGCTATTGCGAACCTCGAGAACAGTCTGCGACGCGGATGGGAAGCGCTGCCTCTGGTCGGGCTCGCTATCGGGGTTTTCCTTGTCATCCTGGTTATCGGCCATCTGCTGGCAAGCTGGGCAGCGCTCTGGCAACGCCTGACGCCGAACCCGTTTCTTGCAGAAATCGTAGCCCAGGCTGTGCGGATTATTGCCGTCATTGTCGGCCTGGTCATGGCACTCAACCTCGTTGGCGCGACCGCTCTAATGGGCGCAATTCTCGGTGGCGCAGGCGTTATCGGCCTCGCTATCGGCTTTGCGGTTCGCGACACGGTGGAGAACTATATAGCCTCCATCATGCTGAGCCTGCGCCAGCCTTTCCGGGCCAATGACCATGTGCGCATTGACGATCATGAGGGCCGGGTCGTGCGCCTGACGTCGCGCGCGACGGTGCTGATGACGCTTGATGGGAATCATTTGCGCGTACCGAACTCGACGGTCTTCAAGGCGGTCATCCTGAACTATACACGCAATCCAGAGCGCCGCTTTGAGTTCGAGCTTGGCGTGGACGCCGAGGATGACCCAGTCGCGGCCATGGCAACGGGGATCGCGGCAATCTCCGGACTTGATTTCGTTCTTGATGAGCCAAAGCCGGACGCAATCATCACTTCAGTAGGCGACAGCAATATCGTCATACGCTTCATGGGCTGGGTAAATCAGTCCGAGACTAATTTCGGCAAGGCGCGCAGCCTCGCTATCCGCGCGGCCAAGGATGCTGTGGAAGAGGCAGGCTTTACCCTGCCAGAGCCGATCTATCGCCTGCGCTTTGACGGGGCGCCGGTGCAGGTGAAGGCAGGCACGGGGGTGACTGTTTCTGAAGGGCAGGCAGTCCCCGCGGCCCCCTCAGCAAAAACGAAGGCTGCGGTTTCTCCGGATGCCCAGACCGCCGAAGCCAGCGTGCTTGATACCAGGCCAGACGATCACATCGCCGAAAAGGTCGACGAGGAACGCGCGCAGACTGGGGAGAAGGACCTTCTCGATAACGGTCGACCGGTCGAATAGGGCCGTTGCTGGCCCGGCTTACAGTTTTAGCGTAAACTCATGCCCGACCCGCTTGAAAGCCTGCCGCCATGACCAAGCCCCGCATCTATTCGATGGCCTTTGCCAAAGTGTATCCCGCCTATGTGGCGAAGGCCGAAAAGAAGGGCCGGTCCAAGGCAGAAGTCGATGAGATCATTTTCTGGCTAACCGGCCATAGTGCGACGAGTTTTGCCGACGAGCTGGAAAATGGCACCGATATTGAGACCTTCTTTGCGACAGCCCCGGCGATGAACCCTGACCGCGGCCTGATCAAAGGCGTCGTCTGCGGTGTACGGGTTGAGGAGGTCGAGGAAGAGACAATGCGGGCAATCCGCTACCTCGACAAACTCATTGATGAACTGGCCAGGGGGAAGGCGGTGGAGAAGATCCTTCGCAGCCCCGCAGCGTCCTGAACACTGCGAGCGCCCTCTTGGCGCAGCAAAATCTATTCGTCCTCGTCTTCTTCGTCACCGACAAGGTCACGTTTGACCTGCGGACTGTTGAAGACCGACTCCATATAGGCGCCTTCATCATAGGAATGGTCAGCGATGAAGTGCAGCTGGGGCGTAAACTTCATGTCGATGTGCTTGCCGAGCCGGCCGCGGATATAGGGCGCGGCGCGATTAAGTGCTTTGGCCAGCGTATTCTGCGCGGTTTCATCCGTTTCACCCAGCGGTGAGCAGAAGACGTGTGCATGCTTCAGGTCGGGCGATGTGCGGACCTCGCCAATCGTGACGTTGATACCCTGAAGATCCGGGTCGCGGAACTCCTCGCGCATCATGATATCTGTCAGGGCATGGCGGACCAGCTCTCCAGCGCGCAGCTGGCGCTGGGAGGGTTCATTTGCGGCGGGTCCCTGCGATCTTCTCTTCTTCGCCATCGTGCAATCCTTCTCTCAGACGAGCGCGGAAAGCCTGCGCTGCCTGCTTGTCGCGGCCAAACCACTTGTCGGGGACGAGCAGCGGATCTGCGCCCCTGAAGGTGATAAGTGTATCACGGCGGCTCTCGCGGACAGACCGGAGCGCGCGCCAGGCAATGCGTGTCTCTACATCGCCGCGACGGATGTGGAGGCCCGTGGGCGTAAGGTCAATGGCGGTTTCGCTGTCGAGCTCTGCGGCGCGTCCATGATTGTGGCGATAGGACCAGCGCATGAAGATGAGATACCAGCTGATCCCCGCCATTGCCGCGAGCAGAGAAGAGGTCAGCAGGATCCAGTAATCCGTGAAGCCCGTCCCCGCGAGCATCTCACGCGTCACGAAGGCGGTGCCTGCCGAAATGACGGGGGCCGTCACACCAGCATAATAGAGCGCTGTCGGTCCGATATTCGAAGACCGGGTCTGGGAGACCAGTCGCTTCATGTCCCGATCGCTCGGAGCGCCCGTGATACTGATCGTGTCGGCATCGGTTGAATAGAGAGGCGTGGCGGCGAGCGATGGCATGGCCGCCACAAACCACATCTTGTTTAACCGCTTATGGAAAAAGCCGGGAAATCTCCCGGCTTTCTCAATTTCATGTCAATTTCACACGGCGGACCTAGTCGAGCCTGCGCTCAATCATTTCCACTTCGAAACACTCGATCTTGTCGCCTTCGCGAATGTCTTCGTATTTCTCGAACGCCATACCGCACTCCATACCGGAGGTGACTTCAGCAACTTCGTCCTTGAAACGTTTAAGCGTCTTCAGCTTGCCTTCGTGGATAACGACATCGTCGCGCAGCAGGCGGACACCGCAACCGCGTTTAACCGTGCCTTCGGACACCTTACAGCCAGCAACCTTGCCGACTTTAGTGATGTTGAAGACCTCCAGAATGTCGGCGTAGCCGATGAAGGTTTCGCGCTTCTCTGGTGCGAGCATGCCCGAAAGCGTGTCTCTCACATCGTCGATCAGGTTATAGATCACCGAATAATAGCGGATCTCCACATCTTCCTTCTCGGCGAGCTCACGGGCCTGCTTATTCGCACGCACGTTGAACGCGAAGACTGGCGCGCCGGATGACTTTGCCAGCAGAATATCGCTCTCTGAGATACCGCCTGCAGCACCGTAGACGACATTCGCGCGGACTTCGTCGGTCGACAGACCTTCCAGCGAGTGACGAATAGCTTCGACAGAACCCTGAACATCGCCTTTGACGACGACTGGAAGCTCGGAAACCTCCGCAGCGTTCATCGAGTTCATCAGCGATTCGAGCGAGGCACGACCCGAGGCCACGCCCTGCTTCTGGCGCTCTGCGCGCTGGCGATACTCTGTGACTTCGCGGGCGCGCGCTTCGCTGTCGACGACATTGAACATGTCGCCTGGCTCTGGTGCACCGTCGAGACCAAGAATCTCTACCGGAACGCCTGGACCTGCGTCCTTCAGTTGCTGGCCACGCTCATTCACGAGGGCACGAACCTTGCCCCACTGCTTGCCGGCGACAACGATCTCGCCGCGCTGGAGCGTACCGCGATTGATCAGCACGGTTGCGACAGGACCGCGGCCCTTGTCGAGCTGGGATTCCACCACAATACCGTCCGCATCGCGGTCCGGATTGGCCTTCAGTTCGAGCAGTTCAGCCTGGAGCGTGATGGCTTCGGTCAGTTCATCAAGCCCGGTCCTGTTAAGCGCCGAAACCTTGATCGCCTGAACGTCGCCGCCCATGGCCTCGACCTGGATGTCGTGCTGGAGAAGTTCAGTGAGCACACTGTCCGGGTTTGCGTCTGGCTTGTCGCACTTGTTGACCGCCACAATGATCGGCACTTCAGCCGCTTTGGCGTGTTTGATGGCCTCAATGGTCTGCGGCATGACGCCGTCATCAGCGGCCACGACGAGAATGACTACGTCAGTGACGTTGGCACCGCGCGCACGCATTGCCGAGAAGGCTGCGTGGCCAGGCGTGTCGAGGAAGGTGATCTTGTCGCCGCCCTCAAGCTGTACCTGATAGGCACCGATATGCTGGGTGATGCCGCCAGCTTCGCCAGCCACAACGTCAGTGGAGCGAAGTGCGTCCAGAAGCGACGTCTTGCCGTGGTCGACGTGGCCCATAATGGTCACGACCGGCGCGCGTGGCTTCAGGTCCTTCTCATCATCGGTATCATCGCCAAGACCGATTTCGACGTCTGATTCAGATACGCGTTTGACCGTGTGACCGAAGTCCTCGGCGATCAGTTCGGCGGTGTCGGCATCAATGATGTCGTTCGCACGCATCATGTCGCCCTGGCGCATCATGTATTTAACCACGTCAGCGACGCGCTCATTCATGCGTTGAGCAAGATCCTGCAACGTGATCGTCTCAGGCAGCGTAACCTCGCGGGAGACTTTCTCCTGCTGATCACCGCCCTGACGGCGTTCACGTTCACGTTCGCGGGCGCGCTTCACCGAAGCAAGCGAGCGCTGACGGTCGCCATCATCGCCAAGTGCGCTGGCGATAGTCAGCTTGCCTTTGCGGCGCTTGTTTCCGCCGCCGCGGCTTCGTGAATTGCTGTCGTCAGCAAAATCGCGTTCGCCGCCACCTTTGCGGGACTTCTTGTTGCGGCCTTGAGCAGGCTCCGGGATCGGCATGTCAGGGCTTGGTGCAGCTGCACCGGCCTGAGCGCCGCGCGGCTTGACGTCAGCCTTTTTCTTGCGGGCTTCGGCTTCTTCGCGGGCCTTGCGTTCTTCTTCTTCGGCCTTGCGGCGTGCCTCGGCTTCGACGCGTTCCTTGTCTTCCTGGACCTTGCGTTCCTGCTCAGACAGAAGGCGTTCACGCGCAGCTTCCTGCCGCTCTTTCTCGACCTTTTGCTTCTGCTCGGCTTCCCGGCGCTGCAGCAGGACTTTCTGGCGCGCAATCAGCTCCTGTTCGGTGATGCCAAGCTTCTTGGCGGCTTCAGCCAGCTTAGACGGCTGTTTGCTGCCAGATTGGGACGAAGGCTTTGAAGCAGGCGCATTCGCGCCGCCCCCGCTACCGGATTGTCCGGCGCCGGGGCCAACGACCCGCCGCTTCTTCGTCTGGACGATGACCTGTTTGGAACGGCCATGACTAAAGCTCTGCTTGACCGTGCCGCTTGATCCGCGGGACACCGTCAGGGGCTTGCGTCCACCATTATTGCCTTTGTCGTTCGTATCGCTCATGCGACTCCATATACCTGCGTATTAACCGGCAGGAAGGTCCTGCCGTAATCATCTTACCGTTTAAGACCAGAAAACCAGTCTCGCTCCGGTGCCGGGCGAAATCCCGTCAGACGCCAGTATGCGTCCTTGAAGGCTTCGCACAGCGCCCCCTGCTGAAGCAGCGCGTGTATCACATGCGGCCTGCCGAAGGCCATGCCCAATTCAGCAGAAGTGAGAGCACCTGCTGTCTGTGGCGTTTCATATATGGCCTTGGCGAGAAAATGAACCTTGTTGCGGCCATCTTCGCTGCCATCGCTTGCTTCCAGAAGGATGCCGGGCGCTTCGCTCCTAAGATAGGCACGAACCTGATCGAATCCAATGACCACCTCACCTGCCTTCCGCGAGATGCCAAGATAATTGATGCATCTCTGCAACAATTGACGTTCGACAAGCTCTGAAAGCCCGGCTTCGGCGATCGTTTTCTGTTTGAAGGCGCGTGCAAAGACGCCCTGCTTGACCGCCGCATCGACGGTCTCGCGGTCTGCCTTCACCCACGCGCCGCGACCGGGCAGCTTGCCGGCCACATCGGGCACGGCAATACCGTCCGGAGAGCGGACAAACCGGATCAGGCAGTCCTGTGTCCAGGACTCGCGGGTCACCGCGCACTGACGGAATGGGCCGTCAGTGCCGGTTTCCTGATTGTCGGACGCCTTCAGGCGTTTTGCGCGATCATTCCTTGGAGTCGGCATCATCGCCGTCCTCTGCGCCTTCATCGCCAGCGTCTTCGGCGGCCAATGCGTCGAGGTCGAAGATTAGTTCTTCTTCCGCGAGTTCCTCGCCAGCCTCGTCGCCGCCCTTGCCGATATCGCCTAGAGCGAGCAGGGCACGATCTTCTTCAGAAAGGTCTGCCATCTCGCCTTCAGCCTCGGCAGCCATGTCGGCTTCGAGTTGCTCAAGCGCTTCCGGCTCGACCCAGCCAGCGGCAACACGGGCACGCATGATAAAGATTTGAGCTTCATCCTTGCGCATCTCACCCTTTTTCAGGATGCCTTCCTGGAATACAGGCTTGCCGTCCGGGCCAGGCTCACGCCAGCCGGTAATGTCGTCAGGCACCAGGCCTGCGATATCTTCGAGGTCTTTGACATCGTTTTCGCCAAACTTCACGGCGAAGGCCACGGTCATGCCCTCAAGCTCCATGACGCTGTCTTCCACCCCAAGCTCCTTGCGGCGAGCATCCTGCTCGGCTGCGAGGTTCTCAAGGTATTCGCGGGCGCGTTCCTGGATCTCGTTTGCGACTTCAAGGTCGAAGCCGTCGATGGAGATGAAGTCCTCAGGCGCGACGTAAGCGATTTCCTCGACGCTCTCAAAGCCTTCAGACGCCAGCAGCTGTGCCAACGTTTCATCGGCGTCGAGCGCCGTCATGAACAGGTCGGTACGAGCCTGGAAGTCTTTCTGGTAACGCTCGGAGTCAGCGGTTTCAGTGACGAGATCGATCTGCCAGCCGGTCAGCTGCGAAGCGAGCCGCACATTCTGGCCGCGGCGGCCAATGGCCAGAGGGAACTGATCGTCGGCGACAACGACTTCGACACGTTGCTCGTCCTCATCCAGAACCACTTTCGACACTTCTGCCGGCTGCAGCGCATTCACGATGAAGGTTGCCGCATCATAGTTCCAGGGGATGATGTCGATCTTCTCGCCAGACAGTTCGCCAACGACGGCCTGGACGCGTGCACCGCGCATACCGACACAGGCGCCGACCGGATCGATCGAGCTGTCGTTGGAAATCACGCCGATCTTTGCACGCGAACCAGCGTCACGGGCACAGGCGCGGATCTCGATGACACCGTCATAGACTTCCGGTACTTCCTGGGCGAACAGCTTGACCATGAAGTCAGGGTGAGCGCGCGACAGGAAGATCTGCGGGCCCTTGGTTTCGCGGCTTACCTTGTAAAGATAGGCGCGAACGCGGTCGTTCGGCTGGAAGTTCTCACGCGGTATACCGTCATTGCGGCGGATGATGCCTTCGGCGCGGCCAAGGTCCACGATGACGTGGCCATACTCGACGCGCTTGACGATGCCGTTGATGATCTCGCCGACACGGTCCTTGTACTCATCATACTGACGCTCACGTTCGGCATCGCGCACCTTCTGCATGATAACCTGCTTGGCGGTCTGTGCAGCAACGCGGCCAAAGTCGAACGGCGGCAGCTCTTCCTTGATCTCGGTACCAACTTCATAGCTGGCATCGATCTTCTTGGCTTCGGAAAGTGCGAGCTGCTGGGCAGGGTCCTCGACTTCATCGTCAGCGACGACGGTCTGGACGCGCCAGAGAGTTTGCTCACCGGTGTCTGCATCGATCACCGCACGGATGTCGTGCTCCTGACCATAGCGGGACTTCGCGGCCTTCTCGATCGCTTCCTGCATCGCGCCAATAACGATGCTGCGGTCGATGGATTTCTCTTCCGCGACGGCTTTTGCGATCTGAAGAATTTCGAGCCGGTTGGCTGAAACGCCGACTGTACTCATCTGTTAGCTCCACTTTCTTCTTTATTGTCTTCACTGTCATCGTCCTCAGCGTCATCGACGTCGAGGCCGGAAAAATCTTCGTCGTCTGGCTGAGGCGGCAGGCCGCCTGCCTTTCTGGCGGCATCAATCAGTTCATCGGTAAGCACGAGGCTTGCCTTAGACATCTCATCGACCTGCGCGACCAGCTCACTTTCATCATCAAGCTCGATGGCGACACCGCGGTCATCTTCTCGCGTGATGATGCCCTGGAAACGGCGACGGCCGCTGATCGGCATGGCCAGCTCGATCTTGGCCATGTGGCCCGTCCAGCGTCCGAAATCGCCCTTGCGGGTCAGCGGGCGGTCAATGCCCGGCGTGGACACTTCAAGCCGGTATGGATCTGACACAGGATCAGCAGCTTCCAGTACGGGAGAGATGGCATGAGAAAGGTCGGCGCAATCTTCGACATTGGTCGGCGCGCCGCCCGCTTTCTCGGTCATGATCTGAAGGATCGGACGCTTGCCGCCCATCAGGCGCACGCGCACAATCTCCAGGCCGAGGCCATCGGCCACGGGCTCGATCAGGCTCAGAATGGTCTTTTCCTGCTGCGAAAGCGCGATCACGGTTCAACTGTCTCCGGGACAAAAGAAAGCGGCGGACCCGTTGCCGGACCCGCCGCCGATATTTTTCGACTTGGCCAATAGAATAGTGGCAAGCGGTGTGCTTGTCCAGCAACCATTCAGTGTCACTCCAAGACGAAGTAAAATGGCCATTGCACGCTATCACGTTGTTGCAAGCAGGACTCGCCATCACGCGTGGAGCCCTCCCATTCCCATTTCAATCGCCTGACTGAGGCCAGTGCGGCGTCGTCGAAAATATCGGTCGGCACTGATGCGCCAATCCGAACGTTCTTCGCCCCGTCTTCATCCACGTCAAACAGGACGATGACAGCACCGATATAGCCGCTCCATGCGGCATCGTCGGGATAGGTTGGCCGCGGCATCCGAGTGAAATTTCCCCGGCACAAGAGCGGATCATCTTTGATGTGTGGACCTGTGCCCACCGGGTGCTGGTGATTGTCGTCAGTGATGGCATCGTCGAGGATCTCTTCGACGAATTCACGTTCATCTGCGCCTTTGTTTTCAGAGCGCAGATACGCATCCATAGCGTTACGCCAAGCTGTAGCTTCGAGGTATCTCCTCTCCATCCAGTCTGGCTCATCATCAGTCACATGTCGAATGAGCAAGATTTCGGCCTCTACCCGTGCCATTTTGAGCAAAGTCGCGGGGGTATGATCAGTCCCGAATTCTGTCGCTACGGCCAAAATGGCTGCTTGAGCCCAAACGTCGCCGATCTGATCACGCACCGGGTAAAAATGTGCTGCGGCTTCGCCAGCTGACTTGGGGAGTCTGCCAGAGCGCCCTTGTTTGGCGTCATCAAGATACCGCCGCTGGAAAGCTGCAACACTCAACAAAGTCCGCTCCCCCTCGACCCTGGTGGAAAGGGCAGTGTCTAGATCGGCGCGGGTGCTCCGTCGTTTCCTGACCTGCCAGTGAGCGAATGCCTTAAGCAGTTCCCGATCAGCAAGAGACGGGTGCGCGCTGGTATCGGGTTGGGAGGCTGCGAACTCCGCGGCAGCAAGCGCTGCCTCGCATTCTCCGTTCCGGCACAGCGCCCAAGCCGCTTCGAACGCCAAGAGTGCAGCGTCCCGGTCGTCCGGAGAAGCGACAGCTTCACCCGCAAGGACCTCGGCGGCGGTAAGCAAAGCAGGGACGTCATTCGCCTGCGCGGCAGCGTTGTAGCGCGCGACCGCCTCGTCCGAAATTTCTGCCAAAGCGGGTGCGCACAGCGCCCCTAACAAGATCAACGCCGATGCTATCGATTTCTGCATGAGAGTACCCCTCAACCCCAGATATCTGGTCTTGCCGAAGGAGTTTAAAGTTTTCAAGTCCGTAGAGACGAAAAACGGCGGCCCCCTTTTGAGAGCCGCCGCCAGATCATTTATTGGCCTGCGAGCTAGAGAAGCTTCAGGTCAACGGCCGAGGTCTTGCCGCGACGCTCGTCGGTGTGGAGTTCATATTCGATCGGCGCATCTTCGGCGAGCGTGCGCATGCCGGATTTTTCGACCGCAGAGATATGAACAAAGATATCCGCACCACCAGCGTCAGGCTTGATGAATCCATAGCCCTTCTGGTCGTTGAACCATTTAACTTTTCCGGTTGCCATGATGGCTACTCCAGTCTTCTCCCCGTGCCGAACCCACACCGTGCGGGTGGTCACGAAGGTTCTCGAAAAAACGGGGGAAGTGAAGCAAGGCCGTCGGTCCGACGGGGTCTTATAAATTCAGACCGACCGTATATTCGATGGCGCCTTTATGCCTGAAAACCGTGCGTTTCGCAATCAGCTTTGCATGAAAGCTGCGCGATAGAACGAGGTGGAATCGCTTTCCATCAGTCGTTGAGCTGGAATTCGTAGAAGACCGGCTCAATGTCGCCAAGATTCTTGGTCTCATAGCGCGTTCGGAAGTGGTCTGAAGGTGGCGTGCGCCAGTCGTCAGCCGTCCTGGCCAGCCATTCAATGCGCGGCTCGGCCAGGAAGATGGTGAGCGCCTCATCGGCGTAGGAGCGTACATCGGTCGCAAACCTCAGGCGCGCCCCCGGTTTCATGACCCGCGTCAATTCTCTCAGGAAATCCGGCTGGATGATGCGTCGCTTCTGGTGGCGTTTCTTCGGCCAGGGGTCGGGGAACAGAATAAAGACGCGGTCAAGACATGCATCTGGCAGCAGGTCCACCAGCTCGCGTGCGTCTTCGTCCCATAGCCGGACGTTCGAGAGTTTCATGTCATCAATATCGGAGAGGCATTTGGCGATACCTTCGATGAAGACCTCGCTCGCCATGATGCCGGCATCAGGGTTCGCTTTCGCCTGAGAACTCACATGCTCGCCGCCGCCGAACCCGATCTCCAGCCAGAGCTGGCTGACCCTTGCGTCAAACAGCTCTAGCGGCGTCTCCAGCGCGGCCGAATCGCCTGGAAGCCTCAGGCGGGGCAATAGATTATCAACCAAACTCTGTTGTCTGCCAGACAAGGGGCGCCCGCCCTTTCGACCGAAGGAGCGAATGGGTGAGTTCAGTTTCTGATCGCGATCTTGTTCGGGCATGGGGTCCATGGCTCGTCTGGATAATCGTGTTCGCGCTGATCTCTGCGCTCCTGCCGCGAGATGCAAGTTTTGATGTCGCCCATTATCACCTTCACAATGGCTGGTCGGCCCTCAATGGCAGGCTTGAGCAGGATCTCGCCCCGGCCGAGATGCACAGCTTTCTCAATCCGGTATTCAATGTTGCGGTCTGGTGGCTGATCGAACATCTGCCCGGCCCGGCGGTGAACGCAATTCTTGGCGCGTTTCAAGCAATCGCGGTGCCCATTCTGTATTTTCTGTCCCTGAGGCTGTTGAAGCTTTGCGGCGTTCGCGAAGCCAGGAGTGTTGCACTCGTCTGTGCCTTTGCCGGTTTTCTATGTGTCCCAATGCTGGCGACGATGGCTTCACTCCGAAACGACATGTTCGGTGCCATCGCGTTCTGCGCAGCGCTCCTGCTGCTCGTGGATAAGGAGGGTGAGGCGGTAGCGCTTCGACGCCTGCTGGTAGCGTCATTCCTTGTGGGCCTCGCAGCGGGCGTAAAGCTCACCAACATCGTCTACATTCCAGGGTTGGCAGTATTCACCCTGGCTGCCTGGTCGGGTGTTCGGCTTCGCGCGATCGCAACCGGCGTTGCTGCAGTGGGAGGGCTTGCGGGTATTGTTCTCGGCGGCGGCTGGTGGATGGCCAAATTGTATGCTGAATTCGGCAATCCAGTCTTTCCGATGCTGAACGACCTCTTCGGCGCCTCTCTCGGGCCGGAGGGCGTTTCGCGCGATATCCGTTATCTTCCGGACAGCTTCTTGAATGCGCTGGTAAGGCCGGTCACTGGCGCCTTCGACCTTGCGCTCATTAATGAAGATACTGGCCGCGATCTTCGACTGGCGGCTTTCTATCTTGGCGCGGTCGCGATTATCGGGCTTAGCCTCGTCCAGCTGCGCATGCGCGAGACTGTGCCCCGCCTCGTGATTGCGATGGCGCTCGCATGCCTCGCGTTCACCATAGTGTGGGTTCTGCAGTTTTCGATCATGCGCTACGCCACGGGCGCTTTTCTGCTTGGGCCTCTCATGCTTGTTCTCGCATGGAAGCTAAGCCCGCTTGAGAAAGCGCTAAGTGTTTCGGCAAGGCCTTTTCTCTATGGGATGGCGCTGCTGTTGATCGCATCGCTAGGGCCGGAATCTGTCCGCCGGGCGCCATGGGGCAGCGCAGCCGATCCTTATCTGGCGGTCGAGGTTCCAACAGGCATTAAGACTGAGAATGCGGGGGTAATCATGGCGGGACCTTTCCCGACCGCTTTCACCGCGATGGCTTTTGAAGACGCTGCGTGGGTCGCCCATGGCGCCGTTCAGACCTGGTCGCGACCATTTTTGGAAAATTACCGCCCCTTGATTACCGAGCGGATCAACCAGGATCAAATCGACCTGTTCGCGGTCATCTGTGTGCAGGAGACCGGCGCCGACGGCCGAGCAAACCAGAAAAAGGGTGTCACGGAAAAAAACACAGCCGGCCAGACGCTTGCGCGGCTGGCCGGTGAATACCCTGTACAGGCAGATGAAAGCGCCTGTCGTCAAATGGAGACGAGTTTCGACACCGAGACTACCAGCTGGGTGATATGCCCACTGACGCGTTCTTCGCCAGCAGGTCCCGCCTAGACTAACCCACCAGATCTTTCAGCTGGTCGACAAGGTCGGTCTTTTCCCATGCAAAACCGCCATCGGCGTCCGGCTTGCGGCCGAAATGGCCATAGGCTGCGGTGCGCGCGAAGATCGGCTTGTTGAGCCCAAGCGCCGTGCGGATGCCGCGCGGGGAAAGGTCCATCACTTCCATCAGGCGCTTTTCGAGCATGCGCTCATCGGTGTTCGCCGTGTCGTGAAGATTGACGTTGATCGACAGGGGGCGGGCGACGCCGATAGCGTAGGAAAGCTGCAGCGTGCAGCGCTTGGCAAGGCCAGCCGCGACCACGTTCTTCGCAAGGTAGCGGGCGGCATAGGCAGCCGAGCGGTCAACCTTCGTCGGGTCCTTGCCGGAGAAGGCGCCGCCGCCATGCGGGGCCGAGCCACCATAGGTGTCGACGATTATCTTGCGGCCGGTCAGGCCTGCATCACCATCAGGGCCGCCGATGACGAACTTGCCTGTTGGGTTCACGTAGAACTTGTCTTCCTGCGGGAACCAGCCGTCTGGCAGGATGTCCTTGACCACCGGGCGGACGAGTTCGCGGACGTCGGCGGCAGAAAGACCATCCTGATGCTGGGTGGATACAACCACGGCATCAACACCGATCGGCTTGCCATTGCTGTAAAGCATGGTGACCTGACTCTTGGCGTCTGGCTCGAATTCCGGACGCTCGCCGGAATGACGAAGCTCTGCCATCCGCTTCAGGATGCGGTGCGAGTAGGAGATCGGCGCTGGCATCAGCTCATCGGTCTCATCGCTCGCATAGCCGAACATGATGCCCTGGTCGCCAGCACCTTCTTCAGTGTAGGTGCCAGTGCCTTCATCAACGCCCGCGGCGATGTCTTCAGACTGACCGTGCAGCCAGTTGCTGAGCTTCAAATTCTCCCAGTGAAAGCCATCCTGTTCGTAGCCGATATCCTTCACCGCGGCGCGAACAACGTCTTCGATCATGTCTGGTGTGATCGTATCCGGACCGCGCATCTCACCGAGGAGGGCAATCTGGTTCGTGGTGGCAGCTGTCTCACAGGCGACGCGTACGCGAGACGTGTCGTAGCCTGCCTTGATGGCTTCACGAAAATACAGGTCTACCACCTCGTCGGAAACACGGTCACAAACCTTGTCCGGGTGCCCTTCAGAGACGCTCTCGCTGGTAAAAAGAAATACTGGATCGGTCAAAATTCTATTCCGGCTTTAAAGTGGTCGATCTAGCCCTGTTATAGGCTTCGCTTTGTTGAGGCTAGGCTTTTCAAGTATCGTCGTCATCCGTGACGCCCGCGGCCTTGACCGTCGCCAGCAGTGCTTTTCGCAACTCCTCATTTCGGATCTGCTGGAAATGGGAAACCAGATCCATGGCTTCGTGATCGAATTGCGGCAACGGCGCCGCTTCTGCGGCGTCTTCCTGAAACTGTTGAGGCAGGGAGAGATATTCTTTGGCGCCTTCGAAGAAATAGCCGATCTCTACATCGAGTACGCAGGCCAGTTCGTAAAGTCGGCCCGCCGATATACGGTTCACGCCCTTTTCGTATTTCTGGACCTGCTGGAAGGTCAGGCCGAGCTTTTCGCTCAGCTGTTCCTGTGTCCATTTCAGTTCCTTGCGGCGCCAGCGAATACGCTGACCGACCAGTTCGTCGATCCTGTTGGGTAATTTACTCTCGGGCATATAATCGCTTTTTTAAAGGGCGGATTTGACGTCAGCTTTAGCTGGCTTCTAGCGCCGCCAGGTAAAGAAGGCCAGAACCGTGAAGCCAGCGAGGGTGAGCCAGAAGAGCGCGGCGCCAAATCGTTGATAGGCCGTCGTCGCAAGTGGTTCGGGCAGCGGTGCGCGGACGACTGATGATACCCAGCCATCAGGATCACCTGGCATGCGCTGACCTCGCGCAGTTTCGCGGCCAAAGCCGTCTATTACCGCAGTTGCACCGCGGCTGGCGACACGCGCCATGGGCAGTCCGCTTTCGATGGAGCGGTAGCGATTCTGCGAATAATGCTGAGCAGGGCCAAGTCCTCGGCCGAACCATGCATCGTTGGAAATCGTCACAATCCATCGCGCCGCTTCGCGCTGTGGCCTTGCGGTGCGGGTAATCTCCGGAAAGAGTGCTTCATAGCAGATAAGCGCCACGAAGGGGGGCACGTCGCGTGGGAACACGACGGTCGGTTCGGCGCCCGGGTTGAACCCTGCAGACGCAAGCTCCTGCATTGCGCCTGGAAGAAAGCCCGCCATCATGTCGCCGAAGGGAATAATGTCCGTCGCGGCCAGTTCGCCGAATGGCACCAGTCGGTGCTTATCGTAAAGCCCGATCAGTTCGGACTGACCGTTCTCGGCTGCGAGTACCGCCAGGCTGTTAAAGAAGACCGTGTCGTCTTCCTCAAGGCTGCGGCGAGTTGAGCCGACAATGAGCGTGCGGTCGCCGAGATAGGTCGAGATTGTGTCGATCGCATAAGTGTTGGTCAGCAGGTAGAAGGGCAGGGCGCCTTCTGGCCAGACGACGATATCATCATCTGCGCTCTCAACCTGCTTCAGGAAGTTGAGATAACGGCGAAACAGCCGGTCGGACCCACTATTGTACTTTTCCGCCTGCGGTACGCCTGGGTCCATCAGGACGACGTGCTGCTCTGTCATCTGGGACGGTTCTGCAAGACGTTGTGCGCCCCACGCCCAGCCGACGCTGGCGAGGATCACAGCGGCGGTGATAGGCAAGGCACGCTCGAACAGGCCCCGCACCTCGCGCGTATCGACGAGGGCGGCGGGGGCGGCGCTGACGAACAGCGTCAAAAGCGTCAGCCAGTAGACCCCGCCAAGCGAGGCCGCCTGCGACAATGAGCTTCCCGGGGTCCAGGTGGTACCGAAAAGATTCCAGGGGAAGCCGCCGAACAGATAGCCGCGCAGAAGTTCAGCGAGCCCCATGAAGACGGTGAAAATGAAGATGCGCGACGGCGATGCCGACCAGAAGGCGCCCGCAAGGGAGAAAGCTGCGCCCCATATCAGCGCCATGCCGCCAGGCAGCAGGACAAGCGGCATCCAGATATAGGCGGCATGCTGCGCTGGATCGACGAGGAATGGCGAGACCGTCCAGTACATGCTGACGAGGAAGAAGCCATAGCCAAAAGCCCAGCCGCGCATGAAAAGGGCGCGGCCCCAGCGGGCTTTCTTGCGGGCACCGTCCATCATCCAGATGAGCAGTGTGACGCAGACGATGAGTGCAAGCGCGATATGGAAGGGCGCAAAGCCAAGCGCCGCGACGGCACCAAGAACAACACAGAGCAGAAATGCGAGCAGGCCCGAAAGACCGGACACGCCCTGATGCAGGGGGGCGAGGGCTGTCAGCCCGTAGCTCTGCTCACGAGCACTCAAGTTCCAGCCTCAACAGTCGCACGCCGGATGACGAGGCGCTCGATCCGCCGGGCGTCACCATCCATGATTTCTATGTCAGCGCCGACAGGGTGGCGTAGCACTTCGCCTCGTAGGGGGACCTTCCCGGCGAGCGCGAAGGCAACGCCGCCAAGCGTGTCGACCTCAACGTCCTGATCGCCGAGGTCAAGATCCATTCCTGTCTTTTCGAGGAAATCCGAAATTTCCATGCGGGCATCGACTTCCCATGCGTGGCGCCCACGCCGCACGACCATTGCGGGTTCTTCATCGTGCTCGTCTTCGATATCGCCGACGATCTCTTCCATGAGGTCCTCTAGCGAAACAAGGCCGTCCGTGCCGCCATATTCATCAACGACGAGCGCCATATGGATGCGGCTGGTCTGCATCTTCACCAGAAGGTCGGCAAGCTTCATCGATGGCGGGACATAGAGGATATCGCGGCGCAAGCGTTCCAACGGCCTGTCGAGCCCCTGGCCGCCGCGCGCGATTTCACCAACAACGTCCTTGATGTGAACGAGGCCAATCGGATCGTCGAGCGTTTCTCGATAGACCGGAAGGCGCGAATGGGATTCTTCGGCGTAGAGCTGGATCAGGGTCGGAAGGTCAGTCGAGAGTTCCACACCGACAATTTCTGCGCGCGGCACCATGACATTCGCAACACGGCCCTGTTCAAACTCGGCAAGCCGCAGTCGAAGCTGGGCAGGCGTGTGCTGTGCGTTCTCCACCGTAACAGCTTCTGCTTGCTGCTTTTCGTTTTCGCGCCGCCGGCTGAATCTGAAAAGTCGCGGGCGGCGCCGTCTCTCTCGGTCAGTTGTGTCAGTCATCTCATTCCAGCTCAGAGGTCTCTGCCATAGGGGTCGCCAATTCCAAGACCGGACAGGGCCTTGATTTCGAGCGCCTCCATCTCGCGGGCCTCCTCCTCGCTCATATGATCATAGCCAAGCAGGTGAAGATAGCCGTGAATGACGAGGTGGCTAAGGTGCTCGGTCAATTTGATGCCGCGTGTGGCTGCATCGCCACGCGAAACACCAAGCCCGACCGCGATGTCACCAAGAAATGGCGCGTCCAACTCATCAGCCGGGAAGGACAGGACATCAGTCGGCTTGTCCTTGCCGCGCCAGTCCCGGTTAAGCGTATGCATCTCGTCATCATCGGTCAGCAGAAGCGCGACCTCTCCTTCGATCCCTGTAAGGGCGAGCGCTGCCTTCAGCGCGCGTTGGCAGACCGTTTCGGGGTCTTCCATCTCATCTGTCCAGCCTGCGTCCTCGATGCGCAGGTCCAGCACGATGCTCACGATCCGGCCCCCGGCGTCTTGTCGCCGCTGGCGCCAGCATCCTTGTCATAGGCGCGGATGATGCGTGAGACGAGCGCATGGCGGCGCACATCCGATGCAGTGAAATGCACGATGCCCGTCCCTTCGACGCCTTCGAGGATACGCAGCGCATGGGCGAGGCCTGATTGCGTCTTGGGCGGAAGATCCACCTGTCCCGGATCACCCGTCACGACCATGCGCGAGTCGCGGCCGAGACGCGTCAATACCATTTTGGTCTGCCCGACCGTGGCGTTCTGCGCTTCATCCATGATGACGAAGGCGTTTTTCAGCGTACGTCCGCGCATGAAGGCGAGCGGCGCCACTTCGATAATTTTCTTCTCGCGCATCCGCTCGACATGGTCAGCGCCGAGCACTTCGTTCAGTGCATCCCAGATCGGACGGAGATAAGGCTCTACCTTCTCTTCAAGGTCGCCCGGCAGGAAGCCAAGATTCTCGCCAGCTTCAACGGCGGGTCGCGTAATGATCAGGCGTTCCTTGGTCTTCTTGCGAAGCTCGGCGGCGCCCGCGGCGACCGCAAGATAGGTCTTGCCGGTACCGGCAGGTCCGACGCCAAAGACCAGGTCGCGGCCTTCGCGGGTAAGGTAGTCGATATACTGGGCCTGCGTACGGGTCTGCGGCATCACAGGCACGCGGAGACCCGTCAGAGAGCCATAGCTCTCGGCAGGTGCCCGGGCCTGATCGATCGCGCCTTCGAAGGCATCTTCGCCCGCCGTAGGATCGCTTTTAAGCATGCGCTCAAACGCCGCCAGCGCTGCTTCGCCATCTGCCACGGCAGCCTGCGTGCCGGTCAGCCGGATGCTCCCACCCTGACTGTCGGCTTTCAGCTTGCCATCGATAAGGGCCATTTCCAGCTTCATGAGATTGCGATGCTGCGGCCCGCAGATCGCTGGAAGAAGCGCTGGATTTTCCGGGGTGTAGAGACGGGTGACGGTGCCTTTCAAGTCAGGCGGCCTCCACCACATGGGCGTATTCACCGGTCAGCGAGCTCATGGTTGACCCGACGATCTTTACGTCCACGATCTGCCCGACAAGGCTTTCCGGCGCATCGAAGTGAACCGCCTGCATCCAGGGTGAGCGTCCATGCGCCTGACCCGGCATCTTGCCCTTGCCGGTCACGAGGACGGGCAGGGTTTCGCCAACCTTTGAGGCGTTGAATTCCGTTTGCTGCTGCTTCAGCAGGGTTTGCAGCTGCTGCAGGCGCTCATCCTTCACCTCTTCAGGGACATGGCCGAACATGTCGGCGGCCGGTGTGCCCGGGCGAGGGGAATATTTGAACGAATAGGCAATGGCATAGCCAACTTCGCGGACGAGGTTCATCGTGTCCTCGAAGTCCTGATCGGACTCGCCCGGAAAGCCGACGATGAAATCGGATGCAAGCGCCATGTCGGGGCGCGCATCGCGCATCCGGCGCATAATGTCGAGATAGTGCTCCGCCGTATGGCCGCGGTTCATCGCTTTCAGAATACGGTCAGAGCCAGACTGCACGGGCAGGTGCAGGAAGGGCATCAGTTCCGGCACTTCGCCATGGGCGGCGATCAGATCGTCATCCATATCGCGCGGGTGGCTGGTCGTGTAGCGAATACGGTCAATGCCGCCGATCTTGGACAGGTGGCGCGCAAGCTGGCCAAGGCCCCATTCGCCGCCGCCCTCCAGCTTTGGTGCAGCGCCATGCCAGGCATTAACATTCTGGCCGAGCAGCGAGATGTCACGCACGCCCTGAGCGGCAAGGCTGCGCGCTTCGATAACGATGTCATCCACAGGGCGCGAGAGCTCTGCGCCGCGCGTGTAAGGCACGACGCAGAAGGTGCAGAACTTGTCGCAGCCTTCCTGCACCGAAAGGAACGCGGCCGGACCGTCCGCCTCACGCTGCTTTGGCAGGGCGTCGAACTTCTCTAGCGTTTCAAATTCGGTTTCCAGCCGGTCGCCTGCTGCGCGGCTGGCGCGGGCGACCATTTCAGGCAGCTTGTGATAGGCCTGCGGGCCCAGCACGAGATCGACCGCTGGCTGGCGGCGCATGATCTCAGCGCCTTCGGCCTGCGCCACGCAACCAGCAACGGCGATGGTCATCTTGCCGCCAGACGCCTCTTTCATCTTCTTGATCTGACCAAGCTCGGAATAGACCTTTTCGGTCGCCTTCTCACGGATATGGCAGGTGTTCAGCACGACAAGGTCAGCGGTCTCCGGACCGTCAACAGGCTGATAGCCAAGCGGGCGCAACACATCGCGCATGCGCTCGCTGTCATAAACATTCATCTGGCAGCCATACGTCTTGATGAAAAGACGCTTGGGCTCTGGGCGCGAAGTTGGGGTGGTCATCCGCGGGCTTATGCAACAAAACAGGCCTTGGGGCCAGCCTCGGGAGTTAGTTGGACTTGTCTGTTTTCAGCGGCACGCCGTAAAGCTCCAGCCGGTGATCGACCAGCCTGTAGCCAAGGCGTTCAGCGATTTCGACCTGAAGGCGCTCGATCTCTTCAGAGTGAAACTCGACAACATCGCCTGACTTCACATCAATCAGGTGATCATGATGCTCTTCAGGCACTTCCTCGAAGCGGGCACGCCCGTCACGGAACTCGTGACGCTCGATGATGCCGCTTTCCTCAAACAGTTTCACTGTCCGGTAGACGGTCGCCAGCGAGATGGAATTGTCGAGCGCATTGGCCCGGCGGTGCAGCTCTTCAGCATCGGGGTGGTCGTCGGATGAAGACAGCACGCGCGCAATTGTGCGACGCTGCTCGGTCATCCGGAGCCCTTTTTCGGTGCAAAGCTTTTCGAGACGATCCATGGCCTGTTCATGCCCCCGATTTGTTCGTGTGTCCAGCGAACTGACGCGACATTAGCACGGCGTCTGCAGCAACGCCGTCTTCGCGTCGGTAATAGGCCTTGCGAAGGCCGTCGCGTCTGAAACCGTTGCGTTCATAGAAAGAGATAGCGGGAAGATTGTCGTCAGCAACATCAAGGATCAGCCGGTCGATACCATATGGGCCGAGCAGCGTGGCCGAATGATCGAAGAGCTTCTGTGCAACGCCATCACGGCGATTGTCCGGGTGCACGCATATGGTCAAGATTTCCGCGTCCGGTGGCACACGCTGGACAAGGAGCATCCCGTTCAGCGCGTCGCCCTCTTCGTGCCCGAGTGCAAGCGTCGTCTGCGCGCTCAGGGTTTCGCGCATTGACCGGGCACTCCACTGGCCAGCCGAATCGAAACAGGCGGCATGCAGCATGGCCGCGCGCGCTGAATCCTCTTCATTCAGGATCGTAATGGCGCCGCCTGCAGTCATCAGAGCTTGCGGCCGCCCGGCAAGGCCGCGTCCGGCGCTCTGACGTAAACGGGCCGTGCAATAGTGGAGGCATCATCTGCATCGTAAGCGAACTCTGCGGTGCGCCGCGCGCTCGGGTGCGCTTCGTGAATATCAATACTCTCCAGAGCGGCACCAAGCGGACCATCGGTCTCGCCATAAACAAAGTGAGGATGGGCGCCGAGTTCGGCCTTTATTGCGTCAAGGCCAAGTTCTTCTGGCTCCCCTGTCGCGGCGCCCGTGCGAAACCGCTGGACCCAGTATGACAGGTCAGGCGGGCGCCTCTTGGCGGGAAGGGCAACGATGGCAGAGCCCTGCTGGCCTGCGGGGAGTGCCGCTTCGAGCGCAGTCACGCCAATACACGGCACTTTCAGCGCCAATGAGAGCCCGCGTGCAAAGGCGACTCCAACGCGAATGCCGGTAAAGCTACCGGGGCCGGTGACGACACCAATCCGGTCAATGTCCTGAAGCGTGTAGCCAGCATCATCCATGCATGCAGCCACGATAGCAGGCAGACGCGCATCCTGTCCGCGCACCATCTCTTCCCGGCGTTCCGACAGGCAACTGCCAGCTTGAACTACCGCGACATCGCAAGCCGGGCCGGATGTGTTGATACCGAGTATCAGCATGGCACGATCGCCTGCCTAGAGGATCTTGCAGGCCTCATCGAAGCTAAGGCGCGGGCTACGGTCAAAGATGGTGCTGTCATCACCATGGCCGATGGCACACAGGAAGTTCGAACGCCAGTGATGGGTCTCATCCTTGTCGGCAAAGAATTCCAGATCGACGCCATCCTGATTGAAACCGGACATTGGTGCGCAGTCGAGCCCGAGCGCGCGTGCCGCCATCATCAGATAAGCGCCCTGGAGAGAGCCATTGCGCATGGCGTGCTCTTCGCGGGCATGCGGATCGGAGAACCAGTCCTTTGCGCCCGGATTATGCGGGAAGAGCTGGGGGATCTTCTCATGGAACATGAAGTCATTCGCGATGATGCAGACCCATGGGGCGCTCAGCGTCTTGTCGACATTGCCTTCCATGAGGTGCGGCTTGAGGCGCGCCTTGGCCTCTTCGGTGCGAATGAAAACGAAGCGGGCCGGGCAGCAATTGGCGCTGGTCGCTCCCATCTTCGCCAGGTCATAGACCGCGCGGATCAGTGTCTCCGGCACATCCTTGTCGTGCCAGCCATTATAGGAGCGCCCCTCCCGCCAGATGAGGTCCAGTGCGTAATCATTGACCGGGTCAGACATGGTGGGGAACTCCTTGATCGTGAAAGTCTACAGCGCGGCTTCGACCGCATTCACTTCAGGCACATAAGCCTTCAGCATGTTTTCGATTCCCTGCTTCAGCGTCATCGTAGACGATGGGCAACCTGCACAGGCGCCCCGCATGGCAAGATGAACGATGCCGGTATCAGCATCGAAGCGTTGAAAGGTAATGTCGCCGCCGTCTTGTGCCACGGCTGGGCGCACACGTGTTTCGATCAGTTCCAAAATCTCGCCGACGATTTCGGCGGTTTCGCCTTCATAATCGTCCGCCGTGGTCGCATTTTCGTCGACCTGCGGCGCAGCGCCGCCATCGCTCAATACGGGAAGGCCAGCGACATAGTGGTCCATGATCGCCGCTAGAACCATCGGGCGAAGATGCTTCCAGTCAGAGCCTTCTGCCTTGGACACGGAAAGAAAATCCGGGCCCAGAAACACGCGGGTCACACCTTCCACATTGAAAACGGTCTGCGCGAGCGGGCTCGAACCTGCTTCCTCGACGCTTGCAAAATCGAAGGGGCCGACAGCGCCGGCAACGGTCTCACCGGGAATGAATTTGATCGTGTCGGGATTTGGCGTGGGCTCGGTCTGTATGAACATCGAAGGTCCGGCACTCTCTTGTCTGCTAACGCCACTGAGATGGACGCCCATGCCGCCAGTTTCAAGCCGTGCCGCACCGTGCGCGATACCGCGCCACACAGACTATTGCGCGGCTGCCGTACCCGTCAGTGCAGCTTCGGCGCGGTCTTCAGCATCAATGATGATCGCGCCGCCTAGATCACGCGTCGCCCGGCCTGCTTCGCTGATATAAAACGCCATCATGGCGAGATGGTCCGCCATGAGACGTGCATCGCCTGACTGGTTCGACACAAACAGCGGGTCGAGCGTTGCCGCCTTGCGCCATGCTGCAACCAGTCTGTCGATCCGGGATTGTACCGCCTCGCTGACCAAAGTGTCCGGTTCGGCGTTGAGGCTGGCTGTGATCAGTTGGCTGGCAAGCTGTGCGCGGGCACGCGCCGCATAGAAGGCCTGAACGTCCGCCTCGGATGCGGGCCACCCATCGCGCAGGTTCGATTGTTCACCCAGCTCAGCCACCGAAACGTCAGACCAGCTTGCCATCAGGCCGAGCTTGTCGAGCAGGTTTTCAAACCCGGTCGCATCGGATGCAAGATCACGTTCCAGACGGCCTTCGTAACGGGCAAGGGCCTCTGCGGCCGCGGCAAGCCGCGGCGTCTGTTCGAGTTGTGGATCCACGACAAGCAAACGTGCGGCAGCCGATAGGTCGGGGTCTGCTGTCCCACGCGGCGTCTTCGCCTGCATCGACATCAGCCGCGTATACTCGCTCATTGATGAGGAAAGCGCTCCCTGCCAGGCGGGGAGGCCCGTCAGGCGTGCCTGCGGGTGCCAACCCGGCCGGTCATTGGCCCAACCCGGCCCAGCGATTTCTCGACCGATCATCGTGATGATGATCCCGGTCTCTGGTGAGGTCCAGGGGCGTTCAGCGGACAGGACGACCGGCTCATCCTTGATGTCATGGGATCCAGCAACAAGCGCCGGATAGAATGCGGCGATCGCGAGAAGTCCCAGAACTTTCAGGGCCTTGATACTGCGACCCCACCACCATTCCGCCGTCTGCATCAGTGGCGACGGTTCGGCCTCTTCAAGATAGGAATCCGGCAGGTCCGTGCCGATAAGCGTTACAGCAAGCCCGTCTTCGCGGGTCTTTACTGGAAGCTTTTCGACATTGTTCATGCGGTCGCTGATCCGGCGTGGCTCGCTGGGGCACGAATTGATCAGGTGCCACAGCTTGTTGGATTAAGGTTTTGTTAACACATAAACCTTGATCCGCCCACGGTATATTATGCGTTTATTCCGCATCCGAAACGAATAGTCGTTTCTAGAGGCTCAGAGACCTAATGTCTGAACAAGAGCGAGGGCGCTGGATGCCGCGATTACGGAGAGAAGTACGAAAAGCCCGATCTGTCCGCCATGATGGCGCCGTGCAGTGCGCTCAGTTGTCGTTGCCATTTTCTGCACTTTCCTCCTGGTCTTCAGCCTCGAGGCTGCTCACCTGTTCACTGACGCCTTCAGCAAGATCCTGAACGCGGTCGAGGCGTTCTTGTTGCCTGTCGCATGCCGAAAGCAGGGGCGTTCCGGCAAACATTGCCAGTGTCAGCAAGGCCAGAGGCCGGGACGGGATGGGCGACGGAGTCTTCATGTGGGGGACGCAAATAGACTGAATCGAGCCAGATGGCGAGCAGTTTGGTCTAAATCGCACCGAGTGCCCTACCCACCGTTTCGCCCGCTTCGTGGATGGCATCGCGCGCTGGCGGCGAAACGGCGGTAAGGTTCATGAAGCCATGGACCATGCCGGGGTGCTCGCGGATCGTGACCGGTACGCCATGGGCCGCCAGCTTGCTGGCGTAGGCGCGACCCTCATCCTTCAGAGGGTCCCAGCCGCAGAGGACGACGTGGGCGGGCGGCAGGCCATAGAAATCATCATCCGGCGCGAATAGCGGCGACACTTTCCTGTCCATCCGGTCGCTCTCGGCCTGAATGTAGGCATCTCGGAAATAGTCGAAAAGCCGCTCTGACAGGAAGAAGCCTTCCTGAAGGGTCAGTTTCTTGGTCCTGATGTCAACAAACTGGACAAGCGGATAAAGCAGAAGCTGGAACGAGGGCGCGGGTTCTCCCTGCCGGTTCAGTTCCTGGCAGAGGTATGCGGCCAGATTGCCGCCAGCGCTATCGCCTGCCACGCACAGTCTTTCGGGATCCATCTTCAACAGGTCTGTGCGCTGCGTGGCCCAGTTCCAGATCGCCATTGCGTCTTCGTGCGCCGCCGGAAAGGGGTGCTCCGGTGCAAGCCGGTAGTGAACGGATAGCACGCGGCACCGCGAGCCCGCCGCCAGCCTGCGGCAGATCATGTCATGACTATCGAGGTCACCGAGGACGAAACCCCCGCCATGGAAAAACAGGATGCCCGGCCCCGGGCCAATGCCTGCGCCAAGAGGCGTATATAGCCGGGCCTTCAGGGGTCCGTCCGCGCCATCCACGGCGAGGGTGGAAATGTCGGCGAGTTCCGGCGCATCGCGCTCTACCGACCGGCTTGCCCGGTAGAAACTGTTGCGCAGCCTGTCAGTCGACTGGACCAGATCCAGTTTGGAAAAGTCGGGAAGCTTGAAGCGGTCCAGAAAGGTGCGCAGGGTTTCGTCTAGGGCCATCAGCCTAAAATGACGCATCATTCGCGAAATTGAAGCCGGATTGTTGCTGGCCCTGAATTATTTTTTCGGCCAGTGTGCACTTATGTCCGTAATTGATGTCTTCTGGTCGTTCCGCTCGCCATACTCTTACCTGGCGACCAAGCGGCTTATCTCGCTATCCGAAACCTGGGATGTGCGCGTTCGCCCGCGCCCTGTCTATCCGATCGCCATTCGCACGCCGGACTTCTTCCAGACTATCCGTCCGCAATGGACCCCTTATCTCATGCGGGACATCTTCCGCCTCGCTGAGTATCTCGGTCTGCCTATGGCGCGGCCAGATCCTGACCCTGTCGTCATGGACATGGCGACCCGCAAGATTTCAGAGGATCAGCCTTTTATCGGCCGCCTGACACGAATGGGCGTGCTGGCCTGCGAGGCAGGCGATGCGCAAGGCTGGGCTTTTCTGAACGAGATCTCGACACTCATCTGGTCCGGAACGCCGTGGATGACGTCGGACCATCTGGAGCAAGCGGCTGGCCGGGCCGGATTCGATCTGGCGGAACTCGATGCCCGTCAGGCTGATGAGAAGAAGAGGCTGGAAGCGATCATCAAGGACAATGAAGACGCGCAGCAGCCCTATCATTGGGGCGTGCCCCTCATGGTATTCGAGGATGAGGCCTTTTTCGGCCAGGATCGTATCGATCTTCTGGAATGGCGATTGGAAAAAGCGGGCGTCAAACGCCTCTGACGCTCAATAGGCGGACATCATCCAGATGATCCGCCGGATGCCGTAGCGGTCCAGATAATCGAGCCCGGTGGTCCATAGACGCGCTTTAGTCATCTCGGGCAGGTTCTCGACGCGCTGGATCATACGCACACCAAGATCGCAGAAATTTACTGCCTCAAGCGCGGCATCCATCTCCCGTCGGCTCTTGCCTTCGGTGGTCAGCAGCAGGGTGAGATCGCTGTCGAACAGTGCGCCTGTGCCCAGCGTCTGCAGCGCGCTCATGTCCGCGCGCGATGGGTAGCTTCGGTTCTGGGGCCTTATCCTCGCATCAATCACCGCATCCAGCAGGATAGTGAGTGTTTCGACCGAATAATCATAAAGCGGCTCACCGGGCGCGAGATAGGACTGCAAGAGCAGATAGGCCTCCTGCTCGGCAAGCCCTGCATAGGCGACAAGGTCGGTGCCCATGCAATAGGGCGCGCCGGATGCTGACAGGCTTTCCAGCCGCGCGCTTGTGAGATTCATGACCTCGTTTGCATAGCGTATATCGGCCTTTGAAAGCCGCTGAAGGCTCTGCATGAGAGGCTCGCTACCGGCCTGCAGGAGCAAGACGCCAATCTCGCCTTCAGGGACACCGCGTTCGAGCGCGACCAGAAGCGCCTCGCGTAACTGCCGGGCCTCTGCCGGAAATGCGCTGTCGAGCTTCCTGAAATAGGTGCGCGTCAGCGGGTCTTCGCCAAGCTCGGCACGCGCGGCTTCGGCTTCAGCTTCCCTGTCGCTGGCGACCTCATCGCTGATCTGCCCGCCCGTGAGAGCGGGCCAGATGAACAGGAGACCGGTGACGGTGAGGGCAAGCGCGAAGGCGGCGGCCACAATCCAGGTGCCGCCAGACGTCGCCTTGCCCTTTTCCCCATCCGGTCTGTCTGATTCGCCGCTCACGCCTAAACGGAGATGACGCCGGGTGCAGGCGGCTCACTATAGAGGCCGCGGACCAGTTCGTCGCGGCGGTCGATAACGCAGCGCTGGTTCACATAGCCCTTGTCAGTGATCTCGCCTGCATCGATCGATGGCGGTTCTGTCATGACAGTGAAGCGCCTGATCTTGCGTGAGGATCCTTTCTCACCCGCATTGAACGCCTTCACTTTTTCGGTGAGATCAGCTGTGAGCTGCATCAGCGCTTTCGGCGCGTCGCCTTCAGCCTTCTTCACATAGGACATGAAAGTTGCCTGTGCTGGCCAGAACATCGCGGCCGCAAAGTCCTTGTCCTGACCGGCAATGACGGCGTCAAAGACCAGCGGCGAACAGGCCGCGACAAGGTCGGGCCGCAACGTGCCAACAGACACCCATGTACCGGTCGACAGTTTGAAGTCTTCGCCCACGCGGCCATCAAAGATGATGCCTTTATTGGGGTCATTCTCGTCGACCATGATGGCAGCGTCGCCGAGCTTGTAGAAGCCTTCCTCGTCGAACACTTCCGCATTCTTGTCCGGCATGCCTCGATAGCCCGGCATCACGCTCGGGCCTTTTACGCGCACTTCCAGCTTTGCCCCGTTCGGCACCAGCTTCAGCGTCATGCCCGGCAGAGGCAGGCCGATCAGGCCAACCCGCTCCACCACCCAGTGCACCACGGTGATGCCCTGTGTCTCGGTCGCGCCATACATGGTGATAATCGGGATACGCTTGCCGGTCGCTTTGATGGCGAGCGTCTGCAGCCGCTCGTAAAGATCGTCCGACAGCGTCGCGCCGCCATAGCCGATCGAGCGCATGTTCTTGAAGAAGGCTTTCAGCAGGTCGTCATCCTGCTCCATCGCGTCGGCCAGCATGGACAGGGCAATCGGCGCAGTGCCGAAGGTTGATGGGCTCACCTCACGGATATTACGGATCGTCTCACCGAACAGGTCCGGCGTCGGCTTGCCGCCATCGATCCAGAAAGTCGCACCGTTCCAGAGCGCACCATTGAAGTTCACATTGGAGCCGGAAATGTGGTTCCACGGCAGCCAGTCGAGCACCTGGTTGACCTCATCCGGATCGTAATCAGGGTCGCGCTCATCATCGCGGAGGCCTTCCTGGCCCGCGATCATTGAGCACATGGCCCCCTGCGTGGTCGGCACCGGCTTCGGCATCCCCGTAGAGCCAGACGTGAAAAGATATTTGCCGACGCTGTCATCGGTGAGTTTCGCCAAAGCTGCATCGACAGCCGCAGTCGGCTCGGTCTGCGCCAGCGTATCGAAAGACTGGATTTCGTTCGTGGCGCCGGTCTTGGCGAAGACGGTGCAGCCATGATCGCCCAGCGCGCTAAGCGCATTTTTGAACGGCTCGACATCCTGTACGAAAATGGCCTTTGGCTGCACAGCGCCGAAACAATGTTTCAGCTTGTTGAAATCGGTCGACATGGTCGAATAGGGGACCGAGATCGGGGCCGCAGGTGCGCCGATTTTCTGCGCTGCCATGATGACCAGCGCGCTTTCAATTGAATTGCCCGACAGGATCATGACCGGCGCGTCCGGCCCTGCGCCCATGTTCAGGAAAGCCTGCGCCAGCGCATCGACCTTCTTCTTGCCTTGCGCGTAGGTGACAGTCCGCCACTGATCCGTCGCAGGATCGCGCTGCTTCAGCCACGGGCGGTCCGGATGTTCGGCGGCCCGCTCATCGAGGCAATGCGGAATGGTCTTCGGCCGGTCACCGGGAGACTGGCGCGGCGTCAGATAGATGGTGCCGTCATCCTTGCGGACCATTTCGATGTCCGGCTCTTTCTGCGGCAGGGGGCGAAATGGCGGCAATGCCTGTCCGTCGGCCATGGGAGTCTCCCTCAAATTTCCATTTTTATATAGCTGGTCCAGTCTATACACAGGCAAATCCCTGCCAAGAGAAAGCCGCTGATGACCCTACGTAAAATCGGCCTTCACCCTGTCGGAACCGTCAGGTCTGAGCGGTCTGAACCGGTCGATGATGGCTGGGATGCTATCCCCGCGCACATCGAGCTCGACCCGGACCAGTTCACGCCTGAAGCCCTTTTTGGCCTCGACACCTTCTCCCACGCAGAGGTGGTTTTCGTCTTCGATCAGGTGCCGGACGAGAAGATCGAGCGCGGCGCACGCCATCCGCGCGGCAATAGAGACTGGCCGCTGACGGGCATCTTCGCTCAGCGCGGCAAGAACCGGCCAAACCGGATTGGCGTCACTGTTTGCCGCGTCCTGAAGGTGGAGGGGCTGAATCTTTATCTCGAAGGTCTCGATGCGATCGACGGCACACCGGTCCTCGACATCAAGCCCGTCATGGAAGGCTTCCTGCCCCGCGGCGACATCCGTGAGCCGGACTGGTCGAAAGCCCTGATGGCGGGTTATTGGGACTGAGGCTGGGGGGCGTGATGACCGACACTTTTGATATTCGCTTCGATCCGCCAATTGACCCGGCTGGAAGAACCTATCGCAATATTCCAATCGATGATCCGCATTTTATTTCCAAGGCTATCAAGCTCTCTATTAGCTGGGAGGTGGTCTACTGGGCAGGGCAATCCAGCTTTTCCGGCGGACGCGGCCAGATGATCAGCGTGCTTTCGGAGCTGGTACATGCATATCGAGCTTCGAAACAAAGGTCAGACTTCGAGCTTGCGCCACTAGGCGAGGAGTTGGGGCGGATCGAATTTCGCGAGAACTGCGCACTGTTCTACGATCTCTATGCGACGCCGCCAGACAAACCCATTGCGCATTGCGAGGCTGCGCAGGTGGAGCGCTGCTACCAGGAGGCTGTCAGCGCATTCTATCACCGGATGCTCCAATTTATGGAGCATTAGCAGTTCGCGGATGCCTTCATTGGGAGTAGTCTTGGCCCAAGCCTCTCTTTCCGCCTTCCCAGCGAAAGCTGGGACCCATGGCGGTTGAGCAACCACCTCCCAGCCGCCATAGGCCTCACCTTGCGGTGTGGAAGCGGTATTGAAGACGTCTCAGGCGGACTTCGGCTTCAGCCGATACCGCGCAATCGCCTCATGGCTCCCTCGCGCCTTCTCCGCCAGCTTGCGCAACGCGTCCGGCAGCGCCGGCTCCTCACTTCGCGGTGCGCCAAACCCTGTGGACTGCCACACTGCATCATACCAGTGCGGAGCCCAGACCCCGTCTTCCGGCTTTGGCCCGGCCTCCCAGCTCAGCATGGCATCGGTGTACGCAACGCCAAGCGCCGCGCAGAGAGCGCGCAGCATCCCGGGCGGGTCTTCAAGGATATCATCGGAGTCGACCACAGGAGGCGCTTCGCCCCTGATCTGGCAGACCCGATCGAACAGCTCCGCCTGTTGCGGCACCCCGATCACGTCAAGGCTCACCGTCTCCATCTTGCGCGCATAGGAGGCCAGCACCCGTGCCGGATCGCGGATCAGGAAGGAATTGGTCACCCTGTGCATCCAGTTTCGTGGCAGGGCGGGCGCCATATGGTGTGTCATATGCTTCTGGTAGAAGACAGGCTTTCCGCCCGGCACAGGCGCTTCGCTCAGCTCCTGCGCCACGACGGCGCCGTCATGCGCCTGCGCCTCCAGGATCTCCGCCTGCATGGGGTGCACTGTGCCGGTGGAAATGAGATAGGCCGCATAGAACGGTTCATCGACGCAGGCCGTATCAGGCCGCGCGCCAAAGCTGCGCATCATCGTGGTCGAAAGGTTGCGCGGCCCCGACCACATGGCGATGCGGACAGGCTCGCTCATCGGATCGGCGTCAGGCTGCGGGCAACGAGGCTCTGGTAAAGCGCCGTAATCTTCTGCGCCATTGGCCCGCCAACATGCTCGACGGTGCGCCCGTCCACCTCACGCACCGGCGTTACACCAGCAAAAGTTCCCGTCACAAAGGCCTCATCGGCTGAATAGACATCGAACAGGGAAAAGCGCTTCTCACGGACCGTAATTCCCGCCTCCTCACAGACACGAATGATGTTGCCGCGCGTGATCCCGCCAAGGCAGTAATCGGGCGGCGATGTCCACACCTCGCCATCGCGCACGATGAAGAAGTGTGTGGAGTTACAGGTCGCTACAAAGCCGTCGGCATCGAGCATCAGCCCCTCATCTGCGCCCGCCTTATCGGCTTGAATGCAGGCGAGGATGCAATTGAGCTTGGAGTGCGAATTGAGCTTCTGGTCCTGCTCGGCAGGCCCGGTGCGCCGCACATGAACGGTGAAAAGCGAGAGGCCTTTCTCGATCACCTCGGGCACCGGTGCCTTGTATTCCGGGATGATGACGACGGTCGGTTTGGTGATAGTGAAGCGCGGGCCCTGATAAGGGGTCTTCTTGATGCCGCGGGTCACCATCAACCGTATATGAACGCCGTCGCGCATATCTTGCGCTTTCAGGCAGTCGAACAGGCGCTGCGTGAGCTCTGCCTTCGAAAGCCCGATATCCATGTCGATGGTTTTTGCGCCCGCATAGAGCCGCTTCAGGTGCTCATCCAGAAAGGCCACACCGCCATTCTTGACGCGCAAGCCTTCCCACACCCCGTCGCCCAGCAGGTAGCCACTGTCGAACACCGAAACGGTCGCTTCATCGCGGTGCTTCAACTCTCCATTAACGGAGATCAGCACATCCGCATTGCGCGGATCATAGACAAAGTCATGCACACCGTGCGGTTCGTCTTCCATTGAGTTGTCTCCTGTCTCGGGCGTCCGATACCCTCATACAGCCGGACTGCCCCAGAGCGAAGCATACCCCTGCGAAGGTAGGGATTTAAGGACGAGCGCGGGATGGGAGTATCAGCCAACCCGGCGGTCGGTATCCTTCCAGTATGGCTCGCGCAGATCCTTGCGGAGAATCTTGCCGGATGGGTTGCGCGGCAGCACTTTCACGAAGTCGACCGATTTCGGGCACTTATAGCCGGCGATCTTCTCTTTCGTGAACGCGATGATGGCGTCCTTGTCCGGGGTGGCGCCTTCCTTCAGGACGATGATCGCCTTGACGGCTTCGCCCCATTTCTCGCTTGGAATGCCGATCACGGCGACGTCGGCAACATCCGGGTGGCTGAACAGCGCATTCTCGACTTCTGCCGGATAAACGTTCTCACCGCCCGACACGATCATGTCCTTGATCCGGTCGTGGATGAAGAGGAAGCCATCCTTGTCGAAATAGCCGGCATCGCCCGTATGGAAGAGGCCGCCGCGAAGCGCTTCTTCGGTGGCCTCCTCGCGGTTCCAGTAGCCCTTCATGACGAAGTCCGCACCAATCACGATCTCGCCAACCTCGCCCTGGGGGACCGGATTGTCCTGCGGGTCGACCACGCGGACGATGGCAGTTGGGTACGGCACACCGCAGGAGCGCAGCTTGCCCCAGCTCGGGTCATGCGCTTCCGGTGGCAGATAGGTGCCAAGGCCGACCGTCTCGGTCAGGCCATAAAGCTGGGTGAACTTCGCGCCGAACAGGTCGACAGCGCGCTTTAAGAGATCTTCTGCAATTGGCGAGGCGCCATAGGAAATCGTCTTCAGCGAAGAAAAATCCCGGTCATCGACGCCCGGCATCTGCGACAGCATCAGGATGACAGCCGGCACCCAGAAGGCGTGATTGACCTTGTGCTGCTCGACGAGGTCCAGGATCGCTGACGGGTCGATCTCACGCAGGATGAGGGTCATCGCTCCCTGCGCACTGGCCAGCACGCCGATGTTGCAGCCGGCCACATGGAATAGCGGCATGGCGTTCATCACCACATCGCCCTCATCATAGGCAGCCCAGTCGAGCTTCGCCGCTTCGGTGAAGACGGCGCGATAGTTCGCATTTGTCAGCATGACGCCCTTGGGCAGGCCTGTCGTGCCAGACGTGTAGAGCTGGATGACATCGTCATCATCCTCGGTCTTGAGCCCCGGCGCCTTGTCGCTCTGGCTTGCCATCCAGTCGCTATAGCATGGCCAGTCCTTATGGCCGACATCAATCGCTATGACCGTTTTCAGCTCAGGGCATTCAGGCGCGATCTTCTCTGCGGCCTCATAGAATTCCTTGGCGACGAACAGGACTTTCGACTTGCTGTCAGACAGGATGAATTTCATCTCCGGCGGCGCAAGGCGGTTATTGATGCCCGTCATGGTCGTGCGCGACTTCGCGCAGCCGAAAAGCTGCTCATAGTAACAGCCCATATTCTTGCCGAGATAGGCGACCCGGTCTCCCGGCTGCACGCCGGCGGCGAGCAGGCCATTGGCCACCTTGTTGGCATTCTTTTCGAGGCCGGCGAATGTCGTCGTCTTGCCTTCAAACCAGATCGCGGGCTTGTCGGCGAGCTTTGCCGATTGCACACGCGGGATATCGGCAAGGTGCGGCATCAGGACGGGATCGAGCATCTTCTGGACTTCCTCTTGAGCTTTGCTTCTTTTTCGTTACCGCTTGAAATCGCTTTGGACGCGGCGGGCAAGCCCTCAGATGGAATAGGGTGCCTGTCAGACAGCGAAAAGGAAAGCAGATGGCGAGCGCGCAAACGATCATTCTTCACCACTACCAGACCTCTCCGTTCTCGGAGAAAGTCCGCCTCGCGCTGCGAATGAAGAACCTCGCCTGGGCGTCGGTCGAAATCCCGAACATGATGCCGAAGCCGCTGCTGATGCCGCTGACGGGTGGCTATCGCAAGACGCCTGTCATGCAGATCGGCGCGGACATTTTCCTCGACAGCGCAATGATTATCCGCGCGCTGGAAGAACGGTTCGAAATTCCGCAGCTCGACCTGCCGGGCCATGAGGGTCTGTCCAGCGTCGTCGGGTCCTGGGCTGACGGGAAGTGGTTCCAGACCAGCGTTGCGATCATCTTCGGTTCGATTGGCGATCAGGTGCCCGAAGCCTTCAAGAAAGACCGCGAACAGCTTTCCGGCCGTCCATTCGATACCGACGCCATGAAGGCGGTCGTGCCGATGATGAAGGACCAGTGGCGCGCGCAGATGGCCTGGCTGGAGCAACGTCTCGCCGGGGGGCAGGGCGCCGGTGCCGGCAACTGGCTGGTCAGCACCAAGCCGGGCCTCGTCGACGTCCACGCTTTTATGAATCCGTGGTTCATCGAGAGCGCCCTGCCAGACTTCCTGACCGAGTGCTTCAAATCCTTCCCGCGTACCGCAGACTGGTATCAGCGCATGAAGGAAATCGAGGGCCAGAAACCCGAAGACATCACCGGTGAAGAGGCGCTTGAGATCGCGCTCAACGCAGCCCCGCGCCTCAAGGCTGCCAAGACAGAGGGCGAGCTTCAGTCATTCGAGCCCGGTGAACGCGTTGCGGTTGCTGCAGACGATTATGGCCGCGACTGGGTCGAGGGCGAGATCGTCATTGCCTCCGCGGACCGCATCATCATCCACCGCCATGATGAGCAAGCCGAAACACTGAACCTGCACTTCCCGCGCACCGGCTTCATGGTCCGACGCCTGGATTAAGGCAGATCTGGCCAATAATTTTATGGACTTTTGAGCGCTGAAGTAGAACGCTGCGGCTATGGCTGTAGATTTGAAGACTTTCCGAAGATACCTAGCTGCGTGGAGTAAGGCAGCTAGCCGACCAAACTATGACGCTGAAGAATTTGCGGCTCATATGTGTCGGTTGGGGGACGGACGTCCGCGTTGCCTTACTATCATTCCACAGAAGTTTGGGATCGAGTATCGGGATGAAGAGGACGCCCCATCGACCCGCACCATCAGTGTGAAAAGAATTGCAATATCGTCCGAGGGGGCGGGCCTATTGCAAGGTTACTGCTTCTGGCGTTGTGAACCGAGAATGTTTCGTCTGGATCGCTTGATAAGTGTGATTGATGCAAATGGGGAATACCATGCGCCGCCTACGGCTTTTATTATCAACCTTTTTGAGACGTTTGGTGTACATGTAAACCACGACGAGATAGCTCTTCGGAAGTTCTTACAACGTTTCTCTGCTCAATTTCTCATACTCAAATTAATGGCTAACGCCGACGGCGAGATAGATCCCGCTGAAGAGGAAGCAATTTTGGATTATTGTGCCAGGCTAATGGCTCGATCCGATCTTTTGCTTGGGGATGAAGAGTTGGCGCAATTCTCCAGCTGGCTTCGAAGGCTAGAGCCTGACGCTCAGGATTATTTCGATGCGCTCGAAGTGTTGAAAGAGAGGCCGCAAAGAGAGTTGTTGCCGTTCTTTAGATCAGCCAAAGAAGTATTGTTGGCTGACGGGCTGCATCATCCCGAAGAGTGCAGTTTGCTTGACGACCTTTGCATACGCCTTGGCAGCGCCGCTTTAGAGTAGTTTAGGCGGCCTCAGTCGTCATCGCGACGAACACGTCTTCCAGCTTCGGCTGGTCGGTGGAGAGGTCCGCCACGCTAATCCCTGCTTCACGCACCTGTTCAAGCAGGCGGCCGATGCCGGTCTCGCTGTTGCGATACGCGATTTCGAGCTCACCAGACTTGAGAAGCCGGATATCGAGATGCTTCAGGCTCTCAGGCACGTCGCTGAGCGGCTCGCGCGGCTGTATCTTCAGTATGCGCTGATCCATGCGGGCCAGCAGCGTCGGCGTCGGCTCGCACGCAATGATCTCACCATGATTGACGATGGCGATCTCGTCGCAGAGCTCTTCAGCCTCCTCCAGATAGTGCGTCGTCAGGATGATGGTCGTGCCCTCATCGTGCAGCCGGCGCACATATTGCCAGAGCGAGCGGCGCAGCTCGACGTCAACACCAGCCGTAGGCTCATCGAGAATTAGGACAGGCGGGCGGTGCACCAGTGCCTTCGCGATCATCAGGCGCCGCTTCATGCCGCCCGATAGCTGGCGGACATAAGCGTCGCGCTTGTCAGCAAGGCCGACCGCGTCAAGAATCTCCAGCGTTCGGCGCTGGCCTTTCGGGACACCATAGAAACCTGCCTGCAGCTCCAGCGCCTCTTCCGGCGTGAAGAAGGGGTCCATGGTGATTTCCTGGTTTACGACACCGATCGCGGCGCGGCTCGCGCGCGGATGCTGGTCGATATCCATGTCCCAGATACGGGCCGTGCCGGACGTCTTAGTCACGAGGCCGGCCAAGATGTTGATGAAGGTCGACTTGCCCGCACCGTTCGGGCCCAGCAGGCCAAAGATGCTGCCACGCGGAATTTTCAGGCTGATGGACTGGAGCGCGCGCTTTTCCGGCATCTTACCGGAGGCAGCGTAGACCTTCTCGAGGTTCTCGACCTCGATTGCATAATCAGGGGCGGACATCTGCTCTCCGTGGTTTGCTCGAAGCGTCTATATAGGACTGTCGCCTTCGACCTCTACCACCAGCGCCTGTTTTTGTCGTTCCTGCGCCCGCTTGAACGCAGGTCGCTCCTTCATCCGGCCGAGATATTCCTTGCACGTCGCTGTCAGGCACGGCTCCAGCGGCGGCAGGACGCTGGCCAGCAGCAGGCCATAGCCGATGGCGATGTCTGCCATGGTGAACCTGTCCGCGACCATGAACCGCGAATGCTCCAGCTTCTGGTCGACGATGCGCAGGCGGCCCGAAAACCACATGCGATAGTCATCAGCGACCTGCGGCTGGCGGCGGGGTTTCTTCTCCAGCATCTCATAGCGAAGCACGAGCGTCTGCGGGAAGGTCAGCGTCGCGTCGGAAAAATACATCCAGTTGAGATAATGGCCATAGCCGCCCTCATCGGGCCGGACTGCAAGGTCCGTGGGGCCGTGCGTCTCCGCGAGGTAGTGGCAGATGCCCGTCGATTCGGTCATCTTCGTCTTGCCATCGGTAAAGAACGGGATGGTGCCGAGCGGATTGATCTCCAGATACTGCTTGTAATGCACGCGCGGCGGGAAGGGCAGGACGACGAGGTCGTAATCGATGCCCATTTCCTCCAGCGCCCAGAGCGGCCTGAACGAGCGCGCATTGCGGCAGTGATAGAGTGTCGGTTTCATCGGCTGGCCTCCCGGTCAAAGATGCGGTGTCTCATCCAATTGACGCCGCCATTCATGACAGACTACCTATGCGCCGTACCGCCTGACGGGCAATGCTGACATTGGGGAAGCTCAACTATGGCCACTCAGAACCTGCCGGAAGCCCCGGAAACGATCTTCACCGATGAGCACCGCGTCGCCTGCGACGGCGGCAACGGTCCGCTCGGCCACCCGATCGTCTGGTACGAAATGGGCGACGAGGACATGGTCGAGTGCGGCTATTGCGACCGCCGTTTCATCCTCAAGGGCGGCAAATACGACACCGGGCAATAAGCGCGCGCGGCCTCAATCGGCCTGTCTGCGCCGTTTGCGGTCCTGTCTCCAGATCCCGAAAATCTTCGGCCCATCGATCAGGTAGCGTTTGAACATGCGTTGCGGCTCGCTGGTCAGCCTGTGCAGCCATTCCAGCCTGAACCGGCGCATCCATTCGGGGGCCCGCTTCGTGCGGCCTGTCAGGAAGTCGAGGCTTGCCCCGCAGCAGAGACCGACGCCCTGTACATTGCCAAGCTGCTTGGCCGCCAGCGCCACCATTTCCTGCTGCGGTGAGCCGACACAGAGGAAGTGAAACCGCGAAGGATTGCGCGCCATGAATTCGGCGGCTGCTTTGACCGCTTCCGGCTTGTTCCGCAGGCCCATCGGCGGGTCGTGCCAGCGTACATCGGAAAGGCCAAACCGGGCCTTCAGTGCTGAAATCTCACTTGCCGTACACCCGATCACGACGACAGGCTCATCAGAGTCGACTTCGCGCTCGAAGAGTTGCTGTACGATGTCTGCACCTGGAGAGGCGGGCAGGTCGATGCCTTCGACGCGGGCCAGGAGCTCCAGAATACGGCTGTCGTTCAGGATCAGGTCTGCCTCATCATAGAGGCTGCCCAGCGCTTCCTCACGCTGCAGGCGGACCATGTGATCGACATTGGGTGTCACGACATACCAGAAGCTGTCAGCGCCAAGCGCCCTTGCAGCGATAGCGCGCGCCGCCTGGCGGGCTGTGCGCGGCTGGAATTCAAGGCCAAGAAAAGTGACCGGCTCAGGCGTTCTGGCACCCGACGGGGTGCCGCCTGTGGACGGCGATGTGGTGGAACCCTGCATGATGTCTCCTTGGCAGGCGGAGCCGAACTTGCGGCTCCTATGAATTTACCGGGGTTTCATTCGCTTGTCTCGGTGTCCGGCTTACCCGGCTTCTTTCCATAATCATGTTTGCGCAAAAGCCCGCGAAACTGGTGATAGGTCAGGCCCAGCGTTTCGGCGGCCTTTCCCTGATGGCCGTCATGAGCTGCCAGCGCAGCATCGATCAAAGCGGTTTCAAATACCCTTGTCTGGACGTCGAAGGGGGCTCCGAGTTGTGGTTTCGGCAAGTCAGGTTGATTGGATTGAGAGGCGGCAGGTGGGGAGTCTGTCGTCCCTTTCAAGACCGATGGGGGTCGATAAGGCGATGCGAACGGGTCCAGCGCTTCATGGTCAAAGCGTACGGGCTCAATGGTGGGCACGATCAGGGCGCGTGCCGTTATGCGCTGCGCAAAGTTCCTGAGTTCACGCACATTGCCCGGCCAGTCATGTGCTTCGATGGCCTCAATCGCGGAAGGGGCAAAGCCGGGAAAGTCTTCCAGCATCTCGCGCGCCATGCGCCGCGCAAAGAAGTCTGCCAGCAATGAGGCGTCGCCCTTGCGGGCCCGCAGCGGCGGCAGGGTCACAACATCAAAGGCCAGCCGGTCCAGCAGGTCAGCGCGAAACTTGCCAGCTTCGACGGCTGAAGGCAGGTCGATATTGGTTGCGGCAACGACGCGGACATTCGTCTCCAGTACCTTCTCTCCGCCGAGGCGCTGGAACTGGCCGTATTCAATGACACGCAGCAGCTTTTCCTGCACGCGCTGCGTTGCCGTTGCAATCTCATCCAGGAAGATCGTGCCGCCATTGGCGAGTTCGAACCGCCCGGTCCGCCGCTCCGTCGCGCCGGTAAAGGCGCCGCGCTCATGTCCGAACAGTTCTGAATCCAGAAGGTCGTCGGATAGCGCTGCGCAGTTCACCTTGATGTAAGGCCCATCCCAACGCTTCGAGAGAAAGTGCAACCGCTCTGCGATCAGCTCCTTGCCGGTACCGCGTTCGCCGATGACCAGCGCAGGCCGGTCCAGCGGCGCCAGTCTTGAGACATGCTCCAGTGCCGAAAGCCACTCCGGCGCCTCGCCGATAATCTGGGGTGTATCGCCAATCATGCGGTCAAATTAGCTAAATAGATGGTCAAAACAACTAATTTATTTAGCTTAAATCCCTAAAATAGAATGCAACATTGGTCGGCCAAAAGTTTTATTCCCATTAAAAACAAGGCACTAGTTGGTTAGTGAAAAACTGGCACGGTCCTTGAAATGAGTATGGCAAGTCAGGCGATGGGCGTCGCCTAAACCGAAAGGAACAGAAGAATGACCGACCGCTCCTACGAGACCCGCTACCGGCAAGGCCGCGAAGAAGGTGGCCGCTTCGGCCGCTGGCTCGCAAGCCGTCCAGCCGAGTGCTGGATGTTCTTTGCAGCAGGCGTCTTCCTTGGCGGACTGTTCTTCTAGCCACCCGTAAAGAGCACCTCGTCTCCTCCCAGACGACCGACGAGAATTTGAAAGGATAAAAAATCATGGGACTTTTTTCCCGCCTCGGCGATATCATCAACTCCAACATCAACGCGATGCTGGACAGTGCCGAAAACCCAGAAAAAATCGCACGCCTGATCATCCAGGAAATGGAAGACACGCTGGTTGAGGTCCGCACCGCGGCCGCCCGCGCCATGGCCGATAAGAAGGAAATGGAACGCGAGATCGCCTACTACACCAACGTCCGTGACGATTGGGAAAAGAAGGCCGGCGTCGCCATCGACAAGGGCCGTGAAGATCTCGCCCGCGGGGCACTGACCGCAAAGCAGAAAGCAGCTGGCGAAATCGACCGCCGCGAGCATGCCATGCAGGCTGCGGAAGATGCCTTCGAGAAGCACCAGTCCGATCTCGGCAAGCTTCAGGCAAAGCTCGACGAAGCCAAGGCAAAGCACCGTGCGCTGATGATGCGCCGCGAAGCGGCCGAGCAACGCATCCGTATGCGTTCGCAGACCTATGATGGCCGTGTCGATGATGCGCTGGCGCGTTACGCCAATGTTGAGCGCAAGGTCGACGAGATGGAAGCCTATGCCGACACCATCCAGGGCCGTGAGCCAAGCCTTGAAGACGAGTTCGCCGCGCTTGAGCGTGACGAAGCTGTCGAGAAAGAGCTTGAGGCCCTGAAGAAGTCGCGTGGCCAGTCTTCCACGCAATCCACTCAGAGCGAGGGCTAAGTCATGCTGACATCCCTCTTCGTTCTCGGCATCATCCTCTCCGTCATCATCGTGCCCGGCCTTGTCATCCAGTCCCTGGATGAAAGGGGCGGGGCCCAGAAAGGATAGTCATGGATCAGGAATTTCTGATCGCCCTCGTCGCAATCGTCTCCCTCTTCATCGTCTTCCCAGGAATGGTGTTTCACTACATCACGCTCTGGAGAAAACAGAAGACGCTCGAGCCTGACGATGAGCGCATGCTCGAAGACCTCTGGCGCTCCGCCAAACGCATGGAGCGCCGCATCGAGACCCTCGAGAAGCTCGTAGACGCCAACCCGGAAGATGCCGCGCCAGCAAGTCGCCAGCCGCGCTCCTCCTACGACCAATAAGGAACCAGTTTAATGACCCACTCTGACCGTCACCCTCATTCCGGGCGCGACCGTCATCGCAAATACGAAGACGAAATGTTTCGCTCGCCGAATCCAAAGCGCCTCTATCGCTCACGCAATGAGCGGATCCTGGCAGGCGTCTGCGGTGGCATCGGCGAACGGTATGGTTGGGACCCCCTCGTGGTGCGCCTGCTTACCGTCGCGGCTTTCTTCTTCCTCGCCGGACCGCTGGTGCTACTCGCCTACATCGTCATGTGGCTGATCGTGCCAAAGGCCCCAAAGTCCTATGGGCACCTCGCCCCTGAAGAAGAGGCTTTCTGGCGCGGCGTCTCCGACCGGCCGAAAACGACCTATTCCGGTCTCAAATACACTTTCATGGACCTGGAGGACCGTCTCCAGAATCTCGAAGCCAGTGTCACCTCGGATGAATGGCGCCTGCGCCGCGAATTCCGCAACCTCGAAAAGAACTGAATATGTCGGCTCAACTCCTCTCCCTGCCAAACCGGTATCACTGGATAGAGCCGGCACCTCAACCGACTGAAGCCAAGGGGGCTCCTCAAATGACACGCAATCTCCAGACTAGCGGATGGCTCGCACTTGCCTGTGCAACCTTCATCCTGGCGTCTGCCGTCGCAGCCAGCATGCTCGGCGGATTGCATATCGAAGCTGGCGGCGTCCAGCTGACGCTAGAAGCTTCGGCAGAGCGTGGTCTGCAGTTGGTCTTCGCGGCCGCAAATCAGGGCTAAGCGTTCGTCAGCCCCCGCGCTTCAGGGCGCGAAGAATGAGCCGCATCGGCGATACCGCATTAAGGGCAGGACCAGTCGCCGGGGCGGGTTCGCGAAGGATCTGACCGGCCAGTATTTCTCCCGCCCATGGGCCCCAGGTGAAACCGCGAGATCCAAACCCACCTGCCATGAACAGGCCATCAACAAGCGGCGCGTCCGCTTCGATGGCCTGACCATGTTTCACCCCTTCGAAAATCTCTCTCGCCACTGTCGCGTCCGGCACCGCCCCGATCAGGGGCACGCGGTCCGGCGTCGTCGCACGGACCCCGGCCCGGCTCTGAAGGTCTGCCGTCCTTGCAGCCTGCCGCCAGTAAGGGTCCAGCGCTTGAAGGGCGGCCATATTGGTGGTCCGCGCAGCCTCGGATACGTCCGGGCAAGTGCCATCCCATGCTTCGAATGTCGCGCCCCAGAGGCGGGTCTGGCCAAGGGCAAGCGCATAATGGCCGCTCGCAATCGCTGAAGGGGGCGCATCCACGGCTACACTTGCAAAGTCCACCTGCCCAAGACGCCCTGTCAGCCCCAGCCAAGGCAGCAAATCCTGCGCTCCCTGACCGGCAGCGATAATGGTCGGTAAGTCGGGGTCGAGGTCTGAGAGATCCAACGTCTCGCCAAACCGGGTGGCGGCGCCTTCCAGCAGGTGCGCGATCAGTTTCTCCGGCTCCAGTATCAACGCCTTTTTGTGAAGCTGGCCGCTCGCTGCCGCTTCAAGGTTTTCAAGCCCCAGCGGCGGGTCTGCCAGCACCTTGGCAATCCGTTCTGCCTCGCGCTCATCCTTCGGGCGTTGAAGCACATCGGTTTCAGTGACGCCCGGCCTGCCTGCATAGAACTGGCGCGCGCGCAGATAGGCATCAATCAGCAGCCTCGCCTGAACCGTATCGCCCGCATCAAGGCGGGGCATGACGAGTGCCAGCGGGTTGCCGCTTGCCTGCCGCGCCAGGCCGTCCGAAGCGTCGACCACCTCAACCTGGAGACCGCGATCAAGAAAGGTCCGCGCAAGACAGGCTCCGGCTATACCGGCTCCGACAATGCGGACTTTCTCTGGTCGCCTCTCAGGTGAACGAAGCCCGTAGACATCTGCCGGAGGGTGCGGCGCCTCGTTGAGGCTTACTTCAAGGCGCTCCCGCTTACGCCCGAAGCCTTCGACTTTGGCGACATCGAAGCCAGCCTCGGCAAGGCCGCGCCGCACGAAACCAGCCACCGTAAATGTACTGAGAGAAACACCGTCAGTGCACCGCTGCTGCACCATCGGCCAGAGGGATTTATCCCACATTTGCGGATTCTTTGCGGGGGAAAATCCATCAAGGAACCACGCATCGGCAGCAAAGCTGGAGGCAGGCAAAGTCTCGCTGATTTCCCCGGTATGAAGCGTCAGCGTCACGCCTTCATCCGGCCAGACGATGCGTTGGACACCCAGCGCGCGCTCTGGCCAGCGCTCGACAAGCTTGTTTGAGAGTTCGCTGATCTCCGGCCATGCGGAAAGCGCGCGGGCGGCATCCTCCCGGTCGAGTGGAAACCCTTCAAAGGAAACGAAGTGCAGCCACGCGTTCGGTGTCGGACGCGTCTCGCGCCAGAGCTGCCAGGCGCCAAGGAAATTGAGCCCTGTTCCAAAGCCAAGCTCCCCAATGGTGAAGCTGTCTCTGCCTTCCCAGCGCTCCGGCAGGCCGCACCCTTTCAGGAAAACCAGACGTGTTTCCTCCAGCCCGCTTTGCCGGGAGAAATAGATATCATCCACCCGCACATCCTGCGGCGTGCCATCATCTTTCCAGTCAAGTTCAGGGCGGGGCGGTAGTCGGCTCATTTGCGGCTCATCTAGCACGGGAATTTAATATTCCACCCCGGGAACGGCAGGGCCAGATCGCTTGTTGTATTACCAGTTCACGCACGCAAAAGGAGAAACCTTCCATGGGAAAAGATCAAGCAGAAGGCCTCGGCAAGAAAGCTGCAGGCAAGGCAAAGGAAGTCGCCGGTGTCGCCACTAATAACCGCCAGCTCGAAGCCGAAGGCAAGGCTCAGCAGGTTGAAGGCAAGGGCCAGGAAATGGTCGGCGAAGCCAAGGACGCCCTGAAATCAGAAGAGAAGAAGAAGGCCGACTAGACCTCGTAATTGCTTGGCAGGGGGTCGGGCACGCCTAATTCATATTCCATGATTTCGCACCACGAGACCCCTGCAAGGCGCACAGGCCTTGAAAGGCTGAACGAATTTGCGCCCCTGATGGGGGCGCAATATGCGCACCGCCGCAACATCGACCCGGGCGAAGAAGCCCGCCCGAACGTCTCTCAGCTTTCCCCCTTTTTCCGCCACAGGCTGATCAGTGAGGAAGAAGCTGTTTCAGCTGCACTTACTGTGCATGGTGGTGAGCAAGCCACGAAATTCATTCAGGAAATCTGCTGGCGGACATACTTCAACGGCTGGCTGGAGCATCATCCATCCGTCTGGTCTGACTATGTTTCAGACCGTGATGCGCAGTTTCAGGCCCTCGAAAAGGACAAGGGACTGCGCGCCGATTATGAAGCCGCCATCGAAGGACGCGCGGGCATCGATGGCTTTGACCATTGGGCAGGAGAGCTCACTGAGACTGGCTACCTTCACAATCATGCCCGCATGTCCTTTGCGTCGATCTGGCTCTTCACGCTGAAGCTGCCCTGGGCACTCGGTGCAGACTTTTTCCTCCGCCATCTCCACGACGGTGACCCGGCTTCAAACACGCTGTCCTGGCGCTGGGTTGCGGGGCTTCACACCCCGGGAAAGACCTATCTTGCCAAGAAAGAAGCCATCGAGACGTGCAGTGATGGCAGGTTCGCGCCAGACAATCTTGCCCAGAGTGGCCGTCAGGTTCCGGGGGCGGAAAACCCGCAGTCGCAACAGCTCCCGGCACGCGATAGCCTGCCTGATGAGCGGTTTGCGCTTCTTCTCACCGAGGATGACTTGAGCGTCGAAACATGGCTCGACGAGCATCTGGACATTGAGGCGATAGCCGGACTGCATAGTGCCGAGACCAGATGCGCAGCAGATGTTTCGGAGCAAGCCGTGGCTTTCACCAATGGCGCGCTCAAAGATGGTCTCGCGAGGGCAGGCAGCCACTTCGGCGTTTCCGCTCAAAACCTCTCTGATGACAGAGACAGGCAGACCGCGCTGAAAGACTGGGCGAACAGTCTTGAGACCCGGCATATCGTCCTGCCGTACATTCCGGCCGGGTGGACACACGATACGCTCTCACCGCTCCTGTCAGAGCTTCAGGCGGACGGGCTTCACATCCACCAGATCCGGCGAAACTGGGATGAATGCTTCTGGCCGCACGCAAAGAAGGGTTTCTTCAAATTGCGCAAGCAGATCCCATCTGTTCTGGACGCGCTCGACATAGCAGAAGGTCTGAAACTCGATGGCTGAACCTGAAATCAAGCACTCCGAAAGCGATAGTGGCGGGGTTTTCCAGACGACCATTGATGGCCACAAAGCCGAGATGACCTATTCCAAGGCAGGCACGACGGTCATGATCATTGATCATACGGGCGTGCCCGAAGCGCTCGGCGGTCAGGGCGTTGGCCTGCAGCTCGTCGAGGCGGGCATTGCTTTGGCGCGCGAGCGTGGCCTGAAAATCATGCCGCTCTGCCCCTTCGCAAAAGCCCAGTTCGAGAAGCACCCGGAATGGAAGGATGTCCTCCGATGAGCGATCTCACACTTCAGGATGATGGCAAGCAGCTGACAACGGATGTCGAAGGTCATGAGCTCGTCATCCGCTATGGCTGGCAGAGCGATGACGTCATGCGCGTCGACTTTGTCGGTGTACCATCGGCGCTCGGCGGGCGCGGCCTTGGCACGAAGCTGGTCGGCAAGCTGGTCGAAAAAGCCCGCAAAGAGAATTTCAAACTGGTGCCAGTCTGCGGTTTTGCCCGAACGCAGATCAACAGGCATCCGGACTGGAAGGATGTGCTCGCCTGATCCATTAAGTCGGGTATGAGCAAGCCATTCTGGGAAACCAAAAGCCTGACAGAGATGACCCCGCAGGAGTGGGAGTCGCTGTGCGATGGCTGCGCCAAATGCTGCCTTATCAAGCTAGAGGACGAAGATAGCGGTGACGTCGCCTATACGAGGCTGCACTGCAAACTCCTCGACGCCGATCTCTGCCGCTGCGCCGACTATGAGAACCGCAAGACAAAGGTGCCGGACTGCGTGATCCTGACCCCGAAATCTGTGTCAGAGCTGAAATGGATGCCGAAAAGCTGTGCCTATCGCCGCGTGCATGAGGGGCGCGGGCTGGAAGACTGGCACCATCTTGTCTGCGGTGACCGTCAGCGCATCCATGAAGAGGGCAAGTCGGTCATGGGCCAGACGGTGAGCGAGGAAACCGTCTTCGAGGAAGACCAGATCGACTGGATCATCGATTGGGACGGCAATCCGCCGGACTGATCGCCAGCCCGGCAAATTCCAAATCCTAGAGACGGCTTATGGCCCCTCTATCTCATGACCCTTGTCGCGCAGCAGGGTGATGACGCTATCAGGTCCTGCAAGGTGGCCGGCGCCAACTGCAACGAAGACGGTGCCCTTGACATCATCAAGGTAGCCCTCGATCTGCGGCACCCAGTTCTCATTCCGCTCAACGAACAGGGCGTCGTAGATGCTGTCGCCGCCGCCCGTATCCGGATTGGCGACCAGTACGCCGAGGCCCTCGACATCGCCGTCCCGCCACTCATCGACGACCTGGTCGAGGGTGCGGCTGGTGTCGCCGAGGGTGATTGATGTCTCGTAGAGATAGGCCGCCTGCGTGTCTTCGGGCAGCTCGTCAAAGATCGCGGCTTGATCGGCAGCGGTCTCCAAGAAGGCAAATTCCTTGCCGGCCGCTTCTGCATCGGCGATCAGAATCTGCTCGATACCGGCATTCGGGTCGAAGCCGTCCGACTGGAGTTGCAGGACCGAGAGGTTCACCGCCGCCATCCAGGGCTCCATCGGGTCGAAAGCGGAGACGGGAAGGCTGAGGCCGGCCAGCGCGCTTTCAAAAGCAGCCAGCACCGGGGCTGGCAACTCATTGCTGAGTGTGCGTCCATCCCCATAAAAGCCACGCGACAGGAAGTCGCGGGCCACCGCTTGCTGGCCTTCCTCGCTCACCATGTCGAGCTCAAGGACCAGAATATCGGCCTCGTTAAACTTTTCGGTGAACTCGTCCGTGCGCCATTCAAGGTCCGGGCGCATCAGGTGGACGGTGCCGAAGATATGGACCGTCGTGTCCTCGTCGGACATGGTCCAGATCGCGGGTGAGCCGTCTCCATTCGTCTCCTGTGCCAGCTCGAGGGCTTCATCGAACTCTGCCAGCAACTCATCTCGTGATCGATACTCAGCAGAGCTTTCGGGACTTGTGTCTTCGGCGCCCGTGCCGGTTTCGACGACGGCGGGCTCATCGCTCGTGGCAGCCTCATCGTTGCCAGACGGGCTACAGGCTGCGAGCGCGGCAAGGGCGACGGCGCTCAGGCCTGAAACGAAATGGAAGCTGCGGCTCATACGGGTGATCTCCTCAAGACGGGCGGCCTGCAATGCGGGCGACAGGCTGTACTACATGCCAACGGACACTGGCACAAAGCTGATTTGGCGTGTTTCGCAAAGATTGCACCTGCGGCCCCATTCGCATAGAGGGATTGGCAACGCACCTATAGCTCAGCTGGATAGAGCGCTGCCCTCCGAAGGCAGAGGTCACAGGTTCGAATCCTGTTAGGTGCGCCATTCACTCAAATTGTCGGTGGGATGTCTGGAGCGGATAGCGGGAATCGAACCCGCATCCTCAGCTTGGAAGGCTGCTGCACTACCATTGTGCTATATCCGCGCGCCAGAGGGCCACGAGATACTTCGGGGCGCGCCGCGATGCAAGTGAAGAGGCACGCGGATGGCAGTGAGGGCCGAATGCGTCCTGTGTGGCTTCGGGGGCAAATGCTGACCCTCAGCCGTGAGCGCCACCGGTGTGAGGTGTGAAACGCCGATACGGGGTCAGAACAAGAGGAAGCTCTGAGCGCGACCCATGTGAGGCGCAAAGCGCCGGTACGGAGAGGCGCGCAGCCTTGAGCATGCTTCATGTGACGAGCGGAGCGAGGATACGGAAGCAAAACTGGGGAATGGTGGAGGGGACAGGATTCGAACCTGTGTACGCTATGCGGGCAGATTTACAGTCTGCTGCCTTTAACCACTCGGCCACCCCTCCAGGGATTGCCTTGCAGCGTCGGTAATTGACGCTGCCGCATCGGACCGCCAAAAGGCTGTCATCAACAACCCGGTCGCTCCGAAGCGCGCTTTATAGGGATGAAGCCCATTCCACGCAACCATGAGAAACGGCGATTTGCAGCGCGATCTGCACCAGACCCAAGCGAGCCCCTCTGGCTCTGGGGGCAACATGCCGTAGAAGCCGCAATTTCCAACAAGAACAGGGTCATTCTGCGCTGGGTCGCGACAGAGAATGCGGCCAAGCGGACGGGGCTTACGGACGTTGAGGTCATGGACCAGAAGACGCTGGCCAAGCTGCTTCCCGATAATGCCGTGCATCAGGGGATCGCGATCAAGGTCCAGCCGCTGGAGCCTGTCGTGCTTGAGGATGTGCTGGCACGCCCTGATGCCCCGGAGCGTGTATGCGTGCTCGACCAGATTTCCGACCCGCATAATCTTGGGGCGATTTTCCGCTCGGCGGCCGCGCTCGGCATTGGCGGACTGGTGCTGCAGACCCGGCATACACCGCCGCTGACAGGCGTTGTGGCCAAAGCGGCGGCTGGCGCGATAGAGGCGGTTGAGGAAATCCGTGTCGTGAACATCGCCCGCGCGCTCGATGCACTGGGCGACGCTGGATATCATACGGTGGGTCTCGCAGGCGAGGGCACCGAAATGCTGGACGCCGCTGTTTCTGGCGCCCCCAAAGTGGCATTTGTGATGGGGGCTGAAGGTTCAGGCCTTCGCCCGGCAGTGGCCAAGGCGTGCGCCACGCTGGCACGTATCCCAATGGTGCCGGGCATGGAAAGCCTTAATGTTTCCAATGCGGCAGCGATTGCATTCTATGAAGCCATGCGGTCAAGAAAGGCCTGAAATGACACTTCTCGGACCGACCTCTCACACTTACTTTTCCCAGCGCCTGAAGCTGCATTATGCAGACTGGGGCAATGACGACGCGCCGCCGCTCCTCCTGGTGCATGGCGGGCGCGACCATTGCCGCAGCTGGGACTGGACGGCGGAAGCGCTTCGAAAGGACTGGCACGTCATCGCGCCGGACCTTCGCGGCCACGGCGACAGTGCGTGGTCGCCTGAAGGCAATTACAACATGCAGGCGTACATTTACGACCTTGCCCAGCTCATCCATCAGCTGAAGCTCGCGCCTGTCACCATTGTGTCCCATTCGCTCGGCGGGAATATTTGCCTGCGTTATACTGGCCTCTACCCGGAAAACGTCCGCAAGATCGTCGCGATCGAAGGCCTGGGGCCAAGCCCGAGCCGTCTCGAAGAGCGCCGGAAAACGCCGTGGCAGGATCATTTCCGCAAGATGATCGATGACAAGCGCGGCCTCGCCGGTCGCCAGCCAAAGCGCTATGACTCACTAGAGCAGGCCTATGCCCGCATGAAGGAAGAGAACAGCTTCCTGACGGCAGAGCAGGCACGCCACCTCACGATCAATGGCATCGCGCGCAATGAGGACGGGACCTATTCGTGGAAGTTCGACAATTACCTCCGCGTCTGGGAGTCGGTCGACATCACGCATGAGCAGGTTGCCGAGCTCTGGTCGAATATCAGTTGTCCGACGCTCCTGCTCTACGGCGAGAAAAGCTGGGCATCGAACCCGGCCGAAGATGGCCGGATCCAGCATTTCAAACATGCGGACGTGAAGATGTTCCCCGAAGCGGGTCACTGGCTACATCATGACCAGTTCGACCTCTTCATCGAGACGCTGCAGGATTTCCTTTAAACGACGACTGCGACGAGTGCGCGCTCACCCCTTTGCACGGGGGAGCTTGATGCCGAAGATGATGGCCATGGCCCGGGAAATGAAAGCTGTCGCCATGCCGGCAGCGAAGGCAATCGCCTCCGGCGCGCCCAGAGAAATTGCGGCGAAATAAACCGCAGAGCCGGCCAGCGCGCAGGTCGCATAGAGCTCTCCCTCCTTCAGTACCAGCGGCTCTTCGTTTGCGATGACATCGCGCAACAGGCCGCCCGCGCTCGCTGTTATCGCGCCCATGATGACGACGACGATGAAGCCGTGGCCAAGTGACATTGCCTTGGCGGCGCCTGTCACCGCAAAGAGGGACATGCCAACCGCGTCGGGCCATCGAAGCGCGCGGAACTGGCTTACAAAGCGGTAGAACAGGAAAGCGGTCAGCCCGCCCGCGATCGCCAACACAAGGGTGAGCGTATCCGATAGCCAGAAGACTGGCGCGCCGAGCAACAGATCACGCATCGTGCCGCCGCCGATCGCAGGCAGAAACGCCAGGACGATCACGCCAAGCAGGTCCATTTCCTTTCGCACGGCAAGCACGCCGCCAGAGATGGCGAACACGAACACGCCGAACCTGTCGGCAAAGGCAGTAAGGATCTCTGGGCTCATCGGGCGCCTTTTGACGGAGAAGCGCGCACGCGTCCAGCGTCTTGCCTGCATAGGGGCGCACATCGCCCAGTTGCGCGCCTGGAGCGACGCGTCTGCATAACCTCGATTAAGATTAGGATTAATCGTGGAATTTTCTTGCAACCTATGAGTGTGGGCTTGCGTAGGTGCGACCAGATGAGCGGCACGGACCGTCATCCAGATCGAGAACCGGTGCAGAATGCACCAGCGAAACAAGAGGTCAGAACGATTAGCCATGCAACAGGTACAAGAGGACAGATACACCACCAGGCTGAGCACGAAACCTGAGCAGATTGCCCGCCGCGACAAGGTCGTCTACGCCGACGGCCGAACCAATCCACCAATCGATCCATCGCTCATTCGCGATTTTGAGCGTGATGGTTTCATCGTGCTGGAGGATGTGTTTTCGCCCAAGGAAGTCGCCCGCATGCGCGGCACAGCGAACGAGATGCGCGATTATCCAGACAGCCTCGCCGATGAGACGGTCATTTCGGAGCGGGACAGCGGCGCGGTGCGTTCAGTCTTTGCAATCCATCGCCAGACCAGCGACTTCGATGTCGTTGCCCGCGACCCGCGGCTTGCTGATGTTGCCCGCTACATCCTCGATGATGAGGTCTACATTCATCAGTCGCGCCTCAACTATAAGCCGGCCTTCAAGGGTAAGGAATTCTACTGGCACTCTGACTTTGAGACCTGGCACGCAGAGGACGGCATGCCGAATATGCGCGCCCTGTCCATGTCCGTTATGCTGACGGATAATCACCCGCAAGCAGGCCCAGTCATGTTCGTACCGGGCAGCCATGAGACCTTTATCTCCTGCGTTGGTGAAACGCCTGACGATAATTACAAGTCTTCGCTGAAGCGTCAGGGAACCGGCATCCCGGATGCAGAATCCATTGCGGAACTGGTGGATAAGGGCGGCATCGTTGCCCCGGCTCCGAAGGCAGGTTCGGTCGTGATCTTCGACTGCAATACGCTGCATGCCTCGAATGGTAACATCACACCTTTTGAGAGGATGAACGCCTTCTTCGTGTTCAATGCCTGGTCAAACCGTCTGAAGGCACCGTTTGCAGCAAGGTCTGAACGTCCCGAGCATATTGCCCACCGCCGGGTGGAAGCCCCACTGGCGCCGCTTTCGAAAGTGACCGGTAGACTGTCCTAGACAGGCAGCACCGTCAGACGCCACGACGGCAAAAGGTTCAAGCCCGCAATGCCCCGGCCAGTATGACCCGGTGGTATTTGCGGGCGAACTTTGCCGGGATGTCCAGGAGACGATGCCGCCCCTCTAGCCGGGTCGCCAGCGACGCCGCTAAGGTTGCGAGCTTTTGCGGTCCAGACAGGGCTAGGGTACCAGCCCGAACTGGCGCCATATAGGTCGCCATCTGGCGCTTATAGCGGGTATCGCCAAGACCGAGATGAAGCTCCTTTACGTCTTCGCCAGCGCTCCATTGCGCGAGGCTGAACAGGAGGGCGAGGCCGGGCTTCAGCTTCGAATACGCGTCTTCATAGGCCGGGAACCAGTAATGCATCACCCTCTCTGAGCGCATACAGTAGGAGATGGCCGCGAGCTGCCCTTCAATGTGCAGCGTCGATAGCACGCCCCGCGCATCGCCGGCTCTTTGCTCTGCCAGTGTCTCTAGCAGACGACGCGGCCAATCCAGCGAGAAGAGCGGGAAGTGGCCTGACTGGTCATAGGCAATCTGCTTGAGTTCCAGCAACCGGTCGAAGGCAGCAGGGTCGGTTGCATCATGTGCGACGACTGTGCCTGGGTCATTCAGGAGCGCTTCGACTTTGCGGTGCTCACGCCTGAAATTGGATGACGCTGTCTGGCGCTCGTTCAGCCAGGCCTCATAACCTGCTGACAGGTCCATGACCTGATTGCCGTCGCCCATCTGGCCGTTGAGTCCATGGCGCTGCTGATTGGATGGCGTCGCAGTGAACGCATATCCGCCGACATGACGCGCAACGCTTCGTTGCTGAAGATCCAGCACCGTATCGGGGGCCGCGACGATACCATGAAGATCGTCCATTGGCCCTCCTACAGGTCGAGCCGTACCAAGCGGGCCGGGCCGAACAGGCCAGAATGCGAGCGGCCCGCTTTCGTCATGGAACTTCATTACTTTCACGCCGGGACGGGCGATCTCGGCAGCAGCAACATAGGAATGGGAAAAATACGGGCTCCACAGGCATGGATCAGCCGCCTGAAAGGATGACCAGGCCAGCCGGTCTGCCTCCGTCAGCTCAGCGAAATCGAGATAGTCCACGCGCGTGCCCATACAGTATGCTTAACAGCCAACCGGTTAAGGTCGGCAAAACCGAAGCGACGAATTTTCTGGATGAGGCAGGGATTCAGGCTGGCCTGGAAGGCGCTGGAGCGGGTGAAGGGAATCGAACCCTCGTCTTAAGCTTGGGAAGCTTCTGCTCTACCATTGAGCTACACCCGCATGTCGCGCAAAGTTTACAGAAGAACTCGAGCGACAATTCCGGAATATAGCGAATTTCTTGAAACGCTAGATGTTTGGCACAGGTTTCTGACTATCGGTTGGCAAGCAGGACAAGTCCAATGAAGATTCGCGAGCGCGTCGAATATGCAACAAAGCCTGACCCACTTGTCTGCGGACCTGACGAATCCGTGCTTTCAGCCGTCAAGATGATGTCGGAGCGAAATTACGGTGCGATTGTCGTGACCGATTCGCAACGATCAGTACTCGGACTCGTGACTGAGCGGGACGTTTTGAGAAAGCTCGTTGCGGGTGAGAAGAGCCCACTCGACACCAAGGTTTCCGATATCATGACCACTGAGGTCCGGGTCGCAAAAGAAGATGACAATCTCATCGACTGGCTGCGGATAATGTCGAATGAGCGGTTCCGCAGACTCCCGATTGTCGACGAACACGGCAAGCTGACCGCGATCATGACGCAGGGCGACTTCGTTTCCTACACTTGGCCGGACCTGGTCAACCAGGCGGTCACCCTGACCAAATCGACCATCGGTGGTGCCTACCAGATATTCCTGATCCTTGGCGCAGTTCTGCTTTATACTGTCGTCGTTGCAGGCCTGTTCAGCCTCGTCCTTTAGCAAATCAACGACGGATGCCTCCAATCTGCGCGAGCGCATGAAACCCGCCGCTTGTCATGCCGGTGTGCAGGACTAAGCTCCTGCTCCATGGCGCATACGACATTGATAGAGCAGAAATTTCGTGACCCCTTTGTCACCGCGAAGGGCGAGACGCGCGGGTCTGTCGACTGGCGCGGGCTGAAGACGCTCTGGCTGAATACGGGCACGCTCTGCAATATCGAATGCCGCAACTGCTACATCAAAAGCTCTCCGAAGAATGACGATCTCGTCTATCTCACCCTCGCTGACGTCGTGCCGTTTCTGGATGAGATCGACGCGCTCGGCGAAGGCGCAAAGGAGATCGGCATCACCGGGGGTGAGCCCTTCATGTGTCCGGACATCCTGGCGATCATGGAAGAGGTGCTGGCACGCGGCCACTCGTTGCTCGTTCTGACCAATGCCATGCGCCCGATGATGCGCGCGAGAATCCGCGAAGGGCTGCTCGCCCTCACTGAGCGGTATGGCGACAGGATCACGATGCGCGTTTCGATGGATCACCACTCGCATACCCTTCATGATGCCGAGCGCGGTGCGGGCAGTTTCGAGATTGCCTGTGAAGGACTTGCATGGCTCGCCGCGAACGGGTTTGCGGTCGCCATTGCGGGCCGACAGGATCTTGCCGAGAGCGAGGATGAAGCCCGCCTTGGCTATGGGGCGTTGATCGAACGGCTTGGCCTTCGCATCGATCCGGCTGACCCCAAGACGCTCGTTCTGTTTCCCGAAATGATCGAGAATGACAGCCCGCCAGAAATCACAACGGCCTGCTGGAGCATTCTTGATGTCGATCCGGGCGACATGATGTGCGCCAGCCAGCGCATGGTCATCCGGCGCAAAGGTGCAGGTCGCGCCACCGTGACGGCCTGCACCCTGCTTGCCTATTCGCCCGAGTTTGAGCTTGGGGGCACGCTGGCCGCCGCGACTGAAGGCTCTGTTCAGCTGAACCACCCCTGGTGCGCGACTTTCTGCGTTCTGGGCGGGGCAAGCTGTTCAGCCTGAGCGGCCTATTCAGCCGCCTTTGAAACCGGCGCGTCCGGGTCCTGGAAGACTTCTTCGATCGACTTGCCGAACAGGCGGGCAATGGCGAAGGCTAGCGGCAGGGACGGGTCATACTTGCCCGTCTCGATGGCATTCACCGACTGACGAGAGACGTCCAGCTGTTCGGCCAGCGCCGCCTGGCTCCAGCCCCGTTCGGCGCGAAGGGTGCGGATGATATTCTCCATAAACCGCCCCGTCAGACCGTTTTGCCGGTCAGGCTGTCCCAGCAATAGGTCAGCCCGTAGGCGAGGAAAAAGAAGGGACCGAACCAGAAGACATTGAGGCCTGGTATCACCTCCCAGAGCTGGAAGCTTCCCACCACCCAGATGGCGCTCATCGTGATCGCCCCGCCTTTTGCGAAAGCCTGAAGTTGGCGCATCCTTGTATATTCGTCGGTCTCGTCTGAATGGCGCAGCATTAGCCACATGATGAAGACGAGCGGCGCACCCGTCAGGATCGCCAGTACCGATGTCATCCAGACCGGGGAGGTGTCCTTGTCGACCAGTATGGCCCCGCCAATGCAGGCGGTCACATAGGCGATGATCGCCGGCCAGTAGAGGCGTTTGTATCTCTTGCGGGCGGCGTTGAATCCAACTTGCTGGGCCATTGGGGCCTCCACTTGTTTAAAGGTGTCGTGTGGGAGTGATCAGGCGCGAAGTGCCAGAATACCGGCAGCGTTCTTGCCTTCAGCCAGTGAGGCGCGGAGCATCTGCGCGGTCATCGTCTTGTAGAGGATGAAGAAGCCCGGCATCGCATAGACAGGGATCGCTTCGGCCGGGATCCAGCCCATCTGCGCGATCAGGTTCTGGAAAATGATCATGCCAATAGTGAAAAGACCGGCCTGAACGCTGGTCACCCTGTCGATGGCTCTGTCGAACTCATCGTCGCGGCGGTACTTCCTGAGCATGAATGCAAAGGCGCCAAGCGTGCCAGCAAGTACGCCGACGCCGCCCCACTGCACTGTGAGTGTCTCGCTTTCGATCATCCGTGCGGCGACAGCACCTGTGGCGCACAAGCCAAGCCCGCCAAAAATGCGTGCCCAGAATTTTCCGAGTTCGAGGTCCTGTTTTTCTTCCTGCATTTCAAGCTCCAGACTTGTCGTGTTTCCTTGACACTATGACAAGGAAGCTTGTCAGTCAAGTGTCCTTGACAAATTTCCGACTTTCCCAATGGCGGGGCAGGGTATAGGACAGCCCACCCATGGCGCTCGCTCCTTCTCTCCACGTCTTCAGGCACCGTGCATACCTGCATTTCTGGGTGATGCGGGTGTCGATCGCGGCGGCGCGCCAGATGGAAGCCATCACGATCGGCTATCAGGTCTATGACCTCGCCCGCAGGCCCGCGGAAACGGGCGGGCTTGGCTGGAGCATTGAGGAATCGGCCTTCCTGCTTGGCCTTGTCGGCCTCGCGCAGTTCGTGCCGGTGCTCCTGCTCTCGCTTGTCGGGGGACAGGCGGCAGACCGGCTCAACAGGAAGATGATCCTCATCGTGTCAAACACGGTGCGGGTATTGCTCTCCTTCGGCCTGCTCGCCTCGGTCTTCCTTCCCGCATCGAACGCGCTTCCGATCATCTTTGGCGTTGCGATCATGCTAGGTTGCGTGAACGCGTTTACGCCCGCCGCCGCCAACTCGCTTTTCCCGCGCCTTGTGCCGCGCAAGGAACTGCCAAACGCGATCGCCTGGAATTCGCTTGGCTTCCAGACCGCCGTGATCGTTGGGCCTGCTGTCGGCGGACTGATCTATGGCTTCTTTGGTGCAGCCACGGTGTACACCGTCGCCATCATTCTCGCCTCCTTCGCCATTCTGGCCATCGCAACGGCCAAGACCCCGCCGCATGAGAAAGTCCTGAACGTGCGCGGCTGGTCGATGGTGTTTGAGGGGCTTGGCTATATCCGCCGCAACAAGATCGTTCTCGGCGCGATCTCGCTGGATCTTGTCGTTGTCTTTTTCGGCGGCGCAAAGGCGCTTCTGCCGGTCTTTGCGCGCGACATCCTTCATGTCGGGCAGGAAGGCCTCGGCATCCTTGCTGCGTCGCCCGCCATCGGTGCGGCGACTGTCGCCTTCATCCTCGCGACACGGCCTCTGACCAGAAACACCGGCCCATGGATGATGTGGGCGGTTGGCATCTATGGCGTCGCGACGCTGGTCTTTGGCCTTTCGCCTTACTTCTTCCTCTCCATGGCGGCGCTTATAGTGACGGGCGCGGCCGATGAGATTTCCGTGTATGTCCGCGCCTCGCTGATCCAGTTGGCGACACCAGATGAAATGAAGGGCCGCGTGTCCTCGGTCTCCTTCATTTTCATCTCGGCCTCGAATGAGCTCGGAGAGTTTGAGAGCGGTGTCGCCGCAAGGCTTCTCGGCCCTGTCGGCGCTGTCGTGTTCGGTGGCTGCGCAGCGATCACCACTGCGCTTCTGTGGACGCGGCTTTTCCCCGATCTCGCCCGCGCGGACCGGTTCGAGAATATCGAGGAACAGGCTGTCAGCGAAAAACCGCCAGCCAGCGCCTGAGCGCTATTCTGCAGCGACCTTTGCCTGCGCCGGAACGCTTTGCGCGCCGCGCACCAGCCGTCCTGGTTTTGCCCCGGTCGGGTCACCGTCGCGGTAGATCGTCTGACCCGCTACGATGGTCGCGGTATAGCCGCTGGCCCGCTGCATGAGGCGGCGTCCATTGGCTGGCAGGTCCCGAAGAATGACCGGGCGGTGCAGGGTCAGATTGTCATAATCGATGACATTGAGGTCCGCGCGGTAGCCGGGCGCGATCAGCCCGCGATCATGCAGGCCGATCCAGTGGGCCGTGTCCGCCGTCTGGCGCTTCACGGTCCATTCCAGCGAGAATTTCGGCCCGCGTGAGCGGTCACGCGTCCAGTGGGTCAGCATGCTGGTCGGGAAAGAGCCGTCGCAGATCATGCCGACATGCGCGCCGCCATCTGACAGGCCCGGAATGGTCGCCTTGCTGCTCAGCATTTCATAGGACGGGTCGAGCGAGCCGTTCGCATAGTTGAGGAAGGGCAGGTAGAGCATGCCCCGCCCGTCATCCTCAAGCAGGATATCGAGCGCGGCTTCCTCATTCGTGATACCGCGCGCCTTGGCGATGGCTTCAACCGTGCGGTCGGCTTCGGGCTCATAGTCCGGCACGGCATCGAGGGTGAAGAGCTTGCCGAAATTGCGCAGCAGGCTTTTCACGAACGGATTGTTCGGGTCCGGCTTGGACGAGAGCAGGCGCGCGCGGAAGTCCGGATCGCGCAGGGCAGCGACTTTCTTCTGAAGCGTCTTGTCCTTGATCTCCTGATAGACCGGATGGGCCGTGAACGGGTTCATGGTGAGGTCGAGGCCTAGGAGAACACCAACAGGGCGGCCGCAGACCTGCGCCCGCATCGGAAGGCCGTCATCGACGGCCTCCTCAATAGCACCCAGCAGGACCCGCCAGCCCTCTGGCGCAACATCGGACTGGGCGAGCGAGACAGAGAGCGGGCGGCCTGTCCGCTCCACGATACGGCGCAGCATGGCCGCTTCCTTCTTCGGATCGTCAAAGTCCGACACGAATTGAAGCACGCCTTTTCCAGCTTCCTTGAGCGCCATGCCGATGCCGGTCAGCTCTTCTTCGCTGGCGGTCAGCGTCGGCGTGGGTTGCCCGTCGGAGGTGCGGTGGTTGAGCGTGCGTGAGGTCGAAAAGCCAAGCGCGCCTGCCTCAACGGCTTCGCGGGCAAGCTTTGCCATGGCGGCGATATCGTCCGCTGTGGCTTCCTCACGATTGGCGCCGCGCTCGCCCATGACGAAGACACGAAGCGCCGCGTGTGGGAGCTGGGCACCGAAGTCGATGTCGAAGCTCTTGTTCGACAGGCTGGAGAGATACTCCGGAAAGCTTTCCCAGTCCCATGGAAGACCGGTGGAAAGGACCGGGAACGGGATGTCCTCCACACCCTCCATCAGTCGGATGAGTCGGTCGTGATCCTGCTCGCGGCAGGGCGCGAACCCGACGCCGCAATTGCCCATGATCGCAGTGGTGACGCCGTGAATGGAAGATGGTGTCAGCGTGTCGCCCCAGGTGACCTGCCCGTCATAATGGGTGTGCACATCGACAAATCCGGGGGTGACGATTTCGCCCTTCGCATCGATCTCCTCACGGCCTTTGGCAGGCACGCTACCGACGCTGGTGATCCGGCCAGCATCGATTGCAATGTCAGCTTCCCGGCCGGGCGCTCCCGTTCCGTCGACGACGAAACCATTGCGAATGACGAGATCGTGGGTCATGGGCGTTCCTCCGTTTGGCCCGCTCTGATGGCGGGCCTGACTGGATCGAGAGAAACGCCCCTGACGCGTGGTAAGTCAATCGGGACAACAGTCCCAATCAGGAATTAGGCGGCTGGGCAGGTGCCCGCTTCTTCCATGCTGTTGCCGATGCGATCAATCACATCGCCAATCATGCGAATACCCGCTGTGGTGCCCTGTGAGGCTTCGCTCTCCATATTCAGCATCGCGTCGCTCATCATGCGGCCCACAACTTCCTCGGCCCCTTCACCGCTGGCTTGCATGCCGTCTGCGACTTCTGCCAGCGTTGTTAGCATTTGCGCGCGCTCATCTTCCGGGCTGTTGTCGATGACGTCGACGAAGCAGCCACAGAAGCCTTCGGTGTCGGTGCCCATATCGACGAAATTCTCCTGGGCCTCAGGATCGCTTGCGAGGATCAGGCAGTCGGCTTCCAGCTCAGCAGTAGCACTTGCTGCAGGGGTCTCGGTCTCCTCGACTTCCTCAACAACCACCTCTTCGGTCGCATCCATTTCCGCCGGATTTGTGTCCGTGTCGCTACCGCCGCAGGCGGTAAGTGCGAGACCGGCAATCGCTGCGCTGATTATCTGGTATTTCATGGCGTAAGCCCCGTAATGTTGGAAAGACCTTGCAACCCAAAAGCCAAGCGAACGGCTTGTCCAGAGAATTCAGGCCGTCAGGTAAAATGCTTGGACAATTTCAGGCGCTGGCCCTGATAGTTGCTCGATTTCCCGCCATAGAGCGCGGCAGGGTCACCCGCCATGTCTTCATAGACGAGCTTTGCGACCGGTTGCCCGTGCTCGAGAATGAAAGGCACATCGCGCGAGCGGACTTCAAGAACAGCGCGCGACCCACCCGCATTCGTCCCGAAGCCAGGATCGAAAAAGCCGGCATAATGGGCGCGGAATTCACCCAGCTCCGGCGCGACCGGCGCCATTTCTGCGGCCTGTCCCGGCGCCACGCTGACGCTTTCGCGCGAGGCGAGGATGTAGAAATCCTCCGGGTTCAGGACCAGCCGCCCCTTATGCGGGAAGAGCGGCTCCCAATAGTCGGCGACTTCATGGCCGCCAATGGCCCGAAGGTCGATCAGCCCGGCATGATGCTTTGCGCGCCAGCCGACGGGTTTGCCATCTGCGGCCTCCATGTCGATGGAGACGATCAGGTCGCTGACATTTTGCGGCTTGCCGCGGCGAAGACGCAACTGGGCGAGCCGGTCACCGGGGCGGGCAAGGATGGAATAGGTGCGGGGGCTGATTTCCAGCCAGAGCGGGCCGTCATAGCCTTGCTGAATATCGTCGAACGCATTCGCGCGGTCAGTGACGAGTCGGGTGAAAACATCGATCCGCCCGGTGGAGCTTTTGGGGTTTGCGCGCCCAGAAATACCCGCGGGGAGGCGTACCGTTTCCATGAGCGGGACGAGATAGACGCAGCCTGTTTCCAGCACAGCGCCGGCATCGGTCAGCGGGATTTCATGCAGCGCCAGGCCCGGCTCTTCCAGCACGTCGCTGACCCGACGGCGGTCCCCCGGCAGGAAGCTCGCCCGGATGCGATAGGCGACGGTGCCGAGCCGAAGGTCGAGGCTGGCAGGCTGGATCTGATCGACGTCCAGCGGTTGGTCAGCGCTGATCGAGCCTTTCTCGAACAGCTCTTTCAATTCCCCGTCGGGCAGGACGCCCTGTCTTGGCTCAACCATGCCTTGATCCTTTTCCGTCAAGAGGCTTAAGACGGACCGCTCATGTTTGGAAGGATGAAGTCCATGGCGGCTGAAGATGGCAAGGACTGGAAGCCAGCGACGAAACTCGTCCGCGGTGGCACGATGCGGTCCGAGTTCGGAGAGACCTCCGAAGCAATCTTTCTGACTTCCGGCTATGCGTATGACAGCGCCGAGCAGGCTGCGCGTCGCATGTCCGGCGAGGAAGAAGGCTATGTCTATTCGCGCTATGCGAACCCGACCGTCCGCATGCTGGAAAACCGCCTCGCCATGCTGGAAGGGGCTGAGACAGCCCGGGTCACCGCGTCCGGCATGGGCGCGATTTCGTCTGCGCTGATTGCGCCGGTTGGGCAGGGCGACCGCGTTGTGGCGGCGAGTGCGCTGTTTGGCTCGTGCCGGGTCATCTGCCAGACTATCCTGCCGCGCTACGGGGTGGAGACCGAATTCGTTCAGGGCTCTGATCTCGATGCCTGGAAGAAAGCGCTGTCGCACCCGGCCAATTATGTTCTCATCGAATCGCCGTCGAACCCGCTTCTCGAAGCCGTGGACATCGCCGCAGTAGCAGAGCTCGCGCACAAGGCCGGCGCCAGGCTGATCGTCGACAATGTGTTTGCCACGCCGATCCTCCAGCGCCCGCTTGAACTTGGCGCGGACATCTCTGTCTATTCGGCGACGAAGCATATGGACGGGCAGGGCCGCGTTCTGGCTGGCGCGATCCTCGGTCCGACCGACTGGATGGAAGAATTCATCGATCCATGGCTCCGCCATACAGGCCCTGCCGCCTCGCCTTTCAACGCCTGGGTTGTCCTCAAAGGGCTCGAGACGCTCGACCTGCGCGTGCGCCAGGCCAGCAAGAATGCGGCTCGGCTCGCCGATGCCATTGCCGGGCATGAAAACGTCGCCGCCGTCCGTTATCCGGGCCGCAGCGACCACCCGCATTACGCCGTCCATGCCAAGCAGATGGAAGAAGGCGGCACGCTGATCGCCTTCTCCGTCAAAGGCGGACGCCCTGAAGCCTTCCGTGTGCTGAATGCGTTGAAACTGGTCGACATCTCCAACAATCTCGGCGACACGAAATCGCTGGCCTGTCATCCGGCCTCGACCACCCATCGCGCGCTCAACGAAGAAGAGCGCGCCTCCATGGGCCTTGATGAGAGCTGGATCCGCATTTCCGTCGGTCTTGAAGATGCTGGCGACCTTGAAGCGGATATTCTCTCCGCCCTTTCGGTAATGAACGGATAGGCTGGGGGCCCAACGCATATGGCATCGTCTCAAAAGGCCCTCCGCTATGAAGCGGTGACAGACGGCATGAAGATCGCCGTCACGCCGAAATTCCTCGATGAGGAATCGGCGCCAGCGAAGGGGCGCTTTGTCTGGGCCTACACGATCGAGATGGAAAACGGGTCCGACACGACCTGGACGCTCACGCTTCGCCACTGGGACATCATCGACAGTTCTGGCAGGCGCCAGACGGTCGATGGCGAAGGCGTGGTCGGCCAGACTCCGCGGCTCGTGCCTGGCGACACGTTCCGCTATTCGTCCGGTGCGCCGCTGGCTGCCCCCTCCGGCATGATGAGTGGCAGCTATACGTTCGTATCCGATGACGGCGTCGAATTTACTGCCCGTGTGCCGGCCTTCTCGCTGGATAGTCCGTATGACCGGGTCCGTCCAAGCTAGGCCTTTTCCCGTCGAAAGACGGTGACGCGCGCGTCGAAACACTGCTAGAGCGCCTCTCATGGGTTTCCGCGATTTCCTGCTTCTCTTCGCCGTCTGCTTCGTCTGGGGGCTGAACCTTGTCGTGACCCGCTGGGTTGTCGCAGATGCGGCCGTGCCACCTGTCTTCTTTGCGGCTGTCCGCTTTGCCGGGATTGCGCTCGTCCTCATACCGTTCCTGTTTCCAGCGCCGAAGCAGATGCTGACCCTGTTCGCTATCTCAATGTGTATGGGGGCGGTCCATTTTGCGCTTCTCTTCATGGGGCTCGCCAATGCTGAAGCGAGCGCGGTCTCGGTTACCGGGCAGCTGGGCGTGCCGTTCGCCACACTGATGAGCATGGCTTTTCTTGGCGAGAAAGTCGGCTGGCGGCGCGGGCTCGGCATCATGCTGGCCTTTGCTGGCGTTACCCTCATCGCCTTTGACCCGGAGAGTTTCTCGGTCAGCTTCGGCCTCGTCTATGTGATCATCTCTGCTTTCGTCGGCGCGTCTGGCGGCATCCTGATGAAGAAGATGGCCCCGATCAGCGCGCTGCAGCTTCAGGCCTGGCTTGGCCTGTTCAGCTTCGGGCCACTCCTCATCTTCTCCTTCCTGACAGAAGGCGGACAGGTTGAGGCATTTGTCGGCGGGGGCTGGCTCGTCTGGATTGCGACCGTCTTCGCCGTGCTCGGCGTCAGTGTCTTTGGTCATGGTGCCTATTATTATCTCATCAAGAAGTACGACATTTCTCTCCTCTCGCCGCTGACGCTGATGACGCCGATCTGGGGCGTGGTCCTTGCGGTCAGCCTGCTCGGCGAACCGCTTACCTTGCGTCTCATTGTCGGGGCGGCGATCTCGCTTAGCGGTGTGTTCGTGATCGCGCTTCGCCGGAACAAGTCCCTGCCAGAGGCGGCGCTGCCCGAGAAAGCACGTGTCGCGAAATGAAGATCACGCGTCTCTCCAGCCCGAACTTCAATGATCGCCAGTTCCCGCTCGACATGCTGGTGCTGCACTATACCGGAATGGAAACTGGCGACGCGGCGATTGAGCGTCTCTGCGACAAGGAGGCTGGCGTCTCTGCCCATTATGTCGTGCGTGAGACCGGCGAAATCCTGCAGCTGGTCGATGAAGACAAACGGGCATGGCATGCGGGCGTTTCCAGCTGGCAGGGCGATGAAGACCTCAATTCCCGCTCCATTGGGATCGAGATTGTGAATGGCGGACATGACTGGCCCGCGAGCGATGGCAGCCTGCCGGACTATCCGGATGCGCAGATCGAAGCTGTCATCGCGCTGTCGAAAGCGATCATAGCCCGCTGGAATATCCCCGCGGACCGTGTCGTGGGTCACAGCGATATCGCGCCGGCCCGAAAGGCGGACCCGGGGGAGCATTTCCCCTGGCAACGTCTCGCCGAGGCGGGTATCGGCCTGTGGCCTTCCGCCATTGGCGCGGAAGTTCAGCCCTCTGAACGGTCACTTCGCTCCATTGGATACGATATCGGCGATCTTCCCGCTGCTATCACCGCCTTTCAACGCCGCTGGATGCCTGACCGCATCGACGGCGCTGACGACGAAGACATGCGCGCCATGGCGGCGGCGGTTGTGGCCGCCTATTCAGCGGTCTGATCGGGCTCACCCAGAGCCAAATTGTTCTGCGGCTCTTCTGTCTTCGGTGGTTCTTCAGAGAGCAGTTTCGACCATTCGACGCTGAGCGCGGCCCCCAGCAGCAGGGATGAGACCGACACGACCAGCCAGATGAAGCCGAGGATCACCGAAGCAAGTGCGCCATAGAAGGTGTCGAGCACCGATATGCGCAGGTAAAGGTGATAGGCCCAGGTCGCGATGCTCCAGCTGAACGCGCCCGCCGCCGCGCCCAGCATCATGGAGCGGCCCGAATTGATGCGGCCATGAAGTGAGAGCGAGATGATCAGGTAGAAGATCACAAAGCATGCAACGAACTTCCCAAGCCAGAGCTGGGCAGCAAACCTGGAGATGTCACGGGCCAGAGAGAAGGCGATGAAGCCTTCGCGTTCAGTGGCAAAGGACATCAGAAGCTGCAGCGCGCCAAGCAGCCAGACGATCAGGATGAGCATCGTCGTCATCAGCAGTGATACGCCCTGAAAGCGGATGATGTTTGAGCGCCGCTCACTCCCCGCGACCATACGGATGCCGGTAATGGCGGCTTTGGCCCCGGATGTCGCGGTATAAAGCACAATAAGGATCGCACCTATCGCCCGGATGGTGAGGCCCTGCGGCGTAGAGTCCCGGATCGTGGCAAGGTCAGCCTGCTGTAGCGGGGCGACGGCAGAGGTCAGCACCTGATCCACCGTGTTCGACAGCGCGCCCGAAAGGTCGTGCGGCAGAAGTGAGAAGAGCAGGGTGAGCGTCAGATAGATGAGCGGGAAAATGGAAAAGAGCGCGTAGAAGCTGATCCCGCCGGTCACGATCCGGACTTCCGGACGCGAAAGCCGGACGATCGCGCGCCAGAGCGGAAGGAGGATCCACTCCCGCATGAATTGCGGCATTGGCAGTTTTGTCAGCCAGGCCTCCATCGGGCTCCCCTGCATAGGCTGCATCAATCGGCGCAGCATGAAGCAGCCGAACGCAGTGCGCCATAGTTTCCTGCCGCCATAAGCGATTTCCGTACGCTCTGCCCGCTTCATGAATCTTTGACGACGATATCACCATGTGCAGGCTAATGCCGATAATCCGAGGATCTTACACATGATCTGGCGGGGGAGAACATTCTGGCGTATAGGGGCGCCCTGACCAGACGGCCGGGCAGTCGCTGGCATGGCTCACAAGGCCATGCTGGAGGAAAGTCCGGGCTCCATGGAAACAAGGCGGCGGATAACGTCCGCCCGGCGCAAGCCGAGGGAAAGTGCCACAGAGAGCAGACCGCCCCGGACCTGATCCGGGGTAAGGGTGAAAGGGTGGGGTAAGAGCCCACCGCGGGGGCGGTAACGTCCCTGGCATGGTAAACCCCGCCTGGAGCAAGACCGAATAGGGGGTGCGCATGGGCCGTTTCCAGCCCGCGCCCCGGGTGTGTCGCGTGAGGGTCCTGGCGACAGGGCTCCCAGAGGAATGACTGCACAGGCGCCGCAAGGCGCTGGACAGAACCCGGCTTACAGGCCGTCTGGTCAGCCTATTTCCAGCGTTTCCAGAAACGCACCTTCGGCCGAGCGACTGGACGCGCCCGCTGCAGCACATCGGTGCGTACACGGATCATGGCGGCGGCCAGGTGAATTTCCCAGAGGAAGCTGCCTGTCGCGGTGATGAGCGCGCCCATCGTCATGATGAAAAGGACCGAGACCGGGATGCCGACGCTCAGATTGAAGAGCTGGCCGGTGAACAGCGTCACGATGACAAGACAGATGAGCAGCATGGCAGCGGTCGACAGCACAATCGCCCGGTTGATCCAGGAAATGCGCCGGTCGAGCAGGATGATTTCAGCACGCCAGCGCGGATGGCTTTCCATTGCGCCCTCGACCATCAGCTCATTTTCCAGGGCGCGGGAGCGGTCAACCGTCCGGCCGAGCCGGTTGGTCAGCACCGTGAGAAGCGCACCGATACCCGCAATCAGGAAGACCGGCGCGACGGCCAGTTCAATACTGTGAACGATATCGACGTCGACGTTTTCCATGACGAGCCTGATTTGGGCCGTGGGCCCCGGTTGCTAGATGTAGCCTTCTTCGAGAAGGTCCTTGGTGTGAATGATGCCGACCGGCTTTCCATCATCAAGGACGAAGCCGTTCGAGATGCGGAGCTTGGTCATGACATCGACGACCAGGGCGATACGATCACCTTTTACAAATGTCTTGCCGCCGCGTGTCATCATTTCGCGCGCTGTGCCGGCTTCGCTGGCGTCCTGCATGTAGCGGCGAAGGTCGCCATCGGTGATGATGCCGATATAGCGCCCGTCCGCATCAACAACAGCAACACAGCCCTGACGCCCTTCGGCAATCGCCTGAATTACGTCCTTGAGGCCTGCATCCTCGCTGACCACTGGCGGACTAGCATCGCGTGACATGAGATAGTCGGCCACCGTGTGAAGCGCCTTGCCGAGCTTTCCGCCTGGGTGACGTGCGCCGAAGTCTTCCCGGCTGAAACCGCGCCGCGCCATCAGGGCTACGGCCAGTGCGTCACCCATGACAAGCGTCATCGTAGTCGACGATGTGGGCGCAAGACCGTTCGGGCAGGCCTCCTCATGCTCCGGTAGCGCAAGCAGAATATCGGCATTGCGGCCAAGCAGGCTGTCAGCCGACCGCGTCATCGCGATGAGTGTCACATTGTGGGAGCGGCAATAGCGCAGAAGATCGATCAACTCGCGGGTTTCGCCGGAATAGGAGATGGCGAGGACCACGCTGTCGGGGCGCACCATGCCAAGGTCGCCATGGCTGGCCTCGGTCGGGTGAAGGAAGAAGGACGGCGTGCCGGTCGAAGCCATGGTCGCGGCGATCTTCTGGCCGATATGGCCAGACTTGCCGACGCCGGCGACGATGAGATAGCCCGCGCAGCCGACAATGGCATCGACGGCGGCAGAGAAGTTCGCATCAAGGCTGCTGGAGAGCGCGTCCAGCGCCTCGCGTTCGATCTGCACGACGCGGCGGGCGGTCTCGATATCTTTTTCCGGTCCAGATGACATGTGCCGTCTCTCCAATGTTCGCGTTGCCCCTTTGCTCAGGGGCGGCGCCTATTCCGGTTCAGCGAAGCCCCAGCCGTCCGGCTTGTAGCCACGGGCGAGCGCCATCTTGGTGGTGCGTTCCTCATGCAGCCAGATATCCTGCGGTGTAAAGGGGATCGGCCCGATTGAGGCGGCGACCTCATTTACGTTTTCCGCTTCGCCCGGCTGGTAGCCGAAGGTCTCGAGCGCCTTCTCAAATGCCGCGCGGCGGGCTTCTTCGCCCTCAATCGGCACGAAGAAGAGGTCCAGCATGATCTCGCTATGCGGCTTGACGCCCTTGGTGTCGCGCAGCTGCTCGCATGTGTAGACCGTCTCGGCCTGTTGCTCGGTGAAGTTCCAGTCTGCTTCGTCCATAGTCCTACCTCGAATTTCCTGCGCGCCTTATGGCAGAAACGGCCTTGTCAGCGAAGGCGGGCAACCCAGCGCCAGCAGCTGCGTTACTGGATAGCGAAAGCTATCGCCACCATAAAGCAGAAGGCAGGAAACGGGGACGCCGTAGACATGGCTGTTGAGAATGTACTTGTGCCGGGAAAGACCTGTCAGCGTATAGAAACCGCAGACAAGCTTCGCATCATCCTGGAAGGGCGCGACTATTTCAGGGCCGTCAAAGAGGCGATGCTGAACGCCGAAAAGACGATCATGATGATCGGATGGGATTTCGACACGCGTATCGAATTTGAACCCGATGAGCAGACGCTGGACGGCCCGAACCAGCTTGGCGAATTCCTCTCCTGGCTCTCGACCGAACGCGAGCATCTGCAGCTCTACATGCTGAAATGGGATGTCGGGGCGATGCAGTCTATCATGCGCGGCATGGTGCCGATCGCGCTGCGGCCCATGCGGTTCAGTGACAACTTCCATTTCCATCTCGATTCGACGCACCCGGTTGGCGCGGCGCACCATTCCAAGATTATTGTCATCGACGACCAGATGGCTTTCTGCGGCGGCATCGACATGACGGCAGGGCGGTGGGACACGTGCGATCATCTCGACGACCAGCCCTGCCGCACGCTGCCCGGCGAGAGCGAGATGCCCAAACCCTGGCACGATGCGACGGTGGCTGTGTCTGGCGACATTGCCTGCGCGCTTGGCGATATCGCGCGCGAGCGTTGGCTGCGTGCCACGGGTGAGAAGCTGTCGCCCCCGCAATGTGACAATGATCCGGTCTGGCCGGGCCTTGATCTGACCTGGAACAATGTGCCGGTGGGCGTCGCGCGGACTTTCCCCGGCTTTCAGGATTTTGATGAGGTTCGCGAGGTCGAGGCGCTGTATCTGAAAGCGATCGCGCGGGCCAGGGACACGCTCTACATCGAGAGCCAGTATCTGGCCTCCGCGACGCTGGTCCATGCAATGACCGAACGCTTGCAGGAAGAGGACGGCCCCGAAATCGTGCTGGTCCTGCCGCGCAATGCCGAAGGCTGGCTGCGCCAGAAGGCGATGGACGGGGCACGGGTGCGCATGCTGGAGCATCTCTGGGCGCATGATCACTATCACCGGTTTGCCGCCTATTACCCCGTCACCGCCAGCGGGGAACCGATCTATGTGCATGCGAAGGTTCTGATCCTCGATGATGTGCTGGTCCGCGTCGGGTCCTCCAATCTCAACAATCGCTCCATGGGCTTCGACACTGAAACAGACCTCGCTATCGAAGCGGCGCACTGCGATGACCCAGGTGCGATCCGTGAAAGTATCGGGGGTCTTCGCAATGGGCTCGTGAGCGAACATCTCGGTGTCAGTGAAGACGCGCTGAAACAGGCGATCTTTGCAACCGGCGGCTCGCTGATCGGGGCGATTACCGCGCTGAAAGGCGAGGGCCGGTCCCTGCGGCTCTTCGAACAGTCAGAGATCAACGGCGAAGCCAATATCCTCGCCGAGAATGAGTTCGCCGACCCGGAAGAGGTTGGCGGAGGCCTGGCAGAGCGTCTGGTGAACGGTGTTCGCGACCTTGTGGGCAATGTGGGAGGGTCCTGAGTTTGATCCTCGCTTTGCGGTGGATTGGCTCGGGGCTGCACCTTCTCCCTTTTCCCGGATGCGGGAGAGGGGGAGTCTCTCGCATCGACCTTATCCTGCACCAGAAACGCCATGCGGGGCATCCCGCTGGCGGTACGCTTGCAGTTTCGCCCTTGTGACAGGGCCGGGCGCGCCATGGATCGACGCTGATAGGTAATGCCAGCCTTTCGGCGTGGCTGTAGAGCGCCGGTCAGTGGCGCGCCCTGCGAAGGATTGCCCGCTCGTTTGACGCGGGCCGCCCAGAGGACTCAGAAAGGCGAGCCGTCGCCTGACTGGACAAGTGGATAGCGCGGACCGCCATTGGCAGGGCCGTTAGTCCCATGCCGGCAGCACTCGTCTCCTTCGCACTCCACTCACGGCCAGCAATTGCCATCCATGAGCCCTCCCGCTTTGCCGAGAACCTGCCGGGGTCTTTCCGGCTGGCGTCGGCATCGCGAGAACCATCACCACCCGGTCGGTCCGGACCGCCCTGTCTGGTGATGGGATGCGTGGATTATGGATCAGGTTCGTGGGGGTGGGGACGGATTGGTTTTGTCGCACAGATGACGCCTTTCGGCGTCATCCCGGTTTTCGCGAAGCGAAACACCGGTACCTAGTGAACCACGCGCAACGCCCGCAAGCTGGTTCCCGGATATTTGCTTTGCAAATTCCGGGATGACGCCACGCGGGTGGTGTGCGTGATCTAGGCGGGGTGGTGAGCGCTCCCTTCTCCCACCGGGAGAAGGGCCGGGGATGAGGGGGAGCAGCGTTTCGGCAAGCGCGGCATTTGCTGTGATGCTCCGCGCATCTCGTCACTGAGGGTGTTCCGGGGGCAGCAAATGTTGCGCCCCCTCACCCCTGCCCCTCTCCCAAGGGAGAGGGGAAAAGCGCTTCTTTCTAAGTGATAAGGATACTGAAGCGCCCCGACCGGACAGATACCGGCGCAAAAAGGTATCCGTGGCGCGATGCTGGACACGTGCAAACCCACACAGCCGATCATTCCCGCAAAGGCGGGAATCTCGTGCAGCTAACTCCGAACACAAATTGAATTAGATCCCCGCCTTCGCGGGGATGAGCGGTCGTCTTTGGTCAGGCGTTAATTCCCGCCTTCAACCAGCCGCCGTGCGATCACCATGGCCTGCACTTCGCCGGCGCCTTCGAAGATGTTGAGGATGCGTGCGTCCTGGAGCACACGAGACACCGGATATTCCAGCGCGAAGCCATTGCCGCCGTGGATCTGGACGGCGTTGTCGGCGGCGGCCCAGGCGACGCGGGCACCTAGCAGTTTGGCCATGCCTGCCTCGAGGTCGCAGCGCTTGCCGCTGTCCTTCTGGCGGGCCGAATAATAGGTGAGCTGGCGCACACCGATCAGTTCAGCGGCCATCATGACAAGCTTGTTGGCGACGCGCGGAAACTCAAAGATGGAGCGGCCGAACTGTTCGCGGTCGATGGCGTATTTGAGGCCAAGCTCAAACGCGTTCTGTGCGACGCCAATGGCGCGGGCGGCGGTCTGGATGCGGGCGCTTTCAAAGGTCGCCATCAGGTGGCGGAAGCCCATGCCTTCGGTTTCGCCGAGGAGGTTGGCGGCAGGAACTTCGAACTCATCGAAGCTGATCTCATACTCTTTCATGCCGCGATAGCCGAGGACTTCGATCTCACCGCCGGACATGCCGTCGGCGGGGAAGGGGGTCTCGTCATCGCCGCGCGGCTTTTCAGCCAGGAACATGGAAAGGCCGGAGAAATTATTGGTCGCAGGGTCCGTGCGCGCGAGCACGGTCATCATGTCGGCGCGGACCGGGTGCGTGATCCAGGTCTTGTTGCCGGTGATCTTGTAAGTGTCGCCGTCCTTGACTGCACGGGTCTTGAGTGCGCCGAGGTCAGAGCCGGTGTTCGGCTCAGTGAAGACTGCCGTTGGCAGGATTTCACCAGAGGAAATGGCTGGCAGGAATTTCTGCTTCTGCGCGTCGGTGCCGCCGATCAGGATGAGCTCTGCTGCAATCTCGGAGCGTGTGCCAAGTGAACCGGTGCCGATATAACCACGGCTCAGCTCTTCGGAGACGACGCACATGGCCGTCTTGTCCATGCCGAGGCCGCCAAACTCTTCAGGGATGGTGAGGCCAAAGACGCCGAGCTCTGCCATCTCTTCGACGACGGGCATCGGGATGTACTCATTTGTCAGATGCCACTCATGGGCATGCGGCACGATCTTGTCGGTGGCGAACCGGCGGAACTGGTCGCGGACCATGTTGAGCGTTTCGTCGAGACCGGTCTCTTCCACCGTGGCGCGCGACAGGGCGTCGGGCAGGTGTTTTGCGGCAGCAGCCATGACCTCGGTGGTCTTGCCTTCGGTGAGGAAGCGCCGGACGGCCGGTTTAAACAGGCGCTGCATGCCTTCCTTGGAGACGCCGATATCTGCCGGGCGGATGATCTCGCCCTGGTTCATCGGGATGCCGCCAATCAGCTGGGCGCAATATTCCGAGAAGAGGATCTGGGAGAGAAGCTGTTCGATCTCACCGAACTTGCCTTCGGCTTCCATACGGTCGGCCCAGTCAGCCGTCTCGCGCAGCGTCTCGACATAGGTGATGACCCAGGCAAGGCCGTGGGCAGAATGCTGGTGATGGTCGAGCAGCTTGCGGTCGACCTTGCCTTCAGGGGCGAGACGGTCTCGCATGGCAGCGGTTGCGTCCGCGCCAAAGGCTTCGAGGCTGACCACCGCTTCCTTCATCGCAGGAAGCAGGCCGTCCATTACAGGCGAAATCTTTTCTGCGGCTGTACCGTCCATTTTCTATCCCTCCGGGCGTCTCTTGCGCCATGTATCTATCGCACCGGGGCGCATTTGACACAAATTTTGCTGCGGCGCAGCGACATTTATTGCCGCAGGGGCAGCTTATGCCTTTTCAGCGGAAGGTTCAAAAGTGATGTCGAGCGCCTCGCGTGCCGCATCGATGTCCTTCAGCGTCTGTTCGAACAGGCTCCAGTCGTCGGCTTCTGCAATCGGGGCCCAGATCGCCTCGACTTCATCATAGAGAAGAGAGACGGGTTTCTCCCGCTGCCAGTAGGCGTGAGACAGGCGTTCGGGGCGATCGGCTGCGCGGGCGAAGAGCCCCTCTCTCACGGGGGCGAAGCCTGCGCCTTTATACATGTCTGCGATCGGGCTGCTTGCGGCACGCGCCTCGCTCTCCTTGCCGCAAAACCAGTCAAAGAAGACCTGCGGCCACGGGGCGCGCGTTTCCGACATCCAAGTGTAGAGCGCCTGCAGCCAGACAAGGTCGTCATGTAGCTCGCCTGAGGACTGCAGGCCGAAGAGTTTGAGGTTATGGCTGGCAAGCGCGGCCTGATAGGCGGGTTCATAAGCCTGAAGCGCTTCGCCGAGCGGGTCAGTGTCGCAGACAGGCGTCATGGCGATGGCAAGTTGCTGCAGCGCCCATAGCCCTTGCGTTGGCTGGCGGCCGAACCGGTAAAGGCCCTGCTGGTCGAAATAGGCGGCGGTGAAGTTCGGGTCAGACTCCGGAAGGAAGCGCCAAGGGCCGTAATCGAAGCTCTCACCGGTGATATTGAAATTGTCGGTGTTCATTACCCCGTGGACGAAACCGGTCGCCATCCACTGGGCGACCATGCGGGCCGTCTGCTCTGTTATGCGGTGCAGGAGGGCCGGCGCCATGACGGAAATGTCTTCGTCGAGGGCGTCTGGATAATAGACCTCACAGCAATAACGGATGAGGCGGGCGAGGTCCTCTGTCTCGCCAAGTGAGGCGGCGCGCTGGAACGTGCCGAACCGAATGTGGCTGTGAGAAAGGCGGGTGAGCACGGCGCTGCGGGCAGGCGAGGATTCATCATTGCGGGCGAGCTCTTCGCCTGTTTCGATCAGGCTGAACGGTTTGGACGTCTTTACGCCGTGCGCTTCAAGGTATTGCGCGGCGAGAACTTCACGGACCCCGCCCTTGAGCGTGAGGCGGCCATCACCCTGCCGCGACCAGCGCGTCTGTCCTGAACCTTTCGTGCCTAGGTCCAGCAGTCGGCGCTGATCGTCGCGAAGCTGCGCAAACAGAAAGCCGCGCCCATCACCAAGCTCCGGGTTGTAAACGCCGAACTGGTGGCCGTGATAACGCATGGCGAGCGGCGTTTCGATATTGTCCGAAAGCGGATCGAATTTTGCGAAGTGTTTGATCCACTCATCTGGCGTCAGCTGCCCTAATCCGACGCGCTGATCCCAGCGAGTGTTGCGAAATCGCAACACGGACATGCGAAAGTGCGCGGGTTCTGCTGCGTCTGCGAAGGCGTCAGCCAGGGCGAGGAAAGCGGGCGCGGCCTGATAATTCATGGCGGCCTGATGACAGTTTTTGTCGGGTGCAGCAAGCAGCTGAGGCAAAAATGACCCTGCGGAAGGCAAAAGCGTGAAAGTGAATACCAGGCAGGCTTACCTATAGAGAACTATCAGAACTGATAGCTGTCGAAGTGATCAGGTATTTATGCCGCACTGCAACACCGAATTGCGATTGAATTCGATTTCCAAATCAGCAGAGATCGACGGGAATCCGCCGCCAAAAGAGCGGATCGTCCAGTATTTGGGAGGAAACGACACATGAAAACTACGAACAAGTGGCTGCTTGCAACGTCGGTGTTTGCGCTAAGCGCAGCCGGTGCTGCATACGCCCAGGAAGACGGAGATGACGACACACTGCGCCAGCAGACCGTCACCGTCACGGGGTCTGCGATTGCCGGTACGCCGGAAGACGCCGCCCTGCCTGTCGATGTTCTTACAGCTGGTGATCTCCAGCTCGAAGGGTCACCCACCATCACCGAACTGATCCGCAATCTTGGCGTGTCGTCCGGTACAGACAGCCAGACCAACCAGTTCGCCTCGAACGGCCTTGAAGGCACGTCGAACATCAACCTTCGGGGTCTTGGCCCGGCCCGGACGCTGGTCCTGATCAATGGCCGTCGTCAGACTTTCCACCCTTACGCGATCGGCGAGCAGGCACAGCTCTTCGTCGACACCAACATGATCCCGACCGCCGCTGTCGGCCGGATCGAGGTGCTCAAAGACGGCGCTGCCGCGATTTACGGTTCTGACGCCATCGCTGGCGTTGTGAACTTCATCACCCGTGACGACTTCGAAGGCTTTGAGGTCGGCGGCGACTACTCAACATTTGAAGGCACGGACGGGAACTACAACATCAATGCCACTTACGGTCTCCAGGGCGAAAACTGGGGCTGGGTAACGTCTGTTGGTTACAACAAGCGCAGCGAAGTCTCGCTGCTCGAAAAAGACTGGGCAATCGTGCCGTTCAGCGAGAACCCTGTTGGTGGTTGGTCTTCCCTGTCCAACCCCGGCTATTATGTCCCGCTCGGCTTTACCGGCACGGGCGTCGGTCCGATCGCCGGTGCGGTTGGCGATAATGGATGTACGGATGTCGGCGGCATCGTCGTTGGCACATGCCGTTTCCAGTTCACGCAATTCGACAACCTCGTTGAAGAAGAAGAACGCTACCAGGTTTTCTCTGAGTACAATCGCGAGTTCGCGAATGGCGTGAACATGCACCTTGAGGCGCTCTATGGTTACTCGGACGTGCCTGAGTGGAAGACATCACCCTCCTACCCGCCACAGGTTCTGACCAATCAGGTGGTGCCAGCTTCCCATCCGGGTTTCGCCCAGTACAGAGCTGACAATCCAACGGCATTTCCTGCGGGCACACTGGCTGCACTCTATATCGGCCGGTCATTCGGTTGGGGCGGTTTCCCCGGCACGGGCGGCGCACAGGAAGGCTTCCGGACCTATGAGAGCTATCGCCTCGGTGGTCAGTTCGATGGTCAGTTCTCAAACGGTGTGAACTGGGATACGGCGCTTACCTGGTCGCAAACCGAAGGTGAGCGGATTACCAATGATACCTACATCAACGGTCTGACTATCGCGCTTCAGGGCTTTGGTGTCTGTGGTGACGCCAATACTGGCGCGATCCCGGCGGGTGCAGTCGCGGGCCAGGGCGATTGTGAATATTACAATCCATTCTCCAATGCGATCCAGGCAAGCGCCATCACAGGCCAGCCTAACCCGAACTATGTGCCGGGTCTTGAGAACTCCGCAACGCTTGCGAACTGGATGACCGACGGTGTCGGCTCAGTCGTGACCACTAATCTGACGGTCTTTGATGCAACCTTGTCGGGCCTTAGCGGTGTTCAGGCTGCTGGTGGCGAGATCGGTTGGGCTGCTGGTGTCCAGGTCCGTCGGGAGAGCTATGAAGTTGACCCGAATGAAGTAACTGACCTCACTCAGAACCCGGGGCCAGGCGGAACAGGTCCGTTCTCCTTCCTCGCAGGCACAACGCCGTTCGATGAAAGCCAGACCATCTATGCTGCCTTCGGCGAACTTCAGGTGCCGCTCTTTGAAGACGTCGATATGCAGTTTGCTGTCCGCTATGAGGACTATGGTGGCGATGTCGGCTCGACCTTCGACCCGAAGGTTGCTGCAAAGTGGCAAGTGAGCCCATCGCTCGCACTTCGTGGTTCGGCCCAAAGCTCGTTCCGCGGCCCGACGCTGAACCAGCTGTCCGGTCAGGTCACCACGCTGCAATTCGTTGCACCGACCAGCGCGTTCAAAGCGGTTGACCAGTTCGGCAACCCACAGCTGGATCCGGAGTCGGCCTTCAGCTTCAACATTGGCGCCCTGTTCGACAATGGTAATGGTTTCACAGCTTCGGCTGACTATTACAATTTCGACTTCCAGGACCCGATCATTGTTGAAGATCAGGCATCAATTGTTGGTGCAGCCCTGGCGGCCATTGCGGCAGGCGATCAGGACGCTGGGATCCTTAGCCGGATCACCTTCACCGACAACAATAGCAACGGCATCAACGAACCGAATGAAATTGCCCGTATCACGACAAATGTCGTGAACGGTCCGGACATTCAGACGTCCGGTATCGATCTTCGTGCTGAGCAGGTCTGGGACGCAGGCCGGGGTGAGTTCACCCTCGGCGGCGAAGCGACTTACGTCTTCGAGTATGACGTGGACGACTTCCAGATCGAGGACGCCATCATTCCGGGTGGTGACCGCGTCGATCAGTTCAACAGATCGAACTTCTCGCGTTCCCTGCCGCAGATCAAAGCGAACCTGTTTGCCAACTATATGTTCGGCAACCACAACATTCGTGGCGTGATGCGGTACATCGACTCCTATGACGATGAACGCGGTGATCTTACGGGCAATGGGAGCTCGGACATCGACAGCCAGACGACCTTCGATGTCTTCTACACCTGGCGGTCGGACTACGATCTCGATCTTGGTCTTTCGGTGGTCAACGTCACCGACGAAGACCCGCCATTCGCCCAGTTCGACCTGAACTATGACCCGTACACGCACAATCCGTTTGGCCGGACTTTCAAGATCAGCCTGACGAAGCGTTTCGGCGGCAACTAGGCTGGGTTTCGAAACTAAAGAAATCGGGGGAAGGCGGCACTTCGGTGCCGCCTTTTCTGCATTCGGGTTTGAGGTTTGAATTCCGCGCTGGAGACGGTAGGCCTTCTGTCGAGATTAGCGTTCAGGTGAAGGGGCCGCGCAAATGACCAAAACCGTGCTCGTAACCGGCGGGGCTGGCTATGTCGGTAGCCATAGCTGCAAGGCTTTTGCTGAGGCTGGCTGGAACATCGTGGTCTATGACAACCTCTCGCGGGGCTGGCGGGATTTTGTCCGCTGGGGTGATCTGATCGAGGGGGACCTGCACGATACGGCTAAGCTGACCGAGGTCCTGAGAGACGCGAAGCCGGACGCGGTCGCGCATTTCGCGGCCTTTGCTTACGTCGCCGAGTCGATGAAGCAGCCGGAAATCTACTATCAGAACAATGTGGCAGGCACGCTCAGCCTCCTTGAAGCAATGCGCGCCGCTGATGTGCGCAGGCTTGTCTTCTCATCGTCCTGTGCGACCTATGGCGTTCATGAAGAGCTGATCACCGAAGAGACACCGCAGGCGCCGATCAACCCCTATGGCGCGTCCAAGATGATTGCGGAGCGCATGATTCAGGATTTCGGCATGGCGCATGGGCTGAAGTCGGTGATCCTTCGCTATTTCAATGCAGGCGGCGCAGACCCGGCGGGCGAGATTGGCGAACGTCATGATCCCGAACCGCACGTTATTCCGCTGGCCATTATGGGCGCCATGGACGGCACCTTCACTTTCACGATCAATGGGACTGATTTCGACACGCGCGACGGCACGCCTGTTCGCGATTATGTCCATGTCAGTGACCTTGCAGACGCGCATTGGCGCGCGCTCGACTATCTGGATGCAGGCGGCGAGAGCGATGTCTTCAATCTCGGGACGGGCCGGGGTGTGTCAGTCAGCGAGCTAGCGGACGCCGTCTCGCGCGTTGCTGGCAAGCCTGTCCCGCGGCAGTCCGGCGCCCGGCGTCCGGGTGACCCGCCATCACTTGTTGCCTCTGCTGCCAAGGCTGAGCGCGTTCTGGGCTGGCGCCCGGAGCGTTCAGATATTGATACAATCCTCGAGACGGCCTGGGCCTGGCACCAGAAAGACAATCACAAATCCCGTCCTGACAATTAGGCGGTGACCGGCGACACGTCCCCATAGACGATGAAATGCGGGTTGTCGTAACCGCGCTCGCGCTTGCCATAGCGCAGCGGCGCACCGTCTTCGGTGAGGACCACAGCGCCTGCGGCTTCGGCGACGGCCTGACCGGCGGCGGTGTCCCACTCCATTGTGCGGCCCATGCGGGGATAGAGGTCTGCCTCACCTGCGCCGAGCAGGCAGAATTTGAGCGATGAGCCAGCAGAGATGATCTCGTCGACCTTGAACTTCTTTAGGAAGGCATCGGTCTCTGGTGAGCGATGGGACTTGGACGCGATGGCTGTGACGCCGGCGTCCGGGCATTTGCGGATATGCAGCGGGCGGCGCGCATCTTCTGACGGGACCGGCGCGCCCGGTTTCACGTCAGCCTGCCAGGCGCTGTCAGGTCCGTCGGCAACGAACAGACGGTTGAGCGCCGGGGCATAGACGACGCCCATGACAGGCTTGCCATGCTCGATAATGCCAATGTTCACGGTGAACTGGCCATTGCGGTTGATGAATTCGCGCGTGCCATCCAGCGGATCGACGAGTGCGAAGCGGTGGCCGTGCTCCGGTATCTTGCCGGCGGAGACGGACTCTTCGGCGATGACCTTGAGGTCAGGTTCTGCCGCTTTCAGCCCGTCGAGGATCAGGATTTCAGCCTTGGCGTCGGCTTCGGTGACAGGGGAGGCGTCATCCTTTCGCTCGACATCAAAGTCGGTGGAATAGATGTCCATCACCAGCTTGCCCGCGTCGAGCGCAATGCGCGCCAGCTGTTCGCCTGTAATCCTCGTCATGCCGTCTCCTGTAGGGCGGGAATCTCGGTCCGCGGCGCTTATGCCCATGTTTCAGTAGCCGCGCAAATGCGCTGCGCGATATTCATCGCGTCAAAGGCGTGGCGGCTCGTTCCATGATGCAGGGACGCGCTGCCGGTCACGGCCTCGATGAATTCTGAAAGCTCCTGGTCGGCAAAGTCGACCCGCTCGAACTCGGTGACTGTTTCGTCCGGATTGGGGAGATCCTGTCCGCTCTCATCCTGTATGAGCTGGGCGTGGATCAGCATTTCTGGCCCATAGTCCTCCAGACCGGGAAGGTGCCCGTCCAGCCAGACATAGCCGCGCTCATAGCCAAGCTCGAGCCGGAAGGTCTGGCGCCAGGAGGTGGCTGAGGCGTGCAGCTGCGCGATCGCGCCATTGCCAGACTTCAGCATTGCGAAGAGGTTGGCATTTCCGCCGCGCCCGTCCGGGCACATGGCTTTGACGCTTTCGAACGGACCAAAGAAGACGTGCAGCAGGTCCAGCATATGGATGCCATGCCCCAGCAGGACGCCGTGTTTTTCAGCGTCGGGGCCAGGATAGCCCGCATGCCCATAGATGGCGCGTGCGGTCAGCAGCTCGCCATAAGGCTGCGTGCGCACCAGGTCTTCAGCCGCGCGAACGCTCCCATGATAGCGCAGCGAGCAGCCAAATTTCAGAATGGCGCGGCTCTTGGTTTCGGCTTCGCGCAGATTGATAATGTCCTCAACCGTAAGCCCGCCGGGAAGCTCACTGAGGACATGGACGCCGGCAAGAAGCGCGCGCCTCGCGGCTTCCGCTGCCTGCTCTGCCGGAAGGGCGAGGATCAGCGCATCCACCTGTTTGCGGTTGAGCAGGCCCGACCAGTCCGAGTCAGAGAAGCGCGCGACCTGCGCGGCTGAAAAGCTGCGGACGATACGCGCAGTCTCGCTGGCTTCGACCGCCTTCAGGCGCTCGACAGCTAGGGGACTTTTTCCAAGGATTGCGAAACGCAACGCTTTCATCAGCGGGGCCTCTGGACCGGCAGAAACAGGCTCTTCGGGTAACCAGTCCGCAGGCGCGCGGCAACTCTCCGTCTGCGGCTCAGGGGCGGATATTCCAGTCGCTGAGGGTGAGGTCGCCTGCCTCGTCAAGGCTGAAGACGCCGTAGGCACCCGTCTTCAGTTTCAGATTCTCATGCCGGGCACTATCGGGCTTCAGTCCGGCGGCCGTGAGCGCGAAGCGGGCGATGCCATTGCTCGTCACGATCAGGACCGGACCGTCGCTTGCGGATTTGGCGAGCTTGGCGAACAGGCTCTGCCACTGGCCTTCAATCGCGGCCGGGTCGAACCGCCAGCCGGGCGGGGGAACGGCATCCCGCTCCCACGCATCGAGCGCGTCCTGACCGATGCGGGCGATGACGGCGTCTTCGGGCTGGTTCTCATCGGGGCCGTAATCGATCTCGCGCAGGAAATTGCCGATCTCCAGCTCTGGCGGGTTCGCCTGCGCCGAGAGGATGGCGTCAGCGGTCTGGCGGGTGCGTTTGAGCGGGCCAGCGATGGCTTGAGCAAACGCAATGCCTTTCTCGCGGAAATGAGCGCCAAGCGCCGCGGCTTGGACCTCTCCTGAGTTGGAGAGCGCAAGGTCGGTGCGGGCGCCGACGCGGGTGACGGTGTCGCCTTTGTCGAATGTGTTGCCGTGGCGAACGATATAGAGCGTGCGGGCCATTAGCGGGGCGCCTCCATCGGGTCGCCGCTCCGGGCGATGAGGTCTTCTGCAAAGCGGGCATCCTCTGGCGTATCAATGCCCCACATGGCATTGGCGCCGGGCTCGACCGCGACCGTCATGATGCTCATGCCGTTTTCGAGAAAGCGGAGCTGCTCAAGTCCCTCCAGTTCTTCATAGTGGCCGACCGGCAGGGCAGAGAAGCGCTCAAGCGCGGCCATGCGGAAACCATAGAGCCCGATATGACGGAAGACCGGTGAGAGTGGCTCAGCGGCGCGCAGCTTCCCTTCTTTACGGATTGCCGGAATGATCTGTTTGGAAAACCACAGCGCCATGCCGTCTTCGCGCCTTATGCAGCTTGTGCCGCTGAAAGGCTCACGTGTCTTCTGGTCGCGGATGGTGTCGAGGGCCGCCCAGTCGAGCTGGACGACAGGTGTGACGACATCGGCGGTCGTGGTGGTGGCGGCCTCGATCAGCGCGCTCAGATAGGTCGGCGGGGTGAAAGGCGCGTCGCCTTGAAGGTTCAGGATGAAGTCTGGCGCCTCATCCTGCGCGTGGGCGGCAGCGAGGGCGCGGTCTGTGCCAGATGGCAGCTCCGGATCAGTCATCACGGCGGGTGCGCCAATCTCTGCGGCATGGTCCATGATGGCATGGTCGTCCGTCGCGATGACATAGGACGTGTCTGAGCGGGCCGCAGCAACGCGCGCGGCGACATCGGCCACGCGCGACACCAGCGAATGGCCCGCAATCTTGTGCAGGGGCTTTGCCGGGAATCGGGTCGAGCCGATCCGCGCCGGGATGACGATAAGTGTCTTCATGGGCCTGCTGCCTCTGAATTTCCTGCCTGCGGTCTGCGCGGGAGAGGGCGTTTCGTCAAGCTTCGCACTTTGCCTTGAAACGGCGCAAGTTTAGTAAACACCGTGTCTGACTTGACCGTCCCTGTATTGTTGGCTTGAGACGTGCTTGTTACCTAGCCGCGACCTGGCCACAAACCGGACTAATCATGACGACACTGACCCATCTCGACCGGCTCGAAGCCGAGAGCATCCATATCCTGCGGGAAGTGGCCGCCTCGATGCAGAACCCGGTGATGATGTATTCCATCGGCAAGGACAGTTCTGTCCTGCTGCATCTGGCGCGCAAGGCGTTCTATCCCGGGCCGATCCCGTTTCCGCTTCTGCATGTCGATACGACCTGGAAGTTCAAGGAGATGATCGCGTTTCGCGATGCGCTCAATGATGATCCGCAGACGGAGCTTCTGGTTCATATCAACCAGGAAGGTGTCGAGCAGGGCATAGGGCCGTTCACCCATGGCTCTGCGGTCCATACCGATGTGATGAAGACGCAAGGTCTCAAACAGGCGCTCGACAAGTACAAGTTCGATGCCGCGATTGGTGGGGCGCGCCGCGACGAGGAAAAGTCGCGCGCCAAGGAGCGGATCTTTTCCTTCCGGTCTGCCCAGCACCGCTGGGACCCGAAGACCCAGCGCCCGGAGCTCTGGTCGCTCTATAATGCACGCATCAAGCCCGGCGAGAGCGTACGCGTCTTCCCGATCTCCAACTGGACCGAGCTCGATATCTGGCAGTACATCTACCAGGAGAATATCGATCTGGTGCCGCTTTATTTCGCCGCTGAGCGCCCGGTCGTGGAGCGCGATGGCATCATGGTCATGGTCGATGATGGCCGCCTGCCACTTGAGCCCGGCGAAGAGCCGATGATGAAGAAGGTGCGGTTCCGCACGCTCGGCTGCTATCCGTTGACCGGCGCGGTGGAATCCAGTGCCTCGACCGTCACAGAGATCATCGAGGAAATGCTGCGCACCACAACATCTGAGCGCGAAGGCCGCGCCATCGACAAGGATGCGCCTGCCTCCATGGAAATGAAAAAGCAGGAGGGCTATTTCTGATGGACGGATACGCAGCCCCGGATTTCGCGAATATCGAGGAATATCTCGACAGCCAGCTGAAGAAGTCGCTCCTGCGCTTCATCACCTGCGGCTCTGTCGATGACGGCAAGTCGACGCTGATCGGCCGGCTCCTCTACGAGTCGAAGATGATCTTCGATGACCAGCTCGCCTCGCTGAAGAATGAGTCGAAGAAATTCGGGACGCAGGGCGAAGAGATCGACTTCGCGCTGCTGGTCGATGGCCTCGCCGCAGAGCGTGAGCAGGGCATCACCATTGATGTCGCTTATCGCTTCTTTGCCACTGAGCGGCGCAAATACATCGTTGCCGATACGCCCGGCCATGAGCAGTACACCCGCAACATGGCGACCGGCGCATCGACCGCAGACCTCGCCATCGTCATGATCGATGCCCGCAAGGGCGTCCTGACCCAGACCCGCCGCCACAGCTTCATTGTCTCGCTGCTCGGCATCCGCAATGTGGTGCTTTGCATCAACAAGATGGACCTTGTCGGCTATGACCGCGATGTCTTCGATAAGATCGAGGCAGATTACCGCGCGTTTGCCGCTGACTTCGGGTTCGAGAACATTCAGGCGATCCCGGTTTCTGCGCTGGCGGGCGATAACATCGTCGACCATAGCGAGAACACGCCCTGGTATGACGGCCCGCCGCTGATCGAATATCTCGACACGGTCGAGATCGCCTCAGACGTCAAGGATCAGCCTTTCCGCATGCCAGTGCAGTGGGTGAACCGGCCAAACCTGGATTTCCGCGGCTTTGCGGGGCAGATCCTGTCAGGCTCGCTCAAACCCGGTGATGGCGTGCGCGCTCTGCCGTCTGGCAAGTCCAGCAAGGTCGCCCGTATCGTCACCATGGGCGGCGACCTCGATGAGGCGGTCGAAGGCCAGTCGGTCACGCTGACACTGGAAGATGAGATCGATGTGTCGCGCGGCGATGTCCTCTGCGCAGACAAGCAGCCGGCCGAAGTCTCCGACCAGTTTCAGGCGACGATGCTCTGGATGTCCGACAGCGCCATGCTGCCCGGCCGCTCCTATGTGATGAAGATCGGCGCGCGTGAGTGCCAGATGCAGGTCACCGAACAGCGCTACCGGATCGATGTGAACACGCGCGCCCATGAGGCGGCCAAGACGCTGGACCTCAATGAGATCGGCATCGTCAATATCGCTCTGGACCGCGACGTCGCGTTCGACGCCTATCAGGACAATCGCCGGATGGGCGGGTTCATCGTCATCGACCGGATGACGAATGAGACGGTCGGTCTTGGCCTGATCAATTTCGCGCTCCGCCGCGCCTCGAATATCCATCGCCAGTCCATGGATATCGGCAAGGAACTTCGCGCGTCCATGAAAGGCCAGAAGCCGGTCATGCTGTGGTTCACGGGGCTTTCGGGCGCTGGCAAGTCGACTGTGGCCAACCTTGTTGAGAAGCGCCTCGCCGCCATGGGCAAGCACACTTACACGCTCGACGGCGACAATGTCCGCCACGGCCTCAACAATGACCTTGGCTTCACCGATGCCGACCGGGTGGAGAACATCCGCCGGGTGGGTGAGGTCGCCAAGCTCATGCTGGATGCAGGCCTCATCGTGCTTGTGTCGTTCATCTCTCCGTTCAGGGCTGAGCGCCGGATCGTGCGCCAGATGGTTGAGGATGGCGAGTTCTGGGAAGTCTTCGTCGATGTGCCGCTGGACGTCGCCGAAAGCCGCGATGTCAAAGGCCTCTACAAGAAGGCGCGCGCCGGCGAGATCAAGAACTTCACCGGCATCGACAGCCCATATGAGGCCCCGACCGACCCTGAAATCCACATCGACGCCGACAGGCTGAGCCCCGAAGCGGCCGCAGATGTCGTCATCGCGCGGCTGGAGCAGGCAGGGCTGATCGGAAGTTAGAAACCGCTGAAGAGCGTTTGAGCTTCCAGATCCGCGTCACGCTCGATGAGCTTGCTCATCTGAGCGTCCAGCTCCTAACCTGCAAGGCTGCTTGCTGGGGAGGGGGCAGGTGATGGACCCCCAGATGAACTGCGTTCATCGGGGGTGACGGCACCACTGCTGTTCTATTTCCCGCCCGAAAGGCGGGTGCCCGGGGCTGGATATGGCCGGGCGCGCCAGACATGCGGGCGCCTGCGGCTGAGCGTGATCGGGCTCCAGTGCATGGCACGCGAAATCTGCCAGCTAGAGAGTTTCTTCTCGCGCTGGACCTTGCTGCGGGCCTTCATCGTGTCGCCAAATCGTCCGAACGCTTCGGCAAGGCCGCGCCGGATCGACTTGGCGCGCGGCTTGCCTAAAGCTGAAAGATAGAGATACAGCGTCAGCAGGATATGGCCCGGCATGCTCGCGATGAGCAGCAGAAGCGGGGTGTTCTTCAGATAGGTGGTCAGCCGGTTGCGGGTGCCCTGGCGCACGGTGAAATCGCTGCGAAGGCCCGTAATGGCGCTGCCATGATGGCGCACGATGGCGCGCGGCACGAAGATGCAGCGCTCGCCCGCAAGGCGGAGGCGATAGCCAAGATCGACATCCTCACAATAGCAGAAGAAGCTTTCATCGAAGCCGTCCGCGCCGAGAAAGATGTCCTTGCGGATCATCGCCGTCGCGCCGCAGGGCGAGAAACACTCGCCTTCCTCTGGCAGGTCGCTCGCCTTGGCGCCAAAGCCGCCGCGCCATGGAAAGCCGAAGACGGAATAGCAGTCGCCCGTCCCGTCGAGGCGGTCAGGGTCTTCCGCGTCAAACTGGGCGCTCGCAAACTGCGTTACATCCGGATAGCGCTGCGCGGCATCGGCCAGCGTCTCAAGCCAGTCGGCGTGTGGTTCTGTGTCGGGATTGAGCAGGATCAGCCAGTCGCCGACCGCGACCTTGGCGGCGACATTATTGCCGCCCGCAAAGCCTAGATTGTCGTCCATGCGCATGAGGCGCGCGCCATTTAGGCCGGAGAGGTCCAGCCGGTCGGCAGAGCCATCGGTCGAGGCATTGTCCACCACCAGCACTTCGAGCGGCTTCAGCGTCTGTGCCTTCAGGTGGTCGATTGCGGACTGGATGAGGTCGCCGCCATTATAGTTCACGATGATGATGCTGGCGCGGAAAGGCGATGCGGCAACCAAGGTCTGCTACTCCAGTCAGGCAAGCCAGATCATGGTTTGCGGGAAGCCGGACGTCCAGCCGGTCTCGCCTGTGGAGCCCGGCTGGACGTCATCTGAGATATCTAGAGGGCGGCTTTTACTGCCGCCGCGATGGTTTCTTCATCGAGACCAACCGCCTTCAGCACTTGGTCATTGGTGCCCGATGGCGGGGTGAGGTCGAGGCCGAGGCGGATGAATTTCCGGTTCGACAGCGCGCCAGCTTCAGCGAGGGCGGTCGCAACGGCGTCGCCCTGACCATAGCGGCGATAGTGATTGTCGACCGTCGCAACGAGTTTCGCATCGCCGATCGTCTTGGCCAGCCAGTCGCCATCCACGATGTTGAGGAAGGGCAGCGAGACGACCATTGCGTCGACGCCGTCGCCTGAGAGACGCTCTGCGGCTTTTATGGCTTGCGCGGTACCGACAAGGCCGGACGCAATAATCACGGCGCTGCCATCGCCCTTGCGCGCGACGCGGCCCTGACCGGCGGCCGGGGTCCAGCTGGCGTCAGCTTCGTAAGCGGTCTCATAAGGGATGGAGACAAGCCGCAGGAAAGATGGGCCATCATGCGTGTTCAGGCACCAGTCGAGAAGCGGGGCAACCTCGTCCGGGTGGGCCGGTTCGACCATCGCCATTTTCGGGATGGAGCCGAGGGCGGAAATCTCACGCACCGACTGGTGGGAGTGGCCCGGGCCGCCTGGAAGCGCGCCAGACAGGCCGCCGACATAAACGATCTTCGTATGCTCAGTGGCGTTGTTGTAGATCTGCTCGTTCGGACGGGTCGACAGGAAGCAGGAGAAGGAGTGCACGACCGGGAGCAGGCCCTTCAGCGCCATGCCGCCGGCCTGGCTGACCATATCCATCTCTGCGATGCCGCATTCGACGAAGCGGTCAGGATGGGTGTCACGGAACGGCTCAAGGCCCATGTCGAGGACGAGGTCTGCGTCCAGCGCGACGATCTTCTCATTGCGCTTTGCCTGATCGAGCAGCGCTGCCGTGTAGGACGGGAAGAGCTTGACCGGGTTGCCGCCCTGAGGGGCTGCCGGGCGCTCGATCGTCTCGAACTCCGGCTCTGGCAGGCCAACGGCCTTATGACCGTCGAGTATGCGGGAAATGAGCTCCTGCGCGCCGCGGGTATAGTCTTCGGCCTGTGGGGCGCCCGAATGGAACTGGAAGCGCTCGACATCGCTGTCGACCGAGACGCCTTCCATGAAGCTGACGCCCTTGCCCTTGATCGTGTTCGCGATGATCACGCTCGGGCGCTTTTCGTCCTGACGGGCGGCATTCAGCGCGTCGCGCATGGCGTCGATATCGTGGCCGTCGATGCTCTGCGTGTGCCAGCCAAAGGATTCGAACTTTGCTTCGAGGTCGCCGAGACTGGAGGTGCGCTCAACCGAATAGTCCGACTGGATCTTGTTGTGGTCGACGATGACCGTGACTTCAGCAACGCCGTGATTGGCGGCTGAAATCAGCGATTCCCAGATCTGGCCTTCCTGCAATTCGCCGTCGCCCGTCATCACATAGATGCGCGCCGGTTTGTCCAGCATGCGGTTGGCGAAGGCCATACCCTTGGCCTTGGAGATACCCATGCCGAGCGAGCCGGTATTGGTGACCATGCCCGCCACGCCGACATCCGGGTGGCCAGGCAGGCCGTCGATCTTGCGCAGCTTGTGGATCTTGTCGAACGGCAGCACGTCGAGCGCGGTCAGCACGGCATAGAGACCCGGTGCGTCATGGCCCTTGGAGGAGAAATAGAGGTCCTCGCCCTTCATCTCATTGAGATAGAGCCAGGCGACAACATCCATGCTCGAAAAGCTCGAGCCGATATGGCCGGAGCCAGCATTGGCGATCATGTAGAGCGTGTTGAGGCGCGCCATGTCCGCGAACAGGCTGGTGCGCTGCTCTGCAGAGGCATTGCACGCCTGCACGCGGTCAAAGGCAGGCTTGTCGAGATAATAGAGTGTGCCGGAGACGGCTTCGGTAATCAGGTCACCCATGGGGTCGTATCCTCAGATTTTCGGTTCAGTCGCCTTGCCAGGCGGGTTGTTCGATTTTCGGCAATTCGGCTTCGCCATCCTCGACCATCATTTCGAGGAGGCGCCAGTCGCGCGGGGAGTTCACATCAAGGCCTTCGGACCCTGATGTCAGGAATGGGGTCAGCACTTCGCCAGCGATCGTGCCTGCTTCCAGTGCGACGCGTGACCAGGCGATCTCAAGGCTCGCATTCTGGGCATAGACGCGCGGCAGGCCCGGATACTGGGTCGAGTGGTAAGGCGTGATCTCTTCAGGCTGCATCGGCATAAGCGGGTGCATCCGCTCACCGCGCACGACCCACATCTTGCCGGGGTGCTGGGCGCAAGGCTCCACCGCGCGGAGGCTGTCGACGCCGTCCTGACGGGTGAACTGGTCCCAGGCCCGCTGGATTGTGGAGGGCAGGCGGCATGGGCTGGTCGGGCGCAGCAGGGCGAAGGCGTCATAGGCCTCTCCCTTGTCGGCAAACCAGCGCAGCGCATGCTGGATCCAGTCAATGTCCGGCGACTTGTCGCCAGAAAATTCCGGCGGGCGCATGAAAGGCGTCTCTGCGCCATAGTGGCGGGCGACTTTCGCATAGTCATGCGAGTCGGTTGAGACAATGACGCGCCCGAAAATGCCGGACTGTTTGGCTGCCGCGATCGTGTAGGCGATCAGCGGGTGGCCCATGAGCGGCGCGATATTCTTGTGCGGCACGCGCTTGGAGCCAGAGCGGGCCGGGATGAGCGCGATACAGCTGGGGGAAGACGCCGTTGCCATGAGCCTAGAGCCGTCCCGGTTCGGTGATGAGGTAGATGTCTTTCAGCTCTGTATAGACATCCAGCGCTTCGGTGCCCGGTTCGCGCGTGCCATTGCCAGAAGCGCGAAGGCCACCGAACGGCATGTGCGGTTCTGAACCAAACGTGCCCGCATTGACGACAGCGACGCCGGTGCTGAGTTCTTTCGTGAACGTCCAGGCGCGGTCCCAGCTGGTCGTGTGGATCGTGCCGGTGAGGCCGTATGGGCTGTCATTGGCGAGCGCGACAGCCTCGTCGAAGCTGCTGACCTTGTAGATCGCGCCGACCGGGCCGAAGAGCTCTGTCGTTGAAAGGTGAGAGTCTGCAGGGGAGCCTTCGATCAGCGTGGCCTGAAGGTAGAAGCCGCCTGCGAGGTCTCCGCCAATGCGCTCGCCGCCGCAGAGCACCTTCGCACCTTCGCCCTTGGCGCGCTCGATGGCGCTCAGCATGTTGTTCAGCTGGCGCTCATTGATGACGGGGCCAAGCTCACAGTCGTCGCCGACACCGGCCTTGAGTGAGTTTGCCTTGGCAACAAAGGCGTCGACGAACTCGTCGTAGACGGCGTCCATGACGATGAAGCGGCTTCCTGACGCGCAGCGCTGGCCTGCATTCGAGAAGGCAGAGAGCGAGGCCCAGTGGACGGCCTTTTCGATGTCGGCGTCATCGCAGACGATGAAAGCGTTCTTGCCGCCAAGCTCTAGCGAGACCTTTTTGAGGTCTGTGCCTGCCTTGCCAGCAATCTCGCGGCCAACACGGGTCGAGCCGGTGAAGGAGATGACGTCGACATCCTTATGGGCGGTCAGCGGCGGGCCAACTTCCTGGCCAAGGCCCTGAACGACGTTCATCACGCCTGCGGGCACGCCTGCCTCGATTAGCGCGCGGGCCATCCAGTCGGCCGAGAGCGGGGTGTCTTCTGCAGGCTTCAGCACGACGGCATTGCCGCAGATAAGCGCCGGGAAAACCTTCCAGGCGAAGTTCGGGGCCGGGGTATTGGCGGCGGCGATCAGCGCTGCGACACCGCAAGGCTGGCGAACCGTCATGCAGGACTTGTTCGGTGCGCCGGACGGCATGGTGCGCCCGAAAAGGCGCTGGCCTTCGCCGGCATAGAAGCGCCCGCACATGACAGAGCCGGTCGTCTCACCCATCGCAGCAGAAAGCGGCTTGCCGGCTTCTTCAGCGACGATCTTCGAAAGTTCTTCAGCGCGCGCTTCGATCAGATTGCAGGCGGCGTGCAGGATCTGGCCGCGCTGGACGGCAGGCGTATCGGCCCAGGCCTTCTGCGCAGCCTTCGCGGCGGCGATGGCCTTCTCGACCTCGTCGGCGCCGCCATGGTGGAGCTTGGCGATGGGCTTGCCGCTGTGGGGGCTGAGGATGTCAGACGTGGTCTGACTGGAAACGGCCTCTCCATTGATCAGGGATTTCACGTTCTGCGGATCGAATGTGTCCAGCAATGACAGCTCCTGTGATCGTCTTTACTCGCGCGGCGGCTGCGCGCGTCCCGGTGCTAGCCGATTAAAGCCAGCCCGGGCAAGGTCAATTGGTGGCTGCGCCGCCTTCAAATGCCGTAAGCTCGTCCTTCATGACGATCTTGCCGGAGAGAGGCTCCAGCGTGATGGCCGGGATCGGCCGTAAGAACTCACCTTCGACCACGGACGGGTCGAGCTCGACCGGGTCCAGCGTGTTATTGACGAAGACGAAGGCCTCGTCGAACTCACGCATGTGCACATGCTTTGAATAGCGCACGCGCTTGGTGACGCCCTGACCGACCCGTTTGGACCAGATGTCGAAATAGGCTTCGCTGGTGTAGATATCGAAGAACTTCGCCGGATGTGTATGGAAGAGCACGTCGAAATGCCGGTTTGCGTAAAGCATGAAGAAGCAGGTCAGATACTCAGCCAGATGACGCTCAATGCCGGCATCGGTCATCTCGAAACGTTTGGTCCAGCCTGAAATCTTGTCTTCGGTACCGTGAAACCGGTAGGTGCCCGACTTCACGATGAGCTGCTTCTTCATGATGTGAGAATTGTCGAAGAATTGCTGCAGGCGGTCATAATAGTCGATGCCGTCGCGTTCATAGTTGCGCCATTCCCAGCGGAAGGGCTGCTCCCAGAACATCCCGTCTGATATCTTGAGATACTGGCGCACCAGTTGCGGCTCTGTGACGAGGATGCTGTCGAGCATTGTCCCGTTCAGGAAGAGTGTTTTCCCATTCGCCTTGAGTAGCGCATGAAGTTCGCGGAACAACAGGATCTGGTTCTCCTGAAAGTTTGGGAACCAGTCTTTCGGCATGTCGAAGATGAGGCTAGGCGCGCCGAAACCATAGCGGCGGACGGCGTAATCGATCAGGACGGCATCGATCTCATTGGTCTTCATGATTTCGAGGACGCGGTTGCAAAGTGCCGTACGCACCTCTGGCCTGCGAATATCGAAAACGCAGCCTTCAGCGTCGAGCGCAGGGCCTTCGACAAATTTCAGGCGGTGCTTCGGCTCAAGACTCTCGTCCGGATTATGGACATAATATTCTTCAGGCAGGCCCGCATTCGGCCCGAAAAGGTATCCGTCATCATAGTTCAGAACGGCATAGCCGATGAAGCGCTTGTTCAGCCCCTTGCGCTTGAAGACCTCCCGCATCTTCTCGAAGGCGGGCATCTTCATCGTCAGCTTACAGACGCTTTCATCATAGTGATAATTGCTGGGGGAGTAGCCGGAATAGCGGGTATAGGCATGCGTAACTTCCGGGCCGCCACGGAGCGGTGTACCCATCTTGCCCACCTTGGAATTCAGGAACGCAATTAGCGATCCCGTCATGGTCGGGATGAATGGGTTGTGGGCTTCTCTTGTGATCCACGGATCACCGAACGGGTTGAGCAACTGCTCCTGCTCGCTCTTGTCTTCCGGGCGATGGATCGCGACCCCGTTCTTGAACCTCGACAGTTTCAGCATCTTGGCCGAGCAGGATTCGCTTTCGATCCCGTCACGGGGCTGGAACTTGCGCTTGGGCAAGTTCCGCCGAACGAAGCGTATCGCCTGATCGACGAATAACGGCACCTTGAAGCTCATTAGAGGTCCCCACCCTGATGCTCTGCATTGAAAACGAACGGGGCGCCATCGAGGATGCCCCGGGTAATCGTGTCGAGGCCCGGCCATTTGCCAGGTGCAAGCTGATCGACGCTTGGCACTTCGATGTCGAACATGGCGCCCGTCCCGTTTGGCTGCAGGAAAGGCAGCGGGATCATGCGGCGGAAGAAGAAGTGGTAGGCGTAACGAAGCGCGCGCTCACGGTCGGGTGCCCATTGTCCGGGGCCGGCTGGAAGCTGGTCGAGCAGCTTGAAGTAATGCGGCTTGTCGCTCGCATCCTGCGTGACGCCCTTGTTACGGATCCAGGCTTCGCCCGCGACGATCACAGGCTTGCCCAGCGGGGTGAGCTCTGTGCCCATCTTGGTGCCGTAGATGATGACAGCGTTCGAGGCATGTGCCAGCGCATAGGTGCTCGCATCCTCAGCGGGTTCGATGATGTGGATATGGCGCGGCAGTTCCGGGAAGGCCTTCTTCACTTCGTCCACCACGCGCTGGCGGGAAGGGATCGCGCCGCGCACTTCGGCAGGGTGAACACGGATGACGACTTCGAGGTCAGGCCGGTCAATGAAATAGCGGATGGAGTCGATGATCCAGTCCTTCATGCCCGGAAAGGCGTTGGCCGGATAATGCAGCTGGGCGTCCCACATGACATTGGTCAGCATGGAGACGACAGGCTTTGAAAGGTCGATGCCTTTCTTCTCGGCGAAGGATTTGAAGTCCGAATCCGGCTCTTCGTGGAAGTAGATCCAGTCCTTGCCGCCGCTGGCCCGGCTTTCGAGATAGGCGCGGACTTCGTCGCGGACCGCTTCGGACATGTCCAGCTCTTCCCACGTCTCGACGGGCTCGCTCATCATGGTGTGATGATAGGTGTCGTCATGGCTGAAGATGAAGCAGTTCTTCCGGTAAGCGACGACCCAGGTCACAACCCGCACGCCTGCCTTTCGGCAGACATCGGCAGCGATGCCCTGCGGGCTGTAGATGCCATGATGGAGCACGCAGACTTCGGGCTTCCAGGCCGCGATGATGCGCTCATAGACGCGCTTGGTCAGGATCGCGCCCTCAAGGTAGCGGCGCTGCACCTCTTCTGCGCGCGGCTGGCCTTCAAGGTCACCCGTTGCGTAGTATCGAAGCGCCCCGGCCAGCGCGTGTTCGCCGACCGCGATGCCGTCCAGTTTCCAGTCCGAGATCGAAGCCAGATCGACGCTGGCTGCGAGCGATTGCGCCTCGCTGAAGTCTTCCTGCTTCAGATGGTCTGAATAGCGAAACTCTGGCAGGCCCATCGGGCGATGATTGTTCGTGCCGCGATTGAAGCAGGCCTTGCAGAGACGGTTCACAAGGCCGAACTCGGCGATCATGCCGGGCGGCGTTGCCTCGCCATAGGTCGGCATCAGGCAGGCCGGCATGGAGCCATCGCAGAAGACACGGCCAACCTGTGCCCCGGCCTTGGTAAGACCAGCGGCCAGCACGCCATCAAGATTGGTGACGGCGCCGTGCATGCCCGTGTTCGAGCCGATCAGGACGCGCGGCCCAGCGGCTGACTTCACATCAGCTTCCCACTGGCCTTTCGATGCGGCGATTAGGTCTGGCCACGATGCGAACCCTTTCTCAGGGGTGAAAGGCTTGGTTGCGCCTTTGAAGCGTGGCGGCATTTTCAGTTTCGTGGACATAAGCGCTTCGTTACTTCCATTCTTCGCCGTTGGCCGGATAGTGGGACATGATGGGCGACCACATCAATCACTGATTGATTGGCTGTCAGCCACCGGGCGGGTTAGGTGTGGGCAGTCGCTCGTCTGGCCTGAGCTCCCTGACCACTTTTGCGGGATTTCCGGCTGCCACGACGCCTGCGGGCAGGTCGCTGGTGACGACAGACTGGGCCGCGACCACTGTATCGTCACCAATCGTGACGCCTTTCATCACGGCGCTCCCCAGGCCGATCCAGCAGCGGCTGCCGATGACAATCGGCTTTGAGCGGATTTCGAGGGGGATGGCGATCCGCTTGTCGCCCAGCATGCGGCGGAACTGGATTTCGCGCTGGTCGGCATGCGTGGGGTGGGAGTCATTGTCGAACAGCTGGACGCCATGTGCCAGCAGGGTCGCCTGGCCAATCGTGATCGATTGCGACGCCGACAGGATCGTGTCGTCGCCAACATAGGTGTACTTGCCGATTTGGATGGTTGCGTTGCCTTCGGCCTTCAGGATCCCGCGGATCGCGGTCGGGCCATGGATGCGGACGTTTTCTGGCGCACCGCCATTGATCAGGCGCGCCTTTATGCCGAGTTTGACATTGTCATCCAGGACAGCGCCCTTCGAGAAACGCGTCCACACGTCCAGAAGGCGCTGAGCATCGGCTTCATTGTCGGGGATGTGGCCTGCAGCATCGCTCAGTGAAGCGACTTTCGGGTAAACAAGACCTTCCGCGAACGCGTGATCGTCCGGGTACAGTGCGCCGCGCATTTGGTACTCTCCCTCACCAGCTCCACAGCGTTAGTTTTCTATTTGCCATGGATCAAGTCCAGCGTTCAGCGCTTTCAGGCCCGCTGGAGGTGTGTGGCTTGAGCAAATGGCTTTACGCATCTAACGAGCATTGATAACGCCTCGCACCTTACGCGAAACAAGCTCAGGAGCTCCCATGAGAATTGGGCTGCGCATATTCTATAACCCGGCATGGATGGGCGGTGTGAACTATGTTCTCAACATCGCGCGCATGTTGAGAACACTGCCCAGTGGCGAGCAACCGCACATCACCTTCCTGACCAGCGCGCCGCAGGCCGAAGAGATTGCCGCAGAGCATGCAGGCCTCGCCGACGAGATTGCGCCTTTCGCGAAGGCTGCGTCCCTGAACGTCGATTTCGTCTACCCGGCAACGCAGCTGCCCGAAGCGCCATTCGGCGCGCCATGGGCTGGCTGGATCCCAGACTGGCAGTGCCAGCACTATCCGGAGCTGTTCCCGCCAGAAGAGCAGGCCCGGCGGTTCCTTCAGTACAGGGAGCTTGCGCGCGGCCCGGCGGCCTGCGTCTTTTCAAGCCAGCAGGCGATCGAGGACACGGCGAAGCTTTTCCCCGATTTCGAGAAGGATCACTGGAAGATTTTCCACTTCCCGGCGGTCTTCGATGAGGGCTTCTGGCAGGAAGGGAGCGGCGATACAGATGCAGTGCGCGCGCGCTTCAATGTGCCGGGCGACTATCTCATCGTCTGCAACCAGTTCTGGCGTCACAAGAACCACCTCCAGATCGTCGAGGCGCTGGCCGCCCGGCCAGGGCTTGATGTTCATGTCGTGATGACCGGCGCCATCGAGGACACGCGCTGGCCTGACTATGCCGCCAGCATCCGCGACCTGCTGGCGCGCGAAGATGTGGCCCGCCGCGTGACGATCACCGACCGGATCAGCCGCGACGAACAGCTCGCCCTTCTGAAAGGCGCGCGCGGCTTTGTGCAGCCGAGCCTGTTCGAGGGCTGGAGTACCTTTGTCGAGGAGTCCCGCGCGCTTGGCCTGCCGGGGCTTCTCTCAGACATTCCGGTCCACCGCGAACAGTCGCCCGCAGGTTCGGTATTCTTTGATCCTAATGAAGTGGAGTCGCTGGCGAGCGCATTGGAGCGCTTCGTTGCAGACCCGCCCAAGCGTCCCAGCCTTTCCAAAGCATCCAGCAAGCACGCCGCCTATGTTGCCGACCGGGCGCGCACCTTCATGGACATTGCGCGCTTCACGGCGCAGCGCTTCGATCCCGCCCGGCATGATGCCGGCGCGGTCATCGCACAGGCGGCGCCAGCGCTGTTCGATGAAATCGGCAATCATCCCCATGTCACGCAGGAAGCGTTTGATCGCTGGCTTGGGAATACGCGCCTGTCACTGCGCGAAAACCCTGAGGACCTTGCGCGCATTGGGGGCATGATTGCCGAGGGCGACTCTGCATTCGCGGCAAAGAGCGACAAGTTCCTTGTTCAGGCGACACTCGCCAAGGCGCCGCCAGAGATGCGGCAGCGTTTCCTCGATTACGATCCCGTCAGTGATGAGGCAGAGCGACGTGAACGGATTGCAAGCATGCAGTCGGCCATTGATTCTCCTCGCGCACGCGCGCAACTTGCGTCACAGAATTTCCTGTTCCGGCTGAAGGACTTCATTCGCCGGAAGCTGCGGAGCTAGACCTTCCGAGATGTCCACACCGTCGAACCAGCCCGTGATCCACATCAGGCCGCAGCGACCGGTCGGCATATTGAGCCTGACTGAAATCTGGAAGTTCCGGGTCCTGCTGGCGCAGATGATCAACCGGAACATCCGCTCGCGCATCCTGAATTCGCCGATCAGCATTGTCTGGGGCTTTATCCGTCCGGCCATCATGGCATTTGCGCTCGTGTTTATTCGCAATATGTCGGCGGCCAATCTTGGCGCGCAGATTCCGTACCCGCTTTTCATCTTCAGCGGTTTGTGTTTCTGGTTCCTCTGGGCTGAAATGGTGATCCAGTCGGCAGGCTCGCTCCGGCTCGATTCGGGGATTTCGAAGAAAGTCTACTTTCCGCTGATCCTCAGTCCGATTGCCGTTATCGCATCGCGCTGGGTCGACATCTTCATCATCTCGGCAGCCGTCATAGCGTTTCAGCTCTATCTCGGCGTTCCCCTGTCATGGGATATTCTGGCCATGGTGCCGGTGACGGCGGTGATGTTCCTGCTCGCCTTCGGGATCGGCGTGCTGTTTTCGGCGCTCTACCTGATTCATCAGGACAATTCGAAATTCCTGGAAACGGCCGTCTATCTTGGCCTGTTCCTCTCGCCTGTACTCTTTTCGAAAGAGATCCTGCCAGAGGTGATCCAGACCTATTACAATCTTAACCCGATGGTCGGCGTGTTGACCGGCTTGCGCGGTGCGCTGTTCGGGCCCGAACATGTCGACTGGACCTCGCTTGGTGTCTCCGCAATCATGGCGGTCGGTTTTACGATGGTGGGGCTGCTACTTCTCGACCGGGTTGCCAAAAGCTACGCTGAGCGAGTGTGATGCCTGATACTCTGCCACAATCTGCGCCCGAAGCGGCGACCGGTGATGATGAGCGCAAGCTGGTCATGGATGTGCGCGGCCTGTCGAAGCGCTACAAGATGAGCTCTCCCGTGACCCGGACCGACAAGGACGGGAATACGTTCAAGGATACCCACTACAACGCGCTCAAAGGTGTCAGCTTCAAGGTCTGGTCGGGCGACCGGGTCGGCATCATGGGGCATAATGGGGCCGGTAAATCGACGCTGCTGAAGATCCTCTCCCGCGTGCTCAATCCTAGTGATGGGGAAGCTTTCATCTATGGCCGGGCAACCTCCCTGCTAGAGGTGGGGACAGGCTTCAATCCGAAGATGACCGGACGCCAGAACGTCTATCTCAACGCTGCGCTGCATGGTCTGACGCGCAAGGAAATCGACCAGCGCATGGATGAGATCGTGGCCTTCTCAGAGATCGGCCGTTTTATCGAGGAGCCGGTCGAGACCTATTCAACCGGTATGCGCGCGCGGCTCGGCTTCTCTGTGGCGGCACACCTCGACCCCGACATACTGATGCTCGACGAAGTCCTCTCCGTTGGCGACGCCGCCTTCCAGAAGAAGTGTCTGCAGCGCATGGATGAGATTACCGGCCATGACCGCACCCTGCTTTTCGTCTCGCACTCGACAGGGGCGATTCGCCGTTTCTGTGACCGTTGCATCTGGATCGATCATGGTGAAGTTGTCATGGATGACGACGTCATGACCGTGACCGAAGCCTATGAGGCGCAGATGATGAATGTCGCTGCGACCTATCAGGCACCGGAAAAGACCGAGACGAAAAAGGACGAGAAGAAGAAAGACGCCAAGGCCGAGAAGCCAGAGGCGAGCAGTGTACTGGAGGCCGAAGCAGAAGGCCCTGTTGCCGAGCTGGTAACGGCGCGGGTTCTTGATGATGCCGGCCAGATTGCGCGCTCGGTCAAGATCGATATGCCCTGCGCCATCGAGATCGCCTACGATGTCCTGCAGGCCGATTTGCGCGTCGAACCGGCGCTTCACGTCAAGAATGAAGTCGGTGACCTGATGTTCGTCGTCGCCTTTACAGATGGCGACTATCCGGGGGCGATCAATAAGCCCGGCCGCTACAAGAGCCGCGCGCAGATCCCTGCGAACCTTCTCAACGAAGGCCTGCATTACGTCACGGTCGTGATGGTAACGGCAGACCCGCTGACCCGTCATCAGAGCGTGGAAAACGCCGTGTCATTCTCTGTCTATGAGCCGCAGGGCGATGATTTGCAGCGGGCGCGCGGACGCTATTCGCGTAACTTCCCGGGCGGGTTGCGCCCGCGTCTCGACTGGTCAACGGAGCGCGAGTCATGAGCCAGGCACCTGCAACCGCCCTGTTCGATGTCGATAATTACATTGCGATCAATGAAGCGCGCTGGACCATAGCCGACAAGGTTCTGAAGGCTTTGCGCAGGTCCGGCATGACGCTCGACACTGCCTTTGATTTCGGCGCAGGGCCGGGCTGGTTTGCGAAGCGGCTAATGCATTCTGACCTCGACGTTGTCGCGCTTGAAGGACGTCACGAAGTAGCCGAGGCGGGCCGCAAACGTGCGCCGGGCTGCGAGTTCAGCGTGCTCGATTTCGACAATTGCGCCACTTCCGACGCCTTGCCGCCGCGAGATTTCGCCCTCTCGTTCGGAATTCTCTATCATCTGGAAAACCCGTTGCGCGCCTTGCGGATCATGGGGGCGATGACCGGCAAGGCGATGCTGTTGGAAACGATGGTGGTGCCGGACGCTGACTTCATCGGGCGTGTCGCTCGGGAAAATCCGAATGCGACGCAGGGTATCCAGCCGCTCGCTATGATTCTGAGCCGCGAGGCGCTTGCCCGAGGCATGTGGGCTGCAGGCTTCAGCAATGTTTATGCGTGCACACTGCCTGTAGAGCATGATGATTTTCGGGATTTGAAACGCCGTCACCCGCGCCGCGGCATTTGGCTGCTCACCCGGGAAGCTGTCAGCATTGATGGATTTGAGCCCCTGAAGATCGAGGAGCCGCGCCGTGACGACTACTGGCGGAAATAGCACGTCACCCGGTCTTGTGATGATTGCCGGGGGTGGCGGTTTCCTTGGGACCGCGACGGCCCGGCTGATGGCGTCGCAGGGCTGGAGGGTTGTGACGCTTGGCCTTGGCGCGCCGCAGGGGGCTTTTGTCCGTGAAGGCAATGTCCACCACGCTGAAGGCCTGATCCAGCGCCAGCTCTTCCACGCGGCCATGGCCGATCATGGCAAGCCCGATGTTATCATCCATGCCGCTGGCGGGGCATCTGTCGGCCGGTCCTGGGATGACCCGCGCGGCGACTTCAACCTGTCAGTGGGCAGCACGGTCGAGATCCTCGATTTCATTCGTGAAGAAGCATCGGACGCGCGTCTGGTGCTCGTCTCGTCGGCGGCTGTCTATGGCAATCAGGGCAAGGAGCGCCTGTCGGAGAGCGATCCTTGCGAGGCGATGTCGCCCTATGGCCTGCACAAGCATGTCTGCGAGGAGCTGGTCACCGGCGAAGCACGCATGAATGGGCTCGATGTGTCGATCGTCCGGCTCTTCTCCATCTTCGGCGAAGGGCTTCGCAAGCAGCTGCTCTGGGACATCATGCGCCGCGTGAGCGCTGATCCTGAGACGACGCTCGACCTCTGGGGGAGCGGGGATGAGACGCGCGACTTTGTGCATGTCGATGACGCGGCCGCGATTCTCGCCACGCTTTCTGCAAAGCCGGGCGGTAAGGGGACGGTGCGCCTGTTCAATGGGGGCAGCGGGACTGCAATCTCTGTGCGTGAGCTGGCTTCCATGCTGGTCAATGCTGCGGGATATGAAACGCCGCTGAGCTTTAATGGCAAGGCGCGCTCCGGCGACCCGGTGCACCTGGTCGCGGATGCGACACATCTTCGAAGCAATCTCGGCTTCACGCCGAAGGTCAGCCTCGAGGCGGGATTGAAACGCTATGCGGACTGGTTCAAGACACAGCAGTCCTGAAAACTATGGGAATAATTGAATGACGGATGCCGTTCTTTCGATCGTTGCGGGCACGTATAACCGCTGTGACCAGGTCAAGAGACTGGTCGAGTCCGTGCAACGCGAGACCAAGATCCCGTACATCCTGTACATCACTGATGCTGGCTCGACCGATGGCACGATCGAGTATCTGGAATCTGTCGCGAGCGACCGCGTGCGCCCGATCTTTGTTGGCAAGCTGCTGGGGCAGGCACGCGCCTATAATGACGTCTTCATGCAGGTCGACACGCCTTATGTCTGCTGGGTCAGCGATGACAATGAGATCGTCAACAATGGCCTCGACAAGGCGGTTCGCATTCTTCAGGCGAACAAGAAGATCGGCATGGTCGGTCTCAAGGTGAAGGACAAGGAAGGCCCGTTCGTGAAGGCGCCATATATTGGCGGCGTCTCACCAATCGGCATTCTCAACGTCAATCAGGGCATGCTGCCAACCGAGGTGATGCGCGCTGTTGGCGGCTTCAGCGAGGAATTCCGCGACTATGGAATCGACCCTGACCTGACCGCAAAGGTGCTCTTCCTTGGCCGGGACGTTGTCTACACCCGTGATGTGACCATCCATCACTATCGCAACTGGGCCGAGGACAAGGAAAGCGAAGACTACAAGAAGCTTCAGGCCAAGCATGATCGCTTTCATGAGCTCTACAAGAAGAATTACGCCCAGTATGACGCGCCAAGCCGGACGTGGAGACTGAAGAAGAGGGCATGGGACTGGGCGAAAACGCGCCTGTCCAAGCGCTTTGACCTGTCGATGAACTCGTCGAAGCCGATCTTCAGGAACCTGCCGCGCGATTACTATAATACGATGATGGCCAAGCATATCGGCATGTTCGATCCGCTCCTAACCATGAACAAGGATTTCCACCTTCGTCAGCGCTATCGCGGCCGCAGGCCGAGCATCCAGCTGATCGGCGATCCCGGCAATAATAGCTGATGGGCGCTGGGGCGGCTGATCCTCGAAGCGCCTGGCTGGCGGGGGATCAGGGCGCGAAGTCCCGCCGGAAAGTCTATTGGCGCTCCGCACTGGAGGCGTGTGGAAACAGGACGCCCGTTCTCCTTTTCGGGGACAGCATTTTTGCCGGTGAAGTCGAATTTTCACGGTGCACTGACGGTGTAACGGCGGTGTTTCTGCCGGTGGTTTTTGTAGAGATTGGTCTCAACCGGCTTTTCGAGGCCGCGAACGAGCCGCTTTTTGCGATCTTCGGAGGCTCGCCGGATGACGGTGACGCGGTCGATGCGCTGATCGAGATGGCGGCCGCGAAACCCGGCGCCCGCTTTATCCTTCAGGATAGTGGACCGCACCCATCAGCCCCCGAAACACTGGCAGCGCTCATCTCGGCAAGGCTTGGACGGCTTGTTGATGCTGAGCTTTCGGGGCTGGTCCTGACGTCGCCAACAGCTAGCGGCGTGATGGAACGGTTCGACTGGTCAAGGCCGATCCGCGATGGTGATCCGAGCGCGAATGATGTCACGGTAAGTGTCGCGGGTGAACGAGGTGTTCCGTTATTTGATTTCGCGGCCTTGATGCGAGAGCTGGCGGCCAATCTCGGCGATGAGGCGCTGTTCCAGCCCGATGGCGTACACCTTAGCCTTGCCGGGCGACTGGCGCTGTTGGGGGCTGTATATAAAGGGCTGACGGGTGAGGTGCCGGCGCTGGACGGTCTTGCCGGGGAACTGGCGAAAGGCTGGTCTGAAGCAGGGATAGACGAGAAGGTTTCCGCATCCGAGCTGCCCGGATTTGCCCGTCTTGTCAGGGATGCGCTGGGAAGAGAGGGCTGAACTCTCAGACCGTATGAGACGTGCGTCTAGGGTCACCGCTCCAGTCAATTGCCGGAGCCCCAGATGGACCAGACCCCACGTATCGGCCTTTCTTACCTCGCCGCCAATCAGGCGATGAAGCATGTCACCCTGAATGAAAGCCTGCGGCGGCTGGATGCGGTCGTGCAGTTGAGCGTGGCGAGCCGCAGCGAAGCCACCCAGCCAGAGGTGCCGCTGGCGGCGACATCCTACATATTGCCGAGCGGGAAGACCGGTGAGGACTGGGACTTTATGGCTGATGGGGCGATTGCGAGCTTTCAGGACGGGGCCTGGTTCGAGATCGTGCCGCGCGAGGGCTGGCTCGCCTGGATAGAAGACGAAGCGTCTCTTTTTGTCCTGACGGGAGAGGGCTGGCAGGTGGTGCAGGGCGCTGGAAGTGGGCCTTTCGAAACGCTGGGCATCAATTCCGATGCAAACGTTACCAACAGGCTGACCGTGCGCAGCGACGCCGAATTGCTGACCTATGATGATGTCACCCCGGGCACGGGGAATGCTCGCAAAATCATCAACCGGGCCGATGGGGCGAAGGTCGCATCGGTGGTGTTTCAGACCGATTTTGCGGGTGAGGCGGAGTTTGGACTCGCCGCCAATGGCGGGTTCGAGCTGCGCACCAGCGATGACGGGACTGTGTTCGACACAGCGCTCAGCGTGGATACGGCGACGGCCAATGTTGGCGTGGGAGGGCCGGCGACCGGAAGGTTCTCAGTCATCGACCAGTCCGATGCCACGAATGACCAGCCAACCTTGAGCATGGTCCGTGACGGTTATTTCGCGACGGCCAGTCTCGACACATATGCAAACCCGGCGACCTATTCGTCCTTCTCTATTCAGAAGCGAGCGCGCGGGAGCCTCGAGACGCCGCTTCCAGTCCAGCCGGGCGACTGGTGCGGAGGCTTCTCGTTCCGCGGGCTCGCGTCGGGCGGAGCCTGGGTCCAGAGCGCACTCGTGAATGCACAGGTGGATGGGCCAGTGTCGGGCACGTCGGTGCCGATGTCGCTTGGCTTCTGGACGGGCAATGGCGGCGTGAATGAGCGTGTACGGATTACGTCGGCTGGCCGGGTCGGTATTGGCACGGCTTCGCCGAGCTGCGCCCTGCATGTGGCCGGAGCCGTAAGGCTGGGCAGCGCGGCGAGTGCGACCCTTCCGAGCGCGTCGGACGCCGGAGCGGGCGCCCTCTATTTCGTGCCGGATCTGACCGGCGGGGCGGGTGTCGTGTTCAGTGACGGCACCGGCTGGAGGAGTGTCACAACAGGTTCACTGATCTAAAGTCCATAAACGCTGTCTTATTCATCCATGATCGATTGAAAACGCCGGGGAAACCGGCTAGCCCTTCCCGCGAACCTAGCAGGCGGGGACCACAGTCTCCCGAGAGAGAATGAGGGTATAGTCATGGCTAATCGTGAAATGGTCGTGGACGGAATCAAGATCAGCGACAATGACGACATGTATGTCATCGCCGAGATTGGCCAGAACCATGAAGGCGACGTCCAGAAGTGTAAGGACCTGTTCGATGCGGCGAAAGCTGCAGGCGCGCATTCGGTAAAGCTTCAGAAGCGCGATAACCGCTCGCTTTACACCAAGGAATACTACAACCAGCCGTACAATTCCGAGAACGCATACGCGGCGACCTATGGGGCGCACCGCGAAATGCTCGAGTTCGACCGCGATGAGTGGATCGAGCTGCGCGACCATGCCAAGAAAATCGGCATCACGCTCTTCTCCACCGCCTGGGATTACAAAAGCGCGGACTTCCTCGAAGACCTCGATATGCCGGCTTACAAGATCGCCTCCGGCGACCTGAAGACGCTGCCGCAGATCAAGTATATCGCGAAGTTCGGCAAGCCGATGTTCATCTCGACCGGCGGCGCGTCGATTGAAGACGTCCAGCGCGTCTATGACGAGATCATGCCGATCAACCCGAATATCTGCATCATGCAGTGCACCTCGGGCTATCCGCCGACCTTTGAAGAGCTGAACATCCGCGTCATCGAGACATATCGCGAGAAGTTCCCTGAGATCCCGATTGGTTTCTCAAGCCACGATAGCGGTATCGCCATGGCCATGCTCGGCTATATGTGCGGCGCTCGCGTCCTGGAAAAGCACTTCACGCTGAACCGTGCCTGGAAAGGCACCGACCAGGCATTCTCGCTTGAGCCAAATGGCCTTCGCCGCCTCGTCCGCGACCTGCAGCGCGCCCGCGCCGCACTCGGCGATGGTGTGAAGCGCACCTACGACTCCGAGCACGCCCCACTGATCAAGATGGGCAAGAAGCTCTGCGCAACGAGCGACCTTCCAGCTGGTCACACGATCACCGAAGCGGACATTGCGCTGAAGTCGCCAGGCGACGGCATCGCGCCGTATTTCCAGGACGTCTTTGTCGGCAAAACCCTGACCAAGGCTGTCGCCGACGATCAGGCCTTCACTTTTGAAGACATCGGCCTGACGGAAGCTGCTGCGAACGAAGCCCTCAAAGCCTGATTGGTAAGAGGGTGTGGGCTCGCTTCTCAGCGACATACGCACAGCCGTAAGGCAATCTGAAGCCTATGCGCCGGTCCGGCGCTGGCGGCTTGAAAGACTGACGCGCCGGCCGGGGGTCTACCCTGACTGGCGCGTTCTGCTATCCGGACATGAGCAGGACTGGGCCGCCGCGCGCGAAAGCGCCAATGGCAAGCGCATCCTGATCGCGACAAGTCTTGGGCTTCATTTCACGGCGAATACGGTCGACACGCTAATGGCGGCGGCGCTGACGCTGCGCGGGGCGAAGGTGGATATCGGCTATTGTGACGGCCTGCCGGCCTGTCAGGTGATCGAGCATACGCTGGCGCCCAGCCTGTCACGGATCGCCGAAAAAGGGCCAAGACCGGATTTCTGTGGGGCATGCACCAGCGCGGCAGACCGGGTGAGTGCGCCGCTGGGCCTCGATGTCCGCAAGTTCTCCGATGTTCTGGATGAGAACGACCGCGCCGAAGCAAAGGCGTTCGGCGTGCGCTGGCAAGTCCATCGCAGCACGGAGCATGACGACCCGCGAGTCATGCATGCCTATGCGGGGGCGCTGCGCTTTTTCGGCAAGGGCGACCTCGGAATAAGCGATCTCGAGACGCAGATTTTCAGCCGCTACCTCGCGGCGGCCTGGCTGTCCGACGCGGCGGCACGCAGGCTGATCGATGCCCATAAATATGACGTCATCGTCGCCCATCACGGCATCTATGTGCCGCAGGGCCAGTTCGCCGAAGCGGCGCGCGATAGCGACACTCGCCTTGTGACATGGCACCCGGCCTATCGGCGCGGGCGGCTGATCTACCAGCATGGCGATACGTATCACCGCGCGATGATCGATGAGCCGGAAAGCGTCTGGAACCAGCGCGCGCTGAGCGCGGCGGAGACCGCAGAGCTCGACACCTATCTCGCTTCGCGTGAGACCGGTGCGCAAGACTGGATCACCTTTCAGCGGCGCGACCCGGAAAGCCTGCAATCGACCTATGCGGCGCTGGACCTCGACCCGGCCAAGGACACCTACCTTCTGGCGGCGAATGTCGTCTGGGATGCGCGGCTCAACTATGCCCAGTCGGCCTATGGTCACATGATTGAATGGGCGATCGACACGGTCTCGTGGTTCGCGAATCATCCTGATCGCCAACTGGTCGTGCGGTGCCATCCGGGCGAAGTGATGAACAGCCCGCGTGCGTCTGACAGGCTGGACGATGCATTGCGTGCGGCCTTCCCGCAGATGCCGGCCAATGTGCGGCTGGTCTCGCCAGAGAACGATATCAACACCTATTCCATCGCGCAGTTGTCCAAGGGTGCGCTGATCTTCAACACAAAGCTTGGCATGGAGCTGTCGGCGCGCGGCATGCCTGTCGTGGTGGCGGGCGATGCGTGGATACGCGGCAAGGGCTTCGGGCGCGACGCGTATGACCGCGAATCCTATTTCCGCCTGCTGGAGAGCACCGGCACTTTTGATCCTCTGACCGACAGCGAGATTGAGGCGGCGCGGCGCTATGTCTACCACTTCTATTTCCGCCGCTGCATTCCGCTAAAGGCGCTGGACGGGTCTGCCGGTTGGCCACTGACGCAACTGAATGCGGACGCTTTCAATCTGGCCAAGCCGGGAGTGGACCCGAATATGGACGCGATTTGCGATGGCATTCTTGCTGGTGCGCCGTTCGAAACGATAGATGATGAGAATGCGCGGGAAAGCGCTGGGGAGACGCCATGATCAGGTCGCTGGACGATCCGGAATTTGCCGCGCGAGCGCGCGATGTCGAGATACTCGGTATCGATTTCGACGGGGTGATGACCGACAACAAGGTCTACGTCTTCGAGGATGGCCGTGAGGCGGTCGTCTGCTCGCGTCTTGAGGGCTATGGCCTGCGCGCGGCAGCAGCAACGGGCGTCTATTGCTTTATTATGTCGACCGAGGAAAACCCCGTCGTCACGGCGCGGGCGAAGAAGCTGAAGATCGACTGCCAGCAGAACATTCCTGACAAGGTAGAGGCGTTCACAAAAGTTCTGGAAGAGCGCGGCCTCAGCTTTGCGCAGGCGGCTTTCATCGGCAACGATACCAATGACAAGGGCGTGCTGGAGAAGGTGCACCTGCCGATATCCGTGAGCGATGCTCACGAAGTGCTCGACACGATCGAGACATTCAGAACAAAGCGCCTGGGCGGCAATGGCGCGGTGCGCGAAGCCTGTGATGCGATTGCGCAGGCGCGCTCAGGCATAAAAGGATAGGCAAGATGCTGGACAAACTTTTCGGACTTTACGGGCGCACCATCGTCGTGACCGGCGGCTATGGCCAGATCGGCCGGGCCATGGCGAATGGCCTTGTCGGCTGCGGCGCGAATGTCGCCATTGTCGAGCCAAACGCCAGCGATGAAGCGACGGCCAAGGCGTTTCCGGATGGGCCGGGCAACAAGGTGATCAAGGCGTTCAAGGCCGACGTGACCGACCGCGCCTCGCTCGAGGCCGCACTTGAGGCGATCACCAAGCATTTCGGCACGCCATCCGGTCTTGTGAACAATGCCGCCCTCGACAGCCCGCCAAACTCCACAGCGGCGGAAAATGGCCCGTTCGAGGGTTACCCGGCCGCGAGCTGGGAGCGCATCATGGACGTCAATGTGAAGGGCGTCTTCCAGTGCTGCCAGGTCTTCGGCAAGGCCATGGCCGATGCGGGCAAGGGCTCCATCGCTAATGTCGCCTCCATCTATGGCACCGTTTCACCGGACCAGTCGCTGTACCAGTACCGGCGTGACCGGGGTGAGACCTTCTACAAGCCGGTCGCCTACAGCGCGTCGAAATCCGCGCTCTACAATCTGACACGGTATCTGGCCGTCTATTGGGGGCCGAAGGGCGTGCGCACCAATACGCTGACCTTTGCCGGCGTCTTCAACAATCAGGACGGCGAGTTTCTCGACAATTACGAAAAGAAGATCCCGCTGCGCCGGGGCGGCGATTATGACCGCCTGCGCGGCATGGCGCTCGCCGAAGACTATGTCGGCCCGACGGCTTTCCTGATGTCTGACGCCTCATCCTACGCCAATGGCGCGGACTTCCGCATCGATGGCGGCTTCCTGGCAATGTAAGGAAGTGGCGGCGCTGGCCGACTAGTTTCGGCCGCGCTGGCGGAGGTGTTTGCCGAGGCCGATTTCGTGGAGCGCTTCACGCTGCTGGATGACGCGGACGAGTGCGCGCTTCTCGTCGATCTCGGCCTGTAGCGCCTGCTTTTCGTCGGAGAGCGCGGCGATTTCAACCTCTAGCGCAGCCTGCCTGGCGGCGGCTTCGTCAAGCTCACGGCGCTGGTCGGCGCGTAGCCGGCGGCTGACCTCGAGATGCTCACGCGTTTCTTCATGGGCATTGCGCTCCTGGGAGAGCAGCATCTTCAGGTCGCGATGGGTCTTCTCGTGAGCGGCTTTTTCCCGTTTGAGGGCGTTGCGCTCTTCTGAGATGATGTATTTCAGATCGCGGTGCGTTTTCTCGTGGGCCTCTTTTTCCTTTGTGAGCTCCGCTCTCGTGCTTTTATGCGCGTTCCGCTCTTCCGAGAGGATCTGCTTCAGATCCTGGTGGGTTTTCTCGTGGGCAGTCTTTTCCTTCTCGAGGTCGGCTTCCAGACGGGCGCGTGTTTGCTCATGGGCGCCCTTCTCTTTAGACAGCAGCAGGTCGAAATCCCGGCGCGCTGATTCCTGTGCAGCCTTTGCCGATTCCAGCTTTTGCTGCAGGTCTGCTGACAGATTGCGGAAGGCTTCTAGCCGCTCCTTTAGGGCGTCACGTGCCGTCACTGTCGTCTGCAATTTGCTTTCAAGGTCCCCGACGCGCGCTTCGGCGTGGGTGAGCAGCCGTTTTGTCGAGTTGAAGTCCTGCTTCGAGCCTTTCAGGAGCTCGTTGGCTTCCGCGAGCTTGCCTTCAAGCTCCTTGCGGGTCGTCATCGACTCCACGAGCGTTTTCTTGAGCTCCTCGGCGCGCTCATATTGATGGTCGAGCGAGCTCTTGATGTCCGCGACTTTCTTGAGATGCTCTTCATCCCGAGCGTTCATCTTTTCGTGGAGCGCATCGGTCGCTGTCTGGAATGCTTCCAGCCGGGCCTTGTATTTCTCTACAGCTTCAGCGAGTTGGTCCGATTTCTGGCGCAGCCGCTTCCGGTCAGCGTCGGCCTTGTCGTAGTGCCCTTGCAGGCCAATGCGATAGGCTTCAGCGCGCTCGAGCTCTGCACGAAACTGCGTTTCGGCACGTTCGCTTTCGGTGCGAAGCCGATTCACCTCTCGCAGGACGCGTTTTGAGATGGACGCATCCCCATCGGTGGATGGAAAGGCTGATTGAAGACGGTCCACGTCGGCGAGTTGATTACGCAGCTTTGTAAACTCATGCAGAATGACGACAGTCGACCCGTCAGAAGCTGCGTGTTTCGTAGCATCGACTTCGTTTGCGAGGGCCGAGAAGAAGCCGGCTGCCCAAGTGCAGTCTTTACCTGCGAGGAAAACCGTGCCGGAGGTCTCTGAAGGGATGTCGACCGCTTTCTTCAACTTCGCCAGCTTCTGGCTGCCATCGTAGAGGTGAGCCTCAAAACCCGCATCCATCAGAGGCTGAAGCTCTGCCAGCAGGCTATCGCGCGTTTCGGCGGTGAGGTTCTTGTGGCTGTATTCCAGCATGACAAGCGCCGTGCGTGCGCGCTCAAGTGTCTTGCGGGCGCCCGCGAGGACTTGGTTTTCGTGCCCCTCAGTATCAATCTTGAGGAAGTCTATGCGGTCCAGCGCCTTCACAGGCTCGCACCTGTCGAGGGCGACCTTGGCGACCGTCACCGTATCGAGCACCGGCGAACGGCCCGTGTCACGCAGTCCGCTGAAGGCCCCGTCAGTGGCAACGAAGAACTTCGCCTTGACACCCTTATCAGAAACAGCAGCGTTCACGGCTTCGACGCGATCATTCAGCCCATTTTGCGCAATGTTCTTTTCCAGGAGTTCAAACGCCGACGGGAGCGGCTCCAAGGCCACGACCTTGCCTTTATGGGCGACATGCCCGGCATGAACGCCGAACAGGCCGAAATTGGCGCCGATATCGACGGTATTGGCATCGTCCGGAAGCGTCGCGGTGAGGGCGTTCAGGACGTCGGTCTCATTCATGTTGCCGAGGTAGAACTCCGCGCCGAACAGGTCCCCGAGATCGACGTCGAAGCTCAACCCGTTCTTTAACTGGGCCGTGCCAGTCCTTCCGGAGCCAGCCGGGAAGACAGACCGCAGTCTTGTGCGGATCAGTCCGCTCAGCTCAATCCGGGCCTGCGTGTCGCGAAGGGTCGCCAGAAGCTGGAAGAGCGAATGGATATCCGGCTCGGGCGACTTTCCCTTCAGCAAGTAAGGCGCGCGTCGATCAGCCGTTGGGGTTTTCGCTGTCGCGGTCTTACTCTGTTTGTGTGGCTGCGCCATGCTTGTCATCCGTCTACGGAAACTTGATCACCAGACCGGATCGCCCGATGCGGCGTCTATTTCAAGTTAGGATTTTGTTTTCTTGGCGGCTCGTTCTTCCTGCCGGTACAGCCTGCCCCATGTCTTGTCCGCCTCATCGCCGGGCGACTGGTCGAGATAGATCTTTCCCATTTTCCTTACGCCCTCATCCGTCACCAGGTCTGGCCAGTACTGTTTCATCTGAGACCGGTCATACGACATGAGCGCTGTGTTTCCGGCCCGAAGCTCTTCTTCTATGCCGACATAGTGTTCACAAATTGACTGCGGTGCATCGACGATCGCGTAGCCACTGTCCCAGATCTTCAGCGACAGGTCAGTATCCGACTTGTAGAAAACATAGTCGTCCTCATTGGCGTATTGCGCGGCCTCAAGTGCCTCGCGCGTATAGATGCCGTGATTGAGCATCAGGTTGCCGCCAATCGTCCGCTGGACGTAGTAACGTTTCTGTTTTGGCCAGTCGCGGAAATAGAAGGCGCAGGCCCCGACAGGGACGCCAGCCTGTTTTGCGGCTTCGATCTGCGCAATACCATTGCGGATCGCGCCGGGCATCAGCAGGCAATCATCCGAAATCATGAGAATGTAGTCAGCCGAGGCGGCGCGGAAGCCCATATTCATGAAGCCGCCCCAGCTGCGCCGACGCATCGATGTGTTGCCAGACTTGTAGCGATTGTACTGGAGGATGGTGATCACATCCTCCTGCTTGGTCAGCCACGGAATGGTGCGATCATTGGAGCCGCCATCTACAACGATGATCTCACCATCAAGTCCTTCGAGCTCGCGGCGCACGGAGGCGATACATTTCTCGAGAAGTTTGCGGCGGTTGAGGGTGCCGAGAACGACGCTGATGCGTGGACGGGTGTCGAGACAGGCATGCCGTGGGCGCGGGGCGCCCGCCCGTGTTATGTCCGGGCGGATGGGATCAACAGCATGATCGACGACGTAACGGCGCTGTTCATCGCTTAACGCCGCATGCCAGTTGCTGATTGCGGCTTTTTCAGCCGTCTGAGGTGCTGGCGGGGTGGTGCGGCGTCCGCGGATGATTGAATTCGCAGCACGGCGCACGCGTCTTGCCCACTCCATTTCCTGCTCCTGCTAATTTTCTGCCGGTCGACTTAATCGATTTCAGCACGTCGTCACACTTGCAAGGCCTATATCCAGCAGACCCGGCAAGTCGGACAGCTGAAGGCGAGCAGTTCACCCACCAGGTGGGAGGCCGCTCGCCGGAAGCCGACTGTACAGATTGTCCGCTTCAATGCTCAGGAAGCTGCCGGTGCACCGGTGCCATATGAGCTGCGCTCCCAGATTGGGTGGTCGTCCCTGATGAAGATGAGGTGCATCTGCCAGAGCGCATGGTCACCGGGCCGGAAAAGCGGATCGCACATGTCCACGCAGCGGAAGCCGAGCGACTTCATGTGCAGGGACATCTCATCGAAGGTGAGGTTCTTGCGATCGACGAAATTCAGTTTGAAGTTGTAAACCTCCATCATGATGAGGCTCGTATTCTTCAGCGTTTCCTCGCACCCGGCGAGGATGTCGAGTTCAACGCCGTGCGTGTCGAACTTCATGAAGTACGGCCCCGGCATATCGAATTCCTTGACGAGCGTGTCGATCTTCCGCAGCGGCGTTGTGTGAACATTGTCGCCCGCCGTGACCTTGGAAAGTGCGCCGCCAACATCGTTCGACTTGAGGAACTGCCCTTCGCCATCTTCGGACGAAGCGCCGCATACGACGTACTTTGTCCCTTCATGTGTGGCTGCAAGCTTCTCCCAGATCTCGAGGAAGCGGGGGTCCATATCGATGAGCAGAGCCTGCATGTCTGGCCAATGTGACTTGTAGAAACCCAGATCGTCGCCTCGGCCGGACCCGATATTAATCAAGCTGCCAACCTCGATTTTCTTTTCTGCGATCCTGGCAAATGCATCTGCGATATGGGCGGAATTCTCAATTGGCATGCGGCAATCCTCAAGCGTCGATAGTGCGTTCCCGTGTAGACGCAATTACGCAGGCAGAGCAAGCGGTGTGCGGATGTTACGTAGTTGACATTTTAACGCTGTGAGAGATTCTCCCCACAAGTGGGTTGGAGTTCATTAAGCATGTCTATTGTTAAACAGGACGTTCGGGGCGGGGATCAGGCTCAAGCGACGACGGCGCCAGGGCGCGACTACGAAGCTGAGCTTGCGGCTCTTCGAACCGATCGCAACCGCTGGCGGGCCGAAGCTGAAAAGCTATCCGAGCAGTTCCAGAATACACCTACGATTGATCGCTCCTACCTTCTGACCAAGGGCACGATGCGGCAGCGTCAGACCTACCATGCGCTGGCAAAGGAAGTTAAGGCAGCTGATATCCAGCGGCGCCGAGAGCTTGGTCAGAAATACCTTGCAGAACAGAAGCTGGATCCGGACACGTCAAAATTGGTCGTGCTGCAGAAGGATGGCTTTGCGTCGGTCGACCTCAGCCATCATCCGCTGGTTCAGGACGCGGTCAAAGAGTGTCTTGATACCTATCAGGGAGCAATCGACTCCGGAAAGGAGCTCCTGTCCAAGGACAGCCTCGAATTTGTTGGCGACGCTGGCTGGCCGTTTATCGCCAGCGGTGGGGTCTACAAGCTGGCGACGAGCCCGCTGCTGCTTGCCCCGGTTATCCGTTATTTCGGCATGTTCCCAATCATGACCGGCTTCGGCCTGCTGTCAGCCCGCAATGAAGAGTTCTATCCGCATTCGTCACAGCGCCTGCACTTCGACCCGGAAGACCGCACGCAGCTGAAGGTTTTCTTCTACATCACTGATGTGGATGAGACGTCCGGACCGTTCATGGCCGTCCCGGCCGAGGACAGCGCCGTTCTCTACAATGACCCGGATTTCAAACTGGCCCGTCAGGATGACACCGCGGTTCGGGAGGGATCGATCCGCACATTCACCGGCCCGGCTGGTACGGCGATTTACTGTGATACATGCCGCTGCCTGCATGCAGGGGCACGGCCCGGCGACAAGAAGCGCCTCATGCTGAGCATTGAGTACAATATACCAACGCATCTTCATTCGAAGCTCTGGGAGGGTGACCCGGTGCCAGAGCGTCGCAGCCGGACGCTAAAGGTCAGGGATTATAACCTGAATGAGTATACCGAAGCCTTGCTGGCACACCCCAAGCCCGCGTAAGGCTTGCGAAACGACCAGTTGGGATACATTCCAGTTCAAGGGAGCGGGATAGCTCATGCCTGATACAGCGCAGGACGTGAACGTCGAGAAACTTGTCGGCGAACGGGACTTCTGGCGAAACAAGGCCGAGCAGTTCATGGAGGTGTCACGCTCTGCTGCGGTGTTCGAACGCTCCTTTGTCATCCGGCACGGGAGCATGAAGCAGCGCCAGCAGTATCATGAACTGGCCCGCTTCATAAAAAGCGAAGAGATTGCGCGCCGCGAGGCGCTGGGACGGCGCTATCTCGCTGAACAGACGCTTGCCGCGGAAACGGCAGAGTTCGAGATCCCGCGGGACGTTGCGCACGCTTCGATCAATCTGAGCCATGACCAACTGGTGAAGGATGCCGTGTCGGAGGGGCTGAAATCCTATGAGGACGCAATTGCCTCGGGCCGCGAGTTCCTGTCGAAGGATAGCCTCCAATTCCTTGGGTCAGCCGGCAAGCCGTTCGGGGCCGACAGCGCGATCTTCAAGCTTGCGACCAGCCCGCTGCTACTGGCCCCGATCATCCGCTATTTTGGCATGTTTCCGATCATGACGGGCTTTGGCGTCACGCTGGCAAAGAATTCCGAATTTCATCGCAAATCGTCCCAACGCCTTCACTTCGACCCGGAAGACCGTGCGCAACTGAAAGTCTTTCTCTACATCACCGATGTGGACGCAAATTCCGGTCCGTTCATGGCGGCTGCCGCGAAGGACTGCGAGTTCCTGTTCGAGCGTCCTGATTTTGTCCTCGACCGCCAGGAAGACTCGGTTCTGGCCGACGGCGCCCTGCACGAATATCACGGGCCGGCGGGCACGATCATCTTCACCGATACGTGCCGGTGTCTGCACGGAGGCGGACGCCCGGGCGAGCGCGAACGCGTCATGCTGAGCATGGAATACAACATGCCAACCTATCTCGGGGCCAAGCTCTGGGAGGGCGATCCGGAAGCCGAGCGTTGCCGGACGGAAAATATCCGCGTCGACAATCCCGATGAGTTCATGGAAGCATTGCTCGCTCACCCAAAGACTGGCTAGTTTCAGTTTCTCCAACTAGGTTTTCGCGTCTGTTGAGTGTTGTCACGGCACTCCTTGTTTCTGTTGTCCTGACATAGGGTTTCCATGCTCGTACACTTTCATATTCCAAAGACTGCGGGCACCAGCACCAAACGCGTCATTGAAAGCTGGTATGAGCTCTACCGGGTCGAGCAAGGGCAACGCATCACGGAACTGCGCGAAGGCGCGGGCGAGGAAATCTGTGTGACCAGCCATTTCGCCTCATCGATTTTTGGCGAGGAGGGCGCGCTGACAGAGGCTTTGCCGGAAGTCATAGGGAATCCGGACTACAAGGTGTTCACGCTTCTGCGAGATCCCCTCGATCACCTCGTGTCGTCCTATTACCACCTTCGCCGCAAGAGCGATAAGGACCTGCCGCAAGACATCGTGTCGTTCGCGGAGTTTCCGAACCGCTTCATATATAGAAACTCGATGTGTGCGAGTAACGCCGAAGAGCGCTCCAACATTCTCAACTCGTTCTATTTCATCGGCGACACGTCTGACATCGACGGCTCCATGAAGTATCTGGCAGAGCTTCTCGGGAAGCCTCCGGTCGATGTGCCAAAAGAGAATGTCGGAGATCGTGACGAGCTCATTCTACAGCTGACCTCCAGGGAACGCGCGCGGATCGAACGTGCGCTCGCGCCAGAATATGAGCTGTTTGAAACAGTTCGCGACATGTTGAGAGATCGCAGCTTTACAGGCAGTCCGGACGCACGGGCGGACCAGTTCGCGTTTACCAGCAAGATGGAGCGCCAGATTCTCAGCCCTGAGCTTCCGAACGCAGATGACGTTGAAGAGGTCAACCTGCAGACGAGCATGCGGGAGCGCGAAAAGGCCTTTAACGAGATCATCGCCTCAAAGTCGGCCCGGATCGAAGAACTTGAACTGCGTGAAGCCTATCTGTCAGGTCAGTTGAAACGCGAGCGGGAGCAGAAGAACGCGGCGCTTCTGGAGGCGCGCGCCTTCAGCCACCTGCTACGGGTAGAGCGAAAGCAGCGATCGGCTGAGCGCGCCCTTGTGGGAAGGCTGTTCCCTTCATGGGAGGTGCAGAAGTGGCGGCTCATCCGGGTGAAGAACAAGCTGGGCCGTCTTTCGAAGCCCGTTCGCAATATTGCTGGCCGCGCCCTGAACAGGTTCAGATAGACGGCTGGAATGCGATGAGAGGGATGCGCAGCGGCGTCCCTTCACCCTGACAGATCCTGTGCGATGATCGCCTCAGGCATCACGCGACGTTGTCGAGATACCACTGATAGGTCGAGGCAATGCCATCGCGCAGGCTGATCGATGGCTCCCAGCCCATTTCGCGCAGCCGATCAGCTGACATCAGCTTGCGCGGCGTGCCGTCTGGCTTGGTCTCATCCTTGACGATCTTGCCGTCGAAGCCCACCACGTCTGCGACCATTTCCATCAGTTCGAGAATGGTGACGTCGGTGCCGGAGCCAACATTCACGTGCTCATAGCCGGAATAGTTCTTGAGCAGGAAGACGAGCGCGTCGGCGCAGTCGTCGCAGTGAAGGAATTCGCGGCGCGGCGTGCCGGTGCCCCAGATCTCGATCTCGCTTGCGCCAGCTTTCTTGGCCTCATGCGCCTTGCGGATGAGGGCCGGCAGGACGTGGCTGGATTTGAGGTCGAAATTATCGCCGGGGCCGTAGAGATTGGTCGGCATGGCGGAGACATAGTCGCGGCCATACTGTTTGCGATAGGCCTGCGCGAGCTTTATGCCGGCGATCTTGGCGATCGCGTACCATTCATTGGTAGGCTCGAGCGGACCGGTCAGCAGGCTCTCCTCGACGATCGGCTGGTCGGCGAATTTCGGGTAGATGCAACTGGAGCCAAGAAATAGGATGCGGTTCACATCCTGTTTGTGGGCCGCATTGATGATGTTCGCCTCGATCATGAGGTTGTCGTAGAGAAAATCTGCCGGATAGGTGTCATTGGCGAGAATACCGCCGACCTTGGCGGCTGCCACGACAATGGCGTCCGGCTTCATGTCGGCCAGAAGCTTTTCGGTCTCGTCCTGACGGATGAGATTGGCCTTGTCGCGGCCGGCGATGATCACCTCGCAGTTTTCCTGCTCCAGACGGCGCACGGTTGCGGCGCCGACCATCCCGCGATGGCCGGCAACCCACACCCGTTTTCCAGCGAGGTCATACATGATCAGGCGTCCTTCCAGACCGGGTCGCGCTGCATGACCTTGAGGTCGGACTGGACCATCTCACGAGCGAGATCGCGCGGAGAGGTTTCGTGGCTCCAGCCAAGCTGTGTCTGGGCCTTGGCCGGATCACCAAGCAGGAGCTCAACCTCGGTCGGGCGGAAGTAGCGTGGGTCGACCTCGATGAGGCATTTGCCGGTTTCAGAGCAGTAGCCCTTCTCGTCGACGCCCTTGCCCTTCCATTCGAGCTTGATGCCGACATCTTCGAAGGCCCACTCGACGAACTGACGCACATGGGTCGTCTCACCGGTGGCAAGGACATAGTCGTCTGCCTTGTCCTGCTGCAGCATGAGCCACATGCCGCGGACATACTCACGGGCATGGCCCCAGTCGCGCTGGGCGTCGAGGTTGCCGAGATAGAGCTTCTCCTGGCGGCCAAGCTTGATCGCAGCAGCAGCGCGCGTGATCTTGCGGGTCACAAAGGTTTCGCCGCGCAGCGGGCTCTCATGGTTGAACAGAATGCCGTTGGAGGCGTGCATGCCATAGGCTTCGCGGTAGTTCACCACGATCCAGTAAGCGTAGAGCTTGGCAGCAGCGTAGGGGCTGCGTGGATAGAAGGGGGTGGTTTCCTTCTGCGGCACTTCCTGCACGAGGCCGTACAGCTCTGACGTGGAGGCCTGATAGAAACGGGTCTTTTCTTCCATGCCGAGGATACGGATCGCCTCGAGCAGGCGAAGCGCGCCCACGGCGTCAGCGTTCGCGGTGTACTCAGGCGTCTCGAAGGAGACCTGAACGTGGCTCTGTGCGGCGAGGTTGTAGATCTCGTCTGGCTGGGACTCCTGGACGATCCGGATGAGGTTCGTCGAATCGGTCATGTCGCCATAGTGGAGGATCAGGCGCGGGTCATCGACATGCGGGTCCTGATAGAGATGCTCGATACGTCCGGTATTGAACGAGGAAGACCGGCGCTTCACGCCATGGACCGTATAGCCCTTCTCCAGCAGGAGTTCGACCAAGTACGCCCCATCCTGTCCCGTCACGCCAGTGACCAGCGCTGTCTTGTTTTTCGTTGTCATTGAAACAGTCCCGTAACTAAACTTTTGGGCACAGAAGATGCGCCGCCCCAAAGTCCATTAGCGAAGGGCTGGCGTGGGCTCAACTGCTTCACCCACAAAGTGCATGTTTATTGATTTATGGCGCGCTTTTGCCACGCAGGACGTGGCGGCAGGTTTGGGGTTCTAGCGGTCCTTAAGCGGTTTCCACCACCACTCATTCTCGATAAACCAGTCGATGGTTCGGGCGAGGCCTTCTTCGAATGATACCGATGACGTCCAAGAGAGCTCGTTTTCAATCTTGCTGGCATCGATGGCATAGCGAAGGTCGTGGCCGGGTCGGTCAGTGACAAATTCGATAAGGTCGCGGCGCGGCTTGTCCGCTGGACGGCGCGCGTCGATGAGGTCGCAGATGGCCTCGACCACCTGGAGATTGGTGCGCTCTGAATTGCTACCAATATTGTAGGTCTCGCCAGGCGCGCCCTTTAGAGCCACAGTGGCAAGAGCATTGGCGTGGTCTTCCACAAACAGCCAGTCGCGGACATTCTCGCCTTTGCCGTAGACAGGCAGTGGCTTCATCGCGAGCGCGTTCAGGATGACCAGAGGGATCAGCTTTTCCGGGAAGTGGTACGGCCCGTAATTGTTCGAGCAGTTCGTCACGATGACCGGCAGGCCATAGGTGCGGCCCCAGGCGCGGGCGAGGTGATCGGAGGAGGCCTTGGAGGCAGCGTAAGGCGAGGACGGCTCGTAGCGGGAGTCTTCGGTGAAGATGCCTGAATCAAGCGGCAGGTCGCCGTATACCTCGTCAGTGGACACGTGGACGAAGCGGAAGCTGTCAGATTTGTTCAGGTCTTCCGCCCAGTAGCGACGCGCAGCCTGCAGCATCGTGCTGGTGCCGACGATATTGGTCTGTATGAACTCACCCGGCCCTGTGATCGAGCGGTCGACATGGCTCTCGGCGGCGAGATGAAGGACTGCATCGATCCTGTTCTCGACCAGAAGACGGTAGACGAGCGCTTCGTCGCAAATGTCACCCTGAACGAAGCGGTAATTCTCCAGGTCTTCGATGGGCCTCAGCGAGCTGAGATTCGCGGCATAGGTCAGCTTGTCGAGATTGGTCACATCGTGACCGAGGTCGCCAGCCAGGTGCCGGCAGACAGCTGAACCGATAAAGCCAGCGCCGCCCGTTACGAGAAAGTTCATGTCGCGTCCGTGTGCAGTCCATCCTCATCGTGCAGGGCTGGCGCCGGTGAGGCCAGCTTGACGATGCTCAACGCCCGATGTCATAGAACGCCCCTCAAGTCGAGGCCAGTGCGGCCACAGATGATTGGTAGAGCAGGGGATTTCGTATGAAGGGCATCGTTCTGGCCGGAGGCACCGGTTCACGCCTGTTCCCTATGACGATGGCAGCCTCGAAACAGCTGCTTCCTGTGTTCGACAAGCCGATGGTTTTCTACCCGATCAGCGTCCTGATGCTGGCTGGGATCAAGGATATCATCATTATCACGACTCCCCACGACCAGCCTGCATTCGAGCGGCTCCTGGGCGATGGCAGCCGTTTTGGGGTGAACTTCACCTTCCGCGTCCAGCCAGAACCGAAAGGCATCGCACAGGCCTTCACGATCGCCGAAGACATCATCGATGGTGAACCTTGCGCGCTCGTTCTGGGGGATAACATCTTCTATGGCGGCGGCCTTGGCGGCCTGTTGCTCAAGGCGGCGGCGATCAGTGATGGGGCGACGGTTTTCTCCTATCCGGTCAGCGATCCTGAGCGTTATGGCGTTGTCGAATTCGGTGCTGACGGGCGCGCTGTGTCCATCGAAGAGAAGCCTGCGCAGCCGAAGTCGAACCACGCGGTAACTGGTCTTTATTTCTATGACGCGAGCGTTTGTGACCGGGCCAAGGCGCTGAAGCCATCTGCGCGCGGCGAGCTCGAGATCACTGATCTCAACCGCACCTATATGGAAGAGGGCAACCTGTCGGTGCAGCCGCTGGGGCGCGGGTTTGCCTGGCTCGACACCGGCACGCCAGATAGTCTTCTGGATGCAAGCCAGTTTGTGGCCGCCATTGAAAAGCGCCAGGGCATGAAGGTTTGCTGTCCCGAAGAGATTGCCCTGCATCGCGGTTTCATCACCCGGGCTGAGCTGGAGAAGAATGCAGATTTCTACGGCAAGTCTGAATACGCCGCCTATCTGCGCAAGCTGCTCACCCAGAAGGGCTAGGCGCTAGGCTTTCCCGATAGAATTTCGCACGACGCTGGCGCTCATTGGCTGCCATGCCGGCATGGGGCCGAGCAGGCTGTCGGCAAGTGTGACATCCAAGACGAGGCCTCTCGCGCGCTGCGCAGGCGTCTGGAAGGTGCTGCCGGGCACAGGCGTCATTTCAGGCGTCGGGCCGCCGGTTTTACCCGACACATTAAATATCTCGCGGGCCCATCCATAGCGGCTGACAGGTTCGGGCGGGCCAAGATGGAGGAGAGTTGGCACGTCCTCTTTCGCGACCATCAGATCGCTCAGCTTCAAGAGGTGAGCGGCCAGCGGATCGACATGGGTCGGACGACCATATTCATCATTGACGAGTTGAAGGTGATCGCGCTGCGCGGCGACAGCGAGGATCTTGCTGATGAAGCTTTCGCCTTCGCCTGAGAATAGCCAGCTGACGCGCGCGATGCAGTGACGGCCGCCAGCTGCACGGACCGCCAGTTCGCCCTCGAGCTTGCTCTGCCCATAGACAGAGTTGGGCGCGGGCTCTGCCTGTTCGGTCACGGGTTGATCCGGATCGCCCTTGCTGAACACCATATCCGTCGAGATATGGATAAGGGGAATGGCTTCTGCGGCGCAGACCTCAGCGATGAGGCCGGCGCCCTTGGCATTTATCTGGTGGGCTCGATCGGCCTCAGCCTCAGCGCCATCGACATTGGTATAAGCAGCGGTGTTGATGACGAGCTTGGGACGCGATCGGCGAATGGTCTGCGCGATTGAGGCACGGTCCGTTAAGTCGAGCGCGTTTCGGTCTAGCGCGGTGCAGCCGAGGCGGCCCAACGCCTGACCCAGTCGCCCTCCGCCGCCCGTGACAAGTATGGCGTTCGGGTCCATCAGTCTGCGGGCGCGAATGGAGATTTCAGCGCGCCGAGGTCTGGCCAGTCATGGTCGCGTCTGGAGAGAGTGACGTTCTCTCTGATCGGCCAGTCGATGGCTGAGCCTTCTCCATTCCAGAGCAAGCCGCCCTCGGTCTCCGGCGCGTAGTGATCGGTGACCTTGTAGTAGACGAGCGTATCAGGATCGAGCGTCTGGTAGCCATGGGCGAATCCGGCCGGGACGTAGAAGACTTGCGGCTGCTCACTGCTCAGCTCAAGGCAGATCGATTTGCCATAGGTCGGCGAGCCGGTGCGGATATCGACGATCGCATCGAAGATCCGGCCGCGAATAACCTGGATGAGCTTTGCTTGTGCGTGCGGCGGTGCCTGAAAGTGAAGCCCGCGCGTTGTGCCGACTTCCGCGGAGAAGGCATAATTGTCCTGAACCCAGTCTTCCTGCGGCAGGCCAGCCTCTCTCCAGTCGCGGGCATTCCATGTTTCGCAGAACCAGCCGCGCTCATCACCCGCGCGCTTCAGGCTGAGCAGGGTTGGCCCGGATATGGAAAAAGTCTCGACAGACGTGATTGGCATGGCGCTTGATTGCCTTCACCGCAGCGAAGGTCAAGCCATCGCTGGTTGCAATCTGGGGTGTGTCGCGCCTAAAGCCTTGTGACGTTCGTGGAGGGAAAAGCGTAGATGACGATCTCTATCAAACCGGTAGTGTTGTGTGGGGGGAATGGGACGCGGCTGTGGCCGCTGTCGACGCCGCGACATCCAAAGCAGTTTCTCAACCTGCTCGGTGCCTCATCAATGCTGGAAGTGACGCTGGCGCGGGTTCAGGGGAACCCTGTCGACGGCCTGTCCTTCAGCCAGCCCATGGTGATCGGGGCAGAGCGTCATGGTGAACTGATGGGTGGTCTTGCTGGCAACGCCGACATCCTGATGGAGCCTGTCGGGAAGAACTCCGCAGCCCCCGTGGCGGCGGCAGCCCTTTCGGCAGATGTCGATGACCTCGTCCTGATCCTCCCCGCCGACCATGACATTGCAGACCTTGGCGCATTTCACCGCGCGGTCCTCGCCGGTGCGCAAGCTGCAAAGACGGGCAGCATTGTGACCTTCGGGATCATCGCCGAAACGCCTGCGACGGGCTATGGCTATATCGAAGCGGCCAGCAAGTCGGGCGATGTCATCGACGTGGTGCGCTTCGTTGAGAAGCCGGACCTTGAGACGGCAAAGTCCTATATCGCTTCGGGCAACTTCTTCTGGAATGCAGGTATCTTCCTCTTCCGCGCGGGCGACATGATCGACGCATTCGAGGCGCATGCGCCGGATATTCTGGAGGCGGTCAGCGCCGCCATGCCGACATCCAAGCAAGGCACGGCCGCAAGCTTCGACACGGCCGCCTTCGAGGCCTGCCGTTCGCAGTCGATCGACTATGCGATCATTGAGCACCATGACGATCTGAAAGTCGTGCCCGTCGACATGGGCTGGAGCGATATTGGTGACTTCCAGGCGCTTTGGGAGCGGTCTGAGAAGGATGAGAATGGTAATGTTCTCATCGGCAATGTCAGGGCGATTGACTGCAAGAACTGCTATATCCGCGCGACTGATACTTCGATATCGGTAGCAGGCCGGGAGAATACAGTGGTCGTTGCGGCGGGCGGGGAGATGCTTGTCTGCGACATGCACACGGTCCAGTCGGTCAAGGAACTGGCCAGGGCCTGAGGTTTCACCGCGCCCAACGCGGACATAAGAAAAGGCGGACTCACGAGGTCCGCCTTTTTCAATTCTTGTTCTGGAAGATATCAGCGTGTCGGCTGGGAGACTTCCGGATTGATCTCGATCAGGTTGACCACATAGACCAGCGACGCGTCTGGCGGGACGAGGTCATCTAGGCCCGCATCGCCATAGGCGAGCGGTGGCGGCAGGTGGCCGATCAGCACGTCGCCTTCCTTCATCAGGCTGAGAAGCTGCGCAAAGCCTGGAATGAGGTCGCCAGCGCGCACGACAAGCGGCGTCTGACGGCCCCATGTCGATGCGACGAGGGCGCCGTCTTCTGCAAGGCGGGCTTCATAATCGATGGCGACAAGGTCGTCGGCGCGCGGATTCGGTCCTTCACTTTCGCCATCCTCAATCTGGAAATAGGTCAGGCCAGATGGCTGGCGCTGGATGCCTTCGCGGGAGCGGTCCCAGGGCAGAAACTCTTCCCAGACGGCTTCAGAGACGCCGGCAGGCGGCGGCAGGCTGGCGACTTCTTCGGCATTGAGAAAGCCGTCGAGACGAATCTTGAAAACGAGATCGGAGTTCGGCGGGATGGCTGCGCTTGGCGATGCGCCGCCATAGGCAAGCTCTGCCGGAATATAGGTGATCCACTCATCGCCCGGCGTCATCCGTTTCAGGATCTCGGTCCAGCCCGCGATGACCTGGTCGATCACGAAGATTGCTGCTTCGCCGCGATCATAGGAGCTGTCGAATTTGGCGCCGGTCTCTGCGAGATAGCCCTCATAGGCGACAATAACCGTTGCGCCATCGAGAGGTGGCTCGCGGTCTTCGGGGCCTCGCGCGATCTCGATCCAGCGAAGGCCGTCTTCGGTGGTTTGCAGGCCTGCGCAGTTTGCCGGAAACGGCGGCTGGAACGTGCCAGACCCGCGGCCATAGTCCGGACATGGCGCACTCGCCTTCGCTGCGCGTTTTGCCGCCAGAGCCGCTTCGCTATCAGCTTCCATGGCTGCAGGTGTTTCAGTCTGAGACGCCGGGGCGGCGGTCTCACAGGCAGTCAGAACAAAGGTTGCCGCCGCGAGTCCGGTAAGAACTCTGGCGATCTGCCTCTGCTTGCGTTGCGGTTGAGCCATATCCACGCCCCCCTCCAAGTCTATCCGCAGCCTGCCAAGCAAGTTTTATTCCGTTGGCAGAACATCAATCAGCTTGACCTCGAAATTGAGGTCCGAATTCGGTGGGATCGCGCCAGGATAGCCGCGCTCACCATAGGCGATATCTGATGGCACATGGATGAGCCAGCGGTCGCCCGGCTTCATCATGGACAACGCTTCCTGCCAGCCGGGGATGACGCCATTCGTCTGGAACATGATGGGTTGACCGCGCTGGTACGCGCTGTCGAACACTTCGCCATCTTCAGCAAACCGGCCTTCGTAAAGGACGACGACAGTATCATTCGCCTCCGGGCTGACCCCATTCTCTGCGCCACTTTCCAGAACGACGTACTCAAGACCCGATTCCGTCGACTGAACGTCGGCATTGGAGGAGTCCCATGGTGTGTAGGTGTTCCAGGCTTCTTCGTCGGCGGGGGTCGGTGCGAAGACCTCCTCGAGCGAGACACGGAAGATAAGATCATCACCAGGCTTGATAATGCTGCCAGGGCGTGGGCTCTGCCCGTAGGCAAGTTCTGACGGAATGTAGAACACGTATTCGTCGCCTTCAGACATAAGCTGAAGGCCTTGCGTCCAGCCGGGGATGACCTGACCGACGCCAAAAATGGCCGGCCGGCCCTCATCGAAATTGCCGTCAAAAGTCGTGCCGTCAGTCAGGCGGCCTTCATAGAAAATCTGAACGGTGGAGTTGATGGTCGGGGAAGCGCCGTCTTCAGGCCCTTCACGAACGACGACATATTGAATGCCCGAATCGGTCTCCTGAACGTTTTCTGCCTCTGGGTCCCAAGGGAAGAACTCATCGAAGCTCTGCTCCTGTGCATTGCAGGCGGTCAGCAGAACCGCGCAAACGAGGCCAGAGAGAGGTTTCAACATATGGGCAGTCTCCGTCAGAGGCTTTTATCTGTTTGAGTTTAGGAGCTTAGGCAAGCTTTGCCCGCCTGTCACCTGCGGCTTGATGGAGCGCCAGATCAGGTGGAACGGGGCGGATAACCAGCCCGATCCAACGCGTCGATAATGTCCTGTGTGTGCTGCGCATCGCGTGTTTCCATGAGGATGTCGAACTCCGCGCCCTTGGCGGGCACATCCAGGGCAATCCGGTTATGCGCCACTTCCATGATGTTCGCGCCATTGTCGCCGATGATCTTGGAGACGAGTGCGAGCAGGCCCGGACGGTCATCCCCGATGATACGGATGCGGGCGAGCCGCTTTTCACGTACCAGCGCCCGCGTCAGGACAGAGGCGAGCAGCCGCGTGTCGATATTGCCACCGCACAGGATGAGGCCGACCTTGCGGCCTGCGAACCTTTCGGGGTGGGCAAGCAAGGCGGCGAGGCCAGCAGCGCCCGCGCCCTCTGCTATGGTCTTCTCGACATCGGCGAACAGGGTGATGGCGCGCTCGATATGCGCTTCCTCAACGAGGAGGATTTCGTCGACCAGCGCTTCGACGACTTCCCTAGTGAGACAGCCCGGTGTCTTGACCGAGATGCCTTCGGCGATGGAGGCGCCGCCCGTCTTGGCGTCACGCCCCTGTATCGCCGCCAGCATGCTGGGATACATCGAGGCCTGTACGCCGATGATCCTGATGCCGGGTTTCAGGGCCTTGGCGACGGTCGCCATACCAGAGATGAGGCCGCCGCCGCCGATCGGGACGACCAGCACGTCGAAGTCTGGTCCATCCTCAAGCATTTCGAGGGCAGCGGTGCCCTGACCGGCCATGATCTGCGGATCATCGAAAGGATGGATCCAGGTCAGGCCCTCGCGTTCGCGCACCGTTTCTGCAAAGGCCTTGGCCTCATCGAAGGTCTGGCCTTCAAGAAGAACACGCGCGCCAAAATCCCGCGTATGCTGGACCTTGTTGAATGGCGTTGTCGTCGGCATTGCGATGGTCACGGGGATGCCAAGGCGTCGGCCATGATAGGCAACACCCTGCGCATGGTTGCCTGCAGAGGCCGCAATCACGCCAGCCTGCTTTTCTGCCTCGCTCAGGCGGGCAAGCTTGTTGAGCGCGCCGCGTTCCTTGAATGCGGCCGTGAATTGCTGGTTTTCGAACTTTACCCAGACTTCCGCGCCCGTAATGGCGCTCAGCGTCTTGGACAGGCGCATGGGCGTGCGCTCGATCTGTCCTTCGAGAACACGTGCAGCGTCCCGTACATCGTCGAGGCTGATCGGAAGTTTCTTGCTCATAACGTCATGTCCAGTATCAATCGCGGCGCACCCTATTGAGGGGTTCGTGGCCGCGCAAGCTAGCACAACCGCTGTGTGTACTTGCCTGTAAATACCCGTTTGTTTAAGCGCGAGCGCAGACAGAGCGAGGAGCGCCAGAATGAAAACGCTTTCCCTTCCGGGTCATGACATAACCATCGGCGAGGGCCACCCTCTTACCGTCATGGCTGGCATGAATGTTCTTGAGAGCCGCGATCTGGCCATGCGCATCTGCGAGCATCTGAAGACCGTCTGCGAGCGGCTGGAGCTGCCCTACGTTTTCAAGGCAAGCTTCGACAAGGCGAACCGGTCGTCGATCAAATCCTATCGCGGCCCCGGGCTGGATGAAGGATTACGCATCCTCTCCGATGTTAAGCAGGCTTTCGACGTCCCGGTCGTCACCGATTATCACACGCCGGAGCAGGCCGCCCCGGTAGCGGAGGTCGCGGAGATCATCCAAATCCCGGCTTTTCTCTGCCGCCAGACTGACCTCGTCGTGGCCGGCGCGGAAGCCGTGATGGAGAGTGGCGGCTGGCTACATGTGAAGAAGGCGCAATTCCTGGCGCCATGGGACTGCAAGAACATCGTGACCAAAATTGGCGAGGTGACCGGCGAAGCGCGCAACCCGACCATCCTGTGTGAGCGCGGCTCGAGTTTTGGTTACAACAACCTGGTCGTCGACATGCTGGGTATCCCGGCGATGAAGGCGCTGGGCGTGCCAGTCACGATTGACGCGACCCATGCCGTTCAGTTGCCAGGTGCAGACCCGCGTACGTCTGGCGGCTCGACGGGCGGGCGCCGCGAAGGCGTAGCGATCATCGCGCAATCGGCGATTGCTGCTGGAGCTGATGGCGTATTCCTCGAATTTCACGAAGACCCTGACAAGGCACTGTGCGACGGGCCGAGTTGTCTTGATCTTGCGCAGGCCGAGACCCTTCTGGCGAAGCTGAAAGCCATTCATTCCATCGCTGCGGGTTGATAAATTGATCTGCCTCTGACGGCACAAATGCAATATTTACAGTAATATAAAGAACATGCACGAACGGTTAGGACTCATTGGGTAGGGCTGCCTCCGATTATATTCGGGTGACCTCATGTACCGTGTCCTTTCCTGTCTTCAGGACGATCACGCATTCTTCTACGTCGCGATGGCGGTATTCGTCTGCGCATTGGCGGCGGTTTGCTCGCTGATCGTTTTCCATCGCGGCATGGAGAGTGAGAAAGAATCGACGCGTCGGCTCTGGGCTGCCGCGTCAGGTGTGGTTACGGGTCTTGGCGTATGGGGGACCCATTTCGTTGCCATGCTCGGATACCGGCCGGGATTCGAAATTGCCTTTGACGGTGTCGTAACGGTTGTTTCCGCCCTAGTGGCTGTATCGGGCTTCGTCGCGACTTCGCAGCTGCTCATAACTTCGCTGGGTCCTGTCAGGAGGGCGCTGAGTGGCTTCATGGCGACGGCGACCCTGACGATTATGCATTTCTACGGTCAGAGCTCGCTGAAAGCGTCCGCGCTGTTTGAGTATGATGCGGCATTTGTTGCAGGCGCTGTCGCGCTTTGCGGCCTCTTCTTCTCGATCGCTTACTCAGTCGGGATCAGCGAGCACAAGAAATGGCGCAATGTTCTTGGCGTGGTTTCTACCCTGCTCGCAGTCGCCTCGGTGCACTTTGTGGGCATGGCAGGCATGACCGTGTTCCCAATACGCGGCGTTGAGGAAATCTCGTGGTCTCTGGCACCAGGCGAACTTGCTCTGGCCATCGTGTTCGGAGTGGTCGCCATCCTCATTTTTGCAATGATGGCCGCGGGCTTCGACAGGACAATTTCAGGTCTGCGCAACCGCGAGTCCCGCCGCATATCCATGCTCGCAAATTCTGCGTCCGAAGGCATCGTGATCGCTAATGCGAACGGACAGATCGTTGAAGTGAACCGGGCCGCTGAAGACATGCTTGGCGCTGACCGCAATTACCTGATTGGGTCGGACGTCCTGCCCATCCTGAACATGACCAGTCTCTCAACAAGCGCTGATAGTTATCGCGAGACTGAGATCGTCAGCGCGGATGGTGTTTCCATCCCGGTCGAGGTTCGGATGCGAAAGCTCGACAGCGGCGCAGAAGCCAATGACACTGGCGCAACGATCTGTTCCATTCGTGATCTTCGCGAACGACTTCGCCGGGAAGCGGAGATCCGCGAGCTGGCGTTCAATGACCAGCTGAGCGGGCTCGCCAATCGCGAGTCCTTTCAACGCGAACTGCTCGCCAGCCTCACGCGTGGCGGCGGGGAGCATACGGCGGTCATTCTCTTTGACCTCGATGAGTTCAAGGATGTGAATGACCAGTTCGGCCACGGCGCTGGCGATACCGTCATCATCGAAACGGCGAACAGGCTGAGGGCCCTGGCGCCGAAAGGCGGACTTGCAGCGCGCCTCGGTGGTGATGAATTCGCGCTATTGACGGGCCCTGACCTGCCAGCCGACCGGATCTTTGAGTTCGCAAGCGAATGTGTTCGTGCGCTTTCTCTTCCAATTCAGCATGACGAAATTTCGATCCGTTGCGGCGCGAGTGCCGGCGCCAGCAGGATTACCGAATTGACTGAGGATCCCGGCGAATTGCTGAAGACCGCAGACCGCGCGCTCTATGCCGCCAAATCAGACGGCCGCGGCCGCGCACGAATTTATGATAATGAACTGCACGAACACTTCGAAGCGCGCCGGGATGTTGAAATTGCCCTGTCGCGTGCGGTTGAGAATGACGAGTTCGTTCTTCACTACCAGCCCAAGGTCTGCGCCCAGACGCGCAAGGTCCTGTCTTACGAAGCGCTGATCCGGTGGGAACGCCCCGGTCACGGTCTCGTCATGCCAAATGACTTCATCGAGATCGCCGAACAGAGCATGGTCGTAACCGACATTGGCCGCTGGTGTATCCGCGAAGCATGCGAGGCTGCGTCCCGCTGGGAATCGCATGTCGGCGTGTCGGTCAACCTTTCCGCGCGCCAGTTCCTAGATCCGAAACTCTATGGTGATGTGCGCGAAGCGCTGCGCCGGTCCGGTCTGGAACCCCACCGCCTTGAGCTGGAGATCACCGAGACGGCGATCATCCATAATGTGCAGGTGGCGGCGAACCTTCTGGAGAAGTTCAAGAAGCTCGGCGTGCAGATCGCGCTCGACGATTTCGGGACAGGCTATTCCTCGATGCGCTTTGTCCAGCAGCTGCCGTTCGACCGCATCAAGATCGACAAGTCGTTTGTGCTCGCCATGGACAGCGATCCGAAATCCTTCGCCATTGTCGATGCAATCCTGCGGCTCGGCCACAGCCTATCCATTCCGGTCGTCGCGGAAGGCGTGGAGACGGAGGCGCAGGCGCTTCGGCTGCTAGAGGCCAATTGCCATGAGTTTCAGGGATTCCTGATCAGCCGGCCGTTTCCAATGCCGATCTCCGTCGAGGAGATTATCAAGGACAAAACGCGCGGCGCTGCCTGACACAGGGGCTCAGGCCGCTTCGGTTTTCTTAGCGTATAGGCCTTCGACACCCTGATACGGATCGTGCTCTGCCACCAGATGACCGGGTGCAACTTCGATCAGCTGCGGGTTGTACTGGTCGGCATCCGCATCGTCGATCACCACTGATTTCATGAAGCGCAGCGGCGCACGGCTATCGAGCGGTGAGGGCAGGTCGCCGCGCAGCTTTATGCGCTCTTTGCTGCGCTCAAACTCGGGGTCTGGCGTGGGAACAGCAGAGATGAGCGCCTTGGTGTATGGGTGGCGGGCATCTTCGTAGATGGCGGTACGGCCCGCGACTTCGACCACCTTGCCAAGGTAGAGCACCATGACGCGGTGGCTGATCTCGCGCACGACCGACAGGTCATGGCTGATGAAGATCATGGCGAGGCCGAACTCTTTCTGAAGGTCAATGAGCAGGTCGACGACCTGCGCCTGGACCGACACGTCGAGCGCGGAGACCGCCTCATCGCAGATGAGGAGCTTGGGCCGCAGGATCATGGCGCGGGCGATGCCGACGCGCTGGTTCTGGCCGCCGGAAAGCTCGTGCGGATAGCGGTTGATGAGGTGGGGGTCGAGATCGACGCGCGGCAGGAAATCCCGAACCATCTTTTCGCGCTCCGCCTTCGACATGTGCGGCTTGTGAACGGTGAGTGGCTCGGCGATGGACTGGCCGATTGTCATACGCGGGTCGAGCGAGGCGAGCGGGTCCTGGAAGACAATCTGCAGGTCTTCGCGCAGGGCGTTCATTTCCTTGCGCCCGGCCTGGCTGATGTCGCGGCCCATCCAGGCGACAGTGCCGGCAGATTGCGGCACCAGTTTCAGGACGGCGCGGGCGAGGGTAGACTTGCCGCAACCAGACTCGCCGACCACGCCAAGTGTTTCGCCAGCGCGAAGGTCGAAAGAAACCCCATCGACGGCTTTCAACATCTTGGTTTTGCCGAAAAGACCACCGCCGATATTGACCGGGAACTGAACCTTCACATCGCGCGCCTTCACGATCGGTTCTTCGCTCTGGGCAGGTGGCTCACCGAGTTGCGGACGGCCTTCGCGGTTCGGTTGGTCGATGCGCGGCACGGCGTTGAGCAGCATTTTCGTGTATTCGTGCTGCGGCTTGTAGAAGATGTCGTCGCTTGTCCCGGTTTCCACGATCTCGCCGTGACGCATGACGATGACACGGTCACACATGCGGGCGACGACGCCCATATCGTGCGTGATGAGCACGATGCCTGTGCCGGTGTCCTTCTTCAGGTCATACATCAGGTCGAGAACCTGCGCCTGCACCGTCACGTCGAGCGCCGTGGTCGGTTCATCTGCGAGCAGAAGCTTCGGGTTACACAACATGGCGATGGCGACCATGACGCGCTGGCGCATGCCGCCGGAGAGCTCATGCGGGAACTGATCAAGGCGGCGGCGGGCTTCGGGGATGCGGACCTGCTCCAGCCAGTCGACACAGCGTTTCGTCGCTTCCTCGCCCTTCATGTTCATGTGCAGGGCGAGGACTTCGCGCATCTGCGCCCCGACGGTGAGATGCGGCGTGAGCGAGGTCAGCGGGTCCTGGAAGATCATCGACATCTGTGCGCCGCGGATTTTGCGCAGCGTTTTTGTCTTTGCGCCGACCATCTCCGTGCCCTGGAAATTGATTGAGCCGGTGACATCTCCGTTCTCTGCGATGAGGCCCATGGCGGCGAGGGCAGACTGGCTCTTGCCGGAGCCGGACTCGCCGACAATGCCAAGGCACTCACCCGGCGCCACATCGAAGCTGGTGCCCTTCACGGCATGGACAGTGCCATCGGGCGTGTCGAAATCGATTTTCAGATCGCGGACGGATAGAATGGGATTGGTCACGTCGGGATGGTATCCTCGGCTGGCAAACGTCTTCGTTTCTCAACGGGCCCGACAGGCGGGATCAAGTCAACAGGTTGCACCAGTTGGCGGGCCACTCTCGCTCGCAAAAGAGAGCCGAGTGGGCAGATTGCCGCGAGACTTCTGCTTGCGTGACCGCGCCTCTCCGTCCTACCAGTGGCCGGGACCATACCAGGACAAGAAACTCCGGAGAAAACGCCATGCCCGTTATGACATTCCTGAACACCTGTATTTTCGACCTTGGAGCGATCCAGAAGCTCCCCGGCGTTCTGAAGGGCCATGGCGTCTCCAAGCCGTTCATCATTACCGATCCCGGCATCAAGGCAGCTGGCCTGCTCGACACGGTACTTGGCGCACTAGGCGGCGAACCGGGCGGCATCTTTGCTGACACCGTTGCCAACCCGACCGAGAACCAGGCCATCGAGGTCACCGAGCTCTACAAGTCGGCTGGCGCGGACGGCATCATCGCGCTCGGCGGCGGCTCTTCCATGGATCTCTCCAAGGCGGTTGGCCTGCTGGCGGCACATGGTGGCCCGCTGGAGAAGTACGCTGCCATGTCGGGTGGTTCGAAACATATCGGCAAGCTTGATCCGTTGATCGCCATTCCGACGACCGCTGGCACCGGCTCTGAAGTGTCCGTCGGCATGATCACGACACTGAACAATGGCCGCAAGGAAACCTTTGCGTCGCCAAACCTCATTCCGCCAGTTGCGATCTGTGACCCTGACCTGACGCTTGGCCTGCCCAAGATGATGACGGCAGCGACCGGCATGGATGCTGTCACACACTGCATCGAAGCGATCCTGGTGCCGTCCTCGAACCCCCCGGCAGAAGGCATCGGCTATGACGGCCTGACGCGCGCTGTCGGTGATGGCTGGCTGCGCCGCGCAGTGCAGGATGGCTCCGACAAGGAAGCGCGTTGGCACATGATGATGGCGTCCTATGAGGGCGCACTCGCCTTCGTGAAGGGCCTTGGCTCTGTGCACGCCCTGTCCCATGCGGCTGGTCGCCTGCATGATAAAAAGCTGCACCACGGCACGCTTAACGCTATCTTCCTGCCGCACCTCTTGCGCTTCAATGATGGCTCGGCTGACGGCAAATATGAGCGCCTGCGCTTTGCGATGGGGCTCAAGCCGGGCGCGGATCTCGCTGAAGCCATCGAGAAGCTGAACGAGGATATTGGCATTCCGTCGACGCTGAAGGAGATCGGGCTCGACGCGTCCGATGGCCCGGGTGTTGTAGAATATGCGCTGGCCGACCTTGCCCACCGCGGCAATGCGAAGACGGCGACGGCGGCCGACTATGAGAAGATCTACGAACTCGCTCTTGGCTAGGCGCTGCGCCTAGCGCTGGCAGTGGCCGCAATAGAAGCTTGAGCGCCCCGACTGGACGATACGTCTGATCGGGGCGTTGCAGTTCTTGCAGGGCTCACCCTCGCGGTCATAAACGGCGAAAGTGTGCTGGAAATAGCCAAGCTCTCCACTAGCCGCCTTGAAGTCCGAGATGGATGAGCCGCCTGCAGCGATGGCTTCGCGGATGACGTCATTGATAGCGATGGCGAGCCGCCCGGCGCGCACGCCCGAAACGGTCGATGCCTTGCGGCGAGGGCTGATACCTGACCGCCAGAGCGCCTCGCAAACATAGATATTCCCAAGCCCCGCAATTACGCGCTGATCCAACAGGACTGATTTGATCGGCCCGGACTTGTTCTTCAGCGCCTCGCTCAGCCAGGCATGTGAGAAGCCATTGGAAAGTGGCTCAGGCCCGAAGCCCGCGAGGCGTGGATAGACATCCAGCTGCGAGAGCGGCCAAAGCTCCATGAAGCCGAAGCGGCGCGGATCATTGTAGGTGACCGTCTCGCCGCCTTCCATCTGGAAGACAACATGGTCATGTTTGGCGTCGGGCGTGGTGTCGTGATGGAAGCTGCCCGGGCGGCCCGCGCCCGTGATGGTGAAGCGACCGGACATGCCGAGGTGCATGATGAGGGCGTCGCCCGTTTCCAGCTCTGCCACCAGATATTTGGCGCGTCGTCCCAGCCGCTCGATCCGCTTGCCCTGTGTTCGCTCCACAAAATCGGTGGCGAACGGGAAGCGCAGGTCAGGGCGGCGCAGATCTGACGTGACGATGCGCCTGCCGTCCATGACAGGGGCAAGGCCGCGGCGAACTGTCTCTACTTCGGGCAATTCAGGCATGGAAAGCCGATATAGCGTTTCAGGGATGCTGCAACTATGGTCGCCGCGCATGACAGATGATTTGAAGACAGACAAGACGGCTAGCTTCGGCTTCGAAGACGTTTCGCCCGAGGAAAAAGTCTCGCGTGTGAAAGGCGTCTTCGCGTCCGTTGCAAGCCGCTATGACGTGATGAATGACCTGATGTCGGCAGGCGTTCACCGTCTCTGGAAGCATGACACGATTGCCAAGCTGAACCCGCAATCGGGCGAGAAGCTGCTGGATGTGGCAGGCGGCACTGGCGATCTTGCCAAGGCGTTCATTGATCGCGCCGACAAGGCGGGTCGCCGGCGTCATCGTGACACCCAAGCCAGCGCTATCGTCTGCGATATCAATGAAGCCATGCTGAATGCAGGCCGCGCGCGCCGCGACATGGCGGCCTATCAACACCGTCTCGACTGGGTCTGCGGCGATGCGCAGGCGCTGCCATTTGAAGCGCGCAGCTTCGACGCCCTGACCATCGCTTTCGGGATCCGCAATGTCGCCGACCGGGCGGCTGCGCTTTCAGAGTTCCGACGCGTCCTGAAGCCAGGTGGGCGTCTCGCTGTGCTGGAGTTCAGCCACATGACCGCGCCATCGCTTCAGAAGATGTATGACGCGTACAGTTTCAGCGTCATTCCGAAACTTGGCGAAGTCGTCGCTTCAGATCGGGAGTCCTACCAGTATCTGGTGGAGTCCATCCGCCGTTTTCCAAAGCAGGGCGCGTTCAGAAAAGAATTGGACACAGCCGGTTTCTCGGCTGTGTCCGTCACCAATTTCTCAGGTGGTATCGCCGCACTACACTATGGATGGGCGGCTTGAGGGAGTTATTCGTCCGGCGTATTGACGGACATACCGTCTTCACTCACCGAAATCGAAAGATCGGCGTCATTGCTTGCTGCACTTGGCTGGCCGGCGAAATACCAGACGCCGAAACCGATCACGGCAACCAGAAGTGCGCCGACGAGGAAGTAGAGAAAACCGTTATTGGATTGAGTATTGTCAGCCATTTGTCATCTCCTTGTGATGGCGATGAAAACGCCAGTGCAGTGAAAGCGTTCCCGAATATTGGAGAGAGTAATTGCTGAAAGCGCTTGCTGATTATGGCCGGCTGATGCGTGCAGGTACGGCGCTGGTGCGTCACGACGTGATCCTGCCGGGTGAATACCAGACTCGGCTGCCACTGCCTGCCCGAATGGCGGGGCGGGTGTTTCGCATGTTTGGCGGGCGCACAACAGGCAGGCCGGGCGAACGGCTTGCCAGCGCGCTGGAAAAGCTTGGGCCCGCCTATATCAAGCTCGGCCAGTTTCTTGCCACACGGCCGGACGTGTTTGGCGCTGAAACAGCGCAGGACCTGTCACGTCTCAAGGACAAGCTTGAACCGTTCAGCATGGCTGAGGCGCGCCGTATCCTCGCAGAGGAGTTTGGCGAAGAGGAAGCTGAAAGCCTGTTTGCGGGCCTTGGTGAGCCAGTCGCTGCCGCGTCGCTTGCGCAAGTCCACAGACTGGAGACGTCTGACGGCCCGAAAGCAGTGAAGATCCTGCGGCCGGGTGTCGAGCAGATGATCTATCAGGAACTGCGCGCCATCCGCCGCGCCGCGCGAACAGTCGAACGCGCTTCTATCGAAAGCCGCAGGTTGGAGCCGGTGAAGTTCACCGAAACGGTTGCGACATCGATGGAAAAGGAGCTCGACTTTCGCCTTGAGGCAGGCGGGGCCGACCAGATGCGCGCGATCTCGCAGGATGATGACTGGTTCCGCGTGCCGGCAATTGACTGGGACCGCACGGCCCAACGCGTGCTGACGATGGACTGGGTCGAAGGCATCCCGCTGACGCGTCCTGAAGCGCTCGAGCAGCCGGGTCTGGAGCGCGTGGCGCTCGCGAACAAGATCACGCGAGGTTTTCTCTCTCATGCCATCGGGCACGGCGTCTTCCATGCGGATATGCATGAGGGGAACATTCTAATTCTGCCTGACAATGAGGTCGGACTTGTCGATTTCGGCCTGATTGGCCGGATCGGTTTCAATGAGCGTCGGTTCCTGGCTGAGATCCTCTGGGGCTTTATCCGGCGTGACTATCAGAGGGTGGCCGAAGTTCACTTCGAGGCAGGCTACGTGCCGGCCAACCAGTCCGTTGGCGAGTTCGCGCAGGCGCTACGGTCTATCGGTGAGCCGATCCACGGCAAGCCAGCCGAAGACGTCTATATGGGGCGTATCCTGCTCCAGCTTATGGACTATACACGCACCTTCGGCATGCGGCTGCGGCCAGAACTCGTCCTGCTTCAGAAGACTATGGTTCAGGTCGAAGGTGTCGCGCGCTCAATCGACCCTAAGCACGATATCTGGAAAGCAGCAGAGCCCATCGTGAAGGGCTGGATCGCGCAGAATTTCGGGCCGGCCGGCGCGACCAAGCTGGCGGCGCGTCAGGCCCGTGAGGTCACCGACAGGTTGAAGAGATTGCCTCACGTCATGGATGCGTTCGAGGATTTTTTGGACACCGAAAGGGTGAAGGGAAAAGAGCCGGTACGCGGTCAGGGCCCATCTCCCTGGTCCCTTGCGGCTTTGATCGGCGTTTCGGTCATCGCCGGATTTGTTCTCGCGCAATTCGCGTAAAGCGAGAATTGCCTGTGCGCTCACAGGGTTCGTGATAGGTTAATGACGTCTTAACCTTAACATCGCCGGACCCTGGAGGGCTGCCCCATGAAGTATCTCGCTGCAACTGCCGCCATCTGTATCCTGCCAATCTGTCAGGCTGCTTCCGCGCAGAGTTATGGGTGCTCTGAGCTGACCGGTGGAGGCCATGTGCAGACTTGCGGTGGTTCTACCTCTGCGACGAAGATCATACGGGTCGATCGGCAGGCCTATGGCCACCCGCCAGCGCCTGCGAACCATCATTCTTCCGGTGATCATGGGACAAGTTCTGCCGTCCGCCACCATCCGGGCGGATACGCGCACCATTCCAATACCTATTACGGGCATGCGCATGACCGGGTCAGGCATACTGACCGGGCCGCAACCAGCTATGGCTTCGAGTGGTGGACATCCGATCGGTATTACGGCCGCGGCTATCGGCCTAACACCAGCTATCAGACCCATTATCCCGTCCATCATGGGCGCAATATCGGTGTCTATAGCGGTACGCGCTCCTATGTGACGACGCCGGTGAGCCCATGCGGCTACACCGCGCCGCGGGTCACGACGAGCTATACCGGCTGTGGTGGCACCGTGTATTCTTCAGTCCCGCGCGTGACGACCTATACCGCGCCGACGAGATATACCGCGACATCGACCTACGCGGCGCCGGTCACCTATTCCAGCCGGGCCACATATGACAGCCAAGATGCGCGGAGCGACGGCTATGCCTATGAAGAGGCGTATGACCACGACTACACGCCAGTCGTGGCCCGTTCGGCTGGCTATTGCACGCATGATATCACACCGCTCGGCGAGGATCGCCGGGGCCGCAAGCGCTATGAAGTCTGCTACAGCGACCTCTCACCCGTGAATGACCCCCAAGCCATCGAAATCCTTTATTCGCGTATTGCGCGAGCGGCCGACGCAGCCTGCGACGCCAATCGCGGCTCGCTTGCCTTTCAGCGTGAAAAGCGCCGCTGCGAGGCACATGCCATTGAGCGGGCGGTCTATGATACGGGCATCGACGCGCTTCAGCGCCATCACCTTATCAGCACGGGGCATGGCGCGCCGCGCGTGACGGTCGGGCCGCTGCAACGCTACTAGGCAAGACAGGTCGATAGGCGGGCCGCGCATGGCGCAGGCTTGCCGTCGATTTGTAAACCAAATCCGTGTTAGGGAGAGACCGGGCAACCGGACACCCTGTCATGAGCAGCAAGCGCATTCTTCTCATCATTGGCGGCGGCATCGCAGCGTACAAGTCGCTGGAGCTGATCCGCACGCTGGCGAAGCGCGGCATCTCCAGCCGCTGTATCCTGACCGGTGGCGGCGCGAAATTCGTGACCCCGCTCTCTGTGTCAGCCCTGTCCGGAGACAAATGCTACAGTGACCTCTTCAGCCTCGATGATGAGGCAGAGATGGGCCATATCGAGCTGTCGCGCTCAGCTGACCTGCTGGTTGTCTGCCCCGCAACGGCGGACCTGCTGGCCAAGGCAGCAAGCGGGCACGCCAACGACCTTGCCTCGACCACGCTGCTCGCCACCGACAAGCCGGTCCTGATGGTGCCTGCCATGAATGTGCGCATGTGGGAGCATGCCGCGACGAAGCGCAATGTCGAGACGCTTCGCGGTGACGGTGTTGATGTCATGGAGCCAGATACCGGGGCGATGGCCTGCGGTGAATTTGGTCCGGGGCGCCTGCCAGAAGTTGATGCGATTGCCGACGAGATCGAAAGCGCGCTTGCGCGCCAGTCAGGCCCGAAACCGCTTGAGGGCCGGCATGTCCTGCTGACAGCAGGTCCCACGCGCGAGCCGCTGGACCCCGTACGTTATCTTTCCAACCATTCCTCGGGCAGACAGGGCTATGCGATTGCGGGGGCGCTGGCCGAGCTTGGCGCGCGGGTCACGCTGGTGTCGGGGCCGGTTGCTCTGGCAGCGCCGCGCGGCGTTGATCTTGTCCGCGTCGAGACAGCCATAGAGATGATGAAGGCCTGCGAGGCCGCGCTGCCTGCAGACGTGTTCGTATCGGTGGCGGCCGTGGCCGACTGGCGCCCGACCAGCCCGGCAGACCGCAAGCTGAAGCTCAAGGATGAGGGCAAGGGGCCGCCCGCGCTCGCCCTGTCTGAGAACCCGGATATTCTCTCGACTATTTCGCGCCTTGAGGGAGGCCGACCGCAACTCGTCGTTGGCTTCGCAGCCGAGACAGATGCGGTGGAGGACAATGCCCGGCGCAAGCGCACGCGAAAGGGCTGTGACTGGATCGTCGCGAATGATGTCTCTGGTGATGTGATGGGCGGGGCGGAGAATGAGATCGCGCTTGTTACCGATGCGGGTGTCGAGAACTGGCCGCGTATGGACAAGGCGGCGGTGGCGCGTCGGCTGGCCGAAAAGATCGCCGAAGAACTGACCGGCAAGGGAAAGCCCCGCATCGCCGCAGAATGAATTGTTGCGTCTGCGAAATAATCTGAGGTTGTGCTCTTCCGCCCGTATTTACGCTAAGGAAAACAAATCTCAGCCAACTGTGCACGTGCGGAACGAATTGCATTGACTCTTGTTAGCTACGCAGCGTGATAAGAAATTATTGTTAATTGCGCCATTAAGCTCAGACGTACAGCAGACCGGACAGGACCATGAAGCTCATTATCGGCTATTTCGCTTTGATCGTCGTCCTTCTTGCAGGACTGTCCATCTTCGCGAACGCGCATGCGGCAAGCGAAGTCGAAGCCCAGGATGTGCCGCCTGCAGCCGAGCTTCAGCAGACCAATGGAGCGGCGGAGCCTGCCGCAGCGTTTGGTGAAGATGTGACGGCGTACATCATCTAGGCCTTTTCACGTTGACTCTTGCGGGCGACTCCGTCGCTTTGCCTTTCATGCAAGAGATTAAAGTCGCCATCCGCACGCTCCCCCATTTTGAGGGGCTGCCATATCCCAAATACGAAACCGAAGGTGCTGCGGGCATGGACGTGCGCGCGGCCTATGACGAGAGCGATGCCTTCGAACTCAAGCCTGGCGAGCGGACCATGGTGCCGACCGGCATCAGCGTGGCGATCCCTGAGGGTTATGAGATCCAGATGCGGCCACGCTCAGGGCTCGCGGCAAAGCATGGCCTGACCTGTCTCAACAGCCCCGGCACGATCGACAGCGACTATCGCGGTGAGCTGAAAGTCATACTGATCAATCATGGCAGCGAGACTTTCACGATCGCGCGGGGCGAGCGGATCGGCCAGATGGTACTGGCCCCGGTGATGCGTCTTGTCTGGGAAGAGGTGGAAAGCCTGCCTGAGACAATGCGCGGCGAAGGCGGCTTCGGGTCGACCGGGCGCTAGACGCCTGCTCGATAATCGAAGCGGACCAACCGAATTTCCTTGAATTACGCTCTGGCAATCCTTATTATCGAATTACGATAAGAAAGGATCGCCTCATGGAAATCACCAGCCCCTTCACAATGATCGTCATCATTGTGCTCGTTTGCGTAGGTGCCGGCGTCATCAATAATTATATCAAGATGAAATCGGACCGTGAGGACGGCGCCGCCAATCAGGATGAACTGGAATCGATGCGCCGCGACATTGCGCTTTTGACCGAGCGGGTACGCGTGCTTGAGACCATCGCGACCGACAAGGATGAGCGCCTGCGCGATGAGATCCGCCGCCTGGCCTAAGCGCCAGTTCTAGATCAGGACGCCGTCTTCCTTGGCAAATTTTGCCAGAAGGTAGGCGTCCGTCTCCTCGACTGTTTCCAGCTTGCCGAAGGCGAACGCATTGCGGTCGATGACCATGTCGCGCGGCCGCAGCGTGCGCGATATTTCCAGCCCCTCAAGCGTCCGCGCTCTTGAGAAGGCTACATAGGCCTGCCCATGTGCGAACATGCCTCTGTCGAAATCGATGAACACCTTGTCCAGCGTAAGGCCCTGCGCCTTGTGAATGGTCACGGCGTAGGCGAGGCGCAGCGGCACCTGTTTGAACGTGCCGACGACCTCGCGAGACACTTTCTTCGTCTCAGCATCGAGCGTGTATTTGTACTTTTCCCAGGCGGCGGGCTCGATCTCATGGATGTGGCCGTCCAGCTCCACCCAGACATTGTCGCCCTTGAAGCCCTCGACCGTAGCGAGTGACCCGTTCACCCAACGGCCTTCAGGGTCATTCTTGATGAGCATGACCCGCGCGCCCTTCTTGAGTTCCAGATCGGCTTCTGTCGGGAAGGATTTCTCGTCGAACTGGCCTTGCACATTGGCCTCGAACTCATGCGATTTGCCCGGTAGGTCAGCGAGGCGGGCCTGATTGATGCGGAAGGCGTTCGCATTGTTTGGCGTGAGGACGACATGGGTTTCGCTGGCTTCGACCGCTGTTCGGCCGGAAACAGCGCCTTGTAGCAGGCGCTCATCCGTTGGCGCGAGGCGCCCCTGTCGCATCGCGCCGAGCAGCGCGAGGAAGCGCGGGTCTTCTTGCCGGAAAACGTGTTTCAGCGCCAGCAGGGCAAACTCTGCCTGTTTGAAGCCGGGAGCATTGAAGAAGTAGTGCCCGCCATAGCGCTCATTCAGGATCTCGGCCTCTTCACCGCGCGCTACAGGCGGCAGCTGATGCAGGTCACCCGACAGGATCATCCGGACGCCGCCAAAGGGACGCTTATTGCCGCGATTAAGCTGAAGGCTCTTGTCGATTGCGTCCAGCATGTCGGCGCGGACCATCGAGATCTCGTCGATGATCATCGTCTCAATCGCCTTGATGAGGCGCGCGCCGCGAAGGCGCTTGATGTCGGCGTCCTCGATCAGGCGTGGCGGGAATTTAAAGAAGGAATGGATGGTCTGACCGCCAGCATTCATCGCCGCCACACCGGTTGGGGCGAGCACGACCGTATTCTCACCAGCCTCCGCCAGGAAGCGGCGTAGCATGGTGGTCTTGCCGGTACCTGCCCGGCCCGTCAGGAAGAGATTGCCCTGCGCACCCGCGCCCCGCGCGACCCATTCGGCGGGAGCGGCATAGACCGTATCGGGCAGGGTACTTGTGTCAGACGTTTGCATTTCACATAGCCTTAGACGCATCCGTCCTGCTAAGCGAGGGCATGGCACTCACTCCGCAGCAGCTCGATCGTCACAAGCGCCATATCCTGCTCAAGGAGATTGGCGGACCCGGTGTGCAGAAGCTTCTGAATGCGAAAGTCTCCATCATCGGGGCAGGTGCGCTTGGGGGGCCTTGCGCCATGTATCTCGCTGCAGCTGGCGTGAGTGAGATCGAACTTTGGGATGCCGACACGGTCGACCGGTCGAACCTTCAGCGGCAGGTCCAGTTCACTGAAATCGATATTGGAGAGGCAAAAGTGCGTTGCCTCGCGGCGCGGCTTAAAGCAGCCAACAGTGACTGCCATGTCAGCGTGCAACCGCGGCGCTGGCATACCGCCCAGAAGCTCTCCGGCGACATTCTGATCGATGCGACCGACAATTTCGAAACGCGGTTCGAGCTGAACCGCGTCGCACATGCGAGTGGGCGCATTCTCGTTTCCGGCGCGGCAACGCGCTGGTCGGGGCAGGTGTCGGTCTTCGCGTCGGGCGGCGCTTCAGGCACGCCCTGTTACCAATGTTTCGTGCCTGAAGCGCCGCCTGAGGCAGAAGCGTGCGAAGATGTCGGTGTCGTTGGTCCGGTGACAGGTATCGTCGCCTCGCACATGGCGCTTGAGACGGTGAAACTGATCACCGGGGCAGGCCAGCCGCTCATCGGCAAGATTAGCGTGCTGGACGGTTTGGGCGGGGTCACGCGCCAGATTGGTTTGCCGCGCGACCCAGCCTGTCCGGTATGCGGAGAGAAATCCGACGTCTAGCTGGACAGGTCGGTATAGATCAGCGCGGTAAAGCGCTCTGCGTTAATGAAGCCCCAGTCCCATTCCGCTGCCCAGGGCGCGAGCGGATTGGCGGCCTGAACGGCCTCAAGCGACGCGCCGCCCGACATTTCCTCTTCCACTGCAGCCAAAGCGGCAATCATCATGTCGCGGAGTTTCTTGATGTCGTCGCGCGTCGACTCCGGGCCGTGGCCGGGAATGATGCGCGTCTCGTCATCGGTCAGGTCGTAAAGCGTCGAGAGCGCCTTGATGTAGCCTGCGAAGGTGCCGCCGCTCCACACGTCCACGAAAGGAAAGCGGCCGGAGAACATGACATCGCCGGTATGCAGCACATTCGCTTCCTCGAAATAGACGGCTGAATCGCCATCCGTATGGGCATCTGGAAGGTGGATTATGTGGATGGTCTGGTCGTTCAAATGAACGCGCATTTCTTCAGAGTAGGTCAGCAATGGCCATGCTGCTTCATCGGCGGGCGGGGTGACCCGCGCTTCGCCGCCGAGCTCGCTCGTGTTTTCGCTGCTCAGTCGCGTGCGCACTTCATCATGCGCGAGAATGGTCGCGCCGGTATCCGCCATCGGGACGTTTCCGCCCGTATGGTCGCCATGCCAGTGCGTGTTGAGCAGGAAGCGGACATCGGTTTCGCCAGCAATTTCCTCGATTGCCGAGAGAAGACCTGGCGCCATGTCGGCATACTGGCTGTCGATGACGAAGGTGCCGTCTTCGCCTGTAAGGACACCGACATTCCCGCCGCGGCCAGTGAGCATATAAATGCCTTCGCCGAGATCTGTCGTTCCGACCGGGGTCGGTGATGCCGATTGTGCAGTATGAGCGTGGCCGCCATGGGCAATTGCCGGTGCCGCGCAAGCAAGGCTCAAGGCCGCCATCGCGGCGGCGCGTTTCGTCAGTTTCTTGAATGTCATTGGGTGCCTCCCTCAGCTTACGGGAGACAAGATGAACCTGGCAGGGCTTTCGTCAATGGGGCTGCGAAGGCCAGTTGATCAGGCCGCAGATGCCTTTGCCGCTTCCGGGCACAGGATCTTGCGAATTGCCGATTCATTCTCCGCCTTCCTCAGCGCTTCGCGGATATGTGGCTGGCGCAGTGTGCGGCTCACCTGAGCAAGGGCGCGCAGGTGATCGGCCCCCGACCCAACGGGGGCAATCAGCATGAACACAAGATCGCATGGACGCTCATCAACGGCATCGAAGTCGACGCCCGATTCAAGGCGCAGGAAACCGCCAATGGGGTGTGACAGGCGGTCAATACGCGCATGCGGAATGGCGACGCCTTCGCCAACACCGGTCGACCCAAGACGCTCACGCTCCATCACGGCATCGAAGATGTCGCGTGCGTCGAGCTTCGTCTTGGCCGCAAGCGCCTGGCTGAGCAGCGTCAGCGCCTGCTTGCGGCTATCAGCCGATGATGGTTCGAGTATCACGCCTTCGGCAAGAAGGCTTGTCAAATCAGTCGCCATAACGCGTCCGGATGTTCTGTCAGGATTTAGTGTCTGCGGTCGGGTCGACCCAACCGATATTACCGTCTGCACGCCTGTAAACCATGTTGAGACCAGAGTGTTTGGCATTCCGGAACATGAGTGCGGGGGCATCTGCAAGTTCAAGCTGAAGCACAGCTGCCGAAACGGTCATGGTGCGAATTTGCGAGGCAGCTTCTGCAACAATTACAGGCGCATTGCCGTCTTCGCCGGTTTCCGCCGGATCTTCATCATCGCCTTCAGGCGTGCCTTTCAGCACGAAAGATGATGCTGGCTCACTTGGGAAAGGGGACTGGCCGTTCTTATGATGATCCTTGAGGCGGCGCTTGTAACGACGCACACGTTTCTCGATCTTGTTCAGCGCTTCATCAAGCGCGACATAAGGGTCTTCGGCCTTGCCGGTCGATTGCAGGATGATGCCGGATGGCAAGTGAATGTTGCAATCAATTTCGGTCTCGTGACCGTTCGGACTGACGGTGACGTGACCATCAAAATCCCTGTCGAAATATTTGGTGACGGCTGCTTCCAGGCCCGTTTCGATACGAGTCTTGAGCGACTCGCCGAGGTCCATCTTCCGTCCTGCTATTTGTATCTGCACGGAACTCTCCGGTTATGGGTGCCTAGTATAACGCCCAAAATCTGGGATTGCGAGGCGTCGCCTCCATAATTTCGTGACAGGTTGAGTCAATGCGCTGCGCGCAGGGTCTCTGACCTTATGCGCTGGCGCGAATTTGCCGGCGTCGCTGTACACTGGAGGGAATATTGAGGCTTTCGCGATATTTCGCGACCGTGCGCCGGGCGATCTCGATCCCGAACTCGGTGAGAATTTCCACAATCTTGTCATCAGAGAGGACCTTCTGGCCCTCTTCATCAATGAGCTGTTTGATCCGGTAGCGGACGGCCTCGGCAGAGTGGGCATCGCCGCCTGCCGTGCCAGGAATGGCTGCAGAGAAGAAGTATTTCAGCTCAAACAGGCCGCGCGGCGTACCCATATATTTGTTAGAGGTTACACGGCTCACGGTGGACTCGTGCATGTCGATCGCGTCGGCCACCTGTTTGAGATTCAGCGGGCGCAGATGCGCGACGCCATGCGCGAAGAAGGCATCCTGCTGACGCACGATTTCGCTGGCCACCTTCAAGATGGTGCGTGCGCGCTGGTCGAGCGACTTGATCAGCCAGGAAGCGTTCTGAGCGCATTCGGAAATAAATTCCTTCTCGCGCTCGCGCATCGGAAGGGCACTGACCTCGGCATAATAGGCCTTGTCCATCAGGACACGTGGCAGCGTGTCGGAGTTCAGCTCAACGGCGAACATGCCGTTTGGCATTTCACGCACGAAAACATCAGGGGCGACCGCGATTGTCGTGCCGCTGGCAAAGGCCGAACCGGGTCGCGGGGTGAGCGCGCGCAGTTCAGCGATCATGTCGAACACGTCTTCCTTGTCGACGCCGCAGATCTCGCAAAGTGCCTTGATATCGTGCTTGGCGACGAGGTCGAGGTTCATGACGAGGGCATGCATGGCTGGGTCGAGCCGGTCACGGTCGCGTAGCTGAAGCGCAAGGCATTCGCTGACATCGCGGGCCATCACACCTACCGGTTCGAATCCCTGGCAGACTTCCAGGACGGCCTCGACGTTTGCCGGATCGGCGCCGAGCGCGCTGGCGACCTCTTCAAGATCGGTTTTGCAATAGCCAGCCTCGTCTGTCTCATCGACGAGACGGGCTGCGATTAGCTGGTCAGCCTGTGACAGGCCTGACATGGAAATTTGCTTGTGAAGATGCTCGTGCAGCGTGGTTTCCGAACTGAGCGAGCCTTCGAAGTCATAGTCGTCGCCGGAGAAGCTGCCGCCAGAACCAGCCTGCGACCAGTCAGTGCGGGCTGAAGGGCCGGACATCTCATTAGCCGTCGTCGCGCTGTCGGACGTCGTGCCGCCGTCGTAAAGGTCTTCCTTGGGCGCATCCATCGCTTCGCGCGCCTCGTTCAGCGCGGAATTGTCATCAAGGTTCAGTTCTTCGCGCTTGGAGGTGCGTTCGGGTGTGTTCCGGTCGCTATCCTCTCCGTCACTGTCTTCGCCTTGTTCAAGCAGGGGATTACGCTCGATTTCCGCTTCAACGAACTCAGCAAGTTCGATGTTTGACAACTGCAGCAGCTTGATCGCTTGCTGCAATTGCGGGGTCATCACCAGGGACTGGCCCTGGCGCATGTCGAGACGTTGTGAAATGGCCATTGGCGTTACGCAGCAAACCGCTCGCCGAGATAGACCCTGCGCACATCCTCGTTAGACAGGACATCCTGCGGTGTGCCTTCGAACAGCACGCCACCATCATAGATGATCGATGCCCGGTCCACGATCTGAAGCGTCTCTCGCACCTGGTGGTCAGTGATCAGAACGCCTAGTCCGCGTTGCTTGAGATAACCGACCAGATCGGAAATATCCGACACGGCGAGGGGGTCGATACCGGTAAACGGTTCGTCCAGAAGCATGAAACTCGGTCTGGAGGCGAGTGCACGGGCGATCTCCACGCGGCGCCGTTCACCCCCTGAAAGGGAGGTGGCGGGTTGTTCGCGAAGATGCGTGATGTGCAGCTCTTCCAGAAGGGCTTCGACTTCCCGCTTGCGAGCGGCCTTGTCCTTTTCAACGAGCTCAACGACCGAGAGAATATTTTCTTCGACGCTCATCCCGCGAAAGATTGAGGCTTCCTGTGGCAGGTAACCGACACCCAGGCGTGCGCGCTGATACATGGGGAGAGTGGTAACATCCGCCCCGTCGATCTCGATCGTCCCGGCATCAGCGCCGATCAGACCCATGATCATGTAGAAACACGTCGTCTTACCCGCGCCGTTCGGCCCGAGTAGACCCACAATCTCACCGCGTTGCAGGGAGAGGGATACGTTTCTGACGACGGTGCGTTTGCCAAAAGACTTGGCGAGCCCGTGCGCTACGAGACCTGTAGCTTCTGTCGTCATAAAACCCATTCCCTTGCCCGGCGCGGAAGATTGCCGCCCGGATAAATGCTTATGCCATCAGGCTTAATATCCGCTTAGACCGGTCCGTTCAATTTGATGTTTCTTCATCGGTGAGGTCCGCGTCGGCGCTGTCCTCAACATCGTTCGTGAGCGCATCATCCTCGGTGGCGACGGCGTCTTCTGTAGCATTTTCGCCAGAGGCTGCGCCCTGTCTCTCGTTTGGAGAGATGTTAAACTGGACCTGCCCATCGCCGCCGTCGAGGGTGGTTCTGCCTTCCTCAAGGCGCATCACGAGACGTCTGCCGGTGGCGACATCCTCACCGCGAACCAGAACCACTTCACCGGTCAGCGTAATCGTATCGGCTTGCGCGTCGTAGGTCCCGACGTCGCCAGTCGCCTTGAGGTCGGGCGTGACGTAGAAAACCTCACCCTCGGCAACCATGGATTCGATATCACCGAAGCCGCTCATTCCAGCCGTCTGGGTCTCGCCCGCACCACCATAATAGATGGTGACCTTGTCGGCGCGCAGACGGGCATTGCCTTGCATGATGTCGACATTGTCGATCAGCACCACCTGGCGCTGGCGTTCCATGACTTCACTGGTATCGGCGTTTACCCGAATTGGCCCGCCTTCTCCGGAAATCTGTGCAAAGGCTGCCGGTGCAGCGACTGCAGCAATGGCCAGGATGGTCGTCAGACGTCTCATCATCTCAGTACTTACTCCTCATCGACGGCCGGTGGCGCCGTATTTGCGGCCGATGCGTTGCCTTGTGCATCGCGTCCGCCGGGAAAGATCATCATGTTTACGTTGCCACGGCACCGCAGCCGATCGCCATCGTCAACAATTTCATACGTGTCACAGGTCACGTCGCCAAGCGGACCCGATCCAACAAGTGGGTCGATTCCGTCGACGCGTCCCTCGCTAATAAACATTTTCGCTGAAGTAGAACGAAAATCATAGCCCTGAGCATCGATCAGCCGGACATCCTCAAAAAGTGCCAGCGTCTGTGCGGCCTGGTCATAGAGACCGGAGGGCGCATCGATCTCGGTGCCGTCCTCAGTCACAAGCCGGGGATTGCGAAGTGCAATCTGCTCAGGGTTGTCGCGCTGGCGCTGGGCAGTATCGGCCGTAATCACGATCGTGCTGCCCGTTTCGTCGCGGCCAGTGAATCTTGCATTCACCATTGTCACGACTTCTTCCGATGTCAGCTGCTCGATCTTGCCCGGACCACTGGTAAAGGCGTTCGCCGCGAGGTGGCCGACCATGATGCCAGCAGCGATGGCGGCGCCCGCCGTGAAAGCAAGTCTCAGCATGGCAACCAGCGAAGACCGTTTGCGCGCCTGCGCAAGCGTCATCTGCCGCCGCGGCTCCCACAAGCTTAGCGCGCTATTCGAGTCTACAGCCAATGGCCTTGCTTTCCGTTGCAAATTGCCGTGTTCACGGCGCCCCTTCCCCTCAGCCTATCAGCGCAAATTGCGGCAATAGTCTGTCCCTAACTGTGCGCGAAGATGTCTGTATCGTCCCAACCTTCAAGGTCAAGTTGCGCCCGGACCGGAAGGAAATCGAAGCATGCCTGCGCAAGGGTCATTCGGCCCTCCCTTTTAAGCATGTCTTCCAGACCGGCCTTGATGGCGTGCAGATGGAGCACGTCGTTCGCGCAGTATTGCAGCTGCGCGTCTGTGAGTTCCGGTGCGCCCCAGTCGGAAGATTGCTGGGCTTTCGACATATCGACGCCTGCAATCTCGCGCGCTACATCTTTCAGGCCGTGCCGGTCGGTATAGGTGCGGCAGAGCTTGGACGCGATCTTCGTGCACCAGACCGGCGCGCAATCGATGCCAAGCCAATGCTTCATCATGGCTACATCGAACCGCGCGAAGTGAAACAGCTTCAAGCTGGACGTGTCCGCCATCATCGCTTTCAGGTTCGGGCAATCGAAGCTGCGGTCCAGCTGGACTACGTGCGCCGTGCCGTCGCCGCTGGACAGCTGGACGACGCAAAGCGCATCGCGAAACGGGTTCAGACCCATCGCTTCGGTATCGACGGCAATTTCCCGGCCAAGATCAAGATCGCCGGGCAAATCGCCCTTATGCAAGGTGATTTTGTTCATGTACTGACGCCTTAGAGATTCTGCTGGCGGACGCAAACGGTAAGTCGCAGAAAAGCCTTATGGAGCGCGGCTCGCGGAGCGGATGTCGCGATTGCGATTGGCCATCTGGACGCTCACCACATAGGCCTTGTCAGACTGCATGCTCGCCAGGATCAGACCAGCCTGGTCGCTGTCCATCAGGCGCAAGAAGCCAGCAGCGAAATTCGGGTCCATCTGGTTGAAGATGGGCGCAGCCTGATCAGGCTTCATCGCGCTGTACATTCGGGTGAGATGTTCGAGGTCAGCTTCCGCGTTCACCGTCATCTCGTCCCAGCGCGCCTCGACGGCCTGCTGCAGGGCGGTGAGTTCTTCGGCCTTGCGGCGAAGGTCAGCTTCGCGGGCTCGGAGGTCGATCTCGCGCTGCTGGAAGTCGGCAGAGCGGGCCTGAAGCACGCTCTGGTCGCTCGCGAGCGCCGCGGCAGCCTCGCCTGTCAAGCAGAATTCGGACGGTAGAGCCGCCATTGGCTCCGTCGATATGGTCGATGGGGTGGGGACAGCGCGGGACGATTCTGGGGCTTGCGCTGCTGGCTGGGACGGTGACGCGGCGGCTTCTACAGCCGCTTCTGCCGGAGACGTGTTTTCTGCGGAGGCCAGCGTGTCGGGGAGAATACGCACAACACCGCCAACGGTGAAAAGGACACCGAGCGTGATGAGGACATGTGTGCGCGCTTTTCCGGCCATTTCTGGTTCAGATCCTAATTATGGTTCTGGGTGACCCAGGTTTCTTCGTCTTCAAAGAGAAAGTCGCCATTGCGTGCGGCTTTCTTCAGCCGTTCCTGACGGGCGCGCATCTCATCGATAAGTTGGTCGAGGCCGCCCTCGGCGCCGGTAGGTAGTCTTGCCGGTTCCGGGTCGCGGGCTGGTTCTTCATAGGTTGCAGCAGGGCGTGCGGCGGGGCGGCGACGGGTGGAAGCGCCATCGGCGCGTTCGATCAGCGCTTCAAGACGCTCACAGGTCTCATCGGCTTCTTTCATCAGCTTGCTCAATCGCGCGGCCAGTTCGCCAGCCTGATTGCGAGTATCCTGAGTTGCGGACGACACAGCGGACACAGACTTGGTCATCGCCATGATGGTGGCACCAAGCCCGTCGCGTGTGTCCTGCAGGGATTTGAGCCTGCGAGAAAGCTGAACACAGTAAATGCAGGCGGCCAGTGAGACGAGGAAGAGCGCAAGGTCAGTGATCTGAAATTCTGGCATGGCGCTACCTCAACATGAATTCGGTTATAAGGACGCCGCGGGCGCGTTCTGCACCAAGGACGAGTTCGGCGCGCCGTGAAAGCTGTTCCTTCAGATCCGGATAGAACGCCTCGGCTTCGAAGTCTGAGACGTCGATCGCGCGCAGATAGGTCAGGAAGGCGTCCTGCAGCATCGGCGAAGCGGCCTGGACGGCCTCGACCTCTGCGGCCGGGGTCATGATAACGGCATTAACTTTGACATAGCGGGCATTCGCACCGTCACCGACCGTGATGAGCATGTCTTCGAGCGCGACATAACCAGTATCCGCGCTTGCCAGTGGTGGGGGTCCACTCGCCTCTGTAGAGGCAACGCAGGCCGCCGATTCGGCTTGCCCGGATGGGGCCAGGAAATACACGACCCCAAAAGCTGCCGCACCACAGAGAACGGCAATAATCGCAGAGTTTACAAGGAGATTGCCGCCGCCATCAGCGGGCGCGGCATCGTCTGCGTTCGGATTGCGGGCGTTATCAGCGGCCATCTGCCCCTCTCGGCAATGCATCATTCCACACCGCTGCTTTAGTAAATCCCCGGTAAAGGAAGCGTTAATGATTTCGCCCGATTTATTAATCATTCCATATGGAGCGCTTTTCAGAACCCGGGGCTGATATCCGCTATGAAATTTCTAGAGACCTTGAGATCCTTGCCGCCAAGCCGCCAGCTTGCTCTAGCTGCGGCGGTGCTCGGCGTTGTTTTCGCAATGGTGTTTCTTGTTCAGGGCGCGCTGAGTGAGCCCAAGTCTCTGCTCTATTCAAAGCTTGAACCTGCAACTGCAGGCGAAATCATAGAGGAACTGGAACAGCGCGGCGTCGACTATGAGCTTCGGGGCGATTCCATCTTCATCGCGCAGAGCCAGCGCGACCAGGTTCGCTATGCGCTCGCCCGTCAGGGCCTGCCGCAGCAATCGGTGCAGGGCTATGAGTTGCTCGATGATGTGAACGGTTTCTCCGTAACGTCGGAAATGTACAACGCGGCCTACTGGCGCGCCAAGGAAGGTGAGCTGACGCGCACAATTCTGGCGATAGACGGCGTCTCGGCGGCGCGGGTTCATATTGGGGCAAGCCTCGGCTCCGGTTTCGCTCGCTCGCAGGCGCCGCAAACAGCATCGGTCGCGCTAAGCACCGCGCATGACCTTTCACCGGGCCAGGCCGAAGCTATCCAGTTCCTCGTTGCCCTAGCTGTCGCTGGTCTCGCGCCGGAAGATGTCGCCGTGATCGACCCAGTTAAAGGCGTTATCGCAGGCCCGAACGTGGCAAAGGCCTCCCAGCCATCCATCGCTGCCGACAATCAGGCGACGATGGTTGAAGACAAGATCATGCGCCTGATCGAAGCCCGCGTGGGCGCAGGCAATGCGCGCGTTTCGGTCAGCGTCGATGTGAACCGCCAACGCCAGACCATTTCCGAACGCACGGTCGATCCAGAATCGCGGATCGTACGCAGCCGCACCACGAACGATGTCAGTGAAACCAGTGCCGGTACGAGCGGGGCGCTCAGCGCAGCCAGCAACCTTCCACAAGGCACGGCTGGCGGCGAGGGTAATTCCAGCACTATGCGCAACTCGACCGAGAGCATCAATTACGAATTCAATGAGCGGCGCACCGAAACCGAACTCTTGCCCGGACAGGTGGAGCGTATCTCCATCGCCGTGCTTCTCAACGAAGATGCGCTGGTTCAGGAAGGCCTTGATCCGGCCGCCGCCCAGGCTGCGGCGCAGGAAATTCTGAGCGACTTCGAGCAACTTATCCTGTCCGGTGCGGGTCTCAATACCGCGCGGGGTGATACGCTTACGGTTGAACTCATGCCGTTCCAGGTTGCCGAAGTGGCAGAGATGGTAACGGCTCCGGGCATGGTCGAAACGTTGGTTCAGAATTACTTCTGGTCAGGTCTTCAGGCCGTGTTGCTCGGCCTCGTGGTGATTGTTCTAGGCCTTGGCGTTGTTCGTCCGCTCCTGTCGCAGAACAAGCCCGAGACGGCCGCACTTGAAGGCCCGGCGCCAGGCGCGGCGGAAAACGTTAGCGAAGAATCGCCCGACCCATTCGTCTACCTTTCAGACTATACGCGAGAGCGTCCAGACGAGGCTGTCGCCCTGCTTCAGTCCTGGCTGAGCGAAGACAGAAAGGCGGTCGTAAATGAGTAGGGCAGTCTTTTCTCGTTTTCCGAACTTTGATTCCGTGCACGCAGGCGCGTCGGTTGCAACAGCAGCGCCAGCCCCCAATCCGCGTGACCGGCTTGCGGAGCTGGAACAGGCCCATGAGCGCGAGATGGAAAAGCGCCGCCGTGAACAGGATAGCCAGTTCAGCCGACAGATGGGCGAGGTCCAGCTCATTCTGGATTCGCTTGCTGGTAAAGTCGAAAAGATAGAGGCAGATGCCCGCCGGCAGACAGCGGCGTCTATTGCGGCAATTGCGGAGCGCCTTTTTCCAAAGCTCGCCCGGCGCTTCCTGGCTGAGGAGATCTCGCTCCATCTGGAAAAGATGATCCCGCCCGGTGAGGTCTGCATTGACATAAAGGCCGAACCACATCTGGCTGAGCAGTTGTATGAAACGATCCAGCGCTCGAAACAGCTGGCCGATATCTGCAACGTGATTCCGCAGGAAGATGCCAACGGAAGCCGTGTCGATGTCAGCTGGAAAAGCGGGGGTCTGGATTTCGACTTCGATGGTCTGCTGGAAGCCTGCATCGGGCATCTGCGCAGCGAGCGGCCGAGTGAACAGGAGAGTGGGTGATGGCAAATCCTGAGGTTCAGCCAGTAAGCGATGAAGGCGAAGACCGGCGAGATACCTCTCCGGTCAATCAGTTTCGCCGGGCGATTTATGGTGTGCCGGTTACCCTGACGGTTTCTGTAGGCCAGCGTCGTCTCAGCGTTCAGGAGGTCCTCGACCTTACGCCTGACTCCGTCATCGCACTGGACTCGCGCATTGAGGACCCGGTTCGCCTGATGGTCGATGACAAGCTCATCGCGCGCGGCGAGCTGGTCGAGACAGACAATGGCGGTATCGCCGTCAAAATCACTGAAATCGCGGAAGAGGCTGATGCTTCCGAAGGCTAGCGATAGTGGCCTGATCCTGCGTCTTGCCAGCCTATTCGCCTTTGCCCTGATCCTTGGCTTTGCGGCGCACGCGCAGGACGCCGGGGATGCGGGTGCCGCGCTTGATGCTGTACTCGGTCAGGATGGCGAAGGCGGGCTGAGCGGTACCGTCATTATCCTGTTCCTTGTCGTGTCGGTGCTCAGCCTTGTGCCGGGCCTCGCCATGATGGTGACCTGCCTGCCCTTTCTGGTGATCGTCTTCTCATTCATTCGTCAGGCGCTTGGGGTTCAGCAGGCCCCGCCGAACATGATGCTGATGGCGCTCGCTATCTTCCTGACCTTCTTCATCATGGAGCCAACATTTACACAGGCATGGGCGAATGGTGTCTCACCCTATATCGACGGCGCGATCGACGAAGCGACGGCCTGGGAGCTGACCACGGACCCTTTCCGAACATTCATGACGGCCCGCGTCGAGCCGGGTACGATCAACGTGTTGGGTGACGCGCTCAACCGGCCGGTCGTTGAGGGCGAAGAGCCAGCCTTCTCGATGTTGGCCACCGGGTTCATGCTTTCTGAAATTAAACATGCATTTCAGATCGGATTTGTAATCTTTCTTCCATTTCTTGTTATTGATCTCGTCGTAGCATCTGTCCTCATGGCCGTCGGCATGATGATGGTTCCGCCAACCGTCGTGTCGCTGCCATTCAAGATCGGGTTCTTCGTGCTGGCCGATGGCTGGCTCAAGATCACCGAGGCGCTGGTAAGAGGATACGCCGGATGAGCGGGGCTGCGACAAGGCAAGGTTCGAACGTCACCCAGATGCGCGCCCGACCTGGCGCAGCGTCCGGTAAGGCTGGCGCGATCCCGCCCGCAAGACGAGCGGCCGTGGTCATCGCCATGCTGGGCGAACAGGCCGCGCGCCCCATCGTCGAGAAACTGGACAATGCTTCGCTCGCGCAGGTCGCGAACGAGCTTGAGGCGGTGTCCTATCTTGGCCGCGAAGAACTCACCGAAATCGTGATGGATTTCCTCCAGGCCTTGCGAGCGGCCAATGGTTCTTTCCGGGGCGGACGCGAGCGGGCCCGTGAGATCGTTTCGAGCTTTCTGGACGAGAACCGCGCTGACATTGTCTTTGGCAATGTCGAGATGCCCAAGCCCCAGCCGGTTTCGAAATCGAGTGATGTCTGGACACGCCTGGAAGCGCGCAAGCCAGCCGTCGTGGCGGCTTATCTGTCGCGGCTCACCGCAAATATCAGTGCGATCATCCTGCGCAAGCTGGACGTCGCCTTCGCGTCGGAAGTCGTCGGCCACCTGCAGGAGCCCATGCTCGACAACACGATCGGCTATCTGGTCGGCGGCGACGATGTCGATGCCGAAATCGAAGACGTTGTTGCCCAGATGGTGGAGATTGAATTCCTCAATCAGGCACAGGCTGAAGAAAGCGACGGAAACGCCAACGCGGAATCTGTTGGGGAACTGCTCAGCCTGCTGCCCAACCATACGCGCGCACGCATCATGTCCTTCATCCGTACCGAGCATGAAGACAAGTTCGAGAGCATCGAGAAAGTCATGTTCACGATTGAGGGCCTGCCGGAAATCCTGGCACGCCAGTCGGTGCCGGTCGTCTTCAAGGAGCTTGGCGAGGATGCGCTCGTGCCAGTTCTTGCGACGCTAACAGGCCCTGCCCAGCGGGTGCAGGATTACCTTCTGGAGAACATCTCCTCGCGCCTGGCAGTGCAGTATCGCGATGCGCTGTCAGATCCGAACCGCAAGCCTGTCGAAGACCCGGACGCAACGCAGCGCACCTTCCTGACAACGCTCATGTCCATGAAGCGTCGCGGCCTGATCACGCTTGAAAAGGCGCCAGCAAAAGCAGGCTAGAGAAAAGTTGGGCGAACGGGACGCCTGCTCGCCCCGCTTATCCGGTCCGACGATCTACTGGATAATCAAGTCTGCGTGCAGGGCGCCTGCCGCCTTCATGGTGCGGATGATATCGCCCATCTCTTGTGGTGAGACGCCAAGGGCGTTCAGACCAGAAATTAGCTGTGAGAGCGTCACATTGGCATCGAGTGTGGCAATGTTTCGCGTACCAGTCTGGCCGATCTCGATTTGCGAGCGTGGCAGAACGATCGACTCGCCATCCGCAAACGGATTCGGCTGCGACACCACCGGGCTTTCGGTTACCTTTATGGAGATATCGCCCTGCGCAATGGCAACACGGGAGATGGTAACATCCTTGCCGAGGACGATGGTTCCGGATTGTTCGTCGATGACGATGCGGGCTGGAATGGCGACCTCGATCGGCAGGTTCTCGATGCTGGCCAGCACCCGCGACGGGGATCCCTGAAGACTGCGAAGGTCGATGTCGACGGTGCCCGGGTCACGCATATAGGCGACCGGGGAGCCAACAGCCGCATTAATCGTGTCTTCGATGCGCGCGGCCGTCGTGAAATCAGGATCGCGAAGGGCGAGAACGAGAGAATTGCGGTCATTGAACTGGTAAGGAATTTCGCGTTCGACACGCGCCCCATTTGGTATGGCTCCCTGTGTCGGGGTGCCGCGGCGTGCACGTGCGCCGTCTGCTTTCACATCAATACCGGACACCACGATGCTGCCTTGGGCGACTGCGTACACTTCGTTATCTGCGCCTTTGAGCGGGGTCAGCACCAGCGTGCCACCTTCAAGGCTTTCGGCATCGCCGATCGAGGCGACCGAGATGTCCAGCGTTGAGCCGTTACGGGCAAAGGACGGAAGCGTTGCGGTGACCAACACGGCTGCAACATTGTCAGGCTTGATGTCCTCGCCCTGCACATTCACGCCAAGGCGCTCCAGCATGTAGGTGAGGGAGTCTTCGGTGAAGGGTGAGTTGCGTACCGAGTCGCCGGTACCGTTGAGACCGACCACGATACCATAGCCGATCAGGTCGTTCTGGCGCACGCCTTCCACATCCACCACATCGCGAATGCGCGTCTGGGCGTCTGCTGCCGGCAAGAGCTGACCGGGAAGCAGGAGGGTTGCGAGGGCGAGAAGAACGAGGATCGGCTTCATCAGATCACCTTAGGAAGTTCATGAGGCTGAGCTGCGAGAGTCTCGCGGTCAACATGTAAGAGGCTTCAAGACTGGCCTCGAGAGCTTTGAGTTCTGCGGCGGCTTCGTACTGGTCGCGCGAGGTCATACCCTCAAGCAGGGTGTTCACGACGAGCTTTTCCTTGGCGAGGCTGTCCAGCCCGGTTGCAACACGCTCCTGAAGGATGCCGTTCGCGGCGCGCAACTGTGTTAGCGCTGCGTCGGCCTGCACCAGCCTGTCGGCTGACGAACGGATAACATCTAGCGTCTCGGTGTTCGACAGATTGTCGAGACCATCGCCTGGAGCGGCCATGGCAAGCACGCCGAGATTTCGAAGGGTTTGCGTAATGGCCGGGTCCAGGCCGGTGATGGCGTCCCCATCAGAGTTCGTCTTTGAGCCGCGATAGAAGCTGTTTGCAAAGTCGCCAGTGTCGAGATCGAAATAGGCGTTCAGCCTTGCATCGAAATCGGTCTTGTCGGTCGCGGCATCTGCGATCGCGCGCAGGTCTTCCATGAGATCGTCCGGTGAACCGAACGCTGCCTTGTCGGTCGCATCGCCTGAGAACAGGAAACGTTCGCCATGGCGAGAATTGAGCGCCATCAAAGCGCTGTCGAGTTGTGCGCGTGCATCCTGCGCCAGCGCCGTGCGCTCAACCGGCGATCCTGCGCTGAGACTGTCCAGCGCTCGAACCGATATCTCGGCAAGACCTTCCTGCATCCGGGAAAGACTTTGCTGCGTGATATCCAGTCGGCTCTCGCGAATCTGAAGAAGGCTTGAATCGCGATCGATCTTGTTGAGCGCATCATTTGCAATCATCGCCCTGCCAATTTGGCCTGACAGGTGTGCGGTAGGGTCCGCGGTACGTCCGGTAACAGCCTCACTCGACGTGCGATCAATTCGTTCACGGATGGACTGGATGTCACGGCTTAGCTGCGTCGTGACCGAATTGGCGAGGTAGGACTTGTTGATCATCCTAGAGCTCCATCAATCTGAGCATCATCTGATTGGCGACTTCGATGACGCGCGCATTCGCGGCATAGGCCTGCTCGATCTCGAGAAGAAGCTGCATCTGTTCGTCTACATCGACGCCGGTCTGTTTCTGCTCGGCCTCAACCATGATGGAGTGCTGCGCGGCGGTGGACGCCTCTACTGCTTCACTCGAAACGCGCATCTGGCCCGTACGCGAGGCGAAACCAGCCACGAGGCCGGTTGCCGTATAGCTGCCCTGAAAGCCGCCGCTGCCGAGCGTGCGGTTAGCGGTCATGGCGTCCAGCATGGCGTTGAAGAGGCTGCCATTGCCAGCGTCACCCATTGCGGTGGCGTCAAGACCGTCGCGAAGCAACGAGAGCTGACTGCCCTGAAGCGGGTCGATCAGGGGATTGATTGAGATGCGGGCCGCAACGCCAGCGCCCGCGCCGGGGTCGGTATCGACGAGCAGGCTTGTATTCGCACCGCCTGCAAGGTCTGCATTGTCGAGACGTGCCATGATATCGCTCGCGACCGTATCGAGCTGACCTTGAAAGTCCGGGAGGTCAGTGTCGCGGAGGGTGAAGAGCGCGCCGAACAGGCCGCTTGAAACCGCGCCATAAGACGCTGCACCCGGGGTGATGTCCACATCTCCCACCTTGATGCCCGAGAGTGCGCCTGTGTCGATACCGTCACCCGGGCCAACAGCTGCGGCAGGCGAGAATTCCATCTCGCGCGCGCCGCCTGCCAGAAGGAATACGCCCTCCTTCGTGACGATATCGATCGTGCCTCCAGTGCGTTGCACTGTTTGTACGGGCAGGAATTCCGAGATGGTATCAACGTATCGCTGGCGCTCATCCATCAGGGCGGCGGCCTTTGCAGAGTTCCTGTCACTGCCGGCGAGTTTGGAGTTGATTGCCTGTATCTGGTTCAGCGCGTCATTCACCGTATCGACGCCGTTCGCGATTTCGCGATCGGCCTCGATGCGTTCAGAGGAGATGAAGTCCGACAGGCTATTGAATTCGGATGCCAGTGCGCGAACGGAATCGACGATAGCGTTAAGGTTTGCCTGAGACTCAGGTGTGGCGGCCGCATTGGCGAGCGAGGTCTCGAAGTTCGACATCATCGAAAAGAGCCCGGTGCCGTCAACGGTATCGCCAAGGCGCGCCGAGAGCGACGCCCATGTAGAAGACATCACGCTGGCCTGGGCCAGGTCGCTACCCGATGCCATGCGTTGAGCAGTCAGAGGTTCGCTTGCGGCGCGCCCGACGCCATCCACCCGCACGCCGGATGGATTCGACACCGTCATCTGCTCGCTGACCAGCACCGAACGCCGGACATAGCCCGGCGTCGTCGAATTCGAGACGTTGGTGGCGACCATATCCGCCCGCAGACCGGTCACTTGCAGACCGGTGCGGGCGGTGTTTATGGCGTTTGACAGACTCAAGGGTTAGCCCCCGCGCTCAGCGTTAGCCTAGCGCTTCAGATTGGTTGTTTCCTGAAGCATCTCATCGACGGTTTGGACGATCTTCGCATTCGACGAATAGGCGCGTTGCGTCTCGATGAGGTCGGTCAGCTCTGCTGCGATGTCAGTCGTCGACTCCATCAGGGAGTAGCCGGCGACATCACCGACAGGCCCGGTGGCAGCGTCCCAGAGATAAAGGTTGCCGCTTTCAGCAGAAACGGAGAAAGCCTGACCATCCTTGGCGCGAAGACCATTCATGTTCGGCACATCGCCAACAGGGATCTGGTAAAGCGCGCGGCGATAGCCCGAATTATAGACCGCCTGAAGGAAGCCCTTTTCGTCGATCTCGACCGACTGAAGGTCACCAATTGGCGCGCCATCCTTGGTCACATTGGTTGGTGAAAAGGGTGCGGAAAGCTGTGTGACACCCGTCGTGCCGCCAGGTTCGCCGACAAGAACTTCAACGTCGCCGTGCGGGAGGCTCAGGGTCATGATGCCTGTATCCTCGTCATATACGGTGCCAGTCGCCGGCGCGACTGTGGCAATCCGGCCGCCTTCATCGACATCGTCGGTAAATGTCATGACCAGTTCGGCGATCGGATCGGTGCCATCGGTTGCGCTGTCATAGACCTGCACAGTCCATCGATTGGTTGCGCCGTCTGTCGGGACGTCCGGGGCGAAAGACAGCGAAAGGGTCTGGGCGCGGCCGATATTGTCGAAGTACTCGATCGGCAGATCATATGGCTGGCCGGAGGCACCTGCGAGGGTCGCGTCGGCGGGCAGGTTGATGCCGAGATCAATACGGGACGTCGGTGACGCGACGTATTGCGAGGCAGAGATGTTCACCGGCTGCAGATTTGCACCGCTGTTGCGGCTGACTGTGCCGATGCCGCCATCGCTATCCACGGCCCAGCCGAGCAGGAACATGCCGCTCTGGGTGCGAAGGTTGCCAGACTCATCTGCATAGAAGGAGCCCGTCGGAAGGAGCATGAGTTCCCGTTCGGACGCGAGCGAATTCACACCGGCGCCGTCTGTCACGGGCAGAAGGCCGCGGCCTCCAACGGCGATATCGGTCGAGTTGCCGGTGTTAATAAGGGAGCCGGTCTGCTGGATGTCCTTAAAGGTGTTCACCGTCACGCCGCCTGCCGAATAGGCAGAGGCCTGGCCGTTTATCACCATGCTGGAAAAGTCAGCGACGCTGCGCTTGTAGCCGTAGGTCGAAGAGTTCGCGATATTGTCGGAGATCGTGGACAAACGGCTCGCGTTTGAATTCAGCCCCATTACTCCTGCATTCAGGGACGACGAGATACTCATTGACAACTCCTTTGTCAGATTTCCTCTGAAATTGGAGCTGAATGTTTAATAGACGGATAATTAGCTCGCCGCAGGGTCTGGCGTGTCCGTCATGATGGTGATGGAGATACGGCGGTTGCGCGCAGCCGACGGGTCACCAGGGACAAGTGGGTCGGTGTCTGCGCGGCCAGAGACCTCCCTTACGCGATCGATCGGGAAACCATTTGAAGCCAGTAGCTGACGGGCTGTGTTTGCGCGGTCCGAAGACAGTTGCCAGTTGTCGTAGCCAGCCGCGCCGCGGAACGGGCTATTATCAGTGTGCCCAACAATCTTCACATCATTCTCAAAGGCATTGAGCGAATTGGACACCGCGTCGAGAAGTTCGGTCATGAGCGCGGTTGGCTCACTGCGGCCTAGTTCAAAGAGCGGCCGGCTTTCTGAATCGACGATCTCGAGCACGATGCCTTCGGGCGTCATCTTTACCATGAGGTGCTCTGACAGGCGTTCGGGATCATCGCCCAGTTCCTCGCGCATCGCTTCAAGGTCGCGCTGAATATCTGTGTGGCGCATCTGTTCGAGCGAATGCCCGTCGCCAACGCCTGTCGCGCCGGTCCCGACCTTTGCCGCCGAGTCGTCTGCCATGAGGGAGCTGCCATTCAGCCCGTCGGCGCCGCCGCCGGAGACCCGGCTGACAGGAATGGACGGGTTAAAGTAGTCTGCAATACCCTTGCGCTGGTCTTCCGTCGTCGCGTTAAGCAGCCACATGAGAAGGAAGAACGCCATCATCGCGGTTACAAAGTCAGCATAAGCGACCTTCCAGGCACCGCCATGGTGCCCATCGCCTTTGACGACTTTCTTACGCTTGATGATCGTGACGTGATGAGCGTCGGACGGCGTTTGTGCCATGAGTTTGACCCGCTTTCTGCAGTTTCAGCATCCTCAATAACAGAGAGTGGCTGACACATCGTCTAAGCGAGGCGCGCGATTGGCGCTGTATCCCTAACGAAACGTTTACCAAATCCGCCGACACCGGACTGTGGAGAATTATCCAATCAGCTGAGGGGCTGGCGTGTCGGAAACATTGCTTAAAATGATGAGGTCAGCGGGGGGATTACCCCCGTCCCTCCTGCAATGTGAGCCGCTATGGGCGACCATGGCGAAGGCCTGCGAGACGTGGCTGAAAGAGGCCCTCGGCTTCGAAATGAAAGCCCAGATCGGGGCCAGGGCGCTCTGCAACCTTGAGCAGGCCAAAGTCCGCATTCGTGAAAAATTCGGGTATATTTGTTTACCTCGGGGGACTGGCGGGCTTCACGGCATTTCGATCGGCGCATCCCTCGCGGAGCGGTTTGTCGCCCGCCGTCTGAAAGAAGACCTTTCACATGTCGAAATTGCGCCGCCTCTCTTTCTCCGACTGATGTGTGACAAGCCTGTGCGCCGCCTGATGAGCGATCTTTCGCACGCTGTACCGGCCGGGCTAGCGCTGCCGGATGACTATATGGTCGCGGACCCGGCCGGCCTGCCCGAAGTGTTCCTCGATGGCCCAAAGCTTGTTTGTATTTCTGTCAACCTGTTCGGGCGCGGCGATGTCGAGCCGACGGCGCGTCTGGACTTCTACTATGACGTCGAGAGCCTGACCGCCCATGCCGAACGTCTTGACCATGCGGTCGCCGCAAGTGCGAAGCCCAGGCCTGCGGTCAACAAGTCAAACCTCATAAAGTCGATCCGCCGTTCGAGCGTCGGGCTCGATGCTGTGCTGGCAAAACTGCCAATAACGGTGGCTGATTGCTCGCGTCTGGAAGTGGGGCAGGTGCTGCCTCTGTCCGACGCAGAAGACGGCAAGCTTTATCTGCACGCGGAGACACTGACCGGACCTGTGGAAATCGGTGAGGCTGAATTAGGCAACTGGAAAGACAGACGCGCCATAAAGCTGACTTCGCCCCTGCTGGAAAGTTTCGTTCAGGAGCTATCGGGCGCCTGAACGAAGGAAATATCCGCGCCTTTATCGGCGCGATGGAGGATGAGTTGAACGCAATTCTGGGCATCTTGGTGACAGTCGGCATGGTCTTCGGTGGCTATATGCTGGCCGGCGGTCATATGGACATCATTACGCACGCGCTTCCATTCGAAGGCATGATGATCGGCGGCGCAGCCATCGGCGCACTTCTGGCGGCCAACGATTTCGGCACCATCAAGCAGACTGGCGCCGACGTGGTTGCTGCATTCACCGGCTCGAAGTGGAAGAAAAGCGACTATCAGGACCTGCTTTGCCTGATGTCAGAGCTTCTGAACGTGCTGCGCAACAATCCAGTCGACATCGAACAGCACATTGAGGATCCCCAACAGTCCTCCATCTTCCAGCGCTATCCGAAAATCCTCAAGGATGAGGATGCCATCAACATGATCTGCGACACGATCCGCTCCATGTTGATGAACTTCGACAATGTTCACCAGGTTGAAGAACTGCTCGAGAAACACCTCGAGAGCCTGCATGAAGACAAGCTCGCTGGGTCGCACGCCCTGCAGACCATGGCGGACGCCCTGCCGGCGCTCGGCATCGTTGCGGCTGTTCTCGGCGTCATCAAGACGATGTCGTCCATCGACAAGCCACCTGAAGTGCTCGGCGGCATGATCGGCGGCGCCCTCGTCGGAACCTTCCTTGGCGTGTTTCTCGCCTACGGTCTTGTTGGCCCCTTTGCCTCGCGCGTTAAAGCGCTACGGACCGAGGAACACTTCTTCTACTCGATGATTGGCGAAATGCTGGTTTCGAACCTCCATAAAAACCCCGTCAATATCTGCGTCGAAGTCGCAAGGCGGCATGCGCCCGCGCGGGTGCGTCCATCCTTCAACGAAATTGAAGAAGCACTGAGGGGGCTGAAGCAGGCAGCTTGAGAAGTCTCACGGTCATATGTCTTGGCGCTGCAATACTGGCGCAGGCGGCTTCTGCTCAGCAGGAGCCGCCAATTGTGTCTGGACAGGCAGATGAGATCGACCGTCTCCCCGGAGAGCTCGACAGCTTTGTTCAGGAGGCTATAAATGAAGGCCTGTTGAGACCGGCCAGACCTCAGTCTGCTGAGACGTCGCCAACCGATCCAGGGCAAACCAGCAGCGAGCAGATAGCGACAAGCGGGCAAGTCACTACCGAAGCGGCTGAAACCTCCCCATCGCCGGAACCCGTCACCGCCGCTCCAGTCCGCGTGGAATACCTCTGCCCCGAGACCTCGCCCTACGAATTCACGGAGTTTTCCGACTTCTCATCCTATAGTGATCTGGCGCAGTGGCGCGGCTTTCTGGAGGGTGAAGAACGCACCACCGCCCTCGGCCGCCTCATGGCGAAAGCCTATCTGTCGCTTGGCATGATCGCGGAAGCACGGTCCGAGATCAAAGGGGATCATGGTCAGGGGGGCGTGGCGCTGCGTCTTCTGACGGATCTGCTAGACCGCGACACCAGGCCTGACCTCTCCTTCTTTCGTGACGTTGCCAGTTGCTCTCGCGCAGACGGCGTGTGGCTGGCCGTCGGACAGTTGAAATCGAACGACGCAAACGGCGCAGACCTGCTCGCGCAGCACTTTGCAGGCTTTCGCGCACTCCCGCTTCGTCTTCGCGCTGACGCCGCCTTCATCATAATCCCTGCGCTCGACCGTCTGGACCGCCCGATCCTGTCTGAGCGCCTGATGACGAGCTTTACGGCAGAGGAAATTGCGCAAAGCCGCGAGTTGCAGTTCGTGAAGGCGCTTCAGCGCCTGTCCATGGGCTCCCCGAGTGCAGCTGAAGACATTCGCGGATATCTTCGCCGCGCACAGTACCGCAATGAGGCGGCCTCCGCCCTTCGCCGCCATGGAAAGGCGATTTCAAGCGACTTGGAGCGGGAAATCGTCGACTTTTACATTAATGAACTCGGCAATCTGCCGGCTGAAGCCTCAGTTTCCGAGAATCTCGACCTTATCCTGCATGACCTCAATAGCGCGGTTGGCTACGACTTGACGTTGCGCCTTGCCGATGTGCCCGCTGCCGCAGGCCCGGAAGCACGCGAGCGCCTTGCGGGGCACTTTGAAGAGATGCTGGATGAAGACCTGCAAAGCGACGTCTTCCTGATCAATCTGAAGGCCATGGATGCGCTGATGAAGGGCGAGGCACTTCTCGCCGATCGCGAGGGGACCGAAGCACGATTTGCACGCGCGGCCGCGATCGCGGCCAATCTCGGCCTGCCGTCCATGTCGGCCAAGCTTTCTGAGCGTCTCACACATGATGCCGCGCTGGCTCTGGCGCAGGCAGAGCTCGCTTTCCGGCTCAAGGACGATGCGACACTGGCCCGTCTCCTGGAAGAGAACCCAGGTAGTGTTGCGATCCGCAAGGTTGCGCTGATCGATGCGATCAATCGCGGTGACCGTGCGGCTTTTAATCGTCTGGCGCGCGGCATTCCCGAAGATGTCGATACCGCCCTCATGCTGATAGAGGCGGATGCCGCCGCGGGTCACTGGGTCGTGCCACAACGCTTTTACACGATTGCTGCCAGAAGCGGCGACGAAGAAACCCAGATCCGCGCCCTTCGTGTCTCTGATGCCCGGCCCGCCCCGGAGGCGCCAGCCGAGGGAGAGATCGCACTGACCGATGTGTCCTCGAGGCTCGAGCGTCTGCGCGAGTCCCTGGGGCCAATTCCGACGGAGGTTCGCTGATGTCGAACGCAATTTACGCCGCGCTTGCCCGCCAGTCGGGCCTGATGACTGAAATGCAGGTTGTGGCCAACAATCTCGCAAACTCCAGCACGACTGGTTACAAGTCTGACCGGGCCATCTTTGCCGAGTTTATCGCCGGCGCGCGTAACAATCTCGCCGACCTTTCTATGGGGACGCTGGCAGGGCACGAATTTGATCTGGAGCAGGGCGGTCTTCGCTTCACAAATGGCACATTCGATCTCGCCATTCAGGGCGAGGGTTACTTCCTGATCGAAACGCCGCAGGGTGAGCGTCTGACGCGTGCTGGGCACTTCCAGCTGAACGCGCAAGCTGAGCTCATTACCGATACGGGGTTCCGCGTGCTCAATGCGGGTGGCGGGACGATCCAGATTCCCGAAGAAGCGACCAATGTCAGCATCGCTGGCGACGGCACAATATCTTTCGATGGGCAGATCATCGACCAGGTAGGCGTGGTCCAGCCTGAAGGCCAGCTCAGCCGCGCAGGCGACGCCATGTTCGCGGCGGAAGAGGGCTTCCAGCCCGTTGAAGAGCCCCGCGTGGTGCAGGGTGCCCTCGAACAGTCAAACGTCTCACCGGTTCTGGAGATCGCGCGTATGATCGAAGTGCAGCGCGCCTATGAAGCCGGACAGGCGCTCATTGAACGTGAAGACGACCGGATTGCGAAATTCATCAGCACTTTACGACAGCTTTAACGCACAGGACGTGGATCGAGGGAGGACCCTATGAAATCACTGCAGATCGCAGCCACGGGCATGGCGGCACAACAATTACGTGTCGACGTCATCTCGAACAACATCGCCAACATGAGCACGGCCGCCTATCGACCGCGCACGGCAGAGTTCGCCGATCTCATGTACCAGCAATACCTGACGCCGGGCACGATCTCCTCGCAGGTCGGCACGGTCGTGCCTGCAGGGGTGCAACTTGGCACCGGGGTGAAACCGTCCTCTGTGTCGATGGAGATCACACAGGGGTCGCTTCGTCAGACCGGGTCGGAACTCGACATTGCGATCGACGGCACAGGCTTTTTCGAAGTCCAGCTGCCGTCCGGCGAGTCTGCTTACACCCGCGACGGCAAGCTCAACCGTAGTGCTGAAGGCCAGATCGTAACCAAGGATGGGTTTGAGCTAGCTGACGGGATCACCATTCCAGAGGACGCCCGCCGCATTTCCATCAGCAGTGATGGTGAAGTGGTCGCTTACTTCGCGAACGAAGCCCAGGGTCAGGCCGTCGGCACGATCTCACTGGTGCGCTTCGTCAACGAGAAGGGTCTCGAAGCCATGGGCGACAACATGTTCCTCGAGACAGAGGCGTCGGGCGCACCCAACCGGCTTGTCCCCGCAACTGAAGGTGTCGGCATTCTGCGCCAGGGATATCTCGAAGATTCAGGCGTCGACGTGGTTCAGGAAATCTCCGAGTTGATCGAGGCGCAGCGCGGCTATGAGCTGAACTCGAAAGTCATCACGGCAGCAGACGAAATGCTCGCCGCCACAACGAGAGTGAGGTAGTCCGATGAGCATTGTCGCTACTCTCGCAAGCGGGTTCATGCTTGCGCTCACTGCCTCAGGAGCCGTTGTTGCCGAGGACGTCATCCGCTCTGGTGAGGTCATTACGCCGGGAATGCTGATTACCGAAGATGGCACGCCTGTTTTCGACAGCCCACTCATCGGCCGGGAAGTTCGCCGTACTGTCTATGCGGGGCGCGAAGTGTCGATGGAGAACACCCAGTCGCAGCGTCTTGTGACCCGTAATCAGGTCGTCACCGTGAAATACATCCGTGGTGGACTGGAAATCTCGACCACCGCACGCGCGATGGAAGAGGGGGGGCTCAACGATACGGTTTCGCTGATCAATACGAATTCCCGAAAGATGGTTTCTGGCGTCGTCCAGTCGGGTGGATGGGTGCTGGCACAATGAAGAATGCACTCCTCTTTTCCGCACTCACGCTTGGCTGCGTTGCGTGCACATCCTCGCCATCCAGCCAGCAGGCTCTGATGGCAGCGCCTCCCGCCAGCCCGCCGCCGGTTCAGTCCATGGCTGCTTTCCCCCAGGCGCCGCTGCACAATGATACCAACTCACTGTGGACGACGTCGGCCAATTCACTGCTCAGCATGCGCCGGGCAAAGTCTGTTGGTGACCTTCTGACCGTCGTCGTTGAAATGGACGATCAGGCGAGCATGCAGAACTCGCTGCAGAGCACGCGCGGCACCAATCAGGACTTCAATCTCGATGCGCTGTTTGGACTTCCTGAATGGGCAAATGGCGTGCTGCCGGGCGGGGCGAACCTTTCGCCAGGTGTCGACTACAGCCGCAATTCCGCCCTTAACGGCAGTGGCGCGATCAACCGTGCCGAGCAGGTCACGTTCCGTCTTGCCGCCCGCGTTATCGGGCTTGAGCCGAACGGCAATCTGGTGATCCAGGGCTACCAGCGCACGCGTGTCAGCAATGAAGTGCGCGTGCTGACCGTAACCGGCGTCATCCGCTCTCAAGACATCACACGCATGAATACGGTGACCTATGAGAAGATTGCCGATGCCCAGCTATCCTATGTAAGTTCAGGGCAGGCGACAGAGCCTGTACGCGCGGGCTTTGTTCCCAAACTCCTGGACACCATTGTCCCTTTCTAGAGCCAGCATGACATGAAGCAGATCATTCCCGGCATTATTGCCGCCATTTTTGTTGTCCTGGGCGCAGGCGGCGCCTTGTTCATGAAAGGCGCGTTCTCCTCGGGCGGAAATGCATCCGCCAGCGCCGATGGGCATGAGGCAGAAGGGGGCAGCCATGGTGAGGCCAAAAGTGGTGGTCATGGCGGCAAGTCGAGCGCAGGCATGTCCGGCGACGTGGAATATTACAAGTTCAGCCGTGAATTCGTCGTTCCGATCACTGAAGGTGAGCGCGTCGACAGCCTCGTCATCATCAACCTAAACCTTGAGATCGACAAGTCAGTTTCCGACCAGGTTTACGGGATGGAGCCAAAGCTACGCGACAATATCATGAGCACGCTGATCCGGCTGTCGAACGAAGGCAACACGCTGGGCGATCTGACCAATCCGGAAAACTATGAGACGATACGCTCCATGATCCTCGCAAACCTCCGTGAGGTTCTGCCAACCGGACTGGAAAATGTACTCATCCTGGATATGGCAAAGCAGCACATCTAGTGCGCTGCTTTGCGATCCAGTTTCGGTTTTGGAACGGCTTATTCGGTGACGCGGCGAACCTGACCAAGGTCGCCTGACAGGCTGGACGAGGTCCCGATGCGTAGCTCACCGTTTTCGGTGCCAACATCGGTTACAGTGGTCAGCACTTGAGGTGCGACCGTGCCCAGGAAAGTGTCGCCGGCATAGAGATCGATCCCGAACTGGTAGATCTCACCAGAAGCTGCGGCACCGCCATTCGAGAAGCGGCCATCCCAGCGTTTGCTCTCCTCATCAATCTTCAGACGGTCACTATAGACGGCTTCGCCGGATGAGTTTGCGATCGTCAGCACGGCTGCGGTAGCTTCGTTTGGTGCGTCGAAGGAGAAATCTACAGGGTCGCCGGAATAGGGGACCCAGGACGACTCGACCGTTACAGACTGTCCCAGCCATTCGCTGGCAAACATGGAATGCAGGTCACCGATCATGCTGGCCATGCTCTTCAGGCTCGTATTCGACTGAACCTGCTGTTCGAGCGTCGAGAACGAAGCGAGCTGCTCAACGAACTGCGTCGAGTCGAGCGGCGAAAGCGGATCCTGATGGCGCAGCTGTGCGGTCAGCAGCTTCAGGAAGTTGTTGAACTCCTCGCCAACAAACTGCGTGCTTCCGCTCTCAGTCTCCTGCGAGCCTGTCGCCTGATTGGACTGCGATGATTGCGCCGACTGCGCGATCTGCGTCGTTTGCGCTGCGTTGATAACGCTCATTCCCGAAACTCCTTCCTAGAGTTTGATGTTCAGGCCACTTGCACCGATGGTAATGGGGGCACGGCGAGCTTGTAGCAGCGCAGGGGCCGGTATGGTCTCGGCCTCAATATCTGCAACTGCAGTGTAATCGATGAATTCAGATGCCTGCTGGTTCTGCGATCCGTTCGCTGACCCCTCACTGAAGGTCATGTCGCGTGCAGAGAGGCCATGCTGCTCGAGTGACTGGACGAGATCGAAATGTAGAAGGCGAAGCTGCTTCATGGCTTCCGGTGTGTCTGCTCTGACTGCGACTTGCTGGAGGCCCTGGGCATCGAACTTGAACTCGATTGAGACGCGCCCGAGTTCCGGCGGGTCCAGCTGCACCATGATGCGTTCTGGCTTGTCGCCGCCTGCAAGCTTGTTACTGACGATGTCCACGATTTCCTGGGGTGCCGCGACGATTGTTGCCTGCGCGGGCGTCATCATGGCGCCGAAGCCAGGGGCGCCTGCGACGGGCGCCGCAGCGGCTATGGGGGCAGCCGCAGGAGCTGCTGCAAGCGAAAGGGTTGGCGCCTGTTGACCGCTATCGCCTATGCTCGTCGACTGCGCGCTGATCTCCAGGCCGCCACTGAGGAAAGACGCGTTCTCCATCTTGCGATCAACAGCAAGCTGCGGAATGTCTGTGGCGGCCCGGGTATCTGCCCGTTCCACACGCGGTGCCTCTTTTGCGACTTCGCCATCGCGCGCGGGGCGCGCCGGCAGATCAGAAGCAGGCGCGCCGTTCAGTCTGCCAGAATTCCGGTTGGTCGCTTGCGACGAAGGGTTAAGCGAGGCCATCACGAGATCTGGTCGGCCAGGCGCCTCACTGCCTTTTATCTGTGCTTCTGTTGCACCGACGTTGTCTCTGCGATCTGCTTTATCAGCTTTAAGCGCGGCGACATCCTCAACAGCGATATCAGAGGCTTTGGTGCCCTCGACGGCGCCGCGACTGACCGTATCTACGTCGGCGGCTACACCCTCCGAAGTCTTGCCCTCAATACGTGCAGTCGACGTATCTTCCTCGGCCAGACCGCCGTCGATTTTGCTAACAGGCGGTCGCGCAATATCTGTTGCTTCTGTTCCGGCCTTGGCGGGTATCGCCTCCAGCGGCGCCTCGCCCGTCGGGACACCCTGAGCCCTGGTTTCAGCTTGAACCTCAATATTTTCTGAGGTCTGGCCAAGCTGGCGTTCCGGATCAGCATTGAGCATATCAGGCTTGGCAGGCTCGTCAGCTAGATCGCCGACAGCTTCGAGATCAGCTTCGTTCAGCGCTGGCGCTGGCGTTGTCGCTGTGACCGCTGCGACTTCAGGGGCTTTGTCTTCGGCCGGTGCTTCGCTGTTTTCGTTGGGGGCACCTTCACGCTCGCTAGCGGTCAGTTCTTCTTCGCCTGCGTGTTGATGGACTGAAAGAGAAAGAATGCTTGCATGGGCAGACCCGTCCCTCCGTTCGCCATCTTCTTCTGAGGAATGATTTCCAGCGCGACCTTCAGTTTCGAGAACTTCGGTGAAAGCTTTGCCGCGGCCTGATGGCGAGGCTTCACTGCGCGCTTGCGCCGGTTCGGCCAGAAGCGGGCCCAATGGTCCAATGGCTACGGGCATTCAGTGTCCTTGGTTAACTCTGATTAGCGCTCTCTTAACCAAATCTGCCCCACCACAAGTAAAAGCGGATTTAACGCTGGCAGAAAAATCGATGCCGCCCGACGCCGGGGTGCGCTGAATGAAGGGAGGCAGAACATGATCCCTCTTAAAGTACTGACGCCGAATGCCGAGCAGCTTGCGCCAGCAAGACGCAAAGCGGCCACGCCTCCGCCATTGCCGTCAGCGCGCGCGCCTGAACCCGCCCGCCCTGCCGCATCCTCGCGCGCGCAATCTACATATAGCCCACCTGTGCAGCCTGTTCGCGCGTCAACCGCGCAATCGGCAACGGCCAGTGCATCATCCGACAATAATTCTGATGTGAATGTTCGCTTCGAGCAGATGCTCTGGGCCGAAATGCTCCGACATACAGGGCTTGAGGAAGCTTTCTCCAGCGTTGGCGGCGAAGGCGCTGCCGCGTTCACCCAGTTTGCCGTCGAAGCCATCGCACGTGATCTCGCTGAGAAACACCCGCTGGGCCTTAACGCTGTCGATCGGGCGGTAGAGGCTTATGAGATGTCCAGAACTGTTGGAGACACCTGATGACTGTGCAGGCCGACCCAGACGCCATTTTGAGTAACCTTCTGGAGCTTCTGGAAGCAGAGCATGAAGCGTTGAAGGCGGGGCAGGCTGGCGAGGCCAGCCGTTTGCTTCAGCCAAAGATGGAAGCCATGCAGGCCTTCGACGCGCTTGTCGAAGACCCCACGCGCCTGCGCGGTGTGGCAGATGTTAAAGTCCGGATGGAGCGCATTGTCCGCCTCGCGACGGAAAACGCAAATCTCTTTTCGGCCGTACGTAACGGCGTTGGCCAGGCTGTCACACGCGTGAGCGATTCAAGCGCCCAATCCTATGTCGGCGCCTACACGGCTGCTGGGGAAAAAACAGCATTTTCGAAGGCAACTGGCGGCTACGCAAAAAAAGCCTGAGCCAGTTAACCGATTGTCCATGAGTGTCCCCTAATCAGGGCTCATAACCAAGATTGGTTCAGGACAAATACCTGCTGTCAGGATGACATGAGTTGGAACTTCGAGGTCGGGTCCCACCGGCTCGATCTGGAACTTAAAAGGGGATAACTGATGTCCAGTATTCTTACGAACAATAGCTCGATGGTTGCGCTCGAAACCCTGCGTAACATCAACCGCAATCTTGAATCCGTTCAGAACGAAATCTCGACGGGTAAGAAAGTTGCATCCGCCAAGGACAACGCGTCCGTCTGGGCCATCTCGACCGTCATGTCGACCGACGCCGCAAGCTTCGAACAGATCTCGTCTTCGCTCAACAAGGGCTCTGCAACCGTTGGTGTTGCCCGCGCTTCTTCCGAGCAGATCACCAGTCTCCTTCAGGACATGAAGAACCTGATCGTTGACGCCCAGCAGGACCTCAACGACAGCGACCGCGCGAAGATCCAGAAAGACGTTGCGGCGATCCGTTCGACGATCACGAACATCGTCAACGGCGCACAGATGAACGGTCAGAACCTGCTCAAGGGCACTGATGACCTGAAAGTCCTCGCTTCGCTTGACCGCGATGGCACGGGTGCCGTTGCACCAGCCTTCATCAACGTTTCCCGCGTTGACCTTCAGGCCACGGCTGCTGTCGACGAAGCCGCCAAAGAAGCAACAGACGCAGGTTATGTTTCGTCTGCAGACACGATCACGGCCACAGATGTTGATAAGGTATCAACCGAGGGTGGGTTCCTGTCCACGGCAGCCTCTACCTCGATTCCAACCAGCAGCTCGATTACCGTCGATGTCAAAGGCGGCGCCATTGCGGCAGGCGATAAATTCACAGTAAGCGTTGGTGGTTCGGACTTCACCGTGACCGCAACGTCGGGTCAGACCATTAACGATATTGCCGCAGCTCTGAAAACCGAGATTGATGGTGGAAGCATTGCCGACCTTACAGTGACGGTCACCGACGCGACCGATCCGGCAGATGGCACAGACAAAGCGGTCCTGACCCTTGCAAACGGGAACGCCAGCTCCACAATCGCATTCGACGAAAGCAAGCTGAACGCCACGAATTCAGTCTCGCAGCTCGCCGACACTGAAAGCGTCGATGTGACCCTTGCGGGTGGCACTATTGCGACCGGCGATACGTTTACGGTCAATGTTGACAATACCGACTACACCTACACCGCACTTGAAGGTGATACGGTAAACGACGTAGCCGCTGGTATTAAGTCTCTTCTCGATGACGCATCCATCACGAACCTTGCTGTCACTGTGACGGACGCAACCGACCCGACAAGCGACGCCGCCACAATCAATATTGCGGCTGACGGCGGCACTGTTGAAGTCAACCTCGGCGGACTGGCTTCCACGAACGCGGCTGTCGCCGCTGGCGGCCTTGGTGCCCTTGCTGACATCGACGTGTCTGACTCTGCCGGTGCAACCGCGGCCCTGACCTCGATCGAGACGCTTCTCAATAAGGCGATCACGGCAGCGACCACCTTCGGTTCGGCTCAGAAGCAGATCGAAGGCCAGACAGAGTTCGTTCAGAACCTGGTCGACTCGATGAAGTCAGGTATCGGCGCCATGGTCGATGCGGATATCGAAGCAGCATCTGCAAAACTGCAGGCTCTGCAGGTTCAGCAACAGCTTGGTGTCCAGGCGCTTTCGATCGCGAACAGCGCACCGCAGACCCTGCTGTCACTGTTCCGTTAAGGACAATGAATTGAGGCCGGGCGTCCCTTTGGGCGCCCGGTTTCACCCAGTAATTACGAGTGAGGGCACATGCATAATTTGGCGCACAAGGCATATAGCACTGTCACGAGCCGGACGGCTTCTGACAAGCAGATCGAACTTGCCCTGTTCAGCGAAATTACGAACGCTCTCAAGGATGTGGCGGCGCAGGATGTGCCGCTTCCTGCCGTTTGGGCAGATGCGATCGATCGCAACCTCCAACTCTGGCATATTCTTTCCGTGGATCTGGTCAGCCCTGAAAACGGGCTGGACGACAGCCTCCGTACCAATCTTCTGACGCTCGCCGAAATGGTGCGCCGTGTCAGCTATCAGGTACTCGCAGGCGACACCGACATTTCCGACCTCGTCGAGATCAACGAAACGATAATGAAGGGGCTTTCTGGCGAAGTTGGCCCCAGCCAGATGGAGACAACGACCTAAATGTCCGGACTGATACTGAAGCTCGCCGCTGGCGAGAAAGTCGTCATCAACGGCGCCCTGCTGGAAAATGGCGACAAACCTTCGAGCCTGAGAATTGCGGACGCGAATGCCCGCGTCCTGCGCTGCCGCGATGCGCTGCGCCCTGACGAGGTGAATACCCCCGTCAAACAGGTTTACTATGCAATCCAGCTGCTGATCACAGGCGACCTCGAAGAGGACCGCGTCCTGCCAGCGCTTTTCCGTGAAATCGACAGCCTCGAAGACGTTTTCCGCGGCATCGACTCGCAGGCCATCCCGCAGCTTCGCCAGATGCTGCGCCGGGGCAATCACTATTCCGCGCTCTGTCACATGCGCAATCTGGTCGAGCTGGAAGCCGAGCTCTTCCGTCACGCTCATCTGAAGAATGCGATGACAGCGCCGCAGCAGGCGAAGGTCGCCTGATACGCGATGGTGCAGCCAGCGATCCCCATGTCGGGCCTGGCCGGCTGGAGCTTCCTCCAGTCTACCTATAACCGTCAGCTCGAAACGTTTTCCGACAGCGCGAGCGTCAAGAACGACCGCGCCTATATGACCGAAAAGCTGTCCAAGCCGGTGTCGCTGGACGATTTCATGTCGGACCGGCGGCTCCTGCGGGTCACTATGACGGCCTTCGATCTTGGCGGCGAGGAATGGAAGGGCGGGTTTATCCGCAAGGTTCTTGAAGAAGCTGCCACTCCGGATAGCACCTTCCTTGAGCGTCTGAACAATCCCGCCTACACCAAATTTGCCGAAACCTTTGCGTTCGAAGACGGCACGCTGTCGCTGGGTGCTGACAAGATCGAGCAGATCGGCGAAAATTTTGAGACGGCCGCATTCCGCATCGCTGTTGGCGATGTTGATGAGAATATGCGCCTCAGCCTCAACTATCAGCAGAAGATCGTGGATATTGCGGGCACCGGATCGTCAAACGATGCCATCGCCTACCGCATTCTCGGTAACCCGCCGGTCAAGGCGGTGATGGAGACCGCGCTCAATCTGCCATCGGATATCTCAAAACAGCCGATTGAAAAGCAGGCCGAAATCCTTCGCGACAAGCTGCGTTCTTCATTTGGCATTTCTGACCTGTCGCAGCTGACAGATCCGGACAACGTTAATGCGGTCATCCGCCGGTTCCACGTCATGGAAACGGTCAATAACGGACCATCTGCGATGACCCCCGGCTACGCTGCCCTTACCCTGCTCGGCGGCGGTCAGGGATTTGGCGCAATCGCCAGCCAGAACCTCTTTTTGAGCCTGCTCTAGCGCGGCTTTTGCGCCTTGCCGGGCGATGCGTCCTGCGGCGGTTCTTTCATCAGACCAGCACTCAGCAGTTCAGCCAGGCGCACATATGCGGCTTGAGAATCGCCCTCGTGGCGTTCTGATACGAACCCGTCGAGCGATGGGAACAGGTCGATGGCCCGGTCACCCGCCATGTCCTTGCCGCGCGCATAGAGGTTGGCGCGAACCATGGGCGCCAGCTCTTCATAGAACGCCAGATTCCGGCGGTACTCGGCAAGCAGCATGTTCTCTTCGGGCGATGCTGCGCGCGGCAAGGCGCGGGACACTGATTTTAGCACATCGATGGCCGGATATCGCCCACGCTCTGCGATATCACGTGAGAGAACGATATGGCCATCTAGGATACCGCGGATCATGTCAGCGACGGGCTCTTCCATATCAGAGCCGGCCACGAGCACAGAGAAGATCGCCGTGATGTCGCCCTTGCCCTCTGGGCCGGGGCCGGCGCGCTCTGCAAGCTCGGCGATCGTGCGAACTGTTGAGGGCGGGAAAGCATGCAGTGCGGGCGCTTCGCCGCCAACCAGCGCGACTTCGCGATGCGCTTCGGCAAAGCGGGTAATCGAATCAAACAGAAGCAGGGTGTGATGGCCCTGATCGCGAAAGTGTTCGGCGGCCGCCATGGCGCAATAGGCGGCCCGCTTCTTGGCGCCCGGCGGTTCACTGGCGGTCGCGGTCACGATGACAGACTTGGCGCGCGCTTCTGCGGGCAGGGTGACCTTCGCAAACTCATTCAGCTCGCGTGAGCGTTCACCAATGAGGGCGATGACGATGCGGTCGGCCTGAACGCCGTTTGCCAGCGCGCCGAGCAGGGTCGACTTGCCGACACCTGAGCCTGCAAACAGGCCGAGCCGCTGGCCCTGGCAGAGCGGGATGGCGGTGTCGGTGATCATCAGCCCAGTATTGAGGCGTGGCCCGAGTGACTTGCGCACATGGCTCGGCGGCGCCTTCGAAATCAGCTTCTTGCGCATCAGGCTGCTGGGCAGGGTTTCGGGCGCGCCATTCTCTGTGTCCACGATCTCGCCGCGATAATTGATGATCCGGCCGATCCAGTGATCGCCGGGTGAGACCGAGGCTTCCCGGTCAATATAGGCGCGGTCGCCAATGCGGACTTCGTCCGACTCGTCAAAGAGAAGGGCCGTCACGCGGTCTTCGGTAATGTTCAGGATCTCGCCGCGTACGGCAACGCCGCTCTGGGTCTGTATCTCGACCTCATTGCCCAGCCCCGCATGGGCGCTGACGCCCGTAATGCCAACATTGCCGGGGCTGACATCGCTGACGCGGCCCCAGATGCGGACGAATTCATGTGTCTGTGCGCGCGCTGACTGCATTACGTAAACAGAATCTCGCTTTTCATTAACCTTTTATTCAACGTAGCCGGGCACCCTTTGCAAAGAGTTAACCATGATGGGCCTGTGCCATGTTCTCGAATATGGATGTCTTGAAAATGTATAGCGCGATGGCACGCCACGCCGCCGAAGCGCAGACTCACGCCTCTAAAAATATCGCGCACGCCGACGATCCTGGCTATCGCGCGACCCAGCTGGAGTCCTTCGAGGATTTCCTTTCGCGCACCGCGCTCAGCTCCAGCCAGTCGCCCACGTTCAAGGTTCAGGATTCCGGTACGCCCACCTCGCCAAACGGCAACTCGGTGAGCGTCGAGCATGAACTTTACAAATCGGCCGAAGCAATGGACCAGCATCAGATGGCGCTCACGGTTTACACCAAGTCGCTCGACCTTCTGAGAGCGGCACTTGGCAGACGATAGGGGGCAGGTTGAATGAATTCGATCAAGGCAACAATGCTGCAGGCCATGCAGGGGATGCGCGTCCAGTCTGAGCGTATCGACCTGACCTCGCAGAACATCTCCAACGCCGACACGCCGGGCTATCAGCGCAAGATGCTGGTTGTCGACAAGAATGGTGATGCGTTCCGCAATCTGCGGATCCAGCTCGATCAGACAGAGGGCGAGCGCAGCTATGAGCCAGCCCACCCGATGGCTGACCCCGAAGGCTACGTCACGCTGTCTAACGTACAGGTCGTCACTGAAATGGCGGATATGCGCGAAGCAAACCGGTCCTACGAGGCCAATCTCAACTCATTCCAGCAGGCACGTACAATGTACAAGACCCTGCTCGAAGTTCTCAAACGCTAGGGGGTCATGAACGATGTCAGGTATTGGTTTTTCGGCATATGCCGCCCTTAACAATGTCAAAGCTGCCGACGCAGCCGGTCAGGCTGCCAAGCCGCAGGGCTCTGGCGCCGTTTCCGAGGGCTTTGCGAACTTCAAGCAGACGATGGAAGCGGCTGAGCAGACCGCAATGCAGACCGCTGTATCGGGCGCTGACCCACATGCCATGGTCGAAGCCCTGGCCAATGCAGAGCTGGCGCTCGATGCGGCTGTGACCATCCGCGACAAGGTCGTCGAGGCATATCAGGAACTCCTGCGGATGCCGGTCTAGGGCGGCCATAGATGACTGAGCTTGCGATCTTTGAAATCCTGCGTGGCGCCTTCTGGACGGCTGCCTTGATGGCGCTGCCGATCCTTGCGGTGACGCTGGTCCTCGGTTTCGCGATCGGCCTCCTGCAGGCCCTGACGTCGATCCAGGAAATGACGCTGACTTTTGTGCCGAAAATCATGGCCGTGGTCGTCGTCTTCTTCCTGACGCTTGGCTATATGACGCAGCTTTGTCTCGACTTCTTCAACAATTCCGTCCTGCCCATAATAGCAGGGTAGGCGAGCCATGCCCGCCGCGAGCCTTCTGAACCTGGCAAAACCGACGACGCTGCTGGCAGTCGGGCTCATGCTGATCATCCTCGTGATGGTCCTGCCGGTGCCTGCATGGGTCATGGATATTGGCCTGACGCTTTCGTTCGCGTTCGCCATCCTGATCTTCACGACATCGATCTTCATCGAAAAGCCGCTGGATTTTTCATCCTTCCCGAGCGTGCTTCTGGCGTCTCTCGTCCTGCGCCTCGCGCTCAACGTTTCCTCGACCAAGCTGATCATTTCCGAAGGCCACACCGGCACGGGTGCGGCCGGCAATGTCATCGAAGGCTTCGCCATGTTCATCATGGGCGGAAACCTCTTCGTTGGTCTCGTCGTCTTCGGTGTCCTCATCATCGTGAATTTCATGGTTATCACGAAGGGCGCAGGCCGGATGGCAGAGGTCGGCGCTCGGTTCGCGCTCGACGCGATGCCGGGCAAGCAGCTCGCCATCGACAGCGACCTCGCCGTCGGTGCCATCAGCCATGAAGAAGCGAAGGTCCGCCGCCAGAAGGAACAGGAAGAAGCCTCTTTCCTCGGCTCTCTTGATGGTGTGTCCAAGTTCGTGAAGGGCGACGCGGTCGCAGGGCTCCTGATCACGGCGCTGAACCTGCTTGCGGGCATTGGGTTTGGCATTGCCGTACATGGCCTCAGCATTACCGAGGCGCTTAACAATTATTCGATCCTGACGGTGGGTGACGGGCTCGTCTCGCAGATCCCTGCTGTTATCATTTCGGTGTCGGCAGCGCTGCTTCTTTCCAAGGGCAAGGATGAAGGCGCCATCGACGTCGCGCTGCTCGCACAGCTCGGCGCAAACGCCTCAGTACTTTACATCGTCGCCGGCCTTCTCGGCGTCTTCGCCCTCATGCCCGGTCTTCCCTTCCTGCCTTTCATGACGGCGGCAGCCCTGTTCGGCACGGCTGCCTATCTCATCCGCGAACATGAGAAGCGTAAGGAAGCCGAAGAAGCGAAGGAGAGCGCCTATGATGCGCCAGAGCCTGCCGTAATCGGCGACAGCATCCACTCTGACGAAATCCACCTTGAGGTCGCACCAGACCTGGTCGCGCTCGTTCTTCAGGGCGCAGACGGGTTCGAGAACCGTGTCGACAAGATCCGCCGCTATATCGCTGAAGAGTATGGCTTCGTGCTGCCGTCCATCAGGATGACAGACAATCCGACATTGGCAAAGAATTCCTACCGCGTCCGCATTCAGGGCGTGAAGGTCGATGGCGGAACGCTTCGTCCTGGCAACATTCTCGCGCTGATGGAAGACAAGCAGCTGCCCCATTTGCAGGGCGAGCGCGTGAAAGAACCGGTCTATCAGGCCTCTGCGCGCTGGCTGCCATCGGGCAAGAGTGCAGAGCTCGCCGCCGCTGGCGTCCCTGCCATTGAAGCGACCGAAGTGCTCGCCACGCACATGCTGGAGATCATCCAGAACAATTTCTCGCTCATCTTCTCGCGTCTCGTGATGATGGGCACACTGGATGCGCTGACCCGCCTCAGCGACGCAGAACGCGCGGCTGCCAACAAGCGTTTCCTCGACGAGTACATTCCCGGCAAGGTTACGCCTGAGCTGCTTCTCTCCGTGCTTCGTCTGTTGCTGGAAGAGCGTGTCTCGATTCGCAACATGTTCCTCATCATCGAGACGGTCGGCGAAGCGAAAGCCCGCACGTCCAGCCCGCCGCAACTTGCGGAACTCGTGCGCCAGCGCCTTGGCTTCCAGATCGTGGACCGGCTGCAGGATGGTGATGGCCGTCTGCCATTGCTCCAGCTCGGTCCCAATTGGGAAGAACAGTTCTCGGCACACGAGATCACCAAGGAAGACGGCGCATCCGACATCGCCCTGCCGCCGGATATCTTTGGAGACCTCACAACCTCGATACAGAAGAAGCTGAACGAGTACGCCCAGAAGGGCGTGACGCCATCGATTGCGACCACATCCCGCCGTCGCCGCTTCATCCACACGGTCCTGTCGAGCAAAGGCATCCGCAACTCTGTCCTCGCCTATGAGGAGATCGGGTCGAGGAGCAAACCCTACATCGTCGGGGTCGTTTAGTGCCCGATACGCTGCTCGCATCTGGACAGGCCGTCTACTGGATCGGCGCTGTCATGCTGATCATGGCGCGGGTGGGGTTCATCATCTACTTCATGCCGGGCGTTGGCGAGCAGGCCGTTCCTGTTCGCGTGCGGGCGATGATCATCCTCGTCTTCGCCATCTCACTGGCCGCCAGCGGCGTGGTGGAGCTCCCGGTTCTTTCAGGCCTCGGTGAGTTCTTCCGGTATCTGGCGCTGGAGGCAACGATCGGCCTCTTCTTCGGCCTGCTCCTGCGCCTCGCAATCTGGATGCTGTCGATCACGGGCACAATCATCGCGCAGGTGATCGGCCTTGCTCAGATGCTGGGTATTGCACTGGAGACCGAAGCCCAGACCATCACGGCGAACGCCCTCGCCATGGCGGGCGCGGCCCTCCTGCTCAGCATGGACTATCATGTGAGCGTCTTCGCGCGGGTGGTGACGCTATACGGTGATATCCCAGCCGGCGCTCTGGGACTGATCGATCCGATGTTCTTCGTCATGCGCGGCTTCGAAGCGTTCGGCATCGCCATCATGCTTGCCTGGCCGTTCGTCGCGGTGAACCTGCTCTACAACATCTGCCTTGGCTTCATAAACAAGGCCCTTCCTTCGCTCATGGTCGCCTTTGTCGGCGCACCATTCATGATTGGCGCTGGCATCATGCTGCTCGCCTTCTCAATCACAACAATGCTGTTGGTATGGGGCGACCGTGTCCCGTCCATCATCGGCTGGCTATAGGGGGACTGCCGGATGGCTGAAGACCAGAATAGCGGTGGCGGCGAGAAGGAATTCGAGGCCACAGAGCAGAAGAAACGCCAGGCCCGAAAAGAAGGTAATGTCGCCCAGTCGAAAGAGGCGACCAGTTTCTCTCTCATGCTGGGCATGGTCATCGCGTCTGCCGTTTTCGGCACCGTGCTTGCCGGCGGAATCTTCAACGACTTCTCGGCCATGTTCTATCACGCCGACAGCTATGCACAGGACATCTTCGCCGGTACCGGCGCGCAGTCGCGCCGCTGGCTGACAAGCGTCCTCATGCAGATACTGCCGCTCTTCGGCATTCTGGTCGTGCTGGTGCTGGCAACGATAATCGTCCAGGGTGCTGTGGCCTTCTCGACCAAGTCGATCAAGCCGGACATGAACAAGCTCAACCCGGCTGAAAACCTTAAGAAGAAGTACGGTCCGAAGGGCCTCATCGATTTTGGCAAGGACACTGCCAAGATGTTGTTTGCGGGGCTTCTGGCCTCGCTGTTTCTCTATCATTTCGTCGAAAACTATTACGCCAGTAGCGCGGTCCAGTTGTCGCAATTCTTTGAGTTCACCTTCAGCCAGGTGACGGCGATCATCATTATCTTCTGCGTCTTCCAGTTCGCGCTCGGTGGCGCCGACTTCTTCATCCAGCGCCAGCTTCACGCCAACAAGCTGAAGATGACCCGCCAGGAACTGAAGGATGAGATGAAGCGCAGCGAAGGCGACCCGCACCTAAAACAGCAGCGCCGCGAGAAGGGCCAGAAGATCTCCAAGGGCCAGATGCTGCAGAATGTGAAGGACGCCACGGTCGTCATGGTCAACCCGGAGCACTACGCCGTCGCCCTGAAATGGGAGCCCGATAGCGACCGCGCACCTATCGTCGTCGCCAAGGGTGTTGACCATATGGCCGCCCGCATCCGTGAAGTGGCGCATGCCCATGACGTGCCGATCCACCGCGACCCGCCTGCGACCCGCTCCATCTACCGCCTCGTGGAGATAGACGAGGAAATTCACACCGAGCACTTCGCTGCTGTGGCTGCGGCTATCAGCTTCGTCGATCGCCTGCGTCAGCATCTCTAGGGGAGGGACGCGGATGAAGCAGATGAAGAAGAAAACGGCGGCCGACCTGAAGAAACTGGTCGGGCTGAAGCGCCAGCGGGCCGAACAGGACATGGCCGAAGCGCAGTTCGAGCTTGAGCGAGCGCAGAGTGACCTCGCCGCGATGCGCGCCGCCCTACAGGTCCCAGCCGAGCCGATGGACTTCGCAGCGGTCAGCCTCGCCGAGCGGAATGGAAGTTCGCGTCGCCTGGTCGAACAGCTTCGTGCGCAGGAAGCGCTTGTTTCGGAACGCCGCACCGCGCTCGCCGAAGCCACGGACCGGCTCCGCCTCGCTTTCGGCTCACAACAGGTTCTTGAGCGATCCCTGCGCCCGGGCTGTTAGGCGCGATACACATGGCTTGCCTTTCGTCGCATGGACAATCATGTCACGGCATGATGAAAGGCGCAGATCATATCAAACAGGCTGCGGAATAGAGGTTCAGCGCTCATGTCGACAGGTCTTGTTACTCTTTTTGGTGGCTCCGGCTTTATCGGTCACTATGCGGCCCGCGCCCTTGTCGAGGCGGGCTACCGCGTCCGCATCGCGGTGCGCCGTCCGCATCTTGCTGGTGACGTCCGTCTCGCGGGTCCTCCGGGCTGGGTCGACATCGCGCAGGCCAACGTCCGCAACCGCCTCTCGGTCGAGCGCGCCATTGAAGGGGCCGACGCTGTCGTAAACCTCGTTGGCATCCTTTACGAAAAGGGGCAGCAGAGCTTTGAGTCCGCCCAGCTTGGCGGCGCGCAGACCGTGGCTGAATGCGCAGCCGCCGCAGGCATCAAGCGCTTTGTCCAGATGTCCGCGATTGGTGCAGATGAGAACTCAGAGTCTGACTACGCCCGCACTAAGGCCCTGGCTGAACAGGCTGTCCGAAACGCTATTCCCGAAGCCGTTATCCTGCGACCATCCATCGTGTTCGGGCCGGAAGACGACTTTTTCAACAAGTTCGCGGGCATGGCGGCCCACCCGGTTTCAAACATCGCGCCCTTCCTGCCAGCGATTGGCGGCGGCAAGACAAAGCTTCAGCCCGTCTATGCGGGCGACGTCGCCGAAGCTATCGCCGCAGCTGTGAGCCACGACGATGTTCAGGGCAAGACCTATGAACTCGGCGGCCCAAGCATCTATACCTTCAATGAGCTTTACGACTTCATCGGCGAGACGATCGACCGAAAGCGCTATGCGCTGCCGCTGCCATACTTCGTTGCCAAGCCGATGGGCCTGACCTTTGGCGCAATCTGGAAGATCCCGTTCCTGCCGCTGCACACGGTTCTCGGCCCACCACCGATCACGGGTGACCAGGTCGATATGCTGAAGACGGATAATGTCGTCGCAGAGGATGCGCTGACGTTAAAAGACCTTGGCGTGGACGAGATTGAAAGCATCGAAGCGATCGTGCCGAGCTATCTGTGGCGCTATCGTGCCTATGGTGAATTCCACCAGAAGGGCGAAGCGTAAGTCGCTTCGCCCATTCTTGGGTCCAATCCTAATTCGGCGATTTGGGGCCTGAAATCTCTTCGATTCCCGGCTCTATCCGATACTCAATCGGATAAACGATGCCTGTCATCCGTACCGGTTCGCCATCGACGATCTTCGGTTCAAAGCGCAGAGACCGGATCGCCTTGCGTGTGACTTCTACGAAGCCGGGATGTGTGCAATCCACCTCAATACCGGTTTCGACAAACCCTTCTTCTGAAACATTGAAAGTCGACTTGCAGTTGGCGCTTACACCCTGCTGACTAAGCTCGATCGGATATGACGGTGTTGGTGGAGCAATTGGCTGAACGTCGGTGTCAGCGATGCTCGGAAGGGCAAGGCTGACAAAGCCGACAATTGCCGTCGCGGCTGCTGCGAGACCGCCTGTGGTTTTCAATGGATTGCTGATGAGGGTCATGGAGAGGTCCTTTGCGATACGTTTGGCTTTCATCTGCCGCGAGCGTCGCAGATAGGCGTCAATGAAAGTGCGCACCGCATGGCTTGCCGTTATTCCCTCTGCCTCGCAGGCGGCCTTGAAGGCTTCCTTCTTGGAATGAGGTAGACGGACTTCCAGTGTCTCTGATTTCTTTTCGCGGTGCTGCTTCATCTAATTCGGCCTGACTGTGCTTAGCGGCTGCTCCATGCTTCAAGGCTATCGCCCTGATAGAAACCACAAAGCCGTCCCGGCACCAGAGTTTTCGTGTCCGGACACGCATTTGGCGGTGGCGGAGAGCGAGATTTTGCCGGTCAGAGGCCGATCAACGGGATGGCTGTCAGAATGGCGATGCCGAGCAACACACGGTAGATCACGAAGGGCAGAAAGCTCATCCTGTTGAGGAGCGCCATGAGCGCCCAGATCGATGCAAAAGCCGTCACGAAGCTGAGCCCCGCCACGATAAGGCCATCAGACAGCGGCACCGTGACTTCGCCTGCATCGGCGGTGGCGAGCTTCAGGCAGGCATAGCTGCCCGCGATCAGCAGGACCGGCGCACCGCAGAGCATACCGAAGCGGGCCGCCTCCGTCCGCGACAGGCCGAGGGCGCGCGCCGCTGTCATCGTGACGCCTGAACGGCTGACGCCCGGGATCATGGCCAGCGCCTGCGCAAGGCCGATCAGCACGCCGTCACGGAGCGTCATGTCGGCTTCGGTGCGGTGACGGGGGCCTTTCACGTCTGCCCACCACAGAAGCAGGCCAAAGACAATCGTCGTACCGGCAATCACATAGGCGCTGCGCAGGACGTCGAGGCCGGGAACAAGCTCATGGGCCAGTCCGGCCAGAAGGGCAGGCGGCGTCGCCACGAGAATGAGGAGGGCAAGTTTGCCGCCATCCGTCAGGCGGCCATTCTCGCGGCCAATGCCGACGAGTTCGAAACTGCCCTTCACGACGCGGCCAGTATCTCTCCAGAAAAACGCAAACAGCGCGAACAGCGTGCCGAGATGGGCCATGGCGTTCACCATCAACTCGTCTTCGCCCGAGACGCCGAAGATGTTCGCGGTCAGAAGGACATGCGCAGACGATGAGATCGGAAGCCATTCCGATATACCCTGCACGATAGAAATGATGACAAGCTGGAGAAGCGACATAGTTCCAGTTCCGGCGGTATGTTCAACGCTCAACCCTATGTCACGCTTCGGGCGCGAAAGCACCCGCGCAAAATGCATATCGAAATGATATGCGTTAAATTTGCCAAACTCGGATTTTGGCGCTATATTGTTGACCAAATCAGATAAAATATATCACTACGATATGTGGTGAATGAATCTGCCTTGCAAAGCTGCTGAAAAGCGCCGATAGGGCACAAACTTGCACGAGAAGGATGGGCGCCATGGCCAGCCGCATGCTGAAATTCACGTCGATCAACCCGACCATGCCTCAAAAACGCGCGGCCGAAGCGCGCCGCAGCGACTTTCAGGAAATCTATGGCGACTACGCCCAGACGGTCGCCGAAGATCAGGCCGCCCGTTGTTCGCAATGTGGCGTGCCGTTCTGTCAGCAGGGGTGCCCCCTCTCGAACAACATCCCGGACTGGCTGAAACTCGCTGCCGAGGACCGGATGGAAGAGGCCTATCAGGTCTCGTCTGCCACCAATAACATGCCCGAAATTTGCGGACGTATCTGCCCGCAGGACCGCCTCTGCGAAGGTATCTGTACTGTCGAGCAGTCCGGCCACGGCACGGTCACCATCGGTGCGATGGAACGCTATATCACCGACAATGCGTGGGAGCAGGGCTATGTGACCCCGATCAAGCCCCCGCGCGAGCGCGAACAGTCTGCCGGTATCATTGGCGCAGGTCCGGGCGGCCTCGCCGCCGCAGAACAGCTTCGCCGAAAGGGCTATCAGGTCACTGTCTACGATCGCTACGACCGCGGCGGCGGCCTACTCGTCTATGGCATTCCGGGCTTCAAGCTCGAGAAGCATATCGTTGAGCGCCGCATCAAACGTCTTGAGGAAAGCGGCGTCCGATTTGAATTCAACGCCTCCATCGGCGAGACCCACAAGCTGTCAGACCTTCGCGATGAACATGACACGCTGCTGATCGCGACCGGCGTATACAAGGCGCGCGACCTGATGGTGCCGGGCGCAGGCTGCGAAGGCGTCCATAAGGCGCTCGACTTCCTGACGACTTCCAACCGCAAGGGGCTCGGCGATGACGTGCCTGAGTTCGAGAACGGCACGCTCGACGCAAAAGGCCGCAAAGTCGTCGTCATTGGTGGCGGTGACACGGCCATGGACTGCGTGCGCACCGCCATCCGTCAGGGCGCGACATCTGTTTCCTGTCTCTATCGCCGTGACCGCGCCAACATGCCGGGCTCACAGCGCGAAGTCGCAAACGCTGAGGAAGAAGGTGTCGTCTTTGAGTGGCTCGCGTCTCCCGAAGCGCTGATCGACGATGATGGCGGCAAGCTCAAAGCTGTGCGCGCTGCACGCATGAAGCTTGGTGCGCCAGACCCGTCGGGGCGCCAGTCTCCGGAAAAGACAGGCGAGACCTTCGATATCGAAGCCGACATGGTCATAAAGGCGCTTGGCTTTGATCCTGAAGACCTGCCACACCTGTTCAATGAACCGGCGCTCACCGTGAACCGCTGGGGCGCGATCAAGGTGGATTTCGCCACGCTCGAAACGAGCCTTCCGGGTGTGTTCGCCGCAGGCGACATCGTTCGCGGTGCCTCGCTCGTCGTCTGGGCGATCAAGGATGGACGCGACGCAGCCGAGAGCATGCACAAGCGTATGAAACAGATGGCCCGCACGGCCTCCGCTGCTCCCGTCGCCGCTGAATAGACCGGCCTGACCGACAGCGCTTCAAGACAAACCCTTCCAGGGATACCGACATGACCGACACGATCGAAAAATACCTCAAAGAACGCCAGAAGCTGATTGAGGCGCACGCCTATGATGAAGAGTTCGAGAAAGATGCCTGCGGCGTCGGCCTCGTGGCTTCTCTCGATGGCAAGCCAAAGCGCGAAATCGTCGAAATGGGCATCAAGGCGCTCAAGAATGTCTGGCACCGGGGCGCCGTCGACGCAGACGGCAAGACGGGTGACGGCGCTGGCATTCGTATCGAGGTTCCGCAGGACTTCTTCCGTGAGCAGGCAGAGCGCACTGGCCATAACCCGACGGACGATCCGATCTGCGTCGGTCAGATCTTCCTGCCGCGCACCGATCTTGGCAATCAGGAAGCAGCGCGTGCCATTGTGGAGACCGAAATCCTTCACTTCGGCTTCTATATCTATGGCTGGCGCCAGCCTCCGGTGGACATCTCGGTCATCGGCCAGAAGGCCGCCGACACCCGCCCCGAAATTGAGCAGGTTATGTTCCGCGACAGCCGCGGCCGCACCTCTGATGAGCTTGAGCGCGCGCTCTATCTTTGCCGCCGCCGGATTGAGCGCAAGGCACGCGAAGCCGGTATCCCGAGCTTCTATATCTGCTCGCTCAGCCATAAATCGCTGATCTATAAGGGCATGTTCCTCGCCCAGGACATCGACAACTTCTATCTCGACTTGAAGGATGAGCGCTTCGTCTCGCCAATTGCGATCTATCACCAGCGCTATTCGACCAACACCTTCCCCCGCTGGGAGCTGGCACAGCCCTTCCGGATGCTCGCCCATAATGGCGAGATCAACACGCTGCGCGGAAACCTCAACTGGATGAAGAGTCACGAGATCAAGATGGTTTCCGGCGCCTTCGGTGACGATGTGGAAGATGTGAAGCCCGTCGTGCCGAAAGGGTCGTCTGACTCTGGCGCACTGGATTCAGTGTTCGAAATCCTCTGCAAGGCGGGGCGCACGGCGCCCATGACCAAAGCGCTTCTCATTCCAGAAGCGTGGTCGAAGCGCGCATCAATCATCCCTGACGAACACGCTGCGCTTTACGCTTATTGCAATTCCGTGATGGAGCCATGGGATGGCCCTGCCGCCGTTTGTGCCTATGATGGCCGCTGGGCCGTTGCCGGTCTCGACCGTAATGGCCTTCGTCCGCTCCGCTATGCGCTGACCTCTGATGGAATTCTTGCGGTTGGCTCCGAGACGGGCATGTGTCCGCTTTCCGGGCATGATGTCGTCCGCCGCGGCCATGTGCGCGCCGGCGGCATGATCGCCGCCAATCTCGAAGAAGGCCGCTTTTACGAGCATGACGAAATCGTCGGCCAGCTCGCGGCCGAGCACCCGTATTCTGACTGGCTGAAAAGCGTCAAGGAACTCGAAGTCGATATCATGAATGGCGAGGAGCCGCGTCTCTTCGACAAGGAAGCGTTGCTGCGCCGCCAGATGGTCGCCGGCTTCACCCTCGAATCTTCGGAGTTGATCCTCGCGCCCATGGCGGAGGACGGCAAGGAAGCTATCGGCTCGATGGGCGACGACACACCGGTCGCGGTCCTTTCGCAGGAATGCCGCCCGCTATCGCACTTTTTCCGCCAGAGCTTCAGCCAGGTAACCAACCCGCCAGTCGACCCACTGCGCGAAGACCGCGTCATGTCGCTTAAGACCAGGTTCAAGAACCTCGGCAACATCCTGACCACGGATGAGACCCAGCAGAACGTCTTCGTTCTGGAAAGTCCGTTCCTGTCGACCGGGATGTATGACCGGCTCATGGGCATTCTCGGTGAAGGCGTCGAGCATATCAATTGCACCTTCCCGCTCGCGGACGTGAAGCATGACGGCCGCGCCCTGAAGGAGGCCCTGTCGCGTATCCAGCGTGAAGCTGAAGAGGCCGTTCGCGCCGGACGTGAGCACATCGTCCTATCGGATGAGAACCAGAACCCGGAGAACGTGGCGATCCCGATGATCCTCGCGACGGGCGCGGTTCACAGCCACCTTGTCAGCCAGGGCCTTCGTACCTTCTGCTCGATCACGGTTCGCTCAGCTGAATGCCTAGACACGCATTACTTCGCGGTTCTCGTCGGCGTTGGTGCAACCTGCGTGAACGCCTACCTTGCTCAGGAAGCCATTGCCGACCGCCACGCGCGCGGTCTGCTTGGTGATGAGCCCCTCAGATATTACGTCCAGAACTACAAGAAGGCGATTGAGGCGGGTCTTCTGAAGATCATGTCCAAGATGGGCATCTCGGTCATCTCCTCCTATCGCGGCGGCTATAACTTTGAGGCGCTCGGCCTCTCTCGCGCGCTTGTGGCGGACTACTTCCCGGGCATGACTAGCCGTATCTCGGGTATCGGTCTCGCTGGTCTTGAAGATAATGCTGTCGAGCGTCACGAGCTTGCCTTTGACGAAGACGTTATCTCACTTCCGGTGGGTGGCTTCTATCGCCTGCGCGCATCCGGTGAGCCGCATGCCCTCGATGGCAACCTCATTCATATGCTGCAGGCAGCGTGCGACCGCGGCGATTACGCCCTGTATGAGCGTTATGTCGACGCGCTGAGCGGCCGTGCGCCGATCCAGCTACGCGACCTCATCGACTTCAAGACCCGCAGCCAGACCTCGATCCCGCTTGAGCAGGTCCAGTCGGTCAACGAGATCCGCAAGCGGTTCGTGACGCCCGGCATGTCGCTTGGGGCGCTGTCACCAGAGGCACACGGCACGCTCAACGTCGCCATGAACCGAATCGGCGCGAAATCCGTGTCCGGCGAGGGCGGCGAAATCCGGGAGCGTTACCGTCCGCTCCCGAACGGCGACAATATGAACTCGGCCGTCAAACAGGTGGCGTCTGGCCGCTTTGGCGTGACCGCAGAATACCTCAATGAATGCCGCGAAATCGAGATCAAGATCGCCCAGGGAGCAAAGCCCGGCGAGGGCGGCCAGTTGCCCGGCTTCAAGGTGACTGAGCTGATCGCGAAAAACCGCCACGCCACACCGGGCGTGACGCTTATCTCGCCACCGCCGCACCATGACATCTACTCGATCGAGGATCTTGCCCAGCTCATTTATGATCTGAAGCAGATCAATCCTGAATGCCGCGTCTGCGTGAAGCTTGTCGCGCAGTCAGGTGTCGGCACGGTTGCGGCAGGTGTGGCGAAAGCCAAAGCTGACGTAATCTTGATCGCGGGCGGTGTTGGCGGTACGGGTGCAAGCCCGCAGACCTCCATCAAATATGCCGGCCTGCCATGGGAAATGGGCCTCGCAGAGGCGCATCAGGTTCTCTCGCTCAACAACCTCCGCGACAAGGTCACCCTGCGAACGGATGGCGGCCTTCGTACTGGACGCGACATTGTCATTGCGGCGATGCTGGGCGCAGAGGAATACGGCATCGGCACCGCATCGCTGGTCGCCATGGGCTGTATCATGGTGCGTCAGTGCCACTCGAATACCTGCCCGGTCGGTGTCTGCGTGCAGGACGAGGCGCTTCGCAAGAAGTTCACGGGCACCGCCGAAAAGGTCGTGAACCTCATGTCCTTCCTCGCCGAAGACGTTCGCCACATCCTCGCAAGCCTTGGGCTGTCGTCACTGGATGAAGCTGTCGGGCGGACTGATCTTCTGGCGCAGGTCAGCCGCGGCGCCTCGCACCTTGATGACCTCGACCTCAACCCGTTGCTGGTGAAGGTCGAGACCACCAAGCCAGTCGTCTATCGCCCGGACCACCGCACCGAAGTGGTCGAAACGCTCGATGCGCAGATCCTGCGTGATGGTGAGCCCTTCTTCACGCGCGGCGAGAAGATGCAGCTCGAATATGACGTACAGAACGTCCAGCGCTCCATTGGTGCACGCTGTTCGTCGGCTATCGTTCGCAAGTTCGGCGAGCGGGCGCTGCCTGAGGGTCGTCTGCGTATCCGTCTTACCGGCAGCGCGGGTCAGTCGCTTGGTGCCTTCTCCGTGCAAGGGCTCCTGCTCGACGTCTATGGCGATGCCAATGACTATGTCGGCAAGGGGCTCTCGGGCGCGACTATCCAACTCCGCCCGCGCCGCGATGCGCAGCTCGAAGCGTCCGAAAACACCATCATCGGCAATACCTGCCTCTATGGTGCCACCAATGGCCGCCTCTTTGCGGCAGGTCAGGCAGGCGTGCGCTTCGCCGTGCGTAACTCCGGCGCAGAGGCGGTCGTCGAAGGCTGCGGCGCGAATGGCTGTGAGTACATGACGGGTGGCCGCGTCGCGATCCTCGGACCGGTCGGTGACAATTTCGGCGCCGGTATGACGGGCGGCATGGCCTGGATCTGGGATCCGAAGAACATCTTCTCCCGCGTCGCCAACCCGGACTCCATCGACTGGTACCCGCTTGCAGACATGTCGGAAGAACATATCGGGCGCTATCAGACGCTGCTTGAGATGCATGCCGAACGCACCGGTTCGAAGCGCGCGAAGGAACTGCTTGAGAACTGGGACAAGACGCTTGAGCAAACCCACTTCATCGTGCCGAAGGAGGTTGCTGACCGCATTCTCGGTAGCAAGCAGCCAAAGCTCCAGGCGGTCTAGGACCTGCCTTTTGCAGTGAATCAGGTGCGCGCGCAGGGCAGGTCTTGCGCAGCGTGTGCACCGCGCCCACCTGTCCCGCAATGCCAGACAGAGAAACCAGTTGATCGCCTGACATGAGTAAACAGGATTATTACGAAGTATTGGGCGTCTCCAAAGACGTCGACGCCAAGGCGCTTAAAAGCGCCTATCGCAAGCTTGCGCTGAAATACCACCCTGACCAGAACCCCGGCGACGATGCTGCCGAGGCGAAGTTCAAGGAAGTTGGCGAAGCGTATGCCATTCTTTCCGACCCGGAAAAACGCGCGGCCTATGACCGTTTTGGTCATGCAGCCTTTGAAGGCGGCGGTGCAGGCCCTGGAGGCGGCAACCCGTTCGGTCAGGGCGATCCTGGCGATATTTTCGAGAACATCTTCAGCCAGGTGTTCGGTGGCGGTTTTGGTGGCGGCGGCCGGCGTCGTAATGGTCCGGCGCGCGGCAATGATCTTCGTTACGATCTGGAGATTGCTCTCGAGGACGCGTTTACTGGCAAGGACACCGAGATAACCCTGCCGACAGCGGTCGATTGTGACACCTGCGATGGCAGCGGTGCAGAGCCTGGCACCAGCCCTGAAACCTGTCCGACCTGCCAAGGTGCGGGCCGCGTGCGCGCTCAGCAGGGTTTCTTCACGATGGAGCGTACTTGCGCGCGCTGCTCTGGCCGCGGCAAGGTCATCCCGCACCCATGCAAAACCTGCGGCGGTGCTGGTCAGGTGCGCGAAGATCGCACCCTTCAGGTCAAGATTCCAGCAGGCGTCGAAAGCGGCATGCGGATCCGTCTGGCGGGCGAGGGCGAGCCCGGCATGAATGGCGGGCCAAAGGGTGACCTCTACATTTTCATAGACGTTTCAGAGCACGACATCTTCGAGCGCGATGGTCCGAACCTCTACTGCCCGGCACCTGTTCCGATGGTGACAGCGGCCCTTGGCGGCGAGATCGAGATCCCGACCATAGATGGTGGCCGCGCCCGTGTGACCGTGCCGGAAGGCGCGCAGACTGGCCGCAAGCTTCGCCTTCGCGGCAAAGGCATGCCGTCGCTTCGTGGATCCGGTCATGGCGGCGACCTCTTCGTCGAGATGATCGTCGAAACCCCGCGCAATCTTTCTGCGCGCCAGAAAGAGCTGCTGCGAGAGTTCTGCGAATGCTCAGGCGCCGACTGTAATCCGGAAAGCGAAGGCTTTCTCGGCCGCGTCAAGAAGTTCTGGGATGGGATGACCGGCGAAGACGGCCAGCGCCCGAACTAGGTGCTGGTGTTCACGGCCTCAGCTATTTCCTCACAGATCGCCTTCAGCCGCGCAATATCCTGCGGGCGTGACAGCCGATGGTCGCCATCCTTGATAAGGTGGAAGACAAGGTCGTCGCACGTCATGGCGCTCACCAATCGTTCGGCGTGTTTCCATGGCACATCCGGGTCCTGCATCCCCTGAAGGATGCGCACCGGTCCCTTGAACTCGATAGGCGCGTCGAGGATTGACCAGGTCTTGCCGTCCTCAATCAGCGCTCGCGTGATAGGGTAGGGGTCACCATAGTCTGACTGGCGCAGGTGCACCCCCTTTTCCAGGATCTCAGCCTGTGCTTCGCTTGAGAATTCCGGCCACATCAGCTTCTCGGTAAAGTCCGGTGCCGGCGCGATCAGGACCAGTCCCTTTACCCGGTCCGGCAGCGCCATCATGGACAGAAGCGCCATCCAGCCGCCCATGCTGGATCCGACGAGGATGAGGTCGCCTTCTGTCTGCGCTATGATCGCGGCCAGCGCGTCTTCGCGCCAGGCGCTGATCGTGCCGTCTTCGAAGGCACCGGCCGACTGGCCATGGCCGGAATAGTCAAACGCCAGGAAGCCGTGACCTTGCGCTTTGGCCCAGGCTTCCAGCTCGGTGACTTTTCCGCCGAGCATGTCTGACTTGAACCCTGACAGCCAGACATAGGTGAGACCTGTGGCTCCATGGCTGTGACGGAAGGCGATGCGGCGGCCCTGCGGCGTTTCGAAATACTGTGTGGTCATGGGTCGAAGGCCTTGCGCGGGCTGCAGGTATTGTCAACCAAGTCCCTTGGCGAATGCCTCGCTTACGCGCTAGAGCGACGTGGAGGCTGCTGTATTCAGGCCAGAACCGGTGCGAGCGAAAGATAATGTGCGCATGACAGAGACGGCGCTGCCAGATCTTGGTGGCAAGACCATACTTCAGGTGATTCCGGAGATGTCGGCTGGCGGCGCTGAACGTACAACGCTGGAAGTCGTGGAAGCCATCATTGAAGCTGGCGGCCGGGCCGTCGTCGCGAGTGAAGGTGGCCGGTTGGTCAGCGCGCTGGAGGCGGCAGGCGGTGAACATGTGTCCCTTGGCCTCACGACAAAGAACCCGCTCACCATCTTTTCCAATGCGGGCAAGCTGGCAGACCTTATCGAGGCTCGCGGCATCGACCTTGTGCATGCACGTTCGCGGGCCCCGGCTTGGAGCGCGCTCTGGGCGGCGCGCCGCATGGGCCGAGCTTTCGTGACGACCTATCATGGTGCCTATTCTGGCAAATCGGCGCTGAAGAAGGTCTACAATTCAGTAATGGCGCGCGGTGATGTCGTGATTGCGAATTCCGGATGGACCGCTGATCACGTTCAGTCCGTTCACGGCACACCGGGTGAGCGTCTTGTTACCATCCCGCGCGGCGTGGATTTCGATGTCTTTGATGAGGCGGCCGTCGGGTCCGACCGGATTGAAGCGATCCGCCAGACTTGGCGGATCGAGGCGGCAAATCCGACTATCCTTCTCTTGCCGGGCCGCCTGACGAGCTGGAAGGGCCAGCTCGTGGCGATTGAGGCGTTCTCGAAGCTGGATGAAAGCCTCCGGGCTGGCACCATCCTGATCCTCGCCGGGGACGCGCAGGGGCGTGAGAAGTACCAGGAAGAGCTTGAGCAGGCGATCGAGACCTATGGCCTTGGGCATGCCGTGCGCATTGTCGGTCATACCGATGACATGGCGGCCGCGTACTCTGCGTCGGATATCGTCCTTGCGCCCTCCACGCGCCCTGAAGCGTTTGGGCGGGTTGCAGCTGAGGCATCTGCTATGGGTAAGCCTGTCATTGCAGCAGATCATGGCGGGCAGCGAGAGATCGTCGAAGACCGGCGTACCGGACTTCGGGTTGAGCCGGGTAACCCTGCGTCACTGGCAACCGCAATCGGCGCACTCCTTGCATTGGACGAGACAGAACGAAACGCGATTGGGGCGGCCGGCCGTGCCCATGTGCGTGAGCGGTTTTCAAAACGGGGTCTACAGGCCGCGACCCTGTCGGTTTACAAACGCGTCTTCGAAGCGCGTGAGGAGCAGTTGAATTGAGTAGAAGCGCCAATCCTGGAGAGAAAGCCAGGCGCGTCCTCGTCATCAAACTTAGTGCGCTGGGCGATTTCGTTCTGGCGCTCGGTGCCATGCGCGCTATCCGCGCCGCTCACCCCAAAGCGAGTCTCACGCTGCTGACGACGCCGCCCTATGAAGGACTGGCGAAGGCGACCGGCTTTTTCCAGAAAATCGAAACCGATGGTCGCCCCGACGGATTGAAAGCAACACGCGCACTCCTCAAACGTATTCGAGACCAGAAATACGACATCGTTTACGACCTCCAGACCTCGGGGCGAACAGCGAACTATTTCAAGGCGCTAAATATGCCGATGCGCACGCCGCCCCTCTGGTCGGGGCACGCGTCCGGCGCAGCTTTTGAGCACAAGGGCGCGGACCGCGAGCGCATGCACAGCATCGACAGGTTCGGCGCTCAGCTGGAGATCGCAGGTCTGGGGCCGGAGACAACAGGGGGCGAATGGCCGCCCATGCCTGACATGTCCTTCGTGCGCAGGGCGCTCGGCGACTCACCGTCGCTCCTGCCAGAATACTTCTCGATCTATGGGCCGTATGCATTGATCATCCCCGGCGCCTCGAGCCACCGTAGCGCCAAGCGATGGCCGCCGGAACGCTATGCGGCGCTGGCCTCCCGCATCGCCGAAGCAGGCGTTACGCCTGTCCTGATCGGTTCGAAAGCCGAAGCCGAGATCGCACAGACGATCTGCCAGGCAGAGCCGCGCACCAAAAACCTCGTCAACCGGACGAGCCTTTTCCAGATCGTGACGCTGGCCGATCAGGCGCTATTTGCTGTTGGCAATGACACCGGGCCGATGCATATGGCGGCACTTTCCCGATGTCCGGGCGTTGCCCTTTTTGCAACCAGTGAGAGTGATCCTGCAAAGGCGGCACCGCGCGGCGCGCAGATGATTATCTGTCAGGCTCCGACGCTTGATGAGCTAAGTGTGCGTGACGTCTGGCAGGCCGTTCAGATGCTGGGTGCAATTCCAGGCCGCGATAAAGTCGCGCAAACTTGAAAATCCTGCCAAAAATCGGCATATTCCAGTTCGCTTTAATTTGCTCAAAGGAGAAGAGCCATAGCACGTAGACCGCATGCGGCACCGCCATCCAAAAGAAACACAGGGCCGCGCATAAATCGGGACATCAAGGCAGAGAAAGTTCTGCTGATCGACGAAGAAGGCGAAAAGCAGGGTGTAATGCCTCTCATGGCTGCACTGGATGCGGCCTCTGAGGCTGGCCTCGATCTTGTGGAAGTGTCGCCTAACCAAGAAGTCCCGGTCTGCAAGATCATCGACTATGGTAAGCTCCGCTACGAAGAGCAGAAGAAGAAGGCTGCTGCCAAGAAGAAGCAGAAGTCGGCTGAGCTCAAAGAAATCAAGATGCGTCCGAACATCGACGTTCACGACTATGAAGTGAAAACCCGCTCGATGACGCGCTTCTTTGAAGAAGGCGACAAGGTGAAAGTCACCCTGCGCTTCCGTGGCCGCGAAATGGCCCACCAGTATCTCGGCATGGAGCTTCTCCAGAAGGTCAAGGAAGAGTTCGACGAGATCGCCAAGGTTGAGCTTGAGCCCAAGCTCGAAGGTCGTCAGATGACCATGGTGATGGCGCCGCGCTAAGACGCTGGCTATCAACTGATAAAATCGCGTTTGATAGGACAGGGCGCGCCTTGATTTAGGCGCGCCTTTCCGTCATAAGCGCCCTCTTTCGAGCACTGCGGGCCAAAACGGCATGCCTGCGGGCTCATGAACGACTAGCTAGTGGTCGCCCAGTGCGTCCCGACAGGAGATCGAAATGCCGAAGATGAAGACCAAGAAGGCCGCTGCAAAGCGGTTCAAGTTCACGGCCACAGGCAAGCTCAAGCACGGCGTCGCCGGCAAGCGTCACCGCCTGATCAGCCACAACGCAAAGTACATCCGCCAGAACCGCGGCACCAAGCCGGTCGCCAAGGCTGATGAGCATCGCGTCAAAAAGTACCTGCCCTACGGCCTCTAGGCCGGCAGCAGCTCGAACTCGAACCGTTTTTGAACTAGCAGGAGGCCCAGATGCCCCGTTCACGTAACAAAGTGCCGGCACACGCCCGCCACAAGAAGATTATCAAGGCAGCCAAAGGCTATTATGGCCGCCGCAAGAATACTTTCCGCACGGCAAACGCTGCTGTCTGGAAAGCTGGCCAGTATGCCTATATCGGCCGCAAGCAGAAGAAGCGCACCTTCCGTTCGCTCTGGATCCAGCGCATCAACGCGGCTGTCCGCGTCCATGACGAAGAACTGACCTATTCACGCTTCATCGACGGCCTCACCAAGGCTGGCATCGAAGTTGACCGGAAGGTCATGGCTGACCTTGCCGTGCACGAACCAGAAGCTTTTGGCGCACTGGTGGAGAAGGCCAAGGGCGCGCTCGCAGCTTAAGCGTTTCGCTTTTTGCATTTCTCCGCTATTTCCGACCGCCAAGGCGGGGCGGAAAAGCCCCGTTCGGCCTTAAACCCAACGGGGCTTTTTCATGTCTGAACTCGATAAGATCGAAAAAGAAGCGCTAGATGCGCTGGCTGCGGCAGGCGACCTTGCTGCGCTCGACGCGGTACGCGTGGCCGAGCTCGGCAAGAAAGGCCGCATCTCCGGCCTGATGAAGACGCTCGGCGGCATGAGCCCGGAAGAGCGCCAGGATATGGGCCCCAAGCTCAATGGTCTGCGCAACCGTGTTCAGGACGCCGTAGAGGCACGCAAGTCAGAGCTTGAAGAAGCCGAGCTGGAGAAGAAGCTCCAGACCGAGCGCATCGATATGACCCTGCCGCCGGTCGCTGCGCCCGAGGGCAAGCTGCACCCGGTCATGCAAGTCTTCGAAGAGATCGCCGCCATCTTCGGCGATATGGGCTTCACGGTCGCTGAGGGCCCGGACATTGAAGATGACTGGCACAATTTCACCGCGCTGAACTTCCCCGAAGGCCACCCGGCGCGTGAAACGCACGACACCTTCTTCTTTCATCCTCAGGAAGGCGCCGCGCCAAAAGTCCTTCGTACCCACACCAGCCCCGTTCAGGTGCGCGTGATGGAGGCCCAGAAGCCGCCAATCCGTATCCTCGTGCCAGGCCGGGTCTACCGCAATGACTGGGACGCGACCCACACACCGATGTTCCACCAGGTCGAAGGCCTCGTCATCGAGAAGAACATCCATATGGGTCACCTCAAGGGGTGCCTCATCGATTTCGTGCGCGAGTTCTTCGAGGTCGATAATGTCGAGGCACGCTTCCGCCCGCACTTCTTCCCGTTCACCGAGCCCTCGGCCGAGATGGACGTGAAATACACCAAGGTCGGCGACTCGATCGAGATCGGGGCAGGCGACAGCTGGATGGAAATCCTCGGTTCCGGCATGGTCCACCCGAATGTGCTGCGCAATTGCGGCATCGACCCGGACGAGTATCAGGGCTTCGCCTTCGGCATGGGCGTCGACAGGCTCGCCATGCTGAAATACGGCATGCCAGACCTTCGCCCCTATTTCGAAGCCGATGCAGGCTGGAGCCGTCACTATGGCTTCCGGCCATGGGCAACGCCCAGCGTCTCCGGCGGGCTGAGCTAGAAGGCGGGACAGGCCATGGGCAACGGCAACAAGGCAGAGATGCTAATTGCTATCTGCGCGGTGATCACCAGCGCGATTGCGGTCTTCATTGCCTGGGATCAGGGACGCGTCATGCGTGCCCAGCAGCATGGCGCCGTCTTCCCTGTCGTTCAGATCGAGGGCTTCGTCTCGGAGACCCCCTCGACCTCTGCTATGGGTATCCGCCTCACCAATAGCGGCGTCGGCCCGGCCTTGATCGAGCGGGTCGAGATGCTGAAGGATGGTGAGATCGTTGAGGACCTGACGCCGTACGCGGACACATTCCCGCCAGGCTATCAACAATCATGGTCGAGCCTGATCGGACGCGCCGTCGCGCCCGGTGACACCATCATGCCCCTCCGTGTTGACTGGCCGCGCGGTCAGGTGACTCTCGAACAACGCAATGCTGCCGCTGCGGCGTGGAGCGAGCTTGATGTGGAAATCTGCTACTGCTCTGTCTTCGACCGCTGCTGGACGGCGCGCGGCCTTGGTATGGGCGTCAGCATGAGCCGCGCTGAGCCGGTCAAACGCTGCCAGCGCAGTGAAAAAGATATTTTCGAGGACCTCGCGGACGATGTGCGCGCCCCTCAAACCGAACCGACTCCGGAAGTGGAATAGACGATGAAGTTCACACTCTCATGGCTGCAGGACTATCTCGCGACCAAGGCGCCGCTTGAGGATATTCTCGCGACGATGTTGAAGGCCGGCCTCGAGGTCGAGCATGTCGAAGACCCGGCTGAGAAACTCGCTGAGTTCACCGTCGCCCACGTGACAGCCGCAGAGCCGCACCCGGATGCAGACCGCCTGCGCGTCTGCACGGTAGAGACGAAGGATGGCACCAGGCAGATCGTCTGCGGGGCGCCAAATGCCCGCGCCGGTATGACGGCGATCTATGCCCCACTTGGCACCTATATTCCCGGTCTCGACTTCGCCCTCGACAAGAAGCCGCGCAAGATCCGCGGGATCGAAAGCCACGGCATGCTCTGCTCCACCAAGGAGATAGAGGCAGGCGAGGATCATGATGGTATCGCTGACCTGAAAGGCGACTGGAAAGTCGGCACGCCCGCCGCCGAAGCCCTTGGCCTGACCGATAAGGTCATCGATTTTGAAGTCACCCCGAACCGGCCAGACTGGCTGGGTGTGCAGGGCATCGCCCGTGACCTCGCCGCAGCCGGCGCAGGGCGGTTTCTCGAAAACCCGATCAAGAAGGTCGAAGGCAGCTTTGATTGCCCCGTGGATATCCAGCTCGAAGCGCCGCAGGCCTGCCCGGTCTTCGCCGGCGCACTCGTGCGCGGTGTCAACAATGGGCCATCTCCGGAATGGATGCAGCAGCGCCTGAAAGCGCTCGGCATCACGCCGCGCTCGCTGCTCGTTGATATTACCAACTACATCTCGTTCGACCGCGCCCGCCCGCTGCACGCCTATGACGCGGCGAAGCTGAAAGGCGCTGTCGTCGCCCGTCTCGGCCGCGAGGGCGAGAAGCTGGAAGCGATCGATGGCAAGACCTATGAGATCGGCTCCGAGATGTGCGTTATCGCTGATGATAGCGGGCCGATTGGCCTCGGCGGTGTCATGGGCGGTCAGTCTACCGCTGTCAGCGCCGAAACAATCGATGTGTTCATTGAAAGCGCCTGGTTCGATCCGCTCCGTACTGCCCGTACCGGCCGTGATACCGGCGTCATTTCCGATGCCCGCTACCGCTTCGAGCGCGGCGTGGATCCGCAAAGCTGCGTCGATGGTCTCAACTTCGCGCTCATGCTTATCAAGGAGTATGGCGGCGGTGAGGTTTCGGTCAGCCGCGTTGCCGGCCAGCCACCGGCCCCGCATGCCAAGGTCCTGTTCGACAAGCGCGATGTCGCTCGCCTCACGGGACTGGAGATCAAATCAGCCGACCTTAAGAAGATGCTGAAGGACCTCGGCTTCGGTCTCGAGGATACGGGCGAGGCCTGGTACCTCTCCGTGCCAAGCTGGCGCTTCGACATCGAGCAATCCGCAGACATCGTTGAAGAAGTCGCGCGTCTGACCGGTTATGACAAACTTCCGACCCAGTCGCTGCCTCTGCCTGAAGCGGGCCGCAAGGCGCTGATCACGCCAACGCAGGCCCGCATTCGCGCGGCGCGCCGCGTTATGGCCGCGCGCGGCTTTCTTGAGACGGTGACCTGGTCCTTCATGCCAAAAGAGCAGGCCAGATTATTCGGCGGTGGTGGTGATGCTCTGACCCTGTCGAACCCAGTCGCAAGCGAACTCAATCAGATGCGCCCCAGCATTCTGGCAAACCTCGCCGTCGCGGCCCAACGCGGCGCCGATCGCGGCGAGCGTGAGATGCGCCTGTTCGAAGCTGGTCCGGTCTATCTTGGTGATGGCCCCAAGGATCAACGTAATGTCGTTGCCGCCCTCGTGCGTCCCGTGTCCGGCCGTCACTGGAGCGGCGCACTCGCGCCTTATGATGCCATTGCTGCCAAGGCTGACCTCTTCGCCTTGCTCGCAGAACTCGACCAGCCGCCAGAGCGCTTCCAGATCGAAGCGCCGCGACAGGATCACTGGCATCCCGGCCAGTCGGCCTGCCTGAAGCTGGGGCCGAAAGTCACCATCGCGCATTTTGGCGCGCTGCACCCGCGCGTCCTGAAAGAGCTGGATGTCGACGGCCCTGTCTATGGCTTTGAGCTAAATCTAAACGCCCTGCCGATGATGAAGGCGAAAGCCACCAAGACGCGTCCTGTCCTGAAACGCGCTGACCTCACGCCAATCCGCCGCGATTTCGCTTTCGTCGTTGATGAAGGGGTTCCAGCTGGCGATATCGTCCGTCAGGCCCGCGCAGGTGACAAGAAGCTTATCACCGCGGTCGACGTTTTCGACGTCTATCAGGGCAAGGGCATCGAGCCGGGCAAGAAGTCCGTCGCCATCGAAGTCACGATCCAGCCCGAAGGCGAAACGCTGAAGGACAAGGAGATCGACAAGATCGCCGAAGCCGTCATCGCCAACGTGGCCAAGGCCACCGGCGGCGTGTTGCGAGGATAGCCGGTTCACGCTTAAGCTCGTTCGGTGGATACCGGGGGCGGGCGAGCATGGCGATGTATCACATCATGACGCAGATCGGGCTGCGCAAACGGCTCTATACGCAGATGGAGCCGTCGGCACGTGAGAAGGCGGGCCTGTCGCCCTTAAACCTGTTCATCGTTATCCTTGTCTTGCTTAGTTTTCTTGCGCTTGCACTGGAAACAGAGCCCGCAATGGGCGACGCCTGGATGCGCGCCATTGACGTGTTCAATGTTGCAATCATCGTCATTTTTGCGCTGGAATACCTTCTCCGGCTCTGGGTGGCCGGTGAGAACCCCGAATACCGCGGCGTTCGCGGGCGCGTGCGCTACATCTTCTCTGGTTATGCTCTGGCCGATCTTGTGGCCTTCCTGCCGGAGCTTCTCTGGATCCTGCTTGCTCCAGATGATGCCAGCGCGCAGATCGTCATGGTGCTACGTGTGCTGCGACTGGCGCGCCTCGCCAAGATCTCCCGCTTCATCCCGGCTTTCGATGTGTTGGGCGCAACGCTCTCGCGCGCCGGGCAACAACTATTCACGACGCTCGCCATGGCCATGGCGCTTGTCTATATTTCGGCTGTGTTGCTCTATTTCGTTGAGGGCGTCGGTGGGGAGCAGCAGGAAAACTTTGCGTCTATTCCTCGCGCCATCTGGTGGGCCATCGCGACCCTGACGACTGTCGGCTATGGCGATGTCTATCCGATCACGCCGCTGGGTCGCATCTTCGCATCCGTCATTGCAATCGCCGGAATCGGCATGGTGGCCCTGCCAGCAGGCGTGTTCGCGAGCGCCTTTTCCGATGAAATAAGAGAGCGCGAAGCGGCCAAACAGGAACGGCGCGAACAGGCGCTGGAAAGGCGCGCCGCGCGTATCGAAGCGGCCGAACTGGAAGAAGAGAGCGCAGATAGCTCAGAAGAGGATTTGCGCTGACTACTCGCCAGCGTCCGGTTCATCCATAGCCAGCACGATCTGCGCATAGCTTCGCGAGAGATGCCCCATATTCTCCACGCTGAGGCGTTCATTGGTGCCATGGAAACCTGCAAGGTCTGCTGGGCCCACAATGCTTGGTGCAAACCGGTAGACATTGTCCGTAATGGCACTGGCATAGCGCGCATCGGTCGCCCCGATGACGAGGGCGGGGGTGACAGGCGCCCCGCCGCCAACTTCGGTCGCTACGGCGTGCAGCACGCCATAAGCCCGGTTGTCGGTCGCGCTGACGCCTGAGGCTTCGCTGCCAATACCGCCATCGACCGGCGCATACTCAATGCCCTCAATGTCGGAGGTCACCTCGCCGATATGATCCAGGATATCCTGAACCGTGTTGTTTGGGTGGACGCGAAAGTTGACGATCGCAGTCGCCCGCTGGGCCAGAACGTTTTCTTTCGCAGAGCCAGAGAGCATCGTCGGCGCGGTCGTCGTGCGGATCATCGCATTGCCCTGCGGGGAGGCCGCAAAGCCGCTCTCCACCATCCCGCCAAGCAGCCACTGGTTTGCAAGCGCCATCCGCTGGACAAAGCCCATTTCACCGGCAACGACCTGCATCATATCGGAGGTCGGCGAGGCAGACAGGTCGGCGTCCATCTGGGTCTCATCAAGCGCGATCAGCGCCCGCGAAAGCCGCACAGTGGCGCTGTCGCGTGGCGGCGCGGATGAGTGCCCGCCTTCCGCCGTGACCGTGATCTGGACAGTGACATAGCCTTTCTCCGCAACACCGATCAGGCCCAGAGTGCCGCCGGTCACTGGATTGTCCTGAACCACCATGAAACCTTCATCCAGCGCCATGACCGGGGAGACGCCGCGCTCCTTCAGCAATGCGATGCCAGCCTCTGCGCCAGAGCCGGAGACTTCCTCATCATGGCCCAGCTGGACGAGGATCGTTCGCTGCGGCTCGAAACCGTCACGAGCGAGTGCATCAAGGCCCTCTATGATTGCGACGAGGGAGCCCTTGTCGTCCATTGCGCCGCGGCCATAGATGTAACCGTCTACGATCTCGCCGGCAAAGGGGGCACCGGTCCAGTCGCCCTCGGTACCGATATTGACCGGCACAACATCTTGGTGCGCCATCAGCAGAAGCGGATCGAGGGCAGGGTCGGACCCTTCCCATGTATAGAGAACGGTATAGCCGCCGGGCACGGTCTCTTTGGATGCGGCGGCGTGGAATGCGGGATAGGTCTCTTCCAGCCACAATTGCAGCTCCAGCCATGGGCCTTCCTGGCCTGGGCGTGGGTCACCGGATGACAGTGTGATCGTACGGAACTGGATGGCCTCTGAGAGATGCTGCGCAGCCGTGTCAGCTGAAATGGCCGGTGGTTCTGACAGTTCGACCCGCTGCACCGTGTCCGGCACACCGCCATAGTTCAGCGTGCGTACGACTAGAACAGCGATAAGCGCCAGAAAGGCAACGCCCACTCCAAGCAGGATTTTCCTGGTCATGCCGGCCCTCCCTCACGCCTTGGCTTGTCGCGCCACTCTGGTGCGTGGCGTGCGTTCGGGCAAGGGGGCTTGCCAGCCTAGTTTAGGAGGGCGCAGTAATACACTTTCTCTTTGCCTTCGCCGAGGTCTTCGGTGAGACGCAGGATATTGCCCTCACGCCTGAGATGAACATGAAAGCGTTCGAGCGTCGAGGTGTTGGTGAATTCGGCAATATGGTTCTCGCCGCTGAACACATAATTGCGGTCATCAAGCGTCAGGCGGCCATTGTAGAAGACGTTTCCAGCGCCGGTCTCGATGAACTCATTTAACGCTTCGCGCGGCGGCGAAGCTGGCTCGCCGTTCGGTTTGATCGTGTCGTATTCCGCTTCCAGAATGCCCGAAGCACCATTCAGGTCACACAACCAGGATACATGCGTGCGCTCGCGAGGCGACGAAGGCAGGGCAAGGGCCAAAGTAAAGGCGAGCGCGACGAGCTGCATCGTTGGAATGTCTCCGCTGGCAGGAAACCAGCAGAGACGATTATACCCGATTTACGCGTGCGCGCCTAATAAATTGCCGCGTGCGCTTATGTCTGGCCGGAAACGGCGAGGACGTCCTCAACCGTGCGCAGGCCCGGCTTTGGCGAGGTGACCAGCACCGCCATATTGCCCGGAAGATGCTTGTTATCGAGCATCTTCTCATGCGCTGCCGGAATGTCCGCCCATGGGAAGACCTCAGACATGCACGGGTCGATCCGTCGGTCGATGACCAGCTGGTTCGCCGCAGATGCCTGGGCAAGGTTTGCGAAGTGAGAGCCCTGGACCCGCTTCTGGCGCATCCAGAGGAAGCGTGCATCCATGGTCAGGTTGAAGCCAGTCGTGCCGGCACAGATGACGACCATGCCACCGCGCTTCACAACGAAAACCGAGACCGGGAAGGTGCTTTCACCTGGATGCTCGAACACGATGTCGACATCCTTCTTGCCGGTGATCTCCCAGATCGCCTTACCGAATTTGCGGTTCTCGCGCATATAATCGGAAAATTCGGGACCATTGACCGTGGGCAGCTGGCCCCAGCAATTGTAGTCCTTGCGGTTCAGCACGCCCTTGGCGCCCATTGAATAGACGAAGTCGAACTTGTCATTGTCGGACACCACACCGATTGCGTGCGCACCGGTCACGGCGCAAAGCTGGACGCCGAAACTGCCCAGCCCGCCGGATGCGCCCCAGACCAGGACATTATTGCCTGGCTTCACGATGTGGGGGCGGTGGCCGAACAGCATGCGGTAGGCGGTTGCGAGCGTCAGCGTGTAGCAGGCGCTTTCTTCCCAGGTGAGGTGCTTGGGACGCGGCATGCACTGGCGCGCCTGTACCCGGCAGAACTGCGCGAACGAACCGTCCGGCGTCTCATAGCCCCAGATACGCTGGGACGGGGAGAACATCGGGTCGCCGCCATTACATTCCTCATCGTCGCCATCGTCCTGGTTACAGTGGATGACGACTTCGTCGCCCGGCTTTACGCGGGTGACCTTGCGGCCCACGGCCCAGACGATGCCTGACGCGTCAGAGCCTGCGACGTGGAAGTCTGCCTTGTGCACGTCGAACGGCGAAATCGGCTCGCCCAAGCCAGCCCAGATGCCGTTATAGTTGACGCCAGCCGCCATGACGAGCACCAGCACCTCATCGGAATCGATTTCCGGAACCGGCACCTGTTCAACCTGCATAGCGGTATTCGGGCGCCCGTGGCGCTCGCGGCGAATCGCCCAGGCATGCATGAATTTTGGTACGTGGAACTCGGGCGGAATCTCACCGACTTCGTAAATATCTTTCTTCTCACGAGCGATTGTCGCAACACTCATTCTACAAATCCTCCGATAGTCCTCATGTGAGCAATATTTTTGTTTTGCTTCACAAATCTCCTCAATGACGGGACACTGACCAAATCATTGACGCTAAGGCAAGAAAAAATTTGCTGCAGCGCAACATCCTTTACCGATAGAATGTGAGTTTTTCTGTCATGCAGCCTGCCGACATCGTCTATCTGAACGGCGAATACGTGAAGAAGGACGAAGCGTGCCTGTCGCCATTCGACAGGGGGTTTCTCTTCGCCCATGCCGCCTACGAAGTGACGGCCGTATTCGGTGGGAAGCTGATCGACTTTGACGCTCATATGGCGCGCCTCGTACGGACGCTGGATGGTATCGATATTCCGCGGGATGTCCTCGCTGAGCGCCTGAAAAGCCTGCACGAAGAGCTGATCTCCCTTAACGGCGTCACCGAAGGCTTCGTCTATCTACAGGTGACGGGCGGGGCGTATGGACGCCGCGACTTTGGCGGGCCGGAGACGCTGGTGCCGGGCCTCTTTCTGTTCTGCGAAACCCGTAATCTGATCGGGGACAAAGCCCGGTATGGGGTCTCGGCGATCACCGTCGAAGACCAGCGCTGGAAGCGGCGCGACTACAAGACGACACAGCTTCTGTCACAGGCTCTCGCTTATCGGGAAGCCGAGCGGGGCGGCGCGTTCGGCGCGATCCTGCATGAGGACGGCATGGTCACAGAGGCCGCGTCTGCGAATCTCTGGGTCGTGAGGGACGCCGAGACGCTGGTGACGCGCAACCTTGGCCGCCAGATCCTGCCCGGTATCACGCGTCAGTCAGTGCTCGACCATATGGGGCGTATAGGCATGACGGTTGAAGAGCGCGTCATTACCCTTGATGAGCTGAAAACTGCACGCGAGGTTTTCACCACGTCTGCGACAGGGCTTGTCCTTCCGGTGGTGGAACTAGATGGAAAGCCCGTCGGTGTGGGCAAGCCCGGCCCAGTGACCCGCCGGGTGCAGGGTCAGTATTATCGCGGCATAGGCGCAGACATTGATGCCCGCGCGCCTTGGCTCAACGAGGTTTGATAATCGCGCGGCGGGCGGACATCGTGTTCATCAGCTTTACCGTGAGGATCATTGAGGCCAGCACCACCGTGATCAGGTTTGCGATAATGATGGGCAGGCTGCCAATCATCACGCCATAGACCAGCCAGAACGCGATACCGGTCGTGAACAGCAGGTACATGTAAAGCGACAGGCCATCGGTGTTGCGTGTGCGGATCACCAGTATCGCCTGCGGAACGAAACTTGCCGTTGTCAGGCACGCGGCCACCAGTCCGAGAAAATCAGCCATCACCGCCCCAGCCTTTGCCTGAAAGCGGTGAAATAGCATGGCTGAGAGCTGTTTGTCTCCGGCTCAATCCCGGCCGTCTGGCTTGCGCGGTCCGCGCCCGATCACTTCGCCCTCGATAATCTCGCCGCCTTCATCGCCCGGCGATGTCCCATCCGGACTGATTGAGAACGGACCGACGCGCAGGCCAGCGCCCGAGGTATCGATTACACCGTCCAGAAGCTTCACCGGGATGGCAAGACAGATCGCCGCAAACGCGCCCCAGAACCCAAGTATCGCCGCATCCGTGATCGTCAGCCGGCTCTCGAGATCGATTTCCGTGAAGACGGCGCCAATGCCAGCGAATGCAACAAACAGGATGCCGCCGAGGAACACCATGCCGACGAATTTTGGCGCCAGTTTCTGAAATCCGGGCCAGGGCGGTGGGCTCTGCTTGACGGCGCGCAGGACCACAGGGCGCATTGCTGTCATCACGGCCGCGATCAGTACCACCATGATGGCACTGCGCTCCAGGATTACCGCTGTCAGGATGGCCAGTGGCAGGGCAAGCAGTGCTGCCAGACGCAAGGCAAGGCTTAATCGGATAAGGCCGGTCATGTGTTTTGCTCCAGGCTGCCTTCAGGGCGGCAGTTCGCCTCTATCCGCCAATTACGGGTGCGTCTGCCCGTGAGCAGACCCGCCCGCCGCATACTACATTGGCGCAAGATTGTTTTGCAGGCGACGTGATGCAATCCCTCAACTGGTAGAACTTGCCCTGACGCTACGTTCGGTACATGTTGCGCCGCAATATAAGGAGGAGCGTATAAATGAGTGAACGCGATTACCAGCACGATGCTGACCGGCCGTGGATCTTCCGCACCTATGCGGGCCACTCAACCGCCGCGAAATCCAACGCGCTCTATCGCTCCAACCTGGCGCGCGGCCAGACAGGCCTCTCCATCGCCTTCGATCTGCCGACGCAGACCGCCTATGACAGCGACCATGTCCTCTCGCGCGGCGAGGTTGGCAAGGTCGGCGTGCCGGTCAGCCATCTCGGCGACATGCGAACCCTGTTTGACGGCCTGCCGCTGGAGGAAATGAACACCTCCATGACGATCAATGCGCCTGCTGCCTGGCTGCTCGCGCTTTATGTGGCGCTTGCCGATGAGCGCGGCGATGACCGCAAGAAACTGCGCGGCACCACCCAAAACGACATCATCAAGGAATACCTCTCGCGCGGCACCTATGTGTTCCCGCCAGAACCATCCATGCGCCTCATCGCGGATATGGTGAGCTGGTGCTACACCGAGGTGCCGAAGTGGAATCCGCTGAACGTCTGTTCCTACCACCTCCAGGAAGCCGGCGCGACACCGCAGCAGGAGCTTGCCTACGCGCTCGCCACCGCTTGCGCCGTGCTCGACAAGGTCAAGGCTGGCGGGCAGGTCCCGGATGAGGATTTCCCGACCGTTTTCGGTCGCATCTCTTTCTTTGTGAATGCGGGCGTGCGCTTCGTGACGGAGCTTTGCAAGATGCGCGCATTCACCGATCTCTGGGAAGAGATCGGCCGTGAGCGTTACGGCGTCGATGACGAGAAGGCGCTGCGCTTCCGCTATGGTGTGCAAGTCAATTCGCTAGGCCTGACAGAGCAGCAGCCGGAAAACAACGTCTACCGCATCCTGCTCGAGGCGTTGGCCGTGACCCTTTCCAAGCGTGCCCGCTGCCGCGCGCTTCAGCTACCCGCCTGGAATGAAGCCATGGGCCTGCCGCGCGAATGGGACCAGCAATGGTCGCTGCGCCTCCAGCAGATCCTCGCCTATGAGACAGACCTTCTGGAGTTCGAGGACCTATTCGACGGCAGCCACGTCGTCGATGCCAAGACAAATGAGCTGAAAGAGGGCGCGCGCGCAGAGCTTGCCCGCTTGGATGAGATGGGCGGCGCAGTCGATTCCGTGCCGTACATGAAGGAAAGTCTCGTCGGTGCCCATGTCGAGCGCATCCTCGCCATCGAAAGCGGCGCGCAGACCGTGGTTGGTGTGAACCGCTATCAGGAAACAGCCGAAAGCCCGCTCAGCGCAGGCGAGAAGATGATCGAGACCGTCGATCCGATGGTTGAGGCAGGCCAGGTAAAGGCGTTGAAGGACTGGCGCAGCGCCCGAGATGAGGCCGCGGCGCAGGCCGCGCTCAAAGCGCTGCAAGAGGCTGCGCGTTCAGGCGAGAATATCATGGAGCCGTCGATTGCTGCAGCTAAAGCTGGCGTCACCACAGGCGAATGGGGCGGTGCGCTCCGCGAAGTCTTCGGCGAATATCGCGGACCAACAGGCGTTGCACTGACTATCGAGACCCGCGGCGATGAGGACATCGAAAAGACCCGCGCCCGGGTCGAAAAGGTGTCCGAAGCGCTCGGCCGCAAGCTTACCTACGTGCTCGGCAAGCCAGGGCTGGACGGGCATTCGAACGGCGCTGAACAGATCGCCAGCCGGGCGCGCGCCTGCGGTATGGACGTCGTCTATGAGGGTATCCGCTTTACGCCGGCCGATATCGCCGCGCAGGCCAAGGAAGCCAACGCCCATGTCGTCGGTCTTTCCATCCTTTCAGGGAGTCATCTCGACTTGGTACGCGACACGATCTCGGAGCTGCGCAAGGTTGGGCTCGAGAATGTGCCGCTGATCGTAGGCGGCATTATTCCGCCGGAAGATGAGCGCGCGCTGAAGCAGATGGGGGTCCGCCGCGTCTACACGCCGAAGGACTTCAAGATCACGTCAATCATGAGCGACGTCGTCGACACGGTAGAGGATGCTTGGCTGGAAAAAGTTTAGGTGCAACAGGCGCTGCATGTTACGCGTTAGGCGCAAAAGCCAAACCAGAATTCAGTCTGCCAGAGGAGACTTTGCGGGCCTGACCGCCTGAAAGCATCATGACCCTACTTCTTGTTTATCTCGCGATTGCGATCGGCGTATCGTTCTTCTGTTCGGTTGCCGAAGCCGTCCTTCTCTCAGTCCGGCCGTCTTACATCGCAACACTGGAGCAGCAGAAGAAGCCGGGCGGCAAGGTGCTCGCCAAGCTGCGCAACCGGATCGACCGGCCGCTGGCGGCAATCCTGACCGCTAACACGATTGCGCATACGGTCGGTGCAGCGGGCGTAGGGGCACAGTCCGCTGTCGTCTTTGGCAATGCCTATCTCGGTGTGACGTCGGGCGTGCTCACCCTGCTTATTCTGGTGTTTTCAGAGATCATTCCGAAATCGATCGGCGCCGCCTACTGGCAGAAGCTCGCACCTTTCATGGGCACGCTGATCTGGTGGCTCACAATCATCCTGACGCCCTTCGTCATCATCTTCGAACAGCTGACCAAGCTTGTTTCGGCTGGCGCACATGGTCAGCCGACCTTCAGTCGTGACGAGCTTCAGGCCATGGCCCGCATCGGCGCCGAAGAAGGTGCGATCAATGCGCGCGAGCATCGCATCCTCTCCAATGTGATGAAGCTGAACCGTCTCTCGGTGCGGGACATCATGACCCCGCGCCCCGTCATTTTCTCAGTCCCGGCCACAATGAATGTCGATGAGTTCTTTCAGAAGCACTCGGACAAGCCATTTTCGCGCATTCTCGTCTCAACTGGCGAAAATGATGACATGACCGGCTATGTGCTGAAGAACGATTTGCTGGTTGCACAAGCCCGCGATGAATTCGATTCCACGCTGGGTACGTTCAAACGCGATATCCTGACCATTCCTGACAGCAAGACAGCCTCGGCCACTTTCGGTCTTCTGATGGAAGACAAGAGTCATATCGCCGTCGTCGTTGACGAATTTGGGACCGTCCTCGGTCTCGTGACGCTGGAGGACGTGGTGGAGACCTTGCTCGGTCTTGAGATCATAGATGAGCAGGATGTCGTCGAAGACATGCAGAAACTTGCCCGCCAGCGCTGGAAAGAGCGCATGGGCTCAATGGGTATCAATGCCGACCTGATCGACGATACGTCCAGAAAAACAAACTGAACGAGAACAGCCCATGGCGCCCCGGTCGATCAGACCGGTACGTTGGCGCGAAGCATATTGTAGTAGTCGCGGATGCGCTCGACATAGCGAACTGGCTCATAGCCGCGCGCATAGCCATATTTCACGGAGCTATAGTATTTTGGTCGTGTAAGCAGGGGCAGGGTACGTTCCATCGCCTCCCAGCGATTGGGGTCGAGACCCTGTCGGCGCGCGAGCGTGCGCGCATCGTAGACGTGCCCCATCCCGACATTATAGGCGGCTAGCGCGAACCAAAGCCGTTCTTCGCCCTGAATGGCGTCAGGCAGCCTATTATAGAGGCGCGCTAAATAACGTGCGCCGCCATCAACACTTTGAGCGGGGTCGGTCCTGTCCTGGATGCCGACTTCCTTGGCAGTCGGCCGCGTCAGCATCATGATTCCGCGAACCCCCGTCGGGCTTACCGCGTCCGGATCCCAGTGCGACTCCTGGTAGGCCTGCGCCGCAAGAAGCAGCCAGTCGAAAGGTTTTTCCTCTGCAGCAGCTTCGAAATAGGTCCTGTAGAGCGGCAGCCTTTCCTCAACCCGTTCGACGAAGCGCAGCACTTCGACATAGTCGAACTCATCCAGGTGGCCGAACCAGTGTTCATCGAGTTCTTCGAGATATCCGCTAGCGTGCGCTTCCATGAACCAGCCCGCTAGGGCTTGGTCCATGCCGGTGATCTCCGAATTATAGACCCAGCCTAATGGACGGGCCTCGCTAACGGTCATGGGTACGACGAGGTCAGGGTAAAGACGGCGCGCATATTCAGCCAGGTGGGAATCCGCAATGGTGCAATCGAGCCGCTGCTCTGCAACGTCGCGCAACAAAGGCAGAGCCGAACCGGCAATTTCTGTCTCAAACGACAGGGAAGGGTAATCGGCGCTCAACCCTTCGAGCGTTTCAGCATAGGTGGAACCTTCCACAACCGATAGGCTGACCTTCGATAAAGCCTCTACCGTCTTCGGCGCGGGGCCGCTTTGATGACAGACAACGCTTTCTTCGACATTGCGATAGGCCGGTCCAAAAGACAGGCGTTCCTTGCGTGTGTCCGTAATCGTGAGATTTGCAGCCGCCAGATGCGCGCGGCCATCTTCCATGGCGTCGGCGATCTCCTCGATACTGTCCATCTGGATGAAACGTGGCGTGACGCCAAGATCTTCGGCAAAGGCTTTTACGAGGTCGGCTTCATAGCCGATCGCGCCAGCGCTCGAAACGCTGAACGTGGTGGGGCCTTCGAGCGTCAAAACGATCAGATCACCATCTTCCTTGATGGTTTCGACAGACCCAGCCTCTACGACATTGGTCGTCTCTGGCGCAGAATTACATCTCGTTGTGCTAAGTCCCGCCAGGATCGTCGCGCCAGCTATAAAGCTAATGCGAACTTTCTCATGCATACTCACACAATAGGTGAGCAGGACGTGAGTTCAAATTTTCGCCGAGATTCTTTCTTTTAGCGAAAATCCTGCAACCACCGCGTGCCTGACGGACTCTAGCGGGACGAATATTTGTAAATGCGTCCCAATTTTGCAGACCTTTGGAAGCCGTTGATGTCAGTCTGGCTCATCGCGGCTACCGAACAGTCGCCCCTTTTCGGTGAACAGGACGATCAGCAGGCAGCCGAGGCCAAGCCCGACATAGCCTTCAAGGATCGGCACGACGGATCCGTTAAAGCGGCTCGCCACCAGCCAGCCGAAAAAGCTCGCCACAGTGGTTGTCATGAAGCCATAGGCGGCGCTGCCCGTTCCGGCAATCTTGCCCAGAGGCTCCATCGCAAGCGCAGAAAAGTTTGCACCGATGAGACCGAAGCAGGCAAAGGTCAGCGCGAATAGCGGATAGAATATGATGAGACGCTCGCCAAACTGGATGAGGGCAAGGGTATTGATGATCGCCAGCACGATAAAGCCGAGCAGAACTGTATGGCTGACCCGGCGCATGCCGATCCGCTCGACGATGCGGGAGTTCATGAAGTTCGCAATCGAGAGCGCACCCGCGATCCCGGCGAACCAGAGCACGAAGGTTTCTCCCTTGTTAAACACGTCGCGGAAAACCTGCTCAGAGGAGGCGACGTACGAAAACAGCGCACCAAAGATAACGCCGCTCGCGCACATATAACCGAGCGTTACGCGCGTCGTGAGTACCTGCTTGTAGGCCCGGAATGAGCCGCCGAGATTGAGGGGTGGGCGATCTTCCGATGGCAGTGTTTCTGGAAGACGCAGTGTAATCCAGACCATCATCAACAGGCCTGCAATGCCGAGTACCCCAAACGTCCACTGCCAGGGGGCGAACAGCATGACGCCCTGACCAAGCGATGGGGCGAGGATCGGCACGACCATGAAAACGGTCATGACCAGCGACATGAGGCGCGCCATGGCGCGGCCGCCCATCAGGTCCCTTACGACCGAGACAGCAATGACCCGAATGCCGGATGCCGCAATCCCCTGAAGGAAGCGTATCGCAAGCAGCATTGAGAAGCTCGTTGCGGCCATGCAGGCAAATCCCGTGATCGTGTAAAAGGCGATGCAGCCAAGCACGATCTTCTTGCGCCCGACGCTGTCAGAGATTGGCCCGAACACCAGCTGTGGCGCCCCGAAGCCGAGCACATAGGCAAAAATCACCAGCTGCTGGTCATTGGCCTCCTGCAAGCCATAGGACTGCGCGATGTCGTGCAGCGCTGGCAGCATCGTATCAATGGCCAGCGCATTCAGGGCCATCATCGCGGCGATCATGCCGACGAATTCCCAGAGTGGCATTGGAAGGGCAGGGCGGACGGCCGGCGCGATTGTTTTTACGGTTTCACTCTGCATCGGGCCACTCGTCCATCGTCCAGCACGGCTATCTGGCCCGCCTGCTTTCAATTGCAACCACTGCTCGCGCATAGCTGCAAGTCTGACTTAACGAGAGGGGGACCGCCCCGGGGCCTAGAACCCTGCGCCCGGCTGGGCGAGATACTTTTCTTCAGCAGGAGTTGAGGTGCGTTGCAGCAACTCATTCCGGTGTGGAAAACGCCCGAACCGCTCGATGACCTCACGGTGCTTGTGAGCATAATCGAGGGTGGTCTTGCAGAACTCTTTATAGTCCGCACGGGCATCTTCGCTGAGTTTTTCGAACAGCGAGACCGAGAGGTTCTGGTCGGCCATCTTCTCTGAATGCTCGGCAGGCAGGTAGAAAAAGACACGCTCGGTTTCTGAAAGGGTGCGGTCCTGACCGAGATCCAGCCCCACCTGCATCAGGTGACGGCTGAGTGGATCGTGCATGAAGCTGTAGCGGTGACCACGAAAGATGTTCCGGCTGAACTGGTCCAAGGCAATGATCGCGGCCAGACGACCCCGTGCGCCACGGTTTGCCCAGTCCGCCGCGAGGCCAGCGGCCAGTGCGCCAATCACATCGGTAAAGCGCCGGGCGATTTCCTCGTCCGTCTCGAAGCTCTTGGTGAACCAGAGCTTGTTCTTTTCCTTCAGCTGCCCGGTCGACGTGGCCGTATCGCCGATCCAGTAGGACAGGACATCTTCAGGTGTAATCATTAACCGCCTCCGGGCGATACAGGGCGCCGCGCGACGAGCATGTAGTTGACCTTCGTGTCATTCGAAAGCCGCCAACTGTCTGAAACGGGGTTGTAGGACACACCCTGTGGGCGGTCCGTTTCAAGCCCCGCCATTTGCAGGGGTGCGGCGACCTCTGCCGGCGTCAGGAACTTGGAAAACTCATGCGTGCCGGGCGGCAGCCAGCGCAGCACGTATTCAGCGCCGACAATGGCCAGCGCAAACGCTTTCGGGGTCCGGTTCAGCGTCGCGGCAATCATCAGTCCACCCGGACGCAGCAGGGCGGCCGTGTCCTTCATGAATTGTGCGGGGTCGGCGACATGCTCGACGACCTCGAGGTTCAGAACAATGTCGAATGGCTCAACGCCCGCCTCCAGCAAGCCTTCTGCCGTGCCTGCGCGAAAATCGATCTCGAGGCCGCCTTCGCGCGCATGGGTCAGCGCGGTCTTGATGTTGGCCTCGCTCGCATCGACGCCCGTGACGCTTGCCCCAAGACGTGCCATCGGCTCACTGACGAGACCTCCGCCACAACCAATGTCGAGCACGCGTAGCCCTTCAAGCGGCTTGCGCGCCGTCTCATCCAGTCCGAAATGGCTGCAGGCCGTGTCGCGGATGAAGCCAAGGCGCACCGGGTTGAACTTGTGCAGTGGTTTGAACTTGCCCTTCGGGTCCCACCATTCTGCGGCCATGGCCGAAAACTTCGCAACCTCGTCGGCGTCGATGCTCGGCTGGCGGGGTGCCGCTGCGGTATTTTCTGAGAATTCATCCATCTCTTTAGCAATCCTGTTTGCGCTCGCATCCTGACACGACTAAAGCTGCGCGCGGGACATCCGGGATATCCTGATGACCCCGATCATATGATCGGTCTTATCTCTATTTGGGAGGGAGAGGCGGCGAGGCAATGCAGCGCACGGTTCTGAAATTTGGCGGTACGTCTGTGGGCGATCTTGATCGGATCGCACATGTCGCGGATCTTGTGTCCTGGCGAGCAAGCCAGGGCGAGAAGCTCGCCGTGATCGTTTCGGCCATGGCCGGTGAGACAAACAAGCTCGTCGGGTTCGCGCGCGGCGCTGCTGGTGACAATCTCAGCGGCCCCTCCTTTGATGACGAATATGACGTCGTGGTCTCCTCCGGTGAGCAGGTAACCAGTGGGCTTCTGGCCCTTGCCCTTCGCAAGCGCGGCCTCAAGGCGCGCAGCTGGCTCGGCTGGCAGCTTGCCATGAAAACGAGCTCTGCGCATGGCAAGGCGCGGATCATGGGCTTTGAGAATTCAGGCCTGCTCGACGCCGTCGACGGTGGCGAAATCGCCGTGATCGCGGGCTTTCAGGGCGTGACCGATGAGGGCCGTGTCTCGACACTTGGCCGGGGCGGCTCTGACACCAGCGCTGTAGCCGTGGCCGCTGCACTCGGGGCGGAGAGCTGTGACATCTACACCGATGTGGACGGGGTCTACACGACCGACCCGCGCATCGTCCCGCAAGCGCGTCGTCTCGACAAGATTTCCTATGAAGAGATGCTCGAAATGGCATCGCTGGGCGCAAAGGTCCTCCAGACCCGCTCGGTTGAGCTTGCCATGAACCACCAGGTCCGCGTGCGTGTGCTGTCCAGCTTCGCGCAGCCCGGGGAAGACAATCCAGGCACCTATGTCTGCAGTGAGGATGAAATCGTGGAAAAACAGATCGTCAATGGCGTCACCTATTCGCGCGATGAAGCCAAGGTCACTCTTTATGGCGTAGAGGACAAACCGGGCGTATCGGCCCGTATCTTCTCCATGCTGGCAGACGCAGGCGTCAATGTGGACATGATCGTGCAGGCGAATGCCCGTGGCCCGGAACGCGCCAACATGGTTTTCACCTGTACCAGCGCCGACAGCGAAAATGCTGAAAAAATCCTGCTCGAATCCAAGGCAGACATTGGTTTTGAATCGCTCAGCGTGTCACGCGATGTCGCAAAGGTTTCCGTGATCGGTGTCGGCATGAAAAGCCATACCGGTGTTGCCGGCACAATGTTCGATGCCCTCTACAGGAAGGGGATCAATATCGACGTGATCTCCACCTCCGAAATCAAGATTTCGGTCCTCATCGATGCGGCCTACACCGAACTCGCAGTACGTGCACTTCACACTGCCTTTGGGCTTGACGCTACGTAGCTGAGCAAGCCAAGAGCGGCTTGTCATGCCCCAAAGTTTTTCGGTCCCTCGACTTCTGATCAATCGCCTGCGTGACGTCATGGCGGGCGACATGGAGGCTCACACCCGCCTGCAGAAAGTGGTGACCCTTATTGCGGGCACGATGGTGGCTGACGTTTGCTCCATCTATAAGCGCACCGATACGGACGAACTTGAGCTGGTCGCAACCGAAGGTCTGGCCGCGACCGCAGTTCATCAGACCCGCATGGCCTTTGATGAAGGTCTCGTCGGTCAGATCGCGCTGTCAGGCGAACCGCTTTCCATTCAGGACGCTCCGCGCCATCCGGCTTTCTCCTACCGCCCGGAAACCGGGGAGGACCCCTACCACGCCTTTCTGGGTGTGCCGATCCTTCGCGGTGGCCGCGTCATCGGCGTCCTCACGGTGCAGAACCGGACAGAGCGGCTTTACGATGAAGACGAAGTCGACAGCCTGCAGACCATTGCCATGGTTCTGGCAGAGGTCGTTGCCTCCGATGTGCCGACACAGCCTTCCACGACCGATCCGCGTGAAAGCCGTCCTATAACCCTCAAGGGCCGCATCCTGGGTGAAGGTCTCGGCCTTGGTACCGCGAAGCTTCACGACCCGATCGTCTCACCGGCGCGTTATTTCGCCGATGACCCTGATGCCGAAGCGCGCCGGTTGGGTGCTGCGCTTCGCCAGTTGCGGACTTCGCTGGACAAGATGCTCACCAATGATGTGAGCGCCATCTTCGGCGAACCGCGGGAGGTCCTCGAAGCCTACAAGATGCTCGCCAGCGACCCGATGTGGGCCGCACGTCTGGAAGAGACGGTACGCTCCGGTCTTTCGGCGGAGGCTGCCGTTGACCGCTCACGCCGTGAGCACAGGGTGAAGCTGGAGAATGCGGCAGACCCGTATCTGCGCGAACGTCTGCATGACCTCGAAGATCTCGACAACAGGCTGCTACGCGTCCTGGCCGGCAGTGACGGCTCTGCCGCAAGCGGTGAAGGAAACGAAGTTGACGCGGCGAGCGAAGTGCTGATCGCACGGCGGCTCGGCCCCGCTGAGCTGCTTGAATATCGCAATTCCGGCCTTGCGGCGATCATCCTCGAGGAGGTCGCCCCCTCCAGCCACGCAGCGATCGTTGCCCGGGCGCTCGGCATTCCAACCCTTGGCGGGGTTGCGGGGTTGAGCAATGCGGTCGCGCAAGGCGATCAGGTCATCGTCGACGCTGAACAGGGCATGCTTCATGTGCGTCCCGACCAGGACCTGCTGACAGCCTATGAGACAAGGCGCCTTATGCGCACAGAGCGTCAGGCGGCGTTCCAGGCGCTGAAGGATCAGCCATCCCGCACACGCGATGGCGTCGAGATCCGTCTGATGCTGAATGCCGGGCTCGCCCTCGACATGGACGCAATGGACAAGACTGGCGCCGAAGGCATCGGTCTCTTCCGCACCGAATTCCAGTTTCTCGTTTCCGACACCCTGCCGAAAATGGAGTCGCAGATCGGTCTTTACCGACAAGTGCTGGATTTTGCGGGGAACCGGCCAGTTCATTTCCGCACGCTGGACCTTGGCGGCGACAAGATGCTGCCGAATGCGAACAAGGGCGAAGAAGAGAACCCGGCGCTCGGCTGGCGGTCTATCCGCTTCGCGCTTGACCGCCCGGGTCTTTTTCGCCGTCAGTTGCGCGCGCTTGTAAGGGCTGCAGATGGCGGCCCGCTTAGTGTCATGTTCCCGATGGTGACCAAGGCCGACGAGTTCTTCGAGGCCAAGGCGCTCCTCATGGAGGAGATCGAATGGAGTGCTGCGCGCGGCTTCCAGGAACCTTGCGAAGTGCGCACAGGCGCCATGCTAGAGGCGCCTGCGCTCGCTTTCACGCTTGGAGAGCTGGCCTCCGAGGCAGACTTTATTTCCGTTGGCACCAATGACCTGTTGCAGTTCTTCTTTGCGGCAGACCGCATGGTACCGGCTGTCTCGGAACGGTACGATTTCATCAGCCGTCCGGCGCTACGCTTCCTCGATATGATCCGTCAGGAGTGCGAGCGTCATCAACTACCAGTGTCTGTATGCGGAGAAATAGCCTCCCATCCACTGGAGGCACTTTGCCTTATCGGGCTTGGTTACCACACGCTTTCCATGCCGGCTTCGGGGGTCGGTCCAGTAAAGCGTATGTTGAGAAGCGTAGATATTTCTACCTTCGGTCCTGAATTTCGCGCTGCAATTTATGAATCCAATGCTGATCTTCGTAACGAAGTATTATCCATTGCGAACATACACAGAATTGCCTTGAAAGATCATGGATAGGCGGCGTATACCATAAGTGCTGCATGGCATGGGGTATGCAGTTCCCACAATTTATCCGCCAGTCACCGATTGGATCATCGCGTCATGAACGACGACGAGCGTAAAGCAGAAGTTGCGTCTTCCGAAGCCGAACAGATTTCGGATCAACCAGTTCATACTGGCGATGAAAATCCCGATTCCCATGCTGCTGATAATCATGATGAGACGCCCGTCATCGAGGACGCGGCAGTCGCGCCGTCAGGCCGCGACAGCCTGATCGACAATTTTACCGCTGGTGGTATCCTGCGCGCCGCACGTGAACGCCAGGAACTGAGCATCGCTGCCGTCTCAAGCGCTCTGCACATGAATCAGCGCGCGATCGATTGCCTGGAGCGCACGACCCAGCCGCCCGGCTACGATATGAGCCGCACACGGATCGCGGCGAAAAGCTACGCAAAATATCTTGGTATCCCGCCGGAGAATGTCCTTGCGGACTTCCCGATGGATGACAATCCAATGCTGGCGACGGCGGTCCCGCGTTCGTCGGTTGCCGAAATTCAGCCGCGCCGTGGTAGCCGTATTGCAATCCCGGCAGCCGTTATGGCCTGCGTGGTGGCCGCTGGCGTCGGCGTCGCCTTTCTCATGACCCCCGGTGACAGCGTAACGGGCCGCTCGGCACCATCTGTCGCTGAGCGCGTGGTCGCGGTGAATACCGCCCAGGAAAGCCTCTTCGCACGCTCGCCGCTTACGGCCGGGCAGATAGATGCGCCCGAGCTTTCAATCATCGCCACTCGCCCTGAATGGATTGAGGTGCGAGGCCCGGACGGCACGATTTTCCGTAGCCGGACGATGGCACGTGGCGAGATCTATTATCCTCGGGTCGGTGCCGACTGGACGGTAACGGTACGCGACGGCACTGCATTTGAGTGGCGCGTTGATGGCCGCCCGATTGGCAACCTGTCTGAAATTGCTGCGCCAGTTTATTCTGCAAGCATCGACGAAGCAGCGGCTGTCGCGGCCGCCCAGAGCCAGCCGACCCTGGCCTCCGCCAGCAATAGCCGCCCAAGCCGCTAGGCCGTTTTCCATTAAGGTAAATCGAAAAAGCCAGCCCCGAACCGAGGCTGGCTTTCGCTTTTTCTGCGAGAGAAGAAGGCGCGCGGCCTAGTTGTCCGTCAGGCGCTTCAACTGTTCGGCCTGGTCCAGAGAGCGTGAGAAGTGATCTTCATTGTCGCCGAGGACCGGGGCATCCCGGCATTCACCCGCACAGTCATAGGTAAAAGAGCTTCCGCCGCGATTGATGGTGACCAGATTGGCCGCATTCGTTGTCACGACGACATCAGTTTCGACGATGATGTTGTTGTTGGCGTCGAGAACAACGAGGTTCGTGGTGCCAAAGCTCTTTCCTGTCAGGAAGATCATGTGCGGGTCTGCGACGGCGACGTCTGCGATGTTCTGATTACCGATTACGACATTCGCGGCGGCCCGCGACAGGCGCAGTGGCTTGGTCGTGCCGGTCTCTACAGTCATCTGCTGGGCGGTCGCAGTCAGGGTAAACGTGCCCGCCATAAGGCAGGCGGCGGCGAGCCTTGAAATCAGTTTCATTGCAGACGCTCCTGTAAGGCATACGGTCTTTGATAATACTTACCGTCTAGAAGGTTTCACGAAGCCTAACGGAGCTGGGCGGTGCCATGTCTATAAGCATGCAGGCTTTGGTTAACGGAGCCGTTCAAAGTGTTCAGAAATTTCATCGACCGATTTACGTGATATTTATTCGCACGCTGTAGAAGCATCCATGTTCCGGCAAAAACAAATGCAATTCGGAACGTCATAAATGCATGATGATGGAGCCTCCAAATGCAAAAGCTTGTACGTTTTTTCAAGAATGAGTCGGGTGCAACCGCTATCGAGTATGGTCTCATTGCTGCCCTGATCGCCGTCGCGATCATCAGCGCTGTTTCGGCCCTCGGCACCAGCACCTCCGACACCTTCAACACGGTCGCCAACGCCCTCTAAGGCAGGCCCGCGAAGGGACATCCAGCAAGACTGGTTGAATGATCAAGAGCCGTCCGGGCGCCCGGACGGCTCTTTTCATTAGCGGGGCGTCAAACTTTACCCGCTAGTCAAAATGGCAATGCAATATCCCGACGGGAGCAAACTCTTATGATTGCTGAGCTTTTTGCCATTCTCTTCCTGCTGCTTTGCGTCTACGCGGCCGTCCGCGATATCGAGACGCTGACCATTTCGAATGGCCTCAACGCGATTATCGCTTTCCTGTTTGTCCCGGCGGTCATCATCTCTGCACCGGGCTGGGACATCGTCGGCGCCCACTTGCTTGCGGGCGTGGTTGCCTTCGTCATCTCTGTGCTTCTTTTCACTTTCGGCGTCTTCGGCGGCGGCGATGCAAAGATGATCCCGGGCGTGATGCTCTGGCTCGGTCCCGAGGCGGCCATGCCATTCGTGACGGCGATGGCCGTGATCGGCGGACTTCTCGCCGCCACAGTAATCGTCGCCCGAAAGCTTGTGCCGGCCGACGCCGCGCCCGGCTTCGCTCACGAAACCATGCAGCAGGGCGCGGGCGTGCCCTATGGGGTCGCGATTGCGGGCGGCGCGTTCTACGCCATTCCCCAGTCGCCTCTGCTTTCGCTATTGGGCGCATAGCGATTTGGGCAAGTTAACTATGCCTTAGTCTGTGGATGCAAAATTGACGGTTGAGGGGCTCCATCTTGCGGGGCTGGTTTGAGCCGGAAAGGTATCCGATGTCTCCCATTCGCCTGATCATCCTGGTCGTTGCCGCGATTGCTGCGATCGGTGCAGCTTTTCTCGTGCGCGGCATGTCCAGCGCGCCGGTCCAGCAAGTCCAGATGGAACCACAGGTCATCGAGCGCGAAGTGGAGATGTCCTCCACCAAGGTTTTGGTCGCTCGCGCTGGCATGCGCACCGGCGCACTGCTCACCCCTGATGATTTCCGCTGGGCTGACTGGCCAGAGCGCGCCCTGAACGCGGCTTACTTCATCCAGGAAACGTCGCCTGATGCCATCGAAGAGCTCTCCGGCAGCGTCGTGAAAACACCGCTTCTGGAAGGTGAGCCAATCGTCGACCAGAAAATCGTCATGAAAGGCGAGACCGGCTTCATGGCCGCACTTCTTGCGCCGGGCATGCGCGCCATCGCCGTCGAAATTTCGCCTGAGTCCGCCTCGGCGGGCTTCATCCTCCCCGATGACCGCGTCGACGTCATCCTGACCTATGACGTCGAAGTGATGAGCGACCGCGGTATGAGTGACACAACGCTCACCAAGACGGTCATCCGCAATGCCCGTGTCCTCGCTATTGACCAGATGTTCGGCGAAATGGACGGCGTGCCGACGCTGACAGGCTCCACTGCAACGCTGGAGCTTGAGCCACGCCAGGCAGAGCTTCTCGCCCATTCGAGCCGCCTTGGCTCCATCGCGCTGTCCTTGCGTAGTGTTGCGGACGCCGACGAAAATCAGGGTGTGCCGCTCGCCAATACCAGCCTTCTCGACGGTAACAACGGGGCAGGGGGCAGCGGCGTGCGGGTCTTCAAGAACGGTAATGTGAGCGGGGGAAGCTGATGAGCGCGATTTTGCGCAGTCTTGGAGCCGTGTGTTCGCTTGCGCTCCTTTCTGCTCCGGTCCCGGCCGGGGCACAGGACATTTCCGGCGTCTCCATCATGGAGCCAGGCGAAACCAGTGTTTCGCAGACCATCCGGCTTGGCCTCAACAAGTCCACCGTGATCGAGCTTGAGCGCCCGGTCGCAGATGTTGTCATCACCAACCCGTCCATCGCTGACGCTGTCGTGCAAACCGCCCAGCGTCTGATCTTCCGCGGCATCGAAGTCGGTGAAACCAACGCTTTCCTGTTCGACCGTCACGGCCGTCCGATCCTGAACCTCGAAATTGTCGTGAACGCCGACACGGCCGCGCTGGAGCGCCTCGTAGAGCGGTATGTGCCGGGCGCACGCGTCGCGATTGAAAGCATTGGCGGCAACATGGTCGTCAGTGGCAATGTCGACAACATCCTCCAGTCCGACCAGATCATGCGCCTCATCAAGGCCTATTCGGGTGACGAGGAGTTTGAGCCGGTCAACATGCTAAGCGTCGCCGCCAAGGATCAGGTGATGCTCGAAGTGCGCATCGTCGAGATGCAGCGTTCGGTCGTCAAACAACTCGGCATCGATATCGCGGGCAGCTCCATTGGCAGTCTTGAGGATGTCCTCAACTTCGACATCGCTTCTGCGACTGGTCTTGCCGTGCAGGGCGCATCGCTCGGGGGCCTGACCTTTAATCCCCGCTATTCCACCTTCGACGCGAATGGCCGCGAAACGACCATCGGTGCAGGGATTGATGCGCTGGAGCGCATCGGCATCGTCCGCACGCTGGCTGAGCCGAACATCTCCGCCATCTCGGGTGAGAGTGCAAAATTCCTCGCAGGCGGTGAATTCCCCGTTCCGGTCGGCCAGGACGATAATGGCCGCGTTACGATTGAGTTCAAGCCCTATGGCGTGGGCCTTGCTTTCACCCCGGTTGTCCTGTCTGAGGGCCGCATCTCGCTCAAGGTTTCGACCGAAGTTTCCGAACTGACCAATCAGGGCGCCTTCCAGGGCCAGTCTGTCGCTGGCGTCGACGGTGACGGTAACGTTGTGACCACGGAAGCGCTGACCATTCCGGCGCTGACTGTCCGCCGTGCGGAAAGCACGGTCGAACTGCCAAGCGGCGGCTCCATGATGCTTGCTGGCCTGATCCAGAGCCGGTCGCGCCAGTCAATTGACCAGCTTCCCGGGCTGAAACGCCTGCCGGTTCTCGGTGCGCTTTTCCAGTCGCGCGACTTTCTCAATGAAGAAACCGAGCTGGTCGTGATCATCACGCCATACCTGATCGACCCGACCAATAAGGGCAATCTGCGCACACCGGCGGATGGCTACGTAAATGCGACCGACGCCCAGTCGGTCTTCTTCGGCGCGCTGAACGCGGTCTATGCCCGCGACGGCGAGGGCCTCAGCCGGGACAATTATAACGCGCCCGTCGGCTTCATAGAGGAATAGGAGAGCTACAGATGCATCATCTCAAGATCTCTGGCCTGATCGGCGCGCTGGCTGTCGCGAGCATGCTTGGCGCCTGCGCCACCAGCCCGAACAACTTCGTGCCCGCCGACTATCAGACCGGTACAACGCTGGACCGCAATGAGATCGGCGTCGGCGAGACCAGTCAGCGTTTGGAACTAGCCATCGATAGCCGCAGCGCGTGGTTGCGCGCAGGCCAGGAAGACCGCGTTCGCGCCTTTATTTCCAACTATCGCCGAAGCGGCCATGGTGTTCTCATCGTCGCTGTGCCTTCGTCTTATGGCGCAGACCCATATTCGGTCGCAGCCGTTTCGGAAGCGCGCGATATCGCATGGGCTGAAGGTGTCGCTTTTGATGATGTGCGCGCCCGCGCCTATGACGCAGGCGGGCGCCGTGACGCACCGCTTATCCTGACATACCAATCCTATGTCGCGATCGCGCCTTATTGCCCTGAAAAGTCGCAGGTCCGTTTTTCTGACATCCGCAGCAATAACGACATGCCAGCCCTCGGCTGCTCTATCCGCGTCAACCAGGCGGCGATGATCGCCGACCCATCGGACCTGTTCGGCAATCGCCCGCTGGACGAAGGCGACGCCCTGCGCCGTCAGGCCCAGCTTGAGCTTTTCCGGGAAGGCCAGCCAACAGGCGCGGAACGCGGCGACGATGAAACCAGTGCTGTTTCGACGGCAGTGAACTGAATTTGAGTGACGATCGAAGGTCCTGAACGACAATGAGCAGAGAAAACGCACTTTTCGATGACGAGTTCGACTTTGGCGATGACGCCGAGGGGCAAAACGATCTTGTCGGCCAGCTGACGGGCGCCCGTGAGGAGGACGACTTTACCCCTCAGGTCGACATTCCCCAGTTGCAGGCTTTCGAAGGCGGTGACCGGGCGATCCCCGCGATCTCTGTACTTGCGTTCTGCGAAACCAAGCGCGTTTCCTCGATTATCGATCGGGTGAAGAATGACAGGCGCATGGCCAATGCATCGGTAAGCATCATTCCGGGCGGCATTCCTGCTGCAATCGAACACCTTTCAAACAATCCGACCCCGAACCTCATCATCGTCGAATCCTCTGCCGCCTCCAGCGAGATGCTCTCGCAGATCGATCAGCTGGCTGGCCACTGTGATGAGGGCGTCGAGGTCATGGTCGTGGGCGCGACGAATGACATTCCGCTTTATCGCCAGCTCGTGGCCCGCGGCGTCAGCGAATATCTCGTGCCTCCGATTGAGCCGGTCCAGATGGTCCGCTCCATCGGTAACATTTTCACCGACCCTGAAGCCCCCTTTGTCGGCAAGTCCATTTCGGTTGTCGGCGCGAAGGGCGGCGTTGGGTCTTCCACCATCGCGCACAATCTGGCCTGGTCGCTGGCAGAAAATGCGCGGGTGAATACGTCGCTCGTCGATCTCGACCTCTCCTTCGGGACAACCTCACTCGACTTCAATCATGAGACCCCGCAGACGGTTGCCGACGCGCTTCTGGCACCGGACCGTGCCGATGATGCTGTCATTTCGCGGCTGCTTGCAAAGGCGACCGACCGTTTGTCGCTTTTCACTGCTCCCGCCACGGTCAGCCAGCTCATGGATATCGATGCCGCGGCTTATTCGACCGTGATCGAGGGCGTGCGCCGCCTGATGCCATTCGTGGTTCTCGACCTGCCGCACGGCTGGTCGCAATGGATCTACAACACGCTGATCAGTTCTGATGAAGTCATCCTTGTTTGCCAGCCTGACCTCGCCTCGCTGCGTAATGGCAAGAATATGCTCGACAAACTCAGAAGCCAGCGCCCGAATGACCGCGCGCCGCGCCTCGTCATCAACATGATGGGCGTACCCAAGCGCCCCGAAATCCCAGTGAAGGATTTCGCTGCCGCCATCGAGGCAGAGCCGGAAATCATCCTGCCTTTCGACCCGCAGCTTTTCGGCACTGCGTCCAATAAGGGTCAGATGATCTCTGAGGCAGACCCGCAGTCCAAACCTGCTGTCGCCATTGATGAGCTCGCCAGCATGCTCTCGGGTCGCGAGACCGTCCAGCCGGAGAAGTCCCTGCTCAAGAAACTTCTCGGAAAGTAAATGGCGCTAGAAAAATTCCATGTCTTTCGGCAAACGCTCAGCAAACGCATTAAAGCCAGCGCCTAGTCAGGCGCCGGCACCGAAGCCGTCTGCGGCTACGCCGCCGCCAGCTCAGAAGCCGGCCGCGGCGCCGCCGCCGTCGGGGGCACCGAAAACGCCCCAGAAGCCTGTCGCGCTGAAGCCGCCTCCGGATATGGAAAGAGAGCGTGTCCACCGCGTGGATACCCGCTCTGAAGAATACTACTCGACAAAGACGACGATCTTCAACGCGCTGATCGACACGATCGATCTCGGCCAGCTGGCCCAGCTCGATGCCGAAAGCGCGCGCGAGGAAATCCGCGACATCGTCGTGGAGATCATCAGTATCAAGAATGTTGTGATGTCGATCTCCGAGCAGGAACACCTGCTCGACGATATCTGTAACGACGTTCTCGGCTATGGCCCGCTTGAGCCGCTTCTGGCTCGCGACGACATTGCCGATATCATGGTGAACGGCGCCGACACGACATACATCGAAGTCAACGGCAAGATCGAGCGGACCAATATCCGCTTCCGAGACAATGCCCAGCTGATGAACATCTGTCAGCGCATCGTGAGCCAGGTCGGCCGCCGCGTCGATGAAAGCTCGCCGATCTGTGACGCGCGTCTCCTCGATGGCTCTCGTGTGAACGTCATCGCCCCGCCCCTGGCGATCGATGGGCCGACGCTCACCATTCGTAAGTTCAAGAAGGACAAGCTGCGTCTCGCTGATCTTGTGAAATTCGGGTCGATCTCGGAGGCCGGCGCGGAAATCCTCCGCATTATCGGTCACTCGCGCTGTAACGTGCTCATTTCCGGCGGTACCGGTTCAGGTAAGACGACGCTGCTCAACTGTCTGACGGGTTTCATTGATCCGACGGAACGCGTCATCACCTGCGAAGACTCCGCCGAACTCCAGCTGCAGCAGCCACACGTGGTACGCCTCGAAACACGTCCGCCGAACATTGAAGGGTCTGGCGAAATTTCCATGCGCGACCTCGTCAAGAACTGTTTGCGTATGCGCCCAGAGCGGATCATCGTTGGTGAGGTCCGTGGCCCTGAAGCATTTGACCTTCTCCAGGCCATGAACACCGGTCACGACGGCTCCATGGGCACGCTGCACGCCAACACCCCGCGCGAAGCCCTCAGCCGCGTCGAATCCATGATCACCATGGGCGGCTTTTCGCTGCCTGCCAAAACGATCCGCGAGATGATCGTCGGTTCAATTGATGTTGTCGTACAGGCCTCGCGTCTGCGCGACGGGTCGCGCCGCATCATGCAGATCACCGAAGTCATGGGCCTTGAGGGCGATACGATCATCCTTCAGGACATCATGAAATTCGAGGTCGAAGGCGAAGACGATGATGGCCGCGTGACAGGCCGTCACCGCGGCACCGGTATCGGCCGTCCGCGGTTCTGGGATCGTGCGTCCTACTTCAACATGGAGCGCGACCTCGCCAAGGCGATCGATGCGCTGGATACCTGATGCTCGGCGGCGATCTCCTCATCTTTCTCGTTGCCGGTCTCGCTTTCGTGGCGCTGGCCGGTATCGGCCTCGCGCTCACCGGGGGTGACACTGACAACCCGGCACGGCGGGCACGCCAGCTTGCGGAAGGCAAAACGGGCGGCAAGGGAAACCAGAAGCAGGACGCTGCCTCTCAGCGACGCCGCCAGACACAGCAGATGCTGGACAAGCTGCGCGAGCAGGATGAAGCGCGCCGCAAATCGCTGGTGCCGCAGGATATACAGGGCAAGCTGCTCCAGGCCGGCCTCGACATCAAACCTGAAACCTTTTGGGCGCTTTCGGCTGTGCTCGGCGTCGCTCTGGCAATTGTGACCTTTATTTCGGGCGCAGAAGGCCCGCCGCCAATAGCCGGTATCGAGATCAAGTCGCGCCCCGCCATGATTATCGCGGCATCGGTCGCTGGCTTTCTTGGTATTCCGCGCTGGATCATCGGCTTCCTGACAAAGCGTCGCTACAAGAAGATGACGGCTCAGTTCGCTGACGCCATCGACATCATCGTGCGCGGTGTGAAGTCCGGTCTGCCTCTGACTGAATGTCTGCGCATCATCGCCAAGGAAAGCCCGGCGCCCCTCGGCACGGAGTTCAAGACCCTCACCGACAACATCCAGATGGGCATGACGACCGAGCGCGCGCTCCAGCAGCTCTACAAGCGCGTCCCCCTGCCAGAGGTGAACTTCTTCGTCATCGTGCTGACCATCCAGGCCAAGTCGGGCGGTAACCTGTCCGAAGCGCTCGGCAACCTCTCCAAGGTGATCCGCGAACGCAAGATGATGCGCGAGAAGATCAAGGCCATGTCATCGGAAGCCAAGGCATCTGCCGGTATCATTGCCTGTCTTCCCTTCGCCGTCGGCTTCATGGTCTTCATGACAACGCCCAGCTACATCATGGAACTGTTCATCAAGCCGACCGGTCACACCATCCTGTTCATGGGTGTGGGCCTCATGATCACAGGCGTGACCGTGATGCGCAAAATGATCAGCTTCGATATCTAGAGGGGAGGGACCATGATCGACTTCATCTCCTCCCTGACCCAGCCAGCCACGCTCGCTTCCGTGCTGGCGGCCGTTGCGATGTTTGCCACCATCCTGTCCGTGGGCATGCCGCTGCTGAAGGGCGACAAGCTTGAGACGCGTCTCAAACAGGTCACCACACAGCGCGAACGCCTGCGCCGCGCCAACCGCGACGCGCTGGAGCGCCGCGGTCTCAAGAAGGATAATTCCGGCAAGATCAGTGAAATTACCGGCAAGCTGAACCTGCAGAAGATGCTGGAAGATCCGAATGTCGAGCAAAAGCTCGTCCAAGCAGGTCTGCGCGGGCCGCGTCCGCTCGCCATCTTCTATTTCTGCCGCTTCGTTCTGCCTATGGCGATGGCACTGCTCGCCTTTGTCTACATCTTCCTCGTCAACGATATGGGCCTCAACCCGCAGATGAAGATTGGCGCGATCGTCTTCGGCGCGGCAGCCGGCTTCTACGCGCCCAACCTCTACGTCTCGAACATTGCTCAGAAGCGCCAGCAGTCGATCATGCGCGCTTTCCCGGACGCGCTCGACATGCTGCTCATCTGTGTCGAGTCCGGCATGTCGATTGAGCTGGCCTTCGCAAAGGTCGGCGGTGAGATCGGGGCAGCGTCTCCGGATCTTGCCGAGGAATTCCAGCTCACCACGGCAGAACTCGCTTACCTGCAGGAGCGTCGCACCGCTTACGAAAACCTCGCCAAGCGGACCGGCCATGAAGGCGTGAAATCTGTTTGTCTCGCCCTGATGCAGGCCGAACGCTACGGGACGCCGCTCGGCGATGCGCTCCGCACCATGGCCAAGGAAAACCGCGACATGCGCATGTCCGAGGCCGAGAAGAAGGCCGCCGCCCTGCCAGCCAAGCTGACTGTGCCGATGATTCTGTTCTTCCTGCCGGTTCTCTTCCTCGTCGTGCTCGGTCCAGCCTACATCAAGTACTCAGAGATGCAGGCCCAGAACCAGATCAACACGGATGTGAGATAGCGGCCTGAGGCCGGGCGCCCGCTTCAGACAATTTGTGAAACGAGAATGATAGCGAGGCTGCTGTAGGGCTTTGACCTGCTACAGCACTCAGCGGCTGCTGAGGGATCCGCGCAGCTGCGGCACGCCGCGGCGTTCCGGCTCGCGCGGCTCTGGCGTGTGCTGGACCTGCGGGGCAGGGGTTTCAACTTCATCCCTCACCAGCGCCTCATAGTTGCGAGCGGGTGCAAGCAGACCGCGGATCGTGGTCACATTTGCGTCCATCGTCCGCGTCGGTGCATGCGGGTCGGCGGCGCGCATCGCGTCGAACTCGCCCTGCAGCCCAAGGATCAGCGCAAGGTTCTGACGCACGCGCCCATCGGCATCAGGCAGGTCATAAGCCTTGCGCAGCTGCGCCTCAGCCCCTGCAAGATCGCCCGTCAGGGCCAGTGACAGGCCGTAATTGGCGAGTGTTGACGCGCGCGCAGGATCAAGCTCCAGGGCGCGCAGATAAGACGTCTGCGCATCGGCGTGCCGCTCCAGCCTGTCAAGCGCCAGGCCAAGGGCGGCGTGTGCCGTCGCTTCCTGCGGCGCGATCACGCTCGCCTGAAAAAATGCCTCCGCTGCTTCGCCGACGCGACCTTCACTCATCAGCGCCCGGCCCATGATCAGCTGTAGCTCGGCAGATTGCGGATGGGCTGGAATGGTGCGGGAGAGGACGTCGATGGCGCGCTCGTGGCTGCCAATCTCGCGCAGCACGCGTGTAAACTGGATCGTGGTCTCGAGGCTGCTCGGGTCCTTGCGGAACTCCCCCGCCCAGAAGTTCGCACGCGTCAGCGCATCGGCCCTCTGAACCTCGGCAATCTCTTCTGGCGTCGCTGGCGCAAGCTCCTGCTCATAGGCCGCCTGCAGCGTCGCCTCCGCGTTTGCCGTGCTTTCGCTTGCACCGGTCGAGGCGCACGCTGAGGCAAACATCAGAACACAAAGAGAAACTGGATAAAGAGCTGCGCGTTGGACAGACATCGGGCAATCTCCCGCCAAACTGATTCACGCGGCGACCTTGCGCGCCCAAGCCTCAAGGATCAGTTAACTGAGATGTTGATTGCCTTAACCAGTTAGACCTTCGGAGTATCGATAACCCATGCACAAAGCGTTCACTGCCAGCGCCGACAGCCCCGCCCGCCTGCACCTGTTCCGGTCCGGTGACTGGAGTGAAGCTTCCGCCGGTCTTTCCGACGCCATCAAGGCGCAGGCGAAAGCCCAGGGCTTCAAGGGTGGCAGTGGAGACATGGTCATTGTCGCCAGCCCGGAAGGGGAGATCGCCGACGTCCTGTTCGGCCTCGGTGAGACGTCCGACGCGCTGGCTGTTGCGGCCCTCTCTGGCAAGCTACCGGCAGGCGATTACGAAGTTGCGCGCGATGGCGGCATGCCAATGGCAAACATTGCGGCAGGCTGGGCCGATGGTGCCTATCGCTTTGATCGCTACCTGAAAGACAAGGCTAACCCGCCGCGTCTCGTGGTTGGCGATGGCGGCGATGCCGAAGCGCTGGATCGCGAAGCTGACGCGATTGCGCTCCTTCGGGACCTCATCAACACGCCGGCCCAGGATATGGGCCCGGCCGGCATCGAAGCTGCGATCCGCGTGCTGGCCGAACAATACAGCGCTGATCTCTCGGTCATCACGGGCGACGATCTGCTCAAAGAAAACTACCCCATGGTGCATGCGGTGGGCCGCGCAGCGCCTGAAGCCCCACGCTTCATGGAGCTTTCCTGGGGCAATCCGGACCACCCGGAACTTGCGCTCGTCGGCAAGGGCGTCGCTTTCGACACGGGCGGGCTGAACCTGAAACCCGGCGCTGGCATGAAGCTGATGAAAAAGGATATGGGCGGCTCGGCTCATGTCATCGCGCTTGCCAAGCTGGTAATGAGCTCAAACCTGCCGGTCCGGCTGAAACTCTACGTTCCGGCCGTCGAGAATGCGATCGGCCGCGATGCCTTCCGCCCAAGCGACATCCTGCAGACCCGCAAGGGGCTCACGGTCGAGATTGACAACACCGACGCAGAAGGCCGTCTCATTCTTGGTGATGCGCTGACCCGCGCCTGCGAAAGCGACCCCGACCTCCTCGTTGATTTCGCCACGCTCACTGGCGCGGCACGCGTCGCCCTCGGCCCGGACCTTGCGCCCTTCTATACAGATGACGGCGATCTGGCCGACGCGATCACTGCCGCTGGCGCTGTCTCTGGCGATCCAGTCTGGCGCATGCCGCTCTGGGACCCCTACAAATCCATGCTGAAAAGCTCGGTTGCCGACATCCAGAACTCTGGCGGGCGCTTTGCGGGCTCTATTACCGCAGCAATCTTCCTCAAACAGTTCGTTGAGGCGCGCCGCTGGGTGCATCTCGATGTCTGGGGCTGGCGCCAGTCGAAATTTGGCCGCCCTGAAGGCGCCGCCGCCTGTGGCCTTCGCGCAATCTGGGCAATGCTGCGCACACGTTATGCCTGACATGGCGGGGCAGGGGGGTGAACGCGCCCTCCTGCCTTGCATAAGAACAAAATTCCTGCTTCATAGCGAAATTCGATAATATCAGGAGTTTTTCTTCATGCGCGTCAAGCTGTCAGCGACTGCCACCGCCCTAGCCCTCATCCTTGCTGCCTGTGGTGAGACTTCAGCGCCTCAACAGGGCAACAACCCGGAGGCGGGCGCCGAGACGACAGAAACGGCCGCCGCGACCGATGCAGAGATTGAGGCAGAAACTGCCCGCCTGAATGCATGGTTCGACGAGAAGTACGAAGAACAGGTCATGATGAGCCCGATCCAGCTCACTTTCCTGGGCCGCAAGGAACGCAATGACGAAATCGACGACATGTCATATGAGGCCGCGCAGGAGCAGCTCCAGTGGCGCCTCGACACGCTTGCCGAGATGGAAGCCAATTTCGACTATGACAAGCTGACGCCAGAGGCCAAGAATTCCTGGGACATCTGGAAGTACCAGACCGAGCAGGCCGAAGAAGGCATGGAATACTTCTATAACGGCTTCACCTTCGACCAGATGAACGGCGCGCAAAGCTTCCTGCCAACTATCCTTATCCAGTTCCACCGCGTCGACAATGAAGCCGACATGGAAGCCTACATTTCGCGGATCAGCGAAGGCGCCCGCGCCGGTAACCAGCTTCTGGAAATCGCCAAGGAAAGCGCAAGCCGCGGCGTCGAAACCCCAGACTTCGCGCTCGAAGGCGTGATCGACCAGTCCCGCAAGGTCATCACCGGCGCGCCGTTCACCGACGGCGAGCCGTCCGATCTCTGGGCCGATGTCCAGATGGAAATCTCCAACCTTCAGGAAGCCGGCGAGATCGACGGAGCCCGCGCTGAAGAGCTGATGACGGCGGCCGAAACCGCGCTGACCGAAGACTTCCAGCCCGCCTATGAGAACCTCATCGAATGGGCCGAGGCGGAGCTCGCGGACGCCCCGGCAAACCCGACCGGCCTCACCTCACAGCCGGGCGGCGCAGAATACTATAACTACCGCCTCAAAGTCTCGACGACGACGGACCTGACCGCCGACGAGATCCACGAGATTGGCCTTGAAGAGGTTGAGCGCCTGCAGGGCGAGATGGAAGCGGTGAAGGAAGAGTTCGGCTTCGATGGCACGCTGCAGGAATTCTTCGTCTATCTGCGTGAGAACACCGACGACCGTGAGCTCTATTACGAGAACAATGACGCGGGCGCTGACCAGTACATCGCCGATGCCACCGCTGCCATCGACAATATCGAAGGCCAGCTGCCGGAATATTTCGGCATCCTCCCGCAGGCTGATCTTATCGTGAAGCGTGTCGAAGCATTCCGTGAACAAGACGGCGCCGCCCAGCACTACTATCCCGGCACACCAGACGGCTCGCGCCCCGGCACCTATTATGCTCACCTCTCCGACATGAGCTCCATGCCGAAGCGTGAGCTGGAAGTGATCGCCTACCATGAGGGGCTTCCGGGCCACCACATGCAGATTTCCATCGCGCAGGAACTGCAGGACATCCCGCAATTCCGCACGCAGGCTGGCTTCACCGCCTATTCCGAAGGCTGGGGCCTCTATTCAGAGCGTCTTGCCAGCGAGATGCCGGGCACCTTCCAGACGCCTCAGTCTGAGTTTGGCCGTCTCGGCTCTGAAATCTGGCGCGCCATCCGCCTCGTCGTGGATACCGGTCTCCATTCCAAGGGCTGGACCGAGCAGGAAGCCTGGGAATACTTCACCGAGAATGCCGCCGTCACCGACCAGCAGGCCCGTTCTGAGATCCAGCGTTACATCGTGATGCCGGGCCAGGCGACCGCCTACAAGATCGGCATGATCAAGATCCTGGAACTGCGCGAAAAGGCACGCGAGGAACTCGGCGACGATTTCGACATTCGCGGTTTCCACGACACCATCCTCGGCGGCGGCGCCCTCCCGCTCGAACTGCTCGAGCGCCGCGTCGACACCTGGATCGAAGACGTGAAGGCCGGCGACGCCCCTGCGGTAGAGCCGACCGGGTCCGAGGCTGAAGCCGAAACGATGGAATTACAGGAGTAGGTTCACGCCTTCTGCGCCCTCATCCTGAGCAAAGTCGAAGTACGCGGGAGAGACGCACAAAGCAAAAGCCCCGCAGCCATGCTGCGGGGCTTTTTTACTGCTGGTCTCAGGTGTTTGGTCCTAAGCGTACCCAACCCAACCATGCCAGGTGAAAGCCGCGTAGAACTGCTCCACATCGCGGAAGCCAGCCTTGCGAAGGATGTCGATATCTTCGTCCGGCGGTATCATGACATCGGCCGCAGAAACCGCGGCGCGGGCCATTTCGACCTTTTCGGCTGGCGCGCCAGAGGACTTCGCAAAGGCGGCATACAGGTCCAGCCAGGTATCGCGCTTCTGGCTTTCGGGGGGCAGACAGGCATGCGCCACCACGAACGGAGCGCCCGGTTTCAGTCTCCGGCGAACGGCCTCTTCCGTTCGCTGGCGCTCACCCGGCGCAAGAAAGTGAAGCGTCAGAAGGCATACAGCGCCGTCGAACGGCCCTGCAGTCGCATCGTCGATATATCCCTCGACCAGTTGCACACGGTGGGCATCCTCGCCCAGCGTCCTGCGCGCCAGATCCAGCATCGGCCCGGCCGGGTCGACGCCTTCAAATGTCCAGCCCGGGCGTTCGGCAAGTGCCTTCAGTTCCAGACCCCCGCCAGCGCCAAGAACGAGGATGCGCGCGTCGGCTGGCACGACCTCCTCAAGCAGGATCGCCACCATCCTGTGCAGCGCTTCGAGCCCCGGCGTGAACTGCATCGGCCCTGACTGATAGGCAGCGACGGCCTCGGCATTTGTGAAAGCTTTCAGGAATGGGTTTTCCTCGCCGCTCACTGGTTTGGCCTCATCGCCTCTGGTGTTTCGTGATGGCGGTGCCAGCGTCTGATGTGCGCTGTAGCCAACAGAAGCGCGCCCGCAACTGTCACGGGCGCTTCAACACAATGCAGCGGCTCGAGGAAGGCTGCACCGATCAGGAGGGCGAGGCCGGTTCCAGCGAGCAGGATGAAGGCATTTGTCGCACAATCTTGAAACGGGCGGGTCATGGCAAACGCCGTTACTGGCAAAGCCGAAAGCGCAAAGATCTGGTGGACCCATTCCTGCTCGGCCCACAGTCCTGCCAGCGGCAAGGCGACAGCAAGGGCCGGCAGGGCAAGGCAATGGATCAGGCAAAGCCCTGAAAGCGTGATCGCAGACGCATCCAGCATGCGATTGGTGAGGGTAGAGGACATCGGCGCTCCCACAGTATACAGAAGCCAGCTTACGCCAGCGGGAGCTGATCATTAAATGTAATAGTATAACAATACAAGTGCCAATTTGTGAGCGCCCCAGACCTACGGATTGGCGGCGTCTGGCTCCTGCAGCTCCTTGGCCTTCATCGCTTCGGTGATGTGATCTGCCAGAAGCCGTGCCTTGCCTTTCAGCTTGCCGCCTGACCAGACCACATTCAGCGGCAGGGCTTCAGCCTCCCAGTCCGGTAGCAGGCGTGCCAGCTGGCCTTCGCGGACTTTCTCACAAACCAGCCAGTCCGGTGCGAGGATATAGCCGAGCGCGTCCTGCGCACATTGGATCAGCATGTCGCCAGAAGACGCGCGAAAGCGGCCGGCGGCCCGCAGACTATCAAGCGCTCCCGTCTCCCTGTTCGCAAGCTCCCACATGGCGGCGCCGGCCTGCTGTCGAAGCGACAGCGCCTCATCGGCGTTAAGCTCGCTTGGGCGGGTCACGGATTTCTGCTGGGCAATATAGATGGGCGATGCCCAGAGCTTTCGAGGGGTAAGCGCAATTCGCTTCGCCATCAGGCTGGAATCGGCAAGCTGGCCTAGCCGGAAGGCAAGGTCGACGCCCTCCTGAACGATGTCGGTATAGGAATCGTCGGAAATCACATCCAGCGACAGGTCCGGATAGCGTCGCATGAAGCTCGCCAGCGCGGGTGCGATCACCACACGCGACAGCGAATGCGGCACGCTGATGCGCAGCTGGCCGACCGGCTCATTGTCGAGCCCGCGCACTTCTGCCTCTGCCGCCTCGAACGCGTCGAGGATGGATTTTGCCCGCGTATAGAATGTCTGGCCAGCTTCAGTGAGACTTAGCGCGCGGGTCGTGCGCAGGAACAGGTCCGCGCCAAGCTGGGCCTCGAGGTCCTGAATGCGCCGGGAGACGGTTGGCTGTCCAATCTCGAGGTCAGCGGCCGCCTTGGAGAAACTCCCCGTATCGGCAACCCGTATGAAGAGCCGCATTGCGTCCAGCCTGTCCATCGCCGCTCGTCTCCATCTTGCCCGCGCGCCCCTCCATATAGGCACATGCCTTCCGTAACGCGAGGGCCGGGCGGACCGAACCCATCACGGCCTGGTTCACCCTTTCGTGACGCGCCGTCACGCAGGCGTCATTCGCTGTCGCGAGACTTCGCCTATACCTCTTCGCCATCACAGACGGCAGGCCAAAGGGGGCGCACAATGCTGGACCGTATCAAATCATTCGCACCGCACATTATCGCGGTAATCGCATCGCTCGTCTTCCTCGACAGCCTGCGCTTCAAATTCACCAATGCGCCGGAGACGCAGGTCATCTTCGGCAAGCTCGATGCCTGGGCAGAAAGCTTCGGGGCAGGGGGCCTCTTCGCCCAGACGGGCCTCTTCAGCCAGTATGTCATCGGCACGGCAGAGCTGGCGGCCGCCGCGTGTCTTCTCCTCGGAATCCTTCCCACCCTCCGACGCCTTCAGGGCCTTGGCGCGCTGATCGCCTTTGCCGTGATGAGCGGCGCGGTGAACTTCCACCTCTGGACGCCGCTCGGCATCGACCCGAACAATGATGGCGGCGGGCTCTTCTTCACGGCCTGCGTCGTGCTCGCGACCTCGCTTCTCCTCATCTTCGTCCGCCGCCGCGAAATTGCCGCCATTGCGGGCGGTGTCGCCGCTGCTCTGACGGGGCCTGCGCCGTCGCTCACCACCTCGAAAGGTTCAGCCCAATGATCAGACACGCCGCCGCCGCGCTCATGCTCGCCACAGCTGGCGTCGCCTTCGCCGCGCCCGCCCATGCCGACAAGGCGCCGGTCTATACCGGCACTTTCTCCAACACCGCCGTCGAAGGTCACGACCCGGTCGCCTATTTTACCGAAAGCCGCCCCGTTAAAGGCAGCCGTGATTTCCGGACCGAGTATCAGGGCGCAGAGTTCCGCTTCGAGAGCCAGGAAAACCTCGACACTTTCCACGCCGATCCGGAAAAATATGCCCCACAATTCGGGGGTTACTGCGCCTGGGCCGTGTCCGAAGGCTATACCGCAAAAGGCGACGCAGACCACTGGGCGATCGTCGATGGAAAGCTCTATCTGAACTACGACAAAAAAATTCAAAACCGCTGGGAACAAGACCGCGAAATGCACATTGTTAAGGCGAATACGAACTGGCCGGAGGTTCTGAAGTAACAAGGCAAAATTCCCTCCTCCCCTCACCCCAGCCTTGTCACTTCCGGCTCGAAGACCCCGCACCTCCCCCTCAGTGCGGGGTCTTCCTCGTTTCAGCGCCCGGTTTTTCGCGCCGCTCCCCGACGCCCATAAAGAAACGGTCAGACCCAAAGGCCTGACCGCTCGATCAACCGCTCAATTGGCGACCCGCTATTTGCGCAGGATCACCCAGACCGCGTGGATGATGCCCGGCACATAGCCGAGCAGGGTCAGCAGTATGTTCAGCCAGAAGTGCAGGCCAAGACCCACCTGCAGGAACACGCCCAGCGGCGGGATCAGGATGGCCAGAAGAATGCGGATAACGTCCATAATGGGGTCCCTCGTCTAAAAACACACAAACGCCAGCTCAGGCATCTCGTTCCGGCGTGTCTCTATAAGCCGCTCACCCCCGCGCAGGCGGGGGTCTCAGCCAGTTATGGCGCAACGACTGCCTCACGAGATCCCCGCCTGCGCGGGGATGAGCGGTTTAAGAAAGCACCCACGTTGGCGTCACGTCTTCCTCCCCCGTTCACGGGGGAGGTGCCCGGCAGGGCGGAGGGGGCGAACCACCAAGCCTACCCCTCCCGCTCGGCCCATTCTTTCATGATGTGGTGCGCCACGGCGAAGGGCGGGGGCGCGAACATCTCCTCATGCTGGCCCGCCAGCACACGGCGGATCTCCTCGCGCGAGAACCAGCGCGCGGTCTCCAGCTCATTCTTGTCGACGGCGATCTCGTCGCTCTCGGCCGGCAGGATCAGCCCGATCATCAGGGACGACGGGAACGGCCAGGGCTGGCAGAACAGATATTCGGTCTTGGCCGGGTCGCAGTGGATGCCCGCTTCCTCATGCACCTCGCGCGCGGCCCCCTGTTCCAGCGTCTCGCCCGGCTCGATAAAGCCCGCCAGACAGCTCCACATGCCCTTCGGCCACATCTTCTGACGGCCCAGCAGGCACTTGTCGCCCTTCACGGCCAGCATAATGGCGACCGGGTCAGTGCGCGGAAAGTGCTCGGCCGTGCATTCGGTGCAGGCCCGCTTCCACCCGGCTTCAGCGCGCACGCTCTCTGCCCCGCAGCGAGAGCAGAAACGGTGCGAGCGATGCCACTCAAACAGTGACCGCGCCGTAGAGGCGAGGTTGGCTTCCATCTCGCTCATCAGCGCCATCGCCTGGCGAAAATCGGTAAACTCCCCCGTCCCGGCGATCAGCGACGCCTCGACATCAAAGTCCCCCGGCATCTCCACCGCGAAGACGGGCGTCTCATTCTTGTCGAGGCCGAGAAAGAGCGGCTCACTTTCCGGCGCGAGCTTTGCCGCCTCCGGCCCCAGCCAGACAAGCCCGCCATCCCTGGCCAGCAGCGGCAGGCCCCCCTGCATCAACAGGACAAGCACATCGTCGCGGGCATAGGCGGCGGCCAGCCAGTCAGCATCGGTGCGGTGATGGCCGGCGCGGTCAATCGGGCGCGCGCCGAGCGGGATAAAATCGGAATTGGTCGTATTAGCCATGCACAGACCCCGTCTGGTCTTCTGGAATTTTCGTCCCGCAGGGTGCGGAGTTTTGCCGGTCAGCGAGGCGCAGTTACGCAGGAAGGGCAAGCCCTTTCAAGTGACTGCAACGATACTGGCAGGTAAAAGACCGTGCCTTGCGGGGTGTCCCCCTGCGGCAAGCTGCGGCCATTCTCAAAACGGCGCTCCACTGTCAAAAAATTCCGGAAGACCAGACAGGCAGCATCCGCCCCCTTGTCACCCCGCTTTCAAAACGCGATATGGAGGTCAGGAGGCTGGCGGTGGACGAAGTCCTCGCCAACCGGGTCAGGTCGGGAACGAAGCAGCCCTAACGAGTTTCGCTTCGGGTCACTGTCCAGTCTCCGCTTTATAGCCGATAGAAGTAGCTGTTTCCCTAGTCGCCGGCTAGGTAGGTATTTAGTGGTCGCTTCGAGTCGAAGCGGTCAGTATCCCGCTTTATCACGATTTTTCCGGCGGTGTTTAATCCAAGTTGCCAGTTTCTACGTGTCCAATAGACGCCTTCAGCCTCTTGAATGAGGCGACTGTCGAATATGATTTCTGCTGCGCCGGAGTGGCAGCTTTCATCAGTGACTTGTGCGATGGGGACCGTCTGTTTGTAAATGTACGAGAGTCGAATATCGCTTTCGCTTAGCTTTACAGGCCTAGCAGTTAGCGAATGCGATGTGCCGGAAGTTGATGGTAAGTAAGCCGTTATTCGTACGCTGAATAATGAGGCCCGAATTTCCATCGCTATATCTGTTTCGTTGAGAGAAATTTTCTCCAAGTCCCGCACTGACAGTGTTTTTTCGGTCTCACTTGCTGCCTTGATTTCGGAAAGGCGGGTCCAGTTGGACTGAGTGGTCCCAACCCAAACGCCGTTGATGTCCGGAAAGAGCCAGCTGTTCAGCGCAGGAAGCCATCGCCACAATATTCGCCAAGGAGCCCAATACCAAGAAATGCCAAAAGCGAATGTGAAGCTGGCGAGAATAATCGTCGAAGCCAGTGCGGCTATGCGCCAGCTATTCACCTCTAAGTGAAAATAGCTCAGGGCGGAGAAAAGTATCTCCGTGGCAAAAATCACGAGGGTCAATCCAATCGCCCAGGCCCTTTTCGGCAGTAGCGGGTACATGGATGTTCTCCTTTTGAGCTGGACTCTGCGAAGCCTATATCATAACGTCAAGGTCTATACATAGACTCACTCTGAGCTCGAGGCCCAACATGTATGATTTCTCAACGCAGCTTCGCAATTTTCACGATGGCTATGTTCGGCTCTCTAATACCCAACGTTCTGACATGAGAGATAGACGGCAAAAGAACCTCAATCGTCTGGAGAGTGGCCTTTCTGACCTCTCCAAACCAGAGATTGTCGATGTTATCAATCAAGGCGGTTACGCTCAAAAAACGATGGTGCAGCCGCCTGAGGGAGATGAAGATAGTCGATACGACATCGATCTTGGAGTAGTTTTCGAGGAGGCGGACGCCGCTGGTCCAAGAACCACACGAAATTGGGTAAGAGACGCGATTAGCAAAAAGTCGACGGGGATGAAAAACGATCCCGAGTCGAAGCCTAAGTGCGTTCGGGTAGTGTATGCGGATGGCTACCAATGTGACTTTCCCGTATTCCGCCGCAGCGCGAGTTTTGCAGGATACACTTACGAGCTTTCAGCAGGAGATGATTGGATAACCTCTGATCCCGCTTCGATGAACAAGTGGATAGAGCGCGAAGTTGCTCAGCGGAGTCCCGAGGCAGGCGGCGGGTATCAACTTCGTCGGATCATTCGTTATCTTAAGTATTTGGCGAAAGCCCACGCCTACAGCTCATCAACGAAGTACCCTGGGGGCTTGTTGGTGACCGCGATCGCGATCGAATGTTATCGACCAGAAGATGGCCGCGATGATATCGCACTACGCGAAACACTGAGAGCCGTAGCGAATAAGTCGCAGTACTCGCCCGTCTATGCTGACGGGATTCAAATATCTGATGACAAAGATGTCGCGCGATTAATGAGGCTGATCGATAAGGCTTCCACGCTAGTGCAGCGTTTAGATGAGCTGGATAAAGATGATTCTGACGACCAGAAGGCGCGTGCATCTTGGAAAAAAGTGTTCAAGCACTCTTATTTTGACGAGCCGAGCATCGAAACGAAGTCTGCCATAACAGGAGCTATGGTAGGCTCAGCGCTGGAAAGGCTTGAAGCTGAGGCGAAAGCCCGCCGTGCTGCGGGCCCGCGCACTTCTCCTTGGTGCGATAACTAGTTTGAGCGAGCAGTTATTAACGGACATCAACAACTACATTGATGTCCACCAGAGAGAACTTGCCGCCACTGTCTACAACGGCGCTATCACTGTTAGCGGCAAATTCTGGGTGAAAGTTCAATGCGACCCACTGGAGGCCTACGACGTTCACATCGTCCTGCCAGATGGTTTTCCCTTAAAGGAGCCAATTGTTTTTGAGACAGCGGGCAAAATTCCTCGGACCCAAGAACGTCACATGAATGACGCAGACGGGCATTGCTGTTTAACAGTCTGGGAAGCATGGCTTTGCTCATATCGTCATCCGACATTTGAGCAGTTTATGAACGGACCAGTAGCGGATTTCTTTCTAGGTCAATCGATCGTGGCTCGCGGAGGCGATTGGCCTTTCGCAGAATTGGCCCACGGGAAGCCCGGTATACTGGACGCGTTTGCAACTGCGCTCGCGACCGGTGCTGACCATGTCGAAATTGTGAAGCACTTAAGGCTGTTAGCGATGAAGAAGATCAAAGGGCATCATAGCTGCCCTTGCGGTTCCGGTGTGGCTCTTCGTAATTGCCATGCCGAAAAGATGCGCAAGTTATCAGATGCAATCGATCCAACTCTTGCGGCAGCCATGCTAACTAGAATTCGGAGCTGACGTATCTCCTGGCCAAAGTGGCGGACCCCGCCATTCGGCCATAGCCAGCGAACGACCGTCCGGTTTCAGGCGGTCAAGGCCGCCTAAGGCACGGCTGAAAGCCGCCCGGCCTTGATGGCCTGAAACAGGGCGGTCACTCGACGTTTCCAGAAAAGAACCCACGTCCCGAAGACCCCTGCGCAGGCAGGGGTCCATGGTAGTAGGTTTTAAACAGCGTGCTCCGGTGCTCGTGATGCACCATGGATACCTGCCTTCGCAGGTATCTTCGGAGAGTAAACGCTTTGGCTTCGGGGCCAGAAACAGGGCGGTCAATCGACATCTCAACATAAGAACCAACGCTCCGAAGACCCCTGCGTCCTTCGACAGGCTCAGGATGAGGGGCAGGGGTCCATAGTGGTCCGGTTGAGGCGGTGTGTTTCGGTGCTGGTGAGGCATGCCACTGCCGTGGCCTTCTTCGCTGAAATCAGTCCACCGGACTGTTTTCCGGGCGCTTCGAAGAGATACCTGCCTTCGCAGGTATCTCCGGAAGGTGGGCTACAAAGCCGCTCATCCCCGCGCAGGCGGGGATCTCAGCCAATTGAAGTGCGGACTTTGCCTCACGAGATCCCCGCCTGCGCGGGGATGAACGGACATAATGCAACGCCATTCCCCTCTCCTTGGGGAGAGGGGCCAGGGGTGAGGGGGCAGGTTTGGGCAAAGTGGTTCACTGGCAGTGATGCTCTCAGGGCGCATCCCTTAAACGCAAGCACATCGCTGAACGCCCAGGCCCCCTCATCCCCAGCCCTTCTCCCCGAGGAGAAGGGAGAGCACGTCTCCCATTCCCCTACTGCGCCGCCGCGACCGGGTCGATCTTGTAGAGCCGGCACAGCGGATGCTCGGCGCCGTCATAGAAATAGGCCGAGCCTTCCCAGCCCTGTTGCAGCGGCGCGGCGCAGACCGGGTGATCCAGAAAACTCGCATCCTCCTCGCTGCCGCCAGCAACCTCCCAGTCCGCGACCAGACCCGGAAACGCCAGGCTGAAATCCTCCCACGCGGCCCAGTAAGCTTGCGACCTGAAAACAACCGGCTGCACCTCTGTGCCATAGGAGGCATAGAGCCGGGCGAGGTCTTCGGCGTGAGCATCGCAATCTGGCAGGCCCAGCGCGGTGAAATCGGCGGCCGCCGCCCACGCCTCGAAACAGGCGTCGGCCGGTTTGTAATCAGCATTCTGCTGCCAACCGAGCATCGCAAAGGCCTGCTGGGCACCGAGGCGTTCGATAAGGTCTCTCGCCGCCCTGTCCGCCGCGCTTGCCGCTGGCGCGGCGGGCGACGTTGCGCAGGCGGCCAGCCAAAAAGCAGTGATCAGGTAGAGGATGCGGCGTCTGAACATGAAGCGGCCTCCCGCCACGAAAAACCTTGAGAAGAGAGGCGCGATTGTCCGCCCGCAGGGGTGAAAGTCCAGTGCCTGCGCCAACGTCCCTCAAAAACACCGTGGCTGCACCACCACTACACCGTCTGAAACACCGTCGATGACCCAAAACATCCGCCCCCTCGGCGCCCCGTCTATGGTCGCCATCATGGTCAAGCGCTCCTTCATCCTCAGCACGCTTGCGGTCCTGGAGGTCTGGCTCTGGCCGGTCTTCTTCTGGGACCTGTACCGGCTTGAGGCCTATCTGAAGGCACGCCGCGCCGAAGGCGGTGGACTCGTCGGCTATGCGGTGGCCCGCAATGGGCGGATCTATATCACGCTCGATGTCCGCGAGGACGCAAAGGACCCGTGCGACTGGACGGCCTATGCCGCCCGCACGCCATGGGAAAGACTGGACCCTGATGCGCGCGAAGCGGCCCTTATGGCCCGCGCGGGGGAGGGGTTTGCGCTCTTCGTCCTGATGATGGGTGTGGGCGCGGTACTGGCCGGGCAGGGCGGGGTTATTGCTGGCCTGCCGCAGGTGATTGTGCCGCCATAGTGGGTACGACCCCGCCCTCCGAAGATACCTGCGAAGGCAGGTATACATACTGGAACGTCTCAATCCGCACCCGGACCGGGTCTGCGGCCGCTGGTGCTGGCCCCACCCCGACCCTCCCCAGAGGGGAGGGGGCGCAAACCCCGGAAAGTGAGGCGCTTTCCTGAAAACCCTGCGCGACGCCATCCCCCTCCCCTCAGGGGAGGGTCGGGGTGGGGAAGCGGCTACCCCAACCCTCTCAAAAAATTCGCCGCCACATCCAGATGCTTCTGACGTTTCGCCTCATCCATCTTCTCAGCCATCGATACCATCATGGCCCAGCGGGGATTGCCGCCAAGCTGCTCGCGATTGCGCCAGATCCAGCGCCAGTAAAGGCCATCCCAGATGTCGCACCATTCGCCTTTCTCATGATTGCCCATCTTGCGGATATAGGCTGAGCCGGAGAAGTAAGGCTTCGTCGTGATGCGCCCGCCATCGGCGTTCTGGCTCATCGCATAGGCGTTCGGCACCATGACCCAGTCACAGCTGTCCGCGAACATTTCCATGAACCATTTGTAGATATCGTCCGGGTCGATCTCGCAGATGAACATGAAGCCGCCGAGCACCATCAGCCGCTCGATATGGTGGCAGTAGCCGGTCTTGAGGACGCGTTTGATGACATCATCAATGGGGCCGATCCCCGTCTCACCGGTCCAGAAGCTCTTCGGTAATCTGCGCGTATGGCCCCAATGGTTCGTCGTGCGCATCGGGATGCCGATATCCTCATAGGTCGCGCGCATGAATTCGCGCCAGCCGATCACCTGGCGGATGAAGCCTTCAGCCGAGTTCATCGGGATGTCTTTGGTCTCGATAAAGGCTTTGGCCGCATCCAGCACCAGCTGCGGCGTCAGAAGCCCGATGTTCAGCATCGGCGTGATGGCCGAATGCCAGAGGAGGGTTTCGCCCTCCAGAATGGCGTCCTCATAGGGGCCGAACAGCTCAAACCGCTCATGCAGGAATTGCCCAAGCCAGCTCTCGGCATCCTCATGGCTGGTCGGCCAGTAGAGCGTGTCGAGGGAGCCGTAATGATCCGGAAAGTCGCGCTCCACCGATTTGCGGGCCTCTTCCTCGATCTCGTCTGGAGCGCGGGGGGCAAGCTGCGGGACGCTGTCTCTCAGCTTCTTAGGGACCTTCTTGCGGTTCTCATCGTCAAAGCTCCACTGCTCGCCCTTTGGCTTGTCGCCCTCCATCAGCACATTGAACTGGCGGCGCTGGCGTTTGTAGAACTCCGCCTGGAACCAGGACTTGTTATCATCCCGCCAGGCGCGGTTTTCCCCCGGCGTGTTCAGGAAGAGCGGGGTATTGATCAGCGTCAGCTCTAGGCCTTCAGCCTCGCAATAGGATTTGAGGCGCTTTTCCAGAATGAAATCAGCTGGGTCGCAGGTCATCACCTCATTGAAGCCGGCCTTGGCCAGCCGGGTAATTGTTGGCTTCAGCAAAGGCTTGCCTGCTTCATAGCGGACATATTCGAATTCCGGCTTCAGCCCTTTGAGCCGCTTGGCATATCGCGCCATGCTCGCCCGGTGCAGCCATAGCTTCTGCTTGTGAAAGCGCATGGGATATTGCCGGTCGCCAAAGAACAGCGTGTCCTCGACAAGGCAGATCCGGTCCGGGCGCTTGTCGAGCCCCGGATGGTGGTTAAACAGCTGGTGCGGGAAGATCAGGAGTGCCTTGGTCATCGCTGGCTGGAGCTAGGACGATCGGTTCGCAGGCAAAGGCTGCAAAACCGCCCGCATGCCATTGCCGAGACCCCCGAGTCCCTGCCATTAGTAAGTCATCGATGACTAATGAAACCGACCTCCCCGGCGCCGAAGAGCGCGACGACGCAACCTTCTCCATGTTCGCAGAGGAGGAAGCTGCCCCCGCAAAGGCTGGCGCGTCCTATCAGGTGCTGGCGCGCAAATACCGCCCGAAGCTCTTCTCTGACCTGATCGGCCAGGAAGCGATGGTCCGGACGATGCGCAATGCGTTCGAGTTGAACCGGATTGCCCACGCCTTCATGCTGACGGGCGTTCGCGGCGTCGGCAAGACAACGACGGCGAGGTTGCTCGCGCGTGCTTTCAATTATGAGGGCGAGGATCACCCAGGCCCCAGCCTCAAGCTCGACCCACCGGGGGAGCACTGCAAGGCGATCATGGAGAGCCGCCACCCCGATGTGCTGGAGCTCGATGCCGCCTCCCGCACCGGTGTCGCCGACATGCGCGACCTTCTGGACGGGGTCCGCTACTCGCCCCAGTCGGCGCGCTACAAGGTCTACATCATCGATGAAGTTCACATGCTCTCGACGGCGTCCTTCAATGCGCTCCTGAAGACCCTCGAAGAGCCGCCGCCACATGTGAAGTTCATCTTCGCGACCACCGAAATCCGCAAAGTGCCCGTCACCGTTCTCTCGCGCTGCCAGCGGTTTGACCTGAAACGCCTCGATACCGGCGAACTGGCGGCCCACCTTGGCAAGATTGCGGGCCGCGAAGGCGCAAAGATTTCCGAAGAGGGCATCACACTGATCGCCCGCGCTGCAGAAGGCTCCGTCCGTGACGGGCTCTCTATCCTCGACCAGGCCATTGTGCAGGGCCTTGATGGCGGAGAGATTACCGGCGCGGCCGTTCGCGACATGCTCGGCCTCGGCGACCGGCTCCGCCTGCTCGATGCGTTCGAATACGCTGTCACCGGAAAGGCGAGTGAGGCGGTTAGCGAGATCACGGACCAGGTCCAGATCGGCGCAGACCCGCTAATCCTGATGAAGGATCTGCTGGAGATCGCCGCAGACGTCGCCACGCTTCAGGCGATGGGCGACAATTATGTCCTGCCCGGCCCGTCGGACTGGACGACGCGGACACGGCAGATCGCTGACAGCGTCACCCCGGCGCAGGCCCAGCGCAACTGGCAGATCCTTCTGTCAGGCTATCGTGACACGCAGAGCGCGCCTGAAGCAGACGTCGCCCTGCGCATGGTGATCCTGCGTCTTGTGACGGCGGCAGGCCTGCCTTCGCCAGAAGATGCGGCCCGTATGATCGCTGAAGGCGGCGGCAATAGCGGCTCCAGCGCGCGCGGCAAGGGCGGCAAGTCTGACCCGAACGTCGTGCCCGTCGGCGGCGACCCGGGCGCGCGCCTGTCTAAGTTTGAAGACGTGCTCGATCTTCTGGAGAAAGAGCGCGAGCCTGTCCTCTGGGGCGAGGCGAAGGCCTATATCCGCCCATCCGTTTTTGCCGATGGCACGATCAGCTGCGACCTGAAAGATGGCGCGCCGGTCGATCTGCTGCGCCGGCTCACAGACTTCCTCGAGATTGCCACCGGCCATGAGTGGGATGTCAGCACCAAGCGCGGCGAAACGCCGGGCGAAACGATCAGCGAGCGCGAAGACCGGCTGAAGCGTGAACGGATCGAAGCGGTGAAGGCCGACACGGATGTCGCCGCCGCGATCAGCGCCATTCCCGGCCTCACGATTCTCGACGTGCGCGGCAGCGATACACTTGAAGAGCCCGTCGCGGAGGACAATGTCGTCCCCTTGCGCGTTGCCAATCAAAGGAAAGGCTAGGTTCCGTGGGTATGAAAGACCTCTCAAAGATCATGCAGCAGGCTCAGGAGATGCAGGCCAAGATGCAGGAAGCCCAGCAGAAGATCGAACAGATCGAAGCTGAAGGCATTGCTGGCGCCGGCCTCGTCAAGGTTCGCCTGCGCGGCAAGGGCGAAATGGTCCGCCTCAGCATCGATCCGTCCCTTCTGGAAGACGAAGCGGAAATTATCGAAGACCTGGTCAAGGCGGCGCACGGCGATGCACGCAAGCGCCTCGACGAGGAAATGGAAAAGGCAATGAAGGAAGCCACCTCCGGCTTTGGCGGCATGATGCCCGGCTTCAAGATGCCGTTCTAAGCTTCAATGAGCCAGAAGAGCGCCGGACCTGAAATCCTGAAAATGATTGAGCTGATCGGGAAGCTTCCCGGTCTGGGGCCGCGCTCGGCCCGGCGTGCGGCGCTGCACCTGTTAAAGCGCAAGGACCAGCTGCTGATGCCGTTGGCTGACGCGTTGGCGGACGCCGGTAACCGGATTGAGCAGTGCAGGACGTGCGGGAATTACGACACGCTGCAGCCTTGCGCCGTCTGTCAGAATACGGGCCGGGACGACAGCGTCATCTGCGTGGTCGAGGATGTGCCGGACCTCTGGGCACTTGAACGCGCGAGCGCCTTTCGTGGGCGCTACCACGTGCTTGGCGGCGTCCTGTCGCCGCTCGATGGCGTGGAGCCAGAAGACCTGACCATTGGTATGCTGGTGGACCGCGTGAAGGGCGGCGAGGTTCGCGAAGTGATCTTCGCGCTCAGCGCGACGCTCGATGGCCAGATCACGGTCGATTATGTTCGCGACCGGCTCGAGGGCTTCGATATCACCACCACCCGGCTCGCCCAAGGCGTGCCGCATGGCGGTGAGCTTGATCATCTAGATGAAGGCACGCTGGCCGCCGCGATGCGGTCCCGGCGGTAGTAAGGCCCCACCCTGACCCTCCCCAGAGGGGAGGGGATACTGTTTCGCCGAGCTTTGAAATTGCGTCTGCCATCGTAAGCATCGCCCCCCTCCCCGCTCGCGGGGAGGGTCGGGGTGGGGCTTACTTGAGCAGCTACTCGACAGCGCGTTCCTTGGCGCGTTTCCAGGCCGGGCGCTCCATGTTGCGCTGATAATATGCCTGGAGGTTCTTGTAGGGGCCGAGCTCTCCCAGTCGCTCTGCCATGTTGGCGATGTAGGTCACGCCGATATCAGGGGCCTGGAACTTGTCGCCAAGGATGAACTCGCGGTCGGCAAGGTGCTTGTCCAGAAGGCCGAGGTGAAGCGGGACCTCGCCATCAGCAAACGCCTTGTGAACCGGAGAAGGATTATCGCCTTCGCGGGCCTGCAACATGCGCATGAAGAGCGGCAGGAAGGCCGAGCCTTCGGGGTAATGTAGCCAGCGCTGGTATTCAGCCCAGGCTTTCTTGTCAGACCGTGGCGGCGCGAGTTTGCCGTCCGGGTCATAATGATCGACCAGATAGGCCGCGATCGCGCCGGACTCAGTCAGCATGACGCCGTCGACTTCGAGCGTCGGTGATTTGCCGAGCGGCGTGGCTTCCTTCAGGTCTTCCTGTGAACGGAAGGTCTCTGGATGCCGGCGATAGACCTCCAGTTCATAGTCGAGGCCAAGCTCTTCGAGCAGCCAGACAGTGAAGATTGAGCGCCCGATGCGCAGGTGGTGGAGAATGATCATAAGAGTGGCTTCCTTGGCCTATTCGTTTCGGTCGATGCGGTAGACGACGCCGTCCATATTGGCGGTCGCCGCATAGAGATTGCCGTCCGGGCTGATGGCGACATCGCGGAAAGGAATTTCGAGGTCTGCCATGAGGTCGGCCTGACCGGTCACATTGCCTTCCTCGTCCAGCATGATGTGGACGAGCTTCTTGCCGCGCGGACCATTCATGGCGCCGACGATCAGGTCGCCGTCCCACTCCGACCAGACGTCACCGCTGACAAGCGCCATGCCTGATGGGGCGATGGATGGCACCCATTTGACGACGGGCTGCTCCATACCGGGGGCTTCGGTTTCATCTGTGATGATGGTGCCGTCATAGTTCACCCCATAGGTGATCGCCGGCCAACCATAATTATTGCCCGCTTCGATACGGTTGAGTTCATCACCGCCTTTTGGGCCGTGTTCGTGTGCCCAGAGCGTTTCGCGGGCTTCGTCCCAGACAAGACCCTGCACGTTGCGGTGGCCATAGCTCCACACGCCGGGCAGGCCGTTCTCGCCATCGATGAAGGGATTGTCTTCCGGGAAGGATCCATCAGTGTTCAGGCGGACGATGGTGCCATGATAATTCTGCGGGTTCTGGGATTCTTCCATATAGCGGAAGCCTTCGCCGAGCGCGGCGATCAGCGTGCCGTCGGGCAGGAAGGCAAGGCGGCCGCCATAGTGGTGGGAGGTCTCGCGCGGGGCGCCGGTGAAGATTTCCTGCACATCGCTCAGCTCGCTCGCATTATCCGACAGAACGCCAGAGACGACGGCCGTGGTGTTCTGTTCTGCCGTGCCTTTTGCGAAGGCGAGGTAGAGTTTGCGATTGCTGGCAAAGTCTGGGTCGAGCGCCATCGCGAAATAGCCGCCCTGCGCGCTCACATGCGCTTCGGGCGTTCCGGCGACCGGTTCTGGCAGGAGTTCAACATCGCGAACAAGCCGGATCGTGCCGCTTCGCTCTGTCACCAGCATTGTGCCGTCAGGAAGGAACAGCATGTCCCACGGAAATTCGAGGCCTTCGGCAATCGGCGTCAGACGGAACCCGTCTTCGCTAATTACGGCTTCTGTCGAGGTGTCGCCGGCATCGGCTTCATTCGTGGTGTTGTCGACGTCCTCGATGGGGGCTGCAGGGTCGCTGTCAGACTGTGAACAGGCGGCTGCAAGGATGAGGGCGCTCGCGGTCAGTGCCAGGAATTTCATGATCTCTCCGATGACTGTCTTGCCTTTATCTAGGGCCTCGGCGGGACAACGCAAATGAGCGCCACAAAAGAAAAAGGGCGGCCCCCTCGAGGGCCGCCCTTCCTGGTTTCATATCAGACCTGATTACCAGCTCTTACGAACCCGCACGCCGTAGAGACGCGGCTCGGTCAGGAAGATGTTGGAGAACAGGCCGGAGCTGTCGTCGGTGAGGTAGCGGCCAGTGATGACCTCCTCATCGGTGACGTTCTTGCCGAAGATCTCAAACTCGAGGCCCTTTTCGTCATTGAAGAAGACAACTGCGAGGTTGAGGTTGTTCCAGCTTTCCAGCTCATCGCCGGTGGTGTTCCAGACGCGGCTGAAGCTGTCACCCTGATAGTAGTAGTCACCGCGGATGCGCGCATCCCATGCCCCACCGAAGACGCCTTCGAAGGTGTATTCGGCACCAAGGCTGAGCGTCGTTTCCGGCGCACCCGGGATGGAATTGCCATCAAGGTCCTTCGCATCGCCGTCGAATGGCGTGAGTCCACCGATGGTCCGCGTTACACCATTGGAGTCGGTGTAGGTGACCGTTGGCACACCGAAGGCGCCTTCAGCCCCTGCAAAGGCACCAACACAGAGACCAGCGGTCGAGCCAGGAGCCAGAGCACCAGCCTGGATCGCACCGAGAATGGTGGCGTAACCCTGCGCAGAGACGACACAGTTCGAATAGGTCTGTGCGTTCTTCAGCGTGATCAGGTCAGCGCGGCTATTGGTGCGGTCCAGAACATCAATCGCATGGGTGTCCTGGATCTCGGTGTCGAGAAGGCCGAGATTGGCATTGATGACGAAGGTCGATGCCGGGTTCCAGATCGTTTCGAGTTCAAAGCCTTGCAGCTTTGCATCGATGTTGAAGTTCGCAGATGAGCGGTTCACGATCTGCGTGATCTGGTAGCCTTCATAGTTGTAGTAGAAGCCGGTCGCATTCAGCTGCAGGGCACCTGAGGCGAGCGTATTCTTCGTCCCGATTTCGTAGGAGTCGATGAACTCCGGATCGAAGGTCTGCGGGAAGTTATTGGCACCCGCCGGTTGTGGCGGGTTGATGCCGCCGCCCTTATAGCCGCGAGAGTAGAAGCCATAGATCAGCGACTCGTCGGTGAAGCTGAGATCAGGCTGCCAGTCGAGACCAATACGGCCGGTGGTTTCTTCGAAGGCGACATTGTAGCTGCCGTCGCCGGCATCGTCGTTCGAGTTGCCCGGAATTGGCTGTGGTGAAAGGTCAGCCTGTGGGTTCGGGTTCGGCACGAAAAGCGCCGTCGGGATGTTGTCCTGCTCTTTCTTGTCATCGGTATAGCGAAGGCCGATGGTGAGCTGGAGATCATCCGTAAGGTCGAAATAGCCTTCACCGAAGACGGCGAAGGATTCCAGACGATATGGCGAAAGCGAACGGAAGTAGTTGCCGCCAAAGCCGCTGAAATTAGTGATCGGACCGACGGTCGCGCCAGACGTATCAATTGGAACGGGACCGCCAAAGACGGCACCACCCGTTGCATTGTTGAACTGGGTGAGGCCTGTCAGCGTGTTCGAAAGAACCACATAGCCAGCCGTTGGGTCTGATGGGTCGATGGCTTCGAAATCGACGGAAATGGCGCCGAGATTGAAGTTGAAGCGACCGTCGAAATCCGACTGGAGACGCAGTTCGTGCGTGGTCTGTTCGCTGCCGCCGCCGGAGATGTCGAAGGTGCGGAACGTGTTCGACGCGCCGAGCTGCGGATCGCTGACGACGCCGCCTGGGAAGAGGGCGTTGTAAAGGTCAGCCGTCGGGCTGAGGCCCGGAGGTATGGCCGAAAGGTCGTTGAACGCGACGTTTGGTGCGATCTTGTTGTAGTCCTCAACGGACACGGCCGAGGTCTCATTGTAGCTGCCGAGATAGGTCAGCAGGAGAGAGTCGGTGAGATCAAACTCGGCTTTCCAGGTGAAAAGCTCCTGATCAGCCTTGTAGACCGGGTCGAAGGCCGACTCGATCTTGCGCAGATCCTGAATCAGCGGGTCGGTGAAGGCGTCGCCGTTCAGCAGGCCCGCGGCGATACCCAGACCACCACCAAGCGTACCGGCGGAGTTCACGCGCTCATTCGACTGGCTGAGGGCTGCTTCCTGACAGCCAAGCGTCGTGTAGATCTGATCGGCCCCGCCGATAGGAATGTTCGCAAAGCTCGTCAGGAACGGATCCTTGTCACAGAGCTGCTTGCCCGAGCGTAGCCGTGAATCGTCTTCCTCGAAATAGTCATAGGAGACCCAGCCGCGCAGACGGTCTGTCGGTTCAACGGCGAGGGTCGCACGGAAGCCGTAGAGATCACGGTCATCAATGTCGTTGCCGGTGATGACGTTATCGACATAGCCGTCGCGCTGAAGCAGCGAGCCTGCGAGGCGGAAAGCAGCCTTCTCACCAAGCGGGATGTTCAGCATGCCCTTCGCCTTGAAGGTATTGTAGTTGCCATAGGTGAGGTTCAGGTCAGCCTGGAATTCCTCGAAGACCGGCTTCGCCGTAATGACGTTGATCACACCGCCGGTGGCGTTACGGCCGTATAGCGTGCCTTGCGGGCCGCGCAGGGTTTCAACACGTTCCACATCATAGAACTCCGCCTCGAAAAGGCGGTTGGCGGTGAGCGGTACATCGTTCTGGTGGACACCCACGCCGGCGTCACCTGACTGGGCGACAAGGTCGGCACCGATGCCGCGAATCTTGAAGTTGTAGGAGCCGCCGAAGTTAGCCTTGGAGAAGGAAACGTTCGGGATGGAACGGACGAGGTCCGGACCGCCAGTCAGCTGCAGCTTCTCGAGCGCCTCTTCGTCAAATGCCGAAACGGCAATTGGAACGTCCTGAATGGACTCTTCGGTCTTCTGCGTGGTCACGAGAACCGTGCCAAGCGTGCGCCGGACTTCCTGTTCGCCGCCTTCCTGTGCGGTCGCAACCGGCGCAAACAAGCTCAATGCGATCGCCGAGGCGCCCGCGAGCATCAGATACTTTTCGGGTGTCTTTTTAGTCATCTCAACTCCTCCCAGATGAGCGGTCATTCTCGCTGACCGTCCCATCAATTGCGTTTCCTCATGGGCCGACTTTTTTGTATTTGGCCGTGCCCCACTGGTTAGTTCATCGGGAGATGTGACAATTTGTCAACAACTTACTCGACGTACGGGAACTTGAATATTTGCCGTGTTTTTTAGGTAACTGGCAGCTGACCTTAAGGAAGGTTTAGCTTGGACCAGCATGGTGGCTCTGCTATCTGCCCGGACTATGAGCCAGTCTTCATCAGCACTCGTCCTGTTTTCGGGCGGTCAGGATTCCACGACGTGTCTTGCGTCAGCGCTCAAGCGCTATCGCCATGTTGAAACTGTGGGGTTCGACTATGGTCAGCGCCACCGCGTGGAGCTGGATGCCCGTGTGCACGTGCTGACGGCGATTCGGCAGGACTTTCCGCAATGGGCAGACCGGCTCGGCGAAGATCATCTGATCGACCTTGGCGTACTCGGACAGATCAGCGAAACGTCACTGACGCGTGAAACCGAAATCACCGAGAATGAGGACGGCCTGCCGTCGACCTTCGTGCCGGGCCGCAATCTCATCTTCCTGACACTATCAGCGGCGCTAGCCTGGCGCCGGGGCATTGATGTGATCATTGGTGGGATGTGTGAGACAGACTATTCCGGCTATCCGGACTGTCGGCGCGACACGATTGATGCGCAGCAGAAAGCCCTGTCGCTGGGCATGGACCGGCAATTCACCCTGAAGACGCCGCTCATGTGGCTCGACAAGTCAGAAACCTGGCAGCTTGCCTTTGATATTGGCGGAGAGGCGCTCGTCGACCTTATCGTTGAGAAGACCCATAGTTGTTATATGGGCGACCACCGCACGCGCCATGACTGGGGCTATGGCTGCGGCAAGTGCCCGGCCTGCGACCTGCGCGCGAATGGCTATCACAAATGGCGGGAGCGCCAGAAGTGAAAACCTATTCTGTGAAGGAAGCCTATGTGACCCTTCAGGGCGAGGGCGCACAGACCGGGCGTGCGGCTGTCTTCCTGCGCTTTGCTGGCTGCAATCTGTGGAGCGGGCTGGAACGCGACCGCGAGAGCGCGGTCTGCAAGTTCTGCGACACTGATTTTGTCGGCACGGACGGTGAGAATGGCGGCAAGTTCAAAGGCGCCGAGGCACTGGCCGATCATGTCGTTTCCGTCTGGCGCGAGAAAACCAGGGAAAGCGTCTCGAAAGGATACGTCGTCTGTACAGGCGGGGAGCCCCTGTTGCAGCTCGATGAACCGGCGATCAATGCGCTGCATGCCCGTGGGTTCGAGGTGGGTATCGAGACCAATGGCACCCTGCCTGCGCCATCGAGCCTCGACTGGGTCTGCGTCTCACCCAAGGCAAATTCCGACGTTGTGCAGCTCAGCGGCAATGAGCTGAAGCTCGTCTATCCGCAGACCGAAGCAGAGGCCCAGCCGGAGCGCTTTGCTGCGCTGCAGTTCGAACACTTCTTCCTGCAGCCCAAAGATGATAACAGGCAGGCCGAAAACATCGCGGCTGCGGCCGATTACTGCATGAAGCATCCGAAATGGCGACTGAGCTTACAAACCCACAAACTGATCGGGCTGCCCTGAGCCCTTCAGGCGAAGTGTTCGAAATCTCCAAGGCGGTGACCTTTGAGGCTGCGCATTTCATGGGCGGTAAGCCTGAAGGCCATCCCTATCGCAATCTGCATGGACATTCCTTCCGCCTCGAGGCTGCTGTCAGAGGCCGCGTGAAGCCGGGTGAGGAATGGGTCGAGGATTTCAGCAAGCTGACCGACGCTCTGAAGGCGACGGCCGAGAAACTCGATCACTCACTCCTGAACGAAATCGAAGGTCTGTCGGTGCCGACGCTGGAGCGTATCTGCCTCTGGGCTGCGCGTGAGATGAAGGCGGAGCTTCCGCGGCTCAGCCGCATCACGCTTTCGCGGCCGAGCCTGAATGAAAGCTGCACGCTGGACCTTGGCCAGTAGCGTCTAGTCGTCCGAGCCGGACAGCTCTTCGGCAAATTCCCGGGCAAAGCGGCGGGATGCGCGTTTGGCATCGCTCCACACGCCTGCGGCCATGACTTGGGTAATGTCGTTTTCGAACCAGTCATATTCGAACTCGCCAACAGGCGTGCCGGACGCATCATAGGCGATTCCATGAAGGTCCATGCCGCCGAGCGATTTGGAGCGCAGCATGTCGAGGCCGGGCCGGCGGCTCATCTGCTCCATTGTCGGGCGGTTTGGTTTCGCGTCGACGATGGTCACGGTGACGCGGGCCGGATCGAGGTTTGCCTTGCCAAACTCACGCTCAAGGTCGCCGCGAATGTCTTCGCTAAGCTTGTCGCCTTCCTTGATGCCGTAATCGTCTTCGAGCTTCTCCTGAAACTCTGCCGAATAGGTGATCTGGATGTCGGTCGCCGACGCGAATGGGGCGATCGCGATTGCGGACAGGGCGATAAATACGGTTTTCATGGGCTGACCTCCTTCGAAAGGTGCGCGCTGATTATAGCAGAATAACGCGCCCGGCGAAGAAGGGGTTGCCGAGGAAGCTGCCACCTGCTCTCGCAGGCAGCAGCTTCACGGCAGGTTCTACACAGTATCAACGAGGACGATTTCAGCGTCCGAGATACCATTAATCGTGATCTTTTCAGGCCCGGTGATTGCGACGCCGTCCCGTGCATTGAGGCGGTCCTTGCCATTGAGATCTACAGATCCGTCTGCGAGGACGAGATACCCATAACGGCCTGCACTGACGCTGTATTCCAGCGATTCTCCAGCTTTCACCGTCGCGCCAAGCACCTTGGCGTCCTGGCGGATGGGCAGGGCCTTGGCGGCCTCGTCACCGCTGGCGAGCGTGGCCCAGGCACCTGAACGGTCTGCCTTCGGGAACTTCTGTGCGCCCCAGCCCGGTTCGCCGCCTGCAGTGGCGGGCTCAATCCAGATCTGGAAGAGGGTGGTTTCATGGTCTTCAGCATTCCATTCAGAATGCTGGACGCCGCGGCCGGCGCTCATCACCTGGACGTCGCCTGCTTCGGTGCGGCCTTTATTACCCATGGAGTCCTGGTGGGTGATCGCGCCAGAGCGGACATAGGTGATGATTTCCATGTCCCGGTGGCCGTGTGGTGGAAAGCCGGTCTGTGGACGGACCTTGTCGTCATTCCAGACCCGGAGCTTCCCGTGGCCCATGCGGGACGGGTCGTAATACTGGGAGAACGAGAAATGATAATGGGCGTCGAGCCACTCGTTCCTGAATGTACCGAGCCCGTTGAACGGTCTGATATCGATCATGGCTTTTCTCCGGTTTTCTACTTCCGGAAAAGAAATGGCGCGGCATCGCTGCCGCGCCAATGGGATGTTGAGCAGATGACTTATGCAGCGCCCGAATGAATAGGCGCTGCATGTGGAGCCAGCAGACTAGATCGGTTCGTAAGGGAAGACCGAGGTGGTTGCGCCCATATCCATGAAGCTGCCCTTCATTGATGGCAGGCCCTGGTTGAGCAGCGTTTCCGGCGTCCAGCCTTCGAGACGCGCGACGGATTTTACCGGACGAGGCTGGTCGAACAGGACGACCTCATTGCCGCGCACCGAGAAGATCTGGCCGGAAACGTCCTTGGACTTGTCGGCGCAGAGCGCGACGGCGAGCTGGGCGACCTGATCGGCGCGCATGCCGTTCTTCATCCGCTCGACACGTTCCTTACCAGCCTCATCCTTGACCGGGATGGATGCGATCATGCGCGTCCAGGCGAAGGGCGCGATGACGTTGGAGCGGACATTCTTGCGCTCGCCTTCCATGGCGATGATGCGCGAGAGGCTGGCGATGCCGAGCTTGGCAGCACCATAGTTTGCCTGGCCGATATTGCCGATGAGACCGGTTGTCGACGTGAAGAGCACGTATGAACCGTCTTCCTGGTCCCGGAAATGGTTCACCGATGCGCGGGTCACGTTGAAAGAGCCGTTGAGGTGAACGTCGATGACGGCCTTCCAGTCGTCTTCGGACATCTTGTGGAACATGCCGTCACGCAGGATACCGGCCGGGTTCATAATCCCGTGCAGGCCGCCAAACTCATCCTTGGCCTGTTCAATCATGCCTTCGACGGCTTTGTAGTCGGTCACGCTGTCCGAGTTCGAGACAGCTTCGCCGCCTGCGGCACGGATTTCCTGAGCCACTTTTTCGGCCGGGCCCGCATCGCCGGCGTCATCCCCGGAGAGCGTGCCGCCTAGATCGTTTACAACGACCTTTGCGCCTTCTTTTGCGGCGAGCAGCGCGCATTCCTTGCCGATGCCGTTGCCGCCACCTGTGACCAGGATCACTTTTCCGTCGAGTACGCCCATGAATTTTCTCCTCAATCGCTTTGTTCAAAAGGGTTAGTTGCGTTCCAACACCCTCAGGCAAAACTTGGCAAGTCGATAGAGGGAGACCTATCGCCGCTGCGGGTAGAAAGGGTCACGCTGCAGCGGCGATATTATTACTGAAGGCCCGCCTATTCGGCCGCAGTCTGCGAGGCGCGGTAGCCAGCGACCTTTGCGATGCTCGCGTCAGCTTCGGCGATGATGCGCTCTACGATGTCCTTGACGGGGAGAACGTCTTTCACACCGCCAGCAGACTGGCCCATGGCGAAGCAGGACGTGTTGGCATTGAGCTTGGCTTCGTCGGTGATGCCGCCAATGCCGCCAATTACGCCCGTCTTGTTGGAGTGAATGGCTTGATGCGGGAAGGGCTGGATGTCTTCCGGGCGGCTTTCCCAATCCTGGATATATTCATTCGTCCGGCACCGCATCGGCTTGCCTGAATAGCAGCGGGTGCGGGTGGTGTCGGTATCGCCTGCACCGACGACGGTCTGCTTGTAGAGGTTGGCCGCGTGCGCTTCTTCGGAAGCGATGAAGCGGGTGCCCATCCAGACACCAACGGCGCCAAGTGCGAGAGAGGCAGCAAGGCCGCGCCCGTCATAGATGCCGCCTGCGGCAATGACGGGAATGTCGACAGCCTCGACGGCCTGCGCGACCAGCGGCATGGTGCCGACAAGACCGGTATGGCCACCGCCTTCACCGCCCTGCAGGATGACGGCATCGCAGCCGGCCTGCTCTGCCTTGATCGCGTGCTTCACAGCGCCGCCGACGACCATGACCTTGAGGCCGGCCTTCTTCAGTTTTTCCATGATGGGCATCGGCACGCCCAGACCGGCAACGAAGCTGTCTGCGCCGCCATTGATGATGACATCGACGGATTCTTCGAGGCTTTCCGGGGACGCGGCCAGAAGGTCGACGCCGAAGGGTTGGTCTGTGAGCTGGCGGACCTTCTTCATCTGGTCGGCGATGAAGTCGGGTGTGGTACCGGCCATGCCAAGAACGCCGTAACCGCCAGCATTCGACATGGCGGCGGCAAGCTCTGCGTAGGAAACGCCGCCCATGCCAGCGAGCATGATCGGGTATTTAACGCCCAGAAAATCGCAAAGCGGTGTGTGCAGGCTCATGATGCTTTCTCCCAAAGTGTCTCTGGGCGCATCAATGCGTCGTCAGCCTGATTTGTGAAGTCGTCCCGCGACGGCAGGACGAGAGTGTTAACGCAGCCGGGCGGAACCAATCGCTGCTTCACCGATTATTTACACAGATTAACCCGAGCAGCCGTGGCGCACCGCCACAGGAGTTTAGAATGAACTTCAAGATCGTAATTCTCGCAGCGTCCGCGCTCCTCATGGGCGCATGCGGCGATACCGAACAGGACGTCAACGACCAGGTCGGCGACCAGACCTCTTCACCTGAGTATGTTTACGGCGATGAGACGACCACGGACACCCCGGACCTGATTGAAGGCGATGGCTCGGAAGTCGCCAATGATGATGCTGTGGTGGACACCCGTGTCGATACTGGCCCCGCCAATATGGAAGTCGAAGGCGGAATGATGTCGGAAGACGATGTCGATAGCGGTGAAATGACGCCGGAGCAGGATGGCTCGCCTGAAACGATGGACGAGACCACCCCGCAATAGGACCTAGAAGATCGCGTAACCGCCATCGATCAGGAATGTATCACCTGAATGGTAGGTCGATGCATCCGAGGCCAGATACACAGCAACACCGCCAAAATCTTTCGGCTCGCCCCAGCGGCGGGCCGGAACGCGAGAGATGACCTTGGTCTGGAAGGCTTCGGTGTTTTGCGCGCTTTGCGTCATGTCGGTCGCGATCCAGCCCGGCAGGATTGCATTCGCACGGATGCCATAGCGCGCCGTCTCGACAGCAATGGCCTTGAGCATGGAAATGAGACCACCCTTCGTGGCGGCGTAGGCCTGGTTCCGGGCGGCACCTTCGATGGCGGCCAGTGATGCGACACCGACCAGCGATCCACCGGGGTCACCGGCTTTCGCGCGCTCGGTGATGTGCTTGGTCGCTTCGCGCAGGGTCCAGAACGCGCCATCGAGATTGACGGCCATGTTCTTGTTCCAGGTTTCAGTGTCCATCTCGGCGAAACTGGACGCGCCGAAGCCGACACCGGCATTTGCAATACACGTATCGACGCGGCCAAATGCGTCGACGGTCGCCTTCATCGCGTCAATGACGGCTGACTCGTCTGAGACATCTACGCTCCAGGCTTTCACGTCGCCAGCGCCAAGTTTTGACAAGGCCTCGACCGCTTCCTTGTTCGCCGCATCCTTGCGGCCCCAGATCGCGACGTGCGCATTAGAGGCTGCCAGCGCCTCGGCCATACCGTAGCCGATACCGCGATTGCCGCCCGTGACAAGTGCAACTTTGCCGGTCAGATCAAAAGGTGCGTAGGCCATTGTTTTTCTCCCTGAATGTCTGAGCAGCATAAAGCTTCAAGGGCCTGCCGGATGCAATAATGACGAGGGGGAAAGTTGTCAGACCTGGCCGGCGATAGGCTATCGCGCCCGCAGGGAGACACCCGCGCCGGGCCGGCGGCCGCGGTCCGGAATGACAAGGCGCACGAGCTCTTCCTCACGGTCGATCTGAAGCCGGAAGGCTTTCAGGACGTCGAGGCCGAGGATCATGACAGGCGTCTCTGCCAGCCCGAAGCGTTCCAGAAACTCAGGGTCCGAAACGATGATGTTGAAGCGGTCGACCTGGAAGTCACCGATCTCGAAGCGACGACTGAACAGCACTTTTAGCGGGGTGACGTTACCCGTCGCGCCAATCAGTTCGACATCGCGGATTGCATGCTGGGAGCGGCTGGCGCCTTCAGCGAAAGCTGAATTGATGACCGATATGCTGGCGCCTGTATCAATGAGAGCAAGGCCTGGTTTCCCGTTCACGCTAACCTCTACGAAGGGCAGGCCGCCGATGCGCGTGATCTCAAGCCGGGTCGTTATCGACCGGCTGATGTGAGCTGGCCGACGATCAGAAACCCGCAGGCGGCTCCTCTCAAAATCGAAGTCGAGTGTCCTGTGCGGCAAGCTGCTTGCCGGGATGACGTTCCCGGTCGAGGGAAAACGCACTTTGTCATTATAGGCGGCCCGCGGCGCATCTAATCGAACCGGGCCGACAGTCAGGCCGCCTATATCAATGACAGGGAAGGTGCGCACATTTCCAAGGCCGATAATATCGACCATGTCAGGGCTGGCTGGCGGCGTTACGCCGATGAGTGCTGCAGACTGGCTGTCGATGATCGGGAAGGTCGCGCCGGTATCGACAATCGCTTTGACATCCTCACGCCCGTCAAGACGCAGTGTGACTACCATGTGACCGGACTCGGTAATCTCGAACGGAATATCGTCGCTGATGGCGGCGCGTGCGGTGAGCGGAGCCAGTAATAGAGCTATCAGAATAGCTGCGATGATCGAGGTGTGTTTCACCTCATGTCTCCCTTCCGCGCTCTCTTCGTGGAGCGCTTCAATTCTGGGAGTATGCCATCATTTGCTGTTTTCAGGAAGCGAGACGGCAAGGGCCACACCGGCATCAATGATCCGGCGCGTCTCGTCCCAGAGTTTCAGGCCTGGAACGTCAGACAGGTTGAAGAAGCGGGCATCTGCTGCATCGTCGCCTGCAACGGGTTCGCCCGATGTCCATATGGCGAGATAGTCGCAGAGCACGTAGTGGCGTGTAATCAGAGAGCCTTCGCGATTTTTGATGATGGCGTCCACAACGTCGAGAAGGCCTGCGACGTACGCATCGACACCGGTTTCTTCCTTCAGTTCGCGCAAAGCTGCGTCTTTGGCCGTTTCACCGGGCTCGATACGTCCGCCCGGCAGCGACCATTCCCCCGTCATTGGCGGGGTGCCCCTGCGGATCAGGAGGACCTGATCCCCGCGCAGGCACACCACGCCGGCTGCCGGCCGGGGGCGGACGCCATCGGCAAGTTTTGGTGAATTTTCTACGAATGGCATTGAGCAAACCTGAAGTGCAATTTAATTCGGAACGCCTGGGGGACACAGCATGGCGCGCTCGTCGGGCAAAAAGCGAATTAGTCTCGCCCTGCAGGGCGGCGGATCGCATGGTGCCTTCACCTGGGGTGTACTGGACCGGTTGGCCGAAGAGGACAAGCTGGAGATCAGTGCAATCTCCGCGACCTCGGCCGGTGCCATGAACGCGGTGGCTTACCTCTCAGGTCTGCGGAACAATGGACGGAAGGGCGCACGTGTCGCGCTGGAGAACTTCTGGACCGACATTTCCAAGAAGGGGGCGCTTTATCGGGCGGCGCCCTCCAATCCGATGGCACAGGAACTGATCGGCAGTCCCTTCGGGTTCTGGACGACGAATGTCGCCAAGGTCATGACGACCTTCTTCAGCCCGTACGACCTCAACCCGGCGAACATCAATCCGCTGCGCGATATCCTGAAAACAATCGATTTTGATGCCGTCAGGTCGAGCGGTGTCGATCTTCACGTCGCTGCCACCAATGTGCAGACGGGGCAGTTGAAGACCTTCAGCGGCATAGAGCTGACCTGCGACGCGGTTCTAGCCTCGGCCTGCCTGCCGCAAGTCTTTCAGGCGGTTGAGATTGACGGTGTGCCCTATTGGGATGGCGGATATGTCGGCAATCCCCATCTGAAGCCGCTGCTGGAGAGGAGAGACACGCGCGACATCCTGCTGGTGACGCTGAACCCTATCAAGCGGAATACGACGCCGCGAAGTGCGGCAGAGATTCAGGATCGTCTGAACGAGATCATTTTCAACACGTCGCTTCTGAACCAGCTTTGCAAGGATAACGTCCAGGAGGCGAAGCCTCCAAGAAGATGGCCATTCGGTGGAGGCAAATCCAATGGCCCGCTGATGCACGCCATTCAGGGCGACGATGTACTGTCCTTCCTGAGCCTCGATACCAAATTTGATACGAGCTGGCAGTTCCTGACCGGGTTGCGGGACAAGGGACGCAAGGCGGCGGCTGACTGGCTTAAGAAATGCGGTGACAAGGTGGGTTACGCGTCCACCGTCGACATCGAAGACGCCTTCTTCAAGGACTAGGCGTCGAAGCGTAGCATTGTGATCTTCGCCTTGCCGGCTTCGCGTGTATCGACTTCGGTGAAGCCCGGATGCTCAAACGTCTCGCGCGCCTCTGTCTCCACGACGACCAGCGCGTCTGGCGCGAGCCAGTCGCCGGTCCTGAGCGTCGCAAGACATGGCTCGACGAGCCCCTTATTATAGGGTGGGTCCATGAAGGCGAGGGTGAATGGCTCACCGACGCCTGCAGGTTTGGCACCGAGATCGGTGGCGCTGCGGCGATGGATGCGCGTGTTTCCGAAGAGCTGGAAGCTCTCGATATTATTGCGGATCGCGCCGCGGGCCGCGCTTTCGGTTTCCACAAAAAGGCAGAAGGCGGCGCCACGAGAGATCGCTTCGAAGCCGAGCGCGCCAGAGCCCGCAAACAGGTCGATGACACGTGCGCCTTCGAGGTCCGGCGCCCACGATGCATGCGCGAGCACGTTAAACAGGCTTTCGCGTGCCCTGTCGGACGTTGGCCTTGTATCGCGGCCTGCGGGCGCAGTGATAGCCTGACCTTTGAATTTTCCAGATATGATCCGCATGGCCGAGGCGCTTAGCATCATGCAGGGGTGGCGAAAAGCGCGGGCGGCTGTATGAGCGAAAGCATGGCGCCAGACTCTAGACATATGACGCGAGCACTTGAGCTTGCGCGCGAGGCGGCTGCCGATGGCGAGGTCCCGGTCGGCGCCGTGGTCGTGGACCCGCGCACCGATGAAGTGGTCGCCGAAGGGCGTAACGGCCCCATCGGGATCCATGATCCGACGGCGCATGCAGAGATTGTCGCAATCCGTCAGGCAGGCATGAACCGGAGCAATTACAGGCTCACGGGTCTCTGGCTCTTTGTGACGCTGGAGCCGTGCGCCATGTGTGCGGGGGCAATCTCCTTCGCGCGGATCGGGAAGCTGATCTACGCCGCAGAAGATCCAAAAGGCGGGGGCGTCGTGCACGGGCCGCGCTTTTTCGACCAACCGACATGTCACTGGCGGCCTGAAATCTACCAGGACCTTGAGCACGCCGAAGAAGCGGGGCAATTGCTACGCGACTTCTTTCGCGCGCGCCGGGCATGATCTCGCCTTGATCGGGTGGCAGCTTTCGGGGCAGCATCGCTTCTGAAGGGGGACACACCATGAAACCAGCACTGATCCTGACGGGGCTCATTGCCCTGCCGCTTGTCGCGAGTGCGGCCTTGCCGCCGCAATACCAGCGCCAGCGCGAACTGGTCAGCATCATCCAGAGCGGTGACGTTTCTGAAGCACTGGATGGACGCCCAATCGATGCCATCGAGACAGACGGGTCCGACACCTACATCGTGCGGGCCGGAGAGTGCACGGTGACCATTGAAATCGTCGGCACTGGCGAGCGGATGCCCGAAGGTTGGGTAGGGCCAAGGCAGTACGATCTCCAGATTGGCGAGGTAAATTGCGTTGATCTAGCATCAAATGACGACAAATAATTATTGCAGAACAATAATTATTTGGTATAAGAACCCATATCTTATGGATGGGGGTCTTATATGTCCTATGAAAACCAGTCGAACGGCAGCGGGAAAGCCGGGTCCTATGACACGCTTTCAGTTCTAGCGTGGATCGCAGTCGCCATCCTGGCGCTAAACGTGTCCTACTTCGTTGGCGAAGAAGTCGGCGGTCAGTATTTCGAAAGCGGTGCGGACATCCTTCCGCTTCTAAGCGGGATTACGATCGGGCTACTGAAGGCAGGGCCCACAATCTTCATAGCTTTTGCGCTGGCTGACTTCGCCTCCTTTTTTGGGCGTTGTGGCAAGGGGGACGTCTTCACGGCGCGGAATCTCAAGACGCTGCGCCAAGGTGCAGACAGCCTGATCTGGGCAGCCGTCACCAGCGCCGTAATCATCCCCGCAGTGCTTGGCTGGGCCGGTGACGAAACGAGCCGCAACATATTCAGCTTTACGGATCTTGCGCTTGGCGTTGGCCTGATGGGGTTCGCCCTGCACGGGCTTGCCGGTGTCTTTGAGGATGCGATCGTGCTCAAGGATGACAATGACCAGTTCGTCTGAAGACAGCGACCTTCCAGGTGAAATCATTGTCCGATTGGACGTCATGCTTGCGCTCAGGAAGCGACGCGCCAAGGACGTGGCCGCCGAAATCGGAATGACGGAGGCCAATCTCTCACTGCTCAAATCGGGCAAGGTGAAGGGCGTCAGATTCGATACGCTGATCCGGCTTTGCGATGCGCTTTCCTGTGCGCCCGGAGACCTTCTGGAATATGTCGGGAATGAGGCAGATTAGGGTGCGTTAACACTCTGGAATTATTAAATTAAATTACAGAAAGTGATGCTTGATTACCACACATGCTTTCGGGTGCATGCTGTGCAGGAACAGGGTGCCTTTCGCGTCGTTTCCCTTCCCGTTCCGGACATGATCCGGAGCGGTAGAGTTACAGAACGTAAAAAGGATACCTCCCATGTTGAAGACCACGCTTATTGGCACCGCCGCAGCAGGTGCAATGATTGTCGCTGCCGGTTCGGCTTCGGCGCAATCCTATTCCGACGAACAGGGCTTTTATCTGCAAGGTGGCTACAGCTATCTCGACATCCAGCCTGACGGTGCCGATAGCGGCGTCGACACGAACGCCATCACGGCCCGCGCAGGCTACCAGTTCAATGACTGGTTCAGCCTTGAATCCGACATCACGACCGGCATCGACGATGGCGAGTTCGACTATAATGTCGACGAAGACGAGTTTGACCTCGACGACAATAATGATGGCGACTTCAACGACCTGATCGCGGGTTCTGGCGATATCGGCCTGAACTACCTGGTCGGTATCTACGGCAAGGCAGAAGTGCCGGTCACGGAGCGTCTCGACGCCTTTGGCCGTGCCGGTTACGCATTCGTCGACCTTGATGCCGATATTCAGACGCCGGGTGGTACCACGATCACGACGATCGAGGACTCCGAAGACGGTGCAGCTCTCGGCGGTGGCCTGGACTATGCGCTGACCGAGGACTGGAATCTGCGCGGTGAATACACCTGGTATGGCTTCGGCAACACCGACACCCATGCTGCGATGGTTTCAGCGGGCTACAAGTTCTAGTCTTTTGAGACTCTGAACGAGAAACGCCGGTACCTGCGGGTGCCGGCGTTTTTTTTAAGCAATCAGAGAAATCCCGCCGCCCGTGCGAGATAGACGACGCCGATCACCGTCACGAGCCAGCGCATCCATCTCTTGAAATCGACGTCACTCATCCTCGCCAGCACAAGGCCGCCAAGCCAGGTGCCTGTCATGGATAGCGGGATGGCAAGAGCGAAGAGCCAGAGCGGCGGGATATGGACGTCCCCAGCTGCGGCGAGGACGGGCAGGCTCCAGAAAGCGATCTTGACCAGATGCGCCAGAACCTGTGTCGCCGATTTGGTTGCGACAATGCCCTGCCGGGTCATGTCGGTGCGTACGAAAAAGAGGTCCAGGAGTGGACCTGCGACGCCTGCCAGCGTGTTGAGGGCCTGAACGATGAAGCCGGCGACTTCCGCCTGACCACGCTTCTGAATGTCGAGATCGATGATCTTTCGCGGTACCCACACCATCAGCGGGGTGAGGCCAAGCAGGAGGTAAACAATGGTCTTGTCCGGACGCCAGGCGAGCAGCACCAGCAGCAGAACAGCGCCAACTGACCCAGTCGCATAGCGGGCGAAGATCGCCCAGTTAATCTGTTTGCGAAGGAGCCAGGCCCGCCAGCCATTGGATACCATCTGGATCGCGCCATGAACGATCATCGCGGTTGCGACCGGCAGGAGCGCCGTAAGCACCCCCATCAGGATCAGCCCACCCGCCATACCGAATATGCCGGAAATGAAGGCTGTCACGAGTGTCGCAATCAGGATGATGGCAGCGCTTAGCGGGCTCATGGCGTGGTCGGATAAGCCGATTGGCGTCCTCGCACCAGCGCCTGAATTGGGGCACATTCACTTTGCATTTGCCGGGTGAAGCCCTAATCGCTTCGCCATGTCTGATGATGAGCGCCCGAGCAAGATTGGCCCCTGGACGGTTCACACGACCGAACTGTCCTATGAAAACCCCTGGATCCGGGTGGAGACCAGCACGGTTGCCCATCCAGACGGAAGTCCGGGCATCTATGGCGTGGTGCGATACGCGAACCTTGCTATCGGTGTACTGCCTATCGATGAAAGCGGGCACACATGGCTGGTCGGCCAGCACAGATTTCCCTTCGACGCCTATAGCTGGGAGCTGCCGGAGGGCGGTGGACCCAGGGCTGAAGACCCGCTGGATGCTGCAAGGCGCGAACTTGCCGAAGAAACAGGGCTCCGCGCCGGGAACTGGCAGGTGCTTGGTCGCTGGGACGTCTCAAACTCGGTGAGCGACGAGACTGCGATTGGCTACCTCGCCTGGGGCCTCACTGAGGGGGAGGCGCAACCTGAGCCGTCCGAAGCGCTGACATTGAAACGGGTATTCTTCCCCGATCTCGTAAGCATGTGCCTTGATGGGGAGATCGGGGACGCCTTCACACATCTGATGGTATTCGCCGCGCTGGAGCGGGCGAGACGGGGCGACCTGCCGGATGAGACCGCAAGACTGCTATTGAGATAAAGATGGCCCCTGCCGGGTCGGAGCAGGGGCCTCTATCCTGTCGAGAACATCTCGCCGTGTGAGAAGAAAGATCAGTTCTCTGACCAGGAATAGCTGTAGGAATAAGAACGGTCCTCACCGAAGCGGGCGCGTTCTGCGTCCGTCAGCTCGTCGCTGTTGGCAATGAAGGCGGTGACATCGTCATCGTGCAGGCGCTCGCTCGATCCATTCACACAGAGCGCGCGGTAGGTCTCGCCCTCATCAGAGGTGAAGCTGATGATGGTCGGGCTGTTGAGGCCTTCTTCGCGATCTTCGCACTTCTCAGCCATTTCCTCTACGATCTCGCCGGCTTCTTCGAGGTCCTCTTCGAGACCATTCTCGAAGGCGCGCTCGATGCGAAGCTCCATCTGCTCGCCAAGCTCTTCCATGCGATCGGCGCGCGCTTCAACGCGTTCTTCAATAACCAGGGCAATGCGTTCGGCGCGTTCGGCTTGGCGCTCCGCACGGCGTTCAACCTGTTCTGCGTGGCGTTCAGCGATGTGTTCGATTCTTTCGGCATGCGCCTCAATGAAGGCTTCCAGTTCTTCAATGTTCAGAGCGCCGTCGCCATCCCGGGACACCATGAGCTCGCGACCGGGAATGATGATTTTTACACCATTCTCGGTCTCGACGGTTTCGACGCCAAACTCGTCCAGGTCTGAAATCTGCAGATCGAAATCGAAAGACATGTTTCCAAGCTCGGCAAGACCGCTGAGTTCAGACAGGTCGCCCAGCGCGGCCAGGTCTTCGAGTTCGTGAAGCTCACCAAGGTCATCGAGTTCGAGAGCGAGGACTTCCATTTCCGCTTCGAGGTCCGACAGATCCAGTTCTTCAAGTTTTTCAAGGCGCGGGCCGAGCTTCTGGAATGGGTCGCTCAGCAGCACGAACTGACGGTCGCCGTCGCTGCCGTTCGAGCTGAAGCGGTAGACCTTTGCGTGGCGCTCAGCGGTTTTAGCACCGCCGGCGAGCTCGTTGTCGGTGGCCTGCTGCGGCGAGGCATTCGCAGCGCATGAGGCGGTTGCGACGATGGCGGCGGAGCCAAGGGTCAGGGCGAGCGTCGAACCGAGCAGGCGGCGGCGGAGTGTGGGGGCGGTGTTCTGCATCAGTATAAGTCTTTCTTTTATGGGATGCGTCAGGGTGAGGTTGGCGCCGCGAAAGGCACCATCAGCCGGACCTGCAAGGCGCGCCGCCTTGACGAGGGTCTGGCCATAGGAGAACGCCGACGATGTTCCCGCCCGAAGTACATCGGCGTCACAGGCTGCCTCCTGGTCCACGCGGAACGCCCGCATGGCAAGGTGAGCCAGTGGGTTGAACCACTGCAGGGCCAGCACGAGCTGGGCGGCCTGCAGGGCAAGGAGGTCATTGCGCTTCACGTGCGTCAGCTCGTGGGTCAGCGCGTCGCGCTGTTCGCGCGGGGAGTAGTCATCCTCGAACCACGCGGGCAGGAGGATGACAGGTTTAACAAGGCCGGTGACCAGCGGGCTGCCATTCAGGAGGCTGACGCGCACATCATGGGCGCGCTTCACGCCGAGTTCTTTCGCGATCCTGGCCGTCAACTCTGCGACATGGTCCGACGCCGGTTCGAAATCGTCCCGGATGAGACCATGGAAAACAGCCTGCTTGCGCCATGCGGTGGCGAGCACAAGGACGCTGCCAGCAATCCAGACCGGAAGGATGAGATGAGGGACAAGCTGCATGAGCGCGTCAAGCATACCGGGCTCAGCCGCCTCTAGCGGAGCCGGGAGCGGTGCAGCCGGTACTTCAGACGCCTCGAACGCTGGGGCGTGAGAGATGGTGCCGGTATCGTTGACGATTGCGTGGATGCGCTCAGCGACCTGTGGGCTCGCGACAGTCTGCTGGGGCTCTGTCGGGGCCAGAAAACCGAAAAGGGAAATATTGGCTGGCAGCGGCGGCATTGCGAGGCGTGCGAGCGGTACAAGCCAGAGTGCGTAGGCCGCCTTCGCTCCGAACTGGCGGGCGAAGGGACGCCTGACGATGAGGACGAGCCCGAACAGGATACCTACGGCGAGGCTGGTCTGAATGCAGTTCAGCAGCAGCGGATGAAGATCATTGAAAACGGTCATTTCTTCAGTTCCCCAAGAAGCGCTTCAAGTTCGGCAATATCATCGGCGCTGAGGCCTTTGCCGTCGGCGAGATGAGCCACGAGCGGGGCAGCGCGGCCCCCGAACATGCGGTCGACAAATTGGCGAGCTTCCTTGCGGCGATAGTCACCGCGTTTCACCAGAGGCCGGTAAAGGTAGCGTCGGCCCTCGGCTTCGGTCTCAAGCGCCCCCTTCTCGACGAGGCGTCCGAGCATCGTCTTGATCGTGCGTATGTTCCAGTTCCTGTCGGAAGCCAGAACTTCCGCGATCTCTGCGGCGCCAATTCCAGGCTGGTCCCACAGGACATTCATGATTTCGAGTTCGGCGGGCGCGATCTGCATGGCAGGCCTCTTTTGACTACGGATGTAATCGATAATTGTGATTACAGTTGTGGTCAATAAGAAAGTTGTGACAATTGCAAGGCAGCCTGCCGGCACCCGGTCGCGTTCTGATGGGGCGGATTTGGGTTTTCTGAATGGTGACGGCATGGGCGAACCGGCCTATGGTCCAACCATGTCAGACGATGAAGCCACTCAGAAATCAAGCGAGCCCGTAGCCGGATCCAAGGAAATCGGTGCGCTTGCCCACCTCTATCGCGCCGAAGTCTACCGTTCGACGATCTGGCGCCAGCGTCTCGACATGACGACTAACTGGGCGGTTGTCTCCACCGGTATTGCCCTCTCGGTCAGTTTTGCGAGCGCGACTGCATCACCTCTGCCGATCGTGCTGGTTGGCATGCTTACCGTGATGTTCCTGTTCCTGGAGGCGCGCCGTTATCGCTACTTCATGGTCTGGAAGTTTCGAGCGCGCCTGCTGGAGCTGGCAGTCATGGTGCCGATCCTTCGCGGGCAGGGCGCGGTGATCCCTCAGGACCGGGGCAGTGCGCTTTCAGATGATTACATCCACCCGCGCCACCGTATATCTTCCTTTCGGGCGATGGGTCAGAGACTGCGGCGCAACTATCTCTGGATATTCATCATCCAGTATGCAGCCTACCTGGCAAAGATATGGATTCATCCGATTGAGGCTTCGTCTATCGCGCAGGCGCTGGAGCGGGCCCATATTGGCGCGATCCCCGGTTGGCTCGCCATTATACTGGGCACCTGCCTGCTTATCTTCTTCATAACCCTTACGGCCTGGGCTTGGGTTTCGGAGAAAGCGGACAAGTCAAAGACGGCTGACTATCTCGATCCTGAGCCATCTGACTGACCCTGTCTTTGCGGCGCTGCGGCGAATTCGGCTTGCGCTTTGCGTTAGAAGCCTTATCTCGACCCCCAGACGCCTCAGGCATCGATCTTGTGATCCGAGAGCCAGACAGCCCGGATCGAGCGACTTTCCCTACCGATCGTTGCCTTGACGAAAGCAAGTCCTGATCAGCGCATAACCCGAACGCGGCAGACTGGTCTGCTGCGGGCAAGCCTATTGCGCCTCCGCGGAGAATGACCGCGCCAGGCCACAACTGAAAGATATTTGTTTGACCAATTTTACTGACCTCGGCCTCGCCGAGCCTCTCCTTCGTGCACTTGCAGCAGAAGGCTATGACCAGCCAACGCCAATTCAGGCGCAGGTCGTTCCGGCCATGATTGAGGGTCGCGACGTGCTTGGCACGGCGCAGACCGGCACCGGCAAGACGGCGGCTTTCACCCTTCCAATCCTGCACCGCCTGCTTGGCATGGGTACCCGCCCGGCGCCGAAAACCTGCCGTGCGCTCATCCTGGCGCCGACCCGTGAACTTGCAGCCCAGATTGCAGACAGCGTGCGTATCTATGGCAAACACGGTCACCTTTCATCGACGGTGGTTGTTGGCGGCCTCAAGATCTCAAAGCAGATCCGCGCGCTTGAGCGGGGCGTCGATATACTCGTTGCCACGCCGGGCCGGCTGCTCGACCTGAAATCTCAGAACGCAGTGCGCTTCGACGACCTGCAGACCGTGGTTCTGGATGAAGCTGACCACATGATGGACATGGGCTTCCTTCCTCAGATCAAGAAGATCCTGCAACAACTGCCGAAGGAGCGCCAGACCGCACTCCTGTCTGCAACCATGCCGAAAGACATCCGCGCACTAGCGGACCAGTTCCTGAAGGACCCGGTGAATGTCGCCGTATCGCAGGTGTCGAAGCCCGTTGACCGGATCGACCAGACGGTCCGCTTTGTGCCGCACACCCAGAAGCGGGACATCCTCGTCGATATCCTCCGGGGTAAGAAAGTCGAGAGCGCCATTGTCTTTACGCGTACCAAGCGCGGCGCAGATCGTGTGGCACGCCATCTCGAGCAGGCCGGGCTCGCGTCAGCGGCCATCCACGGCAACAAGAGCCAGAACCAGCGCACCAAGGCGCTCGATGCGTTCAAGAGTCGTAAGCTTCTTGTGCTTGTTGCCACCGATATTGCGGCCCGCGGCATCGATATCGACCAGGTGAGCCATGTGGTGAACTATGAGCTGCCGAATGTGCCCGAATCCTATGTGCACCGGATTGGCCGCACGGCCCGCGCCGGCGAGAGCGGCACGGCGATCACGCTTTGCGATGGTGAGGAGCGCAAGCTTCTGCGCGACATCGAGAAGCTGATTGGATCAAAGCTTCCAGTCGACGGCGCGATGCCTGAGTTCACAGAGAAGTCCGGCGGCGACGAGCGCACAAAGTTCGACCCATCGCGCGGCGGCAACCGATCAAATCGTAAACCGCGTTCGCGTAACCAGAACCGCAACCGTGGCAATGGCGGAAATGCCAGTCAGGGCAGGCAAAAGCAAAGCAGCGCGTCCTCTTGACCTGACGGGGCTTTTCGCATTTAACCCGCGCCTTCAAGACGGGATGGTGTGGTGCCGCCGTTGTAATCGTGAAGCTCGTTAGGGACGCTTCACCGGCCCACGTCTAAAAAGGAAGACTATCATGTCACGTCGTCACTCGACGAAGTACAAGATCGACCGCCGCGTCGGTGAAAATATCTGGGGCCGCCCCAAATCGCCAGTCAACAAGCGTCCGACCAAGCCAGGCCAGCATGGCCAGGGCCGCCGTCAGAAGACGTCTGACTATGGTCTTCAGCTCATGGCCAAACAGAAGCTGAAGTTCCACTATGGCGACATCACCGAGAAACAGTTCCGCCGCACCTATGACGAAGCAAACCGTCAAAAGGGCAACACGGCAGAGAACCTCATCGGCCTGCTCGAATCCCGTCTCGAGGCTTTTGTCTATCGCGCGAAGTTCGTGCCGACCATTTTTGCTGCGCGTCAGTTCGTCAATCACGGCCACGTTAAAGTGAACGGTGTGAAGACGAATATCGGTTCCTATCGCCTGAAGCCCGGCGACGTGGTGGAAATCCGCGAGAAGTCGCGCAACATGGCGCTCGTGCTCGAAGCACTGGGTTCGCCAGAACGCGATATCCCGGAATATATTGATGTCGACCCGAAGGCGATGACAGCAACGCTGGTTCGCGTGCCAGAGCTCGTTGACGTGCCGTACGCCGTCAAAATGGAGCCTGCGCAGGTGGTCGAATTCTATTCGTCCTAAGCCGTTTCAGGCACTTGAAGTTACGATCAAGCCGCGCTCCTCTGGGCGCGGCTTTTTCTTTGCGAGAAATGTAGGAGATCCCCAATGTCGTCACCTGAAATAGAGGAGGTTCGCCAGCGATTGATCGCTGCGCCGGGACAGTCATTCGAGCTCTCATCGCGCGATAGTGGAGACCGGGAGCTGTTTCCCGACAAGAAGCATGCGCGAAAGCAGTTGCAGGTCGATGCCGGCGCCATCGATGAGCTTCAGGACCTGCTCTATGCCTGCCGGCAGCGCGCATTGCTGGTCGTGCTTCAGGGTATGGACACTTCCGGCAAGAGCGGGGTGATCCGCAACGTGTTCGCACAGACCTCCCCGCTAGGGGTGAAGGTGAAGGCCTTCAAGGCCCCCAGCAAGGAAGAGCTTGCCCATGACTATCTATGGCGCGTACACGAAGCCGTTCCGCCCAAGGGCATTATCGGTATCTTTGACCGCTCCCATTATGAGGATGTCCTGGTGGTAAAGGTGCGCAACTTCGCGCCCGCTGAGATGGTCGAGCAGCGCTATGAGCAGATCAACCAGTTCGAGAAGCTGCTGACCGAAAACGGCGTCACGATTTTGAAGTTCATGCTTCACATCGGGCATGAGAAGCAGGGCGAGCGTCTGAAAGAACGTGTTACCGAGCCGCACAAGCGCTGGAAGTTCAATCCCGGAGATCTTGAAGACCGTAAGCTCTGGCCGGACTTCATGGCGGCCTATGAGACAATGGTGGACCGCTGCTCGACCCCGTGGGCCCCGTGGTATGTGATCCCTTCCGATAGCCGCACACGGCGGAATGCCGCTATCGCGCGGATTGTGCGGGGCACGCTCGAGGACATGAAACTCGACTGGCCGCAGCTCGAGCTGCGCGCAGAGGACTATGATTTCAGCTAGGCTTTTTGATTGTTTCGTGTCGCAAAGAAAGAGGCCTTCCAGATGGAAGGCCTCTCGCATTTCCCGGGGTGGGGCCGGGGTCAGCTGACGACGCGGACAGATCCGCCGGAGGACTTTTCGACGGACACATCGCTTGCTCCGCCAAAGGCCTTTACGCTGCCGCCGCTCGATGCGTCAGCGCGCACGCTCTGGCTGGCATGGGCGTCAATCGATGCGCCGGAGGAGACATCCGCCACCAGACGCGCGCAGATGAGGTCGCCCGCATCGAGGTTTGCGCCCGAGGAGGCATCAGCATCGATAGTCGTGCAAGTGCCGGCGATTTCCATGCTCGCGCCGCTGGAAGCCTCCGCGATGACCGTCTCGGCGTCGATGCCGCGGATTTCGACCTCGGCCCCAGAGGAGACTTCAACGCTGGCACGGGGGCCAGACAAGCCGTCACCTGATACGCTTGAGCCGGAGGAGGCCTCAATCGAGTTGAGCGATGACACGCCGACCGTCACGGTATACGGCGCGCGGCGGCGGCCCCAGCCCATTTTGCGTGGCCGCTTCAGAACCAGCTCTCCGCTCTTCGTTTCGACGATGATGTCGCTGAAATCGCCGTCCTTGTTCTCTACAATGACGGACTTGCTGGTGCCGGTCTCATAAATGACTTCGATGCCTGAAGACACGTCGATGCCCTCGAAATTGCCGACATCATAGGTGCGCGTTTCGGCGAGGGCGGGCAGGGCCATTGCGGCACTGAGGGCGAGGGCGGTGAGGGCAATGCGGCGGGTCATTTGATGGTCCTGTCTGGCTTCTGTGTTTGAGCACAAACTATTTGCTTGACTCTTCTTTATCGAAAATCAATACGAATAATTATTGTAAGTCAATAAGGAATTTTCGACATGAAGCTCAACACCTCGATCCGCCTGTCTCTGGTCGCGGCCAGTTCAGCCCTCTTTCTGGGTGGCTGCGTCATCGTTGATGCGGATGAGCACGTCCGCGCTGACTGGAGCAGCGACCGCTCCTATGGCGAGCTGATGGGCGCTGACGTGACCAACGGGATTGTTACAGCGCGCGTGACGTCGAATGGCTGCACGACCAGGGATTTCATCGGGGCCGACATCGACAAGACGGGCGATAACCGCTTCTCTGTCGGCTTCTACCGCGAGCGTCAGGACTATTGCGAAGCCTATATGCCCGAGGGTGTCGAGCTGAGCTGGACGTTTGAAGAGCTCGGCATTCCGCAAAGCGCTGCCGTGCGGATCCGCAACGATATCAGCAACTAGGCTGAAAACGTGTCAGCCGACAGCCGCCCTCGTCCTTCGACTTCACTCAGGATGAGGGCGTCTGTGGCGCTGCGAACTTAGGCTGGCTCACCATAAAGGTCGTATTCGTCGGCGTCCGTGATACGGGCGCTGACGATGTCGCCTGGCTGAAGATGGCTGGCATTGTCGAGATAAACGATGCCGTCGACTTCCGGCGCGTCCGCCTTGGTGCGCGCGAACATCTCGCCATCGGCTTCACCCGGCCCGTCGATGATAACGTCCTGAACCGTGCCGACTTGCGCCTCAGCGCGTTCAGCGGAAACCGCCGCCTGAACGGCCATAAAGCGGTGCCAGCGTTCTTCCTTGACCTCTTCCGGCAAGTGGCCCGGCAGGTCGCGGCTCTCGGCATGCTGGACATTCTCGTATTTGAAGCAGCCAGCCCGGTCGATTTTTGCCTCGCGGATGAAGTCCAGAAGGATTTCGAAGTCTTCCTCGGTTTCGCCCGGAAAGCCGACAATGAAGGTCGAGCGGATGGTCATGCCCGGCACGTCGCGCCGCCATTGCTGGATGCGCTCCAGCACGCGGTCCTGCTTGGCGGGGCGTTTCATCGCTTTCAGCACATTGGCAGAGGCATGCTGAAACGGGATGTCGAGATAGGGAAGGATCGTCCCGTCGGCCATTAGCGGGATGACCTTGTCGACATGCGGGTAGGGGTAGACATAGTGCATGCGAACCCACGCGCCGAGTGAGCCGAGCCCGCGCGCAAGGTCGAGGAAGCGGGTTTCGTATTCCTCGCCTTTCCACATCTGCGGGGCGTATTTCACGTCGAGGCCATAGGCTGACGTGTCCTGGCTGATCACCAGAAGCTCATTCACACCGGCGCGGACAAGCTGTTCCGCCTCTGTCAGGACATGGTGGATCGGGCGGGAGACAAGGTCGCCGCGCAATTTCGGGATGATGCAGAAGCTGCAGCGATTGTTACAGCCTTCTGAAATCTTCAGATAGGAATAGTGGCGCGGGGTCAGCTTCAACCCGGTTTCCGGCACGAGGTCTGTGAACGCATCAGGCGGCGGCGTCAGATGTTTATGCACCGCCTCCATCACCTGCTCATATTGATGCGGGCCTGTGACGGCGAGAACCTTGGGATGCGCCTTCTGGATGACGTCCGGTTCTGCACCAAGGCAGCCGGTCACGATCACCTTGCCATTTGCCTCGATCGCCTCGCCAATGGCTTCGAGGCTTTCATCGCGTGCGCTGTCGAGGAAACCGCACGTATTGACGAGAACAAGGTCTGCCCCCGCATAGTCTGGCGAGATTGCATAGCCTTCGGCGCGCAGGCGCGTGATGATGCGCTCAGAATCGACCAGCGCCTTCGGGCAGCCAAGCGAGACTATGCCCACTTTCGGCTGGGTCTTCACAGGCGCGATCGGCGGATTTTCCACAAGTGTGCTCATGGGGCGCGCGTTTAACAGCGGCGGGCCCCAATGGAAAGCGTGATAGCGTAGTAGAACAGTCTTCTCACGCAGCACGTAGACGCGCGTGAATGGCTATTCGCCGCTAGTCCGGGTGCGCCTCCAGAAATGCGATCAGCTCATCTTTCCAGATGGCCGCTGCCGTATGTGTGCCGTGTCCGCGGGTTTTTTCGCTGGCGGGGATGAGGACGAAGCGGGCATTTGGCATCTGGGCGGCGAGCGCTTCGGGATCGCCAAGGCCCGGCGGGTTGATGAAGTCGTCGGCTGAATTGATCCAGAGCACGGGCACTTCGACTTCCGAAAGCCGGGGAGCTGGGTTGTAGGTGCGCGACGCATCGAACTGGTAGATCGTGTCGTTCGGATCGACAGCGCGGGCCTTCAGGGCTTCCTGAGATGCATGCAGCACTTCAATCGAGGCGTCACGTGTCGGTGCTTCAGCTTGGAGGCGATACGGATTTCCGCCGGCCAGAATCAGCGTGTTCGCATAGACAAGCTGGCCCGTTTCCAGATCCGCTGCGTCCTCATAGTTGCCCCCGTCATAGTCAGGGTCGTCCTCGAAGCCGTCGATGATCATCTGGCGGAACATGCGGTTGCGGCCCGCGATCTCTATCGCGTTGCAAGCGAGCGGGACGAAGCGATCGACAAAGCCAGGGTATTCCGGACCCCATACAAAACTATGCATGCAGCCCATGGAGGTGCCGATGATCATGTCGAGGCTTTCGACATCTGCGTGTTCGGTCAGCATACGGTACTGGGCGCGCACCATGTCGTCATAGTCATAGCGTGGAAAATCGAGCCGCATGCCGTCACTCGGCTTGGAGCTGTCGCCATGGCCGAGATTGTCGGGCGAGATGATGTAGGTATCTGCGAGGTCCAGTAGCTGGCCCGGCCCGAACAGTTCATCACCGAATAGTGGGCGCAGCAGGGATGTGCCGCTGCCGCCGGTGCCGTGGAGAAGCATCACCGCATTGGTGATCTTGCCATCAGCATCTCTCTCCGGTGTGCCGAGCGTGTAATAGCTCATGGTGACCGGCATGGTTTCGCCCGTGCCAAACTCAAAGTTTTCGAGTTGGACGGTGTGCTGTTCCGCCTGCGCGGCCCAGTTTTCGGCGGTCGCGGTGGTCGAAACGGCGAGCGCTCCGAGCGCGAACAGAACGGCTTTGATCATCATGGCAGGCCCTTTTTCTGAGGTCATGGTCTGAAAGGCGTGGTGATCCGCAGGAGACGGTAGTTGCAGAGACGCTTGCGACTAGCCCTGCACGAATTTTTTGTAGGCTGCCTCGAAGTCTGGATGCCAACGCGAAAGAGCGGGACGGTTCTTGATGATGTCGTCGGCTGTCCACTGGATGCGCTTTTCATCGAGGCTGCGCGGTGTCTCATTGTCCGGGCAGATAATGTAGAAGTCGCCGCTATCGAGACGATCCATCATGAAATCAACCGTTTCCTCGGCTGTGGCGGCGAAAGGCGGTTTTTGCGGGATGAAGCGGCTGATCATCGGCGTATAAACAAAGCCGGGCACGAGCAGATGGGCGGCCAACTGGCAGCCTTCTTCAGCCCGAAGCGCATGCGCGACGCTTTCGGTGTAGGCCAGCACGCCCGCCTTGGAGAGGTTGTAGGCATAGTTACCGGGAGGGCGCGTGATGCCCTGTTTGGACGCGGTGTTGATGATGGCGCCGGGCTCTCCGTGCGCGAGCATTGATGGAATGAAGGCGTGACAGCCATGCACGACGCCCATGAGATTGATATCCAGCATGCTTTTGAACGCATCGATATTCTCCCAGGGTTTGGTGCCCATCCGCGCAATACCCGCATTGTTCATCAGGCAGTGGACCGGTCCGAATTCCGCTGAAGCAGTTTCGGACAGCGCGGAGACCGCCGCAGGGTCTGACACATCGCAGACTCTCGTCAGGACGCCGCTTGAATTTGGGAAGGAAGTCTTTGCTGCCTCGAGAGCCTCTGCATTCACGTCGGCCAGGACAACGTTCATGCCGGCCGCCGAGAAACGCCGCGCCGCCTCAAGTCCGATACCCCCCGCCGCGCCCGTTATGACCGCTGTGTTTCCACCTTTTAGCCAAGCCGTCATGTTTGTTCCCCGCATCGTTGACAGGGCAGGCTAGCAGGTTTGGACGAAGTGGCCATGACGAACGATTAGAAAAAAAACGCCGCAGTCCGGAGGCTGCGGCGTTTGGATGTCATATTGAAAGGAAAGCCTCAGGCCGCTTCCATCTCGATGCCCTTTTCAGCCATGAACTCTTTGAGCTCACCGCTTTCGAACATTTCCTTGATGATGTCGCAGCCGCCGACGAACTCACCTTTGACGTAAAGCTGCGGGATCGTCGGCCAGTCGGAATACTCCTTGATGCCCTCGCGGATGGCCTGGTCTTCAAGCACGTTGGTCGCGGCGTAATCGACGCCAAGATAGTCGAGCACCTGAACAACCACCGACGAGAAACCGCATTGCGGGAATGTCGGGGTGCCTTTCATGAAAAGCACCACATCATTGCTTTTCACAGCCTTGTCGATGGCTTGCTGGACGTCATCGCTCATTCTGGTCTCCAATCGGAACTTTCCGGTATCTGCTCGGAATGTGTGGCCAGCAGGCAATCGCTTCAAGGGTTGCGGGCCGTTGGCCTACATGTTGGCGGACCAGCCGGCGCAAGCGCGGGGCCTGCCTAGTCCTTGACTTCCTTCATGATCTGCTCGCGCGCGACGGCTAGCAGTTCTGCCATGTGCTCACGGATGCGTGCGTCTGAGCGGTCAACGCCTTTGGCATCAAAATCACCACGCACCTTGCGGAAAACGTCTTCGTCGCCCGGCTCCTCGAGGTCGGACATGACGACGGACTTGGCATAGGCCTCAGCCTCATTGCCGGACAGGTTCATCAGGTCTGCAGCCCAGAGGCCGAGCAACTTGTTGCGGCGGTTCATGATCTTGAACTGCAGGGCGCTGTCGTGCGCGTATTTTGCTTCCTCGGCGCGCTCGCGATCGTCGAATGTGCTCATGGTAAGCCCTCCTCTTGATTGGGCATGACTGGCTTTGCCGGGATATAGATTGCCATGGCCATCCTGCGCAAGGCGCTAGAGCGGTACGCCAGTGCCGCAACCCCCACGGTGCCTGCTGAATCATCATTTGTTTAGCAAGAGCACTCGCGTTATCACTCCGCCTTGTTCTTGGGGGCGCAGAGCGGCTGAACCTGCAGCGCGTCTCCCCTTGGCGGAGGGATAGCGATGTCGCGCAGACGCATGATTTATGAAGGCAAGGCCAAGATCCTTTACGAAGGACCAGAGCCCGGCACCCTGATCCAGTATTTCAAGGACGATGCGACGGCGTTCAACGCTGAGAAGAAAGCCGTGCTTGACGGCAAGGGCGTCCTGAATAACCGCATCAGCGAATTTCTGATGACCCGCCTGTCCGCGGTCGGCATCCCGAACCACTTCATCAAGCGCCTCAATATGCGCGAGCAGCTGATCAAGAAGGTGGAGATCATTCCGCTGGAAGTGATCGTGCGCAATGTTGCTGCGGGCACCATGTCGAAGCGCCTTGGCATTCCGGAAGGCGAAACGCTGCCGCGCGCCATTGTCGAGTTCTGCTACAAGAAGGATGAGCTGGGCGACCCGCTCGTTTCTGAAGAGCACATCGCGGCCTTTGGCTGGGCCAGCCAGCAGGAGATGGACGACATCGTCTCGCTCGCCCTGCGGATCAATGACTTCATGTCCGGTCTTTTCTCGGCGGTCGGCATTCGCCTGATCGACTTCAAGCTTGAGTTTGGCCGCCATTTCGAAGGCGAGATGGTCCGCACCATCCTGGCTGATGAGATCAGTCCTGATAGCTGCCGTCTCTGGGATTATGAGACCAATGAAAAGCTCGACAAGGACCGGTTCCGCCGCGACCTTGGCGGCGTGACGGAAGCCTATGCAGAAGTTGCCCGGCGCCTTGGTATCATCAAGGAAAGCGCCCAGGGCGGCGATGTGATCGACTTCACGAGCGGCATGAAGTAGCGTTCTCCCCTCTGTGGGGGGACAGGAACATGACACTCAAGGTTGTGGGCGCAGGCTTTGGCCGCACCGGTACGCTTTCAATGAAAGTGGCTCTGGAACAGCTTGGCTTCACCAAGTGCCACCACATGATGGAGGTGTTTCCGAGTGAGTTTCAGCTCAATAGCTGGCATTCAATCGGACGCGGGCAAAGGCCTGACTGGGACGAAGTGTTCCACGGCTTTCAGGCCAGCGTCGACTTTCCTTCTTCCGCTTACTGGCGAGAGATCTCGGCGCATTATCCAGCCGCCAAAGTGGTCCTGACGACGCGTAGCTTTGACAGCTGGTATGAAAGCGCGCTGGAAACGATCTATCCGGTCAGCAAGAAAATTCCGAACTGGATGACCGCCATCCCAAAGATCCGAAAGATCAAGGAAATGACCAACGCCACGGTGTGGGACCGGGTCTTTCAAGGTAAATTCGAGGATCGCGATTATGCACGCAAAATATTCGAGCAGCATGAGGCGGCCGTAAAGGCGGAGATTTCGGAGGAGCGCCTGCTCATTTTCCATCCGAAGGAAGGGTGGGAGCCGCTGTGTGCGTTTCTCGGCGTGCCTGTCCCGGACAGCCCTTTTCCGAACGTGAATGACCGGGCTGATTTCAAGAAGCGTGTGGCGGCTTTCACCTGGCTCAATCGCGCGCCTTGGATCGCCGGTGCACTTGTTGTGGCCGGCGCAGTTGCAGCCGCGCTCGCCTTTCAATAGGACGTCAGTTCACAAGGACGCAGCAGCGTCGATTCCGAGCGGAGACGAGTGTCATGAAAGCCATTGTGCATGTCGGCCTGAAACCCGGTGTTCTCGATCCGCAAGGCAAGGCGGTCGCCGACACGCTTGGCCGAATGGGCTATGATGAAGTGCACAGCGCGCGCATCGGCAAAGTGATCGAGCTCGACCTCGAAGGCGTTGCCAAGGACAAGGCCGACGCTCGCGTCAAGGAAATGTGCGAGAAGCTGCTGGCGAATACGGTGATCGAATCCTATCGCTACGAACTGGTCGATTAGGCCATTTCCGCGCTAGTCTTCCCGTAACATAAGGGAGGACTTTGATGATCAAGCTAACATTCTGCCTACACAGGCTGCCGCATCTCAGCCGGGAAGAATTCCAGACCTATTGGCGCGAAAACCATGCCCCACTGGTCGCCAGGCATGCCAAGACACTGGGCATCGCGCGCTACGTGCAGGCGCATGCTCTGACACACGACTTCAACGGCGTGATGCGCGATAGCCGAGATGCGCCAGACATGTATGACGGTATAGCGGAAATCTACTTCGAGAGTTGGGATGCGCTGTTCGAGGCAGGCGAGAATGAGGGCAATGCCGAAGCGGGCGCAGCCCTGCTGGAAGATGAGCGCAAGTTTATCGACTTGCCGCGCTCGCCTCTCTGGTTCAATGAGGAACACGTCATCATTGGTTAGGGCTGCATGGACTGGCCCAGTTCGTGCTTTGGTTTGCAGTATGAAACAGCGTCTTCTTGTTATCGCCGCCCTTGTCGTCTGCCTGCCTGCAGCGGCAGAGGAAATCTGCCGCTCCATCTCGACGAGCTGGGAGACTGAAAGCGGGCAGAGCTTAAATACGCGTATGTGGACCAAGGCTGACGAAGCCGGATGCAAGATTGTCGAACACCTCGTCGATGGCGAGAAGATCGAAGGCGTGGACTGCAATTGTGACCTCATCGCCGATGGCTATGAAGATCGCATTCCGCAGCCCGTATCCGAGCGCCAGCGTGGCCGGTTGACCGATATCTGCGAAGGACCAATCGCAATCGAGGAGGCCGCGCCGATGTCCAAGCCGGGCGACCCGATCATCATCAACGGCTAGGTCTGAGGCGCCAGACCTCCGCGATCAGTCGCGGGGTTTGCGGCAACCATCCACCATGCGCGCGCTATTATTTGTGCTCGGCACGTCCTGCGGAACATAGGGCAGGGCGCAGGCATGCACGGTCGTGCGATTAACGTCGTGGATTTCGCGTGCGGCGTCTGCCTCCTCACGAAGGTCGCCCATCGTCTCGCCAGGGGCGAGTTCCACGACGCCGCAAGTCTTCTCCAGCCCGGCAGACCGAAAGCAGTAACGCGCATTGATCGGCTTCTCACAGGCATTGGTATAAGGGCCGATATTCCCGTCACGCGAAAGGCAGTCATTGGCGCCTGCATAAGCGGAAGGATTGGTGAGGCGCGACAGGACGTTGGCGCCAATCGTGACCAGTACGACAATCAGGACGATGCGCAGCCAGTTGGGTATCTTTGCGAGCAGCTTTTTCATTCGCGTGTCTTCCCCTCTGGCAGGCAGCCCTGTTTCATCCGCTTCGTATTAATGTCCTCGACCATGCCGGGCATGAAAGGCAGCTTGCAGGCATAGGTTTCTACTCTGAGCAGCCCGCCGAGCCGCGCGAGATCGGCTTCGATCTCGGCCCGCTCGAAACCTTCATCAGGCTCCAGCCGCTTTGTCTTGCAGATGTCGTCTGCCGTCTTTGAATAGAGACAGAGCTCGGCGTTGACCGGGAAGATGCAGGTATTTTGGAGCGGCGGTTCGGCGTTCATGATCGGGCCGAGGCAATGCTTCACCTGCCCAAGCCTGTGCGGCTGGAAGATGAGGGTCGAGATGTAGCCGACGAGGAGCAGACCAAAGAAAGCCCCAATCGCCCAGAGGCAACCCGGCTGCTATGCATGTTTCTGCACTTCAGGCATCGACGATCCCTCTGCTCCTCACGGCTCCTACCAGCATTTTGCCGGAAGCAAAGCGGAAAGGGCCAAAAGAAAAGCCCCGGCCATGTGACCGGGGCTTTGCAATGTGGGGATGGAGCGCTTGCGCCTTATGCCATCTTCTTTTCGAGGTTCTCTGCCACGGCTTCGAGGAAGCCTTCGGTGGTGAGCCAGTCCTGATCTGGACCGATAAGAAGTGCGAGGTCCTTGGTCATCTTGCCGCTTTCAACGGTCTCGATGACGACCTGCTCGAGGTCCTCAGCGAACTTCGTGACCTCAGGCGTGTTATCGAGACGGCCACGGTGGGCGAGGCCACGGGTCCAGGCGTAGATCGACGCGATCGAGTTGGTCGAGGTCGCTTCGCCCTTCTGGTGGTTGCGGTAGTGACGGGTCACGGTGCCGTGTGCGGCTTCCGCTTCGACCGTCTTGCCGTCTGGCGACATGAGAACGGAGGTCATGAGGCCGAGCGAACCGAAGCCCTGGGCGACGGTGTCGGACTGGACGTCGCCGTCATAGTTCTTACAGGCCCAGACATAGCCGCCGGACCATTTCATGGCCGCTGCGACCATGTCATCGATCAGGCGGTGCTCATAGGTGCCGCCGAATTCAGCGAAGGCTTCCTTGAACTCATTGTCAAACACTTCCTGGAACAGGTCCTTGAAGCGGCCGTCATAGGCTTTCAGGATCGTGTTCTTGGTCGACAGGTAGACCGGCCACTTGCGTGACAGGCCGAAGTTGAACGATGCACGTGCGAAGTCACGGATCGACTCGTCGAGGTTGTACATGCCCATGGCGATGCCGGAGGATGGCGCATCGAAGACTTCGTGCTCGATGACGGTGCCGTCCGAGCCTTCGAACTTCATCGTCAGCTTGCCCTTGCCGGGGAAGAGGAAGTCGGTCGCGCGGTACTGGTCGCCGAAAGCGTGACGGCCGATGACGATGGGCTGGGTCCAGCCTGGCACCAGGCGGGGCACGTTGGAGATGACGATTGGCTCACGGAAGACGACGCCGCCGAGGATGTTGCGGATCGTGCCGTTTGGCGAGCGCCACATCTTCTTCAGGCCGAATTCCTCAACGCGGGCTTCGTCCGGGGTGATGGTCGCACATTTAACGCCAACGCCATATTCCTTGATGGCGTTTGCCGCGTCGACCGTGATCTGGTCATCGGTCGCGTCGCGGGCTTCGATACCGAGGTCGAAATATTTGAGATCGATATCGAGATAAGGGTGGATGAGGCGGTCCTTGATCATCTGCCAGATGATGCGGGTCATCTCATCGCCGTCGAGCTCGACGACCGGATTTTTGACCTTGATCTTTGCCATCGTGTGAAAGTCCTTTCAGTTGCACTGTATCCCGGGCGGCTATAGCAGAAGGGGTCGAATGGTCAAAAGCGGTAATCGCGCCTGCAACAGCTGATTGAGCGGCCCCATGAAACTCACCCGTCCAAGTCTTGTCGCCGTGCTGAGCTTCTGCATGCTCATCGCGCCGTCAAATGCCCAGTCCAGGTCGTCTGACAGCGGTGCCACCGAGGCCAGTGTCACGGTCGGCCCGCGAGACGATGGCAACTGGTTTGTCCGTTACAGCTTCGATGCGCCGCAGCCAGTCTATGCGATCGCGCACTCGCTGACAGGCTATCGGTCGGCAACCTGGTCGTCACAGACCGAAGGTGTGCGCCTTGGGCGGCTAGACGGCATCGACGTGATCGTCATGGATGAGCCAGTCGATGAGATCGAGTTCAGCATCATCCCCCTGACCGGACGGCTGCCGAATGACCCGACGCCGTTCGTGACCTTCGCAGGCGGCGGCATCGCGGTGCACGATGCGCAGTTCGAACTTATCGGGTTCAAGGATATCGAGAGCGTCGAAGCGCTGGACGGCGACTTGAGTGCCCTGTCATCCGAAGTGCTACCGATGACCGTTACAGTCGAAGCAGAAGGGCCAGTCCTGACCAGCGCTGCTGTTTCGGAAGACACATTGAGCGCGCCGGTGCAGGACCAGTACATTTACATCGGAGAGGGTGAGTACGCCTTTAATGATGGCTTCTCATTCCTTGCAGACCCTTACCTGCCGGAATGGCTGTCGTCCGGCTTGCCGAGTGCCATTGAAGGGTTTCTTGGCGTACTGGAAAGCCGGTGGGGCGCGGAGCTGGAGCGCGATATTTCGGTGATTGCCGCCTATAAGGGCGCGCAGGCGCGCGGTCTCTCGCTTGAGGGGAGCGTGCTGGACAGCCAGATCATGCTGGAGCTGGGCGGGCAGGGCTTCTCCAACCGAAATAGTGATGCGCTTGCCTATCTGCACTGGTACACGATTCGCGAACTCGTAGGTCTGTTCCAGACCCGGAATGGTGCCGTCCTTGGCGGCCCAGAAGCGGCCTGGATACATGACGGCTTTGCCAATTCGATCGCCTACCAACTGATTGCGTCGGATATGGACGCGCCGGACGGGTTTTTATCATCTGTCTACCAGAACGCTTTCGAGGACTGCGTGACGACGCTGGAGGGCGGCTCACTAGAGACCGCACTAGAGCGCGGCGCCTCCTCCGGCCCCTATGCTTGCGGCGATTTCATCGCTCTGGCGACGGATAGCTATCTCAAGCAGCGTAATCTTTTCGACTTCTGGGACGGGCTCAGCGACTGGGCGGCTCGAAGCTCAGATCATGTGATAGACAAGCAGGTCTATTTTACCTCCCTGCAATTGATGGGGGCGACGCCAAGGCAACGCGAACGCATTCGTGCCATCGTAGAAGATGAATTGGGCCAGCCGCGCCGCGCGCTGCGCGATCTGCTGCAGGATGCCGGCCTTCAGCCGCAATTTACTGCCAATGGCCAGTTCCGCTCGATGGACTGGCCGGACTATTCAGGCGAATGACCGACACAGACAGGCCAATCATCATTCTCGCAGAGCCACAGCTCGGCGAAAACATTGGCTCGACCGCGCGCGCCATGCTGAACTTCGGGCTGACTGAGCTTCGAATCGCCGCCCCACGGGATGGCTGGCCCAATCCTGCCGCTGAGCCGATGTCGGCAGGGGCGTTTGATGCAGGCGTTGAGGTGACTGTGTTCGACAGCGTTGAAGACGCTTGCGCGGACCTTGGCTATCTCGTCGCGGCCACAGCCCGGCCACGCGGCATGGAGAAGCCCGTTACGAACGCCAGTGGCACTGTCGAACTCATCCGGCAACAGCCGCTGAAGACGGGCGTAATGTTCGGCAATGAGGCCCAGGGGCTTCATAATGATCATGTCGCGCTCAGCGATGCGATCATGACCTATCCGGTCAATAAGGGCTTTGCTTCTCTCAACCTATCGCAGGCGGTCATCGTGTTTGCACATGCTTGGGGCGAGGCGATTGGGCAGGCAGGCCGCTTTGAAAGTGCTGAAGCTGGCGTCAGCGATGTTGCCAGCCGCGCCGAACTCATCGGCATGTTTGAGCACTTTGAGTATGAGCTGGAGCGAGCAGGGTATTTCTATCCACCTGACAAGACACCACTCATGACGCGCAATCTGCGTAACGCGTTTATCCGCGGTCAGTGGACCAGCCAGGAAGTGCGGACGTTCCGTGGGGCGGTGAAGGCGCTTGCCATTGGCCGCGGTAAGGCGCGGATCAAGCGCGAGGACTAGTTCTCGCTTCCACGCGCACTCTCAGGAAGGTTCGCCTGTACTAGCGCATTGGCAAGCCTCTCACCCGTTGAGGCATAGACCCGCTCGGCAGATACCGCGCCATCGTCACACGAATTCCTGCGGGCGGCCTCGGCGGAGTAGGCAGTGTTGAAGGCGTCCACCATCGAAGTGCGCAGGCGGCCCTGATAGGGCGCTTCCAGGCTCAACAGCTCTTGCATATAGCTGCGCCAATACTGGTCGTTTCGACCGTTGCACAACACGCGCAGGGCATGCGCAGAGCCAAGTGTTGAGGACAGCGCCACAACGTCGCGCAAATAGTCCTGGCTCCGTACATCTGCAAACTCTCCCTCGGCCTGATACTGGCCATGGGCGGTCTCTACTGGCAGAAAGGCTAGCCCAAGCAGGCACGGGAGCGCGATTTGTACGATCTTCTTATACATGAAAGAACCTTCTCCCGGCTGGAGGTCCGTCTCAAGCCGCTGGCTGAACAAATAGCGCCTCACACCTTAAACGATAGTTCGCAATTCAGGCGCCCATGGGGCGGCGAAGGGACCAAAGGTGTCATTGCATATGGCAATACCGACGCTTTTTTCAGCCCGGCTGTGCGTGACTTTGTGAAGGAGGTCTACTCAACGCCTCGTCTTGCCTGGTTCCAGTCTATTGCCGCTGGCCTCGATAACGAGTTTCTGCAGAAAGTCGGGCAAAAAGCAGAGATCTACACGGTCAGCCATGTGCAGGCACATGCCATCGCGGAATGGGTTCTCTGGGCGGCCTTCGACTTCTTTGGTGAAGGGGCCGCGCGCCGGAGGTCTCAAGAGGTTCGGAATTGGCAGAAGGTGCCTTTCCGTGAGGTCGGCGAGACGCGGTGGCTGATCTATGGATTTGGCCATATCGGCGAGAATGCCGGACGACGCCTGAAAGCCCTTGGCGCGCACGTCACGGGCGTGCGCCGTTCCAGCGCGGTATCGCCATTCGCTGACCACATGCTGCATCCAGATCAGTTGACGCCGGAAGATATTGGCATGGCCGATGCAGTGCTCTTCTGTTGCCCGCTGACGGCGCAGACGGAAAACCTTGGCAATGCCGACTTCTTTGCGGCGATGTCGCCGGGAAGCCTGTTCCTCAATGTTGGACGTGGACCCCTTGTGGATGAAGACGCGCTGATAGCGGCACTCGATCAGGGGCGGCCGGCACATGCCGCGCTCGACGTTACCCGCCAGGAGCCGCTTCCAACGGAAAGCCCACTATGGGGTCATCCAGCGATTACGCTGACCGCGCACACTGCACCAACGACGGCGGGAACCGACCGGCGCAATGACGAGCAGTTTCTCGGAAACCTCTCCAGTTTTCTGGCAGGAAAGCCGCTGCGTCATGAGGTTGATGCTGCCGCATTCAAGGCGCAGTCGAGCGTGTTTGGGACCTGATTTTTAGAGAGCCGCGCAGGGGCGTTCGCGAAGCAGCCTAGCGTTCGACAGTCCAGCCGCGTGCGGTGCGGTGGGCTTCCAGCGTGATGCCGCTTTCGTCTGTCTCACCGCCAGCATATTGCGCGCGGCGCGGCGCTGCCTTGCCTGTCGTGAGTTTTAGCAGCACGGCAACCGCTGCGATGAACAGGCCAGCGGCAGCAGTGATCACTGCAATGACACCGGCCATAAACACGATCGCGATCGCAAGCAGGCCCTTGAGTGTCCAGCGTGCCGCCTCTTTGAATGCGTAAGCAATCCGGCTGAGCAACAGGTCTGCTGAAATTGGGGTACGTGCTGATGTCATGTGCGTGTCTCCTGCAGACAAATGTGAAGGCTGAAAGCGCCGGAATCAATCTCTCTGCGGCGGAATCCCTCAGTTTGCCGCAATCAAGCCTCGTTCTGCCCGAATGCGCGCATAGGCGCCCGTGATGGCGGCAGCCTTGTCATGGGCGGCCAGTTCAAACTCGCGCGGGGCGCCATTGCCAACAATTCGATCGGGATGGTTGTCCGCCATGAGCTGGCGATAGGCGCGCCGGATGTCGTCAAATGCGGCGTCATGGGCGACGCCCAGAATGTGGTACGGGTCATCGCGGTCCGGCCCGAGATGGCTCGCCCGGATGCGCCGGAACGTCGTTTCGTCGAACCCGAACGCCTCTGCTACGGTGCGCAGGTAATCCATTTCGTCACTGGTCACCGCGCCATCGGCACCTGCAATCATGAAGAGCCCATCGAGCACGCCTTCGAGCAGACATGGCCGGGCCGAATACTTCTTGCCAATCTTGCGGGCATAAGCCTCGTAGCCGCGAACTGTTTGCTGGGCGATGCGGAACACACGTCTCACCTGGGCCGCGTCCTCAGGCGATGCGCGGAAGATGCGAGAGAACATCATCACTTCGGCATCGCTGACCCGGCCATCGGCGGCGGCCATCTTGGCGCTGAGGCCTATAACGGCTGCGGTGAAACCGACATCGTTCGGATCAGGCGCGCAGGCCTCATCGTTTCCCACCGGGTCTTCCGGCGTATCGGGATCGAAGAGGCGCTTTCCGCCATCGATGAGCAGCTGCCAAAGGCTCATATGACTGCCACTATAATCTGATTGGGGCGTGGGGACAGTGACCTATACTCACAAATGGCGATAATAACCATTACGAGTTCGTGAGAATTCACTGCTATTCCCGGGACTTCCCGCTGCCATCCCGCTGATTGATGTCGGCGCGCAAGCCTGCCACTTCCTCTCGAAGTGAGTTGAGCAGCTTCAGCATCTCGTCTCTCTCTTCCTCCGCATGTTCCACATCTTCTTCGATATCTTCAAGCAGTTCATCGGTCGCGGCTCGCTGCTCGGCTGCGAGCGCTTCGACCACCAGGGCGATAAAGAGATTCAGGACTGCAAAGCTGGCGATGAAAATGAAGGTGATGAAAAACAGCCATGCCCAGGGGTGACCATCATCGATCACCTTCTGCACGACTTCGAAACGCCAGCCGTCCATTGTCATAACCTGGAACAGGGAAAAGGCAGAACTTGGAAGGTCACCGAACAGCTCCAGCACCTCCTCATTGTCGGTGTTGCCGTACATGTTCGTCGCCATCACGGCGTATACGTAGATCAGCAGGGCCAGCACAGCGACAATCGCCCCCATGCCGGGCAAGGCTTTGAGCAGCGCTTCAGTGATACGTTTCATCATCGGCACAACATGGAGAAGTCGCAGAACCCGAAGCACGCGTAGTGCGCGCAGGACCGAGAAGGCCTCGCTGCCCGGGGCAAGGGATATGCCTACGACAATAAAGTCGAACCAGTTCCAGCCAGACCGGAAGAAGAGAAGGCGGTAGACGACGAGCTTCAGGAAAATCTCGACAGCGAAGATGTAGGTGATCGCACGGTCGATGCCGTTCAGTGAGACAACCAGCGGTGCAGGCAGGTCTTCCTGATAGGTGAGAACGCCCAGCACAACGGCGTTCAGAATGATCAGTGCCGTGATGATGTTGCGGAACCAGATACTCTCTATTGCCGCTTCCAGCCGCGAAGTGTGTGTCTCAAGATCGAGCGTTGCGCGCGCCATCCTGTTCGTCCCCCATGCCTGATCGCTGCTGCGGTCCCTGCCTCTTTATGTCGATGCGTCTATGATGTGCAATCAGTTCGCGGAGGTCGTTGTGTCGCTGATGATCCGCCAGTCTCCGGATATCTTGCGGAAGACGAGCGTGAAAAGACCCGATGGCGTGTCATTGTCCCGCGCGAGGTTCCAGCGACCGTGCAGCACAGCGGCATCTTCGGACAGAAGGACGGTCTCAAGCTCGGTGAAGGATAGCGTCCCCATCGCTGCGCGAGTATCGTACCGGGCCTTGTAGCGCGAAAGGGTTGGCTCAAAACCACGCGTGACGGTACCGCCCGAGGCGAAGCGCAGTTCGGATGAACGCAGATAGCCATCCATGAAGGCGTCTATGTCGCCGCGGTTCCAGTCTTCAGCTTGCTTCTTGATCACAGCTTCGATGCGCTCGGTCTCAAGCGAAACCGAGTTTGCAGGAGTGTCGGCTGGCACTTGAGAGGCACAGGAAGCCAGAACAAGGAATGCTGCGAGAAGTGGGGCGCGATATGCAAGACGCATTGATTTTCCTTTCCATTCACGCGACCAGTGTAGCCGCTTCATCCTGTAAGGGAATTCGCTGCGAATATCTTTCGCGGCGGGTCGGCAAAACCCCTCTGTGGCTGGGAGTTAAATGGACATGACTATGATGATTGCGCTTATCGTCGCGGGGCTGGTCCTGCTCTTTGCAGGCGGCGAATTCCTGGTGCGCGGATCGGTTGGCGTTGCAAGAAGGCTGGGCATGTCAGAGCTGCTCATCGGCCTCACACTGGTCGGTTTCGGCACATCGATGCCAGAGCTTGTGACGAGCCTTCAGGCGCTCTCGGATGGGTCGACAGGTCTATCTATCGGCAACGTAATCGGATCGAACGTCGCCAATGTGCTTCTGGTGATCGGCGCGGCCTGCGTGATTTCCCCAATCGTGACCAATCCGCGAGCACTTGCCCGCGATGGCCTCTTCATGATTGCTGTCACAGCGTTGTTCGCCGCGATTATCTGGATTGATGGCTTCACCCGGACAATGGGTTTTGCATTCATCGGCGTCCTGTTGGTTTATTTGGTGCTTTCCGTACTTCTGGACCGGCGCAAGGGATCTGCCGCTAGCGAGGTTCATTCCGGTGAAGCGGAAGTTGTCGAGACCAATGAGCCACTGCTGATCTCTTTGCTGCTTGCTCTTAGTGGTATTGCGGGCGTTATCTTCGGTGCCCGCTTTCTCGTGCAGGGTGGTTCTGACCTCGCCCGCATGTTCGGCATCTCCGAAACGGTTATCGGCCTTTCGATCGTAGCTATCGGGACCAGTCTGCCAGAGCTTGTGACCTCGGTAGTCTCTGCCCTGAAAGGCAAGGCGGACGTCGCCCTAGGTAACGTCATCGGCTCCAACATCTTCAACATCCTGGGAATCATGGGCGTTTCGGCGGCCGTTTTTCCCTTTAGCCTCATGGCCAGGCCGGAGCCCGCCGCCGGAACGCCAGTAGATGTCGGCGCCATGGAGTATGGCGAGATGACAAGCTTGGTCACCATGCAGGACATGGGGGCGCTGGCCTTGTCCGTCTTCCTGCTTGTTCTCTTTGCTTATACCGGGCGTAAACTGGCGCGCTGGGAAGGCGCGGTCTTGCTTCTCGCCTATGCGGTCTACATGTCGCTCAGCTTCGGCATTCTGCCGCGCATCGGAGGTTTCTGATCCATGAGTGATAGTATCTATACTGGGCTTGAACAGCTTGGCGGCACAAGCGCCATCCCCGCATCGCCTGAAGAGGCAGAGCTCGAACGGGTGCCAAACCCGCACGCCGGGACGCTCTATCTGGCGCGCTTCACCGTGCCGGAATTTACCTCGCTTTGCCCCGTCACAGGCCAGCCTGACTTCGCGCATATCGTCATCGACTATGCGCCGGGCGAGTGGCTGGTCGAGAGCAAGAGTCTCAAGCTCTACATGACGTCATTCCGCAATCACGGCGCCTTCCATGAGGACTGCACCGTGGCGATCGGCAAGCGTTTGCAGGACTTGCTGGCGCCTACCTGGATGCGGATTTGCGGCTACTGGTATCCGCGCGGCGGTATCCCGATCGACGTCTTCTGGCAGACGGGACGCCCACCAGAAGGCCTCATCGTTCCAGATACTGGTGTGCCGACCTATCGTGGGCGCGGCTAGGCCCGTTCGAGCGCCGTCATGCCGTTTTCGGTCCGCCCAGCACGGAAGCGGGCAATAGACCCTGTCGTGTAGGACCGGTCGCGAATGCCAGAGACCTCGACATATTCCGAGGTCACATCGTCAGCGGTCAGCGTCACCAGCGAGTAGCCGTGACCGTCCACCTTGTACCAGTTCACATCCTCATTGGCGGTCGCAAACTGGTCGCCAAGGTCCGGCACGTCCTTGATGTAGGTGCCGAGGCCGGGCGAGGTAACCGAGGTGCAGCCAAACTCCACCCCGCGAGGCGCGCCGTTATTATCATGCAACGTATTGGCCCAGGCGGTGTGGGTATCGCCGGTCAGGGTCACCAGCCGCGCATTTGATGCCGCCGCTGATGCGTAGAGGCGTTCACGTGCCGCGGGAAAACCATCCCAGGCATCCAGGTTGAAGGGCAGTCCGAGCTGGCTGAACGGGATCATCTGGGCGACATATCCGCTTTGAGCAGCTTTCTGCGCGTCAGTAAGCGTTTCCATGAGGTTTGGCGGGCGCACACGGGCCATGATGACCTGGTTGGCGAGGACCTGCCACGTCTTGCCGCTTGAGACAGAAGATTGGAGCTCGCCATCAAGCCATTCTTCTTGAACCCGGCCAAGCATGGTGCGGCTCTCGTCGCTGACGCGGCCCATGACTTCCTGCGCCTTCGCAGGAATGGCCTCTGGGGCGACGCCGGCGAGTTCTGCGCCCCATGAGATTTCGTCCGAACGGCCCGTCAGGCGGGACTCGAGGCAGAATACGCTGGCCGTATCGCCAAAGCTGAAGGTCCGGTAGATGCCACCGGTGGCGCGGCCTGCTTTGGGGTCACGAACGGGCATCCACTCAAGATAAGCCTGTACGGCGACCTGTTTGCGGTCTGTCCAGTTGCCTTCGGTTTCCGGCTGATGGTTTTCAGCGCCTGTCCGGTAGGAATTGTTGGTGCTTTCGTGGTCGTCCCAAGTGCAGATCCACGGGGCTGCGGCGTGCGCGGCCTGAAGCATCGGGTCGCGTTTGTACTGAGCATGGCGCATCCGGTAGTCGCCGAGCGAAACGATTTCCATCGGAGGCTCGTGGTTGCGGTCAATTTCCTGACCGGCCTGACCGCCATACCCATCGACGCCATACTCATAAAGATAGTCGCCAAGGTGTATGACGGCATCAAGATCCGCGCGCTTTGAAATGGCGTCGTAGACGTTGAAATAGCCGAAGGGGAAATTTGAGCACGAGACGACCGCGAGTGTCACGGGCGGTTTGCCCGAGGCTGGGGTGGTCTTGGTCCTGCCGACAGGAGATACCACGTCACTGGACGATGTGCGCGCGGTGAACTGGTAGAAGTATTCGGTGTCCGCTTGCAGGCCCTGAATGTCTGCCTTGAGTGTGAAGTCGCGCGCGGCGCTTGTATTCAGCTGGGTCTCGGCCGCAAGCAGGCTCATCGTTTCATCGCGAAAAAGACGGACCGTGACGGGAATGGACGACTCGGTGTTCTCATCGGTTGGGGTCACGCGCGACCAGACGATGACGCTGTCACTGAGCGGGTCGCCAGATGCGACGCCATGGTCGAAGCTTACTTCGCCGGCAAATGCGGCCCGGTCGTCGACGAGTGGTGTATTGCCAGTGGTCTGAGTTGCACAAGCAGCAAGGCCTGCCGCGCCCGCGCTGAACCCTAGAAAGTTACGTCTGGAAATCTTGCTCATTGTAGCCCCGCTCCTCAGGAATCGATTTTTGCCTGTCTACAGCGCGATCATGACGACTCCGCGAAACAAGGTCTATAAGCTGCGCCAATGAACAGACTGACCGCTACTGCGACCGATACGGACAAGGGAACGAGGCTCGACCGCTTCCTGTCAGAGGCCTTGCCGGAGCTTTCGCGGTCTCGCGCGAAGACTTTGATCAAGGAGGGCGCCGTCAGCCTTAACGGCAAGACGGCCGACGACCCGAAGGCCGGTGTGTCGCCGGGCGAAACCTACACGCTCGACATGCCGGACCCGGTGCCAGCCACGCCAGAGCCTGAAGACATCCCGCTCGACATCCTTTTCGAGGACGAGAACCTCATTCTGGTGAACAAGCCTGCGGGCATGGCGGTTCATCCCGCCCCCGGCAGCTGGCAGGGCACGCTAGTGAACGCCCTGCTTCATCATTGCGCTGGAGAGCTGCCCGGTATCGGAGGCGTTGAACGCCCCGGGATCGTGCACCGGATCGACAAGGGCACGACAGGCGTCCTCGTCGTTGCCAAAACCGACCCTGCCCATGCAGGCCTGTCAAAGCTTTTCAAGACGCACGATATCGACCGGACTTATCTCGCCATCACGCGCGGTGCGCCGCGCCCGCTGGTCGGCTCAGTGGACATGCGCATTGCTCGCTCGACTAGCGACCGCAAGAAAATGGCGGTCATTCGCGACGAGGACAGCGAGGAAGGGCGTCACGCTGTGACCCATTACAAGGCCAAAGAGACTTTCGGTGAACTCGACAAGGGCGCTGGTCTTCCAGCGGCGGCGCTAATTGAATGTCGCCTGGAGACCGGCCGCACGCACCAAATACGTGTGCACATGGCTCATATCGGAGCGCCCCTTATCGGTGACCCGACCTATGGTCGCCAGCGTGGAATAAAGGCTTATGGGTCGGGTGAGGCCTTCATCGACGCGACGACTCGCGCGCGACAGTTTGACAGGCAGGCGCTTCACGCCGCCCGGCTTGGCTTTGTTCATCCTGTCACCGGAGAACACGTCTTCGCCGAAGCGCCGCTGCCGCCAGATATGGACGGGCTGCTATCGGCGCTTCGGAAAATCTAACGCAAGTCTAACCCTTCGGCTTGAACCAGTCCGGCAGCTTGTAGGTCATGCCCAGATCTTTGGCGACCGGTTCATGCGTGATGTGGCCTTCGGCGACTGTGAGACCATTCGCAAGATGCGGATTTGAGTTCAGCGCCTCATGCGTGCCCTTGTTTGCGATCTGCAGCACGAAGGGCAGGGTGGCGTTGTTGAGGGCATAGGTCGACGTGCGCGGCACGGCGCCCGGCATGTTGGCGACGCAGTAGTGCAGGATGCCGTCGACATCATAGATCGGGTCTTCATGGGTCGTTGGCTTCGAGGTTTCGAAACAACCGCCCTGATCGATGGCGATGTCGACGAGGACTGCGCCCGGTTTCATGGTCTTTAGCTGTTCGCGCGAAATGAGTTTCGGGGCCGATGCGCCCGGGATCAGCACTGCGCCGATCACGAGGTCAGCTTCCTTCACAGCAGCATCGAGTGCCGCCTTGGTCGAGAACATGGTCTTGACCAGGCCATTGAATTGGGCGTCGAGCTCGGCGAGGCGGTTATTGTTGCGATCAAAGACAGTCACATCCGCGCGCATGCCGACGGCAATTTCGGCGGCATTCGTACCCGAGACACCGCCACCAACAATGATGACCTTCGCAGGCTGGGTGCCCGGAACACCGCCGAGCAGGAGGCCGCGGCCGCGCTTAGTCCGCATCAGGGCCCAGGCCGCAACCTGCATCGACATACGTCCGGCAACCTGGCTCATAGGACGCAGAAGCGGCAGGCCACCTGCAGGTTCAGTGACGGTCTCGTAGGCAATCGCGGTACAGCCAGACTCAATTAGGCCCTTTGCCTGCACAGGATCGGGCGCAAGGTGCAGATAGGTGAAGAGCGTGTGTTCAGGGGTAAGGCGCGCGGTTTCCTCCGGCTGCGGTTCCTTCACCTTCACGATCAGTTCGGCAGATTTGAAGACAGCGTCGGCATCGGCAACGATTTTCGCACCGACATCGGTATAGTCCTCATCGGCAAAGCCAGATCCGAGGCCTGCACCCTGTTGAACGAAGACTTCGTGGCCCGAGTTAACGAGGTCGCCGACGCTCTCCGGCGTCAGGCCGACACGGGATTCCTGCTTCTTGATTTCAGTCGGCACACCAATGCGCATCTTCAGTCTCCTGCGTAAGATTTCGCGGACGGTATGCGCTGGCCGGTGGTAAGTCTTGCCAATTCACATCGGCGCAGGAACGCCTCGCGAAAAGAATTTTCCCGGCATGGCCGGTCAGGCAGAAGCGTAGTTCGATCGTAGGGAATAACCAGCAGCGCGCACGGTCCGGATTGGGTCTTCGCCGCCCTTGCTCATCAGCGCCTTGCGGAGGCGGCCGACATGGACGTCGACGGTCCGGACTTCGACATAGACGTCAGAGCCCCAGACCCCGTCCAGGAGTTGCTCACGAGAGAAAACCCGCCCCGGATGCTGGATGAAATAATCAAGCAGGCGGAATTCGGTCGGGCCGAGGTGGATCTCTTCACCATTACGGCTGACCGTATGTGTCGTCCGATCGATAGATATGTCGCCGACGGTAACCTGGTCATCGACAAGCGCGGGCCGGATACGGCGCAGGACGGCGCGCACCCGCGCCATGAGCTCGGTCGTGGAGAACGGTTTCGTGACATAGTCGTCTGCGCCCGTGTCGAGGCCGCGAATACGGTCGCTTTCCTCTGAGCGCGCCGTGAGCATGATGACGGGAAGGTTTGCTGTTTCGGTCTTGGAACGGATTCTGCGGCAAACTTCGATTCCCGGCACCTTGGGCAACATCCAGTCGAGTAGGACGAGATCGGGCAGGCGTTCTTCGAGCAAGAGCATGGCCTCGTCCCCATCGGGGGCGACGGCGGTGTCGTAACCTTCGCGTTCCAGATTGTAGCGGAGCAGTTCGGCGACTGCTTTCTCGTCTTCAGCAATCAGGACGAATGGCTTCAACGCTGCTCTCCTTCGTCATCGGCCAGCCGGGACTCCACCTTGGCGCCAGTCGTCGCTTCGCCCGTGACCATGTAATAGACCGCCTTGGCAATATTGGTGGCGTGATCGCCGATCCGCTCAAGGTTCTTCGCCATGAAGATCAGGTGAGTATTCGACCCAATCTGGCGCGGATCTTCCATCATATAGGTGAGTGTTTCGCGGAAGAGCGAAGTGTAATGATCATCGATATCGTCATCCATATCGAGCACAGTCTTCGCCGCCTCGATATCCTGCCTCAGATAGCAGTCCAGTGCCATCTGAAGCTGGTGTGATACGGCGCGCGACATCCGCTCAATGCCTTTAACGGCGGCGCGGTTCTCGTCACCATTCAGTTCGAGGCAGCGCTTCGCGATATTCTTGCAGAGATCACCAATACGTTCGATGTCGCCAGCCAGTTTCATTGCGCCAAGGACGGCACGAAGGTCGCCGGCCATCGGGTGGCGCAAGGCGATCAGGCGGATGATTGCTTTCTCGGCCTCAACTTCCAGCTCATCAATGGCGCGGTCGCGTTTGATGACTTCCCGCGCGAGTTCGAGGTCAAACGTTGCCACAGCTCGGCTGGCATCCATGATCATGCTTTCGGCAAGACCACCCATGCGCAGGAGGTTCGCCGACAGATGTTCTAGTTCATCAGTAAAGGCTGTAACGATATGATCAGGCATTTGGAGTTTCTCTCTGCCGCTTAACCGAAGCGGCCCGTAATATAGTCTTGCGTGCGGCCATGCTCAGGATTGGTGAAGATCCGTTCGGTGTCGCCGTATTCAATAAGCTTGCCAAGGTGGAAGAAGGCCGTTTTCTGCGACACACGCGCGGCCTGCTGCATGGAGTGGGTAACAATCACGATGCAGTAGCGTTCACGCAGTTCGTCGATCAGCTCCTCAATCTTCGCAGTCGCGATCGGGTCGAGTGCCGAGCAAGGCTCGTCCATCAGGATGACTTCGGGGCTGACGGCAATGGCGCGTGCAATACAGAGGCGTTGCTGCTGGCCGCCCGAAAGGCCGGTGCCTGGCGCCGGAAGGCGGTCCTTCACCTCTTCCCAGAGACCAGCTTTGCGAAGCGAGTTTTCGACGACTTCGTCCATCTCTGCCTTGCCGGAGGCCAGACCGTGGATGCGCGGACCATAGGCAATGTTGTCGTAGATCGATTTCGGGAATGGGTTTGGTTTCTGGAAGACCATTCCAACGCGCGAGCGAAGGAGGACTGGATCAATGGACGGATCATTGATGTTCGCACCGTCCATGAAGATCTTGCCGGTGACCTTGGCGGACTCGATCGTGTCATTCATGCGGTTGATGCAACGCAGGAAAGTGGACTTGCCACAGCCTGACGGCCCGATGAACGCCGTGACGGAGCGGTCTTCGATCTCGAGCGAGATGTCTTCGATGGCCTGCTTGTCGCCATAGTAGACGTCAATGTTCTGGCAATCGACCTTGATTGGCGCAGAGGCGGCGTCTGCACGAGCGGAGGATTTGGTCTGGGTGAAGTGTTCCATATTTCCGTCCATGGTGACTACCATCTCCTTTCAAAGCGGCGTCTGAGAATGATCGCGATCAAATTCATGAGAACGAGGAAGACGAGCAGCACGATAATTGCGGCTGCGGTCTGCGGCTCCCATGCGCGTTCTGCACCCGTCGACCACTTATAGATCAAAACGGGCAATACCGTCGACTCGTCCATCGGACCGTCGGGGACTTCTGCGACAAAGGCAACCATGCCGATCAACAGAAGGGGGGCTGTCTCGCCAAGGGCGCGGGCCATTCCGATGATCGCGCCGGTCATGATGCCAGGTGCAGCAAGGGGAAGGACGTGATGAAAGACGGACTGGGTCTTCGACGCGCCGACACCGAGCGCCGCGGTACGGATAGATGGTGGCACAGCCGTGAGGGCCGCCCGCGACGCGATGATCACGGTCGGCAGGACAAGCAGCCCAAGTACGAGACCGCCGACAAGTGGCACGGAGCGGGGCAGCCCCATGAAGTTGATGAACACCGCCGCGCCAAGCAGGCCAAAAACAATCGACGGTACAGCAGCGAGATTGTTGATGTTGACCTCTATCAGCGAGGTCAGCTTATTCTTCGGCGCGAACTCTTCGAGATAGACAGCTGCGAAGATGCCAACCGGGATGGCCAGCAGCGCTGTCACAAGCATTGTGAGCAGCGAGCCAACAATTGCGGCAGCGGTCCCGGCAAGCTCCGGATAGGTGCTGTCCGAATTGGTGAAGAGAGTGGTGTTAATTTTCGATTTGATGCGACCTTGCGCCCGGAGGATCTCGGTCCAGGCGATTTGCCGGTCTGTGACCGTGCGGTTCTCCTGGCTCTGCGCAAGCACGAGGGCCTCTGTCGCAGCCCCGTTGCTCGGCAGCATGCGAGGCCCGGCCAGGTAGGTGAGCGAGAGGTTGCGGTCCTCTGAACCTTCCAGCCTGTACCAGGTATTGCCAGCCTTGATCAGGGCGACCGCTGGTGCATTATCGACATCCGTGCGTGTAAGTTCGGTGAGCGTTGCGCCAAGCTTCTCGGTAGCGTCCTGCGAAGCAAGTGTCAGCGTGACGCCGCTCTCGATTGCGCCTTCTCCGGCTGCCACTTCGCCGATCTCTATGGACTTGCGAGCGCTGACGCCGCCTTTCAGGAAAAGGTCGATGTCATCGGCAAGCGCAACGTTGAAGATCTGCTCCGATCCTATCGTCTCAGGTGAATCGGCAGTCGCGCGCGCGATGGGCAGAACGGCAAGGCGTGTGAACATGCCATAGAGTTCGCGCTGAACGTTTCGGTCGGCATCCTCGGGCAGGAATTCGTCGGCGAGCTGGTCCTGCAGCATAAGGTTAAACCCGCTGACATTTCGGGCGATTTCATCTGGGTCGCGCGTGCCGTCAGGATCAACATAGCTCGCCTCAATGTTGAGATCATAGCTTAGCACGTGGCGTGAGAATGCACTGCTGGCCTGTCCAAAGATCGATATTAGCAGGGTCACAAGCGCGACAATGGCGATGCCGATCGCAAGCTGTCCGTACAGCTTGAAGCGCGCTTCTGCGCCGTGGCGCTTTTTCAGGCGCCGCAGGGCTTCTTCGGTAACGAAGGAACCGGTGTTCGCTGGGCCTTCAGTCGGGCTACTCATATTTTTCCCTGTACTTCTTGACCACGCGAAGCGCGATGAGATTGAAGATCAGCGTGACGATGAAAAGTACGAAGCCAAGTGCGAAAGCCGACAAGGTCTTGGCGCTATCGAACTCAGTATCACCCGTCAGCAGGGCGACGATCTGAACTGTGATCGTTGTCAGGTCAGCAGTCGGGTCCGGCGTGATCTGAGCGCGTTGGCCGGCGGCCATCACGACGATCATCGTCTCGCCAATCGCGCGTGAGACAGCCAGCAGCAGGGCGGCAATGACACCGGGCAGGGCGGCCGGCATGACGACCTGCTTGACCGTCTCTGACTTGGTCGCGCCCATCGCATAGGCGCCATCGCGCAGGGTTTGTGGGACGGCGTTAATAACGTCATCCGACAGCGACGATACAAACGGAATGATCATGATGCCCATAACGAGGCCGGCGGCGAGCGCGCTGGTTGGCTGCGCGGCCAGGAAGCCATCTGGAATGAAGGGCAGGCCGTTTATCCAGGTTGCGCTTGCTCGCACGATGGGCGCCACGAATTGAAGTGCGAAGAAGCCATAAACAACGGTCGGGATACCAGCGAGCAGTTCCAGAATTGGTTTTACGATGCTGCGCACGCGCGGGCTGGCATACTCAGACAGGTAGATCGCAGAGAACAGGCCGATCGGTGCTGCGACCAGCATCGCAAGAAACGCGATCAGGAACGTGCCGAAGAAGAGCGGAATGGCGCCGAAGTCAGCGCCCGTCTGTGCGTTCCACTCGGTGCCGAAGAGAAAGCTGAAAACATTGACGCGCGAGAAGAAGCGAAGCGCTTCGAAGAGAAGGCTGGCGACGATGCCGATCGTGGTCAGGACGGCGATTGCGGCGCAGAGAAACAGAAGGAATTTGATCCCGTCCTCAACACGCGCCCTTGCGCGGAAGTCCCCGCTGAGGCGGCTGCGCCCGAAGAAGAAACCGCCTGCGGCCGCCAGTACAGCGAGAAGGATGGCTCCGATGCGAGACAGGCCGACAAGGTCGGTGTAGCGGTCTGAAGTTGCATCGAACAAAGCGTTGCCGGTCGCCAGCGCGTCCCGGCGTGTTGCATGCTCTGAAATCCGGTCGATATACTGGCCAAGTTCAAGCTCACCGAGGGCCCGGATGCGCTCTGGCAGTTCGCCAGCGATCTGTGCGCGGACTAGGGATTCGCCGAACAGTAGGTAGAGAAACAGAATAATGGCAGCGGGCGCGATCGTCGCCATTGCAACGAAGTAGCCGTGGTAATTTGGTTGTGAGTTCAGCTGTGATGTATATCCGCGAGCGATACCCACGGCCTGCGTGCGCCCAACATAGAAGGCCATGAAAGCAGCCGCGGCAAGCACTGCGAATAGCAGCCAAGCGACGGGCAGATGTCCGAAAGTTTCCAGCATTCCGCTGCACACCCAATGTAAGCCGTTGGGGCCTCATAACGTCGCTGATTGACACATATGTGACACATACTGATCACAAGCGCGTGTCGGCTGTGGCGCCCTGCAGATCAAAAGGTTTAACGCTCTGAAAATGCACGGGTTTTCCAGTTGACGGATGTTCGAAATCGAGGCGGCCCGCATGCAGGTAAAGTCGTCCCGAGCTGTATCCGCTGTCATACAGGCGATCCCCGAGAATCGGATGGCCGATGGAGGCGAGGTGAACCCTCAATTGGTGGGTGCGCCCAGTGACCGGCTGAAGTCTGAGGTGGGCATTCATTTTTCCCTGCTTCTCAAGCCACCACAATGTCTTCGCTGGCTTGCCAGCGTCGTGATCTATGCGTCGCAACGGGCGTTCATTCCAATCGCGTCCGATCGGAAGGTCAATTTCGCCTGACACGCCTGCCATCTGACCTCTCACCAATGCGTTATAGGTTTTCGTAATCTTCCGATCAGCAAACTGTTGCGCCAGGGTCGATTGAGCCAACTGGCTACGGGCCACGATCATCAAACCTGACGTATCGAGATCGAGCCGATGGACGTCGAAGACGGGGCCGTACAGTTCGGATAGGTAGCTGAGTACGCTGGCAGATTTATGGCTGCCACGGCCGGGAACCGAAAGAAGCCCGGCGGGCTTGTTCGCAACGAACAAGTCCTCATCAGCATGAATGAGCTTGAGCGCTTCTGGCGGAGGTGGGCGATACTCCGGCTCTGGCGGGACGCTCATCTTTCTACCGTTTGGATGGCGCGCTGCCCTCAAGGCAAGGCAACCAGACACCGAAGCAGGTGCCTTTACTCTCTTCACTCGCGACAGCGAGGCCACCTCTATGGCGTGCCATGATGTGCTTCACGATGGCGAGGCCGAGGCCAGTGCCTTCGATGTCGCCGCCGCGGCTTTCATCCACACGGTAGAAACGCTCACCCAGCCGGGAGAGATGTTGACGTGCGATCCCGACGCCCTTGTCGCTGACACTGATCCAGGCTGCGGTAGCTTCTGAGGAGGCGCGTGGCTGCAGAAGCACCGAGCGCGTTGCCTCTTCATTCGTCCCGGTGGCGAGCATTGCGGCGTCGGCCATGCTTCGCGCTGTTCCGATATTCACAGTGACCCGCCCGCCTTTTGGCGAGTATTTCATGGCATTGCTGATCAGGTTCTGAACGACCTGCGCAAGTTCATCCCACTTTGCCGTCACCCGGATTTCGCGTTCAAGGCCCTCGAGTGACAGCTCGATGGCCCGCTCTGCTGCAAGGGGCTGCAAGGCCAGAACGGTCTGGCTGAGCACGTCGCTGAGGTCGATAACCGTATCGGGCGCGCGATGCTCGCTGAATTCGATCCGGGACAGCGAAAGCAGGTCGGAAACAAGGTGGCGCATCCGGTCTGTCTGCTTATGCATGATCTCGAGGAAGCCGTCCCATGACTCCCTGTCGTCGCGGGCAGGCCCGCGCATCGTTTCGATAAAACCGGCGAGGGCGGTCAGGGGTGTGCGCAGCTCATGGCTTGCATTGGCCAGAAAGTCGGCGCGCGCCCGTTCAGCGCGGTGTACCGCAGTGCGGTCTTCAAAAACGACGAACACGCTTGACGGCTCGGGGCCTGGAGTGAGGTGGGCCAGCCAGAGTTCATCACCGTCGATGGCCATGAATTCAACCCGCTCGCCGGCGCTGCTGCGTGAAACCCTGTCAGTGGCAGCAAGCACATCGGGCTGGCGGATGATGACAGACTTCAGTGCCCCCTCGATATGCTTGATACGGAAGAGGTCCGATATCTTCTTGTTGGCCGATTCAATTCGCCCTTCGCCGGAAATGTAGCAGGCTGGAAACGGCAGGGCATGGATAAGTGAGCGCACGGACGATTTCATCGCCTCGTCGCTCGCCTGCACATCGTCGGCGGGAGCAATGTCGATGGCTGGCGGTGCGGAGCCGACAAAGTAGGCGAGGGCCCCGAGCGACAGGACGATAATGGCTGTCACGCCTTCAAAAATGCCGAGGGCGCCAGAGATCATCATGAAAGCGAGCAGGCCGCTGCCCGCAATACCGAGAACGACAAAGTCGCGGATTCTCTCCGCGCGGCGTAGAGCCGACTGTTGAGGGTACTTGCGAGCGGTTGCCATATTACTCCAAACCAAGAAAACGAGTGTGCGGCAAGCCGGTAAACCGCGAAAGCGGCTGAAAAGGCAGCTGTTTACAACTGTCTGCCCTCTGATCGTCAATGGTTATTGATTTTCGATAATTGTTTGTTGACAGTCGAGTAATCGCCGCTTAGAGCTGCGATCACATCAAGAGAGGGTGGAATGAAGTTCGAAGGCCTTATTATCGCTGTCGCCGCGCTAGCTGGTTGCAGCACTTTGCCGGACACGCAAAGCCTGGCTGGAGAGTCGATTGCGATCTTTCCTGCGGCTCCAGATGCTCCAAAAACCTGGGCAAAAAGCGGTGTTACCGGGGAACTTCCGACGGGTGACTGGATCTCGCAGTTTGGTGATCCTGTCATGGGGGCTCTTGTTGCCGAAGCACTGACCGCCAATCCCGACCTTCAATCACAACTCGCCATCGTTCGGGCAAGCCGGGCGCAGGCGCGATCGGTTTACGGCCGATCGCTTCCAAATGTTTCAGTGTCTGGCTCAGCCGGGGTCACTTCAACTTACAGCGCAGCTTTTGACGAGCGCTTCACGGACCCGACTTATGGCCTTGGCGTCGATGCGAGCTGGACCGTCGATCTATGGGGGCGGGTGCAAGCTGCCGTTGATGCGGCGGAAGCCGACCTTGTTGCGAGCGAAGCTGATCTTGCATCGCTTCGCCTTGCGCTGGCCGCTCAGACCGCAATTGCCTGGACCGATCTCAATGAAGCGCTTGCGCAGGAACGTTTGGCCATCGCGACCTTTGACGCCCGCGACCGGATCGTGACTTTGACAGAGCGTCGCTTCTCGCGAGGCCTTTCCTCAGCACTTGATGTTCGCCTCGCACGAAGTGCGCGCGCAACCGCTGAAGCCGCGATCGCAGCGCGCCAGCAAGCACTGGGCAATGCCACGCGCCGGCTTGAAATCCTGCTTGGCCGCTACCCCGCTGACGAAATCGAGGCGCCTGGCCTACTCCCGGAGCTCGCGCCTATCGAGGCGGCTGGTACGCCGATGCTTCTTCTGGCGCGACGTCCTGACATTGCCGCATCCGAAGCGCGCCTGACAGCAGCCGGACTTCGCGCGGAGCAAGCCCGCCTCGCATTGCTTCCAACGCTCAATTTAAGCGGGTCGCTGGGCACGAACCAGACCGATTTGGCGGACCTGTTCGACCCGGTCCGCATCGCTGCAAATGCGATCGCCAGCCTCTCGCAGCCCGTGTTCAATGGCGGGGCGCTACGTGCCGACCGCGATGCGGCAATCGCCTTCGCTGAGAGCGCTTTGGCCAACTATGCAGGGGACGTGCTTGTCGCTTGGCGCGAAGTTGAAGATGCGCTGGCTGCTGATGATTTTCTGGCCGCCCAGGTCGATGCGCAGCGCCGCGCGCTGGAGGAGGCCATTGAGGCCGAAAACCTGGCGACCCGCCAGTACTCCAACGGCCTCGTTTCGATTTTCAATCTGATCGATGCGCAGACGCGTAAACTGAACGCAGAGAGTAACTTGATCGCAGCCCGGTCAGCCCGCGTCTCCAACCGCATTTCCTTCCATCTCGCCATAGGTGGTGCGGTCACTGAGGGGGCGATGGCCCCCGATTCTGGTATATAAGAAGAAGTCGAGAGCAGAGACCTCCCATGAAACGTATCATCACAATCCTGCTGCCAGTCATTGTCCTCGTTGTCATCGTCGGGACCGGATTTGCGCTCACACAAATTTTTGCGCCGCCTGTCGAGCGCGCTGAAGAACAGCCCCGGGGCCTGTCTGTCTTTGCAGAGGCTGCGGAAGAGACAGATCTCGACCTCAAGGTCCGCGCGCAGGGCGAAGTGCGTCCCAAGCGCCAGATCGTGGTTGCGCCCCAGATTGCCGGACGGATTTCGTACGTATCTTCCGATTTCCTTGACGGCGGTTTCATCCGCCAAGGGCAGGTGCTGGTACGACTTGAGGCGGCGGACTATGAACTGGCTGTGACGCGCGCCCGGTCCGGCGTGGCTTCGGCGCAGCAAGCACTCGCGCGCGAACAGGCAGAGGCAGATCTCGCTGAGCAAGACCTTGCAGACCTTGGCATCGAGGATGCGAGCCCGCTCGCCCGCCGCGAACCTCAGCTTGCTGAAGCGCAGGCAAACCTCGACTCAGCGAAGGCCCTGCTCGCCGATGCCCAGCTTGCGCTGAACCGGACCGCTGTAACCGCGCCCTTCTCTGGCCGTGTGCGCGAACGCAGCGCCGATCTCGGTCAATTCGTAAGCCCAGGTCAGGCTCTGGGCACGATCTTCGCTACCGATGTGGTCGAAGTCTCCCTGCCGCTGTCTGATGAAGAGCTGGGCCGCACAGGCCTGCCGCTCGCGTTCGCTGAGACGGCGGACAATCCGGGGCCGCAAGTTGTCTTTTCAACGAATGTAGCTGGTGAGCCGCGTGAGTGGGTCGGCCGCGTCAGGCGGACGGCAGCTGCGCTCAACCCGCAGACCCGGCTCATAAACGTTATCGCTGAGCTGGATGATCCATACGGCACCGGTTCTGATGATGGTGTGCCGATGGCGCCTGGTCTCTTCGTCAATGCTGAGATCGATGGCCGCCGCATCGAGAATGTCGTGCGCATCCCACGCTCCGCCCTGCGTGGTGTCGATCAGGTCTTTATTGGCGATGGGCCAGAAGGCAGACTCGAAATTCGCACCGTGAACGTCGTCTACAGCACCGATGATGGAGCATTTGTCTCCACTGGGGTCGAGGATGGCGAACTCGCAGTGGTCTCTCCGATCCAGGCTGCTTTCGATGGCATGAGCATCCAGGTGGTCGAACGCATGCCTGATGGCTCGCTCGTCCCCCGCACACCTCGCAAGTCCAGTTCTGACGACGCCGAAGAAGAGGCTGCAGCGCAGGTTGCTGGTGAAACCGAAGGAGCAATCCAATGAGCGGACTCGTCGCCTGGTGGGCCAGAAATGGCATTGCTGCCAATCTCCTCATGGTCATCGCCTTTATCGGCGGGACGTTTGGCTTCCTCAGCCTCGAGAAGGAAGCCTTCCCGGCGGGTGACTGGAACGGGGCGAGTGTATCCATCGCCTGGCCTGGCGCGTCCCCGCAGGACGTGGAAGACCAGATCGTGGTCCGCCTCGAAGAGGTTGTTGCTGATATTGACGGCCTCAAACGCCTGACAGGTGTTGCCCGGGAAGGCGTCGGTTATGTAAACCTTCAGACCGAACTAGACGTCGATGTCGATGAGTTCGTCGACGAAGTTAAGCGCCGTGTCGACACGATTTCGAACCTGCCGCAATCTTCTTTCCCGCCACAGGTCAGTCGCTGGAGCGCGAACAACCAGTTCATGGGCCTTGCGCTGCACGGCAATGTCGATCCCGGCACGCTCGACTATTATGCAGATGAGATGCGCGACAGGATTGCGCTCCTCGAAGGTGGTGAGCTCGCGCAGGTTCAAGGCACGCTGGGCGAAGAAGTGTCCATCGAAGTCTCCGAAGCCGCACTTCGCCGCTACAATATGACTTTCTCAGAGGTTGCGAACGCGGTTCGTGGCTCGTCCATCAACTCCTCTGGGGGCACTGTGCGCACAGACACCGGCACGGTTGCGATCCAGGCACGCCAGCTTGCCGACACGCGTGAGGATTTCGAGAATATCGTCATTCGCCAGACCGCTGAGTTCGGCACAATCCGCATCCGCGACGTCGCAAATGTGGTCGATGGATTTGTCGATGGCGAACTCGACGCGACCTATAATGGCGAGCCGACCGCGTTTATTATGGTGAACCAGCCAGAGAAGATGGACATCGTCCTCTACTCCGACAACATCAAGGACTTCATCGAGCGCGCCAATAGTGGTCGCGGTCAGGATGGCCTCCCTGAAGGACTTCGCCTCGATCTCCTGTTCGACATGTCCGAGGTCTATAGAGGCCGTATGGACACGATCAGCTCTGCGGCCCTTCAGGGTATGGCGCTGGTCCTTATCATCCTCATCCTGTTCCTGCGCCCGATCGTGGCGTTCTGGGTCACGATTGGTATCGGAACGGCGTTCGCTGGCGGTATCATGATCCTGCCACTCTTCGGCGTATCGCTGAACTTCCTCTCGCTCTTTGCGGTCCTCCTCGTGATCGGTGTGGTCGTCGACGACGCCATCGTTGTGGGGGAGAACATCCACAAGGAGGTCGAGAGTGGTCGGCGAGAGGGGCTTGGAGCTGCAACTGTGGGTACGCAGCTTGTTATGAAGCCGGTTATTTTCGGCGTTCTCACGACAATGATCATGTTTGCGCCGTGGGCTTTCATCCCCGGCCCGGAACGCCAGTTCACTGCCCAGATTACCTATGTTGTCGTGGCTGCGCTGGCTTTCTCGCTGATCGAGTCGATGTTCATTCTGCCCTCGCACCTCAGCCATATGAAGCCGCAAAAGTTCGGCGGCCCTGTAGGGCGTCTGATGTCGGTCCAGCAAAGTATCGCTGACAGCCTGATCACTTTCGCGAACAGAGTGTACAAGCCGCTGCTCGAATATGCCGTGAAGTTCCGGTATGTGACTGTTGCGATCTTTACGTCGCTTTTCGTCATCGCGATCATGTTGGTCCAGTCGAACATCGTGCCATTTCGCTTCATGCCGCAGATTGAAGACGATCTGGTGCAGGTGCGTATCGACTTGCCGGATGGCTCGCCGCAGTCGCGTTCGCTTCAGGTCCGTGATCAGTTGCGGCTGGCGGTGGAGCAATCACGCCAGACTTTCGATGAGCGCTATCCCGAGCTTGGCGACGATCACATGATCCGCGACATCTCTATCGTGGCGACTGAAGGTGATGTTCAGTCATGGATCGGCCTGATCCCGCCGCAGGACCGCCCGGAGGGCGTCTCCACGAAGGAGATCGCAGACGAGATTCGCGCCAATTTCGGCGAAGTGCCTGATGCTGAGGAAGTGAACTTCCAGTTCACGATCAACAATGCGGACAATTCCATCCGCTATGCGCTGAACAATGACGACCTCGACGTCCTGCGTCAGGCTGCTGACGATGTGAAAGCGCAAATCGCCACCTATGAGCAGGCATTTGATATCGGCGATAACCTGTCATCAGCTGCGCAGGAAATCAGGATCGACTTGAAGCCTGGGGCGACCTCACTCGGGATCACTCTGGGTGATGTGACGTCGCAGGTTCGTGCGGCCTATTACGGTATTGAAGCCCAGCGCCTTCCACGCGACGGGGACGACGTCCGCGTCATGGTCCGCTATCCGAAGGAAACCCGTGAATCTGTCGACAGCCTCCGCGATCTTCGTATCCGGACCAGCGACGGGCGTGAGATCCCGCTCGAGCAGGTTGCAGAGATTTCCTTCGCGCCGGGTATCGACCGCATCCAGCGCCGTGAACGCATGCGCTCGGTTACTGTTTTCGCTGACCTGGTTGGCGACAGTACCCGCGCAACGATCTTTGCCGACATGGAGCAGAACTTCTGGCCTGACTTTGCCAAGAAGTATCCGACGGTCACACGCGGCGCAGTCGGCGATATCGAGAGCGAGCAGGAGTTCGTGCAGGATATTACGAGGCTCTACATCATCGCATTTGTGTCGATGTACATTCTGTTGGCAATCGCCTTCCAGTCCTACTCCCAGCCGTTGCTTCTGATGCTGGCCATTCCTTTCGGATATGCTGGCGCTGTCTTCGGGCACTGGGGCTTCGACACGCCGATGGCGCTCTTCTCCATGTTCGGCATAGGGGCGGCAGCAGGCGTGGTCATCAACGATAACCTCGTACTTGTCGACTATATCAATAGGCGACGAGAAGAAGGGGCAGGCGCCTTGCAGGCCATCGTCGACGCTGGCGTATCGCGCTTCCGTCCTGTGCTTCTCACCTCGGTGACCACCTTCGTCGGTATCCTGCCGATGATCGCCCAGAAGTCGGTCCAGGCGCAGTTCCTGAAGCCGATGGTCGTCTCACTTGGGTCGGCCGTTGCCTTCGCGCTCTTTGTTTCGCTTCTGCTCGTTCCTGCGTTCTATGCGGTGGGCTGTGAAGTGGGCCGGATTTTCCGCTGGACCTGGGGTGGTCGCCCTTATCGCCAGATCGGTGAATCCTATGAAGGCGAAGCCAATATTGACGAAGAAGAACTGATCGGCACGAGCCGCGGTGCGCGCCCGCAGCCTGCGGAATAATGTCCTTTTGCCCGGCAGATTGAGGGCTGGATTTACCTCAATCTGCCGGGTTATCCAGAATAAAACTGAATGGAGAATCCTTAAATGAGATATCTGATGTCCGGCGTTGCTGCGGCAACGCTACTCGGCGCTTGTGCCACGACTGAACAAACGGCTGATGCGCCAACCCCGCCCACAAACGACACCGCCGCTGCCTCGCAGCGCGTTGTCGAAACCACCTCGCCCGACTATTGGGGCAGCTGGGGCATCGATACCGGTCTGATGGATTCTGAGGTTCGCCCGGGCGACAATTTCTTCATGCATGTCAGCGGCGACTGGTTCGATGAGTTTGAACTGCCAGCCGACAAGACGCGCTACGGTGCATTCGACCTTCTGCGCGAGAAATCTGAACAGCAGACCCGCTTCATCATCGAAGACCTCGCTGCCGAAGAGCCGCCAATCGACACTGCGGAAGGCAAGGTCGCGGCATTCTACAATGCCTATATGGCCACCGACGCCATCGAAGCGGCAGGCATGACGCCAGCTCAGCCGTACCTCGACAAGATCGCTGCCATCGACAGCCGCGAGTCGCTGGCGAACGTCTTCATGTCGCCAGGCTTCTCTTCGCCGATCAATGGTTTTGTCTGGGTCGATGACAAAAATCCGGATGATTACATCTTCCAGATGTCCATGGGCGGCCTCGGTCTTCCGGACCGCGAGTACTATCTCAAGGACGACGAGAAATCGGTCGAGATCCGCGCTAAGTACGAAGAACTACTTACCTTCCTTTTGGGCAAGGCAGGTTATGAGGATGCCGCGGCGAAAGCAGCTGACGTCCTGGCTCTCGAAACCCGGCTGGCGCAGGCCGACTGGGACCGTGCCGTTAGCCGCAACCCGGAGATCACCTACAACAAGCTGACCCGCGACGAGCTGATCGCGATTGCAGGTGATTTTCCGCTCGCGACTGCGTTGGAGACGCTGGGTGTGAGCGGTGAGGAAGAGTTCCTCGTGACTGAAATTCCGCCGACAGCAGACGAAATCGCGTCCGCAGGCCTCTCGCAGGAAGATGTCGACAAGCTCGGCGGCGGCATGCCTGTCGCGTTCGAGCTTGCGAACACCGCTGATCTCGACACATGGAAAGCCTATCTCGCGGCCCACATGCTCTCGAACTTCTCGTCTGTCCTTCCTTCGGACATCGATGACGCGAACTTCGCTTTCTACGGCACGGCCCTCAGCGGCCAGCCAGAGCAGCGCCCGCGCTGGAAGCGTGCCGTTTCGGCCGTCTCCGGTACGCTCGGTGAGGCAATTGGCGAGGTCTATGTCGACCGTCACTTCCCCGCCGAGAATAAGGAGCGGATGGATGAGCTGGTCGCCAACCTGCGCACCGCCATGCACGCGAACCTCCAAGACCTCGAATGGATGGGCGAGGAGACGCGTGAGCGTGCGCGTGAGAAGCTCGACAAGTTCAACCCGAAGATCGGCTATCCGGTTGAGTTCGAAACCTATGAGACGCTCGAGATCACCGACAACGCTTTCCAGAATGCTGTGAATGCGGCCGTCTGGCAGATGGAAGACAACCTTTCACGTCTGAACGAACAGCCAGATCGCAATGAGTGGTTCATGACGCCGCAGACGGTTAACGCCTATTACAATCCGGGCTATAACGAGATCGTCTTCCCTGCTGCGATCCTGCAGCCGCCATTCTTCAACATCAGTGCTGACCCGGCCGTCAATTACGGCGCGATCGGCGGCGTGATCGGCCATGAAATGGGGCACGGCTTCGACGACCAGGGTTCCAAGTACAATGGCGACGGCGTCCTCGCAAACTGGTGGTCGGAAAGTGATCGCAGCGCCTTTGATGAGCTGACATCAGCTCTGGTGGCCCAGTACAACCAGTATTGCCCGCTTGGCGAAGGTGATCCATGCGTCAATGGCCGCCTGACCCTTGGCGAGAATATCGGTGATCTTGGCGGACTGTCGCTGGCTTACCGCGCCTATCAGATCAGTCTTGATGCAAATGGCGATGGTGTCGTCAGCGAAGACGAGCAGGCTCCAGTCATCGACGGCTATACGGGCGACCAGCGCTTCTTCATGGCGTGGGCGCAGGTCTGGCGCGCGAAGTATCGTGATGAAGCAAAGCGCAACCAGCTGCTGACCGATCCGCACTCTCCGCCTGAGTACCGCGTCAACGGCATCGTCCGTAACTTCGACGAATGGTATGAGGCGTTCGACGTGGCAGAAACTGATGAACTTTACCTGCCACCCGAAGAGCGTATCCGCATTTGGTAGCGTGAGCGCACTTCGCTGAAAATCGGGGAAGGGCAGGCCGAAAAGGTCTGCCCTTCTTTCATTCGGACTGCGATCAAATTGATCTCGCCTGCGATGTTTCTCTTTCCAATCAGCTTCAGGTCTGGCTTCTAGGACGCCTTCTTGCCTCAGGGGCAGGCCGGGTGAGCATGGAGGGTAGAATGCCTTTGCCAATGGCGGTCAGCGCTTATTTCGACAAACTTTCGGGGCCGGTGCAGGCAATCGCGCTGGAACTTTCACACGTCATTCCGCAGCGCGGGCCGACACTGATCGCGACGATGGCGTACGGATCGCCATGCTGGACGGGACACGACCGGGTCGTTTCTATCGTCGCGCACTCAAAACACTGCAACCTTCAATTCTGGCAAGGCGCACAGCTAGAGTCTGGCTTTTATGGCCGGATCGAAGGCAGCGGCAAGGCGCTACGGCATGTGAAAGTCCGGAAGCTGGATGACATTGACGATGAGTTGCTGGACATCATCGACAGGGCAATTGCGCTGGATACTGCCTGACGGCTTCTCATCCGCACATCGCGGTTGGATTTGCGCGTTTGCATGATAGCCTTCAAACATCACTCCTATGGGAGCGCCCGATTGCGCCGATATTTCTCTTTCGCAGCCATCTCGCTTGTCGCAGCACAGGCCGCATACGCCCAGACGGCACTAGTCGAGGCTGCGCCGCCTATCGACACGCTTTATTTCGTCGTCCGTGACGGCATCGTGATGACGACGCAGGGACATACCATGGTCATCGATTACAATGAGGATGGTACCTTTGTTGGTGAATTAAGTGGTTCAGCTTTCGAAGGCACTTACCGGCTGGATGGCGCACGACTTTGTGCCACGTCGAGCCTTGCAGCATCGGAAACCTGCATCGCCTATCCGGAAGGTATGACGTCAGGCGACACGTTTGATGCAGTAAGCCCGGCTCTGGGGGGCGTGCGCATTCACATACGCACGCCCGAAGAGAACCGCGCCGCATCTGCCGCGGCGCAGGCGGGGAACTGACCGCCTACAGCGTCGGGTTGATCAGGAATTTCTCGCCCGTGCGCTTTGCATTATAGTTCTGGAGCGTTTCCGGATCGAGTGCCTCGGCCAGCGAGATCTCGTCCGTGTAATGGCTTGCGAACGTCGTCTTCAGCTCCGCCATGACGCGCTTGCGAAGTTTCTCGCGGCCCTCAGCGCCGATCTTCTGCAGGAAGTATGTCAGCAGGTAGCCACCCGCGCTCCACGCCATGCCCACACCTGGCGGGATCATGGTCGGCGACAGGTCGAGACGCCCATAGATATAGACGTGCTTGGGGTCGGCTGAACCATAACGGCTATACTCCGCGCCGATATTGGCGGCCGCTTCCATCGCGGTGAGGAGCTGGCCGGCAAGCGGACCGCCCCCGACGGCATCAAAGGCTAGCGTCGCCTTCGTTTCCGCAATCGCCTTGATCAGGTCGTCCATGAAGGTTTCGCTGGAAGAGTTTACCACATGCTTGGCGCCAAGCTCGCGCAGGATCTGTTCCTGCTCTGGCTTGCGAACAATGTTCACCAGCGGCACGCCGTCAGCGATACAGATCTTGTTCAGCATCTGGCCGAGGTTCGACGCGGCAGCGGTATGGATTAGGGCCTTGTGGCCTTCCATGCGCATGGTCTCGGGGAAAGAGAGGGCCGTCAGCGGGTTCACAAAGCAGGACGCGCCGTCGCGAGCCGATGCATCGTCTGGCAGTTCCATGACCTGCGCCACGTTCAACATGCGGTACTCGCCATAGAATTCACCGCCAAGACCGGTGACCTTCTTGCCCATAAGCGCCTGCGCGGCGTCCGACGAACCAGCTGCGACGACCGTACCTGCGCCTTCATTGCCCACGGCGAGCGATTGGCCAATGCGGGCCTGCATCGCACGCATGCCAGCGCCCGATATGTCAGCAACCAGCTTCGGGTTATCCTTGCTGCCTTCATTGCGAAGCGTCGACAGATCGCCAGCGCCGACAAGCAGGCCAAGGTCCGACGGGTTGATCGGCGTTGCCTCGACGCGGATGACGATGTCATTGTCGCCTGGCGTAGGCACTTTCACGTCGGCGAGCGAAAGCTCCAGCTTGCCGTCCTCTGTGACGAGCGTGCGGAGCTGTTTGAATGTGTCTGGAAGTTCTGAAGCCATTTCGCTTTCCTCCTTGCGGGCCTGTTTTTGCTCGCACCGACATGGAGGCAGCTGTTGTCGGACGCAAGGAAAAGACGAAAACTAAAGAAAATTCCAGCGCGGCATCGCAAAGAAAATTTGATGATACCAGAACGTTCGCCGATGTTGCACCGCACGCAAGGCGGCCTCGCTGTAGCCGGTTAAGGGCTTGACGCTGCGTCGAGTGAGGCGCATCTCTTCGCACACGCAAAAGACGATAGAATAGCCCGGAGGAAAACATGGCTGATGATCCCGTAGTAATCGTAGGTATGTCTCGCACGCCCATGGGCGGCCTGCTTGGCGACCTTGCCGGCATGTCCGCTAATGAGCTCGGCGCGATTGTCGTGAAGGCCGCGTCTGAGGAAGCGAAGCTTTCCGAGACCGACGTCAATGAAATCATCATGGGCAACTGCCTGCCTGCGGGTCAGGGACAGGCCCCGGCGCGTCAGGCAGCCATCAAGGCGGGCCTCGACAAGGGCACCGAAGCCACCACCATCAACAAGATGTGTGGCTCAGGCCTCCAGGCGACTGTCATGGGCGCAAATGCAATCGCGGCTGGCAATGCGAACATCGTGGTCGCCGGCGGTATGGAGTCGATGACCAACGCTCCGCACCTCGTCGACTTCCGCAAGGGCCACAAGTATGGCGCCGCAGGCATGAAGGACCATATGGCGACCGACGGTCTCGAAGACGCTTATGAAGGCGGCCCGATGGGCAATTTCGCCGACATGATCGCGCGCGAATACCAGTTCACGCGAGAACAGCAGGACGCCTATGCACTTGAAACGCTTGCCCGCGCCCAGAGGGCGACCGAGGAAGGCAAGTTCAAACGCGAGATTGCTCCGATCACCATGAAAACCCGCAAGGGTGACGTAACCGTGGACACCGATGAGCTTCCCCGCACGGCCCGTCCAGACAAGATCCCGTCGCTGCGCCCGGCCTTTAACAAGGATGGCACGGTGACTGCGGCAAACGCGTCGGCCATTTCCGATGGCGCAGCGGCGCTCGTCCTGATGAAACAGTCCGAAGCCGAAAAGCGCGGTCTGAAGCCAATCGCGAAGATTGTCTCTTCGTCGAGCCACGCCCACGAGCCGCAATACTTCACGACGGCGCCGGTGCCGGCAATGAAGAAAGCGCTTGAGAAGGCTGGCTGGTCCAAGGACGATGTCGGTCTCTGGGAAATCAACGAAGCTTTTGCTGTCGTCCCGATGATTGCCATGAAGGAACTCGGCCTTTCGCATGACATCGTCAATGTGAATGGCGGCGCATGTGCCATGGGCCACCCGATCGGTGCGTCCGGTGCACGTATTCTCGTCACGCTCCTCGCAGCGATGGAAGACCGTGATGTGAAAAAGGGTGTCGCCTCGCTTTGTATCGGCGGCGGCGAAGGCATCGCAATGTGCGTCGAGCGCGTCTAGGCGCGAGGCTTGCTCGGCGAGACAATCATTCCGGCCCATTTCCGCGAACAGGCGGAATGGTGCCGGACACTGGGTTCGCCCTTCATGGGGGAGCTTTGCTTCGCCTTCGCAGAAGATTTCGAGGCCGGCGGAATAATCGCCGGCCTTGTTGCTGATTGGCCTACAAACCCTCGCAAGGATGCACTGGCTCTCCGGCTGGCAGGCTGCCTGCATCACGCGGTGCTGACGGGCCGTGCGCCCAACCTGGCGCGCACATATCCGGCATCGGACCCAGACTGGACGATGAGCAAGGTCTGGCCGCTCGCTTGCGACTGGCTGGCTGGAAACCGGGGCTGGGTGACGGCTTTCCTTGAAAGCCCCCCACAGACAAACGAGACCCGGCGCTGCATTGCGCTCCTGCCAGGATTTCTGGAGTTGGCGCACCGTTTCGACATGCCCATGCATCTGCTGGAGCTCGGCGCGAGCGCGGGCCTCAACCAGAACTGGGACCGCTACAGCTATTCGACCGCCAACTGGAAGCGTCTGCAGAAGCCTGATAGCGGCGTCACGATCACGACCGACTGGCAGCTTGCGCCGCCAGACCATCTTGACGCTCAGCCGCACGTCGAGAGGCGTGCCGCCTGTGACCTTTCTCCTTTCGATCTCAACGACCCTGACCAGGTAATGCGCCTCAAATGCTATACCTGGCCAGATCAGGAAGAGCGCCTGTCGCGCCTTGATGCGGCGGTACGGCTTGCCCAGGAGACCGGTATCTCAGTGGAGAAGGCGGACGCTGCAGACTGGCTCGCACGCAAGCTGGAGACCCGCCCGGCGAATGGCCTGACAGTCGTCTTTCATTCCGTTTTCCTGATCTATCCGCCCCGCGAGGTGATCGGCCAGATAATGAGCATGATGGCGGCTTACGGCAAGCGCGCCACAACCGAGGCGCCACTGGCATGGCTCTCCTATGAATCCGAAGCCCTGTTCGGCGGCAAAACGGATACGCCAATGATGGAAACGCGACTGCAGGTCTGGCCCGGTGGTGAGGCGAAGCGGCTTAATCGCTCGAATGGCCACGTCACGCAGGTGATCGCGCCACCAGATTGATCAGTCTGCGGGGGCGGCGAATTGGGCTTCAATGGCAGATACGAACGCGCCAACGGCCTCGCTGGCTCGTTCTGTATAGATGTTTGTGTTCACGATAAGCACTGCATCCTTCTCCGGAACGAGTTCGACGTGTGAGAGCCACATCGTGTTTGAGCCGCGATGGGCATAGACCCGGCCAAGCTCGTCACGGCTGCCAATGCCCCAGCCCATGGCATAGTCAGCGTCTTCATCCGGCCATGGCGCTAGCAGCTTCTGGCGCGTGCTCTCGGTCATAAGGTCGCTGTCCTGATCGATGAAGGTGGCAAGTAATCGAAGGTGGCTTTCAATCGGCGCGTGCGCCGTGCCTGCAGGGCCAAGCGCTGGAGGATTGTCGGCGCCGCTATCGCGGCCAGCACCGACCTTGAAGCCAAACAGCTTGTTATGTCCCACCGGCCCTGATTGCGGAGCGCCAAAGCCCCAGTCAGCAGCCCAGTCGCTGCCTTCGAACTCAAAAACCTGCGCTCGGATCGCGTCTTCCCAGCGCAGACCCGTAATCACTTCAATGGCCGACCCGGCAATGATGTAATTGAGATTGCTGTAGTCGAACGCGCCAATTTTTCCGGGGGGAGGTTCGGCCAGCCTTGCGCGAACTGTTTTGAGGCGCTGCGCAGTCAGGGGACTTTCATCAGCCGCGCGTGAGAGGAGCCAGACCGGGCCAATTTGTCCTACGCCAGACCGGTGGGCGAACAGGTCTTCGATCGTGACGTCGTTCCAGGCTGGATTGATCGCGTCTACCTCGTCCCGGAACAGCGACGCGACGGACGCGCCCCAATCGGCTGCCCCTTGTTCGACGAGCCGGGCATAGAGAAGCGCCGTTAGCGCCTTCGTATTCGAGCCAATATGCCAGGCAGCGTCTTTCGCGACCGGGATACTTGAGCCTGAACTCTCCGTGCCGGCTACGGCGATTACAGGTTCGCCGCCGACTTCCAGTACACCCGCACCGAGTGCGATCAGGCCATAGTCTTCGTGGATTTGTTCAACTTGCTCATCCAGCCAAGTCTGTGTGACGGGCGCGGCGATGGCGGGCAAAGCAGAGAGGCTGAGCGCGCCGGCGAGGGCCGCGAACTTTCGGAGCGGAGAGGGCAGGGACCGCCCTGCCATCAGCTTGCCGGCACGTAATCGCTGACGAGGCCAAGTGGCAGCGCCGTGGTGCGCTTGGCTATGTTGATCACGATACGGGACTGGACGTCCGAAACGAGGCCTGAGCCGAGCAGTTTCTCGCGCAGAAACGTGTCATAGGCGTGCATGTCAGTGGTCGTGATGCGGATCACATAATCGACAGCGCCAGTTACGGTCATGCACTCGAGGACTTCAGCCCATTTCAGCACCAGCGCTTCGAACTTGGCGAGGTTTTCCTTGCTTGGCAGTGCCAGTTTCACGCTCGCCACCACTTCGAAACCCAGACCCAGCGCATCACGTTCAAGCAGGGTCACGCGGCCCCGGATAATGCCGGCTTCTTCCATGCGCTTGATCCGGCGCCAGCAAGGAGAAGACGATAGTCCCACCCGGTCTGCGATCTCGGCAACGGACAGGGCGGCATCTTTCTGGATAAGGTCCAGAATCTTCGCGTCGATGGCATCAAGTGATTGGGGCAATTTTTCTCCCTATACGCGCTTCAAAGTGGAACACCATGCCTGTTCTTACGCTATATACGGCAATATGGGCAAGCATTTTCGGGAAAAAATGCAAATAATATAGCTTCAAAAATATATGGGAGCCGTTCCTTGGAACACCGCGAAGTCACGCTGAACGATAAATACGATCTTGTCGAGGGCCATGCCTATATGACGGGCATCCAGGCGCTGGTGCGCCTGCCGCTCGATCAGAAGCGTCTGGACCTCGAAGCCGGGTACAATACAGCAGGTTTCATTTCCGGCTATCGCGGCTCGCCGCTCGGCGGATACGACCAGCAGCTTCGCGCCGCCGGCAAGTGGCTCGACAAGCATGAGATCGAGTTCTGGGAAGGGCTTAACGAAGACCTCGGTGCAACTGCAGTCTGGGGCTCACAGCAACTGGGGCTCTTTCCGGGCGCAAAGCGCGACGGCCTGTTTGGCATCTGGTACGGCAAGGCCCCCGGCGTTGACCGGACGGGTGACGCTTTCAAGCACGCGAATGCCGCAGGCAGTTCACGTCTTGGCGGCGTTCTCGCCATTTGCGGTGACGACCATACTTGCAAATCCTCAACCCTGCCGTCGCAGTCGGAATATGCGATGCGCGACGCGGAAATTCCTGTCCTTAACCCCGCCTCCATCCAGGACGTTCTCGATTACGGCATCCATGGCTGGGCGATGAGCCGTTTCTCCGGCGCATGGTCCTCCCTGATCGCGCTGGCCGACACGATGGACTCTGGTGCCGTCGTCGATGTGACCTTGAACCGGCTCAAACTGATCACGCCCGAATTCGATTTCCCGGAAGGCGGCGTCCATATGCGCCGCGGCGACAACCCGATCGAGAAAGAGCGCCGTCTGCGCGAAGTAAAACTGCCGGCCGCCCAGGCGTGGGTCCGCGCAAACCAGCTTGATCATGTTCTCGTTCCATCGCCGAAGCCACGCGTGGGTATTATCACGACCGGTCAGGCCGCCCGTGACATATTCGAGGCGCTTGCCGCCATCGGCATCACACCGGAAGAAGCGGGCCGACTCGGGATCAGCATCTTCAAGGTTGCAATGCCATGGCCGCTTGAGCCGACACGGATCCGTGAGTTCTGCAAGGGCCTCGAGCGCGTCCTGGTGATCGAGCACAAGCGCCCATTGATCGAAGAACAGCTCCGGTCTGTCCTGTACAGCCTGCCAGACAATGAGCGGCCCTTTATCGAAGGCAAGCAGGACCGTTTCGGCAAGCCGCTGCTCAGCCAGGTTTCGTCCATTCCGGTGCCTGAAATGGCGCACGCCCTTGTGGGTGCCGTTCCGGGCGAATGGGACAAGAGCGCCGCCGACCGCTACTTCCAGCGCGTCGGTGCAGCCGGTCAGGCCGCACAATCAAACGCGTCGCCAACTGTTCGCACGCCGCACTATTGTTCGGGTTGCCCGCACAACACCTCAACCACCGTGCCGGAAGGCTCGCGTGCGCTTGCTGGCATCGGTTGTCACTACATGGCGAACTTCATGCCGGACCGTAAGACCGACATGACCAGCCAGATGGGCGGCGAAGGCGTGGCCTGGATCGGCCAGTATTTTGCGACTGACGAAGACCATATGTTCGTAAATCTCGGCGACGGCACCTATTCGCACTCAGGTTCACTCGCCATTCGTGCTGCGGTCACCTCCGGCGCGAATATGACCTACAAGATCCTGTATAATGACGCGGTTGCCATGACGGGCGGCCAGACAGTCGAGTCCGGCCAGACGCCGGTCAATATCGCCCAGCAGGTTGAGGCCGAAGGCGTCACGAAGATCGTTATCGTGACCGAAGACCCGACCCGCTATGCTGGCGTCAAAGGCCTGCCGCGTGCAGTTCGCATCTATGACCGCGAAGAGCTTGATGACGTGCAGAAAATGCTGCGCGATACCAAAGGCGTTTCGGTCATGATCTATGATCAGGTCTGCGCCACTGAGAAACGCCGCCGGTCCAAGCGTGGTCTGCGTGCGCCAGACCGCGTTCGCGTGATGATCAACCAGGAAGTCTGCGAAGGCTGCGGCGACTGCTCGATCAAGTCGAACTGTCTCTCCGTTGAGCCGGTCGAGACCGAACTTGGTCGCAAGCGCCGCATCAACCAGTCGACCTGTAATACTGACCTGTCTTGCCTGCGCGGCTTCTGTCCGAGCTTTGTGACCGTCAAGGATGCACATTTCGCGGCCGACGATGCGCCGGTTCTCGAAGTGGATGCTTCCCACCTGCCGCTGCCAGACCTGCCGCCAGTCGCCCAGCCGTGGAACGTCCTGTTCACTGGCGTTGGCGGGACAGGCGTCACGACGGTCGCTGCTGTGCTTGCCATGGCCGCCCATGTGGACGGCAATGCTGCCTCGTCGCTGGACATGACCGGTCTCGCCCAGAAGGGCGGGCCCGTGCTCTCGCACCTGCGCTTTGCCAAAGAGCCAGAGATGATCTCCACCGGCCGGGTGCCGCCTGCTTCCTGCGACGCCATCATCGGCTGTGACCTTGTCGTGGCCGCTGGCGGTGACGCCATCTCGCTCATGGATGTCAGCCGCACGCACGTGACGGCAAACGCCGACGTGACGCCAACCAGCGAGTTTATCCGCGACCGTTCCAAGACCTTTGAAAGCCAGCTTCTCGCCGCCCGCGTGAAGCGTCAGGCCAAGGACTTTGGCTCGATCGACGCAGAATCGCTTGCGCTTGGCTATCTCAACGACGCGATCTACACCAACATGATCATGGTCGGTTACGCCTGGCAGAAAGGCCTCGTGCCCGTCTCCCTTCGCGGTCTTTACCGCGCGATCAAGCTCAATGGCGTGAAGATCGAAGAGAACATGAAGGCCTTCGACGTTGGCCGAATTGCCGCTGTCGACCCGGACCGCCTTGAGCAGACCTCAGATCCGCGCGGCGACGTGAAACCGATGACGCTCGATGAGCTGATCGAGAACCGCGCCGAACGCCTCACGGCTTACCAGAACGAAGCCTACGCCCAGAAGTACCGCGACCTCGTTGCGAAAGTCCGCAGGGATGAAGAGGCCGCAGGTCTGGGCGAGGGCTTCACGACGGCTGTCGCGAAGTTCGCCTTCAAGCTCATGGCCTACAAGGACGAGTATGAAGTTGCGCGTCTCTACACTGATGGATCTTTCGAGAAGAAGCTTCGCGAGACCTTCCACGGCGGGAAGATCAGCTATCTGATGGCACCGCCGCTGATCGCGAAGAAGGACTCCAACGGTCATCTCAAGAAGAAGCCGTTCGGCCCATGGATGAAAACCGTCTTCAGCGTGATGCGCCGCTTCAAGGGTCTCCGCGGCACCGCTTTTGACCCATTTGGCTATACCGAAGAGCGCAAGATGGAGCGCGGGCTCCGCGATAACTATCTTGAGCGCGTCGCCGACATGTCAGGCAAGCTGACCAAGAAGAACCACGAGCTCGCCATTGCGATTGCGTCCATCCCGGACGAGATTCGCGGCTATGGCCACGTCAAGGAAGCCTCTGTTGAGGCAGCCAAGGGGCATGAGGCCGAACTGATGCAGAACTGGCCGGAAGGTGGCATGCCGAAGCAGAAAAAGACGCTGATCGCGGCTGAATAGGCCCGGAAGATCAAACCGCTCCGAAAAGGCCGCTTCCGACTAAGGGGGCGGTCTTTTTCTTTGGATCAGCTCGCGACACTCACGATCACTTCCATCACGCTCGCGCTGCTCTCCAGTGCCGCAAGTTCTGCGTAGAGCGACGCCGCAGCAATGTCCTTGCTTATCGAGCTGACCTGTCCGGCCGCGTTCAGCGTCAAGATGGTTAGCGTCAGCACTCGCGCGGATGCATCCAGAACACCGTCAGCCACCTCGATGGGGAACTTGCCGACCTGGTAGGCGCCCTTGCCGACGGCATACGCGCCGCGTCCGGTATAGTATAGGCCTGTGCCGGCCGCGCGCGTCCCATGATAGGCGCCCTTGAAAGGCAGGGCAGCTGCCTCGCCTGTCACCTTGGCCACGGTGCAGCCTGACGTCAGCCCTGCGCCGACCAATACCGTTGCGAGCAGTCCCCTCATGCGATTGCCCCCTCATTGCCCGCATATAAGCTGGCAGAAAGGTCTTAAGGCAGGCCTTGGAGATAGGCAGGTTTTATTGGTTAACTGTTGAGCTATCAGGGCCTGTCGACATAGACGTCGACGACATCATCACGCTCCGACAGGGCGTCGAGTTCGTCTTCCAAGGCGCGCGCCGGAATGATCCGGTCGCTGACATACATGTCACCGCGATCTTTGAACCGGACCGTCAGTTTCAGGCGCCCGCGCTCAATGTTGCCGATATCGTCGGCAACTGTGACGGGCACGCCGTCACCGCCAGAGACAAGGCCGACAGCGCCCTTGCCGGTATAGTAGACGGTCTTGCCGGCCAGTTCGACACCAGAGCCGATCGCGCCAACCGTGGCACCGGCGACACTGGCGGCAAGGCAGCCGGACAGGGCATAAAGAGCGAGCGGGGCAAGGAAGAGCGCTTTCATGCGCTCAGCCTCAAGCCGATTCTGTGTCCCGCGCCAGCGCCCCCTTTATCAGCCTCGCCGTTTCGTGCACGCCATAGAGGGCCGCAAAGCCGCCAAAGCGCGGGCCCTGGCTCTGGCCGAGCAGCACTTCGTAAAGCGCCTTGAACCAGTCGCGAAGGTTCTCGAACTCGTGCGACTTGCCGATCTCGAAGGTCAGGTTCTGAAGCATCTCGGCATCGGCTTCGCCTTCAAGAGACGACAGGCGGTTTGCTAGGTCTTCCATCGCCGCGCGCTCTTTCTCGTCGGGCGCACGGTAGACCTTGGTCGGCTTCACGAAGTCCTCATAATAGCGGATGGCATAGCCAGCGAGCTTGTCGAGGAAGGGATGGCTCTCAGCGCTGGCCTCAGGCGCATAGCGCGAGATGAAATCCCAGAGCTGTTCCTTGGTCTCTGTGTTTGCGGCGCTGACGAGGTTGAGCAGCAGCGCAAAGGACACAGGCGTATCGCCTTCCGGCGGATTGCCGGAATGGATATGCCAAACGGGGTTCTCGATCTGGCGTGCTGGCTCTTCTTCCGGGTATTTCGACAGGAAGGTCAGATACTCATCAACCGCCTTCGGGATAACGTCGAAATAAAGCTTCTTTGCAACGCGTGGCTTCTGGAACTGGAACAACGACAGGCTTTCCTGCGGCGCATAGGCCAGCCAGTCCTCGACCGAAATGCCATTGCCCTTGGTCTTGGAAATCTTCTCACCCTTTTCATCGAGGAAGAGCTCATAGACATATTGCTGTGGCGGCTGACTGCCGAGAATCTTGCAGATCTTCGAATAGATCGGCGCATTGTCCTGGTGGTCCTTGCCAAACATCTCGAAATCGACGCCGAGCGCTGCCCAGCGCATACCGAAATCCGGCTTCCATTGCAGCTTGGTGTTGCCGCCCGTGACCGGGATGGTGACGTCGGTGCCATCTTCGTCCTCAAAGGTGATCGTACCGGCCTTCGCGTCGGTTGCCTTCATTGGCACATAGAGCACCCGGCCCGTCGAAGGTGAGATCGGCAGGAAGGGCGAATAGGTCGCCTGACGCTCTGCGCCGAGCGTCGGGAGCATGACCGCCATGATCTCATCGAACTTTTCGAGCGCCCGCAGCAGCGCCTCATCGAACACGCCGGTCTTGTAGAGCGTCGTCGCCGACTTGAACTCATACTCAAAACCAAAGCTGTCCAAGAAGGCGCAGAGGCGTGCGCCCATATGCGCGCCATAGCTTTCATGCGTGCCGAACGGGTCCGGCACTGCCGTCAGCGGCATCTGCATATAGGCTTCCAGGTCCTTCGGGTTCGGCACCGTCGGCGGGACCTTGCGCATGCCGTCCATGTCGTCTGACACGCAGATCATGCGCGTTTCATACTTGCCCTCGGTCAGCGTTTCGAAGGCCGTGCGCACCATCGTCGTGCGGACGACTTCACCGAACGTGCCGATATGAGGAAGGCCGGAAGGGCCATAGCCCGTCTCGAACGTGACCGGGCCCTGTTTGGGTTTGCCCGCACGCTCCATATTCTCGAGCCGTTTCAGCAGCGCACGTGCCTGTTCGAAAGGCCATGCCTTCGCCGTGCCTGCAAGCTCTGGAAGCGTGCCCATGATGTCTCCACTCAAGTCCGGTTAAACTGTGGCGGAGGTAGAAGGGCAGGGACGTGCGGTCAAGCTGGGGCAGGCGCATGGCGCTGCACGGGGCAGACAACGAGGCTGCACCTCTTTCGATTGACATTCATTCTCAAAGTCGCTAGTTGAGAACCATGATCATTTGCATTTGCAGACGCATTAATGATTCCGGCATCCGCGACGCGGTCGATGCCGGTGCACGCAGCCCCGAAGCGGTCCAGGCCCATCATGGCTGTGCTTTCAATTGCGGCAAGTGCAGAACGACGATCGGCGAGATGATTTCCGAGCGGGTCGAAGCAACGGCGCTCGAGCCACTTCAAGCCGCTGCAGAATAATCGCCTGGCGCCCGGCGCCTCCGTTCAAGACAAACTCAAATTAAAACAGCCGCTTCGGGCAATGCATCTGTGCAATTGCTTCTCACTATCATAAGCATCTGATTTTATACAACTTTTTTGCTTGAATCGGTGCTTTTCGGTGGTATTCCGGCGAATAACAGAAACCTTCGACCTCAGGAGTGCACCATGAAGGGCGACCCGAAAGTCATCGAATTCCTGAACGCTTGTCTCAAGAATGAGCTGACGGCGATCAACCAGTATTTCCTACACTCGCGCATGCTGATGGACTGGGGTGTCTCCATCCTGGGTGAGCATGAGTACAAGGAATCGATCGAGGAGATGGAGCATGCCGACTGGCTGATCCAGCGCATCCTCTTCCTTGGCGGCCTGCCAAACCTGCAGGATCTGGGCAAACTGAAGATCGGCGAGACAGTCGAGGAAATCCTCGCCAGCGATCTTGAGCTTGAGCGTGAGGCCTGCCCGGTCCTGCGCGATGGTATGGAGCACGCGGAAAGCTGCCGCGATTATGTCACCCGCGATCTCTTCCTGAAGATCCTCGCGAGCGAAGAAGAGCACATCGACTATCTGGAAACCCAGATGGAGCTCGTCGAGCGCATCGGCATCCAGAACTACATCCAGCTCCAGTCCGAGCCGAACAAGACGCTCGACCCGGCTCCATAAGCCTTACGCATAGGCGTAAGGCCCGCCGCGTTCCAGCGCCCGCTTATAGGCGACCCGCTCATGGATGCGGGTCAGGAAGCCTGAGATGTTTGGATAGTGGGCGGCGCCGCTTCGGCTGGCCGCTGCCTCCAACGGAAAACTCATGATAATGTCGGCGGCGGTAAAATCGCTGCCGGCAAACCAACCCGTGGACGCTAGCGAGCTCTCCCAGAACTCGATGTGCTCTTTCAGGCGCGGGTCGATGAACCCGTTCTCTGCCTTCGATGTGATTGCCTTCACCACCGGACGCACAAGCGGGTTCGCATTCTGCGGCAGCATCTGGAATACCAGCTTCATTAGAAGCGGCGGCATGGCAGACCCCTCGGCATAATGCATCCAGTAGGTCCAGGCACGCTGATCGGCTGTGCCAGCGGCGGGTTTCAGGCGGCCAGCGGCATGCGTATCGATGACATATTCGATGATGGCACCCGTCTCGGCGACGATGACGTCGCCTTCTTCCAGAACAGGCGACTTGCCGAGCGGATGGATGGCTCGCAGCGCATCGGGTGCCAGCCGCGTCTGCGGGTCGCGCTCATAGCGGATGACCTCATAGTCAAGGCCAAGTTCTTCCAGCAGCCACAGAATGCGCTGCGAGCGGCTGTCTTCGAGGTGGTGGATCTTTATCATGTCACGGCCCCCTGCCGTCCGGCTGCTGCGCAGGATGCGTCTGGCCGGTAGAAGTGATCTGGAGCTTGGACGGACGAATTAAAGGCCTGACCTCGCGAGCAACTGGTCGAACCCGCCCCAGAACTGATCACGATATACGTCCTGCTCCATCAGGATCTCATGCCGCGCGCCCTCGATTTTCATATGAGTGCAGTCCGGAAGACGTTTCGCGACCCTCGCATGCGCTTTGTTATCGACAAGCTGCTCATCCCCGGCGCTGGCGACAAACATGGGGCAGTCCACTCCACGCAGCAGGGCCGGTTTGCATGTCTCGTTCAGGATGTCGAGCGAAGCGCCGAGCCATCCCCAGGTCATCGAGCCCACCTCAAGCTCGGGTGCGGCAGCAATGAGGTCGCGTTGAAGCTGCCAGCGTTCGCGGTCATGCGTGACGATATTGTTCTCAAACGTTTCAGGCGGGCCGGGCTTTCGCGCATAGTCGCCATCGCGCCCGACGGCGCGCATCGCCCAGATGATATAGCGCACCGCCAGATTGACCGGCAGACCCCACATCGGCGCAGAGAATGCGGCCGCATCCATCCGCACCAGTTTGCGGGCCATTGCCGCCAGTGCGATAGCCCCGCCCATGGAGTGCGCCACACAGACATAGGGTCGGGGCAAGTCACCCGGCATGGCGTCGAGCCCATTGCGCAGGGCGCTCATAAAGGTCTCGAACCGGTCGATATGACCTTTCTTCGGGTCGTCCAGCAGCCGGTCCGAGAGGCCCTGACCGGGCCAGTCCAGAATAACGATGGCAAAACCGCGGGCCTGCAGGTCGCGGGCTGTTTCGAAATACTTCTCGATGAACTCGGTACGGCCTGGGCAGATAATTGCGGTTCCACGCGGCGTACTGCGCGGTGAAGGGGCGAGGCAGGCCCGCAGGCTGCGGCCCGCCATCCCCTTGAACCAGACAAGCTCAGCGCCGTCTGGCGCCGGGTTCTGATCCAGCAGAACAAAGCTGCTTCGCCGATCTCTTTCTCGCTGGTCCATATGCCTGCCTAGCAAAGAAAAAGGCGCCGGCAGCTGATAGCCGCACAGCGCCTTTTGAACCGATACGGCGGCAAGCCTTGCTGGCCTGCCTGCCCGGAAAAGCCTAGTTGAACTTCTTCATCAGGCTTTGCAGCTGCATGGCGACAGACATGTCGCCGAGGACTTTCAGCTTGCCTTGCATGAATGCCATTGTCGGGTCGAGCTGACCAGCAACGAGCTTCTGGAAGTCATCCCAGTCGACCTTCACAGTCGCGTCTGCGTCGCCGTCGGAATTGTCGGCATTGCCATTAGCGCCGTCGATGAACAGCTTGCCGGCATCGCCAAAGTCGAACTTCACCTTTTTGGTGAAATCGCCGCCAGCAGACACTGCTTCGTTCGCTTTTGCAGTGAGAGTTGCGAGATCCATGAAAGCCTCCTCGAATTGGACTCGGAGGGGATAAAGCCGTGCCGGGACGACAATGGCAAGAGCCAAAGGCGAAAGAATGACGTGTGTGTCATGCTTGTCGCAATACGGCCGAATTCTGAGTGGCGTGAGTGCACCGAAAAGAGCGGTTTCTAATACCGCTTGCCGACGGGTGGGGAGGCCGTGATCGGGCCGATATTCCAAATGCCATTATAGCGGGAATCCCGGTCGGTCAGCATGAGGCCGTCTTCATACGGGCGCGACTTGTCATCGACAGGCAGAGGGCCACAGCCTTCAGCACCGCACATATGAGCTGTGCCGCCGGTATGGGCGATATTGAAGCTCAGCACTTCGCCTTCAGGCAGATGCATCGCCATCGGGTCGAAGCCCGGGCGGTCTCCCAGTTCGGGGTAGGATTCGAGGCGGGCATGAAGATTGCCGACAAGTACCAGAATGCGGGCGTCGGGGTTGCGCGCGCTGGCGCGCTGAAGTTCGCCTGCGAGCGCCTTTTCATAAGGTGTCTGGCTGCCTTCGCCGACAATTCGGGTTGATGTGAAACCGATCATGCGAATGTCAGCGCCGTGCGCTTTCAACTCCTGCATCCGGACAAAGAGATCGAGGAAAGCTTGGCTTGAGAGGCCCCAATCGGTCCCGTCGAAGAAGCCCCGGAGCAGGTTGAAGCGGGCGTCATCGCTGCCATCGCTGTCGACAAAGGTCTGCATGGCGCGTGTCAGATTGGCGGGACGCTCAATGCCGACGACTATCGGGCCCTGTTTCGCCGCCTCACAGATGATTTCACCGAAAGCGCGCGGGGCTTCGCGCGTGCCATGGATCTCGCCAAAGATCAGATAGGTCTCGTTGTTCTCGGTGAGAACCTGTTCCGTTCCTGTGAGGGCATTGCACTTGAGACCGGTAAGGCCGGTCTCCGTGCTGGCATCCTGCGCTGAGGCCATGAATGAGACAGCCGACAGACAGGCTGCGCCAAGAAACGAATTGCGAAGCAAGGATCTCATCATCATGGTCACCTGATTGCAAAATTCGAGCCAGTACGAGTGCCCATTTCTACATCGGCTCTTGACCTGACTCTAGGGCACATCGTCTAGCTGTACCTATGTCTTGGGAGAAGTCGATAGAAGAGCTTCGCCGGCGGGAACGCATGGCGGAAAAGATGGGCGGCGAAGAGCCGGTTTCGCGGCAACGCGGCCGGGGAAAGCTTACCGTCCGCGAACGTGTGTCCTTTCTGGTCGACCCGGGAAGTTTCCACGAGATCGGGAAGATTGCCGGCGTCGCGACCTATGATGAGGATGAGAAGCTGGAGAGCTTCATGGCGTCCAATTCCGTGGTTGGCCGCGCCAAGCTTGATGGCCGTCCCGCCATGGTGCTTGGCGACGATTTCACCGTCCGCGGCGGGGCCGCTGATGCTTCGATCCGGGGCAAGACGGTGATCGCGCTGAAACAGGCGGTCGAGTACCGTATGCCGCTGGTCCAGCTCATCGACGGCACGGGCGGCGGCGGCTCCATCAAGATGTTCCTGAAAGATCCACGCACCTATATTCCCGAAACCCCAAGCTGGGAGCTTATCGTCGATGGCATGGGCGAAATCCCGATGGTCTCGCTCGCGCTCGGGCCTTGTGCAGGGCTTGGGGCGGGGCGCGTCGGCGCGAGCCATTATTCAGTGATGGTAAAAGAGCTCTCACAGGTGTTCGTGGCCGGCCCGCCGGTGGCGATCGCGATTGGCGAGGATGTCTCGAAAGAGGAGCTGGGCGGCTGGGAGATTCAGGCCAAAAACGGCACGGTCGATGACGTCGTCGATACCGAAGCTGATGCCTTCAAGGCGGCCAAACGCTTCCTCTCCTACCTGCCATCTTCAGTCCATGAATTGCCGCCGGTGAGTGAGCCGACTGATGATCCGGACCGCCGTGAGGAAAGCCTCATCTCCATCGTGCCGGAAGACGGCAAGACGCCTTACAAACCGCAGAAGATCATCGAAGCTTCCGTGGACAAGGGCAGCTTCTTCGAGATCGGCAGCCAGTGGGGCAGGGGCATCGTCACAGGGCTCGCCCGCATTGACGGGCATCCGGTCGGCATCATGGCGGGCAATCCGTTCTTCCTCGATGGGGCGTGGACCGCGGATGTCTGCGAGAAAGTCATCCGCCACATGGACCTCTGCTCGACCTTTCATCTGCCGGTTGTGCATTTTGTTGATTGCGCTGGCTTTGCCGTGGGTGTGCGCCACGAGACCGCAGGCGTCACGCGCAAGGGCGTGCGCGCCATGGCGGCGGTCTATCAGGCGACAGTGCCGGTCTGCGCGGTGGTCATCCGCAAAGCGTATGGGCTCGCAGGCTCGGCCATGATGAACCCGACCAAGGCCAAGTGGCGCTATTGCTGGCCGTCAGGCAATTGGGGCTCACTGCCCATGGCGGGCGGCATCGAGGCAGCCTTCAGGAAAGAGCTGGCAGAGACCGACGACAAACAGGCGCTGCTGGCGGAGCTCTACAAGAAATTCGAGGCGATGGAGGATCCGTTCCGCACCGCTGAGGCCTTCTTCGCAGAAGAGATTATCGACCCGCGCGAGACCCGGCCGCTTCTGGTCGATTTCGTTCACCATGCGCGCCGCCGCCAGGAGCCAGGCAAGACCACGTTCGGACCAAGGCCCTGATCCCGCCTTAATTTTGCCGATCGCGGACGCTCACACTGTCTCTTCATTCAGTGGAGGGATGCACATGTTCAGGAAAATCAGCCCGGCGCTCGTCGCGATGGCCCTGGTCGCCGGTTGCGGCGGCTCGGGTGAAAGCAGTAGCAGTGAGTATGACCGGCCCCAGGCCGCGCCGATGATGGAAGAGTCGGCCAGTGACTATGCCGTTGCTGGCAAAGGCGCTGGGGACGCGGCCTATTCAGAGCCCGCGCCAACGCCTGACACGCCAGAGGTCGAACCCGGCGCGCAGCAATATATCGCCTATAGCCATTCGCTCGGCCTGCGCCTGCCCAAAGGCGCTGTCGAGCCGATGCTGCAAGGCCATGTCGAAGCCTGCCAGTCTGCCGGCACAAACTCCTGCATCGTGGTCAATTCGAACACCTACAATTCGAATGAAGACTATGTCTCTGGCAACGTGTCGATACGGGCAACGCCGGACTGGATTGACGGGTTTCTGGGCAATATCGAAGACCAGACCGAGGCTGCCGACGGCGAGATTACCTCGCGCTCGACACGTGCCGAAGACCTCACCCGCTCGATCATCGACACCGGTAGCCGCCTTGATGCCCAGCGGACGCTGAGAACGCGGCTCGAAGGGCTGCTGGAGCGTCGTGACGGCTCACTGGGTGACCTCTTGCAGATCGAGCGTGAGCTTGCGCGGGTGATCGGCGAGATCGAGTCGACCGAAGCCCAGCTTCGCGCGCTGCGTCTGCGGGTCTCCATGTCGTCGCTGGATGTTGGATATGAGACAAAGGTCCCGGCCTTCTCGAGCTCGCAATCGAACCCGCTCGGCGAGGCTATCAACGACTTTTTCTATAATTTCTCCAAGGCCATAGCCGCCGTCATCACCGCTTTCGCGATTGGCCTGCCCTGGCTGGTCCTGATCGGGATTTTCCTCTGGATCTGGTTGAAGCTTTTCTGGCCGTCGATCCGCCGGAAGCGTCCGGCAAAAACGCCGAAGCCTTGATCAATGCGGCGCGCTCTTCACTCGTAAGGGCGCGCCATTTGCCTTCTGGCAAGGATGCGAGCTCAAGCGGGCCAATCCGAACGCGGAAAAGATCAACAACAACAAGGCCAACCAGTTCGCACATGCGCCGTATTTGGCGGTTGCGGCCCTCGCGCAACACAAAGCGCAAGCGGCCCGGAGAGACCTGCTCCACCTTGGCGGCTTTCAGCCTTCTGCCATCGAGCGAAAGGCCGTGCCGCAGCTTGTTGATGACGGGTTCGTTGACCTGGCCCTGAACGGTGACGAGGTACTCTTTCTCAAGCGCTGATGAGGGGCCGATGACGGCCTTGGCAAGGACGCCGTCTTCAGAGAGCAAGAGCAGCCCACGCGAGTCCATATCGAGCCGGCCGAGCGGGGCAAAGTTCGGATTACGGCCCGGTATCTTTGGCGCTTTTCCGATGAGATTATCCTGCGTCGCCAGCCGGATGGCGGGGATCTGCTCGCCTTCTGGCTGGGCTGAGACATGGCCAACAGGCTTGTGCAGGACGACGGTGAGCTGGTCGTCCAGCGCCTTGGTGGCCTTGCCCGCCAGCGTCATGGTCTGGCCGGGCTCTATCTTGTGGCCCGGCTCAGTGACTTTCTGGCCTTCGACCGAGATAGACCCTTGAGAAATCAGGCTTTCGGCCTCACGCCGTGAACAGATGCCAAGGCTCGCCATCCATTTATTGAGCCTGACAGGCTCTTTTCCGTCATAAGAGTAGGTGCTGGACATCGCGGCCCTGCCTAGCAGACCTCGGTGGGTCTGGCGATGTGGGAAGGCTGGCGAATTTCCATGAAAGTGGCGGTGCAGTGACGGTGTGGTGGTGGTGTTTCTTCAGTTTCCCACAGAAAAGATAGTTTCCGACCGGATGGGCCCAGCGATGAAGATAGCCGACAGGCGCAAGCTTGGCCTCATGTGGGGAACGCGGATCAAAACGTGAAGACGGACGTTAGCCGTCACGATAACTGGTCCAGAGACAAGGATACGCAATGAAACCGAACGTGCCAAAATCAGGCTTCTTCTCGCGCATCATCATTGCGGCAGCGCTGTCCTTGATGGCGGCCTGCAGCCCTGAAGGCGCCGAACCCGAAACGACGCCAGAGCGATCAGCCGACCCGACTGGGGCCGGCACCGCTCCTGTAGATCCTGCCGCTTCCGGCGAGATTGAAGCAAACGAAGCTGCCGAAGGTGCTCGCGTCGAGCGGGTCGACGCGAGCGATTTGCGCCCCGCCGAGGCCCTTTCAGAACTCGATCTCACAGATGGCGACTGGTTCATGAATGGCGATGAAGCGATGTTCGGCCCGCCTGAGTCAGAGGCGATCTTCACAATGGGCTGCGACCCCGAGGCAGGCAAGGTCGTCATGACCCGCTCAATCGATGTCACGGCTGAAGCGCGCGTGCGGCTTGGCGTCTTCACAAACGAGGCGCATGCAAGCGGTTATTGGCGCGATGCGGGCGATGTGATGCCCATCGCCATGGCGAGGCTGGCGTCTAGTGAGCCAGGCCTTGAAGATATCTCCTATTCCGAGAGGTTTGCCGTCGCCGCAGAAGGGCACCCACTTCTGGTCCTTCCCGTAAATGAAGCTGTCCGCGCCGTCATCGACGAGTGCGTCGGCTAGGCGCTTGTCTCATTTTTTGCGTCCTTTGAGGACGTAGCGAGCGGCGAGAATTGCAGAGCCGAGAAGCCAAGCCAGAGCGAGCAGCAAGCCGATGCGGGTCATGGAGATCATGAAATCCGGCATACGCGGCGCCGCATCGAACCACTCGTTCATCGCTTCGGTAACCTGAATTCCGGCCAAAAACAGACCGGTGAGGAAGATCAGCCCGGACAACACGTTGGTTGCGCGTGCATGCCACGCAGGCACGCGCGCACTCGCAATGGTGCCGCCCGCAAAAACCAGAAGACAGCACACAAAGGTCACAAAGCTTGCTGCATTGGCAAAAGCGAGATGCGCCCGCGCATTGCCGACGTCGGCATAAGGCCAGACCGAACCGCTAAAGCTGAGGATTGCGATCGCAAACGCGCCGGTCGCGACGACAATAAGAAAACTGAGCTTTACTGGACCGTCCATGCCATCCCCCTGGTCACGTCTTCGTGTGGATCATTGCGTTCGGGGGAACCGCGTCAAGTCAGAGCCGTTTTGATAGCGTTCAGCTGCTGTGCCGAAATGCATGGCAGGTGCGGCCATAAAGGCCTTGGAAAGTTCTACCAGACATCTTATTTCGCAGGTGCAGCATAATTTATTGAGCAGGCGCAGCAAATGGCACGAGACATATTGATCGAGACACTGGACGGCAACCGTGTGCGCCTTCGTCCGATGGTACCCGGTGATGAGGGCGCCCTTCGTCACGCCATCAGCCAGCTATCGAGCCATTCGCGCTATCTGCGCTTCTTCAATGGCGCGGCGACCCTGCCTGATCATGTGGTGCGCCGCCTGTCGGATGTAGACGGCAACAAGCATATCGCCTGGGCCGCTATTGATGAGAGCAAGGACGACAAGCCGATAATTGGCGCCGTCCACGCGCAGCGCAGTAGCGAGGAAGATAAACGCGGGGATTTCTCCATTGGTTTGCTCGATGCCTGGCACAGCAAGGGACTGGCGCGTCTTCTGATTGCCCTGCTCGCGGCTGAATCCAGCAAGGCCGGTTTTGAGGAGCTCATCGCTGACGTGCTCTGGGAAAACAAGAAGGGCCGCGCCCTTATGGGTGCGATTGGCGCCAAGAGCATGGGTAGCGATGGCTCAACCATCCAGTTCCGCATGGTGCTGGAGGAGGTCCTCTCAAAGCTCAGCGAGAAGCATATCAGCCCTGCGATGGACGCCGTTCTTATTGCGCTTGAGGGCGACGATTTTTTTGAAAGCGCCGCCTGAGGCGCGCATTTCAGGCGCTTGTTTACAGATCGCGCGCGTAAAACCGGACGGCATAGTCGGCGCGATAGCGATGGTCACCAATCGGATTGAATCCCAGCCTCTGATGAAAACGGTGTGAGCCCGGATTAGTGGGGTCGGTATTTACCTCACAGCAAAGGTAGGCGTTCGGTTTTGCGGCTTCGAATGCCGCGCGATAGAGCGCCTCGCCGACGCCCCTTCCGCGCGCAGTTTCGCCAATGGCGATCCGGTCGACATAATGGGCGATGACCTGCTGGCGCGTCATCCAGTTCTCAATCCATCTCAGATTGTCGCTTTCGTAAGCGGCGGTGCCGGGCGCGACGAGGTTGATGAAGCCAATCGGCGTGCCGTCACCGCTGATCGCCACGAGACAGGTGCCCATTGAGATCAGAGCGCCGAGGTCGTCTTCTGTTTCTGCATTTCCGACACCCGGCACGCCGGCCTGATTGATGGCATAGAGCGCGGCAAGGTCTTCGGGCTGGAAGGGGCGTATCTGCATGAACGGCTAGATGCGCCGCTTGGCAGGGGGCGTCAATGTGTATGTTAGGCCACAGGCTTTTGCCGCAAAGGGCCCCACCCCGACCCTCCCCGCCGCGCGGGGAGGGGGTGCGGGCGGTAGCGTTTCATTTGAGCAACTCTATAGGGGCGTTTCGTTCGAAACGGGCAGGCGGCCTTCTCCCTCCCTCTGGGGAGGGTCGGGGTGGGGTTTGAAACGCCGCAGGAGGGTTTTGGTCTTGCCTCAATCGCCCGCATACGCTGGCCAGACCTGTGTCTGGCAGATTGGGCCGACACAGCCTTTCAGCTCAAGGTCGCCATCTTCGAGGCGTTTGATATGGGCCGCATAGGTCTTGTCGTTTTCGGGGTCATAGATCGTGCCGCCGCGCCAGTCGCTGCGCTTTTGCTCAAAGCCTTCAAGGATGAGGAGACCAATGACGGGATCTCCCGCCTTGGTGCGCAAGTCTTCAGGGTTGGTGCCAGGCTGCAACGTATCCGGATTGACCGCGCTGACACGGCCGCACGGGCTGCCATCACCGCAATCCTCAATCGTCACGCGTGAGGTGCCAGCCTGAGTGTAGAACGTCCCGAAGACGTCGTGGTTTGCAGGTTCTGCTGCGGCGGGCAAAGCCATGGCAAAGAAAGCGATAGAAGCTGGAATGAGACGCATGAGGGGCTCCTGATGTCGGGAGCGATGATTATGCGCGCTTTCAGATTGAATTGTCGATTGGTAGATTAGGCCTAAAGCTCACCTGGCTTCTTCGTCGACTGGCGGATGAACCAGATCGTGATGCCGAGGACGATGGCGACAAGGGCGCCAAAGCCTGCGAGAGCGCCAATGGCCAGCGGATCGACTGTCAATTTGTCCATGAATCTCGCGCCTCCCCCCGCGCTGTTGACTGCACGGCAGAATGCGACCGCCTCACAGGGCGGGCTATACGGAAAGTTGCGTATTCTCGGGGGCGATGCGTGTGCTGGAGGTGCTTGCGCTAGCGGAGCTTCATACTGCCCGACTTCCGTCGCGCCCAAAGAAGGCCCGGCCGCTATTTGACGCGGGAGAAGTGGAGGTAAGGCTTGTAGGCTTCGTGCACCCTGTCGAGGGCTGCGACGAGGCGAAGGGTCAAGGCCTTTTCCCTTTGCAAGGTAGGGCGGCGCTCATCATCGGAGAGGTGTTCGACCTCTTTCAGCGTGTCCTGGACGGTTATATATTCGACGGCAAAATCGATGATTTCCTGATTGAGCGTGACGACCTTCTGGCCATACAGGAATTCGGCCCCGGCGAGTTGGCGCCGCATCTCCTGCAACTGCTCAAAATCAATCGTGAGGTCCCGCTGGAAGGACACAAGGAAATCCTTGAGCGCGTCGTAGATCACCAGTCGCCTGTCGAACATGGCGAGCTTGAGTTTCTTCCTGCTCGTCAGATGCTGCTGATACGCGACGTAGAGCGCGACGACGGCAATGAGGAATATAAGAATGGTCTGGAAGTGTTCTTCGATAAACTCCAGCATTCCTAATTCTTTCCGGCCTTTTTATCGCGGCCAGCCAGGAGGCGCAGGCGCAGCGCGTTCAGCTTGATGAAGCCTTCGGCGTCTTTCTGGTCATAGGCGCCGTGATCGTCTTCAAAGGTGACGATCTTCTCGCTGTAAAGCGAGTAGGGCGATGAGCGGCCGACGAGGATGACATTGCCCTTGTAGAGCTTGAGGCGGACCTCGCCTTCGACATAGCGCTGGGAATGGTCGATGGCGGCCTGCAGCATTTCGCGCTCCGGGCTCCACCAGAAGCCATTATAGATGAGCTCTGCGTATTTCGGCATCAGCTCATCCTTGAGGTGGGCCGAGCCCTTGTCGAGGCAGGCCTGTTCGATACCGCGATGGGCCGTCAGCAGGATGGTGCCGCCCGGGGTCTCATACATGCCGCGCGACTTCATGCCGACAAAGCGGTTCTCCAGAAGGTCGAGGCGGCCAATGCCGTGCTTGCGGCCATATTCGTTGAGGGCGGTGAGAAGCGTCGCCGGGCTCATTGCTTCGCCATTGATGGCGACGGGGTCGCCCTTCTCGAACTGGACGGTGATGTATTCAGGCTGGTCCGGCGCGTCTTCCGGGCTGACGGTGCGCTGGTAGACAAAGTCCGGCGTCTCGATGGCCGGATCCTCAAGCGCCTTGCCTTCGGACGAGGTGTGCAGCAGGTTCGCGTCGACCGAGAAAGGGGCCTCGCCGCGCTTGTCCTTGGCGATTGGAATGTCGTGCTGTTCAGCGAATTCGATAAGGTCGGTCCGGGACTTGAAGTCCCAGTCGCGCCATGGGGCGATCACCTTGATGTCCGGGTTGAGCCCGTAATAGCCAAGCTCGAAGCGGACCTGGTCATTGCCCTTGCCGGTCGCGCCATGACAGACAGCGTCGGCGCCGGTCTGGTCAGCGATCTCGATCTGGCGCTTGGCGATCAGCGGGCGCGCGATGGAGGTGCCGAGCAGGTAGACGCCTTCATAGACGGCATTGGCGCGGAACATCGGGAAGACATAGTCACGCACGAAGTCTTCGCGCAGGTCCTCAATGAAGATGTTTTCAGGCTTGATGCCAAGTTTGAGGGCCTTTTCGCGGGCCGGCTCCAGCTCTTCGCCCTGGCCAAGGTCTGCGGTAAAGGTCACCACCTCTGCGCCAAATTCGGTCTGCAGCCATTTCAGGATGATCGAGGTGTCGAGGCCGCCAGAATAGGCGAGGACGACTTTCTTCGGCGCGTGCGTGGTGGCCATGGCTGTTTGCTCCATTGGGGCAGGGGGTCGGTTTGGCGCGCAACATATTGAACTGCGTGCGTGGAGCAAGTGGATAGAACGGATGCCACAAAAAAGCCCCGGCAATCAGGTCGGGGCTTTGCTTTTTGTGGTGTCTGCCTGTGATCAGGCCCGTTTTACGAGGCTGATGAGGAAGAGCAGGATGCAGGCGCCAAGGAAGGAGCCGATGATGTCGCCGATAAAGCCGCTGAAGCCGAAACCGAGCGCGCTGAAGATGACGGCGCCGAGCACAGCGCCCAGAATACCGACGATGATGTTGCCAACGAGGCCGAAGCCCGCGCCGCGCATGACCTGTCCGGCCAGCCAACCTGCGATGGCACCGATAATGAGCCAGATGATAATACTTACGGGATCCATTCTACGTATCCTTTCATTCCAGTTGTTCACGAAGAACACGCTGCAACCGGCGCGGGTTCCGCATTTGCAGGACTTATTCTTTCTGGCGGCCTGCCCGAAGATCACCCCCTGATCACCGCGAAGCCGCCCCTTCATGGCCGCATTTCGGGACGAGCTTCTGGTCCACCGGACTCCGGGGTGGGGTCCAAGGTCACTGGAGGAGATGATCCCATGTTTAGAAAAGCGTTCCTGAGCGCGGCCCTGGTCGCAGGTTTTGCATTTGCCGCGTGCGCTGCCCGGCCAGCGCCTACGGAAGATACACCGCCAGAGCCGGACGCGCTGAAGGCGGTTCATTCCTACATCCTGCTCGACCGGACGGGGTCTATGTCGAACCTATGGGATGAGGCGCTGAACTCGGTAAACGCCTATGCCGCCGCAGTCGGTGAGGCAGACGAGGGCGAGACCGCGCCGCTTGAAACGTCGGTCACGCTGGCCGTCTTCGATGCGCAGGACGGGCTTCAGTATGATGTGCTGCGAGAAAGCGTGGCGCCAGCGGACTGGCAGTCGGTGACCTCTGATGAGGTTTCGCCGCGCGGGATGACGCCGCTCTTCGATGCGATCGGGCGTATCATTTCGACCGCTGAAAGCGACAATCCGGAAAAGGCTGTCATCGTGATCATGACGGACGGACTAGAGAATTCTTCGCGTGAGATCACACGGGAAGGTGCGCGGGCCACTCTCGACCGGGTTGAAGCAAAGGGCTGGGAAGTCGTGTTTCTCGGCGCTGACTTCGGCAAGTTTGTCGATGCCGAAGCTGTCGGCGTGTCAGCTGCGCAGACGATGGCGGTCGGCAAGGGCACGATGGAAGAATCGATGAACCGTCTTGCTGCCAAGTCCCGTTCTTACGGTAGCGGCGCTGCCCCAAGCGTCGAATTCGACGCCGAGGACCGCGCCGTCGCCAATGAGGCCGAAGTGAAGGACCGCGACAACTAGGTGGTTAGACCTGAACGCATTCAACAAGCCCTCGCTGGTCGTTTAACCAGCGAGGGCTTTCTTGGTTGATCAGACGACGTAGTCGGCACCTTCATTTCGGTCATTGGCGTTGCGCCTGACCCACCAGGAATAGGCGACGCCGAACAAGCTGACAGCTAGAACTGTCCCGACAAAACTGAAGACCAGCCAGATGCCGGACATGGTGAAGGCGATCACGATTCCGATCAGGCCAGCGATGATATAGAGCGGGCCAACGAGGCGGTGGGTCTTCTCCCAGGTATAGTCGCTGGTCAGCGTCCACGGCGTGCGGATACCCAGGAAAAAGGATTTGCGGGTCTTTGGCAGGTAGTTGCCGATAATGACGAAGAGCACGCCGCATCCGGCCATGACGAAACGGACAAACTCATTGGAATCAGTGGCTCCACTGGCGCCGCGGATCATCATCAGAGCGATGCCCGCCGTCAGTGCCGCGAGCAGCACCATGCTGCTGGCCCAGATCGCCGTATAGGCCTGCCGACTGCGCCGGAGGTTGGCCTTGAACGGGTCAAGATAAGGCGCAGCGGCGAGCAGAATTGAGGTGAAGATCGCGCTTGCGGGCAGGATGGCGAGGATCAGCAAGGCCTTGTCGCGGGTGGCAAAGCCGTCCGCCTCTCCGTTCGGTCCCCAGTGAACGGGGATGTCCACGCCAGCGGGAAGGGCGCTCCAGGCCCAGGCTAGACTTCCCAGCATGGCGGCGATCGCCAGCCCCGACCATATCAAACCTGTCTTGATCATTCTGCGGCCTCCTTCATGTCGTCGTCGCCATTGTCTTTGCCGATCAGCGCCAGCAGGGCCGCGGCGGCATCCTCAATCACACTTGTATTGGCGCGGTAGATGATGCTGGTGCCGTGTCTTTCGGCGGTGATGAGATCAGCATCCTTCAGCACAGCCAGGTGCCGGCTGACCGTTGGCCAGCTGGCGTCGAACATGTCGGCAAGTTCGCCCGACGTCCGCGGGCCCTTGCGTAGCAGGTCCATGACCTGCCGACGAAGGGGATGCCCCAAAGCGCTGAATACGTTATTTGTCATTGGCGCTAATTAGCAAAAATTATAATTAGCGGTCAAGCTAATCTTTGTGCGCTTCGTTGACACCAGTCTTCTGCCTTCTCAGGTGCAGGCGAACTGCAGACGGAAAAGGGGGCCGCACATGGCGCTTTTCACAGGCTTTCTCCTGGCGGCCGCGCTAGGGATTTTTCACCATTTCGCCATTCTGTTCATTCGCCTGTTCACGCCGCATCTTGGAGAGCAGAAGCATCGCGGCATCCTGACAGCGTTTCTCGGTCTGCTTACCGTGCACACGATCGAGATCATCGCCTATGCCGCAGCCTATAAAGTGATGGTAGATGCAGGCTGGTGGGGCTCACTGACCGGCGATTTCGATGGCAGTTTCTATGATCTCATCTATTTTTCGGGGATCAACTTTGCGACGCTCGGCTATGCGCAAGTGTCGACCGATGGCGCGATCCGTATGGTCGCAATGATGCAGGCGCTGGGTGGTTTCATGGTGATCACCTGGTCGGCGACCTTCATCTACACGATCTGGCAGGATGTAATGGACCATCACTGGCGCCTGAATCCTGACCGGCAGCAGTCCGCGAAATAAAAAAAAAGCGCCCCCCGAATGGGGAGCGCTTAGTCCGGTCAAAATGCGAGGGGATGTTTACGCTTCGACCGATTGCTTTTGAGCTTCGTGCTTACCTTCGCAAAGCTCTTCCACGATCTTGTCGTTGAACGCTGGAAGATCGTCGGGGTTGCGGGACGTCACGAGGCCCTTGTCGACAACGACTTTGTCGTCGCGCACGACGGCGCCAGCATTTTTCAGATCCTGCTGGATCGCAGCAAAGCCGGTCATTTCACGGCCTTCGACGAGACCCGCAGAGATGAGCACTTGTGGGCCATGACAGATCGAAAAGACTGGTTTGGCCTGCGCAAAGAATTTCGACGTGAAATCGAGTACTTTCTGGCTCTGACGCAGCGTGTCCGGGTTGAACAGGCCACCTGGGATGAGAAGGGCGTCGAAGTCGTCGGCCTTCACATCATCCAGCGTCTTGTCGACGCCAACCATGATACCCTTTTCACGGTGCTGGTTCGCCTGGATTTCCCCGCTCTCTAGCGAGACGATAACGGTGCTTGCGCCTGCGTTTTCGAGCGCTTCTTTCGGGGAGGTCAGTTCCACTTCCTCGAAGCCGTCAGCGGCGAGAATGGCAACCGTTTTTCCTTCTGCTCTCTTGGACATATTCTATCTCCTGAAGTTTCAAATCTTATTGATGCAGCCTTCTGGCTGCGCGCTTCATCAACGAAGCGATCATTGCGTCGTTCCCCGTGGAGGCATGTTTTAATGCCGCAGAGGCAGATAAGGCCTATCTGCGCCCGAGATCGTCTGCGAGCCGGTCAACGGCGGCGCGTTCAGCGGTGCTTCTTGCTTCGTTGACAGCTTTCAGGAATTTCGCTGGCGCAGCCATGATCGGAAAGTCGACCTCGCCTTCGCCGCGTCCTTCAATATCGAGATTGCCGAAGCCGAAGATGCGGCCGATGATGCCCTGTCTCATACTGGCGCCCTCAATCGCTTCCAGCGACATTTGATCGACATTTGCGGCGATGAAGCCCGTCTTCTTGACGAGGCGCCTGTCGGTCACGGCGAATTCAGTCGTGACCAGGCGGATCATCTCGTAGATAAAATAGATAAGCCCTACGATCAGCCAGCCAAACAGGATCAGGGCCGCCCAGGCGCGGGCGTACCACAACCAGTGAAAACGCCCGACCCGAACGATAGATTCACCTTCGTCGAGGTGCTTCTCGATATAAGTCATGGCGGCAGCTTCCGGTGATTGTCTCAGGTAGAAGACAAACGAGGGGCACGAAGAGACGTTCCGCGCCTTGGCACGAACAGAGGATTCGGCCAGAAGTTTCAGATGACGCTGCTTAGATACTTGCTCGTATTGTTTGCCATTTACCTCGTGTCCGGAACAGGCGGCGGCGCGGAAGGTCAGGATGCAAGCGCTCGTGCCGATGTTGCCCTGTCACGAAACGAGAATACCTTGGCCGCGCGGTGGACTCTGTCCGACCCCGCCGAAAGCGTGAGCTTCGAAGGGTGGGTCGAGCCAGACGAACGCCAACGGCTCTGGATACCTCAAGGGGATGGCTGGTTCTTTGACGGCAATATCCTCGTCCGCGAGGACAGTGCGCCATTTGATAGTTTTGAACTGCATTTGAACCCGTCAGACCAGATCTATGACCGAAGATACGTCGCCATTCTCCGGATCGGTGAGAGGGGATGGACTGTCCTGACAGAAGGGCTTTCCCTGGAAGGGCATCGGACCTTCATCGCCGCCGATTTTGATCCTGAAGGCGAGGTATTCCTTGTTGGCAATCAGCGTCTCTCAAGCGATGAAACGGTCGCGGCAGAGACCGGCGGCTTTCTCTATTTTGGCCCTGAGCGCCATGTCGCAGAGGACCATGCGACGATGATCGCCGGCCCAGATATACCGGACTGGATGCGCGCGAAATTCGCCGCTGACATTGATGCGTTAAGCCAAAGCCTGACGAAACGTTTCGAAATGCCGCCGAAGGCGCCGCCCGTGCTGGTCATGAGTTTTCGCGAAGCCGAGCGCATGAGTTTCAAGGGGAGTGCGCTTGGCCGGTTCATCACGCTACATGTAGGCGGCGTTGAGCTCGACCGCTCGGACGAGGACTTCATGCGACGTATGACGGCGCTCGCCCTGCATGAGGCCGTGCATGTCTGGATCGGCCAGCTCTATAGCTCGCGCGAGAATGCTGAACAGTCATGGCTGCACGAAGGCGCGGCGGAATATATTTCCATGCGCGCATGGATGAATCCCGAAGAGCTGCGCGCTGATCTGGAAGACAAGATAAACAAGTGCCAGTTGGCGCTGGTGCGGCGTCCACTGATCGCGACACGGTATGGCAGTCGGGGGCGCGTCCCATATGATTGCGGCACTCTCGTTCAGCTTATCGCCGAAGCGGCCTCCCTTAAGAATGAGGGTGGCGACATCCTCTCTATCTGGAAAGACGTCTTTGAACGCGCCGGAAATGAGCGCACCTTCGATACCGCCCTGTTCAAGGAGGCGGCGACCGCAACAGCGGGTGATGGTTTCGCAGACCGGATGGGTGTCTTCGAGACTGCGATGGATGCCGGCGAATGGGCGTCGTTCCTGAAGGGCTTGTCAGAGATTGGTATCTTCGTGGATCTGCTGGAACCGGCGGAGGAGCATCCGGACGAGACCTACCTTGCGGCTGCCGCGCTCGGCGCGCTTCAACGCGATGTCTGCCAGAACCAGATCAGCCTGTATCAACGCGCGGACCATTACTGGACCAATATTAGCGCCCATTGCGGCGGGCAGCTGCCGGACGATCCCGAACTGAGGCATCTCAATGGTGTCGACCTGATAGACGCGCCCGGAGCGGCCTATGCCGAGATGCGACGCGCCTGCGGCGCCGACGAAGCCATTGTGCTTGGCCAGCTGAATGGCGATCAGCTGGCGCCTATCTCCTGCGGCGAATGGATGTCCAACCTTCCAGCACTGGCGGTCGTTCGCGCGCTCCCGGACCTGCCTGCGCTCTGAGAACCCGCTGCCTGTGGGCAGGCACTCGCTTTTATGGGCCAAGGCGTGTAAAGCGCGCCCCATACAAGACTTGAAAGCCTTATCCTCCCATGACCGAGCCTACTTCGCTTCGCAATATTGCGATCATCGCCCACGTTGACCACGGCAAGACCACGCTGGTCGACTGCCTTCTCAAACAGTCCGGCACCTTCCGCGAGAATGAAGAGACTGCCGACCGGATGATGGACTCCAACGACCTGGAGCGCGAGCGCGGCATCACGATCCTCGCCAAGACGACGTCGGTCGTCTGGGGCGATACGCGCGTTAATATCGTCGACACGCCCGGCCACGCCGATTTCGGCGGTGAAGTCGAGCGCATCCTGAACATGGTGGACGGCGCAATCGTGCTGGTGGACGCCGCTGAAGGCCCGATGCCGCAGACCAAGTTCGTGGTGTCCAAGGCGTTGAAAGTCGGTCTTCGCCCGATCGTCGCGGTCAACAAGATCGACAAGCCAGACAGCCGTCCGGACTATGTCATCAATGAAGTTTTCGACCTCTTTGCTGACCTCGGCGCAGATGACGATCAACTCGACTTCCCGATCCTCTATGGTTCGGCGAAGAATGGCTGGATGAGCCTCGACCATGAAAAACCGGCAACCGATATGTCCGCGCTGTTCGATCTCGTCACCAAGCACGTGCCAGAGCCGCGGACAGAAGAAGGCCCATTCCGGATGCTTGCGACGACGATCTCGTCCGACAACTTCCTTGGCCGTATCCTGACCGGCCGCGTCACCTCCGGTACCATCAAGCCGAACCAGACTGTGAAGGTCCTGTCGCGCGATGGTGAGCTGGTAGAACAGGGCCGCGTCTCCAAGGTTCTCGCATTCCGCGGCCTTGGCCGGGAGCCAATTGAAGAAGGCGTTGCCGGCGATATCGTTTCGCTGTCGGGCCTCACCAAGGCCAACGTGGCTGACACCTTCGTCGACCCGTCGATCAGCGAGCCTATTCAGGCCCAGCCGATCGACCCGCCAACCCTCTCCATGACATTCCGCGTCAATGACAGCCCGTTGGCGGGTACGGAAGGCAAGAAAGTGACGTCCCGCCTCATCTGGGACCGTCTGGTCAAGGAGGCTGAAGGCAATGTCGCGCTTCAGGTCGAGCGCTCGACCGAAGCCGAAGCCTTTACCGTTTCCGGCCGGGGCGAACTTCAGCTGGCCGTCCTTATCGAGACGATGCGCCGGGAAGGCTTTGAGCTTGGCGTGATGCGTCCAAAAGTCGTGATGAAGGAAGATCCGGACACGGGCGAAAAGCTCGAGCCGATTGAGGAAGTCGTCATCGACGTCGACGACGAGCATACCGGCGTGATCGTGCAGAAGCTACAGGAGCGCAAGGCCGACATGATGGAGATGAAGCCATCGGGTGCCGGTCGCACGCGGCTTGTCTTCCATGCGCCGACCCGCGGCCTGATCGGTTATCAGGGCGAACTTCTCTCCGATACGCGCGGCACGGCCATCATGAACCGCGTCTTCCTTGAATACGCGCCGTATAAGGGTGCGATCAAAGGCCGCCACACGGGCGTTCTCGTCTCGATGGAGCAGGGCGAGGCGGTGGCTTTTGCCCTCTTCAACCTCGAAGATCGCGGCCCGATGATGATCCATCCTGGCGACAAGGTCTATCAGGGCATGATCATTGGCGAGCACACGCGCGACAATGACCTTGAGGTCAATGTCATGAAGGGCAAGAAGCTGACCAACGTCCGCGCGTCCGGCACCGATGAAGCCGTTCGCCTGACGCCGCCGCTTCAGATGACGCTGGAACGGTCGCTGGCCTACATCGCAGACGATGAGTTGGTCGAAGTGACGCCGCAGTCCATCCGCCTGCGCAAGATCCATCTCGATCCGCACGAGCGCAAGAAAGCGGCCAAGGCGTCCAGCGCGTAGACCGTGCACGCATTCAGCAGAACGACCTGAATTCGCTCTCAGATCCCCAGTCCGGCTTTTCATATCTCAACCGCGTGTTAAAGATCTTGAAGGGTTGAACTTGGGGGTGTGGGATGGATTCCGAGAAGCCGTTAGGAGCGCTGTTTAAAATTTTCGCGCGGTTGTGGGTTTCCAACTTCTTCATCGCGATATCTGCAGCGGTTTTTGCGAATGCGCTCTGGAAGGTGCCCCTGGCGGACGTCATTGATGTTCAGCTCTCCATCTATTTCTCCGTAATCGGGATTATCCTGGCGGTTTACGCGGTCATCATTGTTGGTGCGTTGATCACTCAACATTGGGCGGTTGCTCTGGGCATCGCCTTTGCCGGGATTCTTATGGCATTGTCGGCCTATGCGCCTGTCCTGGGCTACAAGCTGTATGCATTCATTCCGGGTGTAGAGTTCGCCGGAAGCTCCAGATTGCTGAACCTGTTTGAAAGCGTCGAACTATTTGTCAGCCAGTCAATCGCTGGGGTCTTCGTCGGCGTTGGCGACTATTTCGACTTCGACGTCACGCTGAAGGTGGTGGAACGCGCCCTGTCAGTCATGAGTATCGGCGCGGCCGTTCTAACCTATTTCGGCACGAATAAGCCGCGCCAGCATCAGCCGGCAGTCGCAGGTTGATCTCTCACAGCTCCGGTATCTGCCCGTAAACCTGGGTTTTGGGCTGAGCCGGATGCGACAATACAGAAAACCGGGCGGATAACTCCGCCCGGTTTTGTTTTCCGTGCTGGATTGAGTTTGCTCCGGCGCCTTGCGCGCGCAGGACAGTTTCAAGCCTAGTCGTCTTCGAAGTCTGGATCTTCGCTGTCTGCGACGCCGTCACCATCATCGTCGGTGTCGACTTCGTCAGCGATACCGTCACCATCGGTGTCGGTCACGGCATCATCGACAGCCGCTTCGGTGTCTTCAGCGAGCTCTTCAGCTTCGGCAGCAACTTCGTCTGCAGCTTCTTCGAGGTCTTCGCCAACCGTGTCTTCCTCGACCACGACTTCTTCTTCAGCCGACGGGGTTTCGATTTCGACTTCGGTTGTGTCGCCTTCGCAACCAGCAAGGACAGCGGCAAACGCGCCAGCAGCTGCAACGTAAAAAAGTTTTTTCATTTCCGGACCCTTTCAACAGTGGGACTTGAGCGATGTGACGAAAAATTGATTTGCGCAAGGAGGTTCCGCCGAAAAATTTTCATTTCACGCTCACCCGCTCCTTCGTTAAGCACGTGTGTATGGGGAATGACGGCGCCGGCTCAGTCTCAGGAATCGTAAAGATTACTGCAGTGGGCATAGAACCAAATGCTGCTAACATAGGTTATTCACCATGACAAAGGGGTGAGGCGATGGCGGACACTGAGAATTCTGTTGAGAAGGCTGAGGTCGGGCTCGACCGTGACCTCTTCCTACGCTCGCTCCTGCGCGAACTGGCAGGAACGCTAGAGGCTGTGGTCGGTCTGGAAGACGCCTCAGGCTACATCTCTGTTGTCGGCGGCGCGATCGGAAGCCAGATCAACCAGGCTTACAAGAATGAGATCAACGTCCAGAATCTCAGCCGCGAGGAAATTGGCCAGGTTCTCGTCGACCTCAAACGCCGCATCGAAGGCGACTTTTACATTATCGAAGCGGATGAGACGAAGATTGTCCTGGGCAACAATGCCTGCCCGTTTGGCGAGTATGTGGAAGGGCGTCCCTCTCTCTGCATGATGACATCCAATGTGTTCGGGACGATTGCGGCTGAGAATCTCGGCTATGCCAATGTGGTGATCGAGAAAGCCATTGCGCGCGGCGATACCGGGTGCCGGGTTGTCGTTAATCTGGTGCAACCTGATGAGGCGCCTGAAGGGCGGGAATACTTTGGCGGCTGATCCTTCGCCTTTCGCGCACTGGATGGATATCTTCGACGTCTCCAAGGAGGCGTTGATGCTCATTGGGGATAATGGGGAAATCCATGCCAGCAATCGCGCCATGCGCCGCATCGCAGAGCAGGCGAAGCCGGGGCAACGCCTGGGCCCCCTCCTGATGGATGGGGAGCGCTCTCTGGGCAATTTGATCACCAGTTTGCGCAAGAGTGCCGATCCGCGTCCCTTTAGCCTGGTGTTCGATGATGAGACCGATGCAGGGCTGCAACTGCGCGGTGTCGCAAAGCGTCTGCGCCGCTCAGACCATGGGGTCTTTTTCACACTCCGCTTCAGGATGGATGACCGCAACAACTTTGCCGCGCTGAGCCTCAAGGTCGCTGAGCTGGATAGCGAAGTGCGTGCCCGTCGTGCAGCACAGCAATCGGCGGAAGCGGCGCTGGAGATAAACCGGCTGCTGACGAGGGAGCTTCACCACCGGGTAAACAATAACCTCCAGCTGCAGATATCCTTGCTGCGCCGCGCCGCACGGCTGACGTCGAACATCGAAGTAAGAAGATTTGTAGAGCATGCCATAGGACGGCTTCGTGCCATGTCGGCAGGTCTCGACCTGACTTATCAAAGCGGCGAGACTGGCGTGGATATCGCGGATCTGGCGCAGAAACTGGCGGGCCAGATCGCAGAGACCCTCCCCACAGAACGTGAAATAGATCTTTCACTGGATGGCGGGTTTGCTGTTTCGGTGCCGCAGGTCACGCCGCTCGCTCTCATCATTCACGAAACGATGACCCGTATCTTTGCCCCCAGTGATGGGGTGGGCGACGGGCGGATTGAACTAGCGGCTGGGCATGATAGGAATGGGCCGTGGTTAGAGCTATCCGACGACGGCCAATGGGCCGATGTGACCCTGGATGGCGATGCAGCTGAGACCAATAAGCTGATCGACACGCTGGCCAGGCAGGCAGGCGTTGCTGTCTTGCGCACCGATGAAGGTGGTCGGCGTCTACGCTTGCGTTTTGTTGCGGTTGCCTAGTCAGTCAGGGCGGGGGCAGCGAGGCGTTCAATTGCCTGTTGCTTGACCATGTCAACGGCAGGCGCGATTTGCGCGAGGCCACTCTGGCTAGAGCCATTTGCTACCTCGTCGAAAACGATTTTCGTACCCCCGTTTGCTGGATCCGCTTCGAGCGTAATTGTCCAGACGACCTGCACGCCCAACCCCTGCAATGGACCAAAGGGCGCATCAAGCCGGAGCATCCTGTTTTCCAGGATCGAGAGAACGCGGCCATGCTCGACGACATTGCCTTCCCAGCTCTCCATCCACGGTCCGCCCGCACTGGGATTTAGCCAGAGATGTTCAGCATTGCCTGAATAGGTGTGGTCCGGGTGCCACCAGGTTTCCGGCTGGATCAGTCGCTCCCAGGTCTCTTCGACGCCGAGGTCAGACACCGCCTCATGGCGCAGCGTATAGTGGTCGGCAGTTGCGCTCACGATTTCAGCGCTTGCGGGAAGGCCGGCAATCGCCGTGGCCAGCAGAAAGGCTGATCTCATAAATCTCTCCATCATGGGATGTAGACTATTCGCGCCGAATGCCAGCTTGGCAAGTTGTGGCCTGTTTGCATCGGTGGCCGGGAAAGCAGACCGCAGCGTTACCAAAGCGTCATAAAATCCTATGCAAGAGTGACGGCCTCGATACAACTCAGCCCATGGCGCTTTTGCTTCATCAGGGTGCAGGCTGGAAGATCAGGCCTTATGCACGGACTGACAATGTCAGTGTGGAAACACTTTTTCTCGACTGTCTTGATGCTTTTCCTTGGCGCAGCGGACCGGTTGATGAGCTCATCCGACTGCGCCAGACGCTTCGGCTATCACGTTGCATTGTTGCGGAAGAGCCGCATGCCGGGGTGATTGGCTTCCTGACACTCGAGCGCAAGAGCCCCTATGTGCCGCATCTATTTGTGGCGGCTGACTGGCGCCTTTGCGGTGTAGGCTCAGGACTGCTGGAGGTCGCCCGCGATCTCGCCCGTGCGCCGCTTGAGCTCGATGTGGATGACCAGAACATTTTGGCGATGAAGGCCTATCTCGCCATGGGCTGGACCGAAAAAGTCGATGCACCGGGAGGGCGGCCCGGACAGGTCAGGCTGAACGGGCCCTAGAGCGCCTGCGTGTTGATACCTATTCGCCGGTCTAGTGTAAGGCCGGTAGCCAGAAGATCTGCGCGGCCATGAAGATGCCGAGTGCTGTCGCCGCGCTGGCCGCAACCATCCCACCTGCCATGGCATAGCGCGCGGTGGATGAGCCTCTGTCGCGGGCGAGGAGGTAGAGCTCGAGGACAAGCAAGGGAATGATGGCGTGTCCGATGCCGAGGAACCGGTCGAACGGCCCGGTCAGGTCCATGGCGCTACCAGGCATTGTGCCCCCCGTGATACCGGCCCAGAAGCCGAAGCCGAGCCGGAAGAACCAGACCCCGCTGGCTGCAATGAAAAGCCGCATGGCCCAGCGATGGTGATCTGCGAAGCGGCGCTTGAGCGCAAATCTTAGCGTCATGGCGGAAAATACGAGAATGCAGACCGCATTGATCGTGTTGCCCGTCGCGACGAAGGCGCCTCCGATAACGCCGCGATGATAGACGAGGATAAGTGCGCCGGTACTGATCACCACGGCCACCATGAGGAACAGGCGGCCATTCCAACGGTGGAAGGTACGGAAGCGGTTCCGGATTTGCGGGATGAGCTGGAACGGGGCGCCAAACGTGATGATGAAGGCCAGCAGCACATGGCTCAGGAACAGACTATTGCCCAGCAGGTCGCCGTCGATGAAGCCGTGAAAGACGCGGCCATCCATACGCTCGAAATCACCTTGGGCGGTCGAGACGCCGTAAAAGCCGAGGATATAGGCCGCAAAGGCTGCCTGCCCGATCACGGCGATGACGAACCAGAGCGCACCTGATAGTTTCAGGACGCGCAAGGCATCGAGCTGCGGGAGGATTGCGGGGCGGGAGGTGAGCGTTGTCATGTTTTTTGTCTTCTTATTGATATTTCGCCGCAGATTATCGGGGCGGCGCGGCTTACCCCATGACAGCGGGTTCCAATTTCATGACCTGTGGTAACAATAGGACGGGGCGCAACGCTCGAGAGGGGGATGATGGCGGGAGCCACAGTATCAGCGGGTTATACGAAAGCTCTGCTTGACCTTGCCGTCAGCCGCGGCGCCGACCGCGCTCAATTGCTGTCTGCGGCCGGGCTAAATGCCAGAGAACTCGAGCAGAGCGAGGCGCGTGTTCCGTTCGAGCGGTTCAAGCGCCTGATGCGCGAAGGCAAACGGCTTTCCGGAGATCCTGCACTCGCGCTGCACTTTGGCACCGATATCAGGTTCAACGTGCTGTCGATTGTCGGGCTGATCTGTTTCGCGGCACCGACCATGGACGAGGCCTTCCGCCAGATGAACCGGTATGGCCGGCTGGTGATCGAGGTGGAGGGCGTAGGCCGCGAGGACCGCTTTGTCGTCGAAGAACAAGGCGGGCGCACTTACATCGTCGACAAGCGGGCCAATCCAAACAGTTTCCCGGAACTGACGGAATCGACGCTTGGCCGGTTCATCTGCGGGTTTAGCCGGATCTTTCCGACAGTGCCGCTCTATTTGTCTGCCGAGGTCACGCACACACGGCCCGACTATGGCGACCTGTATGAGGAACTTCTGGGTGTGCCGGTCCAGTTTGGCCGGGAACGGAACACGATGGAGATCGACCCGGCCTATTTCACGATGACGATATCGAACTCGCCCGGCTATGTTTTCGGCATACTGAGCGAGCAGGCCGAGGCCCTCCTGAAGAGGCTTGAAGCGTCCGATACGGTCGCCTCCGAGGTGGAGCGACGCATGATGGCGGATCTGCATACGGGCAATATCAGCATGAAGACGATTGCCTTGCAGATGGGCGTGAGCCGCCAGACGCTGTACCGGCAGCTAAAGCAGGAAGGCACGAGTTTTGACGAGCTGCTTGACCAGTTGCGCCATCGCCTGGCGATTGATTATCTTGAAGGCGAAAAAGTCTCTGTGAACGAGACCGCCTATCTGGTCGGATTTTCCGATCCAAGCGCCTTCTCGCGCGCCTTCAAGAGATGGACGGGCCAGCGTCCGAGCGCCGGCGCAGGCCGAGCGCCTCGCTTTCTTCCTGACTGAGCGCTTCGATCTCCTTTCCCAGGAAATAGCTGACCACGGTGCGCACGCCCGCCACGATGGCAAGCACGATGACATCATCCAGTGTCCGGTGAACAATGGTAAAAAGGATATCGGCGACGATCAGGAATTCGAGTGCGGCAAGAATATAGGTGCCGAGCTTCAACCGCCCGCGCTGCAGGGCTGTGGTCACACTGACAGATGGGGTGAGAAGGCCGCTGCCAAGTGTCCAGAGGAAGACGAGAGAGCCGGCTACGAGGATCAGCGCGGAAACAAGCTCGATCCCGAAGGACAGCGTTTCCAGAATGTATTCCAGCTGCGCACCTGCACCGGTTCCCATCCATTCCTCCTGTCAGTGAGACGCCGCTATACGATCAATCGCTTCCAGGTGCGGTGCCTGTTCTTCGGCAGACAGGAATGAACCGGTGAAACTGTTCTTCGCCAGCGTGATGATGTCATCGTGTGTCAGGCCGACGGCTTTCGCCGTCTCGCGGTAGTTCTGGTTCACATAACCGCCGAAATAGGCCGGGTCGTCCGAATTGACGGTGGCTTTCAGGCCAAGCGCCAGCATTCTTTTCAATGGATGATCTTTCAGGTCATCGACCACGCAGAGCGAAAGGTTCGACAGCGGGCACACTGTCAGCGTGATGCCAGCATCGCGAATGCGCGCGATGAGGGCGTCATCCTCCAGCGAGCGATTACCATGGTCGATGCGGTCAATTTTCAGCTCATCCAGCGCTTCGTAGACATAGGCGGGCGGGCCTTCCTCGCCGGCATGGGCGACGAGCTTCAGCCCGGCCTTGCGGGCCTCGGCATAGATGCGCGCGAATTTGGAAGGCGGATGCCCATTTTCTGAGCTGTCCAGGCCGATGCCGTGGATCTTGGAGAGCCATGGCTTTGCCTGATCCCAGGTCTTGAACGCGTCCTCTTCGGAGAGGTGACGCAGGAAGCACATGATAAGGCGGTAGGTGATGCCATACTTCGCCTTCGCCGCATCGAGCGCCTTCAGGATGCCGCTGATCGGCACGTCGAACGGGATGCCGCGTTCAGTATGACCCTGCGGGTCAAAGAAGACTTCGACATGGCGGACATTGTCGGCGGCCACACGCTGCAGATAGGCATCGGTCAGGTCGTGGAAGTCGACCTCTGTCTGCAGGACCGACATGCCCTGATAATAGATATCGAGAAAGTCCTGCAGGTTGGAGAACTCGTACGCTGCGCGGACTTCCTCAAGAGTCTTGAACGGGATGTCGACCTTGTTGCGGGCGGCAAATTCGAGGAGCTGCTCAGGCTCGAGACTGCCTTCGAGATGAAGGTGCAGCTCGGCCTTAGGCAGCGCGTCGATCAGGGCATCAAGGTCTGACATTCTTGCGATCCTATTCCTTGTCAGCTTCGTCCTGTTTCGCCGGGTCGTATTTGGCGAACCACCCCATGATATTGTCGGTCTTGGCGATAAGGCGGCTTGGGCGACCGGCGATATAGTGCGGCGAGCCCGGAATGCGGATCAGGGCCGTGTCGACGCCCTGGAGTTTCAGCGCGGTGTAGAACTGCTCAGCTTCCCAGGTTGGCGTGCGCCAGTCTTCCTCACCCACCATGACGAGCGTCGGCGTGGTCACATTGCCAACGAGCGAGATTGGGGAAAGGTCGAAATAGGCCTGCGGGTTTTCCCAGGGGTCTTCGCGGATCCAGTGACGCCAGACGAAGGGGGCGATATCACCAGCAAGCGCCATGGTGAACCAGTTGATAACGGGCTTGATCGTCGCCGCCGCCGCAAAGCGGTCCGTCTTGCCGACCGCCCAGGCGGTCAGTACGCCGCCGCCAGACCCGCCAGTGATAAAGAGGCGCTTCGGGTCGACATAGTTGCGGGCCACCATCTCATCGACGACGCTCATGAGGTCATCATGGTCGGCAGATGGGTAGTTCTTGTCGATCAGCTGGGCGAACTCTTCGCCATAGCCGGTCGAGCCACGTGGATTGGCCCAGACCGTGACATAGCCTTCAGCGGCATAGCGCTGGATCTCGCTGGCGAAGAATGGCCCGTACATGGAGAACGGTCCGCCATGGATTTCCAGGATCATCGGATAACTGCCATCGGCCTCAAACCCGTGTGGCAGGGCAACCCATGCCTCGATCTCGCGGCCATCGGCGCTGGAGGAGACTTTCACTTCCTCAACGCGCGCCATGTCGAGATAGGGCAAGACATCGGAATTCAGCGAGGTAAGCGTGCGGGCATTCACGCCGCGTCCGGCCACGGCGACCTCAGCCGGCGCATCAGCTGACCCGGCCGTGTAGGCAATCACGGGATTGCGGGTCTTTGACACGGAGAAGTCCGCACCTGCATAGGGCCGACCAATCGACGTGCCGCCCAGACCTGAAACAGCGACCGAAGTGTCGCCCCGTGTCGTGATCTGGAAAAGGTCCATATCGCCGGCGTTTTCGATGGCGCTGTAGAGCGAGCGGCCATCAGGGGCCCACTGTATTGCGCCAATCTCACGGTCGAAATCAGCAGCGACTTCACGAACATTCGATCCGTCCGCAGCCATCAGATAAAGATTGGCCTGCTCATAGGCCTTCAGATTGTCGTCATGGCCGCGGAAGGCGATGGTCTCGCCATCCGGAGAGACCACAGGGCCGAAGTCCGGGCCATCGCGGCTGGTCAGCGCCCGCATGGAAAGGTCGGAGAGCTCGACGGCGTAAATCTCGCTCTCGATCGGGTCGAGATCAGCGTCTTCGGCGGTATTGCCGGTTACGAGCAACGTATCATTGTCGAGCCAGACCGGGCCTCCGAGATCGGCGTCGCCCTTGGTGACCTGGCGCGGTGAACCGCCATCGGCTGAGAGCACGAAAGTGTGGGTCGTACCTTCCTCAAGATAGCCCTGACCGTCGAAGCGGAAGGTGAGGTCATCAAAGACGCGGACAGGCTCGCTCCACTCAGCGCCTTCGCGCTGACTTGGCGGCGTGGCGAAGCTTGGCTTGTCACCCTTCACGAACATGGAAAAAGCAATCTTTGAGCCGTCGGGCGACCATTTCGCGCCGCCAGCGCCATATTCGAGCTGGGCGAGGGAGAAGCTCTGACCGGTGTCGAGATAGTGAAGGCGAAGCTCCGGCTTTCCGTCGGTCGAAGCTGTGGAGTAGAGCAACTTTGTGCCATCGGGCGACCAGGTCGGGCTGCTGGCAGAAGCGCCGCCGGTAACCAGAGGCCGCTGCTCTCCTGAGGCAACATCAATGATCCAGAGGTCGCCGCGATCGCGGTCGTTCAGCTGGTCCATGGAGTGGCGGACATAGACGATCTTTGAGGCGTCAGGCGAAATCTGGGGGGAGGTCGCATATTCGATGTCGAAGACGCGCTCAGCAGTGAAACGGCGGCTTTCCTCGGCGCTGCCTGCATCCTGAGCGCCCGCGCTCATCGCATACAATCCGGTCAGGCAGACGCCCGCAAGAAATGCCCACTTTTTCATCTCAAATCCTCCCGCATCATTCAAATTGACTGGATGTGTAGCATGCACGTTCCGCGATGACAGGGTTAAGCAGGCGTTATTTTGGTGACATGCTGCCCTGATAAGCTAGGGTCTTGCTGGAAATACCGCCTGTGGGGGGCGATGGAGATGAGAAAATGGACCTGATCTGGTGGATATTGCCCTCGCTGTCGGGTGTCGTCGGGCTGATGCTGACCTTTGCGGGGCTTGGGCGCCTGTTCAGGCTGCGGATCATGGCCGGGGCGCTTCGTTTCCTGTTCGGTATCGGCTTTCTTGGGGCGGCAGGCATCGGTACTTTCCTCGGCCTCAACCTGCAGACCTATGAGCGGCTGACCTATGAGCGGCCCGTTGCACGGGTGACTTTTGCGGCGGTTGGCGGCGAAGAGAATGCCTACCGCGTGAATGTCGATCTTGCGGGCGGCGGTGATGTCACCTGCTTCGACCCGGCTTCAGAGCGCGAACCCTGCGTCCTGAACGGCGACGAATTTTCTCTCGGAGCGCGCGTCATCACGTTTGAACCGATGGCCAACATGCTGGGCTATGATAGCGTCTACCGGCTTGAATATATGGAAGGCCGGATGAACCGGCGCTACAATACGCGCTCTGTCAGCGAAGCGACCAGCAACGGTCTGGCGCTGTCGGAAAATCCGGGCCTCGATGTTTTCGCGCTTGCGCGCGAGCAGGGCGAACGGGTCGGCGTGAAGGGCAGCCAGTTCGGCTCTGCTGTTTACGCCCCCATGGCCGATGGCCTCGCCTATGACATTGTCATCACGCAACAGGCGCTAAAGCTCGAACCGGCCAATGCGGCTGCGCGCCAGCAACTCGAAACTGGGAGCTGAAATCTTGGGGCTTTGGGACAAATTCGTCGTACCACCGCTTATCTCATGTGCCTGCGCGACCAAGCCGATCATGAAGCAGCGCGAAAAGGTTGTGCCGCTGGCAACCGGTAACGTTCTGGAACTGGGCTGCGGCTCGGGGACGAATTTCGGGTTCTACGATGCGTCGAAGCTCGAAAAGCTCTATGCGCTGGAGCCTTCACCGGAAATGATCGAACGCGCCCGCAAGGCGGCAAGTGAGCTTGGATGGGCCGAGCGGATCGAGTTTCTCGAAACGGGCGCCGAAAACGTGCCGCTGCCTGACGATAGTGTCGACACGGTGGTGATCACCTTCGTGCTCTGCACCATTCCTGACTGGGCCGGCTCACTGGCGGAGGTGCGCCGCGTCCTCAAGCCGGGCGGCAAGGTGCTCTTCTCCGAGCACGGTCTCGCCCCCGACCAGGGGGTCGCCAAATGGCAGCGCCGCGTCGAACGATTCTGGAAGCCGCTTGCTGGCGGCTGCCACCTGACCCGCGACGCCAAGGCGATGCTGACCGATGCAGGCTTCGTGATGGATGACGTGCACACAATGTACCTGCCAAGCACGCCGAAAATTGCCGGCTATGTCAGCTGGGGGCAGGCACGTGCCGCTTAGGTCGCCGCCCTACCTGCCCTTCCTGCATGGGCCGCCCACGGTAGCTCCGGCGTTGAAGCCGATCTCTCTGCGCGACTGGTTGCTGCCGGACACGGAAATGGACGGTTGCGAGCTGGACCGGTTGATGCTGCTTGAGGAGCAGCCAGACGAAACGCTCCTCGGAGAACTGAACGGTCCTGCAGCACGTGAGCTGCTCGCCATGATTGGTGAGGCAGTAAACGTTTCCTCGCAAAGCTCATTCGAAAACGCGCTTGCACGGGCCGCGACACTTGTGTCGGATGATCTTTGCTTGCTGGGACGTGATAGCGACGGCATCTGGCGCCTCATCGCCGGCGCGGTAACCGCGCCAACCTATTGGTCGCTGCCGGAGGTCATAGGCGGCACGCTGCACGATCTGCACGGGCCCGTACCGGGCGGCAGTCCTGAACTCGCTACGCGCATCGACCGGGTCTTCACCAATCTCGCGGCGGGCAAGGTATTGGAGCGGTTTAACTGGACTGTTCAGGCGGGCGCTCAGCGCTTCACACCTGAGCGCCCGCTCACGCTCGCGGCGGAACCAGAAGACCTCTTTCTTAGGGTTGAGCGCCAGACCATCAGGAAACTGCCGGAAACGGGCGTGATCTGTTTCACCATCAGGGTTTGCCTTGATCCGCTGTTGCCGATCCTTGTCGACGACGATCTGCGCGAAAGCTTCGAGGATGCCTGGATCGGGGCCGACCAGAAGGTCCGCGCCTATAAGGGCTGGGATGAGCTGGAGCTTCTGGTGCGCGAAGCCTGCCTGCAGTCGGCGGCAACGGGCTAGCCTGCTTTAACGGTCTGCATTCCAGTCAGCCGCCAACTTTGCACAATCATGCCTGCACGTGGCTGTCGCAATGGCGCCGAACCGTCTTATGTCTGCTCACGCAACCATGGAGAGGAGACAGCGATGGCATACTGGCTGTTCAAGTCCGAGCCGTTCAAGTGGAGCTGGGACGACCAAAAGGAAGCGGGCGAAGAAGGCACGCAGTGGACCGGTATTCGCAACTACCAGGCGCGCAATTTCATGCGCGACATGAAGGTCGGCGACAAAGGCTTTTTCTACCACTCCAACAAAGGCCTCGAAGTTGTCGGCATCGTCGAAGTTTCGGCCGAAAGCGCGCAGGATGAGACGACGGACGATGAACGCTGGGATTGTGTTGACCTCCGCGCTGTCTGCGACATGCCGAAATCGGTAACGTTGAAAGACGTCAAGGCGAACGAGAAACTGGAAGATATGGCGCTGGTCACCAGTTTCCGCCTTTCCGTCCAGCCGGTGAAGGAAGATGAGTGGATCGAGGTCTGCCGCATGGGCGGCCTCAACGGAAAGACATTGAAGCCACTTTAGCTCTTTCAATTGCCATAAGCAGGATGTTACGCCCTTTGCATAGATTCATATGTAAAGGTAACTGATGACTAAAATTGCAAGCGCGCTGGTCGCCATGGGTTTCGTTCTGGCTGGCTGTACCGCTATTGAAGACCCGTCCGCCAACAGTGAAATGATGGTGGCCGATGACGGAACTGAAGTTGAGTGCCGTCGCATCAAGGAAATGGGCACGATGCTGGGCAAGCGCGTCTGCATGCAGCCCGCTGAATGGCAGCAGGTCGACCGCGCTGCAGAAGAAGGCGCCGAGGACTTCATGGGGAGTTCACGCGGCGCCGGTCAGGGGCCTGACTCTCCAGGACTGTAAAAATTTTTTCACGCCCGAAGACTTGATCTTCGGGCGTTTTTCGTTCGTCTGGACAAACGCTGAACGGGGGAAAGCGGATGATCAGGATCACAGGCGTATTTGTTGCAATGGGAGCTTTGCTGGCCGGTTGCACCGCGATTGAGGAACCGTCTACGAACAGCGAGATGATGATGACGACGGACGGCCGCGAAGTCGAATGCCGCCGCATCAAGGAAATGGGCACAATGCTTGGCCGGCGTGTTTGTATGGAGCCAGCCGAGTGGGCTCAGATCGACGAACAGGCCGAGGAAGAAGGCCGCCGCTTCATCGATGAGGTCAGCGCTGATGGCGGCATGATGCCGATGGATCCCTAGCGCTTCGATAGGTCACAAGCGAGGTCGAGAGCGACCTCGCAATGGATGAGCGCCGTATCATAGACCGGCAGCGGTGAATTCCCCGCATCTAGCAGCATGCCGATTTCGGTGCAGCCGAGAATGACGCTGTCGGCCCCAGCTTCTGCATACTTCGAAACGATTTCCAGAAACGCGTTGCGGCTGTCTTCGGTCGTGATGCCGTTGACGAGTTCCTCGAAGATGAGGGCGTGTATGCGCGCGCGGTCAGCGGCGCCGGGCACGATCACCCCTAGCCCATGTTGGTCTGCGAGCCGGCCTTTATAGAAGTCCTGCTCCATCGTGTACGCCGTTCCAAGCAGCAGCGGGCGCGCACGTCCATCTGCCTTCAGCCTGATGGCGGTCGCATCCGCAATATGAAGGAATGGCACGCCCAGCGCACTTTCGATCGCTTCGGCGCAGCGGTGCATCGTGTTCGTCGCAAGCAGGACGAGATCAACACCGGCCGCTTCCAGTTCTTTTGCGGCGCGCGCGAGGTGCTGGCCCGCGCCCGCCCAGTCGCCAGCCTTTTGCATGGCCTGTATCTCACCAAAGTTCATCGAAGCGATGATGCAGTCCGCTGTCGCCAGCTCTCCGAGACGCGCACGCGCGCCAGCATTCAGCGCGCGATAATAGATGACCGTGCTCTCAGGACTCATTCCGCCGAGAATGCCAATTCGCTTCATCCGCGCAGGCCATCCTCAAAACTGGCGAGCGCCCATTCGGCAAAAATACCAAGATTGCCGCCCTTGAACAGAAACGCCCCGACGCCAGCTGCGCGCGCAGCTTCAAGGTCGGTTTGCTTGTCACCGATCAGGAAGCTCTGTTCGCGGTTCACGTTGAAGTCTGCCATGGCCTGAAGCAGCATGCCCGGGCCTGGCTTGCGGTCGATGCTCGCCTTGCGATAGCGCGCGATTTCGCCTGCCTCGTGCCAGGGGGCGTGATAGAAACGGTCGATGTGCGCGCCAGCTTGCTTGAGCTCTTCGGTCATATGGTCGTGCAGGGCCTGCATGTCGGCCTCCGTGTAGTAGCCGCGCGCAATGCCCGACTGGTTGGTGACGACAAAGACGTACCAGCCGCGCTTGTTGAAATTGGCGATGCAGGTCTTGGCGCCCTCGATCCACTCAAAGTCCTCGACACGGCTGACATAGCCACGATCGACGTTGAGGACGCCATCGCGATCAAGAAAAAGGGCGGGGCGTCGTTCGGCCATGAGTCATCCCTACGCCAAGGACAGCGGCTGTACCAGTTGAGCCTGCTGCAATCAGCTGCCTTTGGCGACGTCCTGCCCAAGGTCTGAAACCGCCCGCCTGTTTGCCTGCACGCCGAGGATGAACGGGATGAGGCAGAATGCGGTCAGAAGCGAAGCCAAGAGGAAAGCCGCGCCGGGAAAATAGACGGGCGCATCGGGCGCGGAGAAGGCATGCAGCGTCTGTGTCATCAGAAGCGGTGCGAAGATAATCGAAAACGCATTCAGGCTGGCCGTTGCGCCCTGCAGTTCGCCTTGCGCATTGCGCGGTGTAAGGCCCGACATGATCTGATTGATGGATGGGCCAAACACGCCGCCGAGCGCGCTGAGCGGAATGATCGCATAGACCATCCAGCCTTGAACCGCGCCCGCAAACAGGCCGAGCGCGAGTACCATGATCGCGATACCTCCAAGCGCGGTGCGCACGGGACCGAAACGTTTGATCGCGGGTCCAATCAACAGGACCTGCGTGAACGCTGAGCCCAGGCCAACGGCCGCCAGCGACAGGCCGATCTGCGTCTCGGACCAGTCATAGCGGATGTCGGAATAGAAGTTCCAGGTCGACGGGAAGACGCTGTGGGCGAACTGGAAAATGCCGAAGGCGACGATGAACCAGCCCACCTTGGGAATCTTCGAGAAGTGTTTGACGGCCCCGAACGGGTTGGCGCGCTTCACATCGAAGGGGCGGCGATCCTCTTTGGCTAGCGATTCCGGCAGGACGAAATAGCCATAGAGGAAATTGGCGATGGAGAGCACAGCCGCGCCGAAGAAGGGAAGGCGCGTATCGATCGACCCCAGAAGGCCGCCAATCGCCGGGCCGAGAATAAAGCCGATACCGAAGGCCGCGCCGATCATACCGAACGCCTTGCCGCGTTCTTCCGGCTCGGTCACATCGGCGATATAGGCGTTCGCGGTCGAGAAGGTGGCCGATGAAATGCCTGTCAGTGCGCGGCCAACAAAGAGCAGCCAGACCGAGTCGGCGAGCCCCATGATGATGAAGTCCATGCCCAACGTCGCAATGGAAACGAGCAGGACAGGCCGCCTGCCATAACGGTCAGACAAATTCCCGATCGTAGGCATCGTTACGAAGTTGAGGATGCCATAGGTGGCCATCAGATAGCCGCCGATCACGATCGTCTCTGAGGCCGGGTTGCCCGTCAGCTCTTCGAGCAGGGACGGCATGACAGGGATGATGATGCCAAATCCCATCATGTCCATCGCCACGCAGACGATGACGAACAGGAAGGCATTTTTCCCATGCTTGCGGGTGGCGGGAGCCTCACTCATGGCGCAAGGCAATGGCCGGGAACGGCGCGGGCGTCAATCACTCTGTCTGGTCTGGCATTAGGCTCAGCTGGCCGCAGGCCTGCGATCAGCTGCGTTCAGGCATGCGCTCACCTAGTCGCAATCAGACCGAACCGCTTATATCCCTCGCATTGACCAGAAAGGAGCCGACCATGCGCGCAACACTATTGGGGAGTGCAGCCCTTCTGATTTCAGCGGGTGCGTGGGCGCAGGACGCGGCGGTTTCCTACGACGTCTCCTTCCCGAACGCGGCGCACCATGAGGCGGAAATCTCCGTCACTTTTCGTGAGATCGGCAACGGGCCGCTCACCGTGCGCATGTCGCGCGCCTCGCCGGGGCGGTATGCACTGCATGAGTTTGCCAGGAATGTTTACGGCCTGAGCGCGGTCGATGTAGCTGGAGAGACGCTGGCCGTCTCGCAGGATGATCCCTATTCATGGACAATCGAAGGCCATGGCGGCGAGGCGACGGTGACCTACACCCTCTATGCCGACCGCGCCGATGGTACCTATTAGCAGATCGATCTTACCCATGCTCATCTCAACATGCCCGCCACGCTGCTCTGGGCGGAGGGTATGGAAGGCCGGCCAGTAGAGATCAGCTTTGAGCCTGCGTCCCCCGACTGGAAAGCGGCGACGCAGCTCGTTCCTACAGATGCCGCGATGGCGTTTACCGCGCCGGACCTTCAATACCTCATGGATAGCCCGACCGAGCTTTCCGACTTCGACCTCCGCGAATGGACGATCGGGGAAGGCGACAGCGAGCAGACAATTCGGCTCGCCATCCACCATGACGGCACGCCAGAAGACGCCGATACCTATGCCGAGATGGCGAAGAATGTGGTCGATGAGCAGATCAAACTCTTCGGAGAGGCGCCACTTTTCGACTATGGTACCTACACTTTCATCGCCGACTATCTGCCTTATGTCAGCGGCGACGGGATGGAGCATCGCAACTCCACCATCATCAGCAACACCAAAGGCCTCTATGAGGCCGAATTCGGGCAGCTGAGCACGCTCTCGCATGAGTTCATTCATGCCTGGAATGTCGAACGCCTGCGCCCGGCAGAGCTGGAACCTTTCGACTTCACGAAGGCCAATCCGACGACCACGCTCTGGTTCGCTGAAGGCTTCACGTCCTATTATGCGCCGCTCACAATCCTTCGGGCCGGCGAAGAGGATGTCGATGGGTATCTGAAGACGCTGAGCCGTAACCTCAGCTATGTCGTGAACGGGGCCGGGCGGGATCTACGGTCCCCTATGGCGATGAGCCTGCGGGCGCCTTTCGTCGATGCAGCAACGGCAATCGACCCCGACAATAACGCCAATACGTTCGTGTCCTACCACCCCTATGGCGCCATGATCGGCCTTGCGCTGGACCTTGAACTTCGTGGCAAGTTTGAGGGCATTTCGCTTGATGATTACATGCGCCGCCTCTGGCAAAAATTCGGAAAGAACGAGACGCCCTACACGCATGAAGACCTGAAGGTCACGCTGGCTGAGGTGACGGGAGACGAGGCCTTCGCGGGAGACTTTTTCGCGAACTATATCGAAACAGGCGCCTTGCCGGATTATGGCCCGCTCCTCGCGCAGGCAGGGCTTGAGCTTGGGCCTGCCAATCCCGGCAAGGCCTGGATCGGCGGTAGCTTCGAGGCGGATGGCCCCGTCGTGAAGATCGCGTCCAACACGGTGCGCCGCACGCCGCTCTATGAGGCCGGGCTGGACCGCGGGGATGAGATTGCCCGGATCGGTCGTTTTGACATCAACTCGACCGGGGACGTGGACACGGCGCTCTCACGCCATGAGCCTGGCGACACTGTTGACGTCGCTTACGTCTCCCGCACCGGGGACGGCACTGTCTCGGTCACCCTTGCTGAAGACCCGGCGCTCAAGGTCACCCGCAAGGAAGCGGGCGATGAAGAGCTGTCAGTCGCAGAGAAACGCTTCCGAGAGGACTGGCTGGGCGTCGAGAGGAACGAAGGAGACGCGGGTTGATCAGTTCGGTGATCGGCGGCGAGCAAAGCTCGCCAGCGCGACGCCGCCAAGGATGAGGCCGGTAGCGATCACAAAGCGCAAGGTCAGCGGCTCGCTCAGGAAAACCATGCCGCCAATGGCGGCGATGGCTGGCACGGTCAGTTGTGCGATGGCGGCAAGGCTGGCGCTAAGATCGCGCAACGCGGCGTACCAGATTGCATAGCCGAGCGCCGATGTGATCGCGCCAGATGCGAGGGCGTAGACGATGCCTTCGATGCTTGGCGCGGCTTCGCCGCTGAGAAGCAGTGCCGGGCCTGCAATCACGATGGCCAGCACGGAAGCGCGCGCGAAATTTCCCGCCGTCAGCACGGTCGGCTGGTCCGCGCCGCGTCCGCGCAGTGAATAGATGCCCCAGCCAATGCCTGCTGCGCCCATAAGCAGCGCGCCGATCAGGGGCGGGGCTTCAAGGCCGGGCAGGAGGAGCCAGACCAGCCCGCCAAGCGCCAGCGCCAGTCCTGCCCAGCGCGCGGCCGCCAGACGTTCGCCTTGCAGGATGCCCCAGCCGATCATGGTGATCTGGACGATGGCGAACAGGATGAGCGCGCCCGTCCCTGTCGCAAGCGTCAGATAGGCGAGGGAGAACGCCGCCGCGTAAAGAAGGAGAGCTGCCCCTGACGCCCAGCTGCCAGATGTGATTGCCCGCCGGGGCGAGACGATCAGCGCCAGCACAACCGCGCCTGAGACAAGGCGGATCAGCGTAAAGCTCCACGGCCCTGCCTCGCCGGTCGCCATGGCAAGGCGCGCCAGCACCGAGTTCGCGGCAAACGCCGTCATGGCGAGTGCCGTGACAAGAAAAAGGCGGAGCGGAAAGGCCATCACGCGCCCCGATGCCTGAAACCGGGACGCGTGACCAGAGCATTCAGCAAGGAAAGCGCTTACTCGGCGTCGGTATCTCCCATCAGCTGCTCTTCGAGGAATTCAGCCTGGCGGCGGAAATAGAAGAGCTGGTTCTTCAGCTTGCGCCAGCCATGGCCCTCATCCGGGATGCGGACATAGGGCGTCTCGATGCCATTCTCGCGCAGCGTTTTTACCATGATCTCTGTCTCGTAGATGTCGATACGCGGGTCTTGGACGCCGTGCGAATATAGCACTGGCACCTTGATCTGGTCGGCGAGGGTGACGGGCGAATTCTCAGTGTAATAGTCGACCCATTCCTGCTCGCGGATATCGCCATACTCGATCCGGTCGGATGCCTTTAGGCCGGGCGAAGCGACCTGAAGCGCGGTCACCCAGTTGCCGACACCGAACAGCGACGCGCCCGCATCGAATGCGTCCGGATAGAGCGCTAAAACAGCGTTCACCATATAGCCGCCATAGGAGCCGCCCACCACGGCCGCACGGCTCGTATCAACGCGGCCGTCTTCTTCCAGCGCGGCCAGCATATCGATCAGGTCGCGGACGCTGTCGCGGCGCTTCTTCTGGTCATCCAGCGTAACATAAGTCCGCCCGAAACCGGTGGAGCCGCGCACATTTGGTTCAAAGACGGCAAGGCCCCGGTCGAGATGGTATTGCACGACCGGGTCAAAGCTTGCGACCGACTGGCCGGTGGGCCCGCCATGCACGAAGAAAATGACCGGCGGCGGCCCATCCTCAGTACGTGAGCTTTCATCCGGCAGGTAGAGCAGGCCTTGAAGCTCCACGCCGTCGCGCGCCATCATGCGCACGCTTTCAGGGCGTATGAGGCGGTTCGGGTCGAGGCCAGCATAGTTGGAAGCAAAAACTCGGCTGTGTTCGCCTGTCTCCAGGTCCATCACATAGACATCGCCCGGCGTGCGCCAGCCGCTCGCCCGGATGGCGAGCGTCGAGCTCTCCATAGAACAGCTCGCCTGATACTGGCCTTCTGGCAGGAAGCTCAGATCGAGACTTGCGCTCTTTCCATTCTGATCGATGTGCAGCGTATCGAAGCCATCCACATTCTCGGTGTAAACCATGTACGAGCCGGCCTCACCGCATAGCTTGATCCCGCCGAGATCGTAATCTGCTTCCTTCACTACACTCATCTCACCCGAAGCGACGTCATAGCGGGTGATGGCTGAAAATTCGCTGTCCTCATTGGAGGCGAAATAGAAGCCCGACGAATCCGGCAGCCAGGCAAAACCGCCATTCGTATGATTGGCGCGCGGATCAGGCTTGGCGAGCGTCGTGATCTCGCGGCTTTCAATGTCGAGCAAGTAAAGATTGTCGGAATCCTCCCCCACCGTTTCGCTGACGATCAGCCTTGTGCCATCCGGCGAGATGTCATGCGCGAAAAAGCCGAACGTGCCTTCATAGAGGCGGGTGGTCTCTCCGGTGGAAAGGTCAGCGGTGTAGATGTCGAAGTCTTGGCCGTTGCGCTCGGTTGAGGCGAAGGCAATCCTCTCGCCATCGGCGCCAAAATCACCGAAGGAGCGGAAGCCGCCTTCGACTGCGGCAAGGACAAGGGCTTCGGATGAACCGTCGGCGGCGATGCGATAATAGGACTCCTGCTCATTGCCATCATTGTCGGCGCCATAGATCAGCGTCTCGCTATCCGGCGACCACGAGAAAAAAGTAATGCCATTGCCGAAGGTCAGCTGCTGTGGCTGGCCGCCGCTGACGGGCAGTCTCCAGAGTTGTGGCTGGCCCGTCACATCCCAGCGAAAGGCGAGCATTTCGCCATCCGGAGAGATGGAAACGCTGCCTGCGCCGCTCGCGAGCAGGTAGCGCGCAATATTGGCCGGGTCCTGCCCCGAAAGGCCGACATTCACCGCTTCATCCTCAGGCGTCATCGCCTCAAGCGACATGTCTGGGCCAGACTGGCCCCCATATGTAGCTTGCGAAGCTGGGTTTTCCGACCCCGCCTCGGCGTCCTGCGCAAAAGCAGGCGCAGCGAGCATGGTTGAGCCAAGAAGGGCGATCAGCGCGTTTTTCATGTCCATTCCTCTTGTCGGCTGCACTTTGGGTGCGCCTGCCATGCAGTGCTGTCAACCGAGCGGGAGGCTGAATGGCGAAGCCGTGCCTGCCTGCATCAATCGCAGGCGCGGCAGGCCAATAAAGGCCTTAACAGAGAGGCCGGTATGCCTGATAGTCGCCGCAGGCTTTGTAAGAAGAGGAGCCATCATGGCTGCGCTTTTCGTCCTGATCGGCGTTCTGGTCCTGCTCGTTGTGACCGCGATCATCCTCTACAACAATCTCGTGGCCAAGCGTCAGATGGTGAACAATGGCTGGGCTGATATCGACGTCCAGCTGAAGCGCCGCGCTGACTTGATCCCGTCGCTCGTTGCTACGGTTCGCGGCTATGCCAGCCATGAGCGCCAGCTGTTCGAAGAGGTGGTGGAAAAGCGCAATCAGGCCCGCGAGGCTGGGGATGATGCGGCGGCCCGGGGCGCTGCGGAAAGCGCGCTTTCGCGGCCGATTGGCAAACTGCTCGCGCTCGGCGAAGACTATCCAGAGCTCAAGGCCAGTGCCAATTTCAAGGATCTGCAGGACGACGTCTCCGATACCGAGAACAAGATCGAAATGGCGCGCCGCTTCTACAACGGGGCGGTGCGTGAATTGAACACCGCCGTCGAGACCTTCCCGGGTAGCCTTATTGCTGGCCCGTTCGGTTTCCATCAGGCCGCCTATTTCGAGATCGAGACCGCAGACAGGGCGCTGCCGGAGGTCGATTTCGGAGGCCAATCGTGATGATCCGCGTCCTGGCCCTTCTCGGTCTGCTTGTGGCGGCGGTTTTCCCGGCAGCCGCTGAAGAGGTCATCAACCGTTTTGATGTGGACATCGACGTTCAGCAGAATGGCGACATCATCGTCACAGAGGCGATAAATATCACGGCCGAGGGCGACCAGATCCAGCGCGGCATCTTCCGCGAACTCCCGCGCTATTTTGAGAACAATGGCGACCGGCTGCGCTACGATTATGATATCCTGTCGGTTGAGCGCGGCGGCGATGATGAGCCGTACGAGACGTCAACCGAGGGCAATGCCTATCGCATCCGCATCGGCGACCCGGACCGGCGTCTCAGCGTGGGTGAACATGTCTATGAGATCAGCTACCGCGTCAAAAACCAGGTCCGCTATTTCGACGATTATGACGAGCTGTACTGGAACGTCACGGGCAGCTATTGGGAATTCCCGATCCGCAAAGCGAGCGCGCGCATCTCGCTTCCTGAAGGTGGCAGCTACGTGGCGCAATCTGGCTATACCGGCGCGCAGGGTGCCGACGGCAGCGCCTACCGGTTTGAGCGCATGGGCAGTGACTATGTGTTTGAGACGACGGCGCCGCTGGCCCGGCGCGAAGGACTTACTGTTTCGCTCAGCATTGAAAAAGGCGTCATTGATCCGCCGTCTGCAGGCGACAAGCGCGCGCTCTGGTGGCAGCGGCATGGCTCACTCGCCGTTCTTCTGGCCTCGCTCATCGGGGTTTTCGTATTCCTCTACCGATCCTGGAACCGTGTCGGGCGGGATCCGGCGCGCGGTCCGGTCTTCGCGCTCTATGAGCCGCCTGCTGGATATTCACCTGCCGCCTGCCACCACATTTATCACCGCGGCTTCAACGATCATGACGCGCTCATCTCGACGTTGGTGAACCTTGGTATCAAGGGCAGGCTAGATATCGATGCTGAGGACAAGAAGAACACCGTGCTTACACCCAAGCCGACGTCTACGGCCCCGCGCCTGCCTGCCGAAGAGTGGACGCTGTACCGCAAGCTCTTTTCTGGCAGCGCACCCGTGACGCTCGGCAAGAGCTATGACAAGGGCTTCACCGCTGCCTATCAGGCCTTCCGCAAGAAGGTGTCAGAGAAGTTCGGCTCGGACTATTTCCGCTGGAATCTCGGCTACACGTTCGTGGCGATTGCGCTGTCTGCCATCGCCATCATATTTGCGATCGTTCACGCGACGAGCTGGAATAACTGGCTAACGGGCCTCGTCATTGCCATCGCGGCCATGAACGGGCTTTTCATGTATCTGATGCCTGCCGCCACCCAGAAGGGCGAAGATGTTCGCACCAAGATCAAGGGCTTCAGGCTTTACATGGAAACCGCAGAAAAGCTCCAGCTCAACGCGGCTGAAGTTGGCGGCGACCGCCCGCCGCCGATGACGAAGGACCGGTACGAAACCTTCCTGCCGTACGCCATCGCGCTCGGTGTGGAAAAACCCTGGACCAAGCATTTTGAGTCCGTCCTGCCGCAGGAAGCAGCTGACTATAATCCCGGCTGGAGCGCCGCTCATATGGGGCGCGGCTCTCTCGCCAGTCTCAACAAGGCGGTCACCGCGAATGTCGCAGCAGCGGTCGCGGCCTCCATGCCGCAAAGTTCGTCCTCATCGGGCTCTGGAGGCGGAGGCTTTTCCGGCGGCGGTGGCGGCGGCGGCGGTGGTGGCGGCTGGTAGGAGCCTAGCCCGGTTCATTCGCTTTCAGGAAGGGGACGATCTTGTCCAGTAGCGGCTGGACCATCGCCTTCGGCATGTCATGGCCCCACTTGTCGATGATTTCGAGCTTTGCGCCCGGCACCCGCTTGGCGATGTCTTCGCCGCAAGCTGGCAGGATGAGCGGGTCGATGGCGCCATGCAGGACCAGCGTCGGCACGCTGATCGTGGACAGGCGCTCATGCCAGCGCGGCTGGGCGAGGATCGCGGCATACTGACGGGCAACACCCATGGGCCGGTCTGAGCGGTTGAAGCTCGCGCGGGCGCTCTCTGCGGTTTCTTCATCGCTGTTGCGGACGCCGTCGGCAGACCCGATGACGCGGCGCGAAGCGACGGAGATTTCTGCCACCGCATCGGCGGTGCGCATTTCCGGCTGGGCCGTGAGCGCCTTCTGGGCCTCCGGGGTTGAGCGCGGCAGGGAAGGCTCGCCAGACGTCGTCATCACAGGGATGAGCGTGCGCACCTTTTCAGGGTGATTGAGCGCGATCAGCTGTACGATCATGCCTCCCATCGAATTGCCCATGACATCGGCCTTGTCCGCGCCCAGCGCGGTGATCAGCGCGGCCGCATCGGCGGCCATATCGTCGATAAGGTAAGGCACCTCCGTCGACATATCCTTGCCCTCGGAAAGCCCCTTGATGATGTCGCCCGGGGCGGGTGGGATCTTATTGGTGAACTCGGTCGAGAGGCCGATATCGCGATTGTCAAAGATAATAACGCGGCGCCCTGCAGCAGCCAGTCCTTCAAGATAGCTCTCCGGCCAGGAAATCATCTGCGTGGAAAAGCCCGAGACAAGCAGCAGCATCGGATCATCCGGGTTGCCGATCTCGCGATATTCGATCTCGATGCCATTGACCTTGATACGTGGCATGGGCGCGTCTCCTCACTGTTTCTTGTTTTATGAGATTTAGAAGGGTTGCCGTTAGGGCTGTAAAGGCGCTGCGAGCGCCGATGGTTCGACTTCGCTCACCAATCAGAATTTCGAAAAGATAAAAAAAGCCCGCATGGTGAGCGAAGTCGAACTATGCGGGCGATTTTGATTTACATCGGCGGACAATGAGCTACCGGCTCAGCTCCTTCATTGCGTCTTCGAGACCCTGCAGGGTCATCTCGAACATGCGGCCGGGGCCGATCAGCTCGTTAATCAGCTTGATGGAGCCGGTATAGTCCCATGCCCCGGCCTTGACCGGGTTCAGCCAGACAAAGTTCGGGAACTGCTCCACGAAACGCTGGATCCAGAGGCCGCCGGCCTCCTCGTTCCAGTGCTCGACCGAGCCGCCAGCATAGGTGATTTCGTAGGGGCTCATCGTGGCGTCGCCGACAACGATGACCTTGTAGTCGGATGGGTATTTGTGGAGCACGTCCCAGGTCGGGATACGCTCATTCATCCGGCGGCGATTATCCTTCCAGAGCCCCTCATAGATGCAATTGTGGAAGTAGTAGTAGTCGAGGTTCTTGATCTCTGAACGGGCTGCCGAAAACAGCTCTTCCATGACGCGGACATGCGGGTCCATGGAGCCGCCGACATCCATGAGCAGCAGGACCGAAACGGTATTGCGCTTTTCCGGGCGCATCTCGATATCGAGATAGCCCTGTTTGGCCGTTTTGCGGATCGTATTGTCGAGGTCGAGTTCTTCATTCGCGCCATCGCGCGCCCATTTGCGCAGGCGCTTCATCGCGATTTTGATATTGCGCGTGCCGATCTCGACGCTGTCGTCGTAATTCTTGAATTCGCGCTTGTCCCAGACCTTGACGGCGCGGCGGTGACGGGACTTTTCCTGCCCGATGCGGACGCCTTCCGGATTATAGCCATTGGCGCCAAAGGGCGAGGTGCCGCCCGTGCCGATCCATTTATTGCCGCCTTCATGGCGCTTCTTCTGCTCTTCGAGGCGCTCTTTCAGCGTCTCCATGAGTTTTTCAAAGCCGCCCATAGCCTCGATCTCGTCCATCTCCTCCTTGGTGAGGAATTTCTCCGACATCTTGCGCAGCCACTCTTCCGGCAGGTCCTGAACGTCGACGGCGTCCTGCATCGTGTCGAGGCCCTTGAAGACGTGGGAGAAGACGCGGTCGAACTTGTCGAGATTGCGCTCATCCTTCACGAGCGCGGCCCGAGAGAGATAGTAGAAGTCCTCGACCTCCATTTCGATCACGTCATTGTCCATCGCCTCGAGCAGGAGAAGATACTCCTTCAGCGTGACAGGAATCTTGGCGGAACGAAGTTCGTTGAAGAAGTTGAGGAACATGGGCGGCTATCTCTCCAGTCTCTTCAGAACACATTAGCGCGCGTCAGCCCTCTGTCCAAGGGCTGACGCGGCGCAACTGGATGATATGAGCGCGGACTACCAGCGAAGGTCGGCGCGTATCTCCGCTACGGCATCGTGGTCGTGCGCAGCATACCAGCTGATCTCGGCGCCGTTTTCGAGCGCGAGTACGGTCGTCCGGTTCTGCTCGGCTTCCTGGCTATCATGCCCAAATTCGCGGAACTTCAGGTGCTCATCGGCCTGGTCGTGCATCTCTTCGAGCAGAGCGCTTTCCAGCGGCAAGTAGAGTGTGCCGAGCTGTCCTGCCTTGGCCGCGTCCTGCAGGTCTGGCAGGCTCTTGCCTTCCGGTAGCCGCCCGTCGCCTACAGGCTCGTCGCTGAACGCCTCCTTGATGTGCTGTTCGACAGCGTCCGCACCACCAGCGTGATGCTGTACGAGATCGAAACGACCGGGTGCCATCACCTTGGCAAAGTGCCCGACAGTGCCTTCTTCGCCAATCAGATGCAGCGTCTCAGTCTGCGGGGGCAGGGCGTCATCGACGGCATTCGCGATCTCTTCGTAGAAGGCGCCGTCCGTCTTGTCCCGCTCCTCATCCTGGCCGGTGCCGAGGGCATGGTAGACGGAGCGGCCATCGCTGTTACGGGCCGACCCGCGCGAACCTGAATGGAAGAAGACATCATCCTGAACGTGGCGGCGCGCCTCAACTGACCGGTATTTCGGTGCGTCCAGACGATCGGTCATGTCCTTGACGTTGCCACCCTGGTAAAGGAACAGCCTCGGCTCATCCTTGGTCACGAACAGGACCCAATGCGTCTTGCGGCTTTGATAATCGGCCAGCAGCGGCAGGATGAAGGGATGCTCACCTACAGTGATCGAAGCGACCGGACGTGAATTGAGGTGGGCCATTCGGCGGTTCTGCTTGTCCTCGAAAAGCGCGATCCCGTTGGCGCGGAAGTCGGCGAGTTCAAAATTCTCGAGCCGTTCCTTGATGAAGGCCGCGTCCGGGGCATGCTTTTCAACCGCGTCGATGACATTCTTGCGCAGGATACGCCATTTCTCACCGCCCACTTCTACGGCAGGGCGTGGAACGTAGACGCTCGTCGTCTTGTCGGAAAAGTCGGCGAATGCTTGCCTGAAAGTGTCGAGGGATGTCTGTTCTGACATGGTCTTCTCCTTGCTTGTCTATTGGCAAAACAACGGACTTGCGAAGGCGGCGTTCCCGCTACCCCTCTGTATTGGCTGATTGCGGCAGCGTATCGGGCACCGGGCTCTCGGCGCCCGCCGAATAGGACATGCCGCCCCGCACGAGGAAGCGCGGCACCTGCCGTCCGCCCGATAACTCATCATATAGCAGATTGCCGGAGCCAAGGTTGAACCCGCCGCCGGGCAAGTCCACGAACCCCGTCTCGGCGGCATGGGCGAGGGTCGCGACGACAGAGTTGGAGTTCTGGAACAGGAAATTGTAGTTCAACCGCGCTTCATCAATGGCGCGCGCGAGCACGGCAATCTTGAGCCAGCGTTCCTGATCAAAGTCCCGTGCAATGACACCGACACGCTGCGTTCCGCGCGGTTGCCTCATCGGGGAATGCGGGCATTCCCCCCAACCCATGGGGCCGAGGACACGTAACTCGCCATCTTCGGGATAGGCGGTAATGACTTCTGGCCGGCGGCCCGCTTCGGCAACGTGCACGAGATGCGAATGCTCGCCAATGCGGGCGACGTCAAACTCGATCTTGACCAGCACGTTTTCGCCAAACACCAGCTGGAATGCCTCACCACCGCGCTCGGCAAGCAGGCGAAAGTCTTCCGCGCAGATGCCGTCGCGGTGCACGCGCTCACGAAGTTGCGCAATCAGCGCATCACTTTCAGGAAGGCCGTCCGGCCAGATATCTTCAAATGTCAGCAGGCATGTCGTCACGGTTCATTGAACGCGTAGGCCCACCGCGTGGTTGCCCACCTGCCTGCCTTGCGGAACGCTTCTCAATGCTTCCGCATTAAGATTGCCAGTGGCTGATGGAACTCAACTGACATGAAGCATCTCGCAGTAATTCTGACGACAGGGCTGATCATCCTTATCGGGATAGGTGCAAGATTCGCGATCGGGAACGTCTATAGCGAGGCTGAGGCGACCAATCTGATCCAGTCGCTGACGCAGACGGGTTTGTACCTCGGGTCAGCTATCGCGGGCGCATCTGCCACGACGCTCGCCCTCATGCTGACGCTGCTGGGGCTCACCAACCAGACGAAGACCGACTTCGATTCTGACGTTTACCGAAGTATTTCCCAGGTCGCCTGGCTATCAACGATCAGTCTCGTCGGCGCCGTCATCCTCCTCCTCATGCTGGTGCTTCCTGTCGGGGAGTTCGACCAGATGCCAGACGGCTGGTACCGCCTCATGTATGAAGTGGTCTTTGCGCTCACCGTGTTCGTGTGCGCATTACTTACAGCAACAGTCGTCAGGCTTTTCATGACCATTCGCCACGTCATCAGTCAGGTGACACCGGGTGACGAAGTCTAGCTTTGACTCATCAGGTCTGGCCGTAATGACAGGTGTTGACCGACGAAAAGTCGGGCTCTGGCAGCTAAGTTTTCGGAAGGAAATGGCACACCCGAGAGGATTCGAACCTCTGACCCCCAGATTCGTAGTCTGGTGCTCTATCCAGCTGAGCTACGGGTGCTCCGTTGAGAGGGCGGACACATAGCGGCGCCGCGCGCGCGATGCAAGCGCTTATGCTGCAGTCTACTGATCTGCCTCATACACGCCCCGTGCAATCGCCCTTGCGAGCGTGGATGCAGCCAGCTCTCCGATACGTGTCAGAGAGATGGGAGAGGGTTCTTCCAGCGGGATCCTGCCTGTCGACAGGACAAATAGCGCGTCGCCATCAAAGGGAGCGAACACTGGCCTGATTGCGCGCGAGAAGCCGGACAATGCCATCTGGGCAACCCGATGCGCCTGCGCCGGGGTGAGGGCGGCATCGGTTGCGATACAGGCAATTGTCGTATTCTGCCCGGGCTGCGGATTCATCTTCGCGTCGCCCCATTCTTCCGGGTCACCGTTATAGCTTTCGCCGGGGCGATGATTGCCGAACTCACCATTCTGCTCATACGGCCAGGCCCAGAAGCAGCTTGTGCCCGGCATGAAGACCGACCCGAAGCAGTTCACACCAGCAACTGCGCCAATGGTGATGCCATCGGCAGTGCGAAGCGATGCGGAGCCAAGTCCGCCTGCATGGGCGCCTGCATTGGCGCCAAGACCGCAGCCAACATTGCCGAGCGGGAAGGATTTCGCCCGGTTTTCGAAAGCTTCCTCGCCGAGCATGCGATAAGGCGGCTGCTCGCCCCACCCCTTATCTCCGCCATTGGCGAGGTCGTAGAGAATGGCCGCAGGAACAATGGGTGTCCTAGGCACGCCCGGAAGGTCTTTCAGCCCGTAGCCGCGTCCCATCGCGCCAAGCTTGGCGGTCACACCATCTGCAGATGCCAGACCATAGGCGCTGCCGCCTGACAGGACGACGGCATCCACCTGCTCAACCATTGTATCGGCGCGCAAGAGATCCGTCTCACGCGTACCGGGCCCGCCGCCTGCGACCGCACAAGCGGCCGTCGCGGGGTCATCTGCAACAATGACAGTTGTGCCGGTTAGCACATCCCTGTTTTCAGCATTGCCAACCTCGATGCCTGGAACGTCGGTGATGAGGTTTTTCGGGCCGGGCCGGGACATGGCAAGCTGCTCCAGGTTTTGCCCGTCCCGCGCTGGGACAGGAGTTTGCTTCAACCTGATACCTAAAGCTGGCAGACCACTGACACAACAAGCCAGCCACTCACTCGGCCCGCGGCACGAAACCTGCTTGCGACCGGGGCAGCCGGGTACAAAAGCTTCATTTGCGCCCGCCGCCCCAATGGGTAAGGTCTTAACATGTCAGGGGAGCAGGACATGAAATTCAAATTCGCCATCGCATTCACGGCCCTCGCAGCAGCTGGATTTTCGGCAGCCGCGCAGGAAGCCCAGACTTATCCGACGGAAGTCCCGAACCTCAGCCAGTGCATCGAGCGCGCAGGCGCCGATGGAGAGGCCACGCAGGAAGAGCTTGATAATTGCATCAATTCAAATCTGGGTGAAGTGCGCGCCGCGATGCCAGATGTGACTATGGATACGCCGGACGAAACGCCTTATCGGATGAATGATGCCATGACCGGTGAAACCGCTGAAGGGGACACCGAAGAGGAGTCCTGATGAAACCTTCCACCTTGCTCTGTCCAGCGTTTGTACTGGTCGCGCTTGCTGCGTGTCAGCCACAGTCTGGAACCAGCGTCCCTGACCGACCGACACTTGAAGAGACAGAGCAGGCGCCCGCGCCCAGGATCTGGGACAAGGGCGCCATGGTGGCGGCGGCGGATCCCCGCGCCGTAGAAGCGGGCCTCAAAATCCTGCGTGAAGGTGGCACGGCCATCGATGCCGCTATTGCCGTTCATGCTGTACTCGGTCTCGTCGAGCCGCAAAGCTCCGGCATCGGCGGCGGCGCCTTCATGGTCTATTACGACTATGACGATGATGCGCTCACCGTATTCGACGGGCGTGAAACCGCGCCTCAGGCCGCCGACGAAAACCTGTTCGTGATCGACGGCGAAGTGCTCGACTATGTGTCGGCCTGGCAGTCGGGCCGCTCGGCTGGCGTGCCCGGCATGATCGCGCTCTACAAAGCCGCGCATGAGGCCGAAGGCGAGGCAGACTGGGCTTCGCTCTTCCAGCCAGCCATCAATCTTGCGCGTGAGGGATTCGAGGTTTCCCCACGTCTTGCTGGCCTGCTCGCCAATGAGCGTTTGCGCGGCGCTGTGCGTCTCGATGAAGACGCCAATGCGAGCGCCTATTTCTTTCCGGAAGGTGAGCCACTGACCGTCGGAACGGTGCGCGACAACCCAGCCTATGCTGACCTGCTCCAGTCTTTAGCTGCGAGTGGTCCGTCGGCCTTCTATGAAGGTGACAATGCTCAAGCCATTGTAGATGTGCTTGGACAGGAGCCGCTTCCCGGTTCGATGACGCTGGACGACATATCTTCTTATGAGGTGAAGCTGCGCCCGGCCGTCTGCGGTGATCATGAAACAATGCGCATCTGCTCTGCGCCGCCGCCAAGCTCCGGCGCCGTTACCCAGAACATGATCTGGGGCCTTTATGAGCGGATCACTGAGGGCAGTAGCCCCGGCTATAGCGATGACAAGCTGGCCGCATGGGTCGACGCGCAGCGCCTCGCCTATGCAGATCGCGACCATTACGTCGCCGACGCCGACTATGCTCAGGTGCCAACGTCTGACCTGATCGATCCGCGCTATCTCGATGCCCGCGTCGGCGACGTCTATGCGCCGGATGAAAACCCGCAGCCGGGCGACCCGGGAGAGGTTCTCGGTCGCGGCTCCATTATCGATATGTGGGGCAGGGACCTCACCGATGAGACGCCTGGCACCACGCACATCTCCATCATCGACAAGCAGGGCAACGCGGTTTCGATGACCGCAACCGTCGAGTCTGCCTTTGGCAATTCGCGTATGGTGAATGGCTATCTGCTCAACAATGAGCTGACGGACTTCTCGCGCCAGCCGACGATCAACAGCCTGCCAGTGGCGAATGCGCCAGCCGCTGGCAAGCGCCCGCGTTCGTCCATGTCCCCGACCATGGTGTTCGACAAGGACGGCGACCTCTTCATGGTCACCGGGTCGCCGGGCGGCAATTCCATCGTGGCCTATGTCTCGAAGACCATCATTGGTGTGCTCGACTGGGGCCTCTCTGCGCAGGAAGCGATCAACCTTCCGAACGTGATCGCCCGCGGTCCATCGGTGGGCGTCGAGATTGATGTGGAGCGCGGACAGGACTGGGCCGATACGCTGTCGGCGGCAGGATACGCCGTTGAAGAGCGGACAGGCGAGAATTCCGGTCTTCACGTCATCATCGTGCGCGGCGACGTCCTGGACGGTGGGGCGGACCCGCGCCGCGAAGGCGTCGCCCTCGCGCTAGACTGAGCTATTTGGCAGGTGGGGCTGCGGGAAGGGTCAGCCTGAACCGTGTGCCCGCCTCAGTGGTTTCGACCAGAGACAGCTCCCCGCCCATGGCGCGGGCAAGGTCGCGCGAGAGCGAGAGGCCAAGCCCGGTTCCATCGCGCCTGGAAGATGCCGCAAACGGCTTGAACAAATTCTCCTGCGCGCGCTTTGGCAGGCCGGGGCCGGTATCTGCAAAATCGATATATGACGGATCGCCGGACACGGTGATTGTCCCTCCGGTTTCGTCCATGGCTTCGGCCGCATTGCGGATCAGATTCGCTGCGATTCGGTAGAGGTGATCCGGGTCGCCATAGCCGGTCATGCCGGCGCCGATCTCATTGGCGAAGCTAACCTGGTCGCTATCGCCAACCCCTTCCATGGCCGCTTCGCTCATTGTCTCGGCGAGCCTCACCATTTGCAGCCGCGCGACAGGCGTCGAGGAGCGTCCATAGCGCAGCGTATCGCTCGCAAGGCCAATGGCCCGCTCCAGCGCCCGCTCAAGGCGCGGAACCGCGCGTTGAACCCGTGGGTCGTCAGACGTGGAAAGGGCATCAGACGCAAGCTGCGCCGTTGCCAGCGTGTTGCGGAGGTCATGATTGATCTTCGCCACCGCTTCGCCAAGCTGGGCAAGTCGTTCGCGCTGGCGGAAACTGTCAGACACCGCCTCTTCCATGTCAGCCAGGGCGTTCTGCGCGCGGCCAATCTCATCGCGCCGTGAGGTCGGCCCCAGCCGCCTCGTCCAGCTACCCGGGTCCTGCCTGAACTGGATGACCGCCTGCGTCACCCGCTGGATCGGACGCACGACGAGCGCGATCAGCAGCAAATAGATCAGCATCGCGGCCGTGATCGAGACGATGAGGGACACGATCAGGATCCGCCCCGCATAGGCCGTCAGCCCCTGTTTCAGCGGCGCTTCCGGCAGGATGACCTCCAGGACGCGCCCCTCGCCAGAGCCCATGCCCCGGATAACCAGCATGCGCCCATCCGGTGCAGTCAGGGTTTCCAGCGTCTCTCCAATCTCGCCGAAATAGCTCTCGGCCATCATGTCGATTTCTTTCATCGGCCCTTCGAGCGGCATGGAAGGCGGCAGGATCTGCTCACGCATATCCTCGCTCAGCTCAGCCACGGCCAGGACCTCGGCGCGCCGCAACAAGTCGTTCGATAGCTCTTCGGACACCATGCGGCTCGGCGCGGCCTCCAGCGACAGCGCCGCGATCCGGGCCGCCTGCACGCGCTCATTCAACCAGCTTTCACGGTAGTTGGCGGCGCTCGGCAGGAAGATGATGAATTCGATCAGCAGGATGACGCCAATCGTAACCAGGAATAGCCGTACGCTCAGGCTGTCGAACAGCCCGCGGCGGTTTGCCCGCATCTCATCAGGATTACGTAACGGCACGCGCAGGCAAGTAAGCTAGGCGATGCGTTGAAGCAAGTTGACAAGAAGGCGCGCCGGCCGCCCGAACACCGCGCCGGAGAAATGCGCGCTCGCCGCACGCTTCACCACTTCTGTCCGTGTCGGGTAGGGCGAGATAAAATTGGTGAGCGACGTCAGCTTCATCCCGTTCGATATCGCATAGCCGACGAGCTGGATGATATCGCCCGCACCTTCACCAACAATCGATGCGCCGACCAGCTTGCCCTTATGGATGACGAGCTTGCATTCGCCCTTGGTCTTGCCCTCGGCAATGGCGCGGTCATTCTCCTCGAAGGCAAAGACGGACGTCTCGACCTTGTCGCCATATTCCTCACGCGCGGCGGCCTCGGTCATCCCGACCTGCGCGACCTCAGGCGAGGTATACGTCACCGCTGGCAGTGGCAGACTGTCAGCGCGCGAGCCCTGCTTAAAGAAAGCCCGGCGCACCAGCACCGACGCGTGCCAGCCGGCAAGGTGGGTGAACTGGCCAAACCCGGCGACATCGCCCAGCGCCCAGACCCGCTTGTTGGAAATCGAGCGCAGCTTTTGGCTCACCTTGATGCCGCGCTTGTCATAATCGACATCGCCTGCCTCCAGATCGAGACCGTCGAGCACGGGCTGGCGCCCCGCCGCGACAAGAAGGTGGCTGCCGCGCAGGATTTTCTTGCCGTCCGGCCCTTCAGCTTCCAGCACAATCGTGCCGTCGCTCTCGCTGACGCTGGCGGCCTCATAGCCCTCCAGCAGCGTCACGCCTTCATCCCGCAGCGTATCTGCCGCGACCTTGGCATGATCTTCATCGGACGAGGCAAGCACGCGGCCCATCTCAACGACCGTGACCTCAGACCCGAGGCGGCGGAAAGCCTGCGCCATTTCCATTCCAATAGGCCCGCCGCCAAGAATGATCAGGTGCAGCGGCAGCTTTTCGACATCGAAGATGGTCTCATTGGTGAGGTAGTTGACGGTCGCAAGGCCCGGCACGGGCGGAATGAAGGCACGGGAGCCTGTCGCGATGACGATGCGGCGCGCCTTAACCGTCACGCTGGGCGAATTGATCGTATTTGGACCTGAAAACTTGGCATGTTCGCGGATAACCGTAACACCGAGGCCCTCGAACCGCTCCTGGCTGTCGACGGGCGCAATCGTGTCGATGGCAGAGCGGATGTGTGCCTGCACCTTTTGCCAGTCCGTAACCGGCGTGCCTGTGACAACGCCATAGGCGACGCCTTCGCGCGCGGACGCGGCGTATTTCGCGGCAGAGATCAGTGCCTTTGACGGCACGCAGCCTGAATTGAGGCAGTCTCCGCCCATCTCACCTTTCTCGAACAGGACGACCTTCAGCCCGAGCATTGCTGCGCCCGCTGCCGCTGAGAGGCCGCCCGAGCCAGCCCCGATGATAACGAGGTCGGCCTTAAGGTTGCGGTGGGGCGCAGCGCCCACCGAATGGGGCGCAGGCTCGGTATTCACTTTGTCAGGATCCTGCTCGCCCGGGATCGGCGCGCGGACATTCTGCTTGGCGGTCGCGTCATCATTCATTGGGCAGCTTCCTCAATCTGGGCCGCCTTGCGACGGAAAATCTTCTTATAGGCCACTGGCAGTAGCGCCACGACGGCCAACGCTAGGAAAGCCGGCGCAAAATTGGCCACCGCATCCAGCAGCGAGTTGGTCTCACCCTGATCGAACGTCGCGCCAAGGCTCGCCCCGATCCACGTATATGCAATGACGCCGGGGACAATGCCGAGCGCCGTGGTCAGGACATAATCACGAAATTTCGCGCCCAGCAGGGCAGGGGCGACATTCGCAACAGGAAAGGGCACAAGCGGCAGGAGTCGCAGCGCAAACATGTAAGAGAGTGCGTCCTCCTGAAAGCCTTTCTCCATTCGCTTGACGAAGCCGCCCGCCTTTTCCTGCAGCGTCTTGCCGATCGATGTCTTTGCCGCGAGGAAAAGCGCGCTCGCGCCTAGCGTCGCACCGACGACTGTGGCGGCGCTCCCGCCGAACAGGCCGAAGAGCAGGCCGCCCGCAATCGTGATCCAGAGTGCGCCCGGCAACATGAATGCCGTCGCCAGCGCGTAGATCACAACATAGGCGGCTACGGCGAGCACGATGTTATCGTCAACAAAGGCCTGCATGCTCGCATTCTGGCGTTGCAGCGTCTCGATGGAGAGATAGTCGAACAGGCCGAACGCCCATGCGGCGATCAGGCCGGCGACAATCACATAGATCGGCCAGAGGCGGACCCAGATGGACGTCCCGGTCTTGGTGTTCTCTTCAGACATGGCAGTGGGCTTTCAGCTGGGTATCAAGGTGTGAGGCAGGCTTATTTCGTCGCATCATTGAGCGACCAGTCATAATCATAGTCGTCGATCTTGCGCCGGGCAGCTATCTGTTTTGCGAGGTCGGCGTCGGCATATTGGAGAAGGTGGTCGATGACGGCCGCTTCAGAGCCGCCAAAATCTTCCTCGAACCACTTATAGATGGATGAGACATTGATGCTGTCGTCATCGACGCGCACGCCGCGCGGATGGTTCACATATGCGCGGGCGGCGTCATCGAGATCTTCGTCCAGCGTCTCGGCGACCCATGGCGTCGCGCGAAGGTCCGGGCAGCTATAGGACGCGCAATTGATGGCATAGTGAAGTCGCGGGTCATCGCTCCACTGTTTGCGCAACACATCATGCTCGATCCCGTGAAGTGATATGAGCTCATGACCTGCGCGGACCTTGATGCTTTTCCACGGGCCGGTCGAATACCAGGGCTTGATCGTGTCCGTCGGATATTTCTCGACGATGTAGCGGACGGTCACCGCGTTATAGAGGTTGGACCAGGCCGCAAATTGCGCATCGCGCTCCATCGCGGCAATATCGGCCCCATTGAACAGGGCGATATAGGCGTCCAGTTTTTCACGGTCATCGGCATTGGCCTCTAGCGCGCCATAGTCGACGAGATTTACACCGTCAGGGCCTGGCGAAACATAGGCTTCGAGGATGTCGCCCCAGCTTTCATGAGTAATCGCGCTTTGCGCGGACGCGGTAAAAGCCGTCATGGCTACGATCACCCCTGTCAGGGTCACAGCTGTGCGGCAGAAAGTATGGACTGCAAGTTTCATAGTCTGGCATATAAGCTTCGTGGCGATGCCTGACACGTCACACTCCAGTCCCGGCACATCACACGGGCGTGAACTGCCGACAGCAGCGCTGCATGTGCCATTCGCAGCGGTGAAAGCTTTAGAAAGACTGGCAACACCGCCTTGACCTGCGCCGGAGCTGCCTGTATCAGCCGCGGTTTCCGAATTCGGTCAACACTTGATTGAGGCTCGACGCCCATGAAACGTACTTTCCAGCCTTCGCGTCTTAAGCGCGCCCGCCGTCACGGTTTCCGGTCCCGCATGGCCACCAAGAACGGCCGCAAGGTGCTTTCGCGCCGCCGCGCCAAGGGCCGCAAGCGCCTGTCAGCCTAGGCTGCCTGCGCCGCTCCTGCGTCTGGAGCGCTGCTATGACGACAGTCGAAGACAAATTTCCTGAGGTCGAGCGGCTCACCGTTCGGCCTCAGTTTCTTTTTGTGCGCGGCGGGATCAGCGAGCGCCGTAAAAGCGTCGTCGTGCAGGCCCGCCAGCGCACTGGCGCGCGGGCCGAAAAAGACACGGTCGGCGAAGGTTTCACGGCGACAAAGAAGATCGGGAATGCCGTCGTGCGAAACCGCGCCAAGCGAAGGCTGCGGTCTGCCGCGCGCGAACTTCTGCCGCGCCATGGTGTCCCACGCACCGACTATGTCTTCATTGCGCGCATGGATACCGCTGAGATTGGCTGGCAGCGTTTGCTTGACGATATGGAAAGCGCGCTGATAAGCCTCCGCGCAGCCTTGAATGCGGGGTCGGGCCCGGCCTGACCCCTCTTTGTTATCATGGAATACCGGCGGATTTTAACGACATGAACCAGGGTATGGACCCGCAGGACCAGCGCAATTTCATCATCGCGATCGTGCTGATGCTGGTTTTCGTCTTTGGCTACCAGACTTTCGTCCTGCAGCCGCAGGAAGAAGCCCGGCTCGAAGCGCAGGAGCAGGCAGAGGCCGAACGTGAGACCGGTGTTCCGCAGGCAGGCGACACAATTGAACCGGTCGCCGCAGCTGAGTCCGTCGAAGACGCCCTAAGTGCGAACACGCGTCTGACCCTGGACGCCGCGCGTGTCGACGGCTCGATCCGCCTGCGCGGCGCGATCCTCGACGACCTGCAGCTCAAGGATCACTATACGACGGTTGAACGCGTCAATGAGCTGCGCCTCCTGCGGCCGACGAATTTTGACCATGGCTATTTCGCCAGCTGGTACTGGTTTGACGGCAATCAGCCCGTCACCGGCCCGGCTACCGAATGGCAAGTTCAGGGCAATCCGACGCTCTCGACAGGCAGTCCGGTGACGCTGACCTATGAAGGCAATGGCGTCTCCATTGAGCGCACGATCAGCGTCGATGAAAACTACATGTTCACCTATAGCGATCGCGTGACGAATACGGGTTCGGAAGCGCGCACGCTGGCACCGCTCGGCTCCATTCGCCGTCAGGGACAGTGGAAGGAATTCCTCGAAACAACTGATCCAGGCAGCTCGAACACGGGCGGCATGGCTCATATGGGCCTGATCGGCGTGTTCGATAACAACCTGACCTGGCGCAACTACAAGAATTTGGACAAGGGCAAGGGCCTGAAGGACTCCGATGATCTCGGCGTTCGCCGTGCGTCTGAAGGCGGCTGGCTCGGTTTCACTGACAAGTACTGGATGACCACGCTCATCCCTGAGCAGCAATATGAATTCGCTGGCCGTTATCAGCGCCTGTCGCGTGAGACTGGTCCTGTCATGCAGCTCACCGTGGCAAGCGCAACTCGCGTCATTGAGCCGGGCGAGACCGTCACCTCCGAGAACCGCATCTTCGCAGGCGCCAAGGAACTCGCTGTCCTCGACACCTATCAGGAAGGCGGCGTGCCGCGTTTTGAAGATGCGATCGACTGGGGCAACATCCTCTACTACATTACCAAGCCGCTCTTCTCGCTGCTGCGCTGGCTCGAAGGCATGGTTGGCACGTTCGGTCTCGCCATTCTGGCGCTGACGGTTCTCGTCCGCCTGCCGCTCGTGCCGCTGTACAATCAGTCCTACAAGTCGATGGCGAAGATGAAGAAGCTCGCCGAGCCGATGAAGGAAATTCAGGAGCGCTTCAAAGAGGATCCGCAGCGCCGCCAGCAGGAAGTGATGAAGCTTTACCAGCGTGAAAAAGCCAATCCGATTGCGGGCTGTATCCCCATCCTTCTGACGATCCCGGTCTTCTTTGCGCTGTACAAGGTGCTCTTCGTCACCATCGAGATGCGTCACGCCTCCTTCCTGTACATCAACGACCTTTCGGCGCCCGACCCGACCGCAATCGGTAACCTATTCGGTCTGCTCCCATGGGCAGCGGCTGACGTAAAAGCCATTCCGATTATCGGCCTCGTCATCGGTATCGGCATCCTGCCGATCCTCTACGGTGTCACCATGTCGGGTATTCAGGCGCTTTCGCCGCCGCCGACCGATCCGACGCAAAAGATGATCATGCGCTTCCTGCCGCTCATCTTCATGTTCGTATTCGCGGGCTTTGCCGCCGGTCTGGTCCTGTACTGGGTCTGGTCGAACGTCCTGTCCCTCGTACAGCAATACTTCATCATGCGCCGGAACGGCGTGGAAACCGAGCTCGACAAGCTGATTGGCCGTCTGCTCGGCCGTAAAAAGGAAGATGCGTGAGCGACGCGCCAGAATTCGACGAAGAGATAATTGAAGCTGGGCGCGTGCTCTGCTCGGGCCCGTGCACATTCTTGCTCGGTGCAGCCGCGCTCACCCAGCTGCCCGAGGCTGACCGGCCTGAGATCGCTTTTGCGGGCCGCTCCAATGTCGGCAAGTCCAGTCTGATCAATGCGCTTCTCTGGCGCAAGAATCTAGCGCGCGCTTCGTCTGAGCCAGGCCGTACGCGAGAGCTGAACTATTTCGATCTCGGCGAAGGCCGTCTCTGGCTCGTTGACCTGCCGGGCTTTGGCTATGCAAGGGTTTCCCGCACGCAGGCGCAGGAATGGCAGCGTCTGACGCTTCGCTATCTGCGAGGGCGGGTGAACCTTCGCCGCGTCTTTCTGCTCGTCGATTCCCGTCGTGGGCTTATGGATACTGACCACGAGGTGATGGACATGCTGGATTCAGCGGCCGTGACCTATCAGATCGTCCTCACAAAGGGCGATAAGGTCAAGAAAACCGAGGCCGAAGCAGTCCGCGCCAAGGTGGCCGAAGCGCTCAGGAAGCGCCCTGCAGCTCACCCGGTCATAAGGCTGACCTCAGCCGAGAAGGGCGGAGGCCTGCCTGAGCTTCGCGCCGAAATCTACCAGCTTACTGCCTGACAACGCCGCGATCACGGTCACGCCGGCTGATCGGTTCGGGGCTACCACCGCGCAGCTGGTCATCTGACTGATTATTATTGTTCTGCGCCCGCCGGGCGCGGTCACGCTCCTGCAGGGCTTCCCGGCGCGACACGCGGCGTTCCTGGCGCGCCTGCTGGGCAGCGTCCCGGGCCTTGTGGCGGTTATTGTTCACATTCGCGCCTTGCTGCCCGCGATTGCCGCGCGATCTGTTCCCTCGTTCGCCCTCATTGCGGTTCCTGAAACCGCGCTGTGAGCCGCGCTGATACTGCGTGCCGGACTGTTCGCCGCGGTTGGCGCCGCGGTTGGCGCGATTATCGCGGTTGCGATCCCGGTTTGCATTCCGACCGTCCCCGCGTTGGTCGCGATTGTTGTAGCGGTCGCGGCCTCTGTCCCGATCCCGGTCCCGGCCACGATCCCGGTCGCCATCGCGCCCCCGGTCACGATTATAGCGTGGGCGGTCTGGACGCTGATCGCGGACATTCTCCGGGCGCTGATCGCGATAGCGAGGCGGCACGCCGCGCCGGCCATCCTGCCCGCGGTGGCCGCGCTGAGAGGGCCGGGCATCGCGGTGGTGGTAATTCTTGTTGTGGCGGTTCAGCCAGCCAGTGTGGGTCGGATAATAAACGTATTGCGAATAGACGACCGAACTGCCGGAATAATAATAGCCATCGCCATAATATCCGGCGCCGTAATACCCGTCATTCAGATAGCCCGTCCCATACCCGCTGTCATAGTAACCATCGCCGTAGGAGCCGTCGCTGTAATAGCCGTCATCATAATAGCCATAGGCGTCGTAAGTGGTGCAGGCCGTTGCCAGAAAACCTGCAGAAACAAGGCCAAGCAGCAAGCCAGCGCGGCGGAAAGAACGGGACATGATGTCTCCAGTACGAGTCGGTTTCAGTCAGTCTGGGTAAAGACTAACAGCCCCCGCCTGACTGTGACATGAACGTAAATTCAGGTCTGGCGCGGAAGCCAGGAAACCTAGCGCTCGCTGACCTCGGCGGTGTCATCGACTGGCGCTTCCACCTCGCCAGTTTCCTCGATTTCCGCGGCCGGCTTTGCGCGTAGTTTGCCGCTGGCAGAGGCGTTTCCATTATAGGTCGCGGTGTAGGCGGCATTTGCGACGCCTTCGCTCGACATATAGGGGACCGCCTCTTTCCGGGGGCCGACGCAGGCGGTGAGGGCCGCGCCGGTGAGGAGGAGGGCGAGTGTTTTCACGGGTCGGGATAGGGTTGCCATGACTGCCAGCATTGAGGTTTTCCGCTTTCGTTGCAAGCCGCCTCGCTCATGGGCGATGTCACAGGATTAAGGCTTGCAAGACACCGCGCCGCGCGGCATTTCTCCTCTCCAAGATGAGTATTTCCATTGCGCCCGCCAACCTCGACGCAGAGGATTTCAGGGGCCTTATCGGCGCCCATAAGGCGCTTATGCTCGAAACCAGTCCGCCAGAAAGTTCCCACGCGCTGAAGATCGATGCGATGCGCGCGCCAGACCTCACCGTCTGGGAAATGCGCGATGGTGAGAAACTTGTCGGCTGCGGCGCGCTGAAGCGGCTTGCGGACGGAAAGTCAGGCGAAATCAAGGCGATGCATACGGTCGCCCAGTTCAGGCGGGGCGGGCTCGGCAAGTCGATGCTGCGCCATATCCTTTCGGCGGCCAGTGAGCGCTACTATTCACGTGTCTACCTGGAGACGGGCAGCCAACCTGCCTTCCAGCCCGCGCGCAGCCTTTATGAAAGGCACGGTTTTGTCTTCTGCGGCCCCTTTGCGGACTATAAGGAAGACCCAAATTCCGTCTTCATGGTGAAGGTTCTGAGCTGAGCAGCGCGTGCGGCCGCGCTGCTGGTGGGCAGGGCGGCCTCGGGTTTCAATTTTTATCCGCTCATCCCGGCGCAGGCCGGGATCTCGTGAAGCAAACTCACACCCAAATTGGCCGAGATCCCCGCCTTCGCGGGGATGAGCGGATCTCCTCTTGGCGGCCCGCGGGCGGCGGGGTGCATCCCGGGTGGTGCATGGAGGGTGCAGCCACGGTGTATGGGCGGTGTTTCTGCGGTGCACCAGTCTGCCACCGGCCAGCAGGGGGCGCGGTCCGGGTCGAGCCGCTCCCATGGCGCGTAGTCGAAGCTGCGCGGCAGGGCGCCGCGCGCCGCCCGCTCGGCGTCCGACTCCGGCCAGTGCGTGACGCGGATGACGCCTGACTTCAGAAGCTCCCACCCAAAGCCGCCGCGCCCTTCAGTGCGCGCAAGCTCTGCGGTGGCTTCAAGTCTGGCGAGATAATGCCAAAGGACCGGCCAGCACCAGACGGGTACGAGCGCATGCGCTTTCACAAGGGTTTGCCAGTCCAGCATGCGGGGCAGTGTAGGGCCACCGCCAAGGGAGGGGGATGTTCTGGGTATTTCCTCGGGATCGGCGGGCGCCCTCATCCTTCGACGTCGCTCAGGATGAGGGCGTTTGCGGCGGTGGATTCAAAGAGTTGTGAGAGATCAGGAGTCTTCTCCGACGTCGCCGGAGATACCTCCGTCCTTCGACAGGCTCAGGATGAGGGCAGGTATCCATCGAGCCTCGTCCAAGCGGGTGCTTCGCTGAAAGGAGACACCATGGACCCCTGTCTTCACAGGGGTCTTCGGAACGGTGAGGCTGGGTTTGAAGGCTGGTTCGCATTCAGCGTCACCCTCGACTGCATGGCGGTCTGAGGGTCCATCTTCTGACTTCGATTTCAGGCCTTGTGTTTCTCGGGTGGGGGCGCGTGTCCCATCTGATCGAAAAAGGCTGGCTGTGGCCGAATGGCAGGGTCTGCCATTCGGCCTGAAGGTATTGAGACCTTCAACTGCCCTCACATTCCCTCATCCCGCTCACCCCCGCGCAGGCGGGGGTCTCAGGAAGACTGAGGGTGGAGTTTGCTGCACGAGATCCCCGCCTTCGCGGGGATGAGCGGACGTATGCTTATTGCCTCCAGACCAGCGGTTCTGTCGCAAAGCCCTTCTCACGGGCCGCGTTCAGCATGCGGTCGATGAGGGACTGGTCTGGCTCTTCCTCGCGGGCGAGGATCCAGAGGTATTTGCCATCGGGGGAGCCGACGAGGGCCGCCGAATAATCGGCTTCCAGCGCGAGGATCCAGTAGTCGCCCCAGGCAAACGGCACCCAGTCGGGGGCGAACTTGACCTCGAGTTTGGAATTGTTCGAGCCGTCGACGATGCGGGCCGTGCCCTCGGCGCGTTTTGTCTCTCCGGTCTCGCTGTTGGTGCACTCATTCACGACGCTGACCGTGCCATCATCATTCAGGCCATAGGTCGCGGTGGTGTTGATGCAGTTTTTCTCGAAACTGTTGGGATAGCGGGCAATCTCATACCAGGTGCCAGCATAGCGGGTGAGGTCCACCTCGGCCACGGTGGCCGGTTTGCCCTTGGCGGTGCGATTGTCCGGCTGGGCCAGGACACAGGCCGCCGCCAGCGGGATCAGGGCGAGAAGGGGAAGGGCAATATAGCGTTTGCGCATGGGGGCTCTCTTGAGGGTGCGGTGTCAGGAGAGCAGAAACGCGCGAGGGGGCGTTTGGTTGGTGGTGAACCCAAAAGCGACCTGGAGATTATTGTTCAATAAAGTGCCGTAGTACGGGCATGACCTCATCACGAATTGATATAGCTTTATGTGTACTTATTGTAGTAATAGGGTGGTGTATGGCGCTATTTAGATCAGATTTATGGTGTTTAAACTTGTCTAAACTTGGCTTTAACATCTTTGCTTGTCCGAGATCCCAATCACTGTAGTTCTGGCTAAGATAGTCAATCAGTACGGAAAGGCTGGGATAGAAATCCTTTTTCTTTTTGCTCGATAAAGGGGCGCCCCTGCTCGATTCCTCAATTTTGATGCAGCCATCAATCATGGTTTGATATAATTTGTGCCGTATAAAGAATACAGCTGCTCCGATCTCAAACAGCATTCGGATTAGAGCCAGCCCTGAATAACGGCAATCGTAAAGGTCATGTCGTTTAGCCTCATGCACGAGGTCCAAAAGCTTATCTGAACAATAAATTTCGTTGATATCCACAGGCAGGACGGTTCTGTAGCCTATAGGTTTTGTGATCGACTTCTGAGAGGTGCGTCGCTTGGGCTTTACCGGTGGTTTTTTTGGAGCTTTGGGTTTTGCTGGAGGTGGATGAATGGTGGAGTTTTTGGGCTGCCGTTTCATTGAAGAAATAAAGCTTCGCCAATTGCGAGTGAACTGCCTCATATCTTCAAGAACTTGTTGATAGGTGTCATCGGAGACGACGACATCATTCTTGGGTGAATTCCAAGGTAGCAGTTGCCCATTCTCTGCCGAAAACGAAACTGAACCTACAAATCCATTAAATTCGTTATGCCAATTTTGGTCCCATCCGGTCTTGGGGCTTCTGTCCGCCCGCACCACAACCCGACCGTTACAGGATACAGACCAGCCATATTCACTGCCCAGTGCCGTGTTTATGGCTTTGTCGTAGTCCGGCTCGCGTTTGAAACGATGTTCTTCGTGCTGTCCTGCAACGATTGACACTCTTACGCCCGACGGCATTTGAAAATCTTTCGTGAGCGGTTTGAACGGGCCATTCTCTCTAACGACGACACTCCTTGGCTGAATGCCGTTCTTATTAATATTCAGCGACAGACCGCGTTCTAAAAACCTGCAATATCTAATTGAGGCCTCAGTGGATAAGCGATCAGTAAAGCTGGTATCCGACAGATGTCGAACTATAGATGCGGGCGGATTGGTGATCTTAATTGTGGTGCTGGCTTGGGACTTAGAGGATTCGGTTTCTCCCTCGATAAGCCATTCATCATCGTCTGATCGATAGCTAGTCATATCGAGAGAGACGTGAGAGCGCTCCGTCCCTGTGTGGGTGCTGATCGTGGTGTGCTCACCCAGTTTAAATATCGCTCTGTTTAAGCCGACGCCGTACATTCCAATTGAGAACGGCTGCGCTGAACGATGACCAAACTTCAATATAGAATTTTCAAGGTCTGCTGACGTCATTCCCCCGGAATTATCGACTATCTTCACACCGCGAGCGGATACGAATAGCTTAATCTCTATCGGGTCATAAGTTTTGAGCAGGCCTTCTTGATCTGGCTTTGCGCCTAAAAATCGCAGATGCGCGCTGCCAGCATCAATCGAGTTATCTAGTAAGTCAAAAATGCAATCAATGGCGGACGCATCACGGGAGAAGGTATCAATGAGAAACTGTTTGTCGGGCGACGTATCTACGCGGAGTTGTTTCTTTACCACTGGCCCTCACTCAGCCGCTAACACCCTATGATGAAGCTGCTTGTTTTCGATTCGAGTTTTGATTTTAGATAGAATTGACTTCGATACCAGCGGTGGAACGCTATTTCCTATCATCCTAAAGCTGTGCCATTTTGTTGGATGAAAGACAAACCAGTCAGGAAAACTCTGCAAACGCGCTGCTTCTCTTACCGATATCACTCGAGGGTCAACGGGATGTAGAGGACGCATGGACTGATAGCTGCCGCGGTCTGCGCCCGTACCTGCGCGAAGAGTAGGGCATTGCCCATTTAAGCTTAGTCGCGGGTATCGGCTAACACTTTCAGTTTTGCCTGGTGCGGTATTACGAAAACGATCCACGACAGCTGGCGAATGTTCCGTTGCCAAATTTCCCGACGTTTGGTTGTCGAGCAATTTAGCGATAGCTTTTTCCCACCCTAGATGCCCATCAGGTACTTGGCGCATGAGTTGCGCATACGTGGATGCTTCCTCAATGGCGCATGCGTATTCCCCCCAGTCGAACTGACCTCTTTGAGCTTGTTTCGAAGGAGCAGGGAGGTCGCTGATCGCATCCGCGATCGTGACGAGTGACGTTTGTTTGGGGACGAAGTCGGATGGCTTGAAGTAAATGCCGGAATCGTTGCGAGCGCCAATTACTAGGACTCTTTTTCGTTTTGTGGGCGCCCCAAATTCTTCGGCAGAAATGGTTATCGGTTGCAATATACGATAGTCGTCGATGATCGAAGACATACTGCTTTGCATCATTTCGGAATACTTCGGATCTAAGATTCCTGCGACATTCTCCATCACAAAAAAGTCTGGCTGAATAATCGATACCTGCTTGAAAAAGCTCGCCAGCAGGGTGTTTCTGATATCGTCAGGTGCTCTCTTGCCAATTGTGCTGAAGCCTTGGCAGGGAGGGCCGCCAATGACCCCTGTTGGTCGCTTGCCACGGAGCATTTTTCGCCAGAAAGTATCATCTAGCTCATTCACATCAGAAACGACAGCGCGCGCTCGCGGAAAGTTTAGGCTGTAGGAAGACTGAAGGTCTGGGTCTTTATCGACCGCTACAATGGTCTCAAACCCCGCCCATTCCGCGCCCAGACCGAAGCCGCCGCAGCCTGAGAATAAATCGACTATAGAAAGCTTATTCTCTACCAAAAGTCGCTCCTGCGCAATTCGTGGATTATTCACTGATTCTCCTCGATCATGCCGTTTTGTTAATATCGCATTGATCTTCCCCCATCCGCCAAATCCCGCTAGACGCTCCGGATGAGCGATACCCCCCATACCCCTGCGCAATTTACCGCTGAAACGCTGTCTGAGGCGCTGCCCTATATCCAGAGTTAAGCAGGGGTCGATCTAGTCTCTAACCGAACGCTTATTCGTCCAGCCGGTAATGTAAAACCTGTTCGACCGTTGGCGGCGCGGTCTCTTCGGCGCGGTCGTCAGGCTGACTGGTGCAGGCCGCTGCGCGGGCAAGCAGGCGCGCTGGCCAGATGGGTCGTCGGACCGTGCGATCTCAACGGTCCTTCAGTTCCGCCTCCACGGCCGCGAGCAATTCCTCGGCCTCGGATTCTATGCCCGCGAGGCTGTCATACTGCCAGTTGGCGAGAAAGCCCGCCATCTTTACGAAACCGAGGAATTCGGCGTCGGTCAGCGCGCGGCTCACAGTCTCTTCCAGCGTTGCGCGATCGCCCATGCCGACGCCGTTCTCGCGCGCCCAGTCGAGCATGCCTTCGGCCTGGGTCAGGATAAGGTCGTCGTCGCCGCGCTGGCGGTCGAGGCGGTGGTAGTAGTCGGTCAGTTCCATCACCAGATCCCGGTTGGACAGAACGCCGATATTGCCCGTCTGGATCAACTCCTCGAACGTGCTGCTCGAAATGATCATGAAGTAATAGGAGGTGAGGTGGGCGTAGGGGTAATCCGCGACGATACCCAGCGGCGGCAAGTCTTCCTCGATCGCGGCGAAGAAGGGCAACCTGTCATAGCCGGGCGCGGCCTCTTCTAGGATGGCTTCGGCGGCTGACAGGCGTTGTAGCGACACCTGCTGTCCAGCGCGGGCCTGGGTGAGGTCGGCCTTGAGATTGGTGGCAAGCTCGGCGAGATAGCGCTGCTCCTCGCGGCGGTCCTGGCGGGCCTCGCTCCAGCTGGTGATCTGGAACGCGATCAGAATGCCGGCGACGACAATCGCAAAGTCGAGGACGACGGCGGCCCAGTTCTGGTCTTTCACGTGTTTCGAAACGCGCCGAAGCCGCATCATGTCCCCCTTTCAGCGCAGTACCCCGGCGGGAGCCTGCGACAGGGCGCGCAGTGAGGCAAGCGCGAAACCTTCCCCCTCCGCCCAAAACCCGCTAAACGCGGCGCCATGAGCGATACCCCCCATACCCCCGCGCAATTTACCGCTGAAACGCTGTCTGAGGCGCTGCCTTATATTCAGCGCTATGACCGCCAGACCGTGGTCATCAAATATGGCGGGCATGCCATGGTGGATGAGGCGCTGTCTGAAGCGTTTGCGCGCGATGTCGTGCTGCTGAAGCATCTCGGCGTGAACCCGGTCATCGTGCATGGCGGGGGGCCGCAGATTGCGAGCCTTCTGGACCGGCTTTCCATCAAGTCGGAGTTTCGCGACGGCCTGCGGGTCACCGATGATGCGACGATGGAAGTGGTCGAGATGGTCCTGTCGGGGCCGATCAACAAATCCATCGTGCGGGCCATCAACAAGGCGGGCGGCAAGGCGGTGGGCCTCTCTGGTTCTGACGCCGACATGATGCGGGTGCGCCGGGCGACGCGGACATCCCGCGACCCCGATAGCCATGTCGAGCAGGTGATCGACCTTGGCTATGTCGGCGAGCCTGAGGCGGTCGATGTGGCAGTGCTGAAGCTGCTGACCAATTATGATCATGATTTCATTCCGGTGATCGCGCCGGTCGGCGTCGATGCAGACGGCAAGCGCTATAATGTGAATGCCGACACGGCAGCGGGCGCGATTGCGAGCGCGCTGGGGGCGATGCGTCTCTTGCTGCTGACCGATGTCGCAGGCGTGCTGGACGGCAAGAAGGAGCTCATCCGGGAGCTTCAGGCCGATGACGTGCCGGCGCTGGTGCGGGACGGGGTCGCGTCGGGCGGTATGATCCCGAAGCTTGAAACGGCGGCCGCCGCCGTCAAGAATGGCGTTGGCGGGGCGGTCATTCTGGATGGACGTGCGAAACATGCGCTTCTCATGGAGCTGTTCACCGAACACGGGGCCGGGACGATTGTCCTTTAGGCGGGTTTTTGGCGGGCTTTTCGCGGGCGCGGCGCTGGCCGTAGCTCTGCCCGGTGTTGCGGTGGGCCAAGGCGATGCGGACCTGCCGGCGAGCCCCGGCGGCTGGCAGCTGTGCAACCAGACAAGCTATGTCATCGAGGCGGCAACCGGCCGGTTCGAGGGGCAGGGCGTGACGGTCGAGGGCTGGACGCGGCTGCGGCCCGGCGCTTGCGAGGTTGCGCTGGACGGGCCGCTGGAGCCGGGGGTGCATTACCTATTCGGGCGCTCGTCGTCTGCGCATCGCGGCGGCCGCAAAGTCTGGGGCGGGGACAATGCCTATTGCGTCGACACGACGGGCAGCTTTTCTGTCGAGAGCCCGTCGCAATGCGCTTTGATGGGCCTCTCATCGCGCAAGTTCAGGCCAATCCTGATCGAGGAGGCTGGCGCCTGGACGACGAGTTTCACCGAGCTTGAAGACTATGACCTCGAGACCGCGGCGGCGGCCGGTGTGCAGCGCCTGCTCAATGAGGCGGACGTCTATGAAGGGCGGATCGACGGCTATATCGGGCGCAATACGCGCGGCGCGATCCGCACATTCCTGAATGAGACTGAACTGAGCGCCGAGACGAGCGATGCCGAACTGGTCGATGTGCTGGAGCAGATTGCGCGTGAGAAGGGGCGGGAGGTTGGCCTCACCCTCTGCAATCGCACGCATGAGCGGATCTGGGCGGCAATTGCGCGGCGCAAGGGCGAAGGCTGGGAGAGCCGCGGCTGGTGGCAGCTGGAGAGCGGTGGTTGTGCGCGGGCCATCGATGATGCGCTGCTGAACGCGCCGCATTTCGTCTTCGCCGAGATGGAGACAGACGACGGCACGCGGCGCCTCAAAGGGGCGAGCGACCTTTTCTGTGTGTCGCGCGGGCGGTTCGCGATAACGGGGCGCGAGGACTGCGAGGCGTCGGCCTATCGCACGGTGGAGTTCAAGGGCACCGTGCCCGCGGCGGACGGAAAGCTGACCTATGAGCTCTTCGAGCGCGATTTTGACGAGGCGGAGAGCTGATGGCGTCTGACATGGTATTGGAGACGCTGGCGGGGCGCGACACCTGGGTGTTTGACCTCGACAATACGCTCTATCCGGCCGAATGCGACCTCTTCGCCGAGATCGACCAGCGCATGACGGACTTCGTCGCGCGTTTCCTGCGCATGGAGCGGGACGAGGCACGGGCGCTGCAGAAGCGGTATTATGCCGAGCATGGCACGACACTGCGCGGCATGATGACGATGCATGGCATGTCGCCAGAGGACTTCCTCGCGCATGTGCATGAGATCGACCTATCGCCGCTGCCGCACCTGCCGGATCTGTGTGAGGTCATCGCGGCGCTGCCGGGCCGGAAGCTGGTCTATACGAATGGCTCCCGCCGGCATGCTGAGCGCGTGACCGAGTATATGAAGCTGGGCGCGAGTTTCGATGGCCTGTTCGGCATCGAGGACAGCGACTACACGCCAAAGCCGACGCAATCTGCCTATGACGCCTTCTGCCGTCACCATGATGTCGACCCGGCGCGGGCGGTCTTCTTCGAGGATCTTGAGCGCAATCTGAAGCCCGCCCATGCGATGGGTTTTGCTACCGTGCTCGTCCACTCAAAGAAGGACTGGAGCCATGAGCCGGTCGAAGCGCGGCCTGCGGGGGCGGATGACGCAGATCATCCGCATGTCGACTATCTGACTGATGACCTCACGGGCTTCCTGCAAGGGGTGCTGAACGTGGTGCGCCCCGAACCTCTCCGGGGCGCCTGAAGCCCGAGTCAGGACGTGACCTTCTTGAACACCGTCAGGCCGAGGATGAGCAGAACGGCGAAGATAACCAGGGCAGCGATAAACAGGAACATCGCAATGTCGACGGCAACGCCGGCAATGCCTGTGAGGCCGAGCAGGCCTGCAATCAGGGCGATGATGAGAAAGACGAAGGCGAGCTTGATCATGGGTTTGCTTTCACGGTCGGTTTGAGTTTGTCCTGCTGAGAAAACCCTGTTGCCCCGATCAGGTTCCGGCCAGGCGTTTGCAATGGTGCCGGTTTGCCCCTCACCACAGTACCGCTTTCCCCTGCGTGCACGATTGCCAGAACGCGTTCCAAAAGCGAACATGGCGGCAAAAGACAAGGGAGAGACAGGCCATGAAACTGGATATTGCGACAACTGCATTGCTGGCCCAGTTCGCACAGGCGGACGGCCCGCCCATGTATGAGCTGAGCCCGGAAGAAGCGCGGATGGTCGGCGAAGGCATGGCGAGCGCCTATCCTGACGGGCCAGAAATGGCCGAGACGCGCGACATCGAGATCCCCGCCAGCGACGGCGCGAAGATCCGCGCGCGTATCCATCGCCCGGTGGACAAGCCGAAGGGCGTGATGGTCTTCTATCATGGCGGCGGCTGGGTCCTGTCCAACATCGATCAGTATGACTGTGTCGGCCGCCAGCTGGCCGAGCGCACGGCGTGCACCGTGCTGCTGGTCGATTATCGCAAGGCCCCGGAGCATCGCTATCCGACCGCCGCGAATGATGCCTGGGATGCGCTGAACTGGACGGCGGCGAACCTGAAAGCGCTGGGCGGCGCTGACCTGCCAATCATGGTGGGCGGCGACAGTGCGGGCGGCAATCTGGCCGCGATCGTCTGCCAGAAAGCCAAGGCCGCTGGCGCGCCGAAGATTGCGCTGCAGATGCTGGTCTATCCGGTGACCGATTGCGACATGACGCGGCCGTCTTACGCAAACATGGATAATCAGCTGCTGCTCAACACGCCGATGATGAAGTGGTTCTGGGACCATTACGCCCCGAACGAAGCCGACCGGAAAAAAGTCGACGCCTCGCCGCTGCACGCAGATGACCTCTCCGGCCTGCCGCCAGCTGTCGTGGTGACAGCCGAGTACGACATCCTGCGCGAGGAGAGCGAGGCCTATGCCGATGCCCTGCGCAAGGCGGGCGTGCCGGTTACCTTCAAACAGTTCGACAAACAGATGCACAATTTCTTCGCCATGCCGGGGCTGCTCCCGGCGCAGGCAAAGGCCATCGATTATGTCGGCGACCAGATCGACCAGCATCTTGGCCGCTATTCGCAGGCAGATGCGGTCGTCGTCGGCGCAGGCTTTGCCGGCATGTACCAGCTCAAGCGCCTGCGCGAGATGGGCCTCAAGACGCGTGTGATCGAGGCGGGCGATGATGTCGGCGGGACCTGGTACTGGAACCGCTATCCGGGCGCGCGCTGCGACATTGAAAGCCTTGGCTATTCCTATGGCTTCGACCCGGAGCTGGAGCAGGACTGGAGCTGGAGTGAGCGCTATGCGACGCAGCCGGAAATCCTGTCCTATGCCGAGCATGTCGCCAAACGCTATGACCTTCGCAAGGACATCACCTTCGAAACGCGCGTGACGCGCGCCGTCTATGATGAGGATACCTCGCGCTGGACGATCTATACCGATACGGGCGAGGCGATTTCAGCGACCTATTTCATCATGGCGACGGGCTGTCTTTCAGTGCCAAAGGAGCCCGACATTGAGGGCGCCGAAAGCTTTGAGGGGCCGACCTATATCACCGGGCGCTGGCCGCATGAGGGTGTCGACTTTACCGGAAAGAAAGTCGCTGTCATCGGCACGGGCTCTTCAGCCATCCAGGCCATTCCGCACATTGCAGAACAGGCGAGCCAGCTGACCGTCTATCAGCGCACGCCGGCCTATTCGCTGCCAGCGGGCAACCGGCCGCTGACCAATCAGGAAGTCTCTGACATGAAGGGCCGCTACCGCGACTTTCGTGAGGAGCAGAAGTATAATTTTGCGGGTATTCCAAAGCCGGAACGGGCGCTGGAGCCTGCGGCCATGGTCCCGCCAGAGGAGCGCCAGCGGCGCCTCGAGGAAGGCTGGACGCAGGGGCTGACCGGCCTGACGACCAAGTTCGCTGATGCGCTGGCGGACGAGGAGTCCAATGCGATCATCGCTGACTTCATTCGCGAGCGGATCAAGGCGCGCGTGAAGGACCCTGAAATTGCCGAGACGTTGACGCCGTATTCCTATCCGTTCGGCACGAAGCGGCCATGTCTCGACACCAATTTCTATGAAACCTTCAACCGCGATAATGTGACCCTCGTCGACCTTCGCAAGACGCCGATGGAGAAGGTCACGCCGAAAGGCATCAAGACGAGTGCAGGCGAGGAAGATTTTGACGTGATCGTCTTTGCAACCGGTTTCGATGCGATGACCGGCGCGCTGCTCAAGGTTGATATTCGCGGCAAGGGCGGCGTGGCCCTCAGCGACAAGTGGGCGAACGGCCCGCATACCTATCTGGGCATCGCGATTGCCGGATTCCCGAACCTGTTCACGATTACTGGGCCCTCCAGTCCGTCCGTTCTTTCCAACATGATGGTCTCCATCGAGCAGCATGTGGACTGGGTGAGCGACTGTATCGGCTGGATGCGGGAGCGCGGTCTGGGGACGATCGAGCCAACAGAGGCCGCCGAAGAAGAGTGGGCCGAGCACAATGAGGCGATGGCGAACCAGACGCTCTTCCCGCAGGCAAACAGCTGGTACATTGGCGCAAACGTGCCAGGCAAGCCGCGGACCTTCATGGCCTATGTGGCGGGCGTCGATGTCTATCGCATCATCTGCGACCAGGTTGCCGCGAGCGGCTATTCCGGCTTTGAAACAGCGAAGGCGAAACAGCGGCTGGAAGCGGTGTCTGCTTAGGGCCGCGCAGGCCGCCCCAAGGCGTAGCGACCTTCAAATGTCGGCTGTCTCGCGGGTGAGTCCCGCGAGTTCATCGTGAAGGGACGTCCATGCGGCGTCCCTTTTTTCGGTCCAGTCCTCGCCCAGCGCATCGTGGCAGACATCGCGTATTGCCGCGAAGATCAGGTTTAGATCTTCGGCGGTGAGGCCATAGCCGTCATGTTGTATGCGAGCGGCTTCGAGGTGGAAGCAGGGTGACGGGCTTCCTGCGGCCTGTCCGAGGATGCAGTCGAAACAGGTTTCCAGCATCGCAGCGCGCACACCGCCATCGCTGTCCATATCGAACATGGGTTCGAAAGCAGGGCGCAGCGCGAAGAGGCGGGCATAGACGAGCGGCTGGGGGTCACCGACTGTATCTGCGAGGCGCTGGAGCGTGTCTTCGATGAGGGCGGCTCTCTCTTTCATCTGGCGATGATAATAGGGGCGGTCGGCGCTGGCGAGCCTCATCACGGGCGCGTGCGATGATGACGCGGACCACCGGCGTGCCTATGCTGCACGTAGGATACGGAGGAGGCATTGAGATGGCAGAACGTAAACCGGTAGTGCTGGTTCTTGGGGCGGGGGCTGGGATCGGCGGTCATGTGGCGCAGCGTTTTGCGGCGGGCGGGTATCATGCCGTGCTCTGCAGGCGCTCCGATGAGGACGGGCTGGCGCGGCTCGTGTCGAGGATCCAGGACAGCGGCGGCGACGCGACCGGCATGCTGCTCAATGCGGTCGAGGAGGGCGCGATCGAGGATCTTGTGTTCCGGGTCGAGCGCGACATCGGGCCGATCGAGGTCGCGCTGTTCAATCTGGGGGCTCAGATCGGCAACCGGGCGCTTGGTGACACACCGCTGAAGACATTCGAGCTTGGCTGGCGGATGGCGACGTTCGGGCTTTTTCGGCTGGCGCAGGCGCTGCTGCCGCAGATGGAGGCGCGCGGATCAGGCACGTTGCTGGTGACGTCTGCGACTGCTGCGGTGCGCGGTAATGCGGGCCAGCACTCACACGCGGCGGCCATGGGCGGGCGGCGCATGCTATGCCAGACGCTGAACGCCGAGTTCGCGCCGAAAGGCATTCATGTCGCGCACATTCTGATCGATGGGCCTGTTGAGGCGCCGGATACGCTGGGCAAGCTGCTTGGGCCGGAGCGGTTTGCTGAGCTGAAGGCCGCCAAGAGCGAGGGTAAGGATGAGCTGATCCTGCCGGGCGAACTGGCGGAGACCTATTGGCATGTCGCGCACCAGCATCGCTCTGCCTGGAGCCATGAGATCGATATCAGGCCATTCAAGGACAAGCCCTGGTGGAATAGCTAGGCGGCTGGTCTCAGCATTGCAGGACAGCTTTCGCGGCGGGGCGGGCGCGGTAGCGTGTGTCCCAGTCGCGAAGGCGAGGGCGCTCGCCGAGAATGTCGACGCCGATAAATCGGACGAATTGCAGGTGTGAGGCGAGGGTGAGGTCCGCGGTTGAGACGCTGTCGCCCGCCAGAAGGTCACGGCCATCGCCCAGCGTCTCTTCAACGAAGTCGAGCGGGGCCTGTATTTGCTTCTCGATGGCGGCGGCCTGTACCGGATCTGGCGGCAGGCCAAGCGGCGACTTCTTGTAGTGGACATAGATGGCCAGCGGATTGGCGATCTTGAGCTCGACGATGCGTTCAAGGTCGCGGGCCCTGGCGCGCGCTTCGGCGTCTGATGGCGCGAGGGCGCCATCTGGATATTTGCTCTCCAGATAATCGATGATGGCCAGCGACTCGCGCAGATATGATCCGTCGTCCAGCTCGAGGACGGGCAGCGTGCCGAACGGATTGCGGGCGAGGTGATCAGGCTCACGCTGGCGGCCCTTCAGCGTGTTGACGATTTTCTGTTCGATAGGCAGCGCGTTACCCGCCTCTGCGCGCTCTGCAAGATAGAGCATGACTTTGGTCGGGTTGGGCGCGACGGGGACGGTATAGAGTTTCATGCACTGAGCATTCGCCCGAAGTCGCAGTTTTGGCAAGCTGACGCGAAGTTAGTGCTGGACGGGAAGGGGGCTGGCAGGGTGTATGTCCGGCAGGAAAAGGAGGCCTGATTTGGCTGTAGAAGACATGTTCGCCCCGTTGACGTTTACCCGTGGTCCAGCCTGGAAGAACAGGCTGGCACTGGCGCCGCTGACCAACCAGCAGAGCCATGCCGATGGCGTCCTGTCCGACGAAGAGTTTCACTGGCTGACCATGCGGGCCGATGGCGGCTTTGCCATGGTGATGACGGCGGCCGCGCATGTGCAGGCCGCCGGTCAGGGCTTTCCAGGCCAGCTTGGCTGCTGGGACGACAAGCATATTGAAGGGCTCACGCGTCTCGCCGATGCCATCCGTGCGAAGGGGGCGGTGTCGTCGCTGCAACTGCACCATGCGGGCATTCGCGCCGACAAGACCGCCGTGCCGGAGCCTGTCGGACCATCGGACCATGCCGAAACTGGATCGCGGGCCCTGTTGCGCGCCGAAGTGGATGTCGTCCGCGATGACTTCATTGCAGCAGCGAGGCGCGCTGAGGCGGCAGGCTTTGACGGCGTCGAGATCCACGGCGCGCATGGCTATATTCTCGCCCAGTTCATGTCGCCGGATACCAATCAGCGCACGGATGATTATGGCGGCAGCGTCGAAAACCGCACGCGCCTGACGCGCGAGATCGTGGATGGTATCCGCGCGGCGTGCGGGCCGGACTTTCAGGTCGGTATCCGCCTCTCGCCAGAGCGGTTTGGCCTTAGCCTGCCGGAAAATGTCGACTTCGTCCGTGACCTGATGGCGGGCGGAAAGCTCGACTATGTCGATATCTCTTTCTGGGACTACAAGAAGCTGCCCGACGATGAAACGCTGCGCGGCAAGAGCCTGCTGGAGCATTTCGTCGATCTGCCGCGTCATGGCACGCGGCTTGGCGGCGCGGGCAAGATCCGCGATGGGGCGGACATACGCGACGTGCTGGAGGCTGGGCTCGACTATGCAATGATCGGGCGGGCGGCGATCCTGCATCATGACCTGCCAAAGCGCGTGAAAGCCGATGCGGATTACAAGTCACCGCAGACGCCCGTGTCTGTGGCCCATATGGAAGCAGAAGGCATCAGCCCGGTCTTCGTGACCTATCTGCGCAATACGTTCCGCATGGTTGAGCCGCTGGAGCCTGCAGAGAGCTAGGGGCCTGATCGTACTGACAGCGCGACACTGGAAGGTCTTGCCCATCCGGCTCAATCGCGCTTGAAGACGCGGGCTATAAGAACAGGACGGAGACCGCCATGACTGCAGCCCTCGAAACCGCGATTGAACAGGCCTGGGAAGACCGCGCCAGTGTCTCGACAGACACGAAAGGCGAGGTCCGCGATGCTGTCGAAGAGGCGCTTGCCATGCTCGACAGCGGCAAGGCGCGCGTTGCCGAGAAGGGCGCTGATGGCGACTGGGTCGTGCATCAATGGCTGAAGAAGGCCGTGCTTCTATCTTTCCGCCTCAATGCCAACGGTCCGATCGAGGGCGGGCCTGACGGCTCGACCTGGTGGGACAAGGTGCCAAGCAAGTTCGATGGCTGGACGAGCGATGATTTCGCGTCCTCGGGCCTGCGCGCCGTACCGAACGCTGTGGCGCGCCGTGGCTCTTACATCGCGTCGGGCGTGGTGCTGATGCCGAGCTTCGTGAATATCGGCGCCTATGTCGATGAAGGCACCATGGTCGACACCTGGGCGACGGTCGGCTCCTGTGCGCAGATCGGCAAGAATGTGCACCTGTCCGGCGGCGCTGGCATTGGCGGCGTGCTTGAGCCGCTGCAGGCCAACCCGACCATTATCGAGGACAATTGCTTCATTGGCGCGCGCGCTGAAGTTGCCGAAGGCGTGATCGTGCGCGAAGGCTCGGTTCTGGCGATGGGGACGTTCCTGTCGCAATCGACCAAGATCGTGCACCGCACGACCGGCGAAGTCGTCATGGGCGAAGTGCCGCCTTATTCGGTCATCGTGCCGGGTTCGATGCCTGCTGCCGATGGCAAGGGTCCGGGCCTCTACTGCGCGGTCATCATCAAGACCGTCGATGAGCGCACGCGCAGCAAGGTCGGCATCAACGAACTGTTGCGGCCGTAGGGCCGGGCGGCGGGCAGGCCTCGACGCTTCGCGCTAATTGATCGAGACCTGCAATGCCATCAGGCCGAAATAGGTTACGAGGATGCCGAGGCCTTCGAAGCCGATGCCACGGCGTTCCCTCAGGATGAGGCCCATGAGCAGGATAGTGGTGATCACGGTCGCACCGATGAGCATCAGCCCGTCGGCCTGCGTCATCGCATGATAGATCGAGCCGTCGCGATAGGCGATGTCCGATAGTGACAGGAACAGGACATCGAACGTATTGCCGCCGATGATGCCGCCGACCGCCAGCTGAAGCGCGCCGCGGCGCACGGCGGCGAGCGTGGTGACCAGCTCTGGCAGCGAGGTCGCCACAGCCGTCATCAGGGCGCCGACAATGGTCTGGGAGATGCCCAGATTGGAGGAGATGACTGCGCCTGACTGGGCGATGGCATAACCGCAGGCAGCGAGGACGAGGCTGAGGCCAACGAATATGGCGATCATCACGGGAAGGCTATGAATCTGGGCTTCTTCCTCGTCAGGCGCGTCTTCCCGGGTTTCATCGGTCTCTCGCGGGCGCCACATCGGCTTGTTGCGGAGCTGAACGGCTGCGCGGGTGCCAAAGAAGTAGACCGCAAACAGCAGCAAGGATGCCGGGTGTATGCCGAACAGGGTGTATTCGGGGGCGTAGTTCGCGGCGAGCGGCAGGCTCATCAGCAGGACCAGCATGGCCGCCATGAGCATGTTGTTGGCGTCGGCGGCAGCGTGCTCGAGGTTGACGCGCTTGTAGATTAGATCTGCGATGACGAGGAAAGTGGTCTGGGCGGCGATCCCGCCAACGGCATTGGAGACGGCGAGCGAGGCGAGGCCGGCAGAGGCCGCCGTCAGGGATGTCACAATGCCAGAAAGAGAGGTGCTGGCGCCCAAGAGTATGCCGCCAAAGACCGCTTCACCAAGACCGGTGCGATCCGCCAGCCTGTCTGCGGTCGAAATGATACGGATGCCTGCCAGCGTAACGACAAAGGTCGCGGCCAGAAATACGATGATTGCGATCTGCGTGGAGATAGTGCGCGTCCCTTCAGCCCAGCGTGAATACCCTTTCTGAATGCGCTCGCAGGGGGCAGGTTCCTCTACAGGACATCAGGCAGGTGCTTTGGCCCTGATTGCCCAGCACCCGGCGGTGTAACGAACCTCATCACCCACAATGAAAGCCTCGTACGCTTTGCCTACAGCTGCCTGCACGGCGTCCCTGTCGGCCTGAGGGTTCACGTCGAGAAGGCGTGGTACGGGACCAAGCCTGTCGAGAAACAGGGGCAGTTCGCTCACAGGGAAGCTGCAGGGAATATCCTCAGCCGTGATGTCGATGCTGGTCCACCCAGCGTCTTTCAGCATGGCGTGAACATAGTCGCGATCTTCGAAACCGAACTGGCCGGGCGCGTTCTTTTCGCGCTTCGGCATCTCATCGAGAAAGGGGGCGGCGGCGCGCGTTCCCGCGCTCATGAATGGATTGTCGGCCGGGCTGCGCCAAGCATAGAGGTGCAGGCTGGCGGCGTCCGTGGCGGCGGATCTGAGATTTGAAAACGCCTTCACCGGATTAGCGAAGAACATCACGCCGAAGCGGGAGATCATGAGGTCGAAGCGATTGTTGCTGAAGTCGTAGATCTCGGCGTCAGCCTTGATGAAGTCGGCGTCTATTTCAGTGGCGCTGGCCCGGTTGCGAGCGAGGGCGAGCATCGGGCCTGAAATGTCGATCCCGGTGAGGTGGGCCGATGGCGCTGCCTTGGCGGCTGCGAGTGTGACAGCGCCGGTGCCGCACCCGATGTCGAGGATGCGGGATGCGCCGCCTTGCGCCGCGCTTGCCGCGAGGCGGCTTTCGATCTCTTCGAACATGGCGTCCATGACGGACTGGGCATCGACCCATGTCTCGCCGCCCGCGCCGTCCCAATGGGATTTCTGCTGAGCGCGGATCGCGTCGGCGTCGCTCATGCGGTGATCTCGTCTTCTATCGGCGCTTCCGGGTTGCGAACCTTGATGAGACCATTGCCGATGAACTTCATTACCAGCTCATCATTCTGGTTGTAGACGCGGTTTTCTGACCGGGTAAGGCCCATGTCGGGGCGGCTCTTCATGCGGCGCTTCGAGATCATCTCCATTTCGATGCGGATTTCGTCGCCCGGATAGACGGGCTTGATCCATTTAAGGTCATCAATGCCAGGGGAGCCAAGGCCCGCTTGCGGTTCGCCCTGCTGCATCGTCTCGACCATCAGGCGCATCGTCATGGCGGCTGTGTGCCAGCCAGAGGCAGAGAGACGGCCAAAGAAAGTCTGTTTCGCCGCTTCGTCATCGAGGTGGAAGGGCTGGGGGTCGTATTTGGAGGCAAAGTCGATGACCTCTTCGCGCGTGACCCTATAGGATCGCGGCGAATGGGTGATCGTGCCCGGTTCCATGTCTTCGAAATAGCGCATGCGCTCCCCTTCCTTTTTGTTGCTGAGCATAGATGAGGAAGAGGGTGGGGGCGCGCAAGATGGCGGAGGGTAAGGTTGCAAAACTGGCCGGACGCAGGCTTGATGGCGAAATGAGAGAGCTTCTTCCCCTTGCCGAGGAGATCGGCACCATCCTCAAGGCGCGTCGTCAGACGATTGGCGTCTGGGAGTCATCATCTGGTGGTCTCGTGTCGGCTGCCCTGCTCGCGCAGGCAGGCGCGTCGGCCTATTTCCGGGGCGGCGGTGTGATCTATGCGCCGGCCGCGTTTCGCGGGCTGGTCGGTCTGTCGAAGGACGATCTTGGCGGGATGCGCTCCTCCAGTGAGCCCTATGCGCGCTTTGCTGCCGCAACGATCCGTGAGCGGCTGCGCGCCGACTGGGGCCTGTGTGAGACGGGCGCTGCCGGGCCGGACGGCAATGGCTATGGCGATGCGGCAGGGCATACCTGCACGGCGCTAGTGGGTGACGGCGTGGAGATTTCCCGCACGCTCGAAACCGGGCTGAGCGACCGCGTCACCAATATGGAGCTGTTCGCGCGTGAGGCGCTGGAGCTGCTGCTGGAGAATATTCGCTAGGCGGCGAAGTCAGAAAAAAGGAAGTCGGTCATGGCGGTCAATGTCGAGGCATGGCGGTTCGGGGCGCCGGTGGCGGGCTATGCCTGGCGGGTTGAAGGGGCGAAGGCGAACCTCCTCCTCATGCACGGCTATGGCGAGTATGCGACGCGTTATGTCGCCGAATACAACCAGCTGATTCCGGCGCTGAACAAGGCTGGCATCAGCGTCTTTGCCTTTGATGCGAACGGGCATGGCGCCTCACCGGGGCCGCGCGGCGCGACCGATATGAAGCAGGCCGTGCACCATCACCAGATGGCCCGCGAGGCGCTGGCACTGGAGAGCAAAGCGCCAATCCTTTTGTTCGGACATTCACTGGGCGGCCTGATCACGGCGGCGAGTGTCGCAGGCAAGCCAGCAGGTGTAGAGGCGGTCGTGCTGAGCGCGCCCGCCCTTCAGATTGAGCTCAACCCCGTGCTGAAAACGCTGGCTGGCCTGATCGCAGCGATTGCGCCATCCGCGCGCCCGACGCCGCCGCTGGAAGCTGGCGCGATCTCCCGTGATCCGGCTGTGGTGGCAGCGTACCGTAACAATCCAGACGTCATCACGAAGCCGCCCGCCGCGCGCCTCGGCGCGACCGCTGTGTCGGTACTTGAGACGGCGTGGGCGAAATTTTCCGCATGGAAGGCGCCGGTGCTGATCATTCATGGCGATGCAGACAGGCTGACACCGTTTGAGGGCTCGCAACGCTTTTTCGAGACGATTGGCGTGAGCGACAAGACACTGGACGTGTTCGAGGGCGGTTATCATGAGCTGCTGAATGATACCGAGCGCGACAGGGCGCTTGCAGTCATTCTGAGCTGGATTGAGCGGCACCTTCCGTGAAACTCCGTACTTACCGGGCGGGCGATGCCGCGCGTCTGGAAGAGATATTCCGCGCCGCGATCCTTCAGCTGGGAAGCCGGGACTATACAGCTGAACAGGTGGCAGTCTGGTCCGGGGCGCGTGTCACCGCTGAGCGCCTGCATGAGATGTATAGTGATGGGCGGGCGACATTTGTCGCGGTAGACGAAACGGACACTGCTATCGCATTCAGCGATCTGGAAGCCGATGGCCATGTCGACATGCTCTATTGCCATCCGGATCATGCGGGCCGCGGCGTCGCCAGCGCGTTGCTTGCCGCCATCGAGTCTGCGGCGCGGCAGGCGGGCATGACGCGCCTTCATACCGAGGCAAGCGAAACGGCCCGGCCGGTTTTTGCGCGGGCGGGCTATGCCACAGTGTTGCGCCGACCGCTCGAAATTGATGGGGTGGCGCTCCATAACTGGAAGATGGAGAAGCTGCTTTGACTGAGCCTGTGGACGAAACTGACATTGCTGTGCGTATCCATTCTAGCCAGGGCGACGGGCTGGAGCAGGCCTTACGAGAGGCCTTTCCAGGCATCGATGTGTTTCGCAAACCGATGGAGACCGGCCGGCCTGAAAAGGTGCTCGTCACCTTCTATCCGCCAGAGGATGAAGACCTTTCCAAATATGGCTGGGTGCATTGTGTCGGGGCGGGCGTGGACGCGATCTGTAAGGCGTTTGCGGGCATTGAGCCTGCCCCGCTTGTCACCCGCACGACCGGCCGGATGGGCCAGCAGATTGGCGAGTATTGCGCCGCATATGCGCTATCCTGGCTGCAGAAGACTGCCCTGCGACGGTCGCTTGAGGCAGAGCGCGACTGGGACCGGGAGCACGCGGCGCCCGGCTATCTGTTCGAGACGCAGGTCGCGGTGATCGGCACTGGATCCATTGGGCAGGGCGTTGCGGGGGCTTTCAAGGGGCTGCAGGCGCCAGTGCTGGGCCTGTCACGGACTGGCAGGCCTGCGAAAGGCTTCGATAAAGTGATGCGTCTAGCGGATTTGTCGGCTGGCGCCGCGGCGAAGATCGTTATCGGGGCGCTGCCCTTCACGCCGCAGACTGATAGCGCCATTGGCGCGGATGTTTTCGACAAGCTGGACGGTGCGCTCTTCATCAATGTCGGGCGCGGAGCGACGCTGGATGAAGAGGCGCTGAAGGCAGCGCTTGATAGCGGCAGGGTGCATCATGCAGTGCTGGACGTTTTCCGCGATGAGCCGCTGGTCCCCGGGCACTGGTTCTGGAGCGATAACCGGGTCACCGTGACGCCGCACGTGTCCGGGCTGACGCTGCCTGGAGACGGGCAGGCACGCCTTCTCAAGTTGCTGGAGAGGCGGCTCGCGGGTTTGACGGTTGAGGCGGATGTGGACATCGCGCGCGGTTATTGAAGCTTGCTCTCGCTCGACAAATTGTTTTCATCTCGGCCGACCGCAGGGAGAGCCGGGCCCCATCTTTCCGAAGCGTTCTGGGTCCCGGTGTTTGGCTGCGCCAAAACCGGGATGACGACTTCCTTAGATGTCACCGACTTATGCGCGGCAGCCCCAGAGAATTCAAAACAAAGTCGGCGCGAGCCTCGACGCTGGTTTTTGGCAATTCGATCAGGCGATACCCGCGCGCTGGATAGGCGAGGCGCAGCCAGTTGTATTCGCGAACCGCTTCCTCAAAGGGGAGCGGACGTTCGTCATCGCGCACATAGATATCGCGCCAGGGCGGGGCGAAGAAGACGGGCCGCGCATAGAGGCAGCTGCGCCCCAGTGCCTTCACCTCATCGGGCAGGGTGAGCGACAGGCGTTCACAATGCGCGAGGGCGTCTATGGCCGAGCGGTCGAAGAAGACGGGGCCGTCATGGTTCTGGACATCGGAGAGGCTCTTTGCGGCCTGCTGGATGGCTTTCTGGACGAAGGCTGCCGGATTGACCCAAGGCAAGGCATCCGAACCGGTCTCCAGTGCTTCACGGACGATCTGGCGGCCGGGTTCTTCGACCGTCTTAAAGCCGCGCGCGCCAAGCTCTTTCAGCAGAGTGGACTTGCCGCCCGATGAGCAGCCGGAAATCACGATCCGGCGCCGGTCCATGTCAGCCATCCCCGTCATACATGACGCGTTCCAGATAGAGCCCGTCGGCGGGGGCGACCGGGCCGCACGTGGTGCGGTCGCAGGCTTCCAGTATCTCTTTCATCCAGCCGGGCTTTTGCATGCCGCGGCCAACCTCCAGCAGGCTGCCGGTGATGGAGCGAACCTGCCTGTGCAGATAGCTGCGCGCAGTTGTGGTGATCTCGATCCGGTCGGCGAGGCGGAAAACCTCTAGCGTGTCGAGCGTCTTTACAGGGCTTTTTGCCTGGCAGGCCGTATCACGGAAGGTGGTGAAATCATGCTGACCAAGCAAGTGGTTTGCCGCCTCCTGCATGGCAGCGACGTCGAGCTTGAAGGGCGTGCGCCAGATGAGGCCGCGATCAAAGGTAAGGTGCGCGCGGCGTGTCTGGATGATGTAGCGATAGGCCCGGCCCGTAGCGCTGAAGCGGGCGTGGAAGCTCTCATCGACCTCCTCGACTTTCAGCACGGCGACCGGGTCAGGCCGAAGGTGATGGTTGAGGGCATCGGCGAGCTTCCGGACGGGGCGCGGTGTCTGAAGTTCGAGATGCGCGACCTGTCCGGTGGCGTGGACGCCCGTATCCGTGCGCCCGGCACCCTGGACCACGACAGGCTGTCCGTCGAGCGCTTCAGCGGCGCGTTCCAGCGCCGCCTGAACGGTCGGCTGCCCGTCCTGGCGCTGCCAGCCATTATAGGGACGGCCATCATATTCGATGAGGAGGCGGAGGCGCTGGCTCATACGGTTTCCATGAAGGCGCGCGGATAGGTGAGGGTGCCAGAACGCGGCGCGGTTTCAAAAAGCTCGATCGCCATGAACGCCTCGCCGGACCAGGGGGCTTTATAGCGCGCGGCGACGGCTGGATGAAAGCCGAAGCGCGGATAATAGTCCGGATGCCCAAGCACGAAGACAAGCTGGCGGCCGAGCTGTTCGACGCGCGGCATGCCGGCCTTGATGAGGGCGTACCCGACGCCCTGTTTCTGGTGGCCGGGCGCCGCGCTCATCGGGCCGAGGCCAGCGGCGACATCCTTGCCATTCACCAGGATGCGGAAGAACTCGATGTGACCGATCAATGTGCCGGTCTCATCCTCAGCGTCAAGGGAGACGAGGCTGTCGCCATCGCGGGCAAGCTGGCGGGTGATGACGCCCTCATCTGGCGTACCGAAGGCGGCATCGTTGAGAGCGGCAATGGCGTCCATGTCGGCTGGCGCGGCGTCGCGGATCTTCAGGCTCATTCGAAGCGGGCCCCCGCTTTGATACTGTTGCCGCGCAGGAAATTTTCGGCCTCCATGGCGCGGGAGCCGGGTTTTTGCAGGCGTTTGAGGCGCACAGCCTTGCCGCCGCCGCAAGCCACCAGAAGGTCGTCGTCGAGCAGGGTGCCGGGTGGTGCATCATGGGCGTGTTCGACATATTCGCTCATCAGCGCCTTGATGCGAAGCGGTTCAACGGCGTCTTCGGGGGTCCAGTGAAACCAGGCGCCGGGGAAGGGTGAGAGGCCGCGGATCTGCTGGTCGATCTCTGGCGCGTTGTGGGACCAGTCGATGCGCTGGTCAGCGGCGGCGAGCTTGGCAGCATAGGTGACGCCGTCTTCGCTTTGCGGCTCTGGCGTCAGCATCCCGCCGGCGAGGCCTTCGAGCGCGCGGGGCGCAAGCTGTGCACCAAGCGCCGACAGCCTGTCATGGAGAGAGCCGGCAGTCTCATTCGGCGCGATTTCCGTCGTTTCGGTGGCGAGGACCGGGCCGGTGTCCAGACCAGCTTCCATCATCATCGCCTGAATGCCGGTTATCTTGTCGCCTGCCATGATGGCCCGCTGGATCGGGGCCGCCCCCCGCCAGCGCGGCAGGAGCGAGGCGTGAAGGTTCATGCAGCCTAGGCGCGGCGCGTCGAGCACGGCCTGCGGCAGGATAAGGCCATAGGCGACAACGACCGCTGCATCGAGATCCAGTGCAGCGAAGGCGGCCTTCTCGTTCTCGCTTTTGAGGGAATTGGGTGTGCGCACCTCAATGCCGTTCTCCTCGGCATAGCGGTGGACGGGTGTGGGTGTCAGCTTCTTGCCGCGTCCAGACGGGCGGGGCGGCTGGGAATAGACGCAGACGATGTCATGGCCCGCCTCGATCAGGGCGGCGAGCACGGGGACAGAAAAGTCAGGGCTTCCCATGAAGGCGAGGCGCAAGGGCTTTGTCATGTGGCGGGGTCTATCGTGAGCGCGTTAAAGTGCAAGATGTTGCGGTGTGAAGACCTAACAGAGCCGACGTCCCAGCGGATACTGGGATCCATTGCGGCTGGGTCGTGAATGCGCCTCTCATCCGCCATGGACCCCAACTTTCGTTGGGGAGGCGGACTGCTGGTGTCAGAAAGTGCTGAGAGAGGTCCCCGCCTGCGCGGGGATGAGCGGCGCTGAGCTAGGCCGCGCTCCTGGATTTCGCGGACTTTGCTTCGAGGCGTTTGGCCTTCTTCACCTTGTCGACCGCGCGCTGGCGTTTGAGGCGCGAGAGGTGGTCGATGAAGAGTGTGCCTTCGAGGTGGTCCATCTCGTGCTGGATGCAGACGGCGAACATGCCTTCTGCGATCTCGTCGACTTCCTTGCCGTTATAGTCGAGATATCTGACCCGGCACTGGGTCGGGCGCTCAACCTCATCGAAGACGTCCGGCACCGAGAGGCAGCCCTCTTCATAGGGGGCAAGATCTTCAGTCAGCGGCAGGATTTCGGGGTTCACGAAATAGCGCGGCTGGGGCTCTTCCTCAGGGCCGGCAAGGTCCATCACGATAACGCGCTTGGGCACGCCGATCTGGATCGCCGCGAGGCCAATGCCGGGGGCGTCGTACATGGTTTCCAGCATGTCATCCATGAGCGCGCGAAGCTCATCGGTCACGCCGCCTTCGACGGGCTTGGAGACTTCCTTCAGACGCGGGTCCGGGACGGTAAGAATTTCGCGAATAGCCATGGCTGGAAAATAGGAGGAGCGGGCTGAGAAATCAACGCCCTCGGTACGGCCTCGGCTGCTGCGGCTAGTCCTCGCTGTTATCGAACTCCAGCTCGCCGGTCCTGTCGGGCAGGATGGCGCGTTTTTCGATGTTCTCGATCTCTGGCACGGACTTTTCGGGTGGAGCGATCTGCAGGTCTTCGAACTTGCGGGCGGCAGGAAGCACGCGGGAGGTGAGGCTGGAGCCCATCTTGTTATAGGCATCGACGGCAGAATTGAGCGATTTGCCCATCTTCTCGACATGGCCGCCAAGCGTGGTGAGGCGCGAATAAAGCTCGCGGCCAAGCTCTGCGGCCTTCTTGGCGTTCTCGGTTGCCTGTTCCTGTCGCCAGCCATAGGCGACGGCCTTGGCGAGGGCGAGAAGCGTGGAGGGCGTCACAACGATCACCTGACGGGCCGCGGCAAAGTCGAAGAGGTCGGGCTCAAATTCCAGCGCGGCGACATAGAAGCTCTCGCCCGGAATGAATAGGGCGACAAAATCGACGCGCTGCGAAAACGCGCTCTGATAGTCCTTTGAGCCGAGCGTCTTGATATGGTCGCGCACCTTACGGCCATGGGCGCGCATATAGGCTTCGCGGCGGGCCGGATCGGTCTCGTCGATGGCTTTGAGATAGTCTTCGAGGGTGACCTTGGAATCGACGACGATCTCGCGGCCCCCGGGCAGCTTGATGATCACATCGGGGCGCTGGCGCCCGGTTTCGGTTTCGCCGTGCACCTGTTCGGAAAAGTCGCAATGGGCCGAGAGACCGGCATGCTCCATCACGTTTCGAAGCGTCGTCTCGCCCCAGCGCCCGCCGCCGCGCGGGGCAGATAGCGCGCTGACCAGCTTATTGGTCTCGCTGGTGTGGACTTTCAGACTTTCGCCGATGGCCTTGACCTGTTCCTGCAGGACCGACTTGTCGTCGGCGCGCACTTTCTCAAGCTCTGTGACCTTCTTGGCGAAGTCCTCGAGGTTCTTGTTGATCGGCGTCATCAGCTCTTTGAGATTGGTCTGCGCGCCTTCCTTGTGGCGTTTGAAATGCTCATCGGCCTGGGTCAGGAAGCGCTTGCTCGACTGGTCGAGGACGCGCTGGGCAAGGTCTGCAAACTTCTTCTCGTCTTCCTCGCTGCGCGCTTCGGCCTTGGCGAGGTCGATCCGGGCTTGCTCAGCCACCGCATCCTTTGTCTTCACCTGCTGGCGCAGCTCTTCGCGCTCTGCCTTCAGGGCAGCGACGCTGTCTTCGGCGTATTCAAGGTCCCGCCGTGCATTGGCTGCGCTTGTGCTGAGCTGGCCGCGAATGACGAACAGGGCAACGGCGAAGGCTATGGCCGCAAGCAGCAGGACAAGGTGAATGAGATCGAGGCCGATAGAGCCAATATTGACGAGCGCTTCCATGGAGCCTGCCTAATCCGATTCGGGGCTTGACCTTTTCAAGCTCGCAGCTGAACATACGGGGAACAAATGGGCGCGTCCAGAGCGCAGAGAGGCTTCGGGCGCACCGGAGGCAGTCAGAATGAGCGAGCACTGGGTACGAAAGCTTGGCGCGATTGCGCGCCGGCATGCCGGGCGGCCTGACGAGGCAGAGGACCTTGTTCAGCTGGCTTGTCTTGCGGCGGTCGAGGTGGGCCGAACCGATTTTGAGTCTGAAGCGACGCAGAAATGGCTGCGCGGCGTCATCCGTAATCAGGCTCGGCAGGTAGCTCGCACGGCTGTGCGCCGGCGTGAGAGAGAGACGGGCTGGCAGCAGGTTTTTGACGTGCCCGTAGGTGTTGCTGACAAGACTGCCGTCAGCCTCGCCGGTCTCAGCCCGTCTTTGCGCGTGACCGCGCTGCTGGCGCTGAACGGGGCGACGCGTGCTGAGATCGGATGGCTGCTCGGCCTGTCGGATACGGCGTTGCGCCAGCGTATCTCCCAGCTCAAGCGCTCGATTGAGACCTCGCCGGACGTGGATCTGACGCTGGATGAGGTGCTGCCTTATGGCGCCATGCGTCAGATGATGAGAGCGCGGCTCGCCCGGCGCGGCGGGTTTCTGGCAAGCCATGACCCTGACGGTCATTTTTTTTGTGCTGACGACCTCACAGATCGCCAATCGGCGGCAACAAGGATGAGAGCGAACCAGCTAGAGGAGGTCTTCATGCTCACGAAAACAGGAATTGGTGCCATCGTCTTCTATGTGGCCGATATTGACCGCACAGGGGTATTCTATCGCGACAGTCTCGGACTCGACCTGACGCGCATGCCTGGCGAAGAGGGCGAGGCAGGCGGGGCTGACTGGCTGATGGCGGAGGCCGCGAATTGTGTGTCGCTGATCTTCTTCCAGCAGGACGGCAAGCGCGGCGACAGCCCTGTCGTAGTGTTCAATCTGGAGGAAGGCGGCATCGACGGTGTCGTGGAGGGGCTTGCCTCAAAGGGGGTGACAGTCGTGACGCCGGTCTCCCACGCCCCGGATGGCGGGCTGACGGCTGATTTTGCGGACCCCGATGGGCACACGCTTTCGCTTTATCAGGAGGCCGGTGCGCCGCGCTGAGCATAGAAAGCCCTCATTCTGAGCGAAATCGAAGGACGAGGGCGATACACGCGACATTGCCGCCTCGTGGTTCGACTTCGTTCACCATGAGGCTGTGTTGGGTTTAGTCAGAACACGCCCATCGCCAGACCGGCGGCCATGGCTTCTCCGAGCTCACGGCATTTGCGCAGGTCGTTTTCGCTGATCGTCTTGTCGGCGAGGATGTCTTCCTTGGTCTGGGCGTGCGTGCAGATGATGAAGGGCTCCTGCGCGATTTTCAGGCGCCAGCCTTTTGCGATGCGGGCGGTCTGTTTCATCGCGTTCTCGCCGTCTGAGCCAGCGCAGATCATCTGGGCGTAAGGGCGGCCCTCGATCTTGCCGAGGACTTCGTAATAGGACCGGTCGAAGAATTCCTTCATGCTGCCTGCAATTGCGGCAAGGTTTTCCGGCGCGCAGAAAATGTAGCCGTCTGAGGCGAGCAGGTCATCCGGCTGGGCCTCGGTCGCGAACTTGAGAATGGTCTCACAGCCTTCTTCGGACTGGGCGGCCTCATAAGCGGCCTTCGCCATCTGCTCGGCGGCGCCGGTGCGGGAGAAATAGACGATGAGGAGTTTGGGCATGCCGTCGGCATAGACGCAAGCAGGCGAACTTCCAAATGCCTATCGCGCGAGGCGCGCTGCACCGAACCAGCCAATAACTGTTACGGCGACAGCACCAATGATCATCCAGACCGGATGCGGAATGACGATCAGCGTCATAGCCATCATGGCGAGCATAATGCCTGCCACGACAAGTCCGGTCCACGATACACCGCGTGAAATTTTGAGGGCGGTGAAGCACCCGGCGAATACACCAAGGAACCACGCTACCAGTACGGCTATTTTGGCGCCTACCGGAATTTGATCCATGATAGTGGCGAGCGCCTCGGGGTCGCTGAGATCAGTACCCTTTGGGGGCGGAAAGATCATATGACCGACCGCTTCGGCAATAAAGACGACCACCCCGGCAATAACGACACCTGCAAATACTGACAGGATAGAGCGCAACATCGGTTCACCCTCCTCTAATTGAGAAGAGAGTAGTGCGGGGTGTTTGGTGAAAGCAAGCGCTACACGTTGAACCGGAAGTGCAGAACGTCGCCTTCCTTAACGACGTATTCCTTGCCTTCCTGGCGCATCTTGCCGGCTTCCTTGGCGCCGGCTTCGCCATAATTCGCGACGAAGTCATCAAATGCGATGGTCTCGGCACGGATGAAGCCTTTTTCGAAGTCGCCATGGATGACGCCAGCGGCCTGTGGGGCGGTCCAGCCTTTGCGGATGGTCCAGGCGCGCGCTTCCTTTGGGCCGACGGTGAAATAGGTCTGTAGGCCAAGCAGCTGATAGCCCGAATGGATGAGGCGGTTGAGGCCCGGCTCTTCGAGGCCCTGCATCTCCAGGAACTCAGCGCGTTCGGCTGGCTCCAGAACGGCCATTTCAGCTTCGATCTGAGCGGAGATGATGACGGCTTCGGCGCCTTCCTTGGCGGCGCGCTCCATCACCATTTCAGAATACTTGTTGCCGGTGGCGGCACTGTCTTCGTCGACATTTGCGACGAGAAGGACAGGCTTGGCGGTCAGCAGCTGAAGCATGCGCCAGGCCTTCATTTCTTCCTTTGGCACATCGGCCATGCGGGCGGGGCGGCCTTCATTGAGCTCGGCGAGCGCGAGATCCAGAAGAGCGAGCGTTTCTTTCGCTTCCTTCTCGCCGGATTTGGCTTTCTTCTCGACGCCTGCGCGGCGCTTTTCGAGGCTTTCCATGTCGGCGATCATCAGCTCTGTCTCGACGATATCGAGGTCGGCGATCGGGTCGACGCGGCCGGCGACATGGGTGATATCATCATCCTCAAAGCAGCGAAGGACATAGAGGATCGCATCGGTCTCGCGGATGTTCGCGAGGAACTGGTTGCCGAGGCCTTCGCCCTTGGAGGCGCCTTCGACGAGGCCTGCAATATCGACGAAATTCATCCGGGCCGGAATGATTTCCTTCGAGCCTGCAATCGCGGCGAGCTTCTCGAGACGCGGCTCTGGCACGGCGACTTCGCCGACATTCGGCTCGATCGTGCAGAAGGGGTAGTTGGCGGCCTGCGCCGCTGCCGTCTGGGTCAGGGCGTTGAAGAGTGTGGATTTGCCAACGTTTGGCAGGCCTACGATCCCGCATTTGAAACCCATGTGCGCGCTCCTTCTTCCGGATGGTATACCGCTCTGGTCTGGCGCGCGGCATAGCGCATTTTTGCCGTCAGAACAGGGGGGAATGTCGGGGCGGGCTGGTATTCGGTTGCGTCTGTTACAAGTATGGACCTAGACGTGATGCTCGCCGAGAAGGGGTTTCCATGGCATTCGACGTGCTGCTGGTTTCTGCAATAGCGGACAGTAAAAAAGCAACGGTTCTGGCACGGCGTCTGCGGGCGCTGAAGTTCCGCGTGCGCTATGATGCCAAGCGGACACATACGACGCCGAGTGCCCGCGACCTCGCCGAGTGTAACAAGACGACCAGCGTCCTGGTGCTGTGGTCTGCGAAGGCGTGCAACAGTGATGAAGCCGACAGTGATTGGGTGCATGCAATGGCGCATCTGGCGCGCTCACGTTCGGGCGCCCTGGTTCAGGCAGACCTTGACGAAACAGTACCTGACGAACCGTTCGACAAGGACCAAAGATTTGATCTCGCTGGGCTGACTGCGCGGGCGACGCCGGAAGGGTTCAAGGCGCTTTGCGAAACGTTGGGCGAAAAGGATGGCCGCGAGGGGCTTGCAGACTGGCTCGCGCTTGCCCCAAGCGATGAAGAAGCCAAGACTACATGGATAGCAGCGCATCCGAACGACCCGCTCGCCCAGAATGGCGGGAGGCGACAAGACACTGCTGCGCCAGTGCCGGAGCCTGTGAAGTCTGCCGGCCAGCCGACGAGAGAGGCGGGCGAGCGCGTCACGACTGCCGCCGCAGCCAGTGCAGCGGCGACCGCGCAGCTGGCCGATGCAGCCGCCGGAAACCGGTTGGAGCTAAAGCCGCCCAAGCCTGAAGTGGATTTTGCGCGCCCTCAGACAGGCCGTGCAAGCGGCCTTTTCATGCTGGTGCCGACCGGGCTTCTGCTCGTGGGTATGATGGTCATGGCTTTCATGTTCCGGACATCACCTGCCCAGCTATCTGGGGGCGGCGGTGGCGGTATCGTCAATATCGTGGAGAGCTGTCCAGCCGGGCAGGTGCCGCGATCATTGGTGCACAGTTCGCTGTTGCCATCTGAAGACGACACGGGCGCCGACATGTCAGAAGCGCCTGACGAGGCCAGCGGCAACTAGTCCGTCTGTTTCGGGTCGCGCTTCGGGGCAGGGGCGAGGCGCATGACTTCGGACTGGAAACGCTCTTCATTGTCTTCAAAGAGAAGGGGAAGCGCGCGCGAACACGCGTCCAGCGTGGCTTCGAGCCAGTCTTTCTCGGCCTTGGCAAAATCATTCAGCACATAGGGCATGACCAGCGACTTGTCGCCGGGATGGCCGACGCCGAGACGTATGCGGCGAACTTCAGGGGAGAGGTGGGCCAGCATGGAGCGCACGCCATTATTGCCCGAATGGCCGCCGCCGCGTTTGACGCGAACCCGGCCGGGAGCAAGATCGATCTCGTCATGAAAGACGGTGACGTCCTCAGGGCCGAGCTTGTAGAAGCGCGCCGCCTCGCCGGCAGCACGTCCGCTTTCATTGTAGAATGTCTGGGGTTTCAGGAGCAGCAGCTTGACCGGGCCTGACGCGGTCTGGACCGTGCCTTCGGCAGCTTCGCTCTGAAAACGGGATTTCCACGGACTAAATCCGTGATCGGCGGCGATCCTATCGAGCACCATGAAGCCGATATTGTGCCGGTTGCCAGCATATTTGGCACCCGGATTACCCTGTCCGGCAAGAATATGCATGACAGGCTCCGTCGGACCGGTGCCCGCAGTAGTGGGGGGGGGGGGGGGGGGGGGCCCGCGGGGGGGGGGGGGGGGGGGGGGGGTTGGGGGGGGGGGGGGGGGGGGGGGGGGGGCCGCGGGGGGCGCGGGGGGGCGGGGGGGGGGGGGGGGGGGGTGGGGGGCGGGGGGGCGGGCGGGGCGGGCGGGGGGGGGGGGGGGGGGGGGGGGG
>NZ_JAPWGW010000020.1 GCF_027213945.1 Henriciella marina
GACACCAAACCGGTCTCGACTGATGAACAGGCGATCCTGGATATCATGGCCGCGATCGAAACCGGTTGGGAGACCGGCGATGGCGAACTGTTCCGGCAGAACTTTCTCGACTGGTCAGGCGCCCGGTACTTTGAATCAGGCGGCGAGAATACTGGCCTGCTCGACCTTGTCGAAAATCATGTCGAGCCCGAAAAAGATACCATTCCGGATCTCGAACTCGACTTCTCGAATATAGACGTGCGATTCGAGGGAAGTGACTTTGCATGGGCTGTCGCGGACACAGCGATCAGTGGAACGTTCAGCTCCAATGGCGAACGCCTGGAGCGTATCGGGAAACAAACGGTGCTGTTCCGCAAGGTCGCCGGCACCTGGCAGGTCATTCACACGCACTCGTCCTCCCGTGCGCCGCG
>NZ_JAPWGW010000021.1 GCF_027213945.1 Henriciella marina
GGCAAAAAGCCACCATTGCTGCGGGGGTGCTTATCGTCGTTATGGTTGCGCAGCAGTTGCTCGTGGTCCATAAGTACGAAGCACAAGCTCAAGCGTATCGTGAGGAGAGTGAGCGTATTTTCCGCCAGGTGTTCCCAAATAAACGACGCATTCCTACCGTTAGTTACCTCAAACGACAAATGGATGATGAAGAGCGCCGCTTATCTGGTGGAAGTGGTCAGCAGGCAATGTTGTCATGGTTGGCGGCATTACCCGCGACGCTTGGTCAGGTCAGTGACTTGGAGATCACTAGCTTTAAATACGACGGACAACGTGGCGAAGTACGTATTCAGGCTCGTAGTGCAGACTTCCAACCTTTTGAGCAGGCTCGTGTGAAATTGGCAGAGAAGTTTAATGTTGAGCAAGGT
>NZ_JAPWGW010000022.1 GCF_027213945.1 Henriciella marina
TTGCAGTACACGATAATCGGCTTCACTGGATGACTCTTGGCCGAATTCGCTACCTAAACGTACGTCACTGACAACAGGAAAATAGTAGCTACCATCGTACTTGACGACTAGCGCTTTACTGTTGATCAAAAGTTCGGCGAATAGAGAAAGGATCAACATGATAGAAAGAGCAACAAACGACCAATAGCCTCGTTTGATCTCTTTAAAGTGACGAATTTTCTTTTGAGTTAATGGACTAACTTTAATCATGTTACGCTCCAAACTTCACACGTGGGTCGACTAAAGCAACACAAATATCTGAAATGATGTTACCAATGAGCAGTAACAACGCATTAATGGCGACAATACCCATAACAACAGGGTAATCACGCTCCATGATTGATTCGTAACCCAATAAGCC
>NZ_JAPWGW010000023.1 GCF_027213945.1 Henriciella marina
GTTCATAGGCGATCGTCATCGAAAGTAAGTGACCAAGTACGCCTTTTCGACTGGTTAATGCGAGTTTTATATCTTCGTCAACGGGTTTTTCTTCAATGACATCCGAGAGCGGTTGATCGAGCAAAGAGCCGAGTAAAGAAAAGATGGCTGTCAAAAAAGCCTGCCCAGGGTCATACCTAGTGTTCATTTGACTAAGTAACAGTTCACACATTCGTGCACGCTGAATCGCTAAAGAGTAAAGAGAGTCAGGTTTATCTTCTTGAACGGACGTAATTGCAACTAAGGAAATAAAGCGTCGTAGTCGCTCTTCACCCAGATAAATAAGCGCCTGTCTGAACGATTTGATCTTAGTCGTTAATGTATATCCTGAATTTACGTAAGTAAGCAGCTTGTATG
>NZ_JAPWGW010000024.1 GCF_027213945.1 Henriciella marina
CGACCGTGTTGTACAACTTCAGCAACAATTTTGCCGCCCTCTACAAGAGGAGCACCAACTTTGATGTCTTCGCCGTTAGCAACAAGAAGAACTTTATCAAATTCTACAGTTGCACCAGTTTCAACGTCTAATTTCTCTAAACGAAGAGTTTGACCTTCGCTTACACGGTGTTGTTTACCACCAGATTGGAAAACAGCGTACATATTTTACTCCGCTTTTTCCGCACAGCCTTTCTTGAGGGTGTGCGCTAAACTAATCATCAATAGGGCGCAGATTCTACAGAATAGATGCTCCTATGACAAGCCATATTTTGAAAAAATTGGCGAAAAGCTAATCGCCAAAGAAAAGTGCGGCAATCATGCCCTTTAGTAATGTATTAATCAACGTTTTTT
>NZ_JAPWGW010000025.1 GCF_027213945.1 Henriciella marina
ACATGATCTTCCCTCGTTTAACTGCAATGGCAGAAGCATGTTGGACAGACAAACAACACCGAGATTGGACCGACTATTTATCACGCTTGAAAGGCCATCTACCTCTGCTTGATTTGCAGGGAGTGAATTACCGTAAACCGTGGAAGTAATACAAAACTGATGTCGAAACATCACGCTTGAAGAGTTTTTAAATTTTGGCTGCTGATGCAGCTTCGTAAAAAGGAAAGACACAAATGAAATACGGCTATTTCGATAACGAGAATCGCGAATACGTCATCACTCGCCCTGACGTACCAGCACCATGGACCAACTACCT
>NZ_JAPWGW010000026.1 GCF_027213945.1 Henriciella marina
GCTCTAAATCACTCCAAGTAAGAGGTTTTGAATCATCATAAGTTGGCTTGGTGAGATAGAATTCCCAGTACGATGGGTTGTGCGGCGCTTTGCCGTAAAACACCAATTCAATCTGGTTATTTGCATCTGGCGTAACATTGGTGCGCTGCCAGTTTGGAGAAGGAATGTTCAAGCCTTTCTTAGCTGTATCGCCAGCAGAACATAGCTCACCGTCGCGAACCACGGCTTTCACATGCTCCATATCTCGGTAATTTGGTACGTTTGCTGCAATTTCGCTACGC
>NZ_JAPWGW010000027.1 GCF_027213945.1 Henriciella marina
TCCGTACGGGCATTGAAAACCGTAATACTCAAGCGGTTCTTGTTGGCGATCTGGACAAATTTATTGAAGCTAGCCTGAAATCTGGCCTTTAAGCTTTTTACCGACAATACAGGGTACATGCAAAATGACTGATGCTGTTCAAAACGAAATGAATCAAGAACAAATCGCGCAAGAAGAAAACAAGCTGATTGCAGAGCGTCGTAGCAAGTTAGAGCACATCCGTAAGAGCTGCAAAGCGAATGGTCATCCAAATGATTTCCGTCGTGACAGCCTAGCTGGTG
>NZ_JAPWGW010000028.1 GCF_027213945.1 Henriciella marina
TTATAAAGGTATTTACGTAGCCAATCGCAATGTCGACTCTGTTTTCCATTGGTGAAAAGTAGGAGAGCTGCCTGTAGCTGCCGCCTATGGTGTTTCCATACCTATTCCCGGAGGTTTGATCTTTGCCGGTGGAATGAACGAAGAGGGATCGCTCTCTTCGGTATATCGGCTGCGTCTAAGCAAGGATAAACAATCGGTTATTATGGATACACTACATTCACTACCTTTTGCTATAGATAATATGGCGGGTGTTGTAGTGGGCGAAAGACTCTTTCTGAT
>NZ_JAPWGW010000029.1 GCF_027213945.1 Henriciella marina
ATCAAGAGCCGCTCTTGACTACCTCAAAGAAGTTGACGTTGTAACCCACGAGCGGGTTTCAGCTTAAAGCTTTTACCTCATTCTATCTGAGGCCGAATTAAAAGCCTTGTGCCTTCCTTAAAGGGGTGGCACAGGGCTTTGTGCGTTTGTATGGTGCACACCGAATCTACAATCAACATAACCGCTGGGCCAATAACGCCCACCTTGATGCATTTGAGGGGACAAGAGGTCCAAAATGAACGACGTAATCTCACTTGATACATTGCGCGAGCAAATTAC
>NZ_JAPWGW010000002.1 GCF_027213945.1 Henriciella marina
CCGGTCTCCCAACCGGTTTCGATCGCGGCCATGATATCCAGGATCGCCTGTTCATCAGTCGAGACCGGTTTGGTGTCGTGATGGCCGTCGGAGTTGTCGTGTCCGGCGGGGACCGTGCCTGACATTTCTCGATCAGCTGCACCGTCGGTATGGTCGTGATCATGTCCATCGCCGCTCGCCGATGATCCATCCATCGTGTCGGATGGAGGCGCTCCGTGAGCGTCTTGATGATCGTCTGTTGAATTTACGGTGCCTTGGTCGCCATGACCGGCTCCGCCGCCATGATCATGATCGTGGCCTGGCCCGCTGGCTTCAGGAAGGGTCTGCACGCCAAGTCCGTACTTGTAGACAATTGTGCCTCCCCACCACGCTGTAACCGTCAAAAGACCTGCCACCGCCAGGGCACTGATCGCAAATACCGGGCCGGGCGACGAGGCCCTTCTCAGCCAGCGCCAACCGGCGAGGGCCAGTAATGCGAGGCCCGTGGGAACAGCCCAGTTGCGATGGGTTGTCATCGCTTCATGGGACGGCGCATCGTGAGCAACGCTGTAATAGGCCTGAAACCCGGCCGCGATGGTGGCCAGAACCGCCAAGGCAGCCAATGCCAGCATCCAGTCGGCGGCCGGTCGAAGGCTGTCGCGCCAGCGGCCTGCAGGTACGAGGAGGCCAGCCACATATGCCAGGGCTGCAGATGTGCCGAGGGCATAGGTAAAATGCACCAGCACGGGGTGAATATTGGGTTCTATGAAACCGCCCATTTTGTTCTCCTAATACCAGGTCCGCAGGCCCACGAGAAAGACGATATCGTCGCCTTCACCGCCTGCGGCTTTGATCATGTCGCGTGTCTCACCGAAGGCGCTTTGCCATTCGACGCCGACATAAGGCGCAAACTCCCTCCTGATTTCATAACGAAGCCGCAAGCCGGCATCGAGTGTGCTAAGTCCCGCGCCCGTTTCCCTTTCCGGTATGTCCTGCGCGGAAAGATTTGCTTCGATCCGAGGCTGCAAGATCAACCGCTGGGTCAGGAGCAACTCATATTCAGCCTCGATGCGGGCCGTTACATCGCCTTTTTCACTGAGAAAGGCGGAAGCGTCGACTTCGAACCAGTAGGGCGCCAGACCATTCAGTGCGACGACCCCATGCGCGAGACTATCCGGTTCGATGTCGTAGCGAACGCCCGCCTGAACATTCCAGAAAGGCGCAACCGCGCGGGAATAGAGTGCCTGGATCTCAGCATCATCCACGCCCTCTCCATTCAGAGAGGCGCGGCCTTCGCTCTTGAACCAGAGCTTGTTGATATCGCCCCCATACCAAGCCTGTCCGTTCCAGTACAAACTGTCGCCCTCGTCAGACATCTGAGCCTCGAGCTGGTTGAAGAGGATGTAGAAGCTCTTCTGGTCTCCGCCTTCCGCAAGAACGTCCCGGCGAGCGTCCGCCATTGCATCCTCGCCGTAGATGGCGTCGGCCTGATCCCAGGGCGGGGTTTGATTTGTGTCTTCCGCGAACGCGCTGCCGGTCGCGTAGAGCGCGAAGCCGAGGAGGAGAGGGGCTGCCAAATTCGGTTTCATCATGATTTTCCCTCCCCATGGTTCATGCCGTGATGGTCCATGGGCATATTCATCTGACCTGCCGGCATTTTTTCAGCTGGTGTCGTATCGTCTGCTGGCGGAATGACGCTGACGACCTGCATCATGCCAGCGTGCATGTGGTAAAGCAGATGGCAGTGGAACGCCCAGTCACCGACATGTTCTGCGGTGATGTCGACGCTGACCCTGTCTGCAGGCTTGACCGTTACTGTGTGCTTTCGAGGCATGTGATGACCACCGCCATTCACGAGATCGAAAAACATGCCGTGCAAATGGATCGGGTGTGGCATCATTGTATCGTTTACGAGCGTCAGGCGAACACGTTCACCCTCGTAGAACTTGATTGACTCGGTTACCTCGGAGAATTTTACACCGTCGAACGACCACATGTAGCGTTCCATGTTCGACGTCAGATGAATGACAATTTCGCGGCCAGGCGGGCGATGGTCCTCATTCATGTCGAGCGCGCGAAGCTGGTTATAGGTGAGCGTGCGGTGGGGGACATCATCAAGCCCGAGACCGGGTTCGCCCAAGCGGCTCATCGTCATGCCTGATACTTTTGCGACACCGGGGCCGCGCTCTATATCTGCTTCGATCTTGACGGGCTGGACGGCCGCACCGTTGGGGTCAGGCTGCATGGACATGGTGCCCATGTCGTGACCTTTCATGGCGTGATCCGACATGTCCGTGTCCATGCTGGTGCCGGGACTGTGATCCATGCCCTCCATGCCTGACATGCCCGCCATGTCTCCATGGGCCATTCCCATGTCCCGCATGGTCAGCATCGGCACGGCTCGAAGCGCAGGCGCATCGGCCCGCATACCGGCACGCGGGCCGAGCGTGGCAACGGCCTGGCCGGAGCGGTCGATCGATTCGGCAACAAAGGCGTAGGCGCGCGCTTCGGTCGGCGCGATGATGACATCATACGTCTCGGCCACGCCCATCTGGAACTCGTCGGTCTCAACCGGCTGGACATTCAGACCGTCGGCCTGGACCACCGTCATCGGCAAGCCCGGGAGGCGGACATTAAAGAGGGTCATGGCGGAGGCGTTGATAATGCGCAGGCGAACCCGCTCGCCCGGCTGGAAGACCATATTGAAATTATCGGCCGTCGAATGGCCATTGATCAGGTAGGTGTAGGTTTCGCCCGTCACGTCTGCGAGATCGCGCGGGCTCATTCGCATCTGCCCCCACATGCCGCCAAGTCCGGTTGGGTTCGACAGGGTCGGGCGGTTGAAATTCAGGCTCTCGGCATTCTTCTTGAGCTTGTCGAAGATCCGGTGCGGATGCGTGAAACTCCAGTCGCTGAGGACGAGAACATATTCCCGGTCATAAGCCACTGGGTCTGTACCTGCCGGGTCTATGACGATCGGACCGTAATGGCCGAGTTGTTCCTGCAGACCAGAATGGGAGTGATACCAGTAAGTGCCATTTTGCGGCACCTTGAACTGATATTTGAACGTTTCGCCCGGTTTGATGCCCGGGAAGCTGACGCCCGGCACGCCGTCCATATGGAAGGGGACAAGCAGTCCGTGCCAATGGATCGAAGTGTCTTCGGCAAGCCGGTTGGTGACGTTCATTGTAACGTCATCGCCCTCGCGCAACCGCAAGAGCGGACCGGGAAGTGTGCCATTGATTCCGGTTGCCATACCGACTTTGCCGTTGAGCCTGACCGGGAACTGCCCGATTTCGAGGTCGAAGCGCGTGCCCGAAAGTGAGGGCACACCAAGGTTTCCGTTGCTGGAAGATTTTGCCCAAGCGGGCAGGAGGCTGCTTGCCCCCCAGGCTGCGCCGGTGCCGAGCACCGTCTGCAGCATATGTCGTCTGTTCAACATAATCGTCTCCGTGAGGTGAATTTATGCAATCGAGCTGCTAATGCAGCGACGCACGAACTCAGCTCAGGGAGCGCACCTTTAATGTGATTGGCGTTTGTCGGAACAGGTGATTTCGGACCTCAAGCCAGGGCGTGTGGACATTGACGACGATATTCCAAGCGTGTTGCCATGATGGTTTTACAAGCCCGATCGGCTTCGTATCACCTGACACGTGCTGGACCGGGTTCGCCGTCTTGTCGGCTTGGGCGACCGTTGCTGTCTGAAGCTTGCAGTGATCAGTCTCATCATCGCAGGGCGCCTCAGGCCCATCGGCGGGCGCCTGGTGAGAATGAGCGGTGAACTCGGTTGCCATGCTGTTCGTCGCCGACATATCGACGGGACACGCGCAGAGCACCTGCGACAGGCTGAAAAATACCGTCACGAGAGTTGCGACAACAAAGTTCATGACTACCACTTATACCCCATAGGGGTTTAAATCAAGAAAGAACCTCTGAGCACTCAAGGTTTGTCGTAACGGAGCAGGATCAACCCAGACCCGCGGGTCAGTCCCGAGCGAAAAGTTGCATGGCTACGCTCCAGCGCGAATTTGAACGGCCAGCAAATCATGTTAGCGATGTGAATGTCGCTGATAGGCAGCGTCGAACTTTGACAACACGAAAGGGCTGCACCACAGTTTGCACTACAAATTGCAAACAATCTGCACAACAAGCGAAGTTTCGAGCGCCATAGTGCGTTGAATTAATTTAATTTCAAGCACGATTACCGGGCGCGTCACTCGCGCCACTTCGTTTGAAGTGGCAAAACAGATCAAGAAAAAGGCGACCGCCTCAAACGGTCGCCTTTCTTTTTGGACGAAATGTATTTGTCCTTAGCTATCCGCAAAGACAGCAGGGCGCTTCTGCAGCTCGGCCATAATTGCTTCGATCTGGTTCTTGCTGCCGATCAGTTTGTCCTGCAGCACCGATTCCTGAAGCAGGGCTTCTGCAGCCGTCATGTCAGGGAGATTGTTGAAGATGTCCTTGTTCGCGCGGATGGCGTCCGGGTTCTTTCCGGCAATCTGTACCGCAAGCTCCATGGCGCGCTCATACGGTGTCTCGCTGACTTCGGTGGCAAAGCCATATTCAGCCGCGTCAGCGCCCGAGAAGATACGTCCGGTATAGGTCAGCTCACGCAGGCGATCATCGCGGCAGAGCGACCCCATGATCGCGGTGCCGGCCATGTCTGGTACCAGGCCCCACTTGATCTCCATGATGGACAGCTTGGTCTCGGGATGAATGATCCGCATGTCGGCGCCCAGCATGACCTGGAAGCCGCCACCTAAAGCGACACCATGCACAGCGGCGATGACAGGCACGGGCAGGGCACGCCAGCCCCAGACAGCCTGCTGTGCCCGGTTCGTGATGCCGTGTGTGCGCGGCGTGAGCTCCTGACGCCCGCTGGGTGAACCGCCTTCCTTGTTGCCTTCGGCCATCTTGCCGAAATTGCCCATATCCAGGCCTGCACAGAAGGCACGGCCTTCGCCGGACAGAACCACGCAGCGGACAGACTTGTCGTTTGCCAGCTCTTCTGTGGTTGCCAGCAGCGCTTCGAACATCGCATCGTCCAGCGCATTCATCTTGTCGGTGCGAACGAGTTTGACGTCAGCGACGCCCTCTTTCTTCGTGACCTGAATCCTGTCGGACATGTGCGGTCTCCTCATGCTTGGAAATCTCGCTTCAATCTGCCCAACGAAAAACGCCGGGACAAGTAATGTCCCGGCGTCATGGTCATTCGTGTCGCGGTTCGCCCTAGAGGAAGAGCTTGGCGAACTCACGTTTGCGGCGGTTCTTCCAGGCGCCCTTGTGCCAGGCAGCGGAGGCCAGAAGCGGAACAACGGAGCCAGCTTCAGCAAATACCATCTGCTCATACACGGTCTGCACCTTGCCCCAGCTCGCCGCCTCTTTCAGCGTCGAGGACGAGCAAGCGCCGTCGCGCGTGTCAGCGACCGTGATCTGCACGGCATATTTGTGCATCTCGCATTCCTTGCCGAGGATCTCAGCGCAAACCACTGTATCCTGGACGAAATTCTTTGGCACACCGCCGCCCACCATGAGGAGACCCGTCGTACCGGCAGCAATCTTGACGTCCGTCAGTTCGCGGAAATCGGCAACGCTGTCGATGGACATGTAGTTGCCCGGATTTTCCACCTGATGTTTCACGAGGCCAAAGCCTGCCGAGCAGTCAGAGAAGGCCGGCACGAAGATCGGCACATTGTGATCATAGCAGGTCTCGATCAGCGAACCCTTCTTGACCGCATTCTCCTTCAGCCACTTGCCCATTTCCCAGATGAACTCACGCGAGGAGTAGGGGCGTGGCTCAAGCTTGTTGGCGATGTCATAGATGACGTGGTCGCAGGCCTGCAGCTCTTCTTCATCGATGAACGTGTCATAGATACGGTCGATGTAGAGATCCCGAAGGATATTGTCGTCGACCGACTCCGGCGCCTGATAGTGCTTGTAGCCAAGCGCTTCGAAGAAATCCATGTCGATGATCGACGCGCCGGTTGCGACGATACAGTCGATCAGGCCGTCCTTCACGAGGTCGCGGTAGACGTGCATACAGCCGCCCGCCGAAGTGGAGCCTGCGAGTGTCAGGATGGTCGAGCAGTCCTCGTCTTCAAGCGCCATATTGAAGATATCAGTCGCCCGCGCGAGGTCGCGCGAGGTGAATGACATCTTGCCCATCGACTCGACGATAGGACGCGCGTCGAATTTGGTGATGTCGATATGCTCTACCGGCTTGCTGAGCAGCTCGGCCTTACGATTGGAATTGTCAGACATATGGGTCTCCGATGACTTGGGAGGCGTTGTAACGGGGTGGGGTGATTGGGTCCAGAAGGCAGGCGGCCCTCACCCTTTCAGGCGAAGGTCGCTCTCAGACTAGATTGAAGGGATGACTACGCCATGACGGCGACGGTCGTCTCGCTGTAGAAGCCATTGAAACGCGAGGATAGCGCCTGACCATAGGCGCCGAGATGGCAGATCTCGACCCAGTCGCCTTCCTGCACATCGTCGGGCAGCTCGAATGGGCCATTCATGACATCAAGGCTGTCGCAGGTAGGACCAAAGAAACGGAACGCTTCGTTTTCGGCTTCGTCGCGCGGTTCGACCGTGTGAAGCTTCACAGGAAACTTCCACGCGCACTGGGCCGCATCGAACAGCGAGCCGTAGCTACCGTCATTGAGATAGAGGTCGCCACCTTTGCGAAGTTCAACACGGGCGAGCGTTGAACCGCCCTGCGCGCAGAGGGCACGGCCCGGCTCGCCAAGGACTTGCAAGCCGGCGAAGCCGTGAGCTGCCAACGACGAACGGATCGCGCTAAAATACTCACCCATCGGGCGCGGCGACATGCCTGGATACGGAACCGGGAAACCACCACCGCAATCGATCGAATCGATCTCAACGCCCGATGCGTCCACGATGGAGCGGACATAGGCCAGCGCCATGTCATAATCGCTAATCTCGAGGCATTGTGAACCGACATGGAAGGTGACGCCCAGCTTGAACGCATGTCGGCGGGCTTCGCCGAGAAGCTCGACGGCCTGGTCGCGGTCTGCGCCAAACTTGCCCGACAGCGGCATCGCTGCGCCGCCCTTTGGCAGCGCGACACGCAGGTGAAGTGTCAGGTCGCTCGCATAACCGGTGACCTCGAGCATCTTTTGAAGCTCGTCAGCAGAATCAAACGAGAAGTCCCGCACGCCGCACTCATAGGCGTGACGGATCGCTGCACGCGACTTCACAGGGTGCATGAAGAAAAGCTTCGCGCCCGGTACGACACTCTGGACGAGGTCCACCTCACGGGTCGAGGCAACGTCAAAGTTGCGCACACCGCTGGTCCACAGCGTCTTCAGGACGGCCGGATGCGGGTTTGCCTTCACGGCATAGAGAACCTTGCCGGGAAACCCATTCAAAAAGGTGCGCGCGGCGGCGGCGATCTTCTTCGGATAAAGGACGAAGATCGCATCATCGCCCTCATAGGCGCGCAGAACATCACCAACGCTCGCAAAGGCTGGAAGACCGGTGCGGGTGGTTGTGTCAGGAAGAATAGCAGGACGCGCCAGCGGCGCAGAACCAGATTTAAACATGGCAAGAAATCGGATGTTGGCTGGCGCAAGGCCAGTGAACTTATTGACTGCACCAGAACAAACGCCTGATGCGCACGACAGTTCGGCGGGCGAACCCGCTACCGCCTTATAAGTTCAGCGACCGCAGCCGCATAATCTCCGAATTTCTTATCGTAATAGTTATAGAGCCCGGTGTCCCAGGCCACATCAAAACGGCTGTAAGCTGCCGCCAAAGCGATCATGTTCGGTGCCATCCAAGTATCCTCGTCCAGCATTACCGGGCTCAGCACCCGATGATGAAAGTGAAGACATCTGGGCTCACCCGTACTGACGCCCTTTCGGGACCGTCGTAGCTCGCTTGCGTGTCGGCGGTCGAGATATTGAATCGCAATTCAAAGATCAAGTATTTTTTACGTCATGTAAGACGGCGAATGCGTGCGCCAGATCTGCGATGAGGTCGGCGGTGTCTTCAAGACCTGCATGGAGCCTGACAAGCCGCCCCTGACGAGCCTGCGTCCAGTCTTTCGGCAGCCGCGTCAGCTGCTCATCGCAAGGGATGATCAGGCTTTCAAAACCGCCCCAGGAGAAGCCCATCTTGAAGAGTTTCAGCGCTGACAGGAAAGCATCGACATGGGGATCCTTCGGCGCATCCAGAAGGAAACCGAACAGGCCGCAACTTCCTGAAAAGTCTCGCTTCCAGATCTCGTGATCGGGATGATTGGGCAGGGCAGGGTGAATGATGAGGCTGACATCATCCTGCGTTTCCAGCCAGTTCGCGATCTCAAGCGCGCTTGCTTCATGGGCTTTCAATCGTGTGCCCAGCGTGCGTGTGCCCCGGAGAGCCGCATAGGCATCATCTGGCCCGAGCGAGATGCCCCAGTCTTCTGTCAGTGCTTCAATCGCCGCTGCATGTCTTTTGTCATTCGTCACCACCGCGCCGCCGAACGCATCTGCATGGCCCACGACATATTTGGTGAGCGCCTGCAGCGAGATATCGACGCCAAGGTCCAGCGGGCGATAAAACACGCCAGCCCCCCAGGTATTGTCCATCACCGTCGTGATACCGGTCTTGCGCGCAATTTCGACAATGGCCGGCGTGTCAGAAATCTCGAAAGTGAGAGACCCCGGCGATTCGAGCACGATCAGTCTGGTCTCTGGCGTGATGGCCGCCTTCAACGCCTCAGGGTCGCGTGGGTTGAAGCGCGCGGCACTGACACCCATCGTCGGCAGTCGTTTCTCGCAGAAGCGCCTCGTGGGCCCATACACCGAATCTGACAGCAGCACGTGGTCGCCGGCCTCCACAACAGACGCGATCGCTACAGCGCAAGCACTGAGGCCCGAAGGCGTCAGCCGCGCATATTTGCCGCCTTCCAGCTCACACAGAGCCGCTTCCAGCTCCCGGTGCACCGACAGGCCCATCCGACCATATCCAGTCCCGCCGCCGTATAGCGACTGCCGGTCCGGCAGTAGAACGGTCGATGCGCGCTCGACAGGTGGGTTCACAGTGCGCCGCTCGGGATTGCCCTTACGGTTGTGGATGAGCCGGGTCGGAAGTTTCATGCCGATGCGGTCGCAATCTCGCTCTCTGGGTGCAAGGCCCATTCCGACCAGGAGCCGTCATAGACGGCGACGTCCCAGTTACCGATCTCGGCCAAGGCGAGCGCAATGACTGCCGCCGAAACGCCCGAGCCGCAGCTTGCAATAGCCGGCCGATCTGCATGATCTCCAAGAAGCGCCTCGATCTGGTCCTTCGAAACAAGCTTTCCGTCCGCGCCAACCAGTTTGCCGGACGGGACGTTCCCACTGCCGGGAATGTGACCGGACGGCAGATCCGGGCGTGGCTCTTTCTCAGTTCCGGAAAAGCGTCCCGCAGGCCGGGCATCGAGAATCGGTGTGTCCCCAGACGCCGACGCTGCAGCAACCTGCTCGCGCGACTTGATGAGTTCCGAGTGCACGCGCGGCGTGAAGTGGCGCCCGCCGGTGATCACAGGCGGCAGGTCTTCAAGTTCGCCGCCCTCAGCTTCCCAGGCGCGAAGACCGCCGTTCAGCACGTACACATCCTTGTGTCCCATGACGCGGAACATCCACCAGACACGCGCGGACGCGAAGAAGTCATTGGCATCGTAAACGACAACCCTGTTTCCGTCACCGATGCCGAGCTTGCGCACACGCGATGAGAACTTCACCGAGTCCGGCATCATGTGGGGCAGGCTGCTTTCCGTGTCGCTGATCTCGTCGATGTCGAAATAGACCGCGCCCGGAATGTGCCCGCGGTCATAAGACTGGCGCCCCGCACCGGCACTTGCCGTCCAGCTTGGGAACCAGCTCGCATCGACGACACGAAGATCGGGCGCTTTCAAATTGTCTTTCAGCCAGGCCGCTGAAACAAGCGGTGATCCATCAGCCATCAGGCTTCCTCCATCCATGGCGGAACGGGCAGGTCTTTGCTGCGCAGGAATTCAGGATTGTAGAGCTTGGACTGGTAGCGATTGCCGTAGTCACAAAGGATCGTCACGATCGTGTGGCCCGGGCCAAGGTCCTTTGCAAGGCGCACAGCGCCGGCAATGTTGATGCCGGCAGAACCACCGAGGCAAAGGCCCTCGTGCAGGATCAGATCGTAGAGGATATTAAGCGCTTCATCATCCTGACACCGATAGGCGTAGTCGACTTTCAGGTCTTCGATGTTCTTGGTGATACGGCCCTGGCCGATACCTTCGGTAATCGACGTGCCTTCAGACTTGAGCTCGCCATTCTTGAAATACTCATAGAGCGCAGCGCCGCCGGGATCGGCGATACCGATCTTTATGTCCTTGCTCTGCTCCTGAAGGTATTTCGCAACGCCAGCGAGCGTGCCTCCCGAGCCGACCGCGCAGATAAATCCGTCGACCTTACCATCAGTCTGTTCCCAGATTTCAGGACCGGTCGTTGCGTAATGCGCTTCAAGATTGGCAGTGTTGTCGAACTGGTTCGCCCAGATCGCACCATTCGGCTCTGTCTTCGCGAGTTCTTCGGCGAGCTTGCCAGAGTAACGCGCATAGTGATTGGGGTTGGAATAGGGGACAGCATCCACCTCGATCAGTTCCGCACCAAGCAACTTCACAGCCAGCTTTTTCTCCTGGCTTTGCGTGCGCGGCATCACGATCACGACGCGGTAGCCAAGAGCGCTGCCCACCAGAGCGAGGCCGATACCCGTATTGCCGGCTGTACCCTCAACAATAGTGCCGCCCGGCTTCAGCGCGCCAGAGCGCTCTGCGTCGCGGACAATGCCCAGCGCCGCGCGGTCCTTCACGGACTGGCCCGGATTGAGGAATTCGGCCTTGCCGAGAATGGTGCATCCGGTTTCCTCCGAAACACGTTGCAACTTTATGAGGGGTGTATTCCCGATGGCGTCGAGAACCGAGTTGAGGATCATTCAGACTACTCCGTTTGCAGTTTCGATGTAGCTATCAGCCACCGCAGTGACAACACCGGGACCGGCTGATCCAGTCCAGCTTTCTGCGCGTACACATTTCGAATCTAATCTGTTTGAGCGCACACGAATGTCCAACCCCGATACCTATCACGCCTTCATGCTAGATTATGCGACCGGCAATTTGTCGGCCAGCATGAGTCTCGCAGCAACGCTTCACCGTCTTATGACCGAAGAGGGAGATGAAGTAGCGCGCACTTGGGAAGCGGTTCGGGACAACATCAAACCAGCGCGCGAAGATCATCTGGAAGCACTCTTTCGCATGGAAGATATCGCGATCGAAATCATAAACACCGATTATCACGAGGTTTCGTGGCGCAAAGGCCTTTCGGGGGCCCAATTCTGCAAGCTTCCAGAAAATAGTGGGTCGCTGATGCGCCTGCAGTCGGGTGACCGGGTCTTCGCCCATGGCCATAGCGCCCTCGAGGCCATGATTGTCCTGGAAGGACAACTGGAAGATGGCCGCGATACCTTCGGCGCCGGAGATCTTGTTCTGGCGACACCGGGAGAGCGTCACCGACCCGCCGCAGCGGGGAACAAGGCCTGCACCTGCTTCGTTGCTAGAGCTGATACGCCATTCTGGAGATTTACGTGAAAACGACGCTCAGCACATTCGCACTCGCCACCGCATTCAGCGCTGCGCCATCATTCGCAGATACGGCTGAAACAGGCACCATCAGCACACCTGTCTCGCAAGAAGCTCCGACGGCCTGGCAACCCGAAGACGGCGATCAGATCGTCTTCAACGTTCTGCGCAAGGGCAAGGAGTTCGGGACTCACAAAGTCACCTTTGATGTCGAGTCCAATGACAGCTTTACCGCGCGTTCTGACGTCGAACTCAAGGCAGGTCTCGGCCCCATTACGGTTTTCAAGTACGAACTCGACGCGACCGAAACGTGGAAGAATGGCAAGCTTGTTGCCTTAAAAGGTCGGACCAATGACGATGGCGATGACGAATTCGTGGAAGCTGGCGTCAACGGCGATAACCTCGCGATCGAAGGTTCAGCCTATTCGGGTAATGCGCCCTTGGGAATCATCCCGTCGAGCCACTGGAACATTCAGCAGGCCTTCAGCCGTCAGATACTGTCAACTGAAACCGGCGAGCTGCTTGACACCAATGTGGAGAAAATAGGCCGCGACACGCTGACTATTGGCGGAGAAGAGGTTGAGGCCACTCATTACCGCCTTCAGTCCGATCTCACCGTGGACCTCTGGTACGACGATCAGTCTCGCTGGGTTAAGCTTGGATTTGAAGCGCGTGGCCAACAGATCGATTACGTGCTGACGCAGCTTTACTAGGCACGAGCAGAACCAAGGACTTTAGGCGGGCCGCATGGCCCGCCCTTTTTATGCTCGCGACAGCTGGAACTGACCAACATTGATCCGGCCATTGCCGAACCCAGCTTCACAATAGCTAAGATAGAAGCGCCAAAGCCTGCGAAAACGCTCATCAAAACCAAAGGTCTGGATCCTGTCCCAAGCCTCTTCAAAACGCTCGGCCCAAAGCTTTAGCGTGCGTGCATAATCCTGTCCGAAATAGTGCACGGCGTCGAAACGAAGACCTGCGTCGGCTAGTGAATCACGCAGTGCCTTCTCACTCGGCAACATCCCGCCAGGAAAGATATATCGCTGGATGAAATCGGTACGCTTGCGATAGCGCCTGAACAGCCGATCATCGATGGTGATAATCTGCAACGCCGCCTTTGCGTCCTCATTGAGACTTTCGCGCACCTTCTCAAAATAGCTTGGCCAGTACGCCTCTCCGACCGCCTCGAACATTTCTATGGAAGCAACGCCGTCATATTTACCCTGATGGTCGCGATAGTCTTCCAGTCGAATTTCCACACGGTCCGATAGGCCTTCACGCTGCATACGGGCGGCCGCATAATCTCGCTGCGCTTCCGAAATGGTCAGACAAGTTACCTTCGAGCCACGCGCCTTCGCGGCGTACTCGGCAAACCCGCCCCAACCGCAGCCAATCTCAAGTAAATGGCTGTCAGGTCCGGCGGCCAGCTGGTCCACGATGCCTTTATACTTTGCTGTCTGCGCCTGCTCCAATGAAAGGTTTGGCTTATCGTAGAGGGCAGACGAATAGGTCATCGTTTCGTCCAGCCAGGCAGAGTAGAAGTCGTTGCCGAGGTCATAATGCGCCATGATATTGCGGCGCGCGCCGGCGCGGCTGTTACGGTTAAAGAAGTGACGCATCTTATTGATGGCCTTCACCATCGATCCGCCAACCGCGAGCTTGCCGGCTGCCTCAAAATTCTCGGAGAAGTATTCCAGCACCGCGGTCAGGTCCGGCGTTGACCATTCGCCATCCATATAGCTCTCGGCAAAACCAATATCTCCGCCCGCGAGTGCGCGCTTCGCAAAGCCGAACTCGTGAACGTCAACGACGGCACGCGGCCCAGGCTTGCCTTGATCGAAAAGGACCGAGCGGCCGTCAGGGAGATTGAAGCGAAGCGAACCATTTTCTGTTCGCAAAAGGAAAAGCCCAGCTAACCTGAACCCAGCAGGTACTCCGGATAGCTGTCTCAGCGACGAAACCGTCGCGCGAATATCGGCTGATTGCTGGTTCATTGATGCGTGTCCTCCAAAGCGCTGCCCGAGGCGGTCGCAACTGACACCCTCCGCTGCGCCTGATGCGGTTTTGAATGATAGTTTGCGCCCTTCAGCCAAAGCTTCAAGGCTTCCCAATGGATGGCCAGAGTGACGCCAAGTGTCGAAAGCGGCATGAGGACCGCTTTCCGGATCAAGGAGCCGTCTGTGGCGGGCGCCGCTTTCGTTGACAGGGTCGCCATATGATTGACGCCGCCCTCGGAGACCGTGCTCACCCCAAGGCGAAGTGTCGTTTCGTCTCGCTGAAGCGAAAACTCATATTTTCCGGAAACATCGAAGAAGGGCGAAACATGAAAGACCTTGTCTGCAGCATGCCGGCTCCATCCGCCTTCAGCCGCTGCTACGTAAACGTGGCGCTCACCGAAAGTATTGCGCACTTCGTAGATAACGCCGGCAGGGCCGGCATCCTCATCCTCCGCAATCCAGACCGAGATGGGCGCAAACTTGTAGAACAGGTGCCGGGGAAACGAGATAAGCTTCAGTTTAAGCGCAGATGCGTCCACGCCCGCCTCGAGCAGCCGCTCCTCTGCCCAACCCCGCAATGACTGCCCACCTTGGGCGCCATGCTCATCTGTCCGAAAGCCAAACAGGGCGCCTTCATTGACACCAAATAAGCGACACTGACGACGCGCATCTTCCAGCCGGTCGACATCAACCTCGACCATGAAGACGCGATAGCTGAAGTCCGACACAAATGGCGTGAACCGCCGGTGCACCGTTTCACCATGGTGCAGCTTCAGTGCAGGGGCGGTGTCGCTCACTGCGCCGCAGCCCCGGCTGCCTTGGCATCCGCAGATATGGCACGTTCCGTTGACGGTACGACGAGTTCGACGCCCTCGGCGGCCCAAGGAACCTGTCCGCCAAGCGAGAGCGCCGCGCGAAGACCGCTTTTCAGGCCATCCTCATGGAAGCCCGATCCGAGCCACGCCCCTGCAAGCCAGAGCCCCCGGTCACCCTGAATCCGCTCCAGCGAGCGGCAGGCCGCAGCGGCCGGTGCGTCGAATTGCGGATGATCGAACGTCACCTCATGGAAAATATGGTCTGCCGCAGGTGGCACTGAAGGGTTCAGCGTCACAAACAATGGGCGCTCGTTTGGCAGGTTCTGCAGCCGGTTCATCCAGTAGGTAAGGCAGATGTTCTCGCCGTCTGAATACCTCTGAATGACGTTCCAGCTGGCCCAAGCGGCTTTACGATCCGGCATGTAAGCCGGGTCCCGATGAAGGAATATTCGGTTCGGTCGATAGCCGACGGAGTTCAGCAGGAAGCGTTGATCCTCATAGGCGGGGACCAGCATCTGCCGCGCCGTATCGGAATGAACGGCTAGAATGACATCGTCAAACAACTGCTCACGACCATCCTCGGTTGTGACGCGTACATGCTGACCGAAGGGGCTGACCTGTTTTACCGGCGCGCCGAGGCGCAAGCGGGACCCGAGCACCTCCGCTGCCTTGTCGACATATTGCTTGGACCCACCAGTCACCGTGCGCCATTTCGGGCGCTCAGCATGCATCAGATGGTGGTTTTCAAAGAAGCGAAAGAAGCTCAGCGCCGGATAGTCCATCATTTCCGAAGGGGGCGTCGACCAGATCGCGCCGCCCATCGGAAGAATGTAATTCTGCTTGAAGTCCTCGCTGAACCCTTTCTGGTTCAGCCAGACTCCCAGCGTCTCATTGCCGATTCGACCGGCCGCGAGTTCCTCGCGGGCGATGTCGTTGAATTTGAGGATCGTCCGCCAGAATTTATGAAACCGCGGGCGCAGCAGGTTCCGCTTCCGCGCGAACATGCCCTTGACGGTCGAGGCCCACTCGAACCCGTCCTCATTGGACACGGCAAAGCTCATATCGCTTTGCTCTGTCACTACGCCCAGCGCATCGAAAAATCCAGTGAGATTGGGATAGTTGCGGCCATTATAAACGATGAAGCCGACGTCGACGTTCAGCTCTTGCCCGTCATAGTCGATTGTCCGTGTATGGGCATGCCCACCCGCGCGCTCACGCGCCTCGAAGACGGTGACGTCAGCGTTATCTTTCAACGCATAGGCGGCACCCAGACCGGTAATTCCTGAGCCAATGACAGCTATTTTCTTCATGCTCAGTCCTGCTTTCCCTTGAGCGTTTCCCAGGCTTCCAGAGCACGCTGGCGGCCCTGCTTGTGTTCGATAATCGGTCGCGGATAAGTTTTTCCCAACTCGACACCCGCTTTCTTCAGTACGTCGCTTCCCGCTTCCCAGGGTGCATGAAGATGTTTGTTGGGCAGTTTTTTGAGCTCCGGGCACCATTTGCGGACATACGCACCGGTCTGGTCAAACTTCTGCCCCTGCGTGATAGGATTGAAGACCCGGAAGTAGGGCGACGCGTCCGCGCCAGACCCGGCCGTCCACTGCCAACCGGCGGCATTGGAGGCAGGATCAGCATCGACAAGCGTATCCCAGAACCAGTCTTCACCTTCAGTCCAGTTCAACAGCAGGTGCTTGGTCAGTAGCGAGGCAACGATCATGCGAACGCGATTGTGCATCCAGCCGGTCGTCCAAAGCTGCCTCATTCCAGCATCCACGATAGGGTAGCCTGTCTGCCCCTTCTGCCAGAGCTCAAGATCCTTTTTACTGGATCTCCACTCCATTCCATTGAATTTGCTATCGTAATTTTCCCGTCCCATCTTCGGGTGATGATAAATCAGAACGTAGGAAAATTCACGCCAGACGATCTCGGAGAGGAATGACCAGGCGCTTTCTTCCTCTTTCAAGCCGCGATTGATACGACCCATGACGGCCCGCCAGACCGTCGCCGGACTGATCTCGCCATGATGCAGGTGCGGAGAAAGCCCGGACGTGCCATCCTCATCCGGACGGTTGCGCATCTCTTCATATTCGCGGATTGGACCATCGAGGAAGTCCTGCAATCGCACCTGCGCGCCTTCCTCACCCGGGGTCCACATTTCGTCGAACCCCTTCGACCAGTCCGGCTTGCTTGGATGCAGCTCCCAGCTCTCAATCTCATCGCCGTCGATCCCGACACCGGCAAATGTCTCTGGCGCCTGCATCGGGTCCGGCGCTTCGAAACTGCTGCGGACCGCCCGCCAATAGGGGGTAAAAACCTTGTAATAACCGCCGGACTTCGTCTGGTAGGACCACGGCTCAGTCAGAAGGCATGTGTTGAAGCTTTTGGCCTCAATGCCATCATCCTGAAGCGCTTTCTTGATATCGGCGTCACGGTCCATTTCTGGCTGGGTGTATCTGCGCCCCCAGAAAACCGCGTCAGCACCTGTCTCACTGACAACATCACGCAGAATCTTCTCAGCATCTCCCTTCCGGCAGATAAGCTTGCCACCGCGCTGCGAAATTGCAGAGCGAAGAGACTTAAGAGACTTGTCCAGCCACCATTTCGAGGCGCCGCCAAGCTCACGTCTCCCGGCGACCGTCTCCTCGAGTATGTAGACCGGGAAGATTTTCGCATCCGCTTCTACTGCGGCAGCGAGGGCTGCATGGTCTGCAAGTCGAAGATCGTTCCTGAACCAGACGATCACTGAGGTTGGGTTTTCCTGTCCCAGCTTTTTCTCCTGTGTGCGCAATGTCGTAGGCGTCTACGCGGCAAACTGTGGCTCGGATCAATCTTGTCCACATTGTAGGTGTCTGGCGCCAAAGGAAATATTTGTTTAGTCAGGCGTGGCGCGACCGAAAACAAAGGCTGGCACGGGGAGTTGCGGCTTGAGACAACAAATATCTGACCTTCTGGACAAGGCGCACGGCAAGCAGATCATCTGCGTTGGTGACTTGATGCTGGACCGGTATGTCTATGGCAGCGTTGGCAGGGTCTCGCCGGAAGCACCCGTCCCGGTTCTGCGCAAATCGCATTCAACAGAAGTGCCCGGCGGCGCAGGCAACGTGGCCCGCAACCTCAGCGCCCTTGGCCTGCACACCATTATGATTGGCTGTATCGGTGATGATGATGCCGGCACGCATCTTACTGAGCTTCTCGAAGTCGATCCGCTGATCAGCTGTCAGCTTGTCCGCACGGGCAGTACGCCGACGGTGATAAAGACACGCTTCATAGCTGGCACACAGCAATTGCTACGCGTCGATACCGAAGACGATCGCCCAGACCTTGCTGATGCCTCATCAAAAATCGGTAAACTGGTCACAGACGCCGCAAGAACGGCTGCACTGATCATTGTGTCGGATTATGCGAAGGGTGCGGTCAATCCGATTGTTTTCGGCGCTTGTATCAACGCTGCCCGGGACAATGGCATACCCGTTCTAGTCGACCCGAAATCGAAGGATTTCAGCATCTACACAGGTGCAGACCTGATCAAGCCGAATGCGAGTGAGCTTGCGGCTGCCAGTGGTCTGCCCACCGCAAGCGATAGCGATGTCGAGACCGCACTTGGCACCTTGGCCGATAGCCTGCCTGGCACCAGGCTTGTCGTGACCCGCGCGGGAAAGGGCATGTCCTGGTATGAGGGGACAAAAACCTTCCACATGAAGGGAGAGGCCCGGCAGGTCTTCGACGTCTCAGGCGCTGGGGATACCAGCATGGCGGCGCTCGCAGCGGCCATCGCCGCAGGTGCAGAGCTCAACGACGCGGTTGCGCTCGCTATTGCAGCCTCCGGCATCGTCGTTGGAAAAGTCGGCACAGCAACTGTCAGCGTGGCGGAACTTCAGCGCGCGCTTCCAGCAGGTGAGGCACCGCAATCGGCAGGATTGTTGCCCCGCACAGATGCCGCTGAACTTGCAACGCGCTGGCGGGCATCTGGACTACGCGTCGGATTTACCAATGGGTGCTTCGACATTCTACATCCCGGCCATCTGAGGGTTTTGCGTCAGGCCCGGGCTCAATGCGACCGCCTGATCGTCGCGATCAATACCGACGCCTCGGTCAAGCGCCTCAAAGGCGAAAGCCGCCCGGTAAACACGGAGCAGGACCGCGCCGAGCTGCTTTCAGGCATCGCAGGCGTCGATGCTGTTACGAGCTTCGATGAAGATACGCCCGCTGAACTGATCGAAGCCCTGCAGCCAGATGTTCTGGTCAAAGGGGGAGACTATAAAGCCGACGAGATCGTGGGCGCCGACACGGTCAGGGCCCGCGGCGGTGAAGTGGTCATTGTTCCGCTGCTGGAAGGCCGGTCGACGACGAACATTATCGAGCGCTCGCGCAGCTAGTTGCCGCGCTCGCCTGAAATATCGCGTTCCGAATTCGGGCGTCGGATAGGAGCGACATCAACCACTTCCTCTGCAGCCCAGGTGTCAAAAGGCTCTGCTGGTTTGGGCAGGTTTTCTTCTAGCCATACGGACAGTGTTTCCGCTCGCGCATTGATCGAGTCGGCGAGGGTGCCGTCAGCGCTATAGACCAGGCGTGGACGCGGAAGGCTTGGCAGGAAGAAACGCCTGACAGGTTTACTGGCAGTGAGACCTGTTGAAACGACGCAAGCATCCACAGCATCGCTACAGGGGCCGGCCAGCTCGACCCATTCGGCAACGTCGATATTTGCTGGCATCATTACGCCGCCAAACCGCTGACGGAAATCTTCATCATCGGGCAGGGCGCTTAGGGCCGCTTCAAGAAGCGCCTCAGTGCCAGGTGCGGCCACAATCAGCACTCCGCGCTTGCGGTTGTCGGCGGACGCATAACGAGACACTGCGGCGGCGACATCGCCAGCCGCCAGCGCGCTCGCCTCACCGCGCATGCGCTTCCTCGAAGCAGGCGAAGGCGCACGATAGGAAGGTGCATAGACGACCGCACCCAGATCCGATGCGAGTCCGGCGTCATCCATGAAGTCTTCAAAATCGCTCCGGATGACATCGCTGGATGCCGGAAGCAGGCCTGCAGGCTGCGGCGTTGTTGGAAACGGCGCCAGTATGATGACATCGACGCCCCACGGGCTCGCCCATCCACCCGGCGGGGTCTTTGCCGGCCGCTGAAGCCAGTCTTCTTGCAGCCCATAATCAGGCTCTGCCGCTTCTCGCTCCCCCTGACCAAGCCAGGATGCGTAGACACTATCCTTGAACGCTACCCAACCAACAGCCAGCGCAGCGACAATGCCAAGCGCGATCAGGATAGGGCGCATATTCAATCCTCTATAGCTGTTGCCAGTCCGGAGTATTTCGGTTGATCGACTTTCAACTGCGCAATTGCGGTCTTTTTGAGGTGTTCCATCAGCGCCGCTGACTCAATCGTCAGCTCACCAGATCGGATTCTGACTTGAAGCTCCTCATTGAGAGCCTGTCGGCTTTTGCCATCACTATCAGGCAGTAACGCCTTCAGACGCTCATACTCGGCTGCGTCATTCGCGTCGCGGGCGTCCAGATCCCGAAGGATCGTGGCCAGTACGTTGGAGGCGACGCGCGCATGGAAGGCTGCCCGGCCTTTCAGTTCCGGCATCGCTGAATGGTCGACGAAATTCTTCACCGCCTGGACAAGCTCACTAACGCTTGGTTGATCATGCATATCGCTGGCCCTCCAGAAGGTTCACAAGGTCCATTTCTGTCTCGGAAACGCGGCGGCCAATGGCGGCGCGCTCAACACTGGCATCAGCGCCGGAGCGGAACGTCTCGTACATCCCCATGCACATGATGCCCCATTTCATGCTGCCCAGCATGTCCCACCAATCGATATCGCGCGGCGTGAACTCAGCCCCGCCCGCAGCGGCATAAGCGTCCAGCAAAGGCTCAACATCGCCAAAACCGCCAAGGCGTTTCTCAGATTGGCCGAAGCGCCACGAATTGGTGCACATCCAGCCAATATCCTCGCGCGGATCGCCATAATGGGCGAGCTCCCAGTCCAGCACCGCTGCGAGGCCCTGTTCGTCCACCATGATATTGCCGAGCCGGAAGTCGCCATGCACAAGCATCGGCTCGAGTGGCTTTGGGGCATTTTCCTTCAGCCAGACAATCGCCAGGTCAAAGATCGGCCGACAGACACCGATTTCCTGATAGGTCTGCTCATACTGCTCGACCTGGGCGAGGCCGGTACTCTTGCGAATACGAGGAACGTCAGACCCGTCGATGCGGTGAATCCCCGCCAGCGCACGTCCACACTGCGCGGGCAGGTTCTCCCTCGCCTTGGCGTACTCGTCATTGCGCAGGATGCGGCGGGCAATTGTCTCACCTTCAACACGAGACATGATGAAGCCTTCGCCGACACCTTCATCCGGTTCCAGAACATGGACAACTTCAGGGACGGCCACACCCGCGGCCGCTGCCTTGCGGATAAGCCGTGCCTCATTCGGCAGGCCGATGGCGCGCGAATCATCGGTCGCTTCCATCCCCTCAGGAGCACGGCGCAGAATCAGCGTTTCCGGCGCCCCGGTACCGTTGAGCGTAAGCAGCCAGGTCTCCTGACTTGCGCCACCTGACAGCCTGTTTGCAGAGGCCAGGGCTATCTGCTCGCCATACACGCGTCTAAGGACCGCCTGCAGCCTGCTATCGAATTCTTGTTTCTCACTCATCTTGGCCACAATTAACGGAAATCATATGATCTCCAAGCCATACTCAACGTAAACCCAGACCACTTTTCAGGAGCGCTTTTATGGCGGACAAATCCGGTCACTCTGACCATGGATTGATGGCACCCGAGCCCAAACGGCCCAGTCTGTGGGCATGGCTGCGGGGCAGATTCCTTGCAGGCATAGTCATAGCCGCCCCGATTGCGATTACTTTTTTCGTCCTGCAATTTTTGATCAATTTCATCGACAACAGGGTCAAACCCCTGCTGCCGCCGATCATCCAGCCAGAAACCTATACGAATATCGCGATACCCGGCTTTGGCGTGATCGTGATGATTGTGGCGCTCACGATACTGGGCGCGGTCACGACAAATCTGCTTGGCCGCTCAATCGTGCGGGGGGCAGACCGGCTTCTGTCCAGCGTGCCAATCGTTCGCAATGTCTATGCAGCTTTCAAACAGCTTATCGAAGTCCTCACCAACAACCAGCAGGCCTCCTATGACCGCGTGGTGTTGGTTGAGTACCCAAAGGTCGGTTCTTGGTGCATCGGCTTCGTATCATCCAACGCGAAGGGTGAGATCGCACATAGGCTGGGCGATGATTTCGTCGGTGTTTTCGTGCCGACAACCCCGAACCCGACATCCGGCTTTCTCATCTATGTTCGCGAATCGGAGTGCATTGAGATGAACATGTCGATCGAGGACGGTGCCAAGATGATCCTGTCGGCTGGTCTCGTCGTGCCCGAGCATGGCGACGAAGCGCCCGAACAGCGTTCACTCCCGCTGACGGACGAGGGGACTGAGAAGCTCTCTGAGGACGCTTAAAGCCCGGCCCCGGTCACTCGTAAGGCCGGGATCGGTTTCGATGGCATAACGCGCATCCTTGCGGGCAATCTCGATCAGGTCAGCGTCGGCTTGCAGATCGACAATACGGTAATCGACGGCGCCGGACTGGCGAACGCCCAACACATCACCGGGTCCGCGAAGCTTGAAGTCAGCCTCAGCAATCGCAAAACCATCCTCAGTCTCGCGAAGCGTTTCCAGCCGCTTGTGCGCGATTTCGCCAAGGGGCGGGCGATACAGCAGGATGCAGTAGGATTTCCGGTCGCCGCGCCCAACGCGCCCGCGAAGCTGGTGCAGCTGCGCCAGGCCGAAGCCTTCGGCGCGCTCTATCACCATGACCGTGGCATCGGGCACATCGACGCCGACCTCGATCACCGTCGTTGCAACAAGCACTTTCGTGTCACCGCGCCGGAATGCCTCAAGCGCCTCATCCTTCTGGTCACCGCGAAGCCGGCCATGGACGAGTCCCACCTTCTGCCCCAGCCAGTCCTCTAGCGCGGCGGCGCGGGCAACGGCGGAACTATCGTCCTCATCCGAATCGACACGCGGACAGACCCAGAAGACGCGCTCCCCCCTGTCGATGGCCCGCCCGATGGCTTCGACCACATCTCCAATGCGCGTGTCGGGAATAGCCCGCGTCTCGATAGGCTGACGCCCGGCCGGTTTCTCATCAAGAATCGAAATATCGAGGTCACCATGAACCGCCTGCGCAAGCGTCCTGGGAATAGGCGTCGCGCTCATCACCAGCATATGCGGCGCCGATGCCTTTTCGATGAGCCGCATACGGTCCGCAACACCGAATCGGTGCTGCTCATCCACGACGATCAGACCCAGTTTCTGGAAGAGCACGCTTTCCTGAAAAAGTGCCTGCGTACCGACAGCAACATGAATGCTGCCATCTGCGAGCCCCATCAGCGTTGATTCGCGCTTGGGGCCTTTCTCTCGGCCTGTGAGGATTGCTACTTCATGCCCTAAGGGCGCGAGCAGGCCAGCAACCGTCTCGAACTGCTGACGTGCAAGCACTTCGGTCGGTGCCATGAAGGCTGCCTGATATCCAGATGAAACAGCCTTCAGTGCCGCCATGACCGCGACTAGCGTCTTACCGGCACCGACGTCGCCTTGCAGCATCCGCCGCATGGGATGGGGTCTCGCGACATCATCGGCAATTTCGCGGACTGCGCGCCTTTGCGCGGACGTCAGCTTATAAGGCAGGCGCGCTGAGAGTGCGTTCAGCGTAACATTCGGACCTTCCAGTGGCGGTGCGGTTCGCCGCGTCCGACTTTCCCGGGCAAAGGCAAATACGATTTCGCGCGCCAATGCTTCGTCATAGGAGAGACGGCGACGTGCAAGTTCGAACGCATCCGGGTCGTAGGCATGAGGCGTATGCAGACCTGCCAGCGCTGCTTTGAAGCCAGGCCATCGCTGCGCGGCGACCAGATCGCTCCCGAGCCATTCCGGCAGATCCTCAGGAACAAGATCTAGGGCGGCGATCATCGCCGAGTGAACCCGCTTGTTCGTGAGGCCTGCCGTCAGCCGATAGATTGGCTCGACAGGCGGCGGCGGTTCACCTCGTGCCGGATCCACGACATGGTCCGGGTGCGACATCTGCCGTTCACCCTGAAACTCACTGACAAGGCCGGACACGATCCGTTCCTTGCCGATTGGAAACTGGCCCTGAAGCCAGCGCGGGTCAGCGCGAAAATAAGTCAGCGTCAGGAAGCCGCTGCCATCGAATAACTGGATGCGGTGAGGCGCCCGGTCGGAATACGGCGCCTTGTACGACATCACCTCGCCGCGAACCGTGGACACTTCGCCCGCTATCAGGTCCTGAAAACTGTCACGAACCCGTCGGTCGAGCCATTTTTCCGGCAGGTGCAATAGCAGGTCCCATACCGTTTCACCGTCGACCAGCCGCTCGAAAACTGGCTTCAACTTGGGACCAATCCCCGGGAGCTTGTCGACGGGCTGGAACAGGGGAAAGAGTCGTTCATCACGCATGAGCAGGCTGACAATATCGAAAGCGTCGCAGGCTTCAATTGAAGAGGTCGCTGGGCAATCGGTAAAGCTGCACCTATGTGACGGTTTCACGCTCAAACAGAGGTATCTCTCGTGGAAGAACGTAAACGCAAACTCCAGTTCCGTGCCTCGCGTCGCGGCTTCCGGGAAATGGACCTGATCATGGGTCAGTTCGCCCAGCAGAAAATCGACGCCATGTCCGAGACAGATCTGGACGAGTTCGAGCGTCTGCTCGCAACGCCGGACTGGGAAGTCTATGCCTGGATCATCGGCAACAAGCCGGTCCCGCCAAATTATGCAGGCCCTGTGCTGGACCAGCTGCTCGGCTTTAGATACGACGCGCGCGCTCTCTAGAAAACGGCGAACGCGCTGAAGGCGCGCTCCTGTCTATCCCGCCAGGTGATCGACCAATGCCCAGCCTTTCGCGCCTATCCGCCCTATCTGCGCCGACAAACGTCACTGGCGCTCCATTCGGGGTGGACCTCAAAGCTTTCCAGGACGCCCTGCTGAACAAGGGCGGTATCGCGCTTTACGTAGCGCGGGATGACAAGACTGCCGCCACGGCGATCAAGCTGGCAGAGTTTTTCCACCCGACGATGGACAGGGTGCTTCTGCCCGGCTGGGACATGCTTCCCTATGACCGGGTCAGCCCAAGCGCCGCGGTCGCCTCCCAGCGTTGCGCGGCACTTGCGCGGATTGCGCAGCAACGAGAGGGCAGCAAGCCTCTACTGGTCATCACGACTGGCTCGTCGCTGATCCAGCGCCTGCCGCCGCGCGAAACCATGCGCGCGGCCAGCTTTTCCATGAGTGTCGGCGAAGAACTCGCAGAGGACGCGCTTACCGACTACCTGTCCGTCAACGGCTATATCCGCTCCTCTACGGTGAGTGAGCGGGGCGAGTACGCAATTCGCGGCGGCATCATCGACATCTATCCACCAACCAGCGATGAGCCAATCCGGCTCGACCTGTTCGGCGATACGCTGGACCAGCTAAAAGCCTTCAACCCGGAAACCCAGATTTCGACGCGCGAGCTGCCTTCGATCACGCTTGCGCCCGTCTCCGAGATACTGTTCTCCAGCGACACGCTCAGCCTGTTTCGCGAGAAATACCTTGATGCCTTCGGTGCACCGGGCGGCGACACGATGTATGAAGCTGCTCGGGCCCAGATCCGCCGCCAGGGCCTAGAAAACTGGCTCCTGCTTTTCCACGATCATCTTGATAGCCTGTTCAATTATGTCGGCAGCGACGCGCTGGTTGGTTTTGGCTATCTGGCTGGCGAAGCTTCCAGCGAACGCCGTTCGCAGGCAGAAGACTATCACGCCGCCCGCCTCGAGGCGGCGACAGATGACCGGCCGGCGCGCGTCCTGCCGCCAGATGCGCTTTACCTAAATGCAAAGGAGCTCGACGAAGAGCTCTCCGCGCGCGGGATTGCCCGTTTCTCTGCGACCGGGGCCGAGACGGGCATTGACCTAGGCGGTAAACATGGACGCGATTTTGCGCCCGAACGCGCCCAGCCTGAGACAAATGTCTTCAAATCGGCCGCGGCCCATGCACAGGCGCTGCGCGAAAAAGGTCTCACCGTTATTTTCGGTGCATGGACATCCGGCTCGGCAGACCGGCTCGTCAATGTCATGGAAGACCACGGCCTCGGCACGCTTCCACGGGTCTACTCGATGGATGCCGCAGCCACCGCAGGTCTCAGCATCTGCGAACTGCCGCTAGAGCAGGGCGTCGAGACCGAAACCCTCGCCATCATCTCTGAGCCGGACGTGCTCGGTGACCGCCTCGCCGCCCCGCGCCGCAAGCGTAAGGCTGCCAACTTTATATCCGAGGCTGCGTCCCTCAATACCGGTGACCTTGTCGTCCACGTCGATCACGGCGTTGGTCGTTACGAAGGCCTCAAGACGCTTGAACTGACGGGTGCGCCGCACGATTGCCTTGAGCTGGAATATTCCGGCGGCGACAAGATCTATCTACCGGTTGAGAACGTCGATCTCATCAGCCGCTATGGCAGTGACGACGCTGAAAGCGCTGTCGACAAGCTGGGTGGTGTCGGCTGGCAGACCCGTAAGGCGAAAGCCAAGAAGCGCATCCTGGAGATGGCCGCTGAACTGCTTGAGATTGCGGCTGCGCGTGAGCTGAAACGGGCCGAGCCGACCACGACAGGGCAGGGGCTTTACGAGGAATTCGCCGCTCGTTTCCCTTATGAGGAGACCGACGACCAGCTCAACGCCATTGAAGACACGCTAACCGATCTCTCCAGCGGCAGGCCCATGGACCGTCTGGTCTGCGGCGATGTTGGCTTCGGCAAGACCGAAGTGGCCCTGCGCGCTGCCTTTGTCGCGGCGATGAGCGGCATGCAGGTGGCGGTGATCGCGCCAACCACGCTGCTCGCCCGTCAGCACTTCAATTCCTTTTCGGAACGCTTTGCCAACTGGCCCGTCAAAGTCCGCCATCTGTCGCGCATGGTCACCCAGAAGGAAGCCAATGAGGCCCGCGAAGGGCTCACCAACGGTGACGTCGACATCATCGTCGGCACCCATGCGCTTCTCTCCCAGTCTATCGAGTTCAAACGGCTCGGCCTGCTCATCGTCGACGAGGAGCAGCGTTTCGGCGTGAAGCACAAGGAACGCCTGAAAGAGCTGAAATCGGACGTCCACGTCCTGACGCTGTCGGCAACGCCGATCCCGCGCACCCTGCAGATGGCGCTCACCGGCATCCGGGACCTTTCCATCATCGCGACCCCGCCCGTCGACCGCCTGTCAGTGCGGACTTATGTGGCCGAGTTCGACACCGTCACAATCCGTGAGGCGCTACTTCGTGAGAAGTATCGCGGCGGTCAGGCTTTCTTCGTCGCCCCGCGGATATCTGACCTCGACTTCCTCGAAACCTTCATGCGCGACAACGTGCCGGAGGTGAGCTTCATCGTCGCCCACGGGCAGATGCCACCGACTGAGCTCGAGGACATCATGACCGCCTTCTATGAGGGCGAGTATGACGTGCTCCTCTCGACCACAATCGTCGAAAGCGGACTCGACATTCCGCGCGCCAATACGCTCGTCATCTATCGCTCCGACATGTTCGGCCTCGCGCAGCTCTACCAGCTTCGCGGGCGCGTCGGCCGCTCCAAGCTTCGTGCCTATGCCTATCTCACCACGCCGCGCGAGCATGTGATGACGCCTGGCGCCGAGCGGCGCCTGCGCATCCTGCAATCGCTCGATAGCCTTGGCGCAGGCTTCCAGCTTGCCAGCCATGACCTCGATATGCGCGGCTCAGGCAATCTCCTCGGCGACCAGCAGTCCGGCCACGTCAAGGAAGTCGGCGTGGAGCTCTACCAGTCCATGCTGGAGGACGCGGTCAACGCCCTCAAATCCGGCAGCGACGTGGAAGAAGAAGTCGCAGACGACTGGTCACCGCTGATCAATCTCGGCGTTGCTGTGCTCATACCGGAAGACTATGTCGAGGATCTCGGTGTCCGCCTCGCCCTCTACCGCCGCCTTGCTGAGATCGACACTGACGAGGGCCGAGAGCGTTTCGCCGCCGAACTCATCGACCGGTTCGGTCCGCTGCCGGAGGAGACCAAACAGCTTCTCGACATCACCGCCATCAAAGCAGCCTGTAAGAAGCTTGGTATCGGCAAGCTAGATTCCGGCCCGAAAGGCATCGTTATGGCGTTCCGCGAAGACACACCGGTGGAGCCACGCGAGCTGATGACCATCGTTCAGTCTCGTCCGAACTCCATGAAGCTTCGCCCCGACGGCAAGTTGGTCGTGACCCGGGCACCCGATGAGAAACACAAACGCATCCAACTCATTCGCAACCTGCTGCGAGAGCTTGGCGGCCTCGTGCCTGCCTGACGCCGCACCACCGCTGCAAACCAGCGCGCGGCACGACGCGACGGCAACTCTTGGCAGCAAGACCGGCTCTTATATGGTCTCGCCATTGCGAAATCATGGAGGAGCGAGGCGATGGCTAGCGGACCACTTACAGGCGTGAGGATTGTAGAATTTCAGGGCATCGGGCCAGGGCCGTTTTGCGGCATGTTGCTGTCCGATCTCGGCGCTGACGTTGTCCGGATCGACCGGGCAGGCAAGGGCGGGCGCGCCGCCACGCCAGCCAATGTCGAATCACGCGGCCGCCGATCCATTGCGCTCGACCTCAAGAACCCTGACGATGTCGAAACCGCACTCAAGCTGATCGAAAAGGCCGACGGCCTGATCGAAGGTTTCCGCCCGGGTGTCATGGAACGTCTCGGCCTCGGCCCAGATGTGGTCCTCGCGCGCAACCCAAAGCTCGCCTATGGCCGCATGACAGGCTGGGGTCAGTTCGGCCCGCTGTCACAGGCTGCCGGCCATGACCTCAACTACATCGCGCTGACTGGCGCGCTAGGTGCCATGGGCCGCAAGGGTGAGCGTCCATACCCACCGCTGAACCTCATCGGCGATTACGGTGGCGGCGCACTCTATCTCGCTTTCGGCCTGTTGGCCGCAATCCTCAACGCTCGCGGCGGCGGCGAGGGGCAGGTCATCGACGTGGCGATGACGGACGGCGCGGCCTCGCTCAGCTCCATGTTCTTTGGCATGCGTGCCATGGGCGTCTGGAACGATGAACGCGAGAACAATCTGCTGGATGGCGGCGCGCATTTCTATGACACTTATGAAACCAAGGATGGCGGCTATGTCGCCATCGGTTCGATCGAACCGCAATTCTACGCGCTCCTGCTTGAGAAAGCCGGTCTCACCGATCCGGACTTCCAACACCAGATGGACCGTTCCAAATGGCCGGACCTCAAGGCGAAGATCATCAATGTCTTCAAGACGAAGACCCGCGATGAGTGGTGTGAGATCATGGAAGGCACCGATGTCTGTTTCGCGCCGGTTCTGTCCATGGCAGAGGCGCCCGAACATCCGCACAACAAGGAACGCCAGACCTTCGTGAACTATGAAGGTGTGACCCAACCGGCTCCGGCGCCACGTTTTTCGAGGACGCCAGGTAAAATCCAGCGCCCGCCGGCAAGTCCGGGCGCGCATACCGACGAAGTCCTGAAGGACTGGGACATCGGCTGACCTCGGCCAGCATAGCTGAACACGGCACAACGAGCCGTATGCAGGCGTGTTCAGCTAGACTTTGCTATCAACAGGACGTCGGCTGCAGAGACAGGAGAAAAATTCTCCTGAAGCTTTGCGAGCCGGCGTCCTTCTTGCTTGAACTGGGCTGCCTTAGGGCGGCCCCTTTTTTTGCAATTCTATATTATTGAAAACTTTCTCTAAACTCGAAGATATATTTGTGTTTCATTTTCTTTATGAACGTCCCAATTGATGTAACGGATAAAGCTAGGCGATAACCTATATCAATAACTGTCAGTTAGAGTTGCAATTCACGAGGGGTTCCCATGGGCACAGTTTTGACTGCTTCGCCGCGCAAGGTGAGTGACGCTGATCGCGGAATTGGACAACTTGTACGACAGGCGCGCCGCCGCGTAGGCATGACCCTTGATGATCTCGCCAAGCAGCTTGGCCTGTCATATCAACAGGTTCACAAGTATGAGAACGGGACCAACCGTATCAGTGCAGGTACCCTTGCGGCCATCGCCAACCTTCTGGCGGTGCCAATCGACCATCTCTTCCCGGACGAAGTTTTGCTTGGTGGCACCGATGGCGGTGACAGTGAGATTGATCGCATGCGCGCTGAGGTCAGCCGGGTGACGCGAACCATTGATGATCCCAAAAAACTTGAGGCGATCATAACAATTCTCAAGACGTTCTGAAGTATAGAGACCTATCTGTCTCGCTTCGCATACTTGTCGAATTGATTGGGATGGACAAATGTGTCCTGAAACCAGGGGGACCTCTCATTTGAGAATTGCTTTCTCGTCCAGTCGATGAACTGCCGTCCGCGCGATAGACGTTGAATCCTCGGCGTATAGGTCAACCAGAACTGGATCGGCGCGACTTCCGGAAGCTCCAGCGCGATCAGACGCGGGTCAAGTTCCACCACATAGGATGGCATGACGGCAATTCCGCCACCATTCGCGCAGACTTCACGAAGGACAGTTCCTGAATTGGTCGTCAGCTTGAACCGGATGGCTTTCTTCAGATCGACAGCCCGGCTCGACCAGCTCTCGATCTGGTAGGAATAGGCGTCATGCATCAGCACGTCGTGACCAATCAGGTCATAAAGGCTTGCGGGCGCCGTACGCCCCGCGAGGTAATCCTTCGTCGTGAAGAACATGTAGTGGAGCACACCTAGCCTGATTGAGAGAATGTCTCTCAAGCGTGGCTCATTGAACGTGATGCTCAGGTCCGCATCGCCTCCTGCAAGATCTGCTTCACGATCGGCGATCTGAAAATCGAGATCTACCCCCGGTCTCTCTTCCTGGAATTGCGGGATGAGGCGGGCAAGCCAATGCGACGCCACGCCATCCTGTCCTGAAAACCGAAGGCTGCCGCTTCCCTCCAGATCAAAGTCACTCACCGTGTTGACGATGTCATTGGCGCTGTCGGACATGGCGCGGGTTCGTCTCTGGACTTCCCGGCCTGCCTCCGTCAGCTCCACGCCCTTCGTTGTGCGATTGAACAAATCACACCCGAGCATCTTCTCGAGCTCATCGATTTTCCGACTGACGGTTGGCGTGGACTCTCCGAGCCGTTTGCCCGCTGCGGTCAGGCTTTTCAGTTCAGCGACGACGCCAAAAACACGCAGCTTGTCCCAGTCGAGGGATGTCTTTTTCATTTAAATGCCTTCCGGACCAGGGGCGACCACCATGCCCTGACCGCGAATTGGAAAAAAGTAAATTACACAACTTGACAACCCTTGCGCGAAAACCGAAGAATCTCGCGTAAAGGGAGTTTTTTATGACCATTCACCGCACAGTTGTATCGCAAACCGCCCGACCATATTGCAACACATTACCCGGCCACGTCGCAAAGATCATGGGAAAGTATGCGATCCGCCGCGCCGGGCCTGGCGAAATCATTGAGACTTTAAGGCTTGGCGAAGCCCTTATCGGGGGCGCCCTCGCTCGTCCCGAAGTTGTTGGAACCATCGATGCAATTACGCAAATGACCATCTGGAACACGGGCGACCCGATTGCAGGTGTCTTCCTCCTGGTTCCGGTGACTGAAGAGGGCAGGGCGGCTGTCGAGAATGGCAGCTTCAACCCTGCAGACCCGGCCATTCGGCACATCGCGCCTGCTGGTACGCCGATCTTTGGCGTCTATTGTGGCATCTATGCGGGCGCCACACGTGACGCGCGCAAATCGGTGCTCATGGCAGCGGCAGATCTGCGGCTCAACGCCTTCGCACCTGTCCCCACCTATGCCCGCGGCGCAACCGAAGACGGCGCACGCTCCATGCTGAGGTTGGGCTACCGTCCGGTATCTGGCGGACTGAAAGACCTTTTCGTTTCTGACCCTGTGAGCGCCGACTGATGACCATCCCACTTCCATACCCGGCTACGGGCTGCAAGGCGCTGCGCCGAGCACCTTCGCCAGACAGTTTTCGCGCGCTGCGTGTGCGCCCCGTACAGTCACTGGATGACCTCCAGCGTGTCTTTGCCATCCGCGCCACCGTTTTCATGGCCGAACAGCGCTGCCCTTATGATGAAGAGTATGACGGCAATGACCTCGCCGCGCTTCACCTCATTGCCTTCATAGGCCGGGAGCCTGTCGGCACACTACGTCTCAGATGGTTTGCTGACTTCGGAAAGATCGAACGCGTCTGCATCCTGCCATCAATGCGGGGCCGGCACATTGAACGTATTCTGCTCGCCCACGCGATCGAGATTGCATCGCGCAAAGGCTACCGCCTGATGATCGGGCAGATACAGGCACGCCTATGGCCACTCTGGTCACGCGTGCTTCACTGCGAGCTTCAGGATGGAAGGGAAAGCTTCAGCTTCTCCGACTTCGAATATCTCGAAATCGATATTCCCGTTCCGCGCCATCCCAACCCGCTTACATCCGGAAGCGATCCCTTCATCCTGATACGTCCCGAAGGCGACTGGGATCGACAGGGCATACTCGAGGAATCAGCCCAGCGCTCCAGTGATCGGAACCGCGAGGAGGCTGCCTGAGCAGTTGCCGAGGGCACACTTCAAAGAAAACACCGTCAATGCACCGTCAGAAACACCATCTCTGCACCGAAGTTTCCGACACCGGTGGCGCACGGCTACATTCACTTCCATGATCGCCCGTGACTGGATCCTTGATGTACTGGCAGAGCTGGAGCTCTGGTACTGGCCCGTTTTCCTCTGGGAGGTTTACTGGCTGGACCGCTACCTCATGACGACGCGCACCGAACATCGCTCCGGGCTCATCGGCTACTCGGTCTGCAGAAAGGGCCGCATCTATATCACGCTACAGGCCTTTGGGGACCAGCCAGGTCCCGCGGACTGGACCGCTTTTGCGCCTCGCGAGCCCTGGAAGAGACTGCCGCTCGACTCTTTGGGGGTCCGGCAGGGCATTAGGGACGCCGAATTCAAGGCGCCCGCGCTACGGGCCCCGCAGGCACCGGTTGATGCATCCGGACGCACACTACCCGTACCCATCGAACTCGTGCCGCCTTAGTCACAGCGACCATCCTGCCGAAAACACCTGCGCAGGCAGGTATCTATAGCGCCGCACATAAATAGGCGCGCTCACTGCTCAAGGTCCGCCATGTGCACCTGACCCTCGTCCTGAGCCCATCAAAGGAGACAGGTGTCAGCAGCCGTCGCACCACAGATCACCGCAGCCCCAACGGGCCTGCGGCCGCAAGTGCTGGCCAAGCCCCAAGGTACTGATGAGAAAGCCATACATCGATCTTGGAAACTATCCGATGGTGCCCAGGAGAGGACTCGAACCTCCACGTCGTGAGACACACGGACCTGAACCGTGCGCGTCTACCAATTCCGCCACCTGGGCAATCCGGCTTCGGAACGCGGGTTGATACGGTGGGCACGCGTCAACGTCAACGGGCAAATCCAGCGAAATATCCGCGCATATGATGGCGGTATCTGCCGCTGCTTTGCTGGAGCGAATTTTTGACCCAGCCTATCTGGCCGTGGAGCGAGATGCCTCTACAGCTCATGATTTTATTGGGTTCGAGAACCTGACTGAACGTCACCACGCGGAGCCAGCCAGCATAGTCGATCCCCACGCGAGAGGCGCGGTTTCGAGAGGGTCACTGAATCAAATGAGGCCTGGCGGAGGGACGGGGATTCGAACCCCGGGAACGCTTGCACGCTCGCTAGTTTTCAAGACTAGTGCATTCAACCACTCTGCCATCCCTCCGCGGCGGGCGTCTGTTTCGGGCATCACGACGCAAAATGCAATAGCAGTGCTGAACCTCATTTCCGCCGTAATCTGAAGCGACCTGACTGCTCAGGATCCTGATCAAAGCAACACTTTGTTTGGAATTTGCACCGTAATTTGAACCACTGGGGAGGCTAGTTGAGCCGATGTTTGCGCAAGCATGCTTCGGCCAGAGCTAAACCCGCGCATCAAACGAGGTCCTAGAGTGACATCGATTCCTGTGTCAGCCCGTCTTTTCACAAGCGCCGTTGCGCTTTGCATGGCCGCGCTTCCGTCTTCATCAGACACCGTAGATTTTGATATATCTCAGCGGAGCAGTGCGCTGGATCTTTCGGCGCCACTTCTCAACCCGGCAAGTGCGACAACGTCTTTCGTCGCTGCCAAGGAGAGCGGCAAGGCGTCGTGGTATGGACGTGCCTTCAATGGAAGGCCAACTGCGAGCGGCGAGATATTTGACGCGGCGCAGCTGACAGCGGCTCACCCAAGCCTCCCACTGCCGAGCCTCGTAAAGGTTACGAACCAGTCAAACGGCAGGGAGATTGTCGTACGCGTCAATGATCGCGGTCCGTTCACGGGCGGACGTATCATCGACCTGTCGCGCCGCGCTGCGGAAACGCTCGGCATGCTGGAGCAGGGGGTGGCGACCGTCACACTTGACTATCTCGGTCCGGCACCAGCGAAACAGACCGTACAGTACGACGCAGCCGATCAATACGCAGCGCACGCCGAGACCCGCAGCTGGCCTGAACCGGAGGGTAGGGGAAATCAGCCCACGCTTTACGATGACACCCTCCTTGGTGGGGTCGAACCGTCATTGGGCGTTCCTGATCCCGGCAAATCGGCTCCGACGCCGGCCCAACTCGGCAATTCGGCGCCTGCTCCAGCGCCCGCCACGCCGCAAACCAGCGCTGCACCAGAACAGTTCGCTAGCTACCAGCCGCGACCGAACGATCTGCGCCCGGTTCAATCGAGTGATCTCGCCGCCATTCCCGCGCCGCCGCCAGCAGCGCCAATACAGGCCGCAGCGCCGATGCCTGCAAACGGGCCGCAGCTTTATGTGCAGGTTGGCTCATTTACGCGGATCAATAATGCCCAGGATGTCTCGCAGCGTCTCGCTTCAAGTTTCCAGACCGATATTGAAGCTGTCCGGATCAACGATGCCGATTATTTCCGTGTCTTCGCAGGCCCATTCGCAACGCGCGAAGCAGGCGAGCGGGCGAGGCAGAACCTGAAATTGCTCGGGCTTGGTGAAGGCTTCATCGTTAGCCGATAGAGCAGGGGCCATTTCGTAATCAAATTCCTACCGCAAAAGGCCCGAACTTTCAGTTAGTCTTCAATGGATTTCTACCTTGTTGGTCTAGCGTTCCTCATGACCGAATAAATCGGTCCGTGCGTCGGCAGAATGTCGGACACGAAAATATGACTTCAGAACGAGGTTGCCATGGCATTGAACGCCAATACGGGTCTGCGCGCGCTCGCAGCGACAACGCTTCTCGCGTCCATACTTCCGCTTTCTGCCCAAGCCGGGCCAAGAGACGCCGCCCCGATAGATTTTGTCCGCATCAGCTCTGTCGAACAGGCAAGACCGGCGCGGAGCATTGCTAGAGTTGGGACCACCACACCTCGACTGAACCCGAAAGCCGTTCAGGATACTTGGCGCGGCCCGGTCACGCACACCGGGTCTGGCGCCTTGCCCCAGGTCCGTCGCAGAATTCATTTCTCGTACCCGGGAAGCGTACGCACGCCAGTTTCCGCAAAGCCCATTCAGGTAACTGGAACGGCCTTGCCTGACCTGAACGGCGCCATCCTAAACAATGTCGCGATTTCATCAGCGCTCTCTGGCTCTGATGGACGCATGGTTGCAGGACATCCGTCCTTGCCGCTCAACAGTCTCGCCCATGTTCGCAACCCGGAAACAAATGCCGAACTCGTGGTGCAGATTACAAGCCGGACAGCGGCACGGCGCGAGGAAACGCTGACGCTTTCTTCGGACGCGGCCGATCTGCTCGGAATATCGAGGCCATTCGGCGCTCAGGTCGCGGTCGAGTATCTAGGCATCAGTTCCTCGGCGCCGGTAGAGCCTGAATCAACGCCTCAGCTTCTTCAGGCTGACTTCGAACGGCAAGCCACCCCCACACCCGCAACAGGCTCTCTATACGTGCAGGTCGGTTCGTTCACCGAGCCCAGCAAAGCCAGCAGTGTTGCAGATGGAATAGGTGGCGGACTATCGAGCGGCGTCCAGGCTGCGAATGTGAGAGGTAAGACCTATCACCGCGTGATGGTCGGCCCGTTCCAGTCGCGCGACGCGGCAGACAGTGCCCGCGCGAGCCTTCGCCAGCTTGGCTTTGCGGATGGCTTTGTAACGGCCGGCTGATACAGACTCCTGCATTGACCCGGGTTTCAAAACGCCGTCTGTGGTCTAGGTTATCGCTCCACCGCGTTACCTATTCCCGGAGACCCGAAAATGCTTCGCCCAAACCTGCTTGCCGCCCTCTCTGTCCTCGCAGCTGCGGCGCTGCCGGCATCTGCCCAGTATATCGACACTGAAGCAGAGTACGCGGTCATCATGGACTATGAGACTGGCGACATCCTGTTCTCCAAGCGCGGATCTGAGGCCATGATACCGGCCTCGATGACCAAGATCATGACCGCCCACGTCGTCTATGACGCGATCGAGCGCGGCGAGATTTCGCTCGACGACGAGTTGGTGGTCAGTGAACGTGCATGGCGCGAAGGTGGCTGGGCCACGGGCGGCTCGACAATGGGCCTCAAGATCGGCGAAACGCCGACTGTTGAGCAATTGCTACGCGGCGTGATCGTTCTTTCTGGCAATGATGCCTGCATCGTGCTGGCCGAAGGCCTCGCAGGCTCAGAAGAAGCCTTCGCCGACCGCATGACAGACCTTGCGCATGAGCTTGGCCTCACCTCCGCCAATTTCGAGAATGCGAGCGGCCTGCCAGCTGATGGCCATGTCATTTCCGCCGCTGATCTTGCAAAACTGGCGGCGCTCGAAATCCGCAAATACCCTCAGTATTACAAGTACTATTCTGAACTCGAGATGACCTGGAATGGCATCACGCAGGGCAACCGCAATCCGCTGCTCTATTCCATGGATGGGGCCGATGGCCTTAAAACCGGCCACCTCGAAGTGTCCGGCTATGGACTTACAGCGTCAGCTGAGCGCGACGGCCAGAGAATGGTCATGGTACTGAACGGTCTGCCAAGTTCGCAGGCACGCGCCGAAGAATCAGAACGCCTGATGCGTCTGGCTTTTACGGCCTTTGACACACGCACTGTTGAGCCGACCGAGGAGGCGTTCGCGGAGCTTCCCGTCTGGAATGGAGAGGTCAGCACAGTCGGTGTTCGTCTCGAACAGGCACTGCGCGTCGCCGGCCACAAGCGGGCATTTGATGAAGCCTCTGCTGAAATCGTCTATGACGGGCCGCTCTCCGCGCCAATCGAAGAAGGCCAGCAGCTCGCCACTTTGGTTGTTACCATGGAAGGGCGCGATGAGCCGATTACGGCACCGCTGGTTGCAACTTCATCCGTGGAAAAGCTCGGCTTCATGGGTAAGGCTGTCGCCGGGCTCAGCCTCAAACTGGGGGCTGGCGACGACCAATGAGCCGTCGCGGGCGGTTCATAACGATTGAGGGTGGCGAAGGCACTGGCAAGTCGACGCTGATTGCGGGCCTTGAGAACCACTTTCTGGATCATGGACAGCGTGTGACCGTCACGCGCGAGCCTGGTGGCACACCGCTTGCCGAGACACTCCGGGGCCTTGTTCTATCGCCGCCATCCGACGCCCGCTGGAGCGCCATGAGCGAAGCGCTTCTCGTATATGCGGCGCGGCGGGATCATCTCGAGAAGCTGATCGAGCCTGCACTTGCAGAGGGCCAGAACGTAATCTGCGACAGGTTCGCCGACTCAACGCGCGTTTATCAGCGCCTTGGCGGTCTCGCTCCAGCCATTATTGAAATGCTGGATGATCTCGTCGTGGCCGAGCACCAACCAGACCTTACGCTTGTCCTCGACGGCCCCGTGGAAGAACTGATGGCGCGGCGTAAGGCCCGCGGCGGCTCCGACGTTTTCGAAGCCATGCCGCTCGAGTTTCACATGGACGTCCGACAGGGCTTTCTGGACCTGGCCGCGGCCCACCCGGAGCGGTGCCGGGTCATGGATGCAACCCAATCTCCAGCTGCGGTGCTGGCCGATGCACTCCGTGCGATTGAAGACATGTCATGAGCGAAGACATCGCGCTTCCGCTATTCGGTCACAAGGCGCCTCAGGAGAAATTCCTGAAAGCGATGGATGGCGGGCGGCTTCATCACGCGTGGATCATCGAAGGGCCATCAGGGATTGGCAAGTCGCGATTTGCGCTTCGCCTGGCCGCTATGCTGCTTGGCGCACAGCCCGCAGCGGATAGCGACAGGGCAGGCGCCAGTGCAAGCGACCCAGTTATGCAGAAAGTGCTGTCGTCAGGACATCCTGACCTGAAGCACGTACAGCGCGCAGTTGGCGATAATGGCAAGTTGAAGCAGGACATCGCCGTCGATCAGATCCGGGAACTGAACCAGTTCTTTTCACTTAAACCCGCTCTGGGTGGCTGGCGTATCGGTATCCTCGATTCGCTTGATGAAATGAATGCAAACGGTCGCAACGCGGTGCTCAAAACGCTCGAAGAGCCACCGCCACGCGCAATGCTGTTTCTAATCTCGCACGCGACTGTTCCCGTACTCGCGACGATCCGTTCACGCTGCCAGTCGCTTCGCCTGACTAGCCTTAGGAAAGAAGAAACGCTCGCAGCTTTGAGAGCGCAGCAAGTTGAGTCGCCCGAGCAAGTTGCTGACCTTGTTGCGGGTCGGCCGGGACGTGTAGAAGCGCTCACCGGCCAGAAAGTTCTCGCCGCGTCGCACGCTGCCCGCAGCTTTCTGAAAGCTCTTCCAAAGCCTGCCGATGCCGTACTTTCCACGACGATACAGGCCGCTGCAGAAGATCAGGCCTCGTTTGGGGTTTTTGCGGAGGAGTTGCTGGGCTGGGTCAGTTCCAAGGCCGAGGAGTCGCCTGCATGGGCCGATGTCTGGTTTCAGCTTCACAATATTGTCGCCTCGCAGCGCAATCTGCACATGACCCCGGTGCAAGCGGCATCAAAGCTCGTCTCGACCCTTCAAACCGGCGCCGGGAAGGTCTAAGTCGCACCTCATGTTCGACACCCATGTAAATTTACACGCCGAGGCGTTCGAAGACGACCTTGAAGACGTGCTGGCACGTGCTCGTGAAGCTGGGATCAAGCGTTTCCTCGCCATTTGCGACCGCTTCGACAATTATCCGAAAGTAAGAGCGATCGTTGAGGCAAATAGCGATATCTGGAACACGGTTGGCGTGCATCCACATCACGCCAAGGACTTTCAGGATCTGACGGTCGAGGAGCTGGTCGGCGCAGCAGGGGACCCCCGTACGGTCGCCATCGGGGAGACCGGCCTCGATTTCCACTATGGCTATTCGGCAGAGGCCGAGCAGGTCGCGAACTTCAGCCGCCATATTGGCGCGGCCCGCGAAACCGGACTGCCACTCGTGGTTCATACGCGCGAGGCAGACGGTCTGACGGCAAATATTCTGGAAGACGAGTATAAGAACGGACCGTTCGGCATACTGCTTCACTGCTATACGGGCGGGCAGGAGCTTGCGGACCGCGGATTGGCGCTTGGCGCCTACTTTTCGGTTTCCGGCATTCTGTCTTTCAAGAATGCCAAGGACGTCCGCGCGGTCATATCCAAGATCCCACTCGATCGGGTCATTTTGGAAACGGACTGCCCGTATCTCGCACCAATGCCGTACCGTGGCCGCCGCAATGAACCTGCCTACTTGCCGTACGTCGCAGACGCCCTGGCGGATCTCCACGGGATGACACGCGAAGAAGTAACTTCAATATGCGAATATAACGCATTGACTTTATTCGATAAAGTAAATATATGACGAACTCAGCGCGCTTTACATTCCTTGGCACCGGCTCATCGGGAGGCGTACCGCGCGTCGGGAATGACTGGGGCGCGTGTGACCCGGCTGAACCACGAAACAGGCGCAGACGCTGCTGCGTGCTCGTCGATGCGGGCCCGTTGGATCGTCCTGATGACTGTACACGCATCCTGATCGATTCTTCGCCAGAACTCAGAGACCAGCTACTCGATGCCGAAGTTCGCCACCTGGACGCGCTGGTCTATACCCACGATCATGCCGACCAATCCCATGGAATTGACGATGTCCGCGCCTTGGCATTGCGCATGCGCCGCCGTGTGCCGACCTATCTCGATGCCCGAACGGCAGCGACCCTGACCAAGCGTTTCGGCTATTGCTTCGAAGGTCATGGTGGCTATCCGCCAATTCTCGACCAGCAAGAGGACATCGTGCCGTTAGAGCCGTTCAGCATCGACGGAGAAGGGGGGGCGGTGACTTTCCTCCCAGTAGAGCAAATGCACGGGCGGATCATGAGCCTCGGCTTTCGCATCGGCAATCTCGCTTATTGCAACGACCTGCATGATTTTCCGCCTGAGAGCCTCGAAGCGATTGCCGGCGTCGAAATCCTTATTCTTGACGCGCTTCGCTACACGAAACATCCAAGCCACGCGCATCTCGACCGCGCGCTTGGGTGGATAGAACAGCTCGCGCCTAAAAAAGCCTGGCTCACAAATCTTCATATCGATCTGGATTATCAGACGCTCTGTAATGAACTGCCTGCTCATGTACAGCCCGCCTATGACGGCCTCACCATCGATTTCGAGCTCTGATCACATCTCGCTATTTCCCATAATATTGATTATGCAATCTTTGTTATGAGTGGGCTGGACCCCACCTCCGTCCAGTTCACGCCTTTGTATCTCTAACGCTACCTCTAACAGATCACCCTGCGGCCAGATTGAACCGCAACGCCTGAAGCACTAGTCACTTGCAATATCTAACCGCCCTACTGACCATTGCTGCTTTAGCTACAATCAAGCGTATTAACGTCTCGGACATACGTACAGAACGCGCACAATAAGACCGGAGTGCCTGCCTCTCATGCCGAAATCTTCCACAAGCGAGTTCGAACGCCTTAAATCCATCATGCAGCAATTGCGCAATCCGGACGGCGGTTGCCCTTGCGACCTCGAGCAGACTTTTGAAACGATCGCGCCCTACACAATCGAGGAAGCTTATGAAGTCGCCGATGCGATTGAGCGCAAGGATCTCGGCGACCTCAAAGACGAACTCGGCGACCTTCTCCTCCAAGTCGTTTTCCACAGCCAGATCGCTCAGGATTCCGGTCTTTTCGATGTGGAGGATGTCGCCCGCAGCATCAATGACAAGATGGTTCGTCGCCACCCGCATGTCTTTGGAGATGCCAAAGAGCGTGACGCTGATACCCAGACCGAAGCCTGGGAGACCATCAAGGCCCGCGAGCGGGCCGCCAAGGGTGCCGTCACCGAAGACACATCAGCCCTCGCTGGCGTCGCCAAAGCGCTTCCGGCTCTGATGCGTGCCGAGAAGATTCAGAAGCGCGCCGCCCGTACGGGCTTTGACTGGACCGAGCCACGCGACATCCTGATGAAGCTGGACGAAGAATGCGCCGAAGTTCGCGAAGCGATAGATAGCGGCGATCTGAACGCGATCGAGGATGAGATTGGCGACCTGCTCTTTGTTGCCGCCAACCTCGCGCGGCGCTTCAAACTTGATCCAGAAATTGCGCTTCGCCGGTCAAACGCCAAATTCGAACGCCGCTTTCGCGCCATGGAAGCCCTTGCAAACGAGCAGGACCGGAACTTCAGTGAGCTTTCACTAGATGACCAGGGACAGCTATGGGACGCGGTCAAACGCCTCGAGAAAAGCTGAGCGGAGGCCGGTCTAATTCGTCTCTGAACCGGGTGCTGGCGCGATGAATTCTGCATCTGGCATGGGCGGCGCAGGCGGAGTCTTATCCGGATCAACCGGAATGCTGTCCGGTATCGACGTATCTGCCGGGTTCTCAAAGATACGGCGCAAAATTCCCGGCGTAACCGCGGACAGCGGGTTCACGGCGACTTGGGCACGATCGGTCGTCCCGCGCACTGAATAGGTAAGCGAGAATATCCCCTCGCCTTCTCGGCCAACGAAGAGGTCGCCGATAACCGGCACGCCGCCCAACATTGAGTTCATGCCAAAGCTCGGCACCAGAACTCCGCTGAGACGGATTTCGTCACTCTCCTGCTCGAACCAGCCATTAAGTGTCAGACCCAAGGCCGGGCCGTTAGCCCGCGCACCCTCAATTACAAACCGTCCAGACTGAATGGCGACCGGCACGCTGATATCGGTGAAAAGCACCCCTTCCCCGCTGAGCGTGTCGGCAAGTCCCCGAAGGGAAGCCAATGAGAGCACTTGCGTAAGGAACGGCGCATCGCGCATGCGCACGTCTGAAAGCTCGAGTTGGAGGCGCGCCGGGTCCGAGCCACGCGCAAGCTCGCCGTTCAGGCTGAGGGAACCTCCAGTGAGGAAATCCTGTCTCAGCAAGGCGCGCATGAAGAAACCGGCGTCATCGCTGTCGAGGCTGATACGCGCTGGATCTTCGGCGGTCGGGCCAGTATAAACAGCGCTCATCTGACCGCCTGTCTCAATCGTTCCGTCAGCGCGAACCTCCCGGACGCCTGTTTCGGCGCTGATAAAGCTCAAGGATGCGTCCTCAAGGTCCAGACCGCTGCGCAGGCGTAGCGTATCGAGATTTGCCGTTAGCACGATCGGCAGACTGATGCCTGACGCATTGCCACCCATGGATGCGAAGTCGCCGAAGAACGCACTTGCATCTAGGAACGCACCGTTCAGTTCGCTGACAAGCTTGCCATTCTGTTCGCGGCGAACGCTGCCGCTCACATCCATGAAACCGTCATGGAAGGCCTCCCGCACGTCCAGCGATTGAAGCCTTCCTGCCTTGGTCAGGATGACATCCCCGTCAAAGCGTGCCTTTTCGCTCAGGAAGCGAAATGTCGATGCGTTCGTTTCCGATTTCGCGTCATAGGAGAGTGTCGCGCGGGCCGGCTCCCCCACAGGTTTGATGTAGCCAATCTCAGAAATATCCACGCGTGACTGCTGGAGTTCGAAACCGACCTCGACACCCGCAATGCCATCTGCAGCGACTTGCGCCTGCAACTCGACCGGAATGTCCTCTGATACGTAGGCCCGCCCGACAATCCCAAAACGGTTCAGGAAATCAGGCGACACGAACGCACTGGCCGATAGATCAGCTGTATCGCCGCCATCATTGAATTCGTCGCGCCACGTAAACTGGACAGGCGCAGGGCCAAGATCTCCGAAGCCGGTCATGACGAGGCGCATATTCTCCAGCGACACGTCTACTCTCATATCGGTCAGGTCGAGCCCCGGTAGCGCCTCGGCGAGCATCCCATCCGTGACCTGCGCCTTGACGGAGATCTGCGTGTCCTCAACCGGAACATCGTCCAGTGCGGGACGCAACAGCTCAATCGCGGCCACCGCATCCCCAGAGAAGCGTTCGGGGTCGAGCGCGTCTGGATTGCCTCGCATGAGGCGCGAGCCTGCGATATTACGCATGACATTCACGAGAGGCCCCTGCCCCTTCGCTGAAACGCGAAACAGCTCTCCCTTCGGGTTGAACTTCGGGAAGTGAACACTGCCCTCGCTCAGCACCCAGCCATCATAGCTGCCTTCGCTAAGCTGCACCTGGAGGCCATTCCCAGTCAGCCTGCCGCTGCCGATGGCATCGGTGACAGGCGGAAGATCATCCAGAAACTTTACGGCCGCGTCTTCGATGAAAAACCGGACCGTAAGGTCCTCGTCGCGCAGGAACCCTTCCGCGAAACTGTCCCGCTTCAGCTCCAGCCTGTAGCTCGCGGCAGTCACGCGGCCATCCAGAACCCGGTTCTGCGCGAAATTGCGAGCGCCCGCGCCAAGCGTTTCAGGCCAGAAAGCCAAAACCTGCTGCTTGGTAATCGTGCCTTCCGCTTCGCCTTGAGACGTGATCTGAAATGGCAGCTCGCCCTCTTCTGGCTCTCTCACGGGCATCATATCTGCAGCGCCGGTAAATTCGATCCCTCGCGTTCGTACGGTGTAAGAAGACAGCGCGACGGCTGTCGTCTCCATATCCAGCGTCCCCTGCAAGGCCACACCATCCAGGTCCCAAACATCGGGAAAATATGGTGTGAAATCGAGTGAAGCGCTCTCAGAAGACAGATCGAAAGTGATCTTCTCATCCTCTCGCACGAGCCCTTCGATCCAGCCGCTGAAGACGCCATCGGCGCGTTCGGTTTCAATCGCCAGATCGGTATAGGTCAGCCGGTCATCGGAAGGCGAATAGGCCGCATCAAACCGCAATGTTTCGAAGTCGAAGTCACGTCCGGCAAGCGTGATATTGCCCGCTTCAGCGTCAGCCGCGAGGCTGAGTGCGGCAATACCCTCTTCTTCCTCATAGGACAGCCCGATTGTTATGTCGGCTGGAAAGCCCGCAACGAGTGAGGCGCCTGCGCCAAGTCGGTTCGCAAGATCTCCGATGCTCCAATTGGTGATGCCAATCTCAAAATCGAGGGCCGTATAGCCCTCTGGGATGCTCAGCGACGTTGTCAGATCACCTGGAAGACCAATCCCCTCCCCGCTTCCAGACAGCGTGGCTTCAAGCCCGCTAGCGGTCTGATCGAAGCGGCCACGCGCCTCATCCATAACCGCTATAACGTCGCCGGCCTGATCGAAAAAGCGCAACTCCATGTTTTCGAATGCGGCAACTTCAAGCGTGTTCGACGCCCGGCTTTCCTTCAGGCCCTCCAGAAGGCTTGCGAGGGTCGAATTGGAAAGCGCGAGCCACCCTTCCGGCGTGTTCGGCAAAGTGCGCGCTTCGAATTCCGGCAGCGGCTCGCCCGCAAACGTCCATTCGGTTGGTGAGATATTGCGCACATCCGCCCAACCATTGCGCAATTGCGTTTCGGTCACTTCCACACGGCCGAAAATCAGGGAGCCAGCATCGAGGGTAATGACGGCCTGTTCTGCCTCGCCCGCTAACTGGCCATCATTATCGGCAAGCTTCAGGCCGTTAGCCGCAAAGATGACACGCCGATCTGCCGGCGACCATTGCAGTGCAAGCCGATCAATGTTGACGTCCCTGCCGTCGCGCGCGGCGACGAGAGCATCTTCGACTTCACCTTTGAAAAGACTAAGCTCTACAGGCCCGCGCGACAGCATGTAGGCAAGCGCCACGGCGCCAGCGATCGCCAGCAACAGGATGCCGCCAATGATCTCTAGCGTAACAATAGCTGCAGTCTGTCGCACCAAGGCCTGATTGTCTCCTCTACGCCAGCCGATAGGCTTGGCTTAATCTTTCAATACAGCAGAAATAGGACAATCCAGCGATGTCATCAGTAATATCTGCAGGCGATCCCGCTCCACGCCTCCAGCTTGAGACGACCAGCGGCACCGTTTCCATTCCCTCCGGCAGAGGCCGGGGCCTCATCCTCTTCTTCTATCCAAAGGATAACACGCCGGGATGCACGAACGAGGCCAAGGATTTCTCAGCGCTGAAAGCTGCTTTCGACGTGAAAGGTTTCGATATCGTCGGCATCTCGCGCGACAGTCTTCAGTCCCACGAAAAGTTCATAGAAAAGCAGGCACTTACCATACCACTCGCGGTGGATGAGGACGGGTCTGTCTGCGAAGCCTTTGGGGTCTGGAAGGAAAAGAACATGTATGGGCGCAAATTCATGGGTATTGAACGCTCTACTTTCGCGATCAGCGCTGATGGCATGATTATTGAAGGTTGGCGAAAGGTACGCGTCAAAGGACATGCAGACAAAGTGCTGTCTGTACTTTAACTATTTCTGCATCGACACAGTTAAAACTCAGGCGAAATTAGCAAAATTTTTTATCGATTGTGAGAAAAATGAGGCAACTTTCTGGATTCGCCCTTTTCCGATGCAAGCAAATGGCGTTAAACATTACCGCGAGGGTTAGCTGTGGATAAAAACACAGCGCGTATAAGAGTAAAAGCAGAGGCGGGGCCGTCTATGAAGCGAAAGACGATGAAAATCGGGGAGCTTTTCAGTCGCCTATTTCCCGAACGGCAAATTTACCATCGCAGCGGCGGCACCGTCCGCTATTTCACTGTTTCTCCTCTGCAGCAGTCCGTTCTATCCATAGCGATTGCCGCGGTCGTTGGCTGGACACTTTACGCAACGGCGAGCCTCGTCTTCATTCCGAACAGTACACTTTCGGCCCAGGGCCAGCAGCAGATCGACAAGTATGAGCGGTGGGTGCAGGAACTGCGCGCACGCGACGCCCTGTCCCGCTCCCAGCTCGTCGAACGCACCGAAGCCTTCCAGGAAGCCACAGTCAGTTTTGAACAGCGCCACCGCACGCTTGAGGTGATGCTCGATTCGCTTCGCAATGGTGGTGAGCTTGAAGTCGCCGCCCTGCGCGGTGATGGCAGCGCCCTTCTCGTCAACGCATCGATTGAGGAAGCTGACCGGCGACAGGCCCGAACGGATGCACAATATCAGGAAGCCAGCGCGGCCAATCCTGGCGTTCGCGGCCAGATCGCCGAACTCCAGCGCGAACAGCAGGCATTTCTGGACGAAGTCGAAGACATCGCGATCGAACGTGCCGAAGCGGCACGCGGCGTCCTTCGCCTGACCGCCGTTGGAACAAACCGTATTGCTGAAACCCGGGAGATGGGCGGCCCACTTGTTCCTTTTGCAAATCTTGCCTCAGGCAATTTCGACACTCCCGAAGAAGCCATGTTCGCTGAGCGCGTTGCACAGGTTGCCGCTCGCATGGAAGAAGCGCGCTTCTATCAGTCCGTCGTATCGACGCTGCCGCTTGCCGACCCGGTCGGTGTGCCTTCGCGCCTGACCTCCGATTATGGCCTTCGGGTTGACCCGTTCAATCAGCGCCCTGGCTGGCACAACGGTGTAGATGTTGGCGCCTACTGGAACGCCCCGATCACGGCAACCGGTCCAGGCACGGTCAGCTTTGCAGGTACCAAGTCCGGTTATGGCCGCATCGTGGAGATCGACCATGGGCATGGCTTCAAGTCTCGTTACGCACACTTAAGACGCATTAATGTCGACAAAGGTGATACAGTCGCAATTGGCGACGTTGTGGGCGCCATGGGCTCCACCGGCCGGAGCACCGGCCCACACCTTCACTACGAAGTCTGGTTTAATAACAAACCATACGATCCAGTTGAGTTTCTGAGGGCAGGTAAACATGTTTACGAAGAATAAGGACGGCGCATCCGCACAGAGCTATGTGCCGCCAGCTGACGCAAGCAAATCGGCTGCAAGCCGGACCGGAGCCCGCTCGACCGGCGTTGCTTCCATCATCTGCAACGACATGGAAATCAAAGGGTCGATCAACTCCGAAGGCGCCCTTCACATCGACGGTGTTGTCGATGGCGACGTGACGGCGGGTGACATCACAATTGGTGCAACCGGGAAAGTCATCGGCGAAGTTAAAGGCGAGGCCGTGAAGGTCAAGGGCGAAGTCCTTGGTTCCATTCGTGGCCGCCGCGTTGAGCTCGAGACCGGCGCACGCGTAGAGGGCGACATCCTGCACGCCTCTCTCAGCATCCAACCGAACGCGATTTTCGAAGGCCAGGTCAAACACGCCGAAGACCCGCTCAAGACCTCTGCGCCAAAAGCCGCACGTCCCGCCAGTGGCGACACGGCTTCATCAACAACCAAGCCAGCCGCGACTGACAGCAAGTCAGCCAGCACAAGCGCCAGCGGTGCGCATGGCTCTGCCCTGTCCTGATCAGGCGTTGAGGTAATCAAGTTAAACGGCCGCGCATTTGCGCGGCCGTTTTCTTATGCGTCTTCGTCGTTTCCAGCAGAAACATTGTGCGCGAGTGAGGCGCTCAGGAAGCCGTCAAGATCACCGTCAAGCACACCGCCCGTATCAGACGTCTCGTGGCCGGTCCGCAGATCCTTTATCAGCTGATATGGCTGCAGCACATAGGAGCGGATCTGGTGTCCCCAACCTATTTCTGACTTGGAGTCATGACTGTCCTGCGCGGCTTCGCGGCGTCTCTGAAGTTCAAGCTCATAAAGTTTCGAGCGGAGCATCTCCCAGGCTTTGGCCCTGTTCTGATGCTGCGATCGGCCGGCCTGACACGCCACAACAATCCCCGTTGGGTCATGCGTCAGCCGGACGGCGGAGTCAGTCTTGTTGACGTGCTGCCCCCCCGCACCAGAGGCCCGATAAGTGTCGGTACGCACATCAGACGGGTCGATATCGACCTCGATCGTCTCATCAATCACCGGTGAGACCGTGACCGAGGCGAAGGATGTATGGCGGCGGGCCGATGAATCATAAGGCGAGATGCGCACCAACCGGTGGACGCCCGATTCCGACTTCAGCCAACCATAGGCATTGAGGCCAGAGATCAGCAGCGTTGCCGACTTGATACCTGCCTCATCCCCTTCATGGGCATCGACTTCCTCGACTTTATAGCCGCTGCTGTCTGACCAGCGCACATACATGCGACGCAACATCGAAGCCCAATCCTGGCTTTCGGTGCCCCCCGCCCCGGCGTTGATCTGAAGGTAGCAGTCATTGGAATCGGCTTCGCCGGATAGCAGTGCCTGAAGCTCTGCCTTGGCCGCGCGCTCACGCGCCCGTTTCATATTGGCCGAGATATCCTGGATCAGGTCATCATCCCCGTCCGCAAGCTCGAGCAGTTCGCGGCCATCAACCGCCTCCTGCTCTAGCTCCTGAACGGTATTGATTCCCGTCTCCAGCTGCTGGCGCTCAGCCATCAACTTTCGGGCCTTTTCAGGATCGTTCCAGAAGTCTGGTTGTTCTGAGAGGGCGTTAAGTTCGTCTAAGCGTTTCTGGGCGACGTCCCAGTCAAAGACGCCTCCTCAGCAGCGCGGAGGACTGCTCAATTTCGTCAATAAGCGAGAGAATTTCTGTCGACATAAGATTTTCTGTGTTTTCAGTTGGTTACAGGCTGGCCCGAATGCACAAATCTGCGCGCCCGGTCAATAAATCCCGCCCAGGTTTTCATCGGCAATATCATCTCGGTCCTGGGCCTCCGAAATGCCGTTCTGACCGAAGCCTTCAGATGAAGGATCGGCCAGATCACCGAACATTCCGCTCGTCGCGCCCTGATTGCCAGAGATGGAGAAGTCGTCCTCTTCATCGAACACCGCGCCCGGTTCCGTGCCAGGACGGAAGGCTTCGACGATGATTTCTCCGGAGCTGGCCGTCGGCAGGCCGCCCGTATCATGATCCACGGATACGAGCCTTACGCCTGGTGGAATACGGAATGGCATTGCCGGGGCATCCTCAAGCACTTCTTCCATGAAGCTGACGAAGACAGGCAGCGCGACAGAGCCACCCGCCTCACCATTGCCGAGGGTCTGTGGTTGGTCGAACCCGACCCACACGCCCACAACGAGGTCGGGCGAGAAGCCATAGAAAAGCGCGTCGAAATAGTCGTTCGTCGTACCGGTCTTGCCAGCAAGCGGCTTGTTGAGGCGCGCGGCGCGGCGTGCGGTGCCACGTTCCACCACGCCTTCCAGCATATGCGTGACCTGATACGCAATGACCGGGTCGATCAGCTGCTCACGTGTGTCTTCCAGTTGCGGCGGCTCCTGTCCTTCCCAACTCTCGGCAAGGCAGTCCACACACGCGCGCTGGTCGTTGCGATATAGCGTCTCGCCATAACGATCCTGAACGCGGTCGAGCATCGTAGGCGTTACGTCCTTGCCGCCATTCACGAAAGAGGCATAACCAGTCGCCATGCGCAAGGGGGTCGTTTCGCCAGAACCCAGTGCCATGGCCGGGAAACGCGGCAGGTGGTCGTAGAGACCGAACCGTTCCGCTAGGCCGGAAACGTCTTCCATACCGATATCAACCGCGATGCGGGCCGTAACCTGGTTGAACGAACGCTCAAGCGCGGTGCGCATGGTCACTTCTCCATAGCTGCGACCGGCCGAATAGTTCTGCGGCTTCCAGGTCGTCCCCGACCCTTCGTCATAGTAGACGAAGGGCGAATCCAGCATCTTCGTTGAAGGCGTATACCCGTTCTCAAGAGCGGCCGCATAGACAAAAGGCTTGAAGGCAGAACCTGGCTGGCGCATGCCCTGGGTCACGCGGTTAAACGGGCTTTTGAAGAATGAATAGCCGCCTACCATCGCCAGAACACGGCCGGTATGCGGGTCTAGCGCAATGATCGCGCCTTCGACTTCGGGCACCTGTTTCAGGCGCGCGGTTTCGGACGGCACGGAAATCCAGTCATCCTCATTGCGGCGCTCACCTTCTGCGGCAGGTTCTGCGCCATCACGAAGCGTTTCGGTACGCTCGACGTCGACAAGGATCACATCGCCGCGCGCGAGCCCTTCCCCGCCTTCGGGACGGTCCCAGCCGCTCGCCCACCGAACGTCCTCTTCTGGAATACGTGTCGTACGGCCATCATTCAGAACAATGGTAGCGGCATCGCCTGCGACGTCGCGCACCATGCCGGCTTCCCAGGCGCCATAGCCTGCCGGGCGCTCCACTTCCTGAAGCTGCGCCGGCACATCACCTGACGCATCAATTGACGTAAAAGGGCCTCGATAGGAATGACGACGGTCATAGGCCTCAAGACCGGACTGGAGGGCCGTCTGCGCCGCCAGCTGCATCTTGGAGTCCAGCGTCGTACGGATCGAAAGACCGCCGCGCTCGAGCGCTTCTTCGCCATACTCCTTGATCAGGTCACGGCGAAGTTCCTGTACGAAATAGGTTGCGGCGGCGTATTCAGGCCCACGCAGGCGTTCGACCACTTCAAGCGGCTCGGCTTTTGCCTCTTCCGCCTGCTCTTCGGTGATGTAACCGTCTTCGAGCATGCGGTTGAGAACATAATCTCTTCGGGCAAGCAGGCGCTGCGGGCGTCGATAAGGGTTCACCGTGGATGGCGCCTTAGCGAGCGAGGCAAGAATCGCCGCCTCTGACAAATTCAGCTCTGGCAGCGACTTGTTGAAATAGATGAGCGCGGCAGAACCGACCCCATAGGCTCGAACGCCAAGATAGATTTCGTTCAGGTACAGTTCGAGGATCTCATCCTTGGTAAAGGTATTTTCCATCCGGCGCGCAATAATCGCCTCTTTCACCTTGCGTTCGATACGCTGGTCGCGGGTGAGCAGCATGTTCTTGGCGACCTGTTGGGTAATGGTCGACCCGCCCTGGAGATTACCATCGCTACCCGACAGCTTGATCTGCGCGGAATTGATCGCGCCGCGCATGATACCGACATAATCGAGGCCGCCATGCTCGAAGAACTTCTTGTCTTCTGCCGCGACGAAGGCCTGCTTCACATGGTCCGGGATGGATTCGATCGGCACGAAGACGCGGTGCTCGTCCGCAAACTCGGCGATGAGCGTGCCGTCACCTGCATGGACACGCGACGTGATGGGCGGCTCATAATCGGCGAGACGCTCGTGCGACGGCAGGTCCCGCGCAAGCGAAGCCACCCAGATCATGACGGCGATAAAGACAAGCGCGCCAATTATGACGAGGCCGATCGCGACACGGCGCGCCAGCTTCCAGGTCAGATAGCGTCTCCAGACCGGCTGTTCACTCATTCAAATTTTCCGTCCCTGCCCAGATTTGCGTTCGCGATAGCGTCGCCTCGCATCATTCCATGACAAGAGTAAGGCGTGCCGGCGGCGGACGAAAGTCGAAAGACGCTAATTTACTGCAGTGTGCGCCACTGAACGGTCGAAATAGGCGTCGATCGCGCGTGCAATCGCCTTGGCCGAGCGCTCTCGCCCATCAGCGGATGCCAGCCTTGCCGCATCGGCGCGGTTGGTCAGGAAGCCCACTTCGATCAGTACGGCTGGCACATCAGGCGCCAGAAGGACGAAGAAGTTTTCCTGCCGGTGGCTATTGCGGACGATTGGCCCTGCAGAAGCCAGCTCGGGAATGAGGATTTCGGCGAAGATGGCCGAATTTGTCTTTGTCTCGCGCTTGGTGAGGTCCGTCAGGATGCTCGCTACCTCGTTTGATGTGCCGTCCTCGACCGGCAGGTGCCAGCCATACTTGTTCGCCACTGGATCAACCCGGTTCTGGCCCCGGGAATTCAGCGTGTAGACAGTGGCTCCTGCGACAGAGCGATTGGCTGCTGCGTCGGCATGAATCGATATGAAGAGATCCGCGCCCCAGTTGCGGGCCATTGTCACCCGGTCCTCATGTTCGACATAGGTATCGTCATCGCGCGTCAGGTGGATGGTGTAGCGCCCACTCGCCTCAAGTGCTGTCTTGAGCGAAAGCGCTGTTTTCAGAACCACGTCCTTCTCTCTGGTGGAATCAGCAGCCAGAGCGCCCGGGTCGCGTCCGCCATGACCGGGATCGATCACGATCACCTGCTTGACGGGCGGGAGCGATGCCAGCACCATATCCTCCGCGCCAACCACCTGCCCGCCACTGAACGCGGCCCGGCGGTCCAGATCGATAGCTGCATCCCTGTCGAACCGGTCCGGCGAAACTCGCACAAGATCAATCACGAGCCGGTGACGCGGATCGGATACGGTTGGGCCGATGTTCAGCGCCCGGGACACCGTGACAGCATGTGACAAGTGGAAAGAGATACCGCGCGGCGACACTTGATACGTCGTAACGGCGCCAGCTGGCGGCGGCGTGTCAGCCAGCTCATCAAGACGAAAGTCAGGCAGGTCAACCGCGATCGACCGCATACCTGTTTCACTGAGCGAAAAAATGCCGTGCGCGAGCTCGCCATCGGCGGCGAGAGTGATTCGGGTATACTCCCCTGCTCCCTCGACCCGGATCTCATTGATTTCGGTTGCATAGGCATGGCTGACCATGCTCGCCAGGAACCCGATGAGTAGAAAAAACGATCGAAACATCTCGCCCACAGCCTACTGGAATTTGACTTTATTGCGTGACGGGGAGTGTGCACATCCTTCATTAATCAAGCGTTTACCGTCTCTGCTGGCACTGCCTATTTTGCTATTCTCTGATTTTATAGCTTTTCTTTAGGCTCGGCTTTCGGCATGGTCGGACAGACCTCTATTTGGAGGCCAAGACCATTTCCCAGATGGTATGCGAACGGATCAATAGTCCGTGCATGGCCTGATCGGACACGGAACAACTTGTAATGTATCTTTCGCCACTGAAAGCATCGTCGAGACTAGCGCCTACTGGCGCGCAGACGCGCTGGCGCAAGATATCCCGTCACAACTTAACTGGCGTTCGCTGCAGCACGGTCAATTACCGCGCCGCGCCGCCAGATCACAAGGCGATAAGCTATGAGCAAATTGATGCTGATCGATGCGGTCCACCCGGAAGAGACCCGGGTGGCGCTCGTTTCGGACGGACGCGTAGACGACTTTGACTTCGAAACCGCAGGTAAGGAACAGCTAAGGGGCAATATCTATCTCGCGAAAGTCACGCGCGTAGAGCCATCCCTCCAGGCCTGTTTTGTAGAATATGGCGGCAACCGCCACGGTTTTCTGGCCTTCAGCGAAATCCATCCCGACTACTACCAGCTTCCTCAGGAAGACCGCGAAGCGCTGCTTCAGGATGCGGCTCGCGCCGCCGCTGAGGAAGACGAAGACGATGTCGACGAGGAACGTGACATCGACGATGAAGACAATGACGGCGAAGAAGATTCAGACGCCGATGAAGCGGCCGCCGAAGCAGCTGCCGCCAAACCAAGGCCGCAATCGAGCTCGAAGCGCTACAAGATCCAGGAAGTAATCCGCCGCCGGCAGGTCATGCTGGTTCAGGTCGTCAAGGAAGAACGCGGCAATAAGGGCGCAGCCCTCACCACCTTCCTGTCGCTCGCCGGACGCTACAGCGTTCTCATGCCGAACACCCCACGCGGCGGCGGCATTTCGCGCAAGATCACCAACGGTGCAGACCGCAAGCGCCTGAAGGAAATCATGTCGAGCCTGGACGTGCCGAACGGTATGGGGCTGATCGTGCGTACCGCAGGTGCCAAACGCACTAAGACCGACATTCGCCGCGACTATGAATATCTCCAGAAGCTCTGGGACAATATCCGGCACCGGACCATGGAATCGATTGCGCCCTGCATCATCCATGAAGAAGGCGGCCTCGTTCATCGCGCCATGCGCGACATGTTCGACAAGGATATTGAGGAAGTCATCATCCAGGGCCCATCGGCCTATCGCGAGGCAAAAGACCTCTCGAAGATGATCATGCCGACGCAGGCCCGAAAGGTAAAACAGTGGAAGTCCGCTGCCCCGCTTTTTGTCTCTGAATCGGTCGAGGACCAGCTTGATTCCATCTTCTCGCCCACGGTGCAGATGAAGTCCGGCGGCTACCTCGTCATCAACCAGACCGAAGCACTGGTCGCCATCGACGTGAACTCCGGCAAGGCGACCAAGGAACGCAATATCGAGCAGACCGCTCTGCGCACCAATCTGGAAGCAGCCGAGGAAGCCTGTCGCCAGATGCGCCTGCGTGATCTTGCCGGCCTCGTTGTCATCGACTTCATCGATATGGAGGAGAACAAGAACAACCGGGCCGTCGAGAAGAAGCTCAAGGATTGTCTCAAGATCGACCGCGCGCGTGTGCAGTGTGGAAAGATCTCCCAGTTCGGCCTGATGGAAATCTCACGTCAGCGCCGCCGCGCAGGTGTGCTCCAGGCGACATCCGACCCATGCGAAGCGTGTAACGGTACTGGCCGTCGCCGTTCCGTCCCGTCAGCAGCGCTGCAGCTCCTGCGCGCGCTTGAAGCAAGGGCGGCTGGTGGTGGTCTTTCATCCATTACCGTTCACGCACCGACGGACGTTGCGCTCTACCTGCTCAACAATAAGCGTGAAGCTGTTACCGACATCGAGGATGTCGCCGGTTTTGCGATCTCGATCAGTTCGTCTGATGAATTTCTGCCGGGCGACTTTCGCATTGATGCGGAAAAAGACCCGAACCAGAAGTCCCGCCGCAATCGCAAACAGGATCGCAGCCGCCACATCATCGGTGATGAGGATGACGACGAATTGCCAGATGAGGCAGAAGATGCCAGCGCTGAGGACGACGCCGAAGCGGCTGACGCGTCCGATATTGACGGCGAAGAAGATGCCGACAATGAAGCCGCCGCTGACGATCAGTCTGATAATGACGACCAGTCTGGCGGTTCGCGCAAGCGCAGACGCCGTGGCCGCCGCGGCGGTCGCCGCAGACGCCGTGAGCCAAACCCGATCGTGCCGCTCGATGGCGGCGCGCTTCTCGATGGCCTTGCCCATAGCGCCCCGGCAATGCTGGACGAAACACCGCCTGCCCTGCCCGACCCGGACGAGACGAGCCGCGCCACGGCATCTCAGCCGCAGCTTGCAAAGACCGTCGCGCTTGATGCGGTCAAGCAGGACGCAGCCGATAGCGATGGTTCGTCTGACGATAATGGCAATGACGCGGAAAGTTCTGACGACAAGCAGGATGAGAAGCCTCGTTCGCGTCGGTCACGTCCGCGCCGCAGAGGCGGCAAGCGCAACGGGAAGCCGAAGAACACCGAAGCAGAGACCGACACGTCTGCTGAAGCTTCTGGTAGCGACGAACAGGCCGTTGAGCCTGAGGCGACGTCTGAAACAGCGCCAGAACCGGCTGAGGTAAAGACGGAAACGCCTGAGCCAGTCACCGAAGCGCCTGCTGCCGAAGAAAAAGCTGTAGAGCCAGCGCCCTCGAAGACGTCAGCCGTGTTCGAAGAAGACAAGCCGATCGCAAGCGAGCCTGTTCTGGTCACCGAAGAAAAGTCGGAGGACCAGAAGGAAGACGCGTCCAAGAAGGACGAAAAGCCAAAGCGGCGCGGCTGGTGGTCCCTTCGCCGCTAGGGCGAAACCGGCCCGGCGAAAATCACCGCCCAATAAAAAAAGCGTCAGTCCCCGGACTGACGCTTTTCTGTATCGACCGACCCAATCAATCAGGCAGGCTTCGCGTTCGCAATCCGCGTGCGTGCAATCTGCTCGGCCACTTCATTGGTCGGTGCATTCTGCTTCAACGCTTCGTCCAGCACTTCTTCCAGCGTCTCGATCAGCACGTTCAGCTTGCCCATTACCCAGTTACGCGAATACGCGCCTGAAATTTCGGCCGCGACATTGATGATGCCGCCGCCATTGATGACATAGTCGGGCGCATAGAGAATGCCGCGGTCCCGCAGTGCAACGTCCATCTCGGCGATGGATAGCTGATTGTTGGCACCACCTGCAACGACGCGCGCCTTCAGGCGCGGCAGTGTTTCCGGATTGATAACGGCGCCCAGCGCGTTCGGCGAAAAAATGTCGACATGCTGGTCATAGATTTCGTCCGTCGCAACGATCTTAGCGCCGGTACGCTCAGACACCTCTTTCAGAAGCGTCTCGTCGATATCGGTGATGATCAGCTCTGCGCCTTCTTCGGCGAGGTGGTCGCAGAGGTATCCGCCGACATGGCCGACACCCTGTACCGCGATCCGGCGGCCAGACAGGTCATCGCTGCCAAAGGCGCGTTTGGCGCTCGCCTTGATACCGCGATAGACGCCGAGCGCCGTGATCGGCGATGGGTCGCCGCTGGCGGCTTCGCCCTGATCGAGACCCGCGACATACTTCGTCTGCGTTGCGACGATCTCCATGTCCTTGGTACTGATCCCTACATCTTCGGCGGTATAGTATTTTCCGTTCAGAGACTGGATCGCGCGGCCAAAAGCCTCGAACAGGGCGGGCGACTTGTCGGTCTTCGAATTGCCCCAGATGACGGACTTGCCGCCACCCAGCGGAAGCCCCGCCATGGCGTTCTTGAAGCTCATGCCCTTTGAGAGGCGCAAGGCGTCGCGCAGTGCTTCCTCGCCGGTCGCGTAATTCCACATCCGGCAACCACCTGCAGCCGGGCCAAGCGCCGTTGAGTGAACCGCGATAATGGCCTTCAGACCGCTCGCCTTGTCCTCGAACATATGGACACTCTCATGGCCGTCGAAGGAAGGATGGTCGAACATGGATACTCTCCTGACTGTCTCGTCCCGGCCTTAGCGCTCTTGAATGCGCGGTCAACTGCTTCGTTCACTTCGCAGGTATGCTTGCGACGCCGGACGGCAAAGGCGCAGAAGGATCTTGCATGAACGCCCACATATCCGCGTAAACTGTTTCGGCCTGAAGGTCTCTCAGCAGCATATGATACCCATTGGGGTAGTACGCCGTACGCACATGGGGCGGTAAGATTTTAATCGTGCGTTTCACGCCTCCAGGCGGGATAACGATGTCTTTGGCTCCGTAGGTGAGAAGCGTCGGCATCTCGGCTGGAAGCCGCGGCGCGGCAAGATGCGCCTCCTCCATAAGGGCGACGACACCATAGACTTGGTCGATCCGGTTATCGGTCATACGCAGCGGATCTGCCCACATCCTACGCAGCATTTCGACATTGTCCGACGGCTCGATCTTCACGCCGCGCGGCGGACGCACCACCCAGCCCGGCCGGCTATGGGCCGACACCCAGAGCGCGCCGCGATAGAGCCAGTTCATGGCCCCCCAGCCGCGAAGGCCCGGCCCGGAAAGGATAAGCCGGTCAGCGCCTACGGGCGGATTGTCCCCGGCAAACGCGGTCATCGACATCGCGCCGCCCATCGACACGCCCACAATCGTGAGGGTCGCGTCAGGGTGGCGCTCCCGCACCAGACGCACAGCCTGACGCAAATCCTCGCGCATTAGTTCTGGCTCAGGCCATATCCCCCGCTTCAGCGATCGTCCGAAGCCGCGCTGGTCATAGGCATAGGTCGTGACGCCGCGCTCTGCGAACCAGGGCGCCGCCATATGGAAGGCCTCGGCATAGTCATTCATGCCGTGCACGCCGACGATCACATGGTCGACGTCGTTACCGTCCACCTTGCGCGGCCAGACGGTCAACCCCAGCTGCGCGCCGTCAGAGCTGACAAAGGTCGACTCATCCGGAACCAGTTTCGCTTCAATCAGCTGATCAGGCATGAGCGCGCCCTGCATCTTCGGCGTCGCGCAAGCACACAGTCCAAGGAGGAGAAGATAGGTCAGCCATTTCAAAGCAGGTCTCTCACTTTCTGTCGGAGGACGGGCAGGATATCCGTCTCGAACCAGGGGTTTTTCTTCAGCCAGGCATTGTTGCGCCAGCTTGGATGAGGTGTTGGCAGGATACCGGTCTCTAAATGGGTGCGCCAGTTGCGAACCGTTTCAGTGAGCGTCTTCGAGGCTGCCTGCCCGAGATGCCACTTCTGCGCATAGCCACCGATCGCGAGGACCAGTTCAAGATCAGGCAGTCGCTCCAGCAAACCAGCCCGCCAGGTCGGCGCGCAGATTTTCATTGGCGGCAAATCACCGCCATTCTTGTCATAACCCGGAAAGCAGAATCCCATCGGCGCGATGACGATCCGCGACTCGTCGTAAAATTCGTCCTCGCTCACGCCCATCCAATCGCGCAGGCGCACGCCGGACGGGTCTGCGAATGGCTTTGATGAACGGTCCGCGAGATTGCCGGGCGCCTGGCTCGCAATCAGGATACGAGCCCCTGGCGCGGCTCGGACAATCGGGTTCGGATAACGCTGCATCTGGCCCGCGCAAATGCGGCAGGCCCTTAATTCTTCCAGATAGCTATTCAGGTCAGCGCTCACTTGGGCCAAGATGGAAACTCAACGCCCCAAGACAAGGATGAACGCGCATGATTGATCCGGTGGAGCTGGTTATCGAAGCACGGGCGCGCGACCTCGGAGGCGGCTTCAAGGTGCGCCGCGTCCTGCCCTTTCACAAGCGCCGCATGGTCGGGCCTTTTATCTTCTTCGATCATTTCGGCCCCGTGGACTATCCGCCCGGCAAGGGCTTCGACGTGCGCTCCCACCCGCATATCGGACTTGCGACGGTAACCTATCTCTTCGAAGGCGCCATCGCACACAGGGATACGGTCGGCTCTGACATCACAATCCGGCCCGGCGCGGTGAACTGGATGGTGGCTGGCCGCGGGATCGTCCATTCAGAGCGCACCCCCGATAAAGAGCGCGCCACTGGCATGCGTATGCACGGCATCCAAACTTGGGTCGCCCTGCCGAAAACGCATGAGGACTGCCCACCCTCTTTCACGCATCACCCGAAGGACTCCCTACCGGAATTCGACCTCGGTGGCGCCCGCGCCCAGCTGCTTGCAGGTGAGGCCTGGGGACATCGCTCACCTGTCGAGTTCCCTTGGGGGATCTGGTATCTCGGCCTGACCGCGTCAGACGGCGCAAGCTTCGAAATTCCAGCTGATGCTGCAGACGAACGCGCGATCTATGTTGCTGGCGGATCAGTCGCTATCGAAGGCAGAAGCTATGCCGACGGCGCCATGATCATCCTGACACCCGGGCAGACTGTTCAGGTCTCCGTTGCTCCAAGTAGCCACCTCATGCTTGCGGGCGGCCAGACAATGGATAGCCCGCGTCTCATAGACTGGAATCTTGTCGCCAGCCGGCAGGACTTGATCGACGAGGCGCGTGCTGGATGGACAGACTCCATCGCGCGTAACTGGCAAGACACGCGCTTCTCACTACCCGATGGAGAGGATGAGTTTATCCCCCTGCCCGGCGCAGACTGACACAAGCGCAGCAGCTTCCACCCCCTTTCTTGTGGGGTTCGCGCGGCTGTGTCACAACACCGCCATATACTGAATCAGGAGATTTTCATGATGCGTACATTCTGGCCCGCCGTTTCGCTTCTCGCCCTTGCGGCGTGCGCCGACCCGGCCACTCCTGCAGACGTGACAGACACCAACCAGGCTGACGCAAACGTCGAAGCGGAAGCTGAAGATATGGGGCAGTCGGCGTCTTTCGAGGACTCCGAGCTCATCCTGCCGCTTCCGGAAAGCACCTCAAGAGAGATTACCGCTGAAGATATCGGCACGCGCGTCGCGACGCTTGCTGATGACGCCTATGAGGGCCGCGGGCCTGGCAGCGAAGCCGGTGAAAACTCTGCCCTCTGGATCGCCCGCGAGATGGAACGCGTCGGACTTGAGCCCGGCGGCGAGGATGGCGGCTGGTTCCAGACTGTCGGCATGGTTGAGCAAACGATCGACGAGTCCAATTCTGGCATGACGATCAATGGCCTATCTTCGGGCGAGCCAATGGAGCTCACCCTGAAGGAGGACGCCGTTCTCTGGACGAAGCGCCAGAACGGAACCGAGTTCGCCTTTGATGATTCCGAGCTTGTCTTTGTCGGCTACGGCGTCGTCGCTCCGGAATATGACTGGAACGACTATGAAGGTCTCGATGTCGAGGGCAAGACCGTCGTGATGCTCGTCAATGATCCGGGCTTCGCACGCGGCACCGACGACCTCTTCAACGGCAAGGCGATGACCTATTATGGCCGCTGGACATACAAGTTCGAGGAAGCGGCACGCCAAGGCGCGACAGGCGCCATCGTGATCCATGAAACCGAGCCAGCGTCTTATCCATGGGAAGTTGTCCGAAACTCCTGGTCCGGCGCGCAGGCAGATCTCGTTCGCGGCGATGGCGGGGCCAGCCGCACCACCTTCGAATCCTGGATCACGCGCGACGTTGCTGAAACTCTTTTTTCCGACGCCGGTCTCGACTTTGAAGAAATGAAATCCGCCGCGAAAGAGCCAGGCTTTGAAGCCGTCGACATGGGCGACCTCTCTGTCTCTGGTAATATTGTGCAGACGGTCGCCACGATGGATTCCCGCAACGTGGTCGGCGTGTTGCCGGGCACCGAACGCCCGGATGAGTACGTCCTCTTCACGGCGCATTGGGACCATCTCGGCAAGAAAACCGAGGAACGCACCGGCGCGCCAACTGAAGACTTCTACCAGGACGACATCTTCAACGGCGCTGTCGACAATGCGACTGGCTCTGCCGCTCTTCTCGAGATCGCCGAGGCCATGGCGGCAGACGAACATCCGCGTTCCGGCCTATTCGTTGCCGTAACCCTCGAAGAATCCGGCCTGCTCGGCTCTGCCTACTATGCTGACAACCCAACCGTTCCGCTGAACAAGGTCGTCGCCGGCATCAATATGGACGGCATGCTGCCTGTGGGCCGTACCAAGGAAATGGTCGTCGTTGGCTACGGCGCATCAGAGCTTGAGGATATCCTCGAAGCGAAGCTGGAAGCCCAGGACCGCGTCGTCGAACCTGATCCGCGTCCGGAAGCAGGTTCTTTCTACCGCTCTGACCACATCTCCTTCGCCAAGAAGGGCGTGCCAATGCTCTACGCTGATGGCGGCATCGACAAGCGCGATGGCGGCGTCGCTGCTGGCCGCGCGGCTGCCGACACCTACACCGCGCAGCGCTACCACAAGCCGATGGATGAGTATTCCGAAGACTGGAACCTCAAAGGCATGGTGGAAGACGTGACCGCACTCTACGAAGTCGGGCTCGAAATCATCAACTCTGATGACTGGCCGACCTGGTATGAAGGCAATGAGTTCGAGGCTGCCCGCGAAGCCTCCCTCTCAGAAGCAGACGGCCAGTAAGCCTTGCTCTCCTATCAACATGGCTATCATGCCGGAAACAGGGCTGACGTGTTCAAGCACGCAGTCCTGTTTTCAATTCTGAACATCGCCCGGCAAGCGAACCATCCATGGCTTTACATGGAGACCCATTCGGCTGCCGGCTCTTACGATCTCTCCGACAAGCTCTCTCGCAAGACGGCAGAGGCAGATGAGGGCGTATTACGTCTTCTGGCCGACAAGAATCCACCAGCCCTTTTGAGGCCGTGGCTCGATCATGTGCGCAAAGCGACCCCGGCGGCCTATCCCGGCTCTCCCGAGATTGCGCGCCACTGCCTTGGCGAGAATGACCGAATGATCTTCTTCGAACGCCACCCGGCCGAATACGAGAAGCTTGTGAAAAGCCTTGGTGACGAGAAGCGCGCGCGAGCAATCAAGGATGACGGTTATAATGGCGCGCTGAAGCTGCAGCCGCGCAGCCATGAGCGCGCATTCGTCTTTCTCGATCCAAGTTACGAGACAGAGCGCGACATGGAGGAACTGGCAGCCTGGATACCACGCGCCATGAAGCGCTGGCCCAAGGCTGTCTTCCTCGTCTGGCTGCCACTCTTCAAGGATGAGCGCGAACTTGAGTTCGGCCAGTTCCTGTCTAGCCTGGATTTCGGCTTCGTGGCGGGCACACGCTGGCATGATGATAGCGGCAAGGATTCAGCGCTCGATGGGTCTGCCATGATCGGACTTCGGACGTCTCCGGCAATGGGCCGGCCCGCATTCGAGATTGCTGAACAGCTGGACGCCTACTGGTAGGTAGCTGACAATCAGGCGACGTCGCGCTCGATCGGGCCAATCCACTCATCATCCTCGCTTGGCGCAGCACGTGATGAGTTCTTGCCGATTGCCGATGGCGGCAGGGTCAGGATGGCCGTTGTACCAACACCAATACGGGACTTGAGCACTACATCACCGGACATCAGGCGCGCCAGGTGACGGCAAAGTGTGAGTCCCAGGCCGGTCCCCCCATGATCGCGATCAAGTTGGCTGTCGGCCTGATAGAAAGCGTCAAACACCTTCTCGAGCTTGCTTTCCGGAATACCCTGTCCGAAGTCGCGCACAGCAATGAACGGTGCGCCATCAGGGTCTACACCTGCCCTGATGACGATCTTCTTGCCCGGCTCATTAAACCGGATGGCATTCGTGACCAGGTTGATGAGGATCCGCTTCGTTGCCGTCTCGTCTGCGTGCAGCGTACTCAGCTTGGCCGAGACACTCACATCAAACTCCTCTGTCGATGCGTTGCCTTCGAAACCCGCAGCCAGCGTAATAGCTTCAGACAGCAGCGCGCGCGTATCGAGCTCGACAGAGTGAACCGGCATCCGCTCCAGACCAACCTTCGAGTAATCGATAATGTCGTTGATGAGCTTCAGCAGATGCGTGCCGCTTGCATGAATATTGTCAGCATATTCGCGCACATCTTCCGGTGAGAGCGATATCTTCGACTCCCCCTTCATGAGCTTCGAGAAGCCGAGAATGATGTTCATCGGCGTTCGCAGCTCATGGCTCATCGTGGAGAGGAATCGGCTTTTGGCTTCATCCGCCTCAACAGCCTCACGCTGCGCTTCGATCAGTTCGCGTTCGCGGGTTTTCAATGCCGTGATATCAGTATGGACGACAACCGCCCCGCCCTTACTAGTTTTGCGCGTCGAACGCATCAACCAGCGCCCACTGTCGAGAAGGACAGGAACGCTGTCCTCGCCCTCCTTCGAATAGTCTGGCGTTTCGCTGGCAAACCAATCGCGATGTCGCGCATTCGCGATCAGGAGATCGTTTTCGGCGTCGTAAAACGCAAAGGCGTCGTTCGACGACTCGATCGCATCAGCAAGTCTTTCGCGCGCACTGTTGCTCTCATGAACGGTCGACACGAGGGACTTGAGCTGTCGATAGCTATTGATGCTCCCATGCACCAGAACCGCCATGAAGATAGTCCCCAGGACTGCGATCGTGAGAGCATAATCCCCCCCGCGCACGAAATTCATTACGGTCACAGGGAATAGACAGGCGAAAACGAAACGGGACGTTATTCGTGGTGCGGGGCCGAGTATGCTCGTTAAACCCGCGGCCATGCCTGCCTGCATCATCCATACAAAGAGGAGGTGCGCATCACTCTCATTGCTTGCGAGCATGAGAGATGCCGCGCCCCAAATCGTGCCAATCGCCAAGGAAGCAAGCTCGGCCTTGCGCAGATAGCTCCCACTAACCGTTTCTGGTTTTGGCCGTTTTCTGAAGCTCAGCCAGGAAAAGACCTGAACGATCCCCATAAGCATGATTGGCAAATACCAGATCAGAATACTGCGCAATGGAGCATGCGATGCGGCACCGACCGCGACCAGAAGGCCGTTCACAATGTTGATCAGACCCATAGCAAGCTGGTTCTTGATGACCATGGCCTGCTGTTGCGCATAGATCTGCTGTTGCAGCCCCTCAGTCCCCTTTGGCAGGCGACCAATAAGTGCCATTACGGTCTCAGACGGATCTTGGGATCTGTGCATCACACAGCGGTCGTAACGGTATTTAGTTAATCGCTCCCAAAACTGTGGCAAAAATTCCGCTAAGACCTGTATCTTGAAGTGAATTTTGTAGTTCTACCCTTGCGCGCGTCCAAGACTTGCTTTCCGCTACGGGTATAGCTTCCGTAAGAGTGGGCCAGTAAGCGTGAGTAGTTTGAAGAGCGTCGGCATTATCGGAGGCGGTCCGGCAGGCCTTAGCATCGCGCGAATGCTGAAAGAGACAGGCGCATTTAAGCCCGTTGTATTCGAAGCGCTCAGTGAGCCGGGCGGCAAATCCTTTACCTATTATCACGGCCAGAACGTCGTCGAGATGGGAACTTGCTACGCCACCTTCTCGCATCGAATCACAAATCGCTGGATGAAAGAACTTCGCATGCCGATGTCTCCACTTGGAGACCAGCGGTTCGAAGGCGATGATTTCATGAAGTTCGTGAAATCCGGAGCTGGCCCCGCTCTCTCCCTGCAGGTCATGCGATACTGGCGCGACAAGCAGAAACTTGAAGCCGCTTTGAAGGCAGATGAGCCGCCGCAAGCCGCCCTTGATGAGGCTGCAATGCCCATCCAGGACTGGCTGCGCGCACGAAAGCTCGGGAAAATCGAGAATTTCATGCTGCGCTCCACCACCAATATCGCTTACGGCTTCATCGACGAAGTTCCAACCGTGCAGGCCCTGCGCTGGAACGACATGAACCTGATTTTCACGGGGCTTTTGAAACAGCTAAAGATGCCCGAAGAGGGGTGGACGGAATTTTGGCGGCGGATTGCGCGCGACCTTGATGTTCGACTGAATTCCAGGATCGGCGCTATAGACCGGTCAGGTCCCCGGCCAGCTCTCACAGTTGAAGATGGGACGACACATGATTTCGATTTGATTGTCTGTGCAATTCCACTCGATGAGTTCAGCCGCATGACGACCGCGACTGAGATCGAAACCAGAATCGCACAATCGGTCGACTGGAACGGGTACACGACAACGCTCCTTGCGGCGGAGGACTGGTTTACCGACGTTCATGTCGAGGCGTTCAAGGATTCGGTCGTGCCGGGCGCAGCGCGCGGCCAACTCCTTTCGGCGAGGCACGACGGGTTTGAGCCAGAACTCGGTGGAGACCTGTACCTCGCAGGACAGTTGACAGGCGACTATACATCTTCTGAACTTCAGGAACTGCTTCGCGCCGGTGTGGAGAAACGCGGTGCCCACGTGACGAACGTCATCCTGCAGAAAATGTGGAAGTATTTCGCCCAGTACCGGCCAGAGGCTATCTCGGGCGGCCTGCTAACAGACATGCGCGCCATCCAGGGGCAAAATTCGACGTGGTATACTGGCGCGATCTTCTCGCACGAAGCAGTCTCTCACATCGTCAATTTCAACGCAGATCTGGTTCAGAAAATGCATAGACGTCTGTAATAACTTTTACAGGTCGCGCCATGAACCTTTTCTTTCGATTGCTCTCCGTTTTTCTGCGTGCCAGTTTCGCTCGGCCGCGTGTCAGCCTGTTCGATACGACACGCCTGCGCTCACGCGTGATGCTGACCGATCAGGACATGTTCGCTCACATGACCAATAGCCGGTACTTCTCGTTCAGCGATCTCTCCGTCATCAACTATATCGTCCGGACAGGTACCTGGCCCAAGCTCAGAAAACGCGGATGGTTTCCTGTTGTCTGCGCTGAATCCGTGACATTTTCCCGGATGCTGAGCTGGCGCGACCGCTTTGAGATTGAGACACGTCTCATCGGCTGGACCGACACCTATATGTGCCTGCAGCACGACTTTATCCGTGACGGAAAACCCACCGCGACGGTGCGGATCATCGCACGCTTTGCCAGCCGTAAACGCGACCGGGTGACCATGGATGACGTTGTCGCCTATCTCGGCGTAGAGCGGACCTCGCCTGCCCTGCCAGCTGAGTTTGAAAACATGGTGGCAGACGTCGAGTCGGCGCGTCAGCGCCGGAATGGCGACAGCGCTGCTGCCTGATGGGGTGGTTGCGGCGCAATTCGCCACGGCAAAGCGCCGCTCATCGTCCTATATTGAGCCTTTGCCGCCTTGGCCCGGAGACCAGACATGCACATTCTCGCCCTCGCCGCACTCGGACTTGGCATTGCGTGCCTGATCGCAGCTTACCGCGCCTGGCGACGCCAGAAGTGACAGGGAAAAATGGTGGGCGGTAACGGGCTCGAACCGCTGACCCTCTCGGTGTAAACGAGATGCTCTACCAACTGAGCTAACCGCCCCTCTCGCGCCTTTTGCTTCACCCTTGCCGGAAATGCAAGACGGCCCCTGTAGCATCTCTGCAGGGGCCGTCTCATCAGGTACTATTCAGGGCGTTCCTGCCTAGTGGCGAACCGTAGCCTCACCGTCGCCGGGCTTGCCGGAAAGTGAAGCCTGCAGCGCCGCTTCATCGGCGTCCGACCACTCGATCTCGGCCAGGGGCTGAACGAGGGCGTGTGAGAACACCTCATTGATGTCCGTCACCGGAACGATCTCGAGGCCTTCCTTCACCACATCAGGGATCTCATCGAGGTCCTTTTCATTTTCCTGTGGTATCAGCACCTTCTTGATGCCGCCGCGCAGGGCCGCGAGAAGTTTTTCCTTGAGGCCACCAATCGGCAGGACACGTCCGCGCAGGGATACCTCACCCGTCATCGCCACATCGCGGCGCACCGGGTTGCCGGTCAGCAACGACACGATCGCCGTCGTCATCGCGATACCAGCCGAGGGACCATCCTTTGGTGTAGCGCCATCCGGAACGTGCACGTGGATGTCGGTCGTGTTGAACTGGCTCGGCTTGATACCGACCATGACCGCCCGCGAACGCACCAGCGAGCTTGCCGCCTGGATGGACTCCTTCATGACATCGCGGAGGTTACCCGTGACCTTCATGGTGCCACGCCCCGGCATCTTTACCGCTTCGATGGTGAGCAGGTCGCCGCCAGCTTCGGTCCAGGCTAGGCCCGTTACCGCACCCACCTGGTCCTCGTCATCTGCGAGTCCATAGCGGTGTTTGCGCACGCCGGAGAAGTCGTGGAGGTTTTCGGAGGTGATGGTGATCACCGTCTTGTCGCTCTGCGCGATCTGCCTCACTGCCTTGCGGGCAAGCTTGGCCAGTTCACGCTCCAGGCTGCGGACGCCAGCCTCACGCGTGTAGTAGCGAATGAGGTCGCGGATCGCGCTGTCGTCGACCTGCCACTCACTGTCTGCGAGGCCGTGATCCTTGCGGATCTTCGGGAAGAGGTGACGCTTTGCGATCTCCAGCTTCTCGTCCTCGGTGTAGCCGGCAATACGGATCACTTCCATACGATCGAGAAGTGGCTGTGGCATGTTCAGCGAGTTCGCCGTCGTCACGAACATCACATCCGAAAGATCGTAGTCGACTTCCAGATAGTGGTCGTTGAACGTCGAGTTCTGCGCCGGGTCGAGCACTTCGAGAAGCGCAGACGCCGGATCGCCGCGATGGTCCATACCCATCTTGTCGATCTCATCCAGCAGGAAGAGCGGATTGCCCGTCTTGGCTTTCTTCATCGACTGGATGATCCGGCCCGGCATGGAGCCGATATAGGTCCGGCGGTGACCGCGGATCTCGCTCTCGTCACGTACGCCGCCAAGCGACACGCGAACAAATTCGCGGCCCGTCGCCTCAGCGATCGACTTGCCGAGCGAGGTCTTACCAACACCTGGAGGGCCAACGAGGCAGAGGATCGGACCCTTGAGCTTCTTCGTCCGCTTCTGGACGGCAAGATACTCAATGATGCGTTCCTTGACCTTCTCGAGACCATAATGGTCCTCGTCGAGCTGAGTCTCGGCCTTGTCGAGATCAGTCGAGATATCCGTGCGCTTGCCCCATGGCAGTGAAACCATCCAGTCGAGATAGTTACGCACCACGGTGGACTCAGCCGACATCGGGCTCATCTGACGAAGCTTCTTCAGTTCCTGATCAACCTTGGTGCGGGCTTCCTCGCTGAGCGGGGCTTCACGCAGCTTGTCTTCGAGCTCGGAAATCTCGTCGCGCTCGCCCTCTGGAGCATCGCCAAGCTCACGCTGAATGGCCTTCATCTGCTCATTCAGGTAATACTCGCGCTGGGTCTTCTCCATCTGGCGCTTGACCCGGTTTTTGATCTTCCGCTCCATCTGCATCATGCCCATCTCGCCCTCCATGAGAGCGAAGACCTTTTCGAGGCGCTCGCGCGCATTCGAGAGTTCGAGCAGTTCCTGCTTGTCGGAGAGTTTGACCTGGAGCTGTGAGGCGACCGCATCAGCCAGCTTGCCGGCTTCGGTGATCTGGGAAACCGTCGCAACCGACTCCGGTGGGATCTTGCGGTTCAGCTTCGCATAGTTCTCGAACTGGTCAATCACGGCGCGCGACAGGGCCTGCACTTCACCCGTATCGCCCTCTTCCGGCTCAACGAGTTCAACATCAGCATCAAAATAAGTGTCGCGATCGTTGAACGACACAATGCGCGCGCGTGAAGAGCCTTCGACGAGCACTTTCACCGTGCCGTCTGGCAGCTTCAGGAGCTGCAGGATTGTCGCGACCGTACCAAGCGCGTGTACGTCATCGCCGGTCGGCTCATCGGTGGAAGGGTCTTTCTGCGCAACGAGCATGATCTCGTTCTCGCCTTCATCGACCATTTCCAGTGCGGCAACAGACTTGTCCCTGCCGACAAAAAGCGGGGCGACCATGTCTGGGAAGACCACGATATCCCGGAGCGGCAATACTGGGAGGGTTTTCTTGGGCATTTATGCCTCCTCTAAGGAAAATGGATCCTGCTCAGCAGCGATCCGGCCGGGCGTTACATATAGTTCGACGATTCCGGCCTTCTGAGAATGATGTGGCAACAAAAACGGCCTGTTCAAGCAGTGTTGAACAGGCCGTCGTGTCGCATTTCCTGTAATTCTGACGTCAGGAAGCTTCGCTTGGCTTGGCCTGCTTGGCGTGGACGTAAAGCGGCGCGGCATGTCCCTCTACGACTTCGCCATTAACGACGACCTCGTCGACACCGCGCAGCGTCGGCAGGTCGAACATCGTATCGAGCAGAATGCCCTCCATGATGGACCGCAGCCCGCGTGCGCCGGTCTTGCGGGCAATCGCCTTGCGGGCAACCGCCGTGAGGGCTTCCTCGGTAAAGGTCAGCTCGACATCTTCCATGTCGAAAAGGCGTTGATACTGCTTCAGCAGCGCGTTCTTCGGCTGGGTCAGGATCTCGATCAGCGCAGGCTCGTCCAAGTCTTCCAGTGTCGCAATGACGGGAAGACGGCCGATGAACTCAGGAATGAGGCCATAACGCTGAAGGTCCTCAGGCTCGGTATCGCGGAGCACTTCGCCCACGCCGCGCGCATCGGGATCCTTCACATCGGCGCCAAAGCCGATGCGTGTGCCTTCACCGCGCGAGGAGATGATCTTGTCGAGACCGGCAAACGCACCGCCAACAATGAACAGGATGTTCGTTGTGTCGACCTGGAGGAATTCCTGCTGCGGATGCTTGCGCCCGCCCTGCGGCGGCACAGCTGCAACCGTGCCTTCCATGATCTTCAGAAGCGCCTGCTGGACACCCTCACCCGACACGTCACGCGTGATGGACGGGTTGTCGGATTTGCGGGAAATCTTGTCGATCTCATCGATATAGACAATGCCGCGCTGCGCCCGCTCGACATTATAGTCGGCAGACTGGAGCAGCTTCAGCACGATGTTCTCGACATCCTCGCCGACATAGCCGGCTTCGGTCAGCGTTGTTGCGTCCGCCATGGTGAACGGCACATCGAGGATACGCGCCAGCGTCTGCGCCAGCAGCGTCTTGCCGCAACCCGTCGGGCCGACAAGCAGGATGTTTGATTTCGCCAGCTCCACCCCGTCAGAGGAAGATGCGTGCGAAAGACGCTTGTAATGGTTGTGTACGGCGACCGAGAGAATGCGCTTTGCGTATTTCTGGCCGATCACATAATCGTCCAGCACGTCGCAGATTTCACGCGGGCTCGGAACGCCCTCTTTCGATTTGAAGCCTGCTGCCTTGCTCTCTTCACGGATGATATCCATGCAGAGCTCCACGCATTCATCGCAGATGAAGACGGTGGGGCCAGCGATCAGTTTTTTGACTTCGTGCTGGCTCTTTCCACAGAAAGAGCAATAGAGCGTATTCTTGGAATCGCCGGAGCCGTTTTGCTTTGTCATGGCTACCTCTTAGCTTGGGAGCCTTTAACGCACGATTTATGCCGCGCGAGAAATCCCTCTAGACAATAATCTTATTTGGTGAACCCGGTTGCGCAAGTGCAGATGCACAGGCCGTCTGTCCTATGCGGTATCTTCATCCTTGCGGCGTTCATAGACCTGATCGATCAGCCCAAATTCCTTGGCTTCCTCAGCCGTCATGAACGTGTCGCGGTCCAGCTTGCGCTCGATCGTGTCATAGTCCTGGCCGGTATGTTTCACATAGATGTTGTTGAGACGCCGCTTCAGCTCGAGGATCTCCTCGGCGTGACGCTCGATGTCGGTGGCAACACCGCGATAGCCGCCGGATGGCTGATGCACCATGACGCGCGCATTTGGCAGCGCGTAACGCATGCCCTTTTCACCTGCAGCAAGCAGGAGCGAACCCATGCTGGCGGCCTGACCAATACACATGGTGGAGATCGGGCAGCGGACGTACTGCATCGTGTCATAGATCGCCAGACCCGAGGAGACGTATCCGCCCGGGCTGTTGATATACATCGAAATGTCTTTTTTCGGGCTCTCGGACTCAAGGAAGAGAAGCTGCGAGGTGATCAGCGCGGCCATGCCATCGTCGATACCGCCCGTCACGAAGATGATCCGCTCTTTCAGTAGCCTCGAGAAAATGTCGAAAGCGCGCTCGCCGCGGCTTGTCTGTTCGACAACCATGGGGACGAGGTTGAGAGCGGTGTTGTAAGGGTCGATGTTCATATATCGCGTTCCAGCCTGGCTTTAGTCTGTCGAATTATCCGGACTCTGTGGTCGCAGAGAGTCCCATATTTGTCCATTGCACTCTACACACAAGTGCTTTGCGAGACTGTAAACAGCTCGCTCGGCAGAAACGAAAATGCCGGGACATTTCTGCCCCGGCATGATCGCGTCGCTACAAGTTCTTCTTAGACCTTGTAGTACATGTCGAATTCGACCGGATGCGGGTGAAGCTGAAGGCGCTCTACATCTTCCATTTTCAGCGCGATATATGCGTCGAGCTGGTCGTCATCGAAGACGTTGCCCTTCTTCAGGAAGTCACGGTCTGCATCGAGGCATTCAAGCGCCTCACGTAGCGAACCACAGACCTGTGGAATGGATTTCGCCTCTTCAGGCGGCAGGTCGTAGAGGTCCTTGTCCATGGCATCACCCGGATGGATCTTGTTCTCAATGCCGTCGAGACCAGCCATAAGCAGGGCTGCGAAAGCGAGGTAAGGGTTCGCCGTCGGATCCGGGAAGCGGGTCTCGATGCGCTTTGCTTTCGGGTTGGAGCCGAACGGAATACGGATCGAGGCAGACCGGTTGCGGGCCGAATAGGCCAGCATCACCGGTGCTTCATAACCCGGGACCAGTCGCTTGTAGGAGTTGGTCGACGGGTTGGTCAGCGCGTTCAGCGCTTTCGCGTGCTTGATGATGCCGCCAATATAGAACAGGCAATTTTCAGACAGGCCTGCATAGCCGTCGCCCGCGAATGTCGGCTTGTCGCCGTCCCAGATGGACTGGTGCACGTGCATGCCCGAGCCATTGTCCTGGAAGTAAGGCTTCGGCATGAAGGTCGCCGACTTGCCATACTGGTGCGCCACATTGTGGATGACGTACTTATAGAGCTGCAGGCGGTCCGCCATCTGGGTCAGCGTGGAGAACTTCATGCCAAGCTCGTGCTGGGCAGGCGCCACTTCGTGGTGGTGCTTTTCCGGCTCAAGGCCGATCTCACCCATGACCGCCAGCATTTCCGAACGCATGTCCTGCTCGGAGTCGATCGGCGGTACCGGGAAGTAGCCACCCTTAGTGTGCGGGCGATGCCCCATATTGCCGGTCGGGTATTCCTTGCCGGTGTTGAAGGGCAGTTCGGTCGAATCGAAGGAATAGCCGGTCTTGTTCGGTGCCGTGTCCCAGCGAACGTCATCGAAAACGAAGAATTCTGCTTCCGGACCAAAATAGGCTGTCGTGCCGACGCCAGCCTGCTTCAGATAGGCCTCTGCCTTCTTCGCCGTGGTGCGCGGGTCACGGCCATAAGCCTGCATCGAAACCGGATCGAGAATATCACAGAAGACTGCCAGCGTTGTCTGCTGGAAGAACGGGTCGATAATCGCGGTGCTGGTGTCCGGCATAAGAAGCATGTCGGACTCGTTGATCGTCTTCCAGCCGGCAACCGACGAGCCATCGAACATCTGGCCCTCTTCAAAGAAGTCCTCGTCGACCATCCCCTTGTCGAAGGTGACGTGTTGCATTTTGCCGCGCGGATCGGTGAAACGGAGATCGACGAACTCGACGTCCTTTTCCTTCATCATTTTAACGAGATTGTCGGCCATTAAGCCCTCCTGTTGATTTGTTTGTCTTGTGCGTTGAAACGTGCGCCTGGCTAGAGAGCGCCGTCGCCTGTTTCACCCGTACGAATGCGCACTGCTTCTGTCACCTCAGAAACGAAAATCTTTCCGTCGCCGATCTTTCCCGTCTGCGCCGCCTTGGTGATCGCCTCGATGGCATTTGCGACACTGGAATCCGATACGACGAGTTCGAGCTTAAGCTTGGGAAGGAAATCGACGACGTACTCTGCGCCCCGATAAAGCTCGGTGTGTCCCCGTTGGCGTCCGAAACCCTTGGCTTCGGTAACAGTCATCCCCTGCATGCCGACACCATGGAGCGCTTCTTTTACGTCATCCAGCTTGAACGGCTTGATGATCGCTTCGATCTTTTTCATCGCCTTGCCTTATCCTTCCTGTCAGGTGGTTGCGTCACACCTATCAGCGTCGTCGCCAAGGTCGATTGCCTGTGCGCGCGCATGCGACCTCCCCGGCCATAGTTGCCCAATTCCGCGGCACAGGTGCACAGAAATTGACCTTACCCGCAATCGATAAAAGTGACGCCCGCGTCATTGTTTTTCCAGGCCGTCCATAGTATGAAGGGCTTCCATTCATTAGCGACCTATCCTGATCCATGACCACGACCAGCGTTTATATCGATCCGGCCCGCGAGGTCCCACGCCTTCAGCCCCTGAAGGCCTGGCGTCACATGAAGAAGCTCATCGCGGACAAGGAAGACACCGAACAGGTTTTCGAAATTATCGAAGCCCTGAACGGCAAGGCCACCTATCGCGACTTTAAACGATTCATGGCCACGCCTGCAGGCCAGGCCGAATTCGCCAAGCGTCTCCATCTCCCGCCGATTCTCGATAATCACGAGCCACTTCATGAGCTCCCCGAAGGAAGTGTCGGTCGCACCTATGTCGAATTCATGGAGCGCGAGGGCCTCTCGGCTGCCGGACTCGTCGCCGAGAGTGAGAAGCGCCCAGGAAAGTTGCGCGGTCATAAAGACGATCTTCTCTGGTACGGCAATCGCCTGCGCGACACGCATGATATGTATCATATCCTGACCGGCTATGGCCGTGATGCGCTTGGCGAAGCAGCACTACTGGGCTTTACCCACAGCCAGCATGGCGGGCTTGGCGTGAGCTTTATCTGCTTCATGGGTGGACGTCAGGTTGCAAAACATGCGCCGAGAGAAGCCGACATACCAAGCGTGATCAAGGAAGGTCGGCGGAACGGCAAGACCGCCAGGCGCCTGATTGAGCAGGACATCATAGCTCTCCTGCCTCGTCCGCTGGACGAGGTTCGCGAGGAGCTGAACATCAAGCCACCCGTCGCTTACCAACGCGCCCATGAAGTGATGCGCACGCACGGTCTCGACCCCTATTCCGACGGACTTTAGCCCCGCGCTCTGACTGCCCGGTTGTTCTGGAACTGATTTCATTGGATGCTTGTTGCCATAACTGGTGAACAGCCAGTCCAGACATACAGTTCGAGGCAATACATGATCTATTTCGTCAGGCACGGTGAAGCAGAAGCGGGCTGGGGCACAGCTCCGGATCCGGGTCTCTCTGCACTCGGGCTGAAGCAGGCCGAAGCGGTTGCCGCAGAACTGGGCAAGCAATCGGTCAGCCAGATCATTGCGAGCCCGATGCGCCGCTGTCAGGAAACCTCCCGTCCGTTTGCAAGCACTTCCCGACTTCACGTCGCAACCGACCCCGCTGTCAGTGAAATCCCGACGCCCGAAGGTCTCAGCGACCGGGTCGAATGGCTTCGTGGTTTCATGGCAGGCAGCTGGGACGCCGCCCCGTCCGTGGTGGCCGACTGGCGTAGCGATCTCATTTCACGGCTGGCCACGATCGAGAATGACACGGTCGTCTTTTCTCACTTCATCGCTATCAACACGATCGTCGGGCATCTCGAAGGAAGTGACCTCGTCACCAGCTTTCGTCCGGGCCATTGTTCGGTGACCGTCCTCAAGCGCGATGGCGACAAGCTAAGCGTTGAACGACGCGGAAACGAGGCGGCGACTAAGGTGCTTTGAAAAACACCGTCAGAAACACCGCCAGTACACCGTCACTGCACCATGATTTTCCGGGAAAAGCGCTGCACTTTCCGGGAGGAAAGTATCAAGAAGGGCAAAGATGACGTCCTCCACCCCTGAGACCAATCATCCAGACCTCTGGCTGCCTGACTGGCCTTGGCCAGAAGCCGATAGCCACAAGCACAAACGCGGCGCGCTTTGCGTGGTGACAGGCCCTGCGGCCTCAACCGGCGCAGCCCGTCTTGCTGCCCGTGCAGGTCTTCGCATTGGCGCTGGCCTCGCCACCCTCTTCTGCCCGCCATCGGCGACACTTGTGAACGCCGCCCACGAGACGGCTGTAATGATCAAGCCGTTCAGCACGCCAGACGCACTCGCAGAACTCGCCGAAGGCACCAGAAGCGTCCTGATCGGCCCCGCCGCCGGGGTAAATTCGGAAACCCGTGAGAATACACTTGCCGTGCTCAGACATGCAGGCTCCAGCGTCCTCGACGCTGATGCTCTGACTGTGTTCAAGGACCGGCCGGAAGATCTTTTCAACGCCATTACCCGCCCGTCAGTCCTGACGCCGCATGATGGCGAATTCGAACGGGTGTTTCCTGGCCTTCTGGACCAGTACACCCGCTCCGAAGCCGCTGTCATCGCGGCGGCCCGTTCCGGCGCTATCGTCCTTCTGAAGGGTAGTGAGACCCTGATTGCAGCGCCCGACGGCCGCCTCACCGTGAACAACCACGCCTCGCCCTTCCTTGCCACTGCAGGCAGCGGCGACGTTCTGGCCGGCATGATCGCGGGCCTCATGGCGCAAGAAATGGGGGCTTATCGCGCCGCCTGCGCGGGTGCCTGGTGCCATGGAGAAATCGCTCGCCGCATTGGCCCAGGACTTATTTCGGAAGACCTGCCTGACGCCCTACCTGCCCTGCTTAGCGAATTTTATGCAAGACGCGCTTGATAGGCCGGGAACGCGTCAGTAGGAGACCAGCTCTGGGTCAAGCCCACATGCGGATGTGGCGAAATTGGTAGACGCACCAGATTTAGGTTCTGGCGCCGCGAGGCGTGGGGGTTCAAGTCCCTCCATCCGCACCACTTCACAGCAAGCGCGAAGCCGCCTTCAGGGCAGCTTCAGCGCATGTGAGATTGCTTCAGCGCCATGCATGGACAGTCCAGACACGCTGTGACATACACCGCCGCTTCTAGGAAAAACCAACGCCAAAGCCTGAAGCCACAGGGCTAGACGGCACAAGGAATGACAAAATGGAATGCACCGAAACGTCTGATGGCCTGAGCCGCATGTACAAGGTCAAGGTGCCTGCCAGCGAGCTCAAGGCACGCCTGGAAGCGCGGATCGAGGAAATCCGCCCGCAGATGCGCCTCAAGGGCTTCCGCCCAGGCAAGGTGCCCGCCTCCCACGTGCGCAAGATGTTCGGCCAGTCCCTCATGGGCGAAGTCGTTGAAGCTGTAATGAAGGAGTCGAGCGAGAAGGCGATTACGGACGCCGAGATCCGCCCGGCCTCGCAGCCCGACATGCACATGGAAAGCGACATGGAAAAGGTGATCGAGGGCACAGAAGACCTCGCCTATCACATGCATGTCGACATCATGCCGGACTTCGAACCGGCAGACATGTCCGGCATCACCATCAAAAAGCCGGTTGCCGAAGTTGACGACGCGCAACTTGAAGAAACGCTTGGTCAGGTTGCCGAGAACAACATGAAGTATGAGCCGCGCGGCAAGACCGCGAAGGCAAAAGACGGCGACGCAGTCGTCATCGACTTCGTGGGCAAGATGGACGGCGAGCCGTTTGAAGGCGGCGCGGCTGAAGGCCATACGCTCGTTCTCGGATCGGGCAGCTTCATTCCTGGCTTCGAAGAACAGCTCGTTGGCCTGAAGACTGGCGAAGAGAAAAACGTCGAAGTCACCTTCCCTGAGCAGTATCAGGCTGAGCACCTTGCCGGCAAAGCCGCCGTCTTTGAGGTGAAGGTCAACGAAGTCCGTGCACCGAAGAAGCCGGACATTGACGAAGAGTTTGCCAAGGGCCTCGGCATCGAGTCGCTCGAAGAGCTCAAGACCATGCTGAAAACCCAGCTCCAGCAAGAGCTGGATAATGCGTCCCGCGCCAAGGCGAAGCGTCACCTTCTTGACGCCCTCGACGAGAAGCACGACTTCGAACTGCCGCCGAAAATGGTCGACATGGAGTTCGACCAGATCTGGCAGCAGCTTCAGTCGGAAATGGACGCTGGCCGCGTCAGCGACGAGGACAAGGAAAAGTCAGAAGACGAGCTGAAAGAAGAGTATCGCAAGATCGCAGAGCGCCGCGTGCGCCTCGGCCTCGTGCTCGCTGAAATCGGCCGCATTCAGGAGATCAAGATCTCCGAACAGGAAGTCCAGCAAGCCCTTATCCGCGAAGCACAGCGCTATCCGGGTCAGGAGCGTCAGGTTCTCGAATTCTTCCAGAAGAATGAGAACGCCATGGCGCAGCTGCGCGCCCCGATCTATGAAGACAAAGTGGTCGACCACCTTCTCGAGACGGTCAAGATCGACGAAGAGAAAGTCTCTCGCGACGAACTGCTGAGCGACGACGACGAGGAATAGTCCTCACTTCAATTCAAATTCTGGAAGAGCCCGGCCTTGCAAGGTCGGGCTTTTTCTTTTCGGCCGCTATCCTCGGCCTCAATACCGCCACCCGATGCGAGGCCAATGGAGACAGGCGCGGCAATTTCTGGTGGCACGGCAATGCCGATCCGGTGCCCCCAGCTTCCCTGCTCGATCTCTACGGGGACCGAAACTTCCTCCCATCCTATCAAAACAGAAAGTAGGTAGGCGCCAGGTTTTACACCCTCGAAGGCGAACTGGCCAAAGGATGCCGAGCGGTGCTCCAAACGCGGCAGGTCAGGCTGTAGAGGCGTCAGAGACACTGCCTGCCCCTCAAGACGGGTGTCACCCCTGCCCGGCTGGCCATCACCGTCGCGATCAATGAAGACGCTGCCCACGATCTGCCCGGCCTCGCTCATTACTTCGCCGGGCCCCGCGCCTTCTGGCGCGTCGGACACCGGAATGAGAGGCGCTATCATTTCGATGGCACGCACCTCTACCGCCGAAGCACTGACACGCACCAGCGCCTGGCCCTTTTGAGGCACTGCTTCTGAGGAATTGATCCCCGGCTGGCGCACAAACTTGGCGACTTCCCGGCCAACCTTTCGCGCCATCATCCCTGGCGCATTATCTCCGGGCTCCACCGCGCTCTGAGGCTGCACTGACAGCGACGCAAGCTGGAGCCTCATCGTATTCAAATCATGCGCGGGGTCGCTGCCGGAGGCCTGTTGGCGGGCTTCAGCCAAGAAACCGCTCCATGCATCGCGACTACGCCAGTCCGTGGGCTGGAGCACATTCGCCAAGCTCGCCTGACTCTTTGAACCTACCATCACGGGGCCGCCGTACCGTAGCGCAAGGTCTCCACCAAAGAGCTGAACCATCGCGGTGTCTATCAACTCGCTCTGCGAAGGCGAGACCTGGCTAACCATGGGCGTAGACAAGCCGGGTGCCTCAAGAACAATCGAAGACACGTTGCCTCGGTCTTGCTGAAATTGCGTTCGTGATTCCGGCAGCGATGGATAAGCCATGGCCGGCAGCCGCCCTGTCCAGAGGCTCAGCATCAATAGTATCAGGATACTGAATAGAAGCCGAAACTGCATGTTCACCCATGCGTCAAAGATGGCGCCCGAAGCTATTCGTGCTCACACGCACATGCCTCAATCTGTCCCATTTCACGGAAACACGGCTGCCTGTTATCTGCTTTATGATAAACCTGAAAGATTAAGGCGACGCTCCGGGAATGATGAAATTCGACAGGTTTCACCTGAACATCGAACAAAAAAGCCCTTCCGTGCTTTTGCACGATAATACCGCACCCTTCCAATGAAAAAGGCCACAACCCCATGTTTTCACGAATATTTCTGGCCGTCACTTTCTGTGTAATATTTGCATCGTGCGATCGCACGACCACGGCCGCGCCCGGCACGGCGCCTACTATCGAACAAGAGTCGGCGTCCATCGCAAACACTTCCACTATGAGCTTGCAGGCATCCTTCGACGCCCTGCCCGCGCCTTATTCGCAAGCGGACTACAATCTCGGCCGACGGACGTTCAAAAACTGCCAGTCCTGCCACACGATTACAGAGGGAGGCCGCAACCTGGTCGGCCCCAACCTGCACGGCGTATTCGGTCGCACCGTCGGCACAGCAGATGGTTTCCAATATTCAAGAGCACTGAAAGCAGAGAATTTCGAATGGACGCCGGAGCGGCTGGAGGAATGGCTTGCCAATCCCGGTGACTACCTCCCGGGCAACCGAATGACATTTGCCGGCGTGCGGCGGCCCGCCGACCGCCATGCGGTGATCGCCTATCTCATGGTCGAGAGTGGTTACAGTTCCGCACAGAATGCAGACCAAGAGGCCGAAATGAACGAGAACCCAGGCATTCCTGGCTCAGAAGCGACGGGCGAGGGAAATGAATAGCCCCACTTCTTCGAACTCACCGCCGAGTTCGACCAAAGAGCCTGCCGAAACATCATACGCACCGCGGCGCAGGACGTATTCAAACTGATGTTTGAGCGAGCGCGCATTCTCTGAGCCCTGATCGAGCCAGAACTGGTTCACGAGCCAGATATTGCGCGCAATCTCCCGCCCGTACCCCACCTCTAGCCGATAACGCTGACAACCATCTGAATGAGCGCGCACGGCGGCTTCTGCAAACCAGAAGCCATAGCGCTGAACCTTCTTGGCTTCACGAGAGAACGAATGCGCGAGACCGGCGCGCGCTTCGCCGCCAGTTGACTGGCATCCGGACGCGCCACCGATCGCCTCTCCTTCCAGGACACCCGCTTCAGCGGAGACAACCCATGCTTCCGACAACGCAAAGCTTCGGCGGAGCGTTGTGCGCCAGCCGCTCGCTTCGAATTCAGCGAAATCCTCAAAGGTGACGCGCTCATACTTGGCGGTCACCGTCCATCGATCCGTCAGGCCATATTCGGTGTAGAGATCGGTGCGCCAACCTTGCAGTCCCTCAACCTCGGTACGGTTGAGCGCCGCGCGGGCAAAGGCGGCCTTCTCAGCCTGCCCCCAAGGAGCGGCTTCGGCGTCCATCGCGAAGATGAACGCCGCAAGACAAAGCGTAGATCGAACCATTCGCGGTGAGCTATAACGCCTTCCGCCGAAGGTTGAAGCTTTTTCTAAAGACGGAAGCGGATTTGGTCGGACCAGAAGCGCTCAAGACGCGAAACCGTCTTGTTGAGCTGGGTCAGGTCCATTGGGCGCACGCTTGCCGTCGGCTCAAGAGCGTCAGCCTGCTTTGCGAAGAGACCTTCGACACGCTTGCGGACCTTGTGGCCACGCTCCGTCAGGCGCAGGTGCACCGTGCGCTTGTCAGCTTCCGAGCGCGACTGGACGAGGTATCCACCTTCCTGGAGTTTCTTGATATTGTAGGAAAGGCTCGTGCCCGCAAAGGCGCCGCGTGCACGCAGTACGGATGCCGGGGTCTCGTTCTCGCCAATCTCATAGAGAAGAAGGGCCTGAACGCCTGTCAGGTGACGCTCACCCCCCCGCTCCAGGTCGTCCTTGACGACATCGTGCAGTCGGCGATGCGCCTGCTCGAGAAGCGAAAGGGATTTCAGGAAAGATTCTGCGACCGTATCTTCACCGGCCACTGCTTGTGCAGCGTTGTTCATTGTAACCACCATCATCACTCAACTTTTGTTGTAGTTTGAATAGAGTTACGCCCTTCATCCTGATATTTCGTTAATCATGCCCTCTTGGGAGGGCCTATTCGTTAACAAAACAGGCCTATATGGTTAATGTTCGGCAATGCATGCGATCCGACATCTTCTCTCAATGATTGGTAAACTCTTATGAAGGAAGCTTTTCTCTTACCTGCGCATGGTATGCGAGGGTGAATGCAGGAGAAGTACAGAGTATAGATTGCTTTAGAGACACCATGATGCACTCGAACGTCGAAATGCCTATGTCGGAACATTCGGATAAACGCGACTTTCCACGCTTTGAGGTGAATACCTCAGGCACGCTTATTCTGCAGACGGGTTTCAAGATGAACTTTGTCGTAAAGGATATGTCGCAACGCGGCGCGAAGATCCTGCTTAACAAGACGTCCATCCTGCCGGAAGCTTTCACAGTCGAATTCGTCAGCCCTGACCGCACCAAGGTCAAACGCTGCGAAGCCAGACGCCAGTGGCAGCGAGGGCCGCTCGTGGGCATCCGTCTGTTAAGCGCAAAGACGATAAGACTTTAGACGTCGCAGCGTTTTGGGATAGAAGCTGACAACTTGATGATAGCTTCTTCTGCCCTGAATATCAGATCTGCAAACGCCGGTGACGTGGATGCCATCATTCGCGCTGATGTTGCCGCCTCGGCTCTGTTTGCCCCTACTGGCTTACTCTCGCCGGAAGCTCTCGACGATCATGTTGAGAAAGACGATCTGCTCGCCTCGATAGATGCTGACCAGCTCGACGTTGCCGAACTGCCTGTCGACGGTGTCGTTGGGTTCAATCAGTTCAGCAGGATGGGAAACGATATCTATCTTCAGCAGATTTCCGTTCATCCTGACTTTGGCAAACAGGGGATTGGTCGCAGGCTCATGGCCCGGCTCGACAGCAGGGCCGAAAACGCCGGGGCGACACAGATCACACTTTCGACATTTCACGACCTCGCCTGGAATGCACCGTTCTATGCATCTCTAGGTTTTATCGAGCTGCCGCGTAGAGAGTACGCCCCCTATATGACGGCCATTGAAACCTCGCAGGCCCCTTTCATGGACATTTCGAAACGTGTTTTCATGAGAAAACCCGTTCGCAAACACACAAAGCGCGTTAAGTAGCGCCTCATGACTTCGCCATTTCCGCAAAGCTACCCGTCCACCCGGCTCCGCAGGCTTCGTCAATCGGCCTGGGTCCGCAACCTTTCGTCTGAAAACCATCTGACGCCCGACGACCTTATCTGGTCGATGGTCGTGCATGATGGCGATGAGCCGACTATTCCTGTCGGCTCCATGCCCGGCCTGTTCCGGCTGAATGTCGCTGAAGCCGCAAAGGCAGCCAGGCGCGCAAGCGAGCTTGGAATCCCGGCGATCGCCATTTTCCCGCACATCAATCCTGAACGGAAGGACGACGCAGGCTCTGAAGCGCTTAATCCGGATGGTCTTATCCCGACCGTAATCAAAGCCATGAAAGATGCCGCCCCTGATGTTGGCATTATCTGTGATGTGGCGCTCGATCCGTTCACGGCGCACGGCCATGATGGCGTCATTGATGCGGACGGCTATGTCCTGAATGACCAGACGGTTGACCTGCTCCGCCGCCAGGCCGTCATGCAGGCAGAGGCAGGCGCTGATATCGTTGCTCCCTCTGACATGATGGATGGCCGCGTTGGCGCCATTCGTGATGCGCTGGAATCGGCGGGCAAGGTCAACACGATGATCATGTCCTATGCTGCAAAATATGCGAGCGGCTTCTACGGGCCCTATCGCGACGCCATCGGCTCAGCCTCAGCGCTCAAAGGCGACAAGAAGACTTATCAGCAGAACCCGGCCAATAGCGATGAAGCCCTGCGCGAAGTCGCCATGGACATCGATGAAGGCGCTGACCTCGTCATGGTAAAGCCTGGCCTGCCCTATCTCGATATCATCAGGCGGGTGTCGGACACGTTCGCGGTCCCAACCATCGCCTTCCAGGTGTCAGGGGAGTATGCCCAGATCAAGGCGGCGGGCGAGCGCGGCTGGATTGATGAGGAGCGCGTGATGATGGAGACGCTGCTTTGCTTCAAACGCGCTGGGGCGTGCGGCGTGATTACCTATTTCGCCGAAGCAGCGGCGCAGATCCTGAATGCATGATCGCGTCTCAAGCCTAACGACACTTGTCCGCTCAATTGCTCTGGCGGCAGGCCTACTGGCGGCGTCAGTCGCCGCTGTCCCGGCAGCTGCGCAGCAGATTGCAATTGATGAAATCGAGTTGCCGGACCTGGAAGGCGGGCGCTGGGGCGTGTCTGTTGTTTCACTCGATGGCACCGAAGTCTTTTCAGTGGCCGACGACCAGAGATTTGCGCCTGCATCTACCCTGAAACTGGTCACGTCGGCTGCCGCCTTCAGGCTGCTCGGCGACTTCGACTCTGGACGCTGGCCCGGTGGTACGTCTGCCCGGCTGGAGGCGACCGCAGACTCTGTTCACCCGAACATTGTCCTTATTGGCGCTGGCGACCCGACCCTTTCAGCGTCGTCACGGTGCTATTCGAACTGCTTGCAGGCCCTGGCAGACGCAGTCGTCGAGAGCGGCGTTACCCAGCTCAATGCGGTCGATGTCGACGACTCGCTGTTTCAGCCACCTCACTGGCCCTCTGGCTGGACGCATGAGGACTTCCGGTTCGGCTACGCAACCTCAATTTCCGCGCTGAGCGTCGATGGCGGCGTGGCGCGCGCACGGCTGACGCCCGGAAGTCGCCGGGGCCTGCCCCCGGAAGTGACGTGGAATTGGGTGCCATTCTTCCAGATCAACACCGATGAAGCGGAAACCGTGTCGACCCGCCAGTTCAGTGTCGACCTTATTCGACGTCCAGGCGCGGAGGAGGCCTATCTGCTCGGCCGCCTGCCGCTTGCCTCACCGCCCGTCCATCTTCAGTTCGGGCTCGACGACCCCTCGCTCTATGCCGGCGAGGTGCTCAAGGCCATGCTGGAGGAGCGCGGCGTGACCGTCCACGGCCCGGTCTTTCGCGGCAGGACGGTGCATGAACCAGTAGCCGACAGTGACCCGACAGGCCCCCTACCCGATTTTGTGCTGCCCGGGTCGGACCCCGTCCTGCTGATTGAGGAAGTCCTGCACGAGAGCAATAATTTCTATACAGAAGTGTTGCTTCATCATATTTCGCTGACGGCAAGAGACCGCTCGCAGGATGCAGGTCTTGAGTTGATGGGCGATATGCTTGTCGATGCGGGTGCCTCACGAAGCGAGTTCAGTCTCGCCGACGGTTCTGGCCTCTCTGTCTATAACCGCCTGACGCCATCTGCGATGACGGACCTGCTGGTCTGGGCAAGCCGCCAGAGCTGGTTCGACACCTGGTATGGGCACCTGTCACGGGCGGGCGTCGATGGTACGCTTCGCTACCGATTCACTGAGCTTGGCCGTGACGATCGTTTCCGCGCCAAAACTGGAAGCCTTACAGGAACGGGCTCTCTGGCTGGCTACTTCGAGGCACGGGATGGGACACGCTATGCCTTCGCGGTGTTCGCAAACGACTCGTCATTGCGTTCGTCGGCAACGCGCCGCCGGATCGACGAATTGCTCCAGGACGTGATTGACCGGCTCGATTGAAGCTGAGCAGCAGATAAGCTGGGCAGAGCTATTCGTCCCAGGTCTCGTATTTTCCGCGCATATACTGAAGGCCGAAGTCGATAATCTCGGCCAAGACGGCTTCGTCTACATCGGCCAGCTTGTTGATGTAGAGGCAGGACTTGCCGATCTTGTGCTTCCCAAGCCGACCGAGCTTTTCCTCGAGGTCCAGATACCCGGGCATGACATAGACGACGAGGTTCGCCTTGCGCGGCGAGAAACCCGTCATAAAGAACTCACCTTCACGCCCGCTTTCATATTTGTAGGCATAACGACCATAACCGATCAGCGATGGGCCCCACATGCGCGGCGCGAGGTTGGTTGTCGTCTCAAATATTTCGAGAAGACGTTCGGCATCCGCCCTGCGAACAGGATGCTCGACAGAGGCGACAAATTCCTGCGGCGATTGCGCGGTCTGTCTAGTCTTGTTCTCAGCCTTGGCCATCGTCCATCCCCTTCCACGTTGCTGCCAGCACACTAAAAGGGGCTATCGACACCGGCAATCTCAATCGCCTAGCGAGACGTTTTCGCCAAGATCCAGCACAACAATGAGCACCATCAGGGCAACCAGTAGCGCGCCTGAAAGCGAAACATTTATCCAGAAGGCGCGCGTTGCGTTCTGTTGATCGACCCATCCGCGGGGTTTGATGCCCTTGAGGCGGAAGACCGCCAGCGCCGAGACAAGCAGGCAGACAATATTCAGGAAAAGCAACATTCCGGACCTGGCGGCAAGCGCCCATTCCTGGGATCCCATAAACAGACCGAAGGCAGCCCCAGGCGGCAGAAGCGCCGCCGCGACCATAACGCCGACCAGCACAGCAGATTTGCCCTGAGCCATGGACAGCGCTGCAGCGCCGCCTGCAGCAAGGGCCAGCGCGACGCTGTCGAGGCGTACCTGCGTACGCGCCATCAGTTCTTCGCTTTCCAGGTTGAGCGGCAAGGCGAAGGAGATGAGGAAGGCGACGAGCAAGGCCACGCCCAGGCCCGCTGCAAGGGTGACTCCCGATTGGCGGATAAGCCCCATATTGCCGAGACCGGCACCAAGGGCGAAACCGAGTATTGGTCCCAACAAAGGCGCGATGACCATTGCGCCGATCACCGCGGCAACGCCGTCTGCATTCAGGCCAATTGCGGCGACGATGGTCGAAAGACCTGACAGGATGAGAAAGTCGCGTGAAAGCGTCGCGTCCTTGACCACATCGTCGAGAAGCTCTTCGCGCAGCACGCGAAGATTGCTCGCCGCCTCGTCCTGCTCAAGCTCACGCGGTTCCGGCAGGCTCGCCTCGACCGGGATCATGGTGACCCGCCAGTCCCGGCAATTCTCAAGTGCCTCAGACACCGCATCGATCAGGATCTGGCAACGACCGTCATGCGTGAGCACGCGGATCATCTTTCTATCAGCCTGCTCGATGTCGAACTGGATCCAGTCGATGGGTTCGAACGCCTTGATCGCGCGGACGATGATGTCGCTGTCACGCTTCTTGAGGTGAATTTCGACCTGTTTCAATTCACTGCTTTCGCGAGGTATCGAAGCGCACGACGAGGCTCGACGTATCCCAGCGCTCGCCGCCCTGCGCCTGTACGTCGCCGTAGAACTGATCGACCAACGCTGTGACCGGCAGACGCGCACCACTGTCGTCAGCCGCCCTCAGGGCAATTCGAAGATCCTTGCGCATCCAGTCTACGGCGAAACCATGATCGAATTCGCGCGCCGTCATTGTCTTCCAGCGGTTCTCCATTTGCCAGCTTTGTGCCGCACCACCAGAAATGGCTTCCATAACCCTGGCAACGTCGAGGCCATTGGTTTCAGCGAAATGAATGCCTTCTGAGAGCCCCTGAACGATACCCGCGATGCATATCTGGTTCACTGATTTTGCAAGCTGTCCTGCACCGCTCTCGCCGATATGAGTAATACGCGCACCATATGCCTCCATAACCGGCCGCGCCTTCGCCATGACGTCGTCATCGCCGCCGCACATGATGGTAAGCCGCCCGGCCTCGGCGCCAGCCTGACCGCCTGATATCGGGGCGTCGACGAAGTGAATGCCCCTTCCCTTGCAGCGCTCATAAAGATTTCGGGCGAGACCCGCGCTGGCTGTCGTGTGGTCGATTACGATTGCGCCTTTGGCGAGCGCCTCCTCGATCTGGTCGAAAACTGCTTCGACGTCGGGGTCATCTCCGAGGCAGAGACAGACATATTCTGCGTCTGCAACAGCTTCTTCCGGCGTCGCAGCTACCTTGCCATCATGTTCTGCGGCCCAGTCATTGGCCTTGGACTGCGTTCGGTTCCAGACGGTGACCTCGTGGCCTATCGACACGAGATGACCCGCCATTGGAAAACCCATGACACCCAGCCCCAGAAATGCACACTTGCTCATAACTACCTCGTCTTTGCCGCTTCGCGCCAGATAACCCGTTTGTCGCGGCCGCCAACCAGAACGGCATATGGACTCTGGCCAGATTTGATTAAAATTCAAAGGTTACGCCAAACTCCGCCCTAAGGACGTTCGTGTAGACAGAGTGTACGGATCAGAAAGATCGGACACTATGGCTAATGTTCACGCCTTGTCGCGTGCCGGAGGCAGAATGCCTCTGGCGCCGATCCGCCAGACTGGCGGATGGAAGCTCGCCTATGCGGACTTCCTGACAGCCCTTTGCGCCCTCTTTCTCGTTCTCTGGCTGGTCCATGGTGCAACGCCCGAGCAGAAAGAGAATGTGGCAGAGCAATTCGGCGCACCTGGACTGGCGACAGCGCAGGCTTTCAAGCCGCTCTCCCTGACGCCCGCACAAACCGGACCCTCGGCGCTCGCCGATACTCTACGCTATTCCGCTCTGCTAGCCGAACCTGCTGGCCACGTCGCAATCAGCGAAATCGAGAACGGCGTGCGGATTGATCTTCTCGATCCTGAGCTAGCGCCGCTATTTGAAAAAGGTGCGGCGTCGCTGAATGCACGCGGCGATGATTTGATCGCCCTGACCGCCGGGGCATTGGCACTGATCGATATGCCTTTCAGCATCGAAGGCCACACCGATAGTGACCCTATCCACCGGACAAACTATTCCAACTGGGACCTGTCCGCGGACCGGGCAAACGCGGCCCGTCGTGCTCTGTTGGCCCATGGAATAAAACCAGCACGCGTCCGCAGCGTTGCCGGTCTGGCTGACACAAGGCCGCTCGATGCCAGTTCTACCAACTTGCCTCAGAACCGCCGGTTGAGCATAGTCGTCCACCTAGACTGATTTACTGGAAGGACCTTTCGGCTCCTTTCGCGGCCGGGAGACCTCATGGCAACAGAGCTCGTTGCAAACTGGCCCATGTGGGCCAGCCTTTTCGTCATACTTTGTGCGATCATTGCCTATGTGCTGGACAGGTGGTCGATGGAAGCTGTTTCCATCGGTGTTGTCGCCGCCCTCCTATTGTTGTTCACCATCCCCGGTGCGACCGCCTTTGATGGGACATCGATAAGCTCGGCGGACCTGCTTTCAGGGTTTGGCAACCCGGCGCTTATCACGATCATGGCGCTCCTCGTTGTCGGCCAGGGTCTATTCCAGACGGGCGCCATTGAAGGACCCACGAAAGCGCTTCTACGCTCCTATGGCAGACGTCCAATCTATACGCTTTGCGTAACGTTCTTCGCTGTCTTCGCCATCAGCGCCTTCACCAACAATACGCCCGTCGTCATTATGTTTCTTCCAATCATGAGTGCGATTGCAATGCGTATGAACGCATCGCCATCGCGGCTCATGATGCCACTCAGCTTTGTGTCCATCCTGGCCGGTATGACGACTCTTATCGGCACGTCTACCAACCTGCTGGCGGCTGATGCCTATCGGCGCACCGAAGGGATCTCGCTCGACTTCTTCGAACAGACGCCAATGGGCTTGATGCTGGCCGGGGTCGGGCTCGCCTATATTGCGATCTTTTCGCGATATCTTCTGCCGAACCGGGATACGTTCGCGCAGGAGATTGTGCCGAGCGGCAAGCAGTTCGTGGCACAGATCGAAGTCACGCACGGGCATTTCCTGATTGGCCAGTCCCCGGTGGCGGGCATGTTCCCGGATCTCAAGGATATGACCGTCCGCCTTATCCAGCGCGGCGAGAAAGCTATGCTCCCCCCGTTCGAGAATGTCGAACTCCGTGCCGGGGATCTGGTCATTGTCGCGGCGACGCGGAAGGCCATCAGTGACCTCCTCGCCTCAAAACCTGGGCTGCTGCAACAGATCTGGCAGGGGAATGAGAACGAAGAGGTCGATACAAGTGTACCGCAGCTCAGCCTGATCGAGGCCGTTATCGCCCCGGGTTCGCGTATGGCGGGCCGGACCGTAGAAATGCTTGGTTTCCGCCGGCTGACCTCGGCGGTCGTGCTGGGCATTCAACGACGCTCGCGCATGATCCGGACCAAGCTTGGTGAAATCAGGCTTGAAGCGGGCGATACTCTCCTCCTCTGTGCGCCGCCGACCGTCTTCCAAGAGTTGCGAACAAGCCGGGACATCCTCCTGCTGGAGTGGTCGCAAAAGGAAATTCCGGTGACGGCGCATAGCCTCGCGGCCCGCCTGATCGCGCTCGGCATGGTCATTCTGGCAGCGACCGGCATTGTCAGCATTCTCGTGGCGTCCGTTCTTGCAGCCCTCGCCATGATCGTCACGCAATGCCTTAACACTCGGCAGGCGAGCCGGGCACTTGATCTCAGGATATTTCTGGTGATCGCCGCCGCGCTCGCCATGGGTACGGCGCTGGAGAAGACTGGCGCAGCGACCCTGATCGCAGATGGCGTTGTAACACTCGCCTCGCCCTTCGGCCCCGTCGTGATCCTCTCGACCATCTTTATCTGCGTTGCCATCCTGACAAACATTCTCAGCAATGCCGCGACGGCCGTGCTGTTTGCCCCTGTCGCCCTGGAGGCCGCGCATTCAGCTGGCGCCGACCCGCTTCCTTATATCCTTGCAGTAATTTACGCATCGAACTGCAGTTTCGCCTCGCCGATCGCCTACCAGACCAACATGTTGATTATGGCGCCCGGCCATTACCGGTTTTCAGACTTCATAAAGTTTGGTGGGCCACTTTTGGTTGTGATGTGGGTTGCATTCACCATAATGGCCCCTTGGCGTTTTGATTTATGAGTGCCTTAATCGATGACTATGAAACTGGATGAGTCGCTATTTACCGTACCGGGTGTCGGACGCGGACTACGTTTCTATGTCACCGGTGCAACGCCTTGCCCCTATCTGGACGGCCAGATGGAGCGCAAAGCCTTTACCCATCTCAACCAGTCGGCCCCCGATACGCTGCACAACCAGCTCAGCGAAGCAGGTTTTCGTCGCAGCCAGTCGGTCGCCTATCGTCCAGCCTGCCCCTCATGCAATGCGTGCCGCAGTGTGCGTGTTGATGCTTCAAGGTTCACCCCCAGCCGCAACCAGACGCGTATCCTGAAGCGCAATGCAGACCTCGTCCGACGACCTGTCGCACCCAAGGCGACACGCGAGCAGTTCCGCCTGCTGAAACGCTATCTCGTCTCGCGCCATGAAGGCGGCGGCATGTCGGATATGGGGTTTCGCGAATTTGCTGGCATGGTGAACGAGACTCCCGTTCAGACCCTGATATTCGAGTACCGCGAAGGCCCTGAAGAGGATGCGCCGCTTGTTGCCGTGTCGTTGACCGATGTGCTGCGCGACGGTTTCTCGATGGTCTACACCTTCTTCGACACGCGCCAGCCCAAGCGCAGCCTCGGCACATATATGATCATCGATCATATCCGCAGCGCGGAGGACTATGGGCTGCCGCACGTCTATCTCGGCTACTGGATCAAGCAGAGCCCGAAGATGGACTATAAACGCCGCTTCCAGCCGCTCGAAGTCCTTGACGGGGCCGTCTGGCGTCCGCTTGAAGAGAAAGACTAGAACCCGACCTGTCAGAGGGGCAAGGCCGGGCGATCCCAAGAGGATCCGGGGGAGGACATGATACGAAGACGTAACCTGCTAGGCGCAGGTCTCCTTGGCATAGGCGGTGCTGCCGCATCCTTTGGCAGTCCTGATCACGCGGCGAACCTTGCCGCACCTGCGATCAGCCGCAACCGGCGGCGTCTCAACATGGTGACCACCTGGCCCAAGGGCCTGCCCGGCCTTGGCCGCGCGGCCGAGCGCGTAGCCGAGCGCATTCTTGCCATGTCCGAAGGTCTGATCGAAGTGAAGGTCTACGCTGCGGGCGAACTGGTCCCGGCTTTTGAAAGTTTCGACGCGGTCGCGAACGGCTCTGCCGACATGTATCACGGCGCCGAATATTACTGGACGGCCAAGTCCACTGCCTACCCTTTCTTCACGGCCGTGCCGTTCGGCATGACGGCGCAGGAAATCATGGGCTGGATCGACTTTGGCGGCGGTCAGGCACTCTGGGACGAGCTGTCGGCGGGCTTCGGCATCAAGCCGCTGCAGGGCGCGAATACAGGTCACCAGATGGGCGGCTGGTTCCGACGCGAGATCAACAGTCTTGACGACCTTGTCGGCCTTCAGATGCGTATTCCGGGACAAGGCGGCGACGTGCTGCGCGCCCTTGGCGGCTCAGCAAAGTCCCTGCCAGGCGGCGAGATCTATCAGGCGCTCCAGACGGGCAATATCGACGCGACTGAGTGGGTCGGGCCATGGAATGACTACTCACTCGGCTTCTATCGCGAGGCGCCTTATTATTATGGGCCCGGTTTCCATGAACCGGGCGCGAGTCTCGCTGTCGGCATCAACCTCAAACTCTGGGAAAGCCTGACGGCAGGCGAACAGGCGCTGATCAAGGCAGCCTGCGAGTCGGTCAATCACCTCTCGCTCGGCGAATTTACCTATCAGAACTCGGTCTATCTGGACTTGCTCGTGCGCGAACATGGCGTCCAGCTTCGGTCTTTTCCAGACGAGGTAGTCGCGGCTATGGCCGAAGCAGCGCGAGATGTACGGGCCGCATCCGGACGCGATGGGCTGGAGAAGCGCATCTATGAGAGTTTTGAAGACGCCCTGAAAAAGATGGCTGGCTGGGCGGCGGTGTCAGACGGACCGTTTTATGCGGCGCGCGCCCTCGGCCGGCGCACCGGAAGCTAGGCGGCCGCCATGGACCCGCAAATCTTCCTGACGCTCGGCAGCTTCCTGAAATGGATCGGGATCGTCGCGTCTCCTCTTCTATTTTTGCCTCTTCTGATACTCGTGATCCCGCGCCCGCTTTACCGGGCCGGGCAAACGCTTGCAGACGGTCTCGACCGCTCACTGGACTGGGTCCTGCGCGCTGCCATGCTGGCCGCCATCCTTCTGTTCATGCTTCAGCTTGTCGTTGTGATCGCCAGCTACGCCCTGGCCCTGACGGCTACCTGGCTGTCGGAGTCAGTCATCTACGCCTTTGCCGCCATGTTCATGCTAGGCGCTGCGACGGCGCTTCGCGATGATGCTCATGTGCGGGTCGACATCTTGCGCCCCCGCTTTGGCGAGAATGGCCGCAACTGGATAGAAATTGCAGGCACCTATCTCCTTCTCTTCCCGATCTGCATCCGCCTCCTTATGGCTGGCGAACAGGGCCTCACGCGCAGCTGGACGCTGTTTGAAGGCTCGCGCGAGAGCGACGGACTTCCGATCCTGTTTCTGTTCAAGACGCTGGTGCCGGTCTTTGCCATTCTCCTGGTACTCGCTGGTCTGTCAGTGGCCCTGAAATCGGCGCTCAGACTGACCGGGTTCGCCGCGGAAGCCGAAGAAGTCACACCGCAGGAGCGTCATTATGGAGCTTGAACTCCTGCTCGCGCTCCTGATGTTCCTGACGGCCATCGGCGCCTTGCTTGCCGGCTACCCCGTCGCACTGACGCTCGGCGGCGTCGCCCTGCTCTTTGCGCTGGTCGGCATCACGCTCGGCGTCTTTCCTGAACCGCTGCTCCTCTCCCTGCCAAGCCGCATTCAGGGCGGGTCGATCATGCAGAATGAAACGCTGATCGCTGTTCCACTTTTCGTACTGATGGGCGTTATCCTTGAACGCTCGCGCGTGGCAGAAGACCTCTTACACATCGCTGGACGGCTTCTCGGGCGTATGCGCGGCGGTCTTGGCTATGCGGTTGTGCTTGTCGGTGCGTTGCTAGCGGCCTCAACCGGGATTGTTGGCGCAACCGTGATCACGATGACGCTGATCGCCCTGCCGACCATGCTGGCCCATAAGTATGATCCCAAACTCGCGACCGGCACCATTGCGGCATCCGGCACGCTCGGTCAGATCATTCCGCCGAGCATCGTCCTCATTCTGCTTGCGGATGCTGTCTCCAATGCTGCGAGCCAGGCCGCCAACGAAATGGGCATTGGCAGCTTTGTGGTGTCGGTAGGTGACCTCTTCGCCGGCGCGCTGATCCCAGGCCTGCTCCTGGTCGGACTTTACCTTGGCTGGATCGCCATCATGGCCATCCTGAAACCAGAGTCCTGCCCGCCCGTCATCGACGATGACAGCCCGCCGCTGACAGGCAAGGAAGTTACATTCGGCCTCGGTGCGCCGCTCTTCCTTATCATCGCCGTGCTTGGCGCCATCCTATCCGGTATCGCAACGCCAACAGAAGCTGCCTCGATCGGCGTGGCCGGTGCCTTGCTTCTTGCAGGCCTTCGACTGTCGGAAACAAAAGATGCGTTTCTAGTGAGGATCATTGCGGCGGCCTTCGTTTCCCTCATTCTGATTCTGGTTATCCGAAATGTGATGGATCTGCGGCTTGGCGTTGCAACCACTGACGCGATCACGCTTGTCGGCATCTCGGTCATCGCCATCTCAGCATTCATTCTCCTGGCTGGTACCGCTGCTGGCATGTTGATCCTGCATCGGCGTGGCTTTCTTTCGCTCGCTCTGAAAAGCGGCGTCCACATTACATCGATGGTTTTCCTGATCCTGATCGGGGCATCGCTGTTCTCGCTCGTCTTCCGGGGATTTGGCGGCGATGACATGGTCGCTGACCTTCTCGAGGCAGTGCCCGGCGGTCGGTGGGGCGCTCTGATCGGCGCCATGCTGGTCATGTTCGTGCTCGGCTTCTTTCTCGACTTCATCGAGATCGTCTTCGTGGTCGTGCCGCTGGTCACTCCGCCTCTGATCATCATGGGGTTCGACCCGGTCTGGCTGGCCATCCTGATGGCGCTGAACCTGCAGACCAGCTTCCTGACCCCGCCATTTGGGTTTGCGCTCTTCTATCTGCGCGGCGCTGCGCCAGACAGCGTTCAGACGATTGAAATCTGGCGCGGTGCCCTGCCCTTTATCGGCCTGCAACTGCTGATGATCCTTGCCGTCGCCTTCATGCCGCAGCTTGCGACGTGGTTGCCTTCCCTCCAAGCGAACTAACCGTACTTGCAGACAAAAATCCCGGCCTTTCAGTATGAAAGACCGGGACCCTGATGTTTTCTCTGAAGCGTTCAGCTTGCCTTAGAACTTCACTTCCGGCGCGTTCGACAGGGCGGTGCGGTCGCCGCCAAGGTCAAAGAATTCGCGCTCTTCGAAGTTGAACATGCCGGCCACGATGGAGTTCGGGAATTGCTCACGCGAGGTGTTATAGTCCTGAACGGCCGCATTGTAGAAACGGCGTGCGGCAGCAAGCTTGTCTTCGATCACCGACAGCTCGTCCTGCAGGTCCTTGAAGTTCTCATTGGCCTTCAGGTCTGGATAAGCTTCGGACAACGCGAACAGGCGGCCAAGCGCGCCGGTCAGCAGGCCTTCGGCCTGTGCCATTTCGCCCGGCGAATGGGCCGCTACAGCCGAGTTACGAGCCTGCACGACCGCATCAAGCGTTTCACGCTCATGGCTGGCATAGCCTTTCACCGTTTCCACAAGATTGGGGATCAGGTTCTGGCGCTGCTTCAGCTGCACATCAATATCGGCGAAAGCCTGATTGCAGCGCTGCCGCTTGGCGACGAGCGAGTTGTAGATACCGATCAGGAAAACGACCAGAATGGCCAGCGCACCGATCAGAACGTAAAGAAAAGTCATGGAGGTCCCTCCACCTCGAAGATTGTCCCGGCTGACTCAGTAGACCCGCCCCTGCGGGAAGACAAGCTAACCCTTGAATGTACCTGACTTCGGAAATCCGCGCGGTGCCGTTTTGCCAGCCTGCGCCCGTTTGCCGATCCATTCTTCCCATTCCGGGAAGGTGCGTGAGCGCCCAGCGGCATCCGTCACCGCGAAGCCTTCCTCGGCCTTGAAGGTCATGGCGTCAGCCAACTTGTCCTTGCCACGGTAGGCCTGAAGTTTAACGCCCTTGCCGCGCGCCATTTCTGGCAGTTCTTCGAGCGGGAAGATGAGGAGCTTCTTATTCGTGCCGATCACCGCAATCTGGTCACCATCGACAATTCGACTGACAAGCAGATTGCCCCCGCCTGTATTGACGACGGACTTGCCCGCCTTGCGGTTCGACTCAAGTTCACCCTCAGGCACGATGAAGCCATAGCCTGCGTCCGATGCCATGAGGCGTTTCCTGCTGCCATCCAGCCTGAACATGGCGACAATCTCGATATTGTCTTCCAGGTCGATAGACAGCCGGATCGGCTCACCATGCCCGCGGCCACCCGGCAGCTTGTCACAGGTCAACGTGAAGGCGCGGCCATCGCTGGCGAGCAGGACGATCTTGTCAGTCGTCTGGACCTCCTCGCTGAGATAAAGGCTGTCGCCATCCTTGAACTTGGTCGTTTCAAGATCGAGTCCGTGCCCTTTCATGCCGCGAATCCAGCCCATTGAAGACAGCACGACCGTTATCGGCTCTTTCGGCGAGGACGCTTCAAGTGCCGCTGAGAGGTCTATTTCTGGCGCGTCCTCGAACGTGGCGCGCCGGCGGCCAAGCTCGGTTTCCGGATCGAAAACCTTGCGTGCCTCTTTCAGCTGCTTGCCGACCCTGGTCCACTGACGGCGTGTCGAGCCGAGCAGGGATTCAATATCAGCGCGCTCTTCCTGAAGCGCGTCATTCTCCTTGCGGATCTCCATCTCTTCCAGCTTGCGAAGGGCACGCAGGCGGAGGTTGAGAACCGCTTCGGCCTGAATATCAGTCAGTTCGAACCGCTTGATCAGCTCCTGCTTGGGCTCATCTTCCTCACGGATGATGCGGATGACTTCATCGATGTTGAGGAAGGCCTTGAGGTAGCCCTCAAGCAGGTGGAGGCGCTTCTCGATCTTGTCGAGACGGAAGCGCGCGCGGCGCACCACGACCTCGCGGCGGTGGTCGAGATAAGCGATGATCACTTCGCGCAGGCTCATCACCTTTGGCGCGCCGCGATCAAGCACATTCATGTTCATGGAGAAGCGCGATTCCAGATCGCAGAGCTTGAACAGGCTCTCCATCAAGACGTCTGGATCGACCGTCTTCGCACGTGGCTCCAGCACGATGCGAATGTCTTCGGCGCTCTCATCGCGCACATCACTGAGAAGCGGCGCCTTTTTGGTTTCGATGAGCTCGGCGAGCTTTTCAATGAGGCGCGACTTCTGGACCTGGTAGGGGATCTCGGTGACGATGATCTGCCAGGTGCCGCGACCAAGATCCTCGACCGACCAACGCGCGCGGATACGGAAGCCGCCCCGACCAGTCTCATAGGCTTCGCGAATGGCACTGCGCGGCTCGACGATGACGCCGCCCGTCGGGAAGTCCGGACCCGGCATGACATTCATCAGCTCGGTGATCGGCGTGTCGCGGTCTTCGATCAGCAGGAGCGCTGCATCGATGACTTCGGCGACATTGTGCGGCGGAATGGACGTCGCCATACCCACGGCAATCCCTGTTGCGCCATTCGCCAGAAGGTTTGGATAGCCTGCCGGCAGGACGACCGGCTCGCGCTCGGTTTCGGAATAGTTGTCCTTGAAGTCGACGGCGTCCTCGTTGAGCCCGTCCAGCAGCAGCTTTGCCGCCTCCGTCATCCGTGCTTCGGTGTAGCGGTAAGCGGCCGCATTATCGCCATCGATGTTGCCAAAATTGCCCTGACCATCGACCAGCGGATAGCGGACGGAAAAATTCTGGGCGAGCCGGACAAGCGTATCGTAGATCGCGCTGTCGCCATGCGGGTGGAAGTTACCCATTACGTCGCCGACGATTTTCGCACATTTGCGGTAGCCGGACTCCGGATCGAGTTTAAGTTCCCGCATGCCGTAAAGGATGCGGCGCTGGACGGGCTTCAGGCCATCGCGCACATCCGGCAGGGCGCGGGAGGTGATGGTGGACAAGGCATAGGCAAGGTAGCGCTTGGTGAGGGCTTCACTCAGCGGCTCATTGATGATGTTGCCATCTTCGGGGTCCAGAAGGTCGGACATGGTGGCTCCTTCGGGCTCTGCCTTCTCAGGAATCGGGCTTGGCCCTAAGTCTATCAGAATGACAGGCGATTATAAGAAATGATCAGCACGCTTGAGCGGGGTATTAAACAGGTTGGTGTCGTTGCGGCACTGCTTCTAGCTGCAATTGCCTTCAATGCGTTCGTTCCAGTGCAACACAATCCGCTCCGGCCTCTCAGCCTGACCGATCCGATCGGCTTTGCGACGCCGATCAAGCTGGCGCGGCTCAAGGGTGACTTCAACCAGTGCTATGCCCTGCTCGACCGTGCAGAGGTCGGCTACACGGCCCTTCCCGAAGGCAGCGGCACGGAGCGCTGCCCGCTTGAACGACCCCTGACACTGGATCAGTCGGCATACCCCTACTCCGTCGCGCCGCTAAAAATGACCTGCGCCCAGACCGCATCACTTTTCGTCTGGGAGCGTGAGATCGTGGCACCTGCGGCTGAAAAGATCCTCGGCGAAGATATCGACCGCATTCTCTCCTATGGCTCATTTTCTTGCCGCAATATCGCTGGCTCAAGCAATTTGAGTGAGCATGGCCGTGCGAATGCCATTGATATTCGCGGGTTTCGTCTGGCCGATGGTCGCGTTATCGACGTACGCCAGCATTGGCGCGAGGATAGCGAATTCGGCGCGTTCCTGGACGAGGTGCATGGCGGGGCGTGCCAGCTGTTCTCGGTCGTGCTGGGCCCCGATTACAACGCTGCCCATGCGGACCACTTTCACTTCGACATGGGACGTTCAAGCATCTGCCGCTAGAGCAACTGAGGGCGCCCCAGCTTTGCCACCAGCCGCCGTCTCGGCTCCGGCATATCCCGGTTTATCGTATTGAACAGGCGTCGCTCAATGAAATGACCCGTCAGCTCCAGCCCATGAGCGATATCCTGATCCTTCGCCGGAGAGCGCGCATCCATAAGGAAGTTCGGCAGAACGAATAGCCGGTCGACATATTCTGCGGCTTCCGAACCTTTCACAGCCCGCCCCGTTCGCGGCGAGACATGGGTGAGACCGTCATTCGAGCCACTTACCGCACAGGCTTCGAGATCAAGCCCAAAACCGAGCGCCGCGAGGAGGCCAAGTTCCCAACGCACATAGAGGGCCGGCCAGACCTCATCGCTATCGAGTTGATCGAGCAGCATCTCAGTCGCAGCGAACAGTGCCGAACCGGCGTGATCGCCCTCATTCAGGGCGCCGCGCAGAAGCGCGCAGATCGACGCCACGGCATTCAGAGCCAATGGCAGGTCGATGAGGCGGGATGCACGCTGGCGGGAACTTTCAGCAACGTCGAACCGGCCAAGCTGTTCTTCGAGACGGCCCGACCACGACAGGTCGACCGTATTGCCAGGCTCAAATTGAGCGCGTTTCTTGCGCGAAGCGCCGCCATAGACGAGACCGGAGCGGCGCCCGCGTTCACGTGTCAGCACGTCGAGGATCAATCCGCTTTCGCCGAACTTGCGGCCGCCGAGGACAAGGCCCTCATCGCGCCACTGCATCAGCTATCGAACTCCAGTCCGAGATGGGCGTAGCTCTCGCGCTTTTCCTGCCACTTCTCGTCCACCTTCACGAAGAGGAAGAGGTGCACGCGTGTACCCAGCAGCTTGCCGAGCTCCTCGCGCGCGGCGCGGCTAACCCATTTGATCGTCTGGCCGTTCTTGCCGAGCACCATGGACTTGTGATTGTCGCGGCCCACGATGACGGCCTGCTCAATACGCACGTCACCATTCTTGAAGTCTTCCCAGGTCTCGGTCTCGACCGTCAGCTGGTAGGGCAGCTCTTCGTGAAGGCGAAGCATCAGCTTTTCGCGCGTGATTTCGGCGGCCAGCAAGCGCATCGGGATGTCCGCAGACTGATCTGGCGGGAACATGGCCGGGCCTTCCGGCATCTGTACAGCCAGATGGTCCATAAGCAGGTCCAGCCCATCCCCATTCTCTGCCGAGATCATGAAGATGTCGCTATAAGCGCCCTTCTCATTGAACTCCGCAATGAGCGGCAGGACTTCATCGTGCGGAAACAGGTCAATCTTGTTGAGCGCTAGGATGACTTTGCGGTCATTGCGCTTCAGCGTGCGGATCACATCGCGGTCGTCCTCGACGGACTTGGTCTGCGCTGGCGCGGACTTGCCCTTGCGCTCTGCGATCCAGGCAGCGGCGTCGATCAGGTGTACAACGGCATCAGCGTCCTCAGCGCCGGTCCAGGCCGATCTCACCATGGCGCGGTCGAGGCGTTTCTTGGCCCCGAAGATGCCGGGCGTGTCGACGATCACGAGCTGCGCATCACCGGTATGCGCGACACCTCGAACCGGAAAGCGGGTGGTCTGCACCTTATGGGTCACGATCGCGACCTTGGTGCCGACCATGGCATTGGTCAGCGTGGATTTGCCTGCATTCGGCGCCCCGATAATTGCGACAAAGCCTGCGCGTTTGATGTCGTCAGCCTGCATTACGGATCAGATCCCTTAAAAGTCGGTCGGCCGCAGCCATCTCAGCTTCCTGCCTCGAACGGCCCTTGTCACGCGCGGCCCCATGCCCTTCCACCTTGGCTTCGACAAGGAAAACCGGTTCGTGATCCGGGCCAGACCGCTCTATTATATCATAGGTCGCATAGGGTGCGCGATTGGCACCGCACCAGTCGCTCAGCCTTGTTTTCGGGTTCTGCTGCGAGATTTCCCGATCCACAAGCTCCATGATCCAATGGCGGCTGATAAAGGCGCGCGCCGCTTCCAGCCCGCCGTCGCGATAGATAGCCGCTACAATGGCCTCAACGGCGTCTGCGACGCTCTTGTCATAGCTGCCGCGCTTATTGTTCTCCATCGACGCATCTAGGAACAGGAAGGGACGAAGTTTCATCGCTTCGCCAACCTCTGCGCAGGCTTCGCCGCTGACAAGCTGGTGGAAAATTCGCGTGAGATAACCTTCCCGCTCAGACGGAAATTTCGCGATGAGCAGTTCGGCCATGATGAGGCCCAATACCCGGTCACCGAGGAATTCGAGGCGCTGATTGGAGAATTGCGCGTCGCCATCATAATTGTCGATGAGGCTGGGATGGGTCAGCGCGCGGTTCAGCCACTCAACCGTCCTGAACGTGTATCCCAGCCGGCCCTCGAGCTCTTGACGGTCCTCGGCAGACAGTTCGGGGCGTTTGCGCTTCACCGTCCGTCCGGAGGCGCGCAGTCTTGTACGTTTTGGACGGGCCGGTTTCATGAGCAGGCTTCTACAGGCAGCGCCTCGATAATGACAACAGCCGATGCCCATGGATGGTCATCCGTGATGGTAAGGTGGATCACTGCCTCGTGTCCCTCAGGCATCATCTCCGCCAGACGCTTGGCCGCCCCGCCGGTCAGGGCCATGGTCGGCTTTCCCGTCGGCAGGTTCACAACGCCCATATGTCTCCAGTGCACACCGCGCCGGGGCACGCCAGTGCCGAGCGCCTTTGCGCAGGCTTCCTTGGCTGCAAAACGCTTCGCATAGGTTTCAGCCGAACGGCGCCGGCGCTCCGCCAGTGCGATTTCCGTTTCCGTGAAACAGCGCTGCTTGAACCTCTCACCGAAGCGTTCGATCGACTTCTCGATCCGCTCGATGTTGCAGAGGTCATTGCCCATACCGATAATCATGAGCGGATGCTCCTTCAGGCAAGGCCCCGGCTGCCGGGTTTGACTGGCGGAAGCGCCTTAAGCTCGTCCGGCAGATCGTCCGGATCATAGTCCGGGAAGTCGACCTGCGCGAGCGAAACGAGTTTGCACCCCACATCGGCACGACCGTTCGACCGGTCGATTACACAGGAACCACCGACGACTTTACCCGGCAGTTTTCCAAGCGCGATAACGGTTTCGCGGAAAGAAAGACCCGTCGTCACGATATCTTCTGCGATCAGGATCTTCTCACCTTCGGCAATTGAAAAACCGCGCCGGAACTGAAGCTCACCATCAACGCGCTCTGCAAAGATGGAGCGGCAACCAAGCTGACGCGCAAGCTCATATCCCGGAATGATGCCGCCAACGGCTGGTCCGGCCACGACGTCGATCTTGCCGAATGTCTCGGTGACATTCTGCGCGAGCGCCTTGCAGAGACGCTCCGCCAGTTCAGGCTGGGAGAAGACGAGCGCCTTCTGCAGGAAGACGGGGCTGCGGCGTCCGGAGGAGAGAATGAAATGACCTTCGAGCAGCGCACCAGCTTCGCGAAAACAATCCAGCACGTCGTCATTCGTCAATTTGTCGTCTCCTCGATCCGCTCAACACTCTCCACGACGGCGAGCGCCCGCAATGCGGCCCTTATGTGCTCGAGATGACGCAAGTCCTCAACCTCGATATCGAAGACAAGCTGAAGAAAGTCAGCGGCGCGCTCGCCGGTCTCGACGCGCGTGATATTGCCGCCAGCCTGCGCGACAGCCGAACACTGCAGCGCCATGACGCCAGGCTTGTTCACCGCCTGAACACTGATCCGGCCAACGGCCACGACGCCCTGTTTGGCAAGCTCATTCCAGCGCAGGTCAACCCAGAGATCCGGTCTATCTTCGAAAGCAGCAACCTGGCGGCAGAAAATCGTATGGACGACGAGGCCCTTCTCGGGTTCCCTCAGACCGATAATGCGGTCCCCTGGGATCGGGTGACAGCATTCGCCGAGATGCAAGGTAACACCCGGCGTCAGATCCTCGCCTGCGATCATCTGGCTTGCGTGCTGGTCGTCTATCAAAGTGCGATCATGCGCATTCGCCTGTATCGGCTCATGACCCGGGAACGCGGCGCGAATGAAGTCACTCGTGTCATAGCGACCGCGCCCGATCGCTTCGGCAAGATCCTCGGCGGTCTCGAAATCCGCGCGCCGGGCTACACGCACCATGTCGATTTCGAGCGGTTCAATGCCGGCACGTCTGAGATCCCTGTCCATCAGTGCCCGGCCCAGACGGACAAACTCGATCTGTTCGCGCCCCCTGATCAGCCTGCGGATAGCAGACCGTGCACGCCCGGTTACCGTGAGCGCCTCCCAGCCGACCGTAGGTCGAGAGTCAGAACGCCGAAGGATTTCGACAACGTCCCCATTCTTGAGTTGCGTACGAAGCGTTCGATCGACGCCATTGATCTTCGCGCCGTCGCAAGTGTCGCCGACGGCCGTGTGAACCGCGTACGCAAAGTCGAGCGGCATCGCGCCCTTCGGCAGAATGATGAGCCGGCCCTTGGGCGTGAAGACAAACACATGCTCGCGGTACATCTCCAGCTTGGCGTGCTCGAGAAATTCATCGGGCTCTGCGCCATCGGCGAGAAGCTCACCGAATGCGCGCAGGTTTACGCTGGGGTCGAGGCCTGCAGCCTTGGACGATTCAATATCGAAGCCGTATTCGCTGTTCTTATACGTCCAGTGCGCGGCAACGCCATGCTCGGCCGTCCGGTCCATTTCCTCGGTGCGGATCTGCAACTCTACGAGGCGGTTACCAGAGGCGCGAACGGTGGTGTGGATCGATGCGTAACCGTTCGGCTTCGGAACAGAAATGAAATCCCTGAAACGATCAGGCAGACACGCCCAGACCGTGTGAAATGCGCCCAACAGCTGATAGCACTCGCCGGTTTCGCGAACGATGACGCGGAACCCGAAAATATCTGCGACGTCGCGAAATGAAATCGACTTGCGCTCCAGCTTGCGCCAGATCGAATAGGGCTGCTTGCGGCGTCCCTTCACGCGTGCTGTAAGGCCTTGCTCAGCGACGACCTGCTTGATCGCAAAGCGAATGCGTTCAAGGTCGTCGGCATTCTCCGACATCAGCTCTTCGAGCTTTGCAACGATGCTGGCGCGCGCTTCCGGATTTACGTGATGGAAGCCGAGATCTTCCAGCTCGGATGCCACCTGGTAAAGACCCACGCGGCGAGCCAGCGGCGCATAGATTTCCAGCGTTTCGCCCGCAATCCGCCGCCGTGACTCTTCCTTCGGGATAAAGTGAAGCGTCCGCATATTGTGAAGCCGGTCAGCCAGCTTCACCAGCAGGACGCGGATATCGTTCACCGTCGCCAGGATGAATTTCTGGAAGTTCTCTGCTTGCTTGGATTGTTCGGACTTGTAGTCAAGCTTCCCAAGCTTGGTGACGCCATCGACGAGCTCAGCCACATCGCTGCCGAACCGGGTCTCAATCTCGTCCAGCGACACATCGCAGTCTTCGACTGTGTCGTGGAGAAGCCCGGCCATGATCGTGCACTGGTCGAGCTGGATGCCGGCAATCAGCATCGCGACCTGCACAGGGTGTGAATAGTAGGGATCGCCGGATTTGCGCAGCTGTTCGCCGTGCTTTTCTTTGGCAAAATCATACGCCTCGCCGAGACGTCTGGAATCTACTTCAGGATAATAGGCCCGGACCGCGTCGATCAGGTCATCGCGGGTTGGAATAACGGCGCGCGCACCAGCGTCGCGCCGCTCCATATTTGGGGGCGACCGATCAATGTGAGTGGCGGCCGCGCTGCTCATTGCAGTATCAGAAACGGTCGTCGCGGCCCGACTCCAGTTCGGCCTGGTAGGCGCGCATCACGTCTTCTTCGGTGGCCGCAGGCGCCGTCTCGAGCGCTGCGCGGTCTGCCTCACGCTCTTCTTCCTCGCCAGGACGGACTTCCTGGAGGTTGGCGATAAGCCCTTCGCGAACCACATCGAGGCTGACGGAGCGGTCAGCAATCTCGCGAAGGGAAATGACCGGATCCTTGTCGTTGTCGCGCTCGACAGTAATCGGCGAACCTTCGCGGATCATGCGTGCGCGCTGCGCAGCCAGAAGGATCAGGTCAAAACGGTTCGGGACCTGCTCGATACAATCTTCGACAGTTACTCGTGCCATATGGGAAATCTCCTGATAGCCGCTCTTTATATGCGTTGCAGCACACCGATACAACCCGTCACTTGCGGTCGCTGCAGTCCGGCGCTAGCCTTGTAATTATTTCTCTATGACTTTGATTTCTGGTTTAAAAATGGCATTCTATAAAGACGAACGACTGATGTTGTTCATTGATGGCGCAAGCCTCTACACTACCTCTCGATCGCTTGAGATTGAAATCGACTTCCGCAAATTGCTGGCTGAATTCAGAAATCGCGGCAGGCTGCTGCGCGCCAATTACTACACGACCATTGTTGAGGGCGAAGACTACAGCCCGGTCAGACCGCTCGTCGACTGGCTCAGCTACAATGGCTACAACGTCATCCACAAAGCAGCGCGTGAATTCACTGACCGCGAGGGCCGTCGCCGGGTCCGTGGCAATATGAATGTCGAGATCGCTGTCGATATGATGGCGGCGGCGAGCACGGTTGACCACATCGTTCTCTTTGCAGGCGACAGCGACTTCCGCAGGCTTGTCGAAATGGTAAAGGCGCAGGGATGCCGCGTCACCGTTGTCTCATCTGCCAAGACACAACCGCAGACGATTGGAGACGAGCTTCGCCGCGAGGCCGATATATTCATCGACCTTGAAGACCTGTCAGACCTGATCGGGCGGCCTCGCTCTGGAACGTCCGAGCGCGCGGTGTCTTATTCAGACGATGACTGATCAGAACGCCTTCCCGCCTGAAGCACCGCTGAATTGCGAACTTTGCCCGCGCCTCGTGGCCTATCGGTCACAGAACCGGCTCAACCATCCCGGCTGGTTCAATGCGCCCGTTCCGTCATTCGGTGACGATAATGCAAGCCTGCTCGTTATCGGCCTCGCCCCCGGCGTGACCGGTGCCAACAAGACAGGGCGCCCATTCACCGGCGACTGGGCCGGCGACCTTCTCTACGCCACGCTCGGCAAGTTCGGCTTCAGCGAGGGTGAATACCAGGCCCGGCCCGATGATGGGCTGGTCCTGAAAGATGCAATGATCACGAATGCCGTGAGGTGTGTGCCGCCAAAGAACAAGCCGGTGGGCGCCGAGATCAACACTTGCCGTGATTATCTGACGTCGCGCATCGATGCTCTGCCGAACGCGAAGGTCTTGCTCTGCCTCGGCAAGATTTCGCACGACTCAACGCTGCGCGCTTTTGATCTGAAGCTGAAGGATCACCCGTTCGGTCATGGCAGCGAGTATCGCCTGCCTGACAATCGGATCCTGTTGTCGAGCTATCATTGCTCGCGCTACAATACGAATACCGGACGCCTGACGACGGCGATGTTTGAAGATGTCTTTGCACGGGCGAATGAGCTTCTCGGCCGCTGAGCGGTAATCCTTCAACAGCTAATCGCTGCGCAGGACTAGGAGAGCTGATGTTCGCGCTCGTATGATCGGCATGATTCGGTCTAGACGAGGTGGTCATGACAGGCTCCAATCAAGCACAACTGTTCGACGACGTTCCAGCAGACACATCCGGCTACTCAGCCAAGGATATCGAAGTCCTTGAAGGGCTCGAACCTGTCCGCAAACGTCCGGGCATGTATATCGGCGGCACGGATGAGCGCGCCTATCACCATCTCTTTGCCGAAGTTCTCGACAATTCGATGGACGAGGCCGTGGCCGGCCACGCGAATCGGATCGAGGTACGCCTCGATGCGGACGGCTTCCTGACGGTCACCGACAATGGTCGCGGCATCCCGATCGATCCGCATCCGAAATTCCCGGACAAATCGGCCCTCGAAGTCATCATGTGCACGCTCCATGCGGGCGGCAAATTCTCTGACAAGGCCTATGCGACGGCTGGCGGCCTGCACGGGGTCGGCATCTCGGTCGTGAACGCACTCTCGGAACGGGTCGAGGTCGAGGTCGCCCGTGACCGCAAGCTCTACGTTCAGGTCTTTGAGCGTGGGCAGGTTATGTCTCCGGTCGAGCTGAAAGGCGCTGCCCCGAACCGTCGTGGCACAAGTGTGCGCTTCCGTCCCGACGTCGAAATCTTCGGCGACAAGCTCCGCTTCCGCCCGTCCCGCCTTTTCCAGATGGCCCGGTCCAAGGCCTATCTGTATCGCGGTGTCGAAGTGCGCTGGTCCTGCGACCCGTCACTCCTGCCTGAGGATTCCAAGATCCCGGCAGAAGCCACCCTCACCTATCCCAATGGTCTTGCCGACCAGCTGGAGGAGGTTTTCAAGGGCAAAGCGACCATTACGAATGAAGCCTTTTCAGGCCTCGTTGAGACCGATGAAGGCAAGGTCGAATGGGCGATCGCCTGGACGGCTGCCGGCTTTGGCGAAGCCGACGGCTTCTCGCGCTCTTACTGTAATACTATTCCGACGCCCGATGGCGGCACGCATGAAGCGGGCCTTCGTTCTGCCATTACAAAAGGTCTGCGCAATTACGGCGAGCTGACAGGTCAGAAGAAGGCGACTGCGATCACCGCCGATGATGTCATGTCCTATGCTGGCATCCTGCTATCGGTCTTCATTCGCGGGCCAGAATTTGTCGGCCAGACCAAGGACAAGCTATCGACTGCGGCGGCCTTCCGACTGGTCGAGAACGCCGTGCGCGACCGGTTCGATCACTGGCTTGCGGGTAGCCCGAAAGAGGCCGACAAGCTTCTCAATTGGGCAATGGAGCGTGCCGACGAGCGCGCCAAGCGCCGCAAGGACAAGGAAGTCGCCCGCAAGTCCGCAACACGCAGGCTTCGTCTTCCTGGGAAACTTGCCGACTGTTCGGCAAATTCCGGCGATACAGAGCTCTTCATTGTCGAAGGCGACTCTGCTGGTGGCACGGCGAAGACCGCGCGCGACCGGAAGATGCAGGCCATTCTCCCGTTGCGCGGCAAGATCCTCAACGTCGCATCCGCGTCCGTCGACAAGCTCGAAAAGAACCAGGAACTCGCAGACCTGATGCTGGCGCTCGGCACGGGCCTCAAGACGCGCTTCAGTCTCGACGATCTTCGTTATGAGCGCGTCATCATCATGACTGACGCTGATGTTGACGGGGCACACATTGCATCGCTGCTCATCACCTTCTTCTATCAGATGACGCCTGGCCTGATCGAGAGCGGCCGTCTCTATATGGCGATGCCGCCGCTCTATCGTCTCAGCCACAAGGGGAAGTCGGTCTATGCGATGGACGACGCGCAGAAGGCAGAGCTCATCGCGTCGGAATTTAAGAACAGCGAAAAGGTCGAAATCGGCCGCTTCAAGGGTCTCGGTGAGATGAATGCCTCACAGCTCAAAGAAACCACGATGGATCCGAAATCACGCACACTCGCGCGTATCACCCTACCAGATTCCATGGACGAGCTGACCGAGATGAAGCCTGCCGAACTCATCGACACGCTGATGGGCCGCAAGGCCGAGCACCGCTTCAAGTTCATCCAGGACAATGCGCAATTCGCCTCTGAACTCGATATCTGAGGATTTAGGCGCCGCGCTGGCGTAAATCTTGCGGGCCAGACAAGGGTTTCTTCACCCCCCTCCGGTATAGGCCGGGCCAATGGGTGACCCTGGTTTGGACGCAGGCTAATGAGTATTCACTGGCAATATGTTCGGCACGACAAGCTGGACGCGAACCTTCTGGAGGCTGAGCACAGCCTGCATCAGTCGCCGCTATTCTGCGACGCATCACTTGCGGCGCTGCTTGACGCCTACCCGCGTGACAGGCTCGGCATCTGGACCTTTGGCGAACAGGTAGAAGGCGATGAGAAGCCTATATTCGGCACTGCGAACGATTTGAACGGTGAAGAAATCCTGGAGGCCGTGAAGAAGGGACGCATATGGCTCAACCTTCGCGCCACCAACGAGCTTGTGTCCTACTATGCCGACACGGCCCAGAATATCTTCGACAGCCTGCAATCGCGTATCGGCCAGCGAATCATCAAGCGCGATATGAGCGTTCTTATCTCGTCACCCGGAATTCATGTTCATTATCATCTGGATATTCCGCTGGTGGCGCTTCTCCAGGTGCGTGGCACGAAGACCCTTTACCTCTATCCTGAGACAGAGAGATTCGCGCCGACGGAGCGCCTTGAAGCAATTGCGCTCGGCGAAGGCGACGAAAGCCTCTACTTCGAAAACGACTTTGAACATCACGGCCAGCCATTTGAGTTAAAACCCGGGCAAGGTATCTCGTGGCCTCAGAATGCGCCGCACCGGGTCCAGAATGGCGACATGATGAATGTCTCGCTTTCGTGTGAGTTCATGACATGGCCCGCCCTGTTCCGGGCCAACGCTCTTTACGCCAATGGGCGTTTGCGACGCGCGTTCGGGGCGAAGCCGGGTCGTCCGCAGGGCGTCGTTCCGGCAACGTTCGGCAAGGTTGCACTTGCGCGCGTTTTCAAGACGTTTGAGCGTGCAGAAGCGGTGCCCGAACCACATCGCCCTGCTTTTACGCTAGATCTCAATTGCCCGGGCGCTGTCAGACCGATCTGATCAGAACGCTCTCCCTCGACGGTTGATATTTCCGGATCAATGTTTTCGCCAGCATTGAAAGAACCCGCAAACAGGTCACAATAGTCTCCAGATACGGAAATTCCGGCTGAGGGGTTGATATGAAAATTGCGATGCGTCTGGCAGTGGCTCTGTCCGCTGCGACCTTCCTCACCGCATGTAGCGGCGGAGAGAGCAGCGAGAACGACACCACTGACGATAAGGCTGAAGCGTTCGATCGCGACCCTTATCCATCGACCTATACCCCCTACCCGTCCGGTGCAGTGCTTCTTCAGAACGCGACCGTCTATGACGGGGTCGGGAACGTCTTCGAGAACTATGACGTCCTTCTGGAAGGCGGCAATATTGCTGGCTTGGGCGAGGATCTGGACGCTGGCGACGATGTTGAAGTGATCGACGCGTCGGGCAAGTTCGTCACCCCGGGCATCATCGACAACCATTCCCACCTCGGCGTCTATCCGTCGCCAGGCGTTAGCGCCCATCAGGACGGCAACGAAATATCGGGCCCTGTGACTGCAGAAGTCTGGGCCGAACATGGCGTCTGGCCTCAGGATCCTGGCTTTACCCGCGCGCTCGCAGGCGGCGTCACGTCGATGCAGATCCTGCCTGGCTCGGCCAACCTGTTTGGCGGGCGCGGCGTCACCCTGAAAAATGTGCTCTCCCGCACGGTACAAGGCATGAAATTTCCGGATGCACCTTACACGCTGAAAATGGCATGCGGCGAAAACCCTAAGCGCGTCTACGGATATGGCGGCGGGCGCTTTCCAGGCGGCGCCCCCTACTCGCGCATGGGTAATGTTGCCGGGTATCGAAACTCCTGGATCGAGGCCAAGGCCTATCGGGAAAAGTGGGATGCGTGGGAAGCAGACGGCGGCGACATGCCGACTCGCAACCTTGAGCTCGATACGCTCTCAGGCGTGCTGGACGGCGACATCCTCGTTCACATGCATTGCTACCGCGCCGACGAAATGGCGCAGGTCATCGATATGTCCGAGGAGTTTGGCTACGAAGTCACTTCCTTCCACCATGCGGTGGAAAGCTACAAGATTGCCGACCTGCTGGCCGAGAAGAACATCTGTTCATCCATGTGGGCCGACTGGTGGGGCTTCAAGATGGAAGCCTATGACGGCATCCGAGAGAACATCCCTCTCGTCCATCACGCGGGCGCTTGCGCGATCGTTCACTCTGACAGCGATATCGGCATCCAGCGCCTAAATCAGGAAGCGGCCAAGGCGCTCGCAGATGGCCGTCGCGCAGGTATCGAGATTTCTGACGCTGATGCGTGGACATGGCTCTCCGCCAATCCGGCAAAGTCGCTCGGTATCTTCGATCAGACTGGCTCTCTTGAGATTGGCAAGGATGCAGACGTCGTTCTGTGGAATGGCGACCCTTTCAGCTCCTATTCGAACGCTGAACGCGTCTATATCGACGGCGCGCTCATGTTCGACCTTGAGCAGCCAGACTTCACCCCCGTCACAGATTTCGAGCTTGGCCAGCCTGGCGAAGGAGACCTGAAATGATCTTCAAATTCGCAGCAATTGCCGCGTTTACCTCGCTCGCTGTTTCTAGCGCGCTCGCACAAAACCTCGCTATCCAGAACGCAACCCTTTTTGACGGTGAGACGGTTCGCGAGGATGCGACCCTCGTCATCCGCGACGGAACCGTGGTGGCCTGGGCCGATGCAGATCAGCTTCCTTCGGGCCTTGAGACCATCGACGCAGAGGGCGCATGGGTTACACCCGGTATCTTTTCGGCGTTTTCGCAAGTCGGAATCGTCGAAGTTGGCGCAGAAGACTCAACCAACGACACCTCAGCAGGCCAGTCAGCTTTCGGCGCTGCCCTTGATCTGAGCGACGGCTTCAATCCCCGTGCGACAAGTATCGACATCACCCGTATCGAAGGCGTCACCCGAATGGCTGTGGCTCCAAGTCTTGGCGCCTCACTCTTCGGCGGCCAGGGCTTCATCGCAACGACAACCGGAGAGCCCGGTTCAGTCATCGAGCGGCGCGCTTTCACCTTCATCAATCTTGGCGAGGGCGGGGCTAGCGTGTCTGGTGGCTCACGACCTGCCGCTTGGGCGACACTTCGCGCTGCGTTTGGTGACGCAAGAGCCTTTCCGACGCGCTACCTCGCGCACAGCGAAGGCGACGCGTTGGGCCGCATGGATGCCGAAGCCTTCACACGGGCGGCCCGCGGTGATCAACTCATGCTTATTGCTGTGAGCCGAGAGAGCGATATCCGCGAAGTCATATCGCTGAAGAAAACGATGTCGAACCTTCAGATCGTACTGGTTGGTGCTCAAGAAGGCTGGATGGCGGCAGAAGAGCTGGCTGAAGCGAACATCCCGGTTATCATTGATCCGTATGATAACCTGCCCAGCAGCTTCGCTCAGCTAGGCGCGACTCAGCAGAACGCGGCACGGCTTATCGAAGCCGGCGTCACGACAGCCTTCGCCCATCTGGACAGCAGCAGCCATCAGGCGCGCCTCGTTTTGCAAAGTGCAGGCAACGCCGTTGGTAGCGGTGTTGATCACACCGACGCTCTGCGTGCGATCACATCCGTTCCAGCTGAGATCTTCGGCATTGATGGCGCTGGTCGTCTCACGGCGGGTGGCCTGGGCGACCTCGTCATCTGGGACGGCGATCCGCTGGAAGTCGCGAGTGCGCCAGTCCGCATCTTTATCGATGGCGTGGAACAGTCGCTCGAAAGCCGCCAGACGAAGCTGCGCGACCGCTACTTGGCCGTTGATGAAAGCGAACGACCTATGGCCTACAAACGCTGATCAGCGTTTGGCGACATTCTCGACTTTTTCGAGGGGTTCAATCGTCTGCACATAGCCCGCTTCAGCCGGGATGTGCAGGCAGGGTTTGCCTTTATCATCCTGGCCAACAACTGGCAGAACCGTGACGACATTCCCGTCCCTGAACCGGCTGATGGCGGTCGGCACGCTCTGCGCTTCAGCGAGCTTTCCAAGGTTCATCTTGGTCGGGAAGATGATGGTCGCCTCGCCAGCCGCTTCCATGTCGAGGGCCAATTGCGGCGACAGCCAGACAGCGTCCGTCGTTTCACGCCCATCATGGGTGGCGAGCTGTTGCGGCGGTGTCGGCGCCAGATAGAAATGCGTGTCGAAGCGCTTTGGCATCATGTCGGGCGTAATCCAGTGACCGAAGTGGACGAGCGTATCGAGCGCCAGCACAAGGTCATGCTCCTGGACGAGTTCGACGAAGCTCTTTTCACGCCGATCGACCGCTTCCCGGAACGGGGCGAGTTTGTCAGCAACGTCGACGCCGACAAGCGCTGCACCTTCGCCCCGTGCGCTCGCCGGGCGCGCCAGGATAATCCCTGATTCTTCAAAGGCTTCTCTTAGCGCTGCGACGCGGGCGATCCGGGCCTTGCCCTCATAATTACCGTCGCTCAGCGCACCCCATTCATCCGATGCATCTTCCTCATTCGTCTTGCCACCCGGAAAGACGAGCGCACCGGCGGCGAAGTCGATCTGATAATGGCGTTTCACCATGAGGACCTGAAGTTCCGGCGCATCGCGCAGCAGGAGAACAGTGGCGGAAAGTCTTGGCGCGGCATCGGTCATAACGAATTCTCCCTCAGATCCAGCAAATTTGCTGCAAATCCACCCGTTCCAATCCGCGTGATCTCAACGAGCGTCTGTCATTGTTTTTCTATCGGTACATTCACAGACAGGAATGCGGCATGCAACAGGTTCGGACACGCACATCGGCTCAGCCATCAATTATTCCAGGCGAAGGTGAGCTGCGGCTGTCCCCTGTTATCCATCTGGTCACTGGCGATATCGTCAACCAGGTGGCCGAAACACAGTTTGCGTTTGACGACCGCGTATCCTTTGGTGCCGGCAGCCTCTTCGTGAACCGCATCAGCCCTGCACTCTGGCTTGCTCATCAGGTCGAGAGCGTTGCCCGCCTCGCCAACGAAACGCCACAAGCCACCGCGCGCCCGATCATCATCGAAGCGCCCATCGCAGCCCTGATGCATCCAGATACGCCAATCGCCTGTGAGGCTGCCGCTGCCCGTAGCCGCATCTGCCCTCAGGAAATCTGTATTGAAGTCGATGACGCGACCTTGTCCCAGTCCAAGTCCGATATCCTCAAAAGCATCGAAGCACTTCGCCGCCGCGGCTTCCGCGTTGGCGTGAATGCCACCCGTTCATGGTGCACCCCTCTCGACACGCATCTGCGCCTCCTGCTGGATTCGGTCCGCATCGACGCGTTGAAAGTCTGGAGCGAAGCAGACCTGCTGAACCGTATCGAAGCGGCCAGCGCGTGCGGCATGGCTGTCATCGCTGAGAATGCACGTTACCGTGACGGTGAGAAACTGGCGGCAGTCGGCATTGAGCTGGCCCGCGCTCCACGGGTCGACGGCTAGCCGAAACGGCGCGCTGCTTCTTCGGACGGCGGCGTTTCCATGGCGCGCGCCTGCTCTGAATAGAAATCCAGTTTTTCGAGCAGATAATCGAGGTCGCCCTTCGGGATGGCCTGGAATTGCGTCAGCACGCGTTCGATCATCCGCATCCGGAAGCGAGCCTTGTCATTCGGGCCGCCATCGACCTCGGTCTCGTGGAAGACATTCACGGCGGCCTTGAAGGCTGGCAACAGCTTGCGCGGCAGGCCGGCCCGGTCGAAGATCGCTGCCAGACCGCGCGGGCCCGCATCGTGGATCATCAGCCACGCCTTGCCATGTGTGACCCCGGCAAGCTCTGCCACCGCATGCTCGACAAATTTCATCTGCCCAAGGCAGAGCGCGCGCATGATGAGAGAGTTGGTCAGGCGGCCATTGAGGTCCAGCTGGTGCACGAAGTAGCCCATGTCCTGACTGCGGTCCGCCTGCTCCACCAGATCCACAGTCGCGCGCTCCCGGGCACCTGAGGCGAGGTCGATCGCCAGTTGGGCGGGTAGTTCGTGCCGGTTTACCAGCATATCGAACGCCTGCCCTGACACCAGCGAGACCAGCTTCTCTGCAACGTGTACCGGAATGTGCTCACGCGCGATGAGCGCAGTCTTGACGCCATCATTTTCTGCAAACCGGTCTATGGAGCGGTCAAAGGCCTTGTTCGTCCAGCTTGCGCCGCGATTGCGCGCCAGCGCGGCGACGGCGTCGGCGATGCCTTCCCCAGCAATGGTTTCGCAAAGCTCGGCATCAATCCGGTCGCGAGAGGCAATGGCGATCTGCTTGGCACCTTCTACGGCGCGGACGAGCTCGATGAGGTCCTGATCCGTCAGTGACGGCGAATATTGGAGGACAGGCAGTGCGACTGTCTCGACATCTCTTGCAAGCTTCAGTGCCACATCACGCGGCAGGCGCGGCGAGTTGCGCAGCGCCACAGCCAATGTCTTGCGCACAAGCTCTGCAGCATCCTGCGCGAGGATGGCGATAATTTCTTCTGCGTGGCGGCGTTCTGTGTCGGTCAGCGGATCAGTCGCAATGCGGCGGCAGAGCTTGTGCGCAATGCCAGCCCGTTCGTCCGGTGTCTCACCTTTCATGAGCCGCTCAATGTCCCCTTCGGACAATTGCGGCCGCATGCTTGAAATACCCATCGATAGCGCCTTCCCTCAGCCGAGGAATCAATTTGCTGAGAATTGTATTGTGCCGGTTAATGTCCGGTTTACCAATGGGTCCGGCAGCAGACCTGAAATAAATCTGGGAGTAGACATGCTCGAAGGCATTCGCGTCATCGAATACGCAACTTATATGGCCGCCCCTGGCGCAGGCAGCATTCTGAGTGACTGGGGCGCTGAAGTGATTAAGGTCGAACCGCCCGGCGGCGACCCGATCCGAAAATTCTTCGCCACCATCGGCACCGACATACAGGACAATCCGGTTTTCGACTTCGACAATCGCGGCAAGAAGTCCATCGCGCTCGACACGACGACAGATGAAGGCCGCAAGATCCTGAGGGAACTGGCAGAGGGCGCCGATGTCTTTCTCACTAATGTGCGCCCGGGTGGCCTTGCCCGCTCTGGTCTCGACTATGAGGGGCTGAAGTCAGTCAATCCGAAGCTCGTCTATTGCAGCCTGACTGGCTACGGCCTCGATGGCCCTGACGCCGACAAGCCAGGCTTCGATGTGGCAAGCTTCTGGGCACGGTCCGGCGCGGCCCGTACCACGATCCCGAAAGGCGGAGAGCCATTCCCCTGCCGGACTGCCTTTGGCGACCATACGACAAGTATCGCAGCAGCGGCCGGCATTTGCGCCGCTCTGGTAGAAGCTACGAAAACTGGCAAAGGCCGACTCGTAGAGGCATCGCTCCTTCGCACCGCCCTCTTCACGCTCGGCTCCGACTTCGCGATCCAGCTCTTTTTCGGGCGGCTTGGCTCTACCAAGCAGCGCCACGAACAGACCGTGCCGATCATGAATTTCTTCCGGACCAGCGATGACCACTGGCTCTGCATTGTCGCACGACAGGGCAATTCAGACTGGGCGCCGATCTGCCGGGTCATTGGGCGCGAAGACCTTATCGAAGATGAGCGCTTCTCTTCGCCAAAAGCGCGCCGAAAGAACAGTGTCGAATGTGTTGGTATTCTCGACGCAGGCTTCGGCGAGATGACCAAAGACGAAGCCGCAAAACGGCTTGATGAGCAGTCCATCGCCTGGGCACCGGTCCAGACAATGGCCGAAGCGGCTGCCGACCCGCAGGTTCAGGCAGCTGGCGGCATCGTCGATGTTCCATCAGCCGCAGGCGATGGCACATCGTTCAAGTCACCCGCGTCCCCGGTCCGGTTTCCGGGCGCCAATGATGGCCCGAAAGGCCCGTCACCGAAATTCGGCCAGCATAGCCGCGAAGTCCTCGCTGGCCTTGGGCGCAGCGAGGACGAAATCGCTCAGTTGCTGTCGTCAGGCGCCGTCTCGGATGGCATGAGACCCGCAAAATAGCTGCGGATTTCATCGCCCCGTTCGGCTTCAAGCGCGACGCAAAGTCCGATGCTTTCGCGCGCCTCAGCCAGGGCACGTTCGTAGCCAGGGGCCAGTTCGCCATATTCAGCGAACAGGTTCTCGAGCTCGCCCACGGCTTCCGGAGAGCAGAGGCCACCTGCAAGACGCGGGGTCGAGCGTGGGCGCTGGCCGGGGATACGAAGCACGAATTCCGGGTAGTTGGACTGTAGCCACGCCCAAGCCTGCTGCTTGGTTTCGCTCTGGCGCATCTGGCCCGACATGATGGAATAGGTTTCCCGCGTACCAAGCTGGCCGGACATGGACAAATCCATGATCACTGGCAGAAGCGCCGGGTCATTATTTTGGCCGATGGCATAGGCAACAGCCTGCTCGAAGGTCGGGTCGTCGATATCTGAAAGCGATGCAAGCATGGCATTGAGGAAAGGCTCGCCGCCTTCCTGCATGCCGATCGCAAGCGCCGTGGCAAAGTCATCGCTGGTGAGCCCGCGAACCTCCCCGCTGACGGGAAGTCCAACGTATGCATTCGCCGCTCGTGCGAATTCGTCGCGCAGTTCTGCATCATTTCCGGTCCGCGCCAGGAAGGATTCGAGCCTCGATGTCAGGATACGGTCGCTCTCACGCTCCGACCCTCTCGCCCGTTCAAGACGAGGCCGGAATACACGCGCAATCTCGGCCTCCATCCCTGCCCTTGCGGCATCATCGCCTGATACCGCCCGGTAGAGCGTGGAATATGCGCGCACCGCACCATCAACCACTTGTCGTTCATCGTGGCGGGCGGCCGCATTCGCAATCGCCGTAAGTGTCGGCAGCGCCAGTTTGCCCGCCTCGAAGCTTGCAACCGCACTGTCGACGGCCGTCATGGCCTCGCCGGGTTCAAGCGAGCCGAAGTTGATGGCAAGCAGCGCCCATTGCGCATCTGGCATCGTGAACCGCCAGTACCCGGCACCACGTGCATTCGGCATGATCCAGTCTGGGCAGGTCTCGAACTGGTCAAGCGTAAGCGTGGCTGTCTGCTCACTCATCATGGTGCAGACACGCTCACGCGTGTCACCGCTGGCAGCGACAAGGCAATAAGGAATGGTCCAGCGACGGCTCTCCTCGATCGGGCTCCCCAGCGGCTGATAGCGGCTTTGTGAAAGCGAGACTTCGGGCGTCTCGCCGTCGCGGCATTGCAACTCAGCGCTGACTAGCGGCAGACCGGACTGCTCGACAAAGCTGCGGAACGCCGTCGTCAGGTCCGGCTCATTGGTCTCGTCAGCGATGACTTCAAAGAAGTCGGGGCTGTTTGCAACGGAGTCCTCAAAGCGGGAGATATAACGTCCCAGCGCAGGCCGGAATGTCTCTGCGCCAAAATAGGAATCGACCATCGCGATGACGGCAAGGCCCTTGTCATAGGTAATGGAGTCGTACGCGTTTCGAATGTCTTCGTTCAGCGTGATCGGCTCTCGCACCGCCCGCGCGCTGCGCAGACTATCGAGCGACATGGCGCTGATGCTGTCCGCGACCGCATCAAGCTCATAGCCGCCGTCAGGTTCCATGTGGGATAGCACGATACCTGTCGCCCAGCTGGAAAACGCCTCCTTCAGCCAAAGGTCATCCCACCATGGCGGCGTCACGAGATCGCCGAACCACATATGTGCAATCTCATGGCTGTGTATGTTGAGAAGTGCCCGGCGCATCGCAGGGCCGCTCGAAGGCCCGTAGAGAATGCGGCTCTCGCGGTATGTGATCGCCGCGGCAAGCTCTGTCGCCCCGCTTGGCCATTGCGGTGCGGCGATGATATCGAGCTTTTCATACGGATATGGAACGCCGAGTTCCTTTTCAAAAAAGACGACCATCGGCTCAGTCATCATCAATGCGTATGAGATTTCGTTGGCCTTACCCGCGCGTGTGTAACCTGTAAGCGGCACGGAAAAATCCCTGACTTCATTCGGCGAAAGAGATGGACCATCCAGACGATCGAACGGTCCGACGGCGAGCGACAGGAGATAGGTTGGCAGCGGACGTGTCGATTTGAAACTTATCCGCTTAAGTCCCTCCTCTTCCAGCACTTCTTCACTCGCGATAGACGTATTCGCAATTGCAGTGTCGGTTTCCGGCACGGTCAGCGTCAGATCAAAAGGGGTCTTGAAGCGCGGCTCGTCAAAACCGGGCATGAAGCGCCGCGCCTGGATGCTTTCGGATTTGGCGAGCGCGTAAGCATTGCCCTGCTCATCGACCTTGAACAGTCCAGTGAGGTTCGCATCGAACGGTGCTGTATAATCAATTGCCACACGGACAGTCCCTGCGCTGGCCCGGCGAGGAAAGTGTATCCAGGCCACGCCTGAGTTCAGGACATCGCGCCATGTCGCTCTTTCATCCTGCATATTGTCGCCGGTGACGGTGACCTCCCGGATTTCCAGCCCCTGTCCATGCAGCCAGAACCCCTGCGCAGGCTGATCGAATTCAACATCTATCGTAACAGTGCCGCCGAACCGGCTTTTGCGAGGATCGATTTCCAGGTTCATCTGGTATGCGGTCGGTCTTACCCCATCAGGCAGCGGCCCCCTGGGCGCGCGCTCATAGAGGTCGGCAAGTTCCGGTTGTTCCTGACGCGGCGTTGGACCGCACGCAGCAAGCCCGATGACGAGTGCACAGACAAGAATAAGACGTTGCATGGAAAACCCTGAATTGCGTGTAACAATTCATATGAGCCAGCCCCCATTGGCGTCACCCAGAAAATGGACCGTCAGCTGTATTTCGAGCAGCGCCAATCTCTGACTTCGCATGGCGCATGGCCTGAATCGCGCCTATAAGGGCGCCATGAAAATCGCGACCTGGAATGTGAACTCCATCAAGGCCCGCATGGCGACGGTGCTTGATGTCCTGAAAACCATTGATGCGGATGTCATCTGCCTTCAGGAGATCAAATGCGAGACCGAGAACTTCCCCTATATGGAGATTGAAGAGCTCGGCTATAATTGCGCGGTTCACGGCCAGAAGAGCTATAATGGCGTCGCGCTCCTCTCACGCTATCCGCTCGAAGATGTCGTAACCGGCCTGCCCGGCAATGAAGACGATGACCAGGCCCGCTATATTGAAGCGCTCGTCCTGGCAGACCGGCCAGTCCGCGTCGGCGGTCTTTACCTGCCAAACGGCAATCCTGCGCCGGGGCCGAAATATGATTACAAGCTTGGCTGGATGAAGCACTTGAAAGCGCATGCCGAAGCGCAGCTGAAGCTGGCAGAGGCTTTCGTTTTGGCGGGCGATTACAACGTCATTCCGCGTGATGAGGATTGCTGGGATATCGCCGTCTGGCGCGACGATGCGCTTGCGCTGCCGACAACGCGCGCCGCTTTCCGAGAGCTGAAGTGGCTGGGCCTGACCGAAGCCTATGAAGCCGCCGATGGGCGCGCGCATGAGTACAGTTTCTGGGACTATCAGGCCGGCGCCTGGCAGAAAGGCCACGGCATCCGGATCGACCACCTCTTGCTGTCACCCCAAGCCGCTGACCGGCTGACAGGCGTCGAGATCTACAAGAAGGCGCGCGGGCTGGAAAAACCGTCAGATCACGTGCCGGTTATCACAACGCTCGCTGACTAGTCGAACCTAGTCTTTCGGGACGCAGTGCATGTTATAGGCGCTCACGCGCGCATTCGCACTCGCCGCCTTTTCCTGCAGGTCAGCCTCGACGGCGCGTAGACGCGCTTTCAGGTCTTCATAGGCCGCCTTGGAGCGGTCAGCCTGTCGGGCCTGCTCGACGCTGAAATTGCGCATGGCCTGATCATTCTGCCAGGTATCGCCCGCATCCTCGACCTTCGGGACGAGCGCATCGCGCTCTGCCTTCAACTCAAGAACAGATTGTTGATCCGTTCGGATGCTCTTGGCTTGCTGGACGCAGCTTTCAGACGCGGCCGCGAAAGGGGCCGCCACAAAAGCGGTCAGGGACAGAGCAGCTACGGTCAGGGAGTGGGTCATCTTGATCATCCTCTGAGACTACAGGTTTGAGCCTGAAGCCTCGGTGAACGGCGTGACCATTCCATGGCCGTAATCTGCAGCTTTCACGACGATTCAGAGATCGGCGTAGACATGACGTTCGGCCTTGAAGCCCTCATGGGTGACAGCCCCTTGATAAGCAGGGCCTACAAGCTTTGCGAACTTCGCAAGAGCGCCTGACGCGTATTTCGTCTCGCGCGGGGCCCAGCTTTTACGGCGTTCGGCCAGTTCTGCGTCGCTGACTTCAAGATCGATTGTGCCTTTGGCCGCATCGATAGAGATCATGTCACCATCCTTGATGAGACCGATTGGCCCGCCTTCCTGCGCCTCAGGTCCGACATGGCCAATACAGAAGCCGCGCGTTGCGCCAGAGAATCGACCGTCGGTGATCAGCGCGACCTTGTCGCCCATGCCCTGTCCGTAGATTGCGGCGGTGGTGGACAACATCTCGCGCATTCCTGGGCCGCCCTTCGCGCCCTCATAGCGGATGATCAGGACATCGCCTTCCTTATAGTCACGCGACTCAACAGCTTTGAAGCAGGCCTCTTCGCCATCGAACACGCGGGCCGGCCCGCGAAACTGGAGCGACTGCAGACCCGCAACCTTCACAATGGCGCCATCAGGCGCGAGTGAGCCCCACAGGCCGACCACGCCGCCGGTCTTGGTGATCGGATTGCTGGCAGCCGAGATGACTTTCTGCTCCGGGTTCCAGGTTACTTCTTCGAGGTTCTCGGCCCATGTCTTGCCGGTCACCGTTATACAGTCGCCATGAACAAGGCCCTGTTCCAGAAGGGTTTTCATCAGCATCGGCACGCCGCCAGCCTCGCCGAAATCCTTGGCGACGTATTCACCGCCCGGCTTGAGTGACGCGATGTATGGCGTCTTCTCGAAGATTCGGGCGACATCCTTCAGCTCGAAATCTACGCCGCACTCATTGGCCATGGCTGGAAGGTGAAGCGCGGCATTGGTCGAGCCCCCGGTTGCGGCCACGACGACGGCTGCGTTCTCGAAAGCCTCGCGCGTACAGATGTCGCGCGGGCGTAGATTGGTTTCGATGAGGCGCATGACGGCCTCACCAGAGGCGACAGCATACTCATCGCGGTTCGCATAAGGCGCCGGCAGAGCAGAGGACAGTGGGAGCGCGAGACCGATCGCCTCGGACACGCAAGCCATTGTATTTGCGGTAAATTGACCGCCGCAGGCCCCGTCACCCGGGCAGGCGATTCTCTCCAGCGCGTGAAGTTTCTCTTCCGTCATGTCATTATTGCCAGCCGCATGCGCGCCCACAGCCTCGAATACATCGAGAACGGTGACGTCCTTGCCCTCAAATCGGCCCGGCAGGATGGAGCCGCCATAGAGAAAGACAGATGGGACGTTAAGGCGCAGCATGGCCATCATCATGCCCGGCAGCGACTTGTCACAACCAGCAACGCCAACGAGTGCATCATAGCCGTGACCGCGCATGGTCAGCTCGACGGAATCTGCAATGACTTCGCGCGAAACGAGCGATGAGCGCATGCCTTCATGGCCCATGGCGATGCCGTCTGTAACCGTGATGGTACAGAATTCACGCGGGGTGCCATCACCGGCCTTTACGCCTTCGGACACCGCATGGGCCTGACGCATCAGGGCGGTGTTACAGGGGGCTGCTTCATTCCAGCAGGAGGCGACGCCGACGAAGGGCTTTTTGATGTCCTTGGTCGACAGGCCCATCGCGTAATAATAGCTACGATGCGGGGCGCGGGCCGGGCCTTCGGTGACGTGGCGCGACGGCAGGCATGACTTGTCCCAGGTCTTGCTCATTTCGCGGGCTCCTAAAGCTTGATCTTGGATAATCTGATAGAAGCCCGGCCCGGTTGAGGCTAGGGGTCGGCAGCGAATTTCCGCCGGAAAGTGTGCGAAAAATTCTGCCCTTTTGCCCTTAAAACACGGTGCAGTGACGGTGTACTAGTGGTATTTTTGCCGGTGCAGCGCAAACTCCGCGCAAATTTATTCTAATTTCAGCTGCATAAGGAATTCGAGATCGAGGTGATTTCCGACCGGGAAGTCAAACTCTCCCACTTTCTCGAAGCCATGTCGCTCATAAAGCCTGCGCGCGCCATCATTCTCGGAAAAGACGCTGAGATATAGCTCCGGCGCCTGCGAGATCTTCGCCCAGTCGATCGCCTCCTCAATGAAGTGCGAGCCGAGCCCCCTGCCCTGAAGCGCCCCGTCGACATAGACCCGCATCAGCTCCACTGCGCCGTCTTCGGCGTCGTCGGCCGGCAGCTCCAGCGGCGAGCAGACGAGATAGGCACCGAGCGCGCCGTCTGGCAGCGCGGCCACCCGGACCAGGTAGTCCGGGCTGTCGATCATATGAGCGTAGAACGTCTGTGCGTGAGCCTCTTCAAGATAGGCGTCGAGATCGGCCTTGGCATAAAGATGACCGAACTTCTCAAGAAAGGTCCGCTGGCCGAGTTCTTCGAGCGCAGCCGCGTCGCCGGGAACAGCAGCGCGGATAGTAACACCTGTGAGATCAGCTGACATATCAACGGCCTCTTTATTGCGGGCTGTGTTCAAGAGATGGGGCGTCTGCCTGTCGGGCGGCTCTCCTCCCGGCAGCTTGCTTACTCTTCAGCCTCGAAGATCGCGGTTTCAAGCGTGCCGTCAGCGTCCATCATGCCGCGATACATGCCGGCGGAATTGAAGACGTAGGCATACTCACCTTCGCCGCCCATAACGATGACGCCGCCATCTCCGCCGAGGTCGGCGACCTGGCCAAGCGTATTGTCGGCGGCGGTCTCGATGTCTTCGCCAGCGAGTTCAACGCGCGCGCAGATTGTCTTGGCGACGCCGACACGGATGAAGTATTCGCCGTGACCGGTGGCAGAGACGGCGCAGACGCCGTTCCGGGCATAGGTCGCCGCGCCGATGAGGGGCGAATCGCCAATGCGGCCATGCATTTTAGCCGTCATACCGCCTGTCGTGGTGGCCGCGGCAAGATTGCCGTTCTGGTCAATGGCGACAGCCCCGACAGTGCCGTGCCGGTCCGCATCGGTGCGTTCCTGTGTGTCGAGCACACGCTCCAGCGCTTCGCGGCGGCGGTCAGTGGTGAAATAGGAATTCTCGACCATGTCGAGGCCGACCGATTCAGCAAAGCTGTCGGCGCCTTCACCTGCGAACATGACGTGTTCTGACTGGTCCATCACAGCGCGGGCGGCAAGGATCGGGTTCTTAACGCGGGTGACGCCTGCGACGGAGCCCGCATCACGCTGGCTGCCCTCCATTATCGAGGCATCAAGCTCATGCATGCGGTCGGCGGTCATGACGGCGCCGAAGCCCGCATTGAAGAGCGGGTCGTCTTCCATCGTCAAGACAGCCGCCTGGACAGCGTCGAGCGAGCTACCGCCGCTTGAGAGCACATCAGCGCCCGCACGAAGCGAGGTTTCGAGCGCGGTGATGTAGGCTGCCTCCTGCTCATCGGAGAGGTTCTCACGCAGAATGACCCCTGCCCCGCCATGGATCACGATCCGCCAGTCTGGGCGCTCAGCTGCAGCCATTTCGGTCTCCGTATCTGCTGACGGGGTGGCCTCCGTCGCCGCTTCGGAATCTGCTTCTGCCGCGGCATTCAGCTCTGACTGTTCTGGCGCTTCGGGCGCACAGGCGACAAGTGTGAGACCAAGACAAAAGCTGGCGGCGGCGCGGTACATGGCAATTCCTCGCTGAAACTGGGGGCGTTCTCCGGTCGCCAATGTGCAAGCTTCGGGCTGCCATTGGCAAGGGCAGCCCCCAAGGGCTCGACCTATTCGCGCGGCCGAGAACCGGACCGGCCGTGGAGGCCGCCCGGCCGGTTCGCCTTGCGAAGCAGGTAAAAGAGAATGCCGATGTCAAAGATTACGAAGGCAGCGATGCCAACGAAAATCAGCCAGTTCATCCTCTCACCTCATACTCAGGATAGATCTGCGAGCTGGTCGCGCGCCGAGCGGAGCTTGGCAAGCGTCGCCGTCCACTCTGTGATCCGTTCGCGGTTCTCTTCGACGATCTCTGGCGGGGCCTTCGAGACGAAGTTCTGATTAGAGAGTTTCTTTTCGGTACCCTCAATATCCTTGGAGAGTTTCGTCATTTCCTTGTCGAGGCGCGCGACCTCATCTGACAGGGTGATGAACTCCTGCACTTCAAGCGCGATGGTCTCTTCGCCGGACGCAATGGTGACCGCCCCGGCTGGCTTTTCAGCGGCGATGTCGAAGGCAGACAGGCGGGCGAGTTGCCGGATCGGCGTCTCGTTTTCCTTGGCCCAGCCCTTCACCTTGTCGGAGGCGCCGATGAGCGAGGCGGCGACTTGCGCCCCAGCCGGCACGTTGAGGACGGCCCGCGTCGAGCGGATCTCTGACACGGTATCGAGGACCCATTGAAGCTCCGCCTCGGCATCGCTGTCGGCCCAGGCGTCCGCAAAGGCAGGCCAGTCCTGAACCATGAGGAAGTCACCGCGCTTGCGGCCTTCCTGCTCTGTCTGGGCCCAGAGGGCTTCAGTGACGAACGGCGTGAAGGGGTGAAGCAGCTTCAGCGTCTGGTCGATGACCCAGCCGCAGGCCTTGCGGGTTTCCGCCTTCGCCGCCTCATCTTCGCCATTCATGACCGGCTTGATGAGTTCGATGTACCAGTCGCAGAGCACGTTCCAGATGAACTGGTAAAGCGCCTCGGCGGCTTCATTGAACTTGTAGGCTTCGAGCGCGGTCGTGACGGCCGTAGCCGCCTTGCCGAGCTCTGCTGCGATCCAGCGATTGAGCGGCAGTTTGAGATCGCCGGGCTTGAGGTCGTGGCCAAACTCGCACTGGTTCATCTCTGCGAAACGGGCCGCGTTCCAGAGCTTGGTTGTGAAGTTCCGATAGCCTTCAACCGCCTGCGGCGAGAGGCGGATATTTCGCCCCTGCGCTGCCTGACGGGCGAAGGTGAAGCGCAGCGCATCCGCGCCGTACTGATCAATCAGCTCCAGCGGGTCCATGGCATTGCCCTTGGACTTCGACATCTTCTGGCCCTTCTCGTCGAGGACGAGGGCGTGGATGTAGACATCGTGGAACGGGATTTCGCCGTCCATGAAATGGATGCCCATCATCATCATCCGGGCGACCCAGAAGAAGATGATGTCGTGCGCGGTGATGAGCACGCTGGTCGGATAATAGGTTTTCAGGTCGTCCGTATTCCCTGGCCAGCCCTGGGTGGAGAAGGGCCAAAGCGCGGAGGAGAACCATGTGTCGAGGACGTCTTCGTCCTGCCAAATTGGTACTTTTGATACGCCATGTTCTTGCTGCATTAGCAGATGAAATGCTTCCTGCTCATCTGCAACGAGGACAATTTCCTGTGCTTGCGAGTATTCGCCGCGAGCCTTTTCCAAAACTTCCTGTTCAGAGAGCCCTGAGAATATTCTGTGCTGTTCGACATCATACGTCGCCGCAAGTGCGGAATCCCCCTCGCCGAGCGAGAAACCGTACCAAACTGGGATACGGTGTCCCCACCAGAGCTGGCGCGAAATGCACCATGGCTGGATGTTTTCCATCCAGTTGTAATAGGTCTTGGTCCAGTTCTCGGGCACGAATTTGGTGCGGCCTTTACGGACGGCGGCGATGGCAGGCTTGGCCAGTTCTTCAGCGTTCACATACCACTGGTCGGTCAGCCACGGTTCGATGACAGTGCCAGACCGGTCGCCAAAGGGCTGTTCGACCTTCTTCTTTTCGACCTCAACCAAGAGACCGAGCCGCTCAAAGTCTGCCTCAATTTTCTTGCGAGCTTCATAACGGTCCAATCCAGCATAGCCATCGGGCGCATTATAGCTTCGCTTGAACTTAATTTTGTTAGTTTTCTCGAAGACTTCAAACTGAGCCTTCACGGCCGCGTTCTTGTCGAAAATATTTAAAAGTTGAAGCCCTGCCCGCTCGCCGACCTGGAAGTCGTTGAAGTCATGCGCAGGCGTGATCTTCACAGCGCCGGAGCCCTTTTCAGGGTCGGCATGCTCATCCGCGACGATCGGGATGCGCCGGTTCACGATGGGCAGGTCGACGAATTTGCCGACGAGGCCCTTATAGCGCTCATCATCGGGGTGAACGGCAACGCCTGTGTCACCCAGCATAGTTTCCGGGCGCGTGGTCGCGACGACGATATAATCGCGCGTCTCGGTGCCGGCCGGATTGCCGTCCTCGTCCTTGATGGGGTGCTCATACGTGACGCCATCGGCGAGCGGATAGCGAAGGTGCCAGAAGGCGCCCTGCACTTCTTTCTGCTCGACTTCGAGGTCTGAAATGGCGGTCTGGAAGTGCGGGTCCCAGTTCACCAGACGCTTGTCGCGATAGATGAGCCCCTGATTGTAGAGGTCGACGAAGACCTTGCGGACAGCTTCCTGCATCTGGTCGTCGGGATTGTCCCGGTCGCCCATGGTGAAGCGCTCATTCTCCCAGTCGCAGGAGGCGCCGAGGCGTTTCAGCTGCTGGATGATCTGGCCGCCGGACTTCTCTTTCCACTCCCAGACGCGGTCGACAAAGGCTTCGCGGCCAAGGCTGGTGCGGCTTTCATTGCCCGCTTCTGCCAGCTGGCGCTCAACCACCATCTGCGTCGCGATACCGGCATGGTCGGTGCCCGGCTGCCAGCGGACATTCTTGCCGCGCATGCGCTCAAACCGGATCAGGATGTCCTGAAGCGTATTGTTGAGCGCGTGGCCCATATGCAGGACGCCGGTGACGTTTGGCGGCGGGATGACAACCGAATAGGCCTGCGCACTCGTGTCGCCGGAGGGGCGGAAGCAGCCCGCCTCTTCCCAGCGCTCATAGATGCGCCCCTCGGCGCTCTTGGGATCGAAGCGTTGGTCAAGCATTTTGTCGGTCCATAGTCGGGGTCAGAAAACACAAAAGAAAAGGCGCGCCGGTTGGGGCGCGCCTCGTCTCTATATCAGGGTGTGAACGAGGGTCTAGCGCGCCATGCGGGCGATGCGCTGTACTTCTTCCTCGACCTTGCGCTCAACAATCGTTGGCAGGTTGGCGTCGAGCCATTCCTTGATCATCGGGCGCAGAAGCTCACGCATCAGGCCGTCGAGCGTGTTCGGGTTGGCTTCTTCCTCTGCAGAGCGCTTGACCATGAGCTTGCCAAGCGCGGTCGCAGCCGCACCAGCAATACGCTCATCGGTAAGCGCGTCGCCACCCGTTGAGTCTGACGAAGTTGGCTGTTCGGTCATCTGAGGCTCCGGCTCTGGTTGTGGCGGGCTGAAATCAGCAATGGCGGGTTCTGTCTCGGGCTCCACCTCGACAGGCGGTGCGGCGTCATAGCTGGCGGTGAATTCGGCAGCTTCCGGCTCTGGCGTGTAGCCCTGGTCGGCTGGTTCCGGCTGTGGCGCAACGCCTTCAAGTGGCGCGGCAGCCTCAAACGAGTTGTCGTCAAAGCTCTCTTCCGTCGACCAGCCGCCGTCATCATCGCTCGAAAGCTCATGACCGCTATCTTCACGGGCATATGTAGAGCTATCCGCTTCGGTCTGCGGCGCCGCCAGTTCCTGAGGCGACCAGGTGGCACCAGGCGACCTGGCGGCTTCCTCAAAGGCGGGCGCATCGACAGATGGCTTTTCGTCAAAGGTCTCGAGACCAAAATCTTCCAGATCGTCGTCTTCAGCTTCGAAAGGCTGCGGCGCATCCGGCGCAAAATCGGCCTCGCTCGACGTGCCGACTTCGGCCGACAGGTCTTCGAACATGTCGTCATCAGCGTCTGAAAGAAGGCTGCCCGACGCGTCCTGACTTTCCATCAGGTCGAAGTCAGCATCGCCGTGCGCTTTCTCCTGCTGGGCGAAAAAGTCGTCCTCAGGATTGTTGACCTCATCCGACTCGGTTTCGGCCACGACGTCGTCCAGCGAAAGGTCGCCAAAATCATCGTCTTCTGAAAGGTTTACATCGACCGAGCGGGATGCCTGCGGTGCGTCCTCGCTACCTGTCGACGAAGTAGGACCATCGTCGGCAATAATCTTGCGGATGGACGCAAGAATTTCCTCCATCGTCGGCTCGGATTGCGCTTTGTCAGCCATTTTCAGCTCCCGCAGAAAAGAATTTATGCCCTGATCCGGCTATACTGCGCCAGTTAACATGATGTTATGACGGATTCGAAGGCGAATACACCGGTCAAGCGAACTTTCGTATCAGTTCTTAACCATGCTGAAGGCCAAGACGGGTGGGTGTCAAATCCCCCATCGCGGCGAGAAGCGCATGCGCGGCGACATAGCGGTCGCGTTCGGCTGTTACACGCGAGAGGCGTGCCTCCAGAAGTTGTTGCTCCTGATCGAGCACATCGAGCGTGGTGCGCACGCCGACGCTGAGTTCTTCCTGCGCGCCTTCATAGGCCAGTTCTGCCGCTTCGACCTGACGTGCGGACGCATCGACCGCGCGGTCGGCCGCCTGAAAACTGTACCAGGCGCGGGCGACCTGCGTGCGAACGATGCGTTCACTCAGCGCGATCTGACTGTTCGCCTGACGCCGTGCGATCTGGGCCTCGCGGACAAGCGAGGTGTTCAGCCCGCCAGTAAACAATGGCACGCTGGCCTGCGCGCCGGCGACGATGCTCGAATCGGTGAACCCGTCCGTGTGGTATTCCTGAACGCCGGCCTGCGCGATGACAGAAACTTCGGGCTTCAGCGCGCCGCGCGCGACTTCGATGCCCTGCCTCGCTGCCTGTTCGCCGAGGCGCGCGGCTTCGATATCGGGATTGGCGTTGAGCGCGCGGGCGAGCGCGGCTTCGAATGTCTCCGGCAGCTCTGGCAGTGGTGGCACGGGCGCCAGCGTCTCCGAAGCCTCAAGTCCGGTGAGCAGCGCATATTGGGCAAGCGTGCCCTCAAGGTCCGCCTGCGCAGACGCCAGTGCCGCACGGCCGCCCTCCAGCCGGGCGCGGGCGAGCGATACATCGGTCCGGGTCGTGTCACCGACCTCAAACCGGTCAGAAGCCGCGGTGAACTGGCCTTCCAGAAGCCGGATACTGTTCTGCCGGATGGCAATGACCTCTCGCGCACGGATGATATCCACATAGGCGATCAGCGTATCGAGAAGGATGGACTGCCCGGTCGACTCAAGTTGCGCAAGGGCAGCTAGCGCTCCTGTCTCGGCCTGCGCGATCCCGGCGTTCAGACGACCGCCAGTATAGACTGGAAGACGCGCCTCAAGCTGCGCCGAGGCGACGGGGCGGTCGCCGAGATTGAACGCAAACGGGCGGTTCGAATCGATCGATTCGTAGACATAACTACCGAAGACTGTGACACGCGGCTTCCGCTGTGCGCGGGCCTGCTCGATCCGCTCACTCGCGATTTCGGTGGAGTCGCGTTCGGCCTCCAGCGCCGGATTGTTCAGCCAGGCCGCTGACAAGGCATCCTGAAGCGTTTCTGCGCCGGCCGGCAATGCAGCGATCACCAGTCCGGATACCAGTAGTGACGCCGTTTTTCTTATGCGACGCATCGGTCGTGCCCTCCCTCGGCAGGGATGACCCTATACGTCTTTTCAGAAAAAGTGAACAGTGTTCACTTCCTGAGCGACGTTCGCCCAAGGGAAGCCGAGCACTGGTCGGATCCGTGTTTTCGGGGCGCTAGAAAACGAAGCTTTTCGGCTTTTCGAAACCCGGAAGGCGCGGCGGGCAGCAGTCAAAGACCTCGCGGAAAGAGACGGTTTCACCTGCCTTCGTCCAGATGCGCGCGCGGCCAAGGTCACGGCCAGCCAGGACCGGCGCGCCGAGACGGCCACCTTCCGCGAGCTGGTTGAACCAGGCTTCCGGGGCCTGCTCGATCAAACCGCAGACGAGGATGATGTCGAATGGTGCCTGGTCGGCAAGACCATCACGAAGATTGCCCTGAACCGCGACGGCGCGGTCATAATCAAGGCTGGCGAGCCGCGATGTCAGCTCATCGACAAGTGTTTCGTCCTCTTCGAGCGCGATCACGGTCTCGCAAAGATGGGAGAGAATGGCCGTTTCATAGCCTGCGCCTGCGCCAATCACGAGCGCAATGTCATTCGGCTGCGGATCGAGCGAACGGATCATCTTGCCGATGTCACGAGGGGTCCAGAGCGAACGGCCTTCACTCGTCTCGATCTCATACTCAGCATAGGCAATTGCCTGCTCACTCTTGGGTACGAAAGCTTCGCGCGGCGTCCGCAGAAAGGCAGAGACGACCTCGGGGTCCGTCACATCATTCGGGCGGATCTGTGAATCCACCATGATCCGGCGCATCTTCGCAAAGTCCATTGGCGCAACCTTTCAGGCAATAAGTGCTGCTTGCAGTCGCCTTATCTTAGCCCACACAAAGGTGCAACGGCGGGCCGATGTGCGAAACGCCGCAATCGCACATTGCAAGCAACCCGGAGCGCTGCTATTCGACGCTCCTTCTCTCGGCACGGCCCTGTGGCGGAGTGGTGACGCAGCGGATTGCAAATCCGTGTACGCCGGTTCGATTCCGGCCGGGGCCTCCAGGGAATTTCCCGCTTCAATTGATCCAGCGCAGCGCCCGCTGCAGCAGCCGGATTGTGCTGGAGTGCAGCGTGTCGCCAATTTCCTTCGGCGCCTTTCCGGCACATGCCCGTGCATACGTGCCTTCGAGGATGATGCCGAGCTTGTAGCAGGCCAGCACACCGTACCAATGGATATGGGACAGATCTCGGTCTGATTGCGCAGCGTAATGGGCGATGAGTTCGTCTGCCGTTGGAAAGCCGTCCCAAGGCTGCACAGTTACGGTTCCACCTTCTGCGAGGTCCGCCTCATCCGGCCAGGTCGCCATAAGCCAGCCAAGATCGAGCAGTGGGTCGCCAATCGTGGTCAGTTCCCAGTCGACGATGGCGGCGAGTTCAGGACGGTCATAGCGGTACATGACATTGTTGAGGTGGTAGTCGCCGTGGATGATGCCGGGCCGGAATGTGCTGGGCCGGTTCGCCTCCAGCCAGTCGCCGACGCGGTTGACGCCTTCTATATCCTTGCGACCATCCCATTCGGGGATCTCAGCATAGCTCTCAAGTTGAGACTTCCAGCGACTGACCTGACGCTCAAGATAATTATACGGTTTACCGAGGCCAGTAAGGCCGACCGCTTCATAATCGATCGCGCCGAGCGCAGCGATTCCATCGACAAGTGAGAGCCCCATCTGGTGGCGAAGGTCCGAGGAGCTGACAAAAGGCTCTGGCAGGCCTTGTGATGGAGCGTAACCGTCGACCGGCTCCATTAGGTAGAACGCAGCGCCGAGCACATTCTCATCACCGCAGGCCGCAATGAGCCCGGGATGTGGAACACCAGAATCAGCAATTGCTGCGAGGACGCGCGCCTCACGCCGCATCGTCTCATTGGAGTTACCACGCAGTGACAGCGGCGGACGGCGAAGGACATAGGTGCGCCCTGCCCTGTCGAACTTCAGCAGGATATTCTGTGTGCCACCGGTGAGACGTGTGGCATTCTCTATGGGGCCAGTTCCAAGTGACTGCTCATCCATCCATGATCTCAGCCGTTCAAGGTCTACGCCTGTGTCCATATTGCCTCTCCTTCAGCCGTTTACCTCTTAGCGCTGACGGTCAGAAATACGAATGACAAGCCTTCCCCATGGTACGGTAGCTGTGAGACCGGCAGCCGTCCTCTCTCTGTCCCGGCCCCGTAACGTGGCGGCATGATTGACTGACCCGTCCGCATGGCTCTCATTTCTGTCCATAAGCAAATCAGCGTGCGCCAAAGCCGCGGCCAGAAAGGGACGGAAAACACCGATGAATCTCGATTTTTCAGATGAACAGAAACAGTTGCGCGACCAGGTTCGCCGCTTCCTGAAGGAGAATTGCCCACCGGCAGCGGTTCGCGCGATCCTGGAAGGCGCTGACCAGTATGACGCCAAGCTGTATCAGGGGCTGGCCGACCTTGGAGTACTCGGTGCGGCGATCCCGGAGGAATATGGCGGCGTCGGCCTAGGCCATCTGGAGCTTTGCGTCGTTGCAGAAGAGCTTGGCCGCGTCCTCGCACCGGTGCCTGTCGCATCGACAGTCTATCTTGGCGCTGAATGCCTGATGCAGGCCGGCAGCGAAGAGCAGAAGCAAGCATGGCTGCCAAAGATCTCTGCCGGCGAGGCGATTGGCTGCTGGGCCATCAATGAAGGTAGCGGCCGGATGCAACCCTCGAAAGTCGCCCTGACCTTCGATGGCAAGACAGTGTCCGGCACCAAGGCGCCGATCACTGATGGCGGGATCGCGGACTTCGCGATCCTTCTGGCCAAGGAAGGCAGCGACCTGTCGCTGTGCCTCGTCGACCTGTCCGGCAGCGGTGTCAGCCGTAAAACACTCGATTCGATTGACCCGACCCGCGGACAGGTAAAACTCACTTTCGAAGGTACGCCTGCGACCCGTATCGGCAGCGCTGGTGATGGCTGGCATATCGCGACGCAGATTATGGACCGGGCCGCGATCCTGATCGGCTTTGAACAGCTAGGCGGCGCAGACCGCGCGCTGGAGATGGGACGTGACTATGCGCTGGAACGTATGGCGTTCGGCCGCCAAATCGGCTCATTCCAGGCGGTGAAGCACATCCTGGCAGACATGTATGTGTCGGTCACGCTGGCGCGATCAAATTGCTACTATGGCGCATGGGCGCTGTCCTCCAGTGCGGCTGAGCTACCGATTGCGGCGGCAACCGCTCGCGTTTCGGCAACGAATGCGTTCCAGCACTGCGCCAAGAACAACATCCAGGTCCATGGCGGCATGGGCTTCACCTGGGCGTTCGACTGTCACCTCTATTACCGCCGCTCCAATGCACTGGCCCTGACCATCGGCTCGCTCTCCACCTGGGAGAGCCTGCTTATCGAACGGATGAGCGCCGGAAACGTCGAAGCGGCCGCCTAGAAGGGAAGGAAAAAGACAATGGATTTCAACGATACACCGCAAGAAGCTGAATTTCGCAAAGAGGTCCGCAGCTGGCTCGGCGCGAATGCTCCAAAGCACCTCGAAGCCGAACTGAAGCGCGCAAGCTTCGGCTCTAACGGCCTCGAGAGCGAAGACCCCATCAAGGCGTCCAAGGCATGGCAAAAGAAGAAGGCCGAGGCCGGATGGGCCTGCCTGCACTGGCCAAAGGAATATGGCGGCGGCGCACGCTCTGCCATGGAGCGCGTGATCTGGAGCCAGGAAGAAGGCCCTTACGCCGTGCTCTCAGGCCTGTTCACGATTGGCCACGGCATGTGCGGCCCGACCGTGATGGAGTGGGCCAATGAAGAGTGGAAAGAACGCCTGCTACCTCCGCTCGCAAGCGGCGAGGAAGTCTGGTGCCAGCTCTTTTCTGAGCCTGCCAGCGGCTCTGACCTTGCAGGCCTTCGCACCAAGGCGGTGAAAGCCGATGATGGCTCAGGTGACTGGATCATCAATGGCCAGAAGATCTGGACCAGCGGCGCGCAGAACTCCGACTGGGGTCTTCTCATCACCCGTACCGACCCGGACGTGCCAAAGCACAAGGGCCTCACCATGTTCTTCCTGCGCATGGACAGCCCGGGCGTGAAGGTCGTGCCGATCAAACAGGCGAACGGCGCCTCGGGCTTCAACGAGGTCTATTTCGACGATGTCCGAATTCCTGACGATCAGCGCCTGGGCGATGTCGGTCAGGGCTGGAAGGTCTCGCTCACCACGCTGATGAATGAGCGCCTGTCCATCGGCTCTGGCATGTCGACCGGCTTTCCGGAGCTGTTCAAGTTCTGCATGGACATGGACATCGACGGCGAAGCAGCGACAGCCGATTCAGGCGTACGCTCCAAGCTCGCCCAGTTCGCGGTTAAGCAGTCCGGCCTGAAGTATACCGGCATGCGGGCGATCTCGGCGCTCTCCAAAGGTGAGACGCCGGGACCGGAGAACTCCATCGGCAAGCTGGTGGCGGGTGCCACCATGCAGGAACTCGCCATGTATGCGCTCGACCTTCAAGGCGAAGCTGGCGTCGTCTGGAATGAGGACAGCCCGCAGAATGGCCGCTTCCAGGCCATGCTGATGCGCTCCCCGGCTACCCGGATCGAAGGCGGCTCTGACGAGATCCTTCGCAACATCATTGGCGAACGCGTGCTTGGCCTGCCGGGCGATATCCGCGTCGACAAGGACGTTCCGTTCAAGGAAATCCCGACAACCGGAAAGGCAAAAGCATGAGCTATCCCTTGCCAAACAATTCGACCGACCTTTCCGGACAGGTTGCGCTGGTCACCGGCGCCTCCTCCGGCCTCGGTCTTCGCTTTGCCAAGGTTCTCGCAAGTCAGGGCGCCAAGGTCGCGATCGCGGCCCGGCGGCTGGATCGGCTGGAAGCGCTGGCAAAGGAGATCGAGGACGCAGGCGGCACCGCCCTGCCCGTCCAGATGGACGCAACCGATGCCGACCAGATGGTTGCCGCTGTCGCCAAGGCTGAAGAGGCGCTCGGCACGGTCACCATCCTTGTCAACAATGCCGGCATCCCGGACGCCCAGCGTGCCCACAAGATGGATATCGAGCTGATCGACCGCGTGCTGGACATCAATGTCCGCGCCCCCTTCGTTCTCAGCTGTGAAGTGGCTCGCCGCCTCATGGCTGCGGACAAGCCGGGGCGGATCGTCAACATCGCTTCAGCCGCGGCCTACCATTATGCTGGTAACGGCGCGGCGCTCTATTCAGTGTCGAAATCTGCTGTCGTGCGGATTACCGAAACGCTGTCGGTGGAGTGGAGCCGCAACCATATCAACGTCAACGCTATCGCCCCGGGCGCTTTCGAGTCCGAGATGATGGACGGCATGCTGGAGCGGATGGGCGACATTGCCCAGCACTTCCCGCGAAAGCGGATCGGCAATCCGGCCCAGCTGGACGCTGCGCTGCTGTTCCTGGTCGGCCCGTCCTCAGATGCTGTCACAGGCACCTGTATCCGCGTCGATGACGGCCAGGGCTCACGCTAGCCGCAAGGGAGAAAGTCCATGTACGATTACAAGACGATCAGCGTCGAGGTTCGCGGGGGCGTGCACTATCTGACGCTCAACCGACCGGACATGCTGAACGCCATCAACACCGAGATGGTAGGTGAGCTCTCTGAATATTTTGGTGGCCTGTTTCACAATCGCGATTGCCGCATTGTCGTGATGAAGGGGGCCGGGCGCGCATTCTGCGCCGGTCTCGACATCAAGGCGCGCGGCGAGAATGAAACGCCCTTCGGCGGCGGGTTCGGCTTTCAGGGCTACCTCGCGGACGTCTACATCAAGATGCGTCGTTGTCCGCAGCCAATTATCTCGCTGGTTCAGGGCGCAGCCTGCGGCGGCGGGTTTGCGTTCGCGCTCGCCTCCGACATTCGCATTGGCGGTGAAAGCATGAAAATGAACGCCGCTTTCATCAAGCTTGGCCTGTCGGCTTGCGATATGGGTGTCAGCTATTTCCTGCCGCGCCTTGTCGGCGTGTCGATTGCGTCAGAACTGATGATGACGGGCCGGTTCATCCATGCAGACCGCGCGCTTGCTGTCGGCCTCGTGAACCAGATCGTGCCGGATGCCGAGCTCGATTCGGCTGGCGAGGTTTTCATCGAAGAGATGCTGGCCACCTCCCCCATGGGCCTCCGCCTCACCAAGGAAGGGCTCAACATGGCGGTCGATGCTGCCAGCCTTGAGGCCGCCATGGCGATCGAGAACCGCAATCAGGTCCTCTGCGCAGGCACGGAAGACGTTAAGGAAGGCATGCAGGCCTTCATCGAGAAGCGGAAGCCTGTCTACAAGGACGCCTAGCAAAAACCCACTGCAGACGGGGTTTTTCGATGGTCACTGGCCTATTGTGAATCCCAGCGGGATTTTCGTTAATCCTTTTACGACGCATTAACCATTCCGACTCATATCTACACTCGTCTTCTTTGGAGACACCCACCATCACCCAACGCCTCGGCGGGAGATTTTCAGTCTCCCGCCCTTTTTTTGTCAGACGCTGCAGCAGGGTGTTTGACACGCGCGTTTGCTCTGGTATTGGAGCCGTCTCGCAAGTGATCCGCGATAGCTCAGTTGGTAGAGCAGGCGACTGTTAATCGCCCGGTCGTAGGTTCGAGTCCTACTCGCGGAGCCACTTCCCCCCTGACAATGAAGTTGATGTTGATACAACGCCCCTCAGGGCTTGCAGGCGCTGACGCCAAGCACCGGTATGACTGTGCGCCAGCCTTCTTCGGCGGTAATGGTCAGGCGCCCATCATCGATGCGTTGGCCACCCTGCAGCTCTTCGCCAGGTTCAAATGTGACGAGCACCTGCTGGCCCGACGGCGTGAGGAAGACCTGCTCGGTCATGAACTGCCCAAAAATGCCACCGCGATTCGCTGTCTGGACAGCATCGACGGTTTCATCGGCGATGATCATGCGTGCCTGACCGCTGGCGGCGCGCTGGAAGAAGATGAGCCGATCAGGCTGCGTCTTGCTCCAGAGGAAGAGACCACACTCATCACGTGCAAGCGTCTGCGCCTGAAGACCTGACTGGGGAATGACACTGACAGCAGGGGCGAGCCCCTGGGCGGCGAGTGCTGCGTCAGCGGCGGAGCGTTCCACGCGAGGCTGTTCTTCTACAGCGGCGCTGGTCTGCGGCGCGCCGAGGCTCTCGCAAGCGGCAAGCGCGGCCAGACCTGCGATGGAGGATACGATTCGTTTCATTGTGTCCCCTGCCCCGATGCGCCCGTTTCGCGAATGAAGGTCCAGACGCCGTCGCGGCGATTGAAGCCTGCACTGGCGAGCAGCGATTCGATCTCCTCATCATTTGTGTTGGCGACGATCCTGATTTCAGATCGCCCGTAAAGCGTTGCTTCAGCAGCGACGGCCACGGTGTCGCCAGTCGGCCCAGACCCGTTCATGTCGATGCTGAATGCACCGTCGACGCAGTCCAGCGTGCCTGACAGGTCGGAGAACTCACGGCCGAACTGCTCAGCCGCGATGGAAAGTGTGTCGGAGCTCAGTCGCCCGGTTGCCGAGGTACATTGGTTGCCTTCGATACGCAGTGCGCCCTGAGAGAGACGAAACACACCGCCGACCGCGCGTACTTCCGGAGACAGGCTCTCCATCGCTGAAATGCGCTGCTCGATACGCAGATTGGAGGCGCTGATCATGTCACCACTCATGCCGACCGTACCGGCGCCGCGCCCGCCTGCCCCGCCCCACTGGAAGTCGACCTTCGGCTGAAGGATGATGAGTGACATCGGCCTGAGCGCGACATCGATATCGCCGACCGGCTGGCCGTTGAGATAGACACCCATGATCCGGCCATTCCAGATGGTTCCCTCAGACTGGGTCCAGTTCACGCCCATCGCATTCAAGGGGAGCTGGCGAAGCGCAAAGCCGAGAGGAATTTGTGACACGCCCGCGCAGATGAGCGCGACAAGTGCTGCAATGATCAGGAATATCCGCATGTCTGTTCAGCCTCCTGCCACGACGTCGATTGTCGCGCGCACCCGATCATTGGAAGACTGGTCGATACTCATTCGATCTATCCGTCCGCCAAGACGGTTTTCCACCTCGTTCATCCAGTAATATAGCTGGCGCGCATCCGCTTGTTCGAAGACAAGCGAGAAACGTCCTGCCTCGCCGCCCTGAAGGCGCGAGATCGCGAGGCCAGCGCCCTGGGCGGCGCGCGTGACTTCGGTCTTGAAAGCGTCGCCGGTATAAGGTGCGCGCCCGGCAGACGTGACGCCGGCAGAAAGAGGCATCTGGGCCCGCTGGATAGCGAGCAGACGTTCTATCTGAGCCAGGTCAAATGCCGCCCGCTCTCGTTCGAGGCGCGCGTCTGCGCGCGCTGTGACGAGCGGCGACACAATTCCGTACCAGAGAATCAGGATTGCAAGCAGAGCGCCTGCCGCGCCGATCAGCACCTGTTCGCGAAGCGTGAGGCCGGTCCACCAGTTCCTCATGAGCTTGCCCCTTCAATCGTCAGCTCCGCCAGAACCTGGTCCCCCGTCTGACGGGCCTGTCCGAGCGTGACGCCAAGCCCTGCCGCCTCAAGCTGCGCGGCAATGGCATCGGCCTCTGCATAATTACCGATCAGCACAAGCGCAGTGAGCTGGCCGGTCGCCGCATCATAGCGCAACGTGCGGATCTCAGCGCCGTCTGCAGCGGCCAGTGCCTGATAAAGCGCAGCCGATGCGATGGTCGGGCGCACGGCCGACGTGCCGATGCGCTGCGTCTGGCGAAGCTGGGTCAGCGCAGGGTCTATATTTCCGTTGGCCGAAGGCACCGCTGTAGAGATCAGGTTCACAGTCTGCGTGCGCAGGGCCTCTGCCTGATCCCGGTACGCGGCCGTTTCAAGGCCGACGCTGGCAAGCCAGAGAATTGCCGCTGCGGCGGCGAGGAGGCCAGCAAAGCGCCAGCGGCCAATGCCTTCCAGTCCCATACCCCGGCGCCGGGCATAGGCGCCCTGGCGAAGCGAAATGATGGAGGCTGGCTCGGCATTTTCATACACGCTGGCCAGCGCCTTGATGTAATCCTCGCCCGAAAGCGCACCTTCTCCCGCTGGCGGGATGCCGAGCCGCCGCCCGAGCGATGCGCCGTACACCCTGTCCGGTGCCGGATGGATCAGGCGAAGGACATCATCTGCTATCGCCGTATCGACGGCAAAACTCCGGCCGTCGCGGCGAAGAAGTATCTCCGCCACCCCTTCAAAGGCATCGGCCTCGTCCGGCATGAGGCTGTGGGCACACACGAGATCGCAGTTGCCCAGTTGATGCGCCGACAGCCATGCCATCCAGCCAGCCATGTCAGCGGCAGATGTAACTAGCACCTCGCGGTTACCTTCCGCGCTGGGACGGCCAAGCGCAATATGGAGCCGGTCAACAGGCTCTGCCACATCGTCCTCGACTGCGAAGAGCGCGGCCTGACGCACTTCGGCGGGACGTGTGGCCGCAATCTGGACTGCATGACGTGTGACCGCCGTGCCCGGGACTATGGCCACGGGGAAAAGGTCATTGGCGTCTTCAGGGTGTGCATCTGAAAAGCGCCATATACCGTTCGTATGCCACCCGAAAAGCGGCGCATCGGCCTCAGAGGCTGGAAGAAGGATGTAGAGATTGGCCACGGTCTATCCTTTACGCTCCCGCCATACCGTTTCGATGCGCTGCGCGCCATTGCGTCGATACATGATCTCAACTGTGCGGCGTGTGTTCGCAAAATCGATCGCGGCTTGCACCCGGACGTATTCAGTCTGCACAGACAGTAATTCGCTTCGGCGCAGGTCGGGTGAAATCTGGCGGATTGCAGGCTCCGTGAGAAACGTCTCGACATCTGGCCACCCACCGACCGGCCGCTGAAAGATGAGGTCACCCGCAGCCTCGACACTGAGGGCACCAGAAAAGGCAAGCGAAAGAAGCGGCGCCTGTGCAACTGTCAGCGTGTTGATGTTGAGCGTTTGCTCCTCGGATTCAGGCAGGGCGCAGACCAGCGGCTCAAGCGCGTCCATGACGTCCGGTGTGTAGTAGCGGACAGCGCGCAGCTCTGAGGCATCAATCATCGGCAGGCCGGGCGTGCGATACTGGAGGCCAGACGAGGCGTAATAAGCGTTCTCTGCCCCATTCAGCCCGGGCGACTGGTCCACGTCAATCCAGTCCGCCGCACTATAGACAAGACCCGTCAGATTCTGATCGCCAATTTCGGCGAGCTTGAGCAGGCTTTCAAAGTCCTCCGCTGCATTCGGTCCCGATACGCCAACGGCGTTTTCGTCTGACCGGGCGGGCGTTATACTGAGGCGGTTCACGTTGAAGCAATTAGCGCCATCGCTCGCGCGCATCGTGATCTCGCCACCCTCTATCGGAAAGCGGACTGGTTCTGCAAAGCCCGGCATGTCCACCGACAGGCGCCCTTCGCCTGCAGTGAACATCTCTTCGATAAGCGCACGACCCACTTCCTCTGAGGCGAGCGCCAGCCAGTCAGCCTGGCTTGCTGCATCGACTGTCCGCGCCCTTGTGGTTGCGGACATGACGGCGGCGCTGAGTGTTACGGCGACAGCCGACATGGCCGCGACGATCATCAGCACCGTTACAAGGGCGACACCCTGTTCAGATTTCTTCCGAGGCTGCTTCATTTGCTCACCCCGCCTGCGAGGCTGGAAATGAGAAGTGAGCGCTGGTCGTCGAAACGGATTTCCATGTCGACCCGGTCTGGAAGGCCAGCGCTCGTACCACCCGCCCCGCTCTCCCAATAAAGCGACATCTCATTGCCGCGCCAGAAAAGGAGGTTCACGCTTTCGATGCCAGTCAGCAGGACCCGACGGACGGTGGGCGTCGCCTCAATCGGATCTGGGCGTAGCGCAGCGATGCGGACAAGGTCGCCGTCTGGGGTCAATTCATAACGGATGTATTGAAGGCCAGAGCGCGCCTCGGCCTGTTCAGGATTGATCCAGCCATTGCGAACAAAGCTGATCAGCGCGTCCGTCTGGGAGGTGTCGCCGCCCGTGAGACCCATGGGCCCTCCCCGACCGCTTGCGCTCTCGGCTGCGCGGGGTGTCGCCGCTTCAATATCACCGCGAATGTACGCCTGCGCCATGTCGAGTGAGCGGATATAGGCTTCGCGGTCGCGGACCTGCTTGCCCGCACTTGTCGCGCCAAGAAGCATGCTGCCGCCCGCCACCGCCATGATTGACAGGATCAGCAGCGCCACCAGCGTTTCGACCAGCGTGAAGCCTGACTGAGGAGAATGTGAATCGCGCCTCATTCGCCCTCCTCTCCATCCGGAGATTCGCTTGCTGAGGTCGTTGCAGGAACCGATTTTAGCGTCATGAGCCGGGCGAGGATCTGGTCGCGCCCTTCTTCCCTGACATTGACCTCATAGCGGAACAGGGTCGGCCGATCGGTTGGATAGACGGTAAGGTCCCATTCAAAAGGCCGTCCCATCTGAGTCTCACTACCTTCAAAGAGGCCAAGCTCTATCGGCTCACGGCTGGATATCGCCCGTGTCAGGGCGTTCTCCGCGGTGGTGCGGGCGAGCAGACGCGCTTCCAGACGGCCCGTGTTCTGCACGGCGTTTGTGGCAAGCTGCATCAAAGGGATCGCCGCGAGGGACAGGATGCCAAGAGCGGCCACGGTCTCTACAAGACTGAAGCCCCGTTGTTGTTTCGGTTGAAGGCTAGAGGCCTGCATTATCGGCGACCTCTCCATCGGTATTGAGCGCAATACGCTCCGACCAGCCCCGCCAGCTGACCGACAGGGTAATCGGTTCTGCACGCCCTAGCGGGTTGAAGACGATGCGTGCCGGGGCGTCCCGGCCTTTACGGCGTTGGTCTTCGGGAGGCAGGATTTCGACTTCCACATCCGCTGGCAGGCGAAGCAGACCGCCCTGAAGAGGAAGCCACTCTTCACCGGTCCAGCTGAGCAGTTCGAAACCTGCTTCGGTCTGCTGCAGCCCGATGACCTCTCCGGTCAGCACGGCGCGGTCCTGGGCCAGTCCGAGGGCAGTTTCCACCTGCCGAAGCATACGCGCCTCAGCCGTCTCACGCGGGGGGAGCGTGATCACGGCAACCGTTGTCGCAAGGCCGATGATGAAGACAACCATCATCACCTCAACCAGCGTCATCCCGGCGTCGCGCCGGGCCAGGTGATTGTGCGGCGCCAGCAAGCGCTAGCTCCAGTTTCCAATATCTGCGTCCTCGTCCTCGCCGCCTTCCTGACCGTCTGCGCCAAGCGAATAAAGATCATAGGCGCGGCCAGACTTTTCACCTGGACGCTCATAGACAAAGGGGCGGCCCCAGGGGTCGAGCGGGACGGAATTTATGTAGCCTCCTGAGCGGTAAGTGCCCGCCGTGCTTGCGCCGTCCGGCTCGTTCACGAGAGCGTCCAAACCCTGCTGCTGCGTCGGGTAATCATACATGTCGAGGCTGTATTGCTCGAGCGCATTGGTAAGCGCAGTGACGTTTGTGCGCGCAGTTTTCACCTGCGCATCAGTGCGTGCGCCGAGGACGTTGAACAGCACTACAGATGACAGAAGGCCGATGATGAAGACGACGACCATGATTTCGGTCAGCGTGAAGCCGGCCTCTTTCGACTTTGGCTTGAGGGGTGCCTGACGGTGTTTTCTCGCGAACATGAGTTTTGTCTCCGTTGGCGCTAGCCGATGGCCAGCTGGTTGATCTGAAGGATGGGCAGCATGATGGACAGGACGATCAGCGCGACGATGCCGGCGAGGATCACGATCATGATCGGTTCCAGCAGGCCAAGTGCGACGGTCGAGGCATTGTCGAACTCGTCTTCTAGGTAATCAGCAGCCCGTTCCATCATGCCGGCAAGATCGCCGCCGCGTTCACCGCTGGCGACCATGTGCAGGAGGATGGGCGGGAAGACCCGCTCAGCGCGCATGGCGCGGGCAAGGCCTGTGCCCTCCTCTACGCGGCGTCTTACCGAAAGGGTCGCCTTCCGGAACACGGCGTTCGACATCGCACCGCGCGCCGCACTTAGACAGTCCGGCACAGGAGATCCAGATGCCGAAAGCGTCGCAAAAGTACGGGCGAAGGCGGCTGCCGACACACCGCGCGAGAGCCGCCCGACGATAGGCAAGGATAGAATGAACCTGTCGCGCGCTTCGGCCACGTTTGGCTGGCGAAAGAGACGACGCAGACCCCATATACCAGCAACCAATAGAAGCAGAACGACGATCCCCCACCGGCGCAGGAAGTTCGAAACTGCGATCACAGCCTCGGTCAGCCACGGAAGGTCCTGCCCCAGCGTGTCGAACTGCTCGACAATGGCAGGCACAACGAAGACCATGAGCAAGGTCACGACGATCAGCGCGATGACACCAAGAACAATCGGATAAATCAACGCCGACAGGATCTTGTTGCGCATCTTGCGCGACTTTTCGAGGTGAACGGCAAGGCGCTCAAGCACTTCATCGAGACGGCCTGAAGACTGTCCGGCGGAAACGACAGCCCGGTAGAAATTCGGGAAAGCCTTCGGTGCTGTGTTGAGCGCTTCGGAAACGGAGTGACCGTCGGTGATCGAGGATCTCACACCGACAAACACCTTGCGGGTGGCGGGCTTCTCGGCCTCGGCAGCGACGGAGCCGATCGCTTCCTCAACCGGCGTCCCAGCCTTCACAAGTAGCGCCAACTGGCGCGTCGCCACAACAAGGTCACTGCCAGCCAGTTTCTGGTCATGACCGGTCGCAGAGGTGCCTTCGCGGACCTTCCGGCTTTCAGCGATGGAGAGCGGCGAAAGCTGGCGAAGGCGCAGTTCCTTGCGGGCCGCGCGGGCCGAGTCGGCCGTGATGACGCCGCGCGTCTTCTTTCCGTCCGTGCCGATCGCCTGATAGTCGAAGACTGCCATGATCAGGCGTCCTCATCCTTGCGGCAGACCCGCAGGACTTCTTCGACGCTGGTCTGACCGGTCGTGACATAGCGCGCGGCGTTCCGGAACAACGTATCGTGATCGGCAAATGCACGCGCTTCCAAATCGTCCTCGGACACGTCCTCGCGGATGAGGCGGCGCATCTCCTGATCGACCAGCAGCAGTTCGTAAACACCGAGGCGTCCCTGATAGCCTGTCTGGGCGCAGGCCATGCAGCCGCTCGGGCGGTAGAAAGTGTGCGCCTCGTCCTCCGGGATGGCGAACATGGCTTTTTCTTCTGGTGTCGCCTCATGCGGTGTCTTGCAGGTATCGCACAGCTTGCGCACGAGCCGCTGGGCCAGGACGGCCCGCATTGTGGCCGCCAGGACGTAAGGCTCAATGCCCATGTCTCGCAGGCGCTGGATCGCGCCGACCGACGAGTTGGTGTGGACGGTCGAGAGGACCGGGCGGCCCGTGGACGAGAATTCGAACGCGACCTTGGCGGTCTCAAGGTCGCGAACCTCCCCCACCATGACAACGTCCGGGTCATGACGAAGGATTGCCCGCAGCGTCGCCGCGAAGGTCAGGCCCACCTTGTGGTGCATCTGTGTCTGGCTGATGCCGTCCAGACCATACTCGATCGGGTCTTCCAGCGTCATGACGTTGCGCTGGCCGTTGTTGAGTACCGACAAGGCCGAATAGAGCGTGCTTGTCTTGCCGGACCCGGTCGGCCCGGTGACAAGCGTGATGCCGTTCGGCTGAGCGAGGACAGTCCGAAAACGAGCAAGCGTGTCGGGATCCATGCCAAGCTCATCAAGGCCCAGCAGTGCGTTGCGCGTATCCAGAAGCCGCATCGTGACCCGCTCACCATAGCGCGATGGCAGCGTGGAGACGCGCACGTCGATGGACCGCCCACCAATGGACAGCGAGATACGGCCATCCTGCGGGATGCGTTTCTCTGCAATATCGAGACGGGCCATGACTTTCACACGGCTCGTCAGCGGTGCGGCCAGTTTGCGTGACGGGGTGAGTACTTCCTGCAGGACGCCATCGATGCGGTAGCGCACCGAGAGATTGTCCTCATGAGGTTCAATATGGACGTCGGATGCACGGCGTTTGACGGCCTCGTAAATGAGACCGTTGATGAGCCGCACGACGGGCGCGTCATCATCGCCGTCGAGCAGGTCCGCCGTCTGCGGAATATCATCGATAAGGGAATGGAGGTCGCCATGATTGTCCATGGCGTCGGCTTCCTCAGTTTCGATTGCGCTGCGAGCATAGGCCTCCGAGAGCTCGCGCTCGAAACGCCCCGCATCGAGAGAGGTGAAACGCAGCGGACGACCGAGCGCACGGCGCGCCTCGATGATCGCCATAGGGTCAGCGCCCGCGCGCACGCCAAGGCTGATCTCGCCATCCTCTTCGCCCATAACCACGAGGCCTTTGTCCTTTGCAAAGGCATAGGTCAGGCTTCGGGTTTCGGTCGCAGTATCGCTCATCTCTACTCAATCTGCTGGCTACAGCCTGCGGTCTATTCGCTCGTCGCCGGTGGGCCGAGCACTTCGTCAAGGAAGGTATCGAGGGTAATCTCGCCTTCTTGCGCACGCAGGAGCTCTTGCGCGCGGATATAGTTGTAATTTCGGGCGGTCACGTTCTGGGCGTCGCCCCGGCTGCGCACAATGGTCGGCTTGATGAAGATCATCAGATTGGTGCGTGTGTTGGACCGGCCTTCGGACTTGAACAGATTACCGGCAACCGGAATGTCGCCCAGAAACGGCACCTTGGAATTAACCGTCGAATCGGTTTGTTCGATCAGACCGCCGAGCACGATGATTTCGCCATCATCAGCTAGAAGACTGGTGCGGAATTCGCGCGTATTCAGGATGATGTCGGGCGAGAAGCCCCCGCCGATAAAGTCATCAACGCTGGAAACCTCCTGATAGATATCGAGGCGGATCGTGCTGTCGGAAGAGATACGCGGGGTCACTTCGAGTTTAACACCGACCTGCTCACGCTCTACCGTGCGGAACGGGTTAGAATTGTCGTTCCCGAGAACCTCACCGGAGGTCAGCGGCACATCCTGACCGACCAGAAGCGACGACGTCCCATTGTCGAGCGTCATGTTGAAGGGCTTCGAAAGAACACGGGAATTGGTATCCTGTTCGACCGCATTGATGATCGCACCGAACAGTGTGTCGCCATCCTGACCGCCAATACCGAGGACGCTGCCATTCACGCCGAGCAGCGAATTGATGGCCGCATTGGTGAACTGGTTGCCGCCATCACCGCCGCCAATATCGGGGTCGATGATCGCGCCAGCAAGCGCCAGCAAGTTTGGCGCAGAACGGGAGAAATTCGTCGATGCGAAAGGTGTGGAGCTGTCGCCTGTGCCAGAGAGGAGGAACTGCACGCCAAGTTCGCGCGCGGTGTCGTCCGACATCTCGACGATGATCGCTTCGACAAGCACCTGCGCCCGGCGCTGGTCCAGCGCATCAACAACGCGTTCCATTGCAAGCAGCGTGTCAGGCGTCGCGCTGATGACGAGCGAGTTCGACTCCACATGCGCGGCGATGGTTGCCGGCGGCGCGGCATTCTCAGCCGGCCCACGCTGATCCGCCATCGTCGCCGCAAGCGATTCAAGAACTGGGGCGATCTCTTCCGCCGTTGCATTGTTGAGAGAGATCACGCGGATATTGTCGCGGGTCGGCTCTGCTGCATCGAGTTCAGTGGCGACCTGAACCGCCCGCGCGACCGTCGGCGCGTCCCCGCGAATGATGACGGAGTTGCTGGTCTGCGAAGCAGTTACCTCGAAGTTTTCGCGCACATTGCCGTCCTGCGTCCCCAGGAGATTGACAAGGATCGTCTCCATCTCACGCGCGGGAACGCTCTTCAGCGATATTGTGCGAAGCTCTGAACGGTCAGCGCTATCGAGCGACTGAATGACTTCGCGGATACGCGGCATGTTGGAGGCGTAATCGACAACAACCACCGAATTGGACCGCGCATTTGCCACAACCTGACCCTGCGCATCTATGATCGGCTTCAGCATCTGCGCAGCTTCAACGGCCCCGAAACTGTCGAGCGCAAAAACCTGGGTCACAAATGCGTTTGGCTCGCTTGCCGGTCCGCCAGCCTCGCCGACAGCAAGCGCCTCCGGCACAACGCGGTAGACGCCCCGGCCTGCAGGAATGGCTGCAAAACCGTTCACACGAAGGGTCGAGAGGAAGACTTCGAACACTTCGTTCGTCGACATCGGCGTTTGCGAAAGCACGGTGACGCGTGTGCGGCCGACATCCGGGTGCAGGATGAATGTATAGCCGGTAATCGTCGCAACATCGTCGATCAGGGCCGTGATCTCGACATCGTCGAGGCTGAGCACGTGGCGCCCGCCCTGGGCTTCAGCGGGCAGGCACTGCGCGCCGAGGCCGAGCACGGCAATAGCCGCGAGGAGTTTCTTCATCATGTCATCCCTCCTCGAACCGAATGTCGAGATTTTGTGTCTCCCCGCCCCGCATGACTGTCACGCTGACAGTCTGCGCCGAACTCAATTCCGCGGCGAGCGCTGCGGTGTCGAGGTCGCGGACAGGTTTCTGGTTGATACGGATCAGGCGGTCGCCTGCCTGGAGACCGGCTTGCTGCATGAGCGCCGGGTTGCTGCGCGGTTGAAGCACGAACGCCTCGACCACGCCGTTCGACATATCAGCAGCTGGATTGAGGCTGGCAAGCAGCGTTCTCGCGCTAACGCCCGGTTCAAATAGCGGCGTGGCCTGGACTTCTGCTGTTGATGCTGGCTCGGCCATTTCACCAGCATTGCCGATGACGGACAGACCAGCTTCGCGGCCGCCGCGCATCAACGTCTCATCGGTGCCGTTTCGTGAGATAATCACCCGGTCGCTCAAGACCCTGACAAGCTCTGTGCCCGGAATGATCTCATCACCCGGCTGGAAACGTTGTGTTCGATTGTCAGGCGTCACGATCGTCGCTGAATCCGCGGCCGGGTCGGTCGACATGAAGATCGCTGCCAGTTTGAGATTCAGCGTCGTTTCGGGGGCGTCCGGGACAGCACTTGGCACCCTGCCTGAGGAAACAAACGGGTTAGTCGTCATAAGCAGGGAGAGATCACCGCGGACATTGGATCGCGTGACCTGCTGTATCGGCGACGGTAGCGGACGCATCATCAAAGACGAGACCGCGTCTGATGGCGCAACAAGCAACCATCCTATGCGTGCAAGGAGCACGGCGATCGCGACGACAAGAACGAATTGCAAGACTGTACGCACGCCATCAAGCAGGCGCCCGGCATTGTCTGGCAGCGATATTCGTCCCTGTAAATTCATACCATCCCTCAATGGTCCGGGGGCAGGATCAACCTGCCCCCGTTCCGGTATATCTCAACTGTTACGTGTTGAAAGCCTGCGCAGGTGCGCCGCAGCTGACACGTGCAGTCTAGAAGCGGCGTTTCAGGCCAAAACCAATCGACGTACCGCGTTAAACTGGTGAGCGTCCATGCGGTCGCCGACCTAACGTAACTCGCCGATCGGGCAGACCGGCCGACTAGAAACGCATCTTCAACGTTGCAGAGAAGCTTGTGCCCCTGTCGTACGTGTTGAACTCGGTCCTTCCGAGGCCGCCTTCGCTGAACTGATACTCCTCGTTCGCTTCCCCGAGGATGTTACGGGCACGCAAACCAAGCGTGAAGTCCTGATCACCGATAACGAAATCCCGGTTGTAGACGGCATCAAGCTGGATACCTGGATCTTCAATGATGTCCGGTAGTTCCGCTGTTGCAGAGTCGATACCCCGCTGGAGGATGCGCTCATCGACCCAGTTCAGGAGCAAGGTGAATTGATCCACATCGCTCTGCCAGCCGAACTGCATATTCAGGATGTTTTCAGGCGTGCCTTGAAGCTCTGAGCCATCAATACCGAAGCTGGACGCATCGCGCAGACTGCGGGTAATCGGATCGAAGATCTGCGTACCTGACTCTGCCTGAATTTCCGAAGACGTGTACGTATAGTTCAGGGAGAACAGCCAGTCGCGCTCTGCAAACCAGTCAACATCCGTGAACACCGGGCTGTCGAACGTGCGCCGGTACTCGAATTCGCCGCCAAACAGCTCCGCTTTTGGAGAGTTGATGAAGGTTGTTTCGAAGACGAAGGTCGAAGTCGAGAATTGAACTTCTTCGATCGGGTTCTCGATTTCCTTGAAGAAGCCCGCAACGGTTATGAACTCGTCACGGCCGAGATAGTATTCCAGCCGGGCGTCATAGTTCGTCAGCTCACTATCGAGCAGCTGGTTGTTGCCGCGATAGGTGCGTTCGGTCTCGGGATCGAAATAGCTCGATAGCGCCAGTTCGCGGAATTGAGGACGCGCCACCGTTTCCGAATAGCCGAGCCGAAGCTGCAGGTCGTCCGCGAAATTCCACGTCAGCGTAGCCGACGGGAGCCAGTACTCATTTATGATGGTGGCGTTGCCGGTCCCGACATTTCCGAAGCGATCGAAGGTTTCTACGTTTTCTTCGCCTTCTTCGTACCGAAGACCAATCGTGGTGCGCACATAGTCCAGAAGCTCAACATCTGCCTCGAGGAAGCCTGCGGCAACCTCAAGATCTGCCCGGTAAGAGTCGTTGGTCGACGTGCTTTCAACGAGCTCAAATCGAGACGGGCTGATATTGTCAGGCGAGAAGAGGAAGTCTGGCCGAGCGAGCTGGACGTCCAGCGGGATAGAGTTACCGCCTGCAAACCTGAAAGTCTGGAACGCATACTCACGTTCCGTCTTTGAATAATCATAGCCTGCCTTGAAGACGGCATCGCGATACGGGCCGATCGGCAGAGTGTAAGAAAGGTCGCCACCAAAGCTGCCATTCTCGTCTGTCAGTTCAGAGAAACGAACATTGTAGCTGTTCGCGACGGAGTAACGGACCTGACCCTGGTCATCAACGAGCCGACGAAGCGAACGCTCATACGGCGCATCTCGAGAAGATTCGGCTACCGAACCGCGCCAGTTGAAGGCGAAATCACCGAATTCGTGGAGACCACGCAGCTGGAAGAAGGCGAGTTCGCGCTCAAACCAGCCGGTAGATTCGTCGTAGACTTCACCGGTTGAACCCGGCGCGTTGAAGTCGCGGCCCGTATCGATCTGGGCTTCCTTGGTGGTTGAATGCACGTAGAATGCAGTCGCTTGGACTTCGTGAAGGTCCCAGCCAATCGTGGCAGAGCCGAGCGCATTGGTCGTGACGTCCATCGTCGTTTCGGTGGACTCAAGTTCGGTGCCGATCGTGCCGCTTTGCACGAACTGTCTTGTCGCTTCCTGGGTTTCCCAGCTCTGGTCATAACCGACCACGCCAACGGCCCCGACATCGAAGTCGCCAATATTACCGGACCAACCGCCATCGATGGAGGCGTTGAAATCCGGGCCGAGCTCGCCGTTCTGAATGACGGTCAATGGCGAATTGACCAGACTTTCACCTGCGAGTTCGATTTCCGCATCGCTGAGCGAGCTCAAAGGTGTCCCGGTGGAAATCAGCTTCGAGATAGGACCTGGCAGGTCGCGCAGACCATCATCAAAGCCGGTCCAGTCGGTGTCGCTGCCCCGGTAGAAGATGCCTTCGCTCAACGACGTCTCGGTATTGAGTCCGGCACCAATTTCAACATTGGCGTAAGACTCACGTGGCATACGGACAGTCTTGAGGTCGATGACGCCGCCACCAAATTCACCCGGATAAGAAACTGAATAGGTTTTCTGGACCGCAGCACCTTCAAGAACTTCCGAAGGGAACAGGTCCAGCGGCACTGTGCGACGCAGAGGCTCTGGGCTCGGCAGTGGAGAGCCATTCAGCAGAGCAGAGGAATAACGGCCACCAAGGCCGCGAACATAGGCGAACCGGTCATCAACAACGCTGAGACCGCTAAGTCTCGTCAGTGCGAGTGCCGCATTGGAATCGCCCTGCCTCGAGAGATCCTCCGCGGAGAGAAAGGATGCGACCTGCGACGTGCTGCGCTGGGGCGCGGGAATGAACTCGCCACGCACGACAACCGTGTCGAGCGCGCGGTCTTCATCTTCCTGAGCTTCAACCTCTACAGGGGCATCAGCGTCAGCCTCTTGAGCTGCTGCCGTCGGCACGGCTAGCGCGCAAAAAGCCGTCGACAGCATCAGGAGACGGTATAGGGATCGATCAGACATTAGTATGTGTCCTTTCTAGTCGGACATGGGAATTTACGAGCGTTGCCGAGAAGACCAGATAGATTGTGCCGGACCAGTCAGCTGACCGGTCCGGCACAGTTTCATCAGCAAGGATCAGAAGCTTCGAGGCCGCAGCTCCAGCCCTTCCACCACGTGTCTTGGGCGTTCTCGACGGCGCCGATATACGGAGCGCTCTCGAAAAACGGATCCAGCGTGGTCGCATCGAACGGGGTAGCGCCGCTTTCAGCCGAGCCGTTCACGAAAGTCGAGCTCAGCGTGGCCGCCACGCTCGTCGTATTGTTCGACCCGCCATCCACGGCTGCCTGAGCGGTTGCTGCATCGCTGCTTGCGCGGGCGAGACCGCCATCACAGTCGAACAGGACCGAGTCGAAGCTTGGGTCGACGTCCACACCGCCATAGCCGGAGTTGCCGTCACCTGCAGAAGTCTCCCAGCGGAAGCACTCCTTGCCGTAGTCCACGACGCCATTGACGTAGCGGCCAATCGTATTGGTGTTGAGACGGAAGGCGTTCGAACGGTTGCCGACGAAGGTGAAGTTCGCAATCGTCGCGTTCGAGCGCGGCGTTGCGGTACCACCTGCGCTCGATGCTTCGACGATGTTGTCGCCGCCATCTTCGCGCTGGACAACGATCGCGTACTGGATGTTGCCGCTGAAGCCATTGTCCGTGTCGATCGAGTCGTCATCGTTACCGGTCAGGACCAGGTAACGCGTGTTCACCGTACCGCCGAAATATTCGACGCCATCGTCAGAGTTGTTGTGAACCTGGATGTACTCGAACGTGGTGCCGTTACCGATACCGCCAAGCGTGATGCCGTTGAGCTCATTACCCTGCGTGTTGATCGCAAAACCGGCATACTTGACCTGCGTGTAGGTCATGGAACCGGAGTTGTCGTTTGCAACACCGCCGCCATACACCGCCTCAGGGCTGGTAACGCCCTCAATGATGTTCTCACAGGCTGCAGTACCTGAAGCAGCCGTTGGGCTCAGGCAGTTGTTGATTGGCGCGCGGCCAAGAAGGACAAGACCGCCCCACTCACCGATGGCGTTATCAGGATCAACCTGGCTGTTCGTCAGATCGTCTTCGGATGTGAAGACGACCGGATCGGCAGCCGTGCCGTTTGCGAAGATTTTCGAGCCGCGGTTCACGACAAGATAGTCTTCACCGCTGTCACCGAAGACCGTGACGCCAGCCTCAATCGTCAGCGAAGCAGTTTCGCTGCCCGAACCATCGGCGCCCGCATCGACACCGATATCTACACGGCCGTCGAGTTCATACACATTGCCGCGCGTCAGGCGAAGATTGCTCGTCTGGACGCCAGAGACCCGGCAGACATTCTGACCATCGAGATCCAGTCCTGAATCCGAGGTACCAGCCGGGCACTCTGGATCGGCGAACAGACCAAAGGTCCAGCCGGTCGCCCAGTTCTGGTCTTCAGTTTCGTTCGGTCCGAATGCGCCGATATAGTTCGTCGCCTCAAAGAAGGAGTCGAGGGAGCTGGCATCGAATGGTGTCACACCGTCTTCGGCCGGCCCAGGGAAGAATTGGGCTGCAAGTGAGCTTGTGCCGTTCGCGTCATTGTTGCTGCCTGCTGCCACAGCTGCCTGAGCAGTTGCTGCATCGCTGCTTGCGCGGGCGAGACCGCCATCACAGTCGAACAGGACCGAGTCGAAGCTTGGGTCGACGTCCACACCGCCATAGCCGGAGTTGCCGTCACCTGCAGAAGTCTCCCAGCGGAAGCACTCCTTGCCGTAGTCCACGACGCCATTGACGTAGCGGCCAATCGTATTGGTGTTGAGACGGAAGGCGTTCGAACGGTTACCGACGAAGGTGAAGTTCGAAATCGTTGCGTCGGAGCGCGGGGTTGCCGTGCCACCAGCGCTTGAAGCTTCAACGATGTTGTCGCCGCCATCTTCGCGTTGGACGACCAGGGCATACTGGATGTTGCCGCTGAAGCCATTGTCCGTGTCGATGGAGTCGTCGTCATTACCGGTCAGGACCAGGTAACGCGTGTTCACCGTGCCGCCGAAGTACTCGACGCCATCGTCAGAGTTGTTGTGAACCTGGATGTACTCGAACGTGGTGCCGTTACCGATACCGCCAAGGGTGATGCCGTTAAGCTCGTTGCCCTGCGTGTTGATCGCAAAACCAGCAAAGCGAACCTGCATGTACCGCATGATGCCGCTATCATCATTTGCGCGGCCACCGCCGTACACAGCTTCAGGGCTGGTCACGCCCTCAATGATGTTCTCACAGTCGTCCGTGCCGGTGGTTGCCGTCGGGCTGAGGCAGTTATTGATTGGTGCGCGACCCAGAAGGACAAGACCGCCCCATTCAGAAATATTGCTGCCACCATCATCATTCGACGGGTCGCTGTCTGCCTGGCGCTCAAGGTCGTTTGCAGAGGTGAAGACAATCGGTGCCGACGCTTCGCCATCAGCAACCAGCCGCGAACCGCGGTTCACAACGAGGTAGTCGTCACCCGACGCGCCGAAAAGCGTCACGCCCGGCTCGATTGTCAAGGTCGCCGCTGTTCCGGCAGCGCTTCCATCGGCGCCAATATCCTCACCCACATCGACGCGGCCTTCGATACGGTAAGCCACACCATCAACGTTTTCGAGCGTCACGTCCGAGAGAATTGCACCGGACAGCGCGCATGTCGTCAGACCACCGACCGAGGCACCCTCGGTGAAACCGCTAGGGCAAGAGACAGATCCGTCGCCGCCGTTTCCGCCGCCGTTCCCGCCGCCACCGCCGCCCGGCGGCGTGCCTGGGTTCGATGGACCTGGCGAAGAAATGTCTGACCCTTGCGTACACGCCGCGGCAGCAAGCGCTATCACGCTCGCGGTGAATGCCAGACGTAAAGTGTTCGCCGTTTTCATAGGAAGCCCCCTTCAGGGTTAACTGAGTCCAAATCACACGGATCGGGAAACCAGCCCCTGCCGACTCCCGATCCCGGGGGGCGCTATGACACAGCTCAAAGACAGTAATGCGACATCATAAAAGCTTCACATGACTGTCACGGAGCCGACACACGTATATAAACACTTAATACTCAAGCATTCGCGTATATCTTGTTAAATATCCAGGTTAATGCGCCAGATCTTGAGCAGATTACCAAGTCAGTCATCCACGAGCATCGCCTCACTTCTGGCGATCGGCACGGCCAAGCACTTATCGCAGCCCAATCCGAACCAAACAATAGGGTCGCACGGGGCGGCCTCTTCGCAACTATCCACAGTCTTACTGATAAAACGCGAGCGATCGTCGATACTGAGTCAGCATGCCTACTCTAGGCGGCAGCGTCGCCTTCAAGCGTTCCAATGCCTGCGAGCGCTGCATCTAGCGAGATCATCATCAGCTCTCCCTGACGCGAGAAAAATAGTAACGATCCGTCTCCAGAGACGCCTGCACCGAAATCGATTCCGGGCGTGTTGACTGGCTCACCGAGATTTTGAGGTTCGATCCAGTCTCCATCCGCGCCGCGCTCAGCCGTCCAGATATCAACGCTGCCAAGCTTTGGTTCGCGCGCGCTGCAAAAGAAGATCCGTTGTCCGTCCGGGGTAACGGCAAGATGGGCTTCGGCACGGAATGTGTTGAAGCCATCGGGCATGGCTGAAACGACCCAGTCACCGGCCTCATCATCAAAGATCGCCTCGAAAATGTCGTGGCTGCCTTTGCTTTCATAGCCATTATCGGTGAAATAAAGCCGTCCGTCGGCATCCATGGCCGGGTTCAGTTGATCCTTATCAGAGTTGACCGAAGCAGGAAGCGGCTCCGGCTTGCCCCAGCCACTCCCATCAGGCGCCACGCGCCAGATATTGGCGTCGCGCTGGTCACGCTTGAAGATATCGGCGTCAGACGAATAATAAAGCATGCCATCCGCATGACTGAATGACGGGGTGGTCAGTTTGATCTGCGCAGGGAATTCCAGCCTGGCAGGCTCTGACCAGGACCCGTCCTTCTGCTGTCGCATCTCATATAAGTAAGTGTCATCATGCGCCTCCTTCGCGAATACGCGAATCATCCCGTCAGGCGACTCAGTAAGGCCATAGGCTCGGCTGAACACGGTTGGCGCTTCGGCGTTAGGAAGCACAGGCGTCGGGGAATCAATCTCTGGGATCTTGGCGCCGCAACCAGCCAGAAGAATCAGACCGAGCACAATTCCAGACCGCATGAGACTCTCCCAAAACAAAGCCACAAAGGATCGCGGCCACCTGACGAACCGGAGAAAGGTTTCGCAGCAACCACTGAGTTTGATCTTAACGCATGGGGCGGAAAATGGTGCCGGCAGAGGGACTTGAACCCCCGACCCCCTGATTACAAATCAGGTGCTCTACCAGCTGAGCTATACCGGCGACCCCTGCCCTTTACGACTTGCCGTAAGGCGGGGCAAGTTCCATTTGCAAGGTCATCGCAGCGTCGGATAGTAACGTTTTTCGGCACCATTTTGCGGGAAGTGCGTTCTATTTTCAGTGTGTCAGCAAGGAGCACTGAGATGAAACGCTATATCCTGCCCTGCATGATGGGCCTCGCGCTGGCGGCCGGGCCTGCTTTCGCAGACGAGACGCGTACGCCTCCACCGACAGAGCCTTATTACGCCCCGCAACCTTCAGGCTGTGACCTTGTCCGGCTGAAAATCTATTTTGAGCCAGGCACAGCCACGCTCACCCCATTTGCGCGCGACGCCATCAGCAAGGTGAGCGAACAGCTGGCAGGCTGCTCAGTGCAGCGCCTCAACGCGACGGCCATCGCTGGTGACAGCTCCACCGAAGCGCCCGTCGTCGGGCTTGCCGAAGATCGGCGGGCAAGCGTGATGAAGGCCCTGCTTGCCCAGGGCATTCGCGCATCGGACGTGGCGATGAACACTGATCTTGGTAATTCGGTCATGTCCAGAACCGTGGACATCGAGCTGCAGACTGTACCGGCCAGGGTAAGCTAGGCGCACATAGCATTTACCATGTCCATAGGCCCCGGCATTACAGAACATGCCGGGGCTTTTTCCTGTCCTCAGTCCAGTTTTGAAAGAACTGCGCACCCAGCGACGAATGTCACGATGGTATGAGACAAGTCGACCAGTAGTCCGCCCGTCGAATGCCACGGCGTATAGAAGAAATCATACGCCATCAGCGGCACGCCGATCAGGAGCGACAGTATCAGACCGAACGAGACGGCGGCACCGATACCTGCCACGCCGCTTTTGCGCATCAGCCAGGCGAAGCCGAACGACAGGACGATCGGCACAAGAAAGCCACCCAGCATCCACATTGGATTGGCGTCTTCCGGCCCCTCAGTCGCGACACCGCCCGCGGTCAGGAAGCTCATCGCGTCCCCCGCCTCATTGATGAATATGCCCTGAGCGCTCATGTACACTTCAGAAAATAGCAGTCCGTACCAGAGAAAGCCGATGAAATAGATGAGGATGGCTGAGACCAGAACACCCACCAGATTGATGCCTGCAAGACGTGGCATTGTTTCCTCCTAAACCCGTTTCATTTTTTGTTCGCCACGCCTAAGAGTGCCCCCTCAAAGCTTGGCGCCGAAGATGATGCGCCCAAATCGAGATTGACGGAAGCTATAATGACGAAGTCCGCCCCCCGCCGAATTCTGGTCACCTCTGCCCTGCCCTATATCAACGGGGTGAAGCATCTCGGCAATCTCGCCGGATCGATGCTGCCAGCAGACGTCTATTCGCGGTTCCAGCGACTTCGCGGTCATGACGTTCTCTATATCTGCGCAACCGACGAGCACGGCACGCCCGCAGAACTCGCAGCCCAGGCCGCCAATGTGCCAGTCCGCCAGTATGTCGATGAGCAACACGAGATCCAGAAAAAGGCCGGCGAGGACTTCCTGCTCTCCTATGATCATTTTGGACGCTCCTGCAGCGATGAGAATGCCGCTCTGACCCAGCATTTCGCGCACGTCCTTGAAGCCAACGGCCTGATCGAAGAGCGCACCATGCGCCAGGTCTATTCAGTAGACGACGAACGCTTCCTGCCAGACCGCTATGTCGAGGGCACCTGCCCACATTGCGAGTTCGAGAAAGCGCGCGGCGACCAGTGCGACAATTGCGGGCGCCTGCTGGACCCGGTGGACCTGATCGATCCATATTCGGCTGTCTCAGGCTCAAAGAATGTTGAGGTGCGCGAGACGCGGCACCTCTTCCTGCTCCAGTCGCAAATGCAGGACCGCATCCGTGACTGGATCGAAGCGGCGACCGACTGGCCGCCGCTTGCGCGCTCCATTGCTCTGAAATGGCTTGATGAGGGCCTGCGCGACCGTGCGATTACACGCGATCTTTCATGGGGCGTGCCCGTCACCAATCCTGACGGGTCGATCCGCGAGGGCTTTGAGACGAAGGTCTTCTATGTCTGGTTCGATGCGCCCATCGAGTACATCGCCGCGACCGAGGAATGGGCGAAAGCCAAGGGCGAGCCAGAGGCCTGGCGCCGCTGGTGGCGCACGGATGAGGGCGCTGAAGAGGTCGACTATGTCCAGTTCATGGGCAAGGACAATGTGGCCTTCCACACGGTGGGCTTCCCTGTCACCATTTTGGGCTCCCAGGAGCCATGGAAGCTGGTTGACCGGCTGAAAGCCTTCAACTGGGTCACCTGGTATGGCGGCAAGTTCTCCACCTCGAACAAACGCGGCGTCTTCATGGATCAGGCGCTGGACCTGCTGCCCGCCGACTACTGGCGTTGGTATCTGACGGCGAATGCGCCTGAAGGTTCGGACGCGGCATTTACGTGGGAAGGTTTCCAGTCCGCGGTCAATTCAGACCTCGCCAATGTGCTCGGTAACTTCGTCAACAGGATCACCAAATACTGCGCCTCGAAGTTCGACGGCAAGGTGCCAGAAGGCGGCAAAGCTGGCGAGGCTGAAAGCTGGATGATCGCTGAGCTTGAGACCCGCCTGCCACAACTCGTCCAGCACTATGAGAATATGGATTTTCGCAAGGCGGCCGCCGAAACGCGTGCTATCTGGGCGGCGGGCAATGAATACCTCACCAAGGCTGAGCCATGGGTGAAGTACAAGAATGACGTCGATGCCGCCGCTGTCGGTGTTCGCGCGGGCCTCAACCTGGCCGCCCTGTTTGGCATCATTGCCCAACCCATCATCCCTGAAGCGGCCGCGATGATCCTTGATGCGCTCGGCGTACCGGAAGAAAGGCGCACGCTCAGCGAAGAGGCCTTCGCCGATATTCCAGCGCTGCTCGACGCCCTGCCGCGCGGCCACGAAATCTCGCCGCCAGACGTTCTCTTCCGAAAGATCGAAGATGAGCAGGTCGCCGAGTGGACAGAGCGGTTCGGCGGCGAAAGCTGACATGCCACTGCAGAACCGTGTCGATCCGTACGCCGCAATTCATGCGGTATCGGCGCGCGGGACGTTCATGGGCAACCGTGGCGGCTGCTTTCACACGGAAGCCCGCACCCTGAAACGCACTCACTGGAAGAGCAGGCACTGGATTATCTGCCTGCTCGACTTCAAGGGCCGCAAACGCGAGCTGATGGCGCCCGGCAAGTACACTGAGCTCTTCTTCCTTGACGAGGCAACGGCGCTCGCAGCAGGACACAAGCCCTGCTTTGAGTGCCGGCGTGAGGACGCACGCGCCTTCAAAGACGCGCTCGTGCGGGCAGGCGTCACTGGCAAAACCGCGAGTGTGGCTGACATCGACCGACTGATCGCGGGCGAAGTACAGGAACGACTGCGCTGCAAGTCGACGGCAAATCTCGCACAAGCCGACGCACTTCCAGATGGTGCCATGTTTGATTGGGGTGGAGGAGCATGGCTGAAGCTCGGTGATCGTTGCCTGCCATGGAGCTTCGAAGGTTATGGACGCCCGGTGACCGCGCCAACAGTTTCGGTCAAAGTGCTGACGCCGCATGCGACCCTTAACGCGCTCGCGGCAGGCTATGAGCCGGATGTCCACCTCTCGGCGGACCAGAACTGATATTCGGCCCCATCTCTGGCCGCACTGCGAAAGTCTGGTAGTGTCCCCCTAACGAAAATGAAAAGGGATACGACCATGGTTTCCAGACTGAAACTGACCGCCTGCGCCACCGCGCTCTGCATGATGCTGTCGACGCTGGCCTTTGCGCAACAATCAGTTCCGGAACCGGGCACCGATCTTGTCGAACTCTACACCTGGCTACACGCCAACCCAGAGCTGTCCTTCAAGGAATCGACCTCTGCCTCGATCATGGCCGCAGAACTTGAAGCACTGGGCTTCACGGTCACGACAGGGCTTGGCGATGAATGGACGCGCGCGAAGTCGCAGCGCGATGAAGGCACGGTACGCGACGGCGTCGGCGGCTATGGCGTCGTCGGCGTGTATGAGAATGGGGAAGGCCCAACCATTCTGATCCGGGCGGATATGGACGCGCTGCCCGTGCCCGAACAGACTGGCCTCGATTATGCTTCAGAGGTCGTCAGCACGACCTGGACTGGCGTCGAGAGCCCTGTCATGCACGCCTGCGGCCACGACATCCATATGACGAGCTGGGTCGGTACCGCACGTGAGTTGATTGACACCAAGGACGACTGGTCCGGAACGCTCGTCATGCTTGCTCAGCCTGCGGAAGAATTAGGGCTTGGCGCAAAAGCTTTGCTTGAAGAAGGTCTATATCAAGACTTTCCGTTGCCGGACTACAACTTGGCGCTTCACGTCAGTGCCGGGACGCCCGCCGGCACGGTCGCCTACTCCTCCGGTTACGCTCTCGCTAATGTCGACAGTGTCGATATCCTCGTGAAAGGTGTCGGGGGCCATGGCGCCTATCCGCACACGACCAAGGACCCGATCGTCATTGGCTCATCCATCGTCATGGCACTGCAGACGCTTGTGTCCCGTAACGTCGATCCGCAAACGCCTGCTGTCGTAACCGTCGGCTCGTTCACGGCGGGCGCCAAGCACAACATCATTTCGGACGGGGCAGAGCTTCTTCTGACGGTGCGCTCCTATGACGATGCAACGCGCCAGCTCCTGCTCGATGGCATTACGCGGATCGCAAAAGCGCAGGCCGAAGCCTTCGGCGCGCCGGAGCCAGAAATCTCTATCGACAATGACTACACCCCGTCGACCTACAATACCCCTGCCCTCACCGAAAAAGCGATGACGGCCATCCGCGCTGCCATCGGAAAAGACAACGTCAAAGAGGTGACACCCGTCATGGGCGGTGAAGATTTCTCGCAGTATGGCCGCACCGAAGAGGATGTCCCTGGCCTGATATTCTGGCTCGGCGCGATAAATCCGGACACCTACGCCGCGGCGCAGAATGGCGGCGACCCGCTACCATCGCTCCACTCACCTTTCTTTGCGCCGGACGCACCGCCGACCATCAAGACCGGCGTCAGCTCAATGACCGCTGCGGCGCTCGCTCTCTTCAACGAGACAGCTTCAGAGTGATTTCAGCCAGTCCAGCAGGATCGCGTTCACTTCATCCGGACGCTCCTGCTGGGTCCAGTGGCCGCAACCCTCCAGCAGGTGCGCATCTTTCAAATCCGGCAAATTAGGCTTCATCGCTTCTACGGGATCGCCTGGAAACATCTTCAGGACCAGATCGCGCGTACCGCCAATGAACAGGCTGGGCTGGTAGATCTTGCTATCGTCCCGTGCCGTAAGAAACGCATGATCGCGCTCATGATTTCTGTAGCGGTTGAGCGGGCCACGAAAGCCTGACTGCCTGAATTGCGAGTCGTAATAGGCGACATCTTCCTCACTCAGCCACGGGAGCGGCATGTCCGGCTCCGGCAGTCGATGGAGAAGCGTGTCGCCATGCTTCTTGTCGATCGGCCAGGTACCGTCTGGCGCATCACCTGATATCGCGTAGTAGAATTTGCGTATGGTCGCGGCGGGATCGGCCTCGAGCTCGGCCTCCGGTGGCCCCTGATCCTGAAAATAGACCTGATAGAAGAACATGCCGCGCGCGGTGAAGAACTCGCGGAAGACCTGAATGGCTGGCTTGTCGCCAAGCGGCACATAAGGAACTGACAGGCCAGCAACCGCGCGGAATTGATCTGGATACAACAGCGCCGAATTCCATGCGATGGGCGCGCCCCAGTCATGTCCGACCACCACCGCAGGCCCGCCGGGCTGAAGCGCTTTCGCGACCCCGGCAATGTCAGCCGTGATGGTTTCCATGTCATAGGCTTCGACAGGCTCTGGCTTATCGGAGCCACCATAGCCGCGCACATCGACAGCAACCGCTCGATATCCAGCTTCACCAAGCGCGGACAGCTGATGGCGCCAGGAATACCAGCTTTCCGGAAAGCCATGCACGAAGACGACAAGCGGGCCGTCCTCTGCCCCCTCTGCGGCCCCCCGCAGTTTGATGCCATTGGTCTCGACGTGGAAAAATTCGGGCATGTCGCTTCCTGCTATTGCGACGCGCCTATAAGGCGCGGACTGGCTTGAGATCACGCGCGGAGTCTCGCACCCAATCTGAAACGTCGCAATGATTGCGTTGGGGAAGCCCGCCGGTTTGCTCGTTATTGCTCGCCGGCGGCCGCGCGCTGGCTCTGATTGATCGCGATGACCGTCTCAGGATGGGTGAAAAACCGGTAGCCGACATCCTGACCATGGTCTTCGATGGCCTGAAGGAAGGTCGCGAACTCGATCGGGATGATATTGACCGGGTCGTTCGCCGTTTCGTCGCTGCCAGCCAGTTTTTCAGACAACGCCTGCGCGTCCGAATAGCTCGTCATGACGGGCGTCACCGGGCCTTCAGCGGTCTGCAGCTGCACTTCGAGGCTACCGCTTGTGACAAAGAAGACAGGTGCCATGAAATCGCCGACTTCAGGGGTCAGTTCACGCGCATTGGCAATTTCGCCCTGCGACCCCTGAAATATGATCGCACCCTTCCAGTCGAGGAGAAGCCGACCGAGATCGACAATGCGGATCTTCATCGACTGGTCTTCCAGCGGCGCGAGCTGGGCCTGCGCGGCGCCGGGGGTAAGAAACACCACGATTGCCGGGTCGCCCTCATCCGATTGCACCGACGCAATACCGCCGTCGGCATTCGAGAGGACCGCAACTTGCAGCCCTTGTAGCGCGATGATCATGGGGTTTGGCGCGGCGGCCTGAGCGCGCTGCGGCTGGGCCGCTTCCTGCGACTGAACCAGGGGAGCCCCGACAGCGAGCGCGGCGGCGGCACAGGCCAGTAGACGTTTCATGAAAACTCCCCAAAAGAACGCGTAACGGGCGCAGGCTTAACACCTGCGCCCGCATTCGCAAGGAGAGACCTGATTAGCCCTGTTTCAATTCGTCGAAGGGCACTTTCTTGTCCACACGAACATCCTGAGGCAGGCCCAGAACGCGTTCGGCGATGATGTTTTTCAGGATCTCGTCGGTTCCGCCCGCAATTCGAAGGCCCGGCGCCCACATGAAGCTCTGCTGGAACAGCGCGTTCGCAGGCATCGTGTCGGTATCATTCATGATGCCGTAGTGGTCCTGCATCTCGATGGCAGAGTTACAGATATCCTGAAGCTGGTTCGCCGTGATGATCTTGCCGATGGAGTTTTCAGGCCCCGGTGTACCACCGCGCGATAGAGCGGTCTGGGTGCGGAACTTGGTCAGGCTGTAACCCTGTGCCGCAACATACCAGTCGGCAAGCTTCTCACGGAAGGCCTGATCGCTCAGGGAGCCCGTATCGCGGGCATATTCCATGATTTCTTTCCAGTCCGGGCCCGGTGAACCACCGACGGCCAGACGCTCATTCATCAGCGTGACCAGCGCGACCTTCCAGCCGTCGCCAACCTCGCCGAGACGGTCGGAGTCAGGAATACGAACATCGGTGAAGTAGACTTCGTTGAATTCGCGCCCGCCAGATGCCTGGTGGATCGGCTTCGCCTCGACGCCCTTCTGGTGCATGTCCACGATGAACATGGTCAGGCCCTTGTGCTTCGGAGCCTTCGGGTCGGTGCGGGTCAGTACGATGCCGTAATCGGAGAAGTGCGCACCGGTGGTCCAGACTTTCTGACCATTGATGACCCACTCATCGCCATCCTTGATGGCGCGGGTCTTCACACCTGCAACGTCAGAACCTGCAGCCGGCTCAGAGAAGAGCTGGCACCAGATTTCCTCACCGCGCAGGGCCTTTTCGACATAGCGCTTCTTGTGCTCGTCAGAGCCGAACGCGATGACGGTCGGCACACACATGCCGAGGCCGATCGTGAATGGGCCTGTTGGCGCGTCGAACTTGCTTTCTTCCTGATTCCAGATGACCTGCTGCATGGACGAACCACCACGCCCCCCCCATTCCTTGGGCCAGGTAATCTGCGCAAAGCCGCCTTCGGCCTTGGTTTTCTGCCATTCCTTGGCACGCTTCAGGAAGTCCTCACCTGACGGGCGGCGCGGGGAATTAGCGTCTTTTGGTTTCAGATGTTTCTCAAGGAAGCTGCGTGCTTCGACGCGGAATTCGGCTTCTTCTTTTGTGTCGTTGAAGTCCATTTAAAGTCCTCCTAGGCGGCGTTCTTGCGCTCGAGTGCGCTAACAAGTTTCTCTTTCCAGACCTTGGGCGACCCAGCCTGAACAGCGAGCAGCTTGGCTCGGCGGTAGAAGAGGTGACAGTCGACTTCCCAGGTAAAGCCCATGCCGCCATGCGTCTGGATATTTTCCTTCGAAGCAAACCAGTAGGCTTCGCTGGCCGCAAGACGGGATGATGCCGCAGCCTCTGGAAGCTCTGAAGCATCCGTCGAAAGCGCCCACGCGCCGTAGTAGCAGTTCGAACGTGCGACCTGGTTCTTCACGTACATGTCAGCGAGCTTGTGCTTGATCGCCTGGTTACCACCAATCGGGCGGCCAAAGGCGTACCGATCTTTTGCAAACTCGGTCGCCATTTCCAGGCAACGATCTGCGCCGCCAAGCTGTTCAAAGGCCAGCAGCACCGCTGCATGATCGAGCACTCGATTGTGATAGTCTTCACCTTCGCCAGCCTTCCCGAGACGCTGCGCCGGGGCACCGTCAAAGGTGATTTCCGCGTGGCTGCGCGTCGGCTCGAGCGTGCTGACTTTCTTGCGGCTGACGCCCTCACCGGTGAGAGCGACCAGCACGAGGCTCGCACCAGAGCCTTCCTTGGCGAGCACGACAGCATGGGTCGCGATATCGCCATCAGTAACCGGGATCTTGGTGCCGGTCAGCTTCGAGCCATCGAATGTGGTTTTCAGTTTGGACGGTTCAGGATTGCCCGGGCCTTCGCTGGCTGCGTAACAGCCGACCACTTCGCCGCTGACGACTTTTTCAAGAACGTCTTTCTTCTGCTCTTCAGAGCCAGCTGCCTTCAGGGCTTCAGCGAAGAAATACGTCGTCGATGCAAATGGTACCGGCGCCAGAGCGCGACCCATTTCTTCTGCAATCACACAAAGCTCCAGCATGCCGAGACCAAGCCCACCATATTCCTCCGGAATGGCCGTGCCGATCCAGCCCATCTCGACGACCTTGTTCCAGACGCCGTCGTGGTGGCTCTTGTCGTCATCGTTCAGCACCTCACGGACATGCGCGGTGGTGCACTGTGCATTGAGAAATTTGCGCGCCTCGCCCGCGAGAAATTTCTGGTCCTCTGAAAAGTCGAAATTCATACGACCTCATCTCCCTTTGTAAGCCTCTAGAACCGAACCATAGCGCGGTCTGGGCGGCCGAAAAGCGGTATCGCAGGGTAAGGAAGCTGCGGCGAATTGGGTCAAATTTCATCGACCTGTTTCACCGCGTCTCAAAACTGCTGTGCGATAGCAACGCGCAGACGGGAGTATGCGAATGGCCAAGGCACTGTTTCACAAGTCGCAGCGGGTTTTCATCAAGCCCGTAGGCACATGGGGAATCATCGAAAAAGTCATCCCGCACTGGGTGAAGGACGTCGAAGAGCCTCTGCGCGTCACCTACGACGTGGGGCTCGGTCGTGAGTTTTCGGCTCCGGAGCTCGTCTCTGAAGAAGTGATGCATGGGCGCTCCAAGTCGCGGATGGAAGAAGATCCAACTGCCGAACACTGGCGCATCCAGCGCGCCAAGAATCGTTGGCAGGAAAGCGATGAAGTTGCTGGTCACCCTTTTCCGGGCACCTTTCCGGTCGTCATGACCGATGAGAATGACTGGGGCGGCTGGCGCGTGCCGGGATCGGAGTATGACCGTGATCCACAGAAGATCGAATACCAGGCCCGGCTGATCGTGAACTCGCCGCAGCTTCTGTCCATGGTGCGCAAGCTGGCCGAGTACACCGCCCGTCACCCGGATCAGGTCCCTGACGAAATGAAGGCGCTACTCAAACCTGCAAAGGACGCCCTGCGCCACATCTATGATGTCGCAAGCGCGCCGAGACAGGCTGCAGAGTAAACTCAGCCCAGCCTATCAGGGGTGATTGAGAGCCCCGGGGAGACATCCTATCTGTCATGCAGGACGATGACAGAGGATGAACCATGTTGCGCACAGATACGCCCGTTTCGGTAAAGCTGGAAGAGTATACGCCTTATCCATTCGAGATCGATCAGGTCTCGCTGGATTTCTCTCTAGAGCCGTCCGAGACACGGGTGAAGGCCCGCATGACCGTGCGCCGCACCCAGCCAGGCCCGCTTGTCCTCGACGGCGTCAAACTCAAGCTCAATGAGATCCGTCTCGATGGGAAGACGCTCGGCCCTGATGCATATGACCTTACCGACGAAACTCTGACGATCAGGGCGGTCCCGGACGCGTTCGTTCTCGAAACCGACGTCACGATCAATCCATCTGCGAACACCGCGCTCTCAGGTCTTTATATCTCTGGCGGGCGTTTCTGCAGCCAGTGTGAGGCGACCGGCTTCCGTCACATCACCTACTGGCCTGATCGTCCAGACGTAATGAGCCGCTTCCACGTGCGTATGGATGCGGACAAATCGAAATACCCGATCCTGCTATCAAACGGCACGCCTGGGGAGAGCGGCGATCATTCGGATGGACGTCACTATGCCGAATGGGACGATCCTCATCCGAAGCCGTCCTACCTCTTCGCGCTCTGTGCTGGTGACTATGATGTCTGGCGCGACACCTTCACCACGATGAATGGCGACCATGTCGATCTCGGTGTCTATGTCGACAAGGGTCAGGCGAAAAGCGCCGAATGGGCGATGGAAAGCCTGAAGGCCTCCATGAAATGGGACGAGGAGCGGTTCGGCCGCGCCTATGATCTCGGTGTTTTCAACATTGTGGCTGTGCGCGACTTCAATTTCGGCGCGATGGAAAACAAAGGTCTCAACATCTTCAACTCGGCCTACGTCCTCGCCAGCCAAGAAAGCGCGACCGATGCTGACTTCGAAGCGATTGAGAGCATCGTCGGCCATGAATATTTCCACAACTGGACCGGCAATCGCATTACTTGCCGTGACTGGTTCCAGCTCTGCCTGAAGGAGGGCCTGACCGTCTTCCGCGATCAGGAATTCTCATCCGACCTGCGCTCACGCCCGGTCCAGCGCATAAAGGACGTCATGCGCCTTCGCGCCCGCCAGTTTGCCGAAGATGCTGGCCCGCTGGCCCACCCTGCCCGTCCGAGCAAGTATGGCTCGATCGACAATCTGTACACAGGAACCGTGTACGAGAAAGGCTCCGAGCTTATCCGGGCACTGACCGTCTTTATCGGGATCGACGCGTTCAACAAAGGCATGCAGATCTATTTTAACGAATATGACGGCACCGCCTCCACCATCGAAGACTTCTACAGCTGCTTTGAGAAAGCCTCCGGCAAGGACCTCAGCCAGTTCCGCCTCTGGTATGCACAGGCTGGCACGCCTGAAGTGAAGGTCGAGGAAAGCTGGGACGCCGCCAGCAGCACACTGACCCTCACCCTGTCGCAGAAAATACCCGCAACGCCCGGCCAGCCGACCAAGCAACCGGTGCCGATCCCGCTTCGCACCGCCCTGCTCGATGGCAAGGGTGCGCATGTCGGCGTCGAAGGCTGGGAGAATGGCGAAGGCGTCATCGTTCTCGAAGACGAGAAAATGACCGTCGACCTCAAACTCACGGGCACCAGCGACAAGCCACTTCTCTCCATCAATCGCCAGTTCAGCGCACCGGTCCGCATCGACCGCGAGCTTTCCAATGAGGCGCTACTGGAGCTTGCGGCGGCCGAGACTGACCCATTCAACATCTGGGACAATTTCCAGACGCTGGCACGCACGGAAATCTTCCGCCTGCTCGACAACCCGCAATCGCCGCCAGACGAGGCACTCGTGGGCGCACTCGGCGATGCCGTCCGCTCAAATGAGAGTGACCCGGCCTTTGCGGCGTTGCTCACCGCGCTGCCCGATATTGGTGAGCTTTTCCAGCACCGCGAGCCGGTAGACCCGGCGGGCCTCAATGATGCACGCAAGCGCCTGCGCAAAGCTCTCGGCGAAAACCTCAAGGCCGACGCTGAACGCATTCTTGCGAAGCCGTCCCCTGCCCCGTTCAAGCCAAATGCTGAACAAGCCGGCATCCGCGCCCTGCGGTCCGCGATGATCGGCCTGACAGGCGCGCTGGATACCGCTGACGCCTCGCGCAAGCTCAAAAGCCTGTTCGATGCGGCATCCAACATGACTGAAAGCCTCGCCTGTCTGCGCACGCTTGTGCCTTTCGAAACAGCAGAACGCGATGAAGTCATCGAGACCTTCTACGAAACCTGGAAGGAGAACCCGCTGGTCATCGACAAATGGTTTGCCGTCCAGGTTGGCCAGGGCACAGCGGACGATGCGCGCCGCCTGTCACAGCACCCAGACTTCGATCTGTCGAACCCGAACCGCGTGCGGTCGGTGGCGGCCGCCTTCTCCATGACCAATCTTGCCGCGTTCCACGCCCGAGATGGCGAGGGGCACAAGGTGATCGGCGACATCATCCTCGAAGCCGACAAGCGCAACCCGGCCCTTGCCGCCCGCCTGCTCACCAGCTTTGAGCAGTGGCGCAAGCTGGAGCCGGTCGCAAAGGCCAGCGCGGAGAAAGTGCTCAAAGACCTGCAGTCGCAGTCATTGTCGAAGAATGCGTCAGACATTCTTGCCCGCGCCCTCGGCTAGGACGGCAAGCCCCTATTAACCCTAACGAAGGGCTTTTCTGATCATGCAGGAAAGTTGACGGGGTTAACAAGGGGCACGCCTTGGCGAAGCGGGAAGACAGGGAAAAGCGTCCCAAGCGGAACGCTGCGGGCCGGCCCGCCTCCCCTGCCGTTCTGGTGGTCATCTTCGCGATCCTGGCCGCTTCCATCGCCATGGTCGCCTGGAACGCCCAGTCGAGCCGCGATGCCAATGCCCTTCGCCTGGCTGAGCGCGACGCGCTCCTGACCGGCCATGCACTGAATGCTGCTGCCGACCGGACGGCCGAACAGTTCAATCGCTTGAGGGCGTCCGGCCGCAGTGTCGCTAGTATCGACGCAAGCGATATCGGTGTCGACAGCGTAATCTCGATACAGGCTGCCGGGGCGTCTAACGATCAAAGAAATCGCGAGCTTGCAGACCGCGCGCAAGATATGGTCGCTTCTGGCCTCCGCATGCGCGTCACACCCAATAATGAAATCATGCTGGTGCACGCACTGAACGACGGGTCCGGCATCATCTCGCGGGTGTCGTTTGACAGATGGCTGACGGGCGCAAACGCATCCCAGCGGATCATTCTCAGCGGTGATCGCACTGTCTCTATTGGCGGTGAGAACGTTCTGCCCCCCAACGCGGCCGTCCTCAACGGCGAGCGCAACTACCGCTGGCAGGGCCTGACCAATCGCTCGCTGACGGCCTGCTCCGACGTCGCAGGCGCAAACTTCCGACTGTGTCTCAACCGCTCGAGCCCGCTTCTCACGCGAGCCAACGCCCTTCAGTTTCTCCTGTACGCCATCCTCCTTGGAGCACCTGCCCTTGCTGTCTTTGGTCTTTACCGGACAGCTCGTGGTGTTAGGCCTGAGACGGAGGACACACAGCGCGACGCCCCTGATTCTGTGCGCGTCGCAACTGCAGCAGAGAACAGTCAGGTTGGCGTCTGGCAGATCACACCTGAGGCAGGCAAGGTCTGGATGGATGGTCAGACTGCCCGTCTGTTCGGGCTCCAGCTGGCCGGCGAGCTGCACCTGTCCGAATTTATGGATCAGGTTTTTCCCGAGCATCGCGAAAACTTCCAGCGCGCGATTGATGTATGCAGGACCGGCAAGCCCATGTCCGTCGATGTCGCCACCAAGATGTCGCGCGGCGAAACCTGGATTGAGTTTCGTGGCAGCATGGACCGTCTGGACCATAGCGCCCAACCTACGATGAGCGGCGTTGTCTTCGATGTGACCGAAGTGGTGAGGCAGCGAGAGCGTCAGCGATCTTCAGAGGCGCGCCTGCGCCTGGCCATTGAAAGCTTCCCTTGCCCGTTCGCCCTTTGGGACAATCGGCGCAGACTGACCTTCTGGAACAAGGCGTTCGCCCAGCTTTTCCAGCTGGAGGATGTCGTCCGGGTCGGCGTCGCCTATGAAACCATCATGCTGGCACGTACGGCCAACACGGTCAGCGAACGCAGTTCGGAGGAAGACCCGAACACAACAATAGTCGGCCTGTCGACAGGGCAATGGATCAAGGTTGTCGAACGGCGCTCTCCGGCAGGTGGCGTGATCACTTTTGGCCTGGACGTCACCCAGGACGTGAAGAGCGAAGACGAACTCATCCGCCAGAAAAAGAAGCTCAGCGCTGCGGTCCAGGAACTCGCGCGCTCTGAGGGTCACAATGCAGAGCTCGCGCGCAAATATAATGAAGAGAAGGCCAAGGCTGAACGCTCTGCCGATTCCAAGAGCGCCTTCCTTGCCAATATGAGCCACGAGCTGCGCACGCCGCTCAACGCCATCAATGGCTTCTCGGAAATCCTCGTGAATGAGATGTATGGCGCCCTGGGAGACGACCGGTATCGCGACTATGCGCGCGATATCCTGACGTCCGGCCAGCACCTACTCGACATGATCAACGACATCCTCGATATCGCGAAGATCGAGGCCGGAAAGATGACAATCGATCCGAAACCGATCGACCTTGTTGATCCGGTTGACGCGGCTGTGCGCATGATCCGGCGCAAGGCAGAGGAAAAGAGCGTCGATCTTTCGCTTCAAGCCCCTGATGACCTGCCAGAGGTGGATGCAGACCACCGCGCAGTTCGCCAGATGGTTCTCAACCTGCTTTCAAATGCCATCAAGTTCACTGATGAAGGCGGCAAAGTGATTGTCGCCGTCCAGGACAAGGGCGACTTTGTGCGGGTCGCCGTGCGCGATACAGGTGTAGGCATTCCAAAAGAACATCTGCCGCGGCTCGCTCAGCCTTTTGAACAGGTCCACGAAACACGCGAGCGCAATTATGAAGGCACGGGCCTTGGTCTCGCCCTCACCAAATCCTTCGCAGAAATGCATGGTGGCCGGTTCTCGATCGCCAGCGAAGTTGGCAAGGGCACCATGGTCAGCTTCTATCTGCCAGTCACCAAATCGACGGCCCGCCGCAGCGCCGCCATAGCCTGATCAACCAGCAAGGCTGTCGCCTGCTTCATCCTCAGCTGGCAGGGCGCGTTCTGCGATAAAGCTTGCCGCTTTCTCGACGCATAGCCGCCCCGCATCCGACAGTGCCCTTGCGCGGGCAAGGTCCCCCTTGGAGGTCGCCTGAGCCCGCGCAGACACAGATTGCTGCGCAACTGGCACGCGGCTGCGTCCGTCCAGCAAGGTAAGTTGAAGCTCGCACACGCCTTCGGTGCCTTGGAGGGAAAACTCTGACACGCGCCAGTAAAGCTCATACTCGCCGCTGACGCCGGTTACATCGTCGACCGCAAGACCAGGACCATCGCCTTTGAAGGCGTCAAGCATTGTCACCTGAAACATTCGGGTTGCCCGGTCGGCCCAGGCGACGCCTGAAACCACTTTCAGTCCGCCATCCGGGCTCTGCGATGTGATCGTGCGCGATGCGAACAGGCGCGGCGCATCAGGCTCGCGGATCACGACATGCGTGCGCAGTTCCGCCAGCGCCTGCGGCTCTGCCAGCTGGTAAACAGCTTCTGGCTTTGGCTGTTCTGGCAGGACGGACACACAGCCGCTCGCGGCCATCAGGAAGGCGATCGCGCTTGCGGTCCAGAAGTTCTTCTTGGAGGTCATTCTCCATCCTTCTCATATGGCAGTGGATCACTCCGCAATAGGCCTTGCGGGTTCTGCTCGATTTCTCTGGTCAGGCGGTCGAGCCGGGCGATAAGGACACGAAGATCCTGCGCAACGATGCGGAAGTCTACCACAGCATCGGTGCCAGGTCCCTCAATGACAGTCGCCGCCGAATCGACCGCCCCCTCGACGCGTTCGATTGCAGACTGGGCGGAAGTCGTCACGGCTTCGAGGTCTTCGGTAATCGCAGAGATTTCATCGCCGAGCCGTTTGACCTCGACGCTCGCATCACGCCCAAGCTGGCCAAGATCACGCGAAGCCTGATCGAAGCTCTGCGCTGCGGTATTGGCGTTCTGGAGAAGGTCGTTCACATCCGTGAAGATCTCACCATTACCGCTCAGCGCCGCTGTAATCGACTCAACATTCTGCACCGTGTTTGACACGGCATCGATATTTTCCTGGCTCAGAAGCTCATCAATGCGCTCAAGCGCCAACGTTGCCCGGCCCATGACTTCTGTGCCGCTAGAGACGAGCGCGCTCAGCGGGTTGGACTCTGTCTTGATCTCCGGAATGTTCTCGTTCGATGCGCGCTTCAGCCATTCAGCCTCCGGCGCACCCGCATTGATCTGGATGAAGGTTACGCCCGTAATGCCCGCGAATTCGATCGACGCGGTGGAGTCGGTCTTCACCGGCGTCTCATTGTCGATGCGAAGGCGGGCGCGCACTTTGGAGGCATCGTTGCGGTCGATACCAATCGAACTGACTTCGCCTACCTTGATACCGATATAACGGACCGACGCGCCCTCTTCGAGTGTCACGGGGCCTTCGAAGACGGCATCATAGACATCGTAATCACGGTTGAATTGCGACTGGCCGAGCCAAAGGACGAAACCGAGGGCCGCCAGCGCAGCGATGATGACGAATGCGCCAATCAGCGCATAATTTGCGCGTGTTTCCATCAGCTCTCTCCAGCCTGTGCTGCCCGCCCGCGCGGGCCGCAGAAATAGTCCTGTATCCAGGGGTCGTCGTTGCGCCGCAGCTCTTCGATGGGGCCTGTCGCAATGACCTTCTTACGGCCAAGTACCGCGATACGGTCACACGTCGCAACCAGCGTATCGACATCATGCGTCACAAGGAAGACTGTCAGCGACAGCGCGCTCTGCAGCTCACGCACGAGTGTATCGAAGCCTGCTGCCGTAATCGGGTCGAGCCCGGCCGTCGGCTCATCGAGGAAAAGGATAGGCGGATCGAGGGCAAGAGCGCGCGCCAGTGCCGCCCGTTTGCGCATACCGCCCGAAAGGTCAGACGGGAATTTTGGCCCCGCGCTATCATCAAGCCCCGACATACGTAGTTTCTGGTCGGCGAGCTGCTTCATCAACGGCTCTGGAAGGTCTGTGTGCTCGCGCATGGGGACCATAACGTTTTCACGAACAGTGAGGTTCGAAAACAGCGCGCCATCCTGGAACATAATGCCCCAGAGGTTCTGCACCTCGCGAAGATCGTCGCCCTCAAGGTCCGTGACATTCCTGTCGAAAACTTCGACCGTGCCGGTCTCTGGCCGTTTGAGCCCCACAATTGCGCGCAACAGAACGGACTTGCCCGTACCTGAAGGACCGATCACACCCAGGATCTCTCCGCGCTTTACGTCCAGATCGAGCTTATCGTGTACAACATGCGTTCCATACGCCGTGGTCAGTCCGCGGACCTTGATCGCGATGTCCTCGCTCATATGCCAAGCTCCAGATAGAAGACAGCGAACAGCGCATCGATAACGATGATCGAGAAAAGCGCCTGGACAACCGACTTTGTGGTCGACTGGCCGAGCGACTGCACGCTGCCCCCCACCATCAGGCCCTGTCGACAACCAATCAGCGCGACGACCAGGCCAAAGACAGGCGCCTTGGACATGCCGACCCAGAAATTCTCAATCGGCACATAGCTTTGCAGGCGATTCATGAACACGGTTGGATTGATATCGAGTGCCAGCCAGCTGACGAAAGCGCCGCCGCCAACACCGAACAGGATGGCAATCAATGTCAGGACAGGTGTCATGATGAGCATGGCAAAAGCGCGCGGCACGACCAGCACGTCCATGGGATTGAGGCCAAGCGTTGTCATCGCATCGACTTCCTGGCGCATACGCATGGCACCGATCTGGGCGGTGAACGCTGAGTTGGTACGGCCCGCCAGGATAATCGCTGTCAGGATCACGCCGAATTCACGCAGGATTGCAATCCCGACCAGCTCGACCGTGAAGATCGTCGCGCCAAACTCCGACAGCGTCGTTGCCCCGATAAACGCGACCACCATGCCGACGAAGAATGAGAGAAAGGCAACGATCGGCACGGCGTCGAGACCGGAATCCTCCATGACGGATACCAGCGCCGTCCAGCGCATCTTTGACGGACGGGTCACGATGTGCGCCATCGCCATGATGGTTTCGCCCAGAAATGACAGGGTTTCGACGGTCTCGTCGATGAAGTGCATCGTTGCGCGGCCCGTCCGCTCGAGCAGATCGACGACACCGAACTCTTTCTTGTTCTGCTCGTCATCGCGCTCGGGTCGCAACTCGGCAGCCTGTTTCAAAAGAGCCGTGGCCTGCTCGCTCGCATTGACGGGTTTGACGGTCCCACCGCCCGATCGGCAAGCAAACCGGTCGATGATGAAGGCGCCTGCTGTGTCGAGCCTTCCAAGCTGCGCGCAATCGACCTCGAGGCCTTCGAAACCCGAAGTGTCTTCCGCTGCGAGCTGTTCTGAAATCTTTCCGATCGTGTGAACCGTCCAGTCGCCGGACACGCTGAGCCTGCCGCGCGAGGCGTCCGTGCTCAGCTCATATTCGGGCCTGTCTGGCATGACGGTTCCTGTACCTTGCTCCAAGGCGTGTGCGCGCGCGGACCTTGAGCATGACAGCAAGCTGCTTACAACATCCGGCAATAGTTCTAGAGCTTATTGCATATGATTACGCTTTCAATTGAGCACGTTTCGTCCCCCCTGGCGCGGGCGTTTTCCATCTCGCGCGGTGCCAAGACATCTGCCGAATCGGTACTTGTGACCCTGCAGCAGGACGGGTTTACCGGCCGCGGCGAAAGCGTGCCTTATGGCCGCTATGGCGAAACCGTCGATAGCGTCATCGCCGCTATTGAGGAACACCGCGTTGCAATTGAGGGGGGCCTCACGCGCGAAGAGCTCCAGACTCTCATGCCCGCAGGCGCGGCGCGCTGCGCTGTCGACTGCGCGATGTGGGACCTTGAAGCAAAGCGTACAGGCAAACCCGTCTGGCAACTTGCCGGACTGCCAGAGCCTGTCTCGCTCGAAACCGCAGTAACTATTGTTTTGTCGAGCGCTGAAGAAATGGCAAAAGCCGCTCGCGAGGCGCCCGGTAAACTGCTCAAGGTCAAGCTTGGCGGCGACGGCGATATGGACCGCGTGCGGGCCGTCCACGAAGCGCGTCCCGACGCCCGCCTCATCCTTGATGCAAACGAACAGCTTGAGTCAGGCGCCCTTCCCGGCCTCGCCAGAGAGGCAGCCCGTCTCGGTGTCGTCCTGATTGAGCAACCTTTCGCCGCCGGCAAGGATGGCGCCTTGCTTAAACGTCCGCCAGAAGTCGCCATCTGCGCTGATGAAAGCGCACATACGCGCGAGCAGGTGCAGGACCTTGCTCGTCTCTATGACGCAGTGAACGTCAAACTCGACAAGACCGGGGGCCTTACCGAAGCTATCGCCATGGTCCGCGAGGCCAAGGCCTGTGGTCTCGGCGTCATGGTCGGCTGTATGGTGGCAGGCTCCATCAGCATGGCACCTGCCGTCCTGCTTGGCACGCTCGCCGACGCCGTCGATCTCGATGGCCCGCTCTGGCTCTCGAAGGATGTCGAGCACGGCCTGCAATATGAGGGCGGAACCGTCTTCCCGCCCTCACAAGACCTCTGGGGCTAGGCGTCCAGAACGTCTTTCCAGCCAGATGGCGCATGCGGCCCGATAAAGAGCTGCTCCAGTGCACCGATGCCCTCTGACGACTTTCCGTCTGGGCCTTCATGCGTGACCTTGGAAATCGCCTGGATGTGAAGATTGGTCGGTTCTTTCCAGGTCATAACGCCCGGCTTGAAGTCCTCTCGCTCGATCGCATACTCGCCCTTATAGACGCCGTGGCCCCAGCTTGGATGGCTGTAGCCAAGCCCCTTCATCTGGAAGATCGACTGCGGCTCATAGTGCACCTTGTGCAGGCGGCCCTGAGTGTCGGTGACTTCTAGGAGACCCTTGCTGATCCGCCGCGTGCCAGCCTCATATTCTGCTGTGAACTTCGGGCTATCGAGGTGCATCAGCGCCTCTGCGTCCGCGCCGTCCATGCCGAGCACAGAGCGGGTGTTCCAGCTATCGCCCTTTTCGTCCTCATTGACGTGGAAATAGACTGCCAGGTTCTCGAAATTGAGCGGCGTCCAGACCCAGTAGAACTGGAACGGCTTCTCAGGCACGACCGGCTGCGGGTCCTGCGCCCCGATGGGCCGGATGCCCCAGCTGCGGTCGCGCGTACCGTAATAGCTGGAAACCTCGATGCGCTCACCATCAATTTCGATCCAGCCATTCCAGTGGCCGTTCTGCGTCATGCGGGTGACATCCATGACGGTGCGCGAACCCGACCGGCGTTGGAAGCGTGGCTCCTCAACCGGGAAGTGGCGCCCTTCAAAGGTCAACTCGCCTGAGATGCCTTCCGCACCCTCGAGCGTGATTTTCACCGAGTGAAGCGGCTGGAGCACTTCGATCTTCATCGGTCCGACGCGGGTATCCATACGCTCATGGTGCATGACACGCGACAGATGGACCGAATGCTGCACGCCATCCTTCAGCACAGAAAACGCGCCATCCATTATGTTGAGGTGCGGATAGACGCCAAAGGCCGCGCCGAAAAAGACAGAGCCATCCTTCGAATAGCCATTGAAGAAATAGCGATCGTAAAAGTTACGGTCGGACCCTGCGACCCAGACCGGTTCAGGTGTCTGGTGGATCGGATATTCGTCGCCCCAGGTGAGCATATTGGCTAGCCTTTCTTTTCTATACTTGCGCCGAACCCGATAAGGTTTCCGGCAGGGTCCCAGAGGTGAAATTCGCGCATGCCATGGCCGGGCTGATCCTTGGGTTCAGCCTCGATGCGTCCTGGCACGAAGTCGCTATAGGTCGACGCTTCCAGCCATTCGGCATGAAGCAGGTCGAGATGCTCGACGCAGCCAATTTCGGTGTAGCAGGCGGTGTTCTCAGCAATCGCCCGATCCGCGCATTTCCATAGATGCAGCGCGAGCTTGCCGCGCCGGACGATTGCGTAATTCCCATCGTCAAAAACGGCGGTCCGAAAGCCCAGATGCTTTTCATACCAGCGGGCTGCCTCACCCGGGTCGGGCGCAGCAAATTTCGGTGCCGTGTGTGCCCCCTCCAGCGGATCGTACATCCGGTTTCCTTCCCTGTCGTGACCTCTTGGCGGGTCCTTCCTCTTGCCTACACTGTCGAAACCAGAGACCGGGATCAATCACTGACGCGGGGAGAGACATGACGTCGAAAGTAACAGTTGAGGAAGCAAACGCCTTTCTTGCCCAGGCCTTCAACAATTCCCAGAACCGGTCCGAAGTCATCCTGATGGAGGATGGCCACGCCATCATGCGCCTCAAGGCAGGCCCTGAACACTTGCGTCCTGGAGGATACATCTCCGGCCCGACACAGATGACCATGGCCGACAGCGTCACCTATATGGCAATCTTCACGCGTCTCGGGATCACGCCGATGACAGTGACGAGCAATCTCAACATCAACTTCCTGCGTCCGTGTATCGGCGATGCCGTCATCGCCGACGCAAAGCTGATGAAGCTCGGCAAGACGCTCGCCGTCGCCGAAGTAGAGATTCGCGCGGAAGGGTCGGACAAGGTCGCCAGCCACGGAATTGTGACCTATTCTATCCCCGCGGCGAATTAGCCGCCTCCCGCTACGTCATACGCATAGCTCCCTATTCGGGCGCCCTCTCGCAGTGCTAGCCTGACCTCATAAAAGTCCAAGGGAGGACAGGTATGAGCGAACAGATTCTCGATGTGCTCATCGTCGGTGCCGGCATTTCCGGCGTCGGAGCTGCCCGGCATATCAAGGCTCGCTGCCCGGGTAAGAAGCTTGCCGTGTTCGAAGCGCTAGATGGCTTTGGCGGCACTTGGAGAGTCCACACCTATCCCGGCATCCGCTCCGATAGCGACCTCTACACCTTCGGCTATCGCGACAAGCCCTGGACAGGCCCGCCCATCGCGACCGCACAAGAGATCCTCACATATATGGGCGAGTTCATCGAAGAGAACGATCTTGCCCCGCTCATCCATTACAATCACAAGATCACGAGGGCTGAGTGGTCCTCAGCCGAGAAGCTCTACACCGTCACCTATGAAACGCCCGATGGTGAGCACACCGTAAAGGCGCGCTTCCTCTGGATGTGTCAGGGCTATTATGACCTCGACAAGGGCTACACACCTGACTGGGAGGGCATGGACAGTTTCAAGGGAGAGATCGTTCACCCGCAGGACTGGCCGGACGATATCGACCTCTCCGGCAAGAAGGTCGTCGTTATCGGGTCGGGCGCCACCGCCGCGACGCTGGTGCCGAACATCGCGAAGTCCTGCGAACACGTCACCATGCTCCAGAGGTCCCCGACTTATTTTTCGACCGGGCGTAACGCGAATGATCTAGCCGACGAACTCCGCCGTCTTGAGATCGATGAGGAGTGGATCCATACCATCATCCGCAAGAAAGCGCTGACCGATCAGCGGGACTTCACAGCCGCCGCACGGTCTGACCCGGACGCCGTGAAGAAGATGCTGTTCGACAATATCAAGGCCGTCATGGGCGAAGATTGCGACATGGCGCCGTTCACGCCGAACTACCGGCCATGGCGCCAGCGCATCGCCTTCGTGCCGGATGGCGACTTCTTCCATGCTGTGCGTGAAGGCCAGGCCAGCGTCGTGACCGACCATATCGACCGTTTTGTCCCGGAAGGCATAAAGCTGAAATCCGGCGAAGTGCTTGAAGCCGACATCATCATCACGGCGACGGGCTTTAATCTCAAATTCCTCGGCAACATTCTTTTCGTCGTCGATGGTCAGACAGTCGATTTCAATGAGCGCCTGACATGGCGCGGCATGATGGTCGAGGACGTGCCAAACATGCTCTTCGTCTTCGGCTATTTCCGCGCCAGCTGGACCCTGCGCGTTGACCTTCTCGGGGATTTCATGGTCCGCCTTCTGGAGCATATGGGGAAGACCGGCGCTGCCGAAGTGCGCCCTGAAGTCCCCGCAGGTGAGCGCACGCTCGAGCGGATGAGCTGGATGGACGCGGTCGACTTCAACCCGGGCTATCTGCAGCGCGGTGAGCATCTGATGCCGAAGCGGATCGATCACCCTGAATGGCAGCACACGCAGGACTATTGGCACGAGAAGGACGCCCTGCCCGAGGTCGACCTCGACGAAGCCTCCTTGGTCTATGAGGACGCCTCTGGCCAGCTCGTCGGCAAATCGGCGGCCAACGCGGCCTGAGATCGAATGAGCCGTTGAAGGTATCTACATACCTTCCTTAGAGGTAAGGATTGGAGGCCCAGAATGGTATTGACCCTTATTGCTTCAGTCCTTGGTTTTGCCGGTGTCGCCCTTGGTGCATTCGGAGCCCACGGCATGTCTGGCCGGTTCACACCGGAGAGCCGCGGCTGGTGGGAAACCGCCACGCTCTACCTGCTCGTTCATGCAGTGACCGTCTTTGCGGTCAGCCTGTCCGGGCGCACAGGGCTTTTCTCGACCGGCGGCTGGGCGATGATCATCGGCGCCGTGATCTTCTCCGGTACGCTCTACGCCATGGCACTCGGCGCACCGCGCTGGTTTGGCGCGATCACCCCGATTGGCGGTCTCGGCTTGCTGGCAGGCTGGGGCCTTTTCGCGCTCGCGGCCCTGCGTAGCTAAAAATTCCCTGCATCGGTTTCCGCGAGGGGATTGGCAGCGCGCGCGATTTGAATATGGTGCGGCGCCAGATACTGCACATGTGAAGTAAATGGAGGAAACCATGGCCAGTCTTTTCGATCTCACCGGCAAGGTCGCGCTCATCACCGGTTCGTCGCGCGGTATCGGTAAGTCCATCGCGGAACAGATGGCAGAGCAAGGCGCGAAGGTTGTCATCTCCTCCCGCAAGCCCGGCCCATGCCAGGAAGTTGCCGAAGCCCTGAACGAGAAGCATGGCGCAGGCACAGCGATTTCTGTCCCGGCCAACATCTCCTCCAAGGAAGAGCTCCAGCACCTCGTGGAAGAAACGCGCGCCTCTTTCGGCAAGATCGACATTCTCGTCTGTAATGCCGCGTCCAACCCGTATTACGGTCCGATGGAAGAGATTGGCGACGAGCAGTTCGAGAAAATCCTGTCAAACAACATCATCTCCAATCACTGGCTGATCCAGATGGTCGCGCCAGAGATGAAAGAGCGCAAGGACGGCGCCATCGTGATCATCTCGTCGATTGGCGGCCTGAAAGGCTCACCTGTCATCGGCGCCTACAACATCTCCAAGGCGGCCGATTTCCAGCTTGCGCGCAACTATGCGATCGAGCTTGGACCGCACAATATCCGCGTCAATTGCGTCGCGCCTGGCCTCATCAAGACCGATTTTGCCAAGGCGCTCTGGGAAAACCCGGAGAACGCCGCCCGCATCGAAAAAGGTACGCCCATGCGCCGCATCGGTGACCCGGTGGATATCGCGGGCGCAGCCATCTTCCTCGCCTCCGACGCAGGCAAGTACATGGCCGGCCAGATGATCGTCGTCGATGGCGGCTCGGTCATCGTCTAGGAAAGATCAGTTCCATGCATAAGGTAGACCTGCCGGGCGATGGCCCGGCAGACCCGACCGATTTCGACACGTTCCGCAAGATCGATGTCCGCATTGGCACAGTGCTGGAAGCCGCCCCGCTCGAAGGCGCGCGCAAGCCTGCGATCCGGCTGCTGATCGATTTCGGCCCCGGCGTGGGCGAGAAGAAATCGTCAGCGCAGATCACTGAACACTACACCCCCGGACAGCTTGTCGGACGACAGGTCATGGCGGTGGTCAACTTCCCGCCGCGCCAGATCGGCAAATTCATGTCCGAAGTTTTGACCCTTGGCTTCCCCGACGACGGCGGCGCCATTGTGCTGGCCGCACCAGATACGCCAGTCCCGAACGGAGCCCGCCTCGCATGAGCCTAGCCTATAATCCCGACGACTATTCGCCGATGTTCCAAGGTTTCCTGAAAGGGATCAGTTCTGGCGACTGGCCGAGCAAACCAAAAGGCATCGCCAAGCTCGGCATCATGCCGGAAGACTGGCTGAAGGAAATCACTCCCGGCAAGGTCCATTATGTCTGGCCGAATGATGGCAGCCATGACATTCAGCCCGGCCGCGCCTTTGGTGGCTGGGTCGGCGCGCTTTCAGATCATGTCGTCTCCATCTGCATGTTCTCGGCGCTGACCGATGGCGAGGCGTTCACGACGCAGGACCTCCAGATCAAACTATTCCGTCCTGTCAGCCATGGCGACATCACCATCCAGGCACACGTCGTGAACCGATCCAAATCGACCGGCTATATCGAGGCCGAATGGCGTAACGCCGAAGGCAAGCTGCTTGTCAAAGTCCTCGCCTGGAAAGCCATCCGCACCGTGGAGGCCATTCACGGTCCGAGGGATTAGACGCAGGGATCTAAGGTGCCTTAGTCCAATGTAGACGCTTTCACCTCTCCCTTGGGAGAGGGGCTAGGGGTGAGGGGGCGGGACCTTCCAAACCTGTCCTACGTCTCAGCGATGCTCCCGCTCATCGCTGCAAGCCTTTGCGCCCGATGAAATGCAAGTCCCCCTCATCCCCGGCCCTTCTCCCAGTGGGAGAAGGGTGAAGTGAAATTTCATCCCCACCCTCCAAAGTCCATCCCATACTACACGCCTCCCATCACCAGACAGGGCGGTCCGGACCGACCGGGTGGAGGTGGTTCTCGTTGACGCTGCACGCACCGGCACAGACCCCGGCGCGGGCAAGCTGAAGCGAGAGGGCTCATGCGCGGCAATCGCGGCGCAAGAGCGGAGTGCGAAGGTGACCGGTGCTGCCGGCGGGGTGTAACGTCCCTGCTATGCGGTCGGCGTCATGTGGGGTAATCAGTGCTGCGCAGGCTGTCCTGCGTACGAAAATGTTTCCGAGACGGGCCGGGAGTGAGACATCCGAACGGCCGACACCCTTCGCAAGGGCGCGTCCATGGCGTACGCTCTACAGCCACGCCGAAAGGCTGGCATTACCTATAGCGTCCACCCTGGACGCGCCCGGCCCTGTCATCTCAGGGCGAGACGAAAAGCGCACCGCCAGCGGGGACACCCCGCGTGGCGATATGGGTGTTTGCGCGCTCTTGCAGGGCTCTGCGGCCGTGGCCACCTAAGCAAACAACACACGAATGCAATTGGCGCGGAACCTTTTGCATTTTTTCACAAAACTACCCGTTGACGTTGCTTCCAAGCGCTCCTAACTCAGCGCCGTTAGCAGTCACCCTTGGTGAGTGCTAACCAACAGAACACATTGCCCTGCGGGGCGAAACCAAAGGTAAGTGAGCAAATGAAATTCCGTCCTCTGCATGACCGCGTTCTCGTGAAGCGCGTTGAAGAAGAAGCCAAAACCGCTGGCGGGATCATCATCCCTGACACCGCGAAGGAAAAGCCGCAGGAAGGCGAAATCGTCGCTGTAGGCTCCGGCGCGCGCGGTGACGACAATGAGATCATCCCACTGGAAGTCAAAACCGGCGACCGCGTCCTGTTCGGCAAATGGTCGGGCACGGAAGTAAAGGTCGACGGCCAGGACCTTCTTATCATGAAGGAAAGCGACATCCTCGGCATCGTCGAGTAAGCGCTCCCCTTTTTTCCCAAACACGAACTTCGAACTGAATTTCAGGAAGGAATACAGCTATGGCTGCTAAACACGTAAAGTTCGGCGCTGATGCGCGCGAGCGTATGCTCAAGGGCGTCGACACGCTCGCAAACGCAGTAAAAGTCACCCTCGGTCCAAAAGGCCGTAACGTCGTCATCGAGAAGTCCTTCGGTGCCCCACGCACCACCAAGGACGGCGTCACCGTCGCCAAGGAAATCGAGCTTGAGGATAAGTTCGAGAACATGGGCGCACAGATGCTGCGCGAAGTCGCTTCCAAGGCAAACGACGTTGCTGGCGACGGCACCACGACCGCGACGGTTCTCGCACAGGCCATCGTCCGCGAAGGCATGAAACGCGTTTCTGCCGGCATGAACCCGATGGACCTGAAGCGCGGCATCGACAAGGCCGTTCTCGAAGTGACCGCTGACCTCGCGCATCATTCGCGCAAGGTGAAAGAGAACTCCGAAATCGCACAGGTCGGTTCGATTTCCGCCAATGGCGACAAGGAAATCGGCGACATGATCGCTCACGCGATGGAAAAAGTCGGCAATGAAGGCGTCATCACGGTCGAGGAAGCCAAATCCCTCGAAACTGAACTCGACGTCGTTGAAGGCATGCAGTTCGACCGCGGCTACCTGTCCCCGTACTTCGTGACGAACCCGGACAAGATGGCTGTCGAACTTGAAGATCCATACATCCTGCTGCACGAGAAGAAGCTTTCTTCGCTCCAGCCGATGCTGCCGATCCTCGAGCAGGTCGTTCAATCCCAGCGCCCGCTGCTGATCATCGCTGAAGACGTCGATGGCGAAGCGCTCGCAACGCTCGTCGTCAACAAGCTGCGCGGCGGCCTCAAGGTTGCTGCCGTGAAGGCGCCTGGCTTCGGCGACCGCCGCAAGGCCATGCTGCAGGACATCGCTGTCCTCACCGGCGGCCAGGTCATCTCCGAAGACCTCGGCATCAAGCTTGAGAACATCTCGCTCGACATGCTCGGCACCGCCAAGAAGGTCGAGATCGACAAGGACAACACCACGATCGTCGATGGTGCTGGCTCCAAGGAAGAGATCGAAGCCCGCGTTGGCCAGATCAAGAAGCAGATCGAAGACACCTCTTCGGACTATGACAAGGAAAAGCTCCAGGAGCGCCTTGCCAAGCTCGCTGGCGGTGTTGCCGTGATCAAGGTCGGCGGCGCAACCGAAGTCGAAGTGAAAGAGCGCAAGGACCGCGTCGATGATGCGCTGAACGCAACGCGTGCAGCAGTCGAAGAAGGTGTGATCCCGGGCGGCGGCGTTGCCCTGCTTCGCGCAGCTCGCAACATCTCGGTCAAGAGCCTGAATGCTGACGAACAAGCCGGTATCGACATCGTCCGCAAGGCACTCGAAGCGCCGATCCGTCAGATCGTCAACAATGCCGGTCTCGAAGGTTCTGTCATCGTGGCGAACATTGTCGCTAACGACGATCAGGCCTATGGCTTCAACGCCCAGACCGAAGAGTATGGCGACATGTACAAGATGGGCATCATCGACCCGGCAAAGGTCGTTCGTTCCGCCCTTCAGAACGCTGCTTCCGTCGCAGCCCTGCTGATCACCACCGAAGCTGGTATCGCCGAAGCACCGAAAAAAGACGGTGACGGCGGCGGCATGCCAGACATGGGTGGCATGGGCGGCATGGGTGGCATGGGCGGTATGGGCTTCTAAACCGGTCTGCGAAGCAGAATTATCGATCCAGTGGATCGATAATAGGTTTGGAAGGCCACGGCAGTGGCTCGAAACTGGCACAGTCAGCAAAGAGCCACCAGCCCACCCACCAGACGCAAAAAAGAAAGCCCGGCGCACCACGCGCCGGGCTTTTTCTATGCGTCTACAAAAATAAACGTCCGCCCCGGTCAATCCTCAATTAAGTTGCTGATCTCCTCCTCGGAGTAGCCAATGTCTTCCATGATCCTGCGTGTGTCAGCATCTGCCTTCGCATTCAGGTCCGCTTCCCAATCATCGATGAAGGCTTCAGCTTCAGCACCTGTCAGCCCCTCTTTCATCGCCACCGTGTCGGGCAGGTCATCGGAACTGGAGATTGCTACGCAGCTTCCAAAGTCGTCCATACTGCTGAACGAACCGGTTCGCCCACCAAAGTCATGCCGGGTCCGGTATCGCATTTCATCCAGGCGAAGGAGGACACTGTAGCCACCGGGCCCATCGCTGAATTGATGCCCCGCAACCAAGGTCTTCTCGCCATCCTGCTGCAGACCATAATGCGTGGAAAGTCGCCGGGTGGAGGTATGATACCGGCGAAGCTCGCCCGTCTCGGCCGTATCAGGCACGAGGCCTTCACCCCCGGGCCTGTCGACCACGTAGATCGACTGTCCCTTGTCGATCAGCCAGACATTCGACGTATTCTCGATGGAGATCTCTGCTTCCAGCCCGGTGTCGATCGTCACCGAGCCCTCATACGTGCAAAGATAAGCCTCCTCAGCAAGGACGAGGCTTTTCTCAGCGATCTCATGAGCGCTCGCATGCGGCGCCACCATGATCGCCGAAACGCAAAGTCCCGCCCAACAAATCCGACAAGCCATCTCATCTCCCTTCGATATCGTCCTGACACCTTGGATAGAAAAAAGACCTCGCGCAATGGCCTCGGCGAAAAACTTCGACGTCATACGAATGAGCGAAACTGTTCATATTTCCTGACGTAAACTGTCCCTTGAAAGCCCCCTGCCCCAAGCGTAAGCATTTCCCATGAGCAAGATTTACGACAGCGCCGCGGCCGCCCTTGATGGTGTGCTCTTTGACGGCATGACGATTGCCGCGGGCGGCTTTGGCCTCTGCGGCATTCCCGAGCTTTCCATCGCGGCGATCCGCGAGGCAGGCACGAAAGACCTCACCGTCTATTCCAATAATGCCGGTGTGGACGGCTTCGGCCTCGGCGTGCTGCTGGAGAGCGAGCAGGTGAAGAAGATGGGCTCGTCCTATGTCGGCGAGAACAAGGAATTCATGCGCCAGTATCTCGGCGGAGAGCTGGAGCTGGAGTTCAACCCGCAAGGCACGCTGGCCGAACGCATGCGCGCTGGCGGCGCTGGCATCGCTGGCTTCTACACCAAGACCGGCTACGGCACGCAGATCGGTGAAGGCAAGGAAGTGAAGGAATTTCACGGCGAGAAATACATTCTCGAAGAGGGCATCTTCGCAGACCTCGCCATCGTGAAAGCCTGGAAAGCCGACACGACCGGCAACGCCATTTTCCGCAAGACGGCCCGCAACTTCAACGAGCCTGCTGCCATGTGCGGCAAGATCTGCGTCATGGAAGTCGAGGAAATCGTCGAGCCGGGTGAGCTTGACCCGAACCATATCCACCTGCCGGGCGTCTTCGTGCACCGGCTGGTACAGGGCAAGTTTGAAAAGCGCATCGAGCAACGCACTGTGAGAAAGCGTAGTTGAGCGAATTTAGAGTGTTTCATTGCGTGAGGATCGAAAAGACCGTTGGGCAAGAAACCGAAGAGCTATGGGAAGTTTATCCCACGGAAGCCGAAGCACGATTTCGCTTTCGCACTTGGGAAAATTCTAATGTTCCCAATATTAAGCATCTGAGATTGGAATACCTCAGGTGCGACAAGGATCCTACATCAGCTCAGAATTACTGGGCGAAGCAAATTGAAGCCTGTGAGATCACAGCTGAAAAATCGGAGACCTAGCACATATGCCCTGGACACGTGATGACATGGCCAAGCGCGCCGCGCAGGAGCTTGAAGACGGGATGTATGTCAATCTCGGCATCGGTATTCCGACGCTGGTGGCTAACTATATTCCGGACGGTGTTTCCGTGACGCTGCAATCTGAAAACGGCATGCTGGGCATGGGCCCCTTCCCCTATGAGGGCGAGGAGGACGCCGACCTTATCAATGCCGGCAAGCAGACGATTACGGAGCTGCCCCATACCGCCTTTTTCGACAGCTCCATGAGCTTTGCGATGATCCGCGGCGGCAAGATCAACATGGCCATTCTTGGCGCAATGGAAGTTGCCGAAAACGGTGACCTCGCCAACTGGATGATCCCCGGCAAGCTGGTCAAGGGCATGGGCGGGGCGATGGACCTCGTCGCCGGTGTGAAACGCATTGTCGTCATCACCGACCATACGTCGAAATCGGGTGAGCCGAAGCTTATCAAGGAATGCACCCTGCCGCTCACCGGCAAGGGCGTGGTCAATCGCATCATCACCGACCTTGGCGTCTTCGACGTGGTCGATGGCGGTCTTGAAATCATCGAGCTTGCCCCCGGCGTCGAGCGCGATGAGGTCTATGAAAAGACCGCTGCGAAGATCGTCAATTGAGCACGCTTCCGCCCTGTCCGGCCTGCAGCTCTGCCTTCACCTATGAGGATGGCGAGCTACTGGTCTGCCCGGAATGCGCACACGAATGGTCCGCTGATGCGTCCCTCAACCCCGACCACAAAGTCTGGCGGGACGCGAACGGGACTGAGCTCCAGGACGGCGACACCGTCACCGTCATCAAGGACCTGAAGATTAAGGGGGCATCCTCGGTCGTGAAGGTCGGAACCAAGGTGAAAAACATTCGCCTTGTCGACGGCGATCACGACATTGATTGCAAGATCGACGGCATAGGCCAGATGGGCCTGAAGACCGAATTCGTCAAAAAGGCCTGATACTCAGTCTGCCTCCAGCACAGCGAACAGCCTGCGTTCATCCTTGCGCAGGCGGACCGGCCCGGCCTCGGCATCAGGCATCTCGCCATCGCGGGCCATCTCCACGAGCTTTGGGTGGATGTAAGAATTGCGGGCGATGGTTGGGGTGTTGCCTAGGCGCTCTGCGGCAGCTTCGGAGATGCCCTTGATGCTGTTTGCGCCCTTGCGGAGCGCTTCGACAGCGGCAACCGATCCCGCCCATGTGCGAAAATCCTTCGCCGTAAATCCCCCGTCCCCTGCGTCCCGGATAAAACGGTTCACACGGGTCGAGTCGACACCCCCATCTGGGGTGGCAAACAGTGACTGGCCCGGCAGGCACTGGAGCTCGTAAACGGCATGGGCAAGGGTTTCATCGCAAATGGAGACTTCCTGCTCCTTGCCGCCCTTGCCTTTGAACTTGAGACGGATGGTGTCTTCGTCCGTCTGACGGATGTGCCGCTTGTACAGCGTCGAAGCACCGAACGTGCCGTTCGAGGCGTGCCGTTTGGAGCCGACGCGTATGGCACCCTTGTCCAACAGGCGCACAATGGCCGCTGTGGCGAGTTCGACATGGTCGGCCGGGTCCTCGAGAATCGCTTTCACCCGCTTGCGAATGCGCGGCAACGCACTGCCAAAAGCCAGCATGTCGGAGAACTTCACGCCTTCACAATGGGCCCGCCAGTCCTCGTGATACCGGTATTGGGTGCGCCCCGCTTCATCCTTGCCGGACGCCTGCAAATGGCCCTTCGGCTGCTTGCAGATCCAGACATCTGCCCAGGCGGGCGGCAGGACCAGCGCTTCAGCTCTCTCCCTTTCCTCGCCCTTCAGAACATCGCCCTGCTCGTCGAGATAGGTGAAACCGCGCCCATGGGGGCGGCGCGTCCAGCCGGGCTCCGAGCTACAGACATAGACAAGCCCTGCATCAGCAGGGTCGAGAGATTCGCGGGCGAGTGAGAAAGGCATGAAGTCAAAACCTGCCAGAGCCCTACCGGTTCCTGCACCATTTGGCGCAGCGTCATGGCTTGCAAGCCGCTCGCCGAGACCGGACAGTGCGCAGAGATATTTCAGGGAGTTTTCAGATGGCTAAAGGGTCAATGCCGGTACTGGTCGGCGTCGGACAATCGATGAGCGAATGGGGCGGCACCAACGGCCAGGATGGCGCGCCATCACCGCTCAGCCTCGCCGTGACAGCATCGAAGGCAGCTATCGAAGATGCCGGCATCGAAGCCTCTGCCATTGATACGCTGACCTTCGTGCGGATCTTTGAAGACTCCGTGCGCGGCGCAAAGCACCCACACGGTCACAATACCAACCTGCCGGGCACGCTGGCGCGCGACATTGGCGCGAAGCCCGCCCGCCTGATCTATTCGGATGTCGGAGGCCAGAGCCCGCAGGCCCTCGCCAACGAGATGGCCAACCGCATCTATGAAGGCGAGCTTGATGTCGCACTGGTTGCAGGCTCTGAAGCCAACCGCGCCTCCAAGGGCGCGCTCAAGAACAAGGTCGAGATCAACTGGGCCGATGGCGACGACGCCAACTATGAGGACCGCGGCCTTGGCGGCGAGATGCTGTCACGCGCCGAGATCAAGCATGGCCTGATCGCCCCGGCCTTTTTCTATGCGCTGTTCGAGAATGCGATCGCCGCCCGCGAAGGGCGCACCCGGTCTGGCCAGCGCGAAGCCATGGCAAAGCTTTTCCATCCATTCTCGAAAGTCGCGTCGAAGAACGACTACTCGCAGTTTCCGGTGGAGCGCTCCGAAGAGTTTCTCGCGACCCCTTCGCCCAAGAATTACGAGTTCGCTGACCCCTTCCTGAAATGGCATATCGCGCAGGACGCTGTGAACCAGGGCGCCGCCATCCTCATCATGTCCGAGGAGAAGGCAGATGAGTTGGGCGTTGCCAAGGACAAGCGCGTCTATCTGCATGGCGGCGGTGAGGCGAGCGATGACCTTCTCTCGCTCCGTCCAAAGATTGACGGATCCTGGGCGATGGACACCGCAATTTCCCGCGCACTTGAGCAGGCAGGCCGCACTTCTGGTGGTATTGCCCATTTCGACCTCTATTCGTGTTTCCCTTGCGCGGTCTTCTCATCGACGGCGGCCATGGGCATTGACCCGTTCACCGATGAGCGCCCCCTGACGCTGACGGGCGGCCTGCCTTTCTTTGGCGGGCCGGGCAACAACTACTCCATGCATGGCCTTGCCGAGATGGCGCACAAACTTCGCGAAGAAGCCGGTGCCTTCGGCCTCGTCCTCGCCAATGGCGGCTGGATGACCAAGGAAGCGGTTGGTGTCTGGTCCACCACGCGGCCAGACGCCTACAAGCCGGTCGCGCCTTCTGCCAAGCCGACAGAGCAGGTCGAGCTTGATCCGCAACCAAATGGCGGCACGGTCGAAACCTACACGGTCGTGCATGGCCGCGATGGCCCGCAGCACGGCGTTATCTTCGGGCGCACCGACGATGGCAAGCGCTTCCTCGCGATTGCAGACCCGGCCGCGCTCGACCGCCTGCGTCAGGAAGAAAGCCCAGTCGGCGCGCGCGTTACGACCCGCACGGAAGGTGAAGTCACACATTTCAGCTTTGCGTGACCTCTCTGTGCGATATGTCTGAATGATGACATCCAGACGCATATCCACCCGCCTCGCCGGTGTCGCAGTTGCGGCAGCCACGCTGACCGCCTGCGTCACGCAGCCAGACCCCTGCACGCCCGAATGGATCGAGTGGAAGACCGATCAGGTCCTCGAACGCTTTGCGTATTCCAACCTCGACACGATAAGGGCGCTGCGGCGGGTGTCTGGCGACATTGAGAATCCGGGACCACTTCTGGCGATCCAGCTTGCCACGTTGGCGGACGATTTCACCGAACTCGCCAGAGACTTCGACAGGATCGTCCTGCCAGAGTTGAACGACGCCGTTGCTCTCTGCTCGCGTCCGCAGGAATTCATGCCGGCCTTTGCCGCTTTCCTGCGTGATGAGGGCGTCGACGAAGACGTTATCGTCTGGGTCGAAGCGCTCGGCTATGTCGCCATGGATCACGGCCGCAGATGAGCGAACCGTCCGCCACGCCGCTTATTCATGGCTTTGAGTTTGACAGCAATGGCGGCGTCAAACGCCTGAGCTGGGAGGACGTAAAGTCAGCCCCAGCCGAATGTCCCGGCGTCTATCGCTGGCTGCACCTCAACCGGTTATCGCCAGAGGTCCGCGACTGGCTCACCCGGACGAGCGGCATCGACGATGTGATCGACGCTTCGTTGCTTCAAGAGGACACCCGCCCCCGCTGCATCCGGCACGGGTCCGGCCTGCTCGTCAATCTGCGCGGCGTGAACCTCAATGAGGGCGCCGAACCCGAAGACATGATCGCCATCCGCATCTGGATGACCGAGAGTGTCGTCGTGTCACTGCGGGCCTTTCACATTCGGGCGGCGCAGGATCTACGCGACCAGATCATGGCGGGCGATGTTCCAGAGACGACGGGTGAGATTATCACTTTTATCGCCGCCCGATTGACCGACCGGATTGAACCCGTGGTCTCGGACCTCGACAGTCAGACCGATGATTTCGAGGAGCAATTGCTCCAGCCGGGCGCTAGCCTACCGAAAACGGCACTCGCAAACTTCCGCCGGAAAGTACTGGCGCTGCGCCGCTATATCATCCCGCAGCGCGAGGCCCTCTCACATCTCGCCCGTGAGGGAGACGGCATCCTCTCTCAGGGCGACGTGCTTCATCTGCGCGAGATTGGTGACCGCGTCACACGCATTGGCGAAGAACTGGACTCAATTCGTGAGCGGTCTCTCGTCCTGCAGGAGCAGGTTGTCGAGGAGCGCGCTGAGCGGATGAACCAGCGCCTTTTTGTGCTGGCCATCATTTCGGCCGTTTTCCTGCCACTCGGCTTCGTGACAGGGCTGTTTGGCGTGAACCTCGGCGGGATGCCCGGTGCGGCGAGCCCTCTCGGCTTTACGATCCTCTGCCTGATCATGGTCGTTGTCACAGCGGGCCTGCTTTTCCTGTTCAGGCGCATGCGCTGGCTCTGACTTATTCCTTGCGGAAAATAACGCTCAGATTGTTGGCTGGCATGTCGACAACTGTCTCAAGCGTCAGGCCCGCCCGGACGGCTAGTGGCAGGACTTCCTGCACGAGGTCACGTACACCCCAGCTCTGGTCGCGGCGCTTCAGGTCCTCGCTGAACGCGGCGTTGGACGGCGCGATCTCACCATCCTGCGCGAATGGTCCGTAGAGCATCAATTTGCCGCCCGGCTTCAGAAGGCGCCCCGCCCCCTTAATGAGACCTTCGGCGGCTTCGAACGGCGCGATGTGTACCATATTGGCACAGAAGATGCCGTCGAAGTTTTCCGGGCGCTCTGCGTCGCCCCAGTCTGAGCGGGAGGCATCAATGCGCAGCGGTCCCGCCAGACGGTCGCCTGCATTTGCTTGCGCGACCCACGCTGCCTGGCTCGACAGGCTGACTTCATCAAGGTCCGAATACGTCCAGCAAAGGTCTGGAAAACGCGCGACAAACCTGGCCCCGTGTTCACCAGTGCCCGATGCAATTTCGAGAATGTGTCCGCCGACGGGCATGTGTTCGGCCAACACATCCGCAATGGCCTCACTATTGCGGGCGGCCGACGGCGAATAGCGCCGTCCATCCTCACCCGTGTTGCGCGCTTCTAACGCAACAGACTTGCCGCTGGAGCCGATATCGTCCTGATCGTCTGACATTCAGGTCTCGCCCCGTTCAAAGTCGAACCGTTCAGTATCCACAGTTGCCTGCATTTTTTCCGCATAACGCGGCCCCACCGCTGATTGCGGCGTGAAGTGTGTATCAAGCTGCTCGACAATATGCGCTGGCAACGTAATGCGGCCTGCTTCAATATTGTCCTTGAGGTGGTCTGTACGCGTCGTACCCGGAATTGGGAGGATGTGATCCCCTTTCGCCAGCAGCCAGGCGAGTGCGAGCTGGGCTACTGTGCAGCCGACCTCTGTGGCAAGGCTGCGTGCCTTCTCAAGCAAAGCGAGGTTGCCAGGGTAATTCTCCGCTGAGAAGCGCGGGAAGAGCCGGCGCATGTCGCCGTCCTGCATATTCGCTGGATCATAGGGCGGATCGGCCAAGAAGCCGCGCCCGACAGGCGAGAACGCCACGAAAGCGATGCCGAGCTCCTTGCAGAGCTCCAGCACCGCGATCTCGGGGTTACGGACCCAGAGCGAATACTCAGTCTGCAGTGCGGCAATCGGGTGCACGGCATGGGCACGGCGCACGAGCCCTGCGCCCATCTCACTCAACCCGATGAAACGTATCTTCCCGGCATCGACGAGGTCTGACAGCGCGCCGACCGAGTCCTCAATCGGCACGTTCGGATCCGGGCGGTGCATGTAGTATAAGTCGATGACGTCCGTATTGAGACGCTTCAAGCTCGCGTCGCAGGCGGCCTTGATCGATTCCGGGCGGGCATCGAGAACGCGCTTGCCATCCTTGACCGCAAGCACGCATTTGCTGGCGAGGAAGTACTCATCGCGCCGGTGACCAACAGAGGAAGCGATCAGCTCCTCATTCGTGCCAGCTCCATAGATCGTCGCCGTATCGAGGAAGTTACAGCCCTGATCAAGCGCGCTATTGAGCAAGGCCGAGGCCTCACCCGGCGGCGTTGGCGGCCCATAGGCATGGCTGAGATTCATGCAGCCAAGCCCGATGGGCCATACCATCGTATCGCCGATTTTCCGGTCCGTCATGACGTCCCTTTCTATCTAGCTTCGCGGCGCGAACTGCTCTCTCAGGGCTGGCTTCAGGATCTTGCCGTTGGCATTGCGCGGCAGAGGCTCATCCTGGAAGCGGATTTCGACCGGCACCTTGAAGGCAGCCAGCTGGCTGGCGACGTGAGCGCGAAGTTCGTCCTGCGTCACCGATTTGCCGGGCTTCAGCTGGACCACCGCGCCAACTTCCTCGCCGAGCACCTTGTGCGGAATGCCGACCACAGAAGCATCCATCACAGCCGGGTGATCGTACAGGGCGTTCTCGACCTCGATACAGTAAATGTTCTCTCCGCCGCGGATCAGCATGTCCTTGGCGCGGTCAACGAGGAAAAGGAAGCCGTCTTCATCGAGACGGGCAAGGTCTCCAGTCACCACCCATCCATCCTTGAATGTCTCAGCCGTCGCGTCCGGGCGGTTCCAGTATCCCTTGCAGTTTGCCGGGCTCTTACACCAAAGCTCGCCGACCTCACCGGGGGGCAGAATTTCGCCTTCCGGGCTGACGACTTTCAGCTCCACTGCTTTGGGTGGAGCGCCCGCACTCGTTGGGCGGTGGACGTAGTCTTCGCCGATATTGAGCGTAGCGGTCGCACAGGTCTCGGTCATGCCCCAGCCATTGCCAGGCATCGCTTCAGGGAAGCGTTTCTTGATCGTTGCGACGAGCTCTGGCGCAGAGGGCGCGCCGCCGTAGGACACGGCAACGATCGAGGAGAGATCATACTGGTCGCGGTCCGGGTGCTCGAGCACCTGCCATGCGATAGCAGGCACGCCGCCAATGGTAGAGATCTTCTCAGCTTCAATGATCGGCAGCGCCTTGCCAGCATCCCACTTGTACATGCTGACGATCTTATCACCGCGCAGCAGTGTGGGAATGAGAACGGCGAATGAGCCGGTCGCGTGGAAGAACGGAATGGAGAGAAGCGTGGCGCGCTGTTCGTTCGGATCGGGCTCTGGAGGCTGCTCACCACGGCGCAGGAACATGCGTGCCTGACACGTCATGGAGTTGAGGAAATTCGAGATAACCGCACGGTGCGTTGCGAGCGCGCCCTTTGGCTTACCCGTCGTACCGGAGGTGTACATGATGGTCGCGTCGTCATCCGGACCGAGATCGATGTCTGGCAGCCCCTTATCCTTGAGATCTGCCCAGCTATTCGGCTCACCGATAAAGCTCTCGAAATTGTGGACACGCGGATCGTTGCGCTCTTCCTCGGTTTCGCGCGCGATGATGACGGCTTCCAGATCGGACAGGCCGGACATGTGTTCGCGCATCCGCTCAAAAATTTGCGGGTCAACGACCGCGACTTTCACCCCGGCATTCTGCAGCCCGTATTCCAGTTCTTCACCCGTCCACCAGGAATTCATCGGTGTGGCGATCGCGCCGATGCTCAGCGCCGCGAAGAAAGCCACCGGCCATTGCGGATAGTTGCGCATCACGATGGCGACGCGGTCGCCCTTCTGAACATTGAACTCAGTTTTCAGGACATGGGCAAAATGGCTGACGGCGCGCCAGTGAGCATCGTACGTCACGCGCTCATTCTCATAGACGAGGAAGGTGCGTTCGCCGTGCGCCCGCGAAGCTTCTGCAAGAAAGCGGAGCGTCGGTGGCGCTTCTGGATAGTAGCGCATGGTGACACCATTGATCTCGCCTTCTGCAACAGCAAGCGGCGTACCTGGCTGGGCAAGCATTTCGTTCGCCTGCGCAATGGACATTGCAGGCCAGGCGGGTGCGGCATCAGCGGCCATGACGTAACTCCCTCATAGTTTTGATAGGTTGCGCGCACTCAATCACGAGCGCGCCAAGCATGGAAGTGGGACCTGTCGAAAGCAGGGACAAATCCGTCAGAAATCAGCTTTGGTGCGGTTCAGGACGACGCGGCAGGCGTGGACGCTGCAGGTGATGCAACCGGACACCAGTCGAGATCGGACAGGTGGGCGGTATTCTCACCGAGTTGCCACCTCCCTGCACCGGCAGATGTGCTGCGGCAGAGGTAGCCACCCGCTTCGAGCAGTCCCGCATCGAACGGGTCCGGTGCCAGCCCGGAATTGCGATAGCGGTCTGCCGCCTCGGCGACTTCGGACACCGCGACCTTGTCGTCAAACCATTGCGGCAGGGTCTGAAGACCTGCGAGGCGTGCCCGTGAAAGCTGGAGCTTGGCCTCCGCAATGCGGATCATGGACGAGGTATCAGGAATGGAACGCACAGGCGTTGCGCCATCTTCCGGCACGACGGTTGCCTGTAGCGCCGCAGCTTGCTGGAGGTCCTGAATAGCATTCGGAAGCTCGATTGCGTTTTCAGTGCGCAGACGGCCCCGCTCATACAGGACGCGAGAACGCTGCGCTGAAGACAGCGTCTGCGTTTCAAGCATCGAGCTGAGATCCTGAATGCCCGCATAAGGGTGCCAGGCGGAGGTCGCGCGCGACACCGCCGTCTGGAACGCCGATGGCTGCATGTTCACTTCTTGGGGAACTGTTTCACAGCCAACCAGCATGAAAGCGCCGATTGCGGCAAGCACTAGTGATCTCATTGTTGTCCTCATGGAAAACCGATTTGCGGCGACCATATCCCCAGCCGCCATTATGGCAAACGGGCTAACCAAAAACTTAGGCAGAAAATCGGCGGCGCATCAGGCGCTTGCGAAACGCTCAATTTCGCGCATGTCGCCGCGCCCAAGGGCGTCAATGGCGCGGGTCGCAATGCTTTGCGCATCGAGGCCAGCCTGCGCGTACATGATCTCTGGCTTATCCTGATCCTGGAAGATGTCCGGCAGGTGAAGGGTGCGAACCTTGAGGCCGTTATCGAAGGCGTTCGTCTCTGCGAGGTGATGCAGCACAAATGCGCCGAAACCGCCGCGTGAGCCCTCTTCCACAGTCAGCAGAACCTCATGGTCCCTGGCGAGGCGGTTCACGAGTTCTTCGTCCAGAGGCTTGGCAAAGCGTGCATCCGCGACCGTGCAGGAAAGCCCCTGCGCCGCGAGCATCTCTGCCGCCTTCCGACATTCCTGCAGGCGTGCACCGAAGGACAGCAAGGCAATCGTGGAGCCTTCGCGCACAATGCGGCCCTTGCCGATTTCGAGCGCTGTCGGCTGGGCAGGAAGCTCAATGCCGACGCCATTGCCGCGCGGATAGCGGAAGGCGCTCGGCCGATCGTCAATCTCCACAGCCGTGCGTACCATGTTCACCAGTTCGGCTTCATCGGCCGCGGCCATACAGACCATGCCCGGCAGAGCGCCAAGGAAACCGATATCGAAGCTGCCAGCATGGGTTGGGCCATCGGCGCCGACGAGACCGGCCCGGTCAATCGCGAAACGGACAGGAAGGCGCTGGATCGCCACATCGTGTACGACCTGGTCATAGCCGCGCTGGAGGAAGGTCGAGTAAATCGCCGCGAAGGGCTTCATACCGTCGGCGGCAAGACCGGCGGCGAAGGTCACAGCGTGCTGTTCGGCGATACCGACATCGAACATACGCTCAGGGAATTCCTGTTCGAACAGGTCCATGCCCGTCCCGCCCGGCATGGCGGCCGTAATACCGACAATCTTGGCGTCGCGGCGGGCTTCTTCGATCAAGGCCTTTGCGAAAACCTTGGTGTAGGCGGGCGGTCCGCCGGCAGATTTCTGCTGTTCGCCCGTGACGACGTTGAACTTCGCCACGCCGTGATACTTGTCCGCAGAGTTCTCGGCTGGCTCATACCCCTTGCCTTTCTGCGTCACGACATGAAGCAGGACCGGGCCGGTTTCCATGGCCTTGCAGTTCTCGAGCACTGGCAGGAGCACGTCGAGGTCATGGCCGTCGATCGGGCCGACATAGTAGAAGCCAAGCTCCTCGAACATGGTGCCGCCCATGGCGAAGCCGCGAAGGTATTCCTCGGCCTTGCGGGCCTGGCTTTCAAGACCGATTGGCTTGGCGATGGATTTGGCGAATTTGCGCAGGCCCCGGTAGGAGCGCGAGGAGACGAGCTTCGACAGATAATGGCTCATCGCGCCGACGGGCGGGGCGATGGACATGTCATTGTCGTTCAGGATGACGAGCATGTCGCTCAGGTCAGAGCCTGCATTGTTCATCGCCTCATAGGCCATACCCGCAGACATGGCGCCGTCACCGATGACGCAGACGACCTTGTTGTCTCTTTCCTGCAGGTCGCGGGATTTTGCGAAACCTAGACCTGCCGAAATCGAGGTGGAGGCATGAGCTGCGCCGAACGGGTCGTACTCACTTTCGTCGCGCTTGGTGAATCCTGAAAGACCGCCGCCCTGACGAAGTGTGCGGATGCGATCCTTGCGCCCGGTCAGGATCTTGTGCGGATAGCACTGGTGGCCAACGTCGAAGATGAGCTTGTCAGACGGCGTGTCGAAAATGGCATGGATCGCCAGCGTCAATTCAACCACGCCAAGGCCCGCTCCAAGGTGGCCACCCGTGCCAGACACCGCGTCGATCACTTCTGCACGCAGTTCGTCGGCGAGCTGTTTGAGATCTTCGCGCGAGCGGGACTTCAGATCAGCCGGAGTGTTGATCGTGTCGAGAAGGCGGGTTTTCGCAGGCAAGCTCATGCAGCCGGGTCCTTTCAACGGACAGTCTTTTTTGCGTTCAGACGGTTCTTAACGTGTCCTGTCCAGAACATAATCAACCGAATGCAGCAGGATATTGGCGCGACCACGGAAAAAATCGAGGTGCTGACGAGCCTGTGCTGCAAGAAGATTGATACGTTCGCGCGCACCCTCAATCCCCAGAATGGTCACAAAGTTAGCCTTGCCGGCCGCTTCATCGCTGCGCAGCGTCTTGCCGACAACATTCTGATCGCCCGTCGCATCAAGGAGGTCGTCTGCAATCTGGTAGGCCAGACCAAGGTCCTGCGCGAACCCGGCAAGGGCATGCTTGGCATTGGCACTCGCACCGCCGACGATTGCGCCCGCTTCGACCGAATAGGAGATGAGTGCGCCAGTCTTCAGTCGCTGCATGCGTGTGATGGTATTGAGGTCGCGTGGGCTGGCTTCCTCCAGCATATCGATCATCTGGCCGCCAACCATGCCGGTTGCGCCGGACGCGTCAGCAAGACGCTCAATCAGGTGCAGGCGGACAGCCGGGTCGCTATGCGTCTCGTCGCTGGCGAGAATCTTGAAAGCGAGCGTCAGCAGCGCGTCGCCAGCGAGGACAGCGGTCGCTTCGTCAAAGGCCTTATGGACGGTCGGCTGACCACGGCGGAGGTCATCATCATCCATGCAGGGCAGATCATCGTGCACCAGCGAATAGGTATGGACACATTCGAGCGCTGCGGCTGTCCGCAAAAGGGCTTTGTGGTCAGCATCAAAGAGCGCCCCCGTCTCGATGACGTAGAAGGGACGCATCCGCTTCCCATTCGCGAGGGCGGCGTGACGCATCGCCCGCATCAGGTCAGCCTCTGGCCCTTGCGCGGGCGGGATGAGCTGATCCAGCGCGACCGTTACCTTGTCGGCGATTTCGGTCAGGCGCGTCTCGAACTCCATAAAGCGGTTCCTTACTCGAAGCTTGCGCTTTCGGTTGTGGGTTTGCCGTCCGGCCCCTGGACGATCTGCTCAATCTTGAGCTCAGCCGCTTTCAGCCGGGCCTCGCAATGCGATTTTAGTTTCGAGCCACGCTCATAAATTTCGATGGATTTCTCAAGCTCAACTTCGCCGCCTTCGAGCTGACGAACAATCGTCTCGAGCTCCCGAAGGGCCTGTTCGAAGCTCATTTTTTCGATGTCAGTCACTGTCTGATCGCTCATAAGAGCTATTCCTCATACGTGTTGAGCAGCCGCACCCTAAGCAGGCGCTGGCCGCATCACAATGGTGCGGGATCAAGATTTCCCGCGATATTCGTAGATGCGGTAGCTCCAGTATTTGTCGCCACCATCGCGCACGCAGACCCAGCCGATTCGCGCCATTGCCGGCCTCAGCATGCGATTGAACCAGCCATGAGCGGCCAGGTAGACTTTCCCGTCGGCCGAGGCCTCGTGCAGGTGCTGGGCAGCCTTGTTCGCGCGCTCACGAGCCTGACGGTTACTCTCGCCATCGAGGCTGTGGCCATAAAGCCAGGCGGTGCGCGCGATCACGTTCCAGGTCTTGGGAAGGTATTTGCGATTGCGCAGGCGCGGGGGTGGAAGCGGCGCTTCGACAAAGACCGGGAAAGTCTCTGGCTCGCGGCCCGTCGCCAGCCTGGCCGTTTCGACCGCGCGCGGCGCAGTCGAGCTGAGGACGATGTCGGCGTCGGCAACGGCCTCTTTGAGGTTCTCTGGCGCTTGCTGACCTTCGGCGAGACTGCCAATTTCGTAGCGATCCCACCAGTCACGGTATTGTCGCCAGTCCAGTCGCGGTCCCGCCGTCCTGTCCAAAGCTGGACGGCCGTGACGGGAAACGATGATCGGCCCGCGCGCTGTCTTGTCTTTTTCGCGCCTGGCTGCACTCATTATACTTCATCCCAAATCGAAAGCGGACGCGAGCCTTCCATGACTCGCGCAACCGGCTCAACAGATGAAGCGCTTAACGGGACGCAGTACCGTCGGCAAGATCAAGAGCTGCCGCAGTCCGCCGAAGGGAATTTCCGATCCCGATGAGACGACCCGTGGGTTTGATCTCACTGATACAAACCTGATCGAGGCGGCGGCGAGCAGATTTCATGACATCAGACAGGCGGCCATCCAGCGTCTGCTCACCTGTCCGCCAGGCGTAGCCGAGAACGCGGTCCGGTCGGATAGCGAGCGCCTTGCTGCGCACGACACCTGATCCGACGGGCAGCTGGAAGTTGGAATAATGGCGCTTGTAGTGATCAAGGCCCGGCCCGGCATCATAGATTTTCGGACCGTCGCGGTTCGCCATCTCTTCAAGCATGTGCTGAACAACGAAGTTGCCGGGTGAATACTGCGCATAGTCGGCTTCGTAGGCAGTGATCCAGCCATGCACCACGTTGCGCGACTGAAGAACCAGCTCACTAGCCGCGTGCTGTCCGTCCAGATGAAGGCTGACAAGCCTCAATCGGAATCTCTCATCCTTCTGGTGGCGAAGGGCATCGAGTAATTGCTGGGCCCATCCCGTGCCGAGCACATCGTGGCGGCCGGTGCGGCGGAACTGCTCTCGCTTCAGGAAGATCAGCCGGCTGAACGTGTCGTCGCACTGATCGTCATAGCGGAATTCGACTTCGGAGAAGTCCCGCTCCATATTGCGTGCAAGACGGCGCATCTTCTTGAAGTGCTTTGGCCAGCGTTCGCCCTGGTTTCCCATGAAGCCGTCCCAGCCGCCGCTGACGTCACTCATGTTAGCGCCGGCGACGGTGAGTCTCCCCTCGCTTTCGGCGTCCTGTGGGAGCCAGCCGAAGCTCGACATTCCGAGTACGCCGATCCCGCGAAGGAAAGCGTGTGCGGTAAGATCCGTGTCTGCTGACAGGACGGGCCCGTGCCAGTCGGAAAACGGACCGCCGATTGGACGCGCCCAGGCGCCGGGGCGCCGGTGAATGGGCCAGATGCCGACCAGCTCATCACCTTCAAATGCGAGCCCAAGACGCGCATCGGGCCGGACGCCAGCAACAAGCCGTGCATAGTCCGGGTCGAAAAATGGGTCATCATAGCGCCGGCGCGCATCGCGCAGCGCGTGGAATTGCGACCAGATGTCTTCGGTCACACTCTCAAAACGCAAGAGACGAAAGCGGATCTTTTCCATGCCGCACCTTCAAGCAGATACGGATTAGGATTTTGCAAACATTGCGCCAGAATTCGGGCGTAAGGAGTAAGGTCTAGAGTCCTCTCCAGAGGCGCTTTTTCATACACGGGTCCGCATCGGCGCGTGCGCAGGAGTAGGTCGACAGGAGGACAGTATCCGCGCGGCCGATCAGGTTCTCAGCTGGAACAAAGCCGACAGAGGCGCGCTCTGCAGACACGCCGGGCGCAAGTTCACATCCAGCTTCATCAATAACACCATCTTCGCCAACCGGGCAGTGACCCGTGATGGAGCGCCCATCCTCGGAATTGTCACGATTGTCACCAATGAAGAGGTAGTGCCCCTCCGGAATGTCGAAGACAGGTGTATTGTCGAGACTGCGAACCTGGCTTGGTCCCTGCTGCCACTGGTGGCTCAGCCAGGACTTGTCGCCAATCGTCTCGCGGTACTCACGGGCCGTTTCAGTGCCCCGAAAATCATGCGGACGGTAAGTTACACTGCGCATGAACTCACGATCAATCGGCTCACCATTCAGGTAAAGCTGCTCATTGACCATCTGCACCCGGTCACCCGGCAGGCCGATGATACGCTTGATCATCACCCGGTCAGTGTGTGGATGCATGAAGACGGCAACGTCGCCGCGGTCCGGCTGGCCACCGAGCACCCTGCCCTCGCCCTGCGGGATCAGTCGCCAGGCACCCCAGGGCAGGCTGTAACGGCTATAGCCATAAGCAAACTTGTTGACGGCCACGCGGTCACCAACCTGGAGGTTCGGCACCATGCTTTCGGACGGAATGACGCGCTGTTCGTAGATCAGGAACGAGAAGACGTAGAACGCCGGAATGAAGATGAGCAGCGTGACCGCCCATTCCCGAAGTTCGTGCAGCACTTTCTGCTTAAGCGTCCGGTTGTCCTCGGGCTCTGATTCAGTCATGTCGGATGAAGTGCTCATGACAGGCTGATGGAGACCCCTTGCAGCGGGCGCTGTGAGCGTCCGGCTTCGAAAACAATTACTTGCCGGGTACCGCAAAGGTTCCGAACGGTCATGGCTTTGAGCACAGACGGGGCCGCGGTCAAGTAGATCATTGGCCGCTTCTGCGATTCTTCATGACATGTGTCCGGTCTGCTTCGCAGAGAGTTTACACTGCGCGATACCAGTCCACGCCGTCCCCGTCCCGTTCAACGACAGCCTTTCCTGCGGCGATGAGATAGTTGAGATGAGCCATCGCTTCACCCGTCGCGAGGGAGAGCGATTCCTCCCCGATCTTGCGTCCGAAGAGTGCAGGAAAGGTATCGACAACACGCCTTGGGTTCTCGCCAAGGCGCTGAGCGAGACGTTTCAGACCCACTTCGTGACCGCGGATGAGATGATCGAGCCTTTTATGGGCGCCGCGGAAGGGTGTATTGTGGGCCGGCAGAACCAGAACGTCGTCACTGACTGTCGCCTTCAACTTGTTACAGCTCTGCAGCCAGTCCTTGAGTGGATTGGCCTTCGGCTCCGTCGGATGAACGGAGACGTTGGAAGAAATACGCGGCAGCAACTGGTCGCCGGAAATGATGACATTCTCAGCCTTGCAGTAAAGACAGACATGTTCGGGTGAATGACCATTCCCAGTCACAATTTGCCAGTCGCGTCCGCCAAGCCTGATTATCTCGCCGTCGACGAGGCGCCGGTACGCATCCGGCATCTGGCTGACGCCTTTGCCAAAACGCCCGAACCGGCTGCGATAGGTCTCGACCTGCGCCTCATCCCAGCCTGCAGCGACATAGAAATCGGTCCCGGCAGCCGGGGCTTCGCGACCTGTGTCAGCAACGAGCATCCGGCAGGAAATATACTCAAGCTGGCTCATCCAGAGTTCGGCGCCGGGAAATTTGCGGGTGAGCCACCCAGCATTGCCAACATGGTCCGGGTGCATATGGGTGACGATGACGCGCCAGACTGGCCGGCCGCCGAGACAGGTCTCGAAAATCTTGCGCCAGGCCTCCTTGGTTTCAGGCAGGGGCATGCCCGTGTCGACAATGGTCCAGCCGCGCTCGCCATCATCAATGAGCCAGAGGTTTATCCATTCCAGCGAAAAGGGCAGGCGCATGCGAACCCAGTGAAGACCAGGAATGATCTCTGTCGTTTCGCCCTGTTCGGGCACGTTTTCATCGAAGGGGTATGTCAGGCCGGGCCTTGCCGGCGTTTTCGTTTCTAAGCCATCCATACTGGTAATGGTGACACGCGAGTCACCCTTCACCAATCCATGACCGCGCGGAAGACCCTATCATTTCTGCTAGCAGGCGATCACGTTCACAGCGAGGCCACCCGTGCTGGTTTCCTTGTACTTATTGGACATGTCATTGCCCGTCTGGCGCATCGTTTCGATGACCTGATCAAGGCTGACCTTGTGATGCCCGGTGCCCTGCAGCGCGAGTCTCGCAGCGTTGGCGGCCTTCACCGCGCCAAAGGCATTACGTTCGATGCATGGGATCTGGACGAGTCCTCCAACCGGGTCGCAAGTCAAGCCGAGATTGTGCTCCATGCCGATCTCGGCCGCCACGCAAACGGTTTCAGCGTCAGCGCCCCAGACTGCGGCAAGACCGCCAGCCGCCATGGAACAGGCAACGCCAACCTCTCCCTGACAGCCCATTTCTGCGCCGGAGATCGAGGCGCGTTGCTTGTAGAGAAGACCGATACCGCCGGCCGTCAGAAGGAACCGCCGCGCTTTGGGGAGGTCCAGTTTATCGTCGTCACAGCAATAGTGGCGCATCACAGACGGCAATATGCCCGCCGCGCCATTGGTCGGCGACGTCACAACACGCCCGCCTGCAGCGTTTTCCTCATTCACGGCCATGGCATAGACATTGAGCCAGTCGAACAGCTGCTCGCGTTCATTTGAGCCCGGGTTTTCGACCAGGCGCCGGTGAAGGTCAGGCGCGCGGCGCTTCACATCGAGACCGCCTGGAAGCGTACCCTCGGACTTCAGGCCATTGCGGATGCACTCCATCATGGTCTGTGCAATTTTATCGAGCCTTTTCTGTGTCTTGTCGCGCGCTCTTCGCGCGTCTTCATTATGCAGGACAAGCTCATCCACACGCCAGCCATGCGTTTTGCAGAGGCCGATCAGCTCTTCGGCAGAGTGGAACGGATAAGGCGCACCGCGCGCGCTAGCGACCATGTCGCCGCTGGTTGGTTTCTCCAGCTGCTTGCGGGACGCGATGAAGCCCCCGCCGGTCGAGTAGTACTCACGCGAATAAGGCTTTGCGTCTTCTGCGCCGAAGACTGTGAGCACCATGCCGTTGGGGTGCAGGTCCGGTACGATATCCGTGCAGAATTTGAGATCTTTCAGCGGATTGAAATCAATCTGCGGGCCACCTTCGAGGCGAATGGTCTTGGCCTGGACGATCTCACGGAAGCGCGATTCGGCTTCGACGGGGTCCGCCGTCTCTGGCTGCATGCCTTCAAGCCCGAGCATCACGGCCTTGTCGGTCCCATGCCCGACACCTGTAAGCGCCAGGGAGCCTTGAAGCGACACCTCGACCCGCACCGCGCCCTCCAGTTTCCCTGCCCTATCTGCCTCCTGCAGGAAGCGGCGCGCAATGCGCATCGGACCTACAGTGTGAGAGCTTGAGGGGCCAAGCCCGATACGAAAAAGGTCAAGAACTGACAGCATGAAGAATACGTCCGATGCGCGAAAAAACGAAACGCCTACCGGGCTATAACCTGCTTGCCTTTGCGGCAAGACCGACGCAGGCTGGCGCACACATGGCCCGACAGAGGCTGACCCGGGAGGAAATTCGATGACCATGATGACACGCCGCCGCCTTCTGGCAGGTGGCACAACGCTCGCCGCCTTTCTGCCATTCGCGAAGGCCTGTGCTCCAGCAACTGTCATGGCGGCCGGCGCCGGGTCGGCAGATCTCGACGGTGTAGCCATGGCGCAGATGATCGCGCGCGGCGAGACGACCTCCCTCCAGTTGACCGAAGCGGCAATTGCCCGCGCCGAGGCGGTGAACCCGTCCATAAATGCTCTTGCGACCAAGACGTATGACCTCGCCCGCTCGCGGGCTGCAGCGGCACCTGCTGGTTCGTTCGGCGGTGTACCAACAGCCATCAAGGATCTTGTGAACTGGAAAGGCGCCCCGACCATGTATGGCAGCCGCGCCTTTCGCGGAAATCTGGCTGAAGACGATTCGCTTTTCGCCGCGCGCTGGCGGGAGGTGGGGGTCGTCTCAATCGGTAAATCAACAACGCCTGAGATGGGTCTTATCTCGTCGACCGAGCCACTGGTGACCGGGCCTACACGAAATCCATGGGACCTCTCGCGTATACCGGGCGGTTCGTCAGGTGGGGCCGCTGCGCTTACCGCGGCTCGGGTCGTTCCGTTTGCGCATGCAAGCGATGGCGGCGGCTCCATCCGCATTCCTGCGGCATGTTGCGGCCTGTTTGGCTTAAAGCCCTCACGCGGAGCTCTTGCGTCCCCTCAGAGCAATGCGCCTGTCGATCTTAGCGTCAATCACGCTGTGACGCTCACCGTACGTGATAGCGCAGCACTGTTTGCCGCTGCCGAAACGGGCGACACCTTGCCCAAGATCGGTGACATCAAGGGGCCGTCGTCCCGCCGATTGAAGATCGCATTTGCGCCTGAGCCGGGAACAGATGCTTCGCTGGATCCTGAAGTCCGCGCCGCGACCGAGCAGGCTGCCAAGCTATGCCGGGAACTTGGCCACGAGGTGATCGAGTGGGCATTGCCCGTCGATGCGCGGAAGTTCCAGGACCAGTTTATCCTGTTCTGGGCAGCCGGGGCTGCGCAATTCATCCAGGATGCGGCCAGTGTGCTCGGCGCGCCGCCGTCACCTGATACGATTGAGCCGTGGACGCTGGGGCTGGCCAAACTGTTCAGCGAGCGCCAGGGAGAATTCGCCGACGCCGTAGCCGACCTTCAAGCCTTCTCTGACGTTTATGCAAACTGGTTCGACCAGTTTGACGTTCTGCTCTCGCCAACCGTTACCAAGCTGCCGCCAAAGATTGGGGAGCAGGCCCCCGACGGCGACTTCGAAACCGTCATGAAATCGGTCACCGATTACGTTGCCTACACACCTTATATGAACGTTTCCGGCGGCGCTTCGATGAGCGTACCCCTGTTCTGGTCGCAAGGCGGACTTCCGATCGGCACCATGTTTTCCGCCCGGCAGGGCGATGACGGATTGCTTCTGGCGCTCGCGTATGAACTGGAGCAAGCGCAGCCGTGGGTTTCAAGGCGACCGAAGTTGATCGCGACTTGACGGCGAGCCTGTAAGCTGAAAGCGGTGGCCAATGTCCACACCGGAAAAACGCCCCGTATTTCTTGCAGGCTCAGGCAGCGTTGCGGAGATCGTTATTAATGCGCCTTCCAGGCGCAATGCGCTCAGCATGTCCATGTGGGCGGCCCTACCCGTCCTCGTCAGGACGGTAGACGCCGATAGCGCGGCGAAGGCATTGATCATTCACGGCGGCGATGTCGGGCATTTCGCGGCCGGCGTGGATATCTCTGAGTTCGAGACGATCTATTCTGACGAAGCAAGCACGCGTGAGACCACTGCCATCATCTGCGAAGCGATGACTGCGATCGAGAAATGCAGCAAACCTGTCATCGCCGCCATCGACGGGAGTTGCTTTGGCGCCGGGGTTGCGCTGGCGGTCGCCTGCGATATCCGGATTGCGTCGGCTAATGCAGCTTTCGGACTACCTCCAGCGAAACTGGGCATTGTCTACCCGCCGGCCGACCTAAGACGCCTAGTAAAACTGGTCGGACCGTCGAATGCCAAACATATGCTGTTTTCCGCGCGCCGGTTTTCGTCAGCTCAGGCGCTGACACTAGGGCTGGTGAACGAAATCGCTGGCGAGGGCGGCGCACTCGAGGCAGCTCGACAGACAGTCCAGGACATCGCCGCTAACTCCTCCTGGTCTGTGAAAGCGTTGAAGAAGATGGTCAGCGAAATCGCAAGTAATGCGAGCGACGATGAACTTCTTGAATACATGGTTGAAGGCGCTGCCGGTGCAGACTTTCGCGAAGGTTACAGCGCGTTTCTCGAGAAACGCACAGCGGAATTCCCCTCAGGCTAGAATTTTCCGCCGCGAACCTATGCTGCAATGCATTTTTTGACGTCTATGCTTCCCTACAGTGATGCAACAAAACATCACTAGTGAAGTATTTTTGCATAACGCTGAATTCTGCCATTGAGAATTTGCCGCAGCGCGCTTTATGCCTTGCTGCGGTGCGATCTCCAATGACTGTTGGGGTTATCGCCTCGCAAAACACAAAAATAACGATCTGGGAGTCTAAACTTAATGCAACGCAGCAAATTCCTCCTCGCGACCGCGGCTTCTGCCGCAATCCTCGCGCAACTTCCTGCCATCGCTCAGGAAGCTCCTGAAGCAGAACGCGAGTCCGCCGTCGACCGCGTCCTTCAGAAGGTCACCGTCTCGGCAACGAAGAAACAGAACGTTGAGGACGTCCAGGACGTTCCAGTGTCTGTCACCGCGTTCAACGAAGACACGCTCGACGCGCTGAATGTCGCGAACCTCGAAGACCTTTCCTATTCTACGCCAAACGTCTCGCTCGATGACGTTGGTACAGCACGCGGCACGGCGAACTTCGCTATCCGCGGCCTCGGCGTGAACTCGTCGATCCCGTCGATCGACCCAGCCGTTGGCGTGTTCATCGATGGCGTCTATCTCGGTGTGAACAACGGCGTTGTCGTCGACCTGTTCGACCTCGACAGCGTTGAAGTCCTGCGCGGCCCACAAGGCCTCCTGTTCGGCCGCAACACCACCGGTGGTGCGCTGGTCGTCAATACGGGCAACCCGACCGACGAGTTCAGCTACAAGGCACAGGCAACCTTTGACGGCCCGATCGACGATGATCGCGGTGGCCTCAACTCCACCATCCAGGGCACCGTTTCCGGCCCGCTGATCGATGGTGTCCTGAACGGCAAGATCGGTGCTTACTACAACACCGACTCTGGCTACTTCAAAAACCTGAATGACGGCGACAATCACGGCGAAGCACAGGTCGCGATCTATCGCGGCGCGCTCGAGTGGTTCGCTAGCGACCGCCTCACATTCCTCGCGAAGGCTGAGTACACCGACAGCCGCGTCGACGGCCCGTCCGGCCAGAACCGCTCCTACTTCGATCGCGACAGCTTCGACTTCTCGATCAACAGCCCAGGCACCGGCGAAGCCGAAACCATCTTCGCATCGCTGCGCGCTGACTATGATGTCGACTTCGGCAACGGTACGATCACCAACATTCTCGGCTACCGCGAATACGACTCCCTGAGCACCGGTAGCGACATCGACGCAACGCCGTTCACCCTGTTCCACTCAAACGCCGAATTCCTGCAGGAGCAGATCTCCAACGAGCTGCGCTATGCTGGCACGTTCGGTGACGTGGATCTAACCACCGGCGTCTACTACTTCAACCAGACCCTCGACTATACCGAGATCCGCGACCTGCCGACCACGCGCCCGGCGCCTCTTCCCGCGTCCATTCCATGGGCGTTCTATGGCGGCGGCTCGCAGGACCACACCGTCTATGGTGCGTTCGCAAACGTTGACTACTCGATCACGCCTGATCTGATTGCAACAGTCGGCCTTCGTTATTCGAAGGAAGAAAAAGACGCAGACGTGACCTTCATCCGTCCGCGCTTCGCATGCTCTGTCGTTGATGGCACCTGCCCGACCGATGGTTTCAACGCCCTTCTCGGCGCGCTTGGAGCACAGGAGCCGAATGGCTTCTCCGATGGTGATGACTGGTCGAACTGGACCCCGAAAGTTGGCTTGCAATACTTCTGGTCTGACAACTTCCAGACCTATGGCTACTACACCAAGGGCTTCCGTTCCGGTGGCTACAACTTCCGCATCACCGATGTTGGCGTCTTCCTGAACCAGATCGTTCCAGCAACGGGCGGCAATTTCGGCTTTGACGAAGAAGAAGTCGACGCATTTGAAATCGGCTTCAAGTCCGGCAGCGAAGACGGCCGCATCCAGCTTAATGGTGCAGCCTTCCTGACCGAAATCGCCGACATGCAGCGCGAAGTGAACACCGCTGGCCCGTCGGGCGTCGTTCAGAACATCCTGAACACGGCTGATGCGACCATCATCGGTGTTGAAGTCGAAGGCCGCGTTGCCGTGACCGACAACTTCCTGGTCAACTTCAATGCTGGCCTGATCGATGCGAGCTATGACGATGTCCGCTTTGACATCTCTGGCGACACGCAAGTCAACATTCTTGACCAGCGTCTCGACCTGCCGCGCGTGCCTCCGGTCACCTATGGTGTCGGCGCAATCTATGACATCGATCTTGGTGACATGGGCGCCCTGATCAGCCGCGCAAACTATCAGTACCGCGACCGTATCGCCTACACCGATAGCAACTTCGGCTGGATTCAGGATTCCCATCAGCTGTCGGCGAACATCAGCTGGGAAACACCATATGATGGCTTCACCGTTTCGCTCTTTGGTCAGAACCTGCTCGACAGCGTTCAGGCCGGTAACGACACGCAGCTGCCATTCCCTGGCCCGCTATCGAACGGTGTGCAGACCCCTTACCAGCCATTCCCGGGTGGCGGCACGTTCTCGCCGCTCAAGAAGGGCCGTCTGGTTGGTGTCGAGTTCACGCTCCGCCGCTAGTCCGGTAGCACTATAAAATTAGAAGGGCGGCAGAGCGATCTGCCGCCCTTTTTATTTGCGCGTGGGCGACGTCAACCAACAGCTCCACTGTTGTGGTGAACGCGCATGCGTTGCCTCCGCCGCTTTTCGCTTGGCTTTCGCAGGGGCAGCGATGCTTTGGCTTGCCCAAATCAAGCGATGACAAGGGAGAGCCTCAATGAAAGTTGCCAGCCTGAAGAAACCGGGCGGTCTGCAGAATATCCAGATCGAAACCCGCGATGACCCGAAACCCAAGGCCGGCGAAGTGCTGATGCGGGTGAAGGCGAGCTCACTTAACTACCATGATTTCGTTGTCGCGCAGGGCGGCATACCAACGCCTGATGGCCGGGTCCTGATGTCTGATGGCGCCGGCGAAGTGGTCGAAGTCGGTGAAGGGGTCACGCGCTTCAAGAAAGGTGACAGGGTTCTCTCTACCTTCTTCCCTGGCTGGCGCGACGGCCCACCCGAGGTCGACAAGATGCTGGCCGTGCCAGGCGACCGGATCGATGGCTTTTCGGCTGAACTTGTTGCAGCATCGGCAGAAGGTCTGACCCGTATGCCTGAGGGCTGGAGCTTTGCTGAAGCTGCCACCCTGCCCTGCGCAGCGCTGACAGCGTGGCGCGGCCTTATGGTGGAGAACTCCATCCAGCCCGGCGACTGGGTGCTGACGCAGGGTACCGGCGGCGTGTCGATCTTTGCGCTTCAGTTCGCAAAGGCCGCGGGCGCGCGTGTGATCTCGACTTCCTCGTCCCAGGAGAAGCTCGACAAACTGAAAGATCTCGGGGCCGATCATGTGATCAATTACAAGGAAACGCCGGACTGGGGCGCCAAGGCCAAGGAATTAACGGGCGGCCGCGGCGTTGATGAAGTGATCGAGATTGGCGGCCCCGGCACGATGGCCCAGTCGATCGCGGCCTGCCGCATTGGTGGCCACATCTCTCTCATAGGTGTGCTGACGGGTATCTCCGGCGAAGTGCCGACAGCTGCGCTGTTCAGCTCCAATATCACCGTCTCCGGCATCACGGTGGGGTCGCGTCAGTCGCAGGAAGACATGATCGCCGCCATCGAATCATCCGGTATCAAGCCTGTGATCAGCGATCATTTCCCGCTCGAAAAGCTGGCAGACGCATTCGCGCACCAGGCGAGTCAGAAGCATTTCGGGAAGATTGTTGTGGACATCTGATCCAAGGCGGAATTTGCAGTAACACGAGACAGGCCGGCACCCCCGGCCTGTCTTGCTTTAAGCCAACCTATCGATTTTACCTATAGGTAATCATCGCCGTTTTGATTTGTTCGATGCTGCTTGATGGAGTACTGTCCGGTATCAGTTCTACGCACAGGTTAGAAGGAAGGATTCAACCATGGCTGACGACGCCAAGTGTCCAGTAATTCACGGTGAAGAGCGCCACTGGCTCTTCAAGGGCCGCTCCAACAAGGAGTGGTGGCCCAAGCTCCTCAACCTCGACATTCTTCATCAGAGACACCCTGCAGGTGATCCGATGGGTGAAGACTTCGACTATGCCGAAGCCTTCAAGAAGCTCGACCTCAAGCAGGTCAAGCAAGACATCGCGGTCGCGCTGAAGGATTCCAAGGAGTGGTGGCCAGCTGACTATGGTCACTACGGTCCATTCATGATCCGCATGGCCTGGCACTCCGCAGGCACGTATCGCGTCGGCGATGGCCGCGGTGGTTCAGGCACGGGCCAGCAGCGCTTCGCGCCGCTGAACTCCTGGCCAGACAATGGCAATCTCGACAAGGCTCGCCGCCTGCTCTGGCCAATCAAGCAGAAGTATGGTGCCAGCCTTTCCTGGGCTGATCTCATGATCCTCGCCGGCAATGTCGCGCTTGAGGATATGGGCTTCAAGACCTTTGGTTTTGCCGGCGGCCGCAAGGACGTCTTCGAGCCAGAGAAAGATGTCTACTGGGGCACTGAAGAAGAGTGGCTTGCCCCCTCGGACAACCCGAACAGCCGTTACGCTGAGGGCCGCGCGCTCGAAAACCCGCTTGCAGCCGTCCAGATGGGTCTCATCTATGTGAACCCAGAAGGCCCGGACGGTGAGCCCGACCCGATGAAGGCTGCTTTCGACATCCGCGATACCTTCGCCCGCATGGCGATGAATGACGAAGAAACCGTTGCGCTGATCGCCGGCGGCCACACCTTCGGCAAGTGCCACGGGGCAGGCGATGCCTCCCTCGTCGGTTCAGAGCCCGAAGGCTCCGACATCGCAGCCCAAGGCTTTGGCTGGCACAGCACCCACGAGAGCGGCGTTGGTGGCCATGCCATCACCTCCGGTCTGGAAGGCGCCTGGACGCCAACTCCAACCGAATGGAGCATGAACTACTTCCGCATGCTGTTCGAGTATGATTACGAGCTCACCAAGAGCCCGGCGGGTGCCTATCAGTGGGAGCCGAAGAATGTGAAGGAAGAAGACCTTGCCCCGGCAGCTGATGACAGCTCCAAGAAGGTCTCGACCATAATGCTCACGACCGACCTCGCACTCAAGATCGACCCGTCCTATGAGAAAATTTCCCGCCGGTTCTATGAGAACCCGCAGGAATTCGAGGACGCGTTTGCGCGCGCCTGGTTCAAGCTCACCCACCGCGACATGGGTCCGAAGACCCGCTATCTCGGCGAAGAAGCCCCACAGGAAGACCTCCTCTGGCAGGATCCGATCCCGCCAGTCGATCACGACCTCGTCGATGCGTCCGACATCAAGTCGCTGAAGGAGAAAATCCTTTCTTCCGGTCTTTCGATTTCCGAGCTTGTGTCAGCTGCATGGGCCTCCGCGGCTTCCTTCCGCGGTTCGGACATGCGCGGCGGTGCCAATGGTGCGCGCGTGCGTCTCGAACCAGCCAAGAACTGGGAAGCAAACAACCCAGAGCAGCTCGCCAAGGTCCTTGCCAAGCTGGAAGAGATCAAATCTGGTTTCGACTCCGGTTCGAAGAAAGTCTCCATGGCCGACCTGATCGTGCTCGGCGGTTGCGCCGCAGTCGAGAAGGCAGCCAAGGATGCAGGCCATGATGTCGACGTGCCATTCACCCCGGGCCGCACGGATGCGACCCAGGAAATGACGGATGTTGAATCTTATGCCTTCCTTGAGCCGAAAGCAGACGGCTTCCGCAACTTCGTGAAGCCTGACTATCTTGTGCCGGCCGAGGAACTCCTCGTTGACCGCGCCCAGCTTCTGACCCTCAGCGCGCCGGAAATGACGGTTCTGGTCGGCGGTATGCGTGTTCTCGGCACGAACTCCGACGGCAAGCCGCATGGGGTGCTTACCAAGCGCGTCGGTCAGCTGACGAATGACTTCTTCGTCAACCTGCTGGAGATGGAAACGGCCTGGAAAGCCTCTGAAGAGAACGAGCACCTCTATGAAGGGCATGACCGCGCTAGCGGCGACCTGAAATGGACGGCAAGCCGGGCTGACCTGGTCTTCGGGTCCAACTCGCAGCTTCGCGCAATCGCCGAAGTCTATGCCGAGAATGGCCACGAGAAGAAGTTCGTGAATGACTTCGTGAAGGCCTGGAACAAGGTGATGATGCTCGACCGTTTCGACGTCAACTAGTCGGCTTTTCAGCGATAGAAACCAGAACGCGCCCCGGTTCCGGCCGGGGCGCTTTTTCGTTGGGTCAACCAATTAAATCGAGCCGGACGCCTCGCCTTCCGCTCACCCGCGCACTAGCATCATGATCAGGACGGCAGCGCGCGGGAGAGAGCATGGCGTTTCAGATATCTCTGAAAATCAATGGCAATGGACACGACGTAGAGCTGGAGGATGCGCGGCCGACACTGCTCGATGTCCTGCGCGAACGCATCGGCTTGACCGGCACCAAGAAAGGCTGTGACCGCGGCCAATGCGGGGCCTGTACGGTCCTCATCGACGGCCGGCGGGTGAATAGCTGCCTGTCGCTGGCGGTCAGCCTCGACGGCGCTGAGGTCACCACTGTTGAAGGCCTTTCCGATGGCGATACGCTCCATCCAGTACAGGCTGCCTTTATTGAAAATGATGGCTTCCAGTGTGGCTACTGCACACCGGGACAGATCATGAGCGCGGTCGGCTTTCTCGGTGAGACGGGCGGCGACGCTTCTGCCGAAGCCGTGCGCGAAGGCATGAGCGGCAACCTCTGCCGCTGCGGCGCCTATGCCGGCATCCAGGACGCCGTATTGGACGCTCAGGCGCGCATGTCGAAGGGGGGCAAAACATGAAGGCCTTTGATTATCAGCGCCCCGAAACAATCGCTGAGGCGATCAAGGCCGCGAGCAAGCCCGGCGCTTCCTATTACGCTGGTGGCACCAACCTTCTGGACCTGATGAAGGTCGGGGTTCGCACGCCCGACAGCCTGATCGACATTACACGCCTCGATGACCTCAAACGGATCGAGCCACAGAAAGACGGATCGCTCCGCATCGGGGCGCTGGTGCGAAATTCAGACCTTGCCCGCAACGTCGATATTCTAAGTGATTACCCGGCGATTGCCGAAGCACTGCTGTCAGGGGCGTCCGGCCAGCTTCGCAATTCGGCGACGGTTGGCGGTAATCTGATGCAGCAGCCGCGCTGTGCCTATTTCTACGACCCCCATAGCGCCTGTAATCTGCATGAGGTTGGTGAAGGCTGTGATGCACTCGAAGGCGAGAACGGCAAGCATGCTGTGCTCGGCTGGACGAAAACATGCATCGCCGTCCACCCGTCTGATTTCTGCGTGCCACTGGCGGCCATGGGGGCGCGTGTCGTGGTCGATGGCCCGGACGGATCGCGTGAGATTTCTATCGATGAGTTTTACACACTGCCAGGCAGCGTCCAGCCGCCCGGAAGCGCGCTCAAACAGGGCGAGATCATCACCGCGATCATCCTTCCCTCGGACGCCAAGCGGTTTGCACCGCGGGCCCGCTATATCAAGCTGCGTGACCGGACCTCCTATGCGTTCGCGATCGTCTCGGCGGCGGCGATGCTCCACATCGGAGATGGCCGGATCAAGGACGCGCGGATTGCGCTCGGCGGTGTCGCCGCAAACCCCTGGCGGGCACGCGAAGCAGAGGACACGCTCAATGGTGCTGAAGCCAATGAGGCCTCCTTCAAGAAAGCTGCCGATGCTGCGCTGGCCGACGCCAAACCCTCAGGCGACAATGCCCACAAGATCGAACTGGCAAGACGCATCCTGGTGCGCGCGCTCAAAGCTGCCGCAGATGGGACGCCGCCGAAGATGCCGGACCTGCCCGGGTCGGTCTTTGCGGTTGGAAAGGAGGCCCGCTAATGGCTGACACACCTATGGTCGCGGCCCACCACGTCCGGCTTGGCTCGAACTCGGGCCAGCCGATGACGCGCCGCGATGGCATCGCGAAAGTCACCGGCACGGCAACCTATGCCGCGGACAATCATCCGCAGAACCTTCTCCACGCAGTGTTTGCAGGCGCCAGTATCGCCCGCGGCCGGGTGACCTCCCTCGATATAAAGGCTGCACTCGCCCATCCGGGCGTCGTTCATGTTATGACGCCAGACAATACCCCTGCCCTGTCGCAGGACCCCGATCAGAAGACCACACCTTTCACCGCCCGCATCGACGTGCTGCAGAATGACAAGGTCCGCTATGCCGGCCAGCCAATCGCGGTTATCCTCGCAGAAACGCTTGAGGCCGCCGTCGAAGGCGCCCGGCTGGTAAAAGCGACGTACGATAGCGATCAGGCGCGCATCGGCTTTGATGACGGTGAAGCGTTCGCCCCGGAAGCGGTCGGCATCTCCACGCCGCCAAAATTCTCAACGGGTGATTTTGAGGGCAACCGCAAGAAAGCGACTCAATCGGCCAGCGTCGAAATGGAGACGCCGCTCCAGTATCACAACGCCATGGAGACCCATGCCGTCGTCGCTGAATGGGACGGCGACCATGTCACCGTCGACATGCCAAATCAGGCCATCGGCCTCGCCAAGCCTGGTATCGCCAATTATTTCGGCATTCCGCCTGAAAACGTAACGCTCCGGTCGCCGTATCTTGGCGGCGGCTTCGGCTCCAAGGCGGTGCTGTTCGGCCCGCAGATGCTGGGGATCCTGGCGGCACGTGAAATGAAGCGTCCCGTCAAGCTCGTGCTGAAACGGGGCCAGATGTTCGGACCGGTCCAGCACCGAAGCGCGACACGCCAGACCGTTCGCTATGACATGGACGCCGACAACAGATTTCTCGCCTTCGAGCACACGGCCAACGTCTCGACGAGTAGCTTCGACAACTGGCTCGACGGTGCCGCGAATGCAGGCCTCAGCCTTTATGCGACGCCGTCGATCAGCGTCAGCCATTCCGGCACACGGTTTGACACCGGCACGCCGGGCGCAATGCGCGCGCCGGGCATCGCCACCGGCTCTGCCGTGATCGAATGCGCCATTGATGTCGCCGCAGAAAAAGCGGGCATGGACCCGCTCGAGTTCCGCCTGCTCAACTATGCCGAGAAGGACCCGTCTAACGGAAAGCCCTATTCTGCCAAGGCTTTACGGGGATGTTATAAAGCAGCCGCTGATAGCTTTGGCTGGAAAGACCGACCGCTGAAACCTCGCCAGATGCGCGACGAGAACGGCCTCCTGACAGGCTGGGGCATGGGCACCAGTATCTTCCACGCGCCCTTCTTCCCTGCAAAGGCGCGGGCGGTCCTTCGCAAGGATGGCAGCGCGCGCGCAGAAACCTCTGGCGCCGATATGGGTCAGGGCGCCTGGACGGTTCTCTGGCAGATGGCGGCTGACGGGCTTGGCATGGCCGCCGACGATATCGAGTTCGACATCGGCCATTCCGACCTGCCTGATGGCAGTGTCGCCGGCGGCTCGGCACATACCGCATCGGCAGGCGGCGCGCTCTTTGCGGCTGGCAATGATGTCATCCGCCAGCTCGCCGAGATCGCGACGCAGGACAAGGACTCGCCGCTCTTTGGCGCGGGCAATGAACGCGTGCTGGGTGAAAATGGCCGCCTCTTCAAGGCCGAGGATCCGAACGTCGGCGAAAGCTATACCGACATTCTGCAACGGGCCGGGATCGAAGAGATTGAAGGCAAAGGCCGCGGCAACCGCGACAAGGCTAGCACCGAAACCTATGCCATGTTCTCGCACGGGGCGGTCTTCGCTGAAGTGAAGGTCGACCCCGACCTATTCCAGGTTCGCGTTACCCGGCTGGTCGGGGCATTCGCCGCCGGACGGATCATCAATCCGCGCCTCGCCCAAAGTCAGCTCACCGGCGGCATGATCTGGGGCGTCGGTTTTGCCCTCCACGAAGAAGGTATTCACGACAAGCGTAGCGGCAGACCGCTCAATAATGACTTTGCCGGCTATCACATTCCGGTGCTGGCTGACGTACCGCACCTCGAAGCGCTACTGGTCGATGAAGAGGACCCGCACGTAAATGACCTTGGTGTGAAAGGTGTCGGCGAGCTGGGCATTACGGGCACGGTTGGCGCGATTGCCAATGCGGTCTGGCATGCAACCGGCGTTCGCACAGCGCGCTATCCGATCAAGATCGAGGATCTTTTGAAGGGCGCGCAGGCGCTGAAGGCTTAATCGTCTGCGAGTACGCTTAGTACACTCTTCGAAATTGACTGTCTGACATCATCATAGCCCTCCCACGGGTCCGATTTGAGAGAGCTTAGACGCCGTCTGATATTGGACAGCGTGTAATCATGGCCGGATGATATGCCAGCGAGCTCATCCCAGCGGACAGGCGTTGCGACCGGTGCACCGGGCCTTGCGCGCAGCGAGTATGGACACACCGCTGTCGCGCCACGCTCATTGCGCAGCCAGTCGATGAAGATACGCCCCTTGCGCTTGGCTTTCGACGCCTCGGCGACATAGATATCCGGGGCTGCCTCCGATAGCTTTTTTGCGAGGCCCCGTGAGGCGGCCTTGACCTCATCCCAGCCCTGCCGGCGCTCAAGTGGCGCTATGACATGCAATCCCTTGCCGCCAGTCAGCAGCACGAAAGTCGTCAGACCCGCTGCGCCCAGCACGTCGCGCACCTCGTAGGCGGCTGACTTCACATCCTCGAAATCAAGCCCCTCATCAGGGTCGAGATCCAGCACAAGCCGGTCCGGCTTCTCAAGCTTGTCGGTTCGCGAGCCCCAGACGTGCAGTTCAAGCGCGCCGATCTGCGCTGCGGAGACAAGCGCCTCAGCTGTGTTCAGAACGAGATAGCTCGATGTCTCACCATCCTTTTCCTTGATTTTCGTTTCGCCGATCGCGGCTGGAACGGAGTCAGTGTGGTGTTTCTGGTAGAAGCACTTGCCCCCTGCCCCTGACGGGCACCGGACAAGACTTACCGGATGGTCCTTGATATGCGGGATCATGCGCGGCGCAATCTCTGCCAGATATTTGGCGATTTCGCGCTTGGTGGCGCCCTGCTCTTCATAGACCACGCGGTCGGGGTGGCTGATGCGGATACCGAGCACCTTGCCATCGTCTTCGTCGCCAGCCTCTTCCTGCTTGGCTGCGGTCGTCTTGACGTCCTTTGGCGCCTTGTCCTCTCGCAGCCCCTGGAAGCTTGGATGGCGGAGCAGGCCGTCGGACGTGCGCTCTGTGTAAGCAATCTCACCGACAAGTTTCGGCGTCAGCCAGACCGCGCCGCGTTTCGCGTCCGATGGAATATCCTCGAAAGCCGGCGTCTTGCGCTCAAGCTTTGCCATCGCGCCCGCTAGCTCATCCATGAGCGCTTCATTGAAGCCTGTGCCCACGCGCCCTCGGTAAAGCAGCTTGCCATTTTCGAACTCCCCCAGGAGCAGCGAAGCAAAAGGCCGGCCGCGCTTGTCGGACCTGCGATACCCGCCGATCACGAATTCATCGCGCCCCACGCATTTCGACTTGATCCAGCCGGAGCCACGTCCCGACACATATTTCGCGGCCGCCTTCTTGGAGATAATTCCTTCGAGGCCCATGCCGCAGGCCTTGCCGATGACGTCCTCGCCCTTGCCTGCAATGTGATCGGAGAACCGGATGATATCCTCATCTTTCGGCATAATGTCCTTGAGTGCGGCTTTGCGCTCGGTCAGCGGTTTCTTGCGGAAATCCTTGCCGCCCAGCGACAGGAGATCGAAGGCGTAATAGGCGAGCGCTGCATCCCCTTCACCTTTTGTGGCCGCCTGCAATGACGCAAAATGACTGTGGCCACGATCATCCAGCGCCACGAGTTCTCCATCTATCGCCGCGCTCTTCACATCCAGCTCCGCAAGCGCTTTGGCGACATCCGGATAGCGATCCGTCCAGTCCTTGCCATTGCGCGTGATCAGGCGGACCTGATGTCCTGCGATCAGTGCCTGAATGCGGTAGCCGTCGAATTTCAGCTCATGCAGCCATTCTTCGCCGGAGGGCGGATCATCGCGCAGTTTTGCAAGTTGTGGCTCAACGAAATCCGGGAAATCGGGCGCCTCATCCTCGCCCAGAATGTTGGCGTCCCCGCTTGCCGCGGCCACGGCTATCTCATCGAAATCCCGATTGGTTGTGACGCTGGTCTGCCAGGTCTCGCGCGGGTCGGAATTGCGGTCGGCTTCGTCATCCTTTTCCTTGATGAGAAGCCAGTTCTCTCTGCCCTTTTTCGAGTTGTTCTTCATCAGGACGAGCGCCCAGCCGCCTTTCATACGCTGACCTTTGAGGTCGAACTTCAGGGACCCTTTCTTCAACCCTTCTTCAGGGTCTTCGCGCGGGATCCATTCTCCCTGGTCCCAGAGCATGACCGTCCCGGCACCATAACCGTCCGGGATGACGCCTTCGAAGTCGCCATAGTCGAGAGGGTGATCTTCAGTGCGCACGGCGAGGCGCTTGTCGGCGGGGTCGAGGCTCGGCCCCTTCGTGACCGCCCAGCTTTTCAGAACACCGTCCAGCTCCAGCCGGAAGTCATAATGCAGACGGCTTGCATCATGCTTTTGAACGACAAAGCTGAGCTTACCCCTGGATTTTGACCTGCGCCTTGAAGAGCCGTCAGGTTCCGGCGTTCGTGAGAAGTCGCGTTTCTCACGATAGGTCTTGAGGGTGTCGGAGCTGGATTTCGCCATGCCTGATTACGCCGCCTTTCCAGACTTTGACTTCGAGGACCTGGAAGAGGTTTTCGAGGCGGTCTTTTTCTTGGCGCCGCTCTTGTCCTTGTCGACGCTCTTCTTCAGCGCCTCCATGAGGTCGACCACCTTGCCCTTGCCGCGGGGCGTATCGCTGTCGCCGCTGTCATCGTGGCTAACCGCGCCTTCTTCCCGCTTCTCCTTAATGAGGTCCATGAGCGCATCGGCATAGCTGGACTTGAAGACTTCAGGCTTGAAGGGTTTGGTCTTTCGCTCAATCAACTCGCTGGCAAGCTCGAGCATCTCCTTGTCAGGTTTGACCTCAGGTATCTCGTCGAAAATCTTGTCGCTCTCGCGGATCTCGTCAGCAAAACGAAGCGTCTCGAGAAGCAGGCCATCCCCGCACGGCTTGATCGCAACCACATAGTCGCGGCCGCGCACCGCCATCTGTCCCAGCCCAACCATCTTGTTCTTGCGCAGCGCGTCGCGGATGACGGTGAAGCCTTCGGCAGCAACCTCATCATCGCGCGGAACGACATAGTATGGCTTCTCGAAATAGCGTGGATCGATCTCGCACGACTCCACGAACTGGACGAGGTCTATGGTCCGCTTGCTTTCCAGCTTGATCTCATCGAGCTCTTCAGGCTCCAGGATGACATACTCATCCTTGCTGGTCTCAAACCCTTTGACGATCTCATCCTTGTCGACGGGACCGACACCTTCAGCGATCTTCTGATAGCGGATCCGCTTGCCGCTGGGTTTGTGGATCTGTCGCAAGGACACGGTCCGCGAGGATGATGTCGCAGAGTATAATTCGATTCCGATATTGACGAGGGAAAGGCGCAAATAGCCTTTCCAGTAAGCACGCATAGCCATGATTGGCCCTCCATTGGCAAATCAATGCCGCATCGGCGAATCAGTTCCGCGCGAGGGCCGGGGCAATAGGACAGGCAGGGGCTACCGGGATCAATCACAGGCGCCAGCGCAGTCTTCCCGGGAAGCCTCCGCCGGAACAGTCCCCATACCGATGCGTTGGCCAAGAGCCATGGGCCAAACGCCTGAATGAGGAATATTTCGACACGGGGGTGGCGATCATTGGCAGATAAATATCAGGCCGAGCGCGGTACGGACGCGGCATCGGCGTCCCGGACTACAGACGGCAAACCCCTCATCCTGATTACTGGCGCCGCGGGCAACCTCGGAAGCGCGCTGGTTTCTGTCCTCAAGGACAAATACGAGATCGTCGGGTTGGACAAACCCGGAAAGGAGGCCGATTGCGAGTTGATCGGGTGCGACCTCACCTCCGATCAGTCCGTACGCGAAGCCCTCGACAAGCTCGCAATGGAGCATGGGCAATCCCTTGCGGCCGTCATTCACCTCGCCGCCTATTTCGATTTCACGGGCCAGCCTCACCCACTCTACGACAAGCTGAATGTCGAGGGTACGCGCCGCCTCTTGGAAGCGCTTCAGGACTTCACCATCGACCGCTTCATCTATTCCGGCACCATGCTGGTTCATCAGGCCGGTGACCCGGGCCAGCCGATTACCGAAGAAACCGAGCTCAATCCGAAATGGGCCTACCCGCAATCGAAGGCCGCCGCCGAAGGCGTCATTCGCGAGGCCCATGGTGCCATTCCCTATACTCTGCTCCATCTGGCCGGCGTCTATGATGAGACATTTGCTGTCCCGACGCTGTCTGAACAAATCCGCAGGATCTATGAGCGCAATCCGCATGGCCATGCCTATGCCGGCTCACTCCAGGTGGGTCAGGCTTTCCTGCATCAGAAGGACATGGTCGAGGCCTTCCGCCGCACGGTAGAGCGGCGCAAGGAGCTGCCAGCTGAAAACATTATCCTGATCGGCGAGACCGACACGATGAGCTATCAGGAGCTGCAGCAGGAGATCGCCCGCCTCATCCATGGCGAAGAGGACTGGCGGACCTTTTCGCTTCCAAAACCCGTCGCATCTGCAGGGGCCTTGACGGAATCCGTAACAGAACCTGTCGTTCCGGATGATATCGACCAGGGGGAAAAGCCCTTTATCCGGCCTTTCATGGTCGACATGGCGGACGACCATTACGAACTCAGTATCGAGCGCGCTAAGCGCCTGCTCAGCTGGGAGCCGAAACACAGCCTGCGCGAAACGCTGTCGGCCATGATCGCGGACCTGAAATCCGATCCACTTGCCTGGTATGAGCGCAACGGCATCACGCCGCCGCCATGGCTCACGGCCGCGGGCGAAGAGGATCACGACCCCGAACAGGTACGCATCAAGGACGAGAACGAGACGCTCAGCCTGCACCGTAAATTTATCTGGGCCCCCTTCCTGACGATCGCCATGGGGGCATGGCTCGCGAGCAGTCCGGCGATGATCGTCTACGATTCCGCGCCGCTCATCTGGAGCGATATCATTTCGGGTTTCGCCGTGATGGTCCTCGGCTTCCTGTCGCTCAGCTGGAAGCTTCGCCTCGCGCGCTGGGCAACCGCCGGTGTTGCGACGTGGATCATGTTCGCACCGCTTGTCTTCTGGGCGCCCACGGGCGCGGTCTATCTCAACCAGACACTCTCCGGCGCCCTGATCTTTGGCCTCGCCGTTCTGGCCAGGCCGACACCGGGCGTGCAGCCAGCCGCCGCCGCCACCGGCCCGACAATCCCCCCCGGATGGGACCAGTCGCCATCCAGCTGGTTCCAGCGCGTGCCGATCATCGCACTCGCCGTTATCGGCTTCCTTATCTCGCGCCATATGACCGCCTACCAGCTTGGGCATATCGACGCCGTCTGGGAGCCGTTTTTCTCAGGCATGCCTGGAAACGGCAAAAACGGGACAGAGGAAATCATCACCTCCAGTATCTCAGAAGCCTGGCCTGTGCCCGATGCTGGCGTCGGTGCCCTCACCTACATGCTGGAAATCCTGACGGGCATTGTCGGCTCGTCGCGGCGCTGGCGGACCATGCCGTGGCTGGTGCTGATCTTCGGCATCATGATCGTGCCGCTTGGCGTTGTTTCCATCACCTTCATCATTATCCAGCCCATCGTGATCGGCACCTGGTGCACGGTCTGCCTTATCGCGGCATTGATGATGCTGCTTCAGATCCCGTACGCCGTCGACGAGTTGATTGCGACCTTCCAGTTCCTCATCCGCCGCAAGAAGAAGGGGCGCCCGGTTCTATGGGTCCTGTTCCGCGGCGATACCGATGACGGCCCTGATGAGCGCGTCGAGGACGACTTCATGCAACCGCCTGGCACGGTGATCCGTGAAATGGTCACTGGCGGCATGACGTTCTCCTACACCCTGCTGATCAGCGCTGCTCTCGGCGTCTGGCTCATGTTCACACGCTTGTCGCTAGGGACAGAAGGCGCGCTCGCCGATGCTGACCACCTTCTCGGCGCGCTTGTCATTACCGTCAGTGTCGCAGCTCTCGCCGAACCGATCCGCCCCGTGCGTCTTCTCAACCTGTGTCTCGGCGTCGCGGTCGCGCTGATGCCCTTCATCGTAGAGGCGACACTGCTGCAGATGGCTGTTAATGTCGTCGTCGGCCTCGCCATCGCAGCCCTCGCCATTCCGCGCGGGAAGATCCGCCACAAATTCGGCGACTGGAGCCGCCACATGATCTGACCCAAGCGCTGGCTCAACCACCTTCGACAGCGGCCGGGACGATCCCTTCCTCGAGAAGCTCGTGAAGTTCGCGAATGTGGCTACTGCCCCGCTCGCTGTCTGTGTCGGACGTCATGACGACTGTAAGGCCGAGATCTGGCAGCACATAGATCATCTGGCCGCCATAGCCCCGGGCATGGCGTACCGGGAAACCGCCCGCGTCGCTGATGAACCAGCCATAGCCATATTGCTCACCGCTCCATGGCGAAACGGTCCGCGGCGTCCAGCTTTCCTCGATCCAGTCTTCCGAGAGGACGCGCTGACCGTCAACGACGCCGCCGAGCCGATAGAGCTCTCCAAAGGCGGCCATATCCCAGGGACTCATCGACATGTTGTTGCCGCCGAAATAGATCCCCTGCGGATCGGTTTGCCAGCTCGGGATGCTGATACCGAGCGGCTCGGTCAGCCAGTCTTCGGCCAGCTGATCGGTATCTTTGCCCGAGGCGCCGGTCAGCATGGCAGATAGCAGGTGCGTATTGCCCGTCGAATAGAGCATGCGTCCGCCCGGTTCATCGACGAAAGGCCGGGACAGGGCGTGGCGAACCCAGTTATCGCTGACGACCCAGCGGCCATAGTTTGCGCCAGAGGTTCGCTCCAGACCGGATTGCATCGACAGGAGGTGACCAACGGTGACCTCTGACAGCATCGGGTCCGGGTCGGCGGGCGCATCAGCCTCGAGAACGGAAAGTACCGTTTGATCGACCCCGGTTAGTACGCCTTTATCGATCGCGATCCCGACCAGCGCAGACATGACCGATTTGGAGGCCGACTTGATGTTTACGCCGCGATCCAGAAGCGGGCCGCCATTGAACCGCTCCTCAACCAGAACCTCGCCATCACGCATCACAATCAATGACCGCAATTGGGGTAGCGCCTCGGCGGCCTCCAGCGTCTCCTCGATAAACTGTTCATTGAGACCAGAGGTGTCTGGCGCCACCGGCGCTGACCGCTCGGAAACAGACGCCGGCTGTGCGTTTGATGTCGACGGCTCTGACGGGGCGCCGCATCCTGCAAAAATGACGGCAATGATTGTTGGCAAAATTCTCATGACACCGATGTAGAGCGCAGGCCTCGAGCTCCAATCGCGCACGTGCGCCTAATACCGACCCCCTAGCGAGACATAGACATTGATCGCAGACGTCAGCCGGTCGAGACGAACCTGAACGAGATTGCTGGACGCATCGAAATAAGTCTGCTGGGCATTAAGCAGGCTGGTAAGGTCGTCTGAACCTGCCCGGTAGCGGAGCTCCGCCGCCTCAAGCGCATCGGCAGCCGCGGCTTCTGCAATCTCCAGCTGGGCCTCGCGCGCGCCATTGGTCTCTGAGGCCTGCAAGCTCACATCAACATCGCGCAGCGCACTTAGTATGGACTGGCGATAGGCAGCAAGCTGCGCGTCGCGCCGTGCAACCGATGCCTCAAGCTGGCCGTCAAGCCGCCCGCCCGAGAAGACGGTCTGCGCGAGACCGGCCGAGAGCGACCCGGTCAAACTGGACCCCCCGGTTAGCAGCGCGCTGAGACCGGCGCCAAGGTCCACCGTCGGGAAGAAAGCTGCTCGCGCCGCCACAATATTGGCATTAGCGCCGCGAAGGCTGGCTTCAGACTGGAGCAGGTCGGGCCGCCGAAGGAGAAGATCAGAAGGGAGCCCAGCTGGTATCTGCGGCAGGGCAACGTCCAGAATATCCTCTCCGGGCGCCTCAAAGCCTTGCGGCACGCGGCCGGTTAGGATCGCAAGTGCGGTTTCAAACCCCGTGATCTGTGCCTCGATTTGTGGGATCCGGGCCCGCGCATTTGCTAGCTGGGCGCGCTGGGCCGACACATCGAAGCCGGAGATCGCGCCAGCCTCATAGCGCACCTCGACGATCTCGAAAATGCGTTCGGAAATATCGAGGTTCTGGCGCGCGACCTCCAGCTGGTCCCGCGCAGCAAGCAGGGAAAAGTAATTGCTCGCCACATCGGCCTGTACGGTGAGTTCGAGTGCGCGCTGGCTGAACACGGCCGCGTCAAGACTTGCGAGGGCTGCGGCGCGATTTGCTGCGTTCGCGCCAAAGAGATCAAGCTGGTAGGATGCCGAAAGGCGCCCGCTTGCGTCTATGTCGTCCAGACCCTCCCCTGCGGTGCTGCTGGAGGCGGACAACCCAGCGCTTGCTTGCGGCAGGAAAGCCGCATCGGCTATCTGCACCGCGGCGCGTGCAGAGCGGATATTGGCGATCCCCTGCGCCAGGGTCTGGTTTGCGGCGAGCGCGTCAGCCACCAGGGCTTCAAGCTCTGCGGTATCGAAACTTTCCCACCAGGCCTCATCGGTCTTCGCCAGCGTCTCGACCTCGGCCGCGTAATCATAGGCGACGGGCATCGCGATCGCGGCATCGCTGACGGGCGGTTGTGGAGCAAAGCTTGTTGTGCACGCAGAGAGCGCGACGAGGCTGGCAGAGATGAGGAATGAACGCAGCATTGGGTTACTCCGAAGCAAGCGCGGTAACGGGGTCTAGACGCGCGGCCTTGCGGGCCGGCAGGAGACCAAAGACAAGGCCGGTGCCGAGCGCCGATGTGAAAGCAAGAATGGCGGGCATCGCAGTGACCGCAATGGTCATGCCGCTCTTTGCCAGGATGAAACAGACGCCAAGGCCGAAGAGGACGCCGACGATCCCACCAAGCCCCCCAACGACAAGCGCCTCGACGACAAACTGGATCATGATGTCTGACCGCCGTGCGCCGGTCGCCATACGCACACCGATCTCTCGTGTCCGTTCCGAGACGCTGACCAGCATGATGTTCATGACGCCAATCCCGCCAACGAGGAGAGAGATGGAGGCCACAGACCCCAGCAGGATCGAGAAAGAGCTTTGCGCTTCCTGCATGGATTCCAGAAACGAGGCTGTGTTGCGCAGCTGGAAATCCTCGGTGCCGTGTCGCGCAAGGAGCAGCGCGTGTGCCGCCTCTTCGGTCTCGCTGATCCGGTCGGTATCGTCGACGGCCAGAGTGATGGAAGAAAGGTAGGATTGGCCAAAGAGGCGCATCATGCCGGTGGTAATCGGCACAAGCGCGACATCGTCCTGATCCTGCCCCCATGCGGTCGCGCCCCTCTCTTCAAGGACACCTGAGACCTCAAAAGGTGCACCGCCGAGAAAGACATATTGGCCGACCGCGCTCTGGACGTCGTCAAAGAGGTTGCCGGCGGTCGTCGTGCCAAGAACGACAACGCCAATGCGCCGGTCCATATCGTCCTCTGTGAAGAACGTACCGAACTTCATGCCTCTGTTCTGGACGATGGGCCAATCCTCTGACACGCCCTCGATCTGGCTGCGCGCGTCATTCGATCCAACGCGCAGCGTGGCATTGCTGGACCGCGAAGGGACGGCGGCGATGATATTATCCAGCTCTCCTAAAGCATCGGCATCCTGAAGGGTCAGGGTTGCGATGGCGTCGCCGCGCTGGCGCTGGTCCGGCGCGCCTGGCCGAGCGAAGAGCAGGTTCGGGCCAAGCGATTCAAATCGGGCCATGACGTCCTGCTGGCTGCCCTGCCCGATCGCCAGCATGGCGACCACGGCAGAGACACCGATGACGACCCCCAGCAAGGTCAGCGCTGTTCGAAACAAATTCGCGCGTAGCGACCGGAAGGCCATTTTTACTGCTTCGAAGACCTGCCCAATCGGCGACGGGCCCTTGCGCGTATAGCGATAGGGCTGGCGGGTCTCCTGATGGCCCTGCCGGTCGCCGCTATCGGAAACAATACGCCCATCCTCGATCGTCACGACCCTTTTGGCGCGCGCGGCCACCTTCTCATCATGGGTAATGAGAATGATGGTCCGACCGCTCTCATGCAGCCCTTCCAGCAGCGTCAGCAGCTCTGCACTCGACCCTGAGTCGAGCGCGCCGGTCGGCTCATCGGCGAGAATGACCTCGGCGTCGTTCACAAGGGCGCGGGCAACCGCCACACGCTGTTGCTGGCCGCCGGACAGCTCGCCGGGCTTGTGGCCTGTCCGGTCACCGAGACCGAGGCGGGCAAGCAGCTCCTTTGCCCTGGTCCGGCGCTCTTCCTGGCCGAGGCCGGCATAGACGGCCGGGATCTCGACATTCTCGGAGGCCGTCACACTGGCGAGCAGATTATATCGCTGGAAGATGAAGCCGAACGTCTCGCGCCTCAGCGCGGCGAGCTCGTCCGCATCGAGCCGAGAAATGGACTCTCCACGCACCGCGTATGTACCGTCCGTGGGCCGGTCCAGACAGCCCAGAATGTTCATCAACGTCGACTTGCCGGAGCCCGATTGACCGACAATGGCAACGAACTCGCCCTGGTTGACCGTCAGAGAAACACCGTCAAGCGCGCGGACTTCTGTATCGCCCGCACCATAATATCGGCAAACATTTTCGAGCTGAATCAAGGGATTTGACATCTGGCCTGCCCCTATCCGCGCATGAAGCGAGGGCCGCCGCCACGCCGGCCACCACGCTCATTCCCGGCCGGCCGCTGTATGGAGACACCGCCCGTAACAACGGTCTCGCCCGCCTCGATGCCATGAATGATTTCAGCCATAGTCCGCGTCTTCAGCCCGACAAGAACCCGCCGCGGCTGCGGCGTGCCATCGCCCGCCATGACGAGAACTGTGGCTGTCTCGGCTTCCGGATTTGCCTCACGCGCGCGCCGAAAGTCTTCCCGGTGCTGCGAACCGGGTCCAGCTTCACCATCCGGCGATGCTGCATCGGCCTGCATGAAGCCGCGGCGTCGGCCATCATTGCTCGCAACAGGCTGGCCGCCGCCCTGTCCTTGTGGGCGCTCTGTGCGCGCAGGGCGCGACTGGAGGGCCGTCACAGGGACGAGAACTGCATTGAATGCGCGCCCAGTGACAAAGAAAACCTGCGCGGTCATCTGGGGCTTAAGCCGGCCTTGCGGATTCTCAACGTCGACCAGTGCCTTGTAGAGCACGACATCATTGAGAACCTCAGGGGTCGGCAAGACCTGCCGCACCGTCGTGTCCCAGCGCCGGGTCGCATCGCCAAGTGTCGTGAAGTAAGCCTCCTGGCCTTCATCGATCCGCAGCACGTCTGCCTCGGACACATCGGTCTCGACCGTCATGACGCCAAGGTCAGCGATGGTCAGGATGATTGGCGCGGTCTGATTGGCGTTGAGCGTCTGGCCCTCGACAGCGGCCGACGACACGACCGTGCCGGAAATCGGCGCATAGATGCGGGTGAATTCGAGATTGGCGAGTTCTGACTGCAGGGATGATGACTGACGCTGGATCTGGGCCTCGATTGCCTCAAGGCGGCCCTGCGCAATTGTCAGCTCAGCCTGAGCGCTTTCGAACTCGGCGCGGGCTATGGCATCAGCCTCGTAGAGCATCTCGGCGCGGTCTGCGTCGGCGCGCGCAAGTTCAAGGGTCGCCTGCTGCTGTTTACGGCTCGCCTGAAGTTCGGATAGCTGCGCGCGATTGGCCTCGACGCTGGTCTGCGCAAGTGTCGGGTCGATCCGGGCGAGAAGATCGCCCTTCTCGACCTCATCCCCGATCTCGACGAGAAGTTCCTGAAGCTGGCCGGACACCTGCGCGCCAACATCGACGGACACTTTCGGCGTAATCTTGCCCGCCGCAGAAATCGTCACCTCGATATCGCCGCGGGTCGCCTGCGCGGTCTGATAGTCCGGCGTTTCGGGGCCCGACAGCACAGTGGCCTTAAGGCCGAACCACCCCGCCGCGGCCAGAACGATTATCCCGAGAACGAGCACCAAGCGCGACTTGAAGAGGCGTGATATCATGAGCTTGCAGGCTTTCTATTGGCATTACCTGAAAGCTTAGACGCCCGGCCCGGCGCGATCCGTCGGCCAGTGCTGCACTTATTCCCGGATATTTTCTGGAAAGTGGTGCGCCCACGAGGATTCGAACCTCGGACCCGCTGATTAAGAGTCAGCTGCTCTACCAACTGAGCTATAGGCGCCCGCCACTTGGGAAAACGCGATGTAATGCATCGCGCTCGGAAATCAAACACTCAATTCGGTAGACTAATACATAGCGACGGGACCGAACGCGTTTTGCTTTCTGCCAAGTGTCAGCAAGCTGTCTTCGCAAAGGCGCGAGCAACTATAATCCAAGCTGAGAGAGCAAGCGGTTGTTAACTCGGCTCGCCCCATCTACTGCGCGGCTGTACGCTGTCCTTACAGAGCGCCCTCATGAACGGGTTCATAACCCCATGCACGTGCGGCTTCTCCCGTTTCTTCCCATATTCCAGCGGCTTCTTCATCGGTGATGACTGTCTTCCAACCGTCATTTCCCAGGCCAGGATTTCGTTCTGGATTGAGGGCCTTGCTTGCAGCGATCGGAAGGTCTCTCACGACTTCCAGTTCGGGAAGCCCAAGCAGTTCTGCGCAAGGACGGACAACTACTTCCGGTTTGCCAACGACGTCTTCATAGCGAACGCTGACCCGCGGCATGGGCGAGTCGTGCCATAGCCTGTGAAAGTCACTCCAGTGTCCGCCAATATAGTCACCTCGGGCCGTCTTCATCACGTCCTTCGTGACGAGCAGCTTTCTGCGAGAGGCGACGGCCCGAACTGGGTGCCGAACCATGCAGACGAAAGCCTCGCCTTCGACTGGGTCTTCCGGCGGCATTTCGTGGGTCTTCACGAGGAAGGTTTCACTCATGGCAGCGAGTTCGCGGCGCAAGTCCGGCTTCTCATTTAGCAGATCGAGCGCACCATGCTGAAGCGCGAGCCGCGGCGGCTGGCCCTCATCCTGATACTTGATGAAATCAGAGAAATATTCGGCGTTCAGCCGCTCTGGCCATGGCGCCTTGCTCGGATAACCATCGGCTGTGATCACTCTGTAATTGAGATAGATCAGGTTGCGGACGAAGGCATTTCCGCAGCGTGGCCAGGTGGCAATATAGACGATCATTTAGGCAGCCTCTCAGATTTATCGCAATTCGACCGAGTCTGATAACCATGGCCGCATTCTAAGGTTGGTTTGTAAAGCTGATCGCCTGATACTCAAGTGGCGAATTTGCGATCCTGAATGCCGTGTAAAGCCAAGATACGCCTCGTTAATCGGACCTGCATGCCGGCTTTTCGCCAGTTCAGCCTCGAGCCTTGCTCCCAAGCTGAACTCTAGAGCTTGTACTGTGGCAGAGAGGCAAAAGTGGTCTTCAGCGCTTCGCCCCAATTGTCGGAAATGAGCGAATAATACGGGTCGTCTTCCTCGATCCTGGTCTGCTTCAGGATGTCGAGGCTGTCTGTCTCGTAAAGCAGGAGATCAAGCGGAAGGCCCACGGAGAGGTTCGCTTTCAACGTCGAGTCGAAAGACACCATGAGAAGCTTTACGGCCTCGGCAAAGGACATGGCCGGGTCATGGGCGCGCACAAGGATCGGGCGGCCATATTTGGTTTCGCCGATCTGGAAGAAAGGCGTTTCCTTGCTGGCTTCGACGAAATTACCTTCCGGGTAGATCATGAAGAGGCGCGGCTCGCTGCCGGCGATCTGGCCGCCCAAGATCAGCGTTGCCCGGAATGGGGACTCCGCGTCCGGCCCCGCAGCTGGCGCGCTTTCCTTGATCACATCGCGAAGCGTCTTGCCGACAAGGCGCGCGGCCTGGAACATCGAAGGCACTTCGAGGATGGAAGGGTTTCGCTCCTCGGGCGCCTTGGTGCGCTCTTCCAGCATGCTCACTACAGCCTGCGTGGTCGCGAGATTGCCCGCCGTCATAAGAACAAAAGTACGCTCTCCCGGTACGTTCCAGGTGAACATCTTGCGATACTTCGAAATGTTGTCGACGCCCGCGTTGGTGCGGGTGTCGGACATGAAGACAAGCCCCTTATCGAGGCATAGACCCACGCAGTATGTCATAATTACTTATTGCTGCTGCTGTTGTTGCTGCTGCACCTGAACCGATACTTCTAACCCCTGCCGAGCACTTCCGAAACTCAGCCCCGAAACTGGTGCGGCATCGTGATAATCCAGCCCCGTCGCCACGGCGACATACCGCGCGTCCGGCGAAATGGCGTTGGAGACATCGAATCCGACCCAGCCAAGGCCTTCAGCATACGCTTCTGCCCAGGCATGGGAAGCATTCTGTTGCACACGGTCATCCATCATGAGGTAGCCACTGACATAGCGGGCCGGAAATCCGAGATATCGCGCGCAGGTGACGAATATTTGCGTATGGTCCTGGCAAACACCGCGGCCGGACGCGGCAGCCTCTTCGGCAGTCGTGGCCACACCTGTCGCGCCAGCTTCATAGATGACCGTGTCCGCGATCACGCCCATTAGCGCGTGGAGGCGCGCCACATCGTCCTCAAAGCCTGTCCCTACCCGATCGCAGATCGCCTGGATGGCGCTGCCGGGCCGGGTAAGATCTGTCTTACGACGATAAAGCCAGAGCGGGGTCCAGCCGCCATGCTGCCCCACGATACCGTTCTGATCTTGCGTGAGGACAGTGCCTTCCGCACGGATGGCAAGTTCCCTGGTACCTTCCTCTAGCCCGATAAGAAGCGTGTGATTGTTGAACTGGTCAATGAAATGGACCTGCTCGAACCCGCCCTCAAACGTCACATTCCAGTCCTCGACGCTCTGACCGCGCCTCGTCTTCGGAACAAGCCGTATTTGCTGCAGACCGTAAATGGCAGGCTCAGCAAACTGGTAGTGTGTGAGATGGGCGATCTTGAGGCGCAAGGCTCTTCCTTATGCGTAAAAGCGGTAGTCTTTTTCGATCTGCAGACCGAGTGCGTTATTGGACTGAAGGATCGACTGAATGAATTCGTGCAGACCGCCGTCAAAAATAGTCTCAACATCAGTACTCGTCAGTCGGCGTAAGGTTGCTTCGCACATTTCCCGGCTTGGAAGGGTCTCGCCGTATTCTTCTTCGAGGTAGCCCAGATTACGCGAAAGGTTTGTGTAGCAAAAGGCAATGGAGCGCGGCAGGCGCTGATCAAGAATGAGAAACTCTGCAATCGCCCTCGGCCCGCTTTCCTTGTTGAGCCAGGCAAAGCTGCGCTCTGCTGCAGCTGAACGAAGGATCGCTTCCCACTGAAAGTTGTCGATCGTTGAGCCGACCATCGAGACCGATGGCAATAGCACGAAGTATTTCACGTCCAGAATGCGCGCGACATTATCGGCCCGCTCCGCAAAGGTACCGATACCACAGAAATTGAAGATGTCGTTGCGAAGCATCGTGCCTTGCAGAGCGCCGCGCACTTGCGCACTCTGTTGGCGAATAAGCTCCAGCACTTTGGGAAGGTCTGCGTCCGAGACAGGCCGCTCGAGCGCCTCCTTCAGTCTCATCCACGTATCATTGACCGCTTCCCAGACTTCTCGCGTCAAGGCAACACGCACCATACGAGCGTTATTGCGCGCAGACTCCACAACTGACATGACGCTCGATGGATTTGACCGGTCGCGAAGGATATAATCGATCACGTCAGCGCGCTTTACATGGTCATGCTTTTCAAGAAACAGCTCCTTCACATTGGCGGTGGAGAGCACAGACTCCCATTCTGCATCATCTGCCATAGAACGGGTCATCGTCATGCGAGAGCCGGCCTCGATGAGACGCGCATTGTTGGCGCTGCGCTCGAGGTAGCGGCACATCCAGAACAGGCCACCCGCTGTCTTGCCAAGCATCATGATTCAAGCACCCACGTATCCTTGGTGCCGCCGCCCTGACTGGAATTAACGACGAGCGAGCCCTTCTTCAGCGCAACGCGCGTGAGGCCGCCGGGCGTTATGTCGATGCCGTTTGGCGAAACGAGCACGAACGGGCGAAGGTCGACATGGCGCGGGGCAAGGCCCTTATTCGTAAAAATAGGCACAGTCGAAAGCGCGAGGGTCGGCTGAGCAATGTAGCCATCCGGCTTGGCTTCCAGCTTCGCGCGGAAATCAGCGATCTCCTTCCGGCTGGCTGCGGGGCCAACAAGCATGCCGTAACCGCCAGAGCCGTGCACTTCCTTCACGACCAATTCCGATAGATTGTCGAGAACATAGGCGAGCGAGTCCGGCTCTGAACATCGCCATGTCGGCACGTTGGGAAGCTTCGCCTTCTCACCCGTATAGAATTCGACGATGTCCGGCATGTAGGAATAGATCGCCTTGTCATCCGAGATGCCCGTGCCCGGCGCATTGGCGATGGTGATCCCCCCTGCCCGGTAAACGTCCAGAATGCCCGGCACACCGAGCATGGATTCTGGATTGAAGTTCAGCGGATCGAGAAAGGCGTCGTCCACACGCCGATACAGAACATCGACCGGTGTGTAGCCTTGCGTCGTACGCATAGCGACACGGCCGTTTACGACGCGAAGATCATGTCCCTCAACCAGCTCGGCGCCCATCTCATCAGCCAGGAAGGCATGTTCAAAATAGGCGGAGTTGTGGATACCGGGCGTCAGAACAGCGATCACCGGCTTGCCGTCACAAGCTGGTGGCGCACAGGCAGCCAGTGAGCGGCGCAAGCGTTTTGGATAGGTTGAAACGGGGCAGACGCGGTTCTGGATGAACAGCTCAGGAAACATTTCGAACATCGTCTCGCGGTTTTCGAGCATGTACGAGACACCCGATGGCGTGCGGGCATTATCCTCCAGAACGAAAAACTCATCCTCGCCCGTACGGACGATGTCAGTGCCAACGATATGAGTGTAGATGCTGCCGGGCGGCTCCACGCCGATCATCTTAGGCAGGTACGCTTCATTATTGCTGATCATATGCGCGGGAATACGCCCCGCCTTCAGGATCTCCTGCCGATGATAGATATCATGCAGGAAGGCGTTCAGCGCGCGAACCCGTTGCTCGATACCTTCGGACAGCTTCTTCCATTCGCGGTTTGAAAGAACATGCGGGACAATATCGAACGGGATAAGACGCTCATTGGCCTCTTCGCGCCCATACACATTGAACGTAATACCCGTACGCCGGAACGCCTGCTCGGCTTCTTCGGCTTTCCTACGGAGGCGGGCATTCTGCTCACCTTCGAACCACTTATGATAGGACTTGTACGGTTCACGAGGCTCATCGCCTGTTCCGAACATCTCATCGAAGGGCAAGTTGTCTTTCGACATGCGTCTCGCTTCTACCTTTCCACAGTTCTCTATCACACCTAGCTGCCGCAAAATTCGGAGGCAATGGCACACGGGCTGACAAGACCGACTTAGATTGCGAGTGATACAAAACCAGTCACGAATCCAAGCCTTTAAGCTTCAAAGCTGAAAACCACGATCCTCCACCGGGAGGGCGTTCAGCGGGCACAACTGTGATTGGAAAGCAACACTGATCCCTACCACCTGCAAACACGAATGCAACCGTTAACCGCATTTCACGTTTCGGTCTGCATGAGACAGATGCAACACACCAATCCGATCGCGCCGGTTGAGGGGCCGGAAGAGAACCCACCCCTTGAGGTCGCGCTGCTGACTTGGGAGTATCCGCCCATTCCAACGGCGAAAGGCCGCGTTGCCTGCGAAGTCGCGCACGGTCTTGCACGTCACGGCGTAAACGTCCGTGTTTTCACGATGGACCGCGACGATGTCGTCCGCACCGATCATGAGCGCATTGAGGTCATTGGTTGCGCCGGCCGCATCACGGGCCTTCGCCGCCTGATGCGCAAGATCCCGGGCCTAGAGTTCGCGGCAACCGCCGCGGCCTTCCGCGAATGCGTACATGAAGAGCATGAGCGCCGCCCATTCGATCTGATCGAGGCATCGAATTGGGGCGCACCCGCCGCCATGCTGATGGATTGCGGCCTGCCGATCGTAATACGCAATTCCGCGCCGCACGGAATTGATGAGGCGAATGCCAGTACACTGGGTCAACGTATCTCCAACCGTATTGTCAGCGGCATGGAAGCGCGTTGTAACCATAGCGCCGATGCCATCATCTCCAACAGCCGCAGCCACGCGAACGCGATCCGCGACTGGTATGACATCACGCCGGGCCTGATTCACATGGTCACGCCGCTTTCAGTTGACCCTGTGATCCGGAAGGCCGGTATCTCTGCCCAGTTCCCTCCTGCCCACGCCCGGCTTCGCCTCGCCTATATGGGCGACGATAGCGAACGTAAGGGCTTCGACGAAATGCTCCTAGCCTTCCAGAAGGTCAGTGAGCAGCTCCGTGATCAGGGTGAGCCCCTGCCCGAGCTTCATCTGATGGGCTTGGAAAGCGGTGCCCTCGATGCCCGTGCCTCACAGCTTGGCGTGTCGACAAGCCTGCTCGAACAAGTATTCGACTATGGCCGCGTTACCGATGAGTCGATGACGCACATTCTGGCACGCTGCCAGGCCGTGCTCGCGCCATCGCGCTATCAGTCTTTCGGATCGGTGTATCACGAGGCCGCTGCATTCGGCCGCCCGCTCATCGCTTGCGCCGAAGATCCAGCGGCCGTCGAGCATATCCATCGCTACGGTTGCGGCCGATTGGCAGAAGCCTGCACGCCGGACGCGATCGCTGAAACCGTACTCGACCTCTTTAACGACCGCCACGCCATGCTCGAAATGCGCAAGGCTGGTCTCGAAGCGGCCAAATCCTGGACGCGCGAAGAACTCGGCGCCCGCACACTTCAGATATATCGCCGCGCCATGCGTCTGGAAGCGATCGACATCCCTGGCAGCCAGCTGGGCCGAGGCTATCAAGGCGCACTAGAGAAAATCCGCGTTTAAGTTCAACCGCATAGCAATTGTTGCCCCGCGTCCCATCCGGTCGCGGGGCTTTTTCTTGTCACACGCATAGATCCGTCCGTCTCAGAATTGGCATGGGAATTGCTCAAATCGATCCGAACCAGGCGAGCATTATTGCATATCAGTGCGAATCGCCCAGTTGCGCCAGAACGAGTAGACTGTAGAAGTTAATACGTATTGGCTGTTGAGAGGGATCGACGAATGAAACATTTTCTTTCCTGGCTCGCTGTGGCCTTCTCGATCGCAGCCACAGGTTGCGGCGGCAACCAGCCCGCCGCGGTATCTGGCCAGATGCTACCTGCCCCCGACCGGACAGTCGCGGCTGAGGTCGGTGAACTTGAGATTGCGCCTGGTGATAGCGTCCAAGTGAAGGTTTTTGGCGTAAACCAACTTAATGGTACTTACGAAGTCGACCATCGCGGACTCATCAAGATGCCTCTCATTGGGGAGGTGGACGCCCTCGGCAATACGGCACTCCAACTTGCAGCGGTGCTCGAGGAGAAGCTTGAGGATAACTACCTTCAAGATGCGGACGTAACTGTAACCCTGCAACAAAGCCGGATGGAACGGATCACTGTTGATGGCTCCATCAACAATCCTGGAATGATACAGGTCACCGGTGAATTGGGTCTCTTGCAGGCGGTGGCGATGGCTGGCGGCCCCACAGAGGGGGCCAACCCGAAGAATGTGATCGTGTTCCGCCAAGTGGGCGGCGAGCAGGTTGCTGCGAGCTACGACCTCACAGCTATTCGCAATGGGGAAGCAGAGAACCCACGCGTATTTGGAAATGACATAATCGTGGTCGATGGCTCGGAAACGCGTCGGGCTCGCAACGAACTCCTGCGAACTATTCCGCTCCTCAGCTTCTTCCTCATACTTTAGCCAGGACTGCCGGTGTCGAATTATGAATTACGACAGGTTTGAAAATCTCCCGAAACGACAATCGAGAAACGGGACTATCGGCATGCCGGGAGCCCCCTTTCAGGAGCGCTTCGAAGCTATAGACCGCGATGCCAATGGGTCTGGCGGCGGTGAAGATGCGATCAATGTCTGGGATTTGCTGCAGGTATTTCTGCGTCGCAAATGGATGATCCTTGCGATCACACTTCTTGGCGTCTCGATCGCCACAATCATGACTTTGCGTGTAACGCCGATGTACCGCGCAACCGCAACTGTCGAGGTTCAGCGTCAGGAGACCCAAATCATTGAAGGCGCCTCTGTGGATCCCGCCGTGGTCGCCGACGGTCAGTATATGGAAACCCAGTATGCTCTGCTGCGCAGCAGGTCATTGGCTGAGCGCGTCGCGGAAGTCCTGAATTTGCCATCTGATCAGCGCTATGCCGACCAATCCCTGCCACGCAATGAACGTCTGCAACAAGCCGCATCGAAGGTGGTAAATGGCGTTAGAGTAAATCCAGAGGGGCGCAGCCGCGTAATCAACGTTCAGTTCGTCAGCCCCTACCCAGGCGAGGCAGCTCGAATTGCAAACGCCTTGGTCGAGAACTTTATTCAGACGAACCTTGAGAGAAAATACAACACGACGGCCTATGCGCGCCAATTTGTTGAGGATCGACTGGAGACAACAAAAGAAGCGCTTGAGCAATCAGAGAGACGCCTAGTCGAATATGCCTCCAGCCAGAACATTCTTGAATTGGACTCTGAAAGCGGCGGGTCGCTCGACGCTACATCGATTGTCTCACTCAATTCAGAACTCGCTGCCGCAGAAAGCCAGCGCATTGCAGCAGAACAGCGTTTCCGTGAAGCGCAGAACAACCCAACGACCCGCGCCATGCTGGAAAGCGAAGACCTCCGTCGCCTTCGCACGCGACGCTCAGAGCTCAATGCCGAGTACCAGGAAAAGCTCGGCACGTTCAAACCTGGCTATCCAGAAATGGAGCAACTGCAAGCGCGCATGGAATCCCTCGACGCAGAGATAGAAGTCGAGCGGGCGGCGATCGTCGACGCCCTGGAAGCTGAGTATCGAGCCGCGCAGGCACGCGAAGCGTCATTGAGCGAACGTGTGGACGAACTTCGCGGCGAACTCCAGGATCTACGCGATCGACGCATTGACTACACGATTATACAACGTGAAGTGGATACGAACCGCACGCAATACGAGGCGCTGCTCCAGCGGATGAAAGAAATTTCAATCGCGAGCGGCGTTGGATCTAGCCAGGTTTCCGTAATCGATCAGGCCCAGGTGCCTGCCTATCCTTTCGAACCTAATCTACGCCGCACGCTGCTTATCGCTTTTGTGCTCAGCCTCGCTGGTGGGATGGGTCTGGCCTTCGCGCTGAACTATATAGATGACACCATCAAGACACCGGATGACGTCAAGAACAAGCTTGGCCTGGCCGCCGTAGGCGTGGTTCCGAAAGTGAAGAACAACAAGGACATTGTCTCAAGCGAACTGTCTGATCCTAAATCTGCTATTTCCGAGGCATTCTTTTCTGCCCGCACAGCCCTTCAATTCACGACGTCTAGCGGCGCTCCTCGAAGCCTGTTGATGACCTCGACGCGCCCCAGCGAGGGCAAGACGAGCTCGACGGTCGCACTCGCAATGGCATTTGCCAAAATTGGTCAGCGTGTGCTCATCATCGACGCAGACATGCGCAAACCTTCGTTCGTGGCCGACTCAGGCGTCTCGATCGGCCTTTCCGGTATGTTGACCCGAGAGTCGGAGCTCGAGAACAATATCGTAGCGTCGCGTCACGAAGGTCTCTGGTTGCTTCCAGCTGGCGTCATTCCGCCAAACCCTGCCGAGTTACTCTCGAACCCGCGCCTGAAGTCTATCATCGAAGAAGCCGAGCAGATGTTCGACCTTGTACTGGTCGACTCGCCCCCCGTACTCAGTTTCACGGATGCTCCCCTACTTGGCTCTATTTGCGAAGGTACTGTCGTAATTATTCAGTCCGGCGCCATCCGCACACCTCAAGTGGTCAGAACAATCGGACGCCTCATGGAAAGCCGCACGAATGTTCTGGGTGTAATTCTCACTAAGTTTGATGCGAAGAAGGTCGGCTACAACTCCGATTATTACTATTACCACTACGGCAAGGGCGCCTACGCTTACGATCAAAAGCAGCTGTCGGCCAAAGAAAGCCAGCAGCGCAAGATCCACCTTTTTTCAGCTCCGGAAAATCCGACCGATTATCGCGACGCAGGCTAGTTATGCGCTGGCTAGCGACTGTTATCTGCTGGCTAATCCTGATCTGGCTAGCCACCGGAATGCTCAACAGGCTGACTGAGGATGTGGGCTCTCACGGGCCCTCTTCAGATCCCAGGGTGGTGGACTCCAATGCCAATTCCATCAACCACAGTGCTCCGGCCAGCAAAGAGTCGGGCCAGACGATCAAACGGCATTTCCTTGCAGCCCCTCTTTCGAGCGGCCCGTTCGTAGAGTTGCTCAGCTCCACTTACTCAGGCGCGCAGGCGCGCACGCCCGGCAGACGCCGCGTTGCAGAACACTTGCTCAAAATCACTCCCAGGAGCACCTTTGCGAGGATCTCGCTCGCAGAAATCGATTTTCTGTCTGGGGACTATGCTGGTGCAACCCACCAAATATCGTATGCCCTCGCGCTAGGCGGCTCCAATTCCAGCGCGTTGCTCGACGCGTTGGTCGAGATGGCGAAAAATCCGGAAACCAGACCGTTTGTCGCAGATCTGATCGAGAGCAGACCCAGGTGGTCCTCGACGCTCCTTATGCGGCTCGCCCCTACATCGGCGCACAAAGCCTACCTGTGGGAGTGGGCAGAGGGTGATAAGCGCGGCGAAGCAGCAGTCGTGAGCGCTTTGCTCCGGCAAAACCGTATCGACCTCGCATATGACGCGTTTCTGACGTTTCTCACCCCGGAGTCGAGAGCCGCAATGACAGCACCCTTCGATGCACACTTTGAAGGGTTACCCGGCGCGGGACCGTTTACTTGGGATGTCGATGCTAGAGCCGCCAGCTTCGAGCCCAATGGGGGGCTTGCCGTCAGTTCCTATGGACAAACCCGGAAGTCCATCGCACGCCAGGTGACCAAGCTTCCATCAGGTCTGGCGCAGGCCAAAATCATGATGTCAGGCGATGTCTCTGAGGGCGGCAACAGTTTCGAATGGGCGATTTATTGCTACAGATCAAGAACTCCGTTTTGGACCTTGCCGGCGACAGAGCTGTCGACTGAGCCAGTAATCATTCAGGAAGACATCTCAGTTCCGGACGCTGACTGCGAATTCCAGAGGGTTGAGCTCGCAGGCCTGCCCGGCGATTTCCCGAGGACCGGACGCGCCCTCATTCAGACACTTGAAATCAGTCGGCTAGAAAGATCGTCTACTCAATGACTGTTCGATCAATTCTACGTAAAGCTCGACGGCTCGCTCTACCGGTATGCCTGTCTGTCGTTCTGTGCCTCGGTGGTTCGTCTCGCCCTGAATTGTCGCCGCGGATGTTGTTATCTCTGCTTTCGATACTCATGGCTGCTGCGTTGCTCCCGTTTGCTCTGCGGCAAAGCAAGACGCCACATGCACGGCTTTTGCTCTTGCTTATCTTTGTCTGGTCAGTCTGGAGCGTTCTTCAACTGGTGCCACTACCCGAATGGATTTGGGGCAAGCTTGGTGACCGTGCGGTCGTTCAAGAAGGAATTGCGATTGTCGGACTTCAAGCTGATCAGTTCATGCCGATCTCACTTGCGCCAGAAGCTGGAAGAATTTCCCTTTCCGGGGCTGTCCCGTTTCTGGCGGTTTTCTGCCTCGTTCTCGTACTCGGCCGACGAACTGCATCAGTGTTGAATTGGACCATTCCTGCGATGGGTGCGGCAACGGCATTTTTAGGTTTCGCTCAAATTTTCACTAATAATGATGAACGGCTCTACTTCTACGAAATCACTAATCCAAATTCGCCAGTGGGGTTCTTTGCGAACGCCAACCATCAGGCGTGTTTTCTGGCGCTGTGCCTACCTTTCGCTGCGGCCCTCCTACGAGATATCAAGCGCAGCTGGCAGTCACGCGATCTCGACGTCGCAAAGGCAATCAGCGTTCTAGCAATAGCGCTACCAATCTTCCTCTGCCTGCTCGCTGCCGGTTCGGTGGCTGGATATCTTCTACTCCTGCCAGCGCTCGCCGGGAGCTTCATGATATATAATGGAGCAACTTCACTTAGTCCGACCAAGCTCAAATACTCGCTGTTCACAGGCGCCGGTATCATGGCGGCGGGCGTGCTAATATTTTCCAGCCCTGTTCTGGGCGGCCTTGGTCTCATGTCCCTAAGCGGCTCCGAAATGTCTCGCCCGCATATCTGGAGCGTGACATTCGAGATTATACGAGACCACTGGTTATTCGGCACGGGCCTTGGCTCATTTGAAGATGTATTCAGGATGTATGAAGATCCCGATCAGGTAACCCGCACATACGCGAACAACGCGCACAATGATTTGCTCCAGTTCGTGCAGGAGACAGGCCTAATTGGCGCGCTGCTAATCGGGGCCGGTTTGCGGCTGTACTGGGGGCTGGTCAAAAAGGCCTGGAAACATGAAAGCGACGAAACGAGGCACACCAGCCGAGCCGCGACTGTCGCCTTGTTCGTCGTGATGCTCCACAGCCTCGTCGATTATCCACTGCGCACGCCAGCCATCGCCTGTGTCGCAGCTGCCTGTCTTGCACTGCTGATACAGGAAAAGACCCTGCGCAGGGATCGCCGGAAGCAAAAGGTGGAGGCTACCGAAGACGAGCGGAGTCTCGTGATCTAACCCGCGTGCCAGAAGCCCTACTCGTTTCCGCTTGAGCGCGTCACCCGGCGACTGCCTCCTACACACTTGGGGATGCCCACCGACGGGATCCATTGAATAAACGCGCCGTAGCGAACGAGCGCTAAATCCCAATCAATCGCTAATGACATCGATCAAGCAAAGGAGTTACAGGCTTTGCTAGCTGGCTCCACGCTATTTTGCGCCGTGGCCCGTTAACATCACCCGCAAGGTCTGGATGCCGATAAACAAATCGGTCCACATCGAGAAATGCTTCACATAGTAAAAGTCGAATTCGAGCTTGCGGCGCACGTCTTCAACGCTGGTGACATGGCCCTGATTGACCTGCGCCCAGCCCGTGATGCCCGGGCGAACGATATGGCGGTATCGATAGAAAGGGATTTCCTTCTCATACCAGTTCGACAGACTGAGTGTTTCAGGGCGCGGCCCAATCCAGCTCATCTCCCCAATAAAAATGTTCCAGAGCTGCGGCAGCTCATCAATTCTGGTCTTGCGAATGAACCGTCCTGGCGGGGTAATGCGGTGATCATTGCTTTGCGTCATGTCGAGATCGCGCGCATTGCCGGCATCTTCCTTCTGCACCGTCATCGAGCGAAATTTGAACATCGTGAAGGTCTTGCCGCGATATCCCATTCTCTTTTGGCGGAATATAACCGGACCTGGCGTGTCCAGTTTGATCCAAAGCGCGATCAGGACAAGAAACGGGAACAGCAAGATAAGTGCGACTGCAGCCGTCGCCGCGTCAATGTATCTTTTCGCTGGCGCGTAAATCGAGTCCGGCGCCAAATGTCCGAAAGAGTTCTCGGAAAGGTGGTCCACTCGAACACGGCCTTCCAGGGATTCAACAATCTGCTTTGTATTGTAGATCACGCGCCCAGCGATGGCTTCCTCGGCGAGGTAGCGCTCCCACTCCGGACTAAGTTTCGGGTCCTGAAGATTGACGACGAGTGGCAGGTGTCTCTGACGGGACGCGGCCTCTGGTGTTGCGAAATTTATCCAGCTAACCCCCGGGAGCGAGGCGAGGTCTTTCACTTTCTCGGACGATACAAGGCCTAACGTTGCTTCCCTGAAACGGGCGACATAGTAGGACAAGGCGATAAACCAGCCCGTCGTCAGGACAAAGCTCGCAAGAAACTGCGAGCGGCTATACTCTAGCCTTAGAACAAAAAAGATCGCGATGATGATGCCGTACGACGACAGAAATGCTGGGGTGATGCTGGTAAACGCGTTGGAACCAGGCAGCGCAGTCACTTTTCTGAAAACCATGTAGCCGATCAAGACAGCGCAAAGCGTTCCGAAAAGCGAATTGTCATAGCTGGCAATCTGATCGGGCAAGCGCTCAAATTTCCCTCTCAGAATAACGGGCGCCACAACTCCCAGAAGTATGGCCCCGATCAGTTGATAGCGGATCCGAAACAGCGCGTCCGCTAGACGTCGAGAAAACTTTTCCCGATGTTCAGTGCCAACGGCAAGATGGCTGAGAGTATTCATGACTTCGGCTCTCGCGCTAACCGGCTCTGGCAAGCTGATGCTTGGGCAGTGTGACCTCGACTTGTCGGGTCATCATTCCAAAAAGTACTTTCACACGATCGGTATCGGTCATCTCGATGATCCGTCCGAGCCAGTCTGAGAAAGCTCCGGACATCACGCGGATGTGGTCGCCCCGCTTCAGATCATAGTCGAAAACAACCGCGCCATCCTCGCCGATGTTCGAGGAAAGTGTCTGAATGAGTTCCAGCGGCAATGCTGCCGGTTTCTCACCGAAACGGACAAGCTTTGAGACACCGACGGTGCTATTGATCGCCCGCCACCTCATACGCTCCATGTCAACGTTGACGAAGACATAGCCGGGGAACATTGGCCTCAGCACGTTCACTGACTTTCGCGACCGGCGAACAGAACGCCAGAGCTGCGGAAAGAGAGTTTCGAAACCCTGACGACCCAAGTGCGCAGCTGCTAGTCGCTCTTTGCCAGCCTGGGTCTGTACGACGAACCACGAACTATCATTCAGCATCTACAAAATCCCCCCACAATCCACGCCTTGATCAATTTCAAGTGTGTACAGAACAATCATGCCCACCCAGCAAGCGCAACCGATATTAGGCTTTTGTTTACCTTATGGGGTTGACTGTTTGATGACTCATCAAAGCCTCCGCAAAATGCATGCCGGGCAATCGCGTTATCAATTAACAGTCCATGTTCGTTGTTCTTCAGCCTCTGAAGAGCTAAAGCGTAGACGTACCGATTAGCGAAAACAGCTTCTTAATCTGCCGTCTTTTGACTGGAGTAGAGCCAACATGCTGGGTTTCTTATCGAAAACAGCAAAAAAGCCGCAATCACTCCGGCCAACCGCAGGTCCGCCGGGAAAGCGAGCTTACGCAATCGGAGACATACACGGACGGCTTGACCTGCTGGAGAATCTTCTCAGCCAGATTGAGACCGACATAAGTGAGAGCGGCGCAAGTTCGAACCACATCATTTTTCTAGGTGATCTTATCGACCGGGGTCCATCGTCGCGGGGCGTCATTGAGAAATTGCTCGACTATCGCCCTGCCAATGCCAGCTGCCACTTTATCATGGGCAATCATGAGGAGGTGCTGGTGCGGGGTTTACGCGGCGAACCCACACAACTGGATGGGTGGCTCAGACACGGTGGCGATAAAACGGCTGAAAGCTATAATGTCGATCATGCCTATTACCGGCAGCAGGGAATCAGCGCTTTGGAGCACGCACTTCTATCGGCTATTCCGGAAAGCCATATTGCTTTCATGGCTGGCTTTCTCGATCGCATTCAATTCGGCGACTATCTATTGGTTCACGCCGGCGTGCGCCCCGGCATCCCCATCAACGATCAGCAGGCTTCGGATTTGCGGTGGATAAGACGGGAATTTCTTGAAAGTAACGAATACCACGGCATGGTCATCATCCATGGTCATTCCGTCGAAACGGAAATCGCTTTTCATCCCAACCGGATAGGTCTTGACACCGGCGCCTATAGAACTGGCCGCCTAAGTGCGGTTCGCCTAGAAGGAGAAGACGTTTGCTTTTTCCGGGCACATGAATAGCCTCAGCCATGCCCGCTTCGTTTGATTGTTAATTTTTTACGAATATTGACCGCGACTACGTATACAAGCATTCGTTGTCGAGATATGACAAGCTTAGGTTTCAGGAGAAGAGATATGCGTCTCATACTCAAAACAACTATGATCGCGACAGCGCTTGTCGCCGCCGCGCCTGTCGCGATGGCTCAGCAAGAGACGGCCGCAGCGGAGACTGTCAATGAGATGGGTTCCGTAACCAGCTTGTCCGGCGAGGTTGGTTCAGTTGTCGTAGTTCGGGATGGTGAACTTTATTCTCTTGCCGAAGGTGATGTCCTGATTGAAGGTGATATCGTTCAGACGTTGCCGGAGTCAGCTGCCAAACCAGGCACGACTACTTTAAATGTGAGCGGTTGCGAGCAGGTCTTGCAGCCCGGTCAGCAAATCGTTGTCAACGCAGCCTTTTGCAACACAACGCCCGTGGCACTTACTGGTGAGCAGATTACAGCGCTTGGCGGCCTTACTACAGCGCCTCCGGGTATCGGCGCAGCTGGCATCTTAGGTGGCGCCGTCGCCGCGGCGGGGGCAGCAGCAGCCGCCACGAACAATGATGACGGTAACTCGGCTAGTCCGTAATCACTTTCGAATTGCTGCGAGCAGTCAAAGCGTGCCTATTTGGCACGCTTTTTTTGTGGCGAACGCAGAAGCATCATTTGAAAGCGGCATTAAACGTTAATCAATTCGCCCAGCACATCCTTGTTTATTTGCGGTTTTCTGAAGTCTCGTTAATCGCCCCGGTAACACGAGACTAAAAGTTAACAAGCCCCGCGCAAAAACCGCAAAATTCGTAGACCAGTCTCAAACGGCCATTATGGCACAGTCTGTAGATGTTCCGTCACCAACTCAAAGAAGTGGGATGATGGATATGAGAAACAGATTTTCAAAACGCCTTACGATGATGAGCTCACTCTGCACATCGTCGCTTCTGGCGGGCTGCATGACCGTCGCCCCCCTAGAGCCGGTGAAGAACGCACCTCTCGAATACCGCGGCGACAATACCGTAGCCGTCGAATTCGTTTCCCCGATGCTTGTCGGCGCACGATGCGCACAACGTGGCGCACATATATTTGGCGTTCCGCAAATCAACTCCATGGGGTGCGGCGACGATCGGATGATTACCATGCCGAACCCTTGCCAGACGCTGACGTCTGGATGGTACGCTCGCCTTCTGTGCCACGAACTCGCACACGCGAATGGCTGGAGCCGCACGCACGAAGGCGGCAGTTTTCTGCCAGACGAATGGGCTGGGGTAGACCCGCAAGCTGTTGCCTTGTCAGAAACGACGATCAACCACTTTCGGCGCGGCGGCGCGCTGAAGCCCGCAAGTCAGTCTCCACAAGCACTGGCTCTCGCCGCCCAACGCGCGCGAGGCGATGAAAACGACGTAAACGATCAGGCTGCAGTGCAGGTCGCCGAGGTCGAAAAAGATCTGCTGACCCGCGCTGAAGCGGACGCTTCGGAATCGAGCTCATCCATAGTGCTCGCCAGCGTGTCGAACGAAGTTGAAGCTGTTACAGCGTTCAAGCTTCAAAGCGACGGGCCGGAAAGCTCCAGCACAGCCGGAGAAGAAAAAGCTGTCGCCGAAGTGTCCCTCCTGGACGAGGATGTCACACAGAGACCAGCACTGTCGTCGCAGGTATCCGTCGCAGCTGCCGATGCACACCTTTTCAAATCCATAAGCTTCCAGCAGCTTCCAGCGAGTACTAGCTTTGTTGTAGCCCCAGAGGCCCTTCACTAAGTCGATGCTGGGTTTCTAGGCCGGACGGGTCCACGCTTTAAGGCGCCTGCGTGCCACACAACTTCGATGCAATAATCGCCGACCACCCGAGCGCTCGCTTTGTAATGCGTTCATCAAGCTTGCGTCCCTCAATCAATACATAGAATAGCTATCGTGCTAAGGGGCACATCATGCGCATTCTGATGACGGTGAACGCGGCTTGGAACATCTGGAATTTCCGAAGACCTGTAGTAGAGGCACTGCTTGCTGACGGCCACCAGGTTATTATCGCTGCACCGGTCGATAACAGCGTAGCAGATCTCGAAGCGCTAGGATGTAAATTCATACCGTTGGAGATGAACGCAAAAGGCCTCAATCCGCTCGATGGGGTCTCGATGATTGGGCAATTCAGACGGATCATTCGGTCCGCAGGAATCGAGCTCGTTCTCAGCTATACAATCAAGAACAACCTGTTCGGGGCCATTGCCGCGAAGTCGCTCAGGATCCCTTTCATACCGAACGTGACAGGCTTGGGTACGGCATTCCTTTCTGGCAGGCTTTTGCAGTTTACCGCCGAACAGCTTTATCGGACAGCCTTCAGATCCTTACCTGTCGTATTCTTTCAGAATGAAGACGATCTTGCACTGTTTCTCGAGCGAGGCCTTGTACAAATCGATCAGGCAAAGATCTTGCCCGGTTCGGGAATAGACCTTGATCGCTTTCCAGCGACGCCATTTCCAATCGGTGATGAAACTAAAAAGTTTCTGATGATATCGCGGCTTCTCCGCGACAAAGGTGTGGTGGAATATGTAGATGCCGCCCGCATGATCCGGCAGAGGCACCCGGGTACGCAATTTCAATTGCTAGGCCCTCTAGGAAGCGAAAATCGCACTTCTCTTCATTTGGATAGGGTTAAAGCCTGGGTGGACGAAGGCATTATAGACTATTTGGGCACAACAGATGATGTGCGCCCGCTCATTGAAAGAGCTTCCTGCGTTGTGCTGCCCTCCTACCGCGAAGGGGCCCCGCGCACTCTAATCGAAGCAGCCGCAATGGCACGCCCTATCATCACCACCGACGTGCCAGGATGCCGGTCGGTGTTAGAATCGGGCATTTCAGGCTATCTGTGCAAAGCGCGAAGCGCCTCCAGCCTTGTGGCCTCGATCGAGCGGTTCCTCAGTTTATCCGACGAAGCGCAGGCTCAGATGGGGCTGTCAGGCCGCGAAAAAATGGTAAGCGAATTTGACCAGGCCATCGTCGTACAAGCGTATCGATCAGCAATCGCCGGAACTGCACGAAATTGAAACCACCCTGCTCGATCGGATGTGCGTCCTGCGCAGCATTGGGAAGGCGATCTGGCCCCTACCTTGCATCGCGGTCGCTGACACAACAACGTAACCTAATCTAGCTAGACACGCCTTGGATTTAGGTTGCCTAGAAGCGTCAGTCTCGTTATCGCTCACAATTGAGCGAACATGACTTGTCTGCTTCACATTGACGATTTCTGCCTACCAGGTCGCTCCAAAGCGAGTACCTGTGCGGTAGCCATAGAGAAGCTGGTCGGACCTTGACCTCCCAGCGAAACACTTTGCGCGAAGACGTCCACTTCAGACTTTTGCGACTACTCGAAACGAACCCTGAACTGAGCCAGCGCGACTTGGCGAAGGCACTCGGCGTGAGCACCGGCGGCATACACTATGTACTTAGTGCATTGATCCAGAAAGGATTGATCAAGCTTGGCAATTTCCGCGCAGCCTCAGACAAACGACGTTTTTCCTACGTGCTAACGCCGAAAGGAATTGCGGCAAAAACTGACCTGACGAGACGCTTTCTGTCCCGCAAGCTTGCTGAGTACGAGGTTCTGAAAGCCGAAATCGACGAAATCGGTCAGGACTTTTCTGAGAGCGAGCTAGCCGCCATGAAGGCTCGGCACCGCTCCCGAAATTCGTCTTGAATTCAGATCGCCGAATTGAAACACAAATATGATTGATCCCACACCGCAGAAACGCATTCTTGTAACCGGCACAGCCGGCTTCATCGGCTTCCATTTGGCAAAGCTTCTGCTCGCTTACGGACACACTGTGCACGGCTATGATGGCCTCACTGATTATTACGACGTCACTCTCAAAGAGCGACGCCATTCGATGCTGCTTGAGCATGACCAGTTCTCCGCAACGATTGGAATGCTCGAGGACCAGGAAAAACTGGATCGGCTGATTTCCACGTTCAAACCCCAAATCATCGTTCACCTCGCTGCCCAGGCGGGCGTACGCTACAGTTTTGAGAACCCTCGCGCCTATATCAGCTCGAATGTAACTGGCACGTTCAACGTTATGGATGCCGCCCAACGCATTGGTGTCGAACATCTTCTGATGGCCTCCACCTCTTCGGTGTACGGCGCAAACGCCGAAATGCCGTTCGACGAAACCGAGAAGGCCGACATGCAGTTGACGATGTATGCCGCCACGAAGAAGGCGAATGAAAGCATGGCTCATGCTTACGCTCATCTGCATGATCTGCCGATTACGATGTTCCGGTTCTTCTCAGTTTACGGAACCTGGGGGCGACCCGACCTCGCGCTCTACAAATTTGTTGATGCGATGCTCGATGACCGCCCGATCGACATCTACAACCACGGGGAGATGTACCGCGATTTCACATATGTGGACGATCTCGTGCGCGCCATTTCTCTACTGATGGGCGCGGTTCCCGAACGGCCATCGGAGGGAAAGGTTGAACATGGGGACAGTCTCTCTCCTGTAGCCCCTTTTCGCATCGTGAACATCGGAAACTCCGAGAAAATCAGGCTACTGGACTTTATAGATGCGATCGAAAAATGCCTCGGCATGGAAGCGAAGCGAAACCTTATGGGCATGCAGCTCGGCGATGTGCCAGCTACCTGGGCCGATACATCCCTGCTCCGTCGCCTCACCGGCTACCAGCCGCAGACCGATTTCAATGAGGGGATCGCGCGTTTTGTCGCCTGGTTCCGCGACTATTATGGCAAGTAGACCCAAATGATCGGGCCTGAGTCGAAACTTGCCATCATCGGCCTCGGATATGTCGGCCTCCCCTTGGCCGTTGAATTTGGCATGAAGCGTCCGACGCTCGGATTTGACATCAACCAGAAGCGCATAGACGAACTAAATCGCGGCCATGACCGGACGTTTGAAGTTGAAGCGAGTGACCTGAAGTCAGCCACCAAGCTCAGCTTCACGAGCGCGCTTGATGAAATTCGTGACGCCTCAGTCTTCATCGTTACGGTTCCCACACCGATCGACGCTCACAAACGCCCTGATCTGACGCCCCTACTCCGAGCATCAGAAACTGTCGGAAAGGTCCTGAAGCGGGGCGACATAGTCATCTATGAGAGCACCGTCTATCCAGGCGCGACTGAAGAAGATTGTGTCCCTGTGCTGGAGCATCATTCCGGCCTAAGGTTTAATGAGGATTTCTTCTGTGGTTATAGCCCAGAGCGGATCAATCCGGGCGACAAGGAACATCGCCTGACCACGATCACGAAGGTCACCTCGGGCTCGACGCCCGCAGTAGCCGACGCTGTAGATGCCCTCTATGCCTCCATTGTCACCGCAGGCACGCACAAGGCCGAATCGATCCGTGTCGCCGAAGCGGCGAAGGTCATTGAGAACACACAGCGTGATCTCAACATCGCGCTCGTCAACGAACTCGCGATGATCTTCAACCGGATGAATATAGACACCGAGGCCGTACTGAAAGCGGCCGGCACCAAATGGAACTTCCTTCCATTCCGCCCTGGGCTCGTGGGTGGCCACTGCATCGGCGTCGACCCCTACTACCTCACACACAAGGCCGAAGCTCTCGGACATCACCCGCAAATCATTCTGGCCGGCCGGCGCATCAATGATGGAATGGGAAAATACGTGGCCGCACAGCTGATCAAGGCGATGCTCCGCGCAGATCTCGCAATAAATGGCGCTCGTATCCTGATCCTTGGAATGACTTTCAAGGAAAACTGTCCGGACCTCCGCAACACGCGCGTCGTAGATGTCATCCGTGAACTTGAAGATTACGGCGCGCTGGTCGACGTTCACGACGCGTACGCTGACCCGGAGCAGGCAAAGGAAGAATACGACATAGAGCTCATTAAGGCCCTGTCGGACAACCAGTATGACGCCGTGCTGCTGGCCGTACCTCACGAGACATATCGCGACATGGGAGCAAGCACTGTCCGTAAGTTCGGGCACGCTCGATCAATATTCTTCGATCTAAAAAGCTGCTTTCCGACCAGCGACAGCCAGCTTCGCCTTTGATGACGTCGATACTTAACCGCATGCCTTCGTTGAAAAAGACATTGGCAGGACGACCAGGCCTCAAGAAAATCGTCGATAATATCGGCTGGCTTTTTCTCGACAGGATGTTGAGGCTCGTCATAGGTCTGTTTGTTGGGATTTGGGTAGCGAGATACCTTGGTCCAGAACAATACGGCATCCTCAATTATGCCCTATCGTTTGTCGCCCTCTTCGCGATTTTCGTTCAACTCGGATTACAGAGCGTGGTCGTCAGGGACTTGGTGAACCATCCAGAGGCGAGCGGCGAAACTCTTGGCTCTGCCGCCGCACTTCAGGTGATTGGGGGGCTAGTTGCTTACGGCGCACTTGTCTGGGCAGTGGTACAACTTCGAGACGATAGTAGCGTCGCCAGAGCGGCCGTCAGCATATTCGGCCTGACTTTACTCTTCAAAGCGTCGGAAACCGCCAAGTACTGGTTTGAGGCTCACGTAAATTCAAAATATGTGGTTTGGGTTTCAAACGTCGTATTTCTATTCTCCGCCATAGGCAAAATAGCGGTAATAACGCTGGGCGGAGACTTGCTGCTGTTTGTCTGGATTAACGCCCTTGATGCGATTTTCGTTGGCATGGGCATTATTACAGCCTTTTTCATTGTCAGCGGACCTTCCCGCCATTTAACGGTAAGCTGGAAACGGGTAAAAAGTCTATTTCATGATAGCTGGCCATTATTCTTGGCCGGCGCTGCCGTTATAATTTACATGAAAATAGACATCGTCATGTTATCTGAATACTCATCGGATACAGAGACAGGAATATATGCGGCGGCCACCAAGATTAGCGAAATCTGGTACTTCGTTCCGATGATAGTTATCTCTTCTATCTTCCCCGCGCTTTTGAACGCAAAGAAGAATAGTGAGGCCTTGTACTATAGGCGCCTTCAAACCTTGTTCGACGCATTGGTTTGGGTATCGATCGCATGCGCCGTCGTTCTAACTTTCTCGTCTGGTCTGGTTGTACAAACCCTTTTTGGAAATGAATACGCAAGCGCCTCGGACGTACTCTCCGCGCACATTTGGGCGGCCGTTTTCGTCTTCCTGGGGGTAGCTAGCGGCAGATGGTTCATCGCCGAAGGTCTTCAAATCCTGTCACTTTACAGGGCACTCGCCGGGGCAGCTATCAACGTGGCCCTGAACCTCTTCCTTATTCCTGAATTCGGCGCAATCGGCGCGGCTTGGGCGACAGTTCTTTCGTATGCCGTATCGGCTTTCTTGTTCGATCTTTTGCAGAAGCCTACACGCCACCTATTCAGAATGAAGCTGAAGTCTTTCGACCCGGTCGGGGCCTTTGGGCGCCTAGGGTCGTTGCGCCCTTCATGACATGCACGTGCCAATAAACTACGCAGCCTCACAATAGCGGTAATCCAGTACCAACGCCCGATGAACGCAAAGCTTATCCAGAAAATTTCACGACGCTTCGGTCAGCGCCGCTTTTCGCGCACCTCGTGGTCCCAGGAAGCAGAGGACCTGATCCTCGAGCGCTATTTCGGCGCGCGCCCGGCTGGTTTCTACGTTGATGTCGGCGCACACCACCCGTTTCGTTTTTCAAATACAGCGCTGTTCCACGCAAAGGGCTGGCGCGGCCTGAATATCGACGCACTGCCAGGGTGTATGAAGGAATTCAATCGCCATCGCCCTCACGACATCAATCTGCAGCTGGGGGTCGCCGCAGAGGAAGGCATGCTCACCTACTACAAATATGATGAGCCTGCCTTGAATGGATTCGTACGCAACGAAGAAATGTTGACACCAAATGCCGCCGGTCGTTCTTATAAGTTGATCGGTTCAGAGCAGACGCGTGTCGCCCCGCTTCAAAAAATCCTCAATGAATACCTACCAGACAGCCAAGAGATCCAGCTTCTCACCATAGATGTCGAGGGACTGGACTTTGAAGTCCTGAAGTCAAACGATTGGATCAAGTTCCGGCCCGAAGCCGTCGTGGTAGAGACAGACTGTCAAACGCTTGAAAGCCTGTTAGACGACGACTGCTATCTATTCCTGCGCGAACAGGGTTACAGGCTTTATGCCAGAACCGGAAAATCCGCTATATTTGTGAGCGACAGGTCCGCGTAGTTTCATGAACACTCCGGTTCTCTTTCTGGTCTTCAATAGGCCTGGCCCGACGCGCAGGGTCATGGATGCAATTCGCCAGGCCCGACCGCCTCGCCTGTACATCGCTGCCGATGGTCCGCGCACCAACAAAGAGGGTGAAGCAGCGCTGACGGCTGAGGTTCGAGGGATCGCAACTTCGGTTGACTGGCCTTGCGAAGTCCACACCTTTTTCAGAGATCGAAATCTCGGCTGCCGGACCGCGGTGAGCAGCGGCATAGACTGGTTCTTCGACCACGAAGAAGAAGGCATCATTCTGGAAGATGATTGCCTGCCTGCAGAGAGCTTCTTTCGTTTCTGCGAGGAGATGCTGTCTCGATATCGCCACGACGAACGCATTTGGCAGATATCCGGAACGGTTTTCTTTCCAGATGCCGTGACAGACTGCGGCGCCGACTATTTTTACTCGCGCTACGGCCCCGTATGGGGATGGGCGTCATGGCGCCGCGCTTGGTCAACTCATTACGACGTGAACTTGTCTCAATGGCAAAAAATGAGCGCCGAGAATAACCTCACGCTAGCCTATCCAAACCCGAATGAAGCGCGGTCCAAACTGAACATTGGCGAAGCTTTGTATCGGGATGGATTTGATACGTGGGATTATCAGTGGGCTATCATAAAGGCTTATAACGGTGCGCTCACAATACTCCCGGCAGCGAACATGATCGAGAATATCGGATTTGACGCTTCAGCCACCCATACCACCACCAGACCAGCCGATGCTCCAAAAAACCGCGCTTCTTTGAACGGCCCGATTGTTTCACCACCCTTCGTCCTGCGGGACTGGAAGCATGATGACTATTACGCCGACCAGAAATTCTCACGCGCCCCAAGTTACCAGTCTCGAGCATTGAGGCTGCTGAAACGTCTTATAACCGCAGGCCGGAGGACACGACATTGAAACTTAACATTGGGTGCGGGACGGACTATCGCGCCGGCTTTGTAAATGTCGATGGTAGTGACACCCTAAACAAGGTCGACAAGGTGATCGACATATCTTGCGAGAAACTTTCTGCGCATTTTGCCGAGGGCTCAGTCGAATTCATTTTGGCGAATGATATCATCGAGCACCACTTCCATTGGGAGGCTCAAGATATCCTTCGGCAGTTTTATTCCGTACTCGCCGACGGTGGCAGCGTTGAAATTCGAGTGCCTGATACTGAGTACATTATAAAGAGCTGGAGAATACCGCTCAAAAAAAAGATTGTTCTTCTTTATGGCGGCCAGGACATTCCGCAGGGCTCAGATGAAGAGATGAATTCGTCTCGAAAACAGTTCCCACAATATTTCTGCCACAAGTTTGGCTGGACTCGCGAAACGCTCTCAAAGGCGCTTCAGGACATTGGGTTTCGAGACGTTCGCACTGAGCGCGCCCAGACCAACTTTATTGCTTATGCGAAGAAATAACCGTCAGTGACGAAATCGTACAAAGTAACCTACATCACGACCGTCAATCATAATATTGGCGACGACTTCGTGCGCGAAGGATTGTCGGGCCTGGTGCGCGAAGCTTTGGCTCGTGAGCTACCGGCAGTCGAATACAAGCCGCTTCTCATTCATAAGCACTCTCCGGTCACCAACGTCTACGGCTTTGAGGCGATCCGTTCGCTCAGAGCATCAAGACTTATAGACCCCGCACTACGTACACTCGGTGCTCGCAACCGGCTTTCTGACGCAGAGTTGGTCATTCAGTCCGGTGCGCCCATTTACTGGTGCCATGAGAATGGGTCCAAATGCGAAAACAATGAGTGGTTCGATCCTCTCATCCGCAGGCGTTTCGTCCCAGATCGCAGAGACAGGAAGTTCTTCAATCTCGCGGGCGGAAGTTGTCAGCGCTACCATGACGACCCTCAAAACATACTCAACTTCCCATCGACGGCCGCATATATGCGCGAGTTCTTCGATGTGTGTGATCTAACCACGTTGAGAGACACCCACGCACAAGCGATGCTGAACGCGGTCGGTCGTGACGCCGCTGTTCTTCCATGCACGTCAATTTTCGCACGTGACGCTCTCGATATCTCGCCGGAAGATGGCGAATACATCGTTCTCAATTTCATGGAAAACGGTGGCCACTTCACATTTGGACAAGCCATCGATGCTCGCAAATGGCGCGAGAACTTCCGGCGCATATTCGTTCATTGCCTGAAACTTGGCCGCGTCGTTCTCGCCTGTCACAATCAAAAAGAGCAGGAACTTGCAAAGGAAGTCGTGCCCGAGGCCGAAACCTTCATAGTCCCGGACGATCACGTGGAGTTCATGCGGTTTTATGCCCGGGCTCGTTTTGGGATCGTCAACAGGGTGCACGCCGGGTTCATGTTGGCGTCCCTGGGTAAGCCGGTTGCAGTCATAGGCAATGACAGCCGTGCACGAATGATCTCCAACCTCAGTCTTCCTTCATACTATGTGGAAGATGTGAGCAATCCGGAGCAGATCGTTGATGATGCCGCCCAGAAAGAGCACTCCTACCGAAGTGAGATAGAGGCAATCATACAATCGGCCCGCGGCAAGTATGTGGAGCTTTTGAGAGCTTCGCTTTGATCTCAACAGTTCGCAAATTACATACGGCGCTGCAGTTCTTCGCGAAGTCAGTGCTCGATATCGTAGCGATGTCTTCTGTCAGGACTACCCGCACAAATACGGTGCTCATCGTTCAGACCGAAGCAATCGGCGATTTCGTTCTCTGGCAGTCATTCGCAAAGCAGCTGGTCGATTTCTACCGTCCCCGCCGCGTCGTCCTCGCAACCAATGCCATCGTGTCTGACCTCGCAAGTGCCACCGGCTATTTCGATGAGGTGATCGGCATCGATGTGCGTGCCATGAAGTATGGCTGGCATAAGCGCGCTCAACTCCTGCGACGCATCCGCCGCCTAGGGCCCTCCATAGCAATTCAGCCAACTTACTCGCGGAGCTTCTGGGTGGGCGACTCCCTCATCAGGGCCTCTAATGCGAGGACGCGAATTGGGTCTCAAGGCGATCACCACAACATCCGCCCTTGGCAAAAGCGTGTGTCCGACCACTGGTATACCGAACTTCTTCCAGCGACCCGGAAGCCGCTGCACGAAAGCCAGAGGCATGCAGAGTTCCTGGAGCGCCTGACGGGCGTTGCGGCGAGCACAAGGATCCAGCCGTTTCCTGAAACGACTGAAACGTGCAATCACGACATTCCTCCGGAACCTTACATGGTCTTCGTTCCTGGGGCGGGCACCGGCAAGAGGATGTGGCCTGTCGAACGCTTTGCTGAAACTGCCAGGCGGCTGCATCAGGAAACGGGCCTTCGACTTGTCATATGCGGAAGCAAATCAGAAACCGAACTGGCTGAGACGCTAGGTACGTCAAGCAGGGTTCCAAGCCCCATCATCCTCGCCGGCCGCACAAGCGTGCCAGACCTTGTTGATATCATTCACCGCGCGTCCCTCGTAATCGCCAATGACAGCTCGGCCATTCACATCGCCGCGGCGACTGAGACCCCATCTGTCTGCGTCCTGGGCGGGGGACATTTTGGACGTTTCCTCCCCTACCCGTCGGGCAGCACAAATGTGGAGCCTGAGACAGCATATGCCACGATGGAGTGTTTCGGCTGTAACTGGCAATGCACGCAGCCCTATAACGGCGTGGGCCCATTTCCCTGCATCGACGCAATTTCTGTTGATGGTGTAATGGACAAAGCCATGCGCCGCCTGGATGAAACGCGCACAGAAGTTTGCAATCAGGCGCTGAAGTGAAACCCGTAAGCCTGGCCAACCCGAATAGGATAGATGGCCTCGAAGCATGTCGAGCGGTCGCTGCCATGCTCGTAATGCTGTTTCATCTTGGAGAAAGTTATTCGGGAGAACCTTTATTCGATCTATTCAAACGGGGGTATGCGGGCGTTGATCTCTTTTTTGTCATCAGCGGTTTTATTATATTTCGTACACTGAAACCGGGTTCGAGTATAAAACGCTTCGCGGCCAAGCGCTTTCTTATTATTTTCCCGCCCTATTGGGTTATTCTTTCGCTATACGTTCTAACTTTCGGGCTAGCATCAATCTTCTTGCCTGGATTTGAAAGAGACCTTTCTCCTGACCGATTAGTCGTTTCTTATTTCTTGCTTCCCTCCTATGATCACATCATTTCTATCGCTTGGACTTTATCTTGCGAGATACTCTTTTACTTAGTTGCTGGCCTTACATACTTATGTCTTGGTCCGCGATATTGCGTGGCCACGATTTTTTTGTGGGGAGCTGTAAACTGGGTGCTGGCGTTAAACGGGATTGGGCGCGGCTGGCTACCTCTATCGCCGATTTTTCTGGAATTTCTGTTTGGTATTATTGCCGCGCTCGCATACGACAAAACACAGTATCAGCATCCGATAAGAGCAGCGCTAATTGCAATCGCAGGTACAGTTTCTCTTGCCTTCTCTCTATTTCTTGGATCGGATGCCATGATCGAGAATTGGGGCCGCGTCATTATATTCGGGGTCCCGTCGGCAGCTATTGTATACGGCATATCCGGCATTCCCCTACGCCTTTCAACGGTTGTTATTCAAATGGGCGGGGCCTCTTACATCCTTTATTTGTCTCATGTACTTATATTTTTGATATTTAGACGGTTGCTGGCCTACGTCGGCGCAAACAACGAATACTTTGAGATAATTATACTGTGCATCATATCCGTCGGAACAGCTCTAATTGCTCATGTGAAGCTCGAACTACCCTATCAAGAATGGTATCGAGCTAGATTACGGCGAAGCGAAGCATTTCATCTGAAAAATCAAAACCGAAAAGTAAACGGAAATTGATTTACGTTTCTTCGAAAGTAGGGGCTCAATATGCCGCAAGAGTTTAGAGATACGACGGAACCTTTTCCGTTCGAGCCTCAACTTGTTCCACTCACACTCAAAATGATTGAGGAGTTGGCGGGCAAGGATCCTCGCAAGATTACGGTCGTAGATGTTGGGTGCGGTTACGGACGTCTGGTGAATGAACTTCGAAACAACAGCGTGGATTGTCATGGCTGCGATGTGGACGAGTTTTGGGATGGAGATTGCAGCCCGTATTTGCGCCCAATTGAAATGTCGCCCTATCGTCTTCCCTATGACGACGAGTCCGTCGACGTGGTTATTTCGAACACGATCCTGGAACACGTCCACGACCACCCCGCCCTATACAGAGAGATAAAGAGAATTCTGAAGCCTGGTGGTGTTGCAATACATACATTGCCATCCAGGTGGTTTGTCCAGCCGGGCAAATGGTATCTGCCTGTAGAACCGCATATACGCGTTCCATTTGTACACTTTTTCTGGCCTCGGCCTGCCACAAAAAAGGTGCCTTACTGGTACTTCAAGTTATGGGCGAAACTTGGATTTCGCAGCCCGTATCAGAAGGATAAGCAGCCTGACGAAGTCGCACGATCAAATGCAGAATATTGCGCCACCAGTCTCTGCTATCTACCGCACTCTACCCATGTTCGTATGAGCAGAGAAATATTTGGTAATTGCGAATATCCAACGGATTGGTTTCTTCGAAATGCTTATGGGGGCGCGGCACGCCTCTACCAAAAATTACCGTTAAAGAAAGCAACCCGGTGGATTCTAAAGCAAACCCGGATCAGCTTGATGGTTCAGCGGAAGCCGGGCTGAGTTTGAGTCATATTAACCGATAGATGACCTTCAGACGCAATAGCTGCTCTTTGCGCAATATATCCAGCAGCGCATCGCTCTTCCAGCCAATGATTTCATGAAAGTCTTTACCCTAGCCTGCTCCCACAACCGGAAGTCTCAAACGCTACACGCCCTCGAAGATTTGCATCGGCAGAAAGTCGCAGCCAATGTGGAGCTTCGGCACGTATTGGTGGACGACGCATCTGGCGACGGCACTGCCGAAGACGTCAGAGCGAATTTTCCAGAAGTTGAAGTTCTGCGAGGCTCCGGCTCAATGTATTGGGCTGGCGGCATGCGTTTCGGCTGGGAAGAATTGCTATCCGAAAGGCAGTTAGACTATCTGTTTGTCTATAATGACGATGCTCGTTTCAATCACGACGCCCTCCAGCACCTGCTCGATAACGCTCCCGAGCCCAACGTGCCCGTAGCGATCGTTGGCAGCTTCACAGACTTGGCCGGCAAGAAAACGACTTATGGCGGGCGGCGGCGTAGCTCGGCCTGGCACCCCCTGAAGTTCAGCCACCTCGTTGTCCCCGACGGCACCGTGCAGAAAGCTGATACGCTCAACATGAACGGCGCCCTCATATCACGTGGAGCGCTGGCGAAAGTCGGCTTTCTTTCAGAGTACTTTATCCATTCGAATGCAGACTTTGAATACGGTCTGAAACTGAGACGCGCCGGCGGAAGGGTCCTGGTGGCGCCCCGGCACATCGGGGAATGTGACATGAATGCTTCGAGCGACTTATCGCCGACGGACGCACCTACGCTTCGAGGGGCGCTTCGTATGCTGAATGACCCGAAACGCGAACCCGTGCGCCAGCGGCTTAATATGTATCGCGAACATGGCGGCATCTTCTGGCCAGTACTATTCGCCGTGCCCTACATCACAATCTGGCTTCAACCCCTCAGACGGCGCTTTCGCCGTAGCGACCAACCATGAGCAACCGCAGCATTTGCATTGGCATTACAGCTTACAATGCCGCTGACAGCATCGCCGCTGCGATCAATTCCGCCTTGTCACAAGACACCGAAGTGGCCGAGATCATCATTGTTGACGACTGTTCGTCGGATGAGACCGTGGCCGTCATTCAAACCTTCCACGAGCAACATGAAAAAATTCGCCTTATTTGCCATGACAGAAATCAAGGAGTCGCCGCTGCCCGAAACACAATCATCAACGCGACAACAGCCGACTTCCTGGCATTTTTCGATGACGACGATATCAGCCTCCCGGACCGCGTAAGAAGGCAGCGCGACCACATCATTGAATATGAGCTTGCGCACGCGAAAGGCGCTCCCGTCGTTTGTCACACAGCACGCACACAAATTTACCCGGACGGAACGGAGCGCATAGAACCCGCAATGGGATCAAATGCGGGCGAAGCTCCAAACGGCCAGGAGGTTCTCAGGTTCACACTTATGGGAGCGAAGCTTCGAGACGGGGCGTTCGGTGCATGCGCGACCTGCTCTCAGATGGCCCGATTGAGTACTTACCGCGAGTTGGGTGGATTTGATGCATTCTTCAGGCGTTGCGAAGATAGTGACCTAGCGCTGCGCCTTGCAAAAACTGGCGGCCATTTCACAGGCATTGGAGCACCTTTGGTAACTCAATGGATGACTGGCACATCCGAAAAGGCGCTAGACACGCTGGTCCGCTATTCAACAGCGCTCTTGCAGAAGCATCAGGATGCGTTCGAGAGTGTTTCGGAATATCAATTTTCGAGCCGGTGGCTGAGCTTGAAGTATAAATGGCTCAGCGGCCACCGATGGGCATTTCTGTTTGGTATCGCTCAATTAGCCCTGACAAACCCTGTTCGAACCTCCGGTCGCCTGCTCGCCGCATATCCTAACAGGAAAGCAAACAGCGTCTTCGGGCGGTTCGCCCGCTCACATCGCTCTAGAGGTCAATAAGCAGTTGGCAAAAGCGATCTCAAACCTCAGACAGAATCTGGTCAAAGCGGCGCGCAATCCGGCCAAGGCTGCCTCCGTGATAACGCATAAAGTGCTAGCCCCAGTTGGACACCGCGATTACCGAAAGTTCGTCGTTCTCACGCGAGATCGAACAGGCTCGAATAGACTCATTCAGGCGCTGAACTCTCATCCGAAAATTGCGTCAGACTATGAGGTGTTCGGGAAAATCTACGACAGTTCTGAACGCGAAATCCTGGACCGGACTTTCGGCCGCCAGCCATTCTACATCGCTGCCAAGGGCTTCAAGATCTTCTATTATCATCCACAAGATCGAACAGACAGCCCCATCTGGGCGATGCTGAGAGATACTGAGAACCTGCACGTCATTCAGCTGCGGCGCGAAAACCTTCTGCACGCGCTCGTGTCGTCACGTATCGCCTATCAGACAGGCGTTTATGGCATTCGGACAGACGGGGACGCGAAATTCTATAACGTTGATGCCGCTAAAGTTCGCTTTACGCCCGAAGAATTGGAAGCGGATTTCGTACGCAACAAGGAATGGGAAGATTGGGGAAAGTCTTACTTCTCCAACAACCCGTTTCTTGATGTGACTTACGAAAACACGGTGATCGACTTTGCGCGTGAAACAGCGCGTATCTCAAACTTCTTAGGCTTGGTAGCGCATAGTCCAAAGACGGACTTTCGGAAGCAGCACAATCGTTCGTTGAGAGACACGGTTGAGAATTTCGACCAACTCAAAACGTACTTTGAGGGGTCAAAGTGGGGGTCATTTTTTGATGACTGAGGCTCGCTCTGCACGCGCAATTATATATTATGCCGGCTTTCGCCACAGAACCGGGGGTGCCTACAAACACGCAGTCGAAACGGCCGAGGAACTTGCGCGAACAGGCTGGTCTGTGGAGGTTATCGCCGCAGACGATCTGCCGATATTCGCGCGTTACATACCAACTATCCTGGGCAAAATCATCAACCTTTTCGCCTCTCCTCTAGGTTTTTACTATCGTGGCCGGGTATCTGCTTTTCTATTCCGACTTTTCTGCAAAAGAGGTGCTGAACTAACGATATTTGAGGAAATTTATATCAGTTGGAACTCAAAAACGCCTTCGGTGACCATGTTGCACGCCACTTGGAGCGACAATCTACAAGGCCTTAGATATCGGGAGCGATGGCGAGACCGCTTAATAGAGAAAGAAATCTCTATTCTGAATAGAATAGAACATGAGGTTATTACGGTATCTGACGAATATCTGCAGTTCCTCCGGTCCGACATTTTTGGCGCCAAGCTTAAGAAGCGGATCTCAGTCGTGCCTCTCGCTTTAGACGTGCCCGCAGAAGCTTGGAAAAATCCGTCCACCAACGCGAGAACCGGCCTGGTGGTCACAGCGCGCCTTGAACCACGCAAGAACCTCTTCTTCCTGATTGACGTTTTTACAGAGTTTAGTCGTCGCAATCCCAACGTCACTCTTACGATCATTGGGGACGGGCCCCAAGAGAATGCGCTTAAAGAACTCGTTGCCCAGAGAGCTATTCCGGTAGTTTTTACCGGGCGTCTTAATAAGGAAAACGTATTCGCCGAACTTCAAAAACACCGTGTGTATGTCCACACCTCCACCAAAGAGTCATTCTCGTTCTCGCTCCTAGAGGCGAAGCTAAACGGCCTCGCAACTTGCGCCTTCGGCGACCTCCAAGTTCCTCGTTTATTCATTGACTATCCAGTTCTAGACTTTGAAGTTGAAAATTGGGTCTCAAACTTGGAAGACGCTCTGCTAGAGGGCCCTCTGCATCAGGTGGATGCTTCCAATTACACACCTGCGCGGATGGTAAACAACACGCTGGCACTTGCTGGCCTTGCCTCAGAATTGAACGAATGAAAAAGATTCTAATGGTGTTCGGCACTCGGCCTGAAGCTATCAAAATGGCTCCACTGGTCCGCGAAATTCGACGATATCCAGGCGATATTGATCTAAAACTTTGTGTCACCGCACAGCATCGGGACATGCTCGATCAGGTATTAGACCTTTTCAGTATTCAACCAGACTACGATCTGGATGTGATGAGCCATGGTCAATCTCTACCAGACCTTGTCGCGAACATGCTAGCGAAGCTCAACGTCGTTCTCTCGGTGGAGAAACCGGATTGTGTTATGATACATGGCGATACCGCGACAGCACTCACCGCGGCGTTAGCCGCATTTCTGAGCCAGATTCCAATTGCACATGTTGAGGCAGGCCTGCGGACGCACGACGTCCACTCTCCCTGGCCGGAGGAGTTCTCAAGAACGGTGGCGGGCATCGCGGCGGAATTGCACTTTGCTCCAACTCAATCAGCCGCAAGAAACTTAGAAATCCACCAAGGAAAACAACGCGAAATATACGTAACTGGTAATACAGGTATCGATAGTTTACTGTATGTATCGCAAACGCTTCTACCCCAAGCTTCAACTACCGCATGTTTGAAAGCTAAATATTCATTCGTCGAAAAATTTTCGCGTTTCATCTTGGTGACAAATCATAGGCGGGAGAACTTTGGAAGCCGGATGGAAGGGATATTTACCGCAATTTCGGATCTTGCAGAACAGCACCCAGACGTAGGGTTTGTCTTCCCCGTTCATAAGAATCCAAAAGTACGCGACGCAGCACGAGACGCCTTGCTCAACCTACCCAACATTCACCTGATAGATCCCGTGGAATACGTCGATTTCGTATATCTCATGAGCAAATGTTATTTGATCATAACTGACTCTGGCGGAATACAGGAAGAAGCGCCCAGCTTAGGAAAACCGGTAATCCTGACCCGAGATACCAGTGAGCGACCAGAGGCCATTGAGGCCGGTACTGTTCGCATGGTTGGGTATGACGGTGACGCACTCAAAAAAAGCGTCAACAGCCTTCTTTTATCCGAGGTGCTGTACCAGGAGATGAGCTGCATCAAGAACCCTTATGGCAACGGAACAGCCGCGCTTCGAATCGTAGATGTGCTTCGCCGAACCAACTTTGCAGAGCTTCTAAAACGTCGGATGGTAGGCCGTGGACGATAGTCTGCATAACGCAGTAGCCTTATTCCCTCCCATCAAAATCTCGCTTCTCAGCGTCGTAAACGCCTCTTTTATGCTCAGCCTTCTTTTTTGCGATCGCCCTAAGTTTTTCTCATGTGTGGAATAACAGGGTTTTTTGATCCCGCTGGCCGTCTGGGTCGCGCTGAAGCTACTGAACGACTCGCAGCAATGGGTAAGGCGATCAGTTTCAGGGGACCAGACGCTGCAGATCAATGGGTACATGAAGGCTCGGTTGGTGAGGTCAGGCTAGGACTAGCTCACCGCCGTCTGTCGATTGTGGACCTCTCGCCTACGGGCGCCCAGCCAATGAAGTCCCACTGTGGACGCTTTGTAATCGCGTTCAACGGGGAAATTTACAATCACCAAGAGCTGAAGCGGGAGTTGGATCAGCGAGGTGGAAGAAGTTGGCGTGGTTCTTCCGACACTGAAGTGCTGCTTGAGCTATTGGCGGAAAAGGGTGTGCACGAGGCGCTCAACCTTTGCGATGGGATGTTTGCCTTCGCCTTGATCGACCGTAGCAAAGGAAAGCTGATACTCGCTCGCGATGCTTTCGGCGAAAAGCCGCTTTCATACGGAATTTGGGACGGCACTCTCCTATTCGGATCCGAACTTTCTGCTTTAAAAGCCTGGCCAGGTTTCGCGCCGCCTCAAGATCGATCGGCGCTCTCAGCGTATTTCGCCTACTCATGCATTCCCGCGCCAAAGACAATCTACGAGGGAATACTCAAACTTCCTCCGGGCCACACTCTTGAAATTTCCGCTGCAGACATCCACTCCCGACGGCTGCCCGAGGCAAAAGCATGGTTCGACCCAATTGAGCACGCGCTGGAGGCTCGCCGTCAGCCATTCCAGGGTGATTTCTCTGACGCCGTAAAAGCCACCCAGCAGGTTCTCTCCAGATCGGTAGCACGCCGTCAGGTCGCAGATGTTCCCCTCGGGGCCCTGCTATCCGGTGGTATAGACAGCACTTTAACTACCGCCTTGATGCAACAAACGTCTCACACTCCCGTCCAGACGTTCACGATCGGCTTTGAAGAGTCTGGTTATGATGAAAGTCCATATGCCGAAGCCGTAGCAGCTCATCTGGGAACGCAGCACCAAACTGCCATCTTGAACGAGTCGATCGTTCTCGATGCAATCCCAATGCTGGCGCGTCATTGCGACGAGCCATTCGCAGACTCATCGCTCGTCCCAACCTATTTGGTTTCACGAATGGCACGCCAGAACGTGAAGGTGGTTTTAACGGGCGACGGCGGTGATGAGATGTTTGCCGGCTACAACCGATATCTATTCGGTCCGAAACTTTGGGCACAGTTCTCAGCTATGCCCGCGTCAGTCAGGCGAGGACTTGCAACGACGCTTCAGTCAATTCCGCCACAAATGCTCACCGCATTTTTTGATCGTCTGCCTAAGACGCTTTCCGGTCAGTTGGGACAGGGGCGCGCAGGTGAACAACTTCATAAAGTTGCTCGCCTCCTAAAGGCAAGCGATCAAAATGGATTCGAGGATGCTCTGCTTCGGACGTGCGACCAGTCCGACATTTTGCGCACGGACGAAAAGTCAGAACTCAATGTATCCATAAATCAGAATCGCCTGAATGATCTGGATTTTTCAGAGATATTGATGATCAACGATCTCACCAACTATTTACACAATGATGTGCTTGCGAAAATAGATAGAGCAAGCATGGCCGTGAGCCTGGAAGCAAGAACGCCTTTTCTCAATAGGGAGGTCATGCAGCTTGCCTGGAGCATGCCCATGGCCCAAAAAGCCTCGGATGGAGTCGGAAAAAAGGTGCTACGGGAGTTGCTCAAAGAGTTCGTGCCAACGCACCTCATGGATCGACCAAAGGCAGGATTTGCTCTTCCCATCGGTCGCTGGTTGCGAGGCCCCCTGGCAGATTGGGCAGAGAGCCTTCTTAGCAAAGAATCCTTGGACAGATCCGACGCTCTGAACTCAAAGAAGGTTATGCAGGTCTGGTCCGAGCATCGGTCCGGTCGACGAGATCACGAGAGTCTTGTCTGGTCGATACTCATGTACCAATCATGGCGTGAAGACCCAATTTGACCGGGCTGACGAACGATCAAGGCGCAAGAAACAACTCCCGCGCTCAATCTGGACCGATTATTGCGTAGGCAACACTTCTTTGTTTCGACCGAACCGTCATCACAGATAACAAGCCTGCAATGTTACCTTACTGGGCCATTTTTATCCTGGCGTCGCTAGCTGCAATAGGCGCCAAGCCTCTTCGCCGGATACGGCGAGACGGCACTGTCCCCGTCAGGTTCAAACCGAGCTGGCTATTTGTCATATTCGCCATTACGCTTTTCGTAGGCCTGCGTTATCAGGTGGGCGGTGACTGGTATGCGTATGTCCGGATATTTGACCAGTCACAGTTTCTATCACCTGAAGAAGCCATTTCACGGGGCGATGCGGGATACTGGGCCCTAAATTACTTGGTGGGCCAGTCCGGTGGATCACTGGTTTGGGTGAATCTGGCAGCAGGGCTGCTATTTGCCGTCGGAACAACAATTTTCTGCCTGAGCCTGCCGCGCCCCTGGCTCGCTCTTGCCGCAGCCTTTCCTTACGTCATCATCGTTGTAGGCATGGGCTACGCGCGCCAAGGTGTTGCCTTGGGCTTCGTTATGACTGGTTTGGTCGCGCTCAGTCGAGAACGCTTCATCCGGTTTCTGGTCTGGGTCGCAATTGGCGCCCTTTTCCATAAGACAGCGATCGTCATGATCGCGCTTGGCGCGGCGTCGGTGAACAAAAATCGGTTTCTTTGGATCCCGATTATCGGCCTCGCCGGGGTCGGTGGCTACATGGTCTTCTTGGCAGATTATGCCGACCAGATGATTGCCGGCTACATTGGCGCAGACTACACTTCCTCAGGGGCGCTGATCAGAATATCGATGAACATGATCCCCGGCTTTCTATTCTTAATCTATAGAAAGCGCTTCGTCGTCTCTGAAGCGGCAAGTAAGTTCTGGACCGTGGCGGCGTTGCTTTCAAGCGCCCTGTTTGTAGCGATTTTTGCTGGCGTGCCTTCTACGGCTCTGGACAGGATGGCGCTTTACCTCCTGCCACTACAGTTGTTTGTATTTTCTCACCTGCCATATGTTCTCGGAAGGACTGGCCGACAGCAAACATCAGTGACCCTCGGCATCTTGGCCTACTACGCCATTGTACTATTTGTGTGGCTAAATTTCGCTGCTCACTCGCAATGGTGGATTCCCTATCGTATCTGGCCTGAAATAGCCTGAACTGCTCGCGTCAATGGCTGACGTTTCTCTGATCATTCGAGGATTTTTGGTACGCCCAACAGGATTCGAACCTGTGACCTACTGATTAAAAGTCAGTTGCTCTACCAACTGAGCTATGGGCGCGCCGAAGCGTGCTAACTAGTCGACTGCGGACCGCAGGTCAACGCGCTGCAACGCCCTAATTGCAGATGAAATTGCGCCACTTTTCTGCCGACTTGCTGGTGTCTTCTATGCGGCATGAGACAGGCCGCTTTTCTTGCCCTTTTTTCGACGTCGCTGATCCTGGCTGCCTGCGCCAGCAAACCGGCTGGCGAAGCCGTGTCGCAGACCCGTGCGGGCTTTACCGATGCGGCCCTTTCACCGCTTGAGGACCTCAATCTTCGCAAGGACGAAGTGCCGGAGGTCCTCGCGGCCATATCCAATCCATACAAGGTCGACCACACCGCATCCTGCGCGGACATTGCTGCAGAGATCGAGACCCTGGACGCGATCCTTCCACCAGACTGGGACGATGTGACCGAAGAGGAGCAGGCCACTCTGTCAGAGCGTGCCGCAGACACCGCTTCAGATGGGGTGCTTGGCGTGGTCGCGTCTGAAGCGCGCGGCCTGATCCCTTATCGCGGTTGGGTGAGACGCCTCAGCGGGGCCAACAGTCACGACAAGAAGCTGCGCGCAGCATTTGACCGCGGCCGCGCGCGCCGGACCTATCTGAAAGCGATTGGCCGTACCAAGAATTGCGAGGGGATCGCTGCGCCGGTCTTTGCTGAGGAAACTGAGCCACCCGTGGTCTACCGCGGTGACAAGCCGCTGAAGGCGCCGGCGCCTACCACGTCGTCACCTGCGCCGCCGCCACCCGCGACAGAGGCCCCAACACAGCCGCAGCAAGAGGGCCCCGTCGACCTCAGGCGTCCTTCGGCGCGCGCGCAGCCGACTTCGTTGCGGCCCACCGAAGACTGAGCTCTCTACGCAAGGCATCAAACCGGTTTTCTGCGATGGAGAGGCGTATCTCTGCCATCAGCGCCTGGAAGAAGGCGGTGTTGTGCCAAGAGAGGATCATGGAGCCGAGATATTCGCCGGACTTTATAAGATGATGCAGATAAGCCTTTGAATAATCCTGACTTGCAGGCGACGGCACTGCTTCGTCGATGGGTGACAAGTCCTCGGCAAACCGTGCATTCTTGAGGTTGATTGGCCCCTCCCATGTCCAGGCTTGACCGTGCCGTCCGGCGCGCGTCGGCAGGACACAATCGAACATGTCGATGCCGCGGGCGACACTCTCGACGAGATCGATCGGCTTGCCCACGCCCATTACATAGCGCGGCTTCTCATCCGGAAGGTGTGGGACCGTCATATCGATGGTCGCGCACATCTGATCATGCCCCTCCCCTACGGCTAGCCCGCCCAGCGCGATGCCGCCAAACCCCTGAGACACGACACCCTTGGCCGATTTCTCTCGGAGGTCGGGAAAGTTAGAGCCCTGAACGATGCCGAACAGCGTCTGGCTGTCCCGCTCCCCAAAGGCTTCAAGACTGCGTGCCCCCCAGTCCAGCGACAGGTTGAGGGAGCGCTCTGCCTCTTCATGCGTGCACGGAAAGTCTGTGCATTCGTCAAGTTGCATGGAGATGTCGGCACCCAGAAGGTCTGCCTGTATCTCGATACTCCGCGCCGGCGTCAGGCGATGTTCAGAGCCGTCAATATGACTTCTGAACGTCACGCCATCCGCGTCCATCTTGCGAAGTTGCGATAACGACCAGACCTGGAAGCCGCCGCTATCGGTCAGCATTGGGCCTTTCCAGCCCGAAAAGGAATGCAAACCGCCAAGCCGCTTCACCCGCTCTGCGCCCGGGCGCAGCATGAGGTGGTAGGTGTTACCGAGGATGATGTCGGCGCCAGCCTGTTCGACCTGATCCATATACATCGCCTTCACCGTCGCTGCCGTCCCGACTGGCATGAAGGCAGGTGTGCGAATATCGCCGTGCGGCGTTTTCAGGACACCGGTGCGGGCTTTGCCCTCGCGGGCCTTTATTTCAAACGGAAAAGTCGCCATGGCGGCGGCTCTAGCGATTATCGCCCACAAGGCAAGACTGACTGATCATGGCAGTAGCAGACAGGCATCCCCGTAAGAGTAGAAGCGGTACCCTTCTTTGATTGCGTGCGCATAGGCAGCCTGCATGATATCGGTCCCCATCAGGGCGCAGACCAGCATGAAAAGAGAGCTTTCCGGCAGGTGAAAATTGGTCACCAGCGCATCTGTGGCCTGTAGTCGGTCTCCCGGTTTAAGAAAGATGTCGGTCGGCCCGAGGGTGGGGATAATTTGTCCGCTCTCCGCGGAACTTTCCAGCGTACGCAGCGCCGTGGTGCCGACGGGAACGACGCGTCCACCTTTGCCGCGCACCGCGTTCAGCTTTTCGGCCACCTCAGGGCTGACTCGCCGCCATTCTTCATGCAGGCGCCCGCTTTCAAGCTGGCTTTCCTGCAACGGAGAGAACGTCCCAAGTCCGACATGCAGGCGCACCCATTCGCTGTGTATACCTGCGGCTGCGATCTCGTCCCGCAGGCGTGCCGTAAAATGCAGGCCCGCGGTCGGCGCCGCAACAGATTGCGCCTCATCACCGGCAAAGCTCGTCTGGTAGGTCTCGCGATCTTTCGCATCGGCCGCTCTGCGCCGCGCAATATAGGGCGGCAAGGGCATTGCGCCGAATGCGTCCAGCGCTTCATCAAGCGCGTCGCCTGACCTGTTAAAGACCAGCAACAGGTCCGCACCGTCGGCCTTCTCGCTGACGGTCGCCTCGAAGCTTTCCCCGAACATGATCGTATCGCCCGGCTTGAGGCGTTTACCCGGCCGGGCGAGCGCCCGCCAAGTGTCCGGACCTACACGTTCGACCAGATTGGCATCGACACCGACGTCAGCGCCCTTCTCATCTCGCGCTGGCCGAACGCCCTTCAACGCTGCCGGAATAACGCGAGTGTCATTGAAAACCAGCGTGTCGCCAGCTGATAGATAGCGCGGCAGGTCGCGTACGCCCGCATCCTCCAGCCGGCCATCGCCGTGCACCACAAGCAACCGCGCGGTATCCTGCGGCTCAACAGGCCGCAATGCGATCAGCTCTTCTGGAAGCTCGAAGGCAAAGGCGGATAGGTCCACCCTGCCCTCCTATTCTGCGACGACGGCCGGCACACGCATCACGTCGCAAATATCGGTATCGGTCTGGTCTGCTTCGGCGAGGCGCGCGGTCCATTCTTCAGTGTCGGTGCGCTGCACGAAGACCTGTGGCTGTTCACTCTCAGGCAGGTCGCTCACCATGTAGGCACGGGTCAGCTGGTCTGGACCGCTGATTGGCACACCTGTGCCAGCTGGGCCATGTTTGATCGCGCGCACAACGTCGAAGCCGTCCACCACGCGACCCCAGGCCGTATACTGCTTATCGAGGTGATCGCCCTGATGGCGCATGAGGAAGAACTGGCTGTTCGCAGAATTTGGATCGCTCGTCCGCGCGGTTGACACAACGCCAGCACAATGCGGGATCCAGCGTTCGACCGCGGCATCACCTGTGAGCTCAGCCAGGAACTGGGCCTGCGTCCTCATCGGGAAGCCCATATAGAGGCCTTGGGTCGCTGAATCCATTGGGCCGATAACATTCATCGGCATCTCGCTTGGACTGGCGCGGAAGGTGAACTCACCACTAATATTGGGAAGGCCGGAACCTTCGCCATTCATCGCCATGATGTCGCCGCCCTGCGCCATGAAGTCGTCGATGACGCGGTGGAAGACAGTGCCGTCCCACTTGCCTTCGCTCGCAATGGTACGGAACTGTTGGGCGTGCGCCGGCGCCACCTCTGGCAGCATTTCAATAATGATACGTCCCTTGGAGGTCTCCATGACCATCAGGTTCTCGGGATCGGCTAGTCGCCAGGCATCCGGCGACGCCTCGACATCCTGCACTGTGTAGACCGGGGGCTCAGGCGCCTCCGTTGTCCCCTGCGCACAGGCAGTTGCGCCCGCCATGCCTGCAAGAACCAGCGTGCTCACCGCAAATGTCGAAAATCTCACTTATACTTCTCCAGAAGCTTGGCCCGCACGCTTGGCGTGACGAACGATGAAATATCGCCTCCGAATTTCGCAATTTCCTTCACGAGACGCGAAGCCACAGCCTGATGCTGAACATCCGCCATAAGGAAGACGGTTTCAATCTCGCGGTTCAGCTGCTCGTTCATCGCGGTCATCTGAAATTCGTACTCAAAGTCCGAAACAGCGCGCAGCCCGCGGATGATAACGTGCGCGCCACAGGTTTCAGCAAAATGCATAAGCAGATTGTCGAACGAGCGGACTTCGATCTCAACATTCCGGGGATTATGCAGCTTAGCTGTCTCTTCCTCGACGATGGCAGTGCGCTCATCTAGCGAGAAGAGCGGCTTCTTCGCCTCATTCACGGCAACGCCGACGATCAGCTTGTCGACCAGTTTCAGCCCTCGGCCGATAATATCGAGATGTCCCGCAGTAATGGGGTCGAACGTCCCCGGATAAAGCCCGACACGTTGCATGGACACTCTCCTCGCCTTGTAATCTTTCTGGCGTCGCCCCCGGGCGGGGCTGACTTATTCTTCCTCTGTATCGTCTTCGCCGTCTTCTACAAGGCGTGCTACAGAGACAACCCGCTCACCCTCATTCGTGCGAAGCACCCAGACGCCCGACGTCGCGCGGCCTGCGATACGGATCTGGTCGACGCGCGTGCGGATCAGTTGCCCCGCATTTGTCACCAGCATGACCTGGTCATTGTCGTCGACGGTGAAGGACTGCGCGATCTGTTTAACCGGCCCCTTCTTCTTGTCAGCGCCCCAGATATTATGCGCGACAAGGCCTTTGCCGCCGCGGCCCGTGACCCGGTAGTCATAGGAAGACGAACGCTTGCCCATGCCATCATCGGCGACCGTCAGGATGAATTCTTCGGCTGCACCCATCTCTGCTATACGCTCCGGGCTCAGCGAGACATCGTCCTCGCCGCCATCGTCCTCATCGTCAGCAATGGCTTCGTCCTCATCGACCTCTTCGCCGGAGATGGCGCGCATCTTTGCGATCTCGTGTTTGCGATAGGCACGGGACTCTCCGGACGTGAAATCGATATGGTGCAGGATACCAAGCGAGATCACCTCATCGCCCTTGTCCAGACGGATGCCTCGTACACCGGTCGAATTACGGCCCGCAAAGACACGAACATCGTCGACACGGAAACGGATACACTTGCCCAGAACAGTGGTGAGCATGACATCATTCATGTCGGAACAGATCTTCACCGACACGATGCCATCGCCCTCGTCGAGCTTCATGGCAATCTTGCCGTTGCGGTTCACCCGCGTGAAATCGGACAGCTTGTTACGGCGCACATTACCCGACCGCGTCGCGAACATGAGGTCGAGTTCCTCGCGCGCTGCCTCGTCATCCGGCAACGGCATGACGCTCTCGATACGCTCATCCTTTGACAGCGGGAAGATGTTCACCAGCGCCTTGCCGCGCGCCTGCGGAGACCCGATTGGCAAACGCCACACCTTCTCCTTGTAGACCATGCCTTCAGAGCTGAAGAACAGGATCTCGGTGTGCGTATTGGCCGTAAACAGCCGCGTGACGAAATCCTCGTCTTTCATCGACATGCCAGAGCGGCCTTTGCCGCCGCGATGCTGTGTGCGGTAGGTGGAAAGCGGCACACGCTTCACATAACCGCCATGCGTCACGGTCACGACCATGTCTTCCCGCTCGATCAGGTCTTCATCATCGAGATCGGCATCGACGAAAGTGAATTCCGACCGGCGCGGCACAGCGAACTTCTCTTTCACTTCGCGAAGCTCAGCGCGGATAATGTCGAGGATACGCGGGCGCGAACGCAGGATGTCTAGAAAATCGGCGATCTTGTCGGACAGGCCTCTGGCTTCATTGCCGATCTCGTCTCGGCCAAGTCCGGTAAGGCGCGACAGCTGAAGTGCGAGGATGGAGCGGGCCTGCTCATCGGAAAGATAGATCGTGTCACCCTCAGCGCGGCGTGTCCGCTTGTCAGCAATCAGGTCGATCAGCGGCCCCATATCCATCATCGGCCAAGCCTTGGAGAGCAACTGCTCGCGCGCCGAATTAGGGTCCGGCGCGTTCCGGATAATGCGGATAACCTCGTCGATATTGGCAACGGCCAGCGCAAGACCGACCAAGACGTGCGCGCGATCGCGCGCCTTGTTCAGCTCGAACTTGGTGCGCCGGGCGACCACTTCCTCGCGGAACTGGATGAAGGCTTGCAAAACAGCGCGCAGGTTCAGCTGCTCAGGTCGCCCGCCATTCAGTGCCAGCATGTTGACCGGGAAAGAGGTCTGCAGCGGCGAGAAGCGGAAGAGCTGGTTCAGCACGACTTCGGCGCTCGCATCCTTCTTGATCTCGATGACGACGCGAATGCCGTGGCGGTCGGATTCATCACGCAGGTCAGCGATGCCTTCGATACGCTTGTCACGCACCAGCTCGGCAATCTTCTGGACCATTGAAGCCTTGTTCACCTGGTACGGGATCTCGGAAACAATGATCGCCTGGCGGCCTGACTTGACCTCTTCGATCTCCGTTCGCGCCCGCATCAGGACAGAGCCGCGCCCTTCGAGCAACGCCTTGCGCGAACCGGCATAGCCAAGGATCAGACCACCCGTCGGAAAATCCGGGCCGGGCACGATCTCAAGCAGAGCTTCGTCGTCAATCCCTGGCTCATCGATCATGGCCAGCGTCGCATCGACGACCTCACCCAGATTGTGCGGCGGGATGTTGGTCGCCATACCGACAGCGATACCGCCGCCACCGTTCACCAGAAGGTTCGGGTACTGCGCAGGCAGCACCATCGGCTCCTGCTGGACACCGTCATACGTATCCTGGAACTGGACCGTGTCCTTGTCGATGTCGGCGAGCAGATATTGCGCTGCCTTGGTCATCCGCGATTCGGTATAACGCATCGCAGCTGGCGGATCATTGTCGATCGAGCCGAAATTGCCCTGCCCGTCGACCAGTGTCAGACCCATGGAGAAAGGCTGCGCCATGCGCACAAGTGCATCATAGATCGCGCTGTCGCCATGCGGGTGGAAGTTACCCATCACGGCACCGACAATGTTGGCGGACTTCTTGTACGCCTTGTCCGGCGTATTGCCGTTGACATGCATCGCGTAAAGAATGCGCCGATGCACCGGCTTCAGGCCATCGCGAACATCGGGCAGCGCGCGGCTGACGATTACGCTCATGGCATAATCGAGATAGGACCGCTTTAGCTCATCCTCGATATCGACCGGATCGATACCATCCTCGTACGGGGTTTCTGGCGTTTCCGGCTCGTCCGGCGGAGTGGTCTCGTCGCTCACGGGCTTTAGCCTCTTTGTCTACTTTGCGCGCGGCGTCGAATCGCCCGCGATCACTTGCTGTCAGACTAGCAAACGCGGGCTGACGACACAAACTGGAGCGCCGCTTTTCAGCAGCGCTCCCCTTTGGCGAACAAGAGGCGTCAAAGCCTTGAAATTAAAGGAGGTCACCACCCGCTGCGGCGGCCGTGGTGCCATCCTTCTTGAAGGCACGGATAACGTTCTTGCCGGTGATCCACTTGTGGACCTCATCCGGGCCGTCAACGAGGCGTTGTGAGCGGATATGCGTGTACCAGGCAGCAAGCGGCGTATCGAGCGAATAGCCGAGCGCGCCATGCAGCTGGATGGCCGTGTCGACCACCTTGTGAACCATGTTTGCGAGGAAGACCTTGGCGATGCCGTTCTCCTGGCGAAGGTCCATGCCGTTCTCGGCCTTGTAGGCGATGTGCATCAGCATGAGACGCGCGATGTAAAGCTGGCTGGCGCACTCTGCCAGCATGAACTGGACGCCCTGACGGTCTTCCAGGCCCTTCCCGAAGGTCGTCCGGCTGGTGACGCGCTCAGTTGCGAGGTCCAGCGCCCGCTGCGCCATGGCGACATTGTGCATGCCGTGGCGCAGGCGCCCATAAGCGAGCCTGTGCTGACCCATGGCGAAGCCCTTGCCTTCGCCGCCGAGCAGATTTTCCTGCGGCACGCGAAGGTTCTCGATCTTCACCTCGGCATGACCACCGCCCATGATCTCATAGAGCGGCCCATGCACGGCCATGGTCGGGATATCGCGGACGATATTGTAGCCTTCGTTGGGCAGCTCGACGATGAAGGTGGAGAACTGCTCATGGCGCGGGGCTTCCGGATTGGTCTTCGCCATGACAACGGCGATGTCGGCGACACTCGCGGCAGACGAATACCACTTCTCACCGTTCAGAACGTAATGGCTGTTGCCGTCCTTCTCAGCGCGCGTCTGCATCCCCGTCGCGTCAGCACCCGCAGCCTTTTCCGTCATTGAATAGCAGACGCGCTTTTCACCGTTCAGGATCGGCTTGAGGAATTTCTCTTTCTGATAGTCGGTGCCGTGCGCGAGCAGCGTCAGCATGGTGGCATCGTCAGGCCCTTGCGAGTTCATCGACAGCGCGCCGAGATGGCTCTGTCCAAGCTCCATCTGAACCAGGGCGTTAGCCAGTGGGCCAAGGCCCATACCGCCATGTTCTTCTGGGATGAAGGGCAGCCACAGGCCTTGACTACGCGCCTTGGCGCGCAACTCGTTCAGGACCGTCTTGTAGTCCTCGCCGTCGGTCAGACGCTTCTCTGCCGGGATACACTCATCCTGCACCCACTGACGCACTTTTTCGCGGACCTTTTTTGCGTCTTCCGGAATGGTGAAATCGATAGCCATGTATTCTCTCCCTGATCGTTATCTGGAGACAGGCTAGGCAGGAATTATCAGGCTGCACAGGCCTGCCGCCGCGTCGCTCCGCCTAGCTACGGCCAAGAATTCTCCGCTCACGCGCCCCAGCTTTGCCAATGCTTCGCGCCAGCCTATTGTTACAGCGATGGGTAGAGAGGAATTCGTAGATGAAACTGACACCGACGCGCCGCCAGTCGCTTCAATGGCTCGGCGCAGGCCTGGCCGCAGCTTGCGCCGCCCGGCCCGCGAACAGTGAGCAGCCCCAAGCGACAAATGGCTGGCGCGATGGTCCATCGCTGCCCTTCCCCGTTCAGGAAATCTATCCCTGCCTGCATGCTGGACGCATCCACCTCGCGGGCGGGTTCATTGCCGAAGATGGCCACATCACCGGCCCCACGAGCGCTCACCACGCACTCGACTTTGAAACCGGAGAATGGACGCCGCTCGCTGACCTGCCCGTCGCCAGACACCACCCCCAACTCATCAGCCTGAACAATGCACTCTACTGCATTGGCGGGTTTGAATCCGGGCCGAAGGGCGGCTGGCAAATGCAGCATACAGCCTGGCGCTATGATGCCGCTGGCGATGTCTGGCTTCCGGCGCCTTCCCTGCCCGTCGTGAACGGCGAAAGCAGCGGCGGCATCATCCGCGGAAAGCTGTATCTTGCAGGCGGACGCCAGCCTTCAGGCACCCGCAATCTCGACTGGAACGACCATACCGATGTCGGAACGCTGCTCTGCTTTAACGGCGCGCACTGGGAAGAGCTTGCGCCGATGCCGACCGCCCGCAACAGCGCTATTTCCGGTGTGATTGATGGACGGCTTCATGTCGTCGCTGGCCGCACCGTGGAAGGTGGAAATACGACCGTTCATGAAGTCTATGATCCTGGAACCGATCGCTGGGAAACACTCGCCCCCATGCCTCGCGCTCAGGGCGGCCTTGCCAGCGGCATCGTCGACGGCAAACTCTACACCTTCGGCGGCGAATGGTTTGAGAATGGAGGCGGGGTCTATGAAGACGCATGGGTGTACAATCCACGCTCTGACCAATGGTCGGCCATCAAGGATATGCCCAAGCCCCGGCATGGACTGGGCGGCGTAACCGTCGGCAACGACATCTATCTAATCGGCGGTGCGCTGGAGCGTGGCGGCAGTCGCACAAGCGCTGCGGTGGAGATTTACACGCCTTGACGCAGCGACCGCCTCGCGCAATGAGCGCCCATGTCCGATGCACCTGAAACCGAAGCCGAAGCCGCCGTCGTTCCCCACAAATGGTACGAAGACGTACAGGCACTGATCCTTGGCACGCTGTTGCTAAGCTTTGGCGTCATTCTCTACAGCGAAGCCATGCTGATCACCGGCGGCGTTGCAGGTACTAGCCTCCTTGTCGAATTCGGCACATCACTAACCTTTGGCCCGGTCTTCTTCGTTCTCAACCTGCCCTTCTTCGCCCTTTCCATCCTGCGCATGGGGTGGGGTTTTACGCTCCGGACATTCGCGTCGGTGGCGCTTGTTTCGTTACAGACGCGCCTGCTTCCGCTTTGGGTAGACTTCAGCTTTCTCGCGCCGGCCTTCGCTGCTGTCGCTGGCGCTGCGATGATGGGGGTGGGCCTTGTCGTCCTGCTGCGCCATCGCGCGGGAATTGGCGGTGTGACAATCCTCTCCCAGTTCCTTCAGGACCGGGGCATCATTCGCGCCGGCCTGTTCCAGCTGATCATCGACCTGATTATCCTCGTCATTGCGCTTTTCATGCTGCCGCTAAAGCTTGTTGCGCTATCGATCGTTGGCGCGTTCGTGCTGAACCTGACCGTCGCGATCAATCACCGCCCCGGCCGCTATCGCGGGATGAGCTAAGCCTGCCTAAGTCTGGAATTCGCTCAAATGGATGAAATAGAGATCGCCGAGCACAATCCCGATTGGCCTGCGGCTTTCCAGCGCGAGCGCCAACGGATCCTTTCTGCACTTGCGGACCCTCCTATCATCGACATTGTGCATTTCGGAAGCACTGCGATCAAAGGGATGCCCGCCAAACCCATCATCGACATGCTACTCATCGTGCCGGACCTCAATTCAGCAAAAGCGGCGTTACCCGCAAAACTGGAAAGACTTGGCTACGACTATTGGGCCGACAATCCGAAGACAGACCGCCTCTTCTTCGTGCGGGGCATGCCGCCTCGAGGCGAGAAGCGAACACATCACATACATGTCTGCGAACCCGGCAGCGACCTCCATGGTCGCTTGGCCTTCATCGACTATCTTTACGCACACCCTGAAGAGGCCGAAGCCTACGCCCGTCTCAAGCGAAAGCTTGCTAAAACCTATGGCAATGACAGGGAAGCCTATACGCAGGCAAAAAGCGACTTCATCGATCGCGTCATGACGGTCGCCAGACCGGACAAGCCCCAGTAGCGCCTATTGAGTGCTGCCGGTTTCTTTGTCCACAGGCCTGGGTCGCAAATCACTCATCTCGATGTGCCATTTGCGCTCTTCGGTTGACGCACCCGGGACATCGTTGACGCGGCTAAGCAGGAGCGGGCCTTCCATCCGGTAAGCATCGCCATTTTCAAGTTCACCCGTCATGGTCACGGGCACTTCGTAATAGAGCGTTCCAGCCGTGCCTTCCTGCCGCGCTTCACCAAAGCCGATATCGATTGTCCGATACTTGCTGAAAGCGACCTCAAACTCTTCAGCGTCGAGGCCACTGGCCATGCCGCTTTCGCCCCAGGACAGGCGGGCCTTTTCCCAATCGCGCGCTTCGAGTGCGCTGGCCCAACGTTGCGCGATATCAGCAGGGTCTCCAGCATCAACCGGAGGCATCGACGCATCGACAGGCTGGTTTCGCCCGGCAAGCGTCGTGTCATCCTCGATCGCGTTGTCGACGAGCGAATTGGCATCGCTTCCCATGCGCGCTTCTTCTCGCGGGACGCCACCTGCGTCCGCACCCTGTCCCTCGGGACCACAGCCAGTCACTGCCATGCAGACAAAAGGTAATAGGGCGTATTTCATCATGGCCTGAAAGCTCCAAATAGATCGGTTGGAAACGGTCCGCACACGAAGGCGTTCCCGCGCCCGCTCAGTATGGCCTAGAAATCAGGAACAGGCGTTCCCTGCGCCGCCAGACCTGCCACGATGTTGGCTTGCGTGCGTTCGACATCGTGCTGTGTTGCCGCCCGGCGAAGTCCCTGAAGCCGCTCCTGCCCCAGCCATTCGCCGTTCCGCACAACACCTGACACCGACGCGGCGCAATCAATATCGGCCAGCGGGTCGCAGCTGTAGACAGTCAGATCAGCGGCGCAGCCCGCTTCCACGCATCCATTCGCATCGCTCTCACCCAGCACAAGCGCGGCGTTCCAGGTGGCGGTCTGCAAGGCCTCAAAGGGCGTAAGCCCAGCATCGACGAGAAGTCGGAGCTCGTCGATGAGCGACTGGCCGGGCACGTTGATGAAGGTGCCCGCATCGCTTCCCGCCAACAGCCTTACGCCTTCCTCCGCGAGGATCTTGGTCATGCGCGCCTGAAACGCATCCTCTTGCTGGAGGGGCACCCGATCTGCAGACGCCCAATAGGCTTTCACCTCTGCTTCCAGCCCCTGCACGAAGGGGTTGAGCAGCTCCACGCCTTCACGCTCAGCCGCGGCGCCCTCTGTTTCTGCCATACGAAGCAGATTGTGATGCGCGACGCGCGTCGGCGTCACGCCAACACCGTCATCCGCCAGCTGCCGCGCCAGCGCCCTCGCCGCAGCCTCGTCTTTTCGCGCCCGCAGGCCATGCCAGACAATTGTCTCAACATGTTCCAGCGTCTCGAAGCCATCGTCAATGATTTCGCCGAACGCAATATTGAAGGGTTCACTCTCCGGCACGCCAAGGGCGCGTATGCCCTCCGGGCTATGGCCGGTGACAGCCATACCGCGCAGACGCGCTTCATCCAGCGCCGCTTCATAGGCGTCGCGCGTGAGGTTCGAATACACCTTCAGGCGTGTGAAACCGGCCTCGGCCTGCCAGGCGACGGCCGCGCGTGCCTCCTCGGCTGTTTCGACAAGCTGATGGTTGTCCTGCTGGTTCGCCCCGGCGCTATTCAGGATTGGCCCAGATGTCAGCAGCCGGGGACCAAGACGCTCGCCGCGCGCAATTTCATCCTGAAGCACCAGATGAAATGGCATTCCAGAGAGGTTACGCACCGTCGTCACACCATATGACAGGTAAGCGTCGAGCTCAGTCTCATCCCAGACATGAACATGCATATCCACGAGGCCTGGCGTTACCGTACGGCCTTCGAGGTCAATGATTTGATCGGCGGTAAAGTTCGAAGTGGCATCGCCAATGGCGGCAATCTCGCCCCCGCGAACCAGCAAGAAGGCTGGCTCCTCGATCCGGGGCGCTTCACCCGAAAGGTCGATCAGCCGGGCATTGGTGAGAAGCAGCGCGCCTGTATCGCCTGGCTCTTGCTCCGCAACAGGGCTACCGGCGCAAGCCGAGAGGAGAAGCATCGCCAGCGCCAGCCCCGGCGCCCTGCCCCGGTTCGACGTCACGCTAGAACGGGATCTCGTCTTCAAAGTCCTGATTAAAGTCCTGCGGCGGACCATCGAGTTGGCGTGGGCCACCACCGCCGCCGCCATAGCTGCCACCGCCCGAGCGACCGCCACCGCCGCCGCCCTGGCCACCGCCAGCGCTATCCAGCATGGTCAGCGTACCGTCAAAGCCCTGCAGGACGACTTCGGTCGAATAGCGGTCAGCGCCGCTCTGGTCCTGCCATTTGCGGGTCTGCAGCTTGCCTTCGATGTAAACCTTGGAGCCTTTTTTGAGGTATTGCTGCGCGATCCGCACCAGCCCCTCGGAAAAGATGGCTACCTGATGCCACTCGGTCTTCTCGCGGCGTTCACCTGTATTCTTGTCCTTCCAGGTCTCCGACGTGGCGATCCGCAGATTGCAGACCTGGCCGCCATTCTGGAACTGACGCACTTCCGGGTCTGCTCCCAGATTGCCAATGAGAATGACCTTGTTCACTGAGCCTGCCATATCGCGCTCCATTCATTTCCGGTTCGAATCCAGCTTCCGGGTGTAATACGACACTTGGCGCATGTCGCCCTCGCACCCCATATTTCCACAATCGGCAGCTTAAATGGCTGCAGACGGCACAATGTTCATCTTTTGTTCTGGTCGTCAAGCTGGACTCCAGTTACACATGATACTTCAACGCTAGACGAGGCGCGGTCCCGAAAGGCTATGTCGATGACGTCACCCGATCTTCGCATGATACGCGTGCGCGGCGCGAAAGAACACAATCTGAAGAATGTCGATGTCGACATCCCCCGCGACAAGCTTGTCGTGCTGACGGGGCTGTCGGGCTCGGGCAAGTCCTCGCTCGCCTTCGACACCATCTATGCAGAAGGCCAGCGGCGCTATGTCGAGAGCCTCTCTGCCTATGCGCGGCAGTTCCTTGAGCTGATGCAGAAGCCGGATGTCGAGAGCATTGAGGGCCTCTCGCCTGCCATCTCGATTGAGCAGAAGACCACCTCGAAGAACCCGCGCTCGACTGTCGGCACCGTGACCGAGATCTACGACTATATGCGCCTCCTCTGGGCGCGTGTCGGCATCCCCTATTCGCCCGCTACCGGCCTGCCCATCCAGAGCCAGACCGTTTCCGAAATGGTCGACCGGACGATGGACCTGCCGGAGAAGACCCGGCTCTACCTGCTCGCGCCGATGATCCGCGGCCGCAAGGGCGAGTACAGGAAAGAGTTTGCCGAGCTCCTGAAGAACGGCTTCCAGCGCGTGAAGGTCGACGGCGAGTTCCACGATCTCGAAACCCCGCCGACGCTCGACAAGAAGTTCAAGCACGACATTGATGTCGTCGTTGACCGCGTCGTCATCCGCGAAGGCATGGAGCAGCGACTCGCAGAAAGTTTCGAGACGGCCCTCGGCCTCGCCAATGGTATCGCTGTGCTGGAATATGCAGACCTTGAAGACGGCGAGACACAAGCCAAGCGTATCACCTATTCGGCCAATTTCGCCTGTCCTGTCTCCGGCTTCACCATCCCGGAGATCGAGCCGCGCCTCTTTTCGTTCAACAATCCGTTCGGCGCCTGCCCGGCCTGTGACGGTCTTGGCCAACAGTCCAAGGTCGACCCTGAACTGGTCGTCCCCGACAAGGATCTGTCGCTCGCCAAAGGGGCTATCGCGCCCTGGGCCCGCGCTGCTTCTCCGTATCAGACCCAAACGCTTCAGGCGCTGGCCGACCATTACGACTTTGACCTCGACACAGCCTGGAACAAGTTGAAGCAGAATGTCCGCGACGTTGTGCTTCACGGCACGGACGATGAAGAAATCCAGTTTGTCTATGATGACGGCCTCCGCCGCTATGAGGTGAAGAAGACGTTTGAAGGCGTCATTCCGAACCTCAACCGCCGCTACCGCGAAACGGACAGCCAGTGGGCGCGCGATGAGATATCCAAGTTTCAGTCCGCCGCCCCCTGCCCGTCCTGCAATGGTAAAAGGCTAAAGCCCGAAGCGCTCGCGGTGAAGATTGACGGTCTCGATATTTCCGACAGCGCCGAATTCTCGATCAAGCAGGCCGGCGACTGGTTCGGCCAGGTCGTCGACACGCTGAACGACCAGCAAAAAGAGATCGCCTCGCGCATTTTGAAAGAGATCAACGACCGGCTAATCTTCCTTAATGCGGTCGGCCTCGAATACCTGTCCCTGTCACGCGCGTCCGGCACGCTGTCGGGCGGTGAGAGCCAGCGCATCCGTCTCGCCAGCCAGATCGGGTCTGGCCTGCAGGGCGTCCTCTATGTGCTTGATGAGCCAAGCATCGGGCTCCACCAGCGTGACAATGAACGCCTGCTGGAAACCCTCAAACGCCTGCGCGACCTCGGAAACTCCGTACTCGTGGTGGAGCATGATGAAGACGCCATCCTGACCGCTGACCACGTCATCGATATGGGGCCGCGCGCCGGTGTCCATGGCGGCCAGATCATCGCCGAGGGCACGCCAGAGGAAGTCATTTCTCATCCTGACAGCCTCACCGGCGCATTCCTGTCCGGCAAGGAAGAGATTGCGGTTCCAGCGAAGCGCCGCCTCAAGAAGAAGTCCCGCTCGCTCACCGTCAAAGGCGCGAGCGGCAACAACCTCAAGAATGTCGACGCGACCATACCGCTCGGCACGTTCACCGCCATTACGGGCGTGTCCGGCGGCGGCAAGTCCACACTGATCATCGAAACGCTTTACAAGGCGCTTGCCCGGAAGCTGAACGGTGCCTCACAGGCTCCATCGCCTTATGAGAGTCTCGAAGGCCTCAACCATCTCGACAAAGTCATCGACATTGACCAGTCACCGATCGGGCGCACGCCGCGCTCCAACCCGGCGACCTATACGGGTGCTTTCGGGCCGATCCGCGACTGGTTTGCCGGCCTGCCAGAAGCCAAGGCGCGTGGCTACAAGCCAGGTCGCTTCTCGTTCAACGTGAAAGGTGGGCGCTGCGAAGCCTGTCAGGGCGACGGCGTCATCAAGATCGAGATGCACTTCCTGCCAGATGTCTATGTCACCTGCGAGACCTGTAACGGCAAGCGCTACAACCGTGAAACGCTGGAAGTCCTCTACAAGGGCAAGTCCATCGCCGACGTGCTCGACATGACAGTGGAAGAGGCTGAAAAGTTCTTCCATGCCGTGCCGAGCATCCAGTCCAAGATGGAAACGCTGAGCCGGGTTGGCCTCACCTATATCAAGGTGGGGCAGCAGGCGACGACGCTCTCAGGTGGTGAGGCGCAGCGTGTCAAACTTGCAAAAGAGCTGTCGAAACGCGCGACCGGCCGGACCCTCTATATCCTTGATGAGCCGACGACCGGCCTCCACTTTGAGGATGTCCGCAAGCTTCTCGAAGTGCTGCATGAGCTGGTCGATGCTGGTAATACGGTCGTGGTGATCGAGCACAATCTCGACGTCATCAAGACGGCCGATCATCTCGTCGATATTGGTCCTGAAGGCGGTGATGGCGGCGGCAAGATTGTTGCTGTCGGCACACCGGAAGAAGTGGCCGCCATTGAAGAAAGCTGGACGGGCCGTTTCCTCGCAGAGACTTTCCGCCGGCAGGATGAGCGCCGCGCATCCTATGCCAGACAGCTGAAATCAAAACAGGCGGCCGAATAGCGCCGCCTGTTCTCAGGCAAAAACGTCTGGGGCCTGTGCGATACCGCCGCCGCGCGGATCAGTCTTCGCGGCCAGCGATGCCGGTCCCGCCCAGACATAGGCAAGCAATCCGTTGATCGTCAGAAGCACGGCATAGATGCCGACCACACTGGCGATAAAACGTCCTTGCAGGACAAAGAAGATCAGTTCTGCTGGGTTCGCTTCGATCTGCTCGATACTGCCAAAGTTCGCCATGAAGATAGAGAAGGTCGCTGCAGCCCCGCCCGAATAGAGCACCGTGAACACGATCCAGAAAATGATACCAAGGAACACATAAGCGAAGAAAAGCGGCAGGAACCGGCCACGGCTCGCACCCCAGGCATTCAGGAATTGCAGGCGTTTGTCCCGTACTGTCAGGCCAGCCGCTGGCGACAGGCGAACTGTGCAGTAAAGCCAGCCAAATGCCGCCAGCAGGAAGACGATGGGAACGCTGAAGCCAAGCGCATAGGTCTCCCCACCCCCGATGCTCATGATCATCGCCCCCAGTAATCCCGCAATGATCGCACTCGCGAGATAGCCAACTATGTTGAACAGGAACCACATCAGCGCCACGAGCAGTAGCCGGAATTCATCCGCGCCAATACCAATGCTGAACCCCTCTTCGCGGACATAGCGCCGCTGGATCGCCGCTTCAAACATGGACCAGACCAGCGCTGTCAGCAGCAATAGTCCGATATACGAAAAGACGATGCGGCCCGCCATGCCAGAGATCTCGCGCGTCAACACCACTTCGATGTCGTCGCCCGTCAACGCTTCGCGGGCGACTTGAAGCAACACATCAGTGAAGAGCCCGATAAGCGGCTGGAAAAGGACATAGGCCAGCCCGCCCATGAGGAGCACGGCGAGCAGATAGGCTAGCGCATACTTCCAGATAAAACCGCCTGGCCCGCGCGCCTGGGCAAAATGCAGCATGGCATTCGCGAAACTGAACCTGTGCTCCACCATGCCCTCCCCGGACGTGATACAGCTTCAGCACTCAGCCGAAAGTGGTCTCCGCGTCAACTCGGGTTGGCGCGAGCCGCTGATAAAGCGCAACCGCGAGACCATGCCCGAGCCAGTAGAACGGTGCGAGGATGAGAAAGGCAAGCGCTGCAAGCCCAGCAAACTCAAGATCACCGAGCGCTTCGGCCGATTCAGGCGGCGGCGCGTAAACGCTGATAACCGTTATGATCCCGCCAGAATGAAGCACAAACGACGCAATCAGGGACAAGACTAGCCACGGCAGAAGTTGCAGGCTGACCCAGAGAAGGGCGAGCTTCGAGACATGCTTCGACGTCCACGGCCAACTCCTGAAGATCGTGATGTGACGCTCCGCAATCGTGGCTGCGCCAAACAGAAAGAGGCGAAGCCCGAGCCAGATCAGCGCCCCTGCCGATACGACCAGCAACAGGTAAAGGATGATTGCTGCACCAGAACCCGATAACGCATCGATTGACCGCCAGACCTCGTCAGCGGCCTGCCCGCTTGCTGACGGGTCATAACCGGACGCGTCGATCAGCACGCCTGCAAAGATCGAGAAAAACAGCGTCATCAGGAAAATCAGGATGAAATAGAGCCCGTAGACGGCAAGGTTTGCAAGGAACAGCCTGCAGGCGTCTCCCAGAACACCAGACGTGCCGGCCTCCGGCAAAAGCTGGCGATACATCGTCGCCGACCAGAAGCTGCCGACGAAGATTACGAGCAGCCCCATAGCGAACCAGTAGAACACTGGCTCACCGCCTTCGCTTGCCAGGCGGTTCACATAACTTTGCGCGAAGACGGCCGACGCCATAAGCAGAAGGCCCGGCAGGGTCGGCAGCGCCACCTTGCGCGCATGGCTAAGAGCGTCTCTCGAGATGGAGGCGGTATGTAAGGCCAAGGCCGCTACCCTGCTTGCAAAGATACTGAATTCACGCCTCTAGGCTAAGCATGCAGGCCGGGTACAAGTCGACTGAAAATGGCCGTGGCAGGACATCGTGTCCCACCACGCCATTCAATTCAGAACTGGCGTCGTCTAGTTGTCGCGGCGTGCGTCTGGCAGACGGTCATTGATATCGTCGCGAATGTCGAGCACAGCCACGATAAGACCGCAGATGACGCTTGCAAGGATCCAGCCGGCAATCGTGAAACCGGCGATTTCTGCGACACGTGCCAGGTCACCGCTCAGGCCGTATTCTGCTGCGAACACCCCATCCTGATAGATGCCCAGCAAGACACCGCACACGATGATCGCCAAGTAGGCAACATAAACCATCGCCCGGAAACTGTTGATAATAAAGAATTTCACGTCACACCCCCAAAAATACCATGGCCGCTGGATTATTCCTGGCCAAATGCGCAGCGCGGTGCTGCCTCGAAGATGAAAGCGAAGATCTGTTCCTGCTCCCTTGCAGAGTTCCCCGGTATTGAAATCTCCTGCTCGCCACCATTCCTGGCGATGTCGGCAAATTTGGCAAAAAGCTCGTCATCGAGCGAATCTTCAGCCGCGTCGGTCAGGCACGCACATTCTGCTGCTTCCATGCCGACTTCCGTCTCGCAAAACTTCATGATGGCCCTGCGGTCACCAGAACTTCCGTCGCAGGCTACCAGGACGAAGCTGGCAAGCAGGACTGAGACTGGAAATTTCATTTTTGCTTCCTTCTGAGGCTTTCTAGCCAATAGGGTTCTGACGAACCCGGTAGAGATTCCAGGGAAAAACCGATCTTATTCCCGACGGAGAATACGGTCGAAGCTTATTCGGCCTCGCCGCTTCCGAAGGAAATCAGCCTTCACCGCATCGCGATCATAGTCGTCCTTAACCCACGCCATAAAGTCTTTTCCCGTCTCGCGCGAGCTGTCCAGATAGGCTTCGAAGAACGCGTCCAGCATTCCGGTCTTGCCGGATTTGACGTGCAGGTAGCGACCAGACAGCTGTTTGAGCGCCTTTTCGACCGGCATGCCCTGCCGGAATATCATGTAGAAGGCACTCATCAGACCGGCCCGGTCCGCACCCGATTTGCAGTGCATCAGCGCCGGATACTCAATCGTTTCAAAAAGGTTGCGTGCCGCCTCAATGCGCTCAACCGTCGGCGTATCGCGTGAAAAGACCTGAAAATCGACGAGTTTTATGCCGACCGCTTCGCAGGCTTCCTTCTCAAGGAGATAATACCCCTTGGTGCTCTCACCGCGCAGATTGATGATCGTCTTGATGCCTCGTGCGCGCGCATGTTCTGCCACCTGCCGAGGGTTCGGCTGGTTGGAACGCCACATTTCGGGGCTGATCTGATGCAGGTTCTGAAAGCCTTCCCGCAGAAAGCCATGATCACCGAGCACCATCTCCAGCTGGGCACGGCGCCGCCCCTCTGCCGTAGCCAGATCTGCCGCAATGTGAGGCGGCTTCTTGCGCTTCTTCTTTTTCTTCGGCGCGGCTTTGCGCTCAGGCTCTTGGTCAGGCTGGGTCATCGCTGTTTTGGCTAACCAAGCCCGGCGTCCGGCGCAAGCTTGGCGCGCACGACGTGTCTCTAAACCACCCGGTAACCGGGGCCACCTAGCTTCACCGTCATCGTACACCAATGCGTCCAATCAACTGGGACAGGACATGAAGCTCACCCGCTCAATTCGCGCAGCTCTTCTCCTGCTCGCCTGTCTGGCCGGACTCTCTATTCCAGCTCACGGCAGGCAGGTCTCGCTTGAGCCGACGTCGCTGGAACTGAGTGCCGCCCCCGGAGACCGCGAACGTGCCTTCGTCACTCTGCAGAATGACAGCCCGGATGAGACGGTCGAACTCACCATCGGTCTTACTGACTGGACCATTAGCGCCGAAGGTCAGCTCGAACTTGAACCGCCCGGTGATGCGCCGGACAGCATGGTAGACTGGGTCCGCTTCAGCCCAGCCTATATCTCACTCGCGCCCGGCGAATCCCGCGAAATCCTCGTAGACATCAAAATTCCTGACACGGCGGCACCTGCAGGCTCGCGCAGGATTGCCCTCCTCGCCTCAGCGATTGCACCTGTGACAACGTCAGACGGCGGCAGCCTTCTTCGAAAGATCGAGGAAACCAGCCTTATCTATCTCACCGGCCCGGACGCGAAGAGCCTGCCCGTCATTGAGGCCGTCACGCACGTTCTGCTCGCAGACGGCTCAACCGCGCTTCGTCTGGAGGTCTCAAATACAGGAACGGCCCATGCGCGCCTTCAGGGCACGATCCAGATGGACGCGAATGGCGACACCACATCTTTGCCCCTGGCAAGCCTCGTTGTGCTGCCAGAAACCCGCCGGGCATTCCTCATCCCGCTCGCTGAGCCGCTTTCAGAAAATGCGATGGTATCGGCCAGCCTGACCAACACTCACGCTCGGCAGCATGAAAGCGGACGAGCGGACCTCTTACGCTATTCCGCGCCGCTTGGTGAGGCCGCACCGCTCAGGTAGCCAAGCCCCTGCAACATCGACACCGCCTCATAAAGCGGAAGCCCAACGATCGCTGTGTAGGATCCGTTTATCCGCCGCACGAAAGGCGCCGCCTGCCCCTGTATCGCATAGCCGCCTGCCTTACCGACACCGTCGCCGTCATGCGCGTAGTGTTCGATCTCGTTAGTGGTGAGCCGTTTGAACAGGACGCGGGAGCGGACAGCCCGCAGAGATATCCGCCCATCTGGCGCACAGACGGCAAGGCCGGAAATGACCTGATGTGCGCGGCCAGACAGCATTTGCAGGCAATCGATCACTTCATCCGTGTCGCCCGCCTTGGGCAGGATGCGCCGCCCCATTGCGACGACTGTGTCACCCGCCAGCGTAAAACTTCCCGCCTGGTGCACGCGCAGCGCCTTTTCGCGCGCCAGGCGTTCGGCCAGCGCAGCGGGCGTCTCATCTTTTAGCGGAGTTTCGTCGATATCGGCCGGCCGGACCTCATCGGGCACAATTCCGGCCTGCGCCAGCAAGTCGAGCCGCCTTGGACTCGCGCTCGCCAGGATCAGGGGCGCGCGCGTCGCAGGCTTGATCACTATTTGAAGCGATAGGTGATCCGGCCCTTGGTCAGATCGTAAGGCGTCATTTCAACGAGGACCTTGTCGCCCGTCAGGATGCGGATGCGGTTCTTGCGCATCTTGCCAGCCGTATAGCCGATAATTTCGTGATCATTCTCCAGCTTCACGCGGAAAGTCGCGTTCGGCAGAAGCTCCATGATCGTTCCGTTGAACTCAATCAGTTCTTCTTTTGACATTGGCACTCCTTGTTTAGCCGCAGCGACTGTCAACCATCTCTGCGGGCCAGATATGGCGCGGTTCGTAACTTTCGTCACCTGTAAGGGCAAGCCGTAAAAGGCAACGCGGCTACACCGGCGCGTTGCGTCTGGTAACGGCTTGGAGAGGAATTTGGTGTCAGATTACGAAAATTCAATTCCTGGTGTGAATGATGCCGCATCGTCTCGCGACCCATAATGCCTTGCCAGCTGGCTCGGCCCTCTTGAATTTCCGCCATCTCGTTGACGGCATGCTGACCCCGTACATGATCATGGATCGAAGCCTGACCATCATGTATGCGAACCAGGCCTATCTCGACTCCGTTGAGCGCAAGCTGGCCGACATCGCGGGCAAGAATATCTTCCACGCCTTCCCCGACACAGATGACCGGACTGCACCGGTCCGCGAAAAATTCATCCGGACTTTGAACGGTGAGACGACGCGACTCGACCGGACCCATTACCATTTCCGACATGCCGACGGCACTGTCAGCACCAAATGCTGGCAATGCGTGCAGACCCCTTATTACGGCATTGATGGTGAGGTCGCCTATATCGTCCAGCACGCTGAGGACATTACAGAATCGGACAAGCTCCACGAAAGAAACGAGATAATCCAGCAGGAGCTTGATCACCGCGTAAAGAACATCTTCTCGGTGATACAGGCTGTTGCGATGCTCTCCGGCAACCAGGCCGAGAGTATCGAGGAATTCCGTAATGAATTCGCCTCCCGCCTTGCTGCCATGGGCCGCACACATGACCAGCTTCGCGACAATCAATGGGACGGGCTTGGCCTTCACGCCATCCTGAAAGATGGGCTGGATCAATTCTGTGGCCGCAATTGCGACCGCGTTACCATTTGTGGTCCTGACTTTCAGCTTGGTCCGCGCGGCGCCCAGCATGCCTCTCTTCTGGTGCATGAAATGGCGACGAATGCCGCAAAGTATGGCTGCTTTTCTGTCCCCGGCGGAACACTGCGCATCGAGACATCTCGCGGCGATGATGAGTACTGCTTCAAGGTCTGCTGGAAGGAAAGCGGCCTGTCTGGCGTGACCGCGCCTGAAACGACCGGTTTCGGCTCCCAGCTCTTCAGCTTCATGCCGAATGTGAGCTTTGAGCGTACATTTGAGGAAGATGGCCTTCGGCTGGAGCTGACAGCCCGGCTCCTTCACCCTCTGAAACAACCTGAAGAAATCGAATTTCCGAAAGCCTAGGTTGGCGACCGCGTCTGTCCGGCATGCAGCGCGCAGATCAGCGTGAACAGCCGCCGCGATGTATCGAAATCGACATCAATCTTGTTCTCCAGCCGCTCGGCCAGCAGCGTGGAGCCCTCATTGTGGATTCCGCGGCGGGCCATGTCGATCGCTTCAATCTGATGCGGGGACTGCGTCTTGATCGCCGAATAATAGTTCTCACAGATCATGAAGTAATCGCGGATGATCCCACGAAACGGAGAGACTGACAGGATGAACATGTGGACCTTGGTCTGGTCCTCCAGCCGGATATCAAAGACCAGCTTGCGCTCCATCATTGAGAGATGCAGCACATAGGGCCCGCGCTCATCGTCTCTTACACCGAACGAGTTTTCCTCGATCAGGTCAAAGATGGCCACCCGCCGCTCATGCTCAGCGTCAGGGCCGCTCGATGACAGCGTCTCTTCATCAATCTCGACGGCAACAAGGCGCTTATCTGCCATCACTCCCACCGCTATTGGTCCGAATGGAAACTGAGCGCGCATGGGCAGGCAGGCCCTCCGCCTCTGCAAGCCGCAGGACGGCTGGCGCCAACGCCGCAAACCCTTCCGGGCCCGCCCGCTGGACACTCATCCGTTTCATGAAATCCGTCAGGCCAAGGCCAGAGCTGAACCGAGCAGCGCGGCTGGTCGGCAGGACATGGTTCGATCCGGTGACATAGTCACCAAGCGCTTCTGGCGTATGATGGCCGAGGAAAACCGCGCCAGCATGCCGGATCTGCGGCAGCAGCATGTCCGGATCATCAATCGCAAGCTCCAGATGCTCTGCCGCAATCTCGTTCGCGATGTCTGCTGCCTGGTCCAGATCCCTGGCCAGGATGATCGCGCCATGCGTCTCCCAGGAGGTGCGTGCACGCACTTCTGTGGAGAGAGATTTCAACTGCTTTTCCACAGCTTCTTCCACAGACTTACCCACAGGCTTTTCCACAGTGATCAGGATCGACTGGGAAGACGTGTCATGCTCGCACTGGCTGAGCAGGTCAGCGGCAATCCAGTCCGGGTTTGCACTCTCGTCGGCAATGACGAGAATCTCTGATGGGCCAGCAATCGTATCGATGCCGACACGGCCAAAAACCTGCCGCTTGGCTTCAGCAACATAGGCATTTCCCGGCCCGACAATCTTGTCGACCGGCGTGAGATGGCCCGCACCGAAGGTCAGCGCGGCAACGGCCTGCGCGCCGCCAATCGGATAGTATTCGTCGACACCCGCCTTCAACGCCGCATAGGCAACGGCATTGGACAGCTGCCCACCCGGTGCGGGCGCAGTCATCACGACCCGCTTCACCCCGGCCAGCTTCGCCGGCACGGCATTCATCAGCACAGAGCTTGGATAAGACGCGAGACCACCCGGCACATAAACACCAACACTGTCGAGCGGCGTCCAGCGCCAGCCAAGCTCGACGCCTTCCGGGTCCTTGAAGAAATTATCCGAAGGCCGCTGGCGCTCATGATAGGCGGTGATCCTCTCAGCCGCATAATCAATAGCCTCGCGAAGGTCTGCCGGACATCCAGCTGCCAGCGCATGCAGGTCTACATTGTCCGACTGCAGCGTGACTGGGTCTAGCGTCAGCCGGTCAAACTTGGCGGTATAACGTGCCACGGCTTCGCCGCCCTTGACGCGCACGTCCGCCAGCACATCGGTCACGGTCTGCGCAACATCCTCGACCTCTCCGCGCGGCTCAGCGAGGAAAGCTGCGAGCTCGTCTGCGAAGTTGCCTTTTGTGCCGTCCAGCCATCTGGCCATACTAGCGTCTCCTGCGGTCATGTTGCGGCGTGTGCCGCGTTGTCCATTCATAGTCGCTGTCAAGCAGCGTCACATCGAGCACTTCGACCGCCAGCTCCACTTCGCCATCGCCAGCAAAGTGAAGCCGCACAGTACCGCCCGGCGGGTCTTGATCTGGTTCAAACGCGATGGCGAGCAAAGAATAGACCATGTCCGGATCGGAACGCGTGACACCGCGCGTCTTCACAGACAGCACGCCGTCGAAAGCCAGCAGTGATCGCACGCGGGTTTTCGGCGCCCTCTTGCCCTTATTGGCCGCGTCTTCCCAGCGGAAGCGGTTCACCTCGAGCGCAAAGCGCCTCTGGCTGCGTTCGAACCGTATATTCTCCGCCTTAATGACGCAGTCCTGCACAGCGGCTGAAATGATTTTCAGGTCTTCGCTATCCTCAGCGAGCAGGCGCAGCGGTGTATTCGTTGCCATGGCGTGTTCAGCCCCTAGCCTTCATCTTCTTCGCTTGTCCGGCGGATATTCGCCCCGACAGCGCTCAGCTTCTCTTCCAGCCGCTCAAAACCCCGGTCGAGGTGGTAGATACGGCTGACGGTCGTCTCACCTTGGGCAGCAAGACCGGCAATGACAAGAGAGACAGAGGCGCGCAGATCGGTCGCCATGACAGGTGCGCCTCTCAGCTTCTCAACCCCGGTCACGATTGCCTCTGAGCCGCGCACAGCAATGTTGGCGCCTAGGCGTGACAGTTCGGGAGCATGCATGAACCGGTTCTCGAAGATGTTTTCTCGAATGACCGACGTGCCGCGCGCGACTGACATGAGCGCCATGAACTGCGCCTGCAGGTCTGTGGGAAAACCCGGATGCGGCGCGGTATCGACATTCACCGGTGTGAGTGGCTGGCCCGTCGTCTCGATTTCGATCGTGCCGGCGTCCTTGTCAGCCTCGACCTTTACGCCTGCATTGCGCAGCGCATGGTTGATCGCGCTCAGCGCCCCGACGGGTGCATTGGTCAGCGTGACATGCCCACCAGCCGCGGCGACAGCCATGGCATAGGTGCCCGCCTCGATACGGTCCGACATGACCTTGTGGCTCGTGCCGTGCAATTCGTCGACGCCCTGGATCGTAATAGTCGAAGAGCCAGCGCCCTCGATCTTCGCGCCCATGGAAATCAAGCAATCGGCAAGGTCTGCAATCTCCGGCTCACGCGCGGCATTCTCAAGCACCGTCTCACCCTTGGCGAGCGTCGCCGCCAGCATGGCATGTTCTGTCGCGCCAACGGAGACGAATGGGAAGACGATCTGCGCGCCTTTCAGGCCGTGTATCGCGGCAGCTTTCACATAGCCCTGCTCGACCAGAAGGTCGGCGCCCATCGCCTCGAAGGCCTGGAGGTGCAGATCGACGGGGCGCGCACCGATGGCACAGCCACCCGGCAAGGAGACGGTCGCATGCCCATAACGCGCCAGCATCGGCCCCAGCACGTTGAAGCTCGCCCGCATCTTGCGCACCTGCTCATACGGCGCGATCGTAGATGTCAGCTTTTCGGCATTCAGCCGGCACTCCGAATCGCCCTTCGGCCAGTAGACTTCCACGCCCAGTGTCTGCAGCAATTGCGACAGGAAGCGCGTGTCCGCCAGGTTCGGCATGTTTGTCAGCGTCACTGGCTCTGCCGTCAGCAGGCAGGCCGCCATCAGCTTCAGCGCGGAGTTCTTCGCGCCAGAAATCGGTATTTCGCCGGAAAGCGGTTGTCCGCCAATGATTTTAAGACTGTCCATGCGCTGGACTTATAGTGCGCTCGCAGGCCGGGGAAAGGCACGAATGTGCGGGTTTCGTGGTAATGGCACCGACCAGGTAATGCTGGACCGTCTACTGCAGTCTGAGTGGTAGCGCTTTTAGTCCACGAAGGCCGGTTCGCTTGGTCCAACGCAGATTGTCGGGTGCCGTGTCGAGCGCCAGTTCCTGAAAACGATCAAAAAGCACGCTGAGCGCCTCCAGCACCTCGGTGCGGGCGAGATGCAGCCCAAGGCACATATGCGGGCCGCCACCCCAGCCAAGATGCCGGTTCGGACGGCGCGCAAGATCAAGCTGCGTCGGGTTTCTAAACACGCGGGAATCAAGATTTCCCGCCGCCAGCAAGCCCATCACCCGCTCCCCTTCTTTCAGTGACTGGCCATGAAACTCCATGTCCCGGCGCGCATGACGCGGCTTGGTCATCTGCACTGGTGAGCAATATCGCAGGAGTTCATCGATCGCGACCAGGCGGGCCTCACGGCCCAGCCTGCGGAATTGGTATGCTGCGCCCGGCTGCATCAGCAGGGTGTAGGTCGCCGTCGAGAGGAGATGGGATGTCGTCTCATGACCCGCAACGAAAAGCACAAAAACCATGGCGAGAAGCTCGTCATCGCTCATCTGCCCGCCATCGCCTCCTGCATTGGCCAACTCTGACACCAGTCCGGGACGAGGATGTGAGCGAACGTTTTCAAACTCTCGCCGAAGGGCCGCCTGGGCTGGCTTCAGACGAAAAATTGCCCGCACCACATCAAAAGCCGATCCGCCGCCTGCTACGCCCTTCATCACGTCATGAAGCTTGCCGCGAGTTTCATCGGAGAAGCCAAGCAGGTCGAATATGACTTGCAAGGGAAGTTCGCGGCATAGTCCGGCGACAATATCATTCTCGCCATCGCGGATCATGTCGTCGACAAGCTGGTCGGCTGTTTCCCGTATCGAGGGCGCCAGCTGTTCAATCTGAATCCGCCGAAAAGGACCATCAACCATATGCCGGAGTTCCCGATGACGTGGGTCATCCAGTGCCAACAGGTTGTCAGACAACACCCTCAGTGATGCTGGCAGGAACTTCATCCCGAAGGGAGAGGCGTGCCCGGCATTGCGCGCGTCTACCGCGAAACGTCCGCCATCCTTGAGCATATCCTGGATCTCCGGATGCCCAAGGACCAGCTTGACCTTGCCGAAAAGAATTATCCTCGTTTCAGCAAAACAGCTCCGGTCGAGTGCGCGAACCAGCTGCTCATGCGGCGCGCGCATGAATGACGGGGCTGTGAGGTCCAGCATCAAACGTCTGGATCCTCCTCGTTCTCTTTCGAGGTCGGGGCATCCTTCGCCTTGCGCGCCGCCTGCTTGCGCCTCTTGAGATTGTCCCTCAGGGCCGCCTTGAGGCGCGCGTCACGCTCGGCTGTAGTTTCCTTTGCTGCCATTTCTTCAGCTCCATGTCTGAAACGGTCTTTTCTTCACTGCCAGCTTAAGCTAAGGCCACCGCTCGCAAGCATCAATTGCCGCGGTAGCTCAGTGGTAGAGCGCGTCATTGGTAATGACGAGGTCGACAGTTCAATTCTGTCTCGCGGCACCATCCTCCCCCATTCCATCAAATCTTGAAACACCCTGCCCCGACAGGTCGGGGCGGTAGGCCCTGTGCATGCGGTCCGGTTAATCCCGTATGCTGGAAGGTACCTCTTGCCTGCTTTCGCAGTCTAACAAAAAAGGCCGCACCATTCGGCGCGGCCTCTTCCTGTCTCATTTTGCGTGAGCCTTAGCCGAAGCAGTTGTCGCTCTTCAGCCAGTCATCAATCGCCTTCAGCGACTGACGGTGGTGGTCAGGCCACCAAGGCAGGCTGTGTGGCATGTCCTTGATCTCGACGAACTTGGCATTCACGCGGCCTTTGACTGCGTTGTAGAAGCCACGTCCTTCCTCGATCGGCACGCGCACGTCGCGGTCACCGTGGTAGACGAGGATCGGGATGTTCGCCTTTGCAGTGTTCTTGCTCGGATCCATCCCCGCAAGCGTATTGCCTTGCAAGGCTCGCTGGACGCGGTTGGAGCTCCAGAGGCGATTGAACAGCGAAAGGTTCGACACGCCAGCACCCGAGATCGCACACTGATATGGGCTGTTCTCGCGGACGGTCGCGGCGAAGGCTGCGAAGCCACCATAGGAGTAGCCGAAGATCGCCAGCTTGTCCGGGTCGGCAATACCCTGGTCCACCAGGTATTGCGCGCCGTCATCCTTGTCGTCCTGCATCGCCTGGCCCCACTCCTTATCGCCAGCGAACCACAGCTCACGGCCAAAGCCGGTCGAGCCGCGATACTGGGGCTGAAGCACGGCATAGCCGCGCGAGGTCAGGAAAGGCACCCAGCCGGAGGCGTCCCAGCCTGCATAATCGCGCGCCCAAGGGCCGCCATGTGGCAGGATGATCGTCGGGATGCGGCCATCGGTGTTCTTGTTGTAGCTGTCCGGCAAGGACAGAAGGCCCGGAATGCTGAGGCCATCGCGCGCCGGATAGTAGATCAGCTCGGTCGTGCCGATGTCTGATTCGTCGATCCATGGACGGCTATCGCCAATCATCACCACCTTGTTCTTGTTAAGCAGCATATAATATGCTGGCGGCTGGTCGGAAGCTTCGGTCGAAAACAGAACGCGATTGCCATCTTTGGCCCCGTCGATGATATCGACGATCTGGCCCGGGAATGCCTGTTCCAGACCCTCCTGGATCGAACGCAGCTCCGGATCGAGCCAGTAAGTCTCGACGGTTGCCGCCGCGTAGCGGAAGCCGAGCGGTTCGTTCCAGTTCTCCTTGTCAGTGCCAAGCACAACGCCCGTCGCCGAGAAGTCCGGATGGGCAAAGACCGGCTCATTGCTGAACTGGTCGGTCTTCGGATCGTAGAAATAGACCGCCGCCTTGTCCGAGAACTTGTCGGTGATCATGTAGTACTGGCCGGACGCCTCGTCATAGCCAGCCACATCCATCTGGTAGCGATTTGAAATGAGGTAATCGAGCGGCTCTTCGCGCTCCATCGCACCCGTTTCTTCGTTGAGCATGTAGGTTTCAACGCGCTGGTCGCCCCCACCCGCAGGCTCAAGGCCCTGTCGGACGAGGATACGGCCATTGCGCGGATCAGTGAAGCTGATCGCCTGACGGCCTGAGCCATTGTAGAGGAAGGTTTTCTCCTCTGTGCGCATATTCACGCGGTAATACTCGGTCTCGCCGCTGGCGATGTTGTTATAGGTGACGATCACATTGTCTTCTTCCAGCGGAAGCGTGTTCGAGATGCCGGTTGTATTGTTGATATCGCGGCATTGCTCCAGCTGCTTGTCGCGAAGCCGCTCGGTCCCGAGACCGGCAATGCCCTCGTCAAGATCGTCAAGCTCCTTGGACCCGACATAGAATTTCGTCACGAAGGTTTTCGTGGCGCCAAAGCCACCGCCTTCGGTACAGAAGGTCTGGCCCGTCCAGGCCTGACGGCCTACGACGAACACCTTGTCGCCCGGAAGCGCCTGGATTGCGGCAAACCGCATCTTGTTGTTCGGTGGCGTGATGCGCGTCGGCACCAGTGCCTTGGACGTGTCGATCGTATCTGGCAGCTCCCAGCTGGCCATCGACAAGGTCTCATTGTCGTCGCCCGGGGTCGCAATGAGACCGACCATATAGGTGCCATCATTCGACATCGACAGGCTGCTGATATTTGGCTCTTTGGCAAAGGACTCAATAGGGACCGGGTCCGCCTGAGCTCCGAATGCCAGCCCGACAAGGCCGGCTGCCGCAATAATTTGCCGCTTCATAGATGCTCCCTTCCATCACGCATGAGTTAGGACAGTTGCCGAATGTACGGCATTGGTCAACTTCGCCTTGCAGGCGCATAATTGTCCCTCCAAGCGCGAATTCGGGGCAAGACATGCCCGTTCCCGTTACCGAAATGTCACACAATCTTCCAACGTCCAAAATCCGTGCAACTAGGGTTTGCGGAATTGTAATGATGGGTGCATTCGTTTGACCATCCCGGCACTCAGGGCGGGACTCAGGGAATTTATTCCGATTTTTGAAGGGGTATCCATGTCGATTAAAAACGATCTGAGGTATCTTGCGCTTGGCTCAGTAGCCTACAGCGTTTTCGCCTTTACCGGCGTTGCATATGCGCAAGAAACCGAAACTGACGAACCGGTCATCACGACCGAAACTCAGGACAACGAAGACGAAGCAGAATCGCGTCAGGAACGCGTTGTTGTCACCGGCTCGCTTCTGCGCCGTGACGAGTACAGCTCTTCGTCTCCGATCCAGGTGATCACCGCTGAAACCGCAACGGCTGAAGGTCTCATCGACGCGACCGATATCATCCAGTCGCAGTCGGTTGCTTCCGGTTCAACCCAGATCAACGGTAACTTCGGTGGCTTCGTTGTCGAAGGCGGTACCGGCGTTAACACGATCTCGCTGCGTGGCCTCGGCGCCCAGCGTACGCTGGTTATCTTCAACGGCCGTCGTATTGGTCCATCCGGTGTTCAGGGCCAGGTTGGCGCGGTTGACCTCAACGTCATCCCGACTTCCGCTGTCCAGCGCGTTGAAATCCTGAAGGACGGCGCTTCGTCCATCTACGGTTCCGACGCTGTTGCCGGTGTGGTCAACGTCATCACCCGTCGTTCGATCGACGCGCCAGAGATCAATGTCTCTTTCAACGTTCCTTACGAGGGCGGTGGTGAGCAGTGGTCTGTCGACGGTGCCTACGGCTTCAACTTCGACCGTGGTAACGCAGTCATCTCCGCTTCCTACCAGAAGCTCGAGCAGCTTTCGTTCCGTGACCGCGACTACTTCGACTGCCCGCAAGAGTATGTCTACGACAAGAAGGGTGGCAACCGCGTCGACACGATCGACCCGAACACCGGCCGTCCGATCTGTCTTCTGTCCATCACGGACGCGATCGACATCAACGCAGGCCCACGTCTCATCTATGACGAAGCGATCGGCGATTTCCGCCCGTCCGCTTTCGAAGAGCGTGAGTACTACAACGAGAAGTATCGCGACACGGCTGTGATTCCGGAAACGGAACGTACCAGCATCTTTGCAACCGCCGACTACAACTTCGGCTGGGCAGAGTTCTTCGGCGACGCGCTCTACTCCAACCGTAAGACTGAGCAGGAATACTTCCGTCAGTTCTTCCCATGGTCCTCACCAGCTGACCCGCAGAACCCGTACGGCAACTTCGCCCGTCCGATCACGATCGCTCCGTTCAGCACCGGCGTAGACATTGACTACTACTCCGTAACCGCTGGTCTTCGCGGCGACTTCGGCAACATGCTTCAGGACTGGACGTGGGAAACCGCGGCTGTCTACTCGAAGTCCGAAGGCGACTATACCCGTGAAACCTTCCCGCTGAACCGCGTCGTTGACCCGGTCCGCGGCGGTGGTGCGACCAATGTTGGCACGCCTGGCAACTATCAGTGTTTCTACATTGAAGATCAGGACTTCGCGAACAACGGCCTGAACGGCACCTACGTGCCTTGCCCAGTCACCTATGATTACTTCAGCCGTGATTTCGTCGAAGGTAACATCGCACCAGACGTTCTGGACTTCCTTATCCAGGACGACAGCGGTTCGACCTCTTACGAGCAGCTGACGCTTTCCGGCATCGTGACGGGTTCGCTCTTCACGCTGCCAGCTGGTGATGTCGGCGTGGCTCTCGGTGTTGAGTATCGTGACTACGAGCTTGACGACCAGCCAGGCTTCTACTCGCGCAACAACATGCAGTGGGGTCTTTCCTCTGCTGGTGTGACCGCCGGTAGCGACAACGTCATCGAAGCTTTCGGCGAAGTCGAAATCCCGATCCTCGCCGGCATGGCATTCGCAGAAGAGCTTACGCTCAACCTGTCCGGCCGTGTTTTCGAGTATGACTCCTACGGCTCTGACTCGGTCTACAAGGCTGGTCTGAACTATCAGATCACCCCGTCGGTCCGCGTCCGCGGTACCTACGGCACGTCGTACCGTACCCCGGCCCTTTACGAGCTCTTCTTGGGCAACCAGACCTCGTTCCTCGGCCAGGCTTCGATCGACCCGTGTGACTTCTCCGATCCGGCTAACCCACCAGCCAACCCGAACATCCGTCAGAACTGTCTGACGCAGGTTCCGGCTGACTATGATCCGTTCGGCTCGTCCGCTCTGATCACCACGGGCGGCGGCGCAGGCATCCTCGATGCTGAAACCTCCGAAGCCATCACGGTCGGTGCGATCTACACGCCAACCTTCGCGAACCTGTCGGTCGCCGTCGACTACTTCGAAATCGAAGTGAACGACCAGATCGCTCAGCTCGGTGCCGGTTCGATTGTTTCGGGTTGCTATGCATCCGACTCGTTCCCGAACGACGCACTCTGCCAGCTGTTCAACCGCGACCTTGATCCTGCAAGCCCAACCTACCTGCAGATCACGGACGTCAACGACAGCTACGTGAACATCAACAGCCAGACCAACCGCGGTCTCGACCTCACCGCTCGCTACGAGCACGAGTTTGACCTCGGTGACCTTATCGTCGATCTCCAGGGTACCTGGACGTTCGAAGACAATGTCGAGCTGTTCGGTGGCATCGACTCCGACGTCGACGAGAACAACGGCACGATTGGTGATCCGGACTTCACGGCGAACAGCCGTATCCAGTTCGTCACCGGCGACGTGACCCTTAACTGGTTCACCGACTTCGTCAGCCGTACCTCGAACGACGAGATCTTCGGTGGTTCGCTGTTCCCATACCGTGACGGTCAGGTTCGCTACTACAAGCAGTACACCGAGCCTTACTTCCTGCACTCGGTGTCGGCTCAGTACCGTGCTGACGACTGGCGCGTGACCTTCGGTGTGACGAACGTGTTCGACGAAGCTCCACCGATCGTTTCGACCGGTGCTGCAACCCGCCGTGGCTCTGTTGCCCTGGTTGGTACGCAGTACGACTATCGCGGCCGCAGCGTGTTCGCTCGCCTGCAGAAGTCGTTCTAAGCCAAGCGGCTTGAAACAAAATCAAGGAAGGCGGGCCGTTCATCGGCCCGCCTTTTTTCTTGCCTGCTACTCACCTGATCCACGACGCGGCCCACGGTCACCAAACCACCACAGGGTTGCCGCCGTCGCCGCAAACGTTGCCGTTTCAATAATAGAGGCGCGCCCCGCCCCGTCAGCGCCGATCCAGATCAGCCCTGCGATCAGCCAGAGCAGCAGCGTCAGCGCCGGCCGGGTCACGCCGCGCACCGCATTCACCCATTTATAACTTTCGCCAATCGCCGCCTCGGCCGCCATCGACGCAGACAGCCCCTCCCACCGGCCACTCGCCTCCGCCAGCGCGATCTCGCCTTCAGTCTCTTCCGCCCGCGCATACCTTTGCAGCTCAAGCAGCTTTGTTTCATGCGCCCAGCGCTCTGTTTCATGCTGCAGGCGTTGGCGCGTCTCGAAATATCCGGCCACACGGCCAAGCGCCGTCCCGATCAGGCCAAACAGCCCGCCACCTGCCGCACTCGCGGCAAGCCCCGTTATTGGATCCATAGTTTCTCGCTTCCTGGATAGTACCAGCGCGCTGGCCGCGCCCGCCTGTCGATATGAAGGAAGCTTCGCGCAAGTCCGAGCCCGGTAAACCCGGCACCGTTGGCCGCATAGAGCAATCGGTCTCGGCGATGCCCCGCAATGCGAATATCCGCAGCGATCTGCTTGTGACGCGACAGCGGCGCGCCGCCCACCGACGCATTCCAACCGGCACACCTGTGTCCAGACGTCAGCACAAGCGGCCCACCCGCCCGGGCCCGCATATCCTCCAGCGCATCCAGAAAGCCCGCATCATGCCAGTACTGCCCGCCGCAAAAGCGACCGCCACATCGACACGAAAGCTCGCGCGTACTGAAATGCGGCCAGCGCCACTGCTCTGACAGCGCGCGGTTGGCGGCAGTGGGATTTGGATAAAGCAACCGGGATCTCCTCCTTCGACAGAAGCAAGGATCCCTTAAAACAGAACCCCGTCTGACCAATCAGTCAGACGGGGCTATTAGTGTCGTATTATCAATGGATTACAACCTGTTCCGCATGCGGAACAAAGGAATTTATCCCGCAGGCGCGAACGCCCGGCCCGTCGACAGGGCCGCAATGGCTTCGTTGTATTCACGCTCCAGCTTGTCGACGAACTTCGCCGTCGACATACGCTCCTCAATGGCGCCGATGCCCTGGCCGCAGCCCCAGATATCTTTCCAGGCTTTGGACTTCTGGTTGCCGCCCGAGCCAAAATTCATCTTGCTCGGATCGCTTTCCGGCAGATCATTCGGGTCGAGGCCAGCGGCCGAGATGGACGGGGCGAGATAGTTGCCGTGCACACCGGTGAACAGGTTCGAATAGATGATGTCCTTCGACGCGCTGTCGACGATCATGTCTTTGTAGCCGTCCGCTGCGCGCGCTTCATCGCAAGAGATAAAGGCCGAGCCGATATAGGCAAAGTCAGCGCCCATGGCCTGCGCCGCCGCGATCGATCCGCCATGCGCGATAGAGCCAGACAGCGCCAGCGGGCCGTCGAAGAACTGGCGGATCTCCTGGATCAGGGCAAACGGCGACAACGTACCCGCATGGCCACCAGCGCCCGAGCACACCGCGATCAGGCCGTCTGCGCCCTTCTCCAGCGCCTTGTGCGCGAAGACGGTGTTGATGACGTCATGCATGACGATGCCGCCATAAGACTGGATCGCGTCATTCACTTCGGTACGCGCGCCCAGCGACGTGATCACGAAAGGCACCTTGTACTTCACGCAAAGCTCAAGGTCCTCTTCAAGGCGGTTATTCGTCTTGTGGACGATCTGGTTCACCGCAAACGGCGCGGCCGGGCGGTCCGGATTCGCCTTGTTATAGGCGTCCAGCTCAGACGTGATCTGGTCGAGCCACTCATCGAGCTGGCTGATCGGGCGCGCATTCAGCGACGGGAAAGAGCCGACAACACCCGCCTTGCACTGGGCAATGACAAGCTCTGGGCCCGAAATGATGAAAAGCGGCGAACCGATGACCGGCAGGCGCAGATTGGAAAAAATGGATGGCACGGACATTGGACGCTTCCCTCTAAAGCAAATTCCTCACTGCCGCAGACCTAACTTCGCGCGCGCGCGCGACAAGACATGACGTTGGGAAAATCCTCTTTCATTCAGTTGCGCGCGTCCAGCCAGTCGAGGTCTTCCTGGAATCGCTCGCCCAGTATCCGCCCCACAGCGGGCTGTGCGGCCTGCCAACGCTCCCAGGTGTAAAGATCCTTGATCAGCGCGTTGTCGGTGCATGCGACCGAGACGGGGACCATCAGTTCCAGCCGCCTGTTCACGCGCGAGAAGTCCTGCCCGAAATAGGTCGTTTCAATTGTGTCAGGCGCGCCAACCCGGATGAGGCGATTATCCTGCAGGCGCTTGTCGAGCGGTATGATTTCGATGAAGTCAGCCTCGCGCGAATAGACATCGACAATGTGCGCTGTGTCACTCAATCGGCGTCGTTCCTCGTCGGCCTTGAGCGCCAACAGACGCGGGGACATTGTGAGTTCGCGCAGGGCGCTATCACGCACCGATATACCAAATGTGCCCATGGAAAGATTGATGGCGCGGTTCACTGCCGCCCGCGCCTGTTCGCTATCCTCACACGATTGCAGCGCATCGAGCCCAGCCCCCACAACCTCAAGGCCGATCATGACGTTATCGTTCTCGGTCTCCAGCGTCTCCAGATTGACGGCCAGCTCTGCGCGGTAACGTTCGAGCGCATCTTCATAGGCCGCCCTGTCAGCACGCGCGCTGTTCCAGTTGCCGAGCTGCACACCAATGAACACACCAAGGACGACAATGAAGAAGTCCAGCACCACGGCGAACCAGTTCTGCTCGCCGATATGCCGGCTCAACCGACGAAGTAACATGGTTTTAATTGCCCCCTCTCGCCCATACCTTCATCCTTGCGCAAAGCATCTCGAAAATCGAGCGTGAATACGGGGGAAGCGCCACATGGCCACCAATATGGAGAACAGGACTGTCGTCATCACCGGCGGGGCAACCGGAATCGGCTTCGCGCTAGCAAGGCAGTTCGGGGCGGACGGCGCGAGGATCATCCTGGCCGAACCGCGGGAGAATCGGCTTCAGGAAGCGTGCGAAGCGCTCAAAGAGACGGGCACCGAAGCCAACTATAAAGTCTGCGACGTCACCGACCTCACTCAGGTCGAGGCGCTGGCCGATTATGCCTGGCAAACCTATGGCGGCTGCGATGTCCTTCTGAATAATGCTGGCGTCGGGAGCCGCGAAAAGCGCCTCCCCGACGTACCTATGGACGACGCGCACCACATCATGAACGTTAATTTCTGGGGCGTCTGGCATGGCTGCCGGGTTTTCGGCGAGCGCATGAAAGATCAGGGCACGCCCGCCATGATCTACAATACAGGCTCTGAAAACTCCTTCTTCTGCGCCACGAATGCTGCCGCCTATATCGCGTCCAAACACGCCGTCCTCGGCCTGACAGAGACCTTCCGCGAACAGATGCCCGACTTCATCACCGTCGGCATGATCATACCCGGCTGGGTCTCGACCGAGCTGACGCCCGGCTTTGAAGACGTCGCCATGCATGCCGATGAGTTCGCCGGCATCATCTATCCGCAGATCCTCGAAGGCGAACGCTTCGTGGTCTCCCACGCCTACAACACGGTCCGCATCGATGAACGCATGGAGGCCCTCAAACACGCCTACGCCCGCTATGCGCCGCGCCATGAGGGCGACGAGGAATACGATGTCCGCCTCTACATCCAGCGCATCCGCGAGCGCGGGAGTATCTAGTCGAAGAAGACGGGCCAGAGCCGCTCAAAAAGGCTCATCCTGAGCGAAGTCGAAGGACGAGCCGAGCGGATAACCAATCCCGATAGCGTCCCGACTAACGCTCCAACGCCTTCGCCTGCTTCTGCTGTCGCGCCTGATGCTTCATGAAACTTGAGAACAGCCCCTTCCCCTTCGGCGGTTCACGCCCTTCGGCCATCGCCTCGATCGCGAGATAGTTCCACGCCTGCTGGCCGAGCGCATTGACCATCTTCACCATGCCGATGCCGCTATTTGGGCCGAGGAAGCCGGGGCCGAGGCGCTTGGTCTTGGCATGGTTCTCAAGCCGCTCGACCTCATCGGCGAGCATTTTAGCTGTCCCATGAGGGTCAGAGCAGAGGGGCGCACCGATGCCAATCATGTCGGCCATATCGCCAGAAACCGTCTCCTCCATCGCCACTTTTGAACGAAACCCGCCCGTCGCCATGACCGGCATCTTCGCGCGCTCGCGGACCATGGCGGCATAGTCGACGAAATAGGCCTCGCGCGCCTTGCTGCTGGCGCGCACCGCCTGCTCCTCCCGCGCCTGCATGCCCTCGATGCCGAGTAGCGCCGGTTGCTCATAATTGCCGCCCGAAATCTCAAGCAGGTCGATGGACTTCTCGTTCAGCCACTCGACCACCTGGATACAGTCCTCAAAGCTGAAGCCGCCTTGCTGGAAGTCTGCCGAGTTGAGCTTCACACCAACGCCAAAATCCGGCCCCACCGCTGCGCGCACCGCGTCCACCGTCTCCAGCAGGAAACGCGCCCTGTTCTCCAGCGAACCACCATACTCATCATTGCGAATGTTGGAGCGCGGCGAGAGAAACTGGCTGATCAGATAGCCATGCGCGCCATGCACCTGCACCCCGTCAAAGCCCGTCTCCCTGGCGACCTTGGCGGCATGCGCAAAGGCCGCAATCGTGCCGTGTATCTCCTGCACCGTCATCGGGCGCGGCTTGCCGAACTGGTTGCCGGGCAGCGCCAGCTGGATATCGGAGGCCGAAACGGGCGTCTTGTTGACGATGGTTGGCGTCTGACGCCCGGCATGACTGATCTGCATCCACACCGCCGCGCCCTGCGATTTCGCCGCCGCGCTCCACGCCCTCAGCGCCGCGATGTGTTCCGGCGGCTGATCGCCCACGATCGCGACATTGCCGGGGCTTTCGAGATGCATCCGGTCGACCTGCACATTGCCCGTCAGCAGCAGGCCACAGCCACTTCCGGCCCATGTCTCATAAAGCTTTGAATGACGCTCATCGGCCCGGTTCAGCGGCCCGGCCAGCTGCTCGGTCATCGCCGCCTTGCACAGCCTGTTCGGCAGGCGCGCGCCGCATGGCAGGTCCAGAGGCTGTTCTAGAATACTCGTCATGGCGTGCCCTCCCGTGGCTTGCGCGCAGCATGGCCTAGCCTGCGCGGGGCGTCCACGGCTTTTCCTTGCGCCCCGCGCCACTGGCGCCTATCTTCGCAACTCAAGAGGCCGAAAGGAAACTAAAGACATGGATCAAGCACGCACCTTATTCGCGCTGCCTGTTTGCCTGACCCGAGAGGTCCCTCATGTCTTCCTTCCTCACAATCGATTCGCTGTCGCTCGCCACGCCTGAAGGCGACACGCTTTTCGACAATCTGACCCTGTCACTCGGACGCGAGGCTGTCGGCCTTGTTGGACGCAATGGCTGTGGCAAGTCCACGCTCCTGAAAGCTGTCGCGGGCGATCTCACCCCTGCGCGCGGCCAGATCGGCGTGCACGGCCGCACCGCCATGCTCCAGCAGAGCTTTAATGAGGCGGACACGGTCGCAAGGGCGATCGGTATCGATGAAGGGCTGGCCCGCCTCGCCCGCATCACCGCCGGAAACGGCACGGCCGAAGACTTCGACACCGCGGACTGGACGCTGGAAGCACGCCTCGAAAAGGCGCTCGCCGACATGGGCCTGGCTGGGGTCGATACGGATCGCCTGATCGCGACCTTCTCCGGCGGTGAGCGCACACGGATAGGCCTTGCCCGCCTCCTGCTCGCAGAGCCTGACCTCATCCTCCTCGATGAGCCAACCAATAATCTCGATGCTGAAGGCCGCGCCAGCGTCATGTCACTCATCGAAACCTGGTCCGGCGGGCTGCTGATCGCCAGCCATGACCGTGCCTTGCTGGAGCGGATGGACCGGATCGTGGAGCTGACGCCCGTCGGCTGCACCGTCTTCGGCAGCGGCTGGACAGAGTTTGAAGCGGCCCGCGACGCCGCCCGCGCCCGCGCAAGGGCCGAAGCGACCAGCGCCGCAAACCGCCTGAAAGCGACCGAACGAAAGACGCAGCAAGCAAAGGAACGCCAGGACCGCTCCGATGCGCGTGGCCGGGCCGTGCGCGCCCGCGGCGACCAGCCAAAGCTCGTCCTCGATGCCCGCACCCAGCGCGCCGAAGCGACCAGTGGGCGCGGCAACATGCTCGCCAATCGCCAGCTTGGTGAGGCGCAGGCCGCCCTCAGTGACGCAGACGCCCAGCTTGAACGCATCACCCCGCTGACCATTGAGCTTCCCGCCTGCGACCTTCCCACTTCGCGTCAGCTGCTCAGCGTACAGGACGCCGAAATGCGCTTTGCTGAGCGCCAGCTTTTCGGCCCCCTATCGTTGGAGGTTCGCGGGCCACAGCGCTTTGCCATCAAGGGGCCGAACGGCTCCGGCAAATCGACGCTTCTCAAGCTCGTTACAGGAGAGCTCGCCCCAACCTCTGGCGTCATAAGTCTGCATACTGATCGTATCGCCCTGCTCGACCAGCACAGCTCATCGCTCGATCCTGCCAGCTCGCTCATAGAAAATATGAGACGCCTCGCCCCCGCCCTCAGCGAGAATGAAGCGCGCGCCCAGCTCGCCCGCTTCGCATTTCGCGCTGATGATGCCCTGCAGCTCGCCGGCAGGCTCTCAGGTGGTGAACGCCTGCGCGCCGCCCTCGCCGCCGCCTTCGCTGCGCCGCAGCCGCCCGAACTCCTCCTCCTGGACGAGCCGACCAACCATCTCGACATGGACGCCGTCAGCCTGCTGGAGGCCGCCCTCCAATCCTATGACGGCGCCATCCTCGCCATCAGCCACGATGAGCGATTTCTGGAAGCGATCAGGATTGAGCGGCAAGTTTTGCTTTCGCCTTCTGGTTCAACCCTCTAGCATGTGGTGGTGAGGACGGCTCTAGTAAGACGAAAGAAGAGACAGACCGGGCTGGATCCGCTCGCCTGGAGCATCTTTCTTACGCTGATCTCCTCGCTTCTCTTCAAGCGCATCGTGGATATCTGGGGCAAGGTCGCCATTCCCGATTGCCAGGAATTGCCAGTCGCCTTTATGGGGGCAACCGACCGCTTCGACGGGCCGATGGAGTGGCTTCTGGTCATCGGAGTCAGCGCCGCCGCGCTCCTTATCGTCCAAGCCTTTCATGCGCTTCTGTCTCGAACCGCGCATCGCACTTTCTGGCTTCTCTGGTTGGTAAACATGGCGGCAGCCGCCTTGCTCATCTGGTCGTTCCTGTTGAGCTGGGCCTACTTCAATCCCACCGCCCGGTCAGCTGCGCCCATCTTCCAGTTCACGCAGACTTTCGCGCCGCGCCTTCTTTACATGGAGCCCCTTCCACTTGATCCGCTGCCACCAAGCGACATTCAGGACTGGATCTGGCACGAAGAGCTGAACGCATGGGTCAATGAGCCCATCGGTCTGATGTGGCGAAAGGAAGTCGTCCGTACATGCGAACCTGTCGAACTACGGCGCGCCCAGCTCAAACTCATCTATGGCGAACACGATCCCGACGGCCAAGTCATTGATAATATTGGTGTCGAGCAAATGCGCGCTCCGGTCGAAGGCGACGTCCTCTACGATCTGGATGGCAATTATCTGGTGACCATTGGTTCGCCCTATCACAAGAACTCGGACATCACCCGAGCACGTGATGCCGGGTACGATTCCAAGAAGGCAGCGATGACGCCAGCCGAAGCGGAAAGTCGCTTTTACGATTACTGGTGGAGCTATCCGGTCTCTGACCCACTGGCCCCAACCACTGTTCCTCGTATTCAGAAAGAGCAGATCGATCAGATCGTCGCCGAAAGCTGGGGCGACGACCGACCTTCGTGGCGTGAAGACTGACCCGTTCGCTGAGCTACGATAAGTGGCTCGATCTCTGATATATCGGCAGCAGGCTCATTGCACAGAAGATCGTAGTTGACCTGCAGATTGATCCAGAACTCAACGCTCGTGCCGAACGCCTTCGAAAGCCGCGTCGCGGTGTCCACCGTCATGGAGGTCTCTTCTTTCACCAGCCGCTCTATCCGCGTGCGAGGCACATGAATATGCCGGGCCAGCCTGCCAGCACTCAGGCCCAGCTCGTCCAGAAACTCATGCTTGAGAATTTCACCGGGATGGACCGGCATTTGAAGCAAAGTCATCTCAGTCCTTTCTAAACTCGCCCGTTCAGGTCCGGGTCCAGCGTCAGTCCTTTATCAAGCTGCACACCGAAGGAGTTCAGCATCATCGAAACCTGCGTGTACTGACCAACCGTCATCACAAGGTCCATCTTCTGCTTGTCGGTAAGGTCCGACAGCCGCGCCCAGGTCGCATCTGTGATGAAGGCGTCTGACGTCAGCTCATCGGTCGCCTGCAGCATGGCGGCATCGATCGCGCTCCAGCCATCTGCGTCCGGCCCGGCCTTGATCCGCTCGACCTCTTCATCTGTGAGGCCCGCTTCCTTGCCAATGACAACATGTTGGGCCCACTCATAACCGGACTTCCAGTTAAACCCCGCCCGCAGGATGACGAGCTCCCGGTCGCGCGCAGACAGGTCATTACGTTTGGACAGGATATAGCCGCCCCAATGCATGAAGGCTTTGTACGCCTTTGGCGCGCGGGCGATCGTGCGGAACACGTTGAAGATGGCATTGCGGTCAAACCGCTCGCCCATCATCTCTTTCTGCTCGTCGCTCATTTCCTCATTGGACAGAGGCGCGATGCGCGGGGCTTTCAGTCTCATTGGGTTTTCCTCGCCTTTGATTTTTATGTTTGAGACCATCCATACTGCGCGCCAGCGCGATTTGCGACACCGTCCTGACCGCCGTGAAAGTTTGCCCTTTCAGGATCGGCTATGGCGAAGCACGTGTTCCAGCCCTAAATGCCAAGCGTGTAACCCGAACGAATTTGCGGAGCGGCCATGACCGACCTCTCAGTCAATCTCAATGCCGTTGCCTTCCTGCGCAATCGCCGCGGCCTGCCTTGGCCGAACGTAGTTGACCTTGGCCGCATCGCGCTTGAGGCAGGCGCCGCTGGCCTCACCGTTCACCCACGCCCCGATGAGCGCCATATCACTCGCGCTGACGTGCCGGACCTGATGAGCCTCATCACGAGTGAATTTCCGGACCGCGAGTTCAATATCGAAGGCTATCCGAACGAAGCTTTCATGGCGCTGGTCGAGAAGATCCGGCCACATCAGATCACGCTCGTGCCTGACGCGCCGTCGCAGCCAACTTCAGATCATGGCTGGGACTTCAAGACGAACGGCCACCAGCTCCGGTCCATTGTCAGCCGGCTGAAACAAACCGGCGCACGCCTCTCCCTCTTTGCTGATCCCGATCCGGATCCGCAGCAACTCGAAGCGGCTGTTAGCACCGGCACCGACCGGATCGAGCTTTATACCGGCCCCTATGGCGGCGCCGTCAATGACCCGGTCGCCGAAGCGGCAGAACTTGAAAGGCTGGGCCAGACCGCAGACGCGGCCCGCAAGCTCGGCCTCGGCCTCAATGCCGGCCACGACCTTACCGTCGACAACCTCCCGGCCCTCGTCGCCCGCATCCCGGACCTCGCCGAAGTCTCCATCGGCCACGGCCTCACTGCCGACGCCCTCGAATACGGCATGGCCGAAACCGTCCGCCGGTTCCGCCGCGCCTGCGGCCAGGTGGTCTAGACGTCAGGCGCCTATCCCAGACCTGGCGACAGACCGCCGACGCACCGATCTACGGGATGGCAGAGACAGTGAAGCGGTTTCGGGCGGCGTATGGGGAGGGCTGACGCCCGCGCCCCAACACCCACCTTGAGCCCCGCATGGTGAGCGAAGTCGAACCACAGGGGCGGGCTAGAGCAACACGACCGCTGTCGCGCCGCGCCTGGAATGCTTAAACGACAAAATGCGAACCAACCAGCCCCCAAGCAGGACGCTGAAGATAAGTCGATCCTCGGCGGAGAGGCGATCATTTGATCCAGTAAATCGATTGAAGGCAAAGAAGGCCCCGATAGGGGCCGGCCGGAACCCGTCTGACATTGTACGTTCAGAGGGTGCCAAAAGGAAGTGAGTTCAGGGCAGAAGGCGCCCAAATGGCGCACAAGATAATTTTTTTAATTACAAGGTGCTACACGCGAGTTCGCCCCACAGGGGAAACTCGCTCTATCTTGCCATACATTCTCATGGTGCTCCGAGAACATAGTTCCAACCTATGCCTCGAACTGTTCCGTCGTCGATAGTTAGGCATACTATTCCACGTCGCCATCCAGTGTCCGAGTAGTATTCTACAGTTCTACCTTGTTGAGCTTGATCACCACAGCGACCATTAGGTTGTTGATACTTGTATTCGAAGCCATCTCCAATCAACAACTTGTGCGCTTCGTTATCTGAGCTTTCAATCTGAATGCCCCATTTGGAACCCGAAGAGGTGAATCCTTTTCCGCTAGTTAATGCGGTCCGGTTTCGGTCTGGCAACAAAAGGTAAATCGCCGCAATGGAGAGCAGCAATACTATGGAAAAAAGCACCCAACGTTTCATTGGCGGTCTACCTCATCCAAGACGTGGTCAGTCTGGCCCCAGCCAGGCGTGCGTGCTCCCGGCGGCAACGATTGAGTGGCCGCGCTTCCGTCATTTTGGAGTGCGCGTGTCGCAGTCCCATACGCACCACAGTTGCTGTTGCATCCATTAGAAACGGTTCCGGGGTTGGTGACCGGGTAATAAGCAATGTTTCCGGGATTATCCGGAGTTCCCAGAGCTTGCGTTACAGCCTGTCCAGCGTCAATGACTGGCTGATCATCGGCATTGATTGGCGTTATAGAAACACCATCAGCACCGCCATTTGCCAGGCTCTGCCAAGCAGCCATGTCGTCAGCGTTTGTTGGTGTTTCTGTACCCTGAAGAGCTACTAGCGAACCGAAAGCGCCTTGGTCACCCGTGAATGGGTTAAATCCATGCTCTGGTCCGAACAAAAACTGGTGCTGGACTTCGCCACCAAGCTCATCAGCGACGACCACAAACATGTGATCTGAATCTGCAAAGTTTAAAGCCCTTGCAACAAGCCACGCTTCCTCCCCCGTGGGATCCACCATATTCACCGGATCCTTGCCGACATAGGCATAGAGGTTAAGCTGGTCCTGATAGCCGATCGGATCGGTCGACCGGAACCTTGCCGCAACCGGGTCGTGATACCGCTCCGACGGGAAGGGTGCGGTCCGGCGGCGGTCAAAGGATCATGCTCTGATACGTCTCATAAAAGCGACAGCGCGCGTCCAACTTCCGCCTCCCATTCAGCGCTATCCACCACTGCCCAGGGGTCGCACGGCAGCCAGGCCGGCGTCTTAGGCAGCTCACCTTTCGGCGGGCCTTTCAACCAGCGCGCCTGCCCGTCGCCGAGCAGTGTCGCGCCCAGCGCCCGAAGCCCGCGATAATAACCCGCAACATGCCTGAAGACGTCATCCACCTCCGCTTCAGGGCCCAGCGCCGTGCGAACCTTCTCAACAAAGACAAGCGCCGGCTCTAACGGGTCAGGCCGCTCCGGGTCTTTCGCCGCCCGCTTGGACAGCCGTGACAGCAGCGCTTCGAGCTTGCGCGCCTCAGCCTCATAGCCTGCCGCCTCGTCCTGTCGGCCAAGGTCAGATAGCGCCAGCGCCCAGCTTGCATGGCGCGCAGCCTGTTCTTCTGCGGTTTCCTGATCCAGATCGCATTTGCGAAACCCGAACTCACGCGCCCAGACCTTGGACGAGCTGAGACAGATGCCGAGCCGTTTCGCTAGCGCCTCATATGTGTCGCCGCGCCGCAGGCCGACCTCCAGCTTCAGCAGGGTCAGCATCCGGCCCGCTGGCAGGCGGCCAAAGTCAGGAAGGCGTTTTCTCATCGCCCGCCAACTATCGCCGTAGCCGCCCGCTGTCGGATGAAATTCTGCAATCGGCCGTCACTATTGGGCCTTCATCGCTGAAAGTGGTTGGCGGCGTCGTTCGCGGGCTCTGCGTGCACCGCCCGGAAACACCGCCAGTACACCGTCACTGCACCATGGATTTGCAGGGAAACGAGCGCTTCGTCCTACAGTGCGTCCTTCACACTTTCCGACCGTGCTGAAATTCAGCTTCCGGCAAGGCGAGAGCGCATCATGTCGAGCCATGCCGCCTGACGGTGGATGAGGCTGATCATGTCGTCAGGGTCGCCCTCTGCGATGAGCTGGTCCAGCCAGATTCGGGTGACCTTCGCCTGGCTGTCGATCCAGTCCAAGAGCCTGCCCTGCCCTCGGGCGGGCGAGGTGGCCCCGGACATGGGCGCAATCGAATGATGGTCGCGGTCGAGATGATACATTGGCAAACTCCCTATTTGCGATTCATTCTCATTTGCACATGATCCCCTCCAGGAGTCAAATGAGGGAAAATACATAGTCAGAGGCCCGCCACTGCAGTTATGCCGCGATGGAAACTCTTGACCTTCAAAGCGGCGCAAACCCTATACAGCAGTGCAGGTAATTGGGTACGACAGAGATATGGCAGACGGATTTCTGAAACTGAGCAGCGCTTTCGACGAAGCGAACGAGGCAGACTGGCTGGACGCGGTCTCCAAGGCCCTCAAAGGCGGCGGGGTCGAGAAGCTCCAGCGCCAGACAGATGACGGCCTGACGATCCATCCGCTCTATCGCGAAAGCGATTTCGCCAGCGCCTCAGATCCGCGCGGCGCACCCGGCGAAGCGCCCTTCCTTCGCGGCGCGCGCGCAGAGCCGGATGCCTTCCTGCCATGGGACATCCGCCAGGCCTTCTCCCATCCCGATCCGGAAGTGACCAATGCCGAGATCCTGAGAGACCTTGAGCGCGGTGTATCTTCCGTCGAACTCTCTATCGATTGCACGGGTACTGACGGGGTTGCCATCAAGGATGCCGCGACGCTTTCCACAGCCCTGAACGGCGTGCGCGCCGACATCGCGACCATCGCGCTCGACCATCGCGGACAGGGCTCGGGCACCTCGGTTGCCGGTCTTCTCGCGCTCTGGGGAGAGCAGCAAGGCGGCGCGGGCGATCTAAGATTCGCCTTCAATATTGACCCGGTCGGCCTCCTCCTGCGCACCGGCGAAGTCGCCGGCGGTATCGATGCCGCTTTCGTGCGCACAGCTGAGCTCTCGCGCCTGCTCTGCCTTCGCTACCCAAAAGCGACCACGCTTCGCGCGGATGCCCGGCCGGTCCATGAGGCGGGCGGCTCTGAAGCCCAGGAACTTGGCGCGCTGATGGCGCACGCCGTGGACACGATGCGCCGCCTCGCTGCGGCTGGCTATGATATCAACGCTTATCCATCGCAGACTGTCTTCACGCTGGCGGCCGGCGCCAATTACGGCCTTGAGATCGCGAAGCTTCGCGCCGCCCGCCGTCTCTGGGCCCGCATCCTCGAAGCCATGGACCTCGAGATTGAGCCGATGACGCTCCAATCGGTCAGCTCTGCCCGGATGCTGACGCGCTACGACCCGTGGGTGAACATGCTCCGCAACACAGCGGCCTGTTTCGCAGGCGCTGTCGGCGGGGCCGATATCGTCACCGTGCGCGCCTTCAACGAAGCGCTCGGCGTACCGGAAGAGCTTGGCCGCCGCACGGCCCGCAACACGCAGATCATCGCCATGGAAGAGTCAGGCCTTGGAAAGATCGCCGACCCGGCTGGCGGTGCCTGGTTTGAGGAAACGCTTGCCGATGAGCTGGCAGAAGCGGCCTGGTCCGTCTTCCAGCAGATCGAGGCCGAAGGCGGTCTCGTGCAGAGCCTTGTCGATGGCAAGCTGCAGGCCCGCATCGCTGAAACGCGCGACGCCCGCTTTGCCGCTATCGCGAAACGCAAGCAGCCACTGACCGGTGTCAGCGAATTCCCGCTCCTCGACGGTGAGGCCGCACCGGTCGCCGAAATCAAGTTCGAAAGCCACGCGACCAGCGTTTCTGGCGAAGGCCTTCACAGCTTCCTGAAAGACCTGCCGGACAAGTCTGGCGCAGCGACGCAAGCCGAGCCGCTCGCGCCAATCCGCCTCGCCCGTGATTTCGAGACGCTGCGTGACCGCGCCTCCGCCCATGCAGACCGCAAGGGTAAGCCGCCAGCCATCTTCATCGCCACGCTGGGCCCGCTCGCCGAGCACAATGCCCGCGCCGACTTTGCCCGCAACCTCTTCGCCGCTGGCGGTGTGGTGGGCATCGACGCCGACAAGACGCCAGAAACGCCAGAGGTTCTGGCCGATGCATTCAAGGCGTCTGGCTGCCGGATCGCCGTCATCTGCGGCGCCGACAAACGCTATGAGGACGAAGCCGAGGCCGCCGCAAAAGCGCTCAAGGATGCAGGCGCGAGCCGCGTCTTCCTCGCTGGCAAGTTCGAAGCGCCCGGCATCGACAACAACATCTTCATGGGCTGCGACGCGGTAGACATGCTGCAGCTTGCCCAAGCCGAACTGGGAGTCGCGATATGACAACCTTCCCCGATTTCACCAAGATCGACCTTGCCACGCCTGACGCCAAAGCGCCGTCGAAGCCGCACGCGCGCACGCTGGAAACGCCGGAAGGTATCGACCTCGCCAAGGCCTACAGCGCCGCCGACACCAAGGGGCTCGACTTCCTTGATGACTATCCAGGTCTCGCGCCGTTTGGCCGGGGCCCCTACCCGACCATGTACACCCAGCGGCCCTGGACGGTTCGCCAATATGCCGGTTTCTCGACGGCGGAGGACTCCAACGCTTTCTATCGACGCAACCTCGCAGCCGGTCAGAAAGGCCTGTCTGTCGCCTTCGACCTCGCGACCCACCGCGGCTATGATTCCGATCATGTCCGCGTTTCGGGCGATGTCGGCATGGCCGGTGTGGCGATCGACAGCATATACGACATGCGCACGCTCTTTTCGGGCATTCCGCTCGACCAGATGTCGGTGTCGATGACGATGAATGGCGCAGTCCTGCCGATCCTCGCGCTCTATATCGCGGCCGCTCAGGAACAGGGCGTCAGCCCGGACAAGCTCGCCGGGACGATCCAGAACGACATCCTGAAAGAGTTCATGGTGCGGAACACCTATATCTATCCGCCCAAGCCATCGATGCGAATTATTTCGGACATTTTCGCCTACACGTCTGAAAACATGCCGAAATATAACTCCATCTCGATCTCCGGCTATCATATGCAGGAAGCCGGCGCGACGGCAGACCTCGAGCTTGCCTACACGCTGGCAGACGGCATCGAGTATATCCGGGCCGGGGTCGATGCAGGCCTCGACGTGGACAAGTTTGCGCCGCGCCTCTCCTTCTTCTGGGCCATCGGCATGAACACCTTCATGGAAGTCGCCAAGATGCGCGCCGCGCGTCTGCTCTGGGCAAAGCTGGTGAAGGAAAATTTCAATCCGAAGAACCCGAAATCGCTGAGCCTGCGCACACACAGCCAGACTTCTGGCTGGTCGCTGACGGCGCAGGACGTCTACAACAATGTGATCCGCACCTGCCTTGAAGGTATCGCAGCCGTAGGCGGACAGACCCAGTCACTGCACACCAACAGCTTCGATGAAGCACTTGCGCTGCCGACCGATTTCTCGGCGCGCATCTCGCGCAACACGCAGCTCTTCCTGCAGCAGGAAGGCGGCGCCTGCCAGACGATCGACCCATGGGGCGGCTCATATTATGTGGAGCGCCTGACCCATGACCTCGCCGCCAAGGCACTGGAGCATATCAAGGAAGTCGAGAAACTCGGCGGTATGCGCAAGGCCATCGAAGAAGGCGTGCCAAAGCTTCGGATCGAGGAAGCGGCCGCCAATACGCAGGCGCGCATCGATAGCGGCAAGCAGACTGTGGTCGGCGTCAACAAGTTCCAGCTCGACACGGACGAAGACGTTCCGGTGCTGAAAGTCGATAACGCCACGGTTCGCCGCATGCAGCTCGACAAGCTGAAACGCCTCAAGGCTGACCGTAACCAGGCAGAAGTCGATGCCAAACTGGACGCCATCGCGCTCGCCGCTGAGAATGGCAAAGGCAACCTCCTCGCCCTCGCGGTCGACGCGGCCGCCGCCAAGGCAACCGTCGGCGAAATCTCCGAAGCGGTCGAACGCAGCCAGGGCCGTCACCAGGCCGTGATCCGGTCGATCAAAGGCGTTTATGGCGGCTCCATCGGCAAGGATGAAAAAGCTGAGGAAGCCCGCCAGCTGGCCGAGGTGTTTGCTTCAAAGAATGGCCGCAAGCCACGGATATATATCGCAAAAATGGGTCAGGACGGCCATGACCGCGGCCAGAAGGTGGTCGCATCAGGCCTTATGGATCTTGGCTGGGATGTCGAGATCGGCCCCCTCTTCCAGACACCGGAAGAAGCCGCCCGTGACGCCCGCGCCGCCAACGTCGACATCGTTGCCGCCTCCTCGCTCGCCGCCGGTCACCTGACGCTCATTCCAGAGCTTCGCCGCGCCCTCGGCAATGAAGGCGCCGTCAGCACACAGATCATCGCAGGCGGCGTAATCCCGCCCGGTGACTATGATGCGCTGAAGGCGGCTGGCGCGTCGGCCATCTTCCCGCCGGGTACGGTGATCGCGGATGCCGCGCGAGCCATGCTGGAGTCGCTGGAAGACAATCCGGCGCCCGCTGCGGCCGAATAGGTTGAAATCGGAGCAGCCAGTATGAGACGTTTCGCGGGCCTGTTGACGGGTCTCAGCGCAATGGTTGTTGCTGGCTGCATCCTCGTAGTCCTAAGCGGGCATTATTCGTCGCTCCACTGGGTCTTGGACTTTATCGGCCAGTTCCAGTTGCCCGCGCTCTGGATCATGATGGCTGCGGCCATCGTGCTGGTGGCGATGATGCCATTCAGCAAGGGTCATCTGGTCAATCTGATCTTTGCCAATGCGGCCGTAATCGTCGCCGCGTTTGGCTGGTACTGGCTGCTACCAACGGCGCCAGACGTAGACGCGGACCAAAGTATCAGCGTCTATCAACACAATATGTGGGGCAATCATCCGGACCCGGCCCAAACGGTCGAAGGCGCCATCAAGGCCGACCGGGATATTACCGTGCTCATCGAAGCGTATGGCGACAGGCTAGGCCCGGTCGAGGAAAAGCTGGAAGAGCACTGGCCGTATTATTCGCTCAACAAGATTGAAGGCAGCGGACCATCGGGCCTGCGCGTCTATTCCCGCTATGAGATACTGAGCGCAGTGGGCCAGAACCCTGCCGGGTCGCCCGCGACGCTCGCCGTGCGGCTGCAGACGCCAGAAGGCGTGCTGACCGTGCTTGTCGTTCATTTCACGCGGCCGTGGCCCTTTGAGGAGCCAGAGGCCCAGTTGCGCCAGCTGGACGGTCTTATCGATGTGCTAGCTGATATTGAGGGGCCGGTGATTATGCTCGGCGACGTAAATTCCGCTGCCTGGGGCCGGATTGCGTCACCGCTCGTGAAAAGACACGGCTTCACACTCGTCAACGACCCACGCGCGGGCACATGGCCGTCTCGCTTGCCGCTCAAATTTGACGTTCCGAGCACCAGCCTCGCCCCCACATTCGCGATCCCCATCGACCTTGCATTCTGTCGCGGGGAGATTGCCTGCGGAGGACACAAGGTCGGACGGCATCTCGGCTCTGACCACCGCTCGACAAGCTTCCGCGTACGCCTTGAGACCGGCGACGGCCAATAGGAGGCGTTCCTGCCGCAGAAACCAGATCTCGACCAGTTTCAGGAGATGGCAGAAGCCGCCTATGCCGGCCTGCCTGAAAACTTTCGGCGGGCGGCTGGCCGGATCGAGATACATGTGCGCGACTTTGCTGAAGCGGACGTGTTAGCGGATCTTGGCATACATGACCGCTGGGAACTGACCGGCCTTTATCAAGGCATCCCGCTCATCCATGACAGCATCACCTTTCCAAGCCCGGACAGCCCGCGCATCTTTCTCTACCGCCAACCCCTGCTGGCTGAGATCAAGACGCGTCCGGATGTAACGCTGGAGGAACTGATTGAGCATGTCGTCATTCATGAGCTCGGCCATCATTTCGGTTGGTCTGACGAGGAAATGCACCAGCTTCTGGAGGAAGACTGAGCGCGCCAGTGGCCAGCCTGTCATCGCATTTTCAAAGCGGGCCGGGAGACCGGGCTGCGTGCCCGTAGCTCGCGGCCAACGAAAACGCGAATGAGCCAGAAAACCATGAGAGACAGCACCAGAAGCTCTGGCAGAGAGAGAAGACCAGTGTCGCGAATTGATTGAGGGAAGATACTGGAACCAGGCCCCGTGAAGAGCGACCCAACCGCAATGAATAGCGCCAGCGACATGCGCCAGAGGTGGCGCGCGGTACGTTGTCGGCCACGAATGCCTTTGCGCACAATAACTGAAAGGTCGCCAAGACCTGCAAGACCGGCAATCGCTGCGAAAACCAAGTAAGGTTCGGCGCTATATCCGGTCTTGAGCCCGTCCGAAGACGCCAGCGCTTCTGCCCCCCAAATGCCGCCAACAGTTGCGATGAGAACTGCCGGCACAAGGCAACCCCCTGCAACCACGCCGCCCCCCTGCCCCCAGCCCTGCATGGTCATCCAGGAGCTCAATACGAGATAGATCGTGAAAAAACCTGCCAGGAGGGTGATGAACTCTGGCTTCAGGCCCGCGAGAATTGTCCCGGCAAGCGCCGCAATGACCATCGAGACGACAAAGCCGAGACCGCTTGCCCGGTGCAGGGGGCTTCCCTTTCGCAGAGCGAGGGCCGCGCCACCCGCTGCGACGGCCGCGGTCCCAGCGATGATGTGCAGCAGCATAAGAATGGTCATCATGGTGGCCTCTGGTGAGCTCTAATGGGCCGAATTACCATACTGTTTATTGTTTTTCAATATTGTTTTATCGTTTTTCAGAACGATTTATCTTTACTTATGCGCGCAATGCTACGTCTTGCTCTGTAAGGACTTCCCCCCGACGCCTCCATCCGACAGAGTGGCGAGAGAACAGGTATTGGAGGGAATCGAGAGTGAAGGAACTTGGACACTGCGACGCGACTGAGCTGGCATCAATGGTACGCAAGAAAGAGGCCTCACCCAGCGAGCTTCTGGATCTCGCGCTCGAGAGCGCGCAGGAAGCCCAGGGTGAGCTCAATTGCTTCTCATCCTTCTTCGAGGATGCCGCCCGCAAGCAGATCAAGGACGGCCTGCCGGAAGGCCCGTTCACGGGCGTTCCGTTTGCGGTGAAGGACCTTGGCGCGAGGCTGAAAGGCCAACCCATCACAAGCGGCTCGCGCGCCTTCAAGGACACGATTGCGGACATGGACGCCGAACTCGTCAAACGCCAGCGCGAAGCGGGACTTGTGATCTTTGGCCAGACGACCAGCCCTGAATTTGGCCTCACCACGTCCACGGAAAGCGCGCTTTACGGCAAGACGCGCAACCCGTGGAATACGGAGCATACATCGGGCGGCTCATCGGGCGGCGCGTCGGCCTGTGTCGCGGCCGGCGTGATCCCGATGGCGCATGCGAGCGATGGTGGCGGCTCTATCCGTATCCCGGCGGCCTGTACGGGCCTTGTTGGCCTCAAACCTTCTCGCGGGCGCGTGCCGATGGGCCCGCCGCAATCAGAGAACTCGTTCGGCCTGTCGACCAATCACTGTGTGGCCCGCTCCGTGCGCGACAGTGCGACGCTGCTCGATGTCACTCACGGCCAGGAACCCGGCGCGCGCTATGTCGCGCCGCCGCCGGAAGGCAGCTTCCTCTCTGCGGTCGAACGAGAGCCCGATGCGCTCAAGATCGCCGTCTGGAACACAGCGCCAAACGGCGTGAAGCCGGACAAGGACGCGCAGGCAGGCCTCGATGCGACGGTGAAGCTTCTCGGCGCGCTGGGGCACCATGTCGAGGAGGCCGAACCCGTCCTCGATGGAGAGGCGCTCGGCAAGGGCATGATGATCATGGTGTCGTCCTTCATGGCATCGGTTGCAGATGAGCGGGCCGCCCATTTCGGGCGACCGGTGGGCGAAGAGGACTTCGAGCCTGTCTCTCTGCGTTTCATCGAGCTTGGCCGCACGATCCCGATGTCGGAACTGGTGAAGACCAACAATGCCTTCATGGAAGCGGCCTGGCAGATGGAGCGCTTTATGGATGAGGGCGGCTATGATCTCATCCTGGCCCCCACCTTGTCGCGGGCGCCGGTGAAACTTGGCGTTCTCAGCCTCGATCCGCCTGATTTCGACCAGTATGGCGGCGACATTTCAAGCTTTGCGGCCTGGTGCCCTGTCTTCAACCAAACTGGCTGGCCCGCCATCTCCCTACCCCTTCACTGGACCGATGACGGCCTGCCGCTCGGCATGATGTTCGGCGCGCGTCTCGGCAAGGAAGAGCTTCTCTACTCAATCGCTGGCCAGATCGAGCGCGCGCAGCCATGGGCGTCCCGGCGCCCGCCTGTCTGGGTTGGTTAGGACAGGTATGAAGCTTTCAACCCAGCAGGGCGGATGTCACTGCCGCGCCGTACGCTTCGAAGTGGAGCTGACGCCCCATGTCGAGGTGGAAGACTGCAACTGCTCCATCTGCGCGATGAGCGGCAATGATCATATCATCGTCCCGGCGAGCCGCTTCCGCCTGTTGCAGGGCGAGAGCGCGTTGACCGAATACCGCTTCAATACGGGCGCGGCGCGCCACCTCTTCTGCAAGGTCTGCGGGATCAAGAGCTTCTATGTGCCCCGCTCCAACCCTGACGGTTATGCGGTGACCTGGCGCTGCATCGACAACTGGCAGGCGCTGGACGCCGCCGTCGAGGTATTCGACGGCCAGAACTGGGAAGCGAACGCCGCCGCCCTGGCGCACAAGTCAAAGGATTAGCGCGGCGGCGGCCCGCGTCTGTCGCCGTCGCCGTCAGGACCGCCCCGGCGATCAGACCGGCCACGGCGCTCTGCGCGCCGGGCTTCGACTTCTTCCAGCCACTCGACCAGTTCCAGACGCTGGGCATCATCAAGCTCAGCAAGCTGGTCTGTGAGCGTGGTCTGGAAGTTTTCGTTTAGCAAAACGTCGGCTGCGCGCATGTCGGCAAAAGCCTGATCAACGGCGGCGCGGTCAAATGGCGTCTGCCGAAGTGCCTCAATGAGCCGGTCCCGCGCCATGCGCTTTTCCTGCCACTGGCCGCGTGCAGAGCGGAAAGCATCGCGGAAGGCGCTGCGAATCTCGCCGCGCTCTGTTTCAGGCACAATGGACTGGATACCGCGCGCGATCATGTGCTCGGTGCCGCGCGGGCCGCCGCGGCGATCGCGTTTTTGCTCACCTAGCTGGCCACCAATCAGAAAACCGATGAGCAGCGCGTTCGCCAAGAGCGAGACAATGAGCACGATCGAGGTTCTGGACAGGCGTTTGCGATCACTCATCTAAGGGCACCTCTTCAAGATAGGTGTCATATTGATCATAGCCGAGCGCGGCATAGACAACGGCTTCAGCCTCGGTTTCATAAGTTGCAGGCACCCTTGACGCAGACGCTGTGTAGCCAGCGAATAGCCCCATGCCGAGGCTGGCAAGCGCCGCGCCTGCTGGCCAGCGTTGACCATTTGGCATGAGGATGCGGGCGAGCCGGGCGCCCAGACTGTCTCGCGAAGTGCGCGGCTGTGGCGCGTCGGCAAGAAGACGTGCAGCAAGAGATGGGTCCGGCTCAGGCATCGGCTCTGCTTCGAAAGCCGCATCCAGAAGCCGGGCATCGGCCAGTGCGTCCGCAAAGCGCTCCGGATGCGCGGCAAGATGCGCCTCAGCCGCCTCACGCTCCTCCTCGGGCCAGGCCATTGGCCAGGCCCCATAGGTTTCCAGCAATTCAAGGACGCGCGCGTCAGTCATTCCTGTCTTTGTCATTCTTCCTGTCCTTCTGCCAAGGCCTGCCGGAGCGTTCTGCGCGCTCTCGATAACAGACTTTCCAGTGCCTCTACGCTGACCTGCATGGCTGCGGCCGCTTCCTTGTTTCCCATCCCCTCCAGGGCAGAGAGGGTGAGGGCTTCCTTCTGTCGTTCTGGCAGCGCATCTATCAGTGCGCTTATCCGGGCACCCGCCTGTTTCTGGTGAAGCGCCTGCTCTGGCGGCAGGTCTCCTGCTTCGCGCTCGGGCAGCGCCTCCATCAGGACGGGCGCTTTCTTCTTCATCCGGTCACGGCAGAGATTGATCGCGACCGTGCAGGCCCAGGTCGAGAACTTTGACCTGCCCTCCCAGTCGGGAAGCATTTTCCATGCCCGAAGGAAGGTCTCCTGCGTGACGTCTTCGGCCTCCTGACGATCGCGCAGCATGCGAAAGGCCACACGCCAGACGACCGGCATGTGGCGATTGACCAGCGCGGACTGGGCCATCCGGTCTCCGGCAGCTGCCCGCGCGATCTGATCTCTCTCGGAATGGTCCGACACAGTTTGAGCATAGCGGCGACCATGCGAGTTGCGAGGGAGGAAATCGTCAAACCTCGCTATGGCCGCCGCATCGCTCATTCCTGGCTAGTCCGCGCGGACTATTCCTGGACCGGGCGTTCGCCGCGGCGATGGCCGCCGCCGCGACGGTGGCCGCGATGGCCTTTCATCTCGGAGAGTTCAGCTTCCGTGATCTCTCCGTCGCCATCAGCATCGATCCGCTCGAACATTGGCATGCCGCGGGTCTCGAACTCATCGATCGAGATCACACCGTCACCATTGGCGTCATGCCGATCGAACATGCGTTGCATGCGCTTTTCGATGCGGCGCTCGCGCTCCGCTTCGCGGAAGGCTTCAATCTCGTCGAGGCTGAGCCCACCATCGCCGTTCGTATCGGCGGCAGCGAAACGCTCCGCCTTCATGGCATCGACTTCTGCGGTCGAGATCACGCCATCGGAGTTGGTGTCGAACCGCTCGAGCATACGCTCGGTGCGCATTTCGCGACGATCGGAGCGATCGCCGTCCTTGTGGTGGTCTGCAAAAGCGAGACCAGCAGCGGCCACGGACAGGATGCCGGTCATGGTTGCGGCAAATGCAAGTTTCTTCATATCGGGTCCTCTTATTTTTTGCGTTACCCGATAGGTGAGACGATGAGCCGTCAGGAATCCGTCGCAAGAGGCCCTATTTTTTTGCAGCGAATGTCAGCAACGGTGCGGCGCACCTCGCTGTAGCGGTGCTCCAGCACCTGAAAGCCCGGGCAATCTGCGGCCAGCGCCAGACGCTCTTTCAGCGCCCTTGAGAAGTCCTCAGACGACACTTCACTGCCAACCGCGACGCGCTGCACCTGCTGTAGCGATTGCAGGAGGCGGAATGCGTGGTCGAGTGACTGCGCCTCGTCGTCAGACATGAAACCATCCTCATGCAGGGTTTCGATCGCTTCGCTCGTGCTCGCGCGTATGACCTCCGGATTGCGGCTGAGGAGCATCCCTTGCTGGAGAACGAATTCGAGATCGACCAGCCCGCCTTCGGTAAGCTTGATATCCCATTCACCGCGCGGCGGCTTCTCACGCCAAAGGCGCTGGCGCATATCGAGAATGTCCGCCTTGCGCTCGTCATCGGACTTGCCGGACACGATGGCATCACAGGCAATCTTTTCCATGCGCTGGGCAAGCGCGTCATTGCCAGCGACAGTGCGAAGCCGGGTCAGCGCCATCAGCTCCCACGTCCAGGCGTCATTGTGCTGGTACTTGTCGAAGGCAGAAAGCGAGACGGCAACGGGACCTGACCGGCCCGACGGGCGCAGGCGCATGTCGGTCTCATAGAGGTTACCTTCAGCCGTATCGGCCGAGATTGCGGTGATCAGCCGCTGCGCAAACCGGGTAAACCAGCCGCCCGCCTCAAGTGCGCTTTCTTCGCTGGGCTCAAAGACGATGAGGAGATCAAGGTCAGACCCGGCTGTCAGTTCACGTCCGCCTAGCTTTCCAAGTGCCGCGACAACCCAGTGTCCCGGTTGCGGACCGTATTTACGTGCCGTCTCAATCGCGGCGGCGTCCGCCATGAGGCGCACGCATGTGTCAGCAAGGTCGCTCCAGGCGAGCGCGGCCTGCGAGGCCGGAAGGCGTGAATGGAGCAGCCTGTGGCCGATCAGGAAGGCGCGCTCATTCTTCCAGCGGCGGACCTCATCCATCCGGCTCTCGAAATCCATCGCCTTGTCGAATGAAGGCGGAAATTCCGGCGCGTTCTGAGACACAAGCGTCTCGAGCAAAACCGGGCGGCGGGCCAGCGTCTGGGAGAGGCGCGGCGCAATGGCCAGCGTCGTGACGAGGTCTTCCAGAAGATCTTCCTCAGCGACGAGCATGGAAAGCGTCTGGATGCCGGCGCGAAGACCTTCAAAGAACTGGGTAAAACGCAGGAATGCCGTATCCGGCTCGCCCGTTCGGCTCATATTGAGCAGGAGGTCGGGCAAGAGCGCGGTGAGCAGACCCCTGCCCCGCTCAGTACGGGTCGCTGGTGTCCTGCCGCGATGCCAGTTCTGGATGGTCGAAATCACGCGGGAAGGGTCTGAGAAGCCGAGCGAAGACAGGGTCGCAACTGTGCCCGGGTCCTCATCGACACCGGTAAAGACGAGGTTTCCCTCCGCAGCCGAGCGGGTCTTGCGCTCTTCTTCTGCAAACAGATTGCTATAGTGGCCCGATACAATGGTGCGGGTCGCTTGCAGGTCCTTATCGAATGCAATCAGGTCATCGTATCCGCAAAGACGGGCAACCTTGGTGCGGCGCTCCTCATCCTTCGGCATGCGGTGGGTCTGTTCATCCTGCAGCATCTGGACGCGGTGCTCTGCCCCGCGAAGAACAACGTAAGCTTCTGAAAGCTCTTCGGCTACCGGAGCTTCCACCGCCTTGGCTGCAACGAGCGCCTGAAGGCCGGAAAGCGTCTGGCGGCCCCGCAGATATTCATCACGCCCGCCAAGGATGATCTGCTGGGTCTGAACGAAAAACTCGATCTCACGTATGCCGCCGGGGCCGAGCTTTACATCAGGCGCTTCATCGGCGAGCACCGCGCCCGCCTTTGAGTTGATCATGCGCTTGACCGCCTGAACGTCGGCGATGGCCCAATAGTCCATGTGACGGCGCCAGACGAACGGCGCGAGCGTTTCGAGGAACTCTTCCGCGCAGCTCAGATCGCCCGCCACCGCGCGCGCCTTGATCCAGACCATACGCTCCCAGTTCTGGCCGACGCTTTCATAATAGAGGCTCGCCATGCGTGTAGAGACAGCTGGCGGGGTGGATGACGGGTCAGGCCGGAGGCGCAAGTCGGTGCGGAAGACATAACCATCGCCGGTCTGCTCCTGCAGGATACGCATTGTCTCCTGAATGACGCGGTTTGCCTTGTCCTGAGCCTCGCCAGAGCCCCCATCGAAAAGCTGAGCATCAAAAAAGGCAGCGACGTCGATATCGGACGAGTAGTTGAGCTCAAACGCGCCCATCTTGCCGAGCGCGAAAATGAAGAGGCCATCAGGTTTCAGCCCTTTGGCGTTCAATGCGGCCTTGAGGGCTGCTCTCAAGGCAGTATCTGCGAATGCGGTCAGCTTCGCGACAACATCTTCCAATGGCCATTTTCCGGCAAGGTCGCCCGCCGCGACAGCCATATGGTGCGCAAGCTTGGCACGGCGGAGAGCGGCCATTGTCTCTTCTATGGAGGGCGCGTCTGCCGCGGCTTCAGCTTGCCTGATTGCCTCGTTGTGGAGCGCGCCGGCGCCCTCACTCTTCAGAAGCTGCAGCGCTTCGGGTACGCGCCGTGCGAGCCGTGCGAGATATGGCGCAATGTCTGAACCGGTCTGAAAAGCTTCGGCTGCGGAATCGGCAAGGGGACGGATATTCAACATCCCCAGGGTTCTAGCGTTCGCGGGGCAGAGAAAAAACCGTTTTCAGTCCGAAAGGCTCTGGTTCTTCATGGGCCCAGAGAAGCTCGATCTCGCCCTTGTGTAAATCAGCCACTGAGTCGACCAGCGCCAGACCGAGGCCAGAGCCGCTTTGGGTCCGGGCCTCATCAAGGCGAAAGAAGCGTTCCTTGGCCCTTTCACGCATGTCCTCGGCGATACCGGGGCCCGTATCACTTACCTCAATGATGATCTCATCGGGGGTTCGCATTGCCTCGAGCGAGATGCTGCCATTTTCGGGTGTGTACTTGATGGCATTGTCGAGGAGGTTGGAGATGGCCTGCGCCAGAAGCTCACGGTCACCCAGTACAAATAGATTGTGCGCAATCTCACTCTCGAATTTGAGGCCCGCATCCTCACAAGCCGGTTCATAGAGATCGGCCAGTTCGAGCAGCATTTCGCGCATGTCAAAGCGGAGCAGCCGGCCTTCAGCGCCCGCGTCGAGGCGTGAGAGACGCAGGATGGCGTTGAAGGTCGCAAGGACGCGGTCGACTTCCTCGACCGTGTGGGCGAGCGTTTCGCGCGCGGTTTCCGTATTCATTTCACCCAGCAGCGCCGTCTCAAGCCGGTTGCGAAGACGCGATAGCGGCGAACGAAGGTCATGCGCGATGGAATCGCCCGTATGGCGACTGGAGGCCATGAGGCGCTCCAGCTTTTCGAGCATGGTGTTAAGATGGGTGGCGAGGCGATCGAACTCGTCGCCGGACCCCTGAACCGGAGCGCGCACATAGAGATTGCCTGCCACCACGGCCTCAGTGGTGCGGGTCAGCTGCTCTGCGCGGCGGGCTGCATAGCGCGAGATGAAAATGCCCCCGATCAGGGCGAGAAGGACGCCAATTGGGGCCGCCGTTGTCACCGCCTGCGTGATACGGCGCACGATCCGGCCACGCTCTCCTGTTTCGATCGCGACCAGAAGGACATTGCCATTCGGCAGGCGGACAATACGGCCTTCAGCTTCTGTCAGGCCGGGTTCTGCGCCGGGGCGCGGGATTTCGATGGTGAGGCTGACATTGCTGACATCGCCAACCGTTGCGGGCGGTGTCACGGGGAGGTTCGGGAAATCACCGATGAGGCGTTCGCCGTCCGGCGTCTCAAGCTGATAGCGAAACGGCGCGCCGGGCACGAGCGCGCGCTCGATCAGCGACTGCTCAAGCCGCTCCATGCCACCGGTATAATAGGCGAGCTCAAGCGCGCCCATTTCAGCTTCCAGACGTTGGTCGGCCTCTGCACGCAGAGAGCCGACCGTTGCCTGGAAAAGATAGGAAAGGAGAAGAAAGGAAAAGAGGCCGAACAGGACTGAATAGACCAGCGCAAGCCGGAACGTTGTCGTCCGGACAAATGCAAAACGGCCCGATTTCATCCCTGCAGGCAGTAACCTGCGCCGCGAACGGTCTGCAGGAGCGGCTCGTCGAAATCCTTGTCGATCTTTGCGCGGAGGCGCGAAACGTGGACGTCGATCACATTGGTCTGGGGGTCAAAATGATAGTCCCAGACCTTCTCAAGAAGCATGGTGCGGGTGACGACCTGGCCGGCATGGCGCATCAGGAATTCCAGAAGGCGGAACTCACGTGGTTGCAGGTCGATCTTCTGGCCCTGCCGCCAGACCTTGCGGGCAAGCAGATCCATTTCGAGATCGGCGACCTTCAGCTTGGTGACCGGCGGCTCACCGGTCGTCTGGCGCCGGCCGAGTGCTTCGACGCGGGCAGCAAGCTCCTGCGGCGCGAAAGGCTTCGCAAGATAGTCATCAGCGCCAGCCTTCAGGCCTTCGACGCGATTGTCGACGTCTGACAGCGCGGAAAGGAAGAGGGCCGGCGTCTGCCCGCCCCCGTTCCGGTATTCCTCGACGAGCTTGAGCCCGTCCTTCTCAGGGAGCATCCGGTCCACGACCAGTGCATCGAACTCGCCTTCCCGGGCCTGGATCAGGCCGTCTGCGCCATTTTCGGCGATTGCGACCTCATGACCAGCCTCTGAAAGGACCTGGTTGATGAACTTCGCATGCTCGCGATCATCTTCGATGACTAGAACCCGCATGAACCGGATCTCCTAACTAGGCGTCAGTCTGACGCTGCCTCACTAATGTCGGCAGTAACGAACAGTGTCCGCTGACCGTTCCGCACGGCGAGAAGCAGCTTGTCACGGCCCTTCTCTTTCATGTCGGCAATGGCCGTCTCAAGATCGCTGACAGAGCGCAGCGGCGCACCGGCAGCACTCAGGATCGCCATACCTGCACGAAGGTCGTACTGGGCAAGCGGGCTATCGCTGTCGACGCCGGAAATCATCAGACCGGCTTCGTCAGCATTGAGACCAAGCGTGCGACGGTCGGCATCCGTGAACGGGCGGAGCGACAGGCCGAGCGGGCCGTCTTTCGCCGAGTCCGACGTGCTCTTGTCAGTCGAGTCCGAGCTGGAGGACGCGATCTCGTTCGGGTTCTCTGGCCGTTCACCAACCGTGACGTTGACGGTCTGCTGCTCACCGCCGCGCAGGACGGTGAACGTGTTGTCAGACCCTGCCATAAGACCACCGACAAGACGCGTCACCGACGTCGCATCCGTCGTGTTCGTGCCATTTACCGACAGAATGATGTCGCCGCGCTGCAGTCCGCCGGACTGGGCCGGGCTGTCTGGATTGACGTCTGCGATGATCGCACCGCGGGCCTCTTCGAGCCCCTGAGCGTCCGCCATGTCCTCGGTGACATCCTGGATGGTAACACCGAGCCAGCCGCGAGAGACGCGACCATCACGGATCAGCGCGTCAGTGACGGTCACTGCGAGCTGTGCCGGAATAGCAAAGCCGATCCCGACCGAACCGCCCGTTGGCGAGAAGATTGCAGTGTTCACACCCACAACGCGGCCTTGAAGGTCAAAGGTTGGACCGCCGGAATTGCCGCGGTTGATAGCCGCGTCGATCTGAAGGAAGTCCGTGTACGGGTTGTTGCCACCAAGCTCACGGCCATCGGCAGAAAGAATGCCGGCGGTTGCCGTTCCGCCGAGGCCGAACGGGTTGCCCAGCGCCACGACCCAGTCGCCGCGGCGAAGTTGCGTATCTGTTTCAAATTCCACGAAGGGGAACGGACCGCTTTCAGTTACGCGAATGACGGCGAGGTCCGTCTGCGTATCAGTACCGACCAGTTCGGCAGCGAGCTCACGTCCATCTTCAAGGACGACTTCAATCTCTGTCGCGTCCTGAACGACGTGATTATTGGTGACGATGTAGCCTTCTTCGGAAATGAAGAAGCCAGAGCCGAGCGAACGCGCCTCACGGGTCTGCGGCTCATCCTCGAGCTCTTCCTCACGCTCGCGCATATAGTCGTCGAAGCCTGGGAGGCCACGGAAGCGCTCGAAGAACTCTTCCATATTGCCCATGCTGCCGACTTCACGTTCGGAAACGACGTTTACGCTGACAACAGCGGGGCTTACCTTCTCGATAAGGTCTGCAAAGCTCATCGGCGCGCCGGCTGGCGGCTCGATCGAAATCGGCTGTCTGGCATCAGCCTGCTGATAGAGAGCCGGGGCATAGACCAGAGCGCCTGCGCCAGCAGCACCAAAGACAGCGGCGACGAGGGCCTGTTTCGACATAGAGATCGCTTTCATATTCCTCACATACTCCTCAGAATTTATTGACTCGAATATTGTGCCTAATCCTCAGCGTGTACCAGTCCACAGACTGATTAAACATCGGTTAGACTTGAATTTTTCGGTTTTCCGGAAACCTTGTTTGCTCGCGACTTCCGCTCGATTGAACTGCGAACCCTGCTGCCAGACTCCAGTGTTCGGTGCACAGGACATTTATCCGCGATTTCAAGCAGACGCGCGATCTGGTCCTCATCCACCTCGCCTTCGATCGATACGGTGCGGGTAAAGGTGTCGATCTTGTCGGCTTCACCGCAGTCCGTGCAGTCTTCTGCATGTTCACGCGTATGGGAAACGGCGACGCCGATATGGTCGACAGGCCAGCCCTTTCGGTCTGCATACATGCGCAACGTGATCGAAGTGCAGCCGCCCAGCGCCGCAGAGAGCATGGAATAGGGGTCAGGACCCGTGTCGCTGCCGCCAAGCTTGCGCGGCTCGTCAATGATCTGGCGAAAGCCCCGGCTCAAGACTTCGTTCTGATAGGGACCGGGACCTTGCGTCTCGCGCACGAGAACGCCGTCGCCGCTGTAGGCATCACCATCGTCAACTTCAGGCGTCACATAGCGCTCGGCCCAGCCGGCGATGACGCTCGCGGCGAAATCAGTGTCAGCATCACGGTCGAGAAAATGCGTCGCGTCATCGAGGCTCACAAAGCTCTTGGGGTGGCGCGCTGCCATGAAGAGCGCGGTTGCATGATCTACGCTGACTTCCTGATCGCCTGGCGCGTGCAGTAAGAGGACTGGCAATCGCAAGCTGGAAAGCGCCTGCCCGACCCGCGCTTCGCGAAGGTCTTCGATAAGCTCTCTTGTAATGGTGAAGGGACGTCCACCGAGTTTCACCTGCGCAGAACCATCGGCTTCCGCCTTGCCGCCGCCATCCCCGAACTGGCTGATGACGTGTGCGGCTTCAGAAGGCGCTGCAATGCTTACAAGCGCCTTCAGTGTTTCAATACCGGAAGCGGCCACGATGGAAGCTGTGCCACCGAGTGAATGACCAGCCAGAAGGGAAACCGGGCGTCCCTGCCCTGCCATCCAAGCGGCGGCGGTATGAATATCGGCGACATTGCTCGAAAAATCAGTGTCGGCGAACTCGCCTTCCGATTCTCCGATTCCCGTAAAATCAAAACGCAGAACGCCGATGCCGTGTTGGGCGAGCGCCCGCGACAAGGCGACAGCCGCACGGGACTGTTTCGAACAGGTAAAACAGTGGGCAAAAATCGCCCATCCACCAAACCGGCCCACCGGATGCTCAAGTCTGCCTGAGATCGTCTGGCCGAGGCTGCCTTCAAAGCTCACTTTTTCGCTGTACATGCCGTCTCCCTCAAGACCAGTGCGTCTTGGACCGACATAGGCTCGCGGGGCGTGAGTTGCCAGCGATCAGGTCGAATGACTCATTCGCTATCTTCAGGCGCGACAGCTTCGACAATACCTGAAGGTCGCCGATTACGGCTGATCATGAAGGCGAGCAGGCCGCCCGCGAGGAGAAAGACAAAGGGCGCGCCCCAGAGCAGGAAGCCGCCAATACCCCGTGATGGCGGGCGGAACAGGACAAAGTCGCCATAACGTTCTGCAAACCAGGTCCGGATTTCCTGATTGCTCTGTCCGTCTGCGACCATGGCGCGGACACGCTCACGCATGTCGGCAGCAATGTCCGAACCCGAATTGGAAATTGGCTCATTCTCGCAGGCCACGCAGCGGATTTCGCGCATCAGATCCTGTGCCCGCGCCTCTTCCTGCGGATCCGCGAGGGGACCTTCAGCGGCAAACAACAGAATGATGGACGCCAGAACCGCCTTCATGCCTCCGCCTCCTTCACCCTCGTTTTGCGCCCGAACATGCTGAGGAACGCGCCTAGCCCAATCAGGATCGTTCCGAGATAGATGAGATCGATGAACGGGTTGAGGAAGACTTCAAACGTCCAGCGCGTCTCGCCCTGCGTGTTTCTGCGACCATCACCGAGCGCGACATAGAGGTCGGCAAGGCCTGTCTTGTGGATGGCGGTTTCAGTCGTCGGCATCTGGGCGGCCGGATAGAAGCGCTTGTGCGGTTGCAGCTCTGCGACCGTGCCGCCGCGCCGGGCCGTAACGGTGGCGCGTTCTGCGTACCAGTTCGGCCCCTCGATGCTCTCCACATCGTCAAGCGTAAGCTGCCAGCCTGCGACGCTGGTCGCCTGGCCTTCCTGTAGCGCGATTGTGGTGTGCGCACGGCCAGATGTTTCAAGCACGGCGCCCATGACGAAGAATCCAAGGCCCGCATGCGCCAAGGTCATCCCCCAGACGCGGGCCGGCATCTTGCCGAGACGCTTTGCCGTCTTTGCGCGGCGCCAGATCTCCATGGCCGCGCCCGCGATCAGCCAGACGGCGATGGCGAGGCCGATGCCTGCAAGGAGCGGGATGTCGAATGGGCCAATCCCGGCGAGCCAGAAGACGGCAACGATACCGGCAAATGCAGCGCCCCATTTCCACAGCGAAGACAGGTCCGCTTTGCCCCAACTCCACGCCTGCACGATTGGCAGCGCGACGAGGGCAAGCGACATGATCGGCGTGAAAGTCAGATTGAAGTAAGGTTCACCAACCGACATGGTCTGGCCTGCAGCTTCGGCGATAAGTGGGAACAGCGTGCCGAGAAGGACAGTCGCCGTCGCGACGATGAGGACAAGATTGTTGCCCATGAGCGCGCCCTCTCGGGAGGCGGTCGTCCAGTTAGGGCCCGCCTCCAGCTTGCCAGCACGCAGCGCAAAGAGGATGAGCGCCGCGCCGCCAAAGACGAGAAGCCCCGCAAGCAAGAGAGAGCCACGCAAGGGATCGACGGCAAAGGCATGAACCGAGGTCAGCACGCCGGAGCGAACGAGAAACGCGCCGAGCATGGAGAAGCAGAAGGCCAGAACAGCGAGGAGCGCCGTCCAGACGCCGAAGCTGCCGCGTTTCTCTGTGACAATGACTGAATGGAGCAAGGCCGCGCCGATCAGCCATGGCATGAGGCTCGCATTCTCAACCGGGTCCCAGAACCACCAGCCGCCCCAGCCAAGCTCGTAATAAGCCCAATAGCTGCCGAGCGCGATACCAAGGGTCAGGGGCATGAAAGCAGCAAGCGCCCAGAGGCGCGCAGTGCGTGCCCAGACCCTGTCGATCCGGCCCTCGATCAGACCGGCAGCAGCCAGCGCAAAGACGAAGGAATAGCCGACATAGCCAAGATACAGCATTGGCGGGTGAGCCGCGAGCGCCGGGTCCTGAAGCAACGGGTTGAGGCCTGCGCCCTGAAGCGGCGCAGGATCAAGGCGCGTGAAGGGCGATGATGCCAGCAGGAGGTAGAGAAGCGCGCCACCATTGAGCAGTCCCTGAACCCCAAGCGCACGCGCCTCGAATCTCGGCCTGCCTGTGGCGAGCAGCTTCGCAGCGACCGCGCCAAAGCCAATTCCGACGAGGCACCAGAGCGCCATGGAGCCTTCATGGTTTCCCCAAGTCCCGGCGATCTTGTATACGAAGGGTTTGAGCGTGTGGGAGTTGGCGGCAACAAGCTGGACCGAGAAATCCGACGTCGCAAAAGCGACGACCAGCGTGGCGAACGCAAACGTCATCGCGCCGAATGCGACGATCGCGGACAGCCCCGCCGCGCGGCGTTGACCCATGAGCCCCTGACCGGCCTGAAAGAAGCTGAGTATCAGGGCAAGGAAAGCCGCAAAGTGGCCTGCTTCAATCATGAAGTCGCCTGCCGGGCGTTCTTGAGTTCGCGCGGCTGATAGTTCTCATCATGCTTGGCGAGAATATTTTCGGCTATGAAGGCACCTGTCTCGTCGAATCGGCCAGTTGCAACGACGCCCTCACCTTCGCGGAAAAGGTCCGGGACGACACCGGTATAGCTGACTTCAAGCGTCTGACCCGACCCGTCTTCGATCAGGAAGATCATGTCTGCGCCTTCGCCATATTCGATCGAATCAATCTGGACCCAACCGCCTATGCGCACGCGTTTTCCGGCCTCAGGTTGCCCCTGTTCGGCCAGTAGCTGCGGCGTATAGAAGAGATCGGCATGCTGTTTCAGCGCCACAGCTGACAGTGTCACCGCGCTCACCAGAAGCACGCCAGCAATGGCAACACCCCAAAGTCTTTTTGATCTCGCTCTCATAATCCGCGGGTTTTAATCGAAACTGCAGGATTTGACACTGCGACCGAAACATCCAGACTGCTCGTGGGTTATCGCAAGCCTTGTGGAGTTCATGCGCTAAGAGGTTCGTCATGCCGAAATTTCCTCAACTCTGGGAAGTCGAGAAGCAGCTCTGGACCGGTCCAGCCGAAAACTACGACAGGCTGATGGCGCAAGATTGCGTGATGGTGTTTCCCTTGCCCGCAGGCATCCTGTCGCGCGACGCAATCATCGAGACGGTAAGACTGGCGCCGCGCTGGGACGACGTCGAACTCGATAGCGTCAGCGAAACCCAGTCGAACGATACGACCATCACGCTTGCCTATGTGGGTCGCGGACTGAAAGGCAGCGACACTTATGAGGCGTATTGCAGTTCGACCTACATCCTGGTCGATGGCGACTGGCGCATCGTCCAGCACCAGCAAACCCCAGCCTGATCAGTCAGCCGTGTCCTGAGCTGCCCTCGCCGCGTCGGCCTCGGCGCGCATGGCGTTCAGCATGGCGCGCCTCGGATCGTCTTCCGGCAGGTCTGCAAAGACACGTTCCCAATGAGCCTGCGCAGCGTCGAGGTCGCCCGCCAGATAGGCTGGCATGGCTGCGAGGATTCCGGCGCGTGTCTGCGAATTGTCGAGACGCCAGGCGCGGTCGTAAAGGCGCGCGGCCGGTTCGGTAATCGTGCCACCGTCGCGGGTCACCACCGCGTCTGCGAGCGCAATCAATGCTGGAATGTGCTCAGAGTCGCGCCGAAGAGCTGACTGAAACGCCCGAAGAGCATCATCTGTCCGGCCCTGCGCGCGCAAGAGGACGCCGATATAGTATTGCGGCTCTGCTTCATCGGGGCGTTCACGCGCCGTGCGCTGCAGGCGTGCCAGCATTTCCCCCGGAGACAGGTCTTCTGCCGGCCGAGACGCAATCTCAGCCTCGCGCTCAGCATAGGGTTGGTCTGCGAGCAGAGGCTGGCCCTTAAGAAGATAGGCTCCACCTGCGAGAAGGACCGCAGCCCCCATCCATATCAGCGTCGCGTGTTTCATTGGCCGCGCAGTGTAATTGTGGCGCGAAGACCACCGAGAGGACTTTCGGACAGGTCCAGCCGCCCGCCATTCATTTCAGAGATGTCGGCCACGATAGACAGGCCGAGCCCAGTCCCCGGCGCGGTTTCGTCGAGGCGCACGCCTCGCTGGAGCGCTGCTTCGCGGGCCTCGGGCGCAAGACCTTTCCCGTCATCATCAATGTGAATTTGCATGAAGCCGTTCTGGCCGCGGCTGCAGGAAACTTCAACGCGCGAATTGGCCCACTTGCAGGCATTCTCCATCAGGTTGCCCAGCATTTCTTCCAGATCCTGCTGCTCAATACGTGCGACCCGGTCTGCACTGATTTGCGTGCTCACACTGATACCCTGCGTCTCAAAAAGGCGGTTCAGGAGACGCGCAAGCCCGGCGGCGACGGGCGCGATCTCTGTGCGCACGCCAAGCGCTTCTGACCGCGCCGCCGCCTGCGCCCGCTTCAGATAATGCTCGACATTAGCGCGCATTGACTCGGTCTGGCGCCGGACGACATCGTCCAGCCCGGTTTCGCCAGTGGCTTCATTGCGCAGCACCGCCAGGGGCGTCTTCAATGCATGTGCGAGATTGCCGACATGGGTCTGCGAGCGCTCGACGATCTTGCGGTTGCTGTCGAGCAGCTTGTTCAGTTCGTCGGTGAGCGGCAGGACTTCTGCCGGGTATTCGCCATCGAGACGCGCCCTCTGACCGTCGCTGATCTCTGCAATGTGCGCCTGTACCCGGTCAAACGGGCGAAGCGCCATACGAAGGCCGATCCAGAGCGCGAGAAGCGTGCCGCCAGCCAGCGTCGCCATGGCTGTCAGCAGGATAAGCCGAAGCTGGTTTGCGCCTTCATCCGTCACGGCGCGGTCTGCGGCGGCCATCAGCAGGATCGGGTTTTCGCGATTGGGCACAGTGATGGAGCGGACGGCCACGCGCAGGCGCTCATCATTCGGGCCGTCAGTGTTCCCGTACTGGGTCACGCCAGGCGCCGCGAGCGCGGCATCGGCAAGTTCACGCGGCAAGGGTAAGGGGCCGTCCCAGACGCTCTGTGAGCGTATATCATTGCCGAAACTGCCGTCCGCCTGGACGGCAATCATCGCCCAGTACCGGCCTGACAAGGGGAGTTGAAAGCGCGAATCGCTCGGAAGCCGCTCAGGGATGTCCACGACCCGCCCGTCTGGCAGGATTTCTAGGGCGCGCGGCAGGGTTATGAGCGTCGAGTCGAGTTCCTGCTGAAGGATACGCACGGTCTGCGTGCGGTAAGCCGCCGTCATGGCAACCACACCGCCAACAACGACGATCAGGCTCCAGATGATCGCGCCGAGAAACAGGCGACGTGAGAGCGACAGGCTCGGCTTCGCAGGCTGCGTAGCCTCGCTTGGCCCTGTGTCACTGGTTACCGGCTGATCAGGCAAGGCCTGCTGTCTCACCGTCCGGAACGACCAGACGATAGCCAAGACCGCGCTCGGTCTGGATGCGGTCAGTGCCTATCTTCTTGCGAAGGCGGCCAATGAAGACCTCGATCGTGTTGGAGTCGCGATCAAAGTCCTGATCGTAGATGTGCTCGACCAGTTCGGTGCGTGGCACGACCCGGCCTTGATGGTGCATCAGATAGGACAGGACGCGGTATTCATGCGCGGTCAGCTTGACCGGTCGGCCGCTGACCGTGGCGCGGGCGGCGCGCGTATCGACCCGCAGGCTGCCCGCTTCGAGCGCGGCGGCAGAATGGCCGGTTGCCCGGCGCAGCAGCGCGCGAAGGCGCGCCAGAAGCTCTTCGGTATAGAAGGGCTTGGTCAGGTAATCATCGGCGCCAGCATCAAAGCCGGCGACCTTTTCACTCCAGCGGTCACGCGCAGTAAGGATCATGACGGGGAAGTCCTTGCCGTCATCGCGCCAGCGTTCAAGTATCGTCACACCGTCCATTTTCGGTAGGCCCAGATCGAGGATCACGGCGTCATAAGGCTCGGTGTCACCAAGGAAATGGCCGTCTTCACCATCCGCTGCCAGATCGACCGCATAGCCCGACTGGGTCAGTGCATCGGCAAGCTGCCGACGAAGATCTGCATCGTCTTCAACAACAAGAATTCGCATAAATGTTTACCTAGCTAACGCTTATGATCCGACCGGTCTGCGCGTTGATTGTGAACTGCACGAGTTCACCCTGACGCGTTGTCCAGTCAATGACATAGACTTTTTGTCCGTTCCTATCAAAGAGGCCGACGAAACGGCGCATTTCGCCTCCGTAGCGCGACTCGATCGGACGTAGAATATCCTTCAACGGAAGTATCTCTCCGCGCTCACGCGCAGTGCGCGCGTCATCGGCGGTAAAGGAATTGCTCCACTGGCCCTGCGCCGTGGCGCATGGCGAAATGGCAGCAAGGCCAACGCAGAGAGAAAGTATGATCCGTTTCATGAGACGGTTTATGCACCCTTCGCCCTGAATACATGCTGAATGACAGCACCGGAGTTTAGTCAGGTTTCCAATCGGCTCAACGCTGGCGGGCCCAGTCGCGAAGGCCTTCATCCTTTGGATCTTCCAGCGTCACTTCCAGCCGGACATAAAGATGCCCCGGCGTATCCTTGAACTGGACGCCCTTATTTCGCAGACGCAGGACCATCCCCGTATTGGCGCCTTCGGGCACTTTCAGCGTCACTGTGCCCGCGGGCGTCGCGACGTCGATATTGCCGCCAAGCACCGCTGTCTTCAGCGGGAGCGACACTGACATTCGCAGATCGGCGCCCTCACGCGTCCAGGTCTTGTTTGGGCGGACATGAAGCTCAAGCAGCGCATCGCCCGGTGGGCCACCGGTGTGGGAGGGCTCGCCCTGGCTTTTCAGGCGCAGGACCTGACCCGTCGTGACGCCGGGCGGAATCGAAACGTTTAGGCTCTTATTGTCCGCCATCGTCATCTGACGCTTTGCGCCAAGCACCGAGTCCTCAAACGAAATGTCGACGCGGTAGCGAATGTCCGCGCCCTTTCGCGGCCCGGCGCGGCGTCTCTGCCCGCCAAACATGCCTGACAGAATGTCCTCGAATGGGTCGCCCTGAAAGGAGCCGCCCTGGTTGCGGAATCCGCCAAAGCCGCCGCCATACCCCCCGCCTGCATGTGCAAAGCCCGTCGGATTGCCATCAGCATCGATCTCACCGCGGTCAAACTGCGCGCGCTTGGTCTCGTCACTCAGGATTTCAAAGGCGGCCGAGGCTTCCTTGAAAGCGTTGGCCTTCTGCTCGTCATTGGGGTGAAGATCGGGGTGAAACTCCTTGGCCTTCTTGCGATAGGCCTTCCTGATCTCCTCGGTCGAGGCAGATTTGGTCACACCGAGTGTCTGATAAGGGTCGCGGGTCAAGGACGTCTTTCTCTTTCTTCACGCTGAAATTCCAATGCCTAGTTAGAGTGCGCCCGCGCCGATTGAAACCCACCTGCCTAAACGTCCATCAGCTGCGACTTCCGCGACACGCACCTCATCGACGGAAACCTCCAGCGTGACAGCCGATTTCGGCGTCCTGAAATTCACGACCTCTCCCCCTTCAAGCAGGCCGACGACCTCGAACAGGCGCGAACCGGTTGGGTCCGGCAGGTCCCAGCTATCAGGGATATCCGGCGCGCAGGCGAGCCAGCTCACCTGCATTCCTCCAGCTGTCTGCTTCGCCCACAGCTGAGCGACCGGCCAAGGCAGCCCGGCCCTGTCTTGATGCCTGAAGACTTGCGGGTCAGACTCACCAGCCCGCCAGTGCATCTCGATACCGACTTCATCACGTTTGAACGCAGGTGGCTCAAGTGCATCATCGATGAGAACCACAAGCGCGCCCTGCTCTGCTTCGGCAGGTGCCGAGCCGTAGAGTCCCCGGAGCAGGCCAGAAAGACGCCAGCTTCCATCCTCCTGCAAGTCGGCCCTTTGAAAGGATAGCGCTTCCCACCCCTCCTCGCTCTGCACCAGCAGCGTGTTGGCACCGGCCAGCACGCTTTTAGGCTCGGCGCTGGAGACTTCACCGCCAAATAGCTCAAGCTCTATCTTGGAGCTGGTATCCCATCGGTGCACCGGTCCCGCGGCCAGCGGCGCAATCAGGCGCCCGATGGACGCCGGCGCTGGCACCCTTGCCCGAGTCTTCAGGCCGTTCAGGCTCCGACCGGCTTCGACGGCGATGGGTCCTACCCATGGCGATCCGGTCGCTGCGACCAGCGGGCCATTGGCTGACTTGCCTGGCAGCGCCGGTGCGTCGATCAGGATGAGTTCGGGCGCCGCCGGAACGAGCGCGGCGGTGCCCCTGTCCGGGACTGAACCAGCGAGCACAGACACAGCCTCTACCGGCCGCGACAGCTCTAGCCTGCGCGCGATGCCGTCATCGGTGATGTCGTCAATCACCCACTCCCCGGGCAGTGTTTCAACCGATATCCGGTCGCCCAGCTCCAGCGCCACGAAGTGCGGTGGCAGCGTCAGCGATGCACGCTCGCTTTCCACCGCCGCTTTCAGCAAGTCGCCCGCGACGCGGGTCGCCTCAGCCTCCGACATGAGAAGCGGCAGGCTGGTTTCGATCCGGTAGCGCGCGTCGCCTTCCGGAATGCGGGCATGCGCCACGGCAGGGGCATAGGCGTCATCGGCGCTAATATGGGTGAGCGTCAGATGCCCCGGCCGCTTGTCGAGCAATACATGCGTCATGGAAGGGCCGTCCCCGGCAATCTCACCGGCTGCGACGGTAAGCGCCACACCTCTGGATGCTGGCTGCAATGAAAGCCCAGCCTCACTCTCGCGGCAGCTGAACCGCTGCAGTGCGTGAAGTGGCTCCAGCACCGACCGGAGCGTGGAGGGCGCTGGCACGACAAAACCCTCCACCAAACCGTCGATTGCGCCTGCCTCCATCTCTACGCCGGAAAGCGCGGACAAGTCTTCGATCACGGAAGTCAGCGGAACAAGGCCCGACCGCCCGTTCAGCCAATGACCGAGCGACCAGTTCGGCCCATCGCTCCAGACCTCCTCACGAACAGGAAAGTCAGGCCACGGCCGCGCATCCCACGCCCAGGCGAAAGCGACATCGACGAATGGCTGCGCCTGCCAGTAGGTGAGCGAGACCTCCAGCGCCCGGCGTTGCAGCACGTCATTACGCGCGCCATCCGAGAAGTGCGGCAGCGCACTTTCCGAGCTTTTCGGGTCGTAGAAAATATTCGGCGCATTCGTGCCGCGGTCGACGGCTGGAAAGCCGATCTCCATGAGGCGGACAGGTTTCAGGCCGGGCGTCCAGCTGGTCGGCGTGGAGGACCGGATCCCGCCGACCCGCGGATAATGCGACTGGCCCCACCAATTCCCGATATCCTTCTGCCGGAAGACCCACGGCTCATCATGGGCTTCATCGCGTATCGGCGTTCGGTCCTGCGCCGCGCGCGCCTCCGCTGACGCGTAATACCAGTCATAGCCTTCTCCACCCTGAAGATTGGCGGCGAGATAGGCTGCGTCCGACGCCCCCTCGAAACCTGCAAGCGCATCAAGGTGATCAGACCCGTCGCGCCAGTCGCTGAGCGGCGGGTACCAGTCCACGCCGACGAAATCCAAATCCGGTGACGCCCAGAGCGGGTCGAGCGGAAAGAGCACGTCGCCGGATCCGTCCTGCGGGACGTAGGCGCCATATTCAGTCCAGTCCGCCGCATAGGAGATGAGCGTGTCCGGCCCGAGAATGTCCCTCGCCTCCGCCGCGATCTCGGTCAGCGCTTCAACGAATGGGAAGGCCCCGGTTTCATCGCGAAGACGCGTCAGGGCGACCATCTCGCTACCGATCAGGAAGGCATCTACACCGCCCGCTTCGGCCGCGAGCCGCGCATGATGGAGGATGAAATGACGATAGCCGAACGCGCCATCGGTGGCGACAAAGGCTTCGATCGCCGTGCGCACCGATGCCGCCCTGTCCGGCAACGAAGTGATCCGTCCGCGCCACGGAAAAGCGCCCTGCTCTTCCGCGCCATAAGGGTCGGGCAATCCGTTCCCGGCCGGAATGTCCATCAAGAGGAAGGGCGACAGCGTCACCTCAAGTCCGTCCGCTTTCATCTGCGCAATCGCCTGCAGGACTGACTTGTCAGACGGCGTCCCGCCATAATTCGCCTTTCCGTTCGACTGGCTGACCAGTCGCGCCTGCGCCCTCAAAAGGCCAGCGACCTCCCAAGCGAAGGGCACGCTCGTGCGCTCACGCGTCTCGACGCCCGGCCGAATACGGCAGCTGCCTGCGCGAAGATCATCCCCGAACCAGGCGACCGTCAGGGCGACGCGCTGAAGCTGTGGAAAATCGTCTTGTGCCTGCGCCAATGACTGGGTGAAATTGGCCGCGCCAGCCGGGTTATTCATGTTGAGCGGTGTCTCTATACCCGGAAAGCGCCGTTCGCGGACGATATCTGTCGCATAGGCGAACTCACCCGTCGCCGGGATGATATTCAACCCTTTCACGACGCGCCGCAGACTTCCGTCACCTTCGAGCGCGCGGAATACCTCAAAGCTAAGCTGCGGCAGGCGGTTGCCGAAGCGGTCGAGCGGCAGGTCCTCGAAGATGATATAGGCCGTGCCGCGATAGGCTGGCGCATTGCCTGCGCCCTCGACTGCCTCGATGAGCGGATCAGGAAGCTGGCTCTCATCGCCGCGATAGAAGCGGTGATTGAAGTCGGCGACCGCCAGCACTTCGCCGTTCGCCCAGACGCGCCCGACCCGGGTGACGGGGCCCTGCGCAATCGCAACCGCAAAGCTCACCGAATAACTGTAGTCATTGAGCTTCGGACCGCCCTTGCCTGCAGACCGCTCGCGGCGCTTCTCCTTGAACCGGGCCGCCCAGATCACCTGTCCGCCGACACGCGCGCGCCCATAGACGAGCGGCAAGCCCGCGCCCTCGCGGCTTTCCATCAGGTGCAGCGCGCTCATCCGTGGGCCGTGAACGTCGCTGGCGAAAGCGCTGTCCACGGCCCGGCCCGCAAGCCCGCCCAGTGCGCCGCCAAGTGCCGCGCCCGAGACGTCTGCCCCCAACAGGTTTAGACCGCCTGGCAGAACCGCGCTGCCAAGGGCCTGACCGGCTTGCGATAGAATGATCTGTCCCATGAGTATCAGTCCTCCAGACCGGGAAATGAGAAAGCGCCCGCGATACGCCGCCGCCACCAGGGCACCAACCGGGTCGCGCATACGCTGCGCCCCCAATAGGCGTGAATGATCGTGTCAGGACTGGTCGCGATGGCGCAGTGCTTGGCCGCGCAGCCCGTGCCCATGCGAAACATCAGAACGTCGCCCGCATTGGCCGCACCGACCGGAATTTCCCGCAACCAGATGCGCCCAGCCTCCAGCAGCTTGTCCTCACTGCTGAGGTCAGCCCAGTCCGGCGTATGGGGCGGCACAGGTTGCGGCTCCGCCCCGACAACTTCGCGCCAGACGCCGCGTACGAGGCCGAGACAATCGGTCCCTGCGCCCCGTCGGCTTGCTTGATGCTGATAGGGCGTGCCGAGCCAGCCGCGCGCGGCCTTGACGATATCGGCGCGCCTCATCGACGGCCTCCGTCATTGCCCGCCGCCGCAGGGCCAGACAGTACAAAGTCCTGACCGGGCAAGTGAGGGAAGCCCCGATAGTTTTCCGCATTCGAGAAGACATCGCGGCACGTCTCAAAACGCTTGTCGCAGCTCTGCCCATCGACACCCGTAAGACCGCACCTTGCATCGCCTAGCGCGGCATCGCAGAGACGCGAGACGCGGCGCCCAACTGGTCGTTCCAGCTCCGCCTTCAGAGAAATCAACTCCGCCTCGAACTGGTCACCGCGTTGCGTGATCTCGCTCAGAAAGCCCGTCCAGATGAGGATGCGATCATCGGTCGACTGCCAGTCGACTCGGTAGACATGCACCCGCGCCCGCGTCCACAGACCCGCAGCAAGGTCGGCCTCTGTCAGAGCCTCGGTGATGATCGCGCCGTTGCCGCTTGCCCGACCGGGCCGCAGACCACTGGCAGTTTCGAATCTTGCTGCCGACAGGGCTGCACCGGGGCTATAGGTCACGCCGCCAAACGTCAGTGCACGGTCATGGTCCGTCATTCCAATGGTGACCCCGTCTCGCCGCTCCAACCGCCAGCAGAGGCAGGTGGTCGCTGCGCCGCTTGTAAGCCTCGTCTCAAACGCTTCGCTGATCTGTTTCATGATGCGCCTCCTTCAAAAAATCTCGACCAGAGGCAAGCTCACCACCCGCCCGGATCCGGCCGTCTCGAAGCTCACTTCCAGGGCGTCCGTGTCGAAGCGCACCGGCCAGTCGTATTCAAAGCCTGCTGTGAGGATGGCGCCAGCTTCAGGGGCCACATCGAAGGCGACCTCGCCCGTCACTTGGTCCACCTCCCATCCGCTGAGAAGTTCAGCGCCATTCACGCCAATGCGCACGCTGTTCGCTGCAGGTTTAAGGACCGGGCGCTCAAGGCCGCCATCAGCCACAACCAGCTGGAATACGGTGCGGGTCCCGTCACCCGTGCCCAGCACTTCATCGGTGGGCGACACCGCCATGTCGGGCGCCGCGCTCGAGAAGGCGGCAGGGTCGCGAAACCGAAACCCGGACAATCGCCCACGCCGCGCATTGAAGAAGCTGACCAGACTGTCGAAAGCCTCGACACTGAGCGGGGGCGTCACCACTTCCCAGTGCCGCTGTGGCCGCGACCAGCGGGCATTGCGGACTTCCTTGCCGCTGGACAGCACCAGCGTCTCGGTCTGCCAGACAGGCCCGCTGGTAGAGCCAAACCCTGGCGGCACCGGCAGGCGCCCCTCGTGGAAACCAGCAAGGCTCATGTGAACCTCCGTCCGATTGCGGCGGCTTTCGCCACGGCCTTGGAAAGTTCGCGTGTCGAGGTGGCTTGTGTGGCGCCCACGCCCGATCGTGGAAGGTTGAAGGTGACCGATGTGCCCCCCGCGCCAATGCCAGCTCGCGCGAGCGCAGCCTCTGCCGCAATACTTGCCAAGTCCGCCAGCACCGCCCGCGTCATCTGCGAAAAGTCGAGCTCGCCGGACCGCGCGGCGCGCGACAGGGCTGCCTCGATGCCTGCCCCTGCCTCACTGAAGGCCGCCTCAAGCGATGCTGCCGCGGCCTTTCCCGGCCCGTCCGCGAGCGCGGCGAGCGCATCGCCCGCGCGGTCCAGCTCTGTCGTAAAATCATCCATTCTCCGCTGTCCTTTCATCCGGACGTGTCTTCATCATCAGGTCGAATTCCTTGCGCGGCAGCGCCGGCCCGGAAGGGGTCGTCAGCGCGCGCCATTCGCGCAGGCTCAGTTTCCAGAATTGCGCGGGCGCGATGCCCATCAGGGCTGCCGCGCGCAGCATTTCATTCCACGCCAGCACGGAACGCCTCCGCTACGGCCGCCGCCGCGGCGGCTGGCTGAATATTGAGCTGTGCCAGCTCGCCCGGCTCGACGCGCTCACCGCCGCCTTTCATCAGTATGGATACAAGCTGCAGAAGCTCCGCTGCCGACAGACGCCTCATGCGAGCCTGGAGGTCTGCCAGAGACGCACATCCGAATGCGCTTTCGATGTCGGCCAGCGCACCGAGCGTCAGGCAGAGAACCCGTTTCTGGCCAGCCACATCCAGGATCACCTCTCCCCGCGCGCCATTCATGCGCTTGCCTCAAACGTGATCTGCCCGGCGCTTTGTAGATCGATCGAGAAGGTCGCCTCGCCATTAAAGCTACCCGCCCAGCCAAGCTGCGCGATCTGGAATGGCCCGATGAAGTCTCCAAAACCCGGCACGCAGAGCTTGAAGCTGCATAGCTCACCTGACAGAAAAACCGACCGAAGCCGGGCATCACTAGCCGCGTCCTTGAAAAGCCCTCGTCCTCGCACGCGCATGGAACGCAGCCCTGCCTCGCCGAGCAGTTCACGCCAGCCACCTGGGCTGTCCATGCTCGTCGCGTCGACACTCTTCTGTTCGAGATCGAAACTACTTGTGCGGATGCCCGCCACTGTCGTGAACACCTCCGGCACGGCGCCGACAGAGATCTTGATCAGGACGTCGCGTCCTCTTTGTCCGCTCATTCGCCCGCCCCTTCCAAAATAATCCGCATCCGGACGACGCCACGAAACTCCCGAAGGTCTGGCGTGCGCATCACGTCGCAATAGATCGTCTGGGACAGCACGCTTCGACGCCCGTCATCGGCACAGGAAAACGCGTCCAGCACCCGGCGCAGCTCGCTCAGGATGCGCATCGCCTCGGCGCGCCCACCCATTCGGGTTCGCAGGCCAAAGCTCAGCGTATGAGCGCTGCCTGCATGGCCTGCGCTCCCATTGGGGCGCACATCGTGGCGCTCCAGTTCGACGCAGGGAAAGACGGGCTCATCGCTGTCACCATCGAAGACCCGCGCAGGATTTCCGAGATAGGCCTGAACGCCGGTGTCACAGCGTAGGGCCTCCATCACGGCAAGCTGAAGCTCTGCCTCAACGCCTGAAGGGAATGACGGCGCGCTCATAACCGCACCTCACGACGCGCCGTAATGAGAGCCGCTGCCGCTTCGGACACGACGACATCGGTGCTGCCGCGCCGATAGGCAGCGTCCGCCATGACTAGCAGCGCGAGTGACAGGTCCTCTGGTACATCCGCCGCGCTGCCGAACCCGGCAACAAAATCGACCTCCACCCGCGCGCCGGTCTCTATCGCTGGCAACCAGCTACCCGGGCGCAGGCACAGCCGCTGGCCGTCCAGTAGGAAGCGGCTGGTCAGGTCGGTCTCCACCTCCCCGGCCAGGCTTCGAACAGACACGAGCTCGCTGACTGGCCCGGCGGGCAGCCTGCCCCCTGACCTCGCTATCAGGTCGCGCGGCCAGACCGCAAAACTCCAACGCAGCGTGCGGCTGACCAGGCACAGCCCTGCCTGCGTTTCCAGCGCGGCCCGCGCCCCGGCGATGAGCGAGATCACCAGCTCATCTTCGCCGTCATGCCCGATGCGCAGATAGGATTTTGCCTTTGAAAGAGACACAGGCTCTTCGTCTGGCGGTGTGAGAACCGTCAGTGTCATATTCGTTATCCATCTATTGAAAGCTGCCTGCCCGACGGGCGACACGAGCGGTCGCCTTGCGGGGCGGTATCAGCCTGCGTCCCCTCGCAGGCTGACTTTGCTGACCGCGCTAGAAGACCATGGCCTTGATGGCGTCGAAGTTCTGGACGCCGCCTCCCACACGTTTGGTCGTGTAGAACAGGACATATGGCTTGGCCGAATAAGGATCGCGCAGCACCTGCGCGCCCTGCCGGTCAACGATCAGATAGCCACGCCGGAAGTCGCCAAACGCGATCGCAGCGTTGCCCGTGCCGATGTCCGGCATGTCTTCCAGTTCGGTGACTGGATAGCCGAAGATCGTCTGGCCCTCACCATTCATGCCAGGGCGCCAGAGATAGCGGCCATCAGCATCCTTCAGCTTACGGACGGCGGCGACGGTCTTGCGGTTCATCACGAATCGGCCATTGCTCCGGTACTGGCTCTTCGGCGTCTGGATAAGGTCGATAATCTGGTCACCTGCATCGTTGGCCGTAAAGTCGCCCGCGACCGAGCCAATCTTGCCCCAGACATGGCTTGCCTCAGCCACAACGTCATAGTCGAGAAAGCCCCTTGGCTTGCCGTCGCCATCACCTGTCACAAAGGCTGCGCTCTCCTGTATGGAAAAGGCCGCCTCGACCTCATCAGCCAGCCAGGCATCGACATCGGCATAGCTGTCGTTCAGCAGCGTTTGCGTCGCCGCGGGCATGGCATAGAGCTCGCCCGCAGGAAATTCGAGCAGGCTGAGACCCGCCGTCGTCGTCTGCGCCCGCGCTCCGGTTTCAGCAACCCAGGCCGCACCAACACCGAGGCTGACAGGCTTGCGATAAACGCCGGCCGTCGTCTGGCGCACACTTGCAATCTGGCGCATCGGCGAGGCCTGCATCAGCCTTGCCTCGATCAGGCGGTCAAGCTCTGGCGGCGCGGTATAACCGCCCTGATCGTCCGTCCCCGCAGAGAGCGATTTGACGTCGACCCGTGCAAGCCCGCTTTCGTCGCCGCTGCGCAAATAGCGCGACCAAGCCTCGCCCTGCTCCGTGCCAGTTGTTGCCGGAGAGGCCTCATCAGGGCGCGCCGCTTTCAGGCTGATCTCATCAAGACGCCGGTCGAGCTTTTTCAGCTTTGCATCCAGCAGTGGGTCATGCGTGCCCTTCCCCTCAATCTCGGCAAGCCGCTCATCATTGGCCTGCTTATAGGCCTCGAATGCCGCCATCACTTCGGCTGTCGCAGCAGTGCCTGCCTCGGCGGCCATCTTTATTTCCTTGGTCATTTTTCTCCTTCCTCAGGCCGCCCGCGCGGCCCCTCCAATCTGTGTGAACCGGGCGAGTGGCTGCATCGGCGCGGCCACCAGCGAAATCTCGACAAGTTCGATGTCGATGAGGTCACGCCCGCCTTCGGGCCGGGGCTTCCAGAGCCGCGCGCGAAACCCGATAGACAGGCCCGAAAGCCCAGCCTGAACTGCGCGCGAGGCGGCAGCACCATCAATCAGTCCACGGACGAACAGCCCGCGACCATCTTCGACAAGGCGCGTCCAGCGCCCGGCGACGGCACCGGACCTATGCTGCAACAGCATCGGCACAGCGCCCGCCCGCAGGCTGCGCGCAAACGCTCCCGCCCGCACCACGTCGCCAGACAGATCCGCAGCGCCAAACAAAGCCGCGTAGCCTTCAACCAGAAGCGGCGTGGGCGTCATGGCTTCGCCTCCAGCCGGGCTTCGATCCGGTCCAGCTGGTTCTCGATGGCCTCGAGATGGGCTTCCACGCGCGCCAGTCGCTCGGCGACCGGGCGCGCAATGTCCGCGCGCTGTTCCAGCATGGAAATCCGCTCGGCTGCAGCCCCTGCCCAGACGAGCGCCCCGCCCGTTTGAAGCGCGAGCGCCAGTATGAAACCAGCCGTTATCTTGCGCTCGATCATTGGCTGAGCCCCGCGAGGACACGCTTTTCTACAGTGGTCAGGAAACTCGCCGCCTCAAGCCGCGCCCACAGCGCATCGCGCTCACCTGAAAAGGCTGGCACGTCCTCAAGGTCCGGGCGCACCTCGACATCCTCGAACCGCCCCGCCAGCCAGACACTCAACGCGTCGGCCACCTTGTGAACCAGAGGCAGAACGGTCAGGCGCCAGAAGGCGAGGTTCGCTTCCTTATAAGTCGCGTATGTGTTGTCGCCCGGAATGCCGAGCAGCATGGGAGGCACCCCGAAGGCGAGCGCGATCTCACGTGCGGCCGCATGGCGCGTGCCTGCAAAATCCATCTCTGCGGGCGACAGCGACATTGGCTTCCAGTCGAGCCCGCCATCCAGCAGCAACGGACGCCCCGCATTCGCCGCACCGGAATGCGCGCTTTCCAGCTCTTCCTTCAACCGGTCGAATTGCGACGGCGTCAGGCCCGCCCCCTCGCCGTCATAGACCAGCGCGCCGGAGGGCCGCGCGGCATTCTCGATCAGCGCCTTTGCCCAGGCCGCGGCGCCATTGTGAAGGTCCAGCGCCTTGCGCGCCGCCGCCAGCGGAGAAAGCCCCATAACACTGTCAGAAGGATGATAGAGTTTGAGGTGGAGCACAGGACTCCAGCCATCGGCCTCGCGATAGATGATCCGCTCGCCGCGGCGCTTGCGCACGGCCCAGCCAATCAGGCCGCCTTCACTATTCATCTGTGGGCGGACTGCATCAGCGCGCAGTGCGAAAAGGCCTTTGGGTGCGGCCTCCCCCGCGAGTGTGACGGCCTCTGCCCAGGCATTGCCCGTAATCTGCAGATCGCCATAAAGCCGCTCGAGCAGCACCCTGCCCGCTTCGTCCGGCGACGGCCGCGACAGGAGCGCGCCAACATCCTCATTATTTGTGGTCAGCGGAATGGAGGCGGCAGCCTCTGCGATCATCCGCACACACCGATAAGCGATCGCGTTTCCAGCATAGCCGTCGCGCATCAGCGCGCTCGCATCATGGCTGCCCCAGCCTGCGCCTGGCAGGCTCGCCAGCGCAATGAAAGAGGTTTGCGCCGAACGCGTCTCGACTGTCTGCCAGGGCCATCTCATCTAACACCAATCTCCGTCGTTTGGGGGCACCCTGCTAAAGCGCGCTCCCTGTTCTTCAGCGTTGATGAAGTTCTAGCCGGGAGGGCCGTCCGGTCTGATGAAATCCCTGACGGCCAGTGGCGGCGGCAGGATCGTTCGGGACGCGCCTTCCTCCGTCCACGCACGAAGCCCCTAAAGCGGTCGAATGCTCGGCTGGCGCCCTGTGGCGGTCTCCAGCGTCGTAATCGCCCAGACCAGTGCGTCGACCCTGTCGGGTGAGCCCTGCATCCCGCTGCTGCCAAACTGCAGCATCTCTTCTTCCAGCTCGGCAAATTGCCCTGCATGCGACACGCGCCCGCGCTCATAAAGCGCGATCACGGGCGCCGCCCGCGCTGTCTTTGAAAGCCGCGCGTGCACAAGCTGTATCGGCATATCGCATCCACCAGACCGCAGCACTGACCGGACCAGCTCGCCGCCCTGATTGGCTTCGGCCACGATCCGGCTTGCGCCCATACGGACCGCAAGCGTCACGGCCGCTTCGGCCCATACCGCGGGCGATTTTCCCTGAAGCGTCGCGTCTTCCAGGACCCAGAATTGAACGCCGCCGCCCGCCGCATTGGTCGCGCCTGCCGCGACCAGGCCGCAAGCATCGGCGCCGTCCCCGATACTGACAGGCGGGTCGACCGCGACGATGATGTCACAGAGTTTCGGCGGCGGCCTGCCTGCGCGCGTGGCCAGCAGCATGGCACGTGTCCAGAAAACACCGTCCTCGGCCTCCAGAAACTCGCCCTCAAGCTCCTGACGGCCGAGGCGCGTCCCGCCCATGCGCGCCTCGATGTGAGAGATGAAGGCAGGCGACAGGAAGTCGGCATTGTCCCGCGTGGTGCTTCGCGTGACGGCAACACCGCCCTCACTCATCAGCTGACGGATGAGCGGCGTTCGCCGCGGCGTGGTCGTTATGACAGCGCGCGGATGCCGCCCGAGCCGCAGGCCCAGCTGCAACATCTCGAACGTATCTTTGTCCCGCGTCCAGGCGGCCACCTCATCGCACCAGGCCCCGTCAAACTGCGGGCCGCGCAGACTGTCGGGATCTTCAGAAGAGAAAGCCTGCGCCACCGCGCCATTCGGCCAGACCAGCCTGCGGCGAGAACTCTCATACACTGGCGGTGCTTCGCCCGGGCGGGCGATCTGGCAGAGGCCTGAGACCCCGTCGATCATTGTCTCGCGCACATCATGCAATGTCGGCCCGACCAGAGCGATGGAGCGAAGCCCACCGAACAGCGCGCCGAAGCGCACCCATTCAGCCCCTGCTCTTGTCTTGCCAGCGCCGCGCCCACCGAGCGCCAGCCAGCTATTCCAGTCGCCCTCTGGCGCACACTGCGTCGCACGCGCCGTCAACACGAATGGCAGCGCCGTATCGCTTGCCATTGAAATCGTCGTATCTGTCATGCTTGGCAGACTAATCGTGCGAGCAACACGGTCGGAGAGATTGCCGCCCCGCCCTATCCTGCTAAGGTCGCACGCGTGGGGAGAAAGTCATCATGTTCCTGTTTTTGCTTTGGTGGTGCGTAGACGATCATCTGGCTGCCGCGCTGGAAACACCAGGGCTCGGCACGCTGCCGATCTGGGTCCCCCTCATCCTCTCGCTTGCTTTCAGTTTCACGCTGCAAGGTGCGGTGAAGAAGCGCAAAGACTGACGGTGGCAGCCACCTCGACACTTTCGCGCAAGCGGCCGGCCCCCTTGGGCGGTTCGTCAGCCGTCTCATGGGTCTGGCGGCAGATCTGTGCCCTCATTCTTTGGGCCGGACGCTGGAAGGTTGATGGCGACTGGCCACAGGAAGACAAGGTGGTCCTCGTCGCAGCCCCGCACACGTCGAACTGGGACGGCTTCTGGATGCTTATGGCGGCCGGCTATTATCGGGTAAAGCTGCGCTGGATGGGAAAGAAATCTCTCGTCGATCACCCTCTTGGCGGCTTTATCCGCTGGCTCGGCTGCGTGCCTGTAGACCGGGATGCCGCGGGCGAGTTCGTCGACCAGATGGCCGATGCATTCGAAACCGCCGACAGGCTTATCCTTGCCGTTGCACCGGAAGGCACACGCGCAGGCACCCTTGTCTGGAAGAGCGGTTTCTACCGTATTGCCCTTCGCGCAAGGGTCCCCCTGCTCATCACGGTTCTGGACTATGGCTCACGCACCGTTGAGGTGCGCGGTCTCTTCCACCCAACCGGCGACTATGAAGCAGACCTGCCGGCCATCCGCGAAAAATACGCCAACGCCAAAGGCAAGCATCGCGCAAAATTCTCGATTGCGGATGACGAAAGCGCCTAGTCCGGTTTCGAAACTTCGACCACCAGCTTGCCGAGGTTCTTGCCCGTAAAAAGCCGATCCAGTGAAGACGGCGCGTTCTCAAGACCTTCGACCACATCGGTCTCGAATTTCAGCTTGCCTTCCATCAGCCATCCGGCCATCGCCTGCATCCCTTCCGGAAAGCGTTCGATATAGTCGGTCACAATGAAGCCTTTCAGCGTGACATGGCGCATGAGCAGCATGGAGAAGTTGTAGGGTCCCGGCACCGGCTCGGTCGCATTATAGGACGAGATGAGGCCGCAAAGCGCCATCCGTGCAAAGTCATTCAGGCGCATCAGGATCGCGTCCATGATCTCGCCGCCGACATTCTCGAAATTGATGTCGATGCCGTTCGGGCAATGACGGTCCAGCGCTTCGCCAACATCTTCCGTCTTGTAGTTGATCGCGGCGTCGAACCCAGCCGTCTCTGTCAGCCATTTGCACTTCTCATCAGAGCCCGCGATGCCAACAACGCGGCACCCCTGTATCTTGGCGATCTGCCCGACCATGGAGCCGACAGCGCCAGCAGCGGCGGACACCACAACTGTTTCACCCGGCTTTGGCTTACCGATATCCATCAAGCCGAAATAAGCCGTCATCCCCGTCATGCCGATCGGCCCCATGAAGGCCGTCAGCGGCACTCCCGGCAGTTCCGGCAGCTTGTTGACTTCAGCCCCCGGCTTCACCTGGTAGAGCGACCATTGGCCGAGACCGGTATTGACGATATCGCCAGCTTTGAGGCCGTCGAACTTGCTCTCCTCAACCACGGAGATACCACCGCCCCGCATAGGATCGCTGATCTGTACGGGCGGCATGTACTGCTCGCGGTCCGACATCCAGATGCGGTTGGTCGGGTCCAGTGAGAGATAGATCGTGCGCAGGCAGACCTCGCCATCCTTTAACTCGGGAACAGGGCTTTCAACGAGATCAAGGTCGCCCTCGCCGACATCGCCAACGGGTCGCTTCTTCAGGATCCAGGTCTTGTTCACTCGTGCCACGGTAAGCTCCTCGCGCTTCATGCATGATACCGGCTACGCCAGAGGCGCAGTCTCGCTCACCCGTTTGAAGCGCAGAACCCGCGTCCTGATCAACATTGACCTCACGGGAAGCAGCTGGGCGCCGCCTGCGGCCGTGTATCAGGACTCTAGTTCGCAGCGCCGGTCACTGCCTCCACGGGAATATCGTAATGGCGCGCGCAGAACTGGCAGTCGACGCCAAGCGTGCCATCGTCTTCAGCCATTTCGCGCAGTGACTCGTCCGGCATACCGGCAAGCGTGTGGCGAAGTCTTTCCTCATTACAGGTACAATTGTCGTCCAGCGGTTCTGGCGACTGCATCCGCACGCCGCCCTCATGGAAAAGGCGGTAGAGCAGCTCCTGCGCGGGCAGTTCTTCAGAGCACAGCTCCTCGGGGTCCAGCGTGTTGAACAACGCCATCGCTTCGCGCCAGCCCTCATCGGTGTCGCCGCGTGCATCGTCGCCGGCCATCTTCTGGATCATCATACCGCCGGCATGCCACTCACCGGCGGCGTCGCGTTTTACGGAGAGCGCCAGGCAGGTCTGTACCTGCTGTGACTGATGGAAATAGTCTTCCGCACAGTCTGCCAACGACCCTTTTACAAGCGGAACGATACCCTGATAGGGCTGAACATTGCGATCATCCTGAATAATGATAAGCGCAAGCGCGCCTTGTGGGCCGAAGAGCTGGGGCATGTGCGGTTTCTCTCCGCGGTTTACCTTTTCCAGATAGGCCCAGCGTTCGGCCTCATAGCGCGAATAGGCCCGCACACTGCCATCTGTATTATACTCGCCGACCAGCATGGAGACAGGCCCGTCGCCTTCTGCCTGCGCCAGAATACGGCCCTGAAACTTCATCGCCGACCCGATCAGCGTGGACAGCAAAACGGCTTCACCAAGGATTTCTCCCAGATGGTCTGGATAGGCGTGGCGCTGTAGTATTGGCGACAGCGACCGCGGCCCCATCCGTACGACACGCCCCGAAATGGGTAGTGTCTCGGAGGTGAATGCTGCCACGAAATCGTCTTGCGCTGGTGATACTGAGCTCAATTTCAGTCCTCGCTCTTTCTCGTCTTCGCGCGCTATGTGGCGGCAGGCGTGTCCACAGACAAGAAGGCGGGTGCAGGCCTTGGAAGCTGGCCGAATGCCTGCATCTTACCGAATTAGTTGAAATCGAACATAAGCCTGAAAGCGTAAATTAGGCTCAATTACCTAAGCAGGAGTCCCAGTAGATCAAAGAGGACGTCGCTGTGCTTTCGAACCTGCGTTCATTTCTGACACTTGATCCAGAAGACGTCGAAGTCAACCGCGCCCGGTATGTGGCTCTCAGCAAGCAGGTACCACTGATGTATTCCATCCTTGGTATCAACCTGCTTGGCCTGTCCCTGACCCATATTGGCGCGGCGCCGAGTTTCATGACGATCTACCTGCCTGCTGTGATGCTCAGCTTCATGGTTCTGCGAACCATCAAATACCTGCGCAATCGAGGCAAGTCGCTGACAGACGCCCAGATTTTCGCCAGCCTCCGCAACACCAACCTTCTCGTCGTTCCGATCGGTGCAATTTTTGGCGTTTGGGGCATTTTCTTTCTGCCTTATGGTGACACTGGCCAGAATGCCCAGGCGATCTTCTTCAACGCTGTCTCCGTTTCCGCCTGCGCCTTCTGCCTCGTGCACCTTCGCCAGGCGTCGGTCCTCGTGCTGGCGACGGTCACGCCGCTGACATGTATCCTCCTCTTCTCTCAGGGCTCGTTCGCCTATTCGTCAGTGGCCTTCAACCTGCTCCTGGTCTCGATCGTGCTCGGCTATATGCTGATCAATCTTGAGCGCGACTTCGTTCAGATGGTTGAGCAGGAGATCGAGCATGGCCGCCAGAACACGAAGCTACAGACGCTCTCCGAAGAAAACTATCGCCTCGCCAATACCGACAGTCTCACCTCGCTGCCAAACCGCCGCCAGTTCCTCTATGAGATCGATGAACTTGTTGAGGCCTGCCAGGGCAAGGACTGCACCTTCGTCGTCGCGCTGCTCGACCTTGATGGCTTCAAGGCCGTCAACGATGTCTTCGGGCACCCCGCCGGCGACGCCGTGCTTATCGAAACCGCAAAACGGCTCAGCACGGTATTTGCCGGCTATAACGCGACAGTTGCCCGACTGGCTGGCGACGAATTCGGCCTGCTCATCCGCAGCGAATTGAGCGATGACGAAGTAACCGAGATTGCCCGCCAGGCCTGCGAAGCGCTTCGTCACCCCTTCGATTTTGGAGACGGCTCGGCAAACCTGTCAGCTACGGTTGGCCTGGCGCGCTTCCCACACAGCGCCGAGACGCGTAGCCATCTCTTCGACCGGGCCGATTATGCGCTTTACTTCGCCAAACATCACAACAAGTCTGAACCGGTTTTCTTCTCCCAGGAACATGAGCGCCTCGTCTTCGAGAACAGCGCCATTGAGCAGGGGCTGCGCCATGCGGACCTGGAAAAGGAAATGTCGGTTGAGTTCCAGCCTGTCCTCGACCTGCACGCAGGTCACACTTCCGGCCTCGAAGCTCTCGCGCGCTGGTACTCGCCAACGCTCGGCAATGTGCGTCCGGATCGTTTTATCCAGATCGCCGAAAACACTGGCATCATCGGCCGGCTGAGCGAAGTCCTGTTCCGCAAGGCGGTTACCGAAGCCTGCCATTGGCCGGGGAAGCTGACGCTCAGCTTCAACCTCTCCGCCGTCAGCCTCAACACGCCGGGGGCCGTCTCACGCCTTCTCTCGATCGCCCGGAGAGCCGGCTTTCCCTTGTCCCGGCTGGTTTTCGAGATCACGGAATCTGCGGTTCTCAAGGACTTCGAAACAGCGCTCGAGGTTCTGGAAGAAATCAAGACTGCGGGTGCCCGCATTGCCATCGACGATTTCGGCACCGGATTCTCCAGCCTCGCCTATGTCCATCGCTTGCCAATTGATGCGCTGAAAGTCGACCGCAGCTTCGTCAGGGACGTGGTCCATAATCAGAAGAGCGCGAACGTCCTGCGCTCAATCCTCGACCTGTGCGAAAACATGAGCCTTTCCTGCGTCGTTGAAGGCGTGGAAACCCAGGAACAATTCGACCTGATCAGCGACCTCGGCGCCGGCCAGATACAGGGTTTCTATTACTCCAAACCGCTATCTGGCGGCGACACTCACATGGTCCTGCAGATCGAGTTTCACGACCAGCTCATGTCGCTCGCCAGCTGATCTATCTAACCCAGGCACCGGGCGCATTCGACCGATAGCCCAAGGCACGATACGCCGCGTCAATCAGGGACTGGCCGCGATCGTTCATCAGAAGGCCGAGGCCCATCTGTGACATCGTATAGCTGAAGGCGAGGCCGCATTCCGGGTCGGCAAAACCGATATGACCGCCCGCGCCAACATGCCCGAATGCTTCTTTGCCGATAATCGCAGACTGTGCCTGCGCCCCCGGCAGGGCGCGATTGTCCATCGACTTCATGAAGCCGGACGCAAAGCGTGTCGGCACCAGAAGAGTCGCGTCCCGCTGCGTCGCCGTCGACACCATCGACATCGCCGAAACACGATCCTTCGACACAAGCGAGCCGTCATTCACCGCCAGCGGTGTGTACATCGCAACCTGTCCGCGCGCATTGGAGATACCGCCCGCGCCGCCGATTTCTGCCTTGTGCGCATCCTTGTCATTGGCGCCCCAACCGCCATTGTTCATGAAGGACAGCGCCTGGATCGATGTCGGGTCCCCCATCAGCAACCCAGCGAAATCGGATACGGGATCTCCCTTTTGCGGGATGTAAGGCAGAATGTCTGCCATGTGTGGATCGACGCCATCAGGCAGGCCGATCCAGAACTTGGCGCCGGTCGGCCCGGCCACTTCATCGGCAAAGAACTGCCCCAGAGACTTGCCGGACACACGGCGCACCAGCTCGCCAACTGTCCAGCCAAAGTTGACCATGTGATAGCCGTTCCGTGTGCCCGGTTCCCACCAGGCTGGCTCGTCCTCCATGCGCTTGATCATATAGTCCCAGTCGAGGAACCCCTTCTCCTTCACCGGCTCACGCAGTGCTGGGATGGCGCTCTCATGGTTCAGCATCATCTGAACGGTAGTCTTTTCCTTCCCGGCCTTTGCAAACTCCGGCCAGTACTTGGATACGGGCGCCTGCAACTCCAGCTCGCCACGGTCGATCAGGATGTGCGCGCAGATCGCCGTCGCCGCTTTGGTGCAGGAAAAAACAATGGAGACGGTATCTTCGCGCCAGGCGTCGCCCGTCTTCACATCGGCAACACCGCCCCAGAGGTCGACCAGTGTCTCGCCGCCAACGCTAAGGCACACCGATGCGCCTTGCTCACCGCGTTCAGCAAAATTGCGCTCAAACTCTTCGCGGACTTCAGCGAACTTCGGATCGCAATGTCCGTGGACCTGATCTGACATGATGCTTTCTTCTCCCTCGTCTTTTGACGCGGATAAGAGCCGAGCGTTCTTGCGATATCAAGCCAAGAGATTTCTGACCCAGCGTCAGCTGAAGAAGAGGAGATAGGTTGCAAAGCCGACAAAGAGCAAAAGACCGCCGATGAAGATTTCGACATCATACTTCTTCAGAAGCTTCTCGGCGCTCTGGCCGACAATCATCACAAGGATTGCTATGACCAGAAACCGGATTGAGCGTGATGTCGCGACCGCAATGGTAAAGAGCAGGACGGAGAAGCCTGCTGCCCCCGCTGCCGCCACACCCAGCTGAAACGGGAACGGCGTCACGCCGATCATGAAGAGCGTGGCGAACCCATCGTCCCTCAGCTTCTGCAGCGTCGCATCATAGGTTTCCTGCGCGCCGAAGATGGAAATCAATGGCTGCAACAAATCATCCGCCAGCACCGCGCCCAGCCAGTAGATCACGAGGCCGCCGAGCACATTGCCGAGCAGAAGCGCCAGCGCCACCAGCCAGGCCTGTTTGCGCCTCATCACCATCATCGGAATAAAGACAGGCTCCATCGGGACGACGACAAAGCTGCCTTCAAGAAAGCCAACCAGTACGGCGATGGGATAAAACAATGGACCCTTGGCCCAGGACACGATCTTGGCCCGTACTGACTGGTCGGGCTGCTCTGTCAGGGTCTCGGTCATGCATCGCAAACGATATGGCGACCGCGATGTTCCCTCATTCGCTTCTAAACCCGCACCCCCACCGGTTTCCCCCTTATTGACGCGCGATGGCCTTGCCCTAATTGCGCTGAAGCCCGGGGCGGCAGGAGGGATTGCAGGTCATGTCCGACACGACACTCGACAAGGCTTACCGCATGCTGACGTCAGATGATGACGGGCGGGTCTGCAAGGACATCCCGGAAAGCGCCTGCAACGACCAGCCTCGTAACTTCGTCACCCATATCGCGTCCCTTGGCGCCACGAAGACGGCAGATGGCCTGATCGATCCCAAGCTTGTCCTGTCATGGCTGTTGACCCAGCTTGGCGCCCCCGCCGTTTTTATCGGTCTCCTCGTACCCGTGCGCGAATCTGGCGCGCTCCTGCCTCAGCTTCTCACGGCGGCCAGCCTGCGGCGCCTCTCGAAGCGCAAATGGGCGTGGAGTGTCGGCAGTGCCGTGCAAGGGCTGAGCGCCGCGTCCATCGCACTCGCCGCCATCTTTCTCGAAGGGGCCGCAGCGGGTCTCGCCATCGTAACCGCCCTCGGCATCCTCGCACTTGCCCGAAGCGTCTGTTCTGTGACCTACAAGGACGTGCTGGGCAAGACCGTTTCCAAAGCCCGGCGCGGTACGGCAACGGGCACGGCAAGTTCTCTGGCGGCCTTCTTCGTCATCATCTTCGGCGCAGTGCTCGCCACTGGTGCACTGTCGCGGATGCCGGTTGTTCTAGCTGGCCTGTTCATCGCCGCCGGGCTGTGGCTGCTCGCCGCCATGCTCTTTTCCACGCTACAGGAAGAGCCAGGCGCGACCGAAGGCGGCGCGAACCCTCTGACCGCCGCGCTTGAGAATTTCGGACTGCTCGCAAAGGACGCGCAGCTACGCCGCTTCATCGCTGCCCGGGGTCTGCTCATATCAACCGCGCTCGCCCCGCCCTTCATGGTGGCGCTCGGCTCTGATGGCGACACCGAAAACGCATTCGGCGGACTTGGCCTGCTCGTCATTGCGTCGGCGGGCGCATCGCTGCTCAGTTCCTATGTCTGGGGGCGTCTGGCAGACCGTTCCAGCCGCAAGGTTCTCATCTTCTCTGCGGTCGCGGCAACGATCGCACTGGTCGCAACACTCAGCCTGAACGCGGCTGGACTGCTGGGGTCAGTCTGGGGACTGCCATCGGTTATCTTTGCGCTGATGCTTGCCTATCAGGGCGTGCGCCTCGGCCGCTCCACCCATCTTGTCGATATGGCGACACAGGACACGCGCGCAGCCTACACAGCGCTGTCCAACACGATCATCGGCTTGCTGCTGGCTGCTGGCGGCGCGTTCAGCCTGCTAGCCGAGTTCGCAGGCGTAACCGTAGTTATTGCCGTACTGGCCGCAATGAGCGCACTTTCGGTTCTGGCCAGCCTCGGCCTCAAAGAAGTTCAAAGTGGTGACGACTAGGTGATCGCGGGCGCAAGCCGATCGTCTTCATCGTCGTTCGGCATGTCTTCGCCTGATGCGCCAGCGCTGCCCGCCAGCTCGTCCTGTGGAATGGCGTCCGGCGCATCGCAGACATCCGCCCCCTCATCGTCCAGCGCCTCATTGACGATGGCATTGTCCTCCGGGTCGCATTCGGTACGGCCCTGCAGGAAGGTATCGAGCCAGGAAAGCTCCGGCGTGCGCTCCGTGAAGGCTTTCAGCGCGATCAGCATCGGCGTCGACAGGAACATGCCGACGAAAGACCAGAGCCAGGCCCAGAAAGCGAGCGACAGGAAGACCGCCACCGCATTGAGCTTGAGCCGGCGTCCGACCGCGACAGGCGTTATGAACTGGCCTTCAGCCGTGTTGATCAGCCAGTACACAAAGGGCGGCGCGAGCGTCATGAACAGGCTGTCAAAGGTCACCAGCGCCATGACGAAAGCAAAGCCGATCCCGGCCAGCGAGCCGACATAGGGAATGAAGTTCAGCGCGAAAGCGATCACGCCGAAGAAAACGGGGTCGGGCATTCCCAGCGCCCACATCGCCAGGGCAACGACGACGCCAAGGATCAGGTTGATCGCAAAAATGGTCAGGAAATAGGTGGAGAGCTGGTTTTCCACCTCGCGGGCGATACCCACGGATGTGCGCTTGCGCGATGCGGTCGGCATGACGCGTACAAGCTTCTCATAGAACATGTCGCCGGAACCGATCAGGAAAGTAGCAAGAACGATAGCCAGCGCGGCTTGTCCTAGCACGTAAGGCGTCGTCTCTGCCCAGAGGCTGAATATGCCTTCCTCTCGCACGACAACGCGCTCCGGACCTTCATTGTTCGCCTGCATCTCTTCGATCTGCTTGCCAGCCTCACGGACAGGCTCAAGCACGCCTGAAATCTCCTGCAGGCGCTCCTGTATCCGGTTCATGATCTGAGGTTCGTCGCTCAGGATTGTCGCAAGCGAGTTGGAAATAACATAGAGCGTCGTGAAAGCCGCGAGACAGAAGACCGTCATGATGATCGCTCCCGCGAATGCGGGGCCGATCCCGGCCTTGCCTAGCCAGCGGCGGACCGGGCTGAAAATCAGCGCGAGGAAGACAGCAAAGACGACAGGAATAAAGAACGACTGAGCGAAAGAAAGCGCGCCCACCGCCATCAGGACGAATAACCCGATAATGGCCCAATGTGTGGCCGGCTCGACCTTGCCTGACAGAATACCGCTTTTCAAATCGCCCTACCCGGATTGCCCTTCTCCAGGCCGTGGCGCCAGGAGCTCTGACCGTTAACGAGTTAAAGAAGATAGCGTTCCCGCAAGACGCTGCGGCTGGCCTCGGCTCGCAGCGCGTCCACGCCTGGAACTCGCTACGCCATTCTTCGCGTCAGGTGCCTGATCGCGATCTTGCGGACTGACACAAAAGTGTCATATCCAACTTGTCCACCACCTCGACCTGAGCAAATTTTCGACTATGCAAGACGCTATTCGCGCCGCCGCCTGCTTCCTCCTCATCGCAATCGCGCCGTTGGCTATTACGGCCGGCCTTGCCAGTGCGCAGAACCTTTCATCGGTATCGGGTCCGACGGTTTCAGCTGACAAGCGCGAGGTTGAGTACCGCCTGGGCTGGGTTCCGGCGAATACAGGCAGCAATGAGAGTTTTGGACACCGCATCGCTTACGGCGCATCTCTCAACGAACGCACCGCCTTCAAGATGTTCGCGAACCTGTCGGACAGGCCGGGTGAAGGTTTGAGGGTTCAGAACGTCAATGCCCAATACCTGATTGAGCTCTCGCCAGAGACCGCACGCGTCTGGCAGACCGGCATCCGCTTTGACGCACGCGTGTCCACCGGGCCCGGGCCAGACCGCGTCGGCGTCAACTGGCTCAACCAGTGGCCCCTTTCAGACCGTCTGCGGGCACGCGCGCAGTTCATTGCGACGCGGCAGCTCGGCGATGGTGCGCGCGAGACGGTCGACTTCTCGTTCCGGTCTAGCCTGACATGGAAAGCCACGGATCAGTTTGACATTGCGCTTCTGGCGTTCACGGACCTTGGAAACACCGATGATTTCGGTATCGACGACCGGGTACAGGAAGCAGGCCCTGCGATCAGCGGCGATCTGCCAAACGGATATGGCTGGACGTTCGGCACGCTCTTCGGTCTGACAGAACGCGCACCCGACCACGACCTTCGCTTCTGGATAACCAAAAGCTTCTGACGCCTTGCCCTTGCGTCCCCATTAGACAGCGCTCCTGCCTCTGCTAGTCAATCCCTCATCAGCGCATAAGAGGGAGCAGGCAATGACCTTGAAAGTGGAAAAAGGCGACGGCGTCTGGACGGTCAAATTCAACCGGCCAGAGCGGATGAACGCCATCAATGAGCCGATGTCGGTAGAGCTTCTGGAGCTCTTCGAAGGCCTCCGGCGCAATGAAGAGGTCCGCGTCATTATCCTCACCGGTGAAGGCCGCGCCTTCAATGCGGGCGCAGACCTGAAAGCGGGCGGCACACCCGAAGCCCTGCGCGACGGCCCGCGCGGTGACTGGCGCCTGCGCGATACGATCAAGGCAATGCGCGCCTGCCCGCAGCCGATCATCTCCCTCGTCAACGGGGCTGCTGCCGGTGGCGGCCTCGCCATCGCTCTCGCCAGCGACATCATCATCGCCGCCAAGGGCGCGATGCTTGTGCCGGCCTTCATCAAGATCGGGCTTACGGGCTCAGAGCTTGGTGTCAGCTGGCGGCTTCAGCGCACAATGGGTATCTCGGCAGCGCGCGAGTTCCTTTTCACCTCGCGCCCGATGAGCGCCGACAAGGCGCTGGACCATGGCATCGTCTCAGCCGTCGTCGAGCCTGACGAGCTCATCGCCCATGGCAACCAGCTTGCGACTGAAATGCTGCAGGCAGCGCCGGACGCCCTGCGCGTCACCAAGCGAACGCTCGATGCCGCGCTGGAAATGCCCGACCCTTCCCTGCTGATGGAGCTTGAAGAGCGCTCCCAGTCCTCCTTCGTCCGCCGCAATATCCGTCAGCGAAAGTCAGAGACCAGCTAGTCGAACATCACGACCTGGCGGGCGACCGTGCCCTTATTGTCCTTCAAATTCTGCAGCGCGCCCGTAATGCCATCAAGCCCGATCCGGTCAGAGACGAGATCGTCGAGGTGCAGGCGGCCCTGCTTGTAAAGCTCGATCAGACGCGGGAAATCGACCCGGAACCGGTTCGAGCCCATGACAGCGCCCTGAAGCCGCTTCTCGGTCACCAGAAGCTCAATGCCCGGCACTTCGATATTCACGCCGGGCGGGATCATGCCAATAATCGTAGAGACGCCGCGCGGGCGCAGCATCAGATAGGACTGCTCGGCCGTCTGCTTGAGGCCGATACACTCAAATGAGTAATGCACGCCGCCGCCGGTCAGCTCTTTGACCTGCTCGATCGGATCGCCATTCTTCGGATTGACGAAATCGGTCGCGCCGAACTTCTTCGCCATCGCCAGCTTCTCGTCAGAAAGATCGACCGCGATGATCCGGCTCGCCCCGGCAATCGCCGCGCCATTGATCGCCGAAAGGCCGACCCCGCCGCAACCGACCACTGCCACGGTCGAGCCTGGCTCGACTTTCGCGGCATGAAACACCGACCCGACACCGGTAATGACACCGCACCCGATCAGCGCCGCCTGCGCCATAGGCATTTCCGGATCGATGGCGCAGAGCGTGTTCTCATGCACCAGGATCTGTTCAGCAAAGGATGAGAGGTTCAGGAACTGGTTGAGCGTTTCCTTGCCCGCATAAAGCCGCGGCGCGTCCTCTGGGGCCCGGTTGAACAGCGGCCGGTTCACGGTGTGGCAGACCGACATATGCCCCGTCAGGCAGAACTCGCACGTCCCGCAAAAGGGCGAGAGGATAGAAACAACATGATCGCCCGGTTTCACCGCCGACACCATGCTGCCCACCTGCTCGACCACGCCCGCGCTCTCATGGCCGAGGATCGTCGGAAGCTCGTGCGGAAAAGCCCCATCCCAGAAGTGCACGTCAGAATGGCAGACACCGACCGCCTTCAGGCGCACCAGCACCTCACGTGGCCCCGGCTTGGAAATCGAGACCTCTTCAATCGACAGCGGCTTGTTCGGCTCGCGCAGTACGGCAGCTTTCATGGGGTTTCCTCCTGTTTGCGGGCTGCTTCGATGCGGCCTCTTCAAGCTGGAGAAACGCTACCATGAGGCCAGAGACCTGTCATTGCAGACGCGGCGTCACCCTTGGGGCGACGCCTCAACTGCCTATTGGCGGATCTCGTAGATGAGGCAAGCCTGCGCAGTGATGCCGGCCTTGTCCGGCGTGTTGGGCAGTTCCAGCGCATCGAGGTCATCTGCAGTGATGGCCTCGGCCCCCGGGCCTTGCGGCGACGGTGGGGGTGGAGGCGGCGGGGGCGGTGAGGAGCTTCGCATATAGGACGTGGCCCCGACAGAGCCGCTCCATTCACCAAGGCAGGGCCCGGCGCCTTCCTGGATGACAAGCAGCCGCCCCAGCGCCACGCCAGCGGCCTCTGCCATCAGCTGCGCGCGCTCTCGCGCATCGACAATGGCGGCCCGGTAGGCGGCCTGAAGGATGTCGGTATCGCGCTGCAGGCTGTTGTTGAAATAGCTGGAGGTTTCAGGCCCGACAGCCAGCGCCGCGGCGCGGGTGCGGCTCGCCTTGGAAAGGTCCTTCACGCCGACGGAATAGAGGACGCTCGCCTCATAGGCGCGGATATTGTCGGCCGAATAATCGGTGACCAGGTTGCCCTCATCATCTTCGACCTGATTGTAGATGGCCGAGACGCTGACGCGGCTCTCAATCGTCAAATCATCACCAGCGACCCCCTCCATGGCCTGATAGGCGCGCTTGGCCCGCGCCGTGGCCAGCCTTGTTGCTTCGGCAGAGGTGCGGGCGGTGTTCTTGAACCCGACAGAGAAATTGGAACGGTTGGGATCGACTTGAAGCTCTGCGCGCCCGACCGCCTCGATGACCGGGCTCTCGATCCAGTAAGGCTTGCTGAACGTCGCCGCCTCCTGACCAAAGGCCGGTGCCACCAGCGCAAAGACTGCGAGTGCCGGAAGTGTCTGACGCATTGGATGTCCCCCTCTGAACGCCAATAGGGTTTGCATAAAGCACACCGGCTCGCCAGAGGATTCTTCGCGGCGATTTCGGGAACCTTGGCTCAGCCGAACGGCGCGTCGATCGATTTCGAGAACGGGCTGAACAGCTTTGGACCGTCTTCCGTCATATAGAGGCAGTCTTCCAGCCGCACGCCAAACTCTCCAAAAATATAGATGCCCGGCTCGTTGGAGAAACACATGCCGGGGGCGAGCGGCGTGTCTTCGCCTTCGACGAAATTTACTGGTTCATGCCCATCAAGGCCGATACCGTGACCAAGCCTGTGAGAGAGACCCGGCGTCCGATAGCGAGGGCCATAGCCCTTCTGCTCATAGAAGGCGCGCACCGTCTCATCGATGAGGCCCGCCCGCACGCCGAGCTGCGCGGTTTCCAGCGCCAACTCCTGACCTTCCTTCACCGTATTCCAGACCTCGCGCTGCTTCGCGGTCGGCTCACCGAACACCCAGGTGCGCGAAATGTCGGACTCGTAGTCATGCACGCCGCAGCCGCAATCCATCAAGATGACAGAGCCCTCGCGCACCGTCTGCGGACTACGCGTGCCATGCGGATAGGCGCTCGCTTCATTCAGCAGCACCATGGAGAACTCAACCGCGCCGCCAAGCTGGCGGGTCGCATCGCTCATCATGGCGGAGATGTCGCCCTGGCTCATGCCAAGCTCAACGCGAGGATAGATGTATTTATAGGCCGTCAGCGTGATGTCGTTCGCCGTTTGCATCAGCGCGATCTCTGCGGGCGACTTGAACATGCGCACACCGCGCGTCACACTCATGCCGGAGACGAGGTCGAATGAGGGCGCGGCCTGCGCGATGCCGTTCGAGACAAAGTGCCGGACGGTTTCCTCGATCGCGACCTTGCCATCCTCATAGCCCCAGTCGCGGAGCGTAGCCGCAACCAGCGCGAACGGGTTCTCATTCTCGTGCCAGGTGCGCACTTCTACATCGGCCTTCACTGTCTCGCGGACAGACGGCTCCTCGAAGTAAGGCGTGATGACGACCGGCATGCCCTCTTGCGGGATGATGACGCCGGTGAAGCGCTCCGAGCGCCACCACTGCAGGCCCGTGAAATAGACAAGCCCCGATCCTGCCTCGATAATCAGCGCCTTCACGCCCTGCGCCTGCATGAGGCTCTGGGCTTTCGCGATGCGGGCTTCGTGCTCTGCCTTACTGATCGGCTCTGCGCCGTCTGCCATGCTCTGGAGCGTACCGGCTTCAGGCTTCTGCGCGCGGGCTGCACCACTGCTCGCCGCCAGAATCAGGCCGGCCGCGCCGCCTCTCTTCAACAGATCGCGTTTCGTCAGCATGTGCAGTCCTCCCGGCGTTTCTCTACCGGGCCGCACTCTGACGGCGCGCGCCTATTTGTCCAGACACCACCGCATGATTGCCTTCTGCGCGTGCAGGCGGTTTTCGGCCTCCTCGAAGACAAGTGAGTTTGGCCCGTCAATTACTTCGCTGTCGACTTCTTCCCCGCGATGGGCAGGCAGGCAGTGCAGGAATTTTGCGCCCGGCTGGGCCAAATCCATAAGCTCCTCAGTGACGGCAAACGGCTCAAGCTCTTCGAGACGCTCATCGGCATCCGTGTCGCCCATGGACACGAAGGTGTCGGCAATCACGACATCTGCGCCAGCGACGGCATCCTCGGCGTTGCTGTAAAGCTCTACCCGGCCCTGCATCTCACGCGCGAGCTCGATATCATCGTCATCCGGCACATAGCGGTCAGGTGTGCCGACAGCGAGCGTAAAGCCGAACTTCGGCGCAGCATGGATAAAGGATGAGCAGACATTATTGCCATCACCCACCCAGGCGAGACGCGCGCCCTTCAGGTCCAGTCCGTTCTCCTCGAGCGTCAGCAGGTCGGCCATGATCTGACAGGGATGCGAGCGGTTGGTCAGGCCGTTGATGACTGGCACACTGGCGGCATCCGCGAAGTCTTCGACATCGCCATGATCATTGGCACGGATCATCACCATGTCGACATAGCGTGACAGGACGCGGGCCGTGTCGCCAATGCTCTCACCCCGGCCAAGCTGCATATCGGCGGAGTTCACGACGATGGACGTGCCACCAAGCTGACGAATGCCCACGTCAAAGCTTGTGCGTGTCCGGGTCGAGGACTTCTCGAAGATCATTGCCAGGATGTGCCCATCCAGCGGGGCGCCTTCGTCGATACGGCCTTTCGGCCAGCCTTTACGGGCCGACTTCATCGTATGGGCCAGATTGAGTATCTCGCGAAGCTCGCTGGCTTCAAGCTGCCAGATATCTAGGAAATGCCTGATCGCCATGGCCTGCCTGCCTTCCACTTTGCGCCCGGTGCGCCTAAATTCGAAGCGCGCGCTGTAGAGCAAAACAGCACGGGATGCAAAAACTACCGTTTTTCAGCTCGTCTCCTGGAACGAATTCGCACACCAGACGATTTCATACCTTTGGCGCCGCACACTTCTGGCTTGTGACGTAGATATACGTTCAATATGTGCCTGACTACCGCGACGACTGGGACAGGGGGCCAGCGGACAGATGATGAGCTTGAGGCGACGCCTTCGAGAACAAACCCGTGATGCTCACACGTCCGTCGACGCCCTGTTCGGACAGCATGATATCGCGACCCGCGAAGGCCTCTCCATCGCCCTTCAGGCCCACGCGGTCGCCCTGAGCCGCAGCCTGACCGCCCTGTCCGGCCGCCAGACATTCAGCTATGCACGCACATTGCGTGTGATGCTCGCTGCGATTGAAGCTGACCTTGCCACCCTTCGAGTTAATTCGCCGAGCGCTGATCAGGTAGAGGTGAAAGACAATGACATTCACCCACTCGGGCTGATGTATGTTATCGCGGGTTCACGTCTTGGTGCCCGAATACTCCTCTCCGATATCGAAGCATCCAGTGATCCAGATGTCGCTTCCGCGACCCGCTATTTTTCCTGCCCCGAGAGTGACGAGATGTGGAAAAACGTCAGCACGACGCTCAAGCTGTGGGCAGGCAGCGAAGATGAAGAAAACAGGATAATCGCTTCGGCTCAGATGGCTTTTCTGTGGTTTGAGACAGCGCACCGTTCAGTTCAGAAAGCCGGTATCCCCGCATGACCAAGAATACCGTGTCGCCCGACACGAAGATTGACCTCACCAATTGTGACCGTGAGCCCATCCATATTCTGGGCCACGTGCAGCAATTCGGCTGCCTCATCGCCGTCAATTCAGACTGGCTGATCCAGCACGTTTCGCTGAACGTCGCTGACTATCTGTCGAAAGACCCCGAAGCGCTCATTGGTGAGCCCCTCAAGGACATTATCGCGCCGGGTGCCTTGCAGACGATCCGCAGCCGTGTGCAGCGCCTCGAAGGCGACGACGCCGTTGAGCGTCTCTTTGGTCTGGATTTGTTGGCTGGCTCTGCAGAGAAGTTCAACGCCGCCGTCCACATATCGGGCCAATCGGTCATTATCGAGATCGAACCCCAGCGCGCCGAGATAACCTCGGACTACACCTCCTATGTTCGCCCGATGGTCGACCGCGTGCGCAAGGCGAAGACAGTGCCTGAGCTCTGCAAGATTGCGGCGCGCCAGATGAAGGCGCTGACCGGCTTTGACCGTGTGATGGTCTACCGCTTTGGGGCAGACCAGTCCGGCGAGGTCATTGCGGAAGCTGTGAGCCCCAATGTGGATTCCTTCCTCGGCCTTCATTACCCGGCCACCGACATTCCCCAGCAGGCACGCGAGCTTTATCGCCGCAACCTGCTTCGCATAATCTCGAATGTGCGCGAAAGCGTCTCGCCGATCATCCCCGAGCGCAGCCCTGAAGGCCAGCCGCTCGATCTGTCCATGAGCGGCCTGCGGGCGGTTTCGCCGATCCATATCGAATATCTGAAAAATATGGGCGTGGACGCGTCCCTATCGGTGTCGATCCTGCACCGCGAAAATCTCTGGGGCCTCTTTGCCTGCCACCACTATGAGCCGCGCGTCCTCTCCTATGAAATCCGTTCGGCCGCAGAGCTGTTCGCGCAACTCTTCAGCTTCGTACTGGGCCAGCTCCTTGCAGACGAAGCGAGTGAACACACACGCCGCGTCCAGGTGCTCCATGACAGGCTGATGGCCCAGCTTGCAGGTGGCCAGTCGGTGCGCGAGCACTTCCAGACGATTGCCGGAGCATTGAGTTCGGTCATCCCGAACGATGGCATCGCAGCCTATGTGGACGGAGAGTTCGTCACGCTCGGTACGACGCCGACACGCGACGAGGTCATGGGTATCATACGCTTTCTGAACACGACGGCTGGCGGGCGCGCCTATGCCACCGAAGAACTGGGCGCAGTTCACCCTCCCGCACAGGATTATGTCGCACGCGCTGCGGGACTTCTTGCAGTGCCCGTATCACGCCGCCCGCGCGATTACGTCGTCCTCTTCCGGCAGGAATTTACCCGCAAGGTGAACTGGGCCGGCAACCCGGAAAAGCCTGTAGCATTCGGTCCGAATGGCGCACGCCTGACGCCGCGAAAGAGTTTTGAAACCTGGCAGCAGACTGTCACAGGCCAGTCGATGCCGTGGCTGAAGTCCGAGATCGGGGCTGCAGAGCAGCTGCGTGTGACCCTGCTCGAAGTTGTCCTGCGCATGTCTGATGAAGCCAATCAGGAACGTACGCGCGCGAATGAGCGTCAGGAACTGCTCATCGCCGAGCTTAACCACCGTGTCCGCAATATTCTGAACCTGATCCGCGGCCTCGTTGGGCAGAGCTCTCGTGAAGCCGGCTCTGTGGAGGAACTCAGCAATATTATCGGCAACCGCGTTCATGCACTTGCTCGCGCTCACGATCAGCTGACTGAAGACAATTGGGGGCCTGCCTCCCTGCAGGGGCTGATCCGCACGGAAACGGAAGCCTATCTTGGAAACAAGGCGTCTCGCGTTCGTGTCAAAGGTCCCGATGTCCTCCTCATGCCGAACGCCTTTAGCACGATGTCCCTGGTCCTGCACGAACTCACGACCAATTCCGCCAAGTATGGCGCGCTGGCTGATTCCGAAGGTGAAATCATCATGGAAGTGAAGCCCGGCGCCGAGGACGAACTTGTTCTTGAGTGGCGCGAGCGCGGCGGCCCAGCCGTTCAGGCACCGACCCGCCAGGGTTTTGGCACAACGATCATTACCCGGTCGATCCCACATGAGCTCGGCGGCACCAGCGATGTCCGCTACGCATTTACGGGTCTTGAGGCCGATTTTGTCATTCCCGCAAAGCACGTCTCGAAATTTGTCGATACAGCCTACGCCCCGACGACCAGCACGCCGCTGTCGCCGGCCCGACAGGACCCGGAATCCGGGCTCGACGGCCCTGTCCTTCTGGTCGAGGACAACATGATCATCGCGCTCGACGCCGAAGACGTTCTCATGGATGCCGGCGCCGACAGCGTTGCGGTCTGCTCTTCTGTCCGTGAAGCGCGTCAGGCCATGGCAGCGACGCAGTTCCGGATTGCCCTCCTGGACGTCAATCTCGGAAATGAGACGAGCGAACCCGTCGCGCATGATCTTCAGGAAGCTGGTACGCCCTTCATATTTGCAACCGGCTATGGCGACTCCAGCGTGCTCTCGTCGAAGTTCCCCTCCGTTCCGGTGCTCAAGAAACCGTACAATCAGGCGGACTTGCTTGCGGCCATCAGCAAAGCTCTCTCCGAGGACTGAGCCGGACGACGCTTTCTTGCCTTTAGGTCCGCCAGACGTACAGTCGGAACGATGACAACTGCACTCGTTCCAACAGGTGTGCCCGCACTGCCAGACAAGCCCGCTGATGGGCCCATGCTTATCGGCTGCATTCTGGATGGCCGCGGCGGCGCGACAGAAATCGACTGGCAGACCGCGCGGAGCTGGGCACCCTCAAGGTCTGGTGAGGTTCTCTGGCTGCATCTCGACCGCATGTATGAGGATCTCGACGACTGGCTGATCGAGTCGCTGAACCTTTGCGAAGCGACGGCCGAACTCCTCCTCTCGAACGAAACCCGTCCGCGCGCCTTCCGTGAACGTGACAGCCTGATCACCGTGCTGCGCGGCATCAACTTCAATCCGGGCGCAGAGCCTGAGGACATGATCGCCATGCAGATCTGGAGTGATGGCCAGCGGCTGATCACTCTGCGACGCAGGCGCCTTCAGACGCCGCGCGATGTGCATCAGGAACTGATGGCTGGTCGCGGCCCCTGCTCGGCCGGCGACCTATTCACGACGCTTGCCGAACAGCTCGTTATCAAGATGAATTACTCCATCGTCGACATGAATGACCGCATCGATGAGATGGAGGAAGATGACGACACGGATGTTGACGAGCTCCTGTCGGAAATCGCCACGATCCGGCGCAACTGCCTGGCATTGAAACGCTACATGTCGCCTCAACATGAAGCGATGCTGGCGATCCAGAAAACGCCGCCGCCCTGGCTGTCGGAAGACAATCTTACAGATATCAGGGAGAGCGGCGAACGCCTCAAACGTTATCTCGAAGACCTTGATGTTTCTAAGGAAAGCGCCATCGTGCTGCAGGATGATCTCAACAACCGCGCACAGGCCAAGATGAACCAGACGATGTACATGCTGTCCATCGTCGCGGCGATCTTTCTGCCGCTCGGCTTTCTGACCGGTCTTCTCGGGATCAATGTGGGCGGCATGCCCGGCGTCGATTCCTCCAACGCCTTCTGGATCACCTGCAGTGCGCTGGTCATCCTGATGGGCTTTCAGTTCTTCATATTCAGGAAACTCAAATGGCTCTGATGACGGTTGCCCCCTTCCTCGGCCGGCAGGCTACACCGGGTGAACAGTCTGTGCAGGACGGTTCCGGCGACCAGGCTGGCAGGGAGAGCAATGGCTTCGTCGAAGCCAATATAGAATGGGACGACATCCGCGAAGGTGCCGTGTCGACCTTTCAGTCATTTCAGGACAGCTTCATCTCTTGGGGCTCGCTGTGGCAGCTTCTGGCCGTACTGGCAGCGCTTGGCCTTGGCTTTGTCGCATCCCGCTATCCGGCTAAACGCCTTCGCGCATGGGCTGAGGCGCGCGAAACGCGTGACGTACTGACAAGGCTCGCCCACTCTGTTGCGAAGATTGTCTGGCCCGCTTTCACGGTTGTCGGCCTCTGGATTGCGACTGCCGTTTTTGAGGCGGTCGGCTTTCCGAACGAAGGGCTACGCGTCGCGGCCAGCCTGATGAATGCCTGGATTGTAGTGCGCTTTGTGACGGCCAATATGCAGCCTGGCTTCTGGCAGACCGCCATTGCCGTCATCGCCTGGACGGTGGCTGCCCTCTACATTCTCCACCTGCTGGACCCTGTCGTCGACGCGCTGAATGCCGCCGCCTTCACTGTTGCAGGGGTCAAAGTAACCTTGCTGCGCGTCATCACGAGCATCTTCATCGCTGTCGTTGCCCTATGGCTCGGGCGTATCGCCGGCGATGCCGCGCAGTCTCAGCTTAAATCCAACAAGTCGCTCAACCCGTCCATGGCAGGCCTTCTGGGGCAGGTCCTGAAAGTCGGCTTCATGGCGGCCGCGATCATCGTCGCCATGTCGACGCTGGGCATCAATCTCACCGCGCTGACCGTATTTGGCGGCGCCCTCGGTGTCGGTATCGGTTTTGGCCTTCAGTCGATCTTTTCGAACTTCATATCCGGCATCATCATTCTCTTCGAGCGCTCTGTTAAGGTTGGAGATTTCATTGAACTCCAATCCGGCGTGACCGGCCTGGTCAAGGAGATCAACATCCGTTCGACGCTGGTCACGACGAATGACAATGTCGATATTCTCGTTCCCAATGAAGAGTTCATCAAGGCGCAGGTTATCAACTGGACCCTGCGCGACGCGCGCCGGCGTATGCGGATCGGTTTCGGTGTCGCCTATGGCACTGACAAGGAGCTGGTGAAGAAGGCCGCGCTCGAGGCTGCGGAAGCAGTGCCCTGGACCTTCAGCGGCATCCCGGGCCGTGAGCCGCAAGTATGGCTCGTCGGTTTCGGCGACTCCAGCCTCGATTTCGAACTCGTTGTCTGGCTGACCGAAGAGGCGGTGAAAAAGCCATCCCGCGTAAAGGCCGATTATAACTGGGAGCTGCACACAGCCCTCTACAAATACGAGATCGAGATCCCCTTCCCGCAGCGCGATATCAATTTCCGCAATGTTGGCGAGTTTGCCATGCTCAAGGACGGCGCAAAGGTCTCCGATAGCGGTCCGAAACCTGCCCCGGCACCGGCGAGCCCGACGCCTTCCACCAAGGAAGAGCCGACGGGTGGCTCGTCTTCCCTGCCAGACAGCGACGATGGTGATGGAGATGCTGGCGACTAGCGCTTAAGCCAGTCCTTTGCGGCCTGAAGCGCAAGGTCTGGACCTGCGCCATTGTCAGCAACCACAGCGTATGGTGGGTGCCAGGCGTGCCGCTCCATGCCCTTGATATGATAGAGGTTATAGCTCGGCAGGCGCACCGACCAGCCGCTGGCGGGTAGCTTAAAACCCTCAACCCCGCCGGCCAGTGCCGCCATCGGCGACCCGAAGACGCGTGCCCGGCGAAGACTGTCAAAGCCGATAGCCAGCCCCTCGCCCATACTGCCTGTCCAGCGCCCGGCGAGCACGGCCACCCGGCCTTTGACCCGCCAAGGGCCTCGCGACGCCACACGGCGGACAGCTTCGCCTTCCCAGCGCGGACCGGCCTTCTGATAGGGTTTTACGCCGCGAATGAAGCGGCCGAGCACAGGTTCGGCAACGCCTGTATTGCCGCCGCCCGGCGTACTGCGAAGGTCGATCACCCAGCCTGAAGCGCCTTTCAGTTCTTCAAGCGCCGCATCAAATGCGGCCACCGCCGCGTCATCGCCAAGCGAGTCCTCGATCCTGATATAGCCAATATTGCCTTCAAGGCGCTGATAGGTGACCAGTTCGCCGGACGGCTCAGGCATTGGCTCATTGAGGAGCAGATTGAGCTCCGTCCCGCCTCTTTCGACGGTGACACCGCGCATCTGGCCGCGATATCCCGCCGCCTGGGCATTCAAAGCCCAGACAAGCCGCGCTTCGCTGACCGCGTTTCGGCCATGTCTGATGCGGTCGCTGGCAGCACTGAGTACCGGAATGCCGTTCATCGCCACGACCCGGTCACCGACGGCAAGCCCGGCCTCGGCGGCGCCAGAGCCAGGTCGGACGGCCGTGACAACAGCGTTTCCACCTATAAAATCAATCCAGTAATCGCTGTCGGACGGCACCAGCCGCGGTGATGTCGGCGAATTGACGTCCAGCGACACATGGTTGTCACAAAGCTGGTCCAGCATGCTTTCGAGCAGTTTGAGGTGGCCAGCAGGCGTCGCGGCAGCGTCTGTCCGAGCCGTCACTTTTGCGCTCTCGCAGGTCGCGTCCCAGACATCCTCGCGCGGCGCGAAGTAGACATAGTGCTCACGCACGAGCGCGCAAAGTGCGTCGACATCGCGTTCCGCGTCGCTTCTCTCTGCCGTCGGAAAGTCTTGCGTCTGTCCTGCAGACGATTGGGCAAATCCATGGTGCACTGACGGTGCAGCCACGGTGCATAGCGAGGCCATCAAAGCGGCCCGAAAAATACTTGCGAAATTCGTCACCAGGCAGTTCTCGCCTAACCGGTATGCCGCGTCTATCGGCTCAACTGCGTCTGAAGCGAATACTCTTGCCGAGGACGAAACCGATCACGACGCAGAAGAAGATCAAGAGTACCCGGCGCGTCTCGAAACCGAAGCCCAGAAAGTTCACGCTGATAAGCTCCATGTTCTGAAGCGCGAAGATGATGATCAGCGCGACAAGAATAATGGCGAGCCAGTTTTTCGGATTCTTCAGCATGTCACGTCCCTCCAGATTTTGGCTTCAACCGATACTGACCCTGGGGCGAGCTGCGTCAAGGGGACGCCGGAACGGGTCTTGATGGCCGGAGTTGTTAGGCTGATGGTTGGTTCGGAAATACTCTACAAGATCAGGAACGCCCCGTTTTACAAGCGTTGGGGGCATCCTGTCGTAAACGTTGTGACGCGCACATTTGCGCGGATTGGCGACGATGATGTGGCGCTGGTTTCAGGCGGCGTCGCTTTCTACGCGTTCTTGTCCGTCTTTCCGGCCGTTGCTTGCGCGCTGATGGTCTGGGGGCTTTTCACGAGCTCAGCCGACTTGCGCGACTATTTCGAGATCATGCAGACTTTTCTGCCCGAAGAAGCCTACAGGCTGATCACGGCGCAGATGATCCGCATCGCGGAGTCGCAGTCGTCGGGCCTGTCATGGGGCGCGCTTGTCTCTCTTGTCATTGCGCTCTGGTCAGCGTCGCGGGGCGCAAATGCCCTCCTCCTTGCGATCGCGGTGACCTATGACCGGCCTGCCAAGCGCGGCTTCCTGCAACAGAACCTGCTGGCGCTCGGCTTTACAGCTGGTGCTATCGTCTTTGCGATCATATCACTGGCCGCGATTGGTGCGGTGCCGCCCATTATCGAAGCGCTGCAGCTCGGCGCGTTTCTTGATGCGCTGCTACGCATTATTCGCTGGCTCGGCCTGATCAGCCTCTTCCTGCTTGGCATCTATGCCTTCATGAGAACGGCCCGCCCGCACACAGTTCGCTCACATGAAAGCCGCGCCCGCCCAATCCTGCCCGGCGCAATCGTCGCCGGGATTATCTGGCTTCTGGCGTCGGTCGCCTTTTCTTTCTATCTCAGCGCCTTCGCGGATTATAACGAGACGTTCGGTTCGCTCGGCGCAGTGGCGGCCCTTCTGATGTGGCTATGGCTCTCATCCTTTGCGATCTGCGCAGGCGCTGAAGTTAACGGCGTTATCAGCCGCCGGGAACGGGGCCTCACGACTAAAACGGCCAAGCAGAAGGCCGAGCACACTGAAAAGCCGAGGCGTTTCAGGCGCCAGAAGAAGGCCGACTGAACCCTGCGTCATGGCTTGCCGCACTGGTTAGCGCCGATAGTCTCCTGTGTCTGAGAAGACATACACGCCTGAGGAGACGCGCCATGAAACTCTACAATTCTGTCGGACCCAACCCGCACGTCGTACGCATGTTCATGGCAGAGCGCGGGATCGATATTCCGAAGGAGGAGATCGACATCATGGCCGGCGCGAACCGCCAGCCGGACTATCTGGAGAAGAATCCTCACGGCCAGTCACCAGCGCTGGTGCTTGATGACGGCGCGCTCATTACCGAGATCACGGCGATTTGCGAGTATCTGGACGAAACCAGCCCCGGCGACAGCCTGATCGGCGCGACGCCCGAAGAACGCGCCCAGACCCGCCGCTGGACACGCTGGGTCGATCTGAAGATCGTTGAGCCCATGACGACCGCCTTTCGCGGCGCCGAAGGCCTCCCGATGTTCAAGGACCGTGTGCGCTGTCTGCCAGAGGCTGCCGAAGGCCTGAAAGCCTTCACGCAAGACAATATCGCCTTTCTCGACAAGCAGATAGCTGACCGCGACTATGTCGCCGGTGACAAGTTCACCCTCGCCGACATCCTGCTCTTCTGCTTCCTCGCCTTTGGCGAACAGGTCGGCCAGCCCCTGAACCGCGATTTCAAGAATGTCGCTGCCTGGTTCGACAAGGTGTCGAAACGCGAATGCGCGGCGGCTTAGCGCCGCTACAGCACAGCGCTGCAGATGAACGTATTGCCAGAAAGATGCATCACTCTCGATGGGCCGCAAGGCTCATCTGAGAGTCCATCTCCTGAACTCGAACGTGGTGTTTGCAGCGATGACAGGAGATGGACCCTCAGACCGCTTCGCGGTCGAGGGTGACGCAGGTAACTAGCGCACCAGATCAAACCAGAGGTCACGCCAGTCAGGATTTTGCGCTTCGATCAGATTGATCTTGTTCTGCCGGCGATACGTTTTAATCGATTTCTCACGATAGATGGCTTGCGAGACGAGGTCGTGAACCTCGTACCAAACGAGGTGTTTGCATCCATATCGCTTTGTGAACCCTCCGATGTGACCATCGCGGTGTTCGCCAATGCGTCTTACCAAGTCCGATGTCACGCCAGTATAGAGCGTGCCGTTGCGTCGATTGGCCAGCATGTAGACGGCAGTTACCCTATACCAACTTGCCACTCTGTCCCTCCCGCCAACTGGGCGTCACCCTCGACCGCGAAGCGGTCTGAGGGTCCAGCTTCTGAGGCATCTATATGATTGAAACGGTTGCGGGCTCTGATTCTAATAGAACGAGTTTCCTTCGCCCTGGGCGCCGGAAATAAAGACCGGGAGATGGGCCTCCAGATGGCTGCGCCATCGGGGGTGACGGCAATCTGGAGCGTGGTCCCAGACCTGCTTCTACCCTTCAGCCTCGACCATGGATTCCTCATCGCAGAGGGCGATGATGCGGTTCAGCTTTTCGGTGAATTGCAGAAGCGCCTCTGCGCCGAACTCCTGTTCGATGCGGCGGTTTATGGCGATGGGCTGGTTGACCGCGCGATCGATCGCCGCCTGGCCCTGTTCAGTCAGCTTGAGGACGAAGGCGCGGCTGTCGCTCTCGCTTCGCGTCTTTTCCAGCATGCCCATACCAATCAGGCGGCGCACCATTGCCGTAATGGCAGAGTCATTGAGGCGAAGGTCCCGAGCGAGGCTTGTCTGGTTAAGCGCCTTTGCCGAGGCCACCCGCGTCAGCACGCCAAGCTGCGGCGCTGTCAGGCCTGCCGTCTCTACCAGCTGGCGATCGGCGACCTTGCGATAGAGCTGAGCAGCGATCTGCAAGCGCGAGTAAATTCGCGGGTTTCGTGTGTCGTGCGTCATTCCTGCCCCTTGCGAGTCCTCGCCTTGGAAGATATACTTCACTAGTGAAACAATCAACTGTCCGGGCCAGCCGGGCAGCCAGCCACCACCAACACGCGATCTTCGGGAGGATCACCAAATGGATACCGCAACACTCGGTACAGTAAATGTACGCGACGAGCTCAATGACCTGCGCATGTCTGAAAAGTCGGTGCCGCTCTATGAGCACGTCAAACGCTTCATCAAGGAAGAAGTCGAGCCGATGAGCGTCAAGTTCCACGAACTTGGCGAAGGTCGCGCGGACCGCTTTTCCTATGTCCCCGGCCAGCTTGAGCTGCTCGACGCGGTCAAGCAGAAAGCCAAGGATCAGGGCCTCTGGAACTTCTTCCTGCCTGACGCTGAAACTGGCGAAGGCCTGCCAAACCTCGACTATGCGTACATCGCAGCCGAGCTTGGCAAGAACTCGCTCGCATCAGAGTGCATGAACTGCGCCGCACCGGACACTGGCAACATGGAAGTGCTGGAACGCGTCGGCACGAAGGAGCAGAAAGAGAAGTGGCTGAAGCCCCTGCTCGCCGGCGAAATCCGCTCCGCCTTCGCCATGACAGAGCCGTACACTGCCTGTTCGGACGCGCGGAACGTCCGCACCCAAGCCGTTCTGAAGAATGGCGAATGGGTCATCAATGGCGAGAAGTACTATGCCTCTGGTGCCGGCGACCCGCGCTGCAAGATCATGATCGTCATGGTGCAGACCGATCCGGACGGCCAGAGCCACGAGCAGCAGTCGCAAATCCTCGTCCCGATGGACACGCCAGGCGTCGAGGTCCTCGGCCCGATGCATGTCTTCGGCAAGGATGACGCACCGCACGGCCACATGCATATCCGCTTCACGGATGTGAAGGTGCCTGAAGAGAACATCCTGCTCGGCGTTGGCCGCGGCTTCGAAATCTCCCAGCTGCGCCTCGGCCCAGGCCGCATCCACCACTGCATGCGCTCCATCGGCGCTGCCGAAAAGGCGCTGGACCTGATGCTGGAGCGCGGCATGAGCCGTGATGCCTTCGGTCAGCCACTGATCAAGCTCGGCGGCAACCAGGAGAAGGTCTCGCGCGCCCGCATCGAAATTGAAGCCTGCCGCCTGATGGTGCTGAAAGCTGCGAAGGCGATGGACGTCCTCGGCAACAAGGAAGCGCGCGTCTGGATTTCCATGGTCAAGGCGATGGTGCCGGAGAAGGTCTGCAAGATCATCGACGACGCCATCCAGATGCACGGCGCGACCGGTGTTTCCCAGTGGACGCCGCTGGCCGACATGTACACCAGCCAGCGTACGCTCCGTCTCGCAGACGGCCCTGACGAAGTGCACCACATGGTCGTCGGCCGCGCCGAAATCGGCCGCATGGGCATGAAGGGCATGACCAAGAAGTAGGTCTTGCCTGAACCAGACATGAGAAAGCCGGCCTTTCGGGGCCGGCTTTTTTAGTGCGTGATCAGGTCTGTGGTGCTGCCCCACCCGACCCTCCCCAAGGGGGAGGAGGAAGGCGTTTCGCCAAGATTGACTGTCTACATGAGGTCTACGCGATTAGCGCCCCCTCCCCTCTGGGGAGGGTTGGGGTGGGGCATAGCGCAGCGTAAGCTCATAAAGTATCCGTTCGGCCACCCCGCCGGCATCTTCCCAGACTTCCGAATTCCAGAAACGTAACGTCTCAAATCCGAGCTTTTGAAGCGCCGCATCGCGGGCACAATCGGAACCCGGCAGATGTGTGTCGCCGTCAATCTCGATGACGAGATTCGCGCGGTGCGAGAGAAAATCGGCAAACCAGCCGCCGATCGGTGCCTGACGTCTCAGATGGAATGGTTTGAACGGTTCGGTACGCAGGATCGCCCAGAGCTTTCGCTCTGGAGGCGTCATGTCGCGTCGCAGCTGACGGGCGCGGCGGGTCTGCGTGCGTGTCGCCATGACAGAACATATAAAGAACAACGAAGTCGTGTAAAGGCCCCACCCCGACCCTCCCCAAGGGGGAGGGGGAAGGCGTTGCGCCAAGATTGACTGTCTACATTATGTCTACGCGGTTAGCGCCCCCTCCCCTCTGGGGAGGGTCGGGGTGGGGCTTCTACCCCTCCATCTCCCACTCGCTCAATGCTTCATCCATGACGCTGACGGCCTTACGGACATCGCCATCCTCGATGATGAGCGGCGGCGCGAGACGCAGGACATTGTTGCCAGCAACGCCGACCAGAAGGCCTTTTTCGCGGCAGGCATTCTGAACAGGCTTTGGCGCAGATTTCAGCTTGAGGCCGGTGAGGAGGCCCTTGCCGGTGACACCGTCGACCTTGTCGGCATGGCTGTCGGCGAGGGATTTGAGGCCCTGGCTGACTGTTCCTGCCACGCGGCGGACCTCGGCCAGGAACTCTTCATCCGAGATGATATCCCAGACGGCATTGCCGACGGCCATGGCGAGCGGGTTGCCGCCATAGGTCGAGCCGTGGGAGCCGGGCTGCATTGGCAGGCCAACCTCTTCGGTCATCAGGCAGGCGCCGAACGGGAAGCCGCCACCAACACCCTTTGCGACGCACATGATGTCTGGCTGGGCGTTCTCGGCCCACTCATGGGCAAAGAGCTTGCCCGTCCGGCCCATGCCGCACTGAACCTCGTCATAGATGAGCAGCGTGCCGGTCTCGTCGCACAGCTTGCGCAGGCCCGTGAGGCATTCTTCAGGCATGGCGCGCACGCCGCCTTCGCCCTGCACAGGCTCCACGAAGACCGCGCAGGTCTTGTCGGTCACCGCTTCTTTCAGGGCCTCATGGTCGCCCCATTCGAGCTGGCGGAAGCCTTCAATGGCCGGGCCAAAGCCTTCGAGGTATTTCGGGTTGCCGCCGGCATTGATCGCACCGAGTGAGCGGCCATGAAAGGCGCCCGTGAAGGTGATGAACTCGATGCGGTCATCATTGCCCTTGGACCAGTGATACTTGCGCGCCGCTTTCAGGGCGCACTCGACCGCTTCGGTGCCGGAATTGGTGAAGAAGACGCGGTCCGCAAAGGTGCGCGCGCACATCTTGTCGGCCAGTTCCTCGCCTGCGCGCACGCGGAACATGTTGGAGAGGTGCCAGAGATTTCCGGCCTGTTCCTGAAGGACTTCGACCAGCTTAGGATGCGAGTGGCCAAGCGAGCTGACCGCGATACCGGCCACAAAGTCGAGATAGCTGTCGCCTTCCTCAGTGATGAGGTTCACACCCTCGCCTCGCACGAACACCTCCGATGGCGGGGCGTAGACGGGCATGATGTGGGCGCGCGGATCTGACATTGTTCTCAAGCTCCTAAAGGGTTCAGGACTGCGTTAGCCTTGGGGATGGCTGGGGCTGATTCCAAAGTCAACACATGGGCACTTGAGGGGCTGAAGGCGAGCCTCGAACTGGCAAACACGGAAAGTTGCAAATGCAACTCTGCATGCAAGCCATGTCGCTTGTGCTGTGGTCAATCCCGGCGCGCGCCATTAAATGCGCCGCTTCCGCTCTCCGAATGGGCTGGATTAAGAATATTTCATAATGTTTTTCGATAATCGCTTGACGTTTATCGATAAGGCATATATTGAAAAACAATAATAACAAAACCCGGCTGGTAGCAAACCCTGACGCCCTGACCCTGAGCCGCCAGCCGGGCCCTTCAAAAATCGGAAGTGACTTACCAAGGCCCCATCGGGGCCTTTTTCTTTTGGCGGACGTTTTATTTCTCTGACAGGTTTCGAGCAAGCTCGCGCATTACCGACGCGAGCGCCTGCAAGCGCGCGCTGAGCGGTCTGCTGCGCCGCTGGACGAGCCAGAGCTCATGATGGATTTGCCGAGGCAGACTTGCGACGGCCAGTCGTTCTGGTTGCCTGAACGCGTCGACGCCGCTTCTCGGCAGCAGCGTGTAGCCGGCGCCGTCGGCCACGGGAGCCGGGATCTGGCTCATCTGGTTGAGGTAGCCTCGCAGACGGAGGCGGTCAGCGCCCTGAAACTCATCAGGGAAATTAAGCGAGAAGAGATCGTTGGCGTATGCGAAGCCATCAGGGTGAGCAATGAAGCCGCGCGCCTCAAGGCCTGCGAACGTCACCCCCTCGGGCATGTCAGCCGCCGGCAGGATGAGACAGAGCTCTTCTCGGCCGATGAGATTGGCGGACAGCCGCGGATGGTCTGGATCATGACTTAACAGGCCCAGATCAAACTGCCCGTCCAGTACGCCGGTCAGCACCGTTGCTTCCGGCGCCGCGTGGAGATGTATTTCCAGCTCATGAGAGGCCTGCATCAATGGTGCGAGCTTTGGATAGAGCATCATGGCAAATCCGCCTGAGCAGGCGAGGTGCGCCGCACCCTTTCCCGGATCATCCGCTTCAATCATCTCTCTGAGTTGGCGTTCTTCTCGGCGCCGCTGCTGACCAAGGGCAAACACGGCCTCACCTGCGGGTGTCAGGGAAAACGTCTTTCCGTGCTGGGCGATGAGAGACTGCCCCATCTGGTGTTCAAGCTTGCGGAGTTGCTGGGAGACGCCCGGCTGCGTCATCGCCAGCTTCCGGGCCGCCTGCGTGAAGTGACCGGTTTCACAGAGCACGGTGAAGGTTTCGAGCCAGGTCGCATTCAGCATGATAATATCATTGTGTTATGATTATTATTTGTAATGATAATTTTTAATTTTGAATAAGCAAGGCCATCTCCTGCACTGACGCCAATCACAGGAGATACCAAATGACGACACCCCGTTCCTTTTCCCATATCGGCCTGTCCGTCCCGGACCTTGATGCCGCAGTCAAATTCTATTCCGAAGTCCTTGGACTTTACGTGATCATGCCGCCGACGACGGTGACTGAAGACGAGAGCGCCGTCAGCATCATGTGCTCGGACGTGTTTGGGCCAGGCTGGGAAAGCCTGCGCATCGCTCACCTTTCAACGGCTGACCGTATCGGTATCGAAATCTTCGAATTCCCGGGCAATTACTCGCCAGAAGACAAGCTTGAGCACAAGCGTCATGGCACGTTCCACTTCTGTATCCAGGACCCTGATGTCGAAGGGCTAGTCGAGAAGATCGTGGCAGCCGGTGGCCGTCAGCGCATGCCAATCCGCGAATACTATCCCGGCGAAAAGCCATATCGAATGGTCTATGTCGAAGATCCGTTCGGTATCGTCTTCGAAATCTACAGCCACAGCTATGAGCTGACTTATTCGTCAGGCGCTTATACGTCCTGACAGGTCAGTGCGATGTGGAGTGGACGCTGCAGAATACGCATAAAAAAAGGCGCGGCTTGTGGCCGCGCCCGTAAAAAGTATTGCAGCGTTTCCTCCCAGAAACTTGCCTTATCTGAATGCTAAGTTTCTGTGACAGAGTCAAGCACGTGTCGAAAATTGGGCAATGAATGCCTCATAGGAAGGCGTCGCCTGGGAAAATATGAAGTCTGATTTGAGGATCGAGACAGAATTCACTCCAGATTCAGTGAGTTTGCGGGCATTTTCCACCGCTTTCCCGGATGGGCTGAGAAAGGAATTGGCGGAGATCTCAGTGAGGCCGAGCTCTGCGCGCAGTGATTCCTCGACTTTACCGCCAACGACCAAAAGGCTTGTCGCGTCTGCCGATTCGACCGCTTCGATCGAGGCGAGCAGTTTCTGGAGCACCTCTTTCGCCCCACCAGACCAGTCCGCGCGAAGCGAGCCAGCCAGCGCGGCGCGGCTTTTCAGGATCACGCCATCATCGAGAACCTTGAGGCTGTTGGCCCGCAGCGTCGTGCCGGTGGAAGTGATGTCGACGATGACTTCGGCCTGGCCGGAAGCCGGGGCGGCCTCTGTCGCGCCCGCGCTTTCGATGAGGCGATATTCACCTACAGACTTCTGCGCGAAATAGTTTCGCGTCAGGCGGAGATACTTTGTGGCGACTTTCATGCGGCGGCCATGACGCTGGCGGAAACGGGCGCCAGCAGCTTCGAGGTCGGCCATCGTGTTCACATCGAGCCAGGCCGAAGGCACGGCAACGACCACATCGGCCCCGCCAAATTCCAGCCGCTTGATGACAGATGCGTCGCGGGCAAGGTCTGCTGAAAGGTCGTTGAGGAGGTCCTCACCGGTCACACCGATATGGAATGAGCCGTCGATCAAGCCCTGCGCAATCTCACGCGCGGAGAGGAGAAGTACATCGGCATCCGGCAGGCCTTTCAGCTCTGCGGTATAGCCGCGGTCGCCGCCGGACTGGCGCAGCTTGAAGCCCGCGCGGGCAAGCCAGTTCTCGGCATTGTCCTTGAGGCGGCCCTTGGACGGGATAGCGAGTTTGAGCCGGGTCATACGGTGGCTTCCTTTGTCAGGCGATCTGGACGGACGACGCCGCCAATACCGGTCGCTTCGACCTTGCCGCCCGAGAGGCGTGCCAGGAGCGTGTCATAGCGTCCCCCTGCCCCGAATGGGCGGCGGCCGTCGGCTTCGCCGGGATGAAACAGCTCAAACAGGAAGCCGTCATAGTAGTTGAAGCGGCGGCCGAATGGGGTACCGAAACGCGCATCGGTCATGAAAGCGGGCGCAAGCTCGCTCATCCGGTCGGTCCGCGTCTGCAGCCGGTCGAGGACCGGGTCGAGGCCTTCAAGGCCTGCCTGACGGGAGATGGCGAGCAGCTTGTCAGCCGCCTGCGCGGGCGGGCAATTTACAGCCATGACAGCTTCAAGCGTCCGGCGCGCAGTATCGGGCGCGGCGCCATGTTCGGCGTCGGCTGCCTGTGCCAGAAGGCCTTCGACGATCTCATCAAGCGTGCGGTGGCCCTGCGGCTGTATGCCAGCGAGCGCGAAGATGTCGGCAACGATGGCTTTCGCCTCATCCGGGCGCGCGCCCTTTAGCCGGGCGGCAAGGCCGTGGACAGGCTCAGAGCCGCCGGAGTTCAGGAGCGCGGAAACACCGCCTGCCTGACGGAAGGCCCGCTTCAGCGCATCGGCAAGACCCGGCGCAAGGCCGAGCGCATCGACGAAAGCCGGGAAGACGGCGAGATCACCCATGCGCGCTTCGCAAGCGGCGACGCCAGCTGTGCCCGCTGCCTCACAAACGAGCGCGAAGGTTTCAGCGTCGGTGTCTGCATTGGACGGCGCGCCATAGCGCTCAAACCCGACCTGCGTAAACTCCAGCGCATCGCCAGGCACGACTGGCAGGCGGAAAGCGCGCGCGGCATAGCGTTTGACCGTTTCACCGTGGATGCCCTCATCGGCCTGCGCCAATGCGACAGGCAGGGTGAGGTCAGGACGCAGCGCGCATTCCTCGCCCAGCTCATTCACGAAAACGCAAAGGCGTGCGCGGACGGCTTCGCCCGAAAGCTCCAGTGGCTGGCTGGCTGGCATGGTGATTGGTGGATCGACAATGTCCCCGCCAAGGCGGGCGAAAATATCAGCTGGTGTGCTCATTCCGACGCCTCGACGATTTCGCGGATACGGGCGACCATTTCGCTGCGCGGGGCTTCGAACTGACCGGGGCGGGCTTCGCGGTATTCCTCATTGGACTTGATCGCGGCGGCCTGTTTGGCGCCCTCTTTCAGATCCTTGATGGTAACGACGCCCTTGGCGATCTCATCCTCACCGACCATGACGGCGACGGGCGCGCCGCGCCGGTCTGCATACTTCATCTGAGGGCGCATGCCGGAGCTGCCCATATAGGCCTCAGCGCGGATACCAGCGGCGCGTAGCTCGGTCGCGAGTTTCAACGCCTCGGTCGGGTCGTCCCGGTTCATGTTGAGGATGACGACAGGGCCGTTCAGCGTCTCGATCTCTCCAGAGATGGCAAAGGCTGTCGCGAGGCGCGAGATACCAACGGAGAAGCCCGTCGCAGGCACTTTCTCGCCTGTGAAGCGGGCGACGAGATCGTCATAGCGACCGCCGCCACCAACAGAGCCGATGCGGACGGTGTTGCCATCCTCATCGACCGTCTCACGCAGCAGCTCAGCCTCAAAGACAGGGCCGGTATAGTATTCAAGCCCGCGCACGACGGACGGGTCGAACAGAACGTCCGTGTCAGGACAATTGAAGGCTTCAAGCCCGCGCGCAATTGCGGTGAGTTCGGCAAGGCCCGCCTCAGCCTCTTCACCGGTGCCCACAGCGCGGCCAAGCGCTTCAAGCGTTTCGTCGCGTGTCGGACGACCGGCTTTCGCGAACGCCATCACGCGGTCAATCTCTGACGTGCCGAGCCCTGCCCCCTTGGTGAAGTCGCCGCTTTCATCTTCACGGCCCGGGCCGAGCAGGAGTTTGACGCCCTCCTCGCCAAGCCGGTCCAGCTTGTCGAGCGCGCGGAGGATGGTGAGGCGGGCCGTGTCGCTATTGGCACCAACGCCCTCGAGGACCGCATTCAGAAGGCGGCGCGTGTTCACGCGGACGGCAAACTCACCGTCGCCTGCACCCGCCGCGCGCATCGCCTCGGCCGCCATGGCGACCATTTCAGCATCTGCGTGTGCGCCCGCCGCGCCAACCGTATCGGCGTCACATTGCAGGAATTCACGGAAACGGCCCGGGCCCGGCTTTTCATTGCGCCAGACGGGCCCGGCCGCATAGCGGCGGAACGGCTTTGGCAAAGTCTGCCAGTTCTCGGCGGCAAAACGGGCGAGCGGTGCGGTCAAATCATAGCGCAGCGAGATCCACTGCTCGTCATCGTCCTTCATGGAAAAGACACCCGCATTCGGGCGGTCATCGTCCGGCAGGAACTTGCCGAGGGCGTCTGCATATTCCCAAGCGCCGGTATCAAGCGCCTCGAACCCCCAGCGGCGATAGACCGATGTGACGCGGTCGATCATCTCGGCCTGGGCATGGATCAGCGCCTCGCGGCGGTCAGGAAAGCCGCGCGGCTTTCGCGCGAGGTCCTTGCCGCTTTTCGGGGCGTCGGCGTCCTGTTTCTTCTTGGCCATATTGGAGGTCCTGTCTGGTCGTGCGCGCTCCGCTTAGACGAAGCCGGGATAAGAGTGAAGCAGACGCGGGCAACAAGACGCGGGACCGGAGCTATCCGTCTGCGGGCCTCTGGCGGTTCAATGTCGAAAGATGAACACTGTAAGAGAGGCGCAGCCGGACCGGTTCGCGCCTTATGCGGCGCGTCACACGTGGTGATGATGGTGATGCAGCGTCGTGTTCATTGTGAGCGGGAATATGGAGCGCGCTGAGGGAAGTCAAGCCGGGGTGGGATCGCCATTCCTGTCAGGCGTCTGGCATTGAGCTTGCTTCGCGTCTCAGGAGAATTATGAAAGTTGTGTCCCGATGAAACGTCTGATCGCCTCACTTGTCGTCGTCGCCCTGCCCTTCTCAGCGGCAGCGTCGCCGGACCTTGCCCGAGACTGGGGGACGAAAGCGAGCGCGCTATATGAGGATACGGTCGAGCTTCTCGAAAGCGATGCCAGCATCCCTGACAGCTTTGAGACCGAGATCGGCCGCTTTGCGCTGACCGCCGGGCGTCTTGGCAGCTGGATCGATGGGTCAGGCGGTCCATCGGACCTTGGCTGCATCTTTCGCGGCATGGCCGAGGAAGGCGAGACGCAGCTCATGGCGCTTGAGAGCGCCACGACGCCGGATGCGCGCGAGGACAGTCTGAAGCGTCTTGCCGCCATGTTTTCGGACGCTGAGGCCATTGCGGCGGCCGCCGCACTCTCAGCTGACAAGGGCCGTCCTGCCGAAGTTCACGGTACCCAGAACAGCTGCGCAGCCAATTCGGACGCGACGCACGCCGCCCTGCAATAGCCATTGCAGCTGATCCAATCTGGCACACTACATTTTTCTGCAGAAATCCGGGAACGGTCCGGGCGCCTCACGCATAGTCTAGGTCAGGAAGCCAGAATGGCTCTCCCATGACAGATCAGCTGCAGGCAGAAAGCCTGCAGCCTGTCCTATCCCCCGCACGGCCAGAATGGCTGCGTCCCAGAAAAAGCCGGACATGGTGACAGAATGCACCCCGGCACTTTTGTGGCGCGCAACAAATACGCCGCTTTCACGAAAATCAGGACTTCTCGAACCGCGCCTTGAACGCTTCCGGGTCAAAGAAGCGGATTATACCGGACTGGCTGCCAGTCGCCATCAGCGTCCCGTCGTCTGCGAACATTGCGACGCGGCCATGCACGAAGCCATTATGGACGCCTTCGATCTGGATGTCGCAACAGACCCACTCGGTTTCGACGATATTGTGGATGCGTAGCGTATTATCGAGCGAGTTTGCGCCGGCCGGAAGGCCCAGCGCGTGGCTGGTACCTGACGGCACGAAGTCATTGATGATGGCAAGCATGGCGGAATCGATCGGGTGGCCCGTCTTTGAGCGACCCCAGAGCACGACGCGGCCATCCTTGCTACTGCCGCCTTCGATCGCGCGATCAGGTGAATAGCGACCCTGCGCGACCCGCATATCCAGATAGTGGTGCAGGTCTACATTGTGTTTGTCGAAGCGCGGCATGGGCGGGCAGTCCTCGGGTCGCGCGACGTCCGGCTTTTCCTGCCATTGCTGCGAATGTTCGGACTCGCGCTCACCGACGGCGGCGTTCACCGTGAATATCTCACGGTCCTTGATATGGCCGAGAACACGCGCCTGGGTGATGTTCTTGCCGACAACGGGGGACCGGACATCGACGTCGAGTACATCCGGCGGATTCGCGAAGGAGAGGTATTGCGCCGTCGCCCAGATACAGGGACGGCCTGTCGTTCGCTCCAGTGCCGTGATCGCCGTGCCGAGGCCCACGCCACCGAACAGGAACTTCTTGCCGGGAGGGCCAACGCAATAGCGCTCCTCAACCGGCAGGTACCAACGATAGGGATTGTGGGTCGACTTCAGGTCGATGAAGGGCGCGTCTGTCATGGCGTTGGGCTTTAGCGCAAAATTTGCGGCCATGAAAAGCCGCCTTGAACGTGACGCAGCGTCTAGCGCTCTTTCGGGTCGAGTGCGTCGCGCAAGCCATCGCCGATGAAGTTGAGGCAGAGCAGCGTCACAGCCATCAGGATGGCAGGCGCCATGAGTAGCCACGGCTTGTCCTGCATTTCCTTGGCACCGTTCGAGATCAGCACGCCGAGCGAGGTCAGCGGCTCATTCACGCCGAGGCCGAGGAAGGAGAGGAAGCTTTCTGCCATGATGACGACCGGGATGGTCAGCGTGACATAGACGGCCACCGGGCCAACCACGTTCGGCAAGATGTGGCGGCGAATGATGGCCGGACCGGAGACGCCTGCGGCGCGGGCGGCTTCGATGAATTCCTTGCCCTTGATGGCGAGGGTCTGGCCACGCACGATCCGGCTCATGGTCAGCCACTCAACCGCGCCAATAGCGGCGAAGATCAGGATGATGTTGCGGCCGAAAACGGTCAGCAGAAGAATCACGAAGAAGATGAACGGCATGGCGTAGAGCACGTCCACGAACCGCATCATGAGATTATCCGTACGCCCGCCCACATAGCCCGCAATCGCGCCCCAGGTCACGCCGATGACGAGGGAGACCAGCGTTGCGACCATCCCCACGGCCAGCGAAATTCGGAGGCCGAGCAGGTTGCGCGCAACGAGATCGCGGCCCTGCTCATCGGTGCCGAGGAGGTGCCAGTTGTCGAATGTCGGCGCGAGCTCTGTCTGCGCCGAGATCTGGCTGTAATCGTGTACCCAGAGGAACGGCCCGAATGCGGCGAGGAAGATCATCACGCCGAGCACCCACATGGAGATCACGGCGGCCTTGTTGTTGAACAGGCGCCGCTTGGCATCGTCCCAGAGCGAACGACCGCCCGCGAGGGCCTGTTCGACCGGGTCCTTCCGGCCTGTCATGTCCAGCGTATCAACCATCAGTCGTACTTCACTTTCGGGTCGAGCAAGGCGTAGAGGATGTCGGCGATCAGGTTGAACAGCACGATCAGCGTTGCGTAGATGATTAGCGCGCCCATGACGAGCGTGTAGTCACGGTTGATCGCGCCATCGACAAAGTAGGAGCCCATTCCCGGCAGGCCGAAAATCCGCTCGATGACGAGTGAACCCGTCATCACGCGGGCCATGGCCGGGCCGGCATAAGAGACCAGCGGCAGGATCGCCGATGGCAGAACGTGGCGCATGATGACCGTGCGCTCCGGCAGGCCCTTGGCGCGGGCGGTACGCACATGCGGTGAGCGCATCGTCTCAATCGTAGAGGCGCGCATGAGGCGTGAGATGATGGCGATCTGCGGCAGGGCGAGCGTCAGGACCGGCAGGGTCATATTGTTGAACGTCATCCCGATATTAGGATACTCACCCAGCCCGCCGACAGCGAACCAGCCTGCACCCAGTGCAAAGGCGAGAATCAGCAGCGGGCCCGTCACAAAGGTCGGGATGGAAATACCCGCCATGGCAAAGCCCATCACGGTATAGTCGCCCGTGGTGTTCTGGCGCAGGCCTGCAAAGATACCGAGGCCTGTGCCGACTATCAGCGCGACGAGCATGGCCAGCGAACCGATGGCCAGGCTGACCGGAAGGCCGTCAGCGATCAGATCGTTCACGCTCTTGCCGAGTGTTTTCATCGATGGACCGAAATCGCCCTGCAGGACGCCGAGCACATAATCGACAAACTGTTTCCAGAGCGGCTGGTCCATACCGAACTTGGCTGCGATGGCCGCCTCGGTTGCCGCATTCAGCTTGCGCTCGCCGTCAAAGGGCCCACCGGGCGCAAGACGCATCATGAAGAATGCGACCGCAATGATGACCAGAAGCGTCGGGATCGCGAAGAGTAGCCGCCGGATAACGTAGGCCCATGGTATGCGGGAAAGGCTTCGCTGCAGCGCTGACACGTAGGGAAACTCTCAGGCGATCTTCAAACATAGGCGAAAGGCGGACTTGGCAGCCCGCTGCTGGCTTCCTAGGTTCACGCCAGACGAATGCTTGTCAACGCCACATGACACTGAGGTACAAGATGGCCGATATCCGAACCGTAACAGACAGTTTTTCTGTTGCGCCGCAAATTTCCGACGACGATGTGGATGCCATCGCCAAGGCTGGTTTCAAGACCATCATCGCCAACCGGCCAGATGGTGAAGGCGGCGTTGACCAGCCGCGCATGGGCACGATCCGCGCCCGCGCCGAAGAGCTGGGCCTGACCTTTGTCGCCCTTCCCTTCTCAGGCGCCCCGACCCCAGAGATCATCGAACGCATGAACTCTATCCTGGCAGAAGCCCCTGCCCCTGCGCTGGCCTATTGCCGGACGGGCACGCGCTCCATCACGGCCTGGGCCCTCAGCCATGGTGGCCAGGGCCAGTCGGACGAAATCATCGAAGCTGGCGCAGGCGCTGGCTACGACCTCTCCGGCCTGAAGCCTCTGCTCTAGGACTCGCGCGATTCAGCGCAGCGGCAGTAAAAGTTTGATCACGATACTTCAGAGCTTTATGAATTGAAGCCTTGAGGAAGACGTGCGATTCCGGCTCCGGTAACTCGTTCACCACCGCCCGCACGCAGGGGAAATGCATGTCCAGAAACTGGCTGGCCGATTTCAAATATGAAGATGGTGCCTGGCTCGTGAAGAAGACGGGCCACCGCGTGCCCGCCAATCGCCAGCTGGCCAACGATATCTTCACCTGGCTGACCTTCTACACGATGGCGCAATCCTGGCGCACCTGGCGCCGCATTACCGGGCATAAGCGCCCGACCATCGCATTTCACCCTGACAAGCCGCGCCCCTGGTATTTTATCTGGCCAGTGATGCACGCTTCGGGGTCCAAGCTGATCTCCGACGTCTCACAGGCCGACATCGTCTTCCAGTTCGACGACTCAACCCATGTAGACTCCAGCACGCCGACCACGAAGCCCGGCGCCCGCCTCGTCAATTTCGGCTGCAATGATATCTCCAAGACCTGTGTCGCGGAGAGCTTCGGACGCGCGGCAGGCTACAGCCTGAAGGTCGACCCGCTCAGCTATGAAGGGCCGATGGTCGAGAAGTCCGAAAAGAATGCGTGCCATGATGGGCGTATCATCGAAGGCCCCATCGAGCCGCTCGAGAACAAGACTTATCAGCGTCTTATCGACAATGAGATCGAGGGCGGCCTGGTTGAAGACCTGCGCTGCTGCATAGTGGGCGGTACGCCGACTGTGGTTTTCCGCAAGCGCCGCCCGATTGCGCGCCGCTTCCTGAACGAAAATGTCGACGTCATCCTGGACGAGCCGCGCAAATGCTACTCAGCCGAGGAGATCGAGGTCATTTCGGCTTTCGCAAAAGAGATCGGCCTGGAATGGGGCGGCGTCGATGTGCTGCGCGACCGTAAATCCGGCAAGATCTTCATCGTCGATGCTAACAAAACCGATATGGGCCCGCCAGTTGCGCTCAATCTTGGCGACAAGCTGAAAGCGACCCGGAGGATGGCCCGCGCCTTCGTCCGCGCCTTCGCCCCAAAGCGCAGCGCCTAGAGCAGATAAGCCAGAGTTTCACAATCCAGGGTGAGGGAGTTCACTTGGGAATTCCATACATCAAAGAAATCAACTTCGAATATGGCAAGGTTGAGCAGGTTTCCCCGCTCATCCGCCGGGTTATTGCGAACAATCCGGGCCCGTTCACCTTTGTAGGCACCGGTGTCTATATCATCGGACACGGCAAGGTCGCCGTGATCGACCCCGGCCCTGAACTGTCAGAGCACTTCGACGCGCTGAAAGAAATCCTGAAGAACGAAACGGTCACGCACGTTCTTGTCACGCATGGTCATTCGGACCACTCCCCGCTGGCACAACCGCTCGCAAACTGGGCAAGTTGCGCGACCTATGCAAAGAATTCCGGCGTGCCGACGGCAAAGGGCGAGCTCGGCTCTGCTGACGATCTCGGCTTCATGCCGGATGTCCAGATTGGCGATGGCGACGTGATTTCGGGCCCCGGCTGGACGTTGGACGTCATCGAAACGCCTGGCCATACCTGCAACCATCTCTGCTTTGGTCTTCGCGAAGAGAATGCCTGTCTGACCGGCGATCATATCATGGGCTGGTCGACCACGATTGTTGCGCCGCCTGACGGCGATATGGGTGACTATATGCGCTCGCTCGACAAGATCGAGGAACGCAATTTCGACATCCTGTGGCCGACGCACGGCTCCCCGATCCGCGAAGATGTGAACGGCTTCATCCAGGCCTATCGCAATCACCGGCTGGACCGGGAATCGGCGATCATCAAGCATCTCGAAGCGGGTGAGACCAACATCCCGAAAATGGTCGAGAGCATGTATGCCGACGTCGACAAGCGCCTGCATCCAGCGGCTGCCCTCTCCGTCCTCGGCCACATGCTGAAGCTCGTCGAGGAAGGCCGTGTCGAGACCGCCGACGCTAATCCGACCGTGCGGTCAGAGTTTCGCTGGAAGGCGCTGCAGCAGACATCTTAGCACCCTGCGGCTTCATCCTTCGACAGGCTGAGGATGAGGGGCGGAGAAGGCGATCTCGATCTTGAAGCACGAAACGCATATCTACCCACGTCCGCCCTCCCAGCGGAAGCTGCGACCCATGGCGGTTGAGAGGCGACGGCCAGCCGCCATGGACCCCACCTTTCGGTGGGGTAGCGGTATTCTTCCGGCTGATGACTGAACCCGCAAAACCTAAGGCTGGCGGCGGCCGTCGGCGCGGGCTTCGAGTTCGTCCATGAAGGTGGAGACGCGGCGAGCGTTCATGCCGAGGTCGGAGAGGCCAACGCGGCTGATCGAGCGCATGTCGACGCGGGTTGCGCCTTCAACGGCGCGGATGCGAATGGCGACATCATCCTTGAAGCCGAACCAGGTCGAGGTTTCAGTCGCTTCCAGCATGGTACGCTCGATATCCTGACCGGTTTCCGGACGCGAGAAGATGTCCCAGCCGCGGCTTTCAGCAATTTGCAGCGCATAGGAAGCGATCTCACCCGGCGACTGATCGAAATAGACCGGTTCAATCGGGCGGTCATAGGCAGGCTCAACCGTCTCGCCATCAACTGTGCGTTCGCGTTCAGCCTCTTCCTGAACTTCGGCGACCCGGCGGCCACCCATACCCGGCCAACGGCCGTCCGCACCGTCTGTGATCGTCGGATCGTCCTGAACTTCATTGAGGGCCCCGTCGCTGCGGCGTTGGGCGATGAGCGATTCAGAAAGAGCGATCGGCTCTGACCAGTCGGTCTGAACGTCGTGAATCGGCGGAAGCGATCCGGCCTGCGCCCCGAAGCCAGCAATTCGGAAGAACACCATGAGCGCGATGAGAAGTGCGGCGAGTGCAAGCAGTGTAGGTTGGAAACGTGGCGCCTTTATCAGAGCAATGATAATCGCGATCACAGCGAGGCCGAGCGCGAAGAAAGTAAGGCCCGGCCCCCAGCCGAGGATCATCGTACCAAGACCGAACTGCCAGCCCCAGAGCCCGAACTTCGAACCGAGCGCGGCCGCTGCAAACCAGAGCACCGTGAAGATCGACACGCCGAGCGCGACGCCCGCCACGGTCAGACGCCATCCAGCTTTTTTCGTCGTATCGCTCATTTCAGCCTCCCCGACTGTAACCTGTTAGATTGGGCCGAGAGTTATCCCGGCAGCCTGCTTTGACAAACCTTCCCCTTGAGGAAGCCGCTTCTACCGCGTCTGTCCGCCATCAACTGGGATGATCGCACCCGTCACGAAACTTGCCCGCTCACTGAGAAGGAAAGCAGCGGCAGACCCGATCTCTTCGGGTTTACCGAACCGTTGCAGCGGGACTTCACGCCGGATCCATTTCTTCCAGGCGTCGCCCCGTTCACCCTCGCTACGTTCCTCCCAGGCGCCGCCCGAGAAGATGATGTTGCCCGGTGAGATCGCGTTGATGCGAACGCCGGACGGGCCGGTAATGCGAGCAAGCTCCTTGACCATGTGATTCATCGCCGCCTTGGCAGTCCCATAGGTGAGCGGCGTGCCGAGCGCGCCCATACCCGCGATAGAGGAAATGGCGACGATAGACCCTTCGCCGCGCGGATCCATCTTGCGCAGGCAAGTGCGGGCAAGGCGGAAGGCGCTGTCGAGGTTCTGCTGCATCCCAGCTGTCCAGGTATCATCATCGACATCGAAGCCCGGTGGGCAAGGATGAAGGCCGACATTGGCGACCGCGCCCCAGAGCGGGCCGAACTCGCCCTCGATGGCATCCACCATCTCTTCCAGCGTCTTTGTCTCACGCAGATCACCGGCACACGCCCAGAGGCGGTCCTCGCCGTACTGGCTGGCGAGGCGTGCGCGTTCTTCTTCCAGCTTCTCAGCGCCGCGTGCCGCGATGGCCACGCGCGCGCCTTCTTCGAGAAGCGTTTCAACAATACCGAGGCCGATGCCGCGGCTAGCGCCCGCGACAAAGACCACTTTGTCCTTCAGGTTCAGGTCCATCCGGTCAGGCCGTCGGCAGCTTGTAGTCTGCGAACATCTCGCGGAGTTTCAGCTTGTTGATCTTGCCGGTCGCGCCGAGCGGAATCTCGTCCACGAACTGGACATCGTCCGGCGTCCACCATTTGGCGATCTTGCCTTCGAGCTGTTTCAGCACGTCTTCCTTGCTCGGCTTTTCACCCGGTGCAGGCTGAACGACCAGAAGCGGACGCTCATCCCATTTCGGGTGATAGATACCGATGGCTGCCGCGTTCGCGACCTGCGGGTGGCCGACAGCGAAATTTTCGATATCGATGGAGCTGATCCATTCCCCGCCAGACTTGATCACGTCCTTGGCGCGGTCGGTGATCTGCATGGTGGAATGCTGATCGAGCGTTGCAACGTCGCCGGTATCGAAGAAGCCATTCTCGTCGAGAACCTCGCCGCCATCGCCCTTGAAGTAGGCCGAGGAAATCGCCGGGCCGCGGCAGACAAGCCGGCCGGACGTCTCGCCATCGCGTGGGAGGTCATTGCCTTCATCATCGACGATCTTGAGCTCTACGCCAAATGGCGGGCGGCCCTGCTTGAGCTTGTATTCCATCTGCTGCTCATGCGGCGCATCTACGAGGTGGGCAGGCAGCGCGCCGAGCGTGCCGAGCGGCGAAAGCTCGGTCATGCCCCATGCGTGGAAGACATCGACTTCAAACTCTTCCTCAAAGGCGCGCAAGATCCGCTCCGGTACCGCAGACCCACCTATAACGACCTTGCGCAGGTGCGGCAGCTTCAGATTGTTCTCCTGGAGATAGGTCAGCAGAAGCAGCCAGACGGTCGGCACGGCCGCCGTGATCGTGACCTTCTCCTTGTCGAGCAGTTCGTAGATCGCCTTGCCGGACATGTCTGCGCCCGGCATGACCAGTTTTGCACCGGTGGCAGGGCACGCGAAGGCGAGGCCCCAGGCATTGGCGTGGAACATCGGCACAACCGGGAGGACCACGTCTGCTGCGCCCATGCCCAGCGTATCGACGCCCATGGTGATGAAAGTGTGCAGGACGTTGGAGCGGTGCGAATAGAGCACGCCCTTCGGATTGCCCGTCGTACCGGAGGTATAGCAGAGACCGCAGGCGGTCTGCTCATCGAAGTCGCCCCAGACGACATCAGGCGACTTGCCCTTGATCCAGTCTTCATAGGAGACCGCGCCGAGCGAATTGTCCGGCATATTGTCCCGCGATGTCAGGATGACGAACTTCTCGATCGTCTTGAACTGGCTCTTGGCCGCTTCGACGATCGGCAGGAACGTCGTATCGAACAGAAGGATGCGGTCCTCGGCGTGGTTCGCGATCCATGCGACCTGATCCGGGTGGAGACGCGGGTTGATCGTGTGCAGCACCGCGCCGATGCCCATCGTGCCGTACCAGGCTTCCATGTGGCGGGCCGTATTCCAGGCCAGCGTCGCAACGCGGTCGCCGAGCTTGATGCCTTCTTCCTTCAGGGCAGACGACACCATCTTGGCGCGCTCATGCAGGGCCTTGTAAGTCGTGCGGGTGACATTGCCTTCGACTTCGCGGGTAACGATCTCGCGGTCGCCATGATTGTGAGCTGCGTGGTCGAGCACCTTGTCGACGGTCAGCTGCCAGTTTTGCATCAAGCCGTGCATGTTCTTTCCTCCTGAATTGTTTTCACGGGTTTCCGTGGCGTTCGGTTTCTTCTATGTCCCAGCTACTTCTACGGCAAGCGATGGCGAGCGAGGTCAAAATGTCCCAGACGTATTTTCTGGCGGGCGCCCTGTTGCTGGGCGCGGCTCTCGCGGGTTGCAATGAAGCCGCGACAGCACCGATGGAAACGTCTGACGCCGCATCGGTTGAATCGCCCGGCGAGCAACAGCCGGCAGCAACCCCTGTCTCCGACAGTCGTGACCTGCCCCGGCTGTTTGACTGCGTGCGGGAAGAAGGCGGCGTGCTGATCGCAGCCCATCGCGGCGGCCCTGCCCCGGGCTTTCCTGAAAATGCGGTCGAGACGTTTCAGCACGCGCTTGATGCTGGCATTCCGATGATGGAGATCGATGTCGCTGAAAGTCGGGACGGCGTTCTGTTTCTGATGCATGACCGCTCCCTCACCCGCACGACGACAGGCCAAGGGCCAGTCGCCGACACAAGCTGGAACGAGATTTCTCAGCTACGCCTCGTCGACAATGAAGGCCGGGTCACCTCGTTCAATCCGCCAACACTTGCCGAAGCGCTCGAATGGGCGGTGGAGACCGGCGCGATCCTGGAACTCGACCGGAAAGAGACAACCAGCTTCCGCAACATCATTGGTGAGGTTCGCGCGGCCGGCGCCGAGAACAATGTCATCATCATTACCTATTCAGATGAACAGGCCTGGCAGGTTGCAGAGATTGCGCCCGACCTGATGATGACGGCTGGCGTCGGCAACCGCCAGCATGAGGCGGCTCTCCTCGACGGCGGTGTTGATCCTGACAAGCTCGTCGCCTGGACCGGCACACGCGAACCAAGCTTCGGCAAATGGCGCGGGCTCGCCAGCAAGAATATTGAAAGCGCGTTCGGCACGCTTGGCCGCCCGGGCGAGCGGCTTGACGATCAGTACTGGGCCGATGGCGACCCGTCCGAATACGTATCACTGATAGAAAACGGGCTTGTTCTTCTCGCGACGGACACGCCTTACCGGCTCGTGAGCGCGGGCGGCCTTCCTGCGCGTTTCATTCACGCAACTGGAACCTGTTTGCGCTAGGCACGGATTGACTTCTAGCCGCGCAGAATCTCGTCAGAAAGCCTCAATATTTTATCTTTAGAAAGATAATATTCACCTTTTTGGGCGATTAATCCTCAGTAGAAGAACCGGTTGGCCGCCGGGAATACAACTCCTGGCGGCCGTCTGAGTTTTATATCCGGGGGGACAATCAGACATGCAGAAAGCCGTGCTAAGTCGAATATACAAGCTTGGTCCGATGATTTTCGGCCTCGGCTTCCTGACACCGCTGGCTGCCCAGATCCTGCAGTCGTCTGAAGTCCCGCTACCGTTTGGCATGCCGCCGCTTCTCGCTGGTTTGCTGATCGCCATGGCGTTCACCGTTCCAGCGCAGCTACGGGGGCGCTGGGTCTGATGTCGAACCGTGACCTCTCCATGCTGACGCCAAAAGAGCTGGCGCGGATCGAACGCGATATCGCGCGCAAGCATATCGGGAAGTTTCCATGGCTGGCAGTGACGGCCGGCATCGGTGCCTTTCTTTGCTGGCTGGCCCTCTGGCCACTCGTATTCATGGATGTCATCCCGGCGTGGGCAGGCTTCGTTGCCGCAACCGTGCTGGCGATCATCGGCTACCTTCCTTCTCACGAGGCCCAGCACGACATTATCGCCCGGCCCGGCTCCCGGCTAAGGTGGCTGAACGAAGTGGTCGGACATGTTTCCACGGTGCCGCTCGCCCTTCCCTTCGATCTCGCGCGGGCAACACATAGAGAGCACCACCTCCACACAAACCACCCGGAGCTGGACCCGGACTATGGATCCAGTGCCGCTGGGCCTCTGAAGGCGATCTGGACCGCAATACAGAACATTCAGCCAAGGTCGAAGGGTGGTCACAACGCCTATAGCCGCACGCTGCTACGGCTTGGCCGAAAAGATGTTCTGAAAGGCGCTGCCCTCTATCGGGCGACATGGTTTCTGACCCTGTTCACACTGGCCTGGACCGGGCACGCAATCGAAGCCGCAGCGCTCTGGTGGCTGCCGCACCATGTCGGATATGTCTACATCCAGTATTATCTGAGCTGGGCGCCGCACCATCCAGCTAATGAAACGGCCCGCTATCGCAATACGCGTAGCTTCCGCGCCGCCCTGGGGAATATCGGTTCGCTCGGCATGCAATATCACGTGGTGCACCACCTGCACCCACGCATTCCCTTTCTACGTACGCCGCAAGCCTACTGGGAAATGAAACCCGTGCTTGAGGCGCAAGGTGCGCGGGTCGAGGACCTCTAGCGACCCGTCCACAGCGGTGCATTGCCAAAAGTTGACGCATGTGTCATTTTCTTCCTTGGGAGAAAACGCATGGCCATTGCTCTACGTACCTTGTTCAGGTTCGGACCGCTCATTTTCGCTTTCGGTTTCCTTGCGCCTCTGATCGCTCAGATCATCGAGGCACTTGAAGTTACACCTCCATTTGGTCTCGCTCCGCTGACAGTGGGGCTCGTTCTTGCCGGTGTGCTGGGGTTGGCCGCGCAATTGAGGGGACGCTGGGTATGAGTGAGCTCGCTTCGAAAAGCCACGCTGAGCTGATGCGCATCGAGCGCGACATCGCGCGCCGACACATTGGCAAATTCCCCTGGCTCGCCGTAACATGGGCGCTGACCAACCTCACAGTTTGGCTGAGCCTCTGGCCGCTCGTACTGATGGGGATCATCCCGCTCTGGATCGGCTTCATTATCGCCACGCTGAACGTGATGCTGAGTTACCTGCCCTCACACGAGGCCCAGCATGACATTATCGCGCTGCCCGGCGCGCGGCTTCGCTGGCTCAATGAGCTGGTCGGTCATCTGTCCACGATACCGCTCGTATTGCCTTACAGGGTCGCGAAACTCACCCATCTCGAGCATCACAAGCATGCCAATGACCCTGCGCTGGACCCTGACCATGGCACCAGCGCGCGCGGTCCGCTCCATGCAATCTGGAAGAGCATTCTCAACCGGCAACCGGGCAACAAGAATGCTTATGGCGACACACTTGTCCGGATTGGCCGCCCTGATGTGGCGCTGGATTTCATCGCTTATGAGCTGATCTTCTACGGAACGCTATTCACACTTGCCTGGACCGGTTTTGCGCTTGAAGCAGCGTTGCTCTGGTGGCTGCCGCGTCACATCGCGCTCACCTATATCCAGTATTACCTCAGCTGGGCGCCGCACCATCCCGCGACCGAACAAGGCCGCTACCGCAACACGCGCAGCTTTCGCTCCATCCTCGGCAATATCGGCTCGATGGGGATGCAGTATCACGTCATCCATCATCTTCATCCGCGTATTCCGCTCTACCGGACGCCAAAGGCCTATTGGGAAATGAAGCCTGTTCTGGAGGCCCGCGGCGCAAGAGTGGATGAGCTCTAGGCTTTCCGACCGGCCAAGCTCCAGAACCGTTTGAGTTGACGTTTCACCCGATGAGGCGTATTTGCCCGCCCCAAGGTGAGAGACGCCTGCCGTTCGCCGGACGAAATGTCCGATGGTGAAGATCTCCGGGGCGAAAGCCTCGTCCTCCCGGAACTGTCCTTCCCATCAGGGGACCGGTCCAGCGGCAAGGCGAACATCCGCATCATGCGCCCGGTCTATCGATGTGAAAGACGAACGGAAAATGTCACTCAACATTACGACGAGAGCGCAGGCGAAAGCCCATGCGCGAGAACTACGTGCCGAGGCGACCCAGCGCGGCGAAAATCTCAGCCATGCCCGCGCGCTCGAAGCGGTCGCGCACAAGCTTGGCTATCGCGACTGGAACACAGCGTCTGCGCGCCTGTCGAACCAGGCCGACGTGCCGATCCAGGTCGGGGAGCGCGTGTCAGGCCGCTATCTGAAGCAACCCTTCGAAGGCCGCGTGCACGGTGTGCGCGAACTTGCTGGCGGCATGGGCTATGAGATCACAATCCACTTTGATGAACCGGTGGATGTGGTTGAATTCGATAGCTTTTCCGGCCTTCGCCAACGCGTCAGTGCGATAATCTCCGAGGAGGGCATCTCCTGGGACAAGACCAGCGATGGGGTGCCGCACCTCATCGTTCAACGCGACAGCGCTGGCCTCATCTGACCCATGGGCCCGGGCGGCCTGCCTCTTTTATATCCTTGTTTTTGCGCAAGTATCCGTTCGCAAACGATCCCGTTTGCTCCGAACTTGCTCTAAGGGTAGAGCCGCTCGGGTGTCCACACACCATTCTTCATGGTGAATTTCAGCCGGTCATGCATGCGGAAGGCCTGGTCCTGCCAGAACTCGATGCTTTCCGGCACGACGCGGTAGCCGCCCCAATTGTCCGGACGCGGAATATCTTCCCGGTCTGCATACGTTTCCTGTAGGACTTCTATGCGCTCAGCAAATACATCCCGTGATGGCAGAGGCCGCGATTGGTCCGAAGCGATGGCGCTGATCCGGCTCGCCTTGGCGCGTGAGGCGAAATACTCATCGGCTTCTGCTTCCGGCACGGAGGTCACGCTTCCGCGCACGCGAACCTGCCGGCGCAGCGACTTCCAGTGAAAGCCGAGCGCCGCATGCGGGCTGGCCTTCAGCTGCTCACCTTTAGCGCTTTCAAAGTTGGTGTAGAAGGTGAAGCCCTCCTCACCGACCGACTTCAGAAGCACCACCCGCACATCAGGGCGCCCGTGACCGTCAACAGTGGCGAGCGACATGGCGTTGGAGTCGTTCAGCTCCTTTTCGCGCGCTGTGGCCATCCAGTCCCTGAACAGGGCGAGCGGATCAGCCACGTCCGGGATCAGCGGATTGCCTTCGCTGTCGCGTTTATAGTCCGCCTCTGTGGGCGTTGGCGGAATGACACTGTTGTCGCTCATCTTCTGTTCTTTCAGTCGTGATCAGGCGAGGATGCCACCATCTACGCGCAGCACCTGGCCGGTAATATAGTCTGCCTTGTCCGAGGCGAGGAATGCGACAGCATCAGCAATGTTCTGCGCACTGCCCCAGCGCCCTTCCAGCGGGATGACCTTTGCCATGCCGGCCATGGTTTTTTCCCGATCGACCCGGCCACTCTCAAACGCGGTCGTCCACATACCGTCATCAATCACGCCTGGCGCGACAGCGTTCACTCGGACCCCTGCCCGGCCGAGATCAATCGACATGTTGCGCGTCATGGAATTCACCGCGCCCTTGGACGCCGAGTAGGCGATCTGGCCGATGCTGCCCGTGCTTGCCGACACCGAAGAGATGTTCACGACATTCCCCTTGCGTGACTTCAGGCTCTCGGTCAGCGCGTCCGTGAGCAGGATCAGATTGCGGACGTTTACGTTGAGCGTGTTGTCGAGCCCCTCTTCCGTGACGCGTCCAGCCGGCTCATGAACACTGACGCCAGCATTATTCACGAGGATGTCGACGGGGCCGAGCTGCTCCATGATCGCTTCAGCCGTTGGCTTCCAGCCATCAGAGGAGCCAAGGTCGGCATGGATGACGACCGGATCGCCAGGCAATTCCTTTGCAAGCTCATCCAACGCCTCGACACTGCGAGCGACGAGCGCTAAGCGCGCGCCGCCTTCGGCCAGCGTCTTTGCGATGGCCCGGCCGATGCCGCGGCTGGCGCCCGTCACGACGGCGTTCTTGCCTTTGAAGTCATAAGTCATTGCCTGATCCTCCTCGTCTTTTCTTTTCAGGCATGACCGTATTGCGTTCGCGCGCTGCGGCAAATGGCAAACTGGCGCAGCGTGAGCCCGCGCGGGTCATGTCCGGCGCTTGCCCTCGCCCTCCAAATTCGCCATTGATGCGCGCAATAGACAGAACGCCAATGCTGGAAGGAAACCTCCCATGAAAAAGCCCGTCAAAGTTGCCGTTACAGGTGCCGCCGGTCAGATCGGTTACGCCCTGCTCTTCCGTATCGCCGCTGGCGACATGCTGGGCCCGGACCAGCCCGTCGATCTTCACTTGCTCGAAATCACCCCGGCCCTCGGCGCGCTCGAAGGCGTGACGATGGAGCTCAATGACTGCGCCTTCCCGCTTCTCAACAAGATCGTGCAGACCGACGACCCGAACGTCGCCTTCAAGGATTGCGACTATGCGCTTCTGGTTGGCGCCATGCCGCGCAAGCAGGGCATGGAACGCAAGGACCTGCTGTCAGCCAATGGCGGCATCTTTGGCCCGCAAGGCAAGGCGATCAACGATCACGCGTCGCGCGATGTGAAAGTCCTCGTCGTCGGCAACCCGGCCAATACGAACGCCCTCATCGCCCAGCAGAACGCACCGGACCTCGACCCGAAATGCTTCACCGCCATGGTCCGCCTCGACCATAACCGCGCGATGAGCCAGCTCGCCGAGAAGACCGGCGCGCACAATACCGACATCAAGAACGTCATCATCTGGGGCAACCATTCGGCGACCCAGTATCCGGACATCCATCACGCAACGGTCAAAGGCAAAGACGCCAAGCCGCAGGTCGATGAGGCCTGGTACACCGACACCTTCATCCCTGACGTGCAGCAGCGCGGCGCGGCGATCATCAAGGCACGCGGTGCCTCGTCTGCCGCTTCGGCAGCTTCGGCCGCAATCGACCATATGCGCAGCTGGGCCCTCGGCACGCCTGAGGGTGAGTGGGTCTCGATGGGCATTCCGTCCGACGGCTCCTACGGCATCGAGCCGGGCGTCATCTATGGCTATCCATGCACCTGCAAGGACGGCAAGTATGAGATCGTCCAGGGCCTCGAGATCAATGAGTTCTCGCGCGGCAAGATGGATGCAACCGATGCGGAGCTGCGCGAAGAGCGCGCCGCCGTCGAGCACCTCTTCGCCTAGGGCCTAAGACTAACTGACAAAGACGGGCAGCCATGTCGCACAATACGTTCGGCCACCTCTTCCGCGTGACCACCTGGGGCGAAAGCCACGGGGCGGCCATCGGATGCGTGGTGGATGGCTGCCCGCCAAACCTGCCGCTGGATGAGGCTTATGTGCAGGGTTTCCTCGACAAGAGAAAGCCCGGCACCAGCCGCTTCGTTACCCAGCGCAAGGAACCGGACGAGGTGCGCATCCTCTCCGGCGTCTTCGCTGACGATCGCACGGATGGCCAGGTCACGACCGGCACGCCCATCTCGATGATGATCGAGAATGTCGACCAGCGCTCCAAGGACTATTCGGAAATCCGGGACCGCTATCGCCCTGGCCATGCCGACTATGCCTATGACCAGAAATACGGGATCCGCGACTATCGCGGCGGCGGGCGCAGCTCTGCGCGCGAAACCGCCATGCGGGTTGCTGCAGGCGCGGTAGCGCGCCGCGTTCTGGGCGATGGCATCACGATCCGCGGCGCCGTCATCCAGATCGGCCCGCACATGATCGACCCGGAAAACTGGGACTGGGACGAGACGGGTAAGAACCCTTTCTGGTGCCCCGACGCCAAGACGGCCGCGCAGTGGGAAAGCTTTCTGGACGAAACCCGCAAGGCCGGCTCCAGCGCCGGCGCCATTGTCGAGGTCCACGCCTCAGGCGTACCTGCCGGATGGGGCGCCCCCATTTATGGCAAGCTCGATAGCGAACTGGCGAGCGCCATGATGAGCATCAATGCTGCCAAGGGCGTCGAGATCGGCGCAGGCTTTGCCGCCGCCTCCTACTCTGGCGAAGAGAATGCCGACGAGATGCGCATGGGCAATGAAGGCGTGCGCTTCCTGTCGAACAATAATGGCGGTGTCGCCGGAGGTATCAGCACGGGTCAGGACGTTGTGGTCCGCGTCGCGATCAAGCCGACCTCATCCATCCTGTCGCAAACGCGCTCTGTGACCCGCGACGGCGATGAGGTCGACGTGCGCACCAAGGGCCGCCACGACCCCTGCGTCGGTATCCGCGCCGTGCCTGTCGCCAAAGCGATGATGGCCTGCGTGCTGGCGGATGCAAAGCTGCGTCATCACGGGCAGATGGGCTAAAGCTCCAGCACCATCTGAACATCACAGCGGCTATAGGGCGTGCCCTTGAGCTCATCATCCGACAGCTCTCGAAAACCTGCCGAGCGATAAAGGCCAAGCGCCGCTTCAAGCTTGCGATTAGACTCCAGCCAGATACGGCCCGCGCCCATCCGACGGGCGGCAGCCACGCTTGCTTCCATCAGAGCTTTGCCAATTCCCATTTCACGAAGATCGCCGCGCGCGCTCATCTTTACCAGTTCGAGCGTATCTGGTTGATGACCACGCACGAGTGCCGCCGTGCCGACGGGCGTTCCGTCAAGGTCAGCGATAAGAACGCAGCCCCCGGCATCAATAATTGATGCTTGCGGATCATCGAGCTGGGCAAGGTCAGATGGCTCAACGCTGAAAAGAGGCTCGATCCAGGCAAGATTGAGCGATTTGAACGCATCGGCGTCAGCAGGCGTGAAGGGTCGTACCTCGATCATCGTCCTTTGGACTATGCTACCCCACAAACGCCTTTTCAATGACGAACTCGGCCGGGGCAGCGTTCGAGCCTTCGGTCAGACCGGCTTCCTGCATGAGGTCTTTCATCTCCAGCGTCATCGGCATGGAGCCGCAGATCATCACACGGTCCGTGGACGGATCGAGCGGTGGCAAGCCCAGCTGCTTGAACAGCTCGCCAGAGCGGATGAGGTCCGTCGGGCGGCCCATGCGGTCTGACTGCTCCTGCGTGCAGGAGGTGAACAGCTTCAGCTTGCCATGCACCATCTCACCGACGAGCGGGTCATTGACGAGGTCCTCGATCAGTTTGGTGGAGTATTGCAGCTCCCCATTCTGGCGGCAGGTATGGGTGACGATAACGTCCTCGAACTTCTCATAGGTCTCCGGGTCGCGCACCAGGCTGGCGAAGGGCGCAAAGCCCGTCCCTGTGGAGAACATGTAGAGCCGCTTGCCCGGCGTCAGCGCATCGAGCACAAGCGTGCCGGTCGGCTTCTTGCCGAGCAGCACCTTGTCGCCCGGCTGGATCTTCTGAAGGCGTGAGGTCAGCGGGCCGTCAGGCACCTTGATGGAATAGAACTCCAGCGAGTCGTCCCAGGATGGCGACGCCACCGAATAGGCCCGCAGCAGCGGTTTACCATCTTCGCGCGGCAGGCCGATCATGACGAACTCGCCCGAGCGGAAGCGGAAGCTTTGCGGGCGCGTGATGCGGAAAGAGAAAAGCCGGTCGGTGTAATGCTCTACCGAGAGGACAGTCTCTTCGGTTGGCGCGTTCGGATTGACGCGTGGCGCGGCAGTTTGCTGGCTGGCAGTCGTCATGGTTTCGTCCCGATAATCACTGGTCGATGGGTGACATGACGGCGAAAGCGCCGATGTGCAAGCGGCGTAACGGTCGCATTAGCAGAACTAAATAAGGAAAGGCAGGCACGGCGAGGGGAAACCGGCCTGCCTTTCAAGGCGGTGCGCAGCTGAGGTTCATGGCATGTGCGGCGCGCTCACCCAGTTCACATCCGGATCGCTGGTGCTGACAAGCTCGCCGAGCTCATAGACATTGGTGTAGCCATAGCCGTGCAGGTTGATGAAGGTCGGGATGTTCAGCGCGAGCGGCGCCCGCTTCAGCATCACCGGCGCGATATCGTCGGCAAAATTGTTGTTGCAATAGATGAGGATGCGCGTGCCGCGATGGGCGATTAGATCGGCCAGCTTTTCATCGGTGAAGTCGGCAAAGTTGATATTGATGGCACCGTTGATATGGCCCATCGCAAAAGCCTCAGCGCTTCGAGCGTCGAGGATGATCGTGTCGGCTTCGCTCGCAATCTCATTGAATTCGGCAAGGCTGACGAGGCGTGTGGCACGCAGCGCCATGACATCCTCACCTGCCTGCATGAAGCTGGCATAGTCGATCTCTGGAGAGCCTGCGGCCTGCGCGCCAGCCTTGGCGCTCACACCTGCGAGCACGAATGAAAGCAGCGCAGTCAGCGCGAATGCAATATTGCGGCGGGCACCCATGACCTCTCCTCCTCAGTCGATGCGATGAGGGGACAGTCACTCGCAAATGGGGCGTCAATCTGGTCAGGCGCGGGCGATTGAGGGGTTTCATAAGTAAAGCGGCGCCACATTCGCAGCGCCGCTTTGCTCAAGATTTGCGAAAGATCAGTCGGCGCCGACGACCCAATAGCGCTCGACCTTGTAATAATCGAAGGCCGCATCGCGCGCGGCCGCGCCATCATCCTTGGTCAGCTCTTTCAGGCTGTGCGATGGCGCCTGCTTCAGCTGTTCTTCGCTGAATGGGACGATGTAGCCGCCCTTGTCCTTCTCATAGTCGAGCGACGACCAAGGGATCGCATGAAACTTCTCACCGAAGCCGAGGAAGCCGCCAAAGCCGACGACTGCAAACATGATCTGGTTGTCGAGCTTGTTCAGCATGACGTCCTCGATCTCGCCGATCTTATCGCCGCTGGTTGAGTAGACATCCGTCCCGATAACGCGGGAGGCGCGGATGGCAGTGGTATGTCCGTCTGGTGTGGGCATGGCAGTTCCTTTCTGGTTTCGATTGGGAGCGTTCTGCTCCTGCCCCAAACAACCAGATGGACGGCCCACTTGTTCCTGTCAGTCGGCTTGCAAACCGGTAACTTCTTTCCAGTGCTGGCGGCAGAGCGACAGATAGTGGTCCTTGTCGATATCGACCTGCTGACCTTCTGTCTGCGGCTGACCGGCCTCATCGACGCGGGCCGTCATCGTCGCCTTCTTGCCGCAATGACAGATGGTGCGGATCTCCCGTAGGCTATCAGCGATGCCGAGCAATTCAGCCGAGCCATCGAACAGCTTGCCCTGGAAGTCGGTGCGAAGGCCGTAGCAGAGAACAGGGATGCTGAGCTCGTCCGCCACACGTGACAGCTGCCAGACTTGCGCAGGGCTAAGGAATTGCGCCTCATCCAGCAGAACAGCGCTTAGCGGCGTGCCTGCATGCGTTGTCTCGATCGCAGAGAAGAGGTCGACGTCGCCATTGAAGCGGTGGGCGTCAGAGGCAAGCCCGATACGCGATGAGATGCGCGCATCCTCTACGTCATCGGCCTTGGTGAAATGAGACGTCCAGAGCATGACCGTCATGCCCCGCTCACGGTAGTTATGGGCCGATTGCAGGAGGATGGTCGATTTGCCGGCATTCATTGCCGAATAGGTGAAATAGAGTTTCGCCACGATCTCTCCTCATCTCAGGCAGGGCCTACCTTCCGCAGACATTCGGCTTGGCCTGATTCCATCCGCTTCCGGACACTCAATCGACAGGCGCTTCTATGTCTTCTGTCAGGAAATGACGCACTTCGCGATCCTCAATCTCGATCACCCAGAGATCGCTGTCTCGGCTGCGGGCGCGGTGGACATACTCATCCGCCTCTGCCTCGCTTACGCCCACGCCCTGCAGGCGCACATCAGAAAAGATGCGGGTGCCTTCCATGCTCGTTCGGGGCACATAGACGCGCGCACTCCCCTTTAGGTCAGCCACTTTCACGATGACGTCGCCCCGCTCCCGGTCGCCCTTCTGCAGGATGAAACAGCTGGCGCCGGCCACCTGTACCCGGCGTACCAGAGCATCGACCCAGAGCCATGTCGGCAAGCGTTCTTCAAACATACCGTCCGGCTCCTCTCATGCGGCACAGTGCTTGCAAGTTGCGCAAGCGTTAACAGTTTACTAATACACCGCCGGGGAGTGGGCCATGTTCAGCACCATCATTCAATCAGGCGCCGCCATAAAGGCTGCAGCTGAAACATCCAGCGTGAATGCTCTGTCGCTTGGCGGCAAGGATTTCCTGTCTGCGCGTGCTGTCGAAGTTACCGGCTCGCCTGTCCTTCCCCTCGAAGTGGTCATCGTCACGATCGGGGCCCTACTCCTCAGCGGCTTTGCGCTCCTCCTGCGCGAAACACGAATCGAGCGACGCAAGTTCAAATCCTGATCACAGGCCGACTTCACCGCCAGGCTAGACGCTGGTCGTCTCCAGCATCGCGCTTTCAGTCTCTTCTAGCTCGGCCTTTGGCAAAATGACTCGCACCCGCGTGCCCTCTCCGGGGGCGGTATCAATGATAACCTTGCCATGCATCAGGTCGGCAAACGTCTTCACAACGGCAAGGCCAAGGCCAGTGCCCGCCCTGCCCTTCGCGTTGCTGCCCTGCTGGAAGGGCCGCGCAACCTGTTCAAGGTCGCTGGCGCTCATTCCGGCGCCCATGTCCCGGACCGAGAGCGCGACTGTCGATGCCCCCGCCCGCGCATCAATGCTGACCATCGCCCCTCTCGGAGAGTATTTGATCGCGTTCGAAAGAAGGTTTTGCCAGATCTGGCGCACCGCGCGCGCATCGGCCAGCGCCCAGACTTCATTGCCCGCTTTCTGACGGATGGAAACGCCTGCCCGATCGGCAAAGGCTGATAGCTGCGCAATGACGGACTCGCTGCTGGCGACGAGATCAACCGGTTCCAGATCGAGCCGGATATGCCCGGACTCTGCCTTTGCATAGTCGAGGATGTCCTCAACGGTCAGAAGCAGGTCCTGTCCGCTTTCATGAATGAGTTCGACATATTCGCGGTAAGCCTCTGGCAGGTCGCCGCGTAGCTCGTTGCGCATCAGATCGGAAAAGCCGAGAATAGCGTTGAGCGGGGTCTTGAGCTCATGACCGAGGCTGGCGAAAAACGCGGTCCGCTCTGCAAGCGCCTCTTCGGCGGCACTGGCGCGATCAACCGGGGCTTCAACTGGCTCGCCCTCCTCTCCGTCTTCTGAGTCCGCCTCTTCCATCAGGCTCATGAAGACGCGCATGCCTGCAGCATGCGGATCGAAGATCAACTCAAGCGGCGAACGCCCGATAGCGACATCAAGACGGGTCCCGTCAGATGAGAGGGCCGCCTCGATCTTTGGCCTATGCGGCGTATCGAACGCCTCCACAAAAGGTTCTTTCTGGCGCGGCTTGACCGGCGCATCAATCTCGCCCGAGACCATGCGGACGCGGCCATCGTCGGCGACATCGACAATCATCACTGGGCCTGATCGAGCAGGTTTGCCCTCGTCGATCTCCGGACCGGCGCGAACCGGTTCTAGCGCCGTTGCGGCAGCGACATCGGCGGACTGGCGCTGCAGAATGGCAACAAGCAGCAAAGCGCCGGAGAGGATCGCGTTGACCGACAGCACGCCGCTGAACATGTCCAGTGCGGCATTATCCAGCGTGCCATTCAGGAAGGCTGCAGCGATCAGGCTGCCTGCAAGCCCCAGGATCGCGAAGATGCAAACCTCGACAACATGGGACCGCCAGCCGAAGGCCAGCACAAGAAGTGGCGCGAGCGCCCCTGTCGCAATGGCTGGCGAATAGAAGCCGCCAGTCACGAAGACGAGACCAGATGCCAGCGCAATCCAGGGCAGGATCGCAATCACCGATTTACGCGCCACTGGCCAGCGACGCCCGCGCAGGGCCACGAGTATGGTCAGCACGGCTGGCATCGCCGCGCACGCGCACACCGCCACCGCAATCAAACCCGGCATGCCTTCGCGCGCCGCCAGCACAGCCGCAGCGACGGCACCAGCCAGCCAGATCAGGGAGGCAGATATTACCGCGAATTTAGACGAGCTGTTCATCTGTCGGTTAGAAATGCCACGCATCCTTGCGGGTGAAGAATTCAAGTTGAGTCGGTTGCCTATTATGCCCTAGATTATGGTGAGTTGCGCCAGAATGATAGAGCGAGGCATGCCTTCGCGTCTCAGGGGAAACAGAATGAAACTCGGAAAAATTCACGCAGCAGTGACCGCCGGCGCGCTATTGGCGCTTACCGCCACAGCCCAGAACAACACGCCTGAACAGGCCTCCGAACCAGCCCCGACGGCGGTCATACCCACAGTTCAGCCCTACAGTATCGCACCGGCGCCAGACCCGCTGGCGACAGCTGCAGCCGTTTACGCCACCTATCAGAGTGACGTGACCCGTCTGGAGCAACAAAGGTTCGAGGACGTCGCGTCGATCCAGACCGCGCTCAACGACCTAGGTAGCCAGAACCATGATCAGCTCTCTCGCGGCTGGCTCGCCTATTCGGCGCTTATCGCCTCGCAGGACCCTGAATTCCGCGCAGCTGTGCGCGACGGCGAAGCCTATTATGGCCGCGACTTTCTCGTCCGCGGCCTGCAGAATGATGTGCGCTATGCTCGCACGCTTCATGGCGGCTCCGCCGCTGTCAGCGCAGCTCTCAATGCAGGTGCCGCCGATGCTCAGCGCCTTCAGGCAACCGCACAGACCGTGAAGCAGCAGGCCTACAGCCTTCAATCCTATGGCTGGGCCAAGGGCAAGCTCGGCGACTCTGGCGCGCTGGCAACCCGCCTTCGCGCCGACTCGCTTGTCGGCCGCACCGCCAGCAATGACATGACCACCGCTTTCCGCGCGCCGGATATCGGCAATGTCCTGTCGACGGCGGGCCGGGCTGGCGCCCCTTCAATCTGGCGCAATATCAGCGGCACCGCCGATCGTGTTCGCGTCGCGAATGTTGGCACCATTACCCGCGGCACCCGCCGCAGCGTCGCTCCTGGCAGCGAGCAGGTCGCCGACAAGATCGCCACGCTTGCCGCCTACCGGGTCCTTGGCAGTGAGCAGACTGGCCCTGCCCCGATCCAGGGCGCGATGACGGAAAGCCAGACATCTGGCTGCATGAATATGGCCAATCTAAACCTTCAGCAGTGCATCGCCGCGACGCACCAGCATTTCGAGGTGCCATTCTGCCTCGGAGAGCATGCACTTGCTGAGATTGGAAGTTGCATCGCCAAGGTCAGCAACTAGGATCACAGATATTCAATCTCTCGCCCCGACCCTCAGCTGGGGGCCGGGGTTTTCTTTTGCCTGTTTCTGCCCCAAATGAGCGGCATGACAGTTACAGAACGCGCCCAGGATATCTCTGCAGAGTTTGAGTTTCTCGACGATTGGGAGACCCGCTACGCCCACATCATCGATATGGGCAAGGCGAACCCGCCACTCGACGCTAGCGAACGGAGCGAAGACACGCGCGTTCGCGGCTGCGCCTCCCAGGTGTGGATGGTAATTGAGCCTGAGGATAGCGATAATCTGAAGATCCGCGCCGAGTCCGATGCGCTGATTGTTTCCGGCCTGATCGCGATTCTCATCCGGCTCTATTCGGGCGCTAAGGCCACAGAGATTGCAGCCTTCGATGCCATGTCTTTCTTTGACGAAATCGGCGTCAGCGAAGCGCTGTCGGCGCAGCGCTCCAATGGTCTTGCCTCCATGCTGGAACGGATCAAGTCGGTCGCCGGCACCGAAGCGGCCGCTGGCTAAATCCCTTCCCGCCACCTGACTGGCCGACATCCGCAGCCTCGCGCAGCTTGTTCTCCATCAGGTCCAGCCAGGCGTCGATGTCCGGGTCGTCGCGCATATCCTCGATCCTGTGGCAACCATGCGCGACGGTAGAGCGGTCCCGCTCCAACGCTGTTGCGACGCGCGCGAGACTCATCCCCAGCCCGACATGTGAGAGATACATCGCCACCTGCCGGGCACGCACGACGTGATGGTCGCGCGCGGATGCTGACAGGATCGCTTCAGAAGGGATCTGCAGCGCATATCCCGTCAGCCCGACCGCGAGCCGGACGCTGTGCTCGTCATGGAGCCTGTTCTTGGTAGAGTTCATTTCCTACTCCTGTTGTCTCGTGCGTCCCACCTTAAGGTGCGCGAGAGAGGTGTAGGATATTTTTCCTAATTATATACTTGACAAAGCAGGCCCTCTGGCTATCTTGGCAGCCAAGGAGAACAGCCAATGTCTATCGCTCTTACAGACCCGATCTTCACCGACGAAGACGCAGCGCGCGAGCATCTTGAAGCGCAGCGCTGGCCTGACGGCGCGGTGTGCCCACACTGCGGCTGCGTAGGCGAGGATCACGTTACTCCGATCAAGGGTGCCCGTGCGCGTCCATCCAAAGCCCACCCAGAGGGCAAGGAGCGCAAGGGCCTCTATCAATGCAACGGCTGCCGCAAGCAGTTCACCGTGACCGTTAAAACCGTGTTTGAGCGCTCCAAGGTGCCGCTCAACAAGTGGCTGGCCGCTACCTACCTTCTGGCCTCTTCAAAGAAGGGCATGTCTGCCCACCAGCTTCACCGTATGCTTGGCGTTACCTACAAGACCGCTTGGTTCATGTTTCACCGCATCCGCGAAGCCATGAAGGAAGATAACTCCACGTCTGGCCCGCTTGGTGGCGACGGCAAGATTGTCGAAGCTGACGAGACACATATCGGCAAGCGAGACGTGCCTTACGTCTCCCCGCGCCGCATCAAGGAGGGCCGTCCTTTCATCAAGTCAGGTGGCAACCAGAAGCGCCCTGTCGTCGCTCTTGTCGAGCGCGGTGGCCGTGTCCGTTCCTTCCATGTCCGTATCGCCAACAAGGCGCAGGCGCGTGACATTCTGGTCCGCAATGCAGACCGCAAGTCCCGCCTGTTCACTGACGAGTCGCGCCTCTACACCACGACTGGCACCGAGTACGCAGACCACAAGACGGTCAATCACTCCGCTAAGGAATACGCGCGCGGCGAAGTCCACACCAACACGATTGAGAACGTCTTCTCCGTCTTCAAGCGTGGCATGACTGGCGTGTACCAGCATTGCGGCGAAGCCCATCTTCACCGTTACCTCTCAGAGTTCGACTTCCGCTATAACCGTCGCACGAAGCTCGGCATCAATGACGAAGAGCGTCACAACCAGCTCCTCAAGTCAGTGGCAGGCAAGCGCCTGACCTATCGGCGGACTGGTGAAGCCGCGCTCGCCTAAGCAGCTAGCGCGCGCCTTCAAACGTCACCGAAAGCGTAAAAAGTCTCGACAACCGTGACTGCGGTTTGCGCTTATAGGGCCTCACGCAACTTCGAGGCTGCTATGTCGTTCAAACCGCTTCTCGTCTGGATAGAGGCCAAACACTTTGATCGGTTCAGAGAGGTCCTCTCCGAGGACCCTCAGTTCCCCAGTTCCTTCGAAGCGTTCCGCGAGAACTTTGAGCATGAGCGAGCGAAATGCGCGGCGCGTGGCCAAGACGCCGACCATGTCGTCGTAAATCCTGATGAGTTCCTGCGGTTCTGCGAACTCAGTGGCTTGCCACACAACACTATCTCTTTGCAGGGCTGTGCCGTCGCAAAGGACGCAACCCCTAAGAGCGATCGTTAGGCTAGAGGTCCGCGCGCCCTCGTCATAAGCCGCATCATAGGCAAGGTCGGCCACTTCAGCAGCCGCAAGAGAAAGAGCGTCAGCCTTTATCATATCGTGCCTCGCTCCTATTCGGCCCAGTCAGTCTAGCCGCGACGGCGCTTTAGGGGATCGACTGGCCCCATCTTGCGCCGTCGCTCGGACTCGCGCTTAACTTTAGCCTCATCCTTCACGTCCTCTTGCGGCTTTGGCTTCTGATCCATCAGCCGTTTGAGGGTGTCGGTGAATTTTTTGTCATCTCTGGAGTCTGGCATGAGTGATGAAACCGATTCAATCAAAGTCGCATTCGACGAGATGCCGAACGAAGTGTTTTTCCTCATAGGCGTCTTCCTGCGCAACTGCGCCGAGCTTGAGGATATGATTGAGACTAAGCTCTTTTCGCTTCTCAAGCTATCCGAGGATCAGGGGCGAATGCTTCTTGGGGCCGCAACTATCGGCACTAAATTAAATAAGCTGGAATACGCAGCCAAGGCAAAAGATACAGACTTCCACCAGGCATTAAAGCGCCTCAAGCTGGACAGCCTTGATGAGATAATCTCCTGCCGCAACACCTTCGCTCACTCAACATATGTTGGGACCATGGATGGTGAGTTTGCATTCCTTACTGCAAAGCAAATGGCACCTGACAATGGCGTAGGAACAACCAAGATCGAAACGTACTCGCTAGACACCATTAAAGAGAGGGCAAAGGTGTCCGCTGAACTTTGCTTCATTTTTGGGAATGACCCTGAGACTCAAGCGCGGCGCAAAGAACGGAACGAGCTACTTCAGTCGGGGTATAACCTTCGTCGAGTATCGCCCCAGCAAAAGAAAACTCCCCCAGCACAGAAGCGCCGACCTCAATCATCTGGGGAGTAACGCGATACGCTCGCGTTGCTTCGCCCTCTTCATTCCCATCCTTCATAGGTATCCTCCCAGATACCTGACCGCGAATCACTCCGCTTTGTCAGGTATATAATTAGGATATTTTTCCTATTTCAGGAAATCAATCTCTTGTGGATCAGGCAGCTACGGCGCGCGATGCCAATGGATGTAGGGAAAAGACCGGCCGGGACATGCGAGTTTTTTTCCGCCGCAGGATATCGTGGCATAGCACCATGGACGGTGTCTCGTCCGCAGCCGTGTGGCGCAATGGCAGGCGGAGCCAGGCATGATGGCTCTCGCCGAGGTCGACAACGCCCTGGTCCGGCTGGCAGGATTCAGGCCGTGGCAGCCCGCCGCCCATTCGCCAGATCGAGGCATATTCGTCAGGCAACTCATCAATGTGGCAACCGCGCATATCGGCGCCGATCAGGTTTCGAAGCTGCGTTCCCATAAGGCGGAAGGTTGCGCCGCCCTGCCCGTCCAGTTCCAGAATTGAGATACAATGGAGATGCGCGCGAAGGGCACCGGGGTCCATGTCGCTCCGCAAAGGTACGACGCCGCTCTGCCTTCTGGAATTCCAGTAATCGACAATCTCATTTTGAGCATCGATCAGGCTAAAAATATCTGATTGACTCGTCATCGTCAGCCACCCCAAGCGATTCGATAGAATCAGGTGTGTCTGAATTCGATTCGCGCCGCAAGAGTCAATCTAAGAAAAAATTAACCTAGATTGCCAAAGCATTTCATTTCGCAAGCGTAACGATTTTGGATGTCAGTATTCGGTAGACGAACTGAAAAGAACCGGCTTATTTCTTACCGGTACCCAGGCCCATTTTCTTCGCAAGTTGCGAACGTTTGCGAGCATAACTTGGTGCGACCATCGGATAGTCGAAAGGCAGGCCCCATTTCTCGCGGTATTCATCCGGGGTCATGTCATACTTGGCGCGCAGGTGGCGTTTCAGTGATTTGAACTTCTTCCCGTCTTCGAGACAGATAAGGTAGTCGTCAGTGACAGACTTCTTCACAGGGATAGCCGGCTTGGCTTCCGGCACCTGGACGTCTTCAGCGGAGAGGTTGGTCAACGCATCGTGGACATTGCGGATCAGATTGGCGAGGTCACTGCTCTGGACAGGATTGTTGCTGACATAGGCCGCCACAATCTCGGTGGTCAGTTCCAGTGTGTCGACGCCAAGGGCTTTCTTGTCTGTGCCGGTATCCACATTGCTCTCCTTTACGCTCAAGCCCAATCAATTCATCTGAATGGGCTTGGTTCCAAGTACATTTCAATAAGTACAGCGAATTCCAATAGAATACACAAACGGAGATTGCACTGATCTATATCAAGATCAGTGCATAGGGCTTCGTTTCAGTAGTGGCGGGTGATCCTAGCGAATGAAGAACGCGATCAGCAGGGCGAGGCCCAGCAACACCGCTGTCCAGATTGCCATCCCGTTGAAGAGCCCACCAGAAGCCAGCGTCCCCCGCGGGCTGAACGCCGCTTCAAGCCGTGAGAATGTTCGCGCGCTGAGGCCGCCAAACACGCCGCTCATCGCCGGGCCGACCTTGGTCCAGACAAGCCCCGCCCAGGTCGCAAGGCCGTAGCCAGCTTTACGATAGATGATATCGGTATCGATGATGATACCGCGCTTTTCTGGCGGGTAAGCGCCAAGGCGCTGCAGCAGGGCGAAGGCGAAGATAGCCAGCACGAGAAGCTGCATCTGCGTCAGGATATGGTCGCCGGTATAAGGTTCGTAGCGGACCGTATACGGGTCGTTGGCGAATGGCAGGATCGAGTAGAGCCAGTTGAAGCCAAAGCCCGGGAAGAAGGCTGGCAGGCCGACAGCGATACAGATGAACGCGGCAAGCCCCATCGCGACGAGCATGTTGAACGGCGCCTCCTTGGGACGCTTGCCGCTATCATGGCCGAAAAAGGCAAAATACGGGATCTTGATGCCCGAATGCTCCAACACACCAGCTGACGCGAAAAGCAGCATCAGCCACGGGATCAGGAAAGCCCCGCCCGCAACCGCGCTCATGGTCAGAGACTTCGATACAAAGCCGGAGAAGAGCGGGAAGGCCGAAATGGATGCGGCGCCAATCAGACAGAAAACCGTCGTCCACGGCATGGTGCGGAACAGGCCCCCAAGCTCGGTCGCCTTGGCCGTGCCCGTGCGGTAGAGGACTGCGCCCATGCTCATGAAGAGCAGCGACTTGTACATGATGTGGCAGAAGGCATGTGCAGCCGCGCCGTTTAGCGCGAGCGGCGTGCCGACACCGATGGCGCAGACCATGAAGCCGAGCTGGTTGTTCAGCGAGAAAGACAGGACCTTGCGCAGGTCGTTTTCCACCACGGCGAAGAAAACCGGGTAGATCGTCATGATCGCACCAATCCAGACGAGGCTTTGCTCGCCGGCGAAAGTCCGCGCCAGCGCATAGATAGCGAGCTTCGTCGTGAAGGCAGAAAGAATGACGGTGCCAACAACGGTCGCCTTCGGATAGGCATCTGCGATCCAGGTATGAAGGAACGGGAAGCCTGCCTTGATACCAAAGGCGAGGAAGACCAGAAGCACGCCCGGATTACCAAGCTCCAGCGCGCGGATGCTCATGTCGCCCGTATCGAAATAGATCTGCATTGCGCCAAACAGCAGCAGCACGCCCGACAGGATGTGCAGGCCAAGATAGCGCATGCCAGCCTTGTACGCGGCCTGTGTTCCGGACCGGAAGATCAGGAAGACTGAGGTGATGGCGGTCAGTTCCCAGAAGACGAACAGGCTTATGAAGTCGCCGCAGAAGGCCGCAGCCACAGCCGCGCCCATATAGGTAAGCCCCATCGTGTCTTCGAACTGGCTATCTTGGTGAAGCGCGTAGACTGCATTGATGAAAGCCGCGATCAGGAAGGCGAGGCCAAAGATGAAGGAAAGCGAGTCGACCCGGTAAAGCACCATGTCGAAGCCCATCATGGACAGGCTTGCGAGGTCGGTCTCACGAGGGGCAGCAAGCAGCAGAGCGGTCGCGATGACCGGCGCCAGCAGCGCGAGCCCCTGACGAACACGCTGGACCGGAATGACGGCGGCCAGCATGCCCGCAAGGATGAGCACAAGGCCCGGATTGATGGTTGCAAGAAGCCCGTTCATGGATGCGGCTCCGTTCCGGCAGGTTCCTGCTCATCCTCATAATAGTCTTCAGAGCGACGCATGAGGCGGCCAAGCGGCCAACCCGCCAGCACCACAAGCGCAAAGGCCCCGAAGCCCCAGAATGCATTGAAGCCAAGCGTGCCGTCGATGCTGAAGTAAGGGTGGCGAAAATGCTCACCTTCCGGCGCCAGCATTTCGAGCACAGGCTCAATGGCGATCAGCAGGATCGACACGACAAGCAGGCCCCAGAAGATGACCTTCCCGATCCATGGCTTCGTCGTCCAGCCGAACAAGGCACGTGCTGCTGGAACCGTCTGGCTCTCATCGGGCGCGTGTTCTCCGTGATCGCTCAGATGAGGCGGGGTTGCATGATCGCTCATGGCTGGCCTCCAATCGCTGGCAGAAGGAAGTCGTAAAGCTCGCCCATGAAGAAGAACAGCACAAGCGTGCCGACCGCCGTAAAGACGGGCGCGGCAACGGCAAGAGCTGGCGCCCCTTCAGGGCGTTTGTAAGGGGCAGGCTCTGGCGTACCGCGCGGCGGCATCAGGCCAAGGAACGCAATCGGCAACAGATAGGCGATGTTCAGGAGCGAGGAGATGATCAGCACCCAGGCGACGTAGGCGTCACCGCTCTCAGACGCGCCAAGCATCAGGAGGACCTTTGGCCAGCCCCCTGCAAGCGGCGGAAGACCGATGATCGACAGTGACCCGATAAGGAATGCCGTGAAAACGAGCGGCATACGCCGGCCAAGACCGCGCATCTCCGAGATCGCCTTCTTGCCCGTCGCAACATAGATCGCGCCAGCACACATGAAGAGCGTCATCTTGCCGAAGGCGTGGGCCGGGATCTGCAGCGCACCGCCCATCATGCCCGCCTCATTCGCCAGCATTACACCCGCTGTGACATAAGCCAGCTGGCCGACGGTCGAATAGGCGAGCCGGGCCTTGAGGTCGTTCTTGGTGAGGGCGATCAGCGAGGCAACAACAATGGTGAAGCACGCCACGAAGAGGACAAAGTCACGCGCTGGTGTGTCGGCCAAAAGGTCTATGCCGAAAACGTAGATGCCCACCTTGGCCATGGTGAACACGCCAGCCTTCACAACCGCCACGGCGTGCAGCAGCGCAGATACCGGCGTGGGCGCGACCATGGCATTCGGCAACCAGAAATGGACCGGCATTAGCGCCGCCTTACCGATGCCGAACGCGAAGAGGATGAGAAGCGCGCTGGCGATTACCGGCGTCACACCCTCTACCCCGGCGAGCAGGCCGCCCGGTACGAAGTCCATGCTGCCAGCCAGCGTCGCCGTCCAGATGATGGCGACGAGTAGCAGACCGATAGAGGTCGCGAGCAGCGTCATGAGATAGATACGGCCACCGCGGAGCGCATTGGCATCGCCCTTGTGTGCAACCAGCGGGAAGGTCGACAGGGTCAACACTTCGTAGAAAACAAACAAGGTGAAGAGGTTCGAGGCCATGGCAACGCCCATGGCGCCCATCAGCGCAATTGCGAAACACATATAGAAGCGCGTCTGGTGGCGCTCCTTGTTCCCTCGCATATAGCCGATGGAATAGAAGCTGTTCACGATCCAGAGACCGCTGGCCACGAGCGCGAACATCGCGCCAAGCGGCTCCAGCTTGAATGCGAGGTCCAGGCCCGGAACGACCGTGCCAAGAACGTATTCGGCAGGCTCTCCGCCAGTGATAGTCCCAGTCAGCAGACAGGCGACAACAAAGAGTGCGCCGGCGCCAACCAGCGTGACGCCTTCGCGCACATCAGGCAGGCGACCGGTCAGGTAGATACCGGCCATGGTGACAAGCGGCAGGATGAGCGCCGCGAGGATCAGGAATTCACCGCTCATGACGCGCCTCCGATAAAGAGCGCCTCAGCTGCATCCGTTGCAAGGCCATAGACGAAGCCGCCATCGACACCGACCCAGATATTCGCGATCGCAAGAATCCAGAGCGGCACGAGTATGAGAAGTGGGGCTTCGCCATGTTCCTTGTGCGGATTTGCAGGCGCGCGGAAGAAGACCGCTTCGAGGATGCGGCCCATATAGATGACGGCCAGCACGCTGGAGAAGACCACAAGTAGCGCAGCCCACCACCAGCCGCTTTCAAGGAGCGCCGAGACGAGCGCGAACTTGGACTGGAAGCCTGCAGTCAGCGGCACGCCGATCAGCGAGAGACCCGCGATTGCAAAGGCCGTCATCGTCCACGGAGCGCGGCGGCCAAGACCTGCAAAGTCGTGAATGCGCGTGCCCTGATAGGTCAGCACCGCGCCGGCGACGGCCATGAACAGCGCGCCCTTCATCAGCGCGTGGTTGACCAGGTGGAACATGCCGGCAGAGACGCCCGCCGCTGTACCCAGCGAGATGCCGAGCAGCATGTAGCCGACCTGCGCAACCGATGAATAAGCCAGCGTGCGGCGAATGTCGGCCTGAAAGATCGCCTGGAAGGAACAGGCGAGCATCGCCGCAATGCCCATCGGCGCGAGGATCAGGGCAAGACTCATGCCTTCGAAAGCAAAGTCGAGCGAGAAGACGCTGAACAGGAAGCGAACCATTGCATAGATCGCGACCTTGGTCGCGGTTGCGGCAAGGAAGGCCGTTACGAAGCTCGGACTGTAGGAATAGGCGTTTGGCAGCCACTGGTGCAGCGGGAACATTGCCGCTTTCAGGCCAAGACCCACGAGGATGAAAGCAAAGCCGACCTGAACGGCGCGGTTGCCGCCAACATCCTGAAGCTGGACGGCGAGATCCGCCATGTTGAGCGTGCCGGTCGCGGCGTAGAGGAAGCCGACGCCGACCACATAGAAGCTCGCCCCGATCGTGCCCATCAAGAGATAGTTGATCGCTGCCGGAAGCGCGCGCCGGTCACGGCCGGACCCAAGCGCGACCAGCACATAGGTCGCGATGGACGAAAGCTCCAGGAAGACGAAGAGGTTGAAGGCGTCGCCCGTCGCGGCCACGCCGAGCAGGCCCATGAAGCAGACCTGGAACGCGCCAAAGAACATGGCGCGCTTGCCGTCGGCAATCTCCGCCTTGATCGTCGGCCAGCCAAAGATGCTGGTCAGGAAGGCAATCACGCTGACGAGCAGCAGAATGAGCACGTTCAGCGCATCTATGCGGAACTCGATACCATGCGGCGGCGCCCAGCCACCCATGGCGTATGAAATGATCGCGCCGCCCTCAATCGAGCGGACCTGCGCCAGCAGGATCAGCGACAGCAGCGTACAGAGCCCTGTTACGACAACCGTCATGATCCAGGCGACTCGTCCGCCGCCGGGCAGGAATGCCGCAATCGGTCCGGCCAGCATCGGCAGCAGGATGAGCAGCGCGGGTGCGTGCGCTTCAGCGAATGCTGGCGCGATTTGAAGGATCCAGTCCATCATACCGGGTTAGCCTCATCAGCCTGGTCCACAGCGTACTCGGCGCGTGCGACCTCAAGGTCAGTCTCGCGGATCTCGTCGCTTTCGATCGTGCCGTACGCTTCCCTGATGCGAACCACGATGGCGAGACCGACAGCAAGCGTTGCGACACCCACCACAATGGCCGTCAGCATCAGAACGTGCGGAAGCGGGTTGGAATAGACATGCTCAAGTCCATGGCTGGCCGCGCCATGTGCAGCGTCGGCAGCCCCATGAGCGGCATCGGCCGCACCATGCGCTGCATCTGATGCGCCGTGGGCCGCTTCGCTAGCGGCACCATGCGCGCCGGCTGCCTCATCATGACCGCCGCCATGTCCTTTCGCGTCCTTGCCATAAAGGATCGGCGCGGTCCCGCCATCGATACGGCTGAGCGAGATGTAGAAAAGGATGATCGACGTCTGGAAGATCGACAGACCGACCAGCTTCTTGATCAGGTTGGTCGCCGCAAAAAGCGTGTAGAGGCCGATCATCATCAGGCCGATGATCGCCCAGTAATTGCCGCGCTCGAGAACGAATTCCAGCATTACCAGTCCTCGTCCTTGATCTCGGTGACGCGGCCCGCAAACGCGTAGAAAATGGACAGCATCGACCCGGCAACGGCGAACAGCACGCCAACTTCGACAGCGATGATGCCATAGTGCTGCCCCATATGGCCGCCCGGCTCTTCATTGAACAGGACGTCGTAGTCGAGGAAGTTACCGCCCATGACCAACGCCCAGACGCCAACGCCCGCGAAGATAATGAACCCAAGCGCCGCAAGCGATCTTGCAAACACCGGCGGGACCGCGCGCATCGCGGGCGTGATCCCGAAAACCAGTGCGTAGAGCACGACGGCAACGACGATGATGACGCCTGCTTGGAAACCGCCCCCCGGGCTGTAGTCACCATGGAAATGAACATAGAGCGCAAACAGGGCGATGATCGGAATCAGCGGCTTTGCGACAACGCGCAGAATGACGTGATGATCTGAACGCGGGCCGGCCATTATTGCTTGTCCTTCTTGCGGTTGAAGGTCGCCGAGAGAGAGCGCTCGCCGAAACCAAGCAGGAGGATCACAGCAAGCGCCGCAGTAAACACAACGCCCGTCTCACCCAGCGTATCGAATCCACGATAGCTTGCGAGAACGGCGGTCACGATATTCGGAACAGCGATTTCCTTGGGCGTGCGCTCAAGATAATCGGTGCCGACATAGGTATTGGCCGGGCTGTCCGGGTCACCGAAAGCGGGCAGGTCGATCGTCGCATAGACGAGCATCGCGCCCGTCGCCAGGACGACCAGAATCGGGACGATCTGCATGGCGCCTTTTTCAGGCTTGGCCGTACGGGCGGTGAGCAGCATGGCACCAAGCAGAAGTGCGGTAGAGATACCGGCACCAACGGCAGCTTCGGTGAACGCCACGTCGACAGCATCAAGGGCGACAAACCAGGTCGCAGAGATCAGTGAGTAGATGCCCGACAGCATGACGATGGCGAACAGGCTGCGCATACGCGCAATTGCCACGCCAACGACGAAAAGCAGGCCGAGCAGAAGAACGTTGATTAGAGCAATGGCGAGATCTGCGCCAGAATAACCAGCGATCATGCCCCCTCCTCACTATTGTCTGGGCGCTTCAGATCGCGGCCGAGGACAGGCTGAAGCCCTGCCGTATGAGCCGCATTCGCAAGCGCGTGTGAACCGGTCGGACTGGTCAGGAAAATGAACAGCCAGATTGCCGCCAGCTTGAACACGACCAGCCAGCTCGGCGCGAGAATCGCCATCCCCAGAAGGGAAAGCGTGACAGCGCTCGTATCAGTGATACTGGCCGCATGAAGGCGCGTGAAAAAATCGGGAAAACGCAGGACGCCGATCGAGCCGATCAGCGCAAGCAGTGCGCCAATGACACAGAGAATACCGCCGACCCATGGCTTGAGGAAGATGAGGATGCCGAGAAGCTCAGACATTGTCGCCCCCCTGCTCTGTCGGCGTCTTCGTGGCCGGTCTGCGATGCAGCGGCACCTGGAAGGAGCGATACCGGAAGAATTTCAGGATCGCGATCGTCGAGACGAAGTTTATGAGCGCATAAAGCACAGCAATATCAAGCCAGTCCGGGCGACCCAGCACAAAGCCGAGGAAACCGATAAAGAGCACGATCTTGGTCCCGAGCGAGTTGACGGCGAGCACGCGGTCATAGAGCGTTGGCCCCAGTAGCGCGCGGACAAGCGTCAGCCCGATCGCGATGATGATTGCGACAGCAGCGATCTCGGTCATGCGGCCAGCTCCTCCTCACGCTTGCCATCGGCAGCGCGATAGGAACGCAGATCCATCTCGTCAAACGAGTCCGGCGTGGCGTCTTCTTCAAAGAGCGCGTGGATCAGAAGCTTGCCACCCTCAACCTCAACCGTCACCGTTCCCGGCGTCAGCGTGATCGAGTTTGCAAAGATCGTTTTGGCGAGGTCGCTTTCGCAGCGCGTCTTAACCCGCACAAAGGCCGGATTGATGTTCAGATTCGCGCTGACGCACGCCTTGATGACCGGCCAGTTCGCCTTGAAAATCTCGATCATCAGCCAGGCCCAGTAGGACAGGATCGGGATGGAGCGGCCATATGGCGAGCCTTCCCGATCAACAGTTTCGAGGCGCGAAGCCAGAACAACCGAGATGAGAATCGAAATGCCGGCAAGAATGAGCAGTAAAGGCTTGTAGATCCCCGAAAGGCCAAGCCAAAGTGCGGCAAGCACAAAGATCAGGCCTGCAAAATAACCCACGAGTTAGCCGCTCCCTTTACGCCACAAGACAAGTATGGGTCGCTGTTACTCGCTCGGCAGGAGTTTGGCCAGACCCTCTTCCAGTCTATGCGCCGAAAACGAGCTGAGCCGTCCGCCGCGACGTTGAGAAACGGGTTTCATTGGGCGATTCTGTCGCATCTTCAGCAGCAGGGCTAGTACGTGGTGAGTAGGAAGAAGAGAGCGACCAGTTCCAGTAACGCAGCGTTGTCTGCGCCTTGGCCACCGCAAGAAGTTCATAGGTCTCGGACAGATACGCGAACTGTGGGTGAAGCTTTCCGTCATCCAGTTTAAGTGGCCGGCGCAGTGCATGCCACAGGCGCGCCAGGTAAGGCCGTTTCAGCCCTGTCGCCTTGCAAAGCACGGCAAGGCCTTCGCCGCCTGCGTCGCTCAAGATCTTCGCAATCGTCACTGGCTTCACGCCGGCGAGAAACCCGATTTCCTGCGCCAGCTCAGGCGTGAGCCCCTTCTCTGCTGCGACTTCAACGGCGTGCTCCAGGCTATCATAGGGGCTCTTTTCGATGGCTGCGCGGTTTCTCTGGCGCCGCTCGATCAGCTGGAGTGTCTTGCGGGCGACCGGGTCTGACCAGTTTTCCTGGGCGGCCACAGCGAAGACGTCCGAGCAAAGATCCACGAGTTCGAGCCGGTCGGCGGCCTGCCTTTGCAGGATGGTCCGGCGGGTCGCGCCATCCGCCCACCAGAACATCGCCATGGCCTGACTCGGAATAAGCTCCAGACGTTTGATGAGCAACGTCGTCAGGCCTTCGACGGTCCGCGAGTGCTGGACGAGAAGGTCCATACCGCGTTCTGAAATCTCCGCGCCGCGATTCTGCAGAAGCGCCTTGAGGACCGCCGGTTCCTCGCGCTGGCAGAGCGCTTCGGCGACACAAGGATCGATGCGTTTGCGCTGCGCGATCAAAAGTCTGTGATCGAGCGAGGTTTCGTCTGCGATGGTGGCCAGGTCGGCCGCGTCGAAACCCTCATTCACCTCGAGAATCGGACGCGCGACCTCAAGATCGGACATGGCGAGGTAACGCATCAGGCGTCGCGGCGCTTCCTTGTTGACCTGTAGACGCTCTGCGCAGAACCGACGATCATCAGGCGACGCGTGGAACAACATTTCCAGAAGGATATCGCCGCCCATTGATCGGTCCTGCGGTGCAACCGCTGTGGCCGGCAGCGCCACGAAGTCGATAAGCCGCCGTAGCAGCAGCCGTCTGGCGCGCCCACTGGTTGCACCTTCAGGCTTGCTCGGTTCGCCTTCTGAGATCTTTTCCAATGCTGACATTGCGGCCTGTTCGCTCAGTGTCGTTCAAGCCCTCAGAGTGCCAGCCTCAGGTTAACAGCGCGTTTGACGTTTCAGACGTCTTCGATCTCCGGCGCCTTGCGCACGGGATGGGAAAAGAAAAGCAGTATGGAGACAGCGAGCATCGCAACCGAGAGCATGAACACCCGGCCGAAATCGGTACCGCTTTCGAAGACAGCCGTAGATGCGGGAAGTTCGCGGCCAAGTATGTCCGGCATGAGATGTACTGTCACTGCACCCATCATGAGGAGCGCCGATAGTGCCGCGCCAAACCGCCTAGAAGCCGGAATCAGCAGGAAGACGCAAAGCAGAAGCTCAAACACTGCCACAACAACGCGGCCCGTTGGCTCCAGAAGCTCGATCCCGGTCTTGTCCGCCATGGTCTGGAAAATGACATTGCCCCCCGGTCGGTCGAACAGCTTTACAAAGCCTTCGGGCGGATCTGGCAGCGGATGAAGGGTCGCGTTGACGTAGACGAAGATCAGGAAAACCGCGAACAGCCAGCTGAGGAGCAGGCGCAAGGCAAACATCGGATTCTCCCGGAGGGTAACGTTAGTGGCAGAGCATAGACCGCCTGTGCCTTACCTCAATGAGAGACATGATGTGAGGCGACTTTGTGACTGCGAATGCAGCCAGTAGGGGAAAATCGCTTTTCTGAAGGGCCGCAGACAGTAAGGTCGCCCCTTCGCCGACAGGGAAACGGTATCACGTATGAATGAAGACGAGCGCCAGCTGGAAAGCCGCGGCGAAGACCGCACCGGCCAGGTGAAGTCGCCGGTCAGCGGCCTGGATAGCGCCACAACGGCGGGCGCCTCGGTCGAGTTCACAGCGCGCAGCCTGTTCACACGGCGTACCCATCGGCGCGTCAGATCAGAGCTTCCAGCCTATCTGTTGATCCAGTGCAGCTGGTTCACCGCGTTCGGCCTTCAGATGGTGCTGTTCCCTTACCTCATTACCAACCGGCTTGGTCTTGATGGCACGGAGCTTGGCCTCGCCAACATGGCGCTGTCAGGCCCCTCGGTCATCTTCCTTCTGCTTGGCGGTGTCATTGCCGAACGTGCGTCGGGCAAGTCGTTGCTCATGCTGCTTCACCTCATGGCAGCAGTGCCCGCAGCCATCCTCGCTTTCGTCCTTGCGACCGGCAATCTCGCCTATGGCTATATGATCATCTATGGCGTCGCGATGGGAACGGTGGGCGCGTTCATGATGCCTGCGCGCGATTCCATCATCAATGAGGTCGTCGACCGGCGTGCCCGCGTTGGGTCTGACGTCACCCTTCAACAGGGCGTCGCCTTTGCGACGATCGCACAGTTCGCCGCCCAGATTTGCGGCCTGATCATCGGCGGCTATGCCGACAAACTGACCCGTATGCCGGACTGGCTGGGCGGCTTCTCAGTTGGTCCCATACCCAGCTGGGAGCTTCTTGCCTTTCAGGCCATCATTGTCGGTCTCGGAGCAGGGTTCGCGCTGTTCCTCGCCCATGGCCGCCGAGTGAAGACCGGCCGCTCTGGCCTCGGCGCCGCTTTCGGCGACATCAAGGAAGGCTTTCAGGTTGTCAGTGCTGACGGAAAGCTCTGGGCGATGACCGTGCTCATGTTCGGGGTCGGCATCTTTGTTATCGGCTCCTTTCTCGTCGTCTTGCCGATTATCAACCGCGATATTTACGGACTTTCATCGGATGGCATTCGGGACATGTTTGTCACCTTCTGGCTAGGTGCCTTTGTTTCTTCAGTGACGCTCTCTCTCTTCAGGCACATCAGGCGGCAGGGACGCCTCCTCCTGACCGCGCAGCTTCTCGGCTCGCTTGCTATTCTCATCATGCTGGCAAAGCCGCCGCACTATGTCTTCCTTGGCATTGTCTTCGCCTGGGGCCTTGCCGCTGGCGTCTCCATCGCGATGAGCCGCTCTATCGTTCAGGACGCCGCGCCGAAGAACCATCTCTCCCGCGTTCTCTCCATCTACCAGCTCGGCTTCATGGCCGGAGCCCCGTTTGGCGCCGCCCTCATGGGCTGGCTGATCGATTTCTTCCCGGAACAGCCCCAGCGTGTTGCGGTGGTTCCGGCGCTTGGCATGACCATCCTGATCGCCTGGATGGTCATCCGCACCCCCATCTGGAACATGAAGCATAAACCCGCCGCCGAGGGGTGAGGACGAAAAAAGACTACGGGGCCATCTGACCATAATTTAATGCGGTCCGAGAGACGGAAACGGCCTTGCCGTCCGTCCAAGCCTGCGCCGACCGGCCTGAAAGCGCCGGCAGGCAAGCTTGAAAGGATTTCAGATGAGCTCTCCCTCCCCCCGGCAGGCAGCTGGGTGCATTGCAGTGTGCACCTTGTTCCTGCTCTCCGCCTGCGCATCCCACCCCGACGGCCGTGGCGGTCGCCCAGAAGGCCCGGGCCCGCGCCAGATCTCTGGCCCGGTTGCGTCGCCTGCTGCGCTGCTCTTCACCGGATTAGACGACAATGGGGACATGATCGTCAGCGAAGCCGAGTTGCATGCCGGCCTGGATAGCGCCTGGCCGACTTTTGCTGATGGTGAGCATTCTACATCGACGCTATCGCTGGATAACTGGCTGGAACGCGCGCTTGGTTCTTCAGATTCGGAGCTCTCTCCGATTGCCTTTGACAGCAATATCGACGGCGTCATTTCGCGCCGCGAATTCGACGGCCGCTTTGCCGCTGTTTTTGAACGGCTGGATAAGGACGGGAATGGTGAGCTCACGCGCGCGGAGCTTCTGTTCACGCCGGCACGCGCCCGTCGGCAGAATGTGAGCCAGTCTGGAGGTCGTGGCCGTGAGGACAGGCCGCGTGGACGGCCCCAGCGGCAATAAACAACATTCCGCAATCGGAGAACGGGAAACAGAACCGGACGGGCCGCTGACGCGCGGTCCGTCCGGATCATGAATGAAAAGCGATCAGCCGCCCTTCTTGGAAATCCATTTGAAGGACGGATCCTTCCACCATGGGAAGAAGGTAGGCATGTCCTTGGAGACAGAGCCTTCATACTTTGCGGGGCGCTTTTCGAGGAAGCTCATCACGCCTTCCTTCGCGTCGGCAGACTGTCCGCGCTCATAGATGGAGGCCGAATCGACGATGTGAGCGTCCATCGGATGCTCTGCGCCCAGCATGCGCCACATCATGTGACGGGTAACCGCGTTGGAGACCGGCGCTGTGTTGTCAGCGATCTCTCGGGCGAGTTCCCTGGCGCGGGACATGAGGTCGGCCTGCGGCACGACCTCTGAAACAAGACCACCAGCGAGCGCTTCGGAGGCCGGGAAGACGCGGCCGGTATAGCACCATTCCAGCGCCTTGGAGATACCGACGAGCCGCGGGAGGAACCAGCTGGAGGCTGCTTCCGGGTTGATGCCGCGCTTGTTGAAGACGAAGCCGAAGCGGGCATTGTCCGACGCGATCCGGATATCCATTGGCAGCTGCATCGTCACACCGATACCGACGGCCGCGCCATTGATGGCGCCGATGACAGGCTTCAGGCTTTCAAAGATGCGCAGGGTGACACGGCCGCCGCCATCGCGCTGGATGTCTTCTTTATTGGTACGGCCTGCTTCGCCAGAGTCAGCGCGGGCATCATAGTCGAAGGTCTTTGCGCCCTCGGAAAGATCGGCGCCGGCGCAGAAGGCACGTTCGCCAGAACCGGTGACGATGACGGCCTTGATGTCATCATCCTTGTCGGTCTCGTCGAAGGCGGCGATCATTTCCTGCATCATCTTGCCGGTGAAGGCATTCATCTTGTCAGGGCGATGCAGGGTCAGCACCGCGATGCCGTCTTCCTTCTCCAGTTTGATCTGTTCGAATTCCTTGATCACGGTCGCGCTCATCGGACGTGTCTCCCTTGTTGGCTATTGTTTCGGCCGCCAGTGAGGCGAGGTTCCCCCGCGTTCGTCAAGCGCGATTTCAATGATGTGCCCTGGCGAAACCCTTGGGCATCTACTTGCGCCACTGAGCCCCATATGCTCCACAAGAGTGCGCAAAACTGTTCGATAACAGGGCGATGGGGGACGTTAATGATGCGGTTTATTTTATTGTTCATGGCGGTGACCGGACTGGCGGCAACGAGTTCGGCGCAGACAGTCTGGGGAATTGAAGCCTATAGCGATGTGTGCCGGGTCGTTCTGATTGAAGATGATAACCGGATCGGGCAGGGCATCATTGATCATCTTGATGAAGGCTGCCGTGTCGGACCATTTGAGCGATATGCTGTGGGCGATCGTGGAGAAGTTCGTTTCCTCAGTGCAAGCGGGGACATCCTGATGTCGGTCATGCCCGACGGCCCCGGCTATGAAGGGTATGTCGGCGATGGCGAGCCGGTTACGATGAGCGTCATGAGCAGCGAAGCTGCCAGACGCTATCCTGCCCCAGAGAGGCCACGTCCCCTGGCAAGGCCACATCGCGCACCGGCGGGCGTCAGCGAACCCGCCGCTGCAGCCTGCGTACGCTATTACGACACCGGACAATGCGCGCAAGATCACGATCTTGGCTTGCCGGGCAGCCGGTTCGATCTTTTGCCCGTCGAGACCCGCGCGCGAATGAACAAGCGCTTCATGGCGAGCCTCAACTCCTCGATCGAGGGTCAGATCGATGCTGGCGTCTGTGTTGAAGTGCGCAACTGTACCGAACGTATGATCGACGACGAGATCTGGTGCGAGATCGACCATGATGGCGACTGGTCCTGGATCCTGAAGCAGGATGCGCAATTCGTTTACGCTGGCGCCGGTTGTGGCTGAGCCCTTCGGGTCACTCTCATTGATCTGTGCACGGCGGGACGATCTGGCACTGCTGGCTGATCTGGACTTCAGTCCGGAGCCGGGCAAGGTTTGAGCAAATCGATGCGTCCAACACCTTTGGAGAAGGTTGGGCGTCTCATCATCCGAGCTTGAGCCATGCCCGAATTTCCCTCCCCGACTACACTTGCAGCGCCTGCCTTCGTGCTGGCGGTTATCTGGGAATGGTGGGCGGTAAAGTCTGGCCGCGCGGGCGGACGCTATGAGACGAAAGATGCGTTTGCCTCCTTGGCGATGGGGACCGGCAACCTCGTCGTGAACACGATAACCGGTGCCATCGCCCTCTGGATGATGATGCTGGCCTGGCCTTTCCGGCTTGTCGAAATCCCGGTGACCTGGTGGAGCTTCGCCCTCCTCTTCGTGGCCTATGACTTCGTCTATTACTGGAAGCACCGCCTTGCCCACCGCATGCGCTGGTTCTGGATGGAGCATGTCACCCATCATTCCTCGACCCATTACAATCTGACGACGGCGCTGCGCCAGCCATGGTTCGGCCCGTTTACCGGGCTTATCCTTCTTGGCCTGCCGCTGGTCCTCATTGGCTTCCACCCGCTTTTCATCTTCTTTGCTGGCGGACTGAACCTCCTCTACCAGTTCTGGATCCACACCGAATCCATTGGCCGGATGCCGCGCTGGTTCGAGGCGGTGATGAATACCCCCTCTCATCACCGGGTCCATCACGCGACCAATCCTCGCTATCTCGATGCCAATTATGCGGGCGTCTTCATCGTCTGGGACAAGATGTTCGGCAGCTTTGTAGAAGAGCGAGAAGACGACCGACCGAATTATGGCATCGTGAAACCGCTCGGCAGCTATAATCCTGTGCGCATCGCCTTTCATGAGTTTGGCGGACTGTTGAGCGATTGCAGGCGCGACGGCTTCAGGCCTGACCGCTGGGTTCGCAGGGCATTCAATCCCCCGGGCTGGAGCCCTGACGGCCAGCACAATCGAAGCGAAGACATTCGGGCCGCCTGGGCAGAGGCGCAGCAGTCGCGGCCGCAGGCCCTGAAAGACTGACGGCAAAACGGACCGGTTTTTCAGAAAGCCTTGCGGCTAGCCGCTATCAAAGGCGAATGGCACGCGCGCGTCTGATCGCGAAAGCGCAGATATCACAACCCTGGAGATGAAGCAGGCAGGTCGAAAGCGCTTCACGCATGTATCTGGCTTAAGGGCCACCGATAAGGAGAGCCAGGGCTGGTACGGGGTATGCCCCCTCCAAACAGCTCTAACGGGCGCAGCATCTTCGTAAACATCAACGATAATGAGCCGCCCATGACGCGAAACTGCGAGAGCAACATGACCGCGCATGTCGTCCGGCAGGTCTGCGCGCCACCTCAGATAAACCGCAACATCATGCAGGAAGACCGGCCAGAGCCAGACCGGCAGCAAGCTGAGCGTGCGAAGGATGAAGGCGCGGTTCATGGCGAAGATTGGACCACGGCCCGGCTGCTGTCGGACGGATTTATTCTGTCCATGAAAACAGTGCGGAAGGAGGGCCGGGTTTCCGCTACGTTGGGCATGGACGCATGAGGCCCGCTTGATAGAAACCTCATCAACGACACGACGCCCGACAGTGATGGCCAGAGGCGCGCCCATACGCACGAGGAGAGGACCCCCGCATGCACCCTTTTCATTTCGCCAAGTCGAAGCCGAACCATCCCGCCTATATCATGGGAAGCTCCGGTGAGACCGTTACCTTCAAGCAGCTGGACGAACGCTCGAACCAGATCGCCCACCTGCTTCGCGAACACGGTATCAATCCGGGTGATACGATCGCCATCTTCGCCGAGAACAGCGCCCGTTATTTTGAGATTGCCTGGGCCGCACAGCGTGCAGGTCTCTACTATGTGTGCATTTCTTCGCGCCTGACGGCGCCGGAAGTTCAGTATATCGTCGAGGATTCAGGCTCGAAGGTGCTGATCGCATCGGCGAGCCTCAGCTCCGTCGCGGCAGAAGTCACCGCGATTACAGAGCTTGAAGCCTACTGGTCCATCGATGGCGAGATCGTGACCTATCAGAAGCTCGAGGACCTTGTCGCAAAGAAGCCGACCACGCCCATCGCTGATGAGATGATGGGCACGGACATGCTCTATTCGTCTGGCACGACGGGACGTCCGAAAGGTATCCGGCCGGCGCTCGAACTGGGTATGCCGATTGATGAGCCGAGCGTGCTCGTCCAGCTCGCCCAGCTTCTGGCCAAGGCGCAGGGCGACGACATGGTCTACCTGTCGCCGGCCCCGCTTTACCATGCGGCCCCGCTGCGCTGGTGCATGTCCTTCACGCGCATGGGCGCGACGCTGGTCATCATGGAAAAGTTCGACCCGGAAAAGTATCTGGAGCTGGTCGAGAAGTACAAGGTCACGCACACCCAGCTGGTGCCGACCATGTTCGTCAAGATGCTGAAGCTGCCCGAAGAGGTCCGCACCAAGTATGATGTCTCCTCACTGCGCGCCGCCATTCACGCGGCAGCCCCCTGCCCTGTGCCGGTCAAGGAGCAGATGATCGAATGGTGGGGTCCTGTGATCGAGGAGTATTATGCCGGGTCCGAAGGCAATGGCATGACCTGGATCAATTCGGAGCAATGGCTCCAGCACAAGGGCTCGGTCGGCCTGCCGGTCATGGGCGAGCTTCATATCTGCGACGAAGAAGGCAATGAACTGCCCGTCGGCGAAGCTGGGACCATCTATTATAGCGGCACGACCCCGCCGAACTATCACAATGACCCGGAGAAGACGAAGGGCGCGCTGAACCCTAAGCATGCTGACTGGTCGACGCTGGGCGATGTTGGCCGGCTCGACAAGGACGGGTTCCTCTATCTCACTGACCGCAAGGCGTTCATGATCATTTCGGGCGGCGTGAACATCTATCCGCAGGAAGCCGAAAATGTGCTGATCACGCACCCGAAAGTGGCGGATGTCGCCGTCATCGGTGTGCCGAATGACGAGTTTGGCGAAGAAGTGAAGGCGGTTGTCCAGCCTGCCGAGGGCATACCAGCCGATGAGGCGCTGAAGGAAGAGCTGCTTGAGTTCTGCCGCTCGCAACTCGCAAAGATCAAATGCCCGAAAACGGTCGATTTCGACCCGGCCCTACCGCGTCACCCGACCGGCAAGCTCTACAAGCGTCTCGTTCGCGACCGCTATTGGGGCAAGAGCGATTCCACTATCGTGTAAGCGCGGTGCAGCTGGGGTGTTCTAGATGCCCCAGCTTGCGGGATCGTTGATCGGCTGTTCCGCCAGAAGGGCCTGCATCCCTTTGACGACGCGGATGACATACCAGACAATTGCGGCAAGAATGATCAACACGCCCACGATGATGAGCGTGAGCACGGCGCCAACCACCATGAAGAGCAGCATCTTCCAGAAGATGTTGATCTGGTTTTCATAGTGCGAGCGCACCAGCGGCGACGCGCTATCCTTGCCGATATAGGCCATGATGACGCCAACCAGCGCCGACACGCCGATCAGGAAGCTGCAGAGATAGAGAATATAGACCAGGTTGGCATTGCCCTTCTGGCCCGGATCTACGGTAACGACGGGGTCGGACATGGCGAATTAGCCTCCTGGCTGATTGGCGCACCAAAATGGCACGATCAGAGAAGTGCCCCCGGCCTGCCTCAAGGTCAACAAGACGTCGCGAATCTCACAGCGCAGAGAGCCCTAGCTGCCCGCGCCCTACTAGCCTCGCGGTGGTAACGCCTCATGACCGGGCATATCGGCAAGTCTTTTGACGCAATCTGTTCGATGCTGCGTCCATATCTGCTCCCAAGGGCGGACGCTGTCGGGGTCGTCGAAGCTCTCCGTCGTAATGTCGACAAGGCCTTCCAGATAGTCGGCTTCGAAGAACAAGGTCGTTCCGCACTGGCCGCAAAACGATCGCCGCACGCCTGGCGACGACTCATAGACGCAAAGGCGCGACCTGTCCGTCTGAAGACAGTCGGCCTCGAAAAGGGCCCAGCCCACAATCGGCGCGCCTGCCGACTTTCTGCAAGACGGACAGTGACAGACAGCCGCGTAGTGCAGCTCACCATCGACCTGAAACCGTACAGTTCCGCACTGACACCCACCCGATAATCTCATCTTGTCCACCCTTGCCTTAAAACAAACAGACAGTATGTTTTTATATAGAAGCAACGAAGTGAGCAAGAGCGATGCCCAAAAATGATGTCCGGAGCGCAAGGACACGCCGCAAGGTTCTGGACGCTTCGCGCAAGCTCTTTGCCGAGCATGGCTACAGCGGCGTCTCCACGCCCAAGATCGCGCGGGAAGCGGGCGTGTCGCGCGGCGCGCTCTACCACCATTTCAGTGACAAGGCGGCCATTCTGGAGGCCGTCATTATCGCTGAGTACGAAGCCATCGCCTCTGCCATAAACGCGGGAACCAAAGAGCAAAGCGATCCGATGGAAGCGCTGATAGAGGGCGGCGACCTTTTCCTGTCTGCAATGTCGGACCCGGCATCGCGCAGACTGCTGTTGATTGAGGGACCTGCGGTCCTCGGAAAGTTCAGGATGGACGAACTTGATGCCGCCACAACGACGCAGACGCTTTCAGCGGGAATCGAGGCGGCCCAGCAGGCTGGCTGCCTGCCGGCCGACATAGATACGGCGGCGCTCACCAGCCTGATGACGGGCGCCTATGACAGAGGGGCTATCGACGGATTTGGCGATGATAGCGAGAATCAGCTTGCGATACGCCATGCCATTCGCGCTATCTGGTTCGGCCTTTCCAGGCTGGCCTGATGCGATGCTCCAACGTGAGGCCTTGGCAAGCTCGGCTCAAATGCGCAAGAAGGAACCAACGCCACGACAGATAAGGAAGAGGAGGCTCCATGGCTGACCCAATGAAAGTACACTACAACGACCTGGAATCGATTGCCGGCAAGGAAGTCGGTGTTTCCGACTGGGTGACGATCGATCAGGACCGCGTGAACAAGTTCGCCGATGCGACCGGCGACCATCAGTGGATTCACGTGGATGTCGAACGCGCCACGAAGGAAATGGGCGGCCCGATCGCGCACGGTTTCCTGACGCTGTCGCTTCTACCAATGCTTGGTGCGCAGGTGCTTCGCATCGAAGGCACGACCCGCGGCATCAATTACGGCTCTGACAAGGTCAGATTCACGAACATGGTGCCTGTCGGCTCCAAGGTGCGCCTGCGCCAGAAATGCCTCGCCGTTGAAGGAAAAGCCGGCGGCAAGCAGACCCGTATGGAAGCAACGATTGAAGTCGAAGGCCAGGAGCGCCCGGCGCTGGTCGCAGAAACGCTGACCGTCGTTTACGGCTAGGCCTGAAAATCAGGTGCAATGACAAGGGGCTGGCGGAGCGATCTGCCGGCCCTTTTTTTCGTGAATTTTGCCCCTTGAGGCACAAGTCTTGCAGACTTTTACGTTGAATTGCTGCACAGATTTTGTGGCAACGGCATCGCACGGGCAAAAAAGAAAAATTGCCTCGCAGTGCCTGACTGATGTTGAATAGCCTACCGGCTGCTTCTTTCAAAAAGGGTTCCAAGCCATGCTCGTGAAACCAAAGTCCCTTTTCCTGTCGACCTCGGCCCTTGCCCTGCTCGCCCTGCCCGTCACCGCGCAGGGATCGATGCCGAGATTTGGTGCGATCGATGAAGCCTTTGCCGGTGACGGTGTCTGCAGCGACCCCCGCTTTGAAGGCCCCGGCATGGCCGAGACGCCTTCCGAGGATGCGATCATGAGTGATGCGGGCGACTGTGTGGTCGCCTGGGAAGCCGGTGAGATCACGCTGATCGAGGTGGAAGCCGAGGTCGAAGACGCCGCTGATGAGGTGATGGACCCGGACACCGAAGCGGAGGTCGACGCTGAAGAAGTTACGTTGCCGGACGTCGAGGGCACGGTGGACGCGGCAGATGAAGAAGCTGCTGACGACGTCGTCGAAGAGACAGACATGGACGCTGAAGGCGAAGCTGAAGCGAACGTAGACGCAGACGCCGAACTGGATACTGGCGTCGATCTTGAAGAGGCCGCAGGCGAGACCGAAGCAGAGGTCGCGATGGAAGTCGCGGCCGATGATGAAGCTGCGGCGGACGAAACTAAAGACGCTGTCGAAGCGGAGGATGTAGCCGCCACCGCAGACGCGGACGCCGAGGAGATGGAGCCGGACGCCGACGCTGCAGGGGAAGTGGAAGTCCCCGCCGAAGAAGAGAGCTCGGCCGAAGATGACGCTGCGGTGGAAGAGCCCGAGGCGGCGGACCTCGATACCGAAGTTGATACAGATGCTGAGATTGAAGCAGAGGCGCCGGCTGACCCTGAGATCGATCCGGCCGCCAACGAAGACGACGTTGCTGCCGAGGAAACAGAAGACCCAGCGTCTGAAACAGTTGAGTCAGCGGAAGCCGGCGACGCAGTGACCCTGGATGAAGCGGCCACTGAAGACAGTGAGGCCCTCGAACCAGTTGAGACAGACGAGACAGCTCTTGACGCAGACGTCACGGTTGAAGACGCCGTGGACACCGCTGAAGCGCCGGTCGAAGACGCGGCAGATGAGGTCGATGCTGAAGCGGCAGAGGATGAGACGGATGTCGCGGCGCCTGCAGAAGACGGCGTCGAGGCCACCGCCGAGGAAACCGATCCGGTCGAACCGGCTGAGACGGAAGCGGACGCTGAGACTGAATTGGAAGCTGGCGTCGAGGCTGATCTCGCGGCGGATACGCCCGCCGACGCAGCGCCGGACATGACGGCCGACACCTCTGGTGATGAGGCGGCCGAGACCGAAGACACCGCCCCAGCAGACCCCGAAGAAGAAATCGTATCAGAAGACGCTGCCGAGACTGAGCCCGCAGAAGCCGCGCCGGTGGAGGATGTTGCCGAGGACGCGGAATCGGTCGCCGAGGTACCCGAAACGGACGAAACCGTGTCTGAAGACGCAGCCGCTGAGACTGCGCAGGCTTTGCCGGTCACCCCCGCAGATAGCGGTATCGATTTCGGTGACGACACGAGCGAATTCGCCATGGACGGCGAGTGCGATGATGCGCGCTTCACCGGCGAAGGCATGACATCCACCGCCCTGATCGAAGAAGATATAGGCCGCGACGCCACCGATTGCCGCGCGGCGTTCGAAGCAGGTCGGCTGGAACTGCGCGATGCAGCAGCTACGGCCATGCCGGGCGCAACAGAAGCGCCTGTCGTACCTGCAGTGCCGGAAGATGAAGAAGAAGAAACCGCTCCTTCGGCGTCTGCGGAAACCACTGCCACGGCTGAGGATGATGCGACAACGCCAGCCGAGACTGCCCCGCCAAGAGAGAACATCTCCTTCAACGGGATCAATTTCGGCGACAATACCAGCGCCTGGGCAAATGATGGCGAATGCGACGATCCCCGCTTTGAAGGCGAAGGCATGACGCAGACGCCGCTGCTAGCCGAGGACGCCTATCATGACGCGAATGACTGCCTCGCTGCCTGGCGCACGGGCGGCCTTCGCATCGCCAATGAGTAGCCCGCCCTGGGCGACATGTCGCCAGAGGCTGTTGAAAGCGACCTTCGCCCCCATATCTCGACTAACAGATATCGAGACAGGAGTTGAACGACATGCTGCCCCCAAAGCCTGCTGACAATTTCAAGCGCGTGAGCCGTTCGGAGAAGGAATGGCGCGAACTCCTGACCGATGAACAGTACCGCGTGGGTGTCAGGGACGGCACGGAGCGCGCCTTCTCGCCCGGCAACCACAATGATGAAAAGCGTGATGGCATGTATCATTGCGTCGGCTGCGACACGCCGCTCTGGTCGTCGGAGCACAAGTTCGATTCCGGCACTGGCTGGCCGAGCTTTTACAAACCGGTGCGTGAAACCGCTGTTGATACGAAGACCGATTTCAAGATGATCATGCCGCGCAAGGAGTGCCATTGCGCGACATGTGGGCTGCATATGGGGCACGTCTTCAAGGATGGGCCGCCACCAACGGGTGAGCGCTGGTGCATCAATGGTGTCGTGCTCAATTTCAAGCCGGCCTGACGCACAGTTTTCTGGACAGCACCGCTTCAGTCGCTACGGTTTCACGTTTCTCGATATGTAACGGAGATCTTCTCGAATGCGAATGAGCTATCTGCTGGCCAGTGCTGCAAGTGCTGCCCTTTTGACAGGGTGCACGTCTCCCAACGGACACACCGAACAGAGCGACAATACAATGACCGAATCTGCTTCTGACACGCAGACAGCAACCGACGCACGCGCCGAAATCCCGCCCATGGCCAAGCGCGTCCCGCTAGAAATTGAACAGGTCGGGCGCACGCGTACCGACAATTATCAGTGGATGAAGGACGATAACTGGCAGCAGGTCATGCGCGACCCGTCCGTCCTGCGAGAGGATATCCGCGAATACCTTGAGGCCGAAAACGCCTACACCAAAGCCTCGCTGGAAGACCCGACGGAAAAACTGCGCGAAACGCTGCTGGCGGAAATGCGCGGGCGCATCAAGGAGGATGACAGCTCTGTCCCCTCCAAGGACGGGCCATATGCCTATTATGTGCGCTACCGCGAAGGCGGCGAGTATCCCATCTTTGCGCGCAAGCCGGCCGAACAGGCCTTCGACGCCGATGCGCCTGAAACAGTTCTGTTTGACGGCGACGCAGAAGCAGAAGGCCAGTCCTACTTCTCGATCCGTGGACTGGAACAGTCGCCCGACCATAAGCTGCTAGCATCTGCAATCGATACGCAGGGCAGCGAGTACTACACCATCGCCGTGCGCAATATCGAAACCGGCGAAGCAGTTGGTGCGCCCATCGAAGGCACTTATGGAAGCTTTGAATGGGGCGCCGATTCAAACCTGCTCTATTGGGTCGAACGCGACGATAATGGCCGACCGACGGCGGTCTTCCAGCGCGACCTGACGACGGGCGAAGATGTCGAGATCTACCGCGAAGAGGATCCGGGCTTCTTTGTTGGCGTCAGCAAATCGGAGTCGGAAGAGTTCATATTCGTGGAGACCGGCGGTCACACATCCGGTGAAGTGTGGTACTTCCCGGCAGACGCAAAGCGCCCGGAGCCGACCCTCGTGGCGCCGCGCAAGGAAGATGAAGAGTACGACGTAACACATTGGAATGGTGCGTTTTACATTCTGACCAATGCCGACGGTGCCGTTGACTTCAAAGTGATGAAGGCGCCCATCGACAACCCTGGACGTGAGAACTGGGAGGAAGTGATTCCGCACCGCCCAGGCACGCTGGTGCTTGGCCTTGATCCTTATAAGGATCACCTCGTCCGGCTGGAACGGGCCAACGCCCTGCCCCGCATCGTTGTTCGCGCCCGTGAAAGCGGCGACGAGCACACGATTGCAATGGACGAGAGCGCCTATGACCTTGGCCTCGGCTCAGGCGAGTATGACTCGACTGTGATGCGGTATGATTACGCCTCACCGGCGCGCCCAAGCCAGGTTTTTGACTATGACATGGAAACGCGCGAACGCACGCTTCGCAAGACACGCGAAGTGCCATCCGGCCACAACGCGGACGACTATGTGGTCGAGCGCCTGATGGTCCCGGCCTGGGATGGCGAGGAAATTCCTGTCACCATCCTTCGCCGCGCCGATACAGCGGTGGATGGCAGCGCGCCTCTGCTGCTGTATGGATATGGCTCCTACGGGATCACCATCCCGGCGAGCTTTTCCACCTCCCGCCTGTCACTGGTCGACCGGGGCTTTGTCTATGCCATTGCCCATGTCCGGGGATCTCAGGCAAAGGGTTACCAGTGGTATCTCGATGGCAAGCTCGAAAAGAAGCCGAACACCTTCAAGGACTATGTTTCTGCGGGGCGTTATCTCGTAGAGAACGGCTATGGCGCAGAAGGCCGCGTTGTTGGTCATGGCGGATCGGCCGGCGGACTTCTCATGGGCGCCGCAGCGAACATGGATCCGGAGCTTTTCGGCGGTATCATTGCAGCCGTCCCCTTTGTGGATGTGATCAATACGATGTCCGACGATACACTTCCCCTGACGCCGCCGGAATGGCCCGAATGGGGTAACCCGATCACAGACGCCGAGGCCTACGACACGATCCTCGCCTATAGCCCCTATGACAATGTCGCAGACAAGGACTATCCGGCCATGCTGATAACGGGCGGTCTGTCTGATCCGCGCGTCACCTATTGGGAGCCGTCGAAATGGGCTGCCCAGCTACGCCACGAAGCGCCGAATGCAGGCCCTTACTATCTGCGCATCAACATGGATGCCGGGCATGGCGGCTCTACTGGCCGGTTTGAGGGCCTGAAGGAGACCGCAATCGAATACGCTTTTGCACTGGCCAGCGTTGGCCTGGTCGACGGCTATGACATATCCCGCGCGGAGACGTCTGCCGACTAATCGGCGAACCAGCTATCATCAGGAACGCCGGCGCCTTCCGGGTGCCGGCGTTTTTTTGTGCCTGTCTGATAAGTGCTTCCGCGCCAGACCGCCCCGCTAGTAGACCTATCTTCCACGCAAACGAAAATGGCCCGGCATTGCTGCCGGGCCATCATCATTTCTGAATGTCAGATCAGACCGTTCTTAGCGAACGATGATCGTGACTTCCGAACGACGGTTCAGAGGCTCACGCACACCGTCGCCGGTTTGCTTGGCCAGGTCGTTCTCACCGCGGCCTTCCGTGGCGATCATGCTGGACGGGATGCCGCGCTCGTTGAGAGCCGTTGCAACCGCTGTAGCGCGACGCTCGGAGAGACGTGCGTTGTAGGACTGGGCACCGGACGTGTCGGTATGGCCGACGATCGTCACAGAGTTCGCAGCACATTCCTGACGGCTACGAATGTTCGCCACAGCCTGGTCGATCACAGCCGAAGCTTGGCTGGTGATGTTCGACTTGTCCCACTCGAAGTAGACCACGAACGCCTGGTTCAGCGTGGAGCACGCTGGTGGTGGCGGTGGTGGTGGCGGTGGAGGCGGTGGTGGCGGTGGTGGTGGTGGCGGAGGTGGCGGTGGTGGTGGCGGAGGCGGCGGTGGCGGTGGAGCCGCTGGAGCCGCAAACTGATACCGCAGACCAACCGTCACGGAGTGATCTTCATACTCGCCGCTGTAAGGAACCGGCTGACCGAGCGGTGCGCGGCCGTCGAGGTTCAGGTCGTCGACGAAGAAGTACTTGTAGCCGAGGTCGAGCGTCAGACGCTCGGTGAGGCCGTAACCGATACCCCCGAGAAGCTGGTAAGCCATGCCGGTGTCGTCGTCGTTGAAGCCATTGGCGTCAAACGTCTGAACGCCGCCTGCGGTAACAACGCCAGCGCGCAGGTTGGTCGCACGAGCGTCAACCTTTGCGAGACCAATACCAGCACCGAGGTATGGCTGGACAGCGCCTGTTGGGTTGAAGTCGTACAGAGCGTTGAACATCAGCTCATAGATGCTGATGTTGCCGTCGCCACCAACCGAGTAGCCACCATTGGCCAGCGGCGGGAGGTTCAGGATGCTTGCACCGGTGATCGTGGTGGACGGCTCAAGGTCGCCACCGCGGTAACCGAAGGTCGATTCCAGACGGAAGCCGTTGCCGAAGCCGTAGCCCAAACCGATCTGAGCGCCGAGCAGGCCGTCGCCGTCAAGCTCCTGATCGCCACCGAGCGCGAATGGCGCGTTGGTTGGCGGATCGGAATCTAGCTCACCGTCGAAGCTGTAGCCCAGATCAGCGCGGCCATACCAGCCGTCCTGAGCGTTAGCGACAGACATTGCAGACGCCAAGGCGGCCGCGGCTGTCGCGCACATAAGAGTTCTTTTCATACTCATCCCCTATTGTGAGCCGAATGGGCACTATTACCCACCGACCGCAGAGACTAAACGGACCATTCCGTGTGCATACCCTCCTAGAACAACTTCGTTCCTGAGACGAGTGTACAAAGAAGGAAAATAGTTGAAACTTCGCGTTTTTTCTAGCAAGCGCGGCGTAAATGCAACAATTTTTCTTGCATGACAGCTGGGCGCCCGGACTTTGCCAGATTGCGGTCATATTTGCGCAAGCAAGACCGGAATTATCGAATCAGGGGGAAATGGTACCGCCTCTCCGGCTTGAACGGAGGACCTCTGGTTCCACAAACCAGCGCTCTAACCAACTGAGCTAAGGCGGCACGCCGGACGCACATACGCCCAAGCGGCTTTGCGTTCAAGACGCTTTACCGAGTCTGATGCAGTCCCCTCTCCCCTATTCCGCAGCAAGGGGCTGCAGTGTTGTCTCCGGGGGCGTTTCGAAGGCAGCATCGCCCTGTTTCCGGTAGCGAAGAACGCCGTCATCCAGCTTGGCACGGCCGATCTCAAATATGTCCTGGACATAGTTCTGGTTGAGCCGCCAGGGCGCCTCCTGGCCCTGCTTTGGAAGACGGTGAAGGGCGCGCGTGACATAGCCGGACGAGAAGTCGAGCCAGGGCGCATCGCCCGGATGCTGATCTGCGATGGGACGAACCTCCACCGCACCGGTCTTGTCCATATACTTGATCAGGCGCGAAACGAATTTGGCGATCAGGTCCGCTTTCAACGTCCAGGAGGCGTTCGTATAGCCGAACGTCACCACGAGATTGGGGACATTGTTGAACATGATCCCGCGATAGCCATGCAGGCTCGACGGCTCGACCGGCTGGCCATCCATATAGAGGTCTGCGCCGCCCATGAACTCTAGCTGGAGCCCTGTCGCTGAGACGACTATATCGGCGTCGAGCGTCTCTCCTGAGGCGAGTTTCACACCGGTTTCTGTGAACGTATCGATCGTATCGGTGACAACGCTGGCCTCGCCGGCCTTGATCGACTTGAACAGGTCGCCATCCGGCACCAGGCAGAGACGCTGATCCCAAGGATTGTAGCTCGGCGTGAAGTGCGTGCCGACGTCGAAATCAGCGCCCAGTTCCTCCTGCGCCATGCCGACTATGCGCGCCTTGACCTTATCGGGACGTCGACGCGCGAGCCTGAAAAACAGCATCTGAAGCAGCGTATTCTTCCAGCGGGTCAGGCCGTAAGCCGTCTTTTCGGGCAGGATTTTTCGCAAGCCGAGAGCAACCTTGTCCTCAGCGGGGCGTGACACGATGTAGGTCGGCGACCGCTGCAGCATGGTGACGTGCGCGGCTTTCTTCGCCATCTCCGGCACGAGTGTCACTGCCGTCGCGCCAGAGCCGATGACGACGACATTCTTACCGCTATAATCAAGGTCTTCTGGCCAGGCCTGGGGATGGATCACCTGCCCCTTGAAGGTCTCTTCTCCCGGGAAGTCCGGTTTGTAGCCGCCTTCATAGGAGTAGTAGCCTGCACACATGTGAAGGATGCGGCAGGTCAGCGTGCGCTCAACGCCCTCGGCCTTGTCTTCGACCTTGAGCGACCAGAGCGCAGTTTCGGAATCCCAGCGCGCTTCGCGGACCAGGTGCTCGAACCTGATCTTGCGATTGATGCCGTTCTCGGAGGCGGTCTCCCGGACATAGTTCAGGATGGACGGCCCGTCGGCGATCGCCTTGCGCTCTTTCCACGGTTTGAAGTCGTAGCCGAGCGTGTGCATGTCGCTATCGGAGCGGATACCGGGATATCGAAAGAGATCCCATGTCCCGCCAATTGCCTTGCGGCCTTCAAGAATGGCGTAGGTTTTTCCGGGACAGCGTTCCTGCAGGTAATAGGCGGCGCCGATGCCGGACAAACCCGCGCCTACGATCAGTACGTCGAAATCAGGATTTGCCATTCGCAAAGAGAACCGCGAATCCGGGCGCCTGTCCAGATATTATGACTCAGGCGTCAGGATTTCATCGCTCTGTTCAACCTCATCGCGAGGCCATGCGCCCAGAGCCCGGTAAACAGCAATGGAGTTGAGACTGCGGACGAGGTTTGCCCGGATAAGCTGCTGACGCGCATCGTAATAAAGCTGCTGGGAATCGAGGACAGAGAGATAGTCATCGACGCCGACCCGGAAGCGTTCTTCAGATAAATCACGTGTGATTTCAGTGTCTTCCACGAGCCTGACCAACGCATCGACACGCTGGTCGATCGTGCGTCGGACGGCAAGCGCGTCTGCTGTGTCACGAAAGGCGAGCTGGATTGCCTGCTCATAGCTTGCAACGGCAAGTTGCTCCTGCGCCTCCCGCACGTCGAGGTTTGACTGACGCGCGCCAGCGTCAAAGATCGGCAGCGAGATAGAGGGACCAAACGACCAGCCCAGCGTGCCATCAAAGAGGTCACCCAGCTCATCGCTGGAATAGCCCACCTGACCGGTGAGCGAGATTATCGGGAAGAAAGCTGCGCGCGCTGCAGCGATGTTTGCGTTGGCAGCCATGAGCTGGCGCTCTGCCGACTGAACGTCCGGACGCGAGAGAAGGACGAGCGAAGACTGACCTATCGGAATATCTTCCGCGAGCGGCGTCGGGTCGAGTTTTGCTGCGGCCAGCGTGCCTGCAGGAAGGTCCGTGCCGACGGCGAGACGAAGGGCGTTGAGGTCCTGTTCGACCTGGGCAGAAAATTCAGCTGCCTGTGCGCGGGCGGTTTCCACGCTGGCCGACGCGCGGCGCACGTCTAGCTCTGTTGCGATACCGGCGTTGAACAGCTCCTGGGTGAGATCCAGCGATTCCGACTGGACATCGACCGTGTCCTCAGCAAGCGCAAGCAGCGCCTTGTCGGCCGCAAGCTGCATCCAGATTTCGCCCACCGTGGCGGCAATGGCGATCTTGGCAGCACGCTCGCCTTCGGCAGAGGCGAGGTAGCTTTGCAGGGCCGCCTCATTCAGCGAAGCGACACGGCCAAAGAGGTCAAGCTCATAGGCGGTAATGCCGATGCTGGCGGAGGCATTGTCGAAATTGCCGACGCCACCATTGCTGTCGCCGATCGTACCCCCTTCGGTAAAACCGCCATTGGCGGTCACTGTAGGCAGGCGCTGCGCGCGGCTGATGCCGTATTGCGCGCGGGCGAGCTGCACGTTCGCTGCTGCGATCCGGAGGTCACGGTTTTCTGCCAGGGAAAGACGGACCAGCTCGCGCAGCTCTTCGGAAATGAAGACGTCCTGCCAATAGAGCGGCTCCACGCGCTCACCGTTTTCGTCAGTGACGGGCAGGGCCTCGGGTATTGGCGCCGCCGGTTGCTCATAGGACTGCGAGATCATGGCACAGCCACTGAGCGCAGTGGCCGCCATAGCGCCGAGGATCATACGTTTCGTCGAGATCATGCGACGGCTTCCTTGTTACCGGGTTGAGTCAGAGGTTTCTGGCCTGTGAGTTTACGGATCATGACATAGAAGAGCGGCGCAAACAGCAAGCCGAGGATCACCGAAACGATCAAGCCACCAAGAACGGCCGTGCCGATGGCCTGACGACCAGCTGCACCGGCGCCGGTGCTGAGCGCGAGCGGCAGCACACCGAAACCGAAGGCAAAACTCGTCATGAGGATCGGGCGAAGACGCATGCGGACAGCCTGTGACACCGCGTCGAAAAGCTCCACGCCCTGCTGTTCAAGGTTACGGGCAAACTCAATGATGAGAATGGCGTTCTTCGAAGCGAGGCCGACCGTGGTGAGCAGCGCCACCTGGAAGAAAACGTCATTATCGAGCCCGCGAAGATGGGCCGCGAGTACGGCGCCAGCCACGCCGAGCGGCGCTGTCAGGAGGACGGCAACCGGAACGGTCCAGCTTTCATAGAGCGCCGCGAGGCAGAGGAACACGAACAGGATCGACATGATGTAGAGAAGCGTCGCCTGATTGCCGGCTTCGCGTTCCTGCGCGCTGATACCTGTCCATTCCATGTCGAGGCCCTGTGGCAGCTGTCCGACAAGGGCTTCCATCTGGTCCATTGCAACACCCGAGCTGACGCCCGGTGCTGGCGCGCCCTGAATGTTCAGCGCAGGCAGGCCGTTATAGCGCTGCAGCTGCGGTGAACCATAGGTCCAGCCAGTCGTCACGACTTCCTCCAGCGGCGTCATTTCGCTCGAGCTATTGCGAATATACCAGCCGCCAAGATCATCCGGCTGCATGCGGTTATCGGCCTCACCCTGAACATAGACGCGCTTGATGCGGCCCCTGTCGAGGAAGTCGTTGACATAAGTGCCACCGAACGCCGTCGAGAGAAGGCTCGTGATGCCAGAAACATCGACACCGAGGGCCTGCGCCTTCTGGTAATCGATGTCGATATTGAATTGCGGGCCGTCGGCCTGGCCATTGGGGCGTACGCCGGTCAGCTCTGCGCTCTGGTTTGCCATGCCGAGGAGCTGGCCTTGGGCCTGGACGAGCGCGTCATGGCCGACACCGCCAGCATCCTGGAGGTACATGTCGAAGCCTGACGAGTTACCAAGCTGCGGGATTGGCGGCGGAACGATGGCGAAGATCTGAGCCTCAGTGCCTTGGGCAAAGTTGCCGCTGGCTGCGCCTGCGATCTCCATGGCCGACTCTCCCGGACCATCGCGCTCTGACCAGTCGACAAGCGCGCCGAAGGCGATACCGTTATTCTGGCCCTGCCCAGCAAAGCTGAACCCGGCAAGCGTGAAGAGGCCTTTGATATTCTCTCCCTGGGCGCCCCGGTAATACTCACCGACCGAGTCCATGACTTCGGTTGTGCGCTCAAGGCTGGAGCCAGGTGGAAGCTGTACAAGCGTGATGAACTGACCCTGGTCTTCCTGCGGCAGGAAGGATGATGGCAGACGGACGAAGCCTGCGGCCATCACGGCGACGATGACCGCAAAGACACCTGCAAAGATCCAGCGGCGGCGCAGGATGCGGTCGACGATGCTGCCATAGCCATCGCGCATCCGGTCAAAGCCATTGTTGAACCAGACGGCCGGCTTCTGAAGCATACCCGGCTTCTTTTCGTGATCAGGCTTTTTCAGGATGGTCGCACAGAGAGCTGGGGACAGGATGAGCGCGATCAGCAGCGACAGCGCCATGGCCGACACAATGGTCACCGAAAACTGGCGATAGATGAGGCCCGCCGAGCCTGGAAAGAAGGCCATTGGAACAAAGACCGCAGATAGCGTCACCACGATGCCGATCAGCGCGCCGGTGATCTGGCTCATCGACTTGCGTGTCGCCTCGACAGGGCCTAGCCCGTCTTCTTCCATGACGCGTTCCACGTTTTCGACCACGACGATCGCATCGTCCACGATAAGGCCGATAGCGAGCACCATGGCGAACATGGTCAGCGTATTGATCGAGAAGCCAAGTGTCAGCAACCCGACCATGACGCCGAGCAGAACGACCGGCACCGCGATCATCGGAATGAAGGATGCACGCAGGCTCTGAAGGAAGACGAAGATAACAAGGAAGACGAGGATGACCGCTTCGATGAGTGTCTTCTGAACCTCATGGATGGAGGTTTCGATGAAAGGCGTCGTGTCGACCGGAAATGCGTATTCAATATCCTGCGGGAAAGCCTCAGACAGGCGTTCGACTTCAGCCTTCACAGCTTCTGCCGTGTCGAGCGCATTGGCCCCGGTCGCGAGTGACACACCGAAACCAGACGAAGGATAGCCGTTGAACTTCGCGTTGAAGGCATAGTTCTCTGCGCCAAGCTCTACGGTACCGATATCGCCGAGGCGGACCGAGCCACCTTCTGGCGTTGTGCGAATGAGGAGTTCGCGAAACTCTTCCGGCGTGTTCAACAGCGACTGCAGCGTGACCGTGGCGTTTATTTCCTGGCCCGCAACCGATGGCGCGCCGCCAAGGGCACCGGCGGAAACCTGCGTATTCTGTGCCCGGATCGCTGCGATGACATCTGCGGGCACGAGGTCGAACTGAACGAGCTTGTCCGGGTCGAGCCAGATCCGCATCGCGTATTGAGAGCCGAATTGCTGGACGCGGCCAACCCCATCTACGCGGCTGATGGAATCATACATGTTTGAGCGGATATAGTCGCCGAGGTCTGTCTGGTCGTAGGCCGCATTCGGCGAATAAAGCGCCGTAATTAGCAGGAAACCTGTGCTGGCCTTGTCTACCGTAACACCCTGGCGTTGCACAGGCTCTGGAAGGAGCGGCGTCGCGAGCGAGAGCTTGTTCTGGACCTGCACCTGGGCAATGTCGGGATCGGTACCTGTCTCAAATGTGAGCGTTACCGAAGCCTGCCCGGACGAGCTGGACGAGGACGAGATGTAATCGAGCCCATCAAGGCCCGTCATCTGTTGTTCGATGACCTGCGTGACCGAGTCCTCTACCGCCTTCGCGGATGCCCCGGGATAAGACGCATTTACCGAAATGGTCGTTGGCGCAATGTCAGGATATTGCGACACCGGCAAGGCGCGCAGCGCCATTGCGCCAGCGATCATGATGACGATCGCGATGACCCAGGCGAAGACCGGGCGATCAATAAAGAAATTTGCCATGATAACTGAGCTTTATTCTGGCTGGGCCACTGTCGCAGGCGACGCAACCGCCGCCATTTCTTCCTGACGCGAGGCGATCACCTCAACGGGCGCGCCATTGCGGACATTCTGGAAGCCGCTGACTATGACCCGATCGCCCGGCGACAGACCATCAGTCACGATCCAGTTCGAGCCGTTCGCTTCCTGAATTGTGAGAGGTTTCTGGATGGCCGTACCGTCATCGCCTGCGACGAAGACATATCCGTCGCCCTGCGGCGTGCGCTGCACGGCCCGCTGCGGGATGGCGTAGACATTGTTGTAAGTGCCAGCCGCAAAGGACGCCTTCAGAAACATGCCCGGCAGGATGAGATTGTCAGGGTTCGGGAACTGGGCCCGCACGATGACAGTGCCGGCCTCCTGATCGACGCTGACTTCAGAGAACTCGAGCTGACCGGATAGCGGATACTCATCGCCGTTCTCAAATTCCAGTGTCACAGGGACAGCGGCAGAACGGCCAGATGTGGGACCGAGCGTCTCGATCTTTCCTTCTGAAACATCCCGTTTCCAGCGCAGGACCTGCGCGCTCGACGCCGTCATGTCGACATAGATGGGATCAAGCTGAAGGACGCGGGCAAGTGTGGTCGCCTGATTGGCAGTCACCAGTGCGCCTTCGGTCACAGCGGAGCGGCCGATACGGCCAGTAATTGGCGAGCGGACCTTTGTGCGCGCCAGATCGATGCGCGCGCGTTGCAGGGCAGCCCGCTGTATGCCGACATCGGCTTCTGCCTGTTTCTGGGCAGCCACCGCCTCGTCATAGGATTGCTGGCTGACAGCATTGATATCGGCCAGACGCTCAAAGCGCCGCGCCGTTTCGGTTGCGGCGGCTGCTGTTGCCTGCGCCCGTGCAAGAGATGCTTCTGCGCTCTGGACGGCGGCGTAATACTCGTCGGCGTCAATCTGGTAGAGCGCCTGATCTTCGGTGACGACTTCGCCCTCGGTGAACAGGCGGCTCTCGATCAGGCCTGAAACCTGCGGGCGGATCTCTGCCTCGGCATATGGCGTCGCCCGGCCAGGCAATGTTCGCACACTACCAATCGACGATGGCTGCACCGGCATGACCTCAACGCGCACTGCCATCTGCTGTGGCGGACCCGCATTCTCAGAAGCCTGTTGGCCCGGAGCATTGCCGCCCTCGCCATTTCCACATGCTGCAATAATCAGCAGCGTTGCACCTGCAGCCGCACCAAATCCCTTTCTGAGGGTTTGCGACGAGAACTTTCTGAATTGGGGCATGTGTTTCCTATGCGCCGTCGAGGGTTCGATGAAATGTAGCGAAACCTGTTGATTTTCGAATGAACGTTCTATTTGTTGCTGCAATGCACAAAGTCAATGACGGGATGTGAAATAGTTGGAACAAAAACCAATACCGATGACGGGCGCCGAGAAACGTCGGACTGCGAGAATCTCGCAAATCCTTGACGCAGCGGCACATTGTTTCGTCGAGATGGGCTTTCACCGCGCCGGCATGGCGAAGATTGCCGCGCGCGCAAAAATGAGCCCTGGTCACATCTATCACTATTTCGAGAGCAAGGAGGCGATCATTGCCGCCATCGTCGACCGCGAGTCGGCGCGCGCTGCCGAACGCTTTGCGGAGTTCGATGCGGTCGATTCAACCGAGCTTGCTTCCGTCATGACTGAAAGGGCGGTCCAGTCCATCGCGGAGAAGACCGACATACTACAATCGGTGCTCAACATGGAAATGCTCGCAGAGTGTCAGCGCAATCCGGAAATTGCCTGCATCATCCACAAGCATGACCGTTACGTCCGCGACCAGCTCACTCACCTTATCCGGGACAAGCTGGGCCTCGATCTCGCTGAGGCGCGCACAGACATGATGATGGTGCAGTTCTCAGGTCTGGCGAACCGCCTGCTTCGTAATCCGGACCTCGACCTTCAGAATATGGTCGTCCTGATGCGCCAGACGATGATGTCCATACTGTCCCCCACAATCGGTCACGAGGCCAAGTGAACCTTTTCGTCGATTGCACGCTAATGATGCATCTATCAACGGAAAAAAGGGACGTACCCCGATGGCAGACACAGCATCGCGGGATAACCCCCTCGAGAATGTCCTCGAGAGGGCTATCAAGGAAGTAGATGGCGACAAGGTAACATTCGGCGACATTCTGGACCTGTTTGGATCGCGCTCATTCGGGCCGATCATCGTCCTTCTTGGCATGCTCGTCACAGTCCCGCCCCTCGGCGCGGTCCCGGGCCTGCCGATGATCGTTGGCCTCGTCATCATCCTTTTCACCGTTCAAATCGTCTTTGGCGCGAAGCGGATCTGGGTCCCCGGTTTCATCGAAAAGCGCTCGATATCCAAGGACAAGCTGGAAGCGGCAGACAAGAAGGCAAAACCCTGGCTGAAACGTATTGACGGGCTCGTGTCTGAGCGCATCACGATGTTGACCGGTGAGTGGGCGGTCTATGCCTCTGCTATCATCATCATCTTCCTCGCGCTCCTTATGATCCCGCTGGAACTTGTCCCATTTGCCGTGGCCGCCCCAGGCGCCGCAATCACGCTGTACGGCCTCGCCATCATGGCACGCGATGGCGTGCTGATGCTGATCGGCTACGTACTGGCAGCTATCACCACGGCTTTGACAATCGCCTTTGTGCCATGGGACAAATTCGCGTCCTTCTTCGGTGGAGGCTAGGCCTCAGGCCGCATCCGACAGCAGCAAAGAGCGCGCGCGGGCGAGGTCATCGACGAACCTGTCATATTCTTCGGCCGCCCGCTGCCTGTCGGGCAGGCGTAGAAGGTAGGACGGGTGGATGGTCGCGATGAGGCGGGTGCCATTATCGAGCTGCGTCAGCGCCCCGCGCATATCTTTCAGGGCGACCGCCTTGCCGAACACGCCGCGCAGCGCGGTCGCCCCCATCGTTACGATGATGTCCGGCGCGACGAATTTACGCTCCAGATCCAGCCAGAAACGGCAGGTATCGATCTCGCCAGCGTTCGGCTTTTGATGCATCCGCCGCTTCCCGCGCGGGGTGAATTTGAAGTGCTTCACCGCATTGGTGATATAAGCCTTGCGCCGCTCCACATTCGCTTCGTTCATCGCCTTGTCAAACAGCTGACCGGCCGGACCGACAAAGGGTTTGCCCGCGATGTCCTCCCGGTCGCCGGGCTGTTCGCCAATGATCATCAGGCGGGCATCTGCCGGTCCCTCACCAAATATGGTCTGGCTGGCGCATTCATGGATCGGGCAGCGATCACATTTCGACGCTGCGCGGCGCGCATCATCAAGCGAGTTGATCTCTATCGCCTCTTCTTCGGCGAAGAAGTTCGACATGCGTGAGCTTCGGATGTTGGCGTCTGTCGAGGGCGCCGAGAGGAGCGCACCGGTGCGCTGTGACGACTGGCGGATGAGGTCCGGAATGAGCTCTGCCTCAGGCAAATTCTTCCAGTATTTTGCGGGCATTTCCGACAGCATGGCGTCAACCTTGAGCCGGGCCGGATTGAAGATGGAGGCGTAATAAGTGCGCCACTGGTCCTCGATCGCGTCCTCTGCCGGCATCTGTGAGCGGTCAGCGCCCGCCGCAAAGGTCAGCTTCTTGCCATCCCAGCTGGCGCAGGCGTCCGGCGTCAGGATCGTCCAGTCCATGCCGGTAAAACGGCGCATGAAGAAAGGAGCGGTCAGACCGACAATGCGGTTGTCCGGTTCAAACCAGCTCATGAAGACTTCACGGCCATCGCGTTCCCCAACTTTGCGGAAGCGGACGAAGGCGTGCATCTTGTGAACATCACGGCGGATCTGCTTGTCGGCGCCTTTGACCCAGCGCACCGCATCATTCAGCGGGTCAGTGAGGGCTGCGCGATTGGACTGCAGATCCCAGAGAAGCTGGTAGAGCCAGGCAAAGCGGGCCGGGTCGCGGTGGCAGATGACCCGCTTGGCCATGTCGATGAAGGCTTTGGGGACTTTGACTTCTCGCGGCGCTGAATGGTCGGGCACGGCAGGTTCAGGCGCGCTGGCGGCAGCGGCGAAAAGATCATCGCCACCAGCGGTGCTACCCGACCAATGGATGTCGGCAGGCGGCACGCCCTGCCCTGCCAGACGCCGGGCAGCATCGCGCCACCCATCGAAGTCCGTTTCGGAAGACAGGCTGACATGGTGCATCAGAAAAGCTGAAGCTGCTGGGGTTGCGGCACGAACCTGTCGCGCAAAGTCACAAGATCGAGCGCGCGGGACGGGTGCCAGTCTACGGTTTCGATAAAGTCGCGGCAAGTTTTCAGCGACCGCACGATACGCGCGATATGGTCGAGCCGCAGCGTTGTGTGTCGGCGTGCAGAGAGGATACGGTTCACCGACTTGGTCCCGAAGCCGGGCACACGCAGCAAGTCTTCGCGGCTCGCGCGGTTCACATTGACGGGAAAGCGTTCCCGCCTCTCCAGCGCCCAGGCCAGTTTCGGGTCAAGCTCCAAGTCGAGCATACCATCGCGGCGGGCCTCAAAAATCTCATCCTTCTCGAAGCCGTAAAAACGCATCAGCCAGTCAGCCTGATACAGGCGGTGTTCTCTCATCAGCGGCGGCTTGATGAGCGGCAGGTCGCCAGAGCTGTCCTGAATGGGGCTGAATGCCGAATAATAGACGCGGCGGAGCTTGTAGCCGGAATAGAGCGAGGCGCTGGTCGTCATGATGTCATTGTCGGAGGACTGGTCCGCGCCGACGATCATCTGCGTCGACTGCCCGCCGGGAACGAAGCGCGGCGGGCGCGCCTTGCCTCTCTCCTTGCGGTCGGGCTGACGCGACTCGATGCCGTGACGGACATTTGCCATGGCAGAGCGGATCACGGCGCCTGACTTTTCTGGCGCATAGGATTTGAGCGAAGCTTCGCGGGGCAGTTCGATATTGATGGAGAGGCGGTCAGCGTGCAGCCCGGCCTGCTCAATCAGGGCCGGGTCCGCCTCGGGAATGGATTTGAGGTGGATGTAGCCGCCAAAATTATGCTCCACCCGCAGCTTACGAGCGACCTCGACCATCTGCTCCATCGTATAGTTTGATGAGCGGATGATGCCGGAGGAGAGAAACAGGCCTTCGATATAATTGCGCTTGTAGAAATCGAGCGTCAGCTTGACGATTTCGTCGACGCTGAAACGCGCCCGCTCCACATTGCTCGACACCCGGTTGATGCAATACTTGCAGTCATAGATGCAGAAATTCGTCATAAGGATCTTCAGCAAGGAAATGCATCGTCCGTCAGGCGCATAGGCATGACAGATGCCCATCCCTTCGGTCGAACCTATCCCATTGGTAGAAAGTGAATTTCTCTTGGCCGACCCGGAGGACGCGCAAGATGCATCATACTTGGCGGCATCCGCGAGGATGGCCAGACGGTCAATCAGAGTACGCTTTCCCATGCGCGGAACATAGCAGGAACACGCAATCAGTAAAAGCAATTCAGCAGCTGTTTTCCACGACCAGGAAAGCGCGCAAACAGGTCCAATGGCGCACCAATCGCGCGTGTTGCGCGCAAGCAACGTCAACGCATCACTGCGGAATGTTAACCATTGCACAGCTAGAAAATCGGAACGCTCGGCACGTCTGTTTGTTTACAGGTTGAGCAACGAGACAGAATTATGACTGACAGACACGAGCATAAGCGATCAACGCAGGCTAGCGCCGAGGAGCGCCACGCCCGACGTGCATTTCGCAATGCCATGTCTGCTGGGCTGAAGCGCACCTATGATCGCGTTTCCGAGAAATCTGTCCCAGATGAATTCATGCAATTGTTGCAGGCAGCTGACCGGAAAGCAAAAGCTTAGGACTGCGCGATATTCGGGCAGCGGTCTGAATTTTAGCTTGTGAGCAGCCGCCCCATTGCAGTGAAGCCCGCAATGCGTACGGTCACTGTATGTCGAGACAAGGCTTCACCTTGCCCCGAGGGATGCAGGCGGACTGGCCGACACTGGTTGCGGCCTCTACCGATTTTCGTCGAGACCTCCATCGACACCCAGAACTTCCCTGGCAGGAAATAGATACGTCCGAAGTCATTCGTGCGTCGCTTGATGCTATGGGCATTTCCTACCGCGTCTGCGCGGGGACCGGTACCGTTGCAACTCTGGCCGCGACTGCGCCCGGCAGACATGTCGGCTTGCGTGCCGATATTGATGCCCTTCCAATCAATGAGGCGACGGGTCTCGATTACAGCTCTTCCCACACTGGATGTATGCACGCGTGCGGACATGACGGTCACGCGGCCGCGCTGATGTCGACCGCCGCCTGGCTGAAACGCCATGAAGCGAGCCTGCCTGGCCCTGTCACCCTGCTCTTCCAGCCTGCCGAAGAAGGCGGGCATGGCGCAAAGAAGATGATTGAAGACGGCGCGCTTGAAGGGCTCGACTGCATCTTCGGCTGGCATAACTGGCCGGCTATTCCTTTCGGCAAAGCAGTTTGTCCCGACGGCGCCGTCATGGCGGGCAATGGGACATTCCGGATCACGCTGCGCGGCGCAGGCGGCCATGCGAGCCAGCCTGAAAACACGCGCGACCCCGTTCTGGCCGCCTCTGCCGTCACCATGGCTTTGCAGCAGATCATTTCGCGCCGAATTACGCCGCAAAATGCCGCCGTTGTCAGCGTGACCTCCATCGAGGCCCCCAGCGGTGAGACCGTCATCCCAGACAGTGCGAAAATGGCCGGCAGCATCCGTCTGGCCAATGCCAATGACCGGCCACTCATAGAAGGTCTCATCAGGGAAATTACTGTTTCGCAGGCCAAAGCGTACGGGGTCGAGGCGGACGTGGAGGTTTTCCCTCGTTACGACGCAACCGTAAATCACCCGTCTGAAGCGGCCCACATGCGTGAAGCGATCGCAGCAGATTTGGGCGAAGCCTGGCATTTCGACCAGATCCCGGTGCCGATCATGGCGTCGGAAGACTTCTCTTATTATCTCAAAGAAATACCAGGTGCCTTCGCCCTGATTGGTGCCGATGACGGCAAGGGCCATCACGAGCCGTGCCATTCCCCCAGATACGATTTCAATGACAGGCTGCTGCCGATTGTGACCCGCATCTATGCGCGTCTCGCCGGCGCGCCCCTACCCGACCAAGCCACTTATCTGAACGACTAACCCTGAACACGAATCCGAGGAGAGACCGTCATGGACCTGTTTGAGCGCTGGGAATCGAATGTCAGGGGCTACGCACGGACTTACCCCACCGTGTTCAAGTCCGCGTCCAATGCCCGCCAGACCGATGAGGCCGGCAAGTCATATATCGACTTCTTTGGTGGCGCAGGCGTCCTGAACTTCGGACATAATAACCCTCGCATGAAAGAGGCCATCATCAAATTCATCGAGGCCGATGGCATTCCCCATAGCCTCGACATGATGACGACCACCAAGCGTGACTTCATCAAGGCCTTCACCGAGACGATCCTCGAGCCGCGCGGCTGGGACTACCGGATGCAGTTCACCGGGCCGACCGGTACCAACGCTGTCGAAGCCGCCCTGAAACTTGCGCGCCGCGCGACCGGCCGCAAGCAGGTCATCGCCTTCACCAATGGCTTTCATGGCATGACGCTTGGCGCGCTCGCGGCCACGGCAAATGCCTATTTCCGTAACGCGGCAGGCGTGCCGCTGAACCATGTCGAGCGCCTGCCATTCGGCCACCCGCTGGAAGGTATGGAGGAAGTCTATGCAGACCCCTCGTCTGGCTACGAACCTCCAGCAGCGATCCTGGTTGAGCCTATCCAGGCCGAAGGCGGCGTGAATGTCGCCGACGCGGAATGGCTGAAAGCGATCCGCAAGTTTGCAAAGGATCGCGGCGCGCTATTCATTCTGGATGATATCCAGGCCGGGTGTGGGCGCACAGGTTCATATTTCAGCTTTGACGGCATGGACCTCGACCCGGACATCATCACGCTGGCCAAGGGCATTGGCGGCTTCGGTACGCCGCTTGCCATGAATCTGAACAAGCCGGAATTCGACAAGCACTGGTCGCCGGGCGAGCATACGGGCACGTTCCGCGGACAGGGTATCTCCTTCATCGCGGGCATGGTCGCCATGGACTATTTCAAGGATGACAACTTCATGGCCGACGTCCGCCGCAAGGGCGAGATCATGGAAAGCCGCCTGAAGAAGATGGCACGCTCTGGCATGGAGGTGCGCGGCAAGGGCATGATGCAGGGCCTCGATACGAAAGATGGCGCATACGCCAAGAAGGTCGTCGCCGAATGCTTCGAGAACGGGCTGCTTCTCGGCGGTTGTGGCAGCGAAGGCCGGGTGGCCAAGCTGATCCCTCCGCTGACGATTGACGATGCTGACCTCAATGAAGGCCTCGACATCATGGAGGCGGCCATGGAAGCCGCTCTGGTGCGCGCATGAGACATCGCGATGATATGACGTTCCCGCCGGAAGAGTATGCTCGCCGGCTGGAAGACCTACGCGACCGGATGAGAAGCCGCCGACTTGATGCGGTGGTGATTTCCGACCCTGAAAACATTATGTACCTCACTGACTATCAGACGACGGGGTACTCATTCTTCCAGGCACTGGTGGTGCCGCTGGACGACGACTGCTTCATGGTCACGCGGAACATGGAAGAGTCGAACGTCCATGCCCGCACATGGGTCGAGAAAACAAGGCCCTATGCCGATAATGGTGACGCCATCCAGCGCCTGATTGAGGCGCTTCGTGAGGCCGGACTCTATAATTCAACGGTCGGCTACGAGCGCAATTCATACTTCCTGCCAGCCTACCAGCAGGACCGCTTCCACTCGGCCTATACGGGCGGCCGTCTGCTGGATTGTTTCGGCATCGTAGAGGAAGGCCGCGTCTGTAAGTCGAAGCACGAAATCGAGATCATGAAGAGGGCCGCCCGCGCGACCGAAGCGGGCATGAAGGCCGGCATCGAGATCGCGAAACCCGGCGTCACTGAGAATGAGATTGGCGCGGCGATCTCGGCGGCCATGTTCGAAGCTGGCGGCGAGCCACCCGCTGTCATGCCCTATGTTACCTCGGGACCTCGCTCCATGATCGGGCATGCGACTTGGGAGGGCCGTACGGTTCAGGAAGGCGAGCATGTCTTCCTTGAGGTGGGCGGCTGCTACAGGCGCTATCACACCGCCATGATGCGCACGATCGTGATGCAGGATGAACTTTCGCCATCCATGCGCAGCGCAGAAGAGCAGATGCAAAAAGCGCTGCTTGAGCTGCGGGACCGGGTCCAGCCGGGCCTTACGGTTTCGGACGCAGACAAGATCGTACGCGATATCATCTCGGCCGGGTCGCATGGTGGGTCACTCATCACCCGCTCTGGCTATTCGATCGGCATCGCTTTCCCGCCGAGCTGGGATGAAGGCTATATCCTGTCGCTGATGCAGGGTGACCCGCAGATCCTGAAGGAAGGCATGACCTTCCACATCATTCCATGGGTCTGGGGTGTGGACGGCGACAAGACGGTCGGCATATCCGACACTTTCTATGTGACTGAAACCGGCTGCGAAAGCTTCTTTTCCCTGCCCGAAGAGTTCACGCTGAAACCCGGCACGGGAAAGCCTGCCGCGCCAGCCGCAAAGAAAGCCAATGGCGAGCAGGCTCAACCGGCGAGCTAGCGCCTGTTACACATCTGAGATCAGGAGATATCCATGCTGAAAGCCGTCAATCCGGCGACCGGCGAGACCGTTCGTGAAGTTGCGCTCGACAGCGAGGCAGACATCAACGCCAAGATCGAAGCGTCGCTGGCCGCCTTCCATGAGTGGAAGACCAAATCCTATGAGGAACGCGCAAAGCTGCTCAAAGCTGTCGCGGCCCATATGCGCGAACATGTCGAGACGCTAGCCCCCATCATGACCGAAGAAATGGGCAAGCCGATCAAGGAAGGTCGCGGCGAAGTCGAGAAGTCAGCCTGGTGCGCAGAGCATTATGCCGACCATGCCGAAGGCTATCTCTCTCGCCAGGTTCTGGAGTCCGATGCGAGCCTCTCCTATGTGCAGCACCTGCCGATTGGCCCCATTCTCGGAATCCTGCCCTGGAATGCGCCTTTCTGGCTCGCTTTCCGGTTTGCAGCCCCTGCCCTGATGGCGGGAAATTCCTGCCTGATGAAGCATGACCCGCATGTGCCGGGCTGTGCCGAAGCCATTGAGACCTGCTTCCGCGAGGCGGGCGCACCTGAGGGACTGTTTCAGGCGCTTTATCTGGAGACGCCGAACGTCGAAGCGGTGATCCGCGATGACAGAATTCGCGGCGTGTCCTTTACCGGCTCTTCGCGCGGCGGGTCTGCCGTTGCCGGGATTGCCGGGTCAGCGATCAAGCCTGCAGTGCTGGAGCTTGGCGGGTCTGATCCCTCCATCGTTCTGGCCGATGCCGACCTCGACAAGGCGACGGACGTGCTGACGCTGTCGCGCATCATCAATGCAGGCCAGTCCTGCATTGCGGCCAAGCGGATCATCGTTGAGGAGAGCGTCTACGACAAAGTCGAAGCGCTGATGAAGGAGAAGCTTGCGGCGCTGAAGCTGGGTGATCCGCGAGAGGGCGAGACGGATGTAGGCCCGATTGCACGCCCGGACCTGAGAGATGAGCTGCACCGGCAGGTTCAGGAGACGATCAAACAGGGCGCGGACTGTGTGCTTGGCGGTGAGTTGCCGAGCGGCAATGGCTATTTCTATCCGGTGACGCTCCTGTCGAATGTCACGCCGGACATGTGCGCCTTCAATGAGGAGACGTTCGGGCCGGTTGGTGTGCTGGTAAAGGCGCGGGACGCAGACCATGCCGTAGAGCTGGCGAACGACACGCGCTACGGCCTTGCGGCGAGTATCTGGACAGAGACCAGCCGCGGGGAGGCGATGGCGAGCTTGCTCGATACTGGTCAGGTCAGCGTCAACGGCATCGTGAAGACAGACCCTCGACTGCCAAGCGGCGGCACAAAGGCATCGGGTCTTGGGCGCGAACTGGGGCCGCACGGCATCCTTGAATTCGTGAATGCCCAACAGGTCTGGGTCGGACCTGCGAAACCTGCGTGACCCAAGGAATGCGCGAAAATCCTGACACAACTTCATCAGGATATGGCAAATTTTCTTCAAGTTTGCCGGGCGCGTTTCAGCCGGACTTCAAGTCTCGCTCTTAGGCTTGCTTACTGAACGCCTGCGAAAATGCGGGCCCCAGTAAGTAGCAATGAGGGTCAGAATGACGTCCTCCGTCCTGCAGGCAATTTCCGTCGCTCTCCTGTTCTGCGGGTTCTCCGCATCAGCTGCGATTGCCGACCCCGCGCCTCGTCAGACCGGTAGTGCCGTCTACCATGCGGCTACATCGCCCGCAGGTCCGGCGCAGACCGATCTGACTGTCGTCGTGAACCGGTCGACCCCCATCGCCGTTGGCCGCCCGTTCGCACGCATTGCCATCTCCCAGCCAGAGATTGCTGACGCTGCGCCGACCTCAGACAACCGCCTTTATGTCCGTGGACGCACAATCGGCTCGACCAATATCCTGGTCTATGATGATGATGGCGACCTGATCGAAATTATCGATGTGCGCGTCGAACATGATCTGGGCGCCATCCAGAGCGACATTGCAGCCCTTTTCCCTGACATCAGCCTCGACCTTCGCACCGTGGCCCAGCGCCTTCATGTGCGCGGCAATGTGCCGGATGATGAAACGGCAGCCGAGATCATGCAGATCGCGGCAAGCTATGCGCCCGATGCGGTGATCGATGCGCTCGACGTGAACAGTCCGCAGCAGGTGATGCTGGAAGTGCGTTTCGTCGAAGCGTCGCGTGAAGACGTGAAAGAGCTTGGCATTGGCGGTGAAGTCAGCCGTGCGGGTGATTTCCTGTTCGCGACCGGCTCGGAGCTTCTCTCCGGCGGCGCGCCAAAATCCATTCTCAGCCTGCTTGGCGCGTCTGGTGGGGTGAATATCGACTTCTTCCTTGAAGCGCTGGAAGAACGCGGCGTCATTCGCACGCTGGCCGAACCGAACCTCGTCGCCCGCTCTGGTGAGACGGCGAGTTTCCTCGCGGGCGGGGAGTTTCCCGTGCCGGTCGCCGCCGATGAAGACACGATCAGCATTGAGTTCCGTGAGTTCGGCGTGAGCCTCGAATTCACGCCGCGCATCCTGTCGAACAACAAGATGAGCCTCGAAGTCAGCCCGGAAGTGAGCCAGCTCGATCCGCGCAACTCTGTTCGTCTTGCGAGCGTCGAGATCCCGGCGCTGAGCGTTCGCCGCGCCAACACGATCATTGAGCTTGCTGATGGCGAAAGCTTTGCGATTGCTGGCCTGATCCAGAACACGGTGGACACGACCTCGGTTCAGACGCCGTGGCTGGGCGATGTGCCTGTGCTTGGCGCACTCTTTCGCTCGAACCGTTTCCGCGAGAATGAGACAGAGCTCATCATCATCATCACGCCGCGCCTTGTCCTGCCGACGCCAGCGGGTACGCGAATTCCGGATCCACTCACGAATAATCCAATGCCATCGGAAGCAGAGCGCCTGCTGCTGGGAAACCTTAGCCACGACAATGGTCCAAGCCGCGCGTCTGTTGGCACTGGCACACTTCTGACGCCTTCCGCTGCAGCAGCGCAGCCTGTGGCTCAGGCCTCACGCCCTGATCTTGGCTATGTGCCGGGAATGGGAGGCGAGTAGGCATGAGCGCCACACCGCTTCAGGTGACGGGGCCAGTGCGCCTTCACGTCTTCGCGCCCGGTGGGCACGAGGCATTGGTGGCCGCAACCACAAACCTGCCGACAGTCACCGTGACCAGCCATGCGAGCCCCGACGCTGCGCTTGAAGCGGCCCAGGCTGAACGCGGCGGCGTGCTTGTGCTGGAGAATGCCGGTAAGTTTGACCTTGTCGAACTGCTGATCCGCGTCTCGGAGACCGCGCCGAGCCTGCCTGGCATTGTAATCGGTGAGAATATTCCGATCCTCGCGGTAAAGCGGCTGATGTCGCTGCAGCGCTGGGACATGCTGCCGCCGCCGATTTCACCAGTGTCGCTGATCGAGGCGCTGGAGCTTATCTGCAAGCAGGACGGTTCGGGGGCGGATAGCTCAGGCAAATGCTGGACGGTGACGCCGTCGGTTGGCGGTGCTGGTGCGACACTGGTGGCAGTCGAAATCGCCTACCAGCTCAGCCAGCGCGAGACGCGCAGCAAGGTCTGCCTCATCGATCTCGACTTCTTCGATGGGGCGTGTGCGTCCTATTTGAACTGCCCGGCAAACCTCAATCAGAGCGCGCTGACCCAGTCGGCGGACCGGATCGACGAGGCGTTGCTTCAGGCCTTCATCACACACCACAAGAACGGTATCGATCTCCTGGCAGCGCCGCGCTCACACCGGCTGTGGAATGCGATCAAGCCGGAATCGATCCTAAAGATGCTGGAGGTTGCCTGCAGCCTCTATGATCATGTGATCGTCGACCTGCCGCGTTGGCCTTCGCCGTGGATGGCATCTGTCGTGACAGGTGCTGACGAAAACATCGTGATGAGCGAGCTTACCGTACCGGCACTCCACGCCGCACGCAACCGCGCCGAGGACCTCGAAGACGCGTCCGAAGGCATCGTTCAACCTCGCATCGTGCTGAACCGGATGTCTAAGAAGCTGTTTGGCGGCACCGTGACCGTGTCGCAGGCCGAGGAAGCCATCGGCCGCCCCGTCTTCGCAACTATCTCGTCGGAATGGGAAGCCGCGCTTGCCGCCGTGAATTTCGGTCAGGCCGTCAGCGAAGCGAAGCCGGGCAATCGCCTCGCCAAGGATATCAGCCGCCTGATCGACCTTCTCGAAGAAGGCAATGCCCCAATGGTCCAGTCACCCCCGAGCAGAAAGAAAGCCTAGATGGCCCGCTTCTCCCTTCTCTCTCGCAATAGCTCCGCCGCCGAAAAGCTTGAGCCTGAAACCGCAGCGCCAGACGCGAGCGCGGATGAAGCGACGAAGAATGAAGGTCCGCTCTTTGCAGCTGACGATGCTGACGAGGCCGATGATGAGCCCGAAGAGAGCTCAGGCTCTGCCTCATTCGACCTGCTCGAAGCCAAGCTGCGCGTCCACAACAAGCTGATTGATGAGTTGGACCTCTCGGTTCTCGACAAGCTCGACGAAGTGGAAATGAAGAAGCAGGTCGGCCGGCTGGTTTCCGAGATTGTGCGCGATGAGCGCATCCCGATGAACCAGGCCGAAGTGCTGGATTTTGCAGATTCAGTCTATCACGAGATGACGGGTCTCGGCCCGCTGGAGCCGCTTCTCGCAGACCCGACGATTTCGGATATCCTTATCAATGGCGCGAAGCAGGTCTATGTGGAGCGCCGCGGTGAGCTTGAACTCTCAGAGGCCAAGTTCCGCGACAATGCCCACCTTCGCCGGATCGTCTCGCGCATTGTGTCCGCCGTCGGCCGCCGTGTCGATGAGAGCCAGCCGCTCGTCGATGCGCGTCTTCTCGATGGCTCGCGCGTCAACGCGGCTGTGGAGCCTGTCGCGATTGACGGTCCGCTTGTTTCCATAAGGAAGTTCTCAAAGAAGCCGCTGACGCTTGAAAAGCTGATCGGCTTTGGCGCGATGCCGAACGAGGTCGCCGAGTTTCTGTTCAATGCCGTGAAATGCCGTGTCACCTGCATCATTTCCGGCGGTACGGGTTCCGGCAAGACGACGTTGCTGAATGCGCTCTCCAAGGCGATCAGCCACAAGGAACGCCTGATCACCATTGAGGACGCAGCGGAACTTCAGCTGCAGCAGCCACACGTCGCCCGCATGGAAACGCGCCCGCCAAACCTGGAGGGCAAGGGTGAGATCCGCCAGCGCGAACTGGTGAAGAACGCCCTTCGTATGCGTCCTGACCGGGTGATCCTTGGCGAGGTGCGTTCCGAAGAGGCTTTCGACATGCTGCAGGCCATGAACACGGGCCATGAAGGCTCCATGGCGACGATCCACGCCAATAATCCGCGCGAGGCGATCAGCCGTCTCGAGCAGATGGTGGCGATGGGCGGGCTGCGCATCTCGTCCGAAGCTGTCCGTGGGCAGATCTCTTCAGCTATCGGTATCATCATCCAGGCCCAGCGCCTGTCTGACGGTTCGCGCCGCATTACCCATGTGACCGAAGTGACGGGCATGGAAGGCGACATCATCCAGATGCAGGACATCTTTCTCTTCAACCGCCTTCGCACCGGCGAGGATGGCACAGTGATCGGCGAGTTCCGCGCCACGGGCCTTCGCCCCAAATGCCTCGATGAGATGCAACGGCGCGGCGTGCACCTGCCGATGGAGTATTTCGACCCGTCCAAGCCGCTTCTCGAAGTGCCGGGGAAATAGATGGAGACTTCGGTCGTCATCTATGTGCTGGCCTTCGCTTCAGCCTTTCTCGCCGCCCAGTCGGTCCTTGGTTTTGGACAGGGCGCGGTTGAGAAGACGCGGCTGAACCGGCGCCTGCGCGTGCAGGAAAAGCAGGCCAGCGTCGCTGACCTCATCATTGAGCTTCGCCGCCAGCGCGGGCAGGACAAGGAGGGCAATGGGCGTCTGGCGGTTCGCTGGTTCAACGATCTCGTGACTCGCTCTGGACTTGCTTATGATCCTGTCACTTGGTCGATGATCGCGCTCGCTGTCGGCGTCGTCGCAGCAGCTGCTACCTACTATTTCACAGCTAATCTGATGCTGACGCCTGCGGCAGGTGTTCTGTCGTCGACGGTCCTGCCGATCTTTTTCCTCAAGATGAAAGCCGCCGCGCGTGATCGCGAGCTCGGCGAGCAATTGCCTGATGCGCTCGAAATCATCGTCCGCAGCCTCGAAGCGGGCCACCCGGTACCGACCGCGGTTTCGCTGGTCGGGCGCGAAATGCCGGACCCGATCGGGTCCGAATTCGGCATGGCAGCTGACGAAATTGCCTATGGCTCAAGCCTCGAAGAGGCGGTGAAGAAGCTCGCTGAGCGTACACAACAGCCCGACGTCGAACTCTTCGCCGCCACGGTACGCCTGCAGGCGCGGACCGGGGGCAATCTCGCCAGCCTGCTCAAGGTCAACGCATCGACGGTCCGCGCCCGTCAGAAAATGCGCCTGAAGATCAAGGCTGCCTCATCGGAAGGGCGCGCCTCCGCGCTAATCCTGACGTCGGCTCCCTTCATCGTGATGGGTGCGATGCACATGCTGACCCCGCACTTCTATGGCAGCGTCATCAATGAAAAGCTTGTCCAGTATGGTCTCGGCGGCTGCCTTGTCTGGATGGCGATCGGCAACCTCGTCATGCGCAAGATGATCAGTTTCAAGGTCTGAGGGAGCGATGCCGATCAACTTTCTTCAGACCTCCAATTTCGCGCTTGTTTCCATCCTCGCGATTGTCACCCTGTCGGCACTGGCCGTGCTGGCTATCAAGCTGTTTGACGCGCTAAAGATCCGCAAGAAGATGGCTCAGAGGCTGGAGAGCGACGCTGCCCGCCGGGTTCGTGCGCAGACCCAGACCGCCAGCCAGAAGCGCGACCAGCTGATCGAGAAGATCGGCCGCCGCTTTTCCGATCCGAACTCCGAAGCGCTGAGCAAGCTGCGCGCGCGCCTGTTCAAGGCCGGGTATTACTCCAAGGCTGCGCCCTACCTTTTCATCGGTATCCGGTTCATTGCGCTTATCGTGCCACAATTGCTGCTGCTCGCGACCTGGCCGCTTTATGGCGACATGCTGCCAGGCAATGGGTTAATGCTTGCCTCAGGCGGCCTTGCAGTCATCAGCTTCGTCGCGCCATCCTTCATGCTCGATAAAAAGCTCTCGCGCCTGCAGGACCAGTACCGCGAAGGCTTTCCGGACATGATGGACCTGATGGTTGCCTGCGTTGAGGCTGGCCTCAGCCTCGACGGCGCGGTCCAGCGTGTCTCCGAAGAATTGGCGCAACGCTATCCGAACCTCGCTGACCATTTGAAGATCATGAACCTCGAGACGCGCGCAGGCCGGGCCCGTACCGAGGCCTGGAAGAATTTCGCAGACCGCCTCGGCCTCGATGAAGCGCGGGCGCTCGCGACCATGCTGCGCCAGTCCGAAGAGCTCGGCACAAGTGTGGGTGAGACGCTGCGCGTCTTTGCGACCGACATGCGCGAGAAGCGGATGCTCTATGCGGAGGAAAAGGCGCTGGCGCTTCCGGCCAAGCTGGTCGTGCCGCTGATCCTGTTCGTGTTTCCATCGCTGCTGACGGTGCTCATGCTGCCTGCCGTGGTTCGCATGATGGAAGTGATGGCGGCAACGGCGTAGCTCGCTTCACCTTAGCCGGGCGTTCAGCCCCGGCGGCGCACGACCATGATTTCGGTATACTGAACATAGGTGAACTGCCCTGCCTCAGACTCAAAGGTCGTGACCTGAGCCGCAGCCGCAATTGGCGAGTGCTCTGCCTCCAGCGTTTCTGAAAGATGTACAGGCAGGGGCGTGGATGGGTGTGTCAGTACAGGCTCATCTACAGACATGGCCGGCATACGAGCTGGCGTAGTCGGCTTGGTCTCAGTCGCTGTACTCAATGTCTTAGTCACGCCACTGGAGGCTGGCTGGGGTACACGCCTCTCCGCCGCCCACGCTGCGTTGACGACGGCGACCAGAAGGACGCCGCCAAGGCAGAAAAGGATGATGAGTGTGACGCTCATGCATGCATCCAGTTTGTCGCGCCTAATATGAAACGCGAAAGCTAGATCTAGCGCAAGATAGGCTGTTGGGCGCGGAAACTTGCCGCCAAACTACTGGCTGGACGGGACCCGGACCGTTGATTCCTGATCGCCCAGGATGATGGCGACCTGCGTGCCCGATGGTGGACGCGGTGCAGTTGGCGGCGCTGCTGCGACCTGGCGCGGCGCGGGCGCTGGTGAGCGCAGGCGCACGGCTTCTGCCATCTCATAGGCGTCGTCTGCACTGCCGCGAAGCGCCAGCGAAAGCGTACCGGACTTGCCTGCGACCGAGAGCGTCTGGGCCTGTTCAAGCGTAACGGCAAGCGTTGCGGTGCGGAATGGCGACGGGTCATTTCCGGCGACATCATCGTTGAGGTCCAGCGCCATGACTTCGACATTCTGCAATAGGACTTCTGCGCTCGCACCGCCCGCGCGCACGGGCTGGTCATCAACGAGGGCCGCGCCGTCATTGGCCATGAAGATGATATCTACCATGTCGCCCGGCAGGACGAAGCCAGCGACGCCGGCAACGTCATTCATTTGGATCGTATAAGCGCGCATGCCCGGGCGTATCTTCGATGAGAGCGAGGCGCGCATGCCGACCGCGAGCAGCATCTTTTCCGACAGGATTTCGCCGCTGCCGATTTCGATCAGGGTCGGGCGCTTAAGTCCGGTTTCTTCAAGGTCGCCGCGCGTTTCGAAAGCGCCGCGGGGAACGTCGGTCACAGGTATTGCCTCTGTCTCGAACCAGGCCGGATCAAGCGTCACGCCGCGCGGGATGTCCCGGACGGCAACGAGCACGTCGCGGGTCTCGATGACGACCGGCTGCACTTCAGTCATTTCGGCTGGTGCGGGATCCTTGTCGCCGCCAAGCCAGAGGCGCGCGCCAAGTACGGCAGCGCCGCCAAACACGAGTGACAGAACGAGCGAGACGATTGGAGACATTTTCACGAGGCGAACCTCCCAGGCAGCAATTGCCGATGAAGGTAGCGTGGCGGGGTTTAAACCTTCCGCAAACGCAGCGACGCCATTTAACCGGACTGCTTAACCAAGAACCGCGTCCTGTGTTTCCTGTTCGACTGGCACGACATCGACGGCCTGTGACCCGGCCTGCCCGGAAGCCGACTTCAGCACGCCCTTCACAGGTGAGACGTCCGAATAGTCTCGGCCATAGGCGATCACGATATGGTTAGTGGCAACCTCGCACGCATTCGTCGGATCATACTCGATCCAGCCAAGCTCCGGCCCGCACCAGGCGCGTACCCAGGCATGCATGGCGTCCGCCCCTTCAAGGCGCGGCTTTCCGGGCGGCGGTTCGGTGCGCAGGCAGCCGCTGACATATCCAGACGGTATGCCCACGCTTCGCAACGCAGCGATCATGATATGGCTGAAATCCTGGCAAACGCCCTTTCGCGCGGCAAAGGCATCTTCGTGACGTGTGTCCACCGACGTCGCCGAAGGATCGAAGGTCATCTCCTCATGCAGACGCTCGCCGAGTCTGTGCACGACATGACGTGTCGACGCGTCCAGCGGAACGAGGTCCCGGACATAATCCTGCAATACGAAATTTGGACGGATCCGCGGTGTGGTTCCGAGGAAATGGAGCGGTGAGTCGGGTGTGAGATTTCTTATTCCGCTCAGAATGTTCGGCATGGTTTCAAGGTTGGCCGATACCAGCTGAGGCCGCGGCTTCATGTGGCGCTCGACGCGCGCGGTGAGGCTGGCTTCGAAGCGCTGATGGGCCTCGGAGAAAACGACCTCGCTCGTCCAGTTGCCGAAGAAGTCCCGAAAACCACTGCGTTCGGCAGGTTCAGGCGAAACGGTGAGAACCTGTCCGGTCACTGACTGAACGACCGGCAGATCAAGAGGCCAGAGATGCAGCAGGTGACGACCTGTCAGCACCATGCCGCCGTACCGATACGCAATGCTGAGTTTGAGATCATAGAGCATAAGAGGGGCGCCTTCAGCTCATGAATATGCGGGTGAGACTATCGGATATCGCCGCGACCTTATTGCGGAAACCAGCGAGATAAACAGAGTCGATGTCCTCTGGGGAGAGCGCTTCAAACGCTTCACGCAGGGCTGTGCAGTCGCCAAGCAATTCCCCGCTTCCGTCCGCTTTCATCAAGTCAGCAAGAGGATGCATCTGCATCTCGAGCTCCCTGAGGTGGAAGATGAGCGAGCGAGGGTTCAGCTCATCAAGCGCGGTCAGCTCCGCTACCGATGGCCTGCTTGGCTGGAACCCGTATCGGCGCCGATGCGAAATAGAGCTGTCTGCATATTCCAGCGCGAGATCGAGACTGCCAAGCGGAGCGTCGTCGGCGAGAAAGCTCGCGAGTGCGGAAGATAGCGACATGAGACGCTCAAGGGACCTCCCCAGACTGAGGAAGCGCCACTCCGTGAAGCGGTACATGTTGTCCTGCAACAGGCCGGTAAAGGCACTCGACTGCCGCAGCAGGACGCCCATTTCCTGAGCCGCGCCATCTCCGGGCGCCACATTGTGTGCCAGGGCATCATCCAGCCGGTCGCTCAACTGGTTGATCGCGGCCCAACCGTCGGGCGAAAGTCGGTCGCGCACGCTTTCGGCCGCGCGTAGCGCAGACCGGATCGTACCTTCCAGCGCTGGAGGAATGGAGACCTGCGTGTCGAGACCGATAAAAGTGCAATAGCGAGTGAGGTGAACCAGAAGCGGAGATTGCGGCGATGCGGCTTCGGCAAGCCGTTCGTGGCGGGCGCGGTTCAGGCGCGTAAAACCTTCGGCCCGCTCCATGTAGCGGGCGAGCCAGTACAGGTTTTCAGCCGCCTTGCTCGGCAGTGCCCCCTGTTTCGCACGCGGTGCCTTCGCTTGCCCGCTCGCAAGGCGGGTGACCGTGTCGACCGGCTCATCGCTGACAATCCAGACATCGGCAACAGAACTGCCCGCCTGCATGCTTAAAACGTTCGAATTCGTCTCTATACCGATCCGGGCAAAGCCGCCGGGCATGACGCACCAACCGTCTGCCGTGCGGACCATGAAGACACGAAGACTCATGGGACGCGGAACGAGCGCGTCACCCACCCAGGCCGGTGAGGTAGAGAAGGACACGGTTTCCTGCCCGACCAGAAGCTCACCTTCAGTATCGATCAGTCGTTTGGCGAAATCGACCCCCTGCCTTCGAAGCTGGCTCCCCATAATGGTGGACTCGTCCGGATCGAACATCTGGCGCGTCGAAAGCGCCGGCCCGATAAGCATATTCTCAAGCCTGGAAACCACATGCTCGCGCTCAGCCGGCTGACCGCACCACCAAGTTGCGATGTTGGGTATTTCAAGCGGCTTGCCTGCCAGACGTCTTGATATACGGGGCAGGAATGCGAGCAGTGCGCGTGATTCAAGTATGCCCGCACCTAAAGCGTTTACGACTGACACATTGCTTCGGCGAACAGCACCCACCAGCCCGGCCGTGCCAATCTGCGAAGCCTCATCAAGCTCTAGCGGGTCGGCATAAAGCGTATCCAGTCTGCGCCAGAGAACGTCCACGGGCTGAAGGCCCGATACGGTCCTCACAAAGACCTTGCCTTGCTGAACGGTGAGGTCTTCGCCCTCTACGAGGAGCAGGCCGAGATAGCGAGCGATATAGGATTGTTCGAAGTAAGTCTCGCTGAAAGGACCGGGGGTCAGGATCGCCACATGTGCGTCCTGCGAGGTGCGCATGTTCAGCAGTGCGGTGCGAAACTCGGAGAAGAACCCCGAGAGGCGATGCACCTTTGCGTCGGCATAATGCTCAGCAAAGATGCGCGAGGTCGCAACACGGGTTTCGAGCGCGTAGCCTGCCCCTGACGGCGCCTGCGTCCTGTCATTCAGCACCCACCATCTGCCGTCAGGGCCGCGGCTGATCTCGAACGCAACAAAGTTGAGATGATAGCCGCCGCGGGGCTTCACGCCGACGAGGGACCGGATCCACTCCGGACTCTGGGCAATAAGCCTACCGGGCAATGCGCCGTCGGCGACGAGCTGGTTCGGACCATAGAGATCAGCCGCCACCGCCTCGAGAAGGTCGGCACGCTGTTTCAGCGATCCGGAAATGTCCTCCCACTCCTTTGCATCGATGAGCACGGGAATGTGACTAAGCGGCCATGGCCGCTCAGTCGCGCGGTCCTCCGTGTACTGACGCAAGAAAACGCCAGAATTCCTGAGATAGGCATCGCCCCTCGAAAACATCTGGCGAAGCATGTCCGGATCATGCTCTGAAAGGTGCGAGATGAAGTTCTGCCAGACCGGTCGAATGCGGCCATCAGCGTCGAGCAGCTCGTCCGGAACACCGGGCACAGGCTTGTAGAGCGCCAGCAGACGGAAGAGTGTTTCTTCTGCTGCCTTCCGGGGCCGTGACATGGATTACACGCCCTGCGGCCTGCGCAGGTCGAGGGTCAGCGGAAACTCCGGATGCACCCTTTCGACCTCTGGCGTATAGCTCCCCGGCTTGTGCCCCTGCGGCTCGAACCGGGCGAGTCTGCGGGCTTCTGCCTCGTTCGAATTGACGGGGAAGGTCTCATAATTGCGACCACCCGGATGGGCGACATGATAGACGCAGCCGCCAACCGCATGCCCGCTCCAGGTATCGAAAATATCGAAAGTAAGCGGTGTATTCACCGGCAAGGTCGGGTGAAGCGACTCCGGTGGCGCCCAAGCCTTGTAGCGCACCCCCGCGACTTCGCTGGCGCTGCCAGCTGACTGGGTCAGCGGCATGCGCCGGCCATTACAGGTCACGGCAAAACGTCCGGGGGCACCCGACAGCAGCTTGACCTGAAGACGCTCCGCCGAACTATCCGTATACCGAACAGTGCCGCCGATCGCGCCAGTCTCGCCGAGAACATGCCACGGCTCGATGGCCTGGCGAAGCTCCAGCGTGGTGCCCTCATAGGTGACCTCACCGCAGAACGGAAAGCGGAACTCAAATTGGGCTTCATACCATTCTGACTTGAGATCGAAGCCATGCGCCTTGAGGTCTGCGAGCACTTCCATGAAGTCCTGCCAGACAAATTCCGGCAACATGAACCGGTCATGCAGGCGCGTACCCCAGCGTACAGGTGTGCCCTCTACAGGGCTCTTCCAGAAGCGCGCAATCAGGGCACGGATCAAGAGTTGCTGAGCAAGGCTCATGCGCGCGTTTGGCGGCATCTCGAACGCGCGAAACTCCACCAGTCCCAGACGCCCCGTCGGCCCATCCGGCGAGAAAAGCTTGTCGATGCAGATTTCGGTGCGGTGCGTATTGCCCGTCACATCGATCAGAGCATTGCGAAGCAGCCGGTCAATCAGCCATGGCGGAATACTCCCCTGCCCCGGCGCAGGTATCTGGGAGAGCGCAATCTCAAGTTCATAGAGCGTGTCATTGCGCGCCTCATCGATGCGCGGTGCCTGACTGGTTGGCCCGACGAAGCGACCGGAGAAGAGATAGGATAGGCTCGGATGCCTCTGCCAGTGAAGGATGAGGCTTTTGAGAAGATCCGGCCGGCGAAGGAACGGGCTGTCATTTACATTCGCGCCGCCAACTACGACGTGATTGCCACCGCCCGTACCGGTATGGCGGCCATCAATCATGAATTTGTCTGTGCCAAGACGCGTCTGGCGCGCCTCTTCATAAATCGCCTCAGTCGTCGCGACGCACTCTTCCCAATTGTGGGCCGGGTGAACGTTGACCTCGATGACGCCTGGATCAGGCGCGACGCGTATCACATTCAGGCGCTCATCCGATGGCGGGGCATAGCCTTCGATATGGACAGGCTTGCCGACGGCCTTTGCCGCCTTTTCGGCCGTCGCGACCAGCTCAAGATAGTCCTCAAGCGCTTCGGTCGGCGGGATGAAGACGCAGAGGTGACCGTCACGGGCCTCGACGCTGAGGGCGGTGCGCACGCTTGCGCCTTCCTGCGGTGTCATCTGTTGCTGGCGGACATCCTGCCCCTTTGCCGCTTCGGTGCGGCTGGACACATTCTGGCGCGCATCTGCGGGCACGTTGCGCTGCTCGACCGCCTCATCAATCGAATGGTCCGGCAGCGGCCCGCGCGGCTCTGCCGGATCGGTGACATGCATGTAGGGATAGACGGATGGGGCAAGATGAGGAAGCGACTCCAGTGGCAGGCGGTAACCTGCCGCGCTGTCGCCCGGCACGAGGAAAAGCTTGCCGCGCCGGAATGACCATTTCTCACTGCGCCAGCGCGATGTCGCTGCCTTTGCCTGCCAGCGCTGGACCGGCAGGACGAAAGCCACAGGCTCTGTCAGGCCGCGCTCAAACACCTTGGCGATACGCTGGCGCTCTTCAGGATCTGAAAGCTTGGAGTTTTCGGGCGTGACATTGTCAGGCAGGCGGCCTTCGCGAAGGATCCACTCTGCCGGGTCTTCATAGGCAGGCTGCACGACTTCATCTGGCAGGCCAAGTTCGACCGCCATCGCTTCAGTCATCTTGCGCGCATCATCCGCCGTCGCGCCGGTGTCTTCGCCTTCGTAGGCAATGAGGTCCGCGTCCCGCCAGACCGGCTTGCGGTCCCCGCGCCAGTAGAGAGAGAACGTCCAGCGCGGCAGGCTTTCTCCCGGATACCACTTGCCCTGACCGTAATGCAGCATCCCGCCCGGCGCGAAACGGTCGCGCAGCCTGCGGATCAGCTGGTCTGCCAGGGCGCGTTTGGTTGGGCCGACGGCGGCGGTATTCCACTCTGCGCTTTCAAAGTCATCAATGGACACAAAGGTCGGCTCACCGCCCATGGTGAGGCGTACATCTTCTTCTTCGAGAACGGCATCAACCTTCTTGCCAAGCGCGTCGAGGTCCGACCAGCTCTCATCCGAGAAGGGCTTGGTGATCCGCGGATGTTCCGCCACGCGATTGATCTTCATGTCAAAGTCGAACGTGGTTTCCGTCTCAGGATCGCCGCTGAAACCGCCAGAGATTGGCGCGGCGTTCTGATAATGCGGCGTCGCAGCCAGTGGAATGTGGCTTTCGCCGGTCATAAGGCCGGACGTCGGATCAAGTCCGACCCAGCCGGCGCCCGGGATGTAGGCTTCGACCCAGGCATGAAGATCGGTAAAGTCATGGTCAGTGCCAGCAGGCCCATCGAGGGCAGCAAGATCAGGCTTCAGCTGGATGAGATAGCCAGAAACGAACCGGGCCGCGAAACCAAGACGGCGCAGTACCTGCACCAGCAACCATGAGGAATCCCGGCAGGAACCAGAACCCTTGCGAAGTGTGACTTCAGGTGCCTGAACACCCGGCTCCAGACGCACGATATAATCTACGACCTGTTCTACCCGCCGGTTGACGTCGACGAGGAAGTCGACCGTGTTCATCGGGTCTTCCGGAATAGTGTCGAGGAACGCTTTCAGCAGCGGCGTCAGCCGGTCCGGGCGCCGGTAGATTTCAAGGTCAGGCGCATACTCGTCAGCGTACTCGAACGGCCAGGTCTCAGCCCGTTCCTCGACGAAGAAGTCGAACGGGTTGTAAACCGTCATGTCGGCGACAAGGTCGACTTCCACCTTCAGCTCACGCACCGGCTCGGGAAATACGAAGCGCGCCAGCCAGTTGCCATACGGATCCTGCTGGTGGTTCACGAAATGTTTGGTCGGCGAGACCTTCAGGCTGTGCGAGACGATCCGGGTGCGCGACTGCGGCGCGGGCCGCAAGCGGATAATCTGCGGTCCCAGCGTAACCGGGCGGTCGTATTTATAATGCGTGAGGTGATAGATGCTGGCGAGAATGGCCATGAAGAAACTGCCTTACCTGTATTGCCCCCTTCTCTAGCCTACATGTTGAGGTTTCGCGAACGGGAAAGCGGAAATGCTGAACAGGCTGCGCCAGATGCACAGGCCGCAGGCATCCGGCAGGCTGTGATGGTCGCTCAGGCAGAGGCTTTGAAGACTGGCCAGCTTTCCACGATCTTTCCGTTCTCGAAGACAGCGATGTCGCCAAATTGCAGGAAGACCGCCTCTGACTGTGTGGGCCGGAAAAAGATAAAATCGTCAGGTCTGAGCGGCACATCTTCTGGCGCTGTCAGCATCTGCTGATTGCTTGATCGGCCATACTTTTCATTGACGAGGATGCCTTCAGGCCAGACGGGCTTCGCCATCCAGTTGCCGCCGAATGTGTAGATCGTCTTTGAATGCCCCTCTGGCATTTCCGGCTCGCGGCCCTCCAGGAAGTCGAAACCAGCGACATTGATCCCGTCTAGAACCTTGAGTGCGGGGGCAGCGATGAAGCTTGCCGGAAGGTGATCTTCAAGAAGATCGGTATCGAAATCGGTCGGCTTTACCAGCACTGATCCTGCCGACACCTCGTTTGCCATGCTCGTATCAGTGTAGAGGCGGTATGTCGGACTGCCCGCCGTGTTGAACGTCAGGAACTGCCCGTTCTCTAACGTCTCAGTGCACCTTGTCAGAGATTTCGCCGATTCATAGGCCTCCCTGGCATGGGTCCGGGCCTTGTCTCGAAGGCCATGCTTCTCCGGCATTTTGGCGATATGCGGCTCGTATCCCATCAGACCGGTGAAGCTCGCGCGGTTCGAAGCTTCCAGCTTTTGCCAGGCCTGCCCGAGGGCATCATCTGCAGGAAAGCCGCCGCGGTGCAGGCCGACATCAATTTCGAACACGATGTCGAGATGGACAGAAAGCTCAGCCGCCAGGTCGAGATACTGGTCGAGGCGTTCGGGCGTATCGATCAGCCATTGCACCTTCGCGTCCGGCGGCGCATCGCGATAGAAAGCGCGCGCCGCGGCGACGGGCATGGGCTTCCCCAGCAGCTGGTTCACATCCGGCATGGCGCGGGCAATCTCGATCAGCATTTCGAGGTTGAACGTCATCAGGCGGTCTGTGCTTGTCTTCTCGCGGATATGCTGAAGCAGCGGCAGGCTCGGCAGGGATTTGGCGACGATGCGGTAGCCCATCCCATCAGGCAAATGGCCTTTGAATGTCTCTATATTGGCATCGAGACGCGCCCGGTCGATGACCAGCGTCGGTTGCGCAATGCCAGCCGCGTTGAGCGCGCTTTGGAGCTTCTCGAAATAGGCCGCGTCAGAGCTGGTCATCCTGCCTCCGGCTCAAAGAGCGATTTGATATACGGCGTCATGAAACGGCCTTTCGGGTCGACGCGGCGGCGGACCTCGCAGAAACGGGCGAAATCCGGATAGAGGGCTTGCAGCTCATCATGGCCGAGGCTGTGCAGCTTGCCCCAGTGCGGCCGGCCCCCTGCCCGCCTGAAAATCGGCTCAATGTCTGAAAAGAAGAAGTCATAGGCGTCTTCAGCAAACGCATGGACCGCGATGGAAATCCGGCCCTCGCCATTGAACGGGCTGAGCCAGATATCGTCGCCTGCAGACTTGCGCACTTCGATGGGGAAGAAAACGTCCGGGCGCTCTCTTTCAATGTAATCGATTACCTCTTTCAGGACGTCCAGCGCGGCATTGGCTGGCAGGTGATATTCCATTTCGTTGAAGGGGACATTCCGCTCACTGGCGAGCAATTGCCAGCCATTGCCGATGACATCCTCGCCTTCGAAATTCGAGAAAGCCTGCTCAAGAAACTGGCGCCTGGAGGCGATGTCGTCCGGGGCATAGTCGCGGGCGCGTTTCAGGCCGAGGACGGCGTCATCATCATCGGCTTCCGCACGCTCAGTTGCGGGGGCATCGGTCTCTTCATGCGCGATCGAGATGCCGTAGCCAGAGAACGGCACGTAGAAAAACTCATAGTTTCTAAGGGTCTGCCAGCGCTTCATCGCCTTGGACAGAAGCTCATCCAGCGGTTCGGCCCATGTCGTGCGGTGGAGCCTGTAGGCGTCGACCAGCTGAATTTCCGCCTCCACCAGCACACCGATTGCGCCAAGCGAGACGCGGCAAGCTTCGAAAATATCCCGGTCGCGTTCGCGCGAAACCGTCAGGAGATCGCCATCAGCCGTCATCACTTTGAAGGCCGTCGTCTCGGCTGAGAGGCAGGCGAGCGTTTCGCCGGTGCCATGGGTCGCCGTCGAAATGGCGCCGGCCAGCGATTGAACATTGATATCGCCGAGGTTTCTGAAAGCGAGCCCGTGTTTCTCAAGCGCGGGCGACAGGTCCTTCAGGCGGGCTCCGGCATTTACCCAGGCGCGCTCTGTCTGAAGATCAACCGAGTGCACCAGCCCCATCCGGTCCAGCCTGAGCAGCGTTCCATCCGTCGCCGCGACAGGGGTAAACGAGTGGCCAGCCCCAACGACCCGTACCGGGCCCGGAGCTGTTTTCACGATATCTTTCAAAGCGTCAGGCGTTGACGGCTCATGGATGACGGCTGGCTTTGCCGTCTGATTGCCAGACCAGTTGGTCCAACTTTCCCCTGTCTTCACTGTGTCCGGCATGCCGTTCGTCCTCCACCTCCAAACAGACCATAGTTTCGCAAGCGCTGGCAACGGTCAGATGGATTTCAGTCTTTTCAGGCTTTCCTGGAATTCCACCGAAGGATGCGCGCAGAAGGCGCCTCTCGCTTGACTCTTTGGCCTGAGAACAAAATAAGAACATATGGAGTCCGCAGCCCTAGATATTCCCGGCGTCTTTCGGCTTGGCGAGACGCGCAGAAAGCCCGACCCCGGCTTTCCGCTGAACCTTGGCCGCGAAGGCGTGCATGAGATCTGCGAGGCGTCTCATGGCGACATGGCGGCGATGACAGGCTTTGCCTTGGCTGCCGCGCGCCCGCCGGCAGGGGCTGTGTTCTGGGTTCGCCAGTTCGGTTTGTCACGCGAACACGGGCAGCTGCTGCATGCCGGGCTGGAGACGGTCGCCCGCCCTCCTGCGGGCCTTCTCTCGGTGGAGACCCGCAAGACAAGCGATGCGCTCTGGGCAAGCGAGGAAGCCATCTGTTCAGGCGCTGTCGGTCTGGTCATCGCCGAGATCGAGGGCCTGGACTTTACCGCATCGCGCCGGCTGACCCTTGCGGCCAGTCGTCATGGCATCCCGCTCATCCTGCTTCTGCCATGGCGCCGGGATGGCAGCAGCGCCGCCACAGCCCGCTGGCGTGTGACCTCCCGCCCATCCGCCCCAAATGCTTTCGACGCCCGCGCGCCGGGCGCCAGCCGCTGGCAGGCCGTCCTGGAGAAATCCCGGCAGGCACCGCAGATGGCGGGGCACGTCTTCAACATCGAGCTCGACCATGAAACGCTATCTCTCCGTGTGGTTTCCGGGCTGGCCGCTCACGCGCCTTCGCCGCGCGCGGCGCCAGCCGACATCGATATCCGTGACGCCCCGCCCAGGCAGCAAACAGGTTGAGCCCGCCCGCAAGCCCTTCGTCCTGGTCGAGGATGGCCCGCACGGGCTGCGCGTCGCTGCGGCGAATGCCTCGGCGCGCACGCTTGGCATATCGGCTGGGCTTGGCTTTACCGATGCACGCGCCCGCTGCCCGGACCTCATGCATGAGGACATCGACCGGCAGGCCGACCAGACAGCCTTGCAGCGGATCGGCGACTGGATGGTGCGCCTCTCTCCTATCGTGGCACTCGACGGCTATGACGGGCTGATGATCGAGACCACAGGGTGCGATCACCTGCATGGCGGCGAAGCGAAGATGATGAAGGCCGTCGCTGGCCTGCTTGAGCGCAATGCCATTCCGCATAGGCTTGGCCTTGCGAGCACGCCGGGCGCTGCCAGTGCCCTCGCGCGGGCACGGCCCGGTCATATCCTTGCCGATGGAGAGGAAGCGGCAGACCTTGCAGACCTTCCGATCAGCGCCCTTCGCCTCTCGGCAGAGGCAGAAACCCTGCTCAAACGCTTCGGCCTTCGCAGGATCGGGCAGCTTTACGGCATAGACCGAAAGGCGCTGGGGCGGCGGTTTCAGTCGCGCGCGGCCGGTGATGCGGTCCTCTTGCGTCTCGATCAGGCGCTTGGTCTGCGGCGGGAACCGCTCACCCCACTAACAGAGCCACCATCACACATTACGCGCCTGCCCTGCCCTGAACCGCTTCTTGCCATCGAGGGTGTGGAAGCCGGACTGGAACAGCTGGCTGAGGCGCTTTGCGTCAAGCTCACCGATCAGGGACAGGGCGCGCGCGCCTTTGCCTTTCATGCCTTTCGCGCCGATGGCGAGGTCAGCTCTGTCTCGGTCACGCTCGCAAGGCCGGTCCGGACCCCGAAACACATCCTTCGCCTCTTTTCGGAGAAAATTGACCAGATCGACCCCGGCTTCGGCATCGACCTCATGATGCTGGAGGCCCGCCGGACCGGGCCGGTGGACATCAGCGCGCCTGCCCTTTCCGGCGACCTTGCCGCCAGCGATACAGACCCCGTCCTTCTCTCGGCCCTTGCCGACCGGATCACCGCCAAGCTCGGCGAAGGCGCGGTAAGGATTACAGAGGCGCATGAAAGCCATTTGCCTGAGCAGGCTGAACGCAAGGCGGCGTTTGATGGCGCGCTGCCAGCACCCGCTGTCCCTCATATCTCTCACGGGCCGCGCCCGATCCGTCTGATCGACCCGCCCGAAGAGATAAAGGTGCTGGCTGAAGTGCCAGACGGGCCGCCGCTTCGCTTTATCTGGCGCCGGGTCCCGCATGCCGTGACGCGGGCGGACGGACCGGAACGGCTTTCCCCTGAATGGTGGACATGGACAGCGCCCCCGCCGCCATCCGGCAGCCCTGAAGGCATGGACCGCAAATGGCTCAACCCAAAGCTCGACCCGCGCGCGGACGCGGCCCTTATAAGTCGCATCCGGTCCGAACTTGAAATGGATGACATTGGTGAGCCCATCTCGAACCTGCCGCGTGCCCGCGACTATTATCGCATAGAAGACAGCGACGGGCGCCGCTTCTGGCTGTTCCGGCAGGGGCTTTATGAGGATGGCCGGGGCGGCCCACCGCTCTGGTTCATGCATGGGCTGTTCGCATGACCGGTTACGCAGAACTCGCCGTCACCACGAACTTCTCCTTCCTGCAGGGCGCCAGCCACCCGGAAGAACTGGTCGCGCAGGCCAAGGGGCTGGGCCTCACCGCGATTGGCATTGCAGACCGCAATACGCTGGCCGGCGTGGTGCGTGCGCATCTTGCGGCCCGGGATTATGAGATGCGCCTGCTTGTCGGGGCACGCCTCATCACGGCAGACGGGTTCGACCTCATCGCCTACCCGCAGGACCGGGACGCGTATGGCCGGCTTTCGCGGCTTCTGTCCGAAGGCAAGCTGCGGGCAGAGAAAGGCGCATGCCATATCACGCTTGAGGATGTGATCACGCATGCCGAGGGTCAGGTCTTCATCGCCATGCCGCCGCTCTCTCCGGATGAGGCTTACAGGCTGCGCCTTGAATGGCTGCGCGCCCAGTGGGGAGATCGGCTCTATCTTGGCGCGCGCTATGGGTTTCAGGGCCAGAACCGTGAGCGGATCGCCCGGCTGGCAGACCTCGGTTTCAAGGCAGGCGGTGTACCCATCGTCGCCGTCAATGACGTGCTCTATCATGCCGCTGAACGCCGCCCGCTACAGGATGTGGTGACCTGTATCCGCGAGCATTGCACCGTTGATGAGGCGGGCTTCCGGCTGGAAGCCAATGCCGAACGGCACCTCAAGCCGCACGAGGAAATGGCGCGGCTTTTCAAGGGGTTCGAGCCTGCTCTTCGCAGAACGCAAGAGATTTCCGATCGCTGCCCCTTTTCGCTGGATGAGCTTGCTTACGAGTATCCCGACGAACCTGTCCCGGCCGGAACGACGCCTCAGGAGCATATCGAGAAGCTGGCCTGGGAGGGGGCCGCCTGGCGGTATCCTGGCGGTGTTCCAGACAAGGTATCGGCGGCCATCAGGAAAGAGCTGACCCTGATCGGTGAGCTTGATTACGCACCCTACTTCCTGACGGTCCATGACATCGTCGCCTGGGCAAAAGACAAGGGCATTCTCTGTCAGGGGCGCGGCTCGGCGGCCAATTCGGCAGTCTGTTACTGTCTTGGCATCACCAGCGTCGATCCGTCGGTGACCAGCCTTCTTTTCGAGCGCTTCCTGACCAAGGAAAGGAAAGAGCCGCCGGACATCGATGTCGATTTCGAGCATGAGCGGCGCGAGGAAGTCATCCAGTATGTCTATCGCCGCTATGGCCGCCATAAGGCCGCGCTGACGGCGACGGTGATCTCCTATCGACCGCGCTCTGCCGTGCGGGAGGTCTGCAAGGCGCTGGGCCTGTCGCAGGACATTGCGTCGGCGCTGGCGGGGACTGTCTGGGGCAGTTTCGGATCGGACGTGAAGGAAAAGCAGATCCGGCAAGCAGGCCTAGACCCCACCAATCCGGTGGTGCGCCGCGCGGTCCAGCTGACCCGCCAGCTGATCGGCTTTCCGCGCCACCTTTCCCAGCATGTCGGCGGCTTTGTCCTGACGCGCGGGCCACTGGTCGAGACCGTGCCCATCGGCAATGCGGCCATGGATGAGCGCACCTTTATCGAGTGGGACAAGGACGACATCAGCGCCTTGGGCATCATGAAGGTGGATGTTCTGGCGCTTGGCATGCTGACCTGTATCCGCAAGGCGTTCGACCTGCTGCGCCTTCACAAGGGGCTCGACTATTCGCTGGCCACCGTCCCGCAGGAGGATGGGGCGACCTATGACATGCTGTGCAAGGGCGACAGTCTGGGCGTCTTCCAGGTGGAGAGCCGGGCGCAGATGAACATGCTGCCGCGCCTTCGCCCGCGTGTGTTCTATGACCTTGTCATCGAGGTCGCGATTGTCCGCCCTGGCCCCATTCAGGGCGATATGGTCCACCCCTATCTGCGCCGCCGTAACGGACAGGAGACGGTGACCTATCCGTCCCCTTCCCCGAAGCATGGCCCGGCCGATGAGCTAGAGACCATCCTGAAGCGGACCAATGGCGTCCCGCTCTTCCAGGAACAGGCGATGCAGATCGCAATGGATGCGGCGAAATTCTCTGCCGACGAGGCCAATGGCCTCCGCCGTGCCATGGCGACCTTCAGGAAGGTCGGCACGATCCAGAATTATGAAGAACTGATGGTCGAGCGCATGGTCGCGCGTGGCTATGAGCGGACCTTTGCCCAGCGCTGCTTCGATCAGGTGAAGGGGTTTGGCGAATATGGCTTCCCCGAAAGCCATGCGGCTTCATTCGCGCTTCTGGTCTATGTCTCGTCCTGGCTGAAATGCCATCACCCGGACGTCTTCTGCGCCGCGCTTCTCAACAGCCAGCCCATGGGCTTCTACGCCCCAGCCCAGATTGTCCGTTGCGCGCAGGAGCACGGCGTCGAAGTCCTCGAAGCGGATGTGAACCTTTCGGACTGGGATAATATTTTGGAGCCTTGTGAGCTTTCTGCTCGGGGCTGTTCGTCACCTGAAGGCGACGGCCCCTGCGCCTGCGCGGTCGCTTGTGAGGGGAATGACATCCAAGGAGACGATGCGATTTCTTTTCCTCCCCCGTTTACGGGGGAGGTGCCCAAAGGGCGGAGGGGGCGAGCGGCAGACGCTACGCCTAAAGCATCCCCCCTTCGACCCGCTTCGCGGGCCACTTCCCCCGCTTGCGGGGGAAGAAAGAACGCGCGCCTCGCCGTGCGTATTGGCTTTCGCCAGATTGACGGGCTGCGCGAAGATGAGATGGAAGCCATGATGCAGGTGCGTGGCGGTGGGTTTGAGCGCCCGGAGGATATTCGCCGGCGGTCCGGCATGACCCGGCGGGCCATAGAGCTTTTGGCGGCGGCAGATGCCTTCCGGTCAATGGGGCTGGACCGGCGCGAGGCGCTATGGGTCTCTCGCGGGGAAGCCGCTGGCAAGACGTTGCCGCTCTTTGCGGCCGCCGATACGGCCGAACAAGGCGGCGAGGAAGCAACGCCCCTGCCCCGGATGCCGTCTTCAGAACACGTGCTTCAGGATTATCAGACCACACGCCTGTCGCTGAAGGCCCATCCCATGTCCTTCCTGCGCGAGCATTATGCCTCCATGCGGACGCTGAGCACGCGTGAAGCCTCTGACCTGCCAAACGGGGCGCGGGTGCAGACAGCCGGTATCGTGCTGGTGCGCCAGAGACCCGGTTCTGCCAGCGGGGTGTGCTTTATCACGATCGAGGACGAGTCCGGTATCGCAAACCTCGTCGTCTGGCCGAACGTATTCGAGCGGTTCCGGGCCGTCGTCATGGGGGCGCGGATCATCCTGGTCAAAGGGCGTATCCAGCGGGCCGAAGGGGTCACTCACCTGGTCGCAGAACAGCTGATCGACCGCACCGATGACCTCACCCTGCTGTCAGAAAATACGCTTCGCGATCCGATGAAGGGCGTGCTTTCCAATGCTGACGAAGTCGTCAAACCCATTCCTGAAAGACGCGGACCGGGCCGAAGGCCAGCGCAAAGTCATCCGCGAAACGTCCGCATCATTCCAAATAGTCGTGATTTCCATTGATATGACTGCAGATCAGGTCGAACGCTATCTGGCCTTCTGGCAAAGTCGGCCTATCTCGCGGTAAGGGTAAACGGTGCAGGGCGTTGCATCGCTATTTTGCCATGGAAGCAAGTATCTCCGCGTGCCTTCCCGACTGGGCAGTCGCGCGGCCTACTCAGGGTCAGCCGTGTTTAACAACTTGATCAGAATTGCCGCTTTAACGGCCGTGCTCTCACTGGGTGCATGCCAAGGCGAAGAAGCCCAGACGCAGCCTGAGCGCAGAGCACCGCAGGCTATCAAGATTGTGCCTCACCAAGTCAGCTATGCCACTGACACGGTTCGCGTTGAAGCCGTCGGCACGGCGCGGGCGCGGGCTTCCGCAACAATACAGGCCGAAGTGGCTGGCGAAGTCATCGCTGTAAACTTCACCGCAGGCGACAAGGTTTCACGCGGAGATGTGCTGATCCATCTTGAGTCGCGCGCCGCACAACTGGCCGTCGAGCAGGCGGAGGTTTCTCTCGCCGATGCACAGCGACTTATCGACCGCTACAACACTGTCTCTACACCCGGCGTGATCGCAGGTAATGAACTCGACCGCGCTGAAGCGGCCTATGATGCCGCCGAAATCAACCTCAGCATTGCACGCGATGCGCTGGGCGACCGCACAATTCGCGCGCCTTTCAGCGGCTATGTCGGCCTGACCGATGTCGACCCGGGCGCCCGCATCACGCCAGATACCGTCCTGACGCGCCTCGACGACCGCGACGTTCTCTATGTCGACTTTCCCGTGCCCGAGCAGACATTTGGGCGGATCGCCGCCGGGGACATTTTCGAAGTCGAGCCATTTTCGAACCCGGAAGCATCTTATGAGGCGGAAGTCCTGACCATCGATAGCGCGATCGATACGCAAACGCGCGCCTATACGGTAAGGACCGCCATCGACAATTCCGAGGACCAGCTTCGCCCCGGCATGAGCTTTCGCATCGGTTTCGAATTACCAGGACAGCAATATCCGTCGGTTCCTGAGGCTTCCATTGTGTGGGGCGGTGACGGCGCATTCGTGTGGGCCGTAAAAGATGGCGAGACCACCCGCGTTCCCGTGACCATCGTCAACCGGATGGAGGGGATGGTGCTGGTTCGGGCTGATATCCCGGAAGGTAGCTGGATCGTCGAAGAAGGCGTCCAGAAAGTGCGGCAAGGCACAGCCGTCGAAATGCCTGCGTCACGCAATACCCGTCCGGTCGCAACGAATGGGCTTGCATCCGGCGGTCAGGCCGCCGCCCAGCCATGACACCGCCGGGCCAGGGCCTCCCGGGACTCGCCGTCCGTCGCCCGATGATGGCGGCGGTCCTGAACCTTCTGATCGTGATTGCAGGTCTCGCCGCCATTCTGGGGGTAGAGGTCCGCGAATTGCCAGATGTCGACCGGCCGATCGTTTCGGTCCGCGCAACGCTTCCTGGCGCGGCGCCAGAAACCATCGACGCTGAAGTGACGAGCATCATCGAAGGCGCCGTCGCAACAGTGTCGGGCGTCAAGGAGATCCGATCTTCAAGCGAAGAGAACAGCGCTCGCATGCGGATCGAGTTCAATCCGGGCGTTGATCTCGATACAGCGGCTTCTGATGTGCGCGAAGCGGTCAGCCGCGTAACACGGGAACTGCCCGACCGAACGGAAAACCTTTTTGTTACCAAGGCTGACGATCAGGGCCAGTCGGTACTGACCGTCGCCGTCATCAGCGATGCCTATAGCGAAGAAGAACTCTCAAGGATCGTCGAGAACGACATCATGCCGGAATTCCTGGCCATTGATGGGGTGGCGACCGTGCAGCAATTCGGCACGCGCGAACGCCAGATGCGCGTGCTTGTCGATCCACTCAGGCTCAATCGGTTCGGCCTGACGATCGCTGACGTCGCGAACGCCCTGCGCGAGGCTCCGTTCGATGTTCCTGTTGGCAGCTTCCGGTCTGACAGTCAGGAATTGATCGTGCGGGCCGAGGCAACGGCTGCCACGCCCGAGCTCATCAAGGACATCTATATTCAAGGCAATACCAAGGTCGGCGATGTCGCTGAAGCAGTGCTGGGACCAGCGGATGCTGATAATTTCCTGCGGCTGAATGGCGAGCCGATCATCGGGCTTGGCATTATCCGACAGGCGTCGTCGAATACGATCCAGATATCCGATGCCGCTAAAGAGAAGCTGCGCCAGCTCAATCCCCGCTTTGACGACATCGAGCTTCGCGTGACCTCAGATGAAGCTGTCTTCATCGAAAAGTCGGTTGAAGAAGTGCTGACCAGCCTCGCGATCACTGTGCTCATCGTGGTGATCACCATTTGGGTCTTCCTCGGCTCGATGAAGGCGACCATCATTCCGGCTGTCGCCATTCCGGTGTCGTTGATCGGGACCGTAGCGGGCATCTGGCTGCTCGGCTTCTCGATCAACCTTCTAACGCTGCTCGCGCTTGTGCTTGCGACCGGCCTCATCGTCGACGATGCCATCGTGGTTCTGGAGAATATCCAGCGGCGCCAGTCAGAGGGCATACGAAGGCGCGCTGCCGCCGTGCTGGGCACACAGCAAGTTTTCTTTGCCGTCATCGCAACGACTGCCGTGCTGGTCGCGGTTTTTGTCCCCATTTCATTCCTGCCTTCGACAACCGGCCGGCTGTTCCGGGAATTCGGCTTCGTGCTCTCGGTGGCCGTGCTGATTTCTTCCTTCGTAGCGCTCACCCTTGCACCCGCGATCGCTTCCAAATTCCGTTTCATTCCGAGAGACCCAGCAGAGCGGAAGGATAGCTGGCTGGAAAAGCGCGGACGCACGATCTCAAACACCTATGGCGCCGCCCTCAGCGCGTGTCTTGCCCACCCTATCGTCGTCGGACTGGTTTGCCTTGGTGCAGCAGGCGCGGCGGGCCTTCTCTACACGTCTGTTCCAGAGGAGCTGGTGCCACCAGAAGACCGCGGTGTGGTCGAGGTGTTTGCGACCGGACCCGACGGCGTGGGCCTTGCTTTCATGGAGCAGGAAGCAGACGAGATCGAGCAGGTCCTCCAGCCCTATGTCGAAAATGGCACGATCGAGTCGCTCTTTACCATTGTCGGTCGCTATGACCCGAACCGTGTCGGTGTGACCGCCTGGCTCGCCCCTTGGGAGGAGCGCACGCTGAGCCAGGAAGACATTATCTCCCAGCTTCAGGGACCGATGTCGGAGATACCGGGCTCACGGGTGTCCGTATTCGGCCGATCCAGCCTGTCCAGCCGAGGCGGTGGCCGGGGTGGCGGCCTTCAGATCGCTCTGACCGGCAGCGATTACAGCGAAATCTACGCCGTTGCGCGGGAGCTTTCGTCTGCGATTGAGGACAGCGAAGTTCTCTCCAACCCGGAAATTTCCTACCAGCCGACCCAACCGCAGCTTTCGATACAGGTCGACCGCAGGCGCGCCGCAGACCTCAACGTGCCGCTGGATGAGCTGTCAGTGACCCTGCGCGCCATGGTGGATGGTGAAGACCTGATCGACCTTAATGTGAACGATCAGGCCATTCCGATCATCCTGGAATCGGAAACAGGGACGATCCGCGACCCGGGCGACCTTCAGAACCTTTATGTTCGCTCTGACAGCGGCGGGCTCGTGCCGATCTCGACGCTGACCACAATCCGTGAGGAGGGGGTTGCCGCAGAACTTGATCGGACCGAGCAACGCCGTGCCATCGAGGTGGAAATGGACACAACGCCCGGCCTCCCGCTGGCTGATGCGATTGCGGAGATTGAACGGCTAACGGACGAGATATTGCCGCCAGGCTTTGGCATGATCCTGCAAGGCGAGGCCGCGACGCTGGAGGAGAGCAACCAGGACCTCCTCCTGACCTATGGCTTTGCCTTTGTGATCGTCTTCCTTGTCCTCGTCGCGCAATTTGAAAGCCTGACCAGCCCTGTGGTTATCCTGCTCAGCGTGCCATTCGCGCTGGCGGCGGCGATCTATGCGCTGTTCCTCACCGGCACATCGCTCAACATCTATTCGCAGATCGGCCTCATCATGCTGATCGGTCTTATGGCGAAGAATGGTATCCTGCTCGTCGAGTTCGCGGACCAGCTGCGCGGCATGGGCCGCAGTGTACGCGACGCCGTGTTTGAGGCGGCGACCATTCGCCTGCGCCCGATTGCGATGACGCTGATTTCGACGGTGCTTGGCGCTGTTCCCCTGATTGTGTCGAGCGGCGCTGGCGCAGAGGCGCGTAACTCCATCGGCTGGGTCGTGTTCGGCGGGCTCGGGATTGCGGCGCTGTTCACGCTTTTCCTGACACCGGCGATCTATCTCGGCATCGCGCAGCTCTCCAAGGCCCGCACCGTTGAGACGCGGGCGCTTGAGGATGAGCTGGAAGAAGCGCGCAGCAAGACCAGTAGTCAGCCTGCCGAATAGCTCAGGAGAGCCTTGCCCAGAAACCCGCCCACGGGCCGAACGAGCGAGGCAGCTTTTCCTGATCGTTCGGCATATTGCACGCCGCAATCAAAGCGGGGAAATCTGGAGTCACATGATCCGGAATATCCACTTGTTCACCTGACAGATTGAAAACGCAGAGAATTTCTTCGCCGTCATGCCGGCGCCTGAAGGCCAGAACGGGCACGTCATCGTGTAGGAATTCAATCTCTCCCCAGCGTAGCGCTGGTGAAGTTTTGCGCAGCTCTATGAGTTTCCGGGTCAGGTTGAGGCTGGAAGACGGGTCATTCGCCTGTGTGTCCAACGCCAGCGCCTGATGAGCAGCATCGACGGGTAGCCATGGCCGTGCAGGAGAGAAGCCTGCATTGGGGTCAGTAGATGTCCATGGGAACGGCGTGCGCGCGCCATCGCGCCCCAGGGTTCGCGGCCAGTTGGCAATGGCTTCCGGATCCTGAAGGTCTTCAAAGCCGACCTGGCCCTGTGGCAGGCCAAGCTCCTCGCCCTGGTACAGAAATGCGTTCCCCCTCAGCGAAAGCAGCAGGAGAAGGAGAAGGTCTGCGGCTGCCTTGCGATGCGGCGGGCTTGCCCAGCGGGAAACGGCGCGCGGTGCATCATGGTTGGAGAAGGCCCAGCTTGGCCAGCCTTCACCCGCCTCACCGTTCCATTGTTCGAGCGAACGGCGCACGCGCGCTGGACTGATCGTCTGAGCGTAAAGGAAATCGAAATTATAGGCGGAATGAAGCCTCTCCTCGCCTTCGGTGAAGGATTTCATCTCTGGCACAGGGTTGGGGCCGACAACTTCTGCGACCGAAAACCGCTCCGGATAGGCGTCGAGGCGCGCGCGCACGCGTTCGAGGAAGGCGGGAATTTCTGGCTGGGACATGTTGTAGAGGTGATCCTGCATGTCGAAGGGGCGTGTCACCTTCTCCATGGCGAGACCGGACGGCGGATTATCGCGGAGTTCTGCGTCATGGATGGCGAAATTGATGGCATCGAGTCGGAAGCCATCCACACCGCGGTCCAGCCAGAAAGACGCCGCATCGAGCAGCGCGTTCTGAATCTCCCTGTTGCGGACATTGAGGTCCGGCTGCGAAGCGAGGAAGTTGTGCATGTAGTATTGCTGACGGCGACCATCCCATTCCCATGAAGGCCCGCCAAACACAGCCTGCCAGTTATTGGGCGGGGAGCCATCCGACATTGGGTCCGCCCAGACATACCAGTCCGCCTTGTCGCCCTCTCTGCTCTCGCGGCTCTGCCTGAACCAGTCATGGGCGTCAGACGTGTGCGAATAGACCTGGTCGATGATCACTTTGAGATCGAGGCCATGCGCCTTCGCGATCAGACGGTCGAAGTCTTCGAGCGTGCCAAAGAGCGGATCGACGCCGCAATAGTCCGCAACGTCATAGCCAAAGTCTTTCATCGGCGACGTGAAGAAGGGCGATAGCCAGATCGCATCGACACCGAGGGATGCGACATGGTCGAGCCCGCCGATGATGCCTTCAAGGTCACCGACGCCATCGCCATTGCTGTCGGCAAAGCTGCGCGGATAGATCTGGTAGATCGTAGCGCCCTTCCACCAGGGCTGTCTGTCTTCGGTCATGACGTGGGCAATAGCCTTTTCATCGGGCAATGGGCGATCTCTCTTATTTCGTGCGAAATCGGCCAAGGTAAAGCCAGCCAAAAAACTGTCTGTCTGGTTGACGTTGGGTCCGGCCCCGATAGCGCTTCACGCGTGCGCAGAATTCTGAGACGATGAGGTTGAAGACAAAAGTGGGAGGACAGAGCGATGCTCATCAATGTCAGCGAAACCGCGCAGGAAGAAGCAAGCGTCCACTGTGGCCACAAATTCGAGCGGGCCTATCCAGTCGCCCCGGCGGCGGACCTGACCGATCTTGATCTCTTCACGAAAGGACAGCCCTTCGGCGCCTTTGCGGAAATGCGCGAGAAGGCTCCTGTCTGCTGGCATGAAGAGGCCGAAGGCGCCGGCTTCTGGGCGCTGACGGGCTATCACGACATCCGCGCGGCGGAGTTAAACACCAAGGCGTTCTCCTCCCAGAAGGGTGGCATCCTCATGAATTATGGGCACGCCGATGCCCGCCATCCCCTGCTCCACCGGGCATCGCTGGATGCCATGATCTGCCTTGATCAACCCTATCATTTCCCGCTGCGCCGCGAACACATGCCTTTCTTTACGCCGGCCTACGTGGCTGAGCTACGTGAGCGGGTCGATGCCAAGGTCAGTTTACTTCTCTATGCGATGGAGGCGAAGGCACGCGACACGGGCAAGCCCATCGATATGGTCGAGACGTTCTCTGCCGAACTGCCACTTTTCACCCTGTGCGAAATTCTCGGCGTCGCGGAGGCTGACAGGCCCAAGCTGATCAAGTGGATGCATTATCTGGAGGTTTCTGCCGATACGATGCGCAAGGGCGAAGCGATCGATCCGCAATTCTTCGGCGACTTCATCAACAATGTGCTGGAAATGTTCGAGTACGGAAAACGCGTCCTCCATGATCGTCGCCAAAACCCGAAATCAGACCTTCTGTCTGCTATCGCGAATGCGAAGGTGGACGGTAAACTCCTGTCAGACGAAATGCTCGATGGGTCGTGGCTGCTCATTGTCTTTGCGGGCAATGACACAACCCGCAATTCCCTGTCGGGTACGATGAAGCTGCTTAGCGAGTTTCCGGAGCAGAAGCAGGCGCTGATCAATGATCCCTCAAAGATACCAAATATGGTGCATGAGGCCATCAGGATGGTGTCGCCAGTCATCTATATGCGCCGCACGGCAACAGAGGACACCGAGATCAACGGTCAGAAAATTGCCGAGGGCGAGAAGATCGTCATGTACTACGGCGCGGCAAACCGTGACCCGTCGGTTTTTGCAGATCCCGACAGGTTCGATGTCGATCGCGCCAATGCCAAGGACCACCTTGCTTTCGGAATGGGGCCACACGTCTGCCTCGGCCAGCGTGTCGCCAACATGCAGCTGGAATCAGCCTATCGTCAGATACTCGCTCGCTATCCAGATGTAGAATGGACCGGCGATATCGACATCGCGCCGAACAACTTTGTTCATGCAATCTCCCGCATGGGAATCGACCTCGGGCTCTCACGGTAGAAAAACAAAACCTGTGATAACAAAATAAATCATTCTGTTAAGATTTGATTTCCATCCAAATGATAGAAATTGAAACTTCACAGGGGTGGGGACGAAATCGGTTTGGATCAGGCCATTGCAATAGGCTTTACAGTGCCGGCCATCGCAACCGCGATGTGTGCGATATTTCTATGCTTCTGGCACTATAATCGCGAAGACCGGGCAGCGCTGATCTTCGCTGCCGCCTTCGTCATGTGCGCGGTGGGTTTCCTGCTCAACCACTTTATTCTGGCCAAGGAATCTGTTGCGAATGCGATTGTCCACAATGCCTGCTATGCGGCCGGACTCTATCTGCTAAGCGACGGCATCCACCGTGCTTTCAAAAAACAGACGCCTCGCCTTGCCCTGGTCACGCTTGGTGTCGGGAGCGTTATTGCGGCCGGAATAATCCAGATCAGTTTCGTCGGCCTGTCTGTCCGGATTATCACGTTGAACTTAATTCACGGCCTGATGCTGATCATCACGGCCTGGTCTCTAAGGGACATATGGAACAGAACATGGACCGGCACAGCTGTGCTGGCTGCCCTGGCACTTTGCATTATCAATTTCATTCTCGTCTCGCCTATTACCGTGACTGGCAATACGATCCGGGATGATACCTTTTTTCAGTCGGCCTACTGGCAGATCATAAATCTGATCAGCATCTTTTCCGTTCTTGGCATGGGTGGTGCGTTGGTGTCGGTCTGCGTGATGCAGCGCCTCGAAGCCCTGCGTGATGATGCTGAAAGCGATTTCCTGACAGGGCTGAAAAGCCGCCGCGCCTTCGAGCAAGCTGCGCGTCATTACTGTGAAGCCCGTTCGGGTGATTATGCGGCAAGCGTCATCATCATCGATCTCGACCACTTCAAGCATGTGAACGATGCTTACGGTCACGCCGTTGGCGACAAGGTCATTCGGGGCGTTGGCGCGCTTCTTTCTGCCAAGACGCGGATGAGCGACATGGCGGGCCGAATGGGCGGCGAAGAGTTCTGCATGGTTCTTCCGGGCACGAACATGGCCGGCGCCAAAACTCTGGGGGAACGCCTGCGCCACGCTATTTCGGAATTGCCAATGGAGGGCGTGCCAGAAGACCTGAAGGTGTCGGCGAGCTTTGGTGTGGCCGAGCTTGGGCGCGAGATGCTCTTCGAAGATGTCTATCCGATTGCGGACGCGGCTCTTTACGCGGCCAAATCGCTCGGCCGTAATCGCGTCGAATGCGCAGAACTTCCAGCCGATGTAGGCAAGCCGGTTCACCGGAAAAAACTGGAAAGCGTTCCGAGCGACGACGCAGACGGACAGCGGCTCGCCTCCTGATAAACGCTTTCATCTCCGGACAGCCCTGACCCGAGGTTAGACCTGTTCAGCGCCTGCCTCTCATGCTCTTTCAGACCAAAGACAACCGAGGAGGATATTATGTCAGACAAGCCGGAAAGCGTTGGCAACGAAGTCACCTATGAGGTGAAGGACCATGTCGCCCTCGTCACGCTGAACCGTCCCGACAAGCGCAATGCGGTGAACGGCGCTGTTGCATCTGCGCTGGGCTGGATCTGTGAAGAAACCGAACGCGATGACGATGTGCGGGCCTGTATCCTGACCTCTTCGCTGGAATCGACTTTCTGCGCTGGCGCCGATCTCTCCGAGATTTCCAAAGGCAATGCTGGCGCGCTGTCGACCAAGAAGGGCGGGTTTGCGGGCTTTGTGAAGTTCCCACGTACCAAACCATGGATTGCGGCTGTTCGCGGCAATGCGCTCGCAGGTGGTTGTGAGCTACCGCTCGCCTGCGACATGATCGTGGCTGCAGACAATTCGCGCTTCGGCCTTCCAGAGGTGAAACGCGGTATCTTTGCCGGTGCAGGCGGTGTGTTCCGCCTGCCGCGCGCCCTGCCCCGCAATATTGCGCTGGAAATCGTCGCAACCGGTGACCCGCTTCCTGCAGAACGTCTTTACCAGCTTGGCCTGGTCAACCGGATGGTTGCGTCCGACAAGGTTCTCGATGAAGCGAAATCGCTGGCGGCACAGATTGGCGTGAATGCACCGCTGGCTGTACGCAAGAGCCTCGAAGTTGCCCGCCAGGCATATGACGGCACTGAGAGCGATCTCTGGAAAGCGTCCAATGAGGCGTCAGCCATCGTGTTCTCCAGCGAGGATGCCAAGGAAGGCCCGCGCGCCTTCCTCGAAAAGCGCGCGCCTGTCTGGAAGGGTAAGTAGCGCCGCTGGTTCGCAAGAGGACCTATGAAACAGAAAAACCCCCGCATCCGGCTATGCGGGGGTCTATTTTTTTAGAGAGGCAGGAAAACGGAGCCCTTAGCCAAGTTACCAGGCGGCCTGGAAGCCGACGCGGGCACCCGTACCGCCGCGGTCCACGCCCTTGGCAACACCGGCATTGAGCTGCCAGGTCGGGTTGAGACGGAACGCGGCCGCCATGGAAAGCGCGCCTTCGTCCTCATAGTGACCATAGCCACCGCTGAGCGCGAACTGTTTGCCTTCCGGCACGAATGGCGTGTCGAGCGCAATTGCTGCGGCAATACCACCGCGATTGTCACGGATGTCATCGCTATTGCGGCCGATCAGGCGGGTATTGGCAGCGATGAGACCCGTGTTCTGCGCCAGACCGGACGAGAGGCTATAATCTGCTGCGAGATTGCCATTACGGTCAGTGGTGACGACGCCGACTTCACCCGACTGCGCGGCAGTGCTGGCAGCGGAGTTGAGACCGGCGAAATTGTAGGTCGCATCAGAACCGCCAATGGCGATCTGGTTATCAACCATCGCCGTTGCGCCATTACCGATCGCGATGGAGTTCGCGCCAACAGCCGAGGTCTGGTTGCCGAGCGCAACGGAGCCCGCACCGCTGGCATTGGCGGCTTCGCCAACAGCCGTAGAGCGAACGCCGGACGCCGTGGCAAGGTGGCCGAAGGCATGTGCACGTTCAGCCGTTGCTGCCGAGCGCCAGCCATAGGCGGTTGCTGCGGTCGCGGTCGCGACAGATTCGCCGCCGACAGCCGTAGAGGATGTGCCGCTTGCGATGGCTTCGGTACCCATGGCGACCGCGTCCTGACCGGATGCGACGGCAAGGTTGCCCTGTGCGATGCTTTCGAGGCCGGAGGCATTCGCCGCTTCACCGACGGCCAGCGAGCGAACGCCTGATGCATTGGCGAGGTGACCGAAGGCCTGCGCACGTTCTGCAGTAGCCTCAGAACGCCAGCCATAGGCACTGGCACCGGGGCCCATTGCGACAGCCTGGCCACCAACGGAGGTCGTGGACGGGCCGCTTGCCACAGTTGCGCGGCCGGTGGCGCCGTCCCGGTTACCGCCAATGGCAATTGCGTCGCCGCCATTCGCCTCAGCGGCGTTACCGATAGCGATCGCGTTTGTGTCAGTGGCCGACGCCAAATTGCCAACCGCGATGGACTGCTCACCTGAAGCAGTTGCGGCTTCACCTACAGCGGTTGATCTGACGCCGGAAGCTGTCGCGAGATGACCGATTGCATGAGCGCGCTCTGCGGTGGCAGAGGCCTGCCAGCCAAAGGCGGTTGCTGCAGTGCCCGTGGCATTGGATTCGCCACCGACAGCAGTAGTCGATGTGCCGTCTGCGTTCGCTTCGGTACCAACCGCGAGGGCATCCGAGCCGTCTGCATCAGCATCTACACCGCATTCCAGTGAGGTCGCGTCGACGGCACCTGTATTACAGTCTGGTGTAGCGTCAGCCGAAGCCGTCGAGATTGGCAGAACCACCCAGCTTGCGCCTGCAAGCGTGAGTGCACTGACGGTCTTCTTTAGATTGGAGAGTCGCATGAATTGCCTTCCCTGTTTCCTCTTGGGACCGGCATGGGCGAGGTAACATGCCGGCTTCAGGCGCGTGCCTGACGCGTCAGCTACGACCGCGAGGGGCGTCGGGGTGCAGAAATTTCGAAAAAACCGAAGGTTTATCGATCGGAATTTCGAGTTGCCCAATCTGTGACGAAGCTTCTGCAGATAGACGAAAGCCTCCAGTCCATCATCCGCTCACCAGGCTGTGATCGCTTGCAGCTTTACTTCTGCCTCAACGACCTAGATCAACTGACGAGATCAGGGGTGTGCATGAGTAAACCAGAGTTCGTGAAGCTTAATCTGGATCTGAAGTTGGCACTGTCTGCCTGTGCAGAGGGCGACGCTGCCGCATTCAAGGTTATCTATCGGCTCACCGCGCCAAAGTTTTTTGCCATTCTGAAAAACCAGCTCAAGGACGCCGAGGCAGCCAAGGACGTGCTTCAGGAAGCTTACGTGTCGATCTGGAAGAATGCGCACCGTTTCGATGCCGATAAAGGCAACGCCTTTACCTGGATGCTTGTCATCATGCGCAATCGCGGGCTTGATCGACTTCGATCAAAAGCGCGCACGCCCGTGACTGAAGAGATCGCGGAGACAATTCCGGATGATGCTGCCCGGCCGGAGCAAGAAGCGCGGACGCGCAATCTCGGTCGCATACTCGACAGTCAGCTCGCAAAATTGCCTGAGCAGGTTTCTCTCTCGATCTCACTCAACATCGTACAGGGAATGACATGCCGGGAGATCGGACATATTCTTGAGGTGTCGCCCAATACGGTGAAAGCCTGGGTCCGGCGCGGACTGAAGAAGCTGCGCGCTGACATGCCAGTCGATAGCGTCAGCGCTATAATCTGAACACCTAACAGCACTCGTCGATCAGATTGGACTAACGGCACCTGTGAACACCACGGGTCCGGTTGGGCCAGCCTCTGGAGACCCGCCTTCCGGCTCCACACTGATCGCTAGGGTGTCAGACCCGGCTGCGAGCTGTGTTGCGATAGAAAGGTTGATCACGCCATCGTCTGAGAGTTCGGTCAGAAGTCCGAGTGACTGCGGTGCATCCAGCCCGTCTCGCAACAGCCAGAGTTGCCAGACGCCATCTGCCGGCGGCTGCACATTGGTGAGGCGGCCCGTGATCTGGTTGCTGTCCTTGTCATAGAGAAGCACGACCACTGTGGGCGCTTCCCCGCCTGATGTCATCAGGGTCAACAGCTCTTCCTGCACGCTAGCGACCTCTACGGGTGCAGGCGGCGGTGTTTCGGTATCCGGGATGGAGTGCACAGCGAGTGAACCTACAGCCAAGATGAGCGAGGCAGCTGTCGCGTATTGCCAAGGCCGCTCAGGGTGACGGCGCGATCTGGAGCTGCTGCGTCGCCTGACGCGCTGTGGCGCCTCTGGAGCGGGGGTCGGAGCGACAGCTTTCGTGCTGGCTTCCGGCCCCGCAATCTGCGCCATGATGTCATCCAGCACACCTTCGGGCGGCGCTTCGTCTTCACTTAATGCACTGAGCGGCGACAGGAACTCTTCCATCTCGGCCACGAGCTCACGGAAGCTCTCACTCTCGACGTAAAGGCGCTTGAACTCTTCAAGCTGCTCAGCGTCTGCATGTCCGAGAATGACGGCACTCGCCAGCTCTTGTTGCTTATTCGGGGATATCTCGCTCATCGGGCGCCCCCCGAATTGCGTGAAACAATCTCGGCGAGACGCGCCCGTACGCCTGCGGCTGGCGCACTTGTCCTGCTGGCGATCTGATCGATGCTCTCGAATTTCAGATACGCTGCAGTCAGCATGTCTCGGTCGGCCTCGCTCAATTCTTTCAGGGCGGACAAGCCCATGAGACCCACCCCATCCGAGGGCGGATTTGGCACATGGGGCAAGAGTTCGCCATCGCTTGTATCACTGAAACGAATATCGATCGCTGCCTGGTGCGCGATAGCCGCAATAAAATGCATGTAATCGCACCCGGTCGCAGGTATCGATGCATGGTTTTTCCATAGTTTCAGATAGGTGGTGGCGAGTGCGCGCTGTGCAAGCTCCGGCTTTTTCAGAAGCGCGACAAGCTTTCCGTAAATCTTCGGCGAGGACAAAGCGAACACCTGCCTCATAGCTTCAGTATGACCTTCACCCAACGCCCGCATCGCGTCGTTCAGCTGCTGGCGCTCTCCAGAATTCATCAATCCACCGCTACCAAGGCCATTCGTCTCAAATATGACGGCCGCATCACCGATCCAGTTCGAATAAAACTGATGTGGCTTTGGCTTTGTTCCACCTTTCAATATGCTTGGCCCGACCGCTTATGTCTCCGGACAGTACAGTATGTTTTCACGGTACTGGATTCGGGAAGCTCTCTTAAGAAACCGGTACGCGGATTTTCTGAACAAGCTCCAGGATTTCTTTCGGTGGAGGCTTGGTAGCGAGTGTCGTGACAACACCGACACCTGCAGCCAGCCACATGAACACAAAGCCTATACCTTCAGGCGAGACACCGAATAGCCAGTTCGCCGGATCTGTATCGACGAACTTGAACCAGTAGATATAGCCAAACGTGGTGATTAGGCCGGTCAGCATGGAGGCGATGGCGCCTTCCTTGTTCATTCGCTTCCAGAAGATGCCAAGGAAGATGACCGGGAACAGCGAGGCTGCTGCGAGCCCGAATGCGAAGGCCACAACCTGAGCGACAAAACCCAGGCTGTTGGAGAAGATGCCGAGTAGCCCGGCCGCAAAGACGGCGCCGGCCGCAGCGCCGCGCGCCACGCGAAGCTCCGTCTTGTCGTCCATCGATTTGAACAGCGTTCGCCGGCAAAGGTCATGGCTGACAGCAGAACTGATGACCATAAGCAGACCAGCTGCGGTGGACAGGGCGGCGGCAAGCCCGCCCGCCACGACCAGGCCGATCACCCAGCCCGGCAGATTGGCAATCTGTGGATTAGCCAGAACGAAGATGTCGTTGTTCGGGCTGACCTCATTCTCGATCCCATCCGGCGCGTTCGGTCCGCGATACTGCATGACGCCATCGCCATTCTTGTCCTCGAAGGCGACGAGACCGGTCGGCTCCCAGTCCTTGTACCATTGAGGCACCGGCTTGCCGCCTGCAGCCTCAATCTCTGCTGAGCGGGCATCATAATCCTCATCGTCGGCGATGTAGGTCGCCTCATTTACCGTATCGATGAAGTTGATGCGCGCGAATGCGCCGACCGCGGGCGCCGTGGTGTAAAGGATGGCGATAAAGATGAGTGCCCAGCCAGCCGAGACACGGGCCGCATCGGCGCTTTTCACGGTGAAGAAGCGGATGATGACGTGCGGCAGGCCCGCCGTGCCGAACATCAGCGCAGCCGTGATACAGAACACGTCGATCATCGACTTGTTGGTCTCTGTATACTCCAGAAAGCCGAGATCGGTGACGACGGTGTTGAGCTTTGCAAGCATGGAAATGCCCTCGCCCTGCGCTTCGCCGATGAAGCCAAGCTGAGGGACCGGGTTACCGGTGATGATCAGGGACATGAAGATCGCGGGCACCGTGAAAGCAAAGATCAGCACGCAATACTGCGCGACCTGCGTGTAGGTGACGCCCTTCATCCCGCCGAGCACGGCGTAGAAGAAGACGATAACCATGCCGATGATGATCCCCCACTCAAACGGCACGCCGAGGAAGCCGGAGAAGGCGACGCCCACGCCTTTCATCTGCCCGGCAATATAGGTGAAGGACACGAACAGCGCGCAGACGACTGCGATCACACGGGCGGTCGTGGAATAATACCGGTCGCCGACAAAGTCCGGCACAGTGAACTTGCCAAACTCCCGCAAGAATGGCGCAAGCAGAAGCGCGAGCAGGACATAGCCGCCTGTCCAGCCCATCAGATAGACAGATCCGCCATAGCCCATGAACGCGATAAGCCCAGCCATGGAGAGAAAACTTGCCGCCGACATCCAGTCAGCCGCCGTCGCCATACCGTTTACGGTCGGGTGAACATCATGACCCGCAACGTAGAAGTCATCGGTCGAACCGGCCCGCGCCCAGATCGCGATGCCGATATAGAGTGCGAAGGTCGTGACAACGAAAAAAAGTGTCCAGGGATCCAGCATATCAGGCCCTCACCCCATGTTCCTTCTCGATCCTGCGCATTGCCCAGCAATAGAAAAAGATCAGGACCACGAAGACATAGATTGCGCCTTGCTGGGCAAACCAGAAACCAAGCGGCGCGCCGCCGAGCGACCATTGATCGAGGACGTCGCGAAGCAAGATGCCCGCCCCGAATGAAACGGCGAACCATATGACAAGCAGACCAATGGTCAGCCTGATCGTTGCCTGCCAGTAGGCGCGGCCTTCATCTGCGCTCGAATTCTCCTGCACGGCGCCCTCCCTCTTTTATTTTTGCGAGCCTGCCGCCTCAGATGCCGCTTTGCAATCATTATGGAGGAGACTTCCGCGAGGTTTATTACAACGGCGCGAAATGAAAACGGCGAGGCCGAAGCCTCGCCGTCTCCTTTCCGGTTAACCAGCCGAACGTTCTAGTTATTTGGAACGTCGAGGGGGTCGCTGGTTCGATCGATCGGTGTGATCGTGATCGTGTCCGGATCAATTGGCGCGCCGAAGCGAGCCGTACTGAAGACCGCCCCGAAACCTGCTCCAAAGCTCGACGCCGGATCGACCTGCCCTGCGGGGGGTGGCGGCGGCGGCGGTGGAGGAGGCGGGGGTGGCGGTGGAGGCGGCGGAGGTGGTGCTGGGGGAGGCACGGTCGCGCCGCCACCACCATTGTCGCCCCCACCGCAAGCGCTGATACCTATGGCGGCAACGCCAGCGAGTAATGCAAGCTTCAGATAGGAGTGTCTTTGCGTTCTCATGATCTCACCTTCCTAGTTGTTTGGTGAGCCGGCGATCGGCGTATTGAGATACGGGAACTGGTTCTGCAGTTCGAGCGCGGTAATCGGAGCGCCATCTGTAAACGCAGCCGTGCCGACATTTGCGTCCGACGGGTCGCAGAAGCCAAGATCGGTTGATTGGCCACCAATCGTCACCGGATGGCAAAGTCGGCCCATGGTAACTCGAAGCGCGATATCGACAGTATCGTCGCCCGGCCTGCGGCCATTCGGGAAGCCAGCAAGGTCATCCGCCAGCACGCCGAGATTGCTCTGCGAACTGCGCGGCGTTGGCGCAATACCCATATTGAGGCGCATCATCTCCGACGGCGTCACGCCAGCTGGCTGGTTGAGCCCCTCAATGCCGGTCAGGAAGGCCGCTACCAGATCCTGGCGTGGCAGATTGGTTGGCGCGATCGTCTCAAAATCTGTTCCCAGCGTGCCGTTCACGGCATCGCGGAAGAGAATGTCGAGAAGGACTGGCAGCGTCGGATTCGTGACATAGTCCGCCAGAGCTGAGTCCTGCGTCGGCTCTGCCGCGTTGAACAGATCCTTGTCCGGCAGACCGATAACGACTTCGTTCACGAGCGGCGCAGACAGGCGCGACTGCTGGACGAAGGCGCCGCCGTATAGCGATGTCTGCTTATAGGTCGGGGACGGGTCCTCGATCTCGGCCTGTGGCAGGCTCGCTGTCGTCCAGCCGCCGATGATGCCATCACCATCTTCATCGAGACAGCTGATCGGCACCTCAAGCGCCAGAGAGGTGACATTCGCCTTGCCGACAAGGTCGTCATTGGCGCGGTCCTGGGTAATGCCGCCCGGGAAGCCGTTGCCATCGCCGTTACCGGCGCTGCTGTCACCATCAATCGGCACGAGGTTCACGAGATCGAAGACTTCACCGAGATTGACAGCGAAAGCTTCAGCCCGCTGGCCTGCAAAAACCCGCCCGGTGCCGCAGCCTGGGATGTCGACCGTAGAAATGAAGCTGTTCGCGTAGCCAGCATAGTCAGGCAAGGTCTTGTTGCCGATATTGTCGACTGGCTTGGTGAACCTGCCAAGCTCGGTGCGTGTACCCTCGCGGCGGTCACCTGTGATGAGTGACAGTTCATAGGTTTCCAGTTCGCCGAGCGCGCCCTGATTGCCTGGACCGATCTGTCCGGCCTGACGCAGTGGGATCGCAAGCTCCTTGTCGCCGACCGGGACGGTAATACCCGTGCCGTCGCGTAGCGTGTTCTCGAAGTCGAACTGGAAGGTCAGGTCCTCTACAGCATCCCCGTCGACGTCAACGTGGATCTCGTAGATGGCGTCCGGGTCCATCGTGAAATAGTTCGGCCCGCCATATGGGGCCTGTAGCGGCTGATAGTTGGCGATGAAGGTGACATAGTCCGAACGGCCATTTTCATAGCTTCGGAACATGTAGAAATCGGTGCCATCGACTTTCGGCTGCTCGGTGATGCCTGGCGCTTCGCGGTGGCTCGATGCCAGTGCTGGCGCGAGCAACGCCCCGGCCGCAGCAACACTGAGCGCTGCTATGGAGACATAAGACAGTTTCATATTGGCGTTCCCTCTCAAGAAGAATGTCTGGCGTCGTTTCGTGTCAGACGCGGGGACAGTTACGAACTGGAAAGGATTGGGGGTGCACCCGCGCGAAAAAACTTTTCATCGGTGCCGTTCAGACCAGAATTAAGGGCGGCTGCATCCGTTCCGCTTCGCCAGCCGTACCTGTTTTGAATTTTGGAGGAGGACGATCATGAACCGCATGCTTTCACTGTCGATTTTAGCTGCCGCCATGACCACAGGCATTGCGCACGCCCACGACTTCTGGGTCCAGCCAGAGACATTTACGCCTGAGGACGGCGGCGCCCTGCCCGTCCGCCTTTTTGTCGGTCACGGTTCTGATAAATCAGACTGGCCGGTGCCGCCGCACCGGATCGTGGGCTTTCAGAGTTTCGGACCTGACGGCCTGAAAAATCAGGTGCGCAGCGCGGAAAGCCTGAGAGGAGACTTGTCCGTTGTGCTCGATGAGGTCGGAACGCATCTCATTCTTGTTGAAACAACCAATAGCTTCAGCGAACTCGAGGGCGACAAGTTTAATGCATATGTCGAGGATGAAGGCATTCGTCCGATCATGCTGGACCGCGCGGCCAATCGCGCTGAAAACCGGCCGGGCAAGGAGCTTTACTCGCGCCGCGGTAAGGCATTGGTCCAAATCGGTTGCCCCGCTGACGCTTCAAAAAACTGGAGCAAAGAACTCGGTCTGACGCTTGAGATCATACCAGGCACAAACCCTATTGAGTGGAATGCCGGCGACGTCATGCCGATCAAAGTCCACTATCACGGTGTTCCGGTATCCGGCGCGACGCTTCACATCACCAATCTTGACGATGATACGGTGCATTTCAGTGCTGAAACGGATGTCGGTGGAGAGGTCGACATCTCGTCCTCGCTGACCGAAGGGCGCTGGCTGGTGCACACGGTCTGGGCCGAAGCCGCAGACAGTTTGCTTGAAGGCGCTGACTATCAGACGGTCTTTTCGAGCCTGACATTCGACACTGGAAGCCCCTGCCCCCGTTAAGGGGCAGGCCCCCGGCTAGGCGTCGATATCTTCCAGCCCCTTCATCGCGCGGTGTTCATGGCGCATGCCGAGGAACAGGCTGATGCAGCTTGCAAGCAGTATCGACGTGAATGGCAGCGCGGCCGTAATCGTACCTGCCTGCAATGAATTCAGCGTGTCGCGTCCCCCGCCATAGAGCAGCATGGACGCCGTAACGCCGAGCATACATGCCCAGAATACGCGTTGGGGGACGGGCGCGTCGGTCTTGCCCCCTGATGTGATGCTGTCAATGACGAGCGCACCAGAGTCGGCGGATGTCACGATAAACACGACGAGCAGGAAGATCGCTGCGCAAGACGTGATAATCGAGAATGGCAAGCTATCCAGCATATGGAAAAGCGTCAGCGCGGCAGTGGTCATGCCATCGCCGAGTTCGCCCTGACCGTTTTCGTATTGCTGGATCGCCGTTTCACCAAAAGTGGTAAACCAGAGCACGCAGATCGCGACCGGCGCCAGCAGGACCACAGAGAAATACTCGCGGACCGTGCGGCCTTTAGAAATACGGGCGATGAACATGCCTACGAAAGGCGACCAGGAGATCCACCAGGCCCAGTAGAAGATGGTCCAGTCGTGGAACCAGGCAGTATCCTCGCGCCCGAACCAGTTGGTGAGAGCTGGAGTGTCGGTCAGATAGGCCAGGAAATTTTCGCCAAGCCCCATTATGATGGCCAGTGTTGGCCCAGCGATCAGAACGAAAAGCATCAATATGACGGCGATGGTCATGTTGATGTCCGATAGAAGCTTCACGCCGCCGTCGAGCCCCCGCAGGACCGAGATGACCGCGAGGCCTGTAATCGCCGCAATGAGGAGCGTCTGCAAGCCAACGCTGACCTGAACACCCGTGAGGAAACCGATACCGCTGCTGGCCTGGGCCGCGCCAATGCCAATCGTCGTGGCCAGGCCGAAGACGGTCGAAATGACAGCGAATGTGTCGATGACATGTCCCCAGAAACCCCATACGCGATCGCCTAGGATTGGGTAAAACGCCGACCGGATCGTAAGTGGCAGGCCTTTATTGTAGGCGAAAAAGCCAAGGGCGAGACCGACCACGGCATACACGCCCCATGGCGCCACGCCCCAGTGAAACAATGTTGCGCTGAATGCGAGCTTCCGGGCCTCTTCGGTGTCGGCTTCTACATTGAGTGGTGTGCCAAACCAGTCCGAGTAGTAAGCGAGCGGCTCTGCTGATCCATAGAACATGAAGCCGATCCCGACACCGGCCGCGAAAAGCATCGCAATCCATGACGGTATGTTGAAATCAGGCTTGGCGTCTGGTCCGCCAAGTCGGATTTTTCCGAGAGGCGAGAAGGCCAGCGCGAGGCAGAAAAGAAGAATAAGTGGCGGCGTCAGCGCAAAGAGCCAGTCAAATGTTTCTAGTGTCCACGTTCTCGACGCTTGCAGGGCAAATCCAGTTGCTTGCGGAAACACGAGCGATGTGACGGCGAACACAAGAACAAGACCGGCGCTGAGAAAGAATACCGGGTTGTGAATATCAAGGCCGAACCATTCGACATTGTCTTGACCGACCTCATAGTCAGTTGTGTACTCAGCATCACCCTCAGGTTCGCTCATATTCAACTTCTCCGTAGCGGCAAATTCCGCTGATTGTTTGTAGATCGAATGATTATGTCAGCCTTGATCTTTATACTCAGGGATAACTTTCAAGGTTTGAACAAATTTGCAGACATGTTGCAATGCTGCAACCATGGTTAAACACACTGAAAACTATGCGTTTTTTGCCCTTCGGACGCAGGTATTGGTCTCAGCCGTGTCAAAAGTTTGACTATTTTATTTTATTTGCCGAACTATCGCCTTATGTGAATTTGGTGCCCGGGCGCGATCTGGCTTCTGCCTGAAGCTCGCGATGGGGCCTTTCGCATGATCACACGCGACCACGCAAAGATGGGGAAATTCATGAATAAGCTTTTCGGCGGAGCTTCGCTGCTCGCCATCGGCGCTATTGTAGCTGCCACTCCAGCGATGGCGCAGTCTCAGGAAGAGGCTGCCCAGAACAATAGACGTCTTTCAACAGTAACGGTGACGGCCACCAAACGTTCCGAAAGCGCGCAGGACATCCCTGTGACGGTGAACGCACTGGGCGAGCAGGAACTTGACCAGCTCGGCGTCAAGAACTTCAGCGACTACCTGGTCCAGCTGCCAGGCGTCACCGCTGGCGGTTCCGGCCCAGGCCAGAATACGATCTATATCCGCGGCCTCGCTTCTACGACGCCAAACCTGACGGTTGCTGGCGTTGCGGGTCTCGCACCGAACGTTTCATTCTATCTCGACGAACAGCCACTCGCGCAGCCAGGCCGTAACCTCGACGTATACGCAGCCGACCTTGAGCGCGTAGAGGTTCTTTCCGGCCCGCAGGGCACGCTCTTCGGCGCAAGTTCGCAAGCTGGCACGGTTCGGCTTATTACCAACAAGCCATCGCTGTCCGGCTTTGATGCTGGCTTCAAGGCATCGACCGCCTTCACGGATGGCGGCGAGATGAGCAATAGCGTTGAAGCGATGCTCAACCTTCCAGTCACTGACAAGCTTGCACTTCGCGGTGTCGTCTACACAGACACGCAGGGCGGCTATATCGACAATGTCGGCGGCACGCTTTCAGTTCGCGAGTCGGCTCGCTTCCGTGCGCAAGGCACAGTCCGTGACAATGGTGTACCGGTGAATGCTGCCCGCGCTGGCTTTCAGGCCGGCGCTGACCTTTCAGGCGTGACCTTCATCGATGCCAATAATGGCACGATCGTCGAGAACGACATCAACGACGTTACCTATCAGGGTTTCCGCCTGAGCGGTTATTACGAGTTCAACGAAGATTGGGACCTGCTGGTCCAGCATTCCCAACAAGGGATTGAGTCTGACGGCGTTTTCTTCGCTGACCCTGAGCTCGACGATTATGACATCGTTCGCTTCACGCCTGAGGAGATCGAAGACGATTTCCACTCCACCGCGTGGACGCTCGAAGGCCGTCTCGGCATGCTTGAAGCCGTTTACACGGGTGCATACACCGAACGGACCACCGACCAGGTCGTCGATTACTCCGACTACCTCTTCGTCGGCCAGTACCTGCCTTATTACATCTGTGACTATGACGTGACCTATCCGACCGGCGCTGCGCCTGCCGGTACGTGCTACGCGCCGAACCTTTCGGTCAAATCGCATTCGGAAACGAAGGTTCAGACACACGAGCTGCGCTTCAACACGCCGGATGAGTATCGCTGGCGCGCAACCTTTGGTGCCTTCTACAGCGACCTCGAACTCGCAGAGCGCAATGACTTCATCTATCCAGGCTCGACGCAGGTCGTTTACACAGACGGTTCTGTCGGCTTCGCGCCGAACTTCCCGCTGACCAATGGCGCAGCAACGCCTGGTGATGTCGGCAATGAAAGCCAGGGCTACTTCAGCCAGCCGGGTCCATTCCCGCCAGGCGTGATCTTCCGCAATGATGTGCTTCGCACGGACGAGCAGATCGGCCTCTTCGGCGAGACGACTTTCGACCTCACCGACCAGTTCGCTATCACGCTCGGCGCGCGTTACTACGACGTCGAAGTCGATCTTGAAGGTTCAGCGAACTCGTCCTTCTTCAACCTCTTCGCGGATACTGATCAGCAGGTCTTCGGGACGAACATCTCGCAGCTCTACGGACCGAACGGCCCGGCGGATGCCCCTGACACGGCAGCGACCGACGGCGTCATCCTGAAAGCAACGGGTGAGTGGACGCCGACAGAGAACACGCTTTTCTATGCGACGTATTCTGAAGGTTACCGTGCCGGGCTGCTTAACCGTCCAGGCGGTGCATCAGGCCCGAACAACTACACGGTGCCTTATGCTGTCGATACGGACGAAATTCAGAACTACGAACTCGGTTGGAAAACCGAGCTGTTCGACAACTCGCTCCGCTTCAATGGCGCTGCTTTCTTCGTCGACATTGAAGGTCTTCAGACGACGATCTTCGACCCGTCCATCGTGAACCTGTTCTTCTCCGATAATGCTGCAAACGCAGAGCTTAAAGGTATCGAAGGCGACTTCACCTGGCTTCCCGAAAGCATTGATGGTCTGACGATTGCCGGTGCGTTCTCGCTGCTGGATTCGGAAATCACCGACGTTCTCGTCCCCACAGATGACGTTGTGGTCGGCTCTGAACTGGCTTTTGCGCCAGCTTATCAGGGCAATCTGCGCGTGCGTTACGAATGGGATCTCGAGCAGGAGATCGCCGGCCAGCGCGTGCGAGCTCACGTGATGCCGCAAATGGTCTTCTCCGATGAGTCTGTCACCGACGTGGTGGAGATCAACAAGATGGACCTTGATGGTTACGTCACCTTCGGTGCTACCGCTGGTATCACGGGCGACAATTGGGGCGCAGAACTCTTCGCCACCAACCTGACCAATGAGTATGCCGAGCTTAGCGGCAGCTTTGTCTTCGACCGTGAGCGGGTTACTCCGATCCGTCCGCGTACGATCGGCATTCGTCTGAAGTACGACTACTAGTCGATACCGAAGACAACCTTGCTTCTATCGCAGCGTCCCGGTTATTCGGGACGCTGCACTAGTTTTGAATGGATGAAATGACTGAAGCCGAGACGACTGCCGATCAGCTGAAACAGGTTCGCGCCTTGATGCAGCGAGGGCAATTCAAGGCGGCTTCGGATGCGTTGTATATCATCCTCAAAAATACGCCGGACCACAAGGACGCCGTCTATATGGCTGCGGCTTGTGCACGGTATCTCGGCGACACTGGCACCGCTTTCCATCATCTCGACCACCTCAAACGCCTGGCACCTGATTTTGGCCGAGCCTTCCAGGAGGAAGGCCACCTGCGCCGCAAGACAGGCGATCTTGATGCCGCCATCACGGCCTATCAGCGCGCGGTGCGGTACAATCCCGCGCTTGTCGCAAGCTGGACAGCGCAAGCTGAAATCCTGTCGGCTTCCGGGCGCGCAGAGGATGCGGCCCATGCGCGGGCACAGGCCGACCGGCTGAAGCGGTTGCCGCCAGAGCTTCTGGCCGTGACGAATTATATTCATGAAGGCCGCCTCATCCATGCAGAGCGTATTGCGAGAGCCTTCCTGCAAAAGAACCCGCGCCACATCGAGGGTATGCGCCTTCTCGCCGATATCGGGACGCGGCTTGGCGTGCATGAAGATGCAGACTTCCTGCTCGAAACGGCCATCGAGCTCGACCCAGACAATCCGCAGCTTCGCATTGATCATGTTCAGGTTCTTCGAAAACGCCAGAAATACGAAGCGGCACTCGCGCAGGCCGAAACGCTTCTGAAGCACGATCCTGACAGCCCGGTCTTCAACTCAATCTACGCCATCGAAGCCATGCAGGCAGGCAATTATGACGAGGCGCTGGAGATTTTCGACGAAGTGCTCAGCGCCCTTCCCGACGATCTTGCAACGCTGACCTCGCAGGGCCACGCGCTGAAGACCGCTGGGCGCACTGAGGAGGCGATTGCATCCTACCGCCGGGCAGTTGAGGTCAACCCGCTGCACGGCGATGCCTGGTATGCGCTGGCCAACCTCAAGACCTACAAGTTCAGCGCTGGTGATATCGATGTGATGCGAGGCGCGCTTGTTGACCCGAACCTGCACTTCATGGGCCGCGTCCATCTTGCCTTTGCGCTCGGCAAGGCGCTGGAAGATGCAAAGTCCTACGATGAAGCCTTTGAGGCCTATAGCAGCGGCAATGCGCTGAAGAAGTCGCAGATCCGCTACACGACCGAACAAATGCGCGCCGAAGCCGATGGACAGATCGAACATTGCACGCGTGAGCTGTTCGAGAAGCGGGAGGGCGCTGGCCATGACGATCCGGCACCGATCTTTATCGTCGGTCTCCCGCGCGCAGGCTCTACGCTGATCGAGCAGATACTAGCCTCACACAGTCAGGTCGATGGCACGCTGGAGCTGCCGAATATCCTGTCGCTGGCGCACCGTTTGCGTGGGCGTAAACAGATTTCAGATCGAGAGCGCTACCCACGCATCCTGCATGAACTGCCCGATGAAGAGCTGTCCGCGCTGGGTGAAGACTATATCGCAAATACGGCGATCCATCGTTACGGCGCGCCCTTCTTTACCGACAAGATGCCCAATAATTTCAGGCATATCGGGCTGATCAGCCTTATCCTGCCAAATGCGAAGATCATCGACGCGCGCCGCGAGCCGATGGCCTGCTGCTTCTCAGGTTTCAAGCAGCTCTTCGCGGAGGGTCAGGAGTTCAGCTATAGTCTGGAAGACATCGGCAATTACTACCGCATCTATATCGAGATGATGTCCCACTGGGACAGTGTGCTTCCCGGCAAGGTTCTACGCGTGCAGCACGAGGAGGTCGTTGACGATCTGGAAGGACAGGTCCGGCGTATTCTTGATTATTGTGGTCTGCCGTTTGAGCAGGCCTGCATCGACTTTCACAAGACTGAGCGTGCCGTCCGGACGGCAAGTTCGGAACAGGTCCGGCAGCCGATCAGCCGTTCGGGTGTCGACCAATGGCGCAATTTTGAATCGCACCTTGTCCCGCTGAAGGACGCCCTCGGTCCAGCCCTCACGGACTATCGCTAGACCTCAGGCAAAGTGCAGTCGGCGGTACTTGCCCTTGAAATAGAGGAGCGGGTCTCGGCGCGGCTCATACTTTGCACGCTCTACCTTGCCGATGAGGATTACATGATCACCGCCATCGTGGAGATCAGACTTGATGCATTCGAAATTCGCGAGCGCACCTGATATCAGCGGGGAGCCATACTGGCCCTCCTCCCATGGCGTCTGCGAGAACCTGTCCTCGCCCGGCATGGCAAATGTATTCGAGACTGGCTGTTGGCCAATATGAAGGACATTGACCGCAAAGCGTTCAGAAATCTCAAGCGCCTCAAGGCTTGAGGAGCTTTTAGCGATACAGACGAGAAGCAACGGTGGATCGAGCGAGACGGAGGTGAACGAGTTCGCCGTCAAGCCGACAGGCTCCCCCTGCGCTGACATGGTGGTCACAACTGTCACCCCGGTCGCAAAGCAGCCAAGGGCATCACGCAAGGTGCGGGCATCTGAACCCTGCTTGTAATCGGGCATCATGCGCGGAACCCGGCGTTCGAGGAAGTCGAGCAGGACCGCACTGAACGCATCGGAGCGATCGAATACGGCGAGGTGTCCAGCGTCCTCAATCTCGGCGAATTCCGCAGTCGCAACCTTCTCGACGAAGCGGTTGGCCGCATCCCGGTTACCAAAGCTGCTGAGCGCACCTCGGACGAAGAGAACGGGGACTTTCAGGCCTGAGGCAGCAACCGAAATGCGCTCGCTCGACTTCTCGACATCAATCACCTCTCCGAAGACCGGGTCGACGTGTTCTGTCTGGGCGGGGGCCGACCGGATTGAGGCAGCAAGCGCGGCTGCTGTGCGCAAATCGATTTCAGGCGGTGCATCAGCGAGGACGAGACCGGACGCAAGGTGGGCGCCTTCCTCCCCTATAGCCGTCAGCGCGATCCAGCCGCCGAGCCCCGCCCCGACGACGACCGGGCGTGAAGCAAGTTGCGCCAGAACCGCGCGCAGATCCTCAACGCAGGCATCGAATTCATAGCGGCCATCTTCGGAGCGCGCGCTACGCCCGTGACCGCGCAGATCAAGGCTGATGACGTGACGTCCTGCTTTCACAAGGGCTTCGGCCGTTTCTTGCCAGACATGGCGGGTCTGTCCGCCTCCATGTAGCAAGAGAACGGACGGGTCTTCCTCGGCGCCGCGCACATCTGCACTCAGGACCAGACCGCCGAAGCCTTTGAATTTGCGTTCTGCCATCTGTCCTACCCGTCACCATTTGAGAGGTTGTTTCCTGCCTCACTTAGGGCACTTTACCAATCCGCGAAGGGTAGAAACATTGGCGTAAACAGTCGACAGCGCCAATGGGCGCGCTTCTGGATTTTCGCGTAATCGGCGACATGCATCGACGCCCCCGGCAAGTTTGGTTACAAACTTGTTCAGGGCTGCGCATGAGACGCCGTTACTGGAAAGGATATCAGAATGAGCGATCAAACAGGATCACGCAGATCCCGGCCAAAAATGGGGACCTTCCGGCGGATTGAGACGATAACACCACTGCTCGTCTTGCCGCTGATTGCCTATGTCATCATCGCCGTCATCGCCGGCGGACAACACATGGATGAGACACCGGCAATCGCTGGCAACCTCAACGCCACGCTGTTTTCTGTACCAATGGTGTCAGGCGTAAGCTGGAAGATGCGGCTGGGGGACGTCTTGCTGCTGGTCTCACTGGTGCTGCTGTCGATTGAGATCATCAAGGCAACCAGTTCGCGCTCCAGCGCCATGGTTAATCATATGGCCTCCATGGCCGTACTCCTGACCTGCATTGTGTGTTTCATCCTGTTCGCCAATTTCGCGACTGCCACCTTCTTCCTTTTCACCTGCATCGCGCTGATCGACGTGATGGTCGGTGTGATCGTGAGCATCGTGTCTGCACGCCGCGATTTCGGCGTCGGCGACGGCTTCGGCAGCTAGCTTTCAGACCTCAGATCATGATGCGGGCGCAGCGTTTTCGCTGCGCCCTTTTTCATTGTCAGTGCGCATGTCAGGCACACCGAATATCCGCAGATGGATCATCAGGAGAGCTGGCAGCATAAAGACCAGAAGGAAGGTCCCGATCAGGATGCCGAAGCCGAGCGAAATGGCTGTCGGGATGAGGAACTGGGCCTGGATGCTCGTCTCAAGAATGATGGGCGTCACACCGAGGAAGGTTGTGAGCGTCGTGAGCAGTATGGCCCTGAAACGATCCAGCATTGCCGACACGACAGCCTCTACGGGCGCTTCGCCATTTTCGAGCCGCTCATTCAGGAAGTCTGTCACCATCAGGGACGCGTTAATGATGACGCCTGAGAGACCGATGATACCGAAGAAGGACAGGAGTGTCAGGTCTGCGCCGAGTAAGCCATGGCCGATCAACGCGCCAACATAGCCGAACGGGATGGCGCCCATGATGACAAGCGGCTGGCTGTATGACCGGAAGTTAAGCGCCAGCAGGCTGTAGATCACGATAAGCGCCAGCATGAAGTTACGAGCGAGAACGGGCTGCGCTTCGGCCTGGTCCTCCTGATCGCCGGAGACCTGCATGGTGAGGTTTTCGTATTCCTGCTGAAGCTGCGGCAGAGCCTGCTCGAACATGTAAGCGGAAACCGTGTCCGCTGTCGTCACATCCTCGTCTACGAAAGCGTTGAGCGAGTAGATCCGGCGGCCATTCACGCGGTTGATCGCGGCAGGTGCTGGCGCAATCGTCAGATCAGCTAGCGCTTCCATGGGAATGTACCCCTCCCCGACTTTGACACGCAGGCTCTTAAGCGTTTCGAGCGACGCGCGCTCGCTCTCTGGCAGACGTACACGGACCGGAATCTCTTCACGGTCACGCTGAATGCGGACAGCCTCGGCGCCGAAGAAAGCCGCGCGAACTTCTCTAGCGAGGTCGTTCTGCGTGAGACCGTAATTACGAGCGAGCGGCTTTAGCTGGATGCGGACTTCCTCTGTCGTGCGAAAACGGTCGTCGCGGACGTCATATACGCCGGGGCGGCTTTCCAGCTCACGTCGAAGCTCCAGCACCGCTTCGCGGGTTTCGGCGTCAGTCCGCGCCGATATCTGAAGCTGAATTGGCGCGCCCGGACTCACAAGGTCCGATGTAAAGGTCAGCTTTTCGGCACCGGGTATGCGGCCAACCCGGTCACGCCAGGCACGTTCGAATTCGCGCGCACCAAAATCGCGGCTGCTGGATTCCTGGAGTTGCGCAACCACGAAAGCACGGTTGCCAGATGCAGCACCTGCGCCCCCACCCGTCGCATTTGCTTCATTGCCGCCGAGAGGTTCAGCGATCTGCCAGAGGACACCGATCAGCCCATTCTCTGCCTCGGTCACGTCTTCAATGGCGGCCGATGCTGCCTCTTCAATCTGCATCGCAAACCGGCGCGTCTGTTCTTCAGAACTGCCCTCGGCAAGCTCTAGTTCAGCGGTGACATAGTCGCCTTCTACGGCGGGAAAGAAGATGAATTTGACGTAGCCGCTGGCCGTCAAAGCCTGCGTCGCGAAGAGGATACCGAAGCCCATCATCAGCACCATGGCGGGACGCAGCACCACGAACTGGATCGCTTTCTTGAGAGGACCGGCAGAAAATTTCCGCAGCGCTCCGGCAACGCGGTCGCGAACCGGGTCCGCAAAACGGCGAGGCGAGTATCGGCCCGGTGGTTCGTCGCTGAGGTGCGACAGATGACGCGGAAGAACGAAGAGGCTTTCGACCAGCGACAGGAAAAGAAGCACGATCACGACAGCCGAAACCTGGCCGAGGAACTGACCAAATAGTCCCGGCACGAGCAGGATCGGGACGAAGGCCGTCATGGTCGTGGACACAGAGAACAGTACCGGCCGTGCAACTCGCGTTACACCGAGACGCGCGGCTTCCATCTGCCCTGCCCCGGCGCGCCAGTTGGCGTGGATGTTTTCGCCAACGACAATCGCGTCATCCACGATGATACCGATGGCGAGAATGAAGCCGAATAGCGAGAGCTGGTTGATGGTGATGCCGAAGATCAGCATCGGGAAAAATGCGCCAACGAAGCTGACCCCGACACCGAGGGCGACCCAGAAGGCGATCCGGATGTCGAGGAACAGGAGGAGCAACAGCGTCACAAGGATCAGGCCGAGCACCGCATTGCGCACCAGAAGATCAATCCGCGAACGAAGGTTTACCGCCTCGTCGCGCCACAGAACGTACTGAACGTTTCCGGGTAGAGCAGCATCAATCTCCGTCTCGATATAGTTACGGACGATACGCGCATTATCGAGCGTCTTCTCCCGGCCTACCCGGAAGACGGACACCGTGACAGCGGGCGCGCCGGCATAGTTCGCCTCGACTGGGTCATCAGACAGGCCGTCATGAATGACGGCTATGTCAGACAGATAGATGGGGCCACCATTGCGCCCTGCGCCTACAACGATGTTCTCGAATTCTGCACCCGTGCGACGTTCTCCAACCGCTCGCACCCTCAGAAGCTGACGGTCATTTTCGATCTCGCCGGCTGACAGATCCAGGCTTTGCTGGGAGATGATCTGCGCGACCGATGTCAGGCTGATGTTTCGCGCGCGGAGCTCTTCCTCCGGTATGGCGATTTCGATGAGGTAATCTGCGACGCCGCCAATCTCGACGAGGGAAAGACCGTCTTTTGAAGCAAGTTCGCGCCTGACCCGGTCAGCCGCCTGCTTCAGTGTCTGGCGATCAACGTCGCCGTGCAGAATGATCTGCGAGACAAGCTCATCCGGCTCAACCTCGCTTATCTGCGGCGCTTCGGCAGCTTGAGGAAAAACGGTGATGCGGCCGATCTCGTTCTTCACCTCATCGAGCATCTCCGAAATGTCCTCGCTTTCGGGAATGTCGACGACAACGTTGCCAACGCCGGAGGCCGCAAGACTGGTGATCTTGTCGATGCCCTCAAGACCTTCGAGCCTCTCTTCGATGGGTCGGACGATCGAGGTTTCGACATCTTCCGGCGTCGCCCCCGGATAGGGGACGGTGATCGAGATATTGTAGGTTTCGATGGGTGGAAAGACACGAACGTTAAGCGCCGAAAGCGACGCAATGCCGGAGATGACAAGGAATACCATCAGGAGGTTTGCAGCCACCCGGTTGGCAAGAACGCCTTCAATCATCCGGATCAAGGCTGGGACTCCTCGAGGTGCACCAGCATCCCGTCAATCTCTTCAGCAAGGACGGTCAGCATCAGTCTGTCGCCGGAAGAGAGTTGCGGTGCACGTATCAGAACACCGTCCTCGTCGCGGTCGACAGTCTCGACATCAACGCGGCGCAGCTGCTCATCGCTGCTGACCACCCAGACAAAAGCATCCTGTCGGACGGCGCCATCTGGCACGCGCCACATCGGTGTAGCTGAGCGTCCCTCTATCAACAGGTCCATATAATCACCTGCGAATATGTCCCCCTGATGTTCGGGTGCGAAGGCGTCAGGGAAGATAGCAATCACCGTCGCGGTGCGCGATTGCTGATCTATTTCTGGTGAAAATTCAGCGAGATAGCCGTCGATATCTGTGGCACCAAGTGAACTAGAGTTTGGGACAGCCCTGACCGGCAGGCGCCCGTCATCGCGCACCGCCAATGCACCACGAACAGCCCTGACATCCTTGGCAGGCAGACCAGCCTGTATCTCGCCCTCGCCTGCACTGATTAGCCGGGCGAGAGGCTGGCCGGGCGAAACAAACGTGCCCGGCGCGACAGTTTCCGACACGACGATGGCATCGAATGGAGAGACGATCGAAGACTTCTGAAGGTCACGGCGCGCGATTGCGAGCTGGGATCTTGCCTGCCTGACCCCTGCTTCGGCATCTTCATACGCCGCGATGGCCTGTTCAGCGGCCTTCTCAGGTGACGCGCCGATTTCTGCCAGGTTTATTTGTCGATCACGCTCTGCTTCGGCCTGGCTCTGCCGTGCTTCCGCCGTCGCAAGCTGCGCCTGCGCGCGCTCCACATTAGCACGGAGATTTCCATCATCGATTTGAAGGATGGTCTCGCCCTTACCGATCCGTCCACCCGCCTGAAGGTCCGGATTGATGTTTGTTACCTTGCCTGACACTTCACCGACGAGGTCAAGTCGCTCGCGCGGCTGGATACGCCCCGGAGCCCTAACCAAAAAAGTTGAGCCAGCCTGCTCAGCCTGGACCGTCTCCACATAGGGAATGCTGTCTTCCCGGGCGACCGCGCCTTCTTCAGGAGCATTCGCAGCGCCTGCCAGTGTCATGATCACAAAGCCGAGAACGAGCACGCCGAGGCCGGCGATAATCCAGATCCAGCTCGGGCGTTTGCTGGATTCCTGCGATCGGTATTCATCAGACATGGAGGTTTTGATCTCGCTGGGGCATTAGGTGTCTTGTTCGATTGGATATAGATCGACAGGGTAAGGGCAAGATGTCAGCCAGCCGCAGAACGGTGATCATGAAAAACCTGCTTCAGATGTCGGCGGTTGCCGCTTGCGCACTCTCCCTCTCCGCATGCCTGACCGTTGGGCCGGAATATGAACCACCAGAGACAGAAGTCTATCAGGATAGTTGGATCGCCGGAGAATTAGCGGTCCTTTCGCCCTGCCAGCTACCACAGTCAGACTGGTGGACTGCCTTCGATGACGCCCTGCTGACCGCGTTGATCGAGGATGCACGAACGCGCAATCCCAGCATCGATGAGGCGGCAGCAAACGTTGCAAATGCTCAGGCAGCTCTCGGTGCGGCAAGAGCTGCCAGCCTGCCAATGGGCGCGCTCAATGCATCCGTGGTACGCCAGAAACAGTCCGCGGCGAGCCTCGGCGCCGATGTACCTTTCGAGTTTGAAGCGCAGACGCTGTATTCCGCAGGTACTGAATTGAGCTGGCAGGCTGATCTGTTTGGCCGTACTGCGAATGGCATTGCCCAGGCCGATGCGGCGCTTGGCGGACGCGAGGCGATTGCAGCCGACGCGGCGCGTGCCATTCTCGCAGAGACGGCGCGCGCCTACCTCACTCTTCGAGAGCTCGACGCCCGCATTTCGGTGAATGACAGCAATGTTGAGCGTCAGGAAGATGTTCTTGCCCTGACCTTGCGCCTCCGCGAAGCAGGCGAGGTCGCAGACATTGATGTGGAGCGCCAGACCAATCTCGTTCAGACGACGAAAGCCGCAATCAGCGCGCTGAAAGCTGCCCGTGCGCAAACCGTCACGGGGCTCGCCCGTCTCACAGGCCGTACGCTGCCTGATTTCTACGAAGATTACCCAGTACTTCAGCCGGGTGGTACGAAGACACTGGACCCTGTCGAGGCATTCGGGCCCATAGAAATCGGTGAACCAAAAGACCTGCTTCGTCGACGGCCGGACATCCGAGCGGCTGAACGCCAGTTGGCCGCGGCCACATACAGGGTGGGCATAGAGACAGCTGACCTTTACCCCAGCCTCACGATTTCCGGACAAGCGAACTATCAAGCTGGCGAGGTCGGCGAGCTCTTCAGCGCTGATGCGCTGGGCTATAATTTCGGTCCTCGGCTAAGTTGGGGCATTTTCAATCTACCGCTGACTCGCGCGCAGATCGAGCAGGCCGAAGCCGATGTGGAGGCAGCACGCGCCAACTTCGAAGGCACGGTCCTCGATGCTCTAACAGAAACGGATGCTGCGCTGCTTGCCTACAATTATGCGGTTGAAGAAACCGCCTTCCGCACGGGCGCCTTTAACGCCGCAAAGCGAGCTCGCGACCTCATCGAAATCCGCTATCGCGAGGGCGCGGAAAGCCTGCTCAGCCTCATAGACGCTCAACGCCAGACGTTGTCGGTCGAGGATGGAGAAATTCAGGCGCGTTACGAAGCCCTGCGCCGCCGGGTTGGAATTTACGCTGCCTTCGGAGGCTGACGCCGCGTCCGGTGTTTTCGAGAGTGCAACTCAGTGTAAGAGTGGCGAAAACAGCGAACACAGGGCGGAAGATGTATTACGCGGAACTCAAGCGGGCCAATAGCGAGCTGACCGGACCCGGCGGCGACTTTGAAATTGTCGAGCAGGAAATCCTTGGCAACAGGATCCGGGCCTGGAAAAACGCACCGCCCAGCGTGCGCGAAGTCTGGCTGGCGACGCTGGAATTCGCTGACCGCGATTACCTCATCTACCATGATGAAAAGCTGACTTATGGCGAGACACACGCACTCACCAATTCGGTTGCGAACTGGCTGTTTCAGCAGGGCGTAAAGCCGGGTGACCGTGTCGCGATCTCGATGCGAAATTATCCAGAGTGGATGATCATATACTGGGCCTGTTGCGCCGTCGGGATCACCGTCGTTGGAATGAACGCCTGGTGGACGGCCGAGGAGATGGCCTACGCGCTCGAAGATTCCGATCCGGCTGTGCTGTTCCTCGATTCAGAGCGTCTCGCTCGCGTTCGCCAGAAGCCAGACATGTTACAGGACACAAAGCTTGTCGGCGTCCGCCTCGACGATGTGCCCGGAGACGTCATCGACTGGAAGGATGTGATTGCGACAGGCGGCGACCTGCCAGATGTCACCGTCGATCCCGATAGCGATGCCTGCATCTTCTATACGTCCGGCACGACTGGCTTTCCGAAAGGCGCACAGCTTACGCATCGCGGCTGTGTGTCGAACCTCTTCAACATGCTTTATGCGCGTGCATCCTCTGCGCTCGCGGTGATGTATGCGACCGGTGAAGTGCCGCCTGATCCGGCACCTGTTCCTGTTACACTTATCAATACGCCGCTCTTCCACGTGACGGCGAACAATTGCGCGGCCTATGCGGTAACCGCCGCTGGCGGGACGATGGTGCTGATGTACAAATGGGAGGCAGGCGAAGCCCTGCGCCTGATCGAGAAGCACCGGGTGATGACTGTGAGCGGCGTGCCCGTCATGGCGCGTGAACTGATCAATCATCCTGACTTTGAGAAGACCGATACGTCCAGCCTTCTGGCGCTTGGTGGCGGCGGTGCGCAGGTGCCACCTGATCTTGTTCTGGCCATTGAGGAAAAAGTATCCACCGCGCGGCCAAATACCGGCTATGGCATGACGGAAACCTGCGGGATCATCACATCGGTGGCTGCCGATTTCTATGTCGACAGACCAGACAGTGTCGGCCCGGCAATGCCGAGCTATGAGGCCAAGTGCGTCGATCCCGACGGTAATGAAGTACCGCTGGGCGAGCGCGGCGAGCTGTGGGTTCGCGGCTCATCGGTCATCAAGGGGTACATCAACCGTCCCGAAGCCACGGCCGAAACCATCACCGATGGTGGATGGTTGCACACAGGCGACATCGCGAAGATGGATGCGGATGGCTTCATCTATATCGTCGACCGCAAGAAGGACATGGTCCTGCGCGGCGGCGAGAACATCTACTGCGCCGAAGTCGAAGCTGCGCTTTATCGGCATGATGACGTTGCAGAATGTTCGGTATTCGGCATTCCTGATGAGCGGCTGGGCGAGGAAGTCGGCGCGGCGATTGTTGCAAAGCCTGGCAGACAGGTCAGCGAAGATACGATCCGCGAACACTGCGGGGCCATCATGGCAAAGCACAAGGTGCCCCGCTACATCTGGATCCTGAACGAGCCCCTGCCCCGTAATGCAAGCGGCAAATTCCTCAAACGCGAGCTTCGCGACCGGCTTAGCGCCAAGGTCTGAGATATTGGATGTCGCCGGGCCGTTCAGGCCCGGACCGCCTATTCGTGACCTATATATCCCAGCGTTGAGGCCCGCTGGATTGCTCTCGCCTTGCCGGTCACACCGAGCTTCGTCGCACTATTGGTGATGTGAAAGCGAACAGTCGGCACCGAAATGTGCATGATGGTGGCAATCTCTGCATCGGTCTTGCCAGCGGCGGCCCATTTAAGGCACTGGATCTCGCGCCGCGTCAGATAGACGGCCGGTCCCTGCGGGCCAAGGTCCCGCGCATCATGATAGGTTGCCACAAACCGGAGCGCGAGTGCGTGAAGATTGGCGGCGTTGGCGGCGAAGGCGTCGGCAAGGTCAATTTCCTTATCTGATGCCCAGACAACCGCACCGATTGCCCCGCCAGGAAGATGGACCGGAGAGATAATGGCAGCCCCGATGTTCGCCGCAGCATACTGTTCAGGGTTAGTTGCCGCGACCAGCGCCTCGTTCCGGCGCCAGCTCATGACCTTGCCCTTGGAATAATAGAACGGCTCCGCGCACGTGCGTGTCGCGTGGACCAAGGTTGAGCGGAGCGCGAACATCCGATCTTTCCAGTACTCGAAATTCGGATCGATCCAGCGAAAGATCGTTTCGGCGAACGGGCGGCCCGCTGTGTCACACATGGGCTGAGGGCTAGAGATGTCGGCGCTCACCGCGTTGAATGGCAGCCCTATCGGCTTGCCGGATTCAGCAACGGATCTGGCAAGCTTGAGCACATCGTCTTCAAGCGACTGGGAGGAGCAATTTTTGGGCATGATCTGACCTATTATTAGTATTAGCTTGTCGCTCACCGAACGAGTCTGCAAGCTTGCCGCAGAGACAGGTCGACACCTGCGAACATAAGAGAAGGGTACGAGGGATGAAGCTGACACTGGAAAAGAAACACGAGCTATTTCGCGAAGAAGTCCGCACCTTTCTTGCTGAAAAACTTCCGCCGGAGCTCGCCGAGGCGGGCCGCCTGACCACGAGTTCTTTCAGCGAACCCCAGCACAATCTCCCATGGCTGAAGATCCTCAATGAAAAAGGCTGGGCCGCGCCGCATTGGCCGAAAGCATATGGAGGCCCCGGATGGGACGAGATGCAGAAGTACATCTTTGCGTCCGAGTGCGCCAAGGCGGGCACACCGCCCCTCTCTCCGATGGGCCTGCAAATGGTCGGGCCCTGCATCATGGGCTACGGCACCGAAGAGCAGAAAGCCTACTACCTCCCACGCATCTTGAACGGTGAGGACTATTGGTGCCAAGGCTATTCTGAGCCGGGATCAGGGTCTGATCTTGCGAGCCTGCAGATGCGCGCGGTCTCCGACGGCGATGACTATGTCCTCAACGGTTCAAAAATCTGGACGACGCAAGCCCACCACGCCAACAAGATGTTCTGCCTCGTGCGGACATCCACAGACGGCAAGCCGCAACAGGGAATCACTTTCCTCCTGCTCGACATGAATACGCCGGGCATCCGGGTAGAACCCATTATCACCATGGCTGGGGAGCATGAGGTAAATCAGGTTTTCTTCGATGATGTCCGCGTGCCCAAATCCGGGCGTCTTGGTGAGGAGAATGACGGCTGGACAGTTGCAAAGTACCTGCTTGAGTTTGAGCGAGGCGGCGGGTCTTCGGCTGGCATCGAAGCGGCCCTCGAACGCGTTCGTGTGATGGCCCATGCCGAGGCCGGTGCCGACGGAAAGCCGCTTGCGAGTGATCCTGCCTTCAAGCGCCGTTTCTCAGATACGAAGATCGCACTGGAAGCCATTACGGTCACCGAACAGCGGGTGGCCTCTGCGCTCGCCGGGGGGCAGAATCCAGGTGCGGCATCATCGATGCTTAAGACAGCCCGGACCGAGATGATGCAACGAATTGATACGCTCGGGATCGAGGCGGCTGGTCTCTACGGCAATGTCGACCAGATGGCAGCGCGTCAGCCCGGTTCAAATGTTGAACCTGCCGGACCTGCACACAGCCTGACGGCGATGCCGCGATATCTCAACAATCGCGCCGCCTCCATCTATGGCGGTTCGAACGAGGTACAGAGAAACGTCATGGCGAAGCTGCTTCTGAAGCTTTAGGACGTGTTGCAGATTTGCATCCCCTGTCACTTTCGATAGCTTGTTTGGGAATGGCAGTTTGAGGACCCTCACTGGGTAAAAACAACCGGTCAGAAGCCGGAATCCCAGGGAGGAAAATTTGATCCAACGAGTAACCTTACGCCACACCCTTATCTCAAGCACAGCCATTGCGCTCGCAGCGGGACTGTCCCCAGCCTTTGCGCAAGACACCGCGAGCGATGAGACAGTCGCAACGACCCAGCCTGTACCTGAAGAATCGCAGCGCCGTCTGACCTCGATCCAGGTGACTGCGCAGCGCCGCGAAGAATCGGTGCTCGATGTTCCGATGTCAATCCAGGCATTTGGTGAAGACCAGATTGAGGACCTTCGCGTCGACAGCGTGGATGACCTTCAGTCCGTCATTCCGAGCTTTTCGGTCTCGCAGTCCTATCAGGGCGTGCCGACCTACACGCTTCGCGGCATTGGTTTCAACACGATCAACGTGTCGGCGACCTCCACCGTTGGCACCTATGTCGACGAAGTTGCCTATCCGTTTCCGTTCATGAACTCTGGTCCGGTCTTCGACGTCAACCGCGTCGAAGTCCTGAAAGGCCCACAGGGTACCCTCTTCGGCCGCAACACCACGGCCGGTCTGATCAACGTTGTCACCAACAAGCCCTCCGATGAGTTTGAAGCCTTCGCGGTGGCCGATGTCGGCAATTACGAGACCTTCAACTATGAGGGCATGATCAACCTGCCAATCGCCGACACGCTCCAGTTCCGTCTGGCCGCCCGTCAGGAAACGAGCGACGAAGGCTGGCAGCGTTCGGACACTCGCCCGAATGAAGAGCGCGGCAAGATCGACAAATTGGGCTTTCGCGCCGCCCTCGCCTGGCAGCCGACAAGCAATCTCGACGTGGACCTTTCCTGGAATGGCTGGACGAACCAGTCCGACACGATTGGCGGCCAGGCTATCGGTCTGACTCCGGCCACCAATCCCTTCAGCCCCTTCGCAGGTGGCGGCGCAGGTGCCAACGCACCTGGCGTGGTCGACTATGTTCTGAACAATAATCCAACCTCTGCCGAGCAGGCGGACTGGGCCCCGCTTGATGCCCGCGCCAATAGCGAATTTGGTATTTCCGGTCTCGATGGCCCGCTTGAGGAAGACTCGACCTTCAACGCCTACAAGCTCGGAATCGACTGGGGCCTTGATAATGGCATGCGCATCGTTTCGTTGACCGGTTACAATGAACTGGAACGTGAAGCACTTCTGGACTGGTCGGGCGCACCTGCTGCGGTCCTGTTGCAGGACATCGAAGCTGAAATCGAATCGTTCAGCCAGGAAATCCGCCTCGAAGGATCCAACGGAATCGCAGACTGGATGGTCGGCGCATACTACTCGAAGGACGAAATCACCGACTCGAACCAGACTCTGTTGCGGGATAACGCCAACAGTAACTTCATCAGTTCTGTCGCGGCAGGCCTCGCCTACGACACAGAGAACACGCTGCGGCTTCTCAACCCCGCTCTCATACAGCTTGAGCAGGCAAACCCTGCGGCCTATGCGGCAGCGATTGCGCAACAGACCGCGTTTATCAACTCGCTCAACGTCGATCCGGAAACTGGCCTGCCATACTCGCCGGGCGAAATCCTTGGCTCATTCCAGAAGTACCGCGACATCGGCCAGTTCGAGTCGACCAGTGCGAGCATCTTCGCCAACGCCAACTGGCGCCTGACCAATGAATGGGAGCTCATCACCGGCATCCGCTACACAGAAGACGAGCAGGACTATATCGGCTGCTCCGCCGACATTGACGGCTCGATGCAGCCGAACGTGAACATCTTCAACCGGTTCTTCTTTGTCGGTTTCTATCCCGATGTGAACGTGCCGCCAGCGCCGCTGCTGGAGAATGGCTGTAACACCTACAGCAACATCCAGAACACTTTCGGCCCGGTCGATTCGAATGTGAAAGAGGACAATGTCTCATGGCGGGTCGTGGCCAACTACACACCGGATCGCTTTCAAGACCTTCTCCTCTTCGCCTCGGTCTCCAAAGGCTACAAGTCGGCTGCAACGCCGGTGAACGCAGCTTCCAAGGCCGAACAGAATTTCCCGGCGACGCAGGAAAGCCTGCTGGCCTATGAAGTCGGCATGAAGGCTGGTCTGCTTGACGGACGGATGCAGGCGAACGCTGCGCTCTTCTACTATGACTACACCGACAAGCAGGGCGCCCAGTTCTTCCCGGACCCGATCTACACGGCGCTCTCACAGCTCCAGAACGCCCCGGAGGCAGAAGCCTATGGCCTTGATGCTGAAATCACGTGGCTGCTGACAGATGATCTCACGGCAATTGGTGGCCTGACCCTCCTCAATACAGAGTATGGCAGCTTCGAAACGTTCGATTTTGCCGGGCGCCCAACCAACGTCCAGGGCGACCCATTTCTGTACAGCCCGGAAACGGCCGCCAGCCTGACCTTCCTGTATGATCGTCCGCTGAATGACAGCCTCGGCTTCTCAGCGGCGCTCAACGGCCGCTGGCAGAGCGACTCCACGGCAGGTGATCCGGACAATGAGCTCTACGACATCGACTCCTATGGGGTGCTCAATGGCTCGATTGCCCTGTATTCCATCAATGATGGCTGGGAAGTCTCGCTCTGGGGCAAGAACCTCACCGACGAGTATTACTGGCAACAGATCACCTCGAATGCAAACGTGATCATGCGCTTTGCTGGCAAGCCGCGGACCTATGGCGCGAGCCTGTCATACCGGTTCTAATCCAGTAGAGTTTTAGCTATTCGCAAACGAGAAGTGCCGACCTCACAGGGTCGGCACTTTTTGTATTGATCAATTGAAAAACGAACCCGCGATGCAGGTTCAAGAGCTGACTGGCTCAATGCCTTGTCTTTTCGATAATCTCATCGGCGCGGACCCGAACCGTCATGCTCGCGCGAATTGAGTCGCTAATTTCAGAGGCGGCTTGCTCGATCGCATCGGCTTCACAGGCATTTGCAAGCAGCACGAGCGCTTCGCTCAAAAGCATCATTGAGGTCGCCCGATCACGTTCAGACCCCGGCAGATCAACTCGATGATCCTCGAGATTTAGCAGGACGGTCTCACCGTCCATAATACAGAGCTTCATTGAACTCCCCCCTTCCCCACATGCACGCTAACCAGTGGTTTGAGGCCTTGTCCAGTCCTGTTCGCCCGCCGCGCGAAATGTCCGTGTGCGGAACAGCTCAGGTGTCGATGCTCGCCTTCATCGCTCGCGCAGCATCGTCGCGATAATAGCGCGCGGCGAGCAGAAGGCAGACGACACTGGCAGCGTTGAAGCCAAGGATCACCTTCAAGGCGCTTGCGAGCGGACTCGTATGGCCTGTCGCGGCAAAATAATCGCTGATTGTGCCTGCGATGAGGGGTCCGCCGCCGATGCCGATAAGGGTCAGGCAGAAAAGCGTAAACGCCGCCCCGACCGAGCGCATCCGTACGCGCACCAGTTCCTGGGTCGCTGTATAAGCGATAGACGCGTAGATAAGGCCGACAAAACTCGGCACGATATTCCAGACATAGGCCATCTCGACGGTCCGGGCGCTCAGGAACATCCACGCGAACGGCAGCGCGATCGCACTCGTTGTCGCAATAATCCAAGGCCGCCAGCGTAAATCTTTGGTAGAGAGACGATCGCATGCTGCCCCAATGATCATGGCCCCCGCACCGCCAACCCCGCCAATCAGAAGACCGAGTGGCAGCGAAACGTCCTGTGGCTGCAGGTCGAAGGTGCGTTGCAGATAGCTGGACGTGAATGCGACGAACGCATTAGCCGAAATGCAAATGAGAAGGCAGCCGAGCAGAATCAGCATGTAGCTGCGCTGGCTCAGCATGAATTTCACCGTGTCGCCGAAACCCGGCGCATCCTCTGTCGGCTGGCTCGCATCGGAGAAACCACGGACTGGCTCTCTGACCGTGAACCGAACCAGAAGCGCCAGCAGAACGCCGGGAATGCCAGCCGCGAAGAACGCTGCACGCCAGCCAAAGTGCGCATAGACATAGGCGCCGAGGATGTAGCCAATCATGATCCCGAAGCCGATGCCGCAAGTATATACGCCAAGTGCGAAGGCGCGTTGCTGAGGCGGATATAGGTCGGCGATCATACTTGTGGCTGGCGGTGTCCCGCCGGACTCCCCTATGCCCACTCCCATACGCGCGAAGAAAAGATGCCAGAAGTTTTGCGCAAAGCCTGAAAGCGCCGTCATGCCTGACCATATGGTGAGCGCCAGGGCGATGATATTTCGCCGGTTGCCCCTATCCGCCCACATGGCGACGGGAATGCCAAGCGTTGCATAGAGGGCGGCGAACGCAAGGCCCGTCAGCCAGCCAATCTGGCCATCAGAGAAGCCGAACTCGGCCTTGATCGGTTCGATCACGGTAATGAGGATCTGCCTGTCGACATGGTTGAATGTGTAGACAAGAGTCAGGACAGCAAGCACCCAGGCCCGCCCGGGAACAGATCTGGTGCTCGGGGCGGCTGCTTGCTGGTTCATCACTGTGGTTCCAATAGCTGAAGGAAGGTGGAGATGGCGCTGACGGAGGTCGGCTCATCGAGGATCGGCGCGTGACCGCGGTTCGGGATCGTCACCAATTCGCTGGCAGGATGCCTGCGCGCCATCCGCCTGGCCGTTATTTTCGACAGAATGTCTGAGGTTTCACCGCGAAGGATCAGCAACGGCACCGATCTTAGCGATCCGAACAGTCGCCACATCGCGAACTTTGTCAGCGGCCCCGCCTTCGCCTCGCCAAGCGACTGCGTGATGGCCGGGTCGTAGTCTGCACGCACGGAGCCATCGTCTTGCTCGCGCCAGGTCCGCCTTGCAAACGCCATCCAGTCTTTATCGGTGAATTCCGAAAAGGCATCGGCTTGCGCGGCTTTCACCTTTTCGGCTGCCGCCTGCCATGTCGGGGCTGGCTTTGGGTCCTGCGAATAGGCTGCAATTCGTGCAAGGCCTGCCGGATTTACCACGGGGCCGACATCGTTGAGAACGATCCCAGAAACGCGTTCGGGCGCAACCTTCACCATGATCATGGCCATCAAGCCGCCCATGGAAGTTCCAATCAGCGCCATGCGGGAAAGCTGAAGCTGATCAGCAAGCGCGAACATATCCTGCGCGTAAACTTGCGGCGAGTAGGTGTCGGGATTGGTCGACCAGTCCGACTGGCCCCGACCACGAACGTCGACTGCGATGAACCGGTAACGATTGCCGAGCCGCTCAATCATCGGCTCGAAATCCTTATGGTTGCGGGTCAGCCCATGCATGCAAAGCACGTTGAGCGGTGCATCTTGAGGGCCATAGGATTTCGCAAACAGGTCGAGACCGTCAGCGGATTTGTAATGAATATCGCTCAAAGCGCGTCCCTACCGTAAAAATCGGGGTGCGGCCGGCACGAAATGGCGCCCGCCGCACCCCTTGGGAGGAGAGATCTGGCTAGAACCGGTAGTCGATACCGGCCGTCACCGTACGCGGGTCGCCATAGAAGGCCGTCAGCGTGCCTTCGAGACCAAGCGTTGGCGTGAACGTGCCGTTCGGGTTCACCGTCACGAAGTTGTAGCCTGCAACAATGTACTCTTCATCGGTGAGGTTCTTGCCAGTCAGGCTGAAGCCCCAGCGTCCATCCTCGGTTTCCCAGCGAATGCTGGCGTCCCAGAGCGTAAAGGCCTCCTGGTCGAGGAACGGGTTTGGTACTTCGAACTGGCTCGACTCACCACGATAGGAGAGTTGAGTGTTAAGAAGCAGATTGCCCCCTGCAAACGGCGTGTCGTAGGAAATCCGTCCATTTGCGGTCCAGTCAGGCGTGTTCTGAATGACGCGCTGGTCGGAGACATCATTGCCGAAAGCGTCAATGAACTCGTCATACTGTGCGTCGAGATAGCCGACAGACCAGCCAAGGTTCAGAAGATCGCCTGAGCGGGCCATGTCTTCAGCCAGCGTGGCGGTGCCCTCAAACTCAACACCCCAGATTGTGGCAGCGCCGGCGTTTGTCGTCACGCCAGAGAAGGAGTCGTTGACCCCATCGCCGTCGGTATCGACCCCGATCGAGCCCGGCACCTGCACGTCCTTATAATCGGAATAGAAAGCGGCGAGGCTGTAATTGACGCGGCCGTCAAGCTGGCTTGCCTTGTAACCGACTTCGTAGGAGTCGACCTCTTCCGGGTCGAACTGCATGAAGGTATAGATTTCGTCCTGCGAAACGACGCCGTCCTGGTTGAGGTCAGGTGCTGCCGTTGTCTGACCGCGTGGGTCGAAGGAGCCGCCTTTGAACCCTTGCGAGTAGGTCGCGTAGAGGTTGGACTCCGGCGTCACTGCATAGCTGAGAGAGACGCGCGGACTGAAATCGTCGAAGGTTGCTTCACCCTCAAAGTCCGACGTGGTTGCAATCGGAATGCCGGCGCCGCCGAAGAATTCGGAGAAGCCACCGATATAGGTACGACGCTGTACGAGAGAGGTCCGTGTATCCTCGGTGTAACGACCGCCGAGCGAAAGCGACCAACGATCTGTCAGATCATAGGTGAAGTCACCGAAGATCGACCAGGTTTCCGTACCCACATCACCAAAGGTCTGCGCATTCAGACCCGGCAAGCTGAGCAGGTCACCTGTCGTTGCCAGCAGCACGTCAAAGACGGTCGAGGCGTTTGCATCGAGGTAGTAGACACCGATCAGGCCGTTCAGGCGATCACCCGAATAGAGGAACTGAAGCTCTTCGGAGAACTGGTCGTTCTCATAGATCGCTGGCACGTCGACATCCGCCTCTGGCAGAGAGTCGAAATCGATCGGCGAGGTGCTTTCGTCCTCGCGATAAGCGAGGATATTCTTGATCGTCCAGTTGTCGTTGAGATCCCACTCAGCGACGAGTGAACCGCCGTAGGCTTCCACACGCTGGTCAACTGCATTCAGGCCAGCGCGCGTGTCAAACACATCACCGAGCACGGGATAGGTGAAAGGCGGGAACTGGTCCGGGATAAGGCGATGCCCCTGGCGGGCGTTCGACTTGTCGAGTGAATAGTCAGCCGCAGCGCGAAGCTGGAAGTTCTCTGCAAGGTCAAGTTCAGCCGAAACGCGGGCGCCGAAGAGTTCCTTGTTATAGTTTTCTTCTCCGGTGATGCGGTTCTCACCGAAGCCGTCACGGTTGAAACTGGCAATCGCGGCACCGACACGGAAACTGTCGGTCACCGGAAGCGACGTTGTCAGCGTGCCGTCTATCTGGCTGTAGCTGCCGACTTTCACATTGGCTTCAAAGGTCGGCTCATCGCTCAGACCGCGCGTGACGTATTTAATCGCGCCGCCAATCGTGTTGCGTCCATAAAGTGTGCCCTGAGGGCCGCGAAGGACCTCGACGCGCTCGACGTCATAGACATCAAGCACGGCACCCTGCGGACGGTTGAGATAAACATCATCAACATAGAGGCCGACGCCAGCCTCAAAGCCTGCGACCGGATCCTGCTGGCCAACGCCGCGGATAAAGGCAGAAAGAGTCGTATTCGTGCCGCGGGAAACTTCCAGCGTTACGTTCGGCGAAATCTTTGCGACTTCCGTCAGATCGGCAACACCGAGATCGGCCAGAAGGTCGCCATCGAAAGCCGAAACGGACAGCGGCACGTCGACAAGGCTCTGCTCGCGGCGTTGCGCGGTGACAGTCACCGTGTTGAAGCGGCGCTGGTCTTGTGCCTCTTCAGACATATCAGAAGCTACCGTGTCGGTCTGGGCATTTGCGGCCATCCCAGCCGTCAGTGCAATAACCGAGGCAAGCGCCAGGCGAGCGGTATGCGGGGTACAAAGTTTCATGATATCCTCCCTTCATGCATCTTCGCGCATTGCAGGCAGGTGTCTCACTTTACGGAAAGGCCGCCATGACACTTAACGTCAAGGTCTGTGAACACTTTCGCTCAGACCGGACCTTCAGGACTGAAATTCCTGCGCAAAAGCTGCAGGCGTCTTGCCCTTCCAGCGCTTGAAAGCGCGGTTGAAGGCGCGGACATCGGAATAGTCCAGCGCCTCAGTCGCCTGGGCTACCGAGGCCCCGCGCTTCAGCATGCCTTCTGCACGCTGTAGGCGCGTCTCCAGAAGAAGGTCACGAAACTGCAGCCCTTCCTCCGCCAGTCGGCGGCGCAGGGTTGCTACGCTAACATCGAGTTTGCGAGCCACGTCGGACTGGCGCGAAAGACCATCTTCGAGCAGGTCGCGCGTGCGTGCGCCGATGCTGATCTCCCCGTTCGAAACATCGTGCGCGTCAAGATGGCCGATAACCCGGGAGAAGACCCCGTCGGTGCTCATGTCTACGGTTTGCCGTATCTGTAGCGGTGCACAGGCAAGATCGAAATCGTAGATGAGTTCATAAGCTGGCGCGCCATACTCCAGCGGCACGGACCAGAATGCATTCTGTGGCCGGCGCGTCTCCCCTCGTTTCCGCTTAAGCTTGATGCGCCGCAAGGCCCCGCTAGCCGCGCCCTCTGTCAGGCTATCGAGCAGGCAGTGTATCTTGATAGTGAGGCAGTCGCCAACCAGCTCGACGAAGTCGGTATTTTCCCGCGATCTATACGGAAAGTGACTGTCGTCGACGACCAGCGCCAGCCGATTCTCGCCGTATCGGACCGAATTGTAAGTGTCGCCATGCATCATATTCATGTGTTCGGCGAGGATCTCGATCGTCGCCATAAGCGAAGTGGCGTTTTGCATCTGGGCAATTAGAAATTGCCCAGTCTTGAAAGTCAGCTTCCGGCTGGAGATGACGGCTGTGAGGTCATCGGACGCCAGAGCCAATGATCTCTGCATACGGAAATAGTCAGCGATGGCGATGGAGGTAACGCTCTGCCCGAGGACATCTGCCGACACCCCAAGGAAGGGCGCAAGGTCGACACCATGCTCCACCGCCGCGTCGACAAGCGGCTGAATGTCCCCGATTTCGACGAATGCTTTGGCCATACACCTGAAATGCTTTGCTCAACTCGCTAATCTGGCGCTTGAAGCACCTTAAAAGAAACATAGCACAGTTTGCGCCAACCCGCGCCAATTCAACCGAAGCCGGGCAATTGGGCTACGCGTCCCGGCAGAGCACGCCTCCTCGCGAGAAGCGCTTGACCCTCCCATGCGTCAGCTCTCTAGCACTGCAGCCTGAACGCCGCCGCGAGAGCTGGCGTCTGCTACATTTTAGGGAGATACCAACATGTCAGAAACAGAGACAGGCGCTAGCGTCCTCTATGAGGTCGAGCGCCATATTGCCACCATCACTCTGAACCGACCGGATCGGCGCAATGCGCTGAATTTTGACGCATATGACAGGCTCGAGCGCGCCCTGCGCCGCGCGGTGGTTGATGGCGATGTTCGGTGTGTCATCGTTACAGGTTCCGATCCGGCTTTTTGCTCTGGCGACGATGTCCGCGAGATCATGGCGGCGCCGAAGCCAAAAGAGACTGCGCCGAAGTCGCCAACGGTTCGTCACCAACCGACCCCTGCCGCTATGGCTGCTCTCGAATGCGACAAGCCACTCATCGCGGCGATCAATGGTGCGGCGATTGGCTGGGGCATGGAGCTTGCGCTGTATGCTGACATCCGTATCGCTTCCGACAAGGCGAAGTTCTCTGAAATGTTCATCAAGCGCGGACTCGTCTGCGATGTCGGTGGGTTTTACCGCCTGCCTTCGATTGTCGGTCCCGCCAAGGCGGCCGAACTACTGTTTACTGGCGATGTTATTGATGCCGGCGAAGCCCAACGCATTGGCCTGGTGTCCCGGACTGTTCCTCATGCCCAACTGATGGACGAAGCAAGAGCACTCGCTGGTCGTATCGCAGAGAACCCGCCCCTGGCCCTTCGCTATATGAAGGAGGGTATCCGCAAGGGAACGTATGGAGACCCGCGCGAGCTTGGCAGCTGGGCGATTGAGACAATCCGCGCGCTGATGCAGACCGAGGACCACAAGGAAGGCGTGGCGAGCTTTCTCGAGAAACGCCCGCCCGTTTTTAAAGGCCACTAGGCAGGTTTGGCAGCGCGCCGGTCGAACAGCTCGAAGGCCAGCATGCCTGCCGCCATCGCCGCTAGGAAGCCGAGCGCCGGAACGCCGCCAATCGTGATCGCCGCAATCGCTGGACCCGGGCAGAGCCCGACAAGGCCCCAGCCAATGCCGAACAGGACAGCGCCTGTCGCCAGCTTCGCGTCAACCTTGCGGTTTCCCGGCACCTGAAAACTTTCGGCCAGCACTGGCCGTGGTCGCAGCCAGACGAGGCGATACCCGATCGCCGTCACGATGAGCGCAGCGCCCATCACGAAGGCAAGCGAAGGGTCCCAATTCCCGAAGAGGTCAAGGAAGGCGATCACTTTCGCCGGGTTGACCATTTGCGAGATGACGAGGCCGAGGCCGAAAGTGAGGCCCGCCAGTAGGGCCATGAGATTACGCGCCATGAGCATCAGGCTCCAATCAGGGGTTTGATGAGTGCGACAGTCGCCATGCCAGCTGCCATGAACAGCAGGACCGACGCCATGGATCGCGGCGACAGGCGCGACAGGCCACAGACGCCATGCCCGCTCGTACAGCCCGAACCGAGCCGCGTGCCGAAGCCGACCAGCAAGCCGCCAGCGATGATGAGCGGCCAGCCTGCCTGCATGTCAAACGCAGGTTTCTCAGCAGCCGCCAGCCAATAGACGAGCGGCGCTGCCACTAGCCCTAGCACAAAGACGACTCGCCAGCTCCGGTCACCCTTCGCCGCAAATACGGTTCCGGAGAACAGACCGCTGATCCCGGCAATCCGACCATGAAACGCCATGAGCAAAACAGCGGAGACGCCGATAAGAGCCCCGCCGATGCTCGCACTTACAGGTGTAAAACTTTCCATTCGACACATTCCTGAGCTTCTTTAATTGACGTTTTTGTAAAACGTATAATATAAAAGAGCAAGTGAATATGGAAGGTCAGATCATGCTCGACATTGCCTCAACCAATCAGGTCGCACAGATCGGCTCTGCCGCACCCGATTTTGATGCCCGCACGACTGAAGGCCTTGTCCGCCTGTCTGACTATCGAGGCCGGTGGCTGGTCTTCTTTTCCCACCCGGCAGACTTTACGCCGGTCTGCACATCAGAGTTCGTCGCCTTCGAAAAACAGATTGAGGCTTTCAATAGTCTTGATTGCGACCTGCTAGGGCTATCGGTCGACAGCCTTTATTCGCATCTCGCCTGGGTGAAAGACATCGAGGCAAGATTTGGCGTCCGGATATCTTTCCCGATCGTCGAAGACATCTCCATGGCGATTGCTCGCGCCTATGGCATGATCCACGCCGCCTCCGACTCAACGGCATCGGTGCGGTCGGTCTTTTTCATTGACCCCGAAGGCATCATCCGGGCGCTTATTCATTATCCGCTTGCTGTGGGCCGGTCGGTCGATGAAATTTTCCGGGTCCTGGCAGCCCTGCAAACATCTGAGACCGCTGGCGTTTCGACACCGGAAGGCTGGCGCCCAGGCGACGATGCCGTGCTTCCGGCACCGACAGATATGCGCCAGGTCGACGAGCGCGCCGCAATGGAGGGTCATGCTTGGTATCTGACGTCGAAAGGCGGCCAGCAATGACCCAAACCCTAGAGACGATGGAGCCGCTGGCCGACGAGGCCGCAGGTCTGCTGAAAGCGCTATCGCACCCGGCGCGGCTGATGATCTGCTGCCAGTTGCGTGACCGCGAAATGTCCGTCAGCGAAATCGAAAGCGCGCTGGAGATACGCCAGCCGAGACTGTCGCGCGAACTGGCAAAGCTTCGCGAAGAAGGCCTCGTCGAAACCCGCCGTGAAGCGAAGTCCATCTTTTACAGCCTCGCTGACAATTCACGCGTGGGCGCAATGATTGATGCGCTCTGTGTCGTCATGCTCGACAAGGTGGTGCCCGGCTCACGTCCGCTATCACGCGTCGCCCGCAATGCTTTTCTACAGAAGAACCTGACGGCGGGTGCCGGGCAATTTGCCCGCATTCTCGATTGATTAATTGGAGACAAAGCTATGCAAAAGCCAGAAGTGAAAGCCTTCTTTGACGAAGCCACCAATACGATCAGCTATGTCGTCTGGGATAGCACCACCAACCAGGCAGCAATCGTCGACTCGTTGCTGGATTTCGATCAGGCATCGGGCCGCACGATGACGAAGTCAGCGGACCTCATGATCGCCTTCGTGAAGGAAGCTGGACTGAAGGTTGACTGGATTATCGACACCCACGTCCATGCCGACCACCTTACGGCGGCCCCCTATATCAAGAGCCAGCTTGGTGGGCGCACCGGCATTGGTGAGCACATCGCCACCGTCCAAAAGGTCTTCGGCGAAATCTTCAATGAAGGCCAGGAATTCCACACCGATGGCAGCCAGTTCGACCATCTGTTCAAGGATGGCGAAACCTACAAAGTCGGAAACATCGACGCCCGCGCGATCCACACGCCCGGACACACGCCGGCCTGTATGAGCCACCTGATCGGTGACGCACTTTTTGTCGGCGATACTATCTTTATGCCTGATTTTGGCACCGCGCGTTGCGACTTCCCGGGCGGTGATGCCGGTACGCTCTACGATTCCATCCAGAAGCTATTCGCCCTGCCGGACGAGACGCGCGTCTTTCTCTGCCATGACTACAAGGCGCCCGGGCGCGACGAGTATGTGTGGGAGACGACCATCGCTGAGGAAAAGGCGCACAACAAGCATGTTCACGCGGGCATCTCAAAGGAAGAGTTCGTCAAAATGCGGACGGAACGCGATGCGACCCTCGAGATGCCGAAGCTGATCCTGCCCTCCGTCCAGATCAATATGCGCGCTGGCCAGATGCCACCCGCCGAAGAAAACGGCAAACGCTACATGAAGATCCCGATCAACGCCTTGTGAGCGGGTGAACAGCAAAAAAAAGGCGGTAATCGGAGGATAGAATGGCCATCAGAACACATGACATCGTCATCATTGGCGGCGGGGCAGCAGGTATCGGGACTGCCTCGAGCCTGCTCAAGCGTAACAGCGAGCTAGATATCGCTATCGTCGAGCCAAACGAGGATCACTACTACCAACCTGGCTGGACGATGGTAGGCGGCGGTGTGTTCAAACCAGAACAGACTGTTCGCAAGATGGCTGGCCTGATGCCCAAGGCCGCTACCTGGATCAAGGCAGGCTGCCAAAGCTTTCAGCCTGAGCAGAACACGATCACGCTCAGCGACGGCAGCCAGATCGGCTACAAGTATCTCGTTGCAGCTCCAGGCCTGAAACTGGACTGGGATGGCGTTGAAGGGCTTTTCGAAACGCTCGGCAGTAACGGCGTCACATCCAATTATCGCTTCGATCTTGCGCCCTACACCTGGAAACTCGTGAGCGAACTGAAATCGGGCCGCGCGCTCTTCACGCAACCGCCCATGCCGATCAAATGCGCCGGTGCCCCTCAGAAGGCTATGTATCTGGCCTGCGACGCCTGGAGGCGGCGCGGCGTCCTCAAGGATATTGAGGTGGAGTTTCACAATGCCGGCGGCGTCCTGTTTGGCGTGCAGGAATACGTTCCCGCCTTGATGAGCTATGTCGAGAAATACGGCATCGACCTCTGCCTCAGTGAAAAACTTGTCGCTGTGGACGGTCCGGCGAAGCGGGCAGTATTTGAAGTAACTGGCAAAGACGGCAAAGTATCTCGCACCGAACGTGACTTCGACATGATGCACGTTACGCCGCCTCAAACGGCGCTCAATTTCGTGGCCGCAAGCCCGCTTGCCAATGATGCAGGCTGGATCGACATCGACCCGGAAACTCTGCGCCATACCAGGTACGAAAACGTGTTCGCACTTGGTGACGCCGGATCGACGCCGAATGCGAAGACAGCTGCAGCGGTTCGCAAGCAAGCCCCGATTGTCGCACATAACCTTCTGCGCGTGATGCAGGGGCTTGAGCCTAACGCCCATTATGACGGCTACGGATCCTGCCCTCTGACCGTGGAGCGTGGCAAGATCGTTCTGGCCGAGTTCGGATACGGTGGAAAACTTCAGCCGACCATGCCGACCTGGATGCTGGATGGCACCAAACCAACCCGCCTGGCCTGGTTCCTGAAAGAGCGTATGTTGCCTGGCATCTATTTCGAGATGATGCTGTCTGGTAATGAGCTTTTCGCCAAGCCAGACTTAAATCTCGACAAGGCAGCCTGAGACAGCCATGGCATTCCGGCCCGCCAGATACTTCCCCATCCTTGAATGGGGCCGCGAATATCGCCGCGATACGCTGGTCAATGACATAATCGCGGCGATGATCGTGACGATCATGCTGATCCCGCAATCGCTCGCCTATGCAATGCTGGCGGGCCTGCCGCCCCAGATCGGGCTTTACGCGTCCATTCTGCCGCTGATCGCCTACGCCATTTTCGGCACCAGCCGCACACTGGCCGTTGGACCAGTTGCAATCCTCTCCCTTATGACGGCAGCGGCCGCCAGCAAGATCGCGCCGCAGGGGAGCGAAGCCTATATTCAGGCCGCGCTGATCCTTGCTTTCCTGTCGGGGGCAATTCTCTTGGTGCTTGGCCTTCTGCGCGCAGGGTTTCTCGCCAACTTTCTCAGCCACCCCGTCGTGTCCGGCTTTATTACCGCATCAGGCATCATCATCGCAGCCTCGCAGCTCAAACACATTCTGGGTGTAGATGCAGGCGGCGGTAACTTACTGGAGATCGTCGCATCGCTCATCGCCAGCATTGGCGAAACCAACTGGCCGACCTTCATTGTCGGCGCTGCGTCGCTCATCTTCCTGTTTGGCTCCCGCAAATACCTGAAGCCTACCCTCGTGAAACTTGGTCTTCCGGAAAAGGCCGCAGCGATCCTGACACGCACCGGCCCAGTCTTTGCGGTTGTCGCGAGCATCCTCGCTGTAGCGTTTCTGGCGCTCGACGATGCCGGCGTTCGCATATTGGGAGAGGTGCCGCGCAACTTGCCAGACATCGGCCTGCCGACGTTCGATCGTGAGATCTGGATGCAACTCCTTGGCTCGGCCGCCTTGATCAGCCTCATCGGCTTCGTTGAATCGGTCTCCGTGGCACAGACGCTAGCTGCCAAGCGGCGCCAGCGGGTCGACCCGGATCAGGAGCTGGTCGGACTTGGCGTTTCAAGCCTCGCAGCAGGTATCTCTAGCGGCTACCCCGTGACCGGCGGCCTCGCCCGGTCCGCAGTAAATTTTGATGCTGGCGCTGAGACCCCGGCTGCAGGCGCCTTCACGGCCGTCGGGATTGGGCTCGCGACGCTGTTTCTGACGCCTTACCTCTTCTTCCTGCCACAGGCGGTGCTGGCGGCGACCATTATCGTTGCGGTTCTGTCGCTAGTTGATTTCAAGGCGCTCCGTCAGGTCTGGTCTTATTCCAAGTCAGATTTCAGCGCGATGGCGGCCACAATACTCGTCACGCTGTTCGCCGGCGTCGAACTGGGCGTAACGACGGGGGTCGGCCTTTCGCTCTTCCTCCATCTCTACAATACCAGCCGCCCGCACTTTGCCCTCGTCGGACAGGTGCCGGGCACCCACCACTTTCGCAATGTGAACCGCCACCGCGTGGTCATCTCCGACACGGTCCTCACCATCCGGATCGACGAAAGTCTCTACTTTGCGAATGCACGCTTTCTCGAAGACACCGTCTATTGTGTCGTCAGCAACCGGCCAGACCTCAAACATCTTGTTTTGATGTGTTCCGCCGTAAACAGGATCGACGCGAGTGGACTGGAAAGCCTTGAAGCCATCAACCTCCGGCTTCGGGATGCCGGGATCAGCCTTCACCTGTCAGAGGTGAAAGGGCCCGTCATGGACAGGCTTAAACGCTCACACTTCCTCGATGAGCTAACCGGCAACGTTTATTTGAACACATACGACGCGATGGAAGACCTCGATCTTGATTGCGTCCAAAACGCCTTCAGCAAGGATGTAAAAACAACAACCCCAGACGCCATCCCCTGCCCTTCTCTAACCCTCGCAGGCCTGGAGCGGGTTTAAGTTTCGTCCGGCGTCGTGCTTGTGCCAAACCTCATAACGGCGCAAGACTCTTGAAAGCTTGTCGCGACTGAAGAACAGAAGTCGCCAAAAGATGTGTGGGGGCACATGCAGACGCCGGAGCAGACTGATGCGCTACGCATAGAATTCGAACAGGCACGTCTGCTGCGCAACAATGTCGTGCGTTCCTGTTTGTTCGTCGAGGCGGTGATCATCTATCTGACGATCATGATCGTCGCTTTCGGCAAGCCCGAATTTGCGGCGCTCTGGTTCTGCATTTCATCGGCAATGGTGGGCGCTACCTATGCGCATGCCAGACTTAATCCACGTGGCGCGCTGACGCCAACGAATTACAAGCGATATCTGCGCGGTCACATCGTTGTATGCTGCCTGACCGGATTGATATGGGCGTTCTTTGCCTGCCTGCAGGTCGACGGGAATGACCTTCTGTCCCTGTTTGTCGCCAGTAATATGGTCTTCGCCATCACAGTTGGCGGCATGTTGCCCGGCTCAGAATATCGGCCCGGTTTCATTGCCTTATCGACCTGTACAATCCTGCCATTTGCCGCTTACTGGATCTACGCCCTTGATGGCGGCACACAAATGGCCGCGCTCGGCATCATTCTCTACTATCTGTTCGGCATCATGGTCAGCGGCCAGACAGACCGCGACACGCGCGATGGCATTATTGCTCGCAGGAATCAGGCGCTGACCGACCAGCTCGTCGAGCGTAACAAACAGATCGAGAAGGCCAGCCAGGAACGTACGCGCTTCCTGGCCGCGACAAGCCACGACCTTTCGCAACCGCTGCATGCGCAAGGCTTCTTCATCGAAACGCTTCGTAACGAACTGACGAGCGAGCGGCAGAAAGAGCTGCTCGACCAGATTGATTCAACCCGACAGGGATTGAGCGACCTGCTGCGAGGCATCGTGGACATCACCAGGATTGATAGCGGCGCGGTCGTTCCCGACGTTCAGACCGTGGACCTTGTAGCTGTGATGGCCCCGCTGCTTCAACAGATTTCAACGCAGGCTGAAATAGAAGGGCTATCATTCGAGACGAAGACTGAGTCCGTTTTCGCCAGAACGGACCCTGTGTTGCTCTGCCGAATTATCAGTAATCTTCTCTCGAATGCGCTTCGCTACACTCCGGCACCAGGGCAGGTTACCCTGAGGCTGGAAACTGCCGACGGCACGCCAATGATCGAGATCGCAGACACCGGACCGGGTATTCCCGAAGATCAGCAGGACAGCGTTTTCGAGGAATATGTTCGGCTTAACCCTTCAGGACAAACGGCGCATCCCGGCCTCGGCCTCGGGCTTTCCATTGTTCGGCGGTTGACCGATTTACTCGCTATAGAACTGACGCTGGACTCGGCCTCGGGACAGGGGACGCGCTGGTCGCTCGCTTTGCCTGCAGGACATGAGACGGCTGCCATTACCGTCGACGGGCCTCAGGACACCGAATCTTTCGACGCGGCCCCTTTCTGCATAATTGTCGATGACATGAAGCCCGTGCGCGATGGGATGAATGCACTGCTGACTAGTTGGGGTTGCCGAACCTACACCGCCGCCGATGGTATGCAGGCAACCCGTCTGTTGAGCGCGAGTGCGCAAGCGCCCGATATACTTCTAATAGACAGGCGCCTCGGCCCCGGACTGGACGATGGCGTTGAGGTCATTCGACAGTTACGCGACCTGGCAGGACGGCAAACGCCGGCCATCCTGATGACGGGCGACATTGCAAACATCGAGGAAGAGGTAACGGGTCTTGGCATTCAGGTCATGCTCAAACCTGTCGCGCCCGATGATTTGCGGAACACGCTGCATAAACTGCTCGCCAACACAGATAAGCAATTCGCCTGAATGCCGCGCGCTTCGTAGCTAGATAAGCCCGAGCTGCTGCGCGCGTTGCACACATTCGGTCCGCCGGCTCACGCCGAGCTCTACGAAGATGTACTTCAGATGCGTCTTGACTGTGTTCTCGCTGATCGACAGGGCCCGCGCAATTTCACTATTCTGACCGCCAACACATAGCAGTTTCAGTACTTCGATCTGGCGGTCACCAAGCTTTGGCAGATCAGGAATTCGGTCTGCATCAGCACCCAGAGCCCCCATGCCGGGGGCCTCCCCGCTGAAATCCTGAAAACCGAACGGGTTATCGCGAACCGCATCGACTGCATTGCTAAGCGCGCGGCTGCCTTGAGATTTGTGAATGTACCCGTTCGCGCCAACAGCCTGCATTTCGGCGATCGGCGGCACGGAATTAATGCCGGACAGCATGAGAACTGGAACACGATAGCCCTGCTTCCGAATGGTATCGACGAAAGCGAGGCCATTCATCTCGCTCATGATAAGGTCGCAAATGATTAGATCAAATCGCGTGCCGTTCGCCAGCTTGTCCAGTATGTCGGAGGCCTCGGTTACGGTCACGACTTCGAAAGCCGGAAAGTCGCGCTTCACGATGAGCGCGAGCCCCTGCAAAAACAGGTCGTGATCATCTATGATCGCAATTGAACCTGCACGCTCTGGCAAACCTGCGAACCCCTACCTCTGAACCGACGGCGACGCCCTATAACTGTAATCAGCATTACAGAATCTAGTATATCCGATTGGACCGGTCAGCAAGAATTGAGCCAGATGCGGCAAAACGCTCATACATGAGATTCTGATTCAGTTTTGCGCTCTTTCAGGTTGTGATTATTCGAAAAATACACGCCAGTATCTATTAGGGTATTTTCCTAGCTGCGCTAATGAATCACCCGCGCAAACACTATCAGACAAGCTCAGAAGCAAGTCATCTCAATGAAAAACGGCTCGCGCGTAACACTCTGCATGTGACCGGGTTCCTTGCATGAAATCTTGCCAGGAGCCTCGAATGACGCAGCGACCTTTATGCTTTTTCGTCCATCATCAAGGTCGCGGCCACGCCAAGCGGTGCGAAAGTATCATTAGCCATGTTGGCGATCGGCCGATTGTCATCATGTCGGCGAGAAGAGACATATTCGGGGACGTTGACGACCGGATTGAGTTCGTCGAACTGCCCGACATGATTGCGATCGCCGTTCATACGGATTTTGACAGCGGGTACCGAACAGAACCTCGAAAGTAGAGCCCACTCTGCAGACACGTCCACGAAGAATAACCCCGGATTTCTGGTCGTCAGACAATTGGCAATGATGCCGGCATTCTGACGTAGCCGTGGTGACCCGAGCGGAACGCAATGGAATGAGCGCGGCGTGGTCTGGTCGTGCAGGGCAGGCAAGGCAGGCCGGAATGAAGATCAAGCTCGCCGCCAACATTGATATCGGCAATCCGGCCTATTTCGACAAGGAAGTCCGCCCCCTGCTTGGCGCCGACGCTGAATATGTCGGCAAGGTCAATCCGAAGGAGAAGCAGGACTTCCTGGGCTTAGCCTCCGTGTTTGCGATGCCGATAAACTGGCCAGAGCCCTTTGGACCGGTCATGATCGAAGCCATGGCGTGTGGCACGCCCGTGGTGGCGACGCCCTACGGCGCACCTCCGGAAATTGTTGAAGACGGTGTGACCGGATTTATCGCCGAAAACGGGCCGGAATTTGCTGCAGCGCTCAAAGCGGCTCAGAAACTTGATCGGGCAACCATCCGAAAACGGTTCGAAGCACACTTCATAAGCGACCGGATGGTTGCGGACTATGAGAAAGTCTACGCGGAACTTCTTGCTTGACAAAAAGCGGAAGCCGAACTTCCGTCACTCTGAAGAATGGTCAGAAACTTGGGCCGGTCACAAAGGATCGGTTGATCTTCGCGACGGCATCCTGAAGCTTCGGTGCTAGTTGTCCGCGCATCTCCTCGACCGAGAAGCGCACTGAAGGACAACATGCATTCAGGGCTGCGATGACCCGGTTGTTCACATCGCGTATCGGCACCGAAATCGAGCGCACGCCGGGCTCAAGTTCTTCATCGACGAGCGAGTATCCAAGCTGCCTGGTTTCCATGAGTATTTCGCGCAGGCGCACCTTCGAAACGACAGTGTTTGACTGGAACTGCTTCAGGTTTACCCGCGCCAGATACTGTTCCTGCACCTCTTCGGTCTCATAGGCGAGCAGAACGCGTCCCGTGGACACGGCATAGGCAGGCAGCCGTTTGCCGACATTATAGCTGACGGCCATGACCTGGTCAGGTGTGGACCGCGCAAGATAGGTGACATCGTCGCCCGTCAGAACTGCGGTGAAGATGGACTCCTGCGTCGATTGGCTGAGTTCGTTCATGATTGGCTGAACGACCTCAAGCATGCCTACAGACGACAGGGCTGAGTAACCAAGCTGCAGGACTTTCGGGCGAAGCGAAAACACCCGGTCTGTCTTCTCTGCGTACCCCTCGCGCACAAGCGTCAGAAGAATGCGGCGTGCAGAAGCACTGGTCATGCCAGTCGCTTTCGCGACTTCGCTCAAAGTCATTCTCGGCGTATAGCGTGTAAATGCGCAGATGACGTCGAGGCCTCGCGCCAATGTCGCAACATAGTCGCGATCATTATCATCAATTTGATCGTTTATATTATCGGTCACGAGTCCCTCTCTCGCAAATATAGCTAGCTGGTTTCGCGCTTCGTTCAATTCCCTCGATTGATCGGGCGAAAGACAACAGCAGCTTATCCTGATATTTTTTCTATCATAATTTCAGGATATTTCATGCCAGCGCTTCCAGTTGGCGCCGCTGGTCGGCAAAGGATCGGGGGCGCAGAGCTGCGCCCCCTACCAGATTGGTTAATCGAACTCGTCCTAGAACTCGACGTTCACACCGGCAAACAGGAACCGGCCAAGCGCGTCATAGGCTTGTGGGAACGTGTTGCCGTTGCCGAACGAGCCGCCTGCAGAACCGACATTGGTGCTGACCGGCGGGTTCTTGTCGAACACATTGTTCACGCCGACACGGAAGCCAACATTCTCACGAACGGACGCCCGCAGGAAGAGATCGAGGTAGTTACGCTCGTCCAGCGTCGTGTTGACGTTAGTCTGCGTTGCTCCAACCAGATCAACCGCACCGATATGACGCCACGTGGCCGTGAGCGAAGCATCGCCCCAAGGCATGTTCCAGGTCACCGGAATATTGTGCCGGTATTCTGGCTTCGACGTGCCGCAAGAAGCGTTGGTCGAGGCGAAGTAACCCGCACACTCAATGACGCCAAGACCTGGCAGCGGCTCCTTGTCGAGCTTGTCGAGGAAGGTTGCCAGGTAGTTGACATCAATGGAGCCATACTCGCCGACGTCAAACCCATAGCTAGCGGCAACGTCGATACCGGAGGTTTCAAGCGAACCAGTGTTCACATTCGTTGCGATGACGAATGCATCCTGGCTTGCCCACAGTTCACCATTGCTGCCGCGATTTATGAGTCCGCAGAAGAAGGCGTCACCCGTGGTGAGACACTGATTGATCGACTGCTCTTCCGGCACGCTGCCGATGAAGTCTTCGACTGTGATGTCGAAATAGTCGATCGAAACCGTCAGACCCGGCACGAAAGCTGGCGTAGCAACAACACCGATCGTGAACGTGTCGGACTTCTCCACCTCGAGGTCCGGGTTACCACCGCTGATGTTACGGAACTGACCGGCTGGGTTGTCAGCAATGTTGCCATATTGAGCGGCGGTGACGCCGGTACGGGCACACTGGTCGAACGTTGCGGCAGGATTTGCGCCCGCACATGGATCATAGAGACCGTTCGTGCCTGTCGGCAGAGTGAACTCGAACGGTGACTGAGGTGCGAAGAGCTCCAGTGGGTTTGGCGAGCGGGTAGCGCGCTGGAACTGAGCCCGGAAGCGGTAATCAGAGACTGGCGCATAGGTCAGGCCTGCTGCGTAGGTGCTCTGTTCGCCTGTCGTCTCGTAATAGTCAGAGAAGCGGTAAGCGCCCGTGACAGACAGCTCATCGATACCCGGACGGTTTTCGACAATCGGCACCTGAACTTCGGTGAAGAATTCATAGACGCTGACACCACCTTCAACGTCTGCGCGGGCCGTGCCGAGCTTGCCGTCGCGGGTGAGCGCGTCATTGCTCTGCGTCAGATACTCGTCGCGATACTCTGCACCGAACACCGTCTGCACACCGGTCTCGGCCCATGGCATGACGACACCATAATCCGTAAGGTCGCCAGTGATGACTGCGCTGAAGACTTCCTGGGTGACTTCACCTTCACGGAAGCCCGGTGCCTGAATGTAATCAAGCGCCTCTTGAGTCACGCCGCCAAGCGAGAAGATATCGTAAGGCACACAGTTGGTGTCGGTACCGTCGATCGCGACCTGACAGGCAGGTGCGCCAGTTGCCGGGTCGATCCGGACCTCAAGCGCGTCGGCGACGCGATCGAGGTTGAAGAAGTTGGCCGCCTTGTCGCTATACTGGACCTGCGAGTATTGCGCGTAGACGTCGTAGGACCAGACATTGTCGAGGTCGCCGCGGAAACCGCCGAGGACGCGGAAAGACGTGTGCTCGGTCTCGTTCTGACGTCCGCCGCCTTCCACGTTGCGACGTCCGACCTGCAGCGGCGCATTCCGGTCTTCGAGGTTCGCCGCAGTCGGGCTGTAACCATTGTTCAGACAGATGACCTGAACCTGCTCAGCCGAGAGAAGCGGGTTGTCACAATTGATCGTTTTGGTCTGGAAGAAGTTGCCAGCTGGTGCAATCTGCGCAGTCGTCACGTCATTGGTGAACGCGAAAGACCCGTACGCCTCAATCTTGTCGCTGATGTCGTAGCGTGCCAGCGCGCCGAAGGAATAGCGCTCGTTCGGGCGAATGAAGTGATTGAGAGGCGCGAAGTTGTAAGTATCGGTCGCCGGATTGTAGTCGCGGATGCCGCCATTCTCATCAAGCGTGAAGGAAAACGGATCAGCGCCGCCGCCAAAGCTGGTGAACTGACCCGGGAAGGTCGTGCCTGAACCACTACACGTAAAGTTTCCATTGCTGAAACCGAGCGCACAGGCACTACTGATGCGATCCCCCTGCAGCACTTCATTCTGCTTCTTGTAGTTGAAGTAGCTGGTGATGTTCCCGCGGCCATTGTCGCCGTTAAGACCGAAGATGAGGTTCACATCGATCGATTCGCCGTCCGACGTGGAATCAGGAACGGGCTGGTTGAACTGGCGCAGCGTGCTTTCCAGACGGCCGCTGCTATTGGCCGTCTGATAGGTACCGACCTGAACGTCGGCCATAAGGCCTTCATAGTCGTCCTTCATGATGAAGTTGACGACACCGGCGACAGCGTCAGCGCCGTAAACTGCTGATGCACCGCCGGTCAGGACTTCGACACGCTCTACAAGCATGGACGGGATCTGGTTAAGGTCTGCTGGCGCAGACACTGGCGAGCCATAAGGCAGGCGGCGGCCGTCGACGAGGACGAGCGTCCGCTCAGCGCCGAGGCCGCGCAGGTCAACATTTGCCGTACCAGCCGCTTCATTGGCGCGACCGGCACCTTCTGAAGGGTTGATCTGTGGCAGCGTGTTCAGCATGTCTTCGACGCGAACGGTACCTCGCGCCTGGATCTGGTCTGCACCGACCGTGGTGACCGGGCTAGGTGATGTCAGGTTCGGATTGCTGATCCGCGAGCCCGTGACAACGATGGTTTCTTCAACCCGGCTATCCTCTTCCACGGCCTCAACGCGCTCAACGTCATCGGCGTCCTGCGCGACGGCCGCGAGCGGCGCGGCAGCGATCAAGGCCACCAGCGGCGCCTTCGCAGCCCCCCGAAGCAGCGCGCGCGTCATTCCGCCGCCCTGCTTACTATTCCATACATACACTTTAGACATGAAAACCCCCTTCTGGCTCACGTTGTTGTACGTATTCCGAACTTTTTTCGAATAACGCACTTTGTTGGTGCCCCCTTTTGAGGTTCGTGCGGCCCCGGAAGTCAACAACTAAATTTCGAAAAAGTGTTTATGTACGGAGGAATTTGGGCTCACCGAGGCGCAATGATCACAGTTTTGTCAGCCGCGCACACACAATGGGCATGTCAGAGAAAATGCGCGCTCAGCGAATAAATACGATTTTATTTTCGGATATCGCATTTTCTGGTTGACATATTCCGTACTCGAACCTGTACAGTTCGCAGAGCTGAAGGGGCATGGGAGTCGCTTCATCAATGACCGCGAACCGGGAGGAGACGCAGATGATCAACAGGAAACTGGCAGGGGCCGTAAGCGCTGGCGCTATAATGAGCGCGCTAACAGGTGCTGCGTTCGCAGATACGTTTAGCATCCAGCTATCGGACCAGGCCGTCACGGAAGCTCATGATGGTCGCGTCATCCTGATCATCACGCCGGACGGGGAGAAAGAACCACGCTTTCAAGTAAAGCAGTCATACGACGCGCCTCAGATTTTTGGCGTGAACGTTGACGGCCTCGCACCGGGAGAAAGCGTCGAGATCGCGCCCGGCATTCTCGGCTTTCCAGCAAAGGACATGAAAGACGTTCCTGCGGGCGACTATTATGTGCAGGCCGTCCTGCACAAGTACGACACTTTCAATCTTTCCAATGGCAAGACGGTCAAGCTGCCAGCCGCCAGAGGGGCTGGACAGAACTGGCGCCTTGAACCAGGCAATGTCATCAGCGCGCCGCAAAAGGTGAGCTTTGACCCGCAGGGCGCGAACGAGATCAGCATCACGCTGGACAATGTCCTGCCGGAGATCGCTGAGCCGGAAGATACAAAGTACATCCGTTACATCAAGGTCCGCAGCGAGAAGCTGTCAGAGTTCTGGGGTACCGACGTCTATATCAACGGTCACGTGCTCGTGCCTGAAGGCTTCGATGAAAATCCGGATGCAAAATACCCGCTCGCCATCTTCCACGGGCACTTCCCGGCTGAGTTTGGCGGTTTCAGAACCACCCCGCCAGACCCGGATCTCGAATGCGAATATAGCGAGCGCTTTGACGAGCCTTGTTACAACCGGATCGAGCAGCAGGAAGCCTATGACTTCTACAAGCAGTGGACGTCGGATGACTTCCCGCGCATGCTGATCGTCGAGATCGACCATTCGAACCCATACTATGATGACAGCTATGCGGTGAATTCGGCCAATATCGGCCCGTATGGCGATGCGATCACCTATGAATTCGTTCCGGCACTGGAAGAGCAGTTCCGCGGCATCGGCGAAGGCTGGTCACGCTTTGTCTATGGTGGCTCCACGGGCGGCTGGGAAGCACTGGCCGTTCAGGTCAAATACCCCGACGAATACAATGGCGCATTCGCGGCCTGCCCCGACCCGATCGATTTCCGTCAGTTCATGCTGACCGACATCTACGAGGAAGATAACGCCTACTATTACACCGGGCCATTCACCCGCGTGGAGAAACCAGGCAAGCGCAATTACCTCGGACAGGTGCCATACACGGTTGAGATGGAAAACCGTTGGGAGCTCGTACTCGGCGACAAGACCCGTTCCGGCGCGCAATGGGATGTCTGGGAAGCGGTTTTCTCTCCGAACGGCGAAGACGGCTACCCGCAACGCATCTGGAACAAGCTCACCGGCGAAATCGATCACACGGTCGCTGAGTATTGGCGCGAGAACTATGACCTTCGCCACATCCTTGAGCGCGACTGGGCCGAACTCGGGCCGAAGCTTCAGGGCAAGATCCATATCTACACAGGCGACATGGATAACTTCTACCTCAACAATGCGACCTACCTGATGGAAGACTTCCTCATGAAGGCCGACCCGCCATACCAAGGCGAAGTCACCTATGGCGACCGCGACGAGCATTGCTGGAACGGTGATCCAGACCTGCCAAACGCCGTGTCGCGTCTGCGTTACAACACGATGTACGTACCCAAGATCCTTGAACGGATTGAAGCAGCTGCGCCTGAAGGCGCCGACCTCACAAGCTGGCGGTACTAGGCATCGTCAGGCCCCGGGTTTTCCTCCAGATGCCCGGGGCCTTTCATTTTTTCATGCAATAAAGACGACAAGGAGCGCCGCATGCGCCGCACGAACCTATTTCTCGCAGCCTGCACCTCAGCCCTGACGATCGGTTTGAGTGTTCCGACCGCCGCCAAGGCATCACCGGCAGCAGAGATTGAACAGGACGACCGTCAATCGGCGCGGGCTCTGCTGGAAGACATTCTCAAACTGCGTACAGCAAAGGGCTATGGACAGACGAAAGCCCAGGCCGAACTTCTGGCCGACAGACTGCGGGCGGCTGGTTTTACTGATGACCAGATCGATATCCCGACGATGACGATCGATGGGGAAGAGGTCGCCAGCTTCCTCGTGCGCTACCCCGGCAAGACTGGCAGCGAGCTCGCGCCGATTGCCCTTATAGCCCATATGGATGTCGTGGACGCTTCTACCGAAAACTGGGCAACGGACCCCTATGAACCGGTTGAGAAGGATGGGTATCTCTATGCAAGGGGTGCCGTCGACAACAAGGCCGGTATCGCGCTTCTGGTCAGCACCTTCATTCGCCTGAAGGAAGAAGGCTACCAGCCAGATCGTGATCTCGTTATCGCTTTCTCCGGAGACGAGGAGACGGGCATGCAGACGACGCGAAAACTGACTCAGCACCCCTGGGTTAAGGGCGCTGAATATGCGCTGAACTCTGATGCCGGCGTCGGTTCGGTCGATAGCGAAGGTCTCAACCCAAGCTATTCGATCCAGTCAGCTGAAAAGACTTATGCGACCTTCCACCTGACGGCCCGCAATGAAGGTGGCCATAGTTCTGCGCCGCGCGCCGATAACGCGCTATTTGATATTGCTGACGTGATCGACGCTGTACGATCATTGAGCTTCCCCATTGGCTTTAATGACATCACCCGGCAAATGGCGCGGGACCTCGCCGAGAATGAGGGCGGTGAATTCGCCGCAGCAATTGAAACGCTGATCGAGGATCCAGACAATAAAGCCGCGCGTGAGACGATCGAGGACCACGAGGCGGGGACACACTTTCTCTATACGACCTGCGTCCCGACGATGTTGTCTGCAGGCACCGCAGAGAACGCACTGCCGCAAAAGGCGGAGCTGACGGTCAATTGCCGGATCCTTCCCGGCACGTCGGTCCAGAGCGTTCAGGACGCCCTTTCAGACGCCGTAGCCAATCCTGACATCTCCATCGACCTTGTGGGCGAGCCTCTGGAGAGCCCGGTTTCACCGATCAATGAGGAGCTGTTCGCTTCGATACGATCAGCTGTTCACACCATCTATCCCGGCGCACCGGTCAAGCCGTCGATGTCCTCAGGCGGGACTGACGGCAAGGAGTTTCGCGCGGCCGGCATCCCGACCTATGGCGCCGGGGCGATCACTCTGGTGCGTCCTGACGACTACCGCGCGCACGGCATTGATGAACGTCTCCCGCTAGAGAGCTATTATGATCAGCTCACTTTCTGGGACGTACTGCTCAAGGATATCGCAGGGGAGGACGACCAGTGAGCCACCGCAATTCATCCGCACTGAACAGGCGCGGCTTCATGATGGCAGCAACCGGCACGGCATTGTCCGCGTCCCTACTCGCGCGGCCAGGCTTTGCTCAGAACCAGGCCAGCCCGCAGATCAAGCGCGCAGCCCCCATTACACCGGAAGAACGTCAGGCGCGCCTTGCCAAGATCCAGGAGCTGATGCGCCAGCAAGGCATTGGCGCCACGATTGCCGAAGCTGGCTCTTCCCTCTTTTACTTTACCGGCATCAACTGGTGGCGCAGCGAACGACTGACCGCGGCGCTCATCCCTGCAGAGGGCAAAGTCTGCATCGTGACACCGGAATTCGAGGAGCCTTCCATTGAGGAAATGCTTGTCGTCCCCGGCGAAGTTCGCATCTGGAATGAGCACGAAAATCCGCATGCCCTCGTGGCTGGCTGGATCAAGGAACAAGCGCTTGGGGATCGCCCCGTCGCGATCGAAGATACGGTTCGCTTCTTCGCAGTTAATGGCCTGAATAAGGAAAGCCCCGACATTGAGCTCGTGTCGGCCGAACCGATTGTAACGGCCTGCCGCATGATCAAGTCCGACACCGAGCTTGCCTTGCTTCAGGAAGCTGCCGACATTGTCGATACTGCCTACCGCAGCATTGATGGAAAGATCGAGCTCGGCATGGATGGGCAGGACGTCTTTGCCCTTATGAGCACCGCGATCACCGAGCTGGGCGGAACGTCCCCATCGGGCGGCGTGCAGATCAATGAAGGCTCCGCCCTACCCCACGGGTCCAAGATCCGCGAAACCGTCCGGCCCGGCTCCGTCATTCTCATGGATTGCGGCTGTACCGTGGATGGCTACTTCGCCGACATTTCGCGAACTGCAGTCTTTGGGGATCCTACGAAGCGTCAGAGAGAAGTATACCGCCAGGTCCGCCTTGGACAGGAAGCGGCCATGGAAGCGGCCAGGCCCGGCGCGACAGCAGGCGCCGTCGATGATGCTGTCCGCGCGCTTTACGAAGGCATGGGCTATGGCCCGGGATATGGCGTTCCCGGCCTGCCGCACAGAACCGGGCATGGCATCGGTCTCGATATCCACGAGCCTGTAAATCTCGTTCATGGCGAGCAGACTGTTCTGTCGCCAGGCATGTGCTTTTCAAACGAACCGGGCCTCTACATCCCGGGCTCATTTGGCGTCCGCATCGAGGACTGCTTCTACATCTCTGAAAGCGGTCCGGTCTATTTCACTCAGCCTCCAAATTCTCTGGACGCTCCATTCGGCTAAACAATTCAGGAGCCTTTCATGCGCAAACTTATCTACGGCCTCTCTGCTGCAGCGATCCTCGCTGGTAGTCCGGCCACAGCTCAGGAACCGGCACAGGGCGAAGTCAGCATGTCGCCCGAGATGCCTGAGATTCTCATCCTGCGTGAGCGTGCGGCCATTGAGGACGCCTGGCTCGGCGAGCGTCTCGACACGGTCGTACCGGCTCTGATGCGCGAGAACGAGATCGACATGTGGGTGCTCGTCGCCCGCGAATATCTCGAAGACCCAGTCGTCGATACGATGCTCAACTCAACGAGCCTTCACGCACGCCGCCGTACCATCCTCGTTTTCCACGATCCGGGCGAAGGCCAGGAGGTCGAGCGGCTGACAGTCAGCCGATATGGGCTGGGCGGTTTCTTCGAGTCGGCCTGGAACCCGGAAGAACAGGGCCACGACCAATGGGCTCGCTTTGCAGAGATCGTCGCAGAGCGTGATCCACAGAAAATCGCGCTCAACATCTCGTCGGTAAATGCTTTCGCAGATGGCCTGACCAGCAGCCAGTTCACTGATCTCGCCGAAGCCCTCGACCCGAAATACCGCGACCGTATCGTTTCAGGGTTCGACCTCTCGATTGGCTGGCTCGAAACCCGCATCCCGGCCGAAATGGACTATTATGGCCATATCGTCCGCGTCGCTCACAGCATTATCGGCGAAGCCTTCTCTACAAAAGTCATTGAGCCAGGCGTGACCACGACGGACGATGTCGTCTGGTTTACGCGCCAGAAGACCGCCGATCTCGGCATCGACTCCTGGTTCCACAACTCGGTTCACATCTTCCGCGAAGGTGAAGACGAAGAGCTGATGGGCGACGCCGTCATCCAGAAGGGTGACCTTCTCTGGATCGATCTTGGCATCGTCTATATGGGCCTCAGCACCGATACGCAGCATCTCGCTTACGTTCTGAAGGATGGCGAAACGGATGCGCCAGAAGGCATCAAGGCTGGTCTGCGCGCCAGCAACGATGTTCAGGATGCGCTGACCTCATCATTCGAGACGGGTCTCACGGGCAACGAAATCCTCGAGATCGCACGCAAGAAAGCCATTGATGCGGGTCTAGAGCCGAGCATCTACAGCCACCCGATTGGCTATCACGGTCATGGCGCAGGTAGCTCGATCGGCTTCTGGGATAATCAGGGCCCGACCGAGAAGGGCGAGTACCGTCTTCGTGCAAACACCGCCTGGTCAATCGAGCTCTACGCCAAGGAAGCCGTACCTGAATGGGGCGGTCAGGAAATCACCTTCCGCACCGAGGAAGACGCCTTTTTCGATGGCGAGACCGTCACCTATATCGACGGCCGTCAGATCAAACTGCACCTGATCGGCGATACGACCGAGTAACGCCCAGATTTTCATCCAACCCCTGGGTGAAACCCGCCGGCCGGACACGAGCTTTTCCTGAGAAGGTGAGTTTCCGGTCGGCATTTCAATTTCTCCGGCGTAGCCGGCCGGATAACCGGCGGCTCCAAGCCGTAAGCGGTGACAATTTGTCATTGGCTGCGTCTTAGCGCTTGGACGCCCCTCCATCGCTGTGCGATGCAATCTCTCAATCGTCCGATTGAAGGGATTGCACGCCACGACCCGCCTTCGTTCCCAATCCAGACCTCAACCAAGGTCGCGCCAGACGAGTGCAGAGCGTTGAAGGCGCGCTTTGGGTTTTCGCGTGCCGCTGAACACGGTCAATTTAGGGCGGGTGCCTGGTGGACCGTGTTCCTCCTCAGCACCTTCTATGTCATTTCCTATATCGACCGGGTCATCCCCAGTCTTCTGGTCGCGCCGCTCAAAGACGGGTTCGATATCAGTGACTTCGAATTCGGCTTGCTGTTCGGCGGCGCTTTCGCTGTCTTCTATGGCCTGCTTGGGCTTCCAATTGCGCGCGCCGTGGACCGCGGCAACCGCAAGCGCCTGATCTTTGCCGGTGTCGTGATCTGGAGCGCCTGCACCTTCGCATCGGGGCTTGCGACCGGTTTTTGGATGCTTGTCATGATGCGGATTGGCCTGGCGGTCGGCGAAGCTGTGCTGTCCCCCGCTGCATATTCCATGATCGGTGACCTGTTTCCGCCTGAAAGACGGTCCCTGCCTTCTGCGATTTACGCTGCGGCTGGAAATATGGGCACATATGGCGCTTACATTGCTGGCGCTGGCATTTTCGCTGCCGTCTCCACGCCGCCGGCCGCGTCGTTCTTTGATCTCAATGGTCTCGATACATGGCAAATTGTTTTCTTCATCGTCGGCCTGCCCGGTATCCTCGTCGCCCTCATCTTCCTGGCAACGACGGTCGAACCCGGACGAAGCACTGACGCCGGAGAGACGAGCAAGGACTTACACGCTGCGGCCCGTTTTTTCACCAAGCGGATCAGGCTGTTTGGCGGCCTTTTCATCGGGGCGAGCTTCATCACCGTGATCATCTTCGCTTACGGCGCCTGGGCGCCGGAATTCCTTCACCGAACATTTGGATGGTCGATTGAAAAGGCTGGCTTGAGCTATGGAGCGACGGGTGTCATCGCGAGTGCGCTCGGCACATTGTTCTTCAGCAGGTTATCGGAAGCACTCACGCGCAGCGGACGGCGCGACGGGCTCGTTATCTCGGCGATTGCGGCCTCGACTCTCGGCTGCAGCTCTGCCTGCCTCGCCGCACTCATGCCCAGCGCAACGCTCTCAGTCGCCGCTATGGGTGTCATGATCTTCGCGCTGTCGGGATGCAGCAATGTCATTGTGATCTCAAACCAGTTCACCGTGCCGTCGCACTTCCGCGCAACCGCCATAGCGATCATGTTCATGTGCACGATACTGATCGGTTTGGGCGTCGGCCCCCCACTGGTCGCCTGGCTGGCTGAAGCCTTCTTTGCTGGGCCACAGGGTATCGGGCCTGCCCTGGCACTCGTCTCTATCGGCATGCTGGCGCCGTCAGTCGGGTGCCTGCTATCAGCAAGAAAAGTCTACACAACAGAAGCGGATGAGCCCGTTACTTCCTCACCTCGAGGTCCGAATAGCTTTTGACTTCCCTTAGGATAATCGTCCGTATTGGCCCAGACGGTTGCTCGGGAGGAATATATGAAACTGATCAGTGATGACATTGTGGTGGATACCGGCGCTGCGGCACCGGTCTATCCTGCGATCTATCCCGAGCTGGAGACAGACTTCGAACTCTGGAACCCCAACTCCTGGAGACGTGGACACCCCCATGAGCTTTACGCAGGCATGCGCACACAGGCGCCGGTCATGTGGTCGAAGATGCGCAGTGGCGCTTCACGCTATTGGTCAGTATCACGATATGAGGACATCAAATCCGTAGAACTCCAACCTGAGATCTTTTCCTCCGCGCGTGGTGGCATCAATCTGGCTGTCCCCGAACGCAAGCACTGGAAACCTGAAATCCTAGTACGTGCGTCTATGGATAATCTCATCAGTATGGATGAGCCGCAGCATATGCAGATGCGCATCCAGCAGAAGGACTTCTTCATCCCTGCCTATGTGGCGGAGCTAAGAGAGAAGGTGCGCGCAAAGGTCGACGATCTCTGTGATGATCTCGAGGCCAATGGTCCCGTCGTTGATTTTGTAAAACTGTTCTCAAACGAACTTCCGCTCTACACGCTTTGCGAAATGCTCGGCGTGGATGAGGCTGATCGGCCCAAAATTGTCCACTGGATGCACTATCTGGAAATGGCCAGCCAGTTCATGTCCAATCCACTGAGAACGTTCGTAGGCGAACCACTCTTTCCGTTCCGCTTCCGGAAAGTCGTAGAAGAAATGTTCGACTACGGCGCACGCGTCATGGCAGACCGGCGCGTTAACCCGAGAAACGATCTTCTCACTGTGATTGCGCACTCAAAGCTCGAGAACGAAGAGCTCCCCCAGGAATACCTAGATGGCTCCTGGCTGCTGATCATCTTCGCTGGCAACGACACAACTCGAAATTCACTCTCGGGGACGATCAAGCTTATGACCGAATTCCCTGATCAGAGGGCCATGGTCCTGAACGATCCTTCCATGATCCCCCAAATGTCCGAAGAAGCTCTTCGCATGGTTTCACCGGTCAAGCACATGCGTCGTACCGCAATGGAAGACACGGAGCTCAACGGACAGAGGATCGCCAAGGACGAAAAAGTGGTCATGTGGTACGGGGCCGGCAATCGGGATCCCGAAGTGTTCCCGAATCCAGACGTCTTTGATATGACACGCGACAATGTCGGCAAGCATATCGCCTTCGGCCACGGGGTTCATAAATGCCTCGGCTCACGCGTGGCGCAGATGCAGCTACGTGTCGCCTACGAGCAACTGTTTGCGCGCTTTCCCAAGATCGAGTTCACCGGTCAGCTTAAATACGGACCGAATGCGCTCGTGCATGCGATCTCAAAACTGGAAGTCAATCTATACGGTCGGGGAAATTCGAAGCCGACCCATGTTCAAGTGAAGACACCGGCCACGGCCGGCTGATCACGCCGAGCCGTAACCTGACGGAGATCAAACAGAGCACTTTCAGGGTGAGATACAGTTCTGGCTTTAATGAACTCGATCAACACTCTGGAAAGGCTGGCGGTGCAGTCAGTCTAACGCAAACCCGCCCCCATCCAGCCATTCGCGTCAGGCCAACAAACCGCTCTGGATCGCCTTGACGACGACTTCTGTCCGGTTCCGGGCTTCGAGCTTCAGGGCGAGTGAGCGAAGATGAAGCTTTACCGTTGTTTCCTGAATATCGAGGCTACGGGCAATTTCCTTATTCGCCTCGCCGCGTTGTAGACAGAACAGGACTTCGCGCTCCCTTGGGGTCAGGGAAACCGAACCTGCATCGTTCTCGACATCGGCTGGCATGGGTGAAAACACCTGTCCTGCGAGGATCAGCCGAACCGCCGCAACGAGACCGTCAGCGGGCATTGTTTTCGGGATGAAGCCCCGAGCCCCGTTCTCAAGCAGCATTTGAATTTCCATGCGAGCCGCCATGCCCGAAAGAATTGCTGTAGGCTGGTCGGAATGTCGCTTCATCAATTCCTTGACGTCCTGGGCTCCTGAAATTCCAGGCATGCGCAGGTCCAGCAGCAGCAAATCGAAGCGCTCGCCAGCGTCGAGCCTTTTCTCGACCTCTGTCCCGGACCGGGCGAGTTCGATCTCTACATCCGGCAGCTCGTTCTCCAGCAAGGAGCGAACGGCGTCCAGCACCAGGTCATGATCGTCAGCGATCAGAAGTTTCATGCGCTTGTTCCTGTGTGATGTGCGGCAAGTCTAATCCGCAAAAGTAGTAGAGGTCTGACTGTTCACGGCATCCGGAGGCGATCCGGCCATTTCAGCAAGAGCTTCGACGGATGCAGGCTTGTGCAAGGCCCCCGCAAGTCCCACGGGGAGCGGACGCTGTAGCGCTCCAGAACACATGATTATCCGTGTGCCGGGCTGAATGGCTTTCAAAGATCGGACAAGATCGTCGCCGCTCATCTGGGGCATACGGCGATCGGTGATGACCAGCCCAAACGCCTTCGGCGCAGCACGAAAAACCTTGAGCGCTTCGGTCGGGTCGGTGAAACCCACCGGGTTCCAGCCAGCTCGACGCACTGCCTCACAGCCCAGATCTACCTGCACCGGGTCGTCATCCACAATGATGGCTCCGGCCGCCATATGCACCTTGTCCTGGGGCAAGAAGCTGCGCCCAGCATTCGCATACCCGGCTTCCAGCAATGGCAGGTCCAGGACGAAAACTGTGCCGTCGCCGGGCCGACTATAGACCGACATCCTGCCCCCCTGGCTAGTCAGCAATGCGTCAACTGTGACCAGACCAAGACCGCGTCCCCTGCCCTTGCTCGACTGGAAAGGCGTGAACGCATTATCCAGGGCCTCCTGAGGCATCCCCGTTCCATCGTCCCTGACGATCAGACGCGCGGCAGGATAGGCATTCAACTCGCCTCGATGCACCGTTGCGGAGGGCTGAAACGGCAGGTCGACAGGCTCGTCCTCGATGATTCGAGCGGTGCTGACGATGACATGACCCGTCGCTCCGAGAGCCTCCCAGGCATTCTTGACCAGATTAGCAACGAGACGGGCGAATAGCGTCGGATCGGTCTCGCATACCAGTCGCTCGGGGCTTTCGATTCGCTCCAACCTATGACCACCGATGAACTGGTTTGACATCATCTCTACAACGTCTGTTACGAGTTCATCGATAGCGCGCGCCTCGAGCACAGGGGTCGAGTCGAAGCTCATGAGGTCTTCAACCAGAGCATTTGCCTGTCTGCACGACGTCTGGATACGGCTGATCAGCGTGTCATTCGAATGAGACGAGATCTCGTCACCGAGTAGGCGGGCGGAAGCGTTTATCGTAGTCAGGATATTTGCAAAATCATGCGCTACCGACGAGGCCATCCTGCCGAGCGCATCGCGGCGCTCTGCGTCGGCCAGCATCTGCTGCAATTGTTCGCGCTGCGCCTCGCGCCGTTTGGCGATGGCAATATCGCGCGTCGAACACAAAATTCCGCCATCCGCCAACGCTGTCAGGGAAAGACTTTGATGGACGGCTGAGCCATCCTTGGCGCGACCGGTTGCGTCGCCGCGCCAGTATCCATCGCGCGTGAACACCGGAAAGATATCACGCTCGAATATGGTGAGAATTTCGGGCGTGTACAGACTGGTCCAGTGCAGGCCGATACACTCATCTACCGAGCTATAGCTGAACATGCTGGCATGCATCGGGTTCATGTATGTGAAGAGACCGTCGGCATTGGTGATCGCGATACCGTCTGCCGATACGTCAATAGCTGTGCTCAATCGCTGGACCTTGGCAGTCTCCTCACCCAACCGCTCAATCGCTTCGAAAAGGTTGGCCGACTTTTCTTCGAGCAGGCGTTCAGCCTCCCGGCGCGCAGCGCTTTCTCGAGCCAGCCGCCGCTGTAGGCGGGCAACGTCATCGGCAGTCTCTGGATCAGTCAGTGTCAGCCCCAATCGTGATGTCGAACCGTGCCTCCCTCAACGGAGCGCAGTCATTGTCCAGCCGAATGATATCATAATCGCCATCCTTCCCGTAATAGGCGAAGGTTGCCTTGATCATGCCCTCGCACAAATCCGCCATTGGCCGGGCGGAGCGGTATTCAACCACAATACGCCCTTCACCCACGCGCTCCACGACGATGATCTCCGGCACTTCAGCGTCGGGATAGAGTTTACGAACATCCCGGTGGATAACGCCGTGAATGCGTTCAAGCAGATCAAAGGGGTGGGACACGCCCTTCTGCGCATGACTTTCAATCAATGACCGGAATAGCGTGCTGCCAAATCCAACCAGCAGATCGCGCACCGACTTACCGGTCAGTTCGGATGTCCGCCCGACCAGCGCCAACATCTCTTCATGGTCATAATAACCGACGCTTGTGTACGCCCCGCCGGATGGCAGATCAGCCGTCTCTAGCACCTGATCGACCAACGCAACGCCGAAAACGGCCTCCGCATGATCGAGAAACTCTCGAAACACGACACCTTTCATGACTTCTCTTTCACTCAACCCGCTTTGCATTGTCCATGCGAACGGCGCCAAGACAACCTGACCGTTCGGACAGGTAGGTTGCACCCCAGCCGCCTGATCATCTGCGTGTGCCCGTTCGGTTATGCGCCCTGACTGAACGGTCAGGTCTCCCTGCCCCTCTGCCTTCACCAACGTCCCGTCCGGTCAATATCGCCGGCCCGCTCTGCCTGCGATTGTCGTTTCAAGTTGAAAACGGCCCGAGGAGACAGGGATGCCGCTCGCCAGTATCATAATAGCCGCGCTTCAGGTGTCCGCACCGGTAAGCCTCGACAGCGGTTTCGCCATGAACCAGGCGATGACTTTCCAGCAGGATAGCAACGGCAATCGGGTCATCACATCGGGCGTGGGTCAGGTCTCCAACGCTTCGGCAGGTACCTCGTTGAGGGACCGCATGATGCCGAGCTGGGGCCGGACAGCGACTGTCGGTCAGGCAACCGCGCTCGGAAATCTTCTCAGCGTCACCGTCACCGGCAACAATAACACCGTCGTTCTCAACACCACCCAGATCAACCTTGGCAACCAGACCGCCATAATCGGCCAGGTCCCATCGGGATCGGGAGGCTGAGATGCACTGGATAAAAACCCTTTGCGTCGGCGCGTCCGGTCTCGCGCTCTTCGCCGCCACCGGATGTGCCAGCTTTCCCCGGGATGTGCATGACCGTCTGACCGAATCTACCGGAGCCAAGGTCACGGATAATTCGACCGCCTATTCGCCGCGCCTGGACTGCCTGCTCTTGGCAGCAGAGGAAGACCGCCCGCGCATCGCCGTCGGCGAAGTCGGTGACCTGACTGGACGCTTTTCGTCCCTTGAGGGCACAGTTGCCACGCAGGGGGCGGCCTTGATGGTTGTGTCGGCCCTCGCCCGTGCAGGTTTCCCACTGGCCGAACGGCTCGACACGCGCGTGGCGCAACTGGAACTGGAATACGCCAATAGCCGCCTCATCGGACCTGACGGAGAGCCGACAGAAGACTATCGGCGCGTCCTGGCCGGATCGATCGCTGGTAGCGATTACATGGTGCTGGGTGGCATTACAGAGCTGAACTTCAACCTTCATTCCGGTGTCACCGAAGCGCGCATCGGGCCGGTTGTCGGCGGTCGCCGTCACTATGCCATGACCGTAGGGCTGGATCTGCGGCTCGTCGATATCACTGACCTTCGGGTCATCAATGTCGTTAGCCAGAGCAAGGTGATCCGAGGTCACGAAATCCGCGCGGGCGTCTTTGAGTTCATCGGTGACACCACACTGGACATCGGCGTGGGCGAGCGCGTCCAGGAACCCATCCACACCGCCATCCGAACGATCGTCGAAAGCGCAGTTTTCGACCTCGTCTCAGGCCTTGCCGGCCCCGCCGCGCAAACCTGTTCCGCCGCAGGGACCGCCAATTCCGGCACCCCTGCCCCAATCCAGACCCTCAATTCGGGAGAAAACTCATGAAAAGGTCTGTTCTACTTGCCACCACAATGGTGGTCCTTTCCGGTCCTGCGGCCCTGGCCCAAACGACCGATCCTCTTATCGATGTCGACCTGGGCATTGGCGACGTCGCCGACGCCACCGTCGATGTTGGCGGCGACAGCCTGATCGACGCCGATGTCGATCTGGGCGGTAGCGATCTTCTCGACACCACGGTTGACTTGGGCGGCGATAGCCTGCTCGATGCCGATCTCGGCCTCGGCGGAACCAGCGACACCGTGAACGATGCTGTCGATTACGCCAACGGGCAGACGAATTCCGGTAATCAGGATTCTTATCTGAACCTAGTGGCTGCCACGGTTGACGACATCACTGGCACCTCAGCAGCAATCGGCAATTCCTACTCGCTCGATACGGCCGCCAATGTCGCAGCTGACCTCACTCAGGGGAATGAAGGCAACGCGACGGCTGACGCCGATGCCGTTCTCTCGGCAATCGATACTGCCGCCATAACCTCGGCAGCTATTGGAAACACGGCTTCGGTCGGATCTATCTCATCTCTGACCGACATGACTGTCGACCAGAACAACCTCGGTAACATGACTGCGGATCTCACCGGCAACACCTCCGATGTGACCGAAGTCAGCATGACGGCAGCCTCCATTGGCAACTCGCTGTCAGTCGAAGTGCCGGGTGGCAGCTCCATCGCAGCAGCCCAGCGCAATTCCGGTACGATGGTCGCAGAACTCAACGGCTCACTCGCCGGTTTCTCCGACGCAACCGTAACTGCGGCTTCGATCGGCAATTCCTACAGCCTGACCAGTCTGAACAGCGCCATTGCTGGCAACGTCTCGAGCTCGGTCAATCAGTGGAATTCGGCCGGTCAACTGGCCGTGCTCAATACGACGATCGGTTATGGCGCCGATGCTGCTGCTACGGCCGCAGCTATCGGAAACTCCGTCAGCATCAACGTCAATTGAGCCCGGGAAAGATGCCGGGCCACCCCCCAGTCACTCCCCAGGCCCGGCATCTTTCAATTCACAAAAGTCAAAGGAGGACAGGTCATGAGACCCATTCTAGTTGTCCAGAACGAGCCATTGATGACGACATTGCTTTGTCATCGTCTGACCATGAATGGCCACTCGGTACTTACCGCGATCGACGGCCGCTCTGGTCTGGATCTGAGTGGCTGGGCACGCCCAAAACTGATCCTTGTCGACATGCTTCTGCCCGACATGCGCGGTCTGGAAGTCCTGATGCGTCTCAAGCGTGAAGCGGCGACGGCGAATGTGCCTGTCATGATGCTGCTGCCCTATGCGCATGAGGGCGATACGGTCGCCGCGTTGGAGGCGGGTGCCCATGACTGCCTGGTCAAGCCGATCCAGCCACGGGAGCTCGTCGCCCGCATTGCGTCGACGCTGTCGCGTCAGAAGATTGCGGCATGACTATCAGGCTCTGCATTCTCGCTGGCCTCGGACTGGCTGGATTACTGGCGCCTTGCGCCGCAGCCCGGCCAGCTCCGAGCTGGACTGCCGATATTGCGATCGAGCATGCAGAGCTTCGGCGGACAACTCTCGAGGACTGGTCGGGGGCCGCTCTCCAGCTTGGCCGTCGCACCGAAACAGGCCGCCTCGTCTGGGCGCGCGCTGAGTGGTCGCAACGATTTGGCGCCCAGGACTCCTTTCTTCAGCTTGGCCTACAGGACCAATTTGCCGGAGGCGTAGGATCGCTGGCGATCGGCAGTGCGTTTGGCGGCGATTTCCGGGAAGATCTAGACGTCCGTCTCGCCTGGACCCGTCCGGCCTGGCGTCCTGATCAGGGGCCCGGCGGCCTCGATCTCGACTTGACAGCCCGCATTGCAGACTACGGCGACGGAGCAGTCACGGTACTCGCCCCAGGCCTGGTCCACTATCTACGTGACCGCGACGCATGGCTGTCAGTCTCTCCCATACTCGTCCGGGGCTCTGAAGGGCGCTGGGAAAGCGGGCTGGCGGTGCGCGGGGACGTTGGTCTCGATGCGAACTGGCGTCTGCGAGGCGGCGCAAGCTTCGCGCCCGAGGTGGAAGCAGGCAAAGTCGCATGGACGCGCGGCTTAGAGATCGGCGCCCGCAGAAAATTTGGACCTGATCGGGAATTGGGCTGGACCGTGACGCATGTCGACCGGTCAGGCAGCTATGCACGCACAGGGCTGACCCTTTCGCTGCGCCAACGCTTTTAGGGAACAGGAACATGCACTCACTCGAATGGATATGGATAGCAGCCGCAGCGTTCGGCGCGACCGGTCTTGGCCTGGTGGCCTCTGCCGCAATCATTGTTCTGTTCGAGCGTTGGCGGGCCCCCGTGCGCGCCAGCGTGGATGCCTACCGCACTGCGTGCGTGCTTGCTTGATCATGTTGCCGCTGGCGCGCCCCTACCGACGATCAGAAGCCGGCGCTCAGCTCATGCATGGCAACAAGTAGCTGTGAGGCTCTCAGAAATGCTGGCGGGCGTGGAGGGCGAGGCTATGGGAAAGCTGGCTGAACGTTTTGGTGCGCTTTCACCATCGAAACGTCACCCCATGCGGCCATCATCAAAAAGAGAGATGCTCAAACCGGATATTGCTCTGGAAGACCTGGACCAGATGGCCAGCGTCAGTCTGGCGGCAGATCGTAGGCGCGCGCTGCGCTTACTTGTTGCCCGTGGTCATCCCGATGCCAGCAATACTTTCATTTGCGCCCTGGACGATCTTGATGCTGAATGTCGATGCCTCGGACTGGCCGGTCTGGCCGACTTGCGCGTTTCGACTGCCGCTGACCGCATCGCGGACATGATCGACGACCCTTCCTGGCGCGTACGGGAAGCCGCCCGGCGGGCGCGTCAGCTCATCTCAGCACAACCATCGCAAACCAGCCCGTCAGGAGTGATCCAATGGATCTGATTACATCGATTTTTGTCTGGCCTGATTTTACCTTTCCGGTCACCTTCCTCATTCTTGCGAGCGCCCTTTTTCAGGACACGCTCTATGCGGTGCTGATTGCGATTTCAGGCTTCACCTTGATGCGCCGCCAGTTTGAACCCAATGCACACCGTCTTGTGCGCAAGATCGGGCGCGATACCCCGCGGGTCAGCATTCTTGCACCCGCCTACAACGAGGCTGCGACAGTCGTCGATTGCACGCGGGCCCTGTTGCGTCAGAATCATTCCAACTACGAAGTCATCGTCATCAATGATGGCTCGTCAGACGAGACGCTGGCTTACCTGCGCGCGGCATTCAAGCTCGAACCAGCGGAGCGTGAATGCTCGGACAGGCTGAATTTTGCTTGCGTTCGTGGCATCTATCACGCTCCCGGTCCCGTACCGCTCTGGGTCATTGATAAGGAGAATGGCGGCAAGGCGGATGCTTTGAATGCCGGTATCGCTTATGCTTCAGGCGAACTTTTCTGTGCGATCGATGCCGATTCCCTGCTGGAATCCGATGCATTGATCCGCACCAGTCAGCCTTTCATAGACAATCCGGATACCGTAGCCGTTGCGGGTACAGTGCGGGTCGCCAACGGGTGCCGGCTACGCGAGGGGGCTGTGGCCGAAGCAGGTCTGCCACGGCGTTTCTTGCCTCTTATTCAGTCTCTCGAGTACCTGCGCGCATTTCTCGTCGCACGATTTGCCCTGAGTGAACTTGGTGCGCTGATGATCGTATCAGGGGCTTTCGGCATGTTCGACCGCTCCCGGGTTGTCGATGTCGGCGGTTACGATCTGCGCACGGTAGGCGAAGATGCAGAGCTGATCGTCCGCCTCCATCGTGATGGCCGCGATGGCGACCGCCCGGCTGCTGTCCGCTTCATCCCGGAACCGGTCTGCTGGACTCAAGTGCCAGAACGCCTTTCGGACCTCGCCAGCCAACGCCGGCGCTGGCAGCGGGGCGCGCTCGAAACGCTTTGGCGGCATCGCGACGCCGCCTTGCGACCCGGATACGGCGTGCCCGGAACACTCGGTCTTGGAAGCATGATCGTCATCGACGTCATCGGCCCTGCCCTCGAAGTATTGGGTTACACCCTTGCCCTTCTTCTGGCTGCGACAGGTCATATTGCCTGGAGCTGGTTCATCGCATTGTTTGTCCTGGTTTCCAGCTTCGGCTTTCTGCTTTCTGCGTCAGCGATCTTGCTACAGGAGGTCGAGCTGCGCCGCACGGGCTCCCTGAAGGCTGTCGGACTGCTGCTACTGGCTGCAGTCATCGAGAACTTTGGCTACCGCCAGCTCAGCAATGTCTGGCGATGTGGCGGAACGATCGACTTCCTCATGGGTCGTCACGAATGGGGGCAGATCAAACGCCGCGCCTTCGAAACATCCTGAAGCGATAGCGCGGCAGGTATTGAACCCTTTCTGCAGACGGCTGCCCAAACGGTTTCATCGTGCCGGTTGCATGATCGATCCTGGGAGCGGCGAAGCCTGCTGCACCGCTGTTTTGGTCGAGCGGCCCCATTCCTTCGGCGATTGTCCATACATACGCTTGAATTCCCGGCTGAATTGGGACGAGCTATGATAGCCCACGTCCCAAGCTGCTTCGGACGCGGTTTCTCCATCAGCTATCTTCATAGCAGCGCGGTTCAGGCGCATCGACTTCACGAACTGGATCGGTGACATCGTTGTTGCTTCCTTGAACCGTCGATGAAAGGCGGCGCGGCTCATCCCCGCATGATCGGCCAAGCGGTCGATGGTGACCTGCTCATTCAGATGAGCGGACAGGTAATCGATGGTGCGCGCGATCTCATTGCCGACACTGAATGCACTTCGGGCAGCAGCACCTGCTTCGCCCTTCAGGACCGCATAGTACAGCTCCCGCAAGCGCCCGGGACCCAGAACAGCGGTATCGACCGGGCTGTCAAGCAATTCCAGAAGTCGCAGGAGTGCTTCGGTGAAACCAGTGTCCCAACGGGCTAGCGCCAAGGCCGAAGCTGCGCCTTGAAGCCGCCTGCTGCCAGAAATGGAGGTCTCCATCTCCATCGCAAGTTCCCGCATTACGCTCGGATCCAGCGCAATCATCACGCCTAGCAACGGCTCATCTGCTGACGCCTGCGGCGCACCTGCCTCTACAGGTACGATCATCGGGCACAACAGGTATTGGTGACTGCCATAAATGTGTTTCTGGCCGTCCAATACAGCTTCCTTCCTGCCGCTGAGGATGGCCACGATGGTGGGCTCGTATACCGCGGGCGCGCACGGAACGGGCTCAGTAACCCTGAAGAGCTGCACGCCCTTTAGCGCAGTATCTACGAGGCCAGCCGTCGGGAGGCATCGTTCGACGAGGTGTTTGATGTGCGGCATGGTCATAGCCGCAAGCTGGCAGGGAATTCGTCTATTTACAACAAGACTGAGATAATCAGGCAAGCAAAAGAGACGATTTCGTCTGTTTCGAGAGCCGTAAAAAGACTATCCAGCACTCCTCAACACACCAACACCCCGTCAGATTGCCAGCCCGAGCTGGCTGGAGAGACAGAATGGCAGACACGACATTCGGACCGAAAGGCTGGACGCCCCGACGCATCGGCGACCTTTACGGGAAAACCTACCTGATCACCGGCGCAAACTCGGGCGTAGGCTTTCAGGCGACGCGGACACTGCTGAAGAAAAACGCGAAGGTGGTGATGCTCAACCGTTCGGCGGAGAAATCGAGAGCTGCCATTGATGAGCTGAAACAGGAGTTCGGCCCGTCCGCCGAAATCGACTTCGTGCGCATGGACCTTGCCAATCTCGATAGCGTCCGCGATGCGGCAGCCAAAGTGCTGAAAACGGTGCCGCAGATCGATGCGCTGGTCTGCAATGCCGCCATTGCGCAGGTTCCGGCCCGGAAGATGACTGTGGACGGCTTTGAAAGTCAGCTTGGCACCAATCACTATGGTCATTTCCTGCTGAGCGGTCTGCTGTTCGACCGGGTCGCGAAAAGCAACGGTCGCGTCGTGGTTGTCGCCAGCCTCGGCTATAATATGGGCCTCAGGACCATCAAATTCGACGACATGAATTGGGATGAAGACTACACCCCGAATGACGCATATTCGCAGTCCAAACTGGCCCAGATGATGTTCGCATACGAGTTGCAGGATCGATTGGAGGCTGCTGGGCGAACAGAGGTCAAGGTGTTCGTTTGCCATCCCGGCGCCTCGGCCACCTCTTTGATTAGCACGAACGGGAACCGCGTTACGCGAATGATCTGGTGGCTGATGACAAAGACACCGGTGGTGCAGACCGCCGAACAAGGATCATATCCCGAGCTGATGTGCGCGACCGAAGGTGACCTGACTGAGCAGCGTGCGCTCTACGGTCCGACCGGCACCAGGGAGTATGTCGGACCAGTTGGCAAGGGCACGCTGCACGCCCACGCCTACGACAAAGCGGCGATGACACGTCTATGGACTGTCTCTGAAGAGGCCGTTGGGTTCCGCTGGCGCCTTCAGTAATCTCGGACTGCTCGTAACATAAGGCAAAGCTGGTCAGTGCCAGCTCGCTCACCATCCGAGTGCGCCGGTACGTTTCGCTTTCGATAAGAAGGTGCGGATGAGGCAAGGAAACTGTTATCCTTGCCGGAATGCTATTTATCTACTTTCGACAATGGGAAGCTTGTGATGCCGAGGACCAAAATGAGCGTTGAAGACATTCACCCGGACCTACAGCAAGCATTCAGGCGGATGCCCAATGTCTCGCTCAGAAGCCCGCTTCCACGTATATTCATGAAAGCAATCATGTCGGTGTCTTATCGCGCTCAGGCCGATGATGAGGTCGCCAGGCATACGCATAGGTTCAGCAACTTCAGCGTTCGTGTCTACCAACCAAAAGGGCCGACTGCAGGAGCGGGAATACTTTTCATCCATGGCGGCGGCTACGTCCTGGGTAACGCAAAGATGAACGACGCGACTTGCAATGCTTACGTCAAGGATCTCGGGGTGACCGTCGTTTCAGTGGATTACAGGCTGGCGCCAAAACATCCATACCCAGCTCCCCTGGACGATTGTTACGAAGCCTGGCGATGGCTCGTGGATAACGCTCCATCGTACCGCGTTGATCCATCGAGAATAATCGTTGCCGGACAGAGCGCGGGAGGAGGACTCGCGGCCGCTCTGTGCCAGCGCATCCTTGATGAGGGCGGGCTACAGCCTGTTGCTCAGCTTCTCTATTACCCCATGATCGACGACCGGACAGCACTCGATAAATCACTGACTAAAGTTCGGCATCTGGCATGGAATAATGAGAGTAATTTCTACGGCTGGTCATCCTATCTCGGCAGTGAGCCGGGACAGTCTATAGGCGAGCGGGCCTGGGCGGTGCCGTCTCGCCGAGAGGATCTGACGGGTTTACCTCCTGCCTGGATAGGTGTGGGCGACAAAGACCTTTTTTATCACGAAGATCTCGCATACGCCGCGCAACTCAAGCGATGCGGCGTAGATACCGATCTCGAAGTTGTTGAGGGGTGCCCACACGGCTTCGACGCGGTCGCTCCCGACGCCGAAATTTCTCAACGGTTCCGGAATTCGTCGCTACGATTTTTGCGCTCGCATATTGCCGAAAAGAAAGCCGACCCGGCACGCGAATAGCGCTCCGGGTCGGTCAAGTCGGCTGGGAGGACCGGCTTAGAACCTTGCTGAAACCGAGAGGCCGGCCGTGCGGGGGGCCGAATGTATGCCTATAAATCCGCCGCTAGATGCCAGATAACTGCCATTGTTCAAAACGACTTCATCGGTGGCATTGTTTACGAAGGCGCGCAGCCGATAGTTGCCCGACGCATCGGTGAGCGTCGCCGACAGGTTCACCATAGTGTACTCCGGCTGGCGAAGTTCAGGGTAGTCAATAAATGCGAGCTTATAGTCCGACGAATGGAAGACATCGCCTCGGAGGAGTATGCCCCCTATCGCATTGGAACGTATCGGAATGTTCCATTCAGCACCGAGATTGGCGGTGAATTCAGGCGCTCGAATGAGTTCTTCGCCCGCAAGGCTGACTTGCGGTGCGCCGGGCAAAGCCTGGTCGGTAGTTACGAGATCCGTATATTCCGTATCGAGAAATGACACGCCGAGATTGATGGAAACGTTCTCATTGACCGCGTAGTAAAGTTCGCCTTCAAGCCCGCGCAGTTCTGCATCGCCGCTTTCCACGAGCGTTGTCGAAGGTGGAACGGTTATCGTTGCCTGCAGGTCGGTGTAGTCATACGAAAAAACGGCAGCGTTTGCAGTGAGGTTGCCGTTCAACCACTGCGTCTTCAAGCCAAGTTCGAAGGCATCAAGCTGCTCGCTGTTGAATTGCTGTGGCAGGCTGAGCTGATGGCCTCCCGACTTGATGCCCTGCTGCCAGCTCGCATAGATGTTCGCATTCTCAGAGACATCAAACTGAACGCCGACTTTCGGCAAGACGTCGTCAGTATCGATATTTCCTGCCGGCGAAGGCGCGCCGAAGAATGCAAACTCCTTCTCCTCAGCATTGAATCTCAATCCAGCATTCAGCCGAAGACGGTCGGTTACGGCATAAGTCACGTCGGTGAAGACGGCATATGACTCCGTAGTCTCTTTCAGGTCGCCCGCCATGACCTCAAGTTTTGGAAGTGCTGGAACGCCGAATAGAAATCCGGGAAATTCCACGGGCAGCGTAAGCTCGAAATCCTCGTGAAAGTAGTAAGCGCCGACCAGCCAGTCCAACCGGCCATATTCACCATAAAGATTAAACTCTTGGCTCAATGATTCAGAGGGGCGACTAGAATTGACCAGATGGGCAAAGAAAAAGTCGGTCCCATCCGCGTCGAAAGAGTTTACAATCTTATGATCGACATAGCCCGTGACGGAGCGGAACGCCACGTCATCAGATATATCCCAATCAACACGTGCAGCGGCAATGGTCGTTTCAACCGAAGACGAATTATCGCCGTCTGCGAGAAGCTTGTTGGGAACAGTCGTGAAGTTTGCGTTCGTCATGAACAGATTGGCTGTTCCCGTCACGACCGTTGGTTCAGAGACAACTGACTGCCAACCGAAATCTCCCGTGTCTTCCTCGTGCTGAACCGCAAGGTTGATGGTAAGGTCAGATGATGGCTCGACTTTCAGAGCCGCGCGTGCGTGCCACAGATCCTGCCCACCAAGGTTTTGCCCCGTGTTCAGGACATCGACATATCCATCCTGTTCCTGGAGCCCGCCGCTCAGTCTGAACGATACGCCGTCCGCAATCGGACCTGAAACATAAGCGTCGACGCCCTGGCCATTCCGTTCCTTGAAGGTTGCGATAACGCCGCCTTCAAATGTGTCACTTGGCCCCCGCGACACGTAGTTGATCGCGCCGCCGGTTGCATTGCGCCCATAGAGGGTTCCTTGCGGCCCCCGAAGAACTTCCACCCGCTCCAGATCTACCTGTCTCAGAAGCGCCATCGTGGGCCTCGGCAGGAATACGCCGTCGACGTAAGTGGCGACGGACGGTTCAGCCACGCCTGAATCGACTGTTGTCCCTATTCCCCGAATTGTGACGAACGTATTCTTGCCAAACTTGCCGAAGGATAAATTCGGGATTTGAAGCGCCAGGCTTTCAACATCCTCTACGCCGCGGGTGTCGAGATCGTCCCCACCCACCTGGGAGACAGAAGCGGGAATATCCTGAATACTTTGCTCTCGTTTGGTCGCAGTGACTGTGACGGTTTTCTGCCGGTACTCGGCACCCTCGCTAACATCAGATTGCGCCGAAGCCGGCGCTGCTACAGGCAGTAGCGCCGACATTGCGACAAGCGTGAGCACATAGCCCGACGCTTCGCGTTTTCTTCTGAGCGCACGGAAACGGCTTCCGCGACGGACGTCGCAACTATTGAACATTTCTATCCTCCCACATGGGCATGCTGTTTTCATTTTTTGCCCAGAATGACATAGGAAACAGAATCTGTAACTTGTGTCAATAATGAGGTGACAAAGTCTACGTTTTGTGTCACCCCAAAGCGATCAGGTGTCCCTGGCAGAACTCTGCCATCGCACCAAATTATCCAATAAACCGTTGAACTTACGGGATAATTCAAGGAGGAGACTGGCATGACCGCGTTTGATCTTGTGATCGCTGGAGGATTTATAGCCGATGGAACGGGAAGCCCCGGTTGCTACGGCGACGTCGGAATCGTGGGCGATGAGATAGTCGCTGTCGGTGACCTTAGAGGGCGAAGTGCGAAGCGGACAATCGACGCGATAGGCAAGATCGTGGCACCCGGATTTGTAACTCAGCACACACATTACGACGCCGCGCTCTTTTGGGATCCCTACTGTCTCGATGCCGGAAGAAACGGCGTCACAACCGTCGTCAATGCAAACTGTGGCTTTGGCGTGGCACCTGTTAGAAATCAGGACCGCGACCGAATTATGGGAATGCTTGAAACGACCGAGCAGATCCCTGTCGCGCATCAGAAGGCGGCGCTACCTTGGGATTGGGAATCGTTTCCCGACTTCATGGATCGGATTCGCTCGCTTCCCAAAGGCGTGAACGTTCTTACCTTCTTGCCTCTCAATCCACTCCTTGTTTACGTGATGGGCGTCGATGCGGCCAAAACGAGAGGCCCGAACCCGGGTGAGCTTGCCGAGATCCACGGGCTGATTAACGATGCCATGGACGCCGGAGCTATCGGGATTTCCATGTCGGTGATGGGCGCTGAAGGCAATTCACATGTCGATATGGACGGCAGTCCAATGCCCACCGATCTTCTGGACCAAGACGACATTCTCAACATCTGCCGGGCTGTGGTGGATCGGGGCGAAGGCGTCATCCAGATGCTGCCGCAAATCATGTATTATGGCGACAGGACCATCACCGAACGCGTCGCCGAAATGGCGAAGGGCACACGCGTGCGTGTCATACACGCAGTGTTTTTGACGCACGATGCTGTTCCTCAAGTAGTGTCCGAAGACCTTGCCTGGCTTGATTCCCTACGCGCCGCAGGATGCGACGTCACCGCTGGTGCTCTGGTCAATCGCGCCTGGGTGGAAGCTGGCCTGCAGGAGTTGGATTCGGCTGCCGGCCAATTGCCCGCTGTCCGCGAAATCATAGGCTGTAATAGCCAAGAGGAAGTGCTGCGGCTTATCGACGACCCACAATTCGTGCGCCGTTTCGAAGAACAGTACGCGTCTATGGGGGCCGCAAGCGGCGCTGCCGGGTTAGAAGGCCAGACCATTATCGCAGTCGGCTCAAATCCCGAGCTGCAAAGGTATCTCGGATTGACCTTCGCTGAAGTTGGTAAGGAGTTGGGCTGCAGCGCTGTTGCGGCGATGCTGCAGTTGGGCCTGCAATCCGATTTGGCTCTGCAGATGAAGTCGCCGCCAATCGCGTCAACCAAGCCGGATCAAGCTGTGCGCCTCATGGCGAACCCTGCAGTCGTTGCGGGCGGTTCCGATGGTGGCGCGCATACCAAAGCATTTGGAATGGGACATTACGCAACAGACTTGCTGATATGGTTGGTGCGAGAGGAAAAGCTTAAAACCGTTGAGGAAATGCATTTCCAGCTCAGCCTGAAACACGCTCGTTCAGTGGGAATCAAAAATCGCGGCGCCCTACTTTCCGGCTTCAAGGCCGATATACTGATCTACGATCTCGATCGCCTATACTTCGACATGAACAAGTATGAGGTCGTTCACGATATGCCAGGAGGCGACTGGCGCCGGCAGGCCAAGGCTGGCGGATATGACGTGATCATCGTGAATGGTACGATCACCCATGAAAACGACAAACCCACTGGCATGACGCCAGGCTCGTTTGATCGGGTCACGTCTGCGAATGGCTTCTCGGAGGTCAGAGCTGCAGTTTAGGTCCGACAAATAAGGGGCGTTACAGTCACTCGGACTACCGTTATGTACCGGGCACCAGATAAGCGAAACAGCACATTCAGAACGCGATACCAGGTTAATGCATGGCGGGAACAACTTCCACAGAAGACGAGAATTCCAGCATCGAAGAGTCCCGGACACTCGTAGTCGAAGCTGCACTGAGATGCTTCAAGCGGCTCGGTCCGCAGAAAACCTCGATGAGCGACATCGCTCACGATGCTGGGATATCTCGCAAAACGATCTATCGCCTTTTCAATGATCGTCCCACACTGGTGAATGAAGTGCTCTTCAAGCTGCTTCGCGGTATGAGCTCGAAGGCGAAGAAGGCGCTGGAAAAGTACTCAAACTTCAAGGATGCCATTATTGAGGGCTCGATTGAGCACATCAAGATCGGGCAAAAAGAAGAGCTTTTGCAAGCCATCGTGAAGACCGAAACCAATTACATGGTCGAACATTTTCTCGTTCAGGGAAACGAGAAAATTCGAAACGAGATGGTGAAAATCTGGTCTCCGATATTCCAGTTAGGCCGAAGCGAAGGTCTCCTTCGGACAGACCTGTCGGACGATCGATTGGCAGAGTTGATCCAGAATGTGCATTCACTCGCTCGGATTCGCGAAGATCGAACCGATGAAGCGCAACGGGCCTTTCTTGAAGACCTTCTCTGGGCAGCAATAACAAATCGCCGGCCCGACTAAGATTGCGGAATATAAAGAGTTTTCGACGCGTAATGGTTTACCCGAACTCTTCCAGACGCTGACCGGTTCAACCTGTCGGCCCAATCGACGGGGTCCGGGAAAATCCAGCTCGCTTGCACCCAAAACTTATGACATTATACATGCCACAATGTTGCGGGAGTCGGAGGGCGCAGTTTGGTTATACGTTGGGCGATCGTTTTTCTGGTATCGGCTTGTCTTCTCCTAAGATGTTCAGCCGCGGCTCAGTCTGTCCCCGCATCTGAAAACCATGATCCAGCACAACCGCCCAATTTCGTGATCCTGCTGATTGATGACGCTGCCTTCATGGATCTCGGCATTTATGGCGGCGAGGCATCGACACCAAACATTGATGCGCTGGCCCGCAGCGGGGTCATGTTCACCCGCTACTATACTTCACCACTTTGCGCGCCGTCGCGCGCCATGCTGCTGACCGGGGTCGACAATCATCGCACAGGCGTGGCCACAATCCCGGAAGTTCTGCCGCGCGAGCATGTCGGGCAGCCCGGCTATACGATGTCACTTGAACCGGGCGTGATGACGGTTGCCGCCCGGCTTCAGTCGCAGGGCTACCGCACGCTGATGACCGGCAAATGGCATCTTGGCAGCGACGAAGGTGAGCTGCCTTCCGATCACGGGTTCGACCGCTCTTTCGCGCTCGACGCCTCAGGCGCGGACAATTGGGACGACAAGTCCTACATGCCCTATTATCGCGACGCCCCGTGGTATGAAGACGGCCAGCCCGCCACCCTTCCAGACGATTTTTATTCCTCGGAATTCATTGTCGACAAGATGATCGACTATCTGTCCGAAACGGAGATCTCTCAGCCATTTTTCGCCTTTCTGGGCTTCCAGGCCGTCCACATTCCGGTTCAGGCACCCGCCGAGATCACGGCACGCTATCGCGAAACTTATGCGGGCGGCTGGCAGGAGCTGAGGGAGTCGCGCTGGCAAAAGGCAAAAGCGCTTGACCTCATCCCCGCCGCTGCCCCGCTCGCCCCACTACCTGAAGGCATGCGGCGCTGGGAAGATCTCAGCGACGAAGACAGGGAGGTTTACGCTGCCCGAATGGCGGTCAACGCCGCCATGCTCGAAGCGATGGACCTTCATATTGGCCGGCTGGTCGAACACCTCAAAGCGACCGGCGATTATGACAATACGGTCTTCCTCGTTACCTCGGACAATGGACCGGAGCCGAGCCGCGGCGACAATGACTGGCGCCTGACGCTCTGGATGAAACTGAATGGCTACCATCTTGATGTCGATGGCATCGGCGAAGAGGGAAGCTGGGGTTTCATCGGACCGGAATTTGCCATGGCGGCGGCTTCGCCCGGCAATCTGTTCAAGTTCCACGGAGCGGAAGGCGGCATACATGTCCCAATGATCATGTCGGGGCCGAACCTGCCGCAAAACATTCGCCAGGACGCACTCGTCCAGGTCACGGACATCGCGCCCACCTTTCTCGGAATGGCAGGCGTGGAAAGCGAAACCGCAGGCGCTGTTGCCATGACAGGCCGCAGTCTGATGCCGCTCCTCACTGGGGAAACAGAGGCCGTATATGGACCCGATGATCCGGTTGCGATCGAAGTGTCCGGCAATTCAGCCCTTATCCGGGACAATTACAAGATCACCCGCAATCAGCGCCCATGGGGCGACGCTAAATGGCGGCTTTACGATCTGGCAAACGATCCGGGCGAGGTAAACGACTTAGCTGCTGAGCGGCCAGAGCTGATGGCGAGCATGCTGGCCGCCTATGACGCCTATGGCTCAGCGGTTGGCGTTCTCGACGTGCCCGAAGGGTACGATAGTCACGCTATTATCACTCGCAAGACGCAGATGCGGCAGCTGCGCATCTACTGGTGGGTGCCGGCCCTGCTCTTCCTTATGCTCATTGCCGCTTTCTGGGGCGGGGTACGCCTCATCATGCGCGCGCGCCGACCCCGTCCCTGACTGACCCGCTCACAGAAAGCCTCAGCCCATGTGGAAGAAGATCGTTCTAGGTGCCTTGATCGTGGTTCTGGGTGGGCTTGGACTAGCCTGGCTCAATCGTGAAGCCGTCATCCTCTTCATCGCAGCTCACACCGGAAAGCAGGCGGTCGCTGAAAACCGTCAGGTAGATTGGCAGCAAGGTCCTGTCGAAGGGACAACCAGCCCGCTGACGCGCGCGCCCAATGTCATATTCATTCTCGCCGACGATCTTGGCTATAATGACATTTCGACCTTTGGCGGCGGTGTCGCAGGCGGCGCAATTCAGACACCCAATATAGACCGGCTGGCCCGTGAAGGTGTTATCTTCACCAACGCCTATTCAGGCACGGCAAGCTGCGCGCCTTCGCGGGCGATGCTGATGACAGGACGCTATCCGACCCGGACGGGTTTCGAGTTCACCCCAACGCCGAACGGAATGGGACGTGTCATTTCATTCGTGTCCCGTTCCCATGAAAGCGGCATTCCGCCAATCGAATGGAGTGAAGCCGCCGCAGCGACGTCACCCCCGTTCGAGGAACAGGGACTTCCCGGCTCTGAAGTAACGCTTGCCGAGGTGCTAGGTGATGCAGGCTATCACACAGTCCATATCGGCAAATGGCATCTGGGACGCGGGCCTGAATTTGGGCCGAATGCGCAGGGCTTTGATGAAAGCCTTCTCATGGCAAGTGGCCTTTACCTGCCCGAGAATGATCCAGGCGTTGTCAATGCGAGGCTCAATTTCGATCCGGTCGACAAATTTCTCTGGGCCAAAATGCAGTACGCCGCCAGCTATAACGAAAGCGACTGGTTTGAGCCGGGTGGCTATCTCACCGATTACTGGACGCAGGAAGCGCAGTCAGTCATCCGCGCCAATCGCAACAGGCCATTTTTTCTTTATCTTGCCCATTGGGGAGTTCACACCCCGCTCCAGGCGACCCGGGAAGACTATGAGGCGGTCGGCGACATCCAGCCACATCGTCTTCGCGTCTATGCCGCCATGATCCGCGCCCTTGATCGCAGCGTCGGAAACATCCTCCACACACTGGACGAAGAGGGGCTCGCCGAAAACACGATCGTCATCTTCTCAAGCGACAATGGGGGCCCCGGCTATATCGGCCTGCCTGATATCAATGCCCCCTATCGGGGCTGGAAACTCACCCTGTTTGAAGGCGGTATTCGCGTCCCCCTTTTCATGAGGTGGCCGGCCCGGATAGACGCAGCCCGAGAGGTTTCAGCGCCCGCCGCCCATATCGACCTCCTGCCAACGATTGCATCAGCCTGCGGCGCGCCGCTCCCCGAGGGGGTTGAGATTGATGGCAGGGATCTGTTGAGCGTGGCGACAGGTGAGGCAGAGCCAGCTGCAGGCGACCCCATATTCTGGCAAAGCGCTTATTATCGGGGCGTTAGGCGCGGTGACTGGAAACTTCAGGTCAGTCAGCGCCCTCACAAGGTCTGGCTATACGACCTCTCCAGTGATCCGACAGAGCAGATCAATATCGCCAGTGAACGCCCGGAGATTGTGGCGGATCTGGCGGCTCTGCTTGACGCCCACCAGCAAGCCGCGCGTGAGCCCCTCTATCCATTCACACTCGAAGGACCTGTCGCGGTGGACCAGACCCTGGCGGAAAAACTGGAACCCGGCGCCGACGTCATCTATTGGCCCAACTAGGCCGGGCCATCGATGTCTTTCAGGAGCTTGCTCGCTGAATGAATCAGCACTTCCTTGGCCTGATGCGCTGAAAGCTCCTGATCCTGACGCAGCCGGCGCCAGGCATGAAAGCCTGTCAGCAATTCCAGCGCGCCAAGCAGAATCTCATCTTCAGCGACGCTCGCTGGCAGGATCCCCTTGAGGCCTGCCCGTTCCATCACCAGAAAACGGCGATAGGCATAACCGAGCTGTGGCGAAGCAAATCGCCGAAGGCTTGATGCGACCTTGAGCGGCATGATCCGTTCGTAAATCTTCGCGCGCCGTTCGATCAGCTCGATAACCCGCTCGCGCCAGGTTTCAGTTGTCCAGGGCGTCATCACCACAGGCAGGATTTCTGCCTCCAGCCGTTCGGCCATCTCACGATAGAGCCCGTCCATATCTTCGAAGTGGCGAAAGACGGTCCGAAGACCGACGCCGGCTTCTTCTGCGACCCTTGCCGCGCTCGGGTCCATGTCTCCACTTTCGACAAGGGCAAACAGGGCATCGACGATCTGCGCCCGGCTACGCTGACTGCGGGCCTTGCGGCCATCATCTGGTTCACCTGCCTGCACGATCTTCAAATCAGGTTTGTTTTTCTCAGCCATTCTCGCAGCTCCGGAGGTCTCAATTGAGCAGATTGCGCCGGACGATCCGGTCACTTTTTGCGGGCAGGCTGATCATCAGGCCATCCTCACCAATCTCCATTTTTCCATCAAACTTGTCGCCCGCGCCGTCAAGAAAGGCTGGATAGAGCATCGGCATTGGAAGCGGCGGCACAATATGAGTGAGGACAAGCGCCTCGACGTCCGCCGCCTGCGCGGTCTCAGCCGCTTCAGACGGGCTCGCATGATAGTCGAGTATATCGCTGAAAATCCTGGAGAGTTCAGCATCGCCATTTCTGGCTGCAGCTGCTGACATGACTGCGACCATCTCCCGGTTCAGGGCTTCGTGAATGAGAAGGTCGCTTCCTTTGGCTACCTCGGTCACGGCGTCGCTCCTGACCGTGTCTCCACTGATCGTGACGGCCCTACCCTTATAGTCGATCCGGTAGCCAAAGGCCGGCTCAACAGGCTCATGATTGACGAGGAATGCCTGCACGCGCACGCCACCCTCTGAAAACACCGTCACTGCACCGTCCGAAGGTAACGAAATCTCGGTCACTTCAGCGCCGAATCCCGAGGGGTTTGCAACAGCTATCCCATGATGCGCCGTCCTGTATCCCGCATCGGTCCGGTAGGCTGACATAAATCCATTCGCCACAACGCCCGTCCCCTCCGGCCCGGATATCTGGACTGGCGTCGTACGGGACCCGGCGATCCAGGCCTGCAGCATCATCTCGCCGAGACCGTCGATATGGTCCGAATGCAGGTGGGTGAGAAAGACCCTATCGGTCTCTCCAACCGGAAAGCCCATCCGCATGAGTTTGCGCAAGCTGCCGGAGCCGGTATCGAAAACGAGCGCTTTATCGCCCGCCAGAATACCGAGACACGGCCCGGCGCGCTCTGGATCCGGGAGCGGCGAACCCGTGCCGCAGAAATAGACGTGAAGGCCGTCTTCCAGCGTGGCGGTCTGATCAAGGCCAACCAGCCTGCCTGCCATTCGCTCAAAGACTGAAGCTCCAATTCTCGCCTGAAAAACCTTGAAGGTCCCCCCCGTCAAAACGAGCAATAAAATCAGGCCAACGACGCTGCGTAGAATCCATTTCATCAGCTTCCCCCTATCTTGGAAATCATGACCCGACCGTAGAAAGCGAGGCTTTCATGGCGTCCTCGATCACCCACAACCGGTCCTGTCCCCAGGCAGAAACCTCTCCGAAACGGTAGCTCGGCACACCCCACAGGCCGCGCGACATCATCTCGCGTCGATTGTCTTCCGCCTCCGCTTTCCAATGGTCATTTCCAATCAGAGGTCTGGCCTCGCCCCAGTCCAGACCAGCGCGCTCAGTTATGATGCGCAGACCCTTATCGGTGCCAGCATCAATGCCCTCGGCCCAGACACCGCTCAAAAAACTTTCAGTGAACGCAAAGCCCCGGCCCTGATCAATGGCCCAAGGCAAAATCGAATACCCGCGTTCGACTGGTTCTCCAACGGGATCGCAGATCCTTCCGAAAGGCACTGAAAGTCGGCGCGCTTCCCGAGCTGCGTCCTGAATGATGTACCGTCCCTTCGCGCGCGGCACCTGCATGCCCCGCATGACCATGGGAAGGACGAACCGAAGCTTCAGATTCGCCCCATAGGCATCGGCAAGCGCTTTCACACGGCGCGCGGAAATCGCGGTGTAGGGGCTGCGAAAGGACAGATAGAAGTGTAGATCTGGCGCGTTTTTGAAACCTCCGCCAATGGGCTCGTTAACGACCGCCGGCGGCGCAAAAATAAAGCTATCCGGCGCCTGCTCAGACGCAGCGCCCTTTTCTCTCAGACGCGCCTCAAGGTAGTGGAGACGGTCGATGCCCCAGTACCATTCACCCCCATAGTGGAACGTCGCTCCAAGATAGTGACCAAGCTCATCGCGAAGCCTGTCACCTTCCTCAAACAACAATATGGGATTCAGCGACTGGTCCGGTGCACTGCCTGATCCGGTCCAGAGCCATTTGCCAATCGGCGCCGCAGCGGCCGCAAACTGGCCGTCATTGATGGCAGCGGCGAGCGCCCCGCTGGCTGTTTCTAATGCCTCTTTCGAGGGCTGTCGGCCAGGATCCATGAAGCTTAGCCCTGCTTTCCGCGCGAGGCGAGCCGCGTCGATACGGGAATAGTCAATCAGCCTCTGGCGGTCCGGTGCGGCCCAGCCTGGCGGAGGCGAAACAAGGTGAGACTTGAAGACAATATTGTAGCGCTCACACAGGCCGTTCAGAACCTGCGACGTCAGATAGGAATAAGGGTCTGCAGTATCGTGAAAATAGTCGACCGTCCTCATAAGGCCCTTTCTCTTACGCCGACTTTCAACAACGGCGCGTCGGCGATCGAGCCTGCCCTTGCTGGTTAGATAGCCCGTCACGATTGGTGAAATAATACCCTTCAAAGACACGTGATGATTGATCTCCTCTTCGCTCCCAATTATTATTTGGCATGCATAGTGTCAATTTTATTCCAGATTGCCCGTCTACCGGTATGAACAGGAAAATTCGCCTCGCTTCTTGCATGTCCGGACTTGCCTGCCTGGGATTTGCAGCCTGCAGTCCAGCAGAGAATTTGCCCGCCGCACCAGCCAATCGATGCCCTCTTCCTCCCGCCGGCAGTTTCGTTTCGATAGAAGGCGGCACCTTTCTCATGGGATCAGACACTGGCTACCGCGAGGAAGCGCCCCAACGCCCTCAAACTGTCAGCAGCTTTGCGATGGAGGTAACCGAAGTCACGAACGCGCAATTTGCCGATTTCGTGGCCGAAACCGGATACGTGACCAGCGCCGAACGCGCCCCTGACCCAGCCCTCTTGCCCGCCAGTGCCCCTGCACGCTTCAGAAAACCCGGGGCAGCGGTGTTTACTCTCCCGAAGGGAGCGGGGCCCGGCCATTGGAGCTATGTGCCGGGGGCGAGCTGGCGGCGACCTGAAGGTCCAGGCAGCACCATTGAAGGCAAGCCGAACGAACCGGTTGTTCAAGTCTCTTATGAAGACGCTGAGGCCTTTGCCAGCTGGAAGGGCGCCCGTCTGCCCACAGAGGCCGAGTGGGAATATGCCGCGCGCGCTGGCCGGTCGCCGACGACCTATGAATGGGGCGATGATCCGCCGACGGCAGAGGTCCCGCAAGCGAACACCTGGCAGGGTATTTTCCCAATCTCCGATACAGCCGCTGACGGGTTCCAGGGGCGCGCGCCGGTGGGATGCTATGCGCCCAACTCCTGGGGGCTTTACGATATGTCCGGCAATGTCTGGGAATGGACCGCCAGCCCCTATAGCCAGATCGCGCAGGGCCCGGACACGGTGATGACCATCAAGGGCGGATCATATCTCTGCGCAGACAATTTCTGCCGCCGCTATCGCCCGCCTGCCCGCCAGGGACAGGAAGCCAGCCTTCCCTCAAACCATATCGGTTTTCGCATCGTCATGGGTAAGGCGCCTTGAGTTGTTCATAGGAATTCTGGCGGCCGGCGCGCCTGATAAGCCTCATAGGGAGAGTAAATCCCCGAAAACTTCGGACTATTCGTCGACGTCGATTTCGTGCGGGTTCTCGGGAAACTGGCTGGCGGTGCTGTCAGTCTAATGCGAACCCGTCTCCAGCATCGCTAGCCGCACGCTGCCCTATCCAACCACAAGTTGGCGCCATTCGAGAAGGGCAGCGTCGCGTCGTAATTTGAAAGTCTGGCGGTGGTTGATGTGGCGCTCGAGGTTAAAGTGATTATGGAACGAGGCGTGCGTCGAAGCGAATTTCTGCAGGTTCGACATTCGCCTGAATCTCAACATTGCTCGCTCTCGTCGCCGCAATGGCAAGTGGCTCTTCTCGGCGCGGTTGTTCAAATGGCGACCAACCTCCTGGCGATCGATATTTCCGATTTCCTTCACCGCTGCACCATAGGGTCTCAGCCGGTCTGTCACGACTGTCCGCGGCGCACCGTATCGCTTCATCGTTTTCTTGAAAAACCTCAAAGCCGCTGATTTATCTCTAGTTTTGGTGACGTAGCTTTCTAGAACTTCGCCCTCATGGTCGATGGCTCGCCAGAGGTAATGCGTCTCTCCGTTGTTCTTCACGAACACCTCGTCCAGGTGCCACTGCCATTGCGTGATTTGGCGCAAGTAGCTGGCGCGGCGAATGCGGATCTTGCCGGCAAACATCGGACCGAACCTATCGACCCAGAGCCGCACGCTCTCATGGCAGACGTCAATTCCACGCTCATGAAGGAGGTCTTCTACATTGCGCAGAGAAAGCGGAAATCGGACGTACATCATGACCGCAAGTTGGATGATCTCGGGCGACGTTTTGAAATAGCGAAATGGATTTCGGGGCATGAAGCAATCCTAGCCGCGTCGCCCTACCCACTCAATCGCCCGGTTCTCCTGACAATGCCCGTAATTCAGGAGCGGTAGCAGCAGGCCAGCCGTCCGAATCACGGGCTGGGTCAGATTGAACGTCAGCTAGCCAGGTTTTGTCTAATGACCTGGATCACTGATGACGCTGCCTCAATTTGCTCTTGAGACAGACCGCCAAAGGCATTGTTAGCAACACTTTCGGCGAGGCGCGCGATCTCTTCTGATCTCGCCAACGCAAACTCTGTCGGCACCACTCGCCAAATACGACGATCCTGCGTGTCAGCCTCACGCGTTACGTAGCCCGATTTCTCCAACTGATCGATCAGTGTGCCAACAGATGGACGGGCAACTTCTAATGCCTCGGCAAGTTGGGTTTGAGAAGCTGCCTTCAGCCTGAGTACGTAAATCAAGGCGTGCCACTGTGACCGCGTTAAGTCCAGCCGCTTCATTTCCTGATCAAAGGCCGCTCGCAACAAGCGAGTAACTTCTGCCAGCAAAAAGCTGAGATTCACTCGCTCATCATCCCCCATACGTCCGACAAAGCTATTTTCGGCAGTTGGAATTTTCAAAATATCATTCCGATTTACTTTATTTGTGAGTTACCTTACATTTAGGAGCATAACAATAATATTTTAGGGGATTTATTATGGCTATGAATGACGGTTGCGAGCGAGAAATCCAAGCAAGTGGTCTGACACTGACCTGTTCCGCTTACGGTCAGAACTCTGCGCCAACTGTAATATTTGCTCACGGAGGTGGTCAGACTCGCCATGCGTGGAAAGGCGCAGCCAGATCGCTTGGTCAGCAAGGATTTTATTCTATTGCCCTAGATCTTCGAGGGCACGGCGATAGCGAATGGGCTGAGGATGGCGACTATTCTCTGGAGGCCTTCGGGCGTGATCTGGTCGCTGTCGCGGAGCAGCTAAGCGACGAAGGGCGTGCACCTCACATTGTCGGCGCCTCGCTCGGCGGGCTCGGTGCCATGGTCGGTGCTGGCATGCTGCAACCAAAAGCTTTTGCTTCAATCACTTTGGTGGACATTACGCCAAACATGGAAGCTAGCGGCGTCGCAAAGATAATCGGCTTTATGGCCGAGCATAGCGTGGATGGATTTGCGACGCTGGAGGAGGCCGCAGATGTTATCGCGCAATATTTACCTCACAGGCCCCGACCGACAGATCTTGACGGCTTGCGCAAAAACCTTCGGCAAGGTCAGGACAAACGCTGGCGTTGGCATTGGGACCCGGCCTTCATTCAAGGGGTTATGAAGCGATCAGCCGTTGAGAGAGCTGGGGACCTTGAGCAATCGGTACGCAACATCACTGTTCCTGTTCATTTGGTGCGTGGACGCATGAGTGAGCTTGTCTCGGAGGCCTCAGTGCAAAAATTCCAGGCTTTATTGCCTCAAGCCCACTTCACAGATGTTGCTGGTGCGCGACACATGGTGGCTGGCGACAACAACGATGTATTCACCACGGCTGTCAGTAACTTTCTGCGGCAGCATTCGGAAGTTGTTGAAGCATGAGTGCAACTCTGCCTGATCTCGCTTTCGTTCAGCAGGCATTAGAAGCGGCTCCGTTTCATCGCTGGCTCGGACTCACCGTGACCGAAACAGGCGCGGATGAAATCAAACTGTCTATGCCTTGGCGCGACGAACTCGTATCAAACCCGAAGGTAGAGTCCGCGCATGGCGGTGTGCTCGCCGCGCTGATCGACCTGACGGGGTTTTACGCTTTGATTGCGACTGGAAATATGCCTCTGGCAACGGCAGATTTACGTGTTGACTATCATCAACTTGCAACGCCTGGCCCGCTTACAATTGTCGGAAAGGTGGTTCGCCTCGGAGCTACCCTATCCGTGGCGGAGGCCAGTGTTTACAGCAGTGACGGCGATTTGCTTTCGAGTGGCAGAGGGGCTTATCGGATGCTTAGGCCGTCAGCATGAACCGGCATTTGTCTTTCCGCGCGCTTATCCTAGTTTTTCTTTTTGCGTCTTGCTCAAATGAGCGACCTCCGGAGCAAACGGCTGTTGCGGTAGATGAGAGGCCAAAAACTATTGCCCCGATTAAAGTGAGCACAACTAGCGCTGAACGCATTGACCTTGCTCAGCCTCTAGTCGCGTCAGGAACAATTGCGGCAAAGCAAACGAGCAACATTGGCGTGCTATCGCAAGGCGTAGTCGAAAAAATTCATGTCGGAGTTGGTGACCGTGTGAAAAAAGGCCAGGCATTGTTTCAGACGCGACGTATCGACTATCAACAACGACTTTCTGAAGCTGAAGCCCAACTTGATATTGCAATTGCGGGGTCGGCAAATGCCGAACGTGCGTTTAAAAGATATTCTGTTCTCGTCAATGATGGCTCAGTCTCACGAGCTGCTTACGAAGATGTTCAAACGGCATTTCAGGTTGCGGCATCGCAGGTCACGCTTCGCCGCACTCAAGTAGCTACCGCGCGGCAGGCGCTAGATGATACGATTGTTCGCGCGCCCTTCGATGGTGCGGTGACAGCCCGCTACGTCGACGAAGGCGTTTTCATGGCAAATAGTTTCTCTGGAATGGGCAATTCGGCGGTCCTTCAAATACAAGAGTGCGAGATCGCAGCAGGGATCCTATTTGCGCCGGAATCTGAAGTTGGTCGGTTGCGTCTTGGCTTGCAGGGCAACCTCTATGTCGATGGCCGGAGTGCACCTATCCCATCAGATATCATTATTTTAAATGATCGAGTTGATCCGCAAGCAAGAACCGTCGAATTCAGAATGGCATTTTTGAATGAGGGATGCGCAGTGCGAGCGGGGCAATCAGTGCGGGCGGAAGTGAACGTTGACCCGCGTCCAGCGCTTGTTTTGCCTAGGGCAGTGCTTCAGGGTTCGAGCACTTCTCCCTATGTCTTTAAAGTTGATGGTGATCGAGCCCGACGAGCATCGATTACGTTTCGAGATATTGATCCAGTTCGAATTGAAATTCTATCGGGCGTGAGTGAATCCGACTTAATTGTTGTCGACCCTCTAGATGCGATGCGTGACGGCACGGTAGTGGAGACCGACGTTTCATGATGGGGATCGTCAAGACCTCTATTCGACACCCGGTTTTCGCTGTCATGATCATTGCCGCGCTCGTTGGGCTCGGGTGGATTTCCATTGGTCGACTGGGTGTCGATCTGTTTCCAAATGTCGAATTCCCGTACGTTTCTGTCACGACAACACTTGAGGGTGCTTCGCCTGAAACGATAGAATCTGAAGTGACGGATATTATCGAAGAAAACGTCAACACGATTGATGGGATCGAAAGCCTGCAATCGTTCAGTAACGAAGGCGTTTCGAGTATCTTAGTCGAGTTTGCGTTGACAACCGATATCAACGTAAAGGTACAAGACGTACGCGATAAGGTTCAACTCGCATTGGCTGACCTGCCAAGCGACGTTGACCCACCGGTTGTCGATAAAGTTGATCCCGATGCCGCACCCATAATATCGGTTATGATTGCTGGTGATATCCCGATCCGGGAGATAACTGCTTTCGCCGATGATATCGCCAAAGACGAGATTCAACGCATCAAGGGTGTGGGATCGGTGTCGATTGTTGGTGGACGAGACCGAGCTATCCGCGTTTGGCTTGACAACAACCGGATGCGATCATTCGGAGTGACTGCGGATGATGTTCGCATGGCTGTCCAGAGTGAGCATGCTGAGCTTCCAGGTGGGAGGCTAGAAGTTGCTGGTGGCACTCGCGAGTTCGGCGTCAAAACGTTGGCTGAAGCAACGACGCCAGCAGATTTCGCAGATCTACCCGTGGCGTATCGAGAAAACGGCGTTGTAATTCATGTTGGCGATGTCGCAAGAGTGGAAGATGGTTTGGAAGACGAACGCTCTGCGGCCTTCCTCAACGGTCGGCGCGGTGTTTCGCTTGATGTCCGCAAGCAAGCCGGACGAAACACAGTTGAGGTTTCGCGTGCTGTAAAGTCTGTAGCTGAGCGTTTGCGGACACTCGCCCCGGACGGTGTGGAGATTGTCGTCACACGCGATATTTCGAAATTTGTAGAAAGTTCGATCAAGGACGTCGGACATGACTTGCAGATCGCCATGGGGCTGGTGGTCGGCGTAACATTTATCTTCCTTTTGAATGTTCGCGCGACCCTTATCGTTGCTATTGCGATCCCGACCTCTTTGGTGGCAACCTTTTTCGGCTTCTATCTGATGGGCTTCACGATCAACGTGCTGACCTTACTAGCGCTGACCGTTGCGATTGGACTTCTGGTTGATGATGCCATAGTCGTTGTTGAATCCGTCACCACGGAGATTGAGAACGGCAAGCCACCTATGCAGGCGGCTTATGACGGTACGAAAAAGGTAGGATTAGCGGTCTTGGCCGGTACGGCGGCCACGCTCGCAGTTTTCGTTCCCATCGCTTTTATGGGTGGTATCGTTGGACGATTTTTCTTCCAGTACGGCTTGGCCATCGTCTTCTCTGTAACCGTTTCTCTAATTGTAGCTTTGACTTTGACACCCATGCTGGCGTCGCGAATGCTTAAGCATCGAAAAACTACATTCTGGCTCCGCCCGATAGAATTGCTATGGGACCGTGTTGACGGTGTTTATGGGCACATCGTGTCATGGGCGGTGACCTTTCGATATCCTGTGCTGCTTTTGGCCGCCGGGTCGGTAATTGTCGGCGGATGGTATGCCGCGCGCGTGCCGTCTGGCTTCACCTCAAAAGCAGATAGAAGCGAGTTTCAAGGTACAATAGAGCTTCCATTAGGAATTGGAATTACTGCTTCTAGTGAAGTGGCAAGCAATGTTGCGAGAGCACTGCTAGACGTTGAGCATATTGAAAGTATCTTCATCACGATTGGCGCGGGCGCACAAAGCGATACGAATGTGTTGTCCCTTTATGCCTCTCTCACACCAAAGTCTGACCGCGCGAAATCTCAATTTTTGATTATGGACGAAGCTCGCGCTGTTATTGCCACGGTCGCGCCGGACGCAGTCAAAACATCGGTGCTTGAAGTGCCTTGGGTGAGTGGAACAGGTTCCGGTGGAACGGACATCGATCTAATTCTAAAAGGCCAAAATCTTGAAGAAATATCAGATTACGCAGACGAACTGGTACAGCGAATGCGGGCGCACGGTGCGTTTTCCGACCCACGAACCAGTTATCAATCAGGACGACCCGAAGCACAGATCCTATTCAACCGACAGCGCGCCGGAGATCAAGGTGTTTCAGCGCGCACGCTTGCGTCTACATCCCGCATTGCTCTGGGTGGTCTCAACGTCGCGAGCTTTGAAGATGGCGGGAAGCGTTATGATGTGCGCTTGAGATTGGACGACCTTCAGCGCGAAACCATTAGCGATCTATCGCGTGTTCAAGTGCGCGGAGTCGACGGTCGTCTTGTAGATGTTGCATCAGTTGCAAAGATACAGTTTGCGTCCGGACCTGCGCAGATCGACAGAAAAGATCGCTCTCGGAAAGTGTCCGTATTGGCGATCACGGCAACAGGATCATCCTTGGGTGAAGCTTCTGGAGCACTGCTCCAGATGATTGACGATGTGCCTCCACCGCCGGGCATAACATTCGAAATGGGGGGCATGGCTAAGAACATGGCTGAGACTGCAGATGCAATCGGATTTGCGCTGTTATTTGCCTGTATTGTTCTCTACATGGTTCTGGCAAGCCAATTCAATTCTTTCGTACAGCCTTTAATCATTATGCTGACAGCACCGCTTAGTTTTTCCGGCGCGTTCGCAGGTCTTTACTACTTTGGATTGGAATCGTCTCTGTTTGCCCAGATCGGCCTAATTGGGCTGATGGGTATCGTGATGAAAAATGGCATTCTTCTTGTCGACCGCGCCAATCAGCTCATGGAAGAGGGCGTGCCTAGCGGCGATGCAATCAGACGAGCCTGTCCTGAACGCCTTCGCCCAGTATTAATGACAGCTCTTTCAGCGATCTTCGGGATGGTTCCTGTCGCCTTGGCGACATCGGATGGTGCCGAATGGAGAAACGCCTTGGGAGCATTGCTGATTGGCGGCTTGTCGACTTCAACGATATTGACGTTACTCGTTGTTCCGGCAGCGTACGTGATACCAAGAGATATCGCTAATGTTGCAAAGTGGATTTGGCGACTGTTTTCCCGGACCGTGCTTGGCAAGCGGGGAGCGGGTGTTTCTCCAACTCAGGCGCAGCGCATCGATCAGTGACATGGAGCGATCTGGATTGTGTGTCAGACAAATGTAAACTCGTCTCTGCTAGTCGACGAAAATGCCGGTTTAGGCAGCGAGAGGTGCTGTCAGTCTAATGCAATCCCGTCTCCAGCAACTCTAGCCGCACTCTGCCCTATCCAGCCAGAAGCTGACGCCATTCAAGGAGAGCGGCATCTCGTTTCGTTTTGAAGGTCTGGCGGTGGTTGATGTGGCGATCAAGGTTGAAATGATTGTGAAACGAAGCGTAGGTTGAGGCGAATTTCTGCAGGTTGGACATTCGCCTGAACCTCAGCATCGCTCGCTCTCGTCGGCGGAATGGTAAGTGCGAATTTTCCGCTCGATTATTGAGGTGACGACCGACCTCCTGGCGATCGATGTTCCCGATGTCTTTCATTGCCGCACCATAAGATCTCAGCCTATCGGTCACGACGGTCCTTGGCGCGCCGAATCGCTTCATTGCTTTCTTCAGGAACAGCAAAGCCGCTGATTTATCGCGTGTTTTCGTAACGTAGCTCTCGAGGACTTCGCCCTCATGGTCGACAGCTCGCCAGAGATAGTGGGTCTCGCCATTGATCTTCACGAAGACCTCATCGAGATGCCATTGCCACTGGGTGATCTGTCTCATGTAGCTGGCTCGACGCACCCGGATCTTGCCCGCGAACATGGGCCCGAAACGATCAACCCAGAGCCGTACGCTTTCGTAGCAAACATCGACTCCGCGCTCATGCAGAAGATCTTCGACATTCCGAAGCGAGAGCGGGAAACGCACATACATCATCACCGCAAGCTGGATGATCTCGGGCGATGTTTTGAAATATCGGAACGGATCTCGGGACATCCCGAAACGCTAACCGACCTGCCCTACCCGCTCAATCGCTCGGTTGCGCTGACAATGCCTCGGAATGGATTGCGGGGCATCCGGCGATGCTAGCCAAGACGGCCGACGGGCTCAATCGGCCAGTTCCCCTGACAATACCCTCTCATGGCAGACGTCAATTCCACGCTCGTGAAGGAGGTCTTCGACGTTGCGAAGGGACAGCGGAAAACGAACGTACATCATGACCGCGAGCTGGATAATTTCGCGAGATGTCTTGAAGTAAAGAAACGGGTTTTGGGACATGCAGGCAACGCTAGTCGGGTCGGCTTGCCTGTTCAATTGGCCTGTTCTCCTGACAACACCAGCCGAGGGGCTCAGGTCACTGACAATGCCGGGCCAAGCCGAAATAACACCGGCTTGGCCCCACTTGGTATGCCTGAATGTAATCTACACTACCACGACTTTGAAATCGTCACCCCGTAAAGGGCTGGCTCAGTCAAGAATGCATTGCTGTAGAGTCCGGGACTGTCATCTTGCAGATAGGCCCCTGTAATGACCTCCTCATCAAACAGGTTCTTCGCAAATGCCTCAATTTGCAGACCAGATTCTGTATTCGCTAACACAAGAGAAAGGTTGAAGTTTTCCCAGCTATCGATCTGATCGCGTCCAACGTTCCAGATGCGTGAAAAGCTGTCTGCCTGATAGTAGTAATCTCCTCGCACCGTCAATTTCCAGTCGCTGTTTCCTAGTGCGGACCAAGTATATTCTGCGGCCAAGTTTAATGTGGTATCAGGTGCGCCAGGAAGATTGTTACCACGCAAATCTTTGTTGACGCCGTCAAAGGGCGTGAGAGCACCGACCGCACGGGTCGCCCCATCCCCGTCCATGTAGGATACATTACCTAGACCAAACGCGGCTTCCTGGCCTGCAAAGTTCCCAAGACAAAGACCTGCAGTACTGCCGGGTGCGAGTTGACCGGCCGCGATCGCGCCTAGCACGGTCGCATAACCTTGGGCTGATACAACACAGTTTGAGTAGTTGGCTGCGTTTTTGATAACAACGAAGTCTGGGTTGCTCGCTGTGCGGTCCAGAACGTCAATCGCGAATACATCTACAAGCTCTGTCTCCAGCAAGCCTAAGTTGGCGGTCAGAAGCCAGTTGTCTGCAGGGCTCCAGAGATATTCAACCTCCAAGCCATACAGTTCAGCATCCACGTTAAAGTTGACGGACGCCCGGTTGATTACCTGAGTAATCTGATAGTCGGTATAGTCATAGTAAAAGCCGGTTAGATTGAGTTGCTGCGTGCCTTCGGCGAACAGATTCTTGGTTCCCACCTCGTAAGCATTGATAAATTCAGGTTCGAAGGTGTTCGGAAACGCATTGGCGTTTTCCGCGGGCTGTGGCGGATTAATCCCACCGCCCTTATACCCCCTGGAATAAAACCCATAAAGCAGAGTATCATCTGTAAATGAGAAATTTGGCGACCAATCAACGCCGGCGCGACCAGTCACTTCCTCAAATTCTACTTCGAAGATTCCATCGACGGTTCCATCGAGTTCCGCTTCTGTTGCCGGGCTCGGAACGGGTGCCGTCGGATCCGGCCGCACCGCATCTGGTGTAAACAGATAAGTCGGAATGTTCTTTTGTGATTTCTCGTCTTTGGTATAACGCAATCCCAGTGTGAACGTTAGATCATCGGTGAGGTCGTAATACGTTTCGCCAAACAGAGCCGTAGACTGCAACTCATACGGAGAGACTGTTCTGAAATAATTCCGGCCTAGCCCGTTAAGCGAGTTCAGAATGTTCGTATCACCATCCACGTTCGACGTATCCAAACTTGCTGGAAAGGGTACGCCAGGGATCGCAGGAGGACCACCTTGGGCCAAGGATGCGTTGTGCAGTTGCAAAAGTCCGGTCAGCGCGTTGCTTACGAAGTAGTAACCGTCGATTACATCGCTGTTTCCTGCTTCGTAATCCATATAAATTGCCCCAACATTAAAGTTGAAGGGGCCGTCGAAATCAGATTGCAAGCGCAGTTCTTGCGTAAACGCTTCGCTTGTCGCGCCGGACGGGTCAGCCACAGTATATAGATTGCTTGGACCAATTTGTGGATCATTGACTACGCCGCCAGGGAAAAGTGCATTGTAAAGATCGATAGAGGGGTTGATGCCTGGTGGGATGCTGGAAAAGTCATTGAATGTAATTGTGGGCTCGACTTTGGAAACATCTTCGACGGAAATCACAGATGTTTCGTTCCGACTCGTTAGCGATGTAAACTCAAGTGTGTCGGTGACGTCCCAGCTGAGATTGAGTGTCCAGAGATCCTGTTCGGCCTGGTAGAATGGATCGAACCCAGCCGCGATGGTCCTAAGGTCCTGGATAGCAGGTGCGGTGAACGCATCACCATTTAGCAGTCCAGCCCTTACAGCCAAGCCACCTGCAAGTGTTGCTACCGAATTCACTGTATCGCGAGACTCCGAGAAAGGAGCGCTGAGGCAGCCCTGGGAGGTATATATCTGATCCTCAAATGCGATTGGTATGCCCGCAAAATTAGTGTCTAGCGGGTCTTTCTTGCACAGTTGCTTACCGGACCGCAGGCGAGCATCTTCCTCTTCAAAATGCTCGTAAAGGAGCCAACCCCTAAATGATTCGGTCGGTTCGAATCCTAGTGTCGCGCGCACTGACCAAAGATCCCGGTCATCCACATCATTCCCCGTGACCAAATTTTCAACATATCCATCACGCTGTGTGAGCGATCCGGCAACACGTAGCGCAACCCGGTCGCCAAATGGGATGTTTGCCATGCCTTTGGCTTTGATGGTGTTGTAATTGCCGTAGGTAAGGGCGGCGTCCGCCTGGTATTCGCCAAAGACTGGTTTTGCAGTTATGAGGTTGAAAACCCCACCGGTTGCGTTGCGGCCATACAATGTACCCTGCGGCCCACGCAGAACTTCCACACGTTCTGTGTCAAAGAACTCTGACTCAAAGAGCCGATTGGACTGAAGCGGCACGTCGTTCTGGTGAATACCGACACCAGCGTCGCCAGACGTGGCTACCACATCTACGCCAATGCCTCGAATTTTTAAGTTGAAACCGGTGAATTGACCCTTGGTGAAGGATACGTTGGGGACCGCTTTAGTTAAATCGGGGCCTCCAGTGAGCTGAAGTCTCTCGATCGCCTCGTCATCGAACGCTGAAACTGCAATTGGAACGTCCTGAACGGATTCCTGAGCCTTCTGTGTGGTCACAACCACCGATTGCAGCGTTCTGACGCTGTCGCTGTCTTGGGCTTGGGCAGAAAGTCCAGCCCCCAAGCTTGAAATTGAGACGCTACCAAGCAGGCAAACTGTCAACACTTTTCTGGATAAATTCAAAATGTCCTCCCTCGTTTCGTCCGTCTTATGCGGACTTTATCAGACAAGAACACTTTCCTATTTTATGCAAGCATAACGTTATTATTAGGTAGGGAATGGGCTAATAGCCCCGTCTTCTCTAAGCCAAAGCGCACACTTTTTGTATTGACACCGATTGTAAGCCGCCATACTGTATCTAGATCAATGATTGAGTGCGTTGCTTGATCCTTGATTTGTAAAGAGCGATAGTTAGCCTTGTCCGCTAGACGTTAATTGAAACGGCAAATGGACAGACAGGCCTCTTCTGCACTTTGCGTTTCCCAATACACCTGCTGGCTAAAGTCATTTAGCCAGCCCTTTTTGGTGCGCATGCGATTTAGCGATTGAACCGGAACAACCACTCAGCCATTCTCTGAAAACAAGAAAATGAAGTGGTTGGAATGAATATAAAAAAATCATCGACGATAATGGATATACGTTTTGCTGCTAATGAGCGTGTGGAACTGACCTTTCTTATCGGTCGCGTTTCGCGCGAGCTTCGACGCCGGTTCGACATCGACATGGCTTCTCTCAAGCTTACGCGCGCCCAGTGGAGGGCGATGCTTTATGTATTTAGGCTAAAACAGCCCACTCAAACCGAACTGGCTGAGGTTCTAGAATTAGGACGAGCCTCAGTCGGAAGCTTAATCGATCAACTAGAGCGGCGCGGCAATGTCGCGAGAATTGTTGATGAAAAGGATCGACGCGTCTGGCGAGTCGTACCGACAAGTTTAGCATCCGTCAAATGGGCGGAAATCGATGAGGCGGGCTCCCATGTGGCCACAGAAGTGTTTGCAGGATTTACCGAGGAAGATTTGCTGAATGTCAAAAGCTATATGGAAAAAGTCATTTTGAATCTCAATCGCGCAAACGAAATGAGCGCTCACGCTTCAAATAAGGGCATTGCGAACGACACCGACTGACGGATTGATCGGACGGCATGGCGACTGAACAAGGCTCACCCCTAAATTATCTTGGCATCAGAAACCCAAATTCACAGATAGTCACGGCGGATACCGCCATGACTATCGCGAATATTTCCAATATCAGTAACCTGAGCCCCTCGGCTCCCTCAGTTACTTGAAGAGCAGAGCATTAATGTCTAAGATACTGAGATTAGAACCGCAGACGGGCGGTTGCACCGAAGGTAAGGGGCGGTGCCAGGAAAGCACCAACAGCGGTACCCGGTGACGTTTGGGTAGCCGCGGTACCCTGGAGGGGCGTATCAAAGGCTAGCTCATAATAGTCTTCATCGAACAGGTTCTGCGCCCAAATCTCCAGCTCAAACGGTGAGTTGTCGCTATAAAACCCCATTCTCGCGTTGACCACGACCAAGTCGTCAACTTCCTTGAGCGGATCGAGGTTCGAGCCTGTATTATACCGTGAAGTGTACCGGCTCGAGACATTGAATCTCGTATCCCAGTCGCGGACAAAAGAGGTCTCATATGTAACTGCCAACGTACCTGACCAGCGGGGCGCAAATGAAATCGTGCTTCCTGGCAAACGCGGCGGCGCAAAAAAGTCCACTGCTTCAAAATCGTCGTACTGCGTTTCAGCATAAACGAGCCCCCCCTGAAGTGTCAGCCCTTCAAGCTTTTCAGGCAGATATCGGAAATCGAACTCTGCACCCTTTGAAATCACGGCGGGAACGGATGTCACGATAAAGCTCGTTCCGGTGAAGGTGTTTAACTGAAAATCATTATATTCCTGATAGAAAATGGCACCGTTGAAGAACAAACTATTTGCAGCGTTATTGCTCTTGAAGCCGACCTCGTAGGCATCCACGGTTTCAGGATCAAAGCCGGTGTCAAGGTTAGGCTGGAAGGGCGCGGGATCTGCGGGTCCGAACTGACTGCGATCCAAATTGAAGCCCCCGGCCTTGTAACCACGGGAGTAAGATGCGTAGGACATCAGATTTTCACTGAAGCGGTATGAGCCCTTTACTGTACCGGAAAGATCCTCGTCTGAACGATCTTGAGTGGAACTAACACCGACGAAGTTGTCGTTTACCCAAGGCAGACAAAGAGTTGGGGTTAAACCATTTGCCGCTCCAAAAACAGCCAGGGCGGTGGAGCAACTGCCTTCATTTCCATCGAAATCAGAGTTCAACGTCTTCTCATCGATCGTATAACGAAGACCAACGGTAAGATCGAACTGGTCAGTGAAGCTAAACGTATTGTTGGTAAAAATGGCATACGTATCAGCTTCCTGCTTAAAAATATCCTCTGTCGCTTTGGTCTCACCTGTGTAGATGGAGCCGGGTAGCGCAGCGAGGTTAAACGCCCCACCGCTCGCACCGAGCAGCAATTGCTGAAAGTAGAAGAAATAATCATTGCCGAAATTGATGAAATCGGTGCGGTCAAGCGTTTCGTTAGCGTAGTAGGCCCCAACTAGCCAGTCCAGTTTGTCCGTCGCGCCTGCGAGACGGATTTCCTGGCTGAACGTAGCAAAAGCATCAGTGGTTTCGTCAGAATCGCGGAACCAGATGTCAGCGGCGCTGAAGTCCATGTCTTGTCCGGAACCATTGTCCCAGTCGCGATATGATGTGATCGAGGTTAGTTCACCGACATCGCTTTGCCACGAAATGTCGGCCGACACGCCCCAATCTTCGGTCGTCTGCGTGGCGTCACGATTTGCAAAGGCAACTCGATCATACGGATCGACAGGGAAGGCGGATGCACCGTCGCCGCCTGCCAGCAGGGTGATTAGCGGACCACGCGCTGGGTCCACCGCTATATAGTCCCCCATGCAACAGTCCTCTTCCCGGTCGGTATAGTCGGCCGAAAGAAGGATTTCGAGGTCACTGGAAGGTTCGAAAAGAAGCTGCCCCCTGAAGGAGTAGAAGTCATATTGACTTGTTTCATCTGCGGTGCGCGGACCATTGCCCGTTTTCACATCAAGAAGCCCGTCGCGCTCCTCGTAGACCCCGTAAAGACGACCGCTCACTGCATCAGACAAAGGACCCGTAACTTCTCCGGACGTGCGGAGAAAGCCTTCATTGCCGATTCCAACTTCCCAGATGGATCCAAACTCATTGGAGGGCTTCTTTGTAACAACGTTGATAACGCCCGCAGAGGTCGATTTACCAAACAAGGTTCCTTGCGGTCCTTTAAGGACTTCGATGCGCTCGATTTCTCCAAGATCCCCAAAGGAAACACCATTCCTGGCACGTGGAACACCGTCGACAACAACGCCCACAGAGCTCTCTAGACCTGGATTGTCACCAACCGTACCAATGCCACGGATCCGAGCGGTGGTATTGGCCTGCTTCGACGAAGACGTCACGAGAAGACCAGGAGTCACTACCGTCAAATCCTTAATGTCCTGAACACCGGCATCATTCAGTAGTTCGCCGGACAAAGCCGTCACGACGATCGGCACATCTTGTAGGCTTTGCTCGCGCTTTTGCGCTGTGACAGTTACAGCACCAAGGCGACGAATGGTCGGTTCGCTGTTTGCTGAGACCGCAACGTTCTGCTCGTTCACTTCCGCTTGGGCATGCGCACCTGCGGCCAGCAGCAATACTGCCCCGGATACAGACGCGGTGACCTTCGACAGTCGATTAAGATATGGCAATTATCTCTCTCCCTTTTGTTTGCGCCATACTATATGCCTTCGTACTTCTTTAGAAAAGAACTTTTGTATTTTCGTTGGGCCCAATGGTCGCAGGTCAAAAAAAAAATTGGGCGCGCGACCAGTAGTTGTGCCGGTGACCCCGACTCCGATTGGTGCCGCATTTGATTTAGAAGTCTGTCGATATGGAGCGAGACAGTGCGCAAGAGCAGAATCGCGGAATAACAAATGACGGCGAACTTAGCCGAACACGAGTGTGGCATGGCAGCTTGTGCGCGCCCCTTAGACGCCGCATTCGACATTTGACAACTCAGAACTGAACACAGTCATAGCTCGGCGATAAGTTCCGATAAAAGATGTTCGAGTGGAACCGGCATAACACCTGCCCGCAATAGTCTTTGTAAAATCAATGAATTTAATTGGCTCTCATCGAATTCAGTCGGGCAGAAAAATGCTTCAAACCCTAAACTCAGAGTACGAAGACAAAGATGAGACACTCCCAAGCTTGAGACGTTGCCCTTTATCAGAATTTGCCTACGGCTCGTCTCCCAAACAGTCTGCTTATCATTCAGAATGCTATCAAGGGTCGGCGCGATGGCGAATTCGCCAGCCTCGTCATGGACTTCAAGATAAGGAATTCCATATGCCGAAAGAGCCGACATAATCAGTCCGTCTTCATATACAGCGTCAACAAATATTACTTGAATGTCCCTACGCCGCATTACGCCTGGCACGGCAGCTTTCTCAAACTCGGTCAGTTTAGACATTCGAGAGCCTCTACAATATTGTATGCCTCCATACATTATGTATGCGGTTGTCGGCAACGCCAAAAGGGGCTCTCGGAAAGCGTCCTCTAGAGGGCCACTTTAATGCGGTGGTCTTGAGTGGTTTGAACCCATAAGCACCAGCGCAGATTTCGGACATCTCATCGGTCGATAGAGGCGTCTATTTTCTCAAGGGGATTGGCGCCGGACGCTAAAAGAAAAATAAGGGCGCGGATGGCGCATCCTTACTCACGATGGCGCCCTAAGCATGCGATAAGCACCCCTGCCGCTCGACAGCAAAGCACCTGTGCTGTTAAAAACACTGGCCTCCGCCACGGACAAAGTGGTGCCAAGTCGAATCACTTTCCCGACAATTGTAAGCGCGCCGGGCGTTGCAATTTTATGATAATCAACACGCAGGTCTGCCGTTGCCACAGGCATGTTTCCAGTCGCAAGCAACGCATAAAATCCCGTCAGGTCGATCAGCGCGGCGAGCACGCCGCCATGTGCGGACTGCACCTTCGGGTTCGACACAAGTTCGTCTCGCCAGGGCATTAACAGTTTAATTTCATCTGCGCCCGTTTCGGTCACACTGAGTCCGAGCCAGCGGTGAAACGGTGCTGCTTCTAATGCCTCCTGAACAAAGGCGCGATCAGGCAAGGTCGCGTTCATGCGTCAATCCCTTCTGAATGCTTCCGTAGAAAATCACTGACAGCCGCGGTGAACACATCATTCTTGTCGCCAGCTACCATGTGCCGCGCATCAGCGACGTCCGTAAAGTGGGCGTCGGGTGCCAAGGCTTTAAAAGCTTCGACCGAGGCATCAGAGACGAGTTCACTCATGCGGCCTCGCACCAAATGAATTGGGGCTTTTATGTTTCGAACCGATTGCTCGAGGTCGCCGACCCGCTCAACCGCAGATCGCCTCACAACGTCTTGAATGAAAGCTGGATCCCAGTGCCAACGCCAGCGGCCGTCCTGGCCTAGCCGAAGGTTTTTCCGCAAGCCTTCAAGGTCTTTAGGCCGGCGTCGATGTGGCAAGTATTTAGCGATGACATCTGCAGCCTCATTGAGCGATGAAAAACCATCTTTGCTGTGCTCGCCCATAAAGCCGACAATCTTTGTGACACCGCTTTCTTCCAAATTAGGGGTGATATCGACTAGAGTCACCGAGGAAAAAACTCCGGGTTTCAAGGTTCCAGCCGCAATGACCGCGCCGAGCCCACCGAGCGACGCACCGACAATGTGCGGCGCACAGCGCTCACATTCGAATTCTGCGGCCACTGCAATCAGGTCGCTACCGAAAGCCTTAAGGAATAGTCGCCATCCAAAGCCCAATCGCTATCGCCATGTCCGCGGAGGTCTAGAGCGACAGAATGATAGCCTTGCTCACCGAGCGACTTGGCTGCATCTTTCCAAGCATGTCGAGTCTGGCCACCCCCGTGAGCGAAGATTACGACCGGCGCTACTTCTTGACCATACACCGAGCAAGCTAATGTCAGACCGTTTCCTGAGATTCTTCGATCAGAAGCATCATAGTTTTTCATGCCGTACTCTTACTTATATATTATAAGATAGCCGATTATATGCATTCTTACGATCAAGTAAACCGTGATGGACCTTTGAAGTATCACTCGCAGGCTAAATCAACCTTTAGCGAAGAGTGGCAAGCGCAAGCACATCATCACCGCAAGCTAGATGATTTCTGGTGATATCTCGCAGTAGCGAAAAGACGAGTTGGTCATTCAACCTAGAAATCAAACACCGGTAAAGCGCCGGTTCCTCTAACAATGCCCTGCAACATGCTCGTTCAGGTTACCGATTATTCGTTGTTCTGTGAATCAGCAATGCCTCATTCGTCCACTTTTCATCATCAACAGATAAACCTCAAAGCATTGGCTTTTCAGTTGATCCGGTCAAAATGCAAGAGAAAATGGGGCACAGGTCGATAGCCCAAAGGAATAGGATCGGCTCTTCAAACTATTAAGTTTCATTGTTCGCCTGGGACGCATGACTGAAAACCCATAAACGTAGTACGTTTATTTCCCCCAAACGGAAAGAATACTCCTGAGTGCCGTTAGAAAAGCTAATGGCTGGTCGAGCATCAAATGGTGGCGAGCTTCGGGTACGGCAATTATCGGAATATCGTCCCCACCTAACTCGCGGATGTATTCGCCCGAGTCCTGGGTAAATAGTTGGCTTTTAGCACCGTGTACAATGGCTTTGCGGCCCGGCGCTTTCACCAGTCTCTCGCCCATTTTCAGCCACTCATCTGGCTTATTGCTCTGCCGGAATACCTCGGGTGAAAACTTCCATGTCCAGTCTTCCCCGTCGCGCCGCAGGGAATGATACGCCATGTAGTCCGCGAGGAAGGGCTCGCCAACCGGCTGGGGCGGGGAAAGGATGTATCTTTTGCGCGCGGCTTCATAACTGGGATAGCGTTTGTTGGGCTTGTCTGGATTACCCGATCCAGGGCTTGCGCGTCGACGATTCCAGTATTGCTCCATCAGCTCAGGCCGCATGATCATCAGATCGCAAATTACAGCGCCGGAGAATGCATCGGGCGACTGGGTGACGGCCGTCAGTGCCGCGCCGGAACCAAAACTGTGCGCGATCAGGGTGGGTTTGTGCCCATCCACGAACATATCGAGCGCCTCCGCGATTTCACTGAACTCACGTCCTCTGGCCGTCGGATCGACCTCCCCGCGCATCTCGCTGTCGCCCATTCCTGCAAGATCGAACGCCACCACATCGTGGTCCTCCGCAAGAAACGGAGCTATGAAGGCAAAGCAGCGGGCGTGTGCGAGGAAACCATGCGTCATAAGCAGTTTCGGTTTGCGCCTGTCGCCCCAACGGAAGTAATGCGCTCTGGCACCGTTGATCTCAACATAGCCCTCTTCGCGTGGCACCTTCAGGGCCGACACAAACCATTTCGGCAGATGAGATCCGTCGCCTGCCCAGACGGGATCGATGTCCCCGGAAAGATCTTCGATGTTGGTCAGTACGTTCATTCAGTTGTCGTCTCCTTGGTTGAGATATTTTCAACAGCGAGACCGTGATAGCCTTTCTCTGCGACATCGTCGCAAAGCGCGGCGTAAATCGACAGGCTCGGAAAGTTAATAAGTTGACGCTTGTTGTCTGGAATGTTCGCACTCATGTACCAAGAGTCCGCTTCGGGAAACAATGTCATCTCGCCGGCCTGAGCAACTATTTCTGTCCATCCTGCTTCAGCGGCCGGATCGGCTTCGAAAAGGTCCTGTTCGTTGTTCCGCATCCAGACCAGGAAGTCGCAGATCCAATCGCCCTGGACCTCTGCGCTTGAAGGGCCATTTGAAAAACCCGACGGGCTAAGGGGGCCATAAGAAAACAGCATGTTGGGAAATCCCGACACGGCCATGCCCAAATACGCGCGCAACCCGTCTTTCCATGCTTGCGAAAGGGATAATCCGTTCGCTCCGGTGATATTCATGTCGCTCAGCCCTCCACGCCCGGCATCGAAGCCGGTAGCGAAGACTATGAGGTCGCATTCCATCTCGCCGTCCACAGTCTCGATCGCATGCGGCTTGACCCGGAGGATCGGCGTTGATCTCAGATCGATCAACGCAACGTTATCCTGCGCGAAAATTTCATAGTATCCCTGCTCAAGCGAAGGTCTCTTCGTGCCGAACGGATGGGGCGGATCGGCGGGCGCGAGCCGCTCGGCAAGGTCGGGATCTGCGATTCTCGCACGAACCTTGTCGCGCCAGAAATTGTAGGCGTGGCGGTTTGCTTCACGGTTGGAAAGCAGGTCGGCAAAATTGTGATACCAGAACCTCAGGCCGCCACGCTGCCATAAATATTCGAAGTGCGCATCGCGCTCTTTTTTGTCTACTTCAAGGGCTGAAACCTCTAGCGATTGGCATTCAAACCCACCGCTCGTCTGCCGGCGTTTTTCGAAGATCGCGGAATAGCCCTGTTTTTCCCTTTCCTGATTTATCTTGGACAGCTTTTCTTGCCTCATCGGCAGAGCCAGAATTGGGGTTCTTTGATACAGAGTCAGTTTCTTCGCTGACTTGGCCGCTTCTTGCGCGACCTGTACGCCACTTGCACCGGTGCCGATCAAGGCAACCCTACGGTCGGCGAGGTCGATTCCCTCTTGCGGCCAGCGTGCTGTGTGAAACCACTGGCCTTTGAAATCTTCGAGGCCCGGGAAATCAGGAAGATACGGCTTTGAGGCGAAACCAAGGGCTGGCAGCAGAAACTGTGTCGAAATGATTACATCATCGTCGAGATGCAAACGCCACCGCTTCGCTTCCTTCTCAAAATGCGCGCTTTTGACTCTCGTCCCCATGCGCATCATTGGCCAAAGGTCTAGCGTATCGCAAACATGCCGGAAGTACGCTCTGAGCTCTTCCCAGCCTGGAAATCGCTCGCTCCAGGTCCATGACTTCCACACTTCATCTATCGAAAATTCGTAGAGCGGGACCTGCGAATCAACACGTGCACCGGGATAACAATTCCAGTACCAGATGCCCCCTGGCTGCGACGCAGCATCCACAAGAAGCACGTTGAATCCAGCGTCACGCAACTTGTGGAGCAGATAGATTCCACTGAAACCCGCGCCGACAATTATAGCGTCGTAATGGCGAGAAGCCTGATTAATCACGTTGCAACCGTCAGACGTTCCGCGATTGCTTTCGCGGTTGCATAATCGGCCTTGCCGTTGGATGCACGCAGGGGTGTTTTCGTCGGATGAACGGCCTTCGGCGTTTTGTATCCTGCCAGCTGCCCGCGTACATGGTCCTTGATGGCTTGCTCTTCGAACGGAACATCGTGGTTGAGGTGGACGACGGCGGTGACGGCTTGACCCCATTTATCATTCGGAACACCTACTACCAGCGCATCACCAATGGCAGGATGGGTCTTGAGCACTTCCTCGACTTCTTCTGGGTATACCTTCTCGCCAGCAGTGTTGATGCATACGCTACCGCGGCCTAGCAGGATCAGGCTTCCGTCGGCCTCTACCTGGCACCAATCGCCCGGTATTGAATAGCGCACGCCATCAATTGTGCGAAATGTCTTGGCTGATTTTTCGGGATCTTTGTAATATCCCTTGGGGATGGCTCCCTTGCGCGCGATAAAACCGGGTACGCCGCTTCCCGGTTCAACTTTCTGATCGTTCTCATCAAAGACATCGCAAAACTCGCCAATCCCGAATTTCGCAGTGTTCGTGCCGCCCTGTGCGGTCGTGATGGACAGCCCGTAGCCGAGGCCTTCAGAAGCCCCAAAACTGTCCATCAGGACGACCTGGGTTATGTGCCTGCAAAGACCGGCTTTAACCTCCTTGCTCCACATCACGCCGGACGAGATGATGGACACGAGACTCTTGGTATCCCAGCGCCCGGGATGTTCATCGAGGGTGCGAAGCATCGGCTTGGCAAACGCGTCCCCCACAATTGCTATACTCTCGACCTTGTGCTTATCGACGGTCTGCCACAGTTCTTCGGCATCAAAGGACGGGTCCGAGAGAGTAACAATTGCACCGCCGGACATCAGCGCACCGATCGCGGTAATAAAACCAGTCCCATGCATCAGCGGGCAGGAGGAAAGAGTACGCCTGCCAGGTCCCTCATTTTTGATCAGGGCAACATTTTCTTCCAGTGTCTGCGGTACGGTGCCAAGTAGCTTCTGCGCGTCAAGCTGGGCTTTACGCATGTCGTCGTGCCGCCACATCACGCCTTTCGGCATTCCAGTTGTGCCGCCGGTATAGATGAAGAGCAGATCGTCAGGTGAGCGTTCGATACCGAGCGCCGATCCGTCTCCCTCACCCGCCAATGTTTCATAAGAACGTGCAAAAGGCGCTATTTCGGAAGGATCGCCAATTTCGACGAAGGTATGAACCTTCTTCAGCCTGTCCTTGAGCTCAAGAATACAGTCGCGAAATTCAGAGCTGTAGACGATCACCTCGCTATCGGAATCGTCGAAGATGTAAAATACTTCTTCGGGCCGATAGCGATAATTGATGTTCACATGCGTCAATCGACCCTTGAAGCATGCCGCCATCAACTCGCCATATTCAGGTCGGTTGCGCATGTAGAAGGCCACCTTGGCACCATTTTTTGCGCGTTGACGCAGTGCGCGTGCGATATTGTTCGAGCGCGATGACATTTCGGGCCAGGTAATAATCCGGTCGCCGTGTATTAGCGCCGGAGCGTTGCGAGGCATGGCTGGCTCGATCGCGTCGAGGATGTCACCGAGATTCCAGTCTATCATGTCGATCTTCCTTTCGGACAAGGCAGCAAGTCCCGAGGGAACCACCGTTAATGAGTATCTTATGCGGCCTTGATCCAACCTTGCAGTACTGCCGCCTCGGCCCGCGCCGATTCGGGACCCCCCAGAACCTGCCGGTCGAATCCTATGCGTTTGAACCAGTAATGCAGACCAACCAGGTCGGTGAATCCCATACCACCATGCACCTCGGTAGACGTGCGGGCGACAAAGCGATGGACGTCTCCGGTATGTGATTTTGCCTGGCAGGCGGCGAGCGATACATCCTCCGGCATCGCCTCATAAGCATACGCGGCGTACCAGATAAGCGAGCGGCATGGTTCATGATGTGCGGCCATCTCTGCGCACATGTGCTTCACGGCCTGAAAGCTACCGATAAGACGACCGAATTGCTCCCGCTGTCCAGAATAATCGACCGCCTTTTCGATCATGGCCTGGCCTGCGCCCAGGCTGTCGGCGGCCAGGAGGATGCGTCCCGCATCGCGCAGGCGCCCGGCAGTGAAACCGCTATCGTCGGCCAGTGGCTCGGCGGTGACCTGTGCGAAGCGCAGTTCCCCGACACTGCGGGTCCGGTCGATCGTCGTCAGGGGGATTTTCTCGAGACCCGATGCGTTGGCCGGAACAAGGTGCAACCGCCCCGTGGTATCAGTCACCAGGAAGGCATCAGCCCCCGCAAAATCCAGCGCAAACAGCGCCGTGCCGTCGAGTTTGCCACCCCTGCAGGTTACGCCAGCACCATCGCGCGCCTCGACTGTTTCGGAAATTGCCACACTTATATGCGCCTCGCCACTCGCGATCTTCGGCAGCCATCTGACCTTTTGATCCTCGCTGCCTGCCTCGCTGAGTGCGAGGGGTGCCAAAACATGACTGGCAAGGAAAGAAACTGGTGCGACCGCATAGGCGAGCTGCTCTGCAACTAATGCAGCGTCGAGAAGGGTCATGCCTAGGCCGCCATGCTCTTCCGGGATCATCATCCCGGGAATACCCAGGCCTTGCAGAGCGTCCAGCACCTTGTCGCTAACTGGATTGTCCCGCTCGGAGCATTCGCGGACATGCTCCAGCGGACAGGTATCGGCTAGACACCGCGCAACTGCATCGCGCAGCATCTGCTGCTCTTGAGAAAGTCCAAAATCCATCAGGCTGACCCCTGTTTCTGACGTAACATGTCTGCCGTTCCCTTCGCCGCACCCGAGATCTTCGGCAGCTTCGGTTCGCGCGGCATGTCGAGGCCACGCTCAGCGATGATATTCTTCTGGATCTGCGCGGTGCCGCCACCGATGATGAGCCCCAGCTGAAACATGTAATTCCATTGCCATGTCCCCCTCATCCGCTCGCGCGCGCTACCGCTATAAAGGATGCCCATCTCGCCCATTGCGTCGATGGCGAGCGCCGAAATCTGGTGTGCCAGCTCGCAGCTTTGCAGCTTCACGATAAGCTTCGCCATGCCGCCTGGCTCGCCTTTGAGGCTGTTCGAAAGTATACGCATTCCGTTGCATTTCATCGCAGCCACTTCGGCCTGAAGCGCGCCCAGCCGATCGCGCAGCACGGAATTGTCGATCGCGCGGCCCATGCCGATGCGTTCTTCCTTCATCAGCCTCACAAGAGCCTGGAAGCGATTTTCCAGGGCGTCAGGATCGCCCAGCATGCCCCGCTCGTGGCCCAGCGTTGCATTGGCAACGAACCAGCCCTGGCCCCGCTCGCCGACAATTTGTCCTACAGGCACCCGTACCTCAGAAAAGAAGGTCTCATTGAATTCCGCATGACCAGTCATCGTCTTTAATGGCCGCACCTCGATCCCCGGTGTATCCATCGAAAAAATCAGATAGGAAATGCCGCCATGCTTGGGCGCGTCGTGTTCGGTCCTGACCAGGCAGAAGATCATGTCCGCCTGCTTCGCAGTACTGGTCCAGATTTTCTGGCCGTTGATGACAAACTCACCGCTTTCGATTCGTGCGCTGGTCTTCAGACTGGCAAGGTCCGATCCCGCGCCGGGCTCCGAATAGCCCTGACACCAGACGACCTCGCCTTTCAGCGTCGGCTCTACCCACTGGCGCTTCTGTTCCTCGGTGCCGAGTTCCAACAGGGTGGGGACCAACATGGATATTCCCTGATTGGCGAGTCCGCCGGGAATGCCCGCGCGCGAGAATTCCTCGGCGATGATGCGCGATTTGAGGATGTCTGGCTCAGACCCGTAGCCGCCATAGTCTCTGGGGATCGTGCGCGCGGTATAGCCATGTTCGATCAACAGCTTCTGCCATTCGACCGCTTCGGCAGAGGGACGAGCGGCGCGGGCCTGCCCAGTCGGCGCGCGATGGCCGTGCATCTTCAAGAATAGCCGCATCTCCTGACGGAAAGCATCATATTCGGGTCCGTAGTCGAGATCCATGTCGTACCTATCTTTTCTCGCGCCGGTTCATATCAGGGCGGAAAACGGGCAGGCGAAACTCGGGGCTGATCGGTTCAAAGTCGAGCTCCACCGGCAGATCCAGCTCCAGCGTATCGCGGTCGCAATCAATCAGGCGCGTGGCCATGCGCACGCCTTCTTCCAGTTCTACGACTGCAGCAATGAACGGAAGATCTTCGGCAAAGGCCGGGTGCAGAGCCTGGTGCGTGACGGTCCAGGAAAAAAGCGTGCCCTTGCCGGTGCTGCGCTCCCACGAAAATTCTGGTGAGCCACACTTGGCGCACATATAACGCGGCAGGTGCCGGAAAGTGCTGCAACTGCCGCAGCGCTGGAAGTAGAGATAGCCATCCTGACACCGATTCCAGAACTCCTGTTCGATTGGGTCCTGCGGGCGCGGCAGCGGCTTGGGCGGCACCTTCTGCGCTGCGGCACGGGTGTTCGGCAGCCGTTCGTTATCGTCGTTCACGCATACCTCCTGAGGATAGCGATACTTCCGTCACCGAGGTCGCCCCAGCCAGTTACGAGGCCGGTCTGCGCACCCATTACCTGTCGCTCGCCGCAATCATGCCGCAGCTGTCGCACAGCTTCCACGACATGGTTGAGGCCCCAAACGTGTGCTTCGCTGAGCAAGCCGCCATGGGTGTTGATCGGAAAGCGTCCACCTAACTCAATCTGGCCATTGTCCACGAATTCGGTCTGACCGCCAGGCTCACAGTATCCGAGGGCCTCAAGTTGCAGCAACACAACATAAGTGAAACAGTCATAGATCTGGAGAAAGTCCATCTCGTCACGTGTAACGCCTCCCATCTCGAATGCACGTGGGGCGGCATATTTGAGGCCAATCTTGAAAGGATCCGGACGCGAGGGAATGTCGTCGGCGGGATACGGGTGCCCTTCGGCGGCGCCAGCAATGCTCACTGGAACATGCGGCATATCCTTGGCCTGCTCCATCCGCGAGACAACGACCGCGCAGGCGCCATCGGTTTCCAGACAGCAATCATAGAGCCGGAAAGGCTCGGATATCCAACGCGCCGAATGATATGTCTCCGCGTCAAGCTTTCGGCCGAAGCTGAAGGCTTTCGGATTCAACTGCGCGTGTTGGCGACAGGCAAGTGCGACGGCGGCCGTCGCATCCGGTCCGACCCCGTAGAGCTTGGAATGGCGCATGGCGAGCCAAGCATACATCTGCACTGGCAGGAACACTCCATAGGGCATGTAATAGCCCTTTATGGTGTTGGTCAGCGTGTTCATATTCATCGGTCGGGTCGGTGGCGCGCCCGGCTTCGGCCTCAGAGCAGAATATCCGTTCCATCCAAGGGTTATCAGAACATGGTCGCACAGGCCGTTGGAAATCGCCATCGCTGCGTTCTGCAAAGCCGTGATTGGGCTCGCCCCGCCCATATGTACTGTCGACGCAAAACGCAGGACATCGATACCAAGATTGGCGGCCATTTCCTCTGATGTCGTATAGATCGGGGGAGGCACCATACCGTCTATGTCAGACGGTTTCAGTCCGGCATCGGCAATCGCCCGGCGCGAGGCATCAAGCATCATGTCGACCGCTGTCCGTTCGGTCCCCTTGACGAATTCTGTCTCGGCGACACCGGTGATCGCGGATTTGTCGCTGAAATTGAAGGTGGAGGAGACACTCATGCGTGATGCTCGCTCTGACGGCTGGCTTGGAAATCTCGCTCAAGTGAGCGGGACAGATCCTGCACCCGAAGATAGCGAATCGGTGGCTTCAGATTCAAAAGCCGTCGCACCTCCTCTAATGGTGTATCGAGATGTTTTTCCCAATAGAAGGTTGTGAAATCGGCGGCAGTCCTGCCCCGCTTCCACGCTTCGAACGCAGTACGGGCCACCGGCAATCCCGAGACCTCAGCAAGAGTTTTTGCAATTCCGGTTGCCACGATGAAGGCGATTCCGTGATTGTAGAACTGAGCGTTGCCGAGCGATAGCACACACAATTCACCCAGCGCATCTCGTCCATACCCGGTCACAACGTGAAACAGATCGTGCGAATCTCGCAGCCGCTTCCGATATAGTGAGACTTCCGGATCGCTGAAATCGTCGGCTCCGACCACTTCACTTGCATCCACTAACCCCTCAGCGGTCAACCCCTCTCCATAAACGAAATCAAGATAAGCACGCCCCAGCGTTCCCGGTTCGCATCCGCTCAAGCGATCACGGTCACATAAGGTGCCGAGTAGGTCCGCATGGTCCAGAAGGATACGCTTCCCCTCAGGCGAGGCAGCGAAGCGCCGGAAACTGCGATAATAGGAATTGCCCGACAATGCCCTGACAATATGGAAGACCTGCGCTGTGTCTTCCTTGTCCCGGATAAGTCGGCGCATGGCCGCAATTGCTTCACCCGGGCGAATTGGCGAGCGCAGTTCATGTCCCTTCAGCGGCTGGTCGGCGTTTCTCATCACATGTCTGCCTTTATCCCGTGTCATTCGTAAGATTTGGTGCGGGCGAGTGCGGTTTCCGCCCCTTCGACGAGTTCGCGCATCACTTCGGCTGCGGGCCGGATCGAATGAATGAGACCAATTCCCTGGCCTGCAAAACCCGGAATTACATCCTTGCGCTGGGCCTTGATACCGGACGCCATGACAGGCCCCGAGATCATCGACTGATAGGGCATGGGCAATGGTTCCTTGCCTGCTTCTATCCAGGCATCAGCCCATTTGTTGCGGATCATTCGCGCAGGTTTGCCGGTGAGAGAGCGACTTACCACGGTGTCGGCATCACCGCTTTCTATGATCGCTTCTTTCTGGAATCGTTCGATGCCCGCTTCTTCGGTTGCAAGAAACGCTGTCCCAATCCACGCGCCCTCGGCTCCCAGCATCAGCGCTGCAGCAATACCTCGGCCGTCGGAAATGCCCCCCGCACCAATCACAGGAACGCGGCTGCCCACCGCATCAACCACTTGGGGAATCAGCGAAATGGTGCCGACTGGTGAGTTGTGGCCACCTCCGTCGTGCCCCTGCGCAACGATCATGTCGACGCCGGTTTCGACGACCTGCTGAGCATGCTTTACCTTACCAATGACGGCCATAACCTTGGTGCCATTAGCGTGCAGCCGGTCCATCCAGGGGCCGGGATTACCAAGCCCAGCAGCATAGACGGGCACTTTCTCCTCGATCACCACCTCCATTTGCGCTTCAAAGAATTCCTTCGAGAACAGCTGGGGCATTCCCTTACCTGCTTCCGGCGCGCCAGCAGCGCGCATTTCAGATGCGAGGTCCGTTTCCGGCAGATGTTCGCGCCGTATGAAGTCGCAGGTGAACTCTTGGTATTCGCCAAGAAGCGCCGCGGGATTTCTGGTCGAATCTTCACTCTGCGGGGCCGGGTCTCGCCTGACAGATGCAGGAAGAAGAGTATCAACACCAAACGGCTTGTCTGTCATCTCGCGGGTCTCGCGAATCCAGCTGCGCAACTGGTCTGGCGAGCATGCCGCCGCCCCGAGAACGCCCAGCCCGCCGGCATTCGATACCGCGGCAGCGAGAGCAGGAACGCTCGCCCCACCCATTCCAGCCAGAAAGATGGGGTGTTCTATACCGAGAATTTCACAAATGCGGCTTTTGAGCGCCATAGTCTTGTATCCTTTATTCCGCGACCTTTGATGGACGCAATTTTTTTTAAATCTGTCCCCACCGGATCCTTTGGGAAACAAGCTCCGGACTTCTTTCAGCCAAATAAGATGCAGATCCCGACACGAGCCGGGTCATAGCCTGTCGCGCCGCTTGAGCATCCCCTGTGCGGACGGCCTCCAGAACGCGGCGCAGGAAGCGCAACTGGACCGCCCGCTCCTGCGCCGAATAGCCGAGCGAGCTCGAGAATTCGCGAGTAAGCAAATGCATGGAGGAGGTCAGAAGACCGAAGAGCGGATTGCCGCTGGCCCACCCGAGAAGATCGTGAAAGCGGCGGTTTAATTCCTCGAACTGACTTCCAGCCTCATTGCGCTCCAGCTCTTTGAGGCAATCGACCAAAGCACTGAGGTCACCCGTGGTCGCTCGTTGGGCAGCATAGGCTGCAACGTCCGGCGCGATGGCTTCGCGCAGCTCGAGCAGCCCCCTTAAATCGGCTTCCATGAAATGCAGGATGAGTGAAAGACTGCTGGCAAAATCGCCAGTCTGGGGACGCGCCACCACAGGCCCGCCAGATCGGCCAAGCTGAAGATAGATAACACCCTGAAGCTCGAGAAAGCGAAGCGCTTCACGCAAGGTCGCCCTGGCAACTTCGTATCGGGCAAGCATCTCTTCTTCACGCGGCAACCTGTCTCCCGGAACATGAGCCCCTGCCTCGATATCGCGAACGATGTCTTGCGCGAGCGAGAGCGCACGCTTGGCTTTCTTCGCGTTATCGACCATCGGCTGCATTTCTGAAACTCTCTCCTGTGGCAAAACTCTTATAAGATTTAATCTTATTCACCGCTTCCGCTACACATAAACTTTCCACGGTCACTAGGAGGTGTCAAGAAAACATTATAAGCTTTATTGACTGCGCTCTTTCGAAAATTTATCTCTTCGAGAATAACGAGTCTTTTTGAGGTGATTTATGAGCGTCGAGACAGTGGAGCTGGATACAGTCGAGAAAATCGCGGCCATTCCGATTGAGCAAATTGATGTTTCGCGGCCGAACCTATTTCAGAAGGACACAATTGGTCTGTTCTTCGACCGGTTGCGCAAGGAGGATCCGGTCCATTACTGCCGGGAAAGCAATGTCGGACCCTACTGGTCTGTCACCAAGTTCAACGACATCATGGCCGTGGACACCAACCATAAAGTCTTCTCGTCAGAGGCGAAACTTGGCGGCATCGCCATTCAGGACATGCATTCGGTGGAAGGTGCCCTGGAGCTTGAAATGTTCATCGCCATGGATCCGCCCAAGCACGACCAGCAACGAAAGGCTGTTACCTCCTCAGTTGCGCCATCCAATTTGCGGCTGCTTGAGCCAACAATCCGCGAACGCGCATGCGAGATTCTCGATGACCTGCCGATAGGGGAGGATTTCGACTGGGTCGACAAGGTCTCGATTGAGTTGACCACAATGACACTTGCGACCCTGTTTGACTTTCCATGGGAAGAGCGGCGCAAGCTCACGCGCTGGTCAGACATCGCAACGGCCGCCCCCGAAACCGGCATTGTCGAATCCTATCAGGCAAGGCGCGAAGAGCTCATCGAATGCGCAATGTACTTCAAAGAGCTGTGGGAACAGCGCATCAAGCAAGAACCGAAAAACGATCTCATTTCCATGATGGCACACTCTCCGGCGACACGGGAAATGCCCTTCATGGAATTTCTCGGAAATCTCCTGTTACTTATTGTGGGCGGCAACGACACCACACGCAACTCGATTAGCGGCGGTGTACTCGCCCTCAATCAAAACCCCGACGAATATCGCAAGCTGAATGATGATACATCGCTAATCACAAGCATGGTGCCGGAGATCATCCGATGGCAGACGCCACTTACCCATATGCGCCGTACCGCCCTTCAGGACTGGGATATCGGCGGCAAGCAGATAAAAGAAGGGGATAAGGTCGTTATGTGGTATTTGTCAGGCAACCGCGATGATACGGTCATCGACAAGGCTGACCAGTTCATTATAGACCGCAGTAATCCACGTCATCACCTGTCCTTCGGCTTTGGCATACACCGCTGCATGGGCAATAGGCTTGCAGAACTGCAGCTGCGGATCATCTGGGAAGAGATCCACAAACGTTTCGTAAAGGTCGAAGTGGTTGACCAACCCGAGCGCCTCTTTTCAAACCTTGTGCGAGGGATCACGAAACTGCCTGTGCGACTGCATGCTCGCTAATTGACTGCGCCCAATGCCGACAAGGGGTTATGGCGATGTGTACAGCGTGACCGTGGTTTTCCGCAATAGATCTTCGACGTTGCGCAGCGAGAATGGGAATCGCACATACACCATCACTGAGAGCTGGACGATCTCAAGCGACATTTTGAAACAACGAAATGGGTTCAGAGGCATGAGACGCGACTAACCAAACTGCCCTATCCGACCAGTTTCGCTGACAATGCTATTCGAACTTCAACCTTCTCGGTCCTCACTTTAAGAAATCGACTATGGATAGCTGACCGGTTACCTCGGCAAGATGAAACTACCGTTGAACCCCTCGAGCGTAAAAGGCTTCCTTGATGATGAGGAAGGGCTTGCGCTGCATAACGCGGCCCTTGAACGCGCAGATTACGGGCCTTGCCTCGAAGTGGGTGGATATTGCGGAAAATCGACCATCTACATTGGATCGGCTTGTGCACGCGCTAACGAACTTCTGTTCTCCATCGATCACCATCGCGGATCTGAAGAGAACCAGCCTGGCTGGGAGTACTTCGATGCGGAGCTATGGGATGAGACCGCAGGTGCTGTCGATACACTCCCGTTTTTCCGGGATACAATACGCAAGGCTGGCCTAGAAGCGACTGTGATTGCAATTGTCGGTCAATCAAAGGACGTCGCCGCGCGGTGGGGAACGCCTCTAAGTCTGCTCTTTATCGACGGCGGACACACGACGGAACACGCACTCAATGACTATGAAGGATGGGTTCCCCATCTCATGGTCGGCGGGCTGTTAGCGATCCATGATGTATTTCCTGACCCGAAAGATGGCGGGCGACCTCCTTTTGATATCTACCAGAAAGCACTGAGGTCTCATGCCTTCGCTGAAGAAGGCGCGATCAAAAGCCTGAGGCTGCTGCGGCGCCTAAAGTAGCGGGGCCAGAAAAATCCGGTTGGCGCCGCTGAACCCTTTCAGCGCGTCCGCGGCTAGTATTGCGGCCGCCTGCGTCCAGGTTGGCCTCTCCTTCGGCCAGATGACACTCTCGGCGGTTTGCCAGCCCATCCAGAGCACGCCTGCCGGGTCGCGGATGGTCATTGCCTGACGAAAAAGCCTCTCAGCCAAAGTCTGGTCGCCAACGGAAGCAAGAGCGATCACCAGTTCGCAAGTCTCAGCGACTGTAACCCATGGCTCATCGCTCACGCAGCGGCAGCCGTGCCCTGCAATGACGAAGCGGCTCCAGTTGTGATCGAGACGCTGACGCGCTGAGGCTTTGCTCAGGGCTCCAGAGAGCACCGGATAGTACCAATCCATGGCGAAGCGCTGCCCTGTGGCCCGTCTGTCGAAAGCGCTTGGCTTATCTCTGAGAGCCATAATAATTTTTGCATGTGCCTCGCGCCATAACGCTGCGGGTTCATTGAATTTATCAGCCAGAAATAACGCACATTCGAGACTTTTGGCGATCGAGGCATTCCCCGCCACCAGAGCGTCATCATCGCTCGAATTGATCGCATCGAGCGCCCATGGGACCGCCCCGTCTTCGCGCTGAAGGGACACCACGAAATCAATGGAAGCTTTGATCATCGGCCACCACCTACGAACGCCCCGCCAGTCGCCGGTCGCCAATGCGTAATGCGCGACACCCACAGCCGGGTAAGCGCAGAAATTCGTATCGACCAACTGCGGCGCAGGCTCACGACTAATAAAATCGCGGTCGACCATCGGAAGCGCATTGCCATAGCCCCCGAGCCAGGCGCCGTCAGCGCGCTGTGTGGCGCGCAGATAGTCCAAAGCCGCGCCTGCCGCCTTGGTTCTGCCCATTACCGTCAGGGCCATCGCGCTTTCGACATGATTCCAAGGGTCCCAGGGACCATCCTCGAACCAGGGGATTGCCCCCTGCGGTGTCTGGAGATCAAGGATACGCTGAAGCGGCGCCTCAAGGTCGATTGCTCCAAGGGACAGCGCTTTCTTGAAAGAGCCATCCATCAGAGTTTGCCTTCCTTCTCGAAGTACATGACGAGGCTCTTACCCATAACCGGCGTAAGCAGGGCATCCAGAACCCGCGTCAGAGGGGGGCGCTTCATGATGTCCCAGACCAGAAACCGGTGATAGGTTTTTACCCAGGGATGATCATCTCGCCTCGCCCAGAACGCACATTTCAACCACCAGAGCGGCGCATGCAGCCCATGCGCATAATGGCGGCGCACCATTCGAAAACCCTTCCGCTCAATGGAGATTTTGAGGTCGACCTTGTCGAAAATCCGGATATGGCCACCGGGTTGAAAAGGATATCCGTCCGGTGGCGGTGCGAGGTGCCAGCATATCCTCTCCGGCCAGGCACGTGGGACGGATATGCAAAGGCCGCCGCCTGGTTTGAGCACGCGGCGAATTTCGGCAATCGCCGCATGATAGTCTGGCAGATGCTCTAGAACTTCTGAACAGATGACGGCGTCAAAGGTGTTGTCTTCAAACATCAGAGCCGTTGCATCTCCCTGCGCAAAACGGGCCACTCCATCATCGCTGCCTCGAGGCGGCGGAAGTGAGCTGAGCCCCACCTCTGCCTTTTCGAGGGCCTCCGCGTCGAGATCAATACCATCGATTTCGAGGCCGCCGATCATATAAAGTCCATGAACGTGGCGACCTTCACCACAGCCGAGATCCAGTACGCGGTCCCCGGCAGAGAGCCCAAGGTGCTGTAAGCGCGCTGTCAGCATGGGTTCGCTCTCGCCTCTTCCATAAGCGAGAGGTAGCGCGGCGCGATCTGACGCCAGTCGAACTCGGTCCTCGCACGCATGAGACACGCTTCGCCGACGGACAGACGGTTGTCAGCATGATCCAGCAAGCGCGCAATCGAGGCCGCGAGCGCGTCCGCATCGCCGCGCGGCACCACGATGCCAGCATCTCCTGCAACTTCCGGTAAAGCCCCGCCATCCGTAACGATGACCGGGGTGCCACAACTCATGGCTTCTGCTGCCGGAAGACCGAAACCTTCGTAAAGTGACGGCGTGACGGCAATTGTGGCCCTGCAAAACTCTTCAGCGAGCTCTCGCCTGGTCAGTCCGCTCTTGAATTGCACGCAGTGCTCCAGCCCCAGCTCACCAAGCATCCGCCGGGCCAGCCCATCCCTAAGCTTTCCAATGACAACAAGCTCCAGATCAGGATGATTATCAAGCAGCTGACGATAGGCCTTCAGAAGGACCGGCAATCCCTTGAGCGGTGTGTCCGCACTGGCTGTCGAAATGATCCGGTTTTTCGCGCGTGGAATCTGGGGTTTGGGACGAAACGCGCTCTGATCGACACCAAGTGGGATTGGATGGAGACGATCCGGGTCGACACCGAACGCCTCTACGATGTCTCTTTTCGCCGCTTCGGAGGGGCAAGTCATCACCTTCAGCCTGCGTGCGACACGGATTTGCATATGATGAAAGGCGTACCAGCGCTTGATCAACCAGCGTTGACGCCAGGTTTCCGCGGCTTCGAGAGCGAGCCTTCGATCCTGCGTGACGGGATGGTGTATCATCGTCACCAGCGGCAATCCCAAACCTGACTGAATCCTGAGCATTCCGCTGGCAAGGGTCTGATTGTCCAGAACGACGTCGTAATGATGTGCTCTCTGCCTGAGGAACCGATATACGCGTTCGCCGAAAACATAAGGTTCGACAAACTTGCCAGAGAGATGACCGAAATACTCGTAGGTATCCGTCTTGCTCAGCAGGTGCCGGGGACGCAAAGAATAGTGCCCATTGTGGGGCTGCGCATAGAGGTCAAGCGAGGGGATTTTCAAAAGACGTACATCGCCAGAGAGTTCGGGGTAAGGCGGCCCCGAAATCACGTCGACATGCGCCCCCGCCTCGCTCAGCGCTTGAGACAGATAATCAATGTATACGCCCTGCCCTCCCACTTTCGAATCCGAGCGATATCCAAGGATCGCAATACGAAGAGGCGCCAGCTTAGAGGGCAAGGCGACTCTGCTATGCCGAAGCCGGGGGCGTGCGGTGACCATTACGCGGTGCTTAAAGCCGGACTGGACGAAAGCAAGTGGTCATGCGGCACATCGTCGAAACCCGTAAAGGTGCCTGCTGAGGATAACGAAGGTTAGGAACAGTCAGGGGCAATACAAGCAATACTTCGCATCTGACTTCCCTTCGAAAATCTCCCTGGAAACCTTTGATAACTGGCCTGCTGCCGGTTTGATGGACGGCAACTTAAGCTTCCATCGCTTGCTCCTCATACTGCATAGGGCTGAGATATCCCAGCGTCGAGTGCCGGCGGGTGGGATTGTAGAACCGCTCGATATAATCGAACACATCGGAACGCGCCTGATCACGGGTTCGGTAAACTTGGCCCCTGATCCGCTCGGTCTTGAGCGATGAGAAGAAGCTCTCCATCGCCGCATTATCCCAGCAGTTGCCGGACCGGCTCATTGAGCATGTGATGCCATTGTCCCTCATCAGGCGTTGGAAGGCCTCACTGGTATACTGGCTGCCCTGATCGGAGTGATGCATCAGCGTCCGGGGACGCCCTCTTCTCCAGATGGCCATCATCAGGGCGTCGGTGACCATCTGCGTGGTCATCGCTTCCTTCATCGACCAGCCGACGATGCGCCGGGAGAACAGGTCGAGGACCACGGCCAGGTAAAGCCAGCCTTCAGCGGTCCAGATATAGGTGAAGTCCGCGACCCATTTCCGGTTTGCTCTGCCCCACCGAGTTGGTCCACCGGCTTTGTTAGCCCGGCGGTTTCCACGTAGCGGCGTTCATGCCGCTACTTCCACACAGTAAGGCGATATGAACGCCGCGGGCAAGATGGCTTGTGGCGCGGGCGGCCGGTAGCCCAGAGAAGAGTGCGGACGCGCGGTGTTGTAATGCCGGCGCCAGGTCTCGATCAGGACTTTCGCCTCCCTGAGATCATAGAAGATTTCCCTCGCCAGCAACTCGTCTCTGAGCTTGGAGTTGAAGCTCTCGCAGTATCCATTCTCCCATGGAGAACCCGGCTCGATATAGAGCGTCCTCACGCCGATCCGGCCAAGCCACTCGCGCAGGGCAGTGGCGATGAACTCGGGGCCATTGTCGGAACGGATATGCTCCGGCGGGCCATGATGCACGAACAGTTCGCCCAGCGTGTCGAGGACATCGCGGGAGTTCAGCTTGCGCTCGACGCGGATGGCGAGGCATTCGCGAGTGAACTCATCAATGACGCACAGCATGCGGAACACCTTGTCGTCATGCGTGCGGTCCTGAACGAAGTCATAGGACCAGACATGCCCCTTGTGCGCAGGGCGAAGCCTCACGCACGAGCCGTCATTCAGCCAGAGACGGCCGCGTTTCGGTTGTTTCATTGGCACTTTCAGCCCTTCACGCCGCCAGATGCGATAGACGCGCTTCTCGTTCACATGCCAGCCATCCCGTCTCAGCAAAGCTGTGATCCGGCGATAGCCATACCGGCCAAACCGTTCTGCCAGGGCGATGATGGCCGCTGTCAGCACATCCTCGTCCTGGCGCGGCACGCGCGGCTTGCGCTGGGTGGAACGATGCTGGCCCATCACGCGGCAAGCCCGGCGCTCTGTTGCGCCGAGTGTCTCTACCACATGATCGACCGCTTTGCGCTTGCGTGAAGGGCTTAGAACTTTCCCCGCACGACTTCCTGCAGGATCTGGTTGTCGAGGGTCAGATCAGAGATCGCCCGGCGAAGCCGCGCATTCTCCTTCTCCATCTCCTTCATCCGTTTGGCCTGGCCGACCTGTAGCCCGCCATACTCCTTGCGCCACCGGTAGTAGGTCTGCTCCGTCACACCGATCGAACGCACCGCCTGACCCGTCGTCTCACCGCGCGCGAGGCGCACCTCCACCTCCCGCAGCTTCGCAATAATCTCTTCAGGCGTTGATCTCTTGCCCATCTCTAAGCTCCATATCTGAAGCCGGAACTAACTCAAATAATGGACCACTTTTCAGGGAGCAGACCAATCCGCCGATGCTTCGAATGCACGCCCGCACCAAGAAATGGGTGTAATGGTCTCTTCCAATGGCTCGGCGCAACACTTGCGTGAACAATTTCAAGTCAAACGCGACTACGCAAGTTAGATAGCACCTTTCGACGGGCGCCCCCCCAGCAAAGGCCCAAAGTTGGTGCTCTCCATCTCGACTGCGATCGAAATTTAGTGCTCATCAGAGAGCAGGCGCTCAGCCGCTTCGAGCCTTAGGACCGCTTTTTCAATGCGACCATTTAGGGCGGCCAGTCCAGTTGTAATTTCCTGTCTTCCTGACATTGGCGCCTGCGCTGGCAAACCATCATCCAGCGCCCGTTCCAACTCCGCTATTGCTTCCACGACTAGTTCACGGATGGGATCTAATTCGTCCATGCGCGGACCTCGCACCACTTCACGCTCGCAGTCCACGCAGCTTCTTCGCCCCACTGGACTTGCCGCCCGATCCGAGCGTCGCTGTCTCTGGTAACAAGGTCGCGCTGCCCGGTATCATCCCGGGCTTGTCTCTGTGGGAGCGGATAATGGCGCCTGCAAATCTACAGTAGACAAGCCATGACTGACCAACACACAATTGACGCTCCGAAAGACGGCACGAAGGAAGCTCGCCTAGTCGAGGCGCTGACCGGCAAAGGCCAGACGTTGAAGCAGCTATCTCGCTGCTCACTTGGCAACCACACACGGTCCGCGCCGCGATGACCCGACTCCGCAAACGCGGCTACGTCATCTACCGGATCGCTAAGACCGAGAAATCCGCCGCACGGTTCAAGTTGCGCGGAGACAAGGCGTGAGCCGGATCGACTTCAAGCGTCATTTGCGAGAGGCGCTAATCGAGTGCTGGATCGAGACGATCCGTTCAGCGCCCCCTCGCAAGCTCCGTTCGCCCATGATGGCGAAGATCCTGACCTGCGAAGACCAGTGGCACACCTCTGGCAAACCACGCGCGGCAAATGCAAGAAAGCTCAGACGGCTTGCATCAGCCTCACCCGATACCGCCGCGCCTGGCAGCAACGGCCAACGTAGCGTGCGAGAATGGAACGGGGTACAGCACACCGTCGGTATTACGGAGGCAGGCTATCTCTGGAATGGCAAGACTTGGCGATCGCTCAGCGCCATCGCCAAGGAGATCACAGGGACCAAATGGTCGGGGCCTCGCTTCTTCGGTGTGCAGACACGAAAAAAGTCCGCTGCGTCATTTACACCCGAAAAACCTCTGACGAAGACCTTGACCAGGCTTTCAACTCGCTGGACGCGCAGCGTGAGGCCTGCGAGGCCTATATACGCTCGCAGCGCCACGGAGGACGGAAGCTCCTGCCGCAGCACTATGATGATGGCGGGATATCCGGTGGGACCATGGATCGCCCTAGCCTAAGGGCCCTGCTCGCTGAACTCAAGGCCGGCAGCATTGACATGGTCGTAGTATGCAAGATCGACCAGCTCACGCTCACTCACCGACTTTGCTCGGTTGTCCGAACTGATTTCGCTTGAGCTACCCGCCGAAGAGGATTTGCGGCTGCGCACGATCGCGCACGATCGCGCGCGAGCAAGCCGTTCTGTCCTTCTTTCCAACAGCGGAGTCCGCAACGATTTCACGGTCCGCGGCTCCTCGAAGTCGAAATCATCGCCGTGTATTGGTGATGCAAGGTCGATGTTTATGCGCCCAATCCTTGCCGAAGCCGCGAGAACGAAGCAAAAACACTGACGGTGGCCACTCTGGCAATTCGTCTTGTACTTCCGATCGATAAAAGGGGACTCAATGCATGGCCAAGGCGGCAACACAACAGGCAGCTGGCCTTGCCTATCATGGATTGAGCGGGGTCACGCGGCCTTGCGAGGAAGCGGTTCTTGAAGCGCTCCAGCGAGAAACCAGGATAGAACGCGCGCGGATCTTGTCCTTTCGAGAGCAGCACGGACTGTTGCTGATTAACGCCGTCGGAGATGGTCTTGTCATTAGACCGGGATTTGCGTCCGGCTATAGCGGGGAGGGGCCTTCTGGGCTGTCCAAAGCGATTGCCATGCTAAGCGCACATGAGGTGCAGATTGACGAGGTGGATCTGACACCGGCGGAGTTTCAGCGGCTGGATGACTCTGTCCTCACCGAATCGGATCTGCAAGACCTAGCCGCGCGGCGGGCCGTGCGTATTGGTCAATATCAGGATTATATGTTCAGGGGCGATTGGGACGACGCCCGCGCGGGTCGTTTGTGGTCACACTATCCTGCCCGCCTGCCATTAGCCGCATTGGCGCCTGGGCTGATTGACCTTGTTCTGGAGTTCGACACGCGGCCGGGACACGCCTTGCATTTGGGATACATCAGGCTTGAAGACCGACTGCGGAAACTGACATGCACAAGACTTTCGGGTACTCGGCTTGTCGATGCCGCTTTTTCTCCAAAACACGCCTTGTTGAAGTTGAGCGGCCGGGAGGATCCCGGTGAGCAAGCCGGGCTTGAGTTCCTGTTCCGTGGCGTGCTTCAGCTACACAGAAATCCCCATGCCCATAGCGAGCTCAATCGGTCGCCGGTTGAAGCTGTGAGCGAGTTCCTGGTGCTCAATCATCTGTTTCGCCTTCTTGATGCAGTTGAAGTGGCCAATGGCAAGGCCGGTAAGGACCCATCCGATGAAGGGAGCGGGCTTGGCACTGGCTGAACTCCTGATCTCTGGCGGGGGCGGCTGGGCCATTGGCAAAGCGGCCGACGCACTGAGCGCACCACTCGAGGGCCTTGCTGAAGACATCAATGTGCGTTTTGCCATTTCAGCGGCCCTGGAGCGAAGTGCTGCACGTCTAGATGAGGTGTTCGGCGAACGCGAGCAGGCCGACCTGACGGACATGTTGCGCGGCCAGCACGCGCTCGTTTTCACGCTGATCCTAGAGCGGCTTAAACGCGCACCGGCGTCTGATCTCATGCGGGGCGGACTATCGGCAGAACTCGCGCAAGTCTTAAGGGCCGGAAACGGTCAAGCCCGAGATGCCCTGCGAAAGCTCGCGGATCTGATTGACAGTGAGCTTTGGGCGAAGCCGCCTTTGGCCGCGTATCGTCAGAAACTTAGCGAATATGTAAATGAACAGCGGCTTGGCCATTTGCTTGAGCGACTGGCGCCGGACATGTCTGCCGCAGCGATTGCCGCGCGGGTGAGATTTGCCGCGCGGTCCGATATCACAAGACGGCTGAGCAGGGTTCACACGACACGTCTTGTTTTGCCGCGACGCGTGAGCGAACTGAATGACGAGGACAGTGCGCCTGGCCCGCTGACCGCGCTGGCGGAGCGTTTGACACCAGGTTGGCGCGGCGCCCTGATCGATCAGGGCGGCGCTGGAAAGACCATTGCGCTGCTCACAATTGGCGAGGCCGTGTTCAGCAGGTTCGATGAAGCGGCTGCGGTCTATGTACCGATGGCGGAGGCGGCGACGCACGGTTCGGTAATTTCGGCCCTCTTGCAGCGCGATGCGCTGATCGCCGAAAACATCTCGCAGGCGGATCTGGCCGCACAGGCTCGGGCCGGGAGATTGACGTTTCTGCTGGATGGTTGGAATGAGTTGTCGGTTGACGAGCGGCGCCAAGCCCGGTCTGCGATCGAAGCCTTCCACGGCGAATATCCGGATGCACCGCTTCTTTTTGCAACGCGGCCATACTGGTCAACCTTGCCAACGACGATCAGCGCGAGCTTTGCTCTCGACCGGATCACCTTCGATGACCAGGCGCGCTTTATTGAAAGCGTTGGTGGTGTTGCAGGCCTTCAAGCGCATACTCGTACGCGCGATCACCGCCCGCTGCGCGAGCTCCTCGGCATACCGTTTTTCCTGAATCTGTTCGCTCGTCTGGAATGGCAGGCAAGCGATGGCGACCTGCCGGAAAACAGTGTCCAGCTTGTCTCTCGTTTCGTCGAGGGCGAATTTGGCCGTCCGGCCTATCTTGATCCGCCGCCGGGCGGGTCGGCAGAGTTCGTGCGTGGTCTGCTCATGGAATTGGCGGTTCGCATGGCCGGGTCCGGTACAGTTGAACTGCACATCAAAGCGGCGAGCGCCGTCATTGCTGCACGCCTGAAGGCCGCTGGCCATGTCCACAACGCCGCCGAGTGCGAGCGCGCTCTTCAGCGCCTTTCACAGCAATCTCTCATCCAGGTTGCAGGTGAGGGCAGAGCGAGGCGGTTTGTCTTCGATCACCAACTGCTCCAGGATTGGTTCGCTTCGTTTCACGTACGGGATGCTATTGTCGCTTGTGCCAACGACACGGCTTTGCCGTCGCCCGCCGCAGCTGAATTCGGCAATGCGAGAAGCTGGGAAGGGGCGGTTGAAATCGCGGTGGAGGCGCTCGGCCAATCTGGCCCAATTGATCCGGGCCTGCGCCGGTTTCTGATGGAACTTTGGGGAATGGATCCCGAATTTGCGGCGAAGATGATGTCTCGGCTGAGTGACGCCGCTTGGGACGGGATACGCGACGATGTGCAGCGCTTTGTTCGTGCTTGGCGCAGGAAAGATCCAGGTGTGGAGGTTTTATCCTTCATGGTGGGCACCGGGCGCTCCGAGTTCGCAGAGACGATATTCGAAGACCTCGCTTCGGAAAAGGAGAGGCGCCGCGAGCGCCAGTTAACCCGACGGGGTGGATTTCACCCGGATGTGCTTGGACCAGACTGGAGCGCCAAGGCCGAAGGGCTTTCCAGATCCCAGCGCCGGATACTGGTCCATGATCTGGCCTATTCCGGCGGTGATCGCGGACTGGATATGGCGATTGAGCTTAGCGCCGGGGACACCGAGACTGATCATCTTGGCTTCGTCCTCGATGAAATCCACTACCTCGGCCGGAAAGACAAATCGACCGCGCTGTTCGCGGCCATGACTGAAGCCTCGGCTGACAAATGGGCGCTTGACGAGAGATACAGGGAGATTGCGGCGGAACACGACCCTGAGCGCTATCGGGCAACGCTCAAGCGGATTATTAAGAAGGGGCCGAACACAACCGGCGGCGTACACGCCCGAATGATCCTTTGTGAGCTTGATGGCGAGCTTTTTCCCGCGGACCTGATTGAGGCCGGGCTCGCTCTAGATGATCAGAGCAAGGATAATCGCCACTGGCATTTGCACAGGTTTTCCGAAGATGCCCCTAGCGCGCTTTCAGACGTGCTCCTGGAGCACATGAAAACTGGCAAGGTGCTCTACAGGCTGCATGAGTATGTCACCAAAGTGAATCCAGCCCAGGCTGACGACATTCTGTCGTTCTTGCTCGACGATAGGCGGGAGCGTCACGACGGGCTTGGGATGGCGACGCATCTCAAACCGGGACAGTTACGCTGTGTCCTCACCGAGGCCTTGCAGATTTGCCGCACACTTGAGGGTGCAGATCGTTATGCCATGCGCGACGAGCGCAGCCGGCTTGCGCGCCTGATGGATGTGCTCAAGAATTCCGATAACACGCGCCTTATTCAGATTCTTATTAACTCGCCCGCGAAAAACCGGTCCGAAGTGGTCTTGCTGATGAAGCTCGTGACTGGCTGGAAGGGCGCGGACCATCATGATGAGAGAGGTCTGAGCCCGACGGGCCTCGCATCGCTGGGCTTGCACAGTGCAATCGATCGGTGGTGTCGATTGCTATTGGCGGTGCCGGACAAAAGCAGCGACGATCTGCAATTGGCCTTACGGGCACTGGCTGTTCCCGGCCGTGTTTCAGCATTGAAACGCATGCATGAAGTGCATGAAGCTGAACTCCTGCAGTATGAGCAGGAGCATGCTGACAACCCGAGTCGGCTGAGGCTACGGGGCGGCTATCCAGGGGACTATCGTCGCCGGGAGCCATTTATGCGCCATGGTTGGCCGGAGGCGAAGGCGCTGTTGCTGGGCTATATTGGCGATGAACGATTTGAGCTCGGCGCGGCGATAGCGCTTCGCAAATTCGCTCCTTTTGTCGCGGCCGATGTTCAGGGCAAGGGGCTCTTTCCAAACGATCGCAGTCATGAGCTGAAACGGGAGCGCCGGGCGGTCTGTCTGGAGCGGGGACCTTCAGCATCGTGTCATCACATTGCAGCCCGTATCCTCGATCGTGTTGCTGAGATTGATCTTGATGCTAAGGATGGCTGGGCGCGGGCGCGCAGTCTGGCTGCCTCTGCGGCCTGGATGGATTGTGGCCCGCGCCTGGCGGAGGTGATCGATCTCATTCGACGCGATCCCGAGCCGGTCAAGTCCCTGGCGATACTTGAGGCGCTGGCCGAGACCGGCCAGCCGCTCAAAGCGGACTGGATCCTGCCAGGTCTTGCAGCGGCAGAGGCTGAGTATTTTGCGCAGACCTGGCGTTCCGAGAACGATTTTTACATCCTTCGCCCATGGCTCGACCTCCTGGCGCGATCAGACACGCCGCTTGAGCTCATCGCCAGAAAAGCCAAGCACCCCCGCGAGGTTCACCAATGGCAGGCAGGCGATTTCATCTCGCTGCTCATGCTGGAAGACGCTGATGCGATGGTTGACGCCATCGAAGCCCTGCATGCTGAATGCCGTCTCGGCCATGGTGACTATGATCGCATCCGCGCGCTCTTTCGCGTCGGGTCGGACCGAGCGCTCAGTCTGCTTTTGGATGATGTTCTTGAAGGGCGATATCAAGACTTGCTTCATTTCGGGTTTCATGGGCCCAATGCCATTGCCGATATGCTCGAACGCGAGCCGGACAAGCTAAAGGCGGCCGTCGCAAAAGCTGCGTCAAATGATAATGCGCGGGGAAATGCAGCGTATCGTTTGGGCAGTCTTTGCCGGGGGGCACAAACCGCCAAACTGTTCGAGATAGCGTTGGAAGAGAGCCGCAGTGGGTCCGAAGCTATGATATGGCGTGTTTTAGCGGAGCATATGTTGGAAGGACAGTGCACAAGATACGAGCCGCTCGGCCCTGGCAGCTATAAGCTTCACCAAAAGTCTGTCGGCGAGTTGCGGCAAAGCCTCTTTTCCTGGGTTTTGGCGGAACCCGAGGAGCCTTTCTGGCGGAAGCTGCTTGCCGGCGTCGATGATCTGGTTTCGCAACATGGCGGACATCCCGATGATCCGCGTCACCCCGATGTCGTCACGGGGGTACCTTATCCGGATTTTGAGCCCGATATCTGGGCCAAGGTGCGTATTTTGGAGAACCCTCCGAGCCATTTTGACTAGGAGGGTTACGGCAACAATCACATGCATAATATGATGGGTGCTTTGTCGGTGTGCGCAAATAGCTGGTGAATGGTGGGATACCGAGTGCGAGTGTTGTTCCAAGTAAATTTACCCGCATTTCTTGCGCAGGCTGACTCGGCAATCGTTATAAACTGACTGGCTGAATTGAAGCGTGGCCGCCATTCAATCTACAACATAAGTCTGGAAGGGTTTGGCCCGAAGCGTACAAACTGCTCCTTTACGAGAATGCTCGATAGCGGGATTCAGCTGATTTCGGATAGGCGGACTTCAGCGTGTTCAACTTTTCTGGTGGCAGATTCAATCCGCGCTCGCAATGCCGCCCACCCAACCTTAATTTCCTGCCCTTTAGCGCTCGGTGCCCGAGCTGGCAGACCATCAATCAGCGCCTGTTCCAGCTCTACCATCGCCTAAACAAATTTGCGAACAGGATCTAGCTCGTCCATTTCGGACACATTCCGCGACCTCACGTCACCAGTCTACGCAGCTTTTTCGACAGCCGCTGGACTTTGCCCGCATTCGGAGCATTGCTGTCTTCGACAATTTAAAGCGCGGCCCGGTATCGGCCCGGGCTTGTCTCAGTGGGAGCGGATGATCGCCCCTACAATCGAAAGGAGACAAGCCATGACTGACCAACACACAATCGACGCTCCTAAAGACGGCACCAAGGAAGCCCGCCTAGTCGACGGCCTGACCGGCAAGGGCCAGACGCTGAAGCAACTTTCGGCCCTACTGACTTGGCAGCCACACACGGTCCGCGCCGCCATGACCCGGCTGCGCAAGCGCGGTTATGTTATCGACAGGGTCGCAAAGACCGAGAAGTCCGCTGCCCGCTTCAAGCTGCGTGGAGACAAGACGTGAGGCACGGCGACTTCGAGCGTCTTTCCCGAGAAGAGCTGATTGAGTGCTGGACCGAGATGATCGGTTCAGCGCCGCCGCCCAAGCTTCGCTCGCCCATGATGGCGAAGATCCTGATCTGCGAACACCAATGGCAGGCCTCGGGTCGGCCGCGGGCGACGCTGGTTCGAAGACTGCGACGGCTAGCTAGGGCCGCGCCCGATAGCGCCTTGCCGGCCGGCAACGGCCAACGTCTGGTTCGAGAATGGAACGGCGTTGAGCACACCGTCGATGTCACTGAGGCCGGCTATCTCTGGAATGGCAAGACCTGGCGATCGCTCAGCGCCATCGCCAAGGAGATCACCGGGACCAAATGGTCCGGGCCTCGCTTCTTCGGTGTGCAGACATGAAGAAAGTCCGCTGCGCCATCTACACGCGGAAGTCCTCCGACGAAGGCCTCGACCAAGCCTTCAACTCGCTCGATGCGCAGCGAGAGGCCTGCGAGGCCTACATTCGGTCGCAGCGCCATGAGGGCTGGAAGCTCCTGCCGCAGCGCTACGATGATGGCGGGATATCCGGTGGGACCATGGATCGCCCTGCCCTCCAGGCATTGCTCGCTGAACTCAAGGCCGGCCGCATTGACATGGTCGTGGTCTACAAGATCGACCGGCTCACACGCTCGCTTGCTGACTTCGCACGGCTGGTTGAACAATTCGAAATGACGGGCGCATCCTTCGTATCCGTGACCCAGCAGTTCAACACCGCCTCCAGCATGGGCCGACTAACACTAAATGTCCTGCTCTCCTTTGCCCAATTTGAGCGTGAGGTTACAGCCGAGCGGATCCGCGACAAGATCGCCGCCTCCAAGAAGAAGGGTATGTGGATGGGTGGTGTTCTGCCGCTAGGCTACGATAAAGCTGATGGCGGCCTAATCATCAACGAAGGTGAAGCTGAGACGGTCCAAACTCTATTCAAAACATACATCGACGTCGGCTCGGTCCGGAAACTGAAGGACTACGCTGATACCGAAGACCTAAGGACCAAGCAGCACGTGTCTGCCTCGGGCCGGGTCACTGGCGGCAAACCATTCACAAGGGGCCATCTTTATCAGCTGCTCTCCAACCCTCTCTATCGCGGAAAAATCAAGCATCGCGACCAGGTCTATGATGGGCTGCATGACGCGATCATTTCGGAAGCGCTCTGGGTCCGGGTTCAGGAGAAGCTCGCAAACAACCGTGTCGCCCGAAAAACACGAAAGAATGCCGCCAATCCATCCCTGCTCGCTGGCAGAGTGTTCGATGAGAATGGACGATCCTTCTACGCCCATCATGCTCGGAAAGGGCAGCGACGATACCGCTATTACGTCTCCGCAGATAATCAGGTCCGTTTGCCTGCGCGCGAGCTTGAGCAGGCTGCGTTCAATGCGCTTATCCATCGGCCTGGAGTTCGACAGCTATCGGCCCATGGCGCCCCATCCCAGCGCGAAACGCTGAAACAGATCAACCGGCTGGTGGTTGGCTCGGCGAAGCTGGAAATCCACCTCGCCGGGCAGGAGAACGTGCACCCGGTCCGAACTCCATTTATCCAACGTCGTCGCGGCGTGGAACGAAAACTCGTTCTGGAAAATGCAAGCGTGTCTCGAAAGGTAGACCGAACGCTGATCCGACGGATTGTCCAGGCGATGGATTGGCTCGACGACATCAAAGCTGGACGCGCGATTAGCGACATCGCAGCCGAACAAAATGTCTCGCCATCGTACATCACCCACAATCTCGATCTGGCTTTTCTATCGCCACGAATTCTTGAGGCGGTCAGTGAGGGACGCCAGGCGCCGCATATCTCTGCGTACCAGCTTTCGAAGATTTCGATCCCGGTAAATTGGGACGAACAGGACCCGATTTTCCTCTCCTAGATTCCCGCGTAATCACCCGGTGCATCCTCTGCAGAATCTTCAACGGTATGCGCTGAGGACTTGAGATGTTTCTCTCGGTCATACCCTTAGTCATATGACTTAGCTTATGACTAAAGCTATGACTTAGCCCCCCGCGACGATAGAGCAGGTCCAGCAGCTCCGGCCGCGGCTCGCGTCTGAACTGGGCGCACCAGTTCCCAAATCGCTTCAGCGGTAGGTCGTTTACTTTGCAATATTCCCGCTGATTCAAGTCACTGCGCTTCACGCCTCGCGATGAGCCCACAAGAACGCTTGCAGCTCCGCACGTTTCTCAACTGACAATCTCGTCATCGGCAGCTCCCCTCGGCTTTTGAACACCAACCGAAAGAGATCGAACGCCCCGCACAAGCATGTCACTATTTGACGCTTTCCTGGTCCGTTGTAAGCGTCCAGTTCTTACACGTCCGCGCGTGAAGCCGCCCAGTTCCACGGTAGCAGATCGTCGATCCGGTTCATCG
>NZ_JAPWGW010000030.1 GCF_027213945.1 Henriciella marina
GGTGCAATTGCATACAATATTTGTCCAATATCTTATTTGCATAGTATACAACACTATCGTACGATATTTCCTCTGCATCGCCCATCCGTAAACGGTTAGTTAACGTAAAGTTAATTAACTCCTATTTGTTTTTCAATTTTTGGCACAACGATTGCTCTGTGAACTATGGAAGTGTGAGTAGAAGCTGTTAGATATCAATGACGGTATCGTGACATTTCTCATAGTTAGCTAAAGGATGCAGTCAACACTTGCTGCACTTTAGAGTGAAAAGGAAGAC
>NZ_JAPWGW010000031.1 GCF_027213945.1 Henriciella marina
ATGTATACCTCTCAATGAGCCGAGCTGATCATTCATCAACTCATAAGGAATAATCGAATCAGCTATGTCGTCATACGTATAGAATTTCTCTCCATCCGAAAATACAATGCGCCCATTTATTTTAAACAGATAGCACGGGGTATCGCTTCGATGATTCAACGATGTGTATTTTTTGAGATCGATCACCTCCTTTAGCTGTGGGTCCAAACGGACTTTGTATAAACCCTTACGCATATGTTCCACCCAAATATTCCCCCGATGATCCATCTCTATGT
>NZ_JAPWGW010000032.1 GCF_027213945.1 Henriciella marina
TCCCATCGCTGTGCGGAATGAACAAAAGTAATGAAAAAGTACCGTGTGACTTGTGTGTAGTTGAAGTCGAAAGTGGCGGTACTAAGCGTGCGTGTGAAATCGAAGTTTACCGCGGCCTTAATGTGGTCACGCAATCAGAACAATTAAGCGAGCACCGCAGAAAAGCACTCAACCGCATCATGACGGACCATTACGCCGATTGTGAAGCGCCATGTAAAACCGCGTGTCCAGCGGGCGTTGATATCCAATCGTACCTTTATCACATCGCACAGAAC
>NZ_JAPWGW010000033.1 GCF_027213945.1 Henriciella marina
GAACGGCGGTGCTTTGACCTTTTTGATCGCCTAATTGCGCCTCAATGACTTTTAAGTTTTGTCGTTCCGCTTTAAGCGCTGCACGTGATACCTGATTTTGGGCAAAGGCATTATCGAGTGTCGATTGAGAGATGACTTTCTGCTTCGATAGTGTCAGTAAGCGGTTGTACTCGCGGTGTGCATTATCAAATGTCGCTCGTGCGCGGGCAATATTGGCAAGAGCGGCTTCGCGTTGAGAATACAGTGTTGCTTCTTTTTCATAAGCGGATTGCAG
>NZ_JAPWGW010000034.1 GCF_027213945.1 Henriciella marina
GTCTTGGTGTTCCTGCGCCAATCACTGCAGGTGCCGTACTTTCAGGCTGTTACTTTGGTGACAAAATGTCGCCTCTATCGGATTCAGTAATCCTTGATTCATCTATGTCTAACGTAGAAGTGATGGAACATATTAAAGGCATGTTGCCGATAGCACTCATTATCTACATTATTACAGTCATTATGTTTACTGCATTTGGCTTCCACTACGCAGGTCAAGTTGACATGAGCCAGGTAGACTCTGTCATAAAAGCGATGGAACAGCAGTTCTACAT
>NZ_JAPWGW010000035.1 GCF_027213945.1 Henriciella marina
CTATATACGAGCCGTTGAAATAACCTTTTTGCAGAGCAAGATTACGTAACGACGATTTTAAGCTGTCGTATTGACCGTGATTGAGCGGCTCGCCCTGTTTAAGACCACTTTGACTAATCACTCGGATAAAATCGGGGTCATTTTCAGCTTCACCTGTGATCACAATGTCAACCAACTCTAGTCGCGTCACTTCACCAGCATCGACATGAACAGCCAGAACATCTCCGGATTCTTTCACTTCAAAATCGATTTGCGGATGGTAATAGCCAAGGGC
>NZ_JAPWGW010000036.1 GCF_027213945.1 Henriciella marina
AACGGGTTCTCTTGGTGATGTGATGCAAGAGTCTATCCAAGCAGCAATGACAGTGGTTCGCTCTCGTGCAGAAAAGCTAGGTATCAATACTGACTTCTACGAGAAGAAAGATATTCACGTACACGTACCGGAAGGCGCGACACCAAAAGATGGCCCAAGTGCGGGTACAGCAATGTGTACGGCATTGGTTTCTTCTCTGACAGGCAACCCTGTGAAAGCAGAAGTAGCGATGACGGGTGAAATCACACTGCGTGGTGAGGTTCTACCTATCGG
>NZ_JAPWGW010000037.1 GCF_027213945.1 Henriciella marina
GTACTAAATGTCATCAAAAACGTCCTGACTTCAGAGTAAATAACCGACTTTCAAATAGTAACTATACTTACCGGAGAGTATCTTCCATGAAAAAGACCAAAATCGTATGTACGATTGGCCCTAAAACAGAATCTGTAGAGAAGCTAACTGAACTAGTTAACGCACGCATGAACGTAATGCGCCTTAACTTCTCTCACGGTGACTTCGAAGAACACGGCACTCGTATCGCGAACTTCCGTAAAGTAATGGAAGCTACTGGCAAACCACTAGCA
>NZ_JAPWGW010000038.1 GCF_027213945.1 Henriciella marina
GTCTGGGTCCAATTGGCTTAGCTCACTCGCGATGGTGTAAACCTTTTGAATGGTTGTTGATAGACCGACAAAGGTGTGAGGGTTCACTGCTCCTTGACCAACAGACTGCCCCATAGCGGGCAATAAAGGCACTTCTTTGTTCGCTTCGATAACCACGAGATCATCACGCTGAGAAGCCTTGATCACTTTCAGTGCAAAATCGTCATGACCAATACCATTGATCACTATTACGTCCATTTCATTTAAGCGTTTAAGATCATTAGGTTGTGGT
>NZ_JAPWGW010000039.1 GCF_027213945.1 Henriciella marina
GTTTTACGCATCGCTAAATTCGCCGTCAGCTTATTGGAGTCTTGTTTACGGCGTTTATTGGCACTACCTTCGAGCTTCTCTTCAAACCAGATATACATGAAGGTCCAGACGGTTTGTGGGCAGAGGTAGCCACACCAAACTCGACCTAAGAAGGTGGTAATAAAGAACAACCCAAACGCCGCGATCACAAACAGCAAGGCGAGTAGGGTAAGATCTTGTGGGTACAACGTGGTACCGAAAAAGTTGAACTGCTGGTTGCCAATATCAAGCA
>NZ_JAPWGW010000003.1 GCF_027213945.1 Henriciella marina
ATCGTGATCGCTGCCGTCAGCGTCGTCTTGCCATGGTCAACATGGCCGATCGTGCCGATGTTTACGTGCGGCTTGTTTCGCGCAAACTTCTCTTTGGCCATCGGGCCTCTCCTTCATTTCCAACGTCAGTCAGTTATATGAAAGCCCCGCGCAGCGACCGTAAAACGGGAAGCTGCGCGGAGCGGTAGCTTATTAGCCTGCGAGATCCTGAACGATCTTCTGAGCTTCTGCCTTCGGCACTTCTGCGTAGTGGTCGAACACCATGGTGAACTGGGCACGGCCCTGTGACATACCGCGAAGGTTGCCGACATAACCGAACATGTTCACCAGCGGCACGAACGCCCCGATAGCAACTGCGTTACCGCGCGGGTTGGAACCCTGGATCTGACCGCGGCGGGAGTTCAGGTCACCGATAATGTCGCCCATATATTCTTCAGGCGTCACAACCTCGACCTTCATCATTGGCTCCATCAGCTTCGGATCGGCCTTGGTACGCAGCTCACGGAAAGCAGCGCGGGAGGCGATTTCGAAAGCAAGGACGGAGGAGTCAACGTCGTGGTACTTGCCGTCGACGAGAACAGCCTTGAAGTCCGTGACTGGATAACCGGCCAGAAGACCGTTTTCCTTGGCCTGGTTAAGGCCTTTCTCGACGCCAGGAATGTATTCCTTGGGCACGGAACCACCGACGATCGCGCTCTCAAAGATGAAGCCGGAACCCGCTTCGAGGGGTTCGAACTGGATCTTGACCTCAGCGAACTGACCGGAACCGCCAGACTGTTTCTTGTGCGTGTAGTTGATCTCGGTCGGGCGACCGATTGCTTCACGGTAAGCCACCTGCGGCTGACCGATGTTGGCTTCAACCTTGAACTCACGCTTCAGGCGATCGACAAGAATGTCGAGGTGAAGCTCACCCATGCCTTTCATGATCGTCTGGCCCGACTCGATGTCGGTTTCGACGCGGAAAGATGGGTCCTCAGCAGCGAGACGCTGCAGGCCGATGGACATCTTCTCCTGGTCGGCCTTCGATTTCGGCTCAACCGCAATCTCGATCACCGGATCCGGGAAGGTCATCGTCTCGAGGACAACCGGGTCGGACTTGTCGCAAAGCGTATCGCCCGTCGTCGTTTCCTTGAGGCCTGCAAGCGCGATGATGTCGCCAGCATATGCTTCTTCGATCTCTTCACGGTTGTTCGAGTGCATCATCATCATACGACCGACGCGCTCTTGCTTGCCCTTGGTGGAGTTCATCACTGAACCACCCTTATTGAGCTGGCCGGAATAGATGCGAACGAACGTCAGCGAACCAACGAACGGGTCGTTCATGATCTTGAAAGCAAGACCGGAGAACGGCTCATCATCGTCAGCATGACGTGCGATGTTACGAACTTCTTCCTCGTCGCCCGGCTTGAAGCCCATATAGGCTGGAACGTCGAGCGGACCTGGAAGATAGTCGATCACAGCGTTCAGCATGGGCTGCACGCCTTTGTTCTTGAACGCGGAACCGGCAAGCACAGGCACGAACGACATGGAGAGCGTGCCCTTACGGATAAGAACGCGGAGCTCGGCCTCGGTCGGCTCGGTGCCTTCGAGGTAGGCTTCCATCGCAGCTTCGTCTTGCTCGACAGCAAGCTCGACGAGCTCTGCGCGCATCTCTTCGGCTTTCGCCTTCAGTTCGTCGCGGATGTCGCGGACAACCCATGACGCACCAAGGTCTTCACCTTCCCAGACCCATTCCTGCATGGTGATCAGGTCGACGATACCCTCGAGCTCGTTCTCTGCACCAATCGGGAACTGGATCGGAGCCGGCTGCGCACCGGTGCGATCCTTGATCATGTGAACGCAGTTGAAGAAGTCTGCGCCGGTCTTGTCCATCTTGTTGACGAACACGATGCGCGGAACCTTGTAGCGGTCAGCTTGGCGCCAGACGGTTTCGGTCTGCGGCTCAACACCAGCGTTGGCATCGAGCACACAGACTGCGCCGTCGAGCACAGCCAGCGAACGCTCAACTTCGATGGTGAAGTCAACGTGGCCGGGCGTGTCGATGATGTTGAAGCGGAATTTCGCTTCATCAGGCGTGTCACCGTAAATGCCGGTTGGGTTTTTTCCGTCTTCGGTGCGGAACCAGAACGTGGTGGTCGCAGCGGACGTAATCGTGATGCCGCGCTCCTGCTCCTGCTCCATCCAGTCCATCGTGGCCGCGCCATCGTGGACTTCGCCGATCTTGTGCGAACGGCCGGTATAGAAAAGGATACGCTCGGTCGTCGTCGTCTTGCCGGCATCAATGTGGGCCATGATGCCGAAGTTGCGATAGCGCTCCAACGAGTATTCGCGGGCCATGGGATTACCTTTTTGTCTAGTTCCGGGAGGAACGTGTCGAACGTGTTACCAGCGGTAGTGAGAGAAGGCGCGGTTAGCTTCGGCCATGCGGTGGGTATCTTCCCGCTTCTTCACAGCCGTGCCGCGACCTTGCGATGCATCGAGCAGTTCACCTGCAAGGCGCTCACGCATGGTGTTTTCGTTACGCGAGCTGGCTGCAGATGCGAGCCAGCGGATGGCGAGAGCCTGACGGCGCTCAGGACGAACTTCGACCGGCACCTGATAGGTCGCACCACCAACACGGCGCGAGCGAACTTCGACAGCTGGCGAAATAGCTTCAAGCGCAGCGTGGAAAACCTCAACAGGGTCCTTTTTCGCTTTGGTCTCGACCAGATCGAAAGCACCGTAAACGATGCGCTCGGCGGTAGATTTCTTACCGTCCTGCATGATCTGGTTCATGAACTTCGAGATAACGATGTCCTTGAACTTCGGATCAGGAAGAACCTGGCGTTTTTCGGCGCGGTGACGACGTGACATGCTCTATGACCCTTATTTCGGTTTCTTGACGCCGTAATGCGAGCGGCGTTGCTTACGGTTCTTGACGCCCTGCGTATCGAGGACACCGCGGAGAATGTGGTAGCGCACACCCGGAAGGTCTTTGACGCGACCGCCACGGATCAGGACGACAGAGTGCTCCTGCAGATTGTGACCTTCACCCGGGATGTAGCAAAGCGATTCAAAACCCGTGGTAAGACGGACCTTGGCGACCTTACGAAGCGCCGAGTTCGGCTTCTTCGGCGTCGTCGTATACACGCGCGTACAAACGCCGCGACGCTGTGGGTTGCCCTTGAGGGCCGGTGTCTTTGAACGCGCAGGCTTTGGCTTGCGCGGATTGCGGATCAGTTGCTGAATCGTGGGCATGAGGGCCTTTTTGATTACTTTCTAACTTGGCCCCATCGGACCAGTCCAAACCAAGATAGCCCGGCTGGGCCAAAACTGGCCCACCGGACAATCAATTCCGTACTATGCCGACCTGACAGCGCCCTTACGGGCCGCTGGAGGCAATAAAAGCTATTGCCTCAGCCAGCGTTCGGCGCGTGTTAAGACCCTGCAGGCGTCCCGTCAAGTGTTTGGGACGGGACGCGCTGCGATAGGGTCTGTTTCAGCTGCAACTACTCTGCAGCGTCTGGTGCCGGCAGGGCCGCTGCAGCCTGTTCGGCTGCCTGACGGCGCTTCGCCTTGAGCTTCTGGTCACGCTGCCCGGCAATACGACGGAAGTTGCGCATGCCGCCACCCGTACCAGCCGGAATCAAGCGGCCGACGATGACGTTTTCCTTCAGGCCTTCGAGCGTATCGACCTTGCCCTGGAGGGCGGCTTCGGTCAGCACGCGCGTCGTTTCCTGGAAGGATGCCGCCGAGATGAAGCTGCGGGTCTGCAGCGACGCCTTGGTAATACCGAGGAGAACAGGAACACCCGATGCTTCGCGCTGGTCCTGCTTGCGCGACCGGCGAACCGACGCGTTTGCCTCTTCCAGTTCGAGCAGGTCGACATGTTCGCCCTTGAGCAGCGTGGTCGTGCCCGGATCAGTGATCTCGATCTTCTGCAGCATCTGGCGAACGATCACCTCGATGTGCTTGTCGTTAATCGGCACGCCTTGCAGGCGATAGACCTTCTGGACTTCGTCGACGAGGTAGTCAGCCAGAGCAGCAATACCGAGCGAGCCGAGGATATCCTGCGGTGCAGGATTACCATCGACCAGGTATTCACCGCGGCGGATGAAGTCACCGTCCTGGAAGGAGATACGCTTGTTCTTCGGAACGAGGTACTCAACAGGCTCCACGCCCTCTTCTTCAGGGATAATGCCGATCTTGCGCTTGTTCTTGTAGTCACGCAGGTATGACACACGGCCGTCGATATCGGCGATCACCGCATTGTCCTTCGGACGACGTGCCTCGAAAAGTTCGGCAACACGCGGCAGACCACCGGTGATGTCCTTGGTCTTCGCGCCGCCGGTGGAGGTACGTGCAAGGCTGTCGCCGGAACCGACTTCGTCACCGTCATTCACCGAAAGGATCGCGCCTGGCGAAAGCAGGTAGCGGGCCTCGGTGCCATTTGGCAGCGTCTTGGCTTCGCCGTTCGCATCAGTGATGAGGACGGACGGACGAAGCTCATTGCCCTTGCTGCCGCGATAGTCGACGATCACGCGCGACGAGATGCCGGTTGCTTCGTCAGTCTCTTCGCGGGCCGACATGCCGTCGACAACGTCGACAAGCTTGGCGACACCTGAGATTTCCGAAATCAGTGGCTGCGCGAATGGATCCCAATCAGCGAGCTTGTCGCCTGGTTTCACCTTCGCACCGTCCTTGGTGTAGACGCGCGTACCGTAGCCAGGCTTGAAGGTCTGGCGGGTACGACCGTCGCCATCGATGATGGAGACTGACATCTGACGACCGACCACCACGAGGGTCTTGTCGGAACGGGTGACGGTTTCCGCTTCCTCGAAGCTGATCGTGCCTTCAAACGAAGCTTCAACCGAGCTCTCTTCAGCAACCGAAGCAGCGCCGCCGATGTGGAAGGTCCGCATGGTCAGCTGGGTACCCGGCTCGCCAATCGACTGGGCAGCGATAACACCGATGGCCTCACCGCGATTGACGATCGTACCGCGAGCGAGGTCACGGCCGTAACAGGCCACACAGACGCCCGTCTTGGTCTCACAGGTCAGCGGAGAGCGGACCTTGATCTCGTCGACGCCAGCCGCCTCGATGGTCGCAGCGAGCGCTTCGTCCACATAGGTGTTGGCCGGACAGATAAGCTCGCCCGTCTTCGGATTGTTTACATCCCAGCCGGTAGTTCGGCCGAGAATACGCTCCGAGATCGAGACAGTGATGTCTGCGCCTTCCATTACCGGCGCGAGCATGATGCCCTTGTCGGTACCGCAATCATCTTCGTTAACAATGCAATCCTGAGCGACGTCGACCAGACGGCGAGTGAGGTAACCGGAATTGGCGGTCTTCAGCGCTGTATCAGCCAGACCCTTACGGGCACCATGGGTCGAGTTGAAGTATTCAAGGACGGTCAGGCCTTCCTTGAAGTTCGACACGATCGGCGTCTCGATGATTTCACCAGATGGCTTGGCCATCAGACCGCGCATACCAGCCAGCTGCTTCATCTGGTTCTTGGAACCACGTGCGCCGGAATGAGCCATCATGAAGACCGAGTTGGTCTCTTCCTGACGGCCGGTTTCGGCGTTGATCTCAGCTTCACCTGCGGCGTCCATCATCGCGTCAGCGACTTTGTCAGTACAGGTCGACCAGGCATCGACCACCTTGTTGTACTTCTCACCGCGGGTGATGAGGCCTTCAGCGTACTGGCGCTCATACTCCGACACTTGCGCGCGGGTGTCTTCGACCAGCTTGGCCTTGGCAGCCGGAATCTTCATGTCGTCCTTGCCGAACGAGATACCGGCCTTGCAGGCCTCTCGGAAGCCGAGCTCCATGAGCTTGTCACAGAAGATGACCGTCGCCTTCTGACCGCAGTTCCGGTAAACCTCGTCGATCAGTTTGGAGATCGCCTTCTTGGTCATCAGATCGTTGACCAGCTCGGCACGCATACCTTTCATCTTCGGCAACAGGGACGCAATCATGTAGCGGCCCGGCGTGGTGTCGATAATGCGGACTTCTTCTTCGCCCTCTTCATCAACACCTTCGAAGCGTGCCTTGATCTTCGCGTGAAGCGAAAGCTTGCCCGCGTGCAGGGCGTGCTCAATTTCCGCCATATCGGAATAGATGCCCTGAACCGGACGCCCTTCCTTGTCGGTCTTGAACGAACCTGGCTCGTCTTCCTTGTCGAGCGACAGGTAGTAGAGACCAAGAATGATGTCCTGTGAAGGGACGATGATTGGCTTGCCGTTTGCTGGCGACAGAATGTTATTCGTCGACATCATCAGCACACGGCACTCAAGCTGGGCTTCCAGCGAAAGTGGGACGTGAACAGCCATCTGGTCGCCGTCAAAGTCAGCGTTGAACGCCGCGCAGACCAGCGGGTGGAGCTGGATCGCCTTACCTTCGATCAGTTTAGGTTCGAACGCCTGGATACCGAGGCGGTGAAGCGTCGGGGCGCGGTTGAGCATGACCGGGTGCTCACGAATAACCTCTTCGAGGATATCCCAGACTTCCGGCTTTTCTTTCTCAACGAGCTTCTTGGCAGCCTTGACGGTACCAGCGAGGCCCTTTGCGTCGAGGCGTGCATAGATGAACGGCTTGAACAGCTCCAGCGCCATCTTCTTCGGCAGGCCGCATTCATGAAGCTTCATGTTCGGACCAACCACGATGACCGAACGGCCGGAATAGTCGACGCGCTTACCAAGAAGGTTCTGACGGAAGCGACCGTGCTTGCCCTTCAGCATATCGGAGAGCGACTTCAGCGGGCGCTTGTTGGTGCCCGTGATGACACGGCCACGACGACCATTGTCGAACAGCGCATCAACAGATTCCTGAAGCATACGCTTCTCGTTCCGGATGATGATGTCAGGCGCACGAAGCTCCATGAGGCGCTTCAGACGGTTGTTACGGTTGATCACGCGGCGATAGAGATCGTTCAGGTCCGACGTCGCAAAACGGCCACCGTCCAGCGGGACGAGCGGACGCAGATCCGGCGGGATAACCGGCACAATCGTCATGATCATCCATTCCGGCTTCGCACCAGATGCCAGGAATGATTCTACGACCTTCAGACGCTTCGAGTATTTCTTCGTTTTAAGCTCGCTGGTCGACTCTGCGAGGTCGTCGCGCAGCTGGTCGGCAAGAGAGTCCAGATCGAGCGCACGCAGAAGCTCACGAACAGCCTCAGCGCCGATCATGGCCGTGAAGGCATCTTCGCCGTGCTCGTCCTGAGCGTCCATATACTCTTCTTCGGTGAGCAGCTGGTTCGGCTCAAGCGGGGTGAGACCCGGCTCAATGACGACATAGCTCTCGAAGTACAGAACGCGCTCGACGTCTTTCAGCGCCATGTCCAGCAGTGTGGAGATGCGCGAAGGGAGCGACTTCAGAAACCAGATATGCGCGACTGGTGCAGCGAGCTCAATGTGGCCCATGCGCTCGCGGCGAACCTTGGCGAGGGTAACTTCGACGCCACACTTCTCACAGACGATGCCGCGATACTTGATGCGCTTATACTTGCCGCAAAGGCACTCATAGTCCTTGATTGGACCGAAGATACGGGCACAGAACAGGCCTTCGCGCTCTGGCTTGAAGGTCCGGTAGTTGATGGTTTCCGGCTTCTTGATCTCACCGGACGACCAGGACCGGATCTTCTCCGGGCTGGCGATAGAGATCTTGATCGCCTCAAAACTCGGGGCTGGGGCGTTCGCGTTATTGAAGGGGTTTGTAACGTCTTGGCGCATTTAATTCCGCTCCTCGGGAGGGGGGCGGCCAGACCTGATGTCTGGCCTTTAGAAAAACCTAGTCTCTAATCGACACGATTACCATGTGGCGGCCTATTCGGCCGCCACCGGTGAGTCATCATCGTCCTCATTGGCTTCAATCAGTTCGACGTTGAGGCCAAGCGAGCGCATTTCCTTGATGAGAACGTTGAACGATTCCGGGATACCGGCCTCGAATGTGTCATCACCGCGGACGATCGCTTCATACACCTTGGCACGACCCGCCGTGTCATCGGACTTGACGGTGAGCATCTCCTGCAGCGTGTAGGCAGCGCCATACGCTTCCAGGGCCCAGACCTCCATCTCGCCGAAGCGCTGGCCACCGAACTGCGCCTTGCCGCCCAACGGTTGCTGGGTAACGAGCGAGTAAGGGCCGGTCGAACGGGCGTGGATCTTCTCGTCGACCAGATGGTGAAGCTTCAGGAGGTACTTGTAGCCAACCGTGACCTTGCGCTTGAACGCTTCGCCTGTACGGCCGTCGAACAAAGTGACCTGACCGGACGCGTCCAGCCCTGCCCGCTCCAGCATCTTGACGATATCCGCTTCACGCGCACCGTCAAAAACAGGCGTCGCGATTGGAACACCATTGCCGAGGTTCGAAGCCAGCTCGACGATCTCGTTGTCTGACTCGGGCAGTTCCTGCTCTTCGCCATAAACGTGCTGGATCGTCTCGCGCAGCGCCTTGTTATCCTTGTTCTCATTCCACTCATCGAGCGCATTCTGGACAAGGCGGCCAAGACCATTCGAGGCCCAGCCCATATGGGTTTCCAGAATTTGCCCAACGTTCATCCGCGACGGCACGCCGAGCGGGTTGAGAACGATGTCGACAGGCGTGCCATCTTCAGTGAACGGCATGTCTTCGGCCGGGTTGATCTTGGAGATCACACCCTTGTTGCCGTGACGGCCGGCCATCTTGTCGCCTGGCTGCAGCTTGCGCTTCACGGCCAGAAAGACCTTGACGACTTTCATCACGCCCGGAGGCAGGTCGTCGCCCGACTGGACCTTGTCGACCTTGTCGTTGAAGCGGGCTTCCAGTTCACGCAGGGAGTCGTTGAAACGACCCTGAAGGAAGTCGAGCTCACCTTGTGCCTTTTCAGACTTCAGTGCGATTTCCCACCACTGGCTCTCGCGAAGTTCGTCGAGCGCCTCATCGGTGATCTTGCCAGTTTTGAAGCCTTTAGGACCCGCAGCGGCCTCACTTCCGACGAGCAGCTCACGCAGGCGCGCATAGGTGTTGCGCTCCAGGATGTTCTGTTCGTCTTCCTTGTCTTCCTGCAGTTGCTCGATCTGTTCACGCTCAATCTGGAGCGCGCGCTGATCCTTGTCGATACCGTGACGGTTGAAGACGCGGACCTCAACGACCGTGCCCGAGCCGCCCGGAGGCACGCGCAGGGAGGTGTCGCGAACGTCAGATGCCTTCTCACCGAAGATGGCGCGCAGAAGCTTTTCTTCCGGCGTCATCGGGCTTTCGCCCTTTGGCGTGACCTTACCGACGAGGATGTCCCCGGCTTTCACTTCAGCACCAACAGCAACGATACCGGCTTCGTCCAGGTTACGCAGGGCTTCCTCACCGACGTTCGGAATGTCGCGCGTAATCTCTTCCGGGCCAAGCTTGGTATCGCGTGCAGCGATCTCATACTCTTCCAGGTGGATCGAGGTGAAGACGTCGTCTTTCACGATCCGCTCGGAGATCAGGATGGAGTCCTCGAAGTTGTAGCCATTCCACGGCATGAACGCGACGAGCACGTTGCGGCCGAGCGCCAGCTCACCAAGGTCGGTGGATGGGCCATCTGCAATGATGTCGCCAGAACGGACTTCGTCACCCACGCGCACAATCGGGCGCTGGTTGATACAGGAGTTCTGGTTCGAACGGCGGAACTTGGCCAGACGGTAGATGTCGACGCCGGACTTCGCCGAGTCGATGTCTTCGGTCGCGCGCACAACGATACGCGTGCCGTCCACCTGCTCGATCACGCCGGCGCGGCGGGCAACGACGGCTGCGCGACTGTCGCGGGCAACGACTGATTCCATACCGGTACCGACAAACGGAGCTTCCGATTTGACGAGCGGCACAGCCTGACGCTGCATGTTCGAGCCCATCAAGGCGCGGTTGGCGTCGTCGTTTTCGAGGAACGGGATGAGAGCTGCGGCAACCGAAACGACCTGTTTCGGCGACACGTCCATATACTCTACTTCCTCGCGCGGAACGAGCGTTGCTTCGCCGTTGACGCGGGCGTTGACGAACTCATTGTCGAGCTCACCCTTGTCATTCACGGTCGCGTTCGCCTGGGCAATCGCGAAGCGATGCTCTTCCATGGCGGAGAGATAAACGACTTCGGTGGTCAGCTTGCCATTCTCGACCTTGCGGTACGGGCTTTCGATAAAGCCGTACTTGTTGACGCGCGCATGGGTCGCCAGCGAGTTGATCAGACCGATGTTCGGACCTTCTGGGGTCTCAATCGGACAGATACGACCATAGTGGGTCGGGTGAACGTCGCGAACTTCGAAGCCTGCGCGCTCACGAGTGAGACCACCTGGGCCAAGCGCCGAGAGACGGCGCTTGTGGGTGATTTCGGATAGCGGGTTGGTCTGGTCCATGAACTGCGACAGCTGCGAAGAGCCAAAGAATTCACGCACCGAAGCGACAACCGGCTTCGCATTGATAAGGTCGTGCGGCATGACCGTGTCGATATCGACCGAGGACATGCGCTCCTTGATGGCGCGCTCCATGCGGACAAGACCAATGCGGTAGTTGTTTTCCATCAGCTCGCCGACTGAACGGACACGGCGGTTACCGAGATTGTCGATATCGTCGACTTCGCCCTTGCCGTCCTTCAGGTCGAGAATGACCTTCATGACGCCCACAATGTCTTCCCTGCGAAGCGTACGCATGCTGTCTTCAGCCAGCTCGTAATCGTCGAGGGCCATATTGAGGCGCATATTCATCTTCACGCGGCCAACCGCGGAAAGGTCATAGCGCTCGCCATCGAAGAAGAGCTGGTTGAACAGCGCGTCTGCCGCTTCCTGGGTCGGTGGCTCACCAGGGCGCATCACGCGATAGATGTCGGAGAGCGCCTCGAAGCGCGTCTCGTTCTTGTCAGCCTTAAGCGTGTTGCGCAGCCATGGGCCACGGTCAGCGCCGTCAATGTTGAGGATCTCAACTGACTTCTGCCCAAGTTCGCGAAGCTCCGCGACGAGCTCTTCGGTCAGGACGTCGCCGGCCTCACCAAAGATTTCACCAGTTTCCCGGTTGACTATATCGCGGCCAAGGAACTTACCTTCCAGCGCCGTCGATGGGACGAGAAGCTCGTCCGTGCCGCCCTCAACAATCCGTTTGGCAGCCAGTGCCGTAATCTTGCGATCCGCAGGCGCAACAACCTTGCCGGTCTTCGCGTCGACAAGATCGTAGCTTGGCTTCTGTCCCTTCCAGGCCTCCGGGCGGAAGCCCATGATCCAGCCGCTCTTGTCCAGCCGGTAAACCGAACGCGTGTAGAAGAGGTCGATGATTTCGTCTGTGTCGTAGCCTAGCGCATACAGCATCGTGGTCGCCGGCAGCTTGCGCTTGCGGTCGATACGAATGTTCAGAATGTCCTTGGCGTCAAACTCGAAGTCGAGCCAGGAACCGCGATACGGAATGATGCGCGCTGCAAACAGAAGCTTGCCCGACGAATGAGTCTTGCCCCGGTCATGGTCGAAGAACACGCCAGGCGAACGGTGCATCTGCGAGACGATCACGCGCTCGGTACCGTTCACAATGAACGTACCCTTGTCCGTCATCAGCGGGATGTCGCCGAGATAGACTTCCTGCTCCTTGACCTCTTTGATTGATTTAGCGCCTGTGTCCTCGTCAATGTCGAAGACGACCAGCTGCAGCCGCACTTTAAGCGGCGCTGCGTAGGTCATGTCGCGCTGCATGCACTCCTGCATGTCGAACTTCGGCGGCTCGAATTCGTATGAAACGTATTCAAGCGTCGCGCGCTCATTGAAGTCGATGATTGGGAAAACGCTTTTAAAGACACCACCAAGACCGTCATCGGTGCGCTCGGCGAGCGCGGTATGCATCTGCAGGAACTGCTCATATGAGGAGCGCTGCACTTCGATGAGGTTGGGCATGTCGATGGCTTCGGGAATACGACCGAAGGATTTGCGGATACGTTTTTTTTCCGTGAAAGAAAGAGCCATCTTTAGTTCCGTTTCTTGCCGGCCACTCCGTCCTGCAGCATGCAGGTCCGGCGGCGGCTTGCCACCTGAAACGCGAGCACGCGGCGGAACCCGCAAGGGGCTCCGCCGCGCTATTTACTCTACAGAGATAATGCCTCGCGCAGACACCACCCCTTAATTGTAAGCCGCAGCCAGCTTACTTGATTTCAACCTTGGCACCAGCTTCTTCGAACTTCTTCTTGAGCTCTTCTGCTTCGTCCTTGGAAACGCCTTCCTTGATCGGCTTCGGAGCGCCTTCGACGAGCTCCTTGGCTTCTTTCAGGCCAAGACCGGACACGACTTCGCGCACGACCTTAATGACGTTGATTTTCTTGTCGCCGCCATCGGTCAGGATGACGTCAAATTCGGTTTTCTCTTCAGCTGCTGCTGCGTCGCCGCCGCCAGCTGCTGGACCGGCCATAGCAACAGCTGCTGCTGCTTTGATGCCGCGCTCTTCGAGATAGTCGTTGAGCTCTTTTGCTTCGAGGATGGTGAGGCCGAGAAGTTCGTCACCAAGTTTTGCAATATCTGCCATTTGTCTGATCGACTTTCTTGTTCAAATTTAGAGGTGTTCTGGTTTTGCGTTGTCTTAGCTGACGCTATGCCGCTGCCTGCTCGCCGATGACCTTGATCGCTCCAGCAAGACCTTGGCCCGGCGCATTGACGCGCTGGACAATCTGGCTGGCCTGACCTGTCAGGCGGGCAACAATGGTTGCAATCATCTCTTCGCGCGATGGCATCTTGGCGAGGGCTTCGACACCCGCACCGTCCATCACTTCGGCGCCCATGACGCCTCCGACGAGTTTCAGCTTATCATTGTTTTTGGCAAAATCAGCGGTTGCTTTGGCAGGGACCGTTGGGTCTTCTGCGTAGGCAATCGCCACCTGGCCAGTGAAGAGGCCCTGAGCCACATCGCCGCCTTTGCCCTTGAGGGCAATCTTGGCAATCCGGTTCTTGACCACTTTAAGCCGCCCACCCTGCTCTCTGAGCGAGGTACGCAGCTTCGTCAGTTCCGCAACGCTCAAACCGGTATAATGCGTGACAACAACTGCACCGGAATTCTCGAAAACCTCTTCGAGTTCCGCGAGCGCCGCCTGCTTTCCAGCTTTATCCATTACGGTTCTCCAGTTAAGGCGTCCGGCCCATCCGGGCGCCCGGGAATTCGCCTTCAACGGATCACTCCGCATCCAGCGCCTGCCCAGGGCCTGGCGATACCAGACTGGCCGAAACGTGAATTCCGACAGCCTCTAATACTCGCCTCACCCCGTCTATCATGGGATTTCTGAACCCGGAGGGCACGACCCATGGTCTTGGACAGGAAAACGGGAGGCCCCCGATTTAGGTCGGTGGTCTCCCGTCAAGAGGGGTCTGTTAACGTGTAAACATTTCTGCCGCAACCCCCCGCCCGCACAAAAACTCACAACGGTCAAGTAACCGGTATGAGATGAATCTTTGTGGTTCCAGGCAACGAAAAAACGCCCGGACAGCAAAGCCCGGGCGTCTATCTGATTTGCTGCTCTGTCAGGCCTTAGCCGGCAGCGATAGCTTCTGCCGTATCGACACTGACACCCGGGCCCATCGTCGAGGAAAGGGCGATTTTCCGGACATAGGTACCCTTGGCACCCGACGGACGCGCTTTGACCAGTGCATCAACGAAAGCCTTGAAGTTCGTCTCGAGATCGGATTCGGAGAAGCTTGCCTTGCCGATGCCGGCATGAATGATGCCCTGCTTCTCGACGCGGAACTCAACCGAGCCACCCTTTGCGTCAGCAACAGCTTTCGCAACGTTCGGGGTGACCGTGCCAACTTTTGGGTTCGGCATCAGGCCGCGCGGGCCCAGCACCTTACCGAGACGACCAACAACAGCCATCATATCAGGCGTTGCGATGACGCGATCGAAGTCCATCATGCCGCCCTGGATCTGTTCCATCAGATCTTCAGCGCCAACGAAATCCGCACCGGCTTCCTTGGCTTCTTCAGCCTTGGCGTCGCGAGCAAAAACGGCCACGCGAACGTCTTTACCTGTACCGGCAGGCATGGAGACCATGCCCCGGACCATCTGGTCTGCATATTTCGGGTCAACACCCAGATTGACGGCGACTTCGATGGTTTCGTCGAACTTGGAGGTCGCATTGGACTTCACAAGGGAGATGGCTTCAGAAACGCCATACACTTTCTCGATGTCGACTGTGCCGTGAGCGGCGCGATATCTTTTTCCGTGCTTAGCCATGTTCTTATTCCACCACGTTCAGGCCCATCGAGCGCGCAGAGCCTTTGATGATCTCTGTAGCGGCGTCGAGGTCCGTTGCATTGAGATCAACCATTTTGGCTTCGGCGATCTCGCGGCACTGGGCGACCGTCACCTTACCGGCGACGTCTTTGCCCGGCTGTTTGGCACCTGAGTTCGGCTTGCCGATCTTCAGGCCTGCAGCCTTCTTCAGAAGAACGCTCGCAGGCGGCGTCTTCGTGGTGAAGGTAAAGGACTTGTCCTGATAATAGTCGATCACGACCGGGATCGGCAGGCCCTTTTCCATGCTTTCGGTCTTCGCGTTGAAGGCCTTGCAGAACTCCATGATGTTGATGCCGCGCTGACCGAGCGCTGGACCAACTGGTGGAGATGGGTTGGCCGAACCGGCCGGGATCTGGAGCTTGAGCTGCCCCAGCAATTTCTTAGCCATGTCATCCTCTCTGGCTTGTAAAGTGACCGGTGGTCTTTCGATCCGGCCGCCTGGTTTGAGGCCCCGTGGTAACAAGCCCGGTAATGGTCTTTCCCACCGGCACTTCCCACAGGTATTTCGCCCTTTGGCGAGCGAAGCGCGCGGTACACACGAAAAGACCCGGCAGGTCAAGCCCGCCGGGTCAGCTCCACGTTCCGCTTAGAGGGGCTAGTAGCCCTTCTGCTGGATATAGTCACGGATGCGTTGCTGGCGGACATCCGGGTTGGGGTGGGTCGACAGGAAGTCTGCGGTACGGGTGTTATTTGCCTGCTGCATCACTTCCCACAGGCGGATTGCCGCGCGCGGGTCGTATCCGGCCCGCACCATGTAATCGACACCGGCGAGGTCGGCTTCCAGTTCAGCATTACGGCTATACGGCAAGACGACGCCCAAGTTGGCCGCGACGCTGCCCAGCGCGTTCACCTGGTTCGGGTCTACGCCCAAGCCGCTGCTGCCGACTGCCGCAGCACCAATCTGGACCGCTGTCGAAGCTGCCGCCGCACGAGTCGCGCGCTGATTGGCATGCCGGTAGATTGCGTGCGCGACTTCGTGACCGAGAACGGCTGCGAGCTGGTCGTCATTCTCCACCAGATTCAGAAGCCCTGTGTACACTCCAACGCGATTGCCGGGCATAACGAAAGCATTCACTTCTTCAGAGTTGAATACCTGAACATCCCACTGCTCACCCGCCTTTGGCGACGCGGCCGCAATACGGCGCCAGACACTCTGGACCCTGTTGTATTGAGAACCGGAGCTTAGCGTTGGCGTTTGGGCCTGCAATTGCTGCCAGGCCTGAGCGGAGGCTTGCGAGAGCTGCGCATCATCATAGGCCGCAAATTGCTGCTCGCCCGTATACGGGTTCACGCTACAGGCAGCGGCAGCAAGGGTCAGAGACCCGGCAAGCGCCACAAAGAGCTTCCTGTGAAGCTTGTCCTGCGTGCGCGTTCCGCGCGGGTTGGCCTCAGCCTTGGTGTTTACTGCCATCCGGTGTCTCCCATTTGCGTAGATACTAGCCTGAATGGCTAAACTCGCCAATCACCGGTTCGTTCATGCGCCAAGATTATCAGGCCGAAGCGATCAACTGCCTTGCTTGGCTGACCCATCCTTCGCGCCTGGCCTGTCCGTCCAGGCCAAAGCTGCGGTCGACCCATTCAAGATGCTGGTCAGTCCAGCTGGCGATCTGGGCATAATGCCAGATCCCGATTTCGTTGAGTTTAAGTTCTATGGAAGAACTCAGCCCCGAGATTCGCGTGAGGTCATCAGCTTGCCCGTCGGCCGTTTGCTTGGCGGGGGGCTTGATCGGCGTGGGGCGGCTCGGCGGGACAGCCACAGCGGGCGCCTGCTTTCTTGGCTGCGCGGAGTTTGCGAGCGCCGAAAACGGGCTGGTAAAACGAGGGCCACGCGAGGCAAGCCGGTCGGGAGAGCTTTCAGCAAGGCGAGGCGCGGTGGGCTGAACCGGCCGCGCAGGCGCTGAATTTGGTGCAGGTGTCGGCTTCGCAGTTGCCGCGCCTCGCTCTCCAGCAGTCGCGGCAGGTGACGAGGGTGCTGCCGGCCGTGATGAAGGCTGCCCGAGATATGCGAGCCGGCTTTCCAGATACCGGTTGCGCCAACGAAGCCGCGCCATTTCCTCGTCGCGCTCCTCACTGGATTCAATCTGCGCAGAAGTCGCCTTCGCCTCAACGACTGCCCCGCCCCTGCCAGGCGCAGAGAGCGCATCCTGCAGCTTGGCCTGAAGCGCGTCGGCGCGAATGCCGAGATAGTTCGCAAGCCAGGCCTCTTTCGAGGTGCTGTCCGCGCTGGCGTCTTTTGCTTTCGCCGCCGCGAGCTCTTTCGCCAAGTAATGCAGGTGCAGCTCTACATCGTGAATACGTTCTTCGAGGTATTCATTACGGGCGATCAACGCATTACGCATTGACACCTCTTCCTTGGACCTCGCCTGCGGAGCCTGCTCAGCTGGAATCTCCGCCACCTCCGGCGCAGGGGCGCTTAGCGCCCCAACTGGGGGCACCGCTTCAGCCTGCGCTCTTGGTGCAGCTTCCAGCCCGGCCTTAGCTGCGGCCAGCTCAGCCTGAAGCTTTTCAACCTGTGCCTTGAGCGCCGGGTCGGCCCCGGCATCGGCGGTAGCCTTGGCTTCAGCTTTGAACTTTCGTTGGGCCGCAAAAAGACTGTCGAGTTCATCCTTCGTCTGCTGCAACTCGAGCAACGCGATATCGCGATCGACGATGGCTCGCTGTTCAGCCGGAGATTTCTTTAGCCCGCGCAGGATCCAGGCCAGCACGAAACCAAAGACGAGAGCGCCAGCCAGGATAAACCAGACATACTCGTGTACCAAAGCCATCTCGTGGGCTCCCCATGCTCGCAGTGATATTACCACATCGCCAGCTTGCTAATGACGCGTCGCCGCGATGGCCAGAAAGACTGGCTTCACAGGCGGATCGGCATTCCTGTCTTGATTCTGCTACCAGACCGAACCCTGACGCTTGCGTCAATTGTCTTCCACCGCCTGTCACGCTACACGCCGCGAATGTCATCGCTTCCTGAGATCATTTCGAGCACTTCGAACCCGCTCATCAAGACTTTACGAAGCCTTGAGCGAAAGAAGGGCCGCGCCGAGACGGGGCTTTTTCTCGCCGAGGGCGCTCGTCTTGTCGAACAGGGGCTATCTGCTGGATGGGAGCTCGATAGCCTTGTTGTTTCGGCCTCCAGTGCAGAACGTTCCTTCGTACGCGATCTTGTCGCCCGCGCCTCAAAATCCGGCACACGCACCGTACAGGTCACCGACCGTCTTGCTGGTCAGATTGCCCGCAAGGACAATCCGCAAGCGGTCATTGGCGCGTTCAAACAAACCGCTCCAAAGCTTGGCGATCTCAGCGTTCCGAAATCCTCACTCTGGGTGGCCCTGTATGAAGTGCGTGACCCGGGCAATCTCGGCACCATTCTGAGAACGGCTGACTGTGCCGGCATTTCTGGTGTCTTGCTTATCGGCCAATGCTGCGACCCATACAGTGTAGAGGCAGTCAGGGCCTCAATGGGGTCGATCTTCGATATCCCATTTGCACGTAGCAGCTTTGAGGACTTCAACACTTGGCGCACTGGCAAAGGCCTCTCAATGTTTGCCGCCAGCGTGAACGGAACGGTCCGTCACACAGAAGCCGATATGACAGGCCCGAGCATCATCCTGATGGGTAATGAGCAGGCCGGCCTTCCCGATGACGCTGAAGCAAAGTGCGATACGCTCTGCCTCATCCCGATGCGCGGCGGCGCTGACAGTCTCAATCTCGCCCAGGCAACCGCCATCATGACCTATGAAGCCTGGCGCCAGCGGGGGTTTGCATGAAATACGAACAGACGCTCTTCCTCGCAGATAACTGGAAGGACTACGCCCTCCTCGACAGCGGTGACGGCATGAAGCTGGAGCGCTTCGCCAGCCAAACCGTTATCCGCCCGGACCCGCAAGCCTTCTGGCGCCCCAACAAACCCGTCAAAAGCTGGAAGGCTGATGCCTGGTTTGATGCCAAGGCTGGCGACGATGAACGCGGCGAATGGCGACGCCTCAATCCCAAAGCCCCTGACACATGGCCGATGGAGTGGAACGGTATCCGCTTCGAAGCACGCCGTACCCCATTCCGCCACATGGGCGTCTTTCAGGAACACGCCGTCCACTGGGCCTTCGCGCAGGAACAACTCAAGAAGTCTGGCCACCCGGCAAACGTTCTCAACCTGTTTGGCTATACGGGTCTGATGTCTCTCGCCTGCGCGCAGGCGGGCGCTGAGGTCGTCCATCTTGATGCCAGCCCGAAATCGAACGGCTTCGGTAAGGACGCGCAGTCGCTCTCTGATCTTGATGACCGCACGATCCGCTGGATCGCCGACGACGCCATGAAGTTTGTCGCCCGCGAACAGCGGCGTGGCAACCAGTACGACGCGATCATTCTCGACCCACCGAAATTCGGCCGTGGCACGAAGAACGAAACCTGGCGTTTCGAGGAAGACCTGCCCGGCTTGCTGGACGGTGTGGCGAGCCTTCTGGTGAAGAAGCCACTTTTCGTCATCCTCACCGCCTATGCAGTTCGCCTGTCGCATATTGCGTTGGCGCAAGCGCTGGGCGACCGGATGGAGAGTTTGGGCGGGCGGATCGAGATGGGCGAAATGGCTCTACCGGAAGAAAAAACCGGCCGTATGCTGCCGACTTCTATCTGCGCCCGCTGGCGCGCTGACTAGCCTCTACGCGGCTTCGCGTTCCTTGCGCACGCCCAGTTGCTGCTTCACCTTTTCAGCAAGCTGGCGGACATTGAATGGCTTTGCGAGGAAAGTGATTTCCCGGTCGTCGAGCTGTTTGGCAATATTCGGGTCGGCATAGCCGGACACGAAGATTACGCGCGCATCGCCAAGATACTGCTGGGCTTCGCGAATAAGCGTCGGCCCATCCATACCCGGCATGACAACGTCTGAAATGACAAGATCGAAGGCGCCCGGCTCATCTTCAAGGATTTCCAGCGCCTCTTCGCCGTCGCCAGCAGACTCAACCTCATAGCCGCGCGAGATAAGGTGCATGACGGCGATATCGCGCAGACCCTTCTCGTCCTCGACCAGAAGGATGCGGCCACGGCCAGAGATGTCCATCGGGCGCGGCTCTTCGGCCGTCTCCATAGGCGTATCCTCTGCAGGCTGCGGAATATCCTCTTCCTTCAGCGCTGGCAGGTAGATCTGGAAGGTCGTGCCCTCCCCAACCTTGGAGATCGGGCAGATATAGCCTTCCGACTGCTTGATGATGCCGTAAACAGTTGCCAGTCCAAGTCCGGTGCCGACGCCGACATCCTTGGTGGTAAAGAAAGGCTGGAAGATCTTGTTCAGGATGTCCGTCGGAATACCGCATCCTGTATCCGCCACTTCAATCAGCAGGTAGTCGCCATCATCGACATAGGTGAAGCCCTTTTCATGGGCATCTGCGCCGGTCGCCGCAGACGTCCGGATCGTCAGTGAGCCGCCGGAGCGACCGGATAGCAACATAGCGTCACGCGCATTGGTAACCAGATTGATGATCGCCGTTTCAAGCTGGTTTATGTCCGCCTTGATGTAAGGCAGGTTGCGGCCATGGACGGTCTTGAAGTCGATCCGCTCATCGAGGATCTGCTGGAGCAAACGCGAAAACTCCGTCAGGAAGTCGGTTGCGTTGACGATCTCACGCTTGAAGGTTTGCTGGCGCGCATAGGCAAGCAGCATGCGGACGAGGTCCTTCGCCCGAACCGAGAATTCGTAGATGCTTTTGATGTTTTCATACGACGGATCGCCGACAGGGTGCCGGGTCATCAGCTCATCATTATTGAGCATGATGCCGGTCAGAACATTGTTGAAATCATGCGCGACACCGCCAGCGAGCTGGCCAATAGCCTGCATCTTCTCGCCTTGCGCCAGACGGATTTCGAGGTCTTTCTGTTCGGTAATGTCGATGATGTAGGCAACAGACGGGCGGCCTGACGTATCAAGCGAAACGAACACGTTCACGTTTCGCGGCGGCTCTCCCGGAAGCTTCAATCCCACAGGCTTGTCGACGGCTTCAGCGAGCTTGGAAGCAATCTCATCGCCGCCGTCATCAGTTTCTTTCAGAAAGATATCTGCGAATGACGCGCCAGCAACTGACGTATCACTCAGCTCACGAAGAGCCCGGTTGGCATCTACGATCTGCGCACTCTCGACACTGGCGCCTGCCAGCCTGGCAACGCCGAAGGGCGCCTCATTGAAAAGCGGATCAGGTTCAGCAGATGGCGGGCGCACAGCGACAGGCGCGCTAAAGCGACCTTCCCGCTCTGCAGGCGCAAGCTGCGCCGACGTCAGAATCGTGCGTCCCTGCGCGTTAACGCCCTTGCCCGACCAAGAAGTCAGGGCCTGCATGGGCAGCTCGACCCCGTCCCGGCCCCGGATCATGATGCGGGTCTGCGCCGGCATCTTGCTCTTGCGGTCCCGGCCGAGCATGCGAACGAATTCCGGTCGCATGATATCGTCGAGCCGCACATTGCGGGCAGTTTCTGGCAGGCCGATCAGGTCACGCAGCCACTTGTTTGCATAGCTGATGCGGCCATCAGGACGCGCCGCAAAGAAACCCACAGGCGCATCTTCCACATAGAGAGACTTTCCATCCGTCGCGGCAACGTTTAGCGGCGCGGCGCTCACTTCGCGCAGGCGCCACATCACGCGCCCGCGTGGTAGTGGAGCCACCATCGCTTCATACTGCACCGTTTCGGCTTCCTGTCCGACGGCCATGGCCGGCAGGGTCTCGGCGAGCGGCTCACTGGCACGCGCAGCCCGCGACAGACGGAAGACCGGTGCAGCCAGTCCCGGCATTGAGGAAAACAGACGATCAAAGGATACTGGCGCTGCGGTATCCTTGAGGTTGGACAGGATCTTGCGCGATAGCTCGCGATAATGTTCGTTCGCGGCAATCGGCGCGCCGCCTGCATCGGCGATCAATACAGCCTCGTCCAGCGCCTCGACCCAGCCAAAACGCGGTCCAGCTGCCTCCACGGCTTCAGCTGCGGCGCCCCGCTGCGGAAACAGGCCTAGCTTGCGCCCTGCCCCTTTCAGTATCCAGAGAAGAAAAACGATAAAGCCCGCCGCCATGGAGATAAGCAGCATGGGCCCAATCCCACCGACAGCCTCCGGCCATGCGATCGCAACGGATGCGGCAGCGACAGCCGCCAGAAGGCAGCCCCAGAACAGAAGTTGCAACAAATCTACCTGGACACCCTTGGGGCCCGAATCTGCGTCTTGAAACGGCTGTTCAATGCGGTCGTTGTTTGCGGACATAGGGGCATACTCCGGGCGCGCGGAAAACGCGCGCTGATTCGAATCATCGCATGATAGCGTCAAACGCCCACAGTGCACGTAATGTGGGGCGGCAGCTTCATAGGCGCACGCTGCCACGCGAATGGTTAATGTTTTAAAAAGCGACGTTAATCGAAGGTCAGTCTGGGCGCTTAATTGGTGCCCCGACACGCAGAAACAGCGCTTTGGTTCCAGTGATCTGCACCAAACTTTCTCGGGAACGCTCTCTCTACTGCCTCCGTTGGATTGGCAATAGTCACAGCGACATAGGACCCGAAAATGAAACCGCTTTTCCTCTCAGTTATCCTTGCTTCGGCATCGCCAGTCGCGCTTGCACAGGTCGGCGGAGACGGAGCGGCAATCCGCGCCGCGAGCGCTACAGAACAAGCAGCCATGCCCGGTGCCGCCGTTTCGGCGCCGCTGCCAAACGCGATTGAAACCGCTGTGATGAACGATTGGCTCGAGGCTGAACTTGACCAGGACCTGCACAAGAGCGTCAGCGAAGTCGCCCGCCGCGCTTACATTCAGCGTATGTTTCAGCCAGTGTGGACCGAGCAAGGCGCAGAAGGACTGCAGGACGTCACCGACGATCTGTTCAAGCACGGCCTGGCTAGCGATGAAGTTCTCGCATCCGACCTGCAGCGACTGGTCGATCAACGATTTTCGGCAAGTAACGTATCTGAACAGGCGGAAGCAGACCTCGCCCTGACCGCTGCCTGGCTCAGGATTGCGTCCGCAATCAGTGGCGGTCTTGGTGATGAAGGCGAAGCTGTTAAATCGGGTTCGGATTCCGCTCGCATGGCCCTCATTTCCAAGAAGCTACTAGAGGCTGGACAAGGTCATGCGCTGAGCTTTCAGGATTTTGAGTCGGGCTATCCGCAATATGCTGCACTGAAAGGTGCACTCGCCCAGTATCGTGAGATTCGCGATGCAGGTGGATGGCTCGCAATTCCAGAGGGCGAGAGCCTGCAATCTGGCGACAGCGACCCACGCATTCCAGCGATCCGGGAACGCCTCAGCGTAGAAGGTTACATCGACGCATCAGAAGACGATACGGAAAGCATGCTTCTCGCTGACGCGGGCCGCCCAGAAACGGTTTCTCATCTTGATCGCAATTCCGAGGCTGGCGGCGATCGTCGCACCAATCTTTTCCGGAATGCTACAGCAACTAAAAAAGCTGCTGATCCAAGGCTGTACAGCGATGAACTAGCCGAAGCCGTCAAAACTTTCCAGCAGCGCCACGGCATTGAGGTGGACGGAGTTATCGGCCCAAAGACGCTGGCAGCGATGAATGAAAGCGTCGAGTCGAAGATCGCCCGCATCTCCGGCTCCATGGAGCGCTGGCGCGCCCAAGGGACGCCAGAAAAGCGCTATATCTGGGCCAACATTCCGTCTTATACGGTAGAAGGCTGGAATGGCGACACGCGTGAGATCTCCATGAAGTCGGTTGTTGGCATGGCGAGCCGGGCGACACCAACCTTCAACGACGAGGTCGAATATACCGTTGCAAACCCGCGCTGGTACGCCCCCGTCAGCATTGTGGCGAAAGACAAGCTTCCAAAACTACGCCGCGATCCTACCTACGCACAGCGCGCCAACTTCAAGATCTATGACCGCTCTAGCGGCGCCGAGGTCAGTGCCTATTCAGTTGACTGGAGTGACCCATCCTCGGCCCGCAACTATCGCCTGGTACAACAACCCGGGAGCGGCAACGCTCTCGGTGAGTTGAAAATTATCTTTCCGAACCAGTACTCGATTTATCTTCACGGGACGCCAAGCACCCACCTCTTTGACCGGGCAGAGCGGGCATTCAGCTCAGGTTGCATACGCCTTGAGCAGCCCGAAAAGATGGCAAAATGGGTTGCCAGCTATGATAGCGATGACAGCCTTGAACACGTTCGCGATGCCCTCTCGACCACCCGGAACACGCGCATCGACTTTCAGAGCCGAATGCCCATCCATATTACCTATATGACGGTGACCGTGAATGATGATGGCACCGTAAATTTCTGGCGCGATATCTATGACCGCACAGAAGGAATCCGCCAGGTTGAGCGGATGTCCTCGATTGGCCAGACTGCGAACGCGCTAACAAGTACAGCAACAGAGAGGGGCTAGTTCGCATGGTGAACACCTTGCTCGGCACGACAATTCTCAAGGCGATAGCTTTCACCGGTGCGGTTTCGACCGTGCCGGTGTCGCTTGATGGAAAGAATATTCCCCACCCGGTCTGGCATTACATGGCAATGCCATCCGAAACGGTCTCTATGACGGTGCCTGTCGGCATGGCAGCATATCTCGATGGTGATCGGATCGAAGCGGCTGACGCCTTCACGGCACCCGAGGTGCCTGGCACCTATTCCCTGGAATTCCGGAACCTGGATGGTGAAGAGGAATACGAGGTCGCGCTTTTCGTGCTTGAGCCGTCAGACAGAGTTAATGCGGACGGGCGTCTCAATGGTTTTCGACTGGGCGCTTACCCTGAGAAAACGCCTCGAGGCTTCATTCGGCTGGACAAGGGCTACGGCGATATCAACGTCTCGCCCAGTTTTCAGATCGGTCAGTTCCTCTGCCACCAGCAGCCAGGCCATTGGCCAAAATACCTCCTGATTTCAAGTGATAATCTGGAACGGCTTGAAGTACTTCTCGACGCGCTCAACCGCGATGGCATTACCGATTCGGACACCCTCTTTGTGATGAGCGCCTTCAGGTCGCCATTCTACAACACCGCAATTGGTTCGGCGCGGCTGTCACGACATATGTATGGAGACGCAACGGACGTCTATATCGATGTCGCGCCCAGAGATGGTTTGATGGATGACCTCAACCGCGATGGAGCGATCAACAAGGCCGACGCCGACTTTCTCTATGATTACGCGCAGGACCTATTTGCCGACACAAAGGATGTCCCCCGTGGCGGGCTTGGCAGCTATAAAGCAAACGCGGTGCACGGCCCGTTCGTCCATATTGACGGTCGCGGACGTCCGGCCCGGTGGGGACGATGAACCTGATCGGGTTTACGGCGACCTGGCTGTGTCAGGCACACTGCCGGATACGGACAGCAATACTGTTACCTTTACGACCAAGGTCGCCCTCATATGCGACACGACCGTTGCGCCCGCCAGAGAGCAGTTCGACAGGTTGATCTGCAGGCACGCCCAGCAGCAGCGTGTCGCCCTCTTTCAGGGAAGCAAGACGGCTGACCGGCACGCTCAAGCTTGCCATCCGCGCGGTCAGCAGTGCGGTCGCACTCTGAACATCACGAGATGGTTCAGCCGGAACGTTTGCGGCGCGCTCGGCGTCATCAGTGTCTACGGTCCAGAGCGACAGCGCACTCCGCTGCCCCACTGCATCGACATTGAAAGTGAAACGAACGCCTGCATCTCCCGCCATGAGAGACGAGACGTAAGCTGGATTGGTCTCGATACCGACAAGCGACAGGCCCGAACCCAGTAATTGCGCAAATGGCGACATGAATTGCCGGATAAGAGCGCAATCGATGACGCTCAGCTGGCGTGCCGGGGCCGCCGATCCTGCGAGGGAAAGCGCCCCACAAGCATTGGCGATGAGCTGGTCGTTCAGCTGCCCGCTGAGACAGATAATGTGCGTCGCATCGCCATCTTCATTGGCGAACACAGCAAAAGCGTTCGTACCTGTCCGCTCTGCCTGCGCGCCCAGTTTGCCAGCATCTTCGAATGGCGCCGTGTGAGCGAGCGTGACAGCAGCTTTCAGGCCGGCATACTCTCCGAACGCACGCGACAGACGGGCAGCTACCTTGCGGCCTTCGCGCGCCGCCTCATCCGCGTCTTCGCGCGCGTCGAGGTCTCGGGCAAAAGGCTGTGAACTTTCGCCAGCATCGTTGATTTTCGGCAGATCCGGGCGAAGCAGCGCCTGGATTTCTTCTTTGGAGAGGATACCGCGTGCCGTTGGAAGCTTAAAATCATCCGCGGCCGGCAAGATGGGCGGTGGGCTCACATTAGGCACATCGCGCATGACAGCACGTTCACGTCTTTCTGACATGGACCAGTCCTCTTCGGTACGTTCTGTATCGCGCATGGGAACCCCAACTCTCCGGTCTCTCAGACTGGGCCGCGCCGGTTAATGAAGCGTTAGTATTTTCGAGTCCGCCTGCATTGGAATCGACTTCAAGAGCAGTTTTTCGGCCCCAAAGGTTAATTTCCGCAGGCTCGATCATTAACGAACTCCACCCGAAATTAATCTGCCTGAAATGTTGCGGTAATTTTTGATTCGGATTCCCGTGTCATTTTCATTCCTGACGGACCGGCACCGAAAACAAACCGCCGGGCGTTGGGTGATAAAAAACGGCAGGGCCTCAACTGGCCCTGCCGTTTTCAATTCTGAAGTCTGGAAAAGCTCTCAGTCGTCGCGGACCGTCCGCTCCTTGCGCTCATGACGCTCCTGCGCCTCAAGGCTCAGCGTCGCGGTTGGACGCGCTTCGAGGCGGCGCAGGCTGATCGGCTCGCCTGTCTCGTCGCAATAACCGTAGGTGCCTTCGTCAATACGGCGCAGTGCGGCATCGATCTTGGAAATCAGTTTGCGTTGACGGTCACGGGTGCGAAGCTCCAGTGCCTTGTCGCTTTCTGAAGATGCGCGGTCGACAATGTCGGGAAGATTGCTTGAGTCTTCCTGCAGATTGTTGATCGTGGACTTTGTGCCATTCAAAATGTCGGTCTTCCACTGCTCCAGGCGCATACGGAAGAATGCCTGCTGACGAGGGTTCATGAACTCCTCATCGTCGGACGGGATATAGTCATTCAGCTTCGTATCAGCCATGGTCTCATACCTCCCACTGGCGCGGCCTATATAGCGTGTTGCCCCTCTGCGCAATTAGCCATTACATGAGGTTTAAATTACACGCCCACACATGAACACGCCCTGAATTCTGCAAGCCTTGGGCCAGTCTCCTGATTAGCTGCAGGCACTTGCGGACACGGCGAGGGCTGTGCCCTATAGCTTCGGCGCGGTCATGTAGCGGCCGCAACCGAACCAGATTGAACATCAGGTCTTGTATATGGCCCGCTATCACCGGCGCAGGGAATTGGAAGAAAAAGGCAACTGGCGTCATGCGCTGGTATTCAACAGCCTGCTTCTCATTCTCGCCGTTCTTTCAGTCCGCGTTCTGGTGAATGCCTATTCGACGCAAAGCCTTGATGGCAGCCTGGACGCGGAAGCACGCGAGGAAACCCGGCGTGAGATTGATCAGGCCTTCGAGACGATCGTTCCTGACGGCGTTCCTTCGCGCGCCTACTGGGCAGAGCAAATCGCAAACGAACTGGCGCTGCGCGATTTTTCTGCCGCACGCGGCTACCTGTTGGCAGCGCCCGCCATGCTCAGCCGCAATGACCGACGCGCCCTTCTTGCTGCGGTGAACGCGGAGGAGTCAGGCACTGAAGATGAACGCCTGACACGCGCGGGCCTCCTCTTCCTTCCAAATGAGGTACGCGCTGATTATCAGCGCGCCGTGGAACGCCCCGGAATGCTCTACTCGGAACAGGATGAGTCTTCATCACGAACAACCGGGTTCCCCAATCCGGCAACCGGCCAGTCACCGACCGACCTCGCCACCGAAGGTCCCAGCGAAGGGAGGACTGAACAGGTCGAGCCCGAGCCTTCGCTAGACGCCCCCTCTGCTGGCTTTTCCATGATTGGCAGCCGCGCAGACCTCGTCCGACGCTCACAGCAATGGGTGAACGGCGAGACGACCGATACCCTGCAGTTGCGGCTCAGCGCCATCGGCCTCATCGAAGTTGCCAACGGCGAAGCGGAGCCCGCGCTCCTGACGGCCATCTCCGTGCTTCGCGCAGCAGGTCGGGCCGGTCGTCTGGACGACGCCTACACGGTCTATCTGGATGAGCGGGTGGATCTTGCCCTGCCTGAAGAAGAACTACTTGATCAACTTGCGGGTGTTGTGAGCGCCGTCGTGCCGTCCAGCGTCCGGCAGAGCCAGGTGCTCGGTGCCTATGAGGATGCGCTCAACGCCGAAGGTCTGTTGCGCCTCCGCCGCGACCTCGCATCGATCGCACATATCGCTGCAGAAACAACGCCTGCAGGCGCGGTCACGCTCATCGAGCTCGCCAGATCGCCCGAGGATGTCCGCAAGCTGGAAGTCGTTGCGCAGTCCGGCAGCGACCGCGCAGTGGCCCTCGCCAAGGCTATCGGCCCTCGTGTGACCGAACTTGCGCAAATCGGGGTTCGCTGGTCCACATCGCTCGTGCTTCAGATCCTGGGACTTGTCGCCATCTTCGCGGCACTCATCTGGTCGATCGCTGCGGCTTTTCACCGGATGCAAAGTTCCCGCTGGCAGTGACAGTCGCTGGCCGTCGGCGAACGAATGTCAGACTGTGGCGAACGCGCCTTGCAGACCGTCGATTAGCAGCTGAACCGAAAGGGCCGCGAGTATAACGCCGAAGATCCGTGTGATCGCACCAGCCACGCTGTCCCCCATAGCGCGCACCAGAGGGCTCGCAATCAGGAACACGATCAGGCAGAGCAACATGTTAAGGCCGATCGCGGCGAGCACGACAGCCTGCGTCATCCAGTTCGCCGCTTCGGACATGAACAGCATCGCGGTCGCGATCGAACCGGGCCCGGCCAGCATCGGAATGCCGATCGGAAACACGGAGACATCGTCCAGTTTTTCATGCTCTTCGAGATATTCGTCAGCGCGCGATTCGCGCCGCTCGGTCCGCTTCTCGAACACCATATCCAGCGCGATCAGGAACAGAAGCGCACCGCCAGCGGCCCGGAACGCATCAATGGTGATGTGAAGCTGGCGCAGCAGCCAGGCACCAAAGAAAGCAAAACCGAATATGATCAGCGTCGCCACCAGGATGGAACGCCATGCCATGCTGCGACGATAGCGTGCATCGCCCTTCGCTGTCAGAGACGCAAAAACGGGCGCAACGCCCAGTGCATCAATCAGAACGAAAAACGTCACGAAGGACGCGGTGAATACGGAGATAAGATCGCCAGTCATGAGGCGCGCCTTAATCCTCCTATTTCAGTGCGTCCAGTATGTCCTTGACCCGTGCGTGCACGGCAGGCCTGTCATGACGCATGCTTGAAGGCCGTTCAACCGGCTCTCCCGCTGCTATCATCATGATGAGCCGTAGCCCGCGCGCCCGCTGCAACAGCCCGTCAATTTCATCGTCTTCCGCCGCTTCAAGGACGACATTGTTCGCGAGCTGGATTGACACAGGCGCAGACACGGCGCCGCGTTCGAGCGCTTCGATAGCTTCGGCAAGCTCCGTCAGGACAGTGGGTTCGTTGCTGGTCTCGGTCATGATTGCTCGGTTCTCAGGCATATTCGGCCTCATTGAGGTCCGATTTCAGCAGTTTGCGGCAATTGCCAAGCGCCTTGTAGAGATTGCCGGCGGCAACGAGTTGAGCAATGCGCAGAATTTCGTCCCGCTCAGCCTGCGACCGGCTCTGATCCATCCAGTCTGCCAGCGTCGAAACGGCACTATCATAGAGTTTTCCGCTCGTTTCGCCGACGATGTACATCTGCATCAGGCAGAAATAGGTCGCGTCCTGAGGCGTGGAGATATCATCAGGAAACATCACGTCCCGCTCGCGCAGTATCCGTGCTTTCGTTTCAAGCAACATGGTACCGCGGCGCTCTCCATTTCGGATAACAGCCTCGTTGACGACGACAGCCTCGCCCGGTTTCAATGACAGTTTTAGCGGCATTGTGCGCGCGCTCCCCCGAATCCTTACTGGGATATTGCAATTTCTATACAAGTTGTAAGGTTAACACCGACTAAAACGCGATCCCCGGGTGAAAATGCCGCGATTGACGCCAAGATAGGCGCGCTCAACAGGTTGCCCTTCAGAGCGGCGCCCTTATCATCAGCCGGGACAAGTTTTGGGAGAACAGCATGCGTTTTGAAGGCACTGAGAATTACGTCGCAACCGAAGACCTACGCGTCGCAGTGAATGCAGCCATTGCGCTCCAGCGTCCTCTTCTGGTCAAAGGTGAACCCGGTACGGGCAAGACCGTTCTTGCGATCGAAGTTGCCAAGGCGCTCGGCGTGCCGCTCATCGAGTGGCACATCAAATCATCCACCAAGGCCCAGCAAGGCCTGTATGAATACGACGCGGTTTCACGCCTGCGCGACGGCCAGATGGGCGAAGAGCGCGCAAAGGACATCTCAAACTACATCAAGAAGGGTAAGCTCTGGGAGGCTTTCACTTCAGACGAGCGCCCAATCCTGCTGATCGACGAGATCGACAAGGCTGACATCGAATTCCCGAACGATCTCCTGCAGGAACTCGATCGCATGGAGTTCTATGTCTACGAAACCGATGAGACGGTGAAGGCAAAGCAACGCCCACTCGTCATCATCACGTCGAACAATGAGAAAGAGCTTCCGGACGCCTTCCTGCGCCGCTGTTTCTTCCACTTCATCAAATTCCCGGATGAGCAGACGATGAAAGAGATCATCGACGTCCACTATCCTGGCATCAAGCAGAAGCTGGTCGCTGAAGCGCTCACCACCTTCTACTCAATGCGCGAAGTACCGGGCATGAAGAAGAAGCCATCGACCAGCGAACTGCTCGACTGGCTGAAGCTTCTGATGAATGAGGACATCGACCTTGAAACCCTCAAGGAACAGGACCCGGACAAGCTGACACCTCCACTGCACGGCGCTCTCCTCAAGAATGAGCAGGACGTCGCCTTGTTCGAGCGCCTCGCCTTCCTGTCCCGCCGCGAAAGCGGCGGCCGACGCGGCCCTGCAGGCTAGGCTTTCACAGCATGAATAAGGCGTTCGGCATTGCCGTCGCCGCCACGGATCGGGCTGTCAGTCTTTGCGCTGACAGCCCATTTCATATCCGACAGCCAGTCGCAGAATGCTGCCTCGGCGCGCTTAACTGCTGCACCATCGGTGACCAGCCCGCCCTTGCCGACGAACTCACGCCCCACCTCGAATTGCGGCTTGAACAGTGTCACCAGTTCAGCGCCCTGCCCTGCTAGCGAAAGCGATGCCTCAAGCAATTTGGCCAGTGAAATGAAACTTGCATCGCAGACGACGAGAGACGGCGCCTCGCCAACCATGGCCGACGTCAATGACCGTGCATCGGTCGCCTCATAGGAGGTAACACGTGGGTCGCACGCGATCCTCTCGTGCAGCTGGCCGCGCCCCACGTCGACGGCCACCACATGCGCGGCCCCGCGTTGGAGTAGCACGTCTGTAAAGCCCCCTGTCGATGCTCCTACGTCCAGGCAATGGCGGCCTGCTGGATCAACGCCGAAAACGTCCAGCGCATGGGCAAGCTTCAACCCGCCGCGAGACACATATGGATGCGCAGGTTCAGCCTCCAGCCGGTCAGACGGCCCAATCATCTGAGACGTTTTGTTGGCAGGCCGGCCGTTCACCAACACAGTCCCCGCAGCGACAGCGGCCTGCGCCGCTGACCGGCTATCAAAATAGCCCTGGGTCACGAGGGCCTTGTCCAGTCTTTCTGTCGTCATTCTCCGGCCTGCGAAAATGTCTCGGAACGCTCGCACGTGCGGCTCGTTCGCCTAGCGTAATCCAGAATGGAAAGTGAGACTAGAATGTCGAGATTTGAAGGTAAGCGTATTCTTATTACAGGCGGCACGAGCGGCATTGGCCTCGCCACGGCGCTTCGCATTGTTGAAGAAGGCGGCGAAGTCGGCGTAACAGGTCGCAGCCAGGAGCACCTTGATGAGGCAGGAAAGAAGCTTCCCTCCGGCTCGCTCGTTCTACGCAATGATGCATCCAGCGCCGAGGAAGCAAAACAACTCGCTGAAGCGGTTGGCGAAAAGATGGGCAAGCTCGACGGCCTCTATCTGAATGCTGGGTATGGCGCCTTCAAGGAGATCGGGCAGCACGATACCGACTTCTTTGATCAGATGATGAACACAAATGTTCGCGGTCCCTTGCTGCACATGGACCTCCTAAAGGATGATATAAGCGACGGCGGATCGGTTCTGCTGACATCCTCTGTAGCCGCATATCTCGGACAGGCGCCCGGCGCCGTCTACGGTGCGTCAAAGGCATCAATGGCCGTATTCGCCCGGTCGTTCTCCTCAGCACTTGCGCCTCGCCAGATCCGTGTAAATTCGATTGCCCCGGGGCCGATCGAAACCAACTTTTTCGACACCGCTGTCGACGACGAAGCGCAGAAGAAGGAGATGACTGAGCAGATAAAGTCACAGGTCCCGCTCGGCCGGTTCGGCAAGGCCGAAGAAGTTGCCGCTGTTGCGTGTTTCCTTCTTTCCGACGATGCGTCTTACGTCACAGGTTCAGAATATGTCGTCGATGGCGGCATGACAAAGCGCTGATCAAACTATGTTAGGTTCTGCCCACAAAGGAGAATACTCATGAGCCGCTTCCTACCCCTGTCAGCCGCAGCTGCGTCCATTGCGATTGTGTTCGCTTGCACTCAACAAACCTCTGACGCGCAGCAGGACAATGCTTCCACTGATCGCGCCGCAGACACCCAATCCGACATGCCGCCATCCGAGATGGATACCGGTGGAAACGAGTCCCTGCCCTCCATGATGCGCGCCACTGGCGACCTCATGGGCAATGAAGGTAACACAATAGGCAACGTGAACATGATCGAGGGTCCGAATGGCATCGTCATGGAAGTTTCCATTGATCAAGGCGGACTGACGCCGGGCTGGCACGCCATTCATATTCACCAAACTGGTGATTGCAGTGACACAGGTGAGTACACCGCTTCAGGCGGCCACGTCGGAAAGATCGACGGCGGCCACGGCCTGCTGAACCCGGGTGGCCCTGAACCAGGCGACCTGCCAAACCTTTATGCTTTCGAGGATGGTTCCGTGAACTTCGAGACCTTCACCGATCTCGTTACGCTATCGGATGTCATGGACGATGATGGCGGCGCAATCATCATTCATGAGGGCCGCGACGACCATATGAGCCAGCCGATCGGCGGCGCCGGCGGACGCATCGCGTGTGCAGTCGTTCAGTAAGCCAGAGGCCTTACTCACTATCACCAACGCCGCCTCGTTTCGGGGCGGCGTTTTCTTTTGCACCGGAAGGCGCGCCGTTTAGGGGGCGACCTTGCCGCGCAGGGCTTTCTTTTCGCCCGTTTCCTTCTTGGCCTTGATCCGCCGCTCGACCGATCCGCGCGTTGGCCTTGTCGGAATGCGGCGTTTCCGCTTCTTCGCTGCCTTACGGATCATGGAAGTGAGCCGGTCGCGCGCCGCATCCCTGTTTAGCGCCTGAGAGCGGTGTTCGCTCGCATCGACGATGACATCGCCTTCCTTGGTTATCCTGTTCTTCCAGATCTGCCGGAAGCGCGTCTTGATGCGTGCGGGCACTGAAGATGAATCGACATTCCACCGCAGCTGAACAGCGCTCGACACCTTGTTCACATTCTGACCACCCGGCCCGGATGATCGCGTGAACGTTTCCACCAGCTCCCAGTGGGGAACGGTCAGTGCGGCATCGATCTGGAGGTCTTCTTGGCGGGCCATGATGAAGGACTTGTTCAGCTAAGGTTCAAGCTCGGAACCTCATAATTGGTTAACACTTGTATTCAGACCAGAAACAATTTCGGGCAAGGGCCCGGTGAGCGAACTTGCATAAGGAGGCTCCTCATGGCGTTCAGAAAACTACTACTCCACATCGGTGCTGCAGGAGCCCTTGCGCTCGCGGCGTTCACGCCAGTGGCTGTTGCCGACCAGCGCGGTGACCGTGGCCACTATGATCGTGGTGATCGCGGTGATCGCGGTGACCGCTATCATGGCGACCGTCATCGCGGCAATCGTGACTACCATCGTGGCGATCGGCGCGGTGACTATAAACACCGCCGGGATAATCGGCGCGACTATCGTCGTGGACGCGACTATCACCGCAACAATCACAGATACCACAATCGCGGCCGCGTCGTGACGCGCAACTATTATAGTGCGCCGACCTATCACCGCACGCGCCCCCGTGTCGTGTATCACTACAACCGCGGCTACCATCACCCACGCTACACGATCGGTAACCGCTACCACTACGGCTCGAACTCGGTCATTATTCGAGATTATGGCCGCTATGGGCTCTACAGCCCGCCGCGCGGCCATCAGTGGGTTCACCACCGCGGTAGCAATGATGCAGTCCTGACGTCCGTTGCGACGGGCGCCATTGTGGGCCTCGCGATTGGCATCCTCAGCCATTAGGCTGCGTAACAACCGAACGTACAGAGAAAGCCGGCTGCGGGTCGCAGCCGGCTTTTTTCGTGTCCACCCTTTAATTTGTCGCAAATCATGGTCTATTTGGGAGACCGGGCGCGCTCAGCGGTCGGTGTTCTGTATCAACAGCTGAAAGGAGGTGATCCAATGTCGAGTGAGAAACCAGGAACGGCAATTGGGTCCGTCTGTGCTGGTGGCCTTGGAGAGCAGCCTCTCTCTGTGCGCTAGCACTGACCTCGGGTAGGCTTCGCCCTACCAGGATTCATGGGCCAATCCGGCTCACGAAGGCCACCCCTCGAGGGGTGGCCTTTTCGTTTCAGGGTTAGCGCTAGTATCGGCCGCGATTGAGGTCTTCAGTCAGACGAATATCGACAGCCTCTCCAGCAATCCGCTGGCGGTATACCTGTGTATTTTCCAAAACGCGCTGAACATAATTGCGGGTTTCGGAAAAAGGGATGAACTCCACCCAGTCGATCGGGTCGATCTCTCCCCGGCGAGGGTCGCCATAATCCTGCATCCAGCGACGCGGACGCGACGCCCCGGCATTGTAGGCTGCCGCCGTCATGATATAGCTGCCGTTGAATTGGCCAAGCAGCGTATCAAGGTGCGATCCACCCAGCGTCATGTTGTAACCCGGGTCATCGGTCAGCCATGACGTACGGAATGGAAGCCCAATGCGCCGGGCTTCCTCACGGGCAGTCGCTGGCAGGAACTGCATAAGCCCACGCGCATTGGCGTGGGAAACCGCAGACGGGTTCATTTCACTTTCCTGACGCGCCAGCGCATAGATCATCGCGCGCTCGACATTCGGTTCCCGTTGAAGCGGGAAGTTCGGAATCGGAAAGACCGCTTGCGGCGCAATCACGTTCTTGGCGAGCCCTGCCTTGGCGCCGCGAACGCCAACCTCGGGATAGAGATAGTCATTCGCCACTTCGGACAGCAGAACATAATCAGCTTCTGTCTCGAGCGTGTCGTCGATATTGTAAGAGAAACGACGGAAGTCCATTTCCTGTCCGTTTTCAGCGAGCAGGATTGCAGCCTTCACCTGCGGCCGGCTCATGAACGCATTGCGCTCTGCATCCGTTACATCGGCTTCGGTCTTTAGATAGATGCGTTGCAGGCCTGCCTTCTCGGCAGCCAGCTGCCCGTAATAGACATACGGATATTGTGCTGCTCGCTGATAGGCAGCCGCAGCCTCCGGCTGATTACCGAGCGCCTCATAGGTCCGCCCCTGCCAGTACAGCGCCCTCGCCTGGCTGATCGGTGTAGACGTTCCAGCCTCCAACGCCTTGAAATGCGGAAGCGCCATCGAAGGCTGGCTCAGGTGACGGAGCGCCGTCCAGCCCGACACCCAGGCGGCTTCAGCGAAATTAGCGCCCGACTCCATGCCGTGACGCGATCCAAGATCATAGGCGAGCTGGAAATTCCGCTCCTGTAGCGCTTCTCGTATCGGCCAGTGGCGAAGGTTCCAGAGAGCATTCTGCCCGGCCTCTGGCACCTTGGTACCGTCTATTTCCGCAAGCAGCGGCACCCAGTTCTCATCGCGCTGTCCCGCACGTTTACGCCAGTTGGCGCGGTCGAACATCAAACCCGGATGGTTCTGCAGCGACGAAGGCACCGCGTTCACGGCTGCGTCGACACCTGCCGCTCTTGCCTGCAGCCTGATACGCGCTTCGATAAGCAAAGCCCAGTCACCGCCGACTTTCGATTTCAACTGAGAAGCTGCCGTGCGCTGATTGGTCCAGAGCAGGAAGTCCGCGCGCTTGCGATGGTCGTCCTGTGAAAGCTCGCCGCCATACTGGCTGAGGACGCGTTGCGTCAAAGCGCTGTCCAGCGTGTTACCGTGCCAGGCTTCGCGGACGAGACTGATCGCCTTGTCCCTTTGGCCGCTGCGGCGGTACGCTTCCGCAAGGGCGATGCGGCCTTCTCCCGAAGCAGGTCCGCCCATTTCCTCAAACCAGGCGATCTTCTGCAGATCATCGAGAGCCGAATCATTGATGATGCCCTCAGCGCGCACCTGAAGTGTCGTCATGAAAGGCCAATCACTGCGTTGGCGCAGCAGGACGCTCATCTCATCGAAAGACATGCTCTGGTCAGATCGGCCCCGGAACCAGGCGAGAAGATCGCGTACGACAGCATCGCCCGATCTTGCCTGCAGACTGCGAACTGTAGACCAGTCGCCCCGGTCCATTGCTGCAACCGCATCACGGAACAGTCTCGCCTCCGCAGTCGTTACCACACTCGACGCGGGCACCAGGTCTGGCTTAACACTCGGAGAAGATGAGGGAATCGCCACTGCAATCGGTGATGCAGTCGCCAGCATTAGTGCTGCTGTAATCGCTCGGTATGTGGTAACGCCCATTAGGCCCTGCCTGTTTTCTTTTGGCTGTTGAGATGTCAGACACTTTATCGTCCAACTCAGCATATGTGTAACATAAACTTCGCGGCAAAATCACGATGTTCAATGGTTCAATTCCGGCACTAGTCACTCCGTTCCGAAATGGGGAGGTCGACCGGAAAGCGTTTGCCGATCTTGTAGAGCGCCAGATCGAAAATGGCGCAGGCGGACTCGTCCCCTGTGGCACCACTGGCGAATCCGCCACGCTTAGCCACGCGGAGCACCGTGAGGTCGTCAGTCTCTGCATAGAGGTGACTGCGGGACGCGTCCCGGTTATCGCCGGTGCCGGCTCGAACTCTACCCGCGAAGCTATCGGGCTGGTCGAGCATGCCAAGGAAGCTGGCGCCGATGCAGCGCTCTGTGTCTGCCCTTACTACAACCGGCCGGATCAGGCAGGCCTGGAGGCGCATTTCCGCGCCATTGCTGACGCTGTCGCCCTGCCGATCATTCTGTACAACGTGCCAGGGCGAACGGTTTCAGACCTTCAGCCTGAGACCGTGATCCGCCTCGGCAAGCATCCGAACATTGTCGGTATCAAGGATGCGACAGGCGACCTTGCCCGCATCAGCCTTCATTCAGCAGGTCTGCAGGGCGAGCAATTCGTCCAGATTTGCGGTGAAGATCCCGTCACCCTTGGCTACCGAGCCATGGGCGGTACTGGCTGCATATCGGTCACATCCAATGTCGCTCCTGGCGAGATGGCAAAGATGCACAAAGCGATGGACGACGCCGACCTGGAAACGGCACGCGAGATCGAAACCCGCTTCATCGCTCTCCACAAAGCGCTCTTCTGCGCGCCGTCTCCCGGCCCTGCCAAGTTCGCTCTATCGCGCCTTGGCCTGTGCAGCGACGAAATCCGCTTGCCGCTCGTTGCGCCAGACGATGCAGCCCGTCGCAGGATTGAGGCTGCAATGGAGATCGCAGGCCTTATATAGCCTCCCATGTCAAAGAAGAGCCAAATCAAGGGCCGCTCGGACGGCCTCGTAGCGGAAAACCGCCGCGCCCGCTTCGACTACCAGGTCGAAGACACACTGGAGGCTGGCCTGCAATTACAGGGCAGCGAAGTGAAGTCGCTGCGCAATGGCCGTGCGAACATCGCAGAATCCTATGCCGCCGTCGAAGAAGGCGAACTCTGGCTCGTAAACGCAGATTTCCCACCATATGAAGGCGCGAACCAGTTCAATCATGAGCCAAAACGTCGGCGCAAACTCCTCGCCTCGAAACGCGAAATCGCCGAACTTTCTCAGAAAGTTGAGCGCGCGGGCCGTACGATTGTCCCACTGAAGCTTTACTTTAACGAACGGGGCATCGCGAAACTGCTTATCGGTCTCGCAACTGGTAAGAAGGCGCCCGACAAGCGCGAAACCGCCAAGAAACGCGACTGGCAGCGCGAGAAGTCCCGCATTCTGAAAGAAAACTAGGTAAATCCACTGTTTACCGCCTCCCCAACGAAAGTTGGGGCCCATGGCGGTTGGAAAGTCCCCACTGAAACAGAGGACGGCTAGCCCTCCAGTATCCCTGCATACTGCGCCGGATCGACATTCCCGCCAGACAGCACAACACCGACTGACTTGCCTTTGGCTGCGTCTGGCAGGTCGAACAGGGCGCAGGCAAGGGCCGCAGCGCCGCCCGGTTCCACAACGAGTTTCAGGTGGCGGAAGGCCAGCCGCATCGCTTCCTTGATCTGATCGTCACCAACAGCACACCCGCCAGCAAGAAGCCCCCGCCCCAGTTCCCAGGTCAGTTCGCCCGGAGACGGTGTCAGGATCGCATCACAGATCGAACGCGTGCCCGGCGCATTGACCTCGATCCGGTCTGCCGCCAGCGAACGTCGCCAGTCATCGTGCGCGTCTGGCTCGGCGGTCCAGATCGCGGCATCAGGATCGAAGTTGCGGTATCCGAGCGCGAACCCGGTAATGAGCCCGCCGCCACCCGCGCAACAGATAATGTGAGCGAGCGGCGTATTCGCGTCACGCATCTGCTGACCGAATTCGACGCCGGCACTCCCCTGCCCTGCAATAATGTACGGGTCGTCAAAGCTCGGCACGAGCGTCGCACCGCGCTTTTCGGTTTCTTCAGCCGCAATTTCCTCACGGCTTTCGCTGTCGCGGTCGTAAAAGCGAATCTCGGCCCCGTCGCGGCGTACGCCATCAATCTTGATGGCTGGAGCATCTGACGGCATGACGATCAACGCTGGCATGCGGAAATTCCTTGCCGCCCGCGCAACGCCTTGCGCATGGTTGCCCGAAGAGAAGGCGACAACGCCCTTCTTCCGTTCTTCAGGGCTTAGCTGAAGCAGCCTGTTGGTGGCGCCCCTGATCTTGAAGCTTCCGGTCGTCTGCAGATTTTCACATTTGAACCAGAGTTTTGCCCCTGCCATCTCATCCAGCGCATCATTTCGCAGGACAGGCGTGCGAAGCACATGTCCGTGAAGCCGGCGCGCCGCGTCTAGCACGTCCTGACCTGTCGGAGGCGCGTCGGCTTTCATGACCCTAGAGACCTTGTCTGATCGCAGGTCCTGCGGCGACACGCTGGGTCCTGAACCAGTCTACAAAATGCTGCAGGCCTTCCTTAAGACTCACTTTTGGTTCGTACCCGTAATCGGCCTGCATGCGGGATATATCCGCGCACGTTTCCGTGACATCGCCAGGCTGCATCGGCTCCAGTGCCATGCGCGCCTTTTTGCCCGTGACCTCTTCGATCGTCTCGATAAAGTTCAGTAGCTCGACCGGCTGGTTGTGGCCGATATTGTACAGCTTGTGCGCGCGCTCGCCTTCGGCGAACACGGCCCGTCCCGTCGCAATTGCCTTAAGCCCGGCGACCGCGTCAGCGATGTAGGTGAAGTCGCGCTTCATCTTCCCGCCGTTGAAGACACGGATCGTTTCACCGCGAAGGATGCGGTCGGTGAATGACCAGTAGGCCATGTCAGGGCGTCCCCACGGTCCGTAAACGGTAAAGAAGCGCACGCCGATCTGCGGGATGTCATAGAGCTTGGCATAGGCTTGGCTCATCAGCTCATCGGCGCGCTTGGTAGCGGCATAAAGTGATACAGGACGGTCGACATTCGCGTCCTCACGGAACGGCGCAACCGCATCATCGCCGTAGACAGAGCTCGAAGACGCGTAGACCAACATCGGCACCTTCGCAGCCCGGCGGCAGAATTCCAGCATTGCAAGATGCCCGGTCAGATTCGACTGGGCATAGGCGAAGGGGTTCTCGAGCGAATAACGAACGCCCGCCTGCGCGGCCAGATGGATGACCCGGTCGATCGTATCGCGTTCTGGCAACCCGAGCAGATTTTCATGGTCCGAGATATCGAGCTTGCGGAACGAGAAATTCTCATAAGTCTGCAGCTCATGGAGCCGCGCCTGCTTCAGCGCTGGATCATAATAGGCGTTGAGATTGTCGAGCCCGATGACCTCATGGCCGTCGCCCAAAAGCGCTCCGGCAATTCGTGATCCGATAAAACCGGCAACCCCGGTCACAAGAAATTTCATCCACTCACCTCGCGTGAACCGCTATAGCTATTCACCGAAACAAGGGAAAGTCGCAGGCTGCGGTCAGTCGCCCGGCCTTATCAGCCACTGCCATATTTCTTGAGAATCGCCTTTGCGAAGTCCGCCGTTTCCGGATGTTTTAGCGCGTGCGCGACAAATGCCTCGAAATAGCCCGCCTTGGAGCCGCAATCGAATTCCTCGCCCTCGAATTCATAGGCGTGGAATGACTGGGTCTGCATCAACCGGACCATGGCGTCGGTCAGCTGGATCTCACCCCCTGCCCCTTTGCCCTGATCTTCAAGCAGCCCAAAGATTTCAGGTTGCAGGATATAGCGGCCGGTGATCTTAAGATTGGAAGGCGCGTCTTCGCGCGCGGGCTTCTCGACCATGCCCTCCATCTCGATGAGCCGACCGTCCCGCGACTTCGGTGTGATGACCCCATAGGACGAGACCTGCTCCTGAGGCACCGGGTTGACTGCAATAACATTGCCACCAACCTCGTCATACGCGGTTACCATCTGCGCCAGCGCCGACGGCTCGGCGCGAAGGATCACATCGGGCAACAATACCGCAAACGGCTCATCGCCAATAATGTCCTTTGCGCACCACACGGCATGCCCAAGCCCCAGCGGCGCCTGCTGTCGTGTAAAGCTTGCCGCACCAGGTGGCAGCTTCGTGCGCTGCAGATCCTTCAGGATATCGGCTTTTGATGATTTCGAAGCGAGCGTCTGCTCCAGCTCATAGGCCTCGTCGAAATAGTCTTCGATTGCGTGCTTGCCGCGCCCGGTTACGAAAACGAAGTGCTCGATCCCGGCTGCACGCGCTTCATCGACCACGTATTGCAGCACAGGCTGGTCGACGACCGTCAGCAATTCCTTTGGAATGGATTTTGATGCTGGCAGGACGCGGGTTCCATGGCCAGCAACAGGCAGCACGGCTTTTCTGACTCTCATTCGTACTCTTTCGCATTCGACTTCACTTGCCATCATATGGCTCGATCAGCTGATTGCCAGAGGAAGGTCTAGGAAATGGCGTTAAAGACGAAAAAGCCCATAACCATGGTCAGGCCGGAGGCAGTAACGAGCGCTTGGGCGATCTGACGAAGAGTTGATGATCGATGTTCCGGGACCAGGCGATCGTGCAGGTCATCCTGAAGCCGCCTAGCGGGCGATTGCGCCCCCTCATGACGTTCAGAGCATGCCGCTTCCGGCCGCGGATCATCCGCCTCAGCAGGTTTTCCGGTATGGCCATCAGGCTCTCGGACTGTCTTGCGTACTGCGCTCATCTCGCCGCCTTTCAACGGCTCTCATTTCTCATGAGGCGCCTAATGAACCCCTAAAGTCCGCATTGAAATTGAGCGCTTAGCCCGATCAACGGGCAAATTCGCAGAATGACGACGTAAGCTCTATTCGTTCGAAGCGCCTCCTCACCGAAGGGTTGGGGGGGGGGGCGGCGTCAATAGTATTCAATGCAGACACCAGAAGTCGGGATAGCCTTAAAGCGTGTTCACCGTATGCCCGCCATCGACGACGATAGTCGAACCCGTCATATAGCTACCGGCGTCGGAGGCGAGCAGCAGCAGCGCGCCAGCCAGTTCACCATGCTCACCGAAGCGCTTCATCGGGATACGCTTGCGCATCTTGTCGCCCGCCTCGCTGTCCAGGAACTCGTCATTGATATTGGTCTTGTAATAACCGGGCGCGATCGCGTTCACGCGGATGCCATAGCGCGCCCCTTCAAGTGCCATGACACGGGTCATGTGATCGACCGCCGCCTTCGAAGCTGCATAGGCCGAGATGAAATATTGAGGACGCAGCGCGGTGATGGAGGCGATGTTGATGATCGATCCAGGCTTGCCCGCCTCGATCAGCGCATTCGACGCCGCCTTCGCAACGCGCCAGACACCGTCAACATTGGTGTCCATGACGGCGCGCCACTCTTCCTCGGTGATCTTCGTGTACCAGTTGTCCCGCGAAATACCTGAATTATTGACGATAATGTCGGCCGGGCCACCAAACTTCTCTTTAACGGTCGCGAAGGCTGATTCGACGTTTGCCGGATCGGTGACGTCCATCGAAACGGCCAACGCCTCGCCGCCTTGCGATTTGATTTCAGTCGCAAGTGCTTCAAGTTTCTCTATGCGCCGCGCAGCGAGTACGACTCGCGCCCCTGCTTGCGACAGGGCTCTTGCGAAACTTTCACCCAGGCCACCGGACGCACCGGTAACAAGTGCCGTTTTTCCGTTGAGATTAAACAATTCCATGCCTCGCCTTTCGACTAACTATTGCTTTCACGCAAAATTTTTCCGATCACTCGCGACATGAAGCTGACAATTCTGAAAGAAACAAGTCCGGGAGAGACCCGCGTCGCGGCAACTCCGGAATCGGTGAAGAAGCTTGTCGGCCTCGATCACACCGTCACCATTGAATCTGGTGCCGGTTTGGCTGCAGGCTTTCATGACAAGGCTTATTCTGACGAAGGTGCAACGGTCGCAAGTTCGGCTAGCGAGGCGCTGAACGGTGCCGACGTGCTGCTGAAAGTACGCGGCCCCAGCGCAGAGGAAGCGGCAAGCTACCCCGAAGGCCTGACGGTCATCGCACTGATGAACCCTTACGCGATGGGCGACCTTGCCAGTGCCTTTAACGCCAAGAAGCTCAACACGCTCGCCATGGAGTTCACCCCGCGGATCACGCGCGCCCAGTCCATGGATGCGCTTTCGTCCCAGTCGAACCTCGCTGGCTACCGCGCCATGATCGAAGGCGCGACCCTTTATGGTCGCGCGCTTCCGATGATGATGACCGCCGCAGGCACGGTTGCGCCGGCCAAAGTCTTCGTCATGGGTGCAGGCGTTGCAGGCCTCCAGGCCATCGCAACCGCGCGCCGTCTCGGCGGTGTCGTGACAGCGACCGATGTGCGCCCGGCGGCAAAGGAACAGGTCGCCTCGCTCGGCGCGAAATTCATCGCCGTCGAAAACGATGAGTTCAAGGAAGCCGAGACCGCTGGCGGCTATGCCAAGGAAATGTCCGACGACTACAAGCGCCAGCAATCGGAGCTGACCGCGACCCATATCGCCAAGCAGGACATCGTCATCACGACCGCGCTTATCCCCGGCCGTCCAGCGCCAGAGCTGGTCACCGAAGAGATGGTGAAGTCGATGAAGCCCGGCGCTGTTGTCATCGACATGGCGGTCGCCACGGGCGGCAATTGCAAGCTTTCCAAGCCTGACGAGGTCGTCGACATCAATGGCGTGAAAGTGGCCGGTTATTCCAACCTGCCAGCACGCCTGCCGGCCGACACATCCTCGCTCTATGCCAAGAACCTCCTCGCCTTCCTGCCGCTGATTACAGCCGAAGACGGATCACTCAACCTCGAGACCGATGACGAGATCGTCACGGCCATGATCCTCACCAAGGGCGGCGAAACTGTGAATGAAAGACTGAAATCATGATGCGGAGACTTACCGCCAAACGGCGCTCGTCCTTCGACTTCGCTCAGGATGAGCACCTTTCCAATGCACCGGCTCAGATCGCGCTCATGCTGAGCGAAGTCGAAGCACGCGTGCGCTTTCACAAGGAGAGCAATTGATGACCAAATTGATCCCTATCGCTCTCTCGGCGCTCGCGCTGGCTCTGCCAGCCCACGCGGCCGAGATCACGAACCTCAACCCGACGGTCTTCCTCGCCGCGATCTTCGCGCTGGCCTGCTTCGTCGGCTATTATGTCGTCTGGTCGGTGACCCCGGCCCTCCACACCCCGCTCATGGCTGTGACCAATGCGATCTCTTCAGTGATCGTGGTCGGTGCCATCGTGGCGGCGGCCTCTTCTGGCCTGATCAATGGCGGCTGGACCGCCAAGATCCTTGGCGGCGTCGCTGTCGCGCTCGCCAGTGTGAACATTTTCGGTGGCTTCATGGTCACCCAGCGGATGCTCGCCATGTACAAGAAGAAGGGGGAATAAATGGAACAGTTCACCAACACCTGGGCCCCGCTTCTCTATCTCGTCGCGGGCATGCTCTTCATCCTCGCGCTGCGCGGGCTTTCCAGCCCTGCCACGGCGCGCAAAGGCAACCGAAACGGCATTATCGGCATGGGTATCGCCGTTGCCACGACCATCGCCCTCCTCTGGCCACAGCTTGATGCTGTCACATGGGGCATCCTGATCGCAGGTGCCGCAGTCGGCGGCGTGATCGGTGCGATCATTGCCCGCCGCATCCCGATGACGGCGATGCCGCAGCTGGTTGCCGCCTTCCACTCGCTGGTTGGTATGGCTGCCGTCCTCGTGGCCGCAGCCGCGCTCTATGCGCCAGCTGAATTCGGCATCGGCACGGTGGGCAGCATTGCCACTGTCTCGCTGATCGAACTGGCTGTCGGCTCGGCTATCGGCGCGCTGACCTTCACGGGTTCGGTGATCGCCTTCGCCAAGCTCAACGGCAACATGTCCGGCTCGCCGATCCTGTTGCCAGCCCGTCACCTGCTGAACATCGCCCTCGCCGTCGCCATCGTGACGTTGGTCGTCGTGCTGATCATGTCCAGCGGCGGCGCAACCTGGGCGTTCTGGACGCTGACCGTTCTCGCCTTCGTGCTCGGCATCACGCTGATCATCCCGATTGGCGGCGCGGACATGCCGGTCGTCGTCTCCATGCTCAACTCCTATTCGGGTTGGGCTGCGGCGGCGCTGGGCTTCACGCTCGGCAACTTCGCGCTGATCATCACCGGCGCGCTGGTTGGCTCGTCAGGTGCGATCCTGTCCTACATCATGTGCAAGGGCATGAACCGCAGCTTCATCTCCGTCATCCTTGGCGGCTTCGGCGCTGATGATGATGGCGGTGCGTCTGCCGGTGCGCAGGTCGACCGCCCGTTCAAGCAGGGCTCTGCCGACGACGCAGCCTTCATCATGAAGAACGCGTCCAAGGTCATCATCGTGCCAGGCTACGGCATGGCGGTTGCCCAGGCACAGCATGCGCTGAAGGAAATGGCAGAGCTGCTCAAGGAAGAAGGCGTCGAAGTGAAATACGCCATCCACCCCGTCGCTGGCCGGATGCCGGGCCACATGAACGTGCTGCTCGCTGAAGCACAGGTGCCGTATGACGAAGTGTTCGAACTGGAAGACATCAATTCCGAGTTCAACACCTCCGACGTCGCCTTCGTGATCGGTGCGAACGACGTGACCAACCCGGCCGCGAAGACCGACCAGACTTCGCCGATCTACGGCATGCCCATCCTCAACGTTGAGGATGCAGGCACGGTCCTCTTCATCAAGCGCTCAATGGGCTCTGGCTATGCCGGTATCCAGAATGAGCTCTTCTTCAAGGACAACACGATGATGCTGCTGTCCGACGCCAAGAAGATGGTCGAGAACATCGTCAAAGCCCTCTAGGGCCGTCCAAAATCACCAAAACAAAAGCCCGGCCAAACTGGCCGGGCTTATTCTTCTAAGGGTCTAATTCGCGAGGCGATACTCAAAGGGATACTCCAATCTCCTGCCAATCTCTGGGCAAGCTCGACTGCACGAACCCGTCACTTTGTATTGCACATGAGATAACGCTTCCCGCGTAGTTTCATTGAACCGCGGGTCATCACACTCGACGCTGATGTCATCCGCGAAACCATCCTCCCCGACCACGAAAGATGTATCGCATGTTGCCTCGCCAAGTTCGGTCAGTTTCGGATACTCAGGCACAGGCCCATTTTCGATGCCGCAGTCGTGAGTGCTTTGAATGCAAGCTCGATCTGCGTCCGGAACCGATGGGAGGCTTGATTCATATCCCCAGTCTTCTGGCGAAGCCGGATCTTCAATTATCTCCTCACGCCCACTTTCCAGCGAAGAGCGCCTGTTCTCATCGGAACACGCGCAAAGTGTAATGAGCGCCAAGACCGCCAGCAGCTCGGCTCCAATTAAACCACGAAAAGCAATCATTTGTATGTTGTCGTATAAGTACCTGGAAGCGTTCGCTTTCCCATTTCGATAGGGACATCGGCCCCCCAAAGAAAGAGCCGCTTTTGAACTGGCTCTTTCCCCATTCTCGTTCCTTCGGCAGACCTACTCACCAAACATTGCCCGCGCTTCCTCCTCGCCCATCATGGCCTGACGGACTTGTGGAATGTTCGGGCCGCCATAGGAGAGGAATTCGTCATGGAATTCCTTCCAGCCTTCGGTGCCCGTCGCGTCCGGATAGTTCACCGCCACCCAGTCATTACGCAGCTTGCGGATCATCAGCTTGCCCATCGTGTAGTTAAGATAGGCCGGATCATACGTGCCGCGCGCGGCCTGCTGCAGCGCGTTGCCGCGGTCGATATAGCATTCCTTGCGGAACAGCTCGTAGCTGTCATCGACGCTCCAGCCCTGCGTGTGCAGACCAATCGTCGAGAGATAACGGCAATTGCGCAGCAGCGCGTTCGACAGCTGGCCTATCTTTGTCTCCGGGTCGCCATCATGCAGGCCTGCATCCAGCATCATTTCTTCGGTATAGTGCGCCCAGCCCTCAGCGAAGGCATAGCCGACAAACATCTGCCCGAAGACCGAGTCGGAACGGTTTGCGTGCAGGAAATTCAGGAAGTGGCCCGGCCAGACTTCGTGGATCGTCGTGCCGAGCAGGTCCATCTTTCCCGGAATGTATTCGGCGCGCGTCGCCTCGTCCCAGCTCGGGTCCGGTGGCGAGATGTAATAGACCGACGGCATGCCTTCTTCGTAAGGTCCCGGAATGGAGATGTAGGCCGAGTTCTGGCGGCGATAGGGCGGCGATTCCGCGACCAGCGCTTCCTCGGTGCCCGGAATGGAGACGATGTCCTCATCAATCAGGAACTGCTTGAGCGCAGGCAGCGAGTCGCGCGCTTCTTGCACGGGGCCATTCTCTGGCTTGTTTGCCGCCATCTTGGCCATGCAGTCAGCCATGTTCGCGCCCGGGGCGAACACAGCGCAGGCTTCGGCCAGCGCATCCTGATTGGCCTTCAGGTCAACCCGGCCGATAGCCTCCAGCTCCTCAAGCGAGATACCGACGCCTTCGGTCAACGCGATCATGTTAGCGAATTTCTCCGGCCCGAGGGCATAGCCGTCTTCTGTGCCCGGCTCACTCTCGATATAGTCGGCGACAGAACGCATGGCAGCCGCAGCTTCTGCGACCACGGCGTCGTACTCAGCGATCAGCGCTTCATCCTGAACCTCTGCGAAAGCGTCCCGCGCGCCGGTCTCATAATGGTCGGCAAGCCCGTTAAAGCCAGCCGTGCCGAGCTTCACATAGGTCGCCGGCATCGGCAGCTTCAGATTGGCTTTCGCCTGTGCGGCCGCCTCAGGAACGTTCTTCGCGTATTCAATAAACGCTTTCATGCGCGTTTCCGGGTCGGCATAGGGCCGTGCCACATAGACGCTCGGGCCAAGCGGGCCGAGATAGAAGCTCGGGTTCAGATGCGGCTGATCGGCTTCGGTCAGCCAGAATAGTTCGCCCTTCATCGTGTTGATCAGATACTGGCGCTCGAACGCGTCGGCTTCACTCAGACTGCCTTCGTCCATCTCTTGCGCCAGCTCAATGGCGAACTGGCGAAACAGGATCTGCGCTTCGAGGCCCGCATCACTCCAGTCAGGCAGCTGGCCATCAAATTCGTGGCGCCCTTGGCTGACAGCGAAAGTCGGGTTGAGCTCGAAATACCCTTCAAGGAAGCTCTCCATATAGCGGTCCCATGAGAGCCCCTCGGCGTCCAGCTCCGCAAAATCACTCACGCTCCTGAGGATATCTCCCTCGCCAGAAACAGAGGCACTGGCCGTCTCACCCGCCGCACCGGCTTCAGGCGTCGCGCAGCCAGCAAGAACAAGCGTCAACGCAGACGCAGCGAACATCAGGGGCTTCAGTGTCATGGGGGTCTCCTCAATAGGCAGGACCGCCAGTGCGGCGGCCATTCGTCAGTTCGGATTGCGCGGACATCACCACGTCTTCGCCCGTACCGCAAACACGAAAAAGCCCGGCACGCTGGCCGGGCTTTCTCAATTCTTTTCTAGCGCTTGGGGTCCTCCACATCCGGGTCGACCACTGAATAAGCATCTTCCAGCAGGTGCCCGTCCGGCTTTTTCTTCAGCGCCGAATGGCCTTCAATCGTCTCGCTTGATGCATCGTCATGGTCATCATTCGGCACATTCGGAAGGCGTTCATCTTCCATGTCGACGACCAGGTCAGTTTCATGGTCCTGCTGGTCGGCTATAGGTGAGCCTTCCTTATAACCGGCACCTGCCGTGGACTGATCCTCTACATCTTCGCCCTTGCGAAAGCCCTCGCCATAGCCGCGCTGACGTTCAACTTCTTCAACTCTCTGATGGTCGCGCTCACTCATCGCGGGTCTCCTTCGTGATTGTTCACTGAAGGAACGGTCAAGCCGTGAGCGCGGTTCCAATTCCTACCGCGTATGCGCAGGCCCGAAGAGCACAGCATTCACCAGAAGCAGGTTCAGTCCGTCGAGATAGGCCCGCGTCACCGGGCTCTGCGTGAAGGCGATTACCATTCCAGAGCCCTGCTGCTCTGCCATCAGATATGGCTTGTAGGCGAGCTGCGCCCTGTTCTCTTCCCAGAGATAGCCGCTGGCCACCAGCTCATCGGCCGCCGCATAACGGAACACATTTGCACCATCCGCATCATTCAATGGCCGATAGATGGTTGAGCCCTGATAGAGCGCCACCGCCTCCTCATAGCCAGATGAGAGCCAGTGATCGGTATCGGCGATAACATTCGCCAGCACACCCGGCACGCTGTCAGGACGCGCCTTTTGGTTCGCCGTGACGGCGTCATAGTCCGCATCGCTTTCGATCAGCAGGCCAGAAGCAGGCGTCTCCTCATCATCGCTGCGCTTTGCTTCCTCAGCGAGATAGGCCGTCTCAGCGCGCGCAGACAGCAGCTTGTCATCACCGCTGGTCAGCGCCCCTAGCGCACCCTCGAACCCGATCAGAACGCCGCCATTACGGGTAAAGGTGGCGATGGCCGACTTTCCAGCCGAACCAAGCTCACCTTCAAAACCCCGCCCCGCATCTGGCAGGATCAGCACGTCATAGCGGCCAAGATTGGCGCGGGGCAGCGTTCCCACACGGATCGGTGCGACCGGAATACCGAGCTCGCGCTCCAGCACATAGCGCGCCGCGCCAGCATCCGTCGCGCTCGTCCCTTCACCCCAGGCCATGGCGACTTTCGGCATGGTCAGGGCGACGAACTTGTCGCTGCCATAGTTCGGGCCGTCTTCGACCCAGCTCGACTGCAGCGCCACATATTCGGCGCCAATCGCCGTCGCGAGCCCGTTCAGCGTGGTCGCGAGACTGCTCTCATTGGCCGCCAGCGAAAAAACCACGGAGCCACGCGGATATTCGCGGCCATTGACCGTGAACGCCTCGGTTGTCGCCCGCCCCGTCAGGCCTGCATCCAGCGCACCGAGCACCAGCTTTGCCTGCCCCGCATCGCTCCACGGCACGACATAGCCATAGGCCGCACTGGACGCCGTCAGCGCCGTGACCGGATCGTCAGCGCCAACCATGCTCGCATTGGAGACGTTCACCTGCCCGCATGTCCGGCTCGTCACACCTTCCATCAGCGGCATGGACCAGGCGGTCACATCATAAAGCTCATGATTGAGGCCCCGGTCGCGGCGCGATTCCTGCTCGTCGACAAAGTCTTCAGGCAGGCTTGTATCTTCGCTCAGCAGCGTCGTGATCCGCTTGCCGGATGGCTGTGCGCGATCAACGACCAGCGCGCCATCGGAATAGCGTACGCCGCAGGCCTGTGCCCCCGCGGGCAGGCGCTGGACAGTGATGTCCTGCGCGGCCAGCTTGCGCCCAAGCTGCTCTGCCTGCCAGCGGCGGTCGGACAGATCGAACACGAAGTACCGGTCGCTCGCCCCGCGCGCTTCAGAGGCTGCTTCACGCCGGTAAGAAGCGAAATCATTCAGGAACAGCGACTGGTTGTTGGCCACGACTTCAGCCGTCGACAGCGTCGCAACGAAATGCTGCTCGACGCCCTGCTTGTAGGTCAACACATCGCCGGTCGACCGCTCATAGGAGAGCCCGCGCGCCGAGCCTTGCTCATAAGTCATCGCAATCGCACCGCCGAGCGTTGGCCACATGTCGCCATAGCCCGGATAGAAGGCGTCGAAGACCTCACGGGTGAAATAGTCATAGCCCCGCTCATCGAACCAGCGAGCATGATTGCGCCCGATCAGGACCTGCTTTTCCTTCTGGGCCTCAGTAATGTTCGGATTGAACGGGTCTGCGGCCGGCGCGAAGAAATATGTCTCATCGCCGCCCATTTCATGCGCATCGACGACGACCACCGGATGCCATTCCAGCATGCTCGCCACCCGGCCACGGGTCTCGGGCTGGGAGAGCGTGAACCAGTCGCGGTTCATGTCGAAGAGATAGTGATTGAAGCGCCCGCCGGGCCAGGGCTCATCATGTTCGGCCGTATAGCGGTCGGCAAAAGGCTCGATCCCGCGCGCCGCCTCGAACGCATTCGTGAAGCGCGCGCGCCCGTCTGGGTTCTGCATCGGGTCAATCACGACGACCGTATTCGACAGGATCGTATCGACCGTCTGGTCGCCCTCAGCCGCAAGCAGGTGATAGGCGAGCGCAAGGCCCGCATCCGTGCTCGAAATCTCGTTGCCGTGCACGCCGTATGACAGCCAGACCACCGCAGGTGTCTCATTGATCAGAGAGCTGCGCTCGCCGGTCGACAGCTCACCAGAAGCAAGCCGGGCCATGTTCGACTTGATCTCATCAAGGCGCGCCATGTTCTGCGCCGATGAAATCACACCATAGACCAACTCACGGCCTTCCCAGCTTTCCGCATAGCGGGTGACCTTCATCCGCTCAGGCGCCGCTTCAGCCAGCGCGTCCATATAGTCCAGCGCTTCGGTCACCGTGGAAATCTCGTCGCCCGGCGCATGACCCGCGACCTCTTCCAGCGTCGGAATGGCAGGATCCGTCTGCACGTTGAGGAAAGACTGCGCCGCGACCGGCATCGCAATCCAGGCTGCAGCAGACAGCAGCGCGGAGGCTCCAAGAACTCGACCCATTACCCAATACCCCTTCAACTTTCTACAATTCTGGTGCTCAGCTAAATCGACCGCCAGCGAAGGTTTCAAGTCGCGCGCCCGCGAAATCAGGCGGAAGGCTGCGATTGCTCAATTTGTGCCATCGGTGTCGTCTGCGATGACATCGCCGTACAATCAGGTCAGTGTGAGCTGCAATGACGCGCTCGATGAGCATCGGTATATGTGGGGCAGGCATTGGCGGGCTCGCCGCCAGCATCTTGCTGGCGCGCGCGGGACATCGCGTGACGCTGATTGATCGCTTTGATGAGCCAGGGCCTGTCGGGTCCGGCCTTATGCTTCAGGCGACCGGTCTGGCTGTCCTCGCCAAACTCGGCCTGACGCAGGAGATCGAGCAGCTTTCCAGTCCACTGACGCGCCTCTGGGGACTTAGCACGCCGTCTGGGCGCACGGTCCTCGATGTTCGCTTCGAAAAACTGAGGCCCGGACTGGTCGGCCTCGGCATTCAGCGCCCGGCCTTGTTTGGCGTGCTTCACAAGGCGGCGGTCGAAGAAGTCATAGACCTCGTGACCTCCAGAGAGATTACAGGGGCCTGCGCTCACACAGGCGAAATCCAGTTCAGGACCGGCCCGCCCCTGCCGGGCTTCGACCTCATCATCGACGCGATGGGTGTGCGCTCACCTCTGACACGCGCGCCGCGCCGTGAACTCACCTATGGCGCGCTCTGGACGACGCTGGACTGGCCGGACGCCAGCCCGTTCAAGGCTGATGCCCTCGAACAGCGATACCGCGGCGCCCGGCAAATGGCAGGCGTAATGGCATCGGGACGCCGCACACCGAACGGACCTCAAAGCCTCACCTATTTCTGGTCGATCCGCGGTGACAGCGAAGAGGCATGGCGATCAGCGCCCCTTGATGACTGGAAGCGGGACGCCCGCGCGCTCTGGCCCGAGACCGAGATGCTGCTCGACCAGATCACCCACCATGATCAACTGACCTTTGCGCGCTATCGCCACCGCACTCACCGCCGCCCCGTCAGCGGCCCATGCCTGGTTCATATCGGCGACGCGTGGCATGCCGCCTCGCCGCAACTTGGACAGGGCGCCAACATGGCGCTGCTCGACGCCTACGCCTTGTCTCTCGCCCTCGAACGCAGCGCTGACACGCCCGCAGCACTTGCTGCCTACCGCAAACTGCGCACCAGCCATGTCCGCCTCTACCAGCTGATGAGCTGGCTGTTCACGCCGGTCTATCAGGGCGATGGGCGCCTCGCCCCGTTCATCCGCGACTATCTCGCCGCACCGGTCAGCCGCATTCCGCCCGCCCCGAAGGCCCTCGCCGCCATGGTCAGCGGCGCCTTCGGATCACCGCTGAAACGGCTCAGCCTCAGGTCCTGATCTGGACCCGGCACGGCACCCATGCGAAACCCGCCCAAAGAAAGTTGCAAATGCAAAGGCCAGTCATGACCGCCGATCTAGATCATCTCAAAACCATCGAACAGCGCCTGCTCTGGCTCTCTGCCTGGACGGTCCACAACGCCAATAATATCCGCAAGAAGGAAGACGGCGGCATCAAAGTTGGCGGGCATCAGGCCTCCTGCGCCTCAATGGTGCCGATCATGACGGCGCTCTATTTCAACACGCTGAAGCCCGAAGACCGCGTCGCCGTCAAACCGCACGCCTCGCCTGTCTTCCATGCCATGCAATACATGATGGGCAACCAGACGCGCGAGAAGCTCGAAACCTTTCGCGGCTGGGGCGGCGCGCAATCCTATCCAAGCCGCACCAAGGACACCGACGATGTCGACTTCTCGACCGGCTCGGTCGGCCTCGGCGTCGCGGCGACCGCCTTCAACTCTCTGGTACAGGACTATATCGCCGCCAAGAACTGGCTCGGCGACAAGCCCCTCGGCCGTCAGGTCGCGCTCGTCGGCGACGCTGAGCTTGACGAAGGCAATGTCTATGAATGCTTGCAGGAAGGCTGGAAGCACGACCTTCGCAACACCTGGTGGATCATCGATTACAATCGCCAGAGCCTCGACGGCGTCGTCCATGAAGGCCTCTGGGAAAAGATCGACGCCATCTTCAAGGCCTTCGGCTGGCGAACCGTCGTGCTCCGCCACGGCGTCCTTCAGCGCGAAGCCTTCGAGGAGCCGGGCGGCGAAGCCCTGAAGGAATGGATCCAGAACTGCCCGAACATGGATTACTCCGCCCTCACCTACAAAGGCGGGAAAGCCTGGCGCAAGCGGCTGATGAACGACATTGGTGACCGGGGTGAGGTCTCGCAGCTCCTCGACAAGCGCTCTGATGAAGAGCTGGACGCCCTGATGAACAATCTCGGCGGTCAGTGCCTCGCCACCCTCACCGAAGCCTTCGACAACGTCACCGACGACAAGCCGACCGTATTCCTCGCCTACACAATCAAGGGCTGGCAAACCCCGCTCGCCGGTCACAAGGACAATCATGGCGGCTTCATGAACAACCCCCAATTCGCCGACTTCCAGAAACGCATGGGCGTGCCGGAAGGCGAGGAATGGGACAAGTTCGCCACCGTGGACGACGAAGCCTGCCTCCAGAGATTCCTCGATCAAGTCCCCTTCTTCGCAGAGGGCACGCGCCGCTATTCCGCGCCAGAGATCGAATCCCCCGGCCCCGTCTGGCTCGATGACCGTGAGCTCGCGACGCAGGCCGGCTTCGGCAAGATCCTCGACGGCCTTGCCCGCGGCACTTCAGACCTCGCCGACCATATCGTCACCATGTCGCCGGACGTGACCAGCTCGACCAACCTCACCGGCTGGGTCAATCGCCGCTCGCTCTTTGCCCGGCGCGAGGTCTCGGACACCTTCAAGGAACAGTCGATCCCGTCCGCCCAGAAGTGGGAATTCTCCCCGGACGGCCAGCATTTCGAGCTTGGCATCGCAGAGATGAACCTCTTCCTCCTGCTCGGTCAGGCGGGCCTCGCCCATAGCCATTTCGGCCAGCGCCTCATCCCGATCGGCACACTGTACGATCCGTTCATCGCGCGCGGCCTCGATGCGCTCAACTATGCCTGCTATCAGGACGCCCGGTTCATCGTGGCCGGCACCCCATCTGGCATCACGCTTGCCCCGGAAGGCGGCGCCCACCAGTCGGTCGGCACGCAGCTCATCGGCATGAGCCAGGACGGCCTCGTCAGCTTCGAGCCAGCCTTCCTCGATGAGCTTTCCATCATCATGGACTGGAGCTTCGACTACCTGCAGCGCTCCGGCGAGAACGACCCGGACGAGCGCACCTGGCTACGCGATGAGACCGGCGGCTCAGTCTATCTCCGCCTCTCCACCCGCCCCATCGAACAGCTCGGCCCCCGCAACCGCGACAATGCAGAGTTCCGCCGCGGCGTCGTCGACGGCGCCTACTGGCTACGTGAACCCGGCCCAAACTGCGAAGTGGTTATCGCCTATCAGGGCGTCATCGCGCCCGAAGCCATCGAAGCGGCGGGCCGCATCGGCAATGACCGCCGCGACATCGGTGTCCTCGCCGTGACCTCCGCAGACCGGCTCAATTCAGGCTGGACCGCCGCCCGCCGGGCCCGCGCCCGCGGCCACACCAGCGCCGTCAGCCAGATCGAGCGCCTGATGGCAAAAGTCCCGCGCGACGCAACCCTCATCACCGTAACAGACGGCCACCCCGCCACCCTCGCCTGGATCGGCTCCGTCGCCGGCCACATGACCGCCCCCCTCGGCGTCGAACACTTCGGCCAGACCGGCACCATCCCCGACCTCCACAAACACTACCAGATCGATACGGACGCGATCGTGAACGCTGCGAACCATCTCAGTGCGGGGAAGCGGATCAGGTTGGCCGGGGGATAGGCCGCTCTGCCGCTAGGCACAGTTTACGACCCATAAAGAGATACTGTGACAACTGGCACCAATATCGCCCTTGCACTACCTTGTTTTTACAAGGATTGAATATAGAGAAGAAAAAACCGGACCCTCTAAGGATGTATAATTAATAAATAGAGCAGTGTGACAAAGCATGACCGAAGTTATCGATGCGCTAAAATCACTAGGACCAGCTCGTGCAAGCCGCTTAGCCAGATATCTGGCCGACAAGCACAATTGGACCGATGAGAATGCACGGCAACGGCTGTCGCGCGCAAGAGATCCAGTCAAGCGTTACCCAAAGCCTCTGTTTCCCAAAAACGAGCGATTTTTCTACCTAAAAGATCAACGAAACACTGAGCTTTACTGGTCGAATCTCCATCGAGATTTGAGAGAAACCGGTAGTGTTTATGCTTGCGCTACAGACTCTCTTACAGCACGCGGCGGTGTCGTCAGCGTAACTGGCTTTGCCACTATATCCGGTGCCCCCGTATCACTAAAAAAGCAAATTCCTTCTCAAGGCGTCGCAGATGCTCTGGTCGAATTGAGAGTTCTAGATCAGCTCGATGTTCCTGGATTGGGGGATTGTTACGTTTTAAACCCGTATGCAATAGCGTCGCCAATCCCACCGTCGGAAGTGCGAGTACGCCGCCAAGCTGAAGCAATACTGCTGGATGGATTGAGAGAGTGGGCGCGCCGCAACGGCTTCGCAAGCTACGATAAAATTACAATACGCGGCGACGACGCTCCACTAAAGGTAGGGCAGTTTGCGTGGGACTTAACGGGTCCTTGCTATCTGGCACCTATGACAGGAAGAAAAATGCGACACGGCTTCCTTGTCGCAGATGTCTGCTTGTCCACGACTTTTGACGTCGCTGAAATAGCGTATTTTGTTCGTAAAGTTCAAATTTATAGCCGAACAAGTAACAGTGGACCGCTGCTGCCAATTATCATGGCAGACAGCTTCACTGGCGACGCTTTGAAAGCTGGTCATGCGGCAGGGCTGGTGATGGCCACACCACAAAGTTTGTTTGGGCGGCAGATTGCCAATGGGCTCTCCTCGTTGATAGCAACGCTTTCCAATGCTGCGGCTGTAGCAGCAGCAAATCCTCAACAAGTTCTCAACCTACTGGCAAGTTTGTCTGAGATCGAAGGCCGCGCTGGGAACCTACGTGGCGTGCTCTTCGAGCTTTTGTGCGGACATCTGTCCAAGAAAGAAACAGGCGGCTCTATCGACTTGGGAATCAACCACACTCACAAGAAAACGTATGAGAAGGCCGACCTTGATATCGTCTGTGTCCAAGAAGCCGGCATTGTCAGAGTAATTGAATGTAAAGCAAAAAACCCGGGCGGCACGGTAGCCAAGTTTGAGGTCGAAAAATGGCTGGCAAAGCTACCCGTCCATCAGGACTATGTTTCGAACTCGCGACATTTGCGCGAACGTAATCAACAGTATTGCCTATGGACAAGTGGCGAATTTGATGCGGATGCCCTTGTTTTATTGAAGGAAGAACACGCGAAGAGAACTCGCAAACCCATAGCTTGGCGGTCGGGAAAAGACCTTCGTAAGATTGCCGCCGAACTAAAACTGAAAGCGATTGGAGATGCGCTGGATCAGCATTATTTGAAACATCCACTTTCCGACCTTTCTTTTCAATAGGTCCCAGGTGATGCGCGCTGCTTCGGAAATCGAGTTTGAACGCATAAGTTCTTCCGGCACGTTTTCATTCCAACGTCCCACCTTCCCCTCTCCGGCCAAATCGCTAGGCTCGGTGCCAGCACCACGATGAGGCCGCATCAGACGGCCCGCATCAGAGGAAACCGCCTATGCCTGTCCTGTCGCTCTCGCGCATTCTTGCCCATTGGGCGGCCATCCAGCCGGACCGGGTCGCCGTCGATCATGAGGGTGATCAGATCAGCTGGGCAGAGCTTGATGCGCGCACCAACCGGCTGGCGCGGGCCTATGCGGCGCTCGGCGTCACCCAGGACAGTTTCGTCACCATCGCCCTGCCCAACAGCCTGGAATTCTTCGAGGCGTGCTTTGCCGCCTGGAAGCTTGGCGCGACGCCGCAACCTGTCTCTGCCCGCCTGCCAAAGTATGAGCGCGACCAGATCGTCGAGCTCGGCAAGCCCGCCCTCGTGGTTGGCGTCGCAGACGGCGAATACGCGCCGACCCCGTCCATCCCGGCTGGCTACACGCCGGACGCCTCCCTGCCGGACACCGAACTGCCGGAAAAGACCGCCGCCTCCTTCAAGGCGATGACGTCAGGCGGCTCGACCGGCCGGCCAAAGCTCATCGTCTCGAAACTGCCGGCCGAATGGGACACGGAGATGGATTTCCTCGAAATCCGCACGCAGGGCTCAATGCTGATCCCCGGCCCGCTCTACCATAATGGCCCCTTCATGTGGGCCACCATCGCCCTCTTCAAGGGCGCGAGCGTCGCTGTCACCACCCGCTTCGACGCCGAGAAAACGCTGGAGCTGATCGACCGGATGAAGCTCGAAACCGCCTATATGGTGCCGACCATGATGCGCCGTATCTGGGCCCTGCCGGACGAGGTCCGCGCGCGCTATGACGTCTCGAGCCTCAACGCGCTCTGGCACCTTGCCGCCCCTTGCCCTCCCTGGCTGAAGGAGGCCTTCATCGAATGGCTCGGCCCTGAAGTCATCTGGGAGCTTTATGGCGGCACAGAGGGTCAGGGCTCGACCACGATACAGGGCACCGAATGGCTGACGCATAAGGGCAGCGTCGGCAGACCCGTAGAGAGCTGCGAGATGAAGATATTCGGCGAGGATGGCCAGGAAGTCCCGACCGGCGAGGTAGGTGAGGTGTTCCTCCGCCCGCTCGCGGGTCAGGGCAGCTCCTACTATTATCTCGGCGCCGAAGCCAAGGCGATCGACGGCGGCTGGGAAAGCCTCGGCGATATGGGCTGGATGGACGAAGACAGCTATCTTTACCTCACAGACCGCAAGTCAGACATGATCATCGTCGGCGGCGCGAACATCTACCCGGCAGAGGTGGAAGCCGCGCTCGACGCGTTTCCGGGCGTGCGCAGCTCTGCCGTCATCGGCCTGCCGGATGAGGATATGGGCTCACGCCTCCACGCCATCATCGACATGCCTGAAGGCGACCTCGATGAGGCCGCCCTGACCGCGCACCTGAAAGAACGGCTGGTCACCTACAAACAGCCGAAATCCATCGAACTCGTACGCGAACCCTTGCGCGATGACGCCGGCAAAACGAGACGCAAGGCTCTGCGCGAAGCGCGGCTCTAGCAATCTCAGTCGCTCGCTGAAGGCGCGCCCGCTTCTCTTGCTGCGGCCAGCCGTGCCGCGCGCCGTTCAAGGCTGGCGCGAAGGCGCGCATGACGCTCAGGCGTTAGCGGGTAGCTCCAGATGAGCGGTACCGCGAGGCTGTAAAGCGCAATCGGGCCGAGGCAGTAGACCAAACGGAGCGCCAGCACGCCCTCTTCTGCCGACGCGGCCGCCCCCATCGCCTGATAGCCGAGGAGGCCCACAATATTGAGCGCGATGCCGGTGAATATCGCCGCCGCCAGCTTCTCCGACAAACCGATGACCGCGAAGTAGGCACCCGCCCGCCGCCCGCCAGAGCGCGCGCTGTCGACATCGACCACATCGGCAAGCATCGCGAGCGGCAGGAACTGAAGCCCGCCAAATGCAAACCCCTTCATCAGGAAGAGGCAGAAGAAAGCGAAATAGTCGCCATAACCGAGGAACAGGTTTGCCGCGCTCACAAAGCTGACAAACCCCAGAGTGCCTAGGAAGGCGCGGTGCTTGCCAACCTTCCGGCCCATCCAAAGCCAGAACGGGATCGCGGCGATCCCGGCCACGAAATAGAGGAAATAGGCCGCCCCGATTGTCGGGATGCCGACGATGTCGCGAATGAAGAAGAGCGAAACCGCGTTGCGCAGGCTCTCCCCGGCAACCACCAGGAAAGCGATCATCAGGACCCGGCGCATCGGCCCGTTGCGCCACATATGGCGGAAGCCTTCAAGGACGGGCACGCGCTCACGAGCGGCAGGCGGCGGCTCCTTCACCGTCGTGACCACCAGCAGCGTCAGAAGCGGCACCGCGACAATGATCGTAATGGCGAGCCAGTAGAGAACCGGCCTCACAAGCGCAGAGCGGTCGCTCGGCACCCGATTCATGATATCGCCGGAAAACGCGCCGATCATGTCGCGCCACATGGCCCCAAAAACCTCGGCCACGGCGCCGCCATCGGCGAGGATCTCCACCACCATCGGCACGGCAGCGGCAAGCAGCAGACCGCCAAGGACAAAGAACTCCCGCACGGCCGTTACCCGGCTGCGGACATGATAATCGGCAGAGAGCTCTGCCCCCCAGGCCCGGAACGGGATCTGGATCATCGTGGCCGACGCGAAGAAAGCCGTCAGCCAGCAGAGCAGATAGAGAACGCCGGCCCCGTCAGGCGGCACGAACAGGAACCACGCCGACACCATGAGACAAGGCGCCCCGAGCACCATATAGGGCTTGCGACGACCGAACCGCGTGCGCCCCCGGTCGGAAATCTCTCCCATGAGCGGGTCGGTAAAGACGTCGGTAAAGCGCGCCAGCATCAGGAGCGTGCCAACGAGCGCAAGGCTCCCAAGGCTCGCGCCATAGTGGGCGGGCAGCCAGATCGCCAGCGGATAGCCATAGATCGCAAGCGGGATCGCCAGCGAGCCATGCAGATAGATCGCGCGGCGGCTCAGCCCGTCATGTGCTGACGGAGAGTTCGCAGCCGCGATCGGCGCAGCCTCAGGGTCCACAATCGCCATGGCACCGTTTCCTCCCGACGTGTGCCCTTTTTTGTATTGGCAGGCACATCGCTAAGTGCCCACTCGACGGTCTTGCACCGTCCCTGTCAATCCCGATCCGGAAAACCTCGCACGAACGTGATGCTGCTGCGGACTACCTGGCGCGCGAGGGACCGGCTCATGGCGCGGCCTCTGTAGTAACTGGTCCAGCATCAGATCGAGAGGTGTCGCTACTCAGCCGCTTTAACGAGCAGCGTCAGCGTGGTCGTATAGCTGCGCACATCAGTCTCGGCCCCCTCAGGTGAGAGCGCGATGTGCCGGACCATAAGCAGGTGCTCGCCCGGCGCTGACGCGGTAAATGCAAGGCGGCCGCTCTCATCGGTCTTCAAAGCCGTGTCGGGCTCGCCCTCTTCCCGGCTGGAGCCGGGCGAAAAGAGTGTAACGTCATACCCTGCGAGAGGCGCGCCATCGAACAGGACGTCCGCTCCAAATCGCTCACCGACGCGAAGATCCGCAGGGTTCGCGCCCGGCCGGATCGCCAGTCTGCCGATTTCACTCTCCAGAGATGCGTGCGGCCCCTTTCCAAACGCCAGATAAATATCTGACACGGTCGCGGTCTGGGCGGTGAGAACATCCGCCTCCTCTGGCAGCGTTTCCTTGTCCAGACCGTCGCCTCCGAGCAGGAAATATGCGCCATCGATCCGCGCAACTTCGCCCTTCCGGCCGAGCCGTTCGCCGGACGAGAAACGGTAATGCCCGCTTTCCTCCAGCGTCGCTTCAAGGATTGTTCGGTCGGGGCGTTCTGCCAGACGGCCGAATTCTCCCACTTCTCCCTCAGGCGTCACGATCATCCACGCGTCTGAGGTGAGACCAATTTCCGTATGGGGAAAGTCGTCGCTGAACGTCGCATGGAAGAGAATTTTGCCTTCCTCATCCGGACTTTCGGTGATCGGTACGATAAACCCCGCATGGGCGAAGGCAGGGGCGGCAACGAACAGCGTCGCAGCCCCGACGAGAAGCGATCTTATCATCCTTCTTCCCCGACAGCTGACTGGTCTGCCGGGCGAAGCCGGTCAGCGAGCGCGCCGATATCGGGCGTCACGAAACTGCGGATGACAGATCTCGCTTCGGTCACGGCCGACGCGGTATCGCGCTCTCCTGCCTGAACCTCGTTCGCAAGGCCAAGTAGCGGATTATACAGGGCTTCGGTTTCGCCTTTTATGGTGATGGCAAAGCGCGGATACTCGGCTTCAATCTTTGCCCACTCATCACGGACACCGGCCCAGTAGTCTTCGGTCGCCGCCCAGTAGTCTTCGCCCGCGGCCACCTCGAAATCAGAGCTACGGCGATACGTATTCACGCCAATCTCGCGAACGAGGGCCTGCGGCTCTCCGGTCAGGATCAGCTTGGAATTGTCCTGCTCATGCACCCAGCCATCCGGCGTCAGCGTGTGACGGTTGACGGCGTCGACCGCATGATAGTCATCGCGCGTCGTCATATCGCGGCGCGGCAGCGCGCGCCATTCGGCCGGCGGGGTCCACTCGGCAATCCCATCCTCATAGGTCCAGTCGCCCACCGCGCCATATCGCGGCGCGTCATCGACCTGATACACCGTCTGCGACCAGGCGCCTTGGCGCTCACCGGCTGGCACGTCGCGCCACGCCCAGGCATTGCCGCCAATGAAAACCAGGACGCGCTGCGGCTCATACCGCCAGTCCTGGCGCCAGTGCTTCACCACGATGGGGGCATCCTCGGGTCCGACCACAAGAATGTGCTGCAGGCTGATGAAGTCGCCCGTGTCTTCGACAACCCGGACGATCTCATTACCGCCTGACAGTTTGCGGTCCTTCAGCTCATAGCCCTCCACAAAGGGCACGGTCTCGATGAAATCGAATGTTACCTTATAGTCCCCCGCCATCGCCAGAACCGATTGCCGGTCGCGCTCGAAACTGGCTGCCTCTTCTGCCGAAGACACCATTTCTGCGGAGCTGGTCTGCCCGACAGCGGCGCCGCTCGCTGTACAGGACGTCAGTAAGAAAGCTGCGCAGGCGAGCGCGCTGAATGAAGCCGAATTTCGCATAGTCTTATCCCTCTTGGCTGGCCCCGATGAAGGGCCCTAGACCCCTTCTGATAATGATAGTGAGAATCATTTGCAATACTCGAAAGCCTATGCAATGAGAGCGACTGCAAATCATTCTCAAGTAATCATGAGGGGAAATCATGACGTTTACAAGCCACCATAATCTGAGAGCCGGCCTGCTGATGGGCACCGCACTCATCCTGTCGGCCCCTGCCCTCGCGCAGAGCCCGGACGTGCCCGACGACGAGGAACGCCGCGAAGAGACCGTGACCGTCTACGGCACCTCCAACCCCATCCCGGTCTTCGACTATCCCGGTCAGGTCAGCGTCATCACGCGCGATGACCTCGACACCTTCGCGCCCTCTACCGTCTCGGACGCTCTACGCGATGTGCCGGGTCTCGACTTCGCTGGTGGCCCACGCCGGACGGGCGAGCTGCCCAGCATCCGCGGCCTCTCGGGTCAGAATGTCCTCATCCTTGTCGATGGCACGCGCCAGAGCTTTACCTCGGCCCATGATGGCCGCTTCTTTCTCGACCCTGAACTGATCGGGAAGGCCGAAGTCGTGAAAGGCCCCGCCTCCGCACTCTACGGGTCTGGCGCCGTCGGCGGCGTCCTCGCCTTTGAGAGCGTCGATGCGGCAGACTTTCTCGAAGAGGATCAGACCATGGGCGCCCGGGTGCGCCTTGGCTATCAGAGCGTCAACGAAGAGACCCTCGCTACCCTCTCCGGCTTTACCCGCCAGGGCAAGTTCGACGGCGTCGCCAGTATCGGCCTTCGCCAGTCCGGCGACATCGACCTTGGCTCGGGCGCATCGCTGCCGTCCGATGACGACATCGCGACCGGCCTCCTGAAGGGCAGCTACGCGCTGACCGAAGCCCTCAACCTCGAAGCCTCATGGCAGCGGTTCGACAATACGGCCATCGAGCCGAATAACGGACAGGGCACCGCTGGCACCGGCGACACCGTACTCGACCGCGATGTCGAAAAGGACATTGTCACCGACACCTACCGCGCCGCCATCACCTTCAATCCCGCCAGCAATAACTGGATCGACACGACCCTGACGGCCTATCAGACTGACAGCAAGGTCGATGAGTTCGACCAGACTGTCCCGCGCACGATCTCGCGAGATATTGAAACGACGGGCTTCAGCATCCGCAACGCGTCCCGCTTCACGCTTGGCCAGAGCGAGAACACCATCACCATCGGCGCAGACTGGTATGAAGACGAACAGGTCGGCACTGACGATCAAACCGTAACAGGCACGCGGAACGGCGTTCCGGACGGCATGAGCGAGTTTACTGGCGTCTTCGCACAGCTGGAATCCGTCATCGCCACACAGTTCGGTGAACTCCTCATCGTGCCCGGCGTGCGGTTCGATGAGTTCGAAAGCTCATCCTCTGTGTCGGCCGGCCAGAAGAATTCTGACGATGCCGTTTCTCCGCGCTTCGCAGCCAGTTTCGAGCCGGCCGGCGCGACATGGTTCCGGGCATTCGGGTCATACTCGGAAGGCTTCCGTGCACCGTCCGTAAACGAACTTTATCTCGACGGCGTGCACTTCTCGGTGCCGCATCCCATCCTGTTCAACCCTGCCCGCGGCTCATTCGTTTTCGTGAACAACAATTTCATCCCGAACCCGGACCTCGTTCCTGAAAAGACCGAAACGGTAGAGTTCGGCGCAGGGGTCGATTTCCGCGATGTCTGGACCAGCCGCGACCGCCTTCAAGGCAAGCTCAGCTATTTCGAGACGGACGCGCAGGACCTCATCAACCTCTCGGTCGATTTCGCCTACGACCCGACCTGCTTTGCGCCGCCTGCCTTTCAGCCCTGCACAGCTGGCACGACCAATTCGGCCAATGTCGACTCTGCGCAGATCGAAGGCTGGGAGGGCGAACTTCGCTACGACTCAGAGCGCTTCTTCAGCCAGGCGACCCTCTCCATTATCGAAGGGACGGACAATTCCGACGGTTCTGACCTTGGCTCGCTGACGGCAGACAGGCTGGCGCTGAACTTCGGTGTCAAAATGCCGGAGTGGAACAGCCGCATCGGCTCCCGCATCCAGATCGCCGACGATTTCGAACGCCGCGAGGCCGATGGCGCGGGCGGCTTCACCATGGCCGAACAGAGAGACGGCTATGTCGTGGTCGACCTCTATGCCAGCTGGTCGCCCTCCTTCGCCGAGAATGTCCGGCTGGACGTCGGTATCGATAACATCTTCGAGCACGACTATGACCGCGTCTTTGAGGGCGTGTCGGAGCCGGGGCGCAACTTCAAGGCCGCCCTCTCCTGGGAGTTCGGCACCTGACATCGCAGGCGCGCGCACGCCCGCGCCCTGCCATCTGGCGAGCCCCCGGATCGGCCCTTGCCCAATAGCGGCGAGGGCCGTCCGCTCCCGCACCACACACAGTGCACCCCCAGCCCTTTACGCGCCCCTGCCCTCGCCCCATCTTGCCGTTCATGGCTCGTTCCCCCTCTTCAGGCGTCCAGGATGCTGGCGCCACATTCAACTGGTCCGGCGCCGCGCGCGATGCGTCGGGCACGCTGCCATCCGACAACTGGACGCCGCACAGGCCTGACCGGCAGTGGGAGAAGATCGAGGGCGGCAAGCGCTTCAAGGTCGCTTCAGACTATGAGCCCGCCGGCGACCAGCGCACCGCCATCCCCGAACTCGTCGAAGGCATCCAGAACGGCGAGCGCGACCAGGTCCTCCTCGGCGCGACCGGCACCGGCAAGACCTTCACCATGGCCAAGGTCATCGAGGCGGTCCAGCGCCCCGCCCTCATTCTCGCGCCCAACAAGACGCTCGCGGCCCAGCTTTACGGCGAGATGAAGTCCTTCTTCCCCGACAATGCGGTGGAGTATTTCGTCTCCTATTACGACTACTACCAGCCCGAAGCCTACGTCCCCCGCTCGGACCTCTATATCGAGAAGGAATCCTCCATCAACGAGGCGATCGACCGGATGCGCCACTCGGCCACCCGCGCCATCCTGGAGCGTGACGACGTCATCATCGTCGCGTCCGTCTCCTGCATCTACGGCATCGGCTCGGTCGAGACCTATTCCTCGATGACCTTCAAGCTCGAGGAAGGCCAGCAGATCGACCCGCGCGAGGTCGCCGAGAAACTCGTCGCGCTCCAGTACACCCGCAACGACACCGCCTTCCAGCGCGGCAGTTTCCGCCTCAAGGGCGACGTGCTCGACATCTTCCCGGCCCACTATGACGATTGCGCCTGGAAGCTCTCCTTCTTCGGCGACGAGCTGGAAAGCATCGTCGAGTTCGACCCGCTGACCGGCAAGAAGACCGCCGACCTCCCCGCCATCAAGCTCTACGCCAACAGCCACTATGTAACGCCCCGCCCGACGCTCAACGGCGCCATTAGCGGTATCAAGAAAGAGCTGAAGGAAACGCTCGCCCATTTCGAGAAGCACAACAAGCTGCTCGAGGCCCAGCGCATCGAACAGCGCACCACTTATGACATGGAAATGATGGCCGCGACCGGCTCGTGTAACGGCATCGAGAACTATAGCCGCTACCTCACCGGCCGCCTGCCGGGTGAGCCGCCGCCAACCATGTTCGAATACCTGCCGGAAAACGCCCTCGTCTTTGTCGATGAGAGCCACCAGACCGTCCCGCAGATCGGCGCGATGTTCAAGGGCGACTTCAACCGCAAGTCGACGCTCGCCGAATACGGCTTCCGCCTGCCGTCGTGCATCGACAACCGCCCGCTCAAATTCCCCGAATGGGAAGCGATGCGCCCCCAGACCGTCCACGTCTCGGCCACCCCCGGCAAGTGGGAGATGGAGCAGACAGGCGGCATCTTCACCGAACAGATCATCCGCCCCACCGGCCTCATCGATCCGCCAGTGGAAGTGCGCCCCGTCACGGGCACGAAGGACAATGGCAATATCAACCAGGTCGACGACCTCCTCTCAGAGGTGAAAGACGTCGCCGCCAAGGGCTTCCGCTCCCTCGTCACCACGCTGACCAAGAAAATGGCCGAGGACCTCACCGAATACCTGCATGAACAGGGCGTGCGCGTGCGCTACATGCACTCTGACATCGACACAGTGGAGCGGATCGAGATCATCCGTGACCTCCGCCTTGGGGAGTTCGACGTCCTCGTCGGCATCAACCTCCTGCGCGAAGGCCTCGACATCCCTGAGTGCGCCTTTGTCGGCATTCTCGACGCCGACAAGGAAGGGTTCCTGCGCTCGGAAACCTCGCTGGTCCAGACCATTGGCCGCGCCGCCCGTAACTCCGAAGCGCGCGTCGTTCTCTATGCCGACAGGATTACCGGCAGCATGGAACGCGCCATGGAAGAGACCCAGCGGCGCCGCGAGAAACAGATCGCCCATAATGAAGAACACGGCATCACGCCGACCACAATCGTGCGCGCCGTCGCCGACATCCTCGCCGACCTCGGCGAAAAGCCAGGCGGCAAGAGCCAGCAGCTCAAGGGCGGCAAATCCCGCCGCCTGCCAGCGCGCGGCATGGCCGAAGACGCCGTCGCCAAACTCGAACCCGGCTCAGGCCACAACCTCAAATCCGTCATCGCCAGTATCGAGAAACAGATGCGCGAAGCGGCGGCCAATCTGGAGTTCGAAGAGGCGGCGAGGCTCAGGGATGAGCTGAAAGCGCTGCGTGAGGAAGAACTGGGCTTGTAGCCAAGACCAGACCCCTCTGCCCGTCATCCCGGATACCCCGGACTTGATCCGGGGAATCGGGGACCCAGCTGAACCAAACACCACCCAGCCAAACTGGGTCCCGGCTCTCCCTCCGGTTGGCCGGGATGACGCGTTATTGAAACCAGACAGGCTGCGAGGCAAAGCGAAAAGCCGGTCCAGAAAATCGACTTAGGATCCGAATAGCGGGTGATGGAGAGGCTCAAGGAGCTCTGAGAGGATAAGTTGGGCTTCTAGGCAGATGTGGAATCTACGAGCATGTCGGAAAAATTAACTTTGGACACTCCCTCAAAGCAATGCGTCTATATTATCAAGTAGCGGCTTAAAATTCAAAAAGTCGATTGATTTATAACTAGGAACAACAACATTTTTGGCGAACGCCCACTTTCCGTATTCTTTAGAACTCACTCCACCAGGATTATGAGGATTAAAAACTTTTCCGTTTAACTTAGTATTCAATACTGAAAGGGGAAAGAGTTCTTCAATTATAATTGGCGTGGCTGGATTCACCTTTGGAATTGGAACTACGAAAGTGTTACTAAATATCTTGTAGTGCGGCGCTGAACCGTCAACGGCTGAGTGCGAATTGAGGATACTCTTGACGACCGACCACACGCTCTTAGCTGCCGCATCATTGTCGACAAGGATTATCAGCGGATGTTCCGTTGGAGCGACCTCAAAGGTGTTTTGAGCATCCCTCAACGTTTCTAAAAAGTTCTTCAAACCACCAATTCCCCCGGACAGCCCTAGCAATACGTCGGTCGTGGTCGAATAGTTGAAAAAGCGAACTTTCCTTTCGCCCGAACTCGAGATCATTTTTGGATATTGCGGAGCGAGTTTTTGAAGCGCGCATTTTAGATAAACATTATCAGTTTTGCCCTCACAAAGAATTGTCGGCATCTCATTCGCATGTAACATTTCAAATAGAAGTAGATTTCTGTAACGCCGATAGAACTCGGGGGCCTTTTCTTTTGCCTTTTTGAAATCTCTGAATGGCCGAATGTTTCCTTTGGAACTATCAACATACTCGACTGATCGCACTGAGAATTCAAAGCTCATCCGCCCTCGGACCTGAGGCAAAGACAAAGGTACTTTAACTCCATCTGTAGAACTGATTGTGTAGGCTTCGCCGGTTGTGAAAAGTGAATGACACATCGCCCGCGTTCGCTTCCTATATTCACAAGGAACGTTGAGCTTTTCGTTAACTATCAACCCTGTTGCCATTTGTCTGGCACGCTTGCACTGCATTCTCGTCTTCGCAGGATTAACTGCAAATTTGATTAGTTTTAGTTCCCTGCGGAGCGCCCGACCTATTGCCCACGTGCGCTTTAGAGAGAGCAGCTTTCGTTTCGCGATAGCTCGGGGAAAGACACGCACATTTGTGGAGAATGTAATGTCATCCGCGTATCGCGAGTAAGTACACTTATGCTTCCTTGCCAATCTATTCAGTCTCGAGTCGATTATGTTACCCAAGAACTCAGATATTATTGGTGACGTCGGAGCACCTTGCGGTAATGAGTTTTCATAACAACAAATTTGGGCAATCAGCGTAGCTATTTCTGGTCTCAGCCTAAACCGCGAGTCGGAAATAAAAAAACCCCGCACTCGTCCGAAGTTGATGCTTCCGTAGAAATTTTTTAGATCGATATTAAATACGAACTTCTTGCCAATGTGCTTCAGAGCATTCGTATTGATAGACCCTCTAGACTTCACGATACCATGCTGGAGCGCACGGCTTGGATCGAATTTTTCTCGTCTCAAGTCAGCGTGACACTTTGCAAGCAGCACTGCGGTTCGCTTTTGAATGTTCTTGAGCTGCCCATTCGGGGCAGAAATTGTGCGCATTCCACCGGACTTCTTAGGCCGCTCGAACACTGAATAACTCTTACCGGTCGAGCTCACGTACATTACATACGATAACCACTGTGGCTTAACGCCGATCAAGTGAGCAAAATCGCTTAGAGATGTGGCGCTTTTTAAAGCAGAAAGAGATGATTGGCTTGCGGGCACTCTTATGAAACTCCAGGGGAACGTATTATGACGAACCGAAGGGAACGTAGAATCCCGAAGACTCCTTTTGCACTCGTTGCGAAAGCACAACGAAAATGTCTACCCGCAAGCTGTAGTACAGCATAGCCCAGAGGTAGAAAGACTGTCAAATACGTTTTCTCTACATTCCACTTAAAAACTCACCTTACCCACACCAATCCACCTGCCCGCCTTCTTCAAGCGGCTGCGCGAGCCCGTCCCGTGAGAGCAGCCAGCCAATATGGTCGCCGTCGAGATAGACATGGGCGCGCAGACGCCCATAGCGGTCCTGGCCGTCCGGTAGAAACGTCACCTTGCTGCCCGCCTCAAACAGCGCGCGTGCCCGCGCTTCGGTCTTGCGGCCCAGCGCGTCTTCCTCTGGACAGCCCGCCGCGTCGCCCGTCTCCGGACTGTCCCACCCGATGAGGCGGAGCCGCACCCGCTCTTCCCGGCCCGAGCCTGAGAGCCGCCGTAGCTCGAACGTGTCGCCATCGACCGCCAGAAGGTCGCGCACCGACGCGCTAACGCACCGCGCGCCATCCGCCTCGCAGAGATTAGCCGGTTCGTCGAACGTGCGCCCCTCCCCACCACACGCGGCGAGCAGCATCGCACCCACGCTGAAGATCAAATATCTCATTGTCAAAGCCTCTGCCCTCGCCCGCCAATAACGGGGATACGTCCTTGAGCAAAGTCGTAGCAGAAAACCTGCGCACCAAGGCTTGTGCACCAAAGTCATCAATTCTGCCGCACCTCTTGGAGAAGATCGCTCTCGATTTCTATTTGACGTTTAATATTTGGTGCGTTAAACATCTACACAACAAGAAGTGGGGGCAAGTGTTGATGGGGTTGCTTGATAAATTTGCAAATCGGACGAGCTTTGACGCGCCGGAACGTCCATCGCGTGCGGATATCCAAAATGCGGTTGGGATTATTGGCATTTGCGCCGTCGCTTCTGACGGCCACATCGATAAAAACGAAATCGTCGATTTGCAGAACACATGCATCTCGATGCCTCTGTTCGCGGACGTAGTGGCGAACCAAGCTTTGGTTCGCGCTGAAAAGCTCGTTTCGAAGAATTTTGAGGGCGCACTGAGCTACGCGATAGGCGTTTTACGGAATTCGGGCTGGGCAGAAACTGGTTTTACTGTCGCCTGCAACTTGGTTTTTTCTGACGCTCAAATTGATCAAGAAGAAGCCAATTTTGTAGAAATGTTAAAATCGTCGCTGGGCGTTTCCGAAGAGTTCTCAGAGGCAGTCGTTACAACTCTCGCGTCGCTGTATCGGGCGAGCTAATCAAGGAGGCAACGTTGGATAAGCACTCTATCAAAATGAAATTCGTCGAAGGCACGCTTACGTTCATTGGGGCTGTTACAGCACTAAGCGGCGCTCCAGCATCCCAAGTCGAAGTGTACGTCGAGCAAGGCAAAGAAGCTGTTACCATGACCCATAGGGCACGCATTGAGCAGGCCTATCGAGAGGTTTCCAACTGGAATTAAGTGGGTAGTCTTTGCGGCTATGCCGATAGCTGGGTTCAATATCTATTCTGACTTTCCCCATCCCCACAAACCCGCCCCATACTTGCGCCCATGATTGCCGACGGGTTCATCAGGGACAGTTTCAACGCCATGATTGGCGCGCTTGAGTGCGCGGCCGAGCGGGCGGGGCTTATCACGCGCCATGCCCCGGTGACCCGCGCAGCCGCCCGCCGCTTCATGTCGAGGCTGCGCCAGCTGGAAACGCTCCTGCGCCGCCTCCTCGTCCTGATGGCGGCGGAGCTCGACCTAGGTGTGAAACCGCTCATCCCCGCGGAGGCGGGGATCTCGTCCAGCCAAACCGCGCCCTCCGAAACTACCCGCACTGATCCTGAGCGAGCCCGGAGCACGAGCACGCGCACGCACTTCCCCCTCCTCCGCATCCTGCGCCCCTACACTGCTGAAGACGCCACCCGCCTCAGTGCCCTGCCGCGCCGCCCGCACCGGCCCGTCGATGAAACACTGCTGGTGCACCGCTACTGCACCCTCCTGACACACCTCCGGCACCCCGAGCGGCTCGCCCGGCGCATGGCGCGCCACCTTGCAAGGCTGCGCGCCGCCGGAGAGATCCGGCCCATCTGCCAGCCGCAACCTGGCCTGCACCGGCTCTCGGCCGAACTCGGCGCCCTTGCAGCCTGCCTCCCTGCGATGATCGCGGCGGCCCTCTCTGACTGGTACGACACGGGCTAGCGGCGGGAGACATGCAACCTCACCCTGAGCCTGTCGAAGGATGAAGCAGCCGTAGGACTGAGCGTAGTCGAAGGACGCGCCCAAAAGACTGTCCTCTCACCTCGCCCGCCCCCAAAGGCGGGCCGCAAGCACTGGCCTTTCCGGAACCTCCGCCATCGCGCGCGCATTGCAGTCATTGAAGAACGCAAAGGATACGCACGAATGGTTGACCTGCCACAGAAGAACCAGCCCCTCATCGCCGCCGCCGCCCTGCTGGGCACCGGCATCCTCCTAAAAACCTGGAAACCGACGCCGCTCGACCTGCCAAGCCCGAAGAAAAAGCGCCCCCACCTCGACCGGGGTGTGAGCCGCAAGGTCCGCAAGGCGCGCGATGGTTTCGCGAAGTTCGCCCTGCCGTCCAACATGCTGAATTCATTGGGGACTTCTCTTATCACCGTTGGCGGTGGCCTTGCCCTGCTCCGGCTCGTCGATGAGGTTGTCGATGACAATGAGCGCCTGTTCTAGGCAGGTTTTGCGCGGGGGGCCGAGAACCGTTTCGGTGCCCGCGCGTTTGGCTCTCATCTTTTACCGTCTAAGGGCACTGAAACGATGAAACTCAACAAATCCCTGATCGCGCTCGGCCTTCTCCTAGGCTCCATTTCGCTCTCCGGCTGCGTCGCGGCGGCTGTGGGCGCTGCCTATGTGGTGGGCGAGGAACTCAACGAGAATGACGGTGATTTCGATCCGCTGGATGAGATTGTCGACGGCTAGAAATGAGACTGGCCGCGAATTTGCGGCCAGCCTTCCCGATTTAGTACAGCTTGGCCTTTCGTTACCCCCCTGATCCCGGCTAGATACTTGCATGGCAGCAAGCTGCCGCGATCTGGAGGGCAAAGGTAGAAATGTTCGAGCTTGTTGCCCTTCATGAGTGCGATCCGAAACGCGTCGCGCGTTTCATGACGCTCAATCGCGAACGGTTTCGCCCTTATGCGCCAACGCGCAGCGAGCACTATTATACAAACTCGCACTGGCGTGCGGCCTGCAAGCGTTCGAAGATCGAGTGGAAAGAGGGCCGCGCTTATCGCTTTGTGATCATTCACAAAAATGAAGAGGTGATCGGCAAGATTGACCTGGATCACATTCGCCGGGGGCCATTCTCCACGGGCGATTTCGGCTATCTCCTCGACCGGCGCCATGAAGGCCAGTCGATTATGCGCCGGGCGATGGAAGAGGTCCTCTCCATGGTCTTCACTGACTTCAAGCTGAACCGCGTCCAGGCGGCAATCATGCCCCAGAACACGCGCTCCAGCGGCCTCGTAAAACGTCTTGGCTTTCGCGAAATCGGCCTCGCAGAACGCTATCTGAAGCTTGACGGCGAGTGGCGCGATCATCTCCTCTTCGAACTCGTCGCCCGCAAACCTGCCGCAGCATCGGTTGAGACAAAAGCTCCTGAGAAAGAAGCAGAAAAACCGGTCGCGCCGCAGGCTGATGGCGAGCCGGTGGATGCAGAAATCGTGAAGGACACGACGGCCGAGGATGCCCCGCAGGAAGAAACCAAGGAATCAAGCTGAACCGGCTGATTTCATGCGGGAAATTGCACACGCCATCTTAACGCTGCATATTGCAGGATTGGTGGCCCGCCCGGTCTCCTGAGGAAAATTCGGGCCGAAAAAGTTCGCAGACCGAGAGATATGGCTGAACAAGACAACCCAGAACGAGACGAACTACGCCTCTCCAATCCGGTGCCGATGGCATTTGAACGCTCGCCAGCGAGCGAGGTAGAGGCGCTGAACGCCGCCCGTGATGAAGGCAAGGTGTTTGTCTGGACGGCGATCGGTGCGGCCGTCCTCTGGTGGATCGCGGCCTTTGCTGGGGCCTACGCCTTTCTTGGCTCGTCCGGTCTTTCCCAGCTGCCGATTGTCCCGGCTCTTGCAGGCGCGGCGGCTCTCTTTCTCCCGGGGCTTCTTGTATTATTGGCGGGGTTTCTCGCGCGCTCGAATGCGCGGGCATCGGCCGCCAACTCCGTAGTCCTGGAAGCTGCTGCCCGCCTCATCGCGCCGATTGAAACGAGCGGCCGCGAGGCTCAGAATTTCGCTGGCCTCATGAAAACCTCCGCCGGGGAAGTCGACCGGGCCATGGCGCACGCGCTTTCATCCATGAAGGCGATGTCGGGCGAGATTTCCGAGGAGAGGACACGCCTCGAAACAGTGTCTCAAGAAACGGCGAAACAGGCCAAAGGCCTCGCCGAACGCCTCAACGCGGAACGCTCGGCGCTTCAACTGCTGGCCGAGCAGATCGAAAGCCAGAGCAAGCTTATGAGCGAAGCAATTCCTCGCCAGGCTGAGCACATGCGCGCGTCGGCCAAGCAGGCGGCAGAGGATATTGCAGAAGCAGACGCGGGCCTCGAGTCCCGACTTAACGAGCTGCGCGAGGCAGGCGCCACGCTGTCTGACCGTGTTTCCGCTCTCGATGAGATGGCTGTCGCCGCTACTAAACGCAGCGAGTCCCTGATTTTTGCCGTCTCGCGAATGGAAGAAAAGCTCGAACAGTCCCGCCGGATGGTCGATCAGGCGCTGCGGGCGAGTGAGATGGTCGCGGCCAGCGCTTCCACCACAGGTGACCGCATTACCGAAGCTGTTTCCGCTGCAATGGACAATGCCAAGTCGGCTTCCCGCGATATCCAGATGGAAGCGCGCGAAGCTGCTGAAAAAGCCGCCGAGTCGCTCGCCGCTCTGAAACGCGCGGGCGAAGAAGCTGCAGCCGCTGTTCGGGAAGCCCGAAAGGATGCCGACGAACTCGCTCGCCTTCAGGTCTCGTTCGAAAAGCCGAGCCGTGAGGCGCAGGTGACAGAAGCCCCAGAGAGTTTCACCGATCCATATTCCGATGACGACGACGTTTTCGAGACTGACAGGCCTTCCAAATCTGCATCTACCACTTCGCGGAACGAAAGCGACAGCGACCTGTTCGGCGCGGCTGAAAGCCCGACTTCACTGCCTGAAACGGGCGACGGAGAAGAAACGTCAGACACCGCTGACGAACCAATCGACGAAGAATCTTCTGTCGCTCGCAGACGGTGGAAGGACCGGATACCACCCTACCTGAAGCCGGTCGCCGGCACCGAGGCGCGCGCGTCAGACGATGAGACCGCGGACGACAAGACTGAACCCTTCGCGCCAGTTTCCGCGATTGAACGCCGTGAAGACCGCAACGAACCGTCCGACGCCGGGCGCCGTGAACGATGGAGCAGCATCCTTGCTGACGTAGCGCGCGATGAGCGACCGCATCTGCCGCGTGAGGAAAATGCGGAAGAAATGATCCACCGGCTGATGGAGTCAGGCATTCGCCTTACCGATACCTTCCGTCCGCGTGACAAGAAAAAGATCGCGGCAGCTGCACGGAAAGGCGAAGGGGTTCGCCGAAAGTCAGTTGTCGATGCCGCTTCTCGTCAGGTTCAACGCGTCCAGAAGCGTCTCGATAGTGACAGCGACCTGATGATGATGGCCCGTGAGTTCCTCGCAGTGGAGGAAGCCGATGCGCTTAGCGCCTTGGACAAGACGAGCCACTCATCACGCAATGCAAGCGCCCGGCTCTCAGCCTTCCTTCTGATCGATGCTGCCCTAGGTTAGCCGTCATGGCTGTCCGCGCTCCCAAAAATCATGCTGGCCGTTTTCAGGACGCCCAGTCAAAGTCCTCCCTGGAACACGAGATCGCATCTGAGCAGGCCAGCGCCCTTGGCCGATCAGGCAGGCAGGTGGCTATGAGGCTGAAAGCCTACCGCGAAGCGTCGGCATCTGGCGAAGACCACCAAGAAGACCTCCATCAGGCTGTCGAAGCAGTCTATAGTTTCCTGATACAGCGGGAACTTCTAGGTCTTCGAGATCGCAGTGCGATTATCCGCGACTATGATATACCGCGTGAGATTCTCGCTCGCCTCGGCACGTCCGGCAAGCGCCATTGACTGGCGGCAAGCGGATCGCGAAACGCTGTCAGCGTGGAACGAATTGAGAGACGATAGAATGTATTCCTGCGTGCGCACACTTCTGGGCGTGGTCGTTCTCGCTCTGTTGGTCTTGCTTCCCGTTGCGGAGGCGCAACAGACATCAAGCGAGCGCGCGCTTGAAGATATCAGCGAGATCGAAACGCGTCTCGAGGCAATCAATTCCAGACTTGCCGAACTGGCGAGCGATTTCGAGAGCAGTGAAGAGCCAGATGAGCTTGGCGAGCACTTCACCGAAATTTCTGGCCTCAGGGATAGTCTGTCCACGTTGGAAGCGCAGGCGATCGACATTCGGCTGGGGTCACAGGAAGCACTGGATTCGGTTGCCGACCTCATACCGGGCGAGACTGAAGAGGGTGTGGCGGATGCTGCGGGAAGTGCTGCCAATGGCGGTTTTGGCGACAGTTCTCAGACAGCCGCAGCCAGACTGGCAGAAAGTGATCTCTCGGGCGTGACTGCTCCTTTCCGCGAGATCAATTCGCGGGCCAGCATCGCTGCAGCCAATGCAAGATTGGCTGACATTGATGCACGGCGCCTGATGGAGAATATCTCTCAGAGCCGGGAGAGCGTTTTTGTTTCCTCCATTCTGGAGCGCGGCGCCTCGCCTGTTTCACCCGACGTCTGGATGGAAGCGATTGAGCGGACAGACGATGTGTGGAGAGAACTCGGCGCTGAAATCACCGGCTGGCGAGAGCGACAGATTGAACGAGGGACACCCTATCCACTCACCATACTGGTCGGCCTCAGCCTGGTGCTCTTCAGCGGTCTGTTCTGGCTTTATCGCCTGTTCTACAAATGGGAGCTTCGCAAGAACACAGAAGTGCGACCCAGCCGTCAGACGGTCGCGTATGTCGCGATGGGCAGCTTTCTGGCCCGATTTGCCACTGCCGGCGCTGTCGTCCTTATAATTGCCGGCGGCGCCTACCTTCTAGGCATGAACCTCCTCGAAAGCAGTGCGGGACGCCGGGTCGCCTTCGTGACAGTTGCGGTCCTCTGCATGCGGGCACTGGTCTCATCCGTTATGGCCCCGCGAACAACGGCGTTCCGACTGATCGGGGTCGGCGACCAGGCCGCAAAGGCGATCAGCCTGTCTTTCGTTGTCCTCGTCATCGCCTTTGCGATTGAGTCGATCCTTACAGCCACTGGTGCACTGGCGTCGCCGGGCCAGGCCCTCATCGGGGTACGAACTTTCCTGCTGTCGGTCCTGACGGGTAGCTTGCTGATATGGCTGGCGGTGCGGATGCGTGCCCAAACTGAAAAGGGCAAGTCGACCCTTCGCATCGTGATCCGCTGGGTCGTGGTCGCAGTCGCCGTGACCATCATGCTCAGTTCGCTGCTCAGCTATCATGCTTTCGCACGCTATATCGTCGAGCGGCTGATCCTCGTCTCCATCGTTCTGCTCATTGCCATCCTGGTGCGCGAATATTTCCGCGCGGCGGCCCTCAAATTCCTGTCTGGTGTGGTCGAGGAACGCCGCTATCAGTCGGCGCGCGAAGATGATGATGACGAACCGACAGAGATGACTTCCGAGTTCTGGATCAGGCTGAGTGTCGACACGATTGTCGTGCTGCTGCTGCCTCCATTCCTGCTACTGGCGCTCGGGCTCCCAGCAACTGAACTCTGGAATGAAATCCGGTGGCTGCTCGCTGGCTTCGAAGTTGGCGGTCAGCGCATCTCTCTCGGCAGCATCCTGTCTGCAATCATGACCGTGATCGCAATCATGGTGGCGACACGGCTCATCCAGCGCACACTGGAACGACAGATCCTGCCGAAGTCGCAGATCAGCAGTGGTGCCGCAAATTCTCTGGTGACGCTGCTTGGCTATGCAGGCGTCATTATCGCCTTCGTTTCTGCGATCGGCGTCATCGGCTTCGACCTGTCCAGCCTGGCTATTATCGCCGGTGCCCTGTCGGTGGGTATCGGTTTCGGCCTGCAGAGCATTGTCAGCAATTTCGTGGCAGGCCTCATCCTGCTGTTTGAGCGGCCCTTCAAGATTGGGGACTGGATTGTTACGCCTTCCGGAGAAGGCACGGTTCAGAAGATCAATGTCCGCGCCACCGAGGTGCTCACCTTCGATCGCCGGTCGATCATTGTTCCGAACGCCGAGCTGGTGAGCAATTCATTCGGCAACTGGACCCATAAGAGTGCCGTCATGCGGGTCGCAGTGAATGTCGGCGTCAAGTATGGCACCGATACGCGCAAGGTCGAAAAGGCAATGCTGGAGGTTGCGGAGAATATTCAATACGTCCTCAAGGATCCGCCGCCATACGTGGTTATGAAGGGCTTTGGCGACAGCTCACTCGATTTCGAACTCCGCGCCTATATCATCGCCGACAATGTCGTCATCGCCCCGTCGGAAATACGTCATGAGCTGGCAAGCGTCTTCGAACGTGAAGATATCACCATTCCATTCCCCCAGCGCGACATCCATTTTGACTGGCCGGACGCACCAAGGGCGATGCAGGGCGAAAACGCCGATGAAGATGATGATGACGCATCGAAGGAGCGGCCATCACGCCGCAACAGGGCGCGCGCAGCCGACGAAAAGGATGAGACCGAGTAGGTCGGCAGAGGTCGCTAGACCATCCGTTCCTTGGTCGAGGTAAATTGGAGGTCAGGGTTCTTTTCCTGCACATAGCCGACATCCCAGCTATTCTTGCCAAGAAAGACCGGGGCGCCGTCGAGATCCGTGCCGACGCTGCCGCGGTTCTTTTCAATGAAGGCTTCCAGCTTGGCGGGGTCGTCTGACGAGACCCAGCGGGCGACATTGTAGGCGGCCTGCTCGAAGACAACTTCGAGATTGTATTCGGCAGCCACACGCTCTGCCATCACGTCGATCTGAAGCGAGCCGACAGCGCCGACGATCATGTCGGAGCCAAGAACCGGGGTGAACAGCTGTGTCACGCCTTCTTCAGCCAGACTCTCAAGCGCCTTGCGCAAGTGCTTGCTTTTCATCGGATCCTTGGGCCGCGCACGGCGCAGGATTTCAGGCGCGAAGTTCGGAATGCCCTGGAACTTGATCTCGCCGCTTTCCGACAGGCTGTCGCCGACACGAAGCTGGCCATGGTTCGGCACGCCGATGACATCGCCTGCATAGGCGGTCTCTGCGATCTCCCGGTCCTGCGCCAGGAACATGAGCGGGGCGTGGATATTGATCTGTTTGTTCGAGGTCGTCTTGAGGCGCATGCCGCGCTTGAACTCACCTGAACAGAGGCGAAGGAAGGCGACGCGGTCGCGGTGGTTGGGGTCCATGTTCGCCTGAATCTTGAAGACGAAACCGGACACGTACTTGTCGGAGCGCTCCACCGTGATCGACTGGTCCTTCTTTTCGGCTTTCTGGGCGCGCGGACCTGGGGCAAATTCGGCAAGCGTGGACAGAAGCTCATTCACGCCGAAATGGCGAAGGGCCGATCCGAAGACGACCGGTGTCATATGGCCTTCTTCGTAGGCTTTGACGTCAAAGTCCGGCAGCGCCTCGGAGGCGAGTTCTGCGCCCTCTTCCAACTCTTCCATGACCATGGTGTCGAGCGTCCCGCGCGCTTCCTGCATGCCGATGCGCGTTGACGGGCCGACATCATCGCTCTGGTCAGCCGTCTTCTTGCGGAAGGAGACGAAATCGCCCTTGCGAAGGTCCTGCATGCCGGCAAAGCGCTGGCCCGATGCGGCTGGCCAGTAGAGCGGCGAGGTGTCGAGCTGCAGCTTGTCCTGGATCTCGTCGAGCAGTTCTAGCGGGTCGAGGGCCTCACGGTCCATCTTGTTGATGAACGTGATGATCGGGATGTCGCGCATGCGGCAGACTTCGAACAGTTTCAGCGTCTGCGGCTCGATGCCCTTGGCAGCGTCCAGAACCATGACAGCGGAGTCGGCCGCCGTCAGCGTGCGATAGGTGTCTTCGGAGAAGTCTTCGTGGCCCGGCGTATCGAGCAGGTTGAACATGAGGTTGTCATGCTCGAACGTCATCACGGAGGCCGACACCGAGATACCGCGGTCGCGCTCGATCTTCATCCAGTCAGAGCTGGTGCGACGGCGCTCACCGCGCGCGGCGACCTGTCCAGCGAGGCGAATAGCGCCGCCAGCGAGAAGCAGGTTCTCGGTCAGCGTCGTCTTACCGGCGTCCGGGTGCGAAATGATGGCGAATGTCCGCCTGCGGGCGGCTTCTTCTGCGGGGGTCAAGCTCATGGCCCGCCGGATAAAAGGGAATGGCCAGCTTGTCGAGATGGCGCGGCCAGCCATCTACTGCGCCGCTCAAGGCAATTTGACCGCACGCGCATTGCCTAATCGCGCCGGACGCGGCTAGGGTCGGCGCATTCAAACATATGAGGGAATTGAGGGCATGTCAGACCAGACCGCCACCAGCGATCAGAAAGGCTTTCTCGGCTGGGTCGAGAAAACGGGCAACAAATTGCCCGACCCGGTCTTCATCTTCTTCTATCTGATCATCGCGCTGATGATCGTCTCGCAGATCTGTGCGTGGCTCGGCGTTTCTGCGTTTCACCCGAGCCTGACCAATCCCGACGGCACCCCGCAGCTGGAAGAGGCGGCTAGCCTGTTCTCAGCGGAGAATATTCAGCGGCTATGGGTCGAGATGCCGACCACGTTCACGCACTTTCATCCGCTCGGCTATGTGCTTGTCGTGATGCTTGGCGCAGGCGTGGCAGAACGGTCTGGCCTCTTTGGTAGCGCAATCCGGGGCGCGGTGCGCAATGCGCCGAAAGCCATGCTGACCCCGCTGGTCGCGCTGATCGCCATGCTATCGAACCACGCCGCTGACGCTGGTTACGTCGTCATGATCCCGCTGGCGGCGATCATCTTCGCGTCTGCAGGGCGTCATCCACTTGCAGGTATCGCAGCCGCCTTTGCGGGCGTATCAGGCGGTTTCTCCGCGAACATTACGCCGGGCCAGCTCGATGCGCTTCTCTTCGGCATTACCGAAAGCGCCTATGAGGCCAGCAATATCGATGGCGGATGGAGCGTGAACTTCGCCGGTAACTGGTACTTTATCGGCGTGCTTCTGTTCATCTACCTACCTGTCATCTGGCTGGTCACGGACAAGATTATTGAGCCTCGTCTCGGTAAATGGAAGCCTGACGCCGAGAGCGACATGCAAGCTTATAGCGATGAAGACCGCCCGCTTACCGAGGGCGAAAAGAAGGGCCTCGGCCGTGCAGGCCTTGCCATTCTGGGTGTGGTGCTTCTCTGGGTATTCATGACGATCGGGCCGGGCACGCCGCTTCTGGCAGACGGCCCGGGCAATGAAGATGCCGCTTGGTATGTTCAGGCAGGACCGCTTTTCCGATCGCTGGTTGCGGCTTTCCTGATCCTGTTCCTGGCCGCAGGCTGGGCGTACGGCTCATCAGCCGGAACGATCAAGAACCACCGCGACCTCGTCAACATGATGGCGGGCGGCATGAAGGATATGGGCTATTACCTCGTCCTCGCCTTCGCAGCCGCACACTTCGTGGCAATGTTCGGCTGGTCGAACCTCGGCCTGATCTCGGCGGTGCATGGTGCAGACGCGATCAATAATAGCGGCCTGCCGCTCCCGGCAGTGCTGGGCTTGATCGTGCTCTTCTCTGCCGCGCTGAACCTGTTCGTCGGCTCTGCCAGCGCGAAGTGGGCACTGCTCGCACCTGTGTTGGTGCCGATGCTGATGCTGGTCGGGATCAGCCCGGACGGTGCAACGGCGGCCTACCGGGTTGGCGATGGGGCAACGAACATCATCACGCCGCTCATGGTCTACTTCCCGCTGATCCTTGTCTTCGCCCAGCGCTGGCAGAAGAATTTCGGCCTCGGCAGTCTGACGGCGATGATGATCCCGTACTCGATCTGGATGCTCATCACGGGCGTGATCCTCATGATGTTCTGGCTCTTCGTTGGCTTCCCGCTCGGGCCGGGCGCGCCTGCGCAAATCCCGATCCCGGGGACAATCAACTAGACAGCCTGACAGTTCAAAACAGAAGCGCCGCCGGTCTCATCAACTGGCGGCGCTTTTCTTTTGGACGGAAGGTCTGGCGTCAGACGCCGTGGATTTCGCCTGCGGCGGCTTCGGCCTTGATCCATTTGATGAAGGCGCGGACGTCGTCGGACTGGTGACGGCCTTTGGGCCAGACGATCCAGTAGCCAAAATCGATACTGGTCGAACCATCCGCGAAAGGCGCGACGAGACGGCCTGCCGCCATATCGGACGACGCGATGGCACGCTTGGCAAGGACGACGCCGCGCCCGGAGGCTGCGGCCTCAATCGCCATGGAGGACTGGTTGAAGCGCGGGCCCCGCTGGCCATTCACCTGATCAGCGATGCCGCGCGCCGCGAGCCAGCTTGTCCAGTCCGGGCAGGATGGGTCTTGCTCGGTGCTCTCATCATGGATGAGTGTGTGCTTGGCGAGGTCTTCAGGCTTCTTGATCGCGTCAGAGCCTTCCAAGAGACGCGGCGAGCAGACCGGCAGCACGGTCTCATCCATCAGCTTCTCTGATTTGAGGCCATCATAGCTGCCCTGCCCATAGCGGATCGCGAAGTCTGCGTCGGCCGTGGTGAAGTCGGTGATCGACATGTCTGCCGAGATCCAGGCCTCAATGCCCGGATTGGAGATGTGAAACCGGTCGAGGCGCGGGGCCAGCCATTTGGCGGCAAAGCTCGGCGCGCAGGAGACCATGACCCGGCCCTTGCGTGCAGGCTGCTGCATGATCCGACCAGCTTCGGTGATGCGGGAGAAAGCTTCGCGCACCAGCGGCAGGCTCGCCTGCGCGGCATCGGTCAGCAGAACGCTGCGCCCGGTGCGCTTGAATAGAGGTGTACCGGCATATTCCTCCAGCTGGCGGATATGCTGGGAAATGGCGCCCGGCGTAACGTTTAGCTCCTCAGCCGCCTTGCTGAATGACAGACGGCGGGCAGCCGCTTCAAAGGCGCGCAACGCATTTAGCGGGGGCAGACGGTCATTCGGATCGGCCATGGAAATCCTCGCATAGTTTATCTAAACGATGGGATCAGGGGTCTACGCTTGCCGGAGGCGGGTCACAAGCCTCATTTTCCGGTAAGTCCCAGTAACGCCCGGCAATGCGAGTCCAGATGCAACTCTTCCCAGCCTTCTTCCAGATGGATGGCGCCCAGATCGTCATTTTCGGCGATGGCGTGAATGCGGAGCGCAAGGCGCGCCTCGTCGCCAAGACACCAGCACGTATCGCGCTGGTGACCCGTCACCTGCCTGACTGGGCCAAGTCGGTTGAGCAGATCGACCACGTCGAGCCGGAACAAGCCAGCCACGCTCTGGACACGTCACGCTTCGCTATCATCGCCTGTGACGAAGAGACGGAGCTGCAATGGGCCTATGAGCTTGTCCGCGCTTTTGGCGTGCCGGTGAACGTGGTCGACCGCAAGGAGCTTTGCGACTTCACCGTGCCGAGCATTCTAGACCGCGGCCAGGTCGTTGCAGCGTTCGCCACTGGCGGCGCGGCACCAGTCATCGCCAAGGATGTGCGCGCAAAGCTGGAGACGCTGCTGCCTGAGCGGATTGGCATACTCGCCGAGCTGGCAGAGCGCTGGCGCCCGGCTGTGAAGGACGCGATCAGTTCTGAGACGTCCCGCCGTCACTTCTGGGAGCATGTCTTGCGCGGGCCTGTGGCAGAAGCGGTGTACGCCGGTGATGATCAGCGCGCCGAGAAGCTGATGGACATCGCGCTCCTTCGCTTTTCTCATGAGGCAAGCTCGAACGATCCCGGACCCGTCCATATTGTTGGCGCAGGCCCCGGCGACCCGGAGCTTCTCACGCTTAAAGCCTTCCGTCTGATCCAGCAGGCCGACATCGTGTTTCACGACAAGCTCGTTTCGGATGAGATCATGGACATGGTTCGCCGCGACGCTGAACGTGTCCCCGTCGGCAAGTCCAAGGGCGAGCATCTTGTGCCGCAGGACGGCATTCACGAGCTGATGATTGCAGCAGCCCGCGAAGGCAAACGCGTCGTACGCCTAAAGGGCGGCGACCCTTTCATCTTCGGGCGCGGCGGCGAGGAAGTCGAAGCACTCCGAGAAGCCGGCATCGAAGCGACGGTCGTACCGGGTATCTCCTCAGCGCTTGGGTGCGCAGCGAATGCGAACCTGCCACTGACCCACCGCGACCATGCCCAGACGCTGACCTTCGTGACGGGCCATGCCCGCAAGGGCGGCGTGCCGGACCTCGACTGGCAGGGTCTGGCCAAGCCAAACCAGACCGTCGTCGTCTTCATGGGCGTTGGCACATCGACCGTCATCTCGGAAAAGTTGCAGGAAGCTGGCCTTTCGGGTGACACCCCCGTGGCGGTCATCGAGAATGGCACGCGTGCAAACGAGACACGCGGCTTTGGCTCTCTTGAGGCCCTGCCCCGGATCATAGAAACACATGGCATCAAGGGCCCGGCACTGCTGATTATCGGCGAGGTTGCCGGTCTTCCCGCCGAGGCCCAGAACAAATTCATAGCGGAGGCGCTGGCATGACTTCGGTCCGCCCAAAACTGAAACCCGACCAGCCCAAGGCGGTGACCGCCTGGGACACGCTGACAGGCAAAGTCGTCTGGATGGCGGGCGATGGCAGCTGGTCCGACGACCCGCAGCGCATCGGCGTCTTCATCGGCGATGAGGCCGAGGCCCGCCTGAAAGATGCAGAAGCACAGGAAGGCACGGTCACTGACCCGTATTTCATGCAGGTCACTGAAACGGGCGCCGTCGATGGCCGCGAAACGCTGCGCGAAAATATTCGTGCGAACGGCCCGACAGTGCACCCTGAGTTTCAGAAAGCGCCGAAATGATCCGCATCTATGGTGACAGCATTTCTGGCAATTGCCTGAAAGTGAAATGGGTCGCGGAGCGCCTCGGCATCGACCATGAATGGGTCGAGATCAACATCATGAAAGGCGAGACCCGCACGGATACTTTCCTTGCGATCAACCCGTTCGGTCAGGTGCCTGTCATCGAGTTCGACAATGGCCGCGTGCTCGCCCAGTCCAACGCCATCATCTCCTATCTTGCCGATGGCAGCGAGCTTGTGCCGGAAGACGCTTTCGAGCGCGCCAAGGTTCTGGAGTGGATGTTCTGGGAACAGTATTCCCACGAGACGGCGATCGCGGTGCGCCGCTTCCAGAAGCACTATGAAAAGCGCAGCGACGAAGAGATCGACCCACACCTGATGGCAAAGGGCCGGCGCGCACTTGGCCGGATGGAACTTGCCCTGCTCGGCAATGACTGGATCGCTGGCGGAGAGGCGATGACGCTCGCCGATATCTCGCTGCTTGCCTATACCCGCCTCGCCCATGAAGGCGGGTTTGACGTGTCCGAGTTTCCGGCCGTTCACGGCTGGATTGCGCGCTGCGAGCGCGAGCTCGGCCTTCCCCATCTGCATGAGGTTACCGATGTACAGGTATGATGAATTCGACACCCGGATCGTAAAGGAACGGGTCGAGCAGTTTCGTGGACAGGTGGCCCGCCGCCTGTCTGGCGAACTGAAGGAAGATGAGTTCAAGCCGCTGCGGCTTCAGAACGGCGTCTATCTGCAGCTGCACGCCTATATGCTGCGGATCGCTATTCCATACGGCCAGCTCAATCCGCGCCAGATGCGCGCGCTGGCCGAGATCGCCCGCAAATATGACCGTGGCTATGGCCACTTCACGACGCGCCAGAACATCCAGTTCAACTGGGTGGCGCTGAAGGATATTCCCGATGTGCTGGCGGATCTGGCAGATGTCGAGATGCATGCCATCCAGACCTCGGGCAACTGCATCCGCAACGTCACGAGCGACCATTATGCCGGCGCGACGAAGGATGAAGTGATGGACCCGCGCCCATGGTGCGAGATCATCCGCCAATGGTCGACCTTCCACCCGGAATTCGCCTTCCTGCCGCGCAAATTCAAGATCGCCGTGACGGCGGCAGAACATGACCGCGCGGCGATCAAGGTGCACGATATCGGCCTCAACATGCGCCGCAAGGACGGCGAAGTTGGCTTTGAGGTCCATGTCGGCGGCGGCCAGGGGCGCACGCCGCATATTGCCGCCAAGGTCTCTGATTTCGTGCCGGAAAGCGAGCTGCTCGATTATCTGGAAGCCATCATGCGGGTCTATAACCGCTTTGGCCGCCGCGATAACAAGTACAAGGCGCGCATCAAGATCCTCGTCTCCGAGACGGGCGAAGAGGAATTCCGCAAGCTGGTCGAAGATGAGTTCGCGGCGCAGCGGACGGCTGAAAAGATCGCCCTGCCCCAGGAAGAGATCGACCGGATTCACGCCTATTTCGAGCCGCCAAAGCTGGCGGCGAAACCGGCAAATTCCGAAAGCTTCGAAAAGGCGAAGACCGCTGACGCAGGCTTCGCACGCTGGACGCGCGCGAATTTGCACCCGCACAAGGTGGATGGCTATACGACAGTGACCGTCAGCCTGAAGCCGATGGGCGTTGCCGCCGGTGACGCAACGGATGACCAGATGGATGTCATGGCGGACCTCGCCGAGAGTTATGGCCATGACGATATCCGCGTCAGCCATGCGCAGAACGTCGTCCTGCCGCATGTCGCCCTGGATGATGTCTATGAGCTTTATCGCAAGCTCGATGCAGCCGGTCTCGCCACGCCGAATGAAGGGCTCATCTCGGACATGATCGTCTGCCCGGGGCTTGATTACTGCAACCTCGCCAATGCACGCTCTATCCCGGTTGGCATGGCCATACAGGAAGCGTTCAGCGACCCGGACGACCAGGCCGATATCGGCAAGTTCCACATCAATATTTCCGGCTGCATCAATGCGTGTGGTCACCACCATGTCGGCCATGTCGGTATTCTCGGCGTCGACCGGAAAGGCGAGGAATACTACCAGATCACGTTGGGTGGGCGCGCCGATGAGAAAGCGGCGATTGGCCAGATGGCCGGGCCGGGGCTGAAAGCGGACGACGTGCCTGTCGCGCTGAAGCGCCTTGTCGATCGTTACCGCGAACTTCGCTCCAGCAAGGACGAAACCTTCATCGAAACGTTTGAGCGCGAAGGCATGGAGCCTTTCAAGGACGCCATCTACGCGGGCGCGTAGAGAGACGAGGACAACACTTACATGCCACTTATCAAGGACCGCCGCGAAGTCGACGATATCTGGGCCTATGTGCCTGATGAAGCCGACCTCTCCCCCGGTGGATGCATCACGGTTTCACTTGCCCGGTTTCGGAGTGAGACGGAGCTTCTTCTTGCGAGAAATACTGAAATCGGCGTGCGCTTGGAGCCCGCCGACGATCCGCACGAGCTCGAGGAATTTCTCGACCGACTGACGCTGATTGAGATCGATTTCCCCAAATATACCGATGGGCGCGGCTATTCGCAGGCGCAGCTCTTGCGCCGCCGTATGGGCTATGAAGGTGAGCTCCGCGCCGTCGGCCACGTCCTGCGAGATCAGATTCTCTATATGAACCGTTCAGGGTTCGATGCTTTTGAGACCGAGAGGGCCGAATTACCTTCCGTACTAGACGCGCTGGAAGAGTTTTCAGCGGTGTATCAGCCAGCAGCGGATGAGCGTGTACCCGTTTTCCGCCGCCGGCACGGAAAGGATTAAAGGCGCTTTTATGCCATATGCCGATTATCAGACACGTCTGAGACAGCCTGCCGAGGAGCGGCTTGCCCGCCTAAATGGTGAGCTGCGTCACGCGTCCGCGACTACCATCCTGCGCGCCTCGCTGGTGCGTGAGTGGCCGGGCAAGCTGACCTATGTGTCGAGCTTCGGCGCTGAGAGTGCTGTGATGCTGGCGCTTATTGCGGATGTCGATCCAGATTTCCCGGTGGTCTTCCTTGAGACCGGTCTGCATTTCCCGCAGACGCTGGATTACAAGGACACGCTGATCGACCAGCTGGGCCTGACCAATGTTCAGGAGATCAAGCCGAACGAAACCGAGCGCAAGATCATCGATCCGAAGGACCGCCTCTGGCAGTCGGACCCGGACGCCTGTTGTTCACTGCGCAAGGTGCGTCCGCTTGAGCCTGCGCTCGAAGGCTTCGATGCCTGGATTACCGGTCGCAAGCGCTTTCATGGCGGTGCCCGCATGAGCATGCCTGTGTTCGAGCATGCCAATGGGCGCTACAAGGTGAACCCGCTGGCGAGCTGGACGCAGGAAGACGTTGATCGCTTCTTCGTTCATCGGAACCTGCCAAAGCACCCACTGGTCGATCAGGGTTATCCATCGATCGGTTGCTGGCCTTGCACGCGCCCTGCAGAAGACCCGTCTGATATCCGCTCTGGCCGCTGGGCCGGTATGGCGAAGACAGAATGCGGCCTCCACGTCGACAAGTCAGAGCGTCCGCGCGTCTTCTGATCCAGTTCGGATTATTATTGAAATTCGATAATTCGCTTCTTATCTCTCTATTACAGAGATGATAGGGAGATAATGACAAATGACGCTGACGATCGCTGAAGGCCTAGTGCTTCTATCGCTCAAGAATGAGACGGGTGAGAAAAGCGGGCAGTTCGTCGAGTACGGCCTGGCTGGTAGCGCTATTGCAGAACTTATCCTGCGCGGGCGGCTGGTCCTCGATCAGGTGAAACAGAAGAAACTGTCAGTTACCGATGCCGCACCGACGGGAGACGTCTTTCTGGATTCATGCCTGGAGACGCTCGCGAAGCGCGCAGATGGCCGGTCCGTAAAATCGGCTGTCAGCAAGCTTGCCAACAAGTCTAAACTGTTCCGCACGCAGGCGCAGGCGCTTGTCGACAAGGGTGTACTTCGCGCGGACCCGCAATCCTTCCTGTTCTTCAACTGGACACGGTATCCCGAGGCGGAGCCCAAGGCTGAAGCGAAACTGATCCTTCACCTTGAAGCGGTGATGTTCGAGGGCAAGCCACCTGAGGCCGAAGACTGCGTGATCATCGCACTTGGCGATAAAACCGGCCTTCTGAAGAAGAATTTCCCGAACGAAAAGCTGAAGGCTCACAAGGACCGCATCAAGGAGATCGCAAAGGGCGGCATGGCCTCCACTAAAGCGACCATACAGGCGATAGAGGCCGTTCAAGTTGCGCTGGTGGCTTCGATTGCGGCGGCTTCGGCAAGCAGTGCATCCGTGAGCTGAAACGCGCCACCTGCAGCATTAATTGCAGATGGCGGGGAACCTTTTGTGACGCCCTTCAAAGTTCTGCCAAATTCTTTTGGCACCTTGGGAACCATGAAAGCACTTATCCGTTTCTTCTCGTTATCGCTTGCGGCCTTCACCCTCGCCGGAACCGCCGCATTCGCCAAAACGCCGACTGACGCCATGGGCCCTGAGCTCTGGTCTGAAGCCATGGCTGCGCGTTCCGTGCATGCCAACGCGGTGAAGAATGACCGGTACATGGTCGTGATTGACTATCGTCGCCATTCCAGCGAACCGCGCTTCTTCCTGATCGACATGGAATCGATGACGACGGATGAATATCTGGTCTCCCACGGACAAGGCTCCGATAGTGATCATGACGGCATCGCCGACACCTTCTCGAACATTTCAGGCTCGAAGATGACCTCGCTCGGTACCTTCGTCACCGCGGAAACCTATTACGGCAAACACGGTCTGTCGCTGCGCCTTGATGGTCTGGACGACGTCAATTCGCTCGCGCGTGACCGCGCCATCGTCATCCACGGCGCCGACTATGTGTATGGCGGCGGCAAGAAAATTGGCCGCAGCTGGGGTTGCCCGGCGCTTGAGCGTGCCGTGGCAGAAGAGATGATCCCGCGTATCGCGAAAGGCACACTGATCTATACCCGCGGTCCTGAGCTTGACGCCAAGCTATACGCCCAGATTGTCAATCAGGCGGGTTGACCCCATCCAGGCTGCTGCAAGCAAGCGGCAGTCCTGTCCGGCTTCGATTGGGCCATCGGCCAGATCCTGAAGCGTGAGCGGATCGACCGCGCTGACATAATCAAGCTTCGAGAAGCCCGCCGCCAGAATCGTGCCGCGGGCTTCTTTCATGGCATCCTCGACAGGACATCCGATGCGGAGCCGGCAGGCCGCACGGTGAAGCGCAGAGAAGATGGCATTGGCGCGGCGGCGTTCCTCCTCGCTGAGATAGGCATTGCGCGAAGACTGGGCGAGGCCGTCTTCGTCGCGCCAGGTCGTTCCGCCAATAATCTTGATCGCAAAGCCGAGGTCCCGCACCATTCGCTTGATGATCTGAAGCTGCTGGTAGTCCTTCTCACCAAACACCGCGATGTCCGGGTTTACGTGGATGAAGAGCCGCGCCACCACTGTTGCAACGCCATAGAAGAAGTGCGGACGGTAAATCCCATCTAGAAGATCGGACATTTCCTCGACGCGCACATTGGTGAGGGAGCCTTCGGGATACATCTCTTCGACGCTCGGGCAGTAGACGAGATTACAGCCAGCCGCGCTCAAACGAGCGACATCCCCCTCTTCATTGCGCGGATAGCGGTCGAGGTCTTCGCCGGGCGCAAACTGGGTCGGATTGACGAAGATGCTGGCTACGACGAATTCAGCTTTTTCCTTCGCTTTGGTCACGAGCGAGATGTGACCGTCATGCAGGGCCCCCATTGTCGGCACGAATCCGACGCGCTGTCCTGACCTGTGGACCACTGAAATTTCGCGCTGCAGATCCGCGCGAGTCCTGACAATCTTTGCCTGCTGCATGCTCACTTGGAGAAGTTCCCGAATTCTGGTTTCCTCAACGAGGTATTAACCAATTAGGCCGATTTGTTCACTTTATGAGAAAGTCCGACATGTCTCTCTTGCAAACGTTTCTGGCCCGCGCGGCCCTGCCGTTCAAATCAAAAAAACCGCTGGTCAATCTTGGCGAGCGCAGGCCATCCATGAGCACGAGCCACGGCCATGACGACTGGCTGTTTGAAGACGAACGCCCAGTCGTAGGTAATACCGATGTGTTCTCCCGGCTGACCGCATCGCTCTGTCGACTACGCAACTGCCTCGTCGATATCGCAAATGCAGCGCCCATCATCGAAGTCCGCCCATCCCACTACCGGGTGGAGTTCTCCGATCATTGTGGTCTCGAAGACGATGTGATGTTCGACGATGAATTGTTTGATCGTCCAGCCGCTTACCGCCCGGAACGCAGCGAGCCGAACTGGCTGGACAATCTGCTATTTGACCGATCTGCCGGTCTCGCGCCAGCCTGATAGGCTGCGAACCTGGCGACCGTAAAATTTGGGGCAATCTGGAAGGGGCTGTAATGGCTGCTGATGGTTTCGGATCTTTTGGATCCGCGCACGAAGATGGTACGCGCGAGAATAACGCGCCCGTCCGGCCATGCCGGATCGTCACGATTGGCAATGAAAAAGGCGGTGCCGGCAAATCGACGGTCGCGATGCACCTATGTATCGCGCTGCTACGCCAGGGAAAACGAGTTGGCGCGATCGACCTCGATGTGCGCCAGCGTTCGTTCACGCGCTATCTGGAAAACCGCTATCGCTGGATAGAAACGACCAGCTCCCGGCTTCCCATGCCTGACATGATCCGCGTCGACGCAAGCGCTGCAAGAAGCCTGGATGAGGCCGAAACTGAGGAGGCGGAACGCCTTGAAGCGGCGATCAATCGTCTCGCGACCGTGTGCGACGTTATCATCATCGACGCGCCCGGCAGCGACACCTTCCTGTCGCGCCTCGCCCACGAGAAAGCGGACACGCTGATCACGCCGCTGAATGACAGCTTTGTCGACTTCGACCTTCTGGGCGATGTGAACCCGCAGACGCTGCAAGTGCTGCGCCCAAGCTTCTATTCAGAAATGGTCTGGTCCTGCCGCAAGGCGCGCGCCATGGCGGGCAGGCGCCCGGTTGACTGGATCGTCATGCGCAATCGCACATCACCGCTGGAAGCGCGTAACAAGCAGAAAGTCGGCGAAGCAATGGACAATCTGTCGAAGCGGGTCGGCTTCCGCATTGCGCCGGGCCTGTCGGAGCGCGTCATCTATCGCGAGCTGTTTCCTGCAGGTCTCACCCTGCTCGACCTTACAGAAAAGGGATCAAATTTCGCATTCACGATGAGCCACGTCGCCGCCCGTCAGGAGCTTCGCGAACTGGTCCTTATGCTGAAATTGCCTGAACTTGCGGACGCAGATCTTGTCATCTGAGACAGAGCCAGCTGGCAAAACAAAGCCCCGGCCGAACTGATCGGCCGGGGCTTTTTATTGAACTCTACAAAACTTGTGAGGCGATAGCCTAGCGGGGCGCCACGCGCAGCGGGCTGCTCTCATCGCCCTCACCGATCCGGCCCGGCGTGAAGATCTCGCCATTCAGCATCGGCATTGCAGCTGCATTTATATTGTTCGGGCGCTGGATGTTGTTGATAGCGTAGCTGGCGAGCGCCGTGTCCGGCAGGCGGGGCGTTTCAAAGGTACTGAACGCCGCTTCGATCAGATCAGAGACGTGCTGGTTGCGTGATAGCGAGGAAGAACCGCCGAACATGATGGCGATGACCCGGCGTCCATCGCGGCGAGCAGAGGACATGAGGTTGAAGCCGGATGCGCGCGTATAACCTGTCTTGATGCCGTCAACGCCATCGACTGAACGAAGCAGCGCATTATGGTTCGGAAACTTCTGGGAGCCCCACTGAAAGCTGTCGGTGGAGAAGTAGTGATAGTAGCCGGAATGATCCTCGAGCAGACGCTCTGCGAGGATCGCCATATCGCGTGCCGTCGACATCTGTGCCGCGTCGGGCAAACCGGATGCATTGCGGAAGGTCGTGCGAGTCATGCCGAACGAGCGCGCCTTGGCGGTCATCAGGGTGGCGAAGCGGGATTCAGTTGAACCCAGGCGTTCAGCAATGACGACCGCCACGTCATTGGCCGACTTTGTCACAAGCGCGCGGATCGCGTCACGCACTGTAATTGTCGAGCCCGCGCGCAGGCGCAAATTGGATGGCGGCTGCGAAGCGGCTGCGCGCGAGACGGGGAGTTCCTCAGACAGCGTGATTTCGCCAGACTTCAGCGCATCGAATACCATGTAAAGTGTCATCGCCTTGGTGAGGGAGGCCGGATAGCGCAGCGCATCGGCATTCCGCGCATGCAGGACTTCGTGGGTATCAGCATCGACAACGATGGACGCGTACTTTTCTGCCTGCGCAAATTGTGCGGGCATCAAACTTATAGCGAGCACCCCCAGAGTGACACGCGCAAGTCGTCCAATGAAACCGAGCTTCATATGTTCCCTCCGAGAATTGATGCAGTCCCCGTCCAATTCCGGGGAGACCCTAGAATGATAGAAATCAGTTATCCAGCAGTTAACCGCATGACGCGATCTGTTAACTAGCAATTCTCGTACCAGGCGTAATTTTGTGCACCGCACCAAAAGATGTTGCAACTGCGAAGCAGCTGGCATATATAGGATGGCATAGAAGGAGATTTCTTCATGGCTAAAACAGATACCTACTCTTTTGGCACGTTCGATCCGCAGACTTTCGTCAAGGCATTCCCATTTGGCGACATGAGCAAGGACGCGATGTCCGCAGGCACGGAAAGCGCAAAAGCTTCCGTGAAAAGCTTCCAGGACGCCAGCGCCGCCGTTATGCGCCAGGCCCAGGACCGCGTCAGCATGACCGTTGAAACCAGCAAAACGCTGGCCGGCGTGTCTTCGATGGAAGAGGCACTGGAAATCCAGTCCACCTACATGCGCACCGCAGTGAAAGCCCACCTCGATGGCCTCAGCGAACTGGCAGATATCTACAGCTCCGCGATGAAAGACTGCTTTCAGCCTTTCGCCGGATATATGCAGACCGCCACGACCGAGACCAAGCAGGCAGCTTCCAAAGCGAAAGCTTCCTAAAGGTCTGCCTGTTAAACGGGCAATCGATGTATTCGAAGGCCAGCTGCTCCCGCAGCTGGCCTTTTTCGTTTGCGCCGCTGCAACTTGTCCCGTGCACCGGCGCAGTGCGGAACTTATATCCAGATCATGACCAAACTTCTTGCATTCGAAACGCTGGAGCGGCCGGACACGCCGAACACGTTTCTTGTCCTGCCCGCCGGAATGGCGTCTACGGCGCATCCGGACGAGATCTCCCCTGTCTATGACGAACCAGCTGAAGCGCTCTACCAGCGCCTCAAGATGCTGGCGGTGGGTAAGGATCGCTGGACGATTGCAGCACATGGCGACAACGAAATGCAGTTGGAAATCGTGGCCGCGACGAAGTTGCTGAAGTTCAAGGATGATCTCTCGATCCGGGTCGTTTCCGCGAAGGACCGCGCACAAACCGCTGAAATCGCTGTGTACTCGAGATCTCGCCTTGGAAAGTATGACTTCAAGGCCAATCAGAAGCGCGTCCAGACGCTGCTTTCTGAGTTGAAAGGAAATGCGGCAGCTACAGCTTGATCAGTAGAGCAGAACGTATCAGGCTGAAATTGTCAGGAAGCCAACCTATGTCATGATCATGGCCGTAACAGACTACAGACCCAAGCTCGCCGATCCGGAAGACCCGACAGGGCCCGACCGGACCGATGACAGCGATGGAACCGGCGTCGTTACCGAGACGCGGGTAAAGACGAAAAAACCAAGCATGTACCGGGTACTGCTTCTGAATGACGACTACACGCCCATGGAGTTTGTCGTCTTCATCCTGGAGCAGTTCTTCAACAAGAGCCCGGAACAGGCGACTCGGATTATGCTGCATGTACACCAGAAGGGTGTGGGGGTTTGCGGCGTCTATACTTTCGAGGTCGCCGAAACCAAGGTTGCCCAGGTCATGGATCTGGCGCGGCGCAACGAACATCCTCTGCAATGCACGATGGAAAAAGAGGATTAAAGCCAGATGCCCTCACTGACCGACAGTCTAGAAACTGCCCTGGAAAAAGCGCTAAATCTCGCAGGCGAACGTTCGCATGAATATTCGACACTTGAACACCTGCTTCTGGCGCTGACTGAAGATACCGACGCTGTTGAAGTGATGACGGCCTGCAAGGTCGACATTCCACACCTGCGCCAGTCCCTGACCCAATATATTGATGACGAGCTTTCGAGCCTCATCACCGATAGCCCGACGACATCGGTACAGCCGACCGCCGCTTTCCAGCGCGTTGTACAACGTGCGATCCTGCATGTCGAAAGCTCGGGGCGTGACGAGGTGTCTGGCGCGAATGTCCTCATCTCCATCTTCTCCGAGCGCGAGAGCCATGCCGCCTACTTCCTGCAGGAGCAGGACATGACCCGCTATGATGCGGTGAACTTTGTTTCGCACGGCCTCGCGAAATCGCCGGGCATGTCGCGTTCGACGACGCCGCGCGGTTCCGAGGAGACAGAGCAGCAGCAGAAGCCCGGCCCTGCAAAAGAGGCTCTGGAAGCTTACTGCGTGAACCTCAATGAGAAGGCCAAGCAGGGTAAGGTCGACCCGCTTATCGGCCGCGACTTCGAGATCGAACGTTGTATCGAGGTGCTTTGCCGCCGCTCAAAGAACAATCCCGTGCTTGTCGGTGACCCCGGCGTTGGCAAGACCGCCATTGCCGAAGGTCTTGCCAAGAAGATCGTTGACGGCGAAGTGCCGGAGATTCTCGACGATGCCGTCATCTGGGCGCTTGATATGGGCGCACTTCTCGCTGGCACGCGTTACCGGGGCGACTTTGAAGAGCGTCTGAAAGCAGTCATGAAGGAAATCGGCGAACAGGAAAAAGGCATCCTGTTCATCGATGAAATCCATACCGTTATCGGCGCGGGCGCCACATCAGGCGGCGCGATGGACGCGTCAAACCTGCTGAAACCTGCGCTGCAAAGCGGCGAAGTCCGCTGCATGGGGTCGACCACCTTCAAGGAGTACAAGCAGCACTTCGAGAAGGACCGCGCGCTTGCCCGTCGCTTCCGCAAGATCGATGTGGTCGAGCCGTCCGTTCCAGACGCAATCAAGATCCTCACCGGCCTGAAGCCGACCTTCGAGGACTTCCACGGTATTCGTTACACGAATGACGCGATCAAGACGGCGGTCGAGCTCTCTGACCGCTACATCACCGACCGCATGCTGCCGGACAAGGCAATTGACGTGATCGACGAAGCTGGCGCGACTCAGTGGCTCGTTCCTGAGAACCGCCGCCGCAAACAGATCGGTGCCAAGGAGATTGAAGCGGTGATCGCGAAGATCGCCCGCATTCCTCCCAAACAGGTTACAAAGGATGACGCTGTCGCCCTCAAGAACCTGCAGCCGGACCTCAAACGCGTGGTCTATGGTCAGGACGACGCAATCGAGGCGCTATCGTCAGCTATCAAGCTGTCGCGTGCCGGTCTTCGTGAGCCGAACAAGCCCATCGGCTCCTACCTGTTCACCGGTCCAACCGGCGTAGGTAAAACCGAGGTTGCACGCCAGCTCGCTTCTATCATGGGCGTGGAGCTCCTGCGCTTCGACATGTCGGAATATATGGAGCGCCACACTGTCTCCCGCCTGATCGGCGCACCTCCGGGTTATGTCGGCTTTGATCAGGGCGGCCTGCTGACCGACGGCGTCATGCAGCACCCGCACTGCGTCCTGCTGCTGGATGAGATTGAGAAGGCACACCAGGACCTGTTCAACATCCTGCTTCAGGTCATGGACAATGGCTCGCTGACGGATGCGAACGGTCGCAAGGTCGATTTCCGCAATGTCATTCTGATCATGACCACCAATGCCGGTGCGTCTGATGCGGCGAAGAACTCGATCGGCTTTGGCCGGGGTAAGAAGGAAGACGAGCAGGAAGAAGCCCTCAAGCGCCTCTTCACTCCGGAATTCCGCAACCGCCTTGACGCCACCATCGTGTTCGGCGGCCTGACACCTGAGATCATCGAACGGGTGGTCGAGAAGTTTGTGCTTCAGCTCGAAGTGCAGCTTGCTGATCGCAACGTGACGATCGAGCTTTCAGAAGATGCGCGCGACTGGCTTGCTGCGCGTGGCTTCGATGAAGAGTTCGGCGCACGTCCTCTCGCCCGCACGATACAGGAGCATGTGAAGAAGCCGATGGCTGAGGAGCTTCTCTTCGGCAAGCTGGCCAAGGGCGGTGCGGTGAAGATTACCGTCGATGAAAAAGATAATGAGAAGCTCGCCTTCGAATATATCGAGGACAAGGCAAAAAAGTCGAAGAACAAGAAATCCGGCAAACCTGAACAGGTCGATTAAGAACTGTTGGAACTGGAACCGAACTAAAGCCCTCGCTCGCGGAGCGGGGGCTTTTTCGCTTTCTGCGTATAGGCACTTTGGTGACTGGTGCGTGCCCAGCCTACCAGACCATGGCCTCTTTGAGCTTGGCGTGCAGTGATGGGGGAATTTCTTCTGACTTGCCGTCACGCTTTATGTCGGTCGGGGCCTCAGCGGGCTTGAGGTAACGCCATCCCTGAAACGGGCGTTTTAGCGTTGGCTCCACAAGAATGATCTCGGGATCGAGCACAAGCTCGCAGGCCTTGCGGCCATTCCGGTCGGCCATGACGCGGATGTCAGTGATTTTCTGGCGAACCTGGATCAGACCCTTGATCACCCAAAAGATGGAGCCGCCATCGAGCAACTCATCGACTCGCTTGGGCACCATGCGTGTATGATGGACCGGTTGGGGGTAGGAGCGCATCAGGCGCTTCTGCCACGCCTCAAGGTCGCCAATCTCTTCGGCGCCTACGCAGAGTTTGACCATGTTCAGGCTCACGAGACGAATTTAATGCCGCCCGCAACAGAGGCCAGTCCCTCTCTGTAATTCCTGTGGAAAGAGCGCTCTCCGGGAAAACGCCCGCCTAGACCTCTTCCAGCTCCACCAGCATGACGCCTTCGGCGACCTGCTCACCAACGCTGGCGCCAACCGCCTTCACCACGCCGTCACGCGGTGCTTTCAGGCTGTGCTCCATTTTCATGGCTTCCATGACGGCTAGCGTCTGGTCCTTCGTGACCTCATCGCCCGGCTGGACGCGCAGATCGATGACCTTGCCCGGCATTGGCGCGGATACCTTGTCGCCGCCTGCAATCGCCTCGGCTTCGGCCTCATAGTCTGGAATGTCGACGAGGACCGTGTCGCCATCGACGGCGACGGCGAAGCTGTGATCGGTGATGGAGATGGCCGGCATGATGTCCATGGCCGCGTCCCCCTCATCGACGGCAATGTCTGCAATCTCGCCGTCCAGCTTCAGCCGGACTGATCGGCGAGCCGGTGCGTTAAGGCGCCAGCCATCCTTCTGATCAAACGGCGTGTCGCCCGTATCCGTCAGAAGCGCATGCGCCACCAGACGACCTGCCGCTTCGCGGATGTCGGTCTTCGCTTGCGTCAACGCGTCGATTTCTTCCGCGATCCAGTTCACGTGATGCTCGCCGCCGCGGAAGACGGGGTGATCGAGACAGCGCTTCAGGAAGCCGACATTGCTCGGAATGCCCGCAATGATGCTTTCGCCGAGACTTTCAGAAAGCGCATCGATCGCGCTTTCACGGTCCCAGCTTTTCACGATCGCCTTGGCAATCATGGAATCGTAGACCGCTGGCACGGTGTCGCCCGCGCCAAAGCCGCTATCGAGCCTGTAGAGTGTAAGGTCACCGTCGATCGCGTCTGCTGGTGCACCGGCACTGCTCTCGGACAGGCGCTCGACATTACCAAGATTGAACGCATAGAGCCGCCCTGCCCCCGGCCGGAAACTGTCGGCTGGGTCTTCGGCGCAGATACGCGCCTCGATGGCGTGTCCATTTAGTGGGATATCACTTTGTTTCAGGGGAAGTTTCTCACCAGAGGCCACACGCAACTGCCATTCGACCAGATCGGTGCCGGTGATGAGTTCGGTAACAGGGTGCTCGACTTGCAGGCGCGTATTCATCTCGAGAAAGAAGAACGTATCCTTGGCAAGCGGCCGGGTGCCATCGACGATGAACTCCACCGTGCCTGCACCCTGATAGCCAACCGCCTTGGCCAGATCGACGGCCGCGCCTGTCATGGCGGCGCGCACATCCTCTGGCATGCCGGGCGCGGGCGCTTCCTCGACGACTTTCTGACGGCGGCGCTGCAGCGAGCAATCACGCTCATAGAGGTGGACCGCGTCGCCATGGCTGTCGCCGAAGACCTGAACCTCAATATGGCGGGGCTGTTCGACCAGCTTTTCAAGCATCACGCGGCCATCGCCGAATGAGGATTTCGCCTCACGCACGGCGCTTTCAAGCTCGCCTGCGAGATCTGCTTTCTTTGCAACGAGGCGGATGCCGCGCCCACCGCCGCCAGCGACAGCCTTGATCAGGAGTGGATAGCCGATGCGCTCGGCCTCGCCTTCCAGTGCGGCAGCATCCTGCGCCTCGCCGCGATAGCCTGGCAGGACCGGAACGCCAGCCTCTTCTGCAATGCGCTTGGCTTCATCCTTGAGGCCCATGGAACGGATCGTCGCCGCCGTCGGGCCAACCCAGATCAGCCCTGCCTTTGCGACCGCGTCAGCAAAGTCCGCATTCTCTGACAGGAAGCCATAGCCTGGATGGATCGCTTCTGCGCCTGCGGCTTTTGCCGCCTCAATGATGCGGCCCGCCTGAAGGTAGCTCTCTGTCGCCGACGACGCGCCGATGTGGACGGCCTCATCAGCCATGGCGACGTGGCGGGCATAGACGTCTGCGTCAGAATAGACCGCGACGGTGCGCACGCCGAGGCGTTTGCAGGTCTCGATTATCCGGCAGGCAATCTCACCCCGGTTCGCGATCAGCAGGCTTTTCAGCATCTTGTCCTTCCCGGTGCCGGTGGATCAGCGCCACCAGCACGAAACTTATGATCATCAGCAGGTACCAAGAGCCGAATTTTGCCGGAGAAACAAGTTTCCAGACTGACTCCTGCCCCGGATAGGTCCAGGCCCGCGCAAGTGTTCCAATATTTTCGGCAAACCAGATAAAAAGTGCAACCAGGCCAAAGCCGATGACCAGCGGCATGGGTCTATGGTCCCGGTCAGCCCTGAACCAGACCACACACGGACCGTAGACCAAGAGGGTCGCAACGAAAAGCGCGTTGCGAATGTCGATCGTGTAGTGATGGGCGAAAAAGTTCACATAGATCGCGGTAGCCAGGACGCCCTGCAGCCAGAGCGGCGGGAACCTGTCAAAGCGGAAGTCGAAGATACGCCAGACACGGGCGAGATAGCTGCCCACCGCCGCATACATGAAGCCGGAAAAGAGCGGCACACCGCCAATGCGCAGGAAGCTTTCTTCGGGATAGATCCAGCTGCCAGCGCCCGTCTTGAAGACTTCCATCGCCGTGCCAACGATATGGAAAGCGAGGATGACCTTCGCCTCCTCAAGACTTTCGAGGCCCGTGGCGATCAAAGCGATCTGAATTAGGACCGCCGCGACAACGAGGAAATCGTAGCGGCTGATCGGGGCGCCCTCAGGATAGAAAAGGTGCGTCAGGAGGATCAGCGCGAGCAGCAGACCCCCAAAGATACAGGCCCAGCCCTGCTTGATCCCAAAGCTCAGAAACTCGAAGAAGGCAGCGCCGACAGGCCCACGCACGAGCCGCTGCCTGACGTTTTCACGCTGCCCCGAAAGCCAGTCCTGCCATTGCGTCCATGTCCACATGACAGGCTCTTTCGCTGTTAAACCGGGCGACCGGAAGGCAGGTCAAAGGCGATCTGCCCCAAGGGGCGAGGCGATTTCAAGACCCGCCCTGGGACCCGAGCCTACTCTGCCCAGCCGGGTTTGCGCTTTTCGAGGAAGGCGCTGAGGCCCTCCTTGCCCTCATCGCTGACACGGCGGGCGGCAATGCGCTTGGCCGTTTCATGGCTCAGTGACTGGTCGATGGCGACGCCGGCGAAATCCTGTACCAGCCGCTTGCTGTCATGGATCGCGCCGGGCGCGGCCTTGCTCGCAAGGTCAGCCAGGTACTCTTCCATCTCCAGGAGGCCTTCATTTGTTTCGACCACATACTGGACGAGGCCAATGCGCTCGGCGAAGGCAGCATCAAAGCTTTCAGCGGACACGAAGAGGGCTTTTGCCCAGCGCGGACCGATGGCCGAAATCACGAAGGGACTGATCGTTGCCGGGGTCAGACCGAGCCGAACCTCTGAAAAGCGGAACTTGGTATCCTTCATGGCGACGGCCACGTCGCAGGCCGCGACCAGGCCCGCACCGCCTCCCATGACCGCGCCGTGCACCAGTGCCACCGTCATCTGCGGCAGGGCAGCAAGCTTGCGAAGCATCTCTGCCAGCTTGAAAGCGTCTTCCTCATTCTCATGGCGCGAATAGCTGGCTGCCGCCTTCATCCATTCAAGGTCAGCGCCAGCCGAAAAGCTCGGCCCGTTGCCGCGCAGAATGACCATGCGGATGGTCGTCTGCTCTGTAAGCGTCTCGATCGCGTCGGTCAGCTCTTCGATGACGATAGCGTTGAAGGCATTGTGCTTTTCCGGCCGGTTCAGCGTGATGACTGCGATACCGCCCGGGGTCGCATCGAGGGAAATGGTCTCGTAGGCCATGAATTTCTCCTGTGATCTGAAGATGACGTTAGGCCTGACGCGGCCGTTTTGGAATGGGCGTTAGCCGTCCTTTGCAGCCTGTCTGTAATGACTGTCGCGTCGGAGTGCCGGTTTCTCTACAAACCACCAGAGAAGAAAACTTGCGACCAGCGTCAGAAGCGCCGCGAGTACAAAGCCCATGGCAAGTCCTGCGGTCGCGAAGACACCAGCCATGATCAGCCCCTGAAGGATGGGGAAGTGGGTGATGTAGAGACCATAGCTGATATCGCCATAACGCGCGGCGTTGAGAACCGGGCCCGGCGCGAAGGCTGCCCATGCGATCAGGCCCGCGAGCCCTGCCGGGCGCAGTGGCTCCATAACTGGATGCAGTATGGATAACCCGAAGAGCGCCAACCCCATGAGACCAAGGCATCCCCTCTTCTGCTTCGCCTGTTCCCAAACGAGCCAGAGGCCCATTCCGCTCGCGAAGAATGCCATCTGGCCGGGCAGCTGGCGGGCAAGCTCTGGCGCCAGCGCGAGCAGTATCGGCGAGGCACCTGCTGCGGCGAGCGAGGGCTCAAGCAGGAGACGCCACGCTTCACCCGCAACGTAGAGACATACCAGCACCACCCATCGCACTTTGCCGGCCCGGCGCATCAGCCAGCCGATAAACGGGAGGGCGAGGTAGAACATGACCTCTACCTTCAGCGTCCACAGCGCGCCATTGACCGCTTCGAAACGCTGGCCGTCGAAAAGACCGGGAAGATCGGGCGCAAGGAAATTCAGGAAGACAAGATTGGCGGCGAGATAGCGAAGAATTCCACTGAAAGCGCCGGGACCGGCAACGATCAGGCTTACGAGCGCCGGAACCAAGATGATGACAGCATAAGCGGGATATAACCGCCGCACGCGTTTCTCTGCGTAATCGCCGAGCGAGTCCGAGCGCATCAACGACCCGAAGACGAGTGCTCCTGAAACGATGAAAAAGCCCTGGATGGAGATTTCAGCGAGCGCACCAAGCGACGTTTCCAAAAGCGCATCAGGCGCAATCGCGGTCAGCGCCACAGCGTGAAACACGGTCACACCGGCCGCGAAGACAAGTCGTAGAAGGTCGAAACGGTTCGCGGTCAGGGCACCAAACTCCACCTGAATGAACGAGATGATCGGGTGACATGGACCGGGGCTGCGCGCAAGCAAAAGGGGCCTGCACATGCAGGCCCCTTCACTGGTCTCATTGTCAGGACAGGCCCTAGTAGTCGGTGTCCACTTCCATGTCGGAATCATCCGTCATGTCGTCAGCAGCGGCTTCTTCCTTTACGGCCCAGGCTTCCTTGGCCTCTTCGTATTCTTCCTCGCTGACTTCACCGTCGTAATTGGCGTCAATCATTACGAATTTCTCGGTGGCCTCTGCCTCCGTTACGTCGCCATCAGCGGTCTTCCAGCTGACGAACTCCTCCTGAGAGATGGTTCCGCTGGCATCGGTGTCGACGTCGCCAAAGGCGCCGATCTCACCTGCAGAGGCTGCGAGGGCACCTGCGGCTGCGGCACCGGCGAAAACAATTGCAAAGCGTTTCATAACTTACTCCTTTTTTGCGATCTCATTCTGAGATGCGAAAAGAAGACGCCTGACGCGTAAGGGTGGATGCGTTACAAGGCAGTTAGATGTCTATGTGAAAACCGTATCGCAGATGAATGCCATATAAATCAGCGCTCAGGCCCGCTTATTAAGCTTCTGACAGGTCGGCAGACTACATGCGGAACACGCCAAACCCACGTTCACCCATCGGCGCATTCAAGGCTGCGGCCAATGAGAGACCAAGCACGCGGCGCGTGTCGGCAGGGTCGATAATGCCATCGTCCCACAGGCGCGCGGTCGAGTAATACGGGCTGCCCTCGGCCTCATACGCCTCGCGGATCGGCGTCTTGAAGGCTTCCTCATCCGCCGCGTTCCATTCCTCACCGCGCCGCTCCATACCGTCGCGTCGGACCGTTGCCAGAACGGAGGCCGCCTGTTCGCCGCCCATGACGGAGATGCGAGCATTGGGCCACATGAACAGGAAGCGTGGGCTGTAGGCCCGGCCGCACATACCGTAATTGCCTGCGCCGAAGCTGCCGCCCGTCACGACCGTGAATTTCGGGACCGACGCTGTAGCCACGGCCGTCACCATCTTGGCGCCGTCCTTGGCGATACCGCCTGCCTCATACTTGGAGCCCACCATGAAGCCGGTGATATTCTGCAGGAAGACAAGTGGGGTGCGGCGCTGGTCAGCCAGTTCGATGAAGTGCGCCGCCTTCTGTGCGCTTTCAGAAAACAGGATGCCGTTATTGGCGAGGATCGCGACTGGCATGCCATAGATGTGCGCAAAGCCGCAGACGAGTGTGTCGCCGTAAAGCTGTTTGAACTCATGGAATTCAGACCCGTCGACGGTGCGGGCAATCACTTCGCGCGCATCGTAAGGTTCGCGTACATCGCGCGGGACGAGGCCATGGAGCTCTTGCGGATTATAGAGTGGCTCACGCGGGTCAGTGAAGCCAACCGTGTCAGGCTTTGGCTGGTGCAGCGTACGCACGATCGAACGAACGATGGCCAGCGCATGCTCATCGCTTGCCGCATAATGGTCAGCAACGCCCGACTTGCGCGCATGGACGTCTGCGCCGCCAAGGTCTTCAGCAGAGATCTCTTCGCCGGTCGCGGCTTTGACGAGCGGTGGGCCGCCGAGAAAGATTGTACCCTGCTTGCGGACAATGATGGTCTCATCCGACATCGCCGGGACATAGGCGCCGCCCGCCGTGCAAGAGCCCATCACCGAGGCGATCTGCGGAATGCCCTTCGCGCTCATCTGCGCCTGATTGTAGAAGATGCGTCCGAAATGCTCGCGGTCCGGGAAGACTTCAGCCTGGTGCGGCAGGTTCGCGCCGCCGCTATCGACCAGATAGATACAGGGAAGGTGGTTCTGCATCGCAATTTCCTGCGCGCGCAGATGCTTCTTAACCGTCATCGGGAAATAGGCGCCGCCTTTGACCGTTGCATCGTTGCAGACGATCATGCATTCGCGGCCTTCAACGCGTCCGATACCGGTGATGATGCCAGCGCCGGGCGCCTCATCATCATACATGCCATTGGCAGCCAATGCGCCGACCTCAAGGAAAGGGGCACCCGGATCAATGAGGCGCTCGACCCGCTCTCGGGGGAGTAGCTTACCACGTTCTGTATGACGCTGACGCGCGCGCTCAGGACCGCCCAATGCCGCATTTGCGCTCTTATGCCTTAGCTCTTCGAGCAGGGCTTCCATGCCCTGCCTGTTCGACGAGAATTTTTCGCCAGAAGTGTCGAGCGTAGATTTCAGTACGGGCATTGGCCCTCCCGGAGACTGTTTCTTGCAGACCTACCGCCGGTCGCGGGCAATGTCATCCCGCAGCGGTAACCAGACTGACATAAATCCCGGCCTATAACATGCCGCAGAGAGGCCTTTTCATAGCCACTCGCAGGGAACACACTGTGCGGCAGATGAGTCTCGATATTGCGCCAACGCTGAAGTCGATCCCCTTCCTGGGTGATGTGCCCAAACGTGCCTTGAGAGCCGCTGGGCGCGAAGCCAGATGGTTCGCCCTGCCCGCCGGGTGGGAACTGTTCAAGGCTGGCGATATTTCGGAGTCGATCTATTTCGTCCTGTCCGGATCGCTCGGCGCCTTCCGGACAATGCCGGACGGACGCTCGGATTTTCTTGGTCACATACGCGCCGGCGAGCCAGTGGGTGAGATGGCGCTATTTGAAGGCGCCGCCGATATGGATGGCGACGGCCTCGCTGATAACGCCCCGCACACCAGTTCTGTCTACGCCCTGCGCGACTCTGAGATCCTGGAAATCTCCCGTAAGGGTTTCGAGCGGATTACAAAAGCTGATCCGGACATCCTGACGTCGATGATCCAGGTCATGCTGACCCGGCTGCGGGAAGGCCGCAAACCGAACAAGCGTAACGCGCCAAAGGTTTTCGCCCTTGTCGCAACGTCTCCAACGATCGACCTGAAGCTTCGCGCAGAGGCGCTTGAAGCATCCCTTGCCCGCTTCGACATGAAGTGCCGCATCATTGAGGAGACCGAGGGCCGCGACAAGCCCACCGGGTACTTCGATGAGCTGGAAGCCAATAATGACATCGTAATGCTGGTGACTTCGGTCGGCGACTCGTCCTGGTTCCGGCTTTCGACCCGGCAGGCAGACCGCGTCTGGGTGTTTGGCCGTGCCGATGCCCGCCCATCAAAACCGCTCATGCCGTCTCATGATTCACCAGCCAGGGCACTCCAGCTGGTCGATATCATTCTCCTCCATCACAATTCAGAACGACAGGCCTCGCATCCATCCGAGTGGCTGGAAGCGTCCGGCGCCGCGAGACTGTTTCACTGGAAGGGGCTCGACAAGCATAGCTGCGATCGTCTGGCCCGGGTCATGGCAGGTCGCTCAACGGGCATCATACTATCGGGCGGCGGCGCGCGCGCTTATGCTCATATCGGCGTCATTCGCGCCATTCGGGAAGCGGGCATTCCGATCGATTTTGCAGGTGGTGCCTCTATGGGTGCCGTTGTCGGGGCCTGTGTCGCGATGGGCTGGGATGACGACGAAATCGACAGGCGGATCCGCAAGGCTTTCGTAGAGACCAATCCACTCGGCGACTTCAGTCTGCCTGTCATCTCCATGGTAAAGGGTCGACGGGTCAATCGGCGCCTTGAAGAACATTTTGGCGATGTGGATATCAGCGAGCTGCACATCCCTTTCTTTGCCGTGTCGACCAATCTCTCGGATGGTACATACAGGGTCCATCGCAAGGGACAGTTACGCACCGCCTTGCGCGCAACGATCTCCCTGCCGGGAATATTACCGCCCGTGGTCCACAATGGCGAAGTCCTGGTTGATGGGGCTGTGCTGAACAATTTCCCCACTGACGTCATGCGTGAGCTTCACCGCGGCATGGTAATCGGGTCGGATGTCGCCCGGGCACCTGAGGGCCTGAATGCAGACGACTTTGTCAATCCGCCAAATTTCTTCCAATGGGTCTGGAGGCATGGCTTTTCGTCGGCTCCGCCAATTGCTGGCCTGCTGATGCGGTCGGCGACGCTGAACGTGAACCCGAATGCCGGGCGTGATCTGGCCGACATGCTCATCGTGCCTGAACTACGCGATATCGAGTTACGGGACTGGACAGCCTATGACGAAGCTGTCGAGGCTGGATACGAAGCCGCCCGCAAGGCCCTTGCGAGCGGCTCCCTCCACGAATTTTGCTTCGGCTCAAAGCCCGGTGCCAATCATAGCGACCGGAGCGTTGATCTGAAGCCCGTCTAACTGGCGTGAGCGCTAGGCCACCTCGTCCCATTCAGGCGCCCAGCTTGGATCAATCAGGCGATGATTATTCGCCTTGAGCGCCGTAATCCGCCCCATCTCCTCAGCTGACAGTTCGAAGTCATGAACATCATTATTCTGGCGCAGATGCTCTGGCGAAGAAGAGCGGGGGATAGTGATGACACCCGGCTGTTGGGTGAACCAGCGGATCACGACCTGTGCTGGCGTCTTGCCGTGGGCGTCGCCAATTTCTTTCAGGATCTCGCTGTCAAAGACCTGCCCCTGCGCCAGCGGCGAATAGGCAGTGACTGAGGTCCCGATGGCATGGGCTGCTTCGAGCACCGGAGTCTGGTTGATGAATGGGTGGTATTCGACCTGATTGGTCAGGATGGGTGCCTTGGAAAACTTTACCGCCTGCCCAAGCTGATCGACCGTGAAGTTCGACACGCCGATATTCTTCGTCAGCCCCCTGTCGCGGACCTCGTTCAGCGCGCTGAGACTTTCTTCCAGCGGCACATCGTCATTGGGCCAGTGAAGCAGGATCAGGTCGACATAGTCCGTGCCGAGCTTGCTCACGCTCTTTTCGACTGACTTCTGGAGGTCGCCATCCTTGTATTCGGTCATCCAGACCTTGGTGGTCACCCACAAATCTTCCCGCGGCAGCTGGGCATTTGCGATCCCCCGCCCAACGTCTTTTTCGTTCTCGTAGGCCTGCGCGGTGTCGATCATCCGGTAGCCTGCCTCGATGGCCTTGGAGACACACTCCTGCGCGGTCTCGCCTTTGAGCTTCCAGGTCCCGAACCCGATCGCGGGAATATCAACGCCAAAATGTTTGGTGGTCAGGGTCATGACTGTCCTTTCGTGCCTGTTTCAATCGCTTGAAAAAGCAACGAGACGTCGGTGGGCAGGTTCCGCCGGCCGGGGTATCACGACTGGTTGAGACCCAGCTCCCGCTGCAACTTCTTGGTGAGGCCGAGCGACACCAGCCGATAACTCTCGCGCAGATAGTCTTTCAGGGCTTCATCATCGACGGCCTCGTCAGAAAAGCGCTGGATCCACTTCATCCCACGCGAGGCGAGATGCGGCGCGCCCTGGCAGCCCGGCTGTTCTTTCAGGATATCAAAGGCGAGGTCTGAGACCTTGAAGCTACAGCGAAAACCACCGTCCTTGTTTTCACCCGCAATGGCAAAAACCTTCCCCGCGACTTTCCAGACATGACTGCCGCCCCATTGCACCACATGAGTGGTATGCGCGAGCTCACCGCAGAACGCGTTGTAGCTTTCGATATCCAACCGGTTCTCCCCTTTGGGAGAGATACCTGCTCAGCGCGCTTCCAGCAACACAACGGCGAACAGACCTTTGGCGTCCGTCCATTTGCGGGTCAGCTCCCAACCCGCACTTTCCGCCATTTCAGCAAATCGGTCGAGTGCAATCTTGCGGGAGTTTTCCGTGTGGATTGTCTCGCCCTCTTCGAACTTGAAGGTCCGGCCAGCGACCTCGACGCTTTGCGCTTTCAAGCTGCGAAGATGCATCTCGATACGGCTATCGGCGCTGTTCCAGCGAGCTTCGTGCTCGAAGCTGTCCAGATCGAAATTGCCGCCAAGCTCACGGTTGATCCGGCGCAGCAGGTTCAGATTGAAGTCTGCGGTCACACCCTTGGCGTCATCATAGGCGGGCACGAGGATGTCAGGCGATTTCGGCTGGTCGAGGCCGATGATGAAGCATGCACCATCGCCAAGGTCTTCGCGCGTCGTACGCAGGAAACTGTCGATATCCTTGTCCAGCAGGTTGCCCATTGTCGAACCGGGGAAAAAGCCGGCGCGCCGGCCGCCCCCGCTTGGCAAATTGCTTCCCAGATTCGTGTCCATGAAGTCCGCTGCCACCGGATAGACATCCAGATCGCCGTAAACCGACTTCAGCTCGTCAGCGGCGCCTTTTAAATGCTCAGACGAGATATCGACCGGCACGAACGCCTTCGGGCGTTCCAGCGCGTCAAGGAGAATGCGGACTTTCAGCAGGCTACCAGCGCCATACTCCACGATCACGGCATCCGGCCCGATCGCTTCAGCTATAGCTGCGGCCTGCTCATTGAGTATAGTGAGCTCGGTTCGGGTCGGATAATACTCATCAAGCTCTGTAATATCGTCGAAGAGACGAGAGCCGCGCGCATCATAGAGCCAGCGGCTCGGGACCGTTTTCTGGTCGCGTGCAAGGCCTGTCAGAACATCCTGCAGAAATGGGTCAATTCCAGAGCCGTCCATCATGCATTCCTCGCAAGTCTGACGCCGCAGAATTGCCAGCGTTTGTCGGGGTGAAAGAAGTTTCGATACGTCGAACGGATATGGTCTGGCGGGGTTAAGCAGGACCCTCCGCGCAGAACCATCTGGCCGCTCATGAATTTGCCATTGTATTCGCCAACCGCACCTTCAGGGGCTTCAAAGCCCGGATACGGAAGGAAGGAACTCGCTGTCCATTCCCAGACATCGCCGAAAAGGCTGCTAAGACCTTCGCTTGACTGAAGTGCAGGGCTCAGGCGGCCTGTCCCGGCGTCGTTGCCAACAAGATCATGGCCTCTGGCCGCTGTTTCCCATTCCGCTTCGGTTGGCAGGCGCACGCCAGCCCAGCTTGCATAGGCATCGGCTTCATAGAAACTCACATGTGTGACAGGCGCTTCGAGGTCGACCGGCTGGGCACCTCGCAGCGTCATCGTCCACCAGGCGTCGTCCTTGCGGTGCCAGTAGAGCGGCGCCGTCCAGCCATTCGACTGGATGCAGGCCCAGCCATCGGAAAGCCAGTGGCCTGGCGCCTGATAACCGCCATCCTCGATAAACGTCATCCATTCACCATTGGTGACGGCGCGGCCAGCGAGTTCAAAAGGTTCCAGATACTGCTTGTGGCGTGGCCCTTCGCAATCATAGTAAAAGCCATCGCCCTCATGCCCGATCTCGACAAGACCGCCTTCGAAACGGTGCCAGTCGAGCGGCTTCGCGCGCCCCGCCATAAGTCGCGGTTCGGAGGCGCGGTAAGCTGGTTGCAGAGGGTTCTGGCTCAGCAGGTGAAGGATGTCCGTGAGAAACAGCTCCTGATGCTGCTGTTCGTGATGAAGGCCGAGCGTGACGAGCTCCGCGACTTCAGACGACACATCGCCAGATAGAAGTTCCACCATGTTGCGGTCGACGTGCTTCCGGAAGTCCATCACTTCATCAAGCGTCGGGCGCGTCAGCATTCCCCGGCGCGGCCGCGGGTGACGCTCACCAACAGCATCGTAGTAGGAATTGAAAAGGTATTCGAACGTTTCGTCGAACACCCCGTAACCTGAAAGGTGCGGTTTCAGAACGAAACATTCAAAAAACCAGGTTACATGAGCCAGATGCCACTTTGCCGGGCTGGCGTCTTCCATCGACTGAACCGTCGCATCAGCATCAGACAGCGGCTTGGCGAGGTCTCTCGAATAGGCTCGCACACGTTCAAAGGCTGGCAGCAGGCCGGTTTTGGCCTTAGAGGCGCCTTGAGGGCTTGCTGAGAGCATCGCGCGCTCCTTTTGGCTGGCAACTTTTGTCTAACAAACAACTATAGCGCGTGTTCCCGACGACAATGTGTCAGCCGCAAATCGGCGATCCCCCGGTCTCGCCATACATGGTCAGTTCGACCGGACAGCAATAGTGGCTACAGGTTCATCAACCCGTTGTTAAATCTCGGTCCGCCATGGTTACACGAAGGTAATATCCGAACCAATTACACGCCGGGGTGGCTATGCGCTCGAACATTTTCGACAAACTCCCGATACTGGTCTGTGAAGTGGCACCCGTGCGTGATGAGCGCGGCGAAATCATCGATCTGGAATGGATCGATGCGAACGACCTGATGAATGCATCCATTCTGCCTGACGGTGGCAGCATCGTGGGTATGCGGATATTTGAGTTCGATCCGTCCTACCGCGACTCCGAAATGGTCAAAGCCCTTCTGGAATGCCTGGAAACAGGACAGCAGGGCACCCTCGTCACCCAGCAGGGCCGGGCGGCGAAGATGCTCAACAAGATCATGAAGACGAGCCTCATCTCGACGGAACGGGGCGTCCTATGTTGCTCCCACGAGATTACCGACATCGCGCAGCAACGTGATGAGGCCAAGGAGCAGGCCGAATTGCTTCGTCTCGCCTGTGACCGCGCGCTACATGGCATCGCAATAGCCGCGCACGATGGCGCCCTCCTCTATATGAACCCGGTTCTGGAAGCACTTTCGGAGCGGACATTCAACGAAGTCGCGGGCCAGCACATCGATACTCTCATGGGGACAGGACAGGCGCGCCGCAGCAAGGAGCTCCAGCAGAAGCTCTCCAGCGGCGCGGTCATGCAGCATGTTTCAGACGGAGAAATGCTGACACCGTCGGGCAACCGCATCCGCCTTTCCATCGCGCTGAATACCGCCTTTCTTCCCGGCGATACCGACCCGGTCTACATCCTGCACATTCAGGATGTCCGCGAAGAACGCCGGAAAGCGCACGAACTTCGTGACGCGCTGCACCGTGCCGAACAGGCAACGCGCATGAAGTCGGAATTCCTGGCCAATATGAGCCACGAGATCCGCACGCCGCTCAATGGCGTGCTTGGCATGGCCCAGACTCTCGTTCACGGCGACCTGACCAACGTACAGCGCGAACAGGTGTCCATTATTCTGGATTCAGGCCGCGCCCTGATGGTGTTGCTCAATGACATTCTCGATCTTTCAAAGATTGAGGCAGGCAAACTTGAAATAACGCCGGTCGCGAGCGACCTCCGGCACAAGCTGAGCAGCCTGTTCAAATTGCACGAAGCGCTTGCCGAGGAAAAAGGCATCAAGCTGAAGCTCTTCGTGCACCCCGACGTGCCGTCCAGCCTGATTTTCGATCCGGTTCGCCTGCGTCAATGCGTCGGGAATCTCATCTCCAACGCAATCAAGTTCACCGAGCAGGGCGAGGTGATGATCGTCGTGTCGAGTGCTCCCGGTGAGGATGAAGAGACGCAGCGTGTCACGATCCATGTATCTGACACCGGCTGTGGTATTGCCGAAAACAAACTGGACAAGATCTTCGACAGCTTCTCGCAGGAAGACGGTTCGACGACCCGCAAGTTTGGTGGCACCGGCCTTGGCCTGTCGATCACGCGCAAACTAGCCCAGATGATGGGCGGCGATGTTTCCGTGGTCAGCCAACAAGGGCGCGGCTCGGTGTTCACTCTCACTTTCGCGGCGCAGGATGTGTCTACGCCATACAGCCATCTAAACACGAAGACGGTACAGATTCGCGAGCCGCGACCACGCACAAGCCTCTCCGGTTGCCGGGCGCTGGTTGTGGACGACAATGCGATCAATCTTCGCGTCGCGAAGACCTTTCTGGAGCATTATGATGTCGAGGTTACACTGGCGAATGATGGCAATGAGGCGCTCGACAAGCTAAGCCATCAGCCTTTCGACATTGTTCTGATGGACATCCACATGCCGAGCCTGGATGGCGCAGAAGCCTTCCGGCGCCTGCGCATGTCGGCAAGCCCGAACCGGCTCATCCCCGTCCTCGCACTGACGGCGGATTCCATGGCAGGCGACCGTGAGCGTTACCTTGGAATGGGCTTTGACGGTTATGTCTCGAAACCAATTGATGAGCGCTCGCTGATTTCAGCGATGGGCCAGGTGCTCAGCGTCCAGTCCTCAAACGACAGGCTGCAAGCGGCGATCTAGTCGCCGCCGCCTGGTATCAGGCTGTCTCGCCAAAAAGCTCGCGTCCGATGAGCCAGCGACGGATTTCAGACGTCCCTGCCCCGATTTCGTATAGCTTCGCGTCGCGCAGCAGGCGTCCGGTCGGATACTCATTGATGTAGCCATTGCCACCGAGCAGCTGGATCGCGTCGAGCGCGAGCTTCGTTGCCATTTCAGCTGCATAGAGGATCGCGCCAGCTGCATCCTTGCGCGCTGTTTCGCCCCGGTCGCAGGCCTTTGCCACCGTATAGACATAAGCTTTTGCGGCGTTCATCTGGACATACATGTCGGCGAGCTTGCCTTGAACAAGCTGGAACTCGCCAATCGATTGGCCGAACTGCTTACGGTCATGAACGTAAGGGATCACCACGTCCATACAGGCCTGCATGATACCGGTCGGCCCCGCCGCCAGCACAGCGCGCTCATAGTCGAGGCCACTCATCAGGACTTCGACGCCGCCATTGAGCGGGCCCATGATGTTCTCTTCGGGCACTTCGCAGTCTTCGAAGACCAGCTCACCGGTCTCCGACCCGCGCATGCCCAGCTTGTCGAGTTTCTGGGCCACGGAAAAGCCCTTCATGCCGCGCTCAATGATGAAGGCGGTAATGCCACGAGACTTCTTGTCCGGCTCTGTCTTGGCATAGACGATCAGCGTGTCAGCGTCAGGCGAATTGGTGATCCACATCTTCGAGCCGTTGAGGATGTACCGGTCCCCCTTCTTCTCGGCCTTGAGCTTCATCGAGACGACATCGGAGCCTGCGCCGCTCTCGGACATGGCAAGGCCACCAAGATGCTCACCGGTCACGAGTTTCTCGAGATAGCGCTTCTTTTGCTCGTCCGTGCCCCAGCGGCGAAGCTGGTTCACGCAAAGGTTCGAATGCGCCCCGTAAGAAAGGCCCACAGAGGCTGACGCACGGGAAATTTCTTCCATGGCGACGACGTGTTCGAGATAGCCGAGGCCGCTACCGCCCCACTCTTCCTCGACAGTAATGCCGAGGAGGCCAAGCTCACCCATTTTCGGAAGAAGGTGGCGCGGAAAGACGTCAGTGCGGTCAATTTCTGCAGCCAGCGGAGCGACGTGATCAGCGGCAAAACTTTTCACCGTATCGCGGATCATGTCGGCGGTTTCGCCAAGATCGAAGTTCAGCGTGGGATATGTGTTCGGGATCATGGCGTTGATGTAGCCAAGATTGCCCAGATTGCCAATGCGGCGAATGCCCCTTTGTAGGGCCTAGTCTTTCTTCTTCTTGCCCGGGAAGATTGCCTTGAAGCAGTAGTAAGCCATCACGACAAACACCAGACCACCGAGAAGCATGAGGAATGGTGGCAGATAGGCCATCAGCTCCGTTTCGTCCTGGCGTTCCATGCCGAACCAGCCGAACTCGCCGGCGCCACCATAGGTGAACAGGCCGGCCCCAACGAGGGCGAGCACGCCAAACAACAGCGTCTCCAGCGGGCCTTCCTTGGTCTCATCATCGTCTTCGCGGCCTTCAGAAAGCCAGACATCGGACGGGCGAAGATCGTCGATCAGAATACGGCCGAGCTCGTCCTTGTATTCGCCTTCTTCGACGTCATCAGCTTCCTCAACCGTAAGCGGCTCGGAAACGATGTCGAAGTCTTCGGTTTCAAGCGTTTCGGTACGACGCTCGGTTTCCGGCTGCTCGTCCTCTTCGCTTTCGACCGTTTCTTTCTCGTCGCCGGAAACTGCTTCGGCCTCGACGATGTCGGCGTCTTCAATAGAGTCGCGCTCGTCTGCTTCTTCGTTTGCCGCTGGTGCAGCTTCTTCGGTCTCTTCAGGCTTAACTTGCGCCGAAGGCGGTACGATCAGGTCGAACGGAGAGGTTTTCTTTGCCGGAGCTTCTTCAGTTGGCTCTTCTTCGACATCATTCGCAGCGCTGATCGTATAGACTGACTTGTTGTCGTCTTCGGTGTCTTCGGCCGCGACCTCAGGCTCAGCGTCCTGCTCGTCAGGCGAGGCTTCTTCGACCTCCAGGTCACCTTCAGCTTCGCGTTCCGCCGCCGCTGTGCCGGCGAGCGCAGAAACGGCAGCGCGAATATCGTCGACGCTTTTCTCATCATCTTCACGCGCACCGTCGAGATCAGTCTTGAGCTCTGCCGCTTCACCATCGCCTTGGTCTTCCTCTTCACCAAGGATACGGGTCAGGCGGTCTTTAACATGACGGGCGGCAGCTTCAGTGGAGATTTCTTCGTCGATCTGGTCGTTGGCCGGGTTGCCCGGCACCTGGAACGCCATCTGCACCTGTTTGCGATAGCGGTCAGTTTCTTCGATATCGACAAGTGGACGGAAATGGCTGCTGGAGGCGTGCGGAACCGGACCATCAATCTTGAGGAACAGCGCCTTCTCGTCGGCGCGGCGGCGAACAAGTGGATCTACGACCATGTCACGCTGGCCGACGCGGGCCTTGCGCCAGCTCTCCATCGCCCAGGCGGCCTTGAGCTTGTTTCCTGCATTGATGCTGGCCAGAACGTCAGAACTTTCGAACTGCACAAGCCCGATGTTGAATGCAAACGAAACAAGGGCGTCGAATTCATTTTGCGACACCGGCACGAGCAGCAGCTGGTTAAGCGCTTCCTCGATTGGCGGCAGGTCAAACTCAGACAGGATGGCCTTGGCTTCAGTTTCCGTAATTTTCAGTCCTTCACGCGCTGCCTTGGTGTGGCCATAGCCAATCACCCAGCGCCCGTCCGGCAGTTTGCGGGACTCTGGACGAAACCCCTCATAGGCCATGATGAGCTTGAGACCCGCGTCTGATGTACGAAGTTCTGACACAGTAAATTGCTCCAAACCGATACAATGCATTCTGACACTGCAAGTCGCAGGCCGGGCGACCTGACGCAGCTGCCTTAAACCAGGATCAGGGTCGCGAGGCCGAGGAAACTGAAGAATGCCATAATATCTGTAAGTGTCAGTACGAAGACCGATGAGGCAACTGCAGGATCCGCGCCTGCGCGCTTTAGGGTCAGAGGCACAACGATGCCCGAAAAGCCTGCCCAGATGAATGTGGCAAACATCGCGACGGAAATCGTCAGGCTGAGTTCGGGGCTCCTGAACCAGGCGAAGGCGATGATGCCCACGCCGATCGCAAAGATCACGCCATTTGCAAGTCCGGTCAGTGTCTCGCGCAGGATCGCCCGGCGACCGGCATCGCCTTCCATCTCGCGCTCGGCGATAGCGCGCACGGCCACAGCAAGCCCTTGGCTGCCAGCATTGCCGCCGAGCGCCGCAACCACCGGCATCAGGATGGCCAGCTGCACCACCTGATCAAGCACGCCTTCAAAGATCGCGATAATGGCCGAAGCAATGAAAGCGGTTACCAGGTTCACCGCCAGCCAGGGTGCGCGCGACTTGACCGAGTCCAGCACTGTGTCCGAGCCGTCGGCCGCGTTCACCCCGGACAGAGCAAGAAGGTCTTCGGTATTTTCTTCCTGAATAACATCGACGACGTCATCGACGGTGAGCATGCCAATCAGGCGGCCATTGTCATCGGTGACCGGGGCCGAAGCGAGCGAGTACTTCTGGAACTGGTAGGCGGCTTCTTCCTGGTCCATCTCGACCCGGATGTCGGACTCCACCTCTTCCATGATGTCACTGAGGTTTACGTCCCGCGGCGTGCGTAGCAGCGTCGCAAGTGGCACCTGGCCTTTGAGCTTGTGCGCCGGGTCGATGACATAAACTTCGAAGAATTCAGCCGGCAGGTCATCGGCATGTTCGCGCGCATGGTCGATCGTATGTCCCACGGTCCAGAACTCAGGCGCCGCGAAATATTCGCGCTGCATGAGTCGGCCAGCGGTCTCTTCCTCATAGGCAAAGCCCTGCTCGAGCGAGGCTCGGTCTTCGGGCGCAAGCTCATCAAGGATGCGTTCGCGCCGGGCTTCCTCAAGGTCTTCGAGGATGGTCGTGACGTCGTCTGAATCAAGCTCGCCAAGCACCGCCGCCACAGCGTCATCTGGCAGGACCTCAACAGCCTCTTCGCGGTACTCGTCGCGCAGTTCGATAATGATGCTGGTCGGCAGCTGGCCGCCGAGAAGATCGACACAGGCAGCGAAATCGTCGCCGGACAACTGTTCGAGAAGGTCAGCAGCATCTGCCGGGTGTAGCCGCCCCAAAAGGCGGGCAAGCCATCGCGTATCCCGCTCCCAGACGGCGTCACGCACATCCTGAACATAGTCGAGATGCGCCTCGCGGCCGGGATCGTCAGATGAATCTGTCTGGCTGTTTTGCGGCAGATCGGACAAGGGACCCCTCCATCGTTCCGGACGGCTAGGCGCCCGAGCTGCCTGACTTCCCCAGGGATGGTGCGGTCGAGAGGACTCGAACCTCCACGGATTGCTCCACAGCGACCTCAACGCTGCGCGTCTACCAGTTCCGCCACGACCGCACTGGATCCCTACGGGAAGTCCGCGCGGTATAAGTGCGCAAAGAAGCTTTGTGAAGCCCTGCTTGCACCTCTATATGCGCGAAATGACAGATTTTCCCGCAGTTGAATGGGCCGTCAGTGAAAAGCCGGTCAGTTATGATGCCGCTATTGCCTTCATGGAGCGCCGCGTGAGGGCAATCCGCGACGAAGGCGCGCCAGAACTTGTCTGGCTGCTTGAGCATCCCCCGCTCTACACCGCCGGAACAAGCGCCAAGCCGCATGACCTCAAGGACGCGAATCGCTTCCCCGTCCACGAGACCAGCCGCGGCGGACAGTACACTTATCACGGTCCTGGTCAGCGGGTCGCTTATGTCATGCTGGATGTTGCCGCGCGCGGCCGCGATATACGCGACTTTGTGGCAAAGCTCGAAGCCTGGGTCATCGGCGCACTGGATGAATTCAATGTGAAAGGCGAGGTCCGCCGCGGCCGCGTTGGCGTCTGGGTCGACCGGTCATCGCCCGGTTCCACGACACGCGAAGACAAGATTGCCGCTATTGGCCTGCGCCTGAAGAGATGGGTCAGCTTTCACGGCATCAGCCTGAACGTCGAACCTGATCTCACCCACTTTGAAGGCATCACGCCGTGCGGGATCTCAGATGACGGTCTTGGTGTTACCAGCCTTGTCGACCTCGGCCTGCCAGTGTCGATGGATGATGCCGATGTTGCATTGAAAAAAGCTTTCCGGGACGTCTTTCTGTCAGAGCTTGAAGACGTCCCTGCCCCGCTCCGCGATCAGGACGCGTAAGGTCGACGATTCATTACTGAACTTGAGGCACCGCCATTTGGTGGGTAGTTGCCGAAGAAAGGCACGCGCGCGACCCACATCAAGCTCCAGATCGCAATCAGGCCGCTTAGCGGGATCACCACATTCTGGATCATGGGCGCCGCCGCTTTCAGAACGAACTCGGTCTTGGGCGCCATGGGCTGGTCGAGGTTCATACCGCCCCTTCCACCCGGAGGCCCTCCGCGACCGCGCTGCTGTTGTTGTTGGGCGCCTTCACCACCCCCCTCAGCTTCAGCTTTTGCGCGGGCGGCTTCGCGTTCTTCCCGCTGACGCTCCCGAAAGGCGTCAGGATCGGCAAGATAGTCCTGGCGCATCTCGAACTGCTTGTCATAGCTCTTCGCCGTCGACATCGCCGTCGTCGTGAAAAGAGCAAAACCGATCAGCAATGGAATGAGTGGCAGGATCGCCAGTAGCGGCGTCTTGCCCGCATCGTTCAGGCGTCGCGAATGGATCACATAGGAGATGAGTGTTGTCGCGATGAAGACGACCGGGGTCGCATAGGTGCCGAAGATCGAGACACCAGCGCCATCGCCGCCTGCAAGGTTCAGGACAAGCGCTACCGTGAACGGGACAACGATGATCATCGCCTGCAGCGCAAAGAGAAGCGTCCAGGCGCGGGTAAAGTGCAGGCGTGGTGACTCCCCAGTCGGATCAAACAGCGTTTGCAACCAGTTCATACGCTCTGGCAGCTCTCGCTCATCCGTGAGCCAGGGGCGCTTCGGGTCGATTGCAGTATCGGTCGTATCTGACATTCAGGATGGCTTTCGCGTTTTATCGATAAACGTTTATATCTCTATATTCGAATTTATCAATAAACGATAAGAAAAATATCAGCTGAATGTCTCCGGTCCATTTCCGGGCGGCGACCCGTACGTATTGGCTTTCGGATCACTTGGCAGACTGCCAACAATGAGGGCCGCGAGGAGAGCGTTCACAACATAGGAGAGGATGATCAGCGGAAAGAGCAGGTCCACCAGCTGGCGAGACGCCTGCGTGAGCTGCACTTCATCTGCCGTCGCCCAGCCTTCCATGACAGCTTCGAGCAAGGCGGTGCCCTCAGATCCCAGGAACAGCCCACCCAGCAAGGCAAACATCAGGACGAATGTGAAGAACTTTCCACACCAGACCGCGATAATCCACCAGCCGCTGGTTCCGGCATCGTGGAAGCGTTTGGCGAAGATGCAGATGTTAGCGTAGACGAGGCCCAGCGTGACCAGCATGGCAACGATGCCGAGCAGGCCGCCCATTGCGCCTGCAAGCTTGATTTCCATGCCGCGCTTGATGACAGCCACGACCGTCACGAGCACGACGCCCTGCCAGAAGCGCCGCTTCGCGATCCGTCCGTTCGGATTGAAAAGAAGATCTTTCATCGCCTGACGGCAAAGCTCCGGACTGTTAGCGTGATGCCTATTCGAATTCGACCATGATTTCGTCGGCAGCTACGCTGTCGCCAGCGCCGACATTGATTGTCTTCACGGTGCCGGTCGCCTCAGCGCGAATGATGTTCTGCATCTTCATGGCCTCAACGATACAGACAGCCTCGCCTTCCTCGACCTGCTGGCCGACCTCAACGTCGACCGAAACGACCAGGCCCGGCATTGGCGAGATGATCAGCTTGGATGTATCCGGCTTCGGCTTTTCAGGCAGACGTTCAAGCATCTTGGCCGTCAGTGGCGTACAGACGAGGGCGCGCACAGCCACACCGCGATGGCGCAGCAGATAGCCTTCGGTCTTGTCGGCAAACTTTACAGCAAATGGTTCGCCGTCGATCGTGCCTTCGAGAAGGTGCGTGCCCGGCTTCCATTCAGTTTCCAGCAAATGGGTTTTGCCATCAATGCTGACCTTCGCGCTGTCATCACCAAGCTCAAGCTCGATGTCCTGATGGTGCTTGTCCAGAATGACGACCCAGTCCTTGCGGGCTGCCTCCGGCTCGCTCATGCGGCCCGAGATCTGCTCCGCGCGGCGTGCAAAAACGCCGTGCACATAAGCGGCCGTGACCGTCAGATAGAGGCGCTGCCTGTCGGTCGGCTCGACACCATCAAAACCGTCAGGGAACTCGTCCTTGATATAGGCCGTGGTGATGTCGCCGGACCGGAAACGCTTCTCGTCCATGACCGCCGCGACAAACGGAATGTTGTCCTGGATGCCTTCGATGTGAAAGCGGTCCAGCGCGGAGGCCTGGGTATCAAGCGCGGTGTCACGGTCCTTGCCGTGGGTCACCAGCTTGGCGATCATGGGGTCGTAGAACATCGAGATTTCGTCGCCCTCACGGACACCGGAATCCATGCGCACCACACCCTCGCCAAGCTCGCCTTCAGCCGGCGGATGAAAGCGACGCAAGCGGCCGATCGATGGCAGGAACTTGCGATAAGGATCTTCGGCGTAGACGCGGCTTTCGATCGCCCAGCCATTGATCTTCAACTCATCCTGCTTGAGGGCAAGCTTTTCGCCATATGCAGAGCGTAGCATCTGCTCGACCAGGTCGACCCCGGTGATCATCTCGGTCACCGGATGTTCCACCTGCAGGCGGGTGTTCATTTCAAGAAAGTAAAAGCTCTTGTCGACGCCCGACGCGACGAACTCGACTGTCCCCGCGCTGTCATAGTCCACGGCCTTGGCCAGCGCGACAGCCTGCTCGCCCATCTTCTTGCGGGTCGCCTCATCAAGCAGCGGGCTTGGCGCTTCCTCAATGACTTTCTGGTTGCGGCGCTGGATCGAACATTCGCGCTCAAACAGGTAGACACAGTTGCCGTGCTTGTCGCCCATGATCTGGATTTCGACGTGCCGCGGCTGTTCGATGAATTTTTCGATGAAGATCCGGTCGTCGCCGAATGAGGCCTTGGCCTCTGCCTTTACAGCTGGAAAGCCTTCCTCGACTTCCTTGTCATTATAGGCGACGCGAATGCCCTTGCCGCCGCCACCAGCCGATGCCTTGATCATCACCGGATAGCCGACGTCATTGGAGACCTTCACGGCTTCTTTGGTGTCCTCGATCAGCCCCATATGGCCGGGCACGGTGCTGACGCCAGCTTCCGCGGCAAGGTTCTTGGAGCTGATCTTGTCACCCATCGCCTCGATGGCGTGCGGGTTCGGACCGACAAAGGCGATGCCTTCCTTTTCAAGCCGCTTTGCAAATTCAGGGTTTTCCGACAGGAAGCCGAAGCCTGGATGGACCGCTTGAGCGCCGGTCTGCTTCACCGCATCGACGATCTTGTCCATGACTAGGTACGATTCTGCGGCAGGCGAAGGACCAATGTGGACCGTTTCATCGGCCATCTCGACAGCCATGGAGCCAGCGTCGGCATCTGAATAGACAACGACCGTTTTGATACCGAGGCGTCGGCAGGTCTTGATCACACGGACAGCAATCTCGCCGCGGTTGGCGATCAGGATTTTCTCGAACATGACTGACCCCTGAATCAGCAGTGATTTATAAAAGAAGCCCTGACTTATAGCCCGGCGGCCAGCCTGTCCATGACGTGCCCTTGCGTCATGCCTCCGGTTTAAGAGATCTGACTGTAATCTGTCCTGATTGCGGGCTCAGCCTGAGCGCGAGCACCGCTCAGGCGCTGTCGCGTAAACCGTCCTCACGCAGGGCTTCTGAAAGCCCGCGCGTAAAGGCCGGAACGTCTTCTTTCATCAGGTTCACGAGGCGCCGCTCAGCCGGGGTGATCGATTTGTCCCAGCCAAGTCGTTTGAGGAACCACTGGCTTTCCTCTTCGGTGATCTTGGCCCCAGCGCGCCGCGCTTCATTGGCGGCATAGTAGCGAGCCCGGGCTGCGGACTCGTCGCTATAGCTGACGCGGTCGAACCATTTCCCGCCGATGAAGGCATTGCTCATACGCCCCAGGAAACCGCCAACATTGACGTCTGTGTCGCGAAGCCATGCCTCGCGCGTCAGGGCACACTCTTCTGTCTGTGGATCTGGATGCGCAGCAGAGACGAGATGGTTCAGCACAGCCTTGGCGAACACATTTTCCCAGCTCTTGGAGTTCAATGCGTGGCCGATCGCGTCATTCGTGCGAAACAGCACATTCGCTTCATGCCTTGAGATAGAGATTGATCCGTCGCCGGCCGGCGCGTGCAGGATACGGCGCATACGCTCTGTCATTTCATCGTCGGCAAAACCTGCCTCGATGATCCTGTTCGAAATCGCATTCAGACAGAAATGAGAGAGGCGGACCGGCGCACCTTCGGCAAAGCGCAGTGTCGACAGTATGAGGTCAATCTCAGCATCGTTCGGCAGATGCCCTTTCCCCTCGATCTGCGAGATCAACCAGTCTGTTTCTTCTTCGGTGACCCAGCCTGCCGGCGTTTCCTGCAGTAGCAGAAAGTCCTTCACGATTTCGACAAACCGGTCGGTCCAGTCCGGATCAGGCGCGGCCAGCGTGGAATTTAGCCGGAACAATGCCTCGGCTTCCTCACGCGAGACGATGCCATCGCTGTAGATTTCATTGAGAAGCAGGCGCGCTTCAGATTGGCTCAGCTGCCCAAGTTGCGCGATCTGTGCCATACGCGCTTTCAAGTCCTCGGACATCCTGATTCCACCCGGTGCCGGTTCCAACAGCCCTAGAGGTCGCAGAAACCCCTTTAAAAGGCGTTATCAAGCCCATGCGCCGTTCCGGCCCCGGCTCATCGCATCCGCAGGAATTTGGAGAACAGGTATAGAAGGTCACGCGGCATATCCGGGTTGAGCAGCGCGTCGATTGATTCGTCCTGGCGAACGACCATCGTTGACGACCCTTCATCATCGTCGACACGATGATAGTTCATGCTCCACTCGGGGAAGGCGCGCTTTTCGACAGGCTCCCCGATGATCTGGGTCACACCTTGATGGCGATCATCCCTCATGATGCGCTGATAGGTATTGAGGACTTCGTCGCGCTCGCCCTCAAGAGCCTGCATGAACGAACGACCATTTTGGGCGAGAAATCCAGTCAGGTAACGTTCGTCATTATTCGACTGCGACACGTTGAGGATGCTGTCGATATCATCGTCAGCAAGGCCTTCCACGGCCGTGCTGACATAAACCAGCCGGTACATTCGTCTGTCTCTCTATCCTCGTTCGCGCAAGCGAATATTGCCTGCGAAGTGGCGTTTACAATCTACTGAATGTCTTTGAGCGCCAGCGTACGTCACAATAGCCCAGTTTATCATTTTTCGATCAATAGCGATACTATCAACTGTTAAAGCCTTCTCCGTTTTCAAGGTCTTGAGGCGGAAAGCGCCCCGGCATCGGCAGCAGGCCCTTTCTAAGCCACCGCCTAGCCTTTGCTTGACTGCCTTTGCGGAAGCCTCGCACTCTCGACATACAGAAAAGAAAGACACCGCCTTGGGCAGGATGTCTGGGAGGAAAACGTGCCGAGGTTGAAACAGGCGGGCCGTGAGGCCGGCAACCCCTTCGCGAACCGCATATTCGACCTGTTGTTCGAAGACCGCGACCCTGTTGAGAGCCCGGGCACGGCAACCGGCACGCCCGGCAACTGGTGGACCGTCTTCAACATCGTCCCCGACGCATTCAAGCACACGACAGAGGGCTTCCAGTTCTATCGCTCCAAAGAGCGCAAGCTGGACCCGAAACTGAGAGAGCTTGGCCAGACGCGCGCCGGGTTTACGGTGGGATCGCAATTTGTCTTCTCACAACATTGCAAGGCAAGCCGCGATGTCGGCCTGACCGAAGCACAGATCGAAGCGATCCCGCACTGGCAGGTCGCCAATTGCTATAGCGAAATCGAGCGCGCGGTCCTTGCCTATACGGATGCGCTTGTCCTGCAGCGCGGGCGCGTCAGCGACGGGGTCTTCCTTGCGCTCAAGGCATCGCTCTCGGACGAGGAAATTCTGGAGCTGACCTACACCACATGCACCTACATGATGCATGCCGTGATGAGCCGCGCCCTGCGGCTCGAATATGATGATGTCGACGACCGCATCGTCGAGGTGCCAGCACCCGGCGGCGACAGCGCCGACGTCATGTCCATGGTCGACGACAACAAAAAGGGGGAGGAATAAAATGGCCTATCATCATCTCGCGCTCGCCGCGAAAGACATGAAGGCGACCCACGACTTCTATGAAGGCATCATGGGGTTCGAACTGGTCAAGGTAGAGGTCGCGCCCATACCGTCAGGCGGTTGGGGCAAGCATTTCTTCTACCGCATGGACGGCGACGATTCCCGCTTCATCGCCTTCTGGGAGCTGCATGACACCGCCACCCAGGATAAGCACATCCACGACCTCAATGAGGCCGCGAACCTGCCGGCACTGACCAATCACTATTCCTTCGCCGTTTCCACCAAGGAAGAGCTTGCCGCCTGGAAGGACAAGTGGCGGAAGGCCGGCCTCAAGGTCTTCGAGATCGACCATAACTGGTGCCATTCGATCTACACGACAGATCCCAACGGCAATGGCGTCGAATTCTGCCTGACGACAGGCAGCTTCGACAAAGCAGACCGCGACCGCGCGCTCGCGGCGCTCGATGAGACTGAGTTCAAGCCGTCCCCGCCGCCAGCCATGGTCAAGTTCTGGGAGCCGGAGCCCGCCTGAGGCCCTTGTCCTAGTTCTTCAGGACCGCCCGCACCCACGGCCCGTAGCCGGAGCCGCCAAGCATGGCGAGCTGCTGTTCGGCAGAGACCTCATTGATCGGCACTTGCGGTGTCGCCATCGGGTGCACCGCTTTGCGAAGCGGGCGCTGGCCTGCCGGCATCATGATGATCTCGGCAATCGCGCGCGGTATATCCATCGGGTCGGTATTGCCGCCGCCATTGCCCGCATCGCCCATGCCTGCGGTCAGCAGCGGATAGGCAGCGATGAGCGGCTCGCGTGAGCGCTCTTTCAGGTCGGCGGAATTCACGGCCGCGTTCTGCCAGATTTCAGTGGGGTAACCGCCCGGCTGGATGATCGTGACTTCAATGCCCTTGTCGACCGTCTCATAGGCAAGCTGTTCGCTGAGGGCTTCAAGCGCGAATTTGGTCGGTGAATACTGGCCAAGACCCGGAATGATCAGACGGCCAAGCTGCGACGTCACATTGAAGATCTGCCCCCTGCCCGCCTCACGCATGGCCGGCAGCGCGGCGCGGATCATGCGCTGGGCGCCGAACACGTTCGTGTCGAACATCAGCTTTGTTGCCTCAAGGTCCTGCACTTCGATCGGCCCGGACATGGCGATGCCCGCATTGTTGATCAGGATATCGAGCGCGCCGCCGGCGGCAGCTTCAGCTTCGGCGACGCCAGCTTCGACCTGCTCATCAGAGGTGATGTCAATTTCGATGACCGTGATGTCCAGATTTTCTTCTTCCGCCAGCGCGCGAAGCTCATCAGCTTCCTGACGCGGCAGGTTCCGCATGGTCGCGAAGACTTTTGCGCCAAGCCGGGCATAATGTTCAGCTCCAAGGCGCCCAAACCCTGAAGATGAGCCCGTTATAAGGATGGATTTGCCCGAAAGCCCCATCGCCGCGCCGCTGGACGACTGAGCCGCCGCACCTGAAACTGAAGATGCAGCGAGTGCTGCTGCGCCTGCCCCGAGAAGGAGTTGGCGGCGGCTGGGGGACATGGATCTGGACATTCGGGCACCTCTTCGCTTTCCAATTTGCGCGCATTGTAGCTGAGGCGGCGAGCATGTCGAACAGCTTCGCGTTCACAATTCGGCGATGAGCTATGCGCGCGCCAGATAAGTGTCATCACAGGCCGCAGTGAAACCGGTTGAGACAAAGCGCGTTTCCAATGGGCGTCATGAGCAAACGCAACGACGCGTTGAACAGATTTACAAACGTGCAACCGCACAAGGAGACGATGATGACGCACGCCAAAGGATTCACGAGCAAGCTTCGCGCCCATATGGCCGCCGGCGCTTTCCTCGCAGCTGGCGCCGTGGCTTTCGCGCCAATCGCGCAAGCCGCGAACGAAGATCATGATGCAGCCCTGCTGGTGACCGATACCGCGGCGCAGGCAGTTACCGCACTCGACGATCAGGTCATTTCAGACGACGAGGCTGACCGCGTTCTGTCTAATGTGGACATCGACGCCGTCGCCAAATTCACACTCGGCAACAAGTGGGCAAACATCTCTGCCGATGAACAGTCACGCTATGTTGATGCCTTCAGGGTCTTTGCGCGCAATCAGATGAAAGAGCACCTGTCCGGCCTCTCCGGCGCGGACGTCAAAGTGACGGACGTCATCGCTCGCGGTGACAAGGATGCTATTGTGGTGACGCAGGTTCGCACCGCAGGCAACGACCTTCCGCAAGAGATGAGCTGGCGCGTTATGGCCAATGGCAGCTGGCATATCGTCGATATCCAGGCGCAGGACATCTGGTTCGCCATCGAACAGCGCGCCCAGTTCGGCGCCATCCTCGACCGTAACAATGGCGACATCGATGCGCTGATCAACGAGATCTCGAGCTAGGCTCCACAATTCTCTCGCATTTCGAAAAGCCGGCCTTCGCGCCGGCTTTTCTCTTGCCCGCAATAAAAAAGGCCCCGAACGGATCGGGGCCTTTCAGTGTCAGATGAACACGTCTCTATTCAAGCGGCGCGTTCGTGTCTTCGCCGACACTGCCTGCTGCTTCACCCGCGACGCCGAAGCCGCGGTCACGCATCAGCGCATCGGTGTCCGGTTGGCGACCGCGGAAGTTTTCATAAGCTTCCGACGGCGGCAGTGTGTTGCCAACCGACAGGATCCACTTACCGAAAGCGTCAGCCGTCTCGCGGTCGTAAGGACCACCAGCTTCCTCAAATGCTTCCCACGCATCCGCGCTGAACGTGTCGGCCCAGAGATAGGCGTAGTAGCCGGCTGCATAGCCTTCCCCAGAGAAGACGTGCGCGAATTGCGGCATGCGGTGCCGCATTGGCAGCTCTTCCGGCATGCCCAGCTCTTCAAGCGTTTCGCGCTCGAAGGCATCCGGATCGAAGCCTTCGAAATCCGTCATCATGTGCAGCTTCATGTCAACGAGAGCACTGGCGAGATACTCGGTCGTATCGAAGCCCTGCCGCGCATTTGCGGCCCGTTCGATCTTGTCGACCAGCTCCTGTGGGATCGGCTCACCGGTCTCAACGTGTAGCGCATAATTCTCCAGCACTTCGCGCGTCGGCAGCCAGTTTTCGTGAACCTGACTCGGGAACTCCACATAGTCGCGCGGCACGGCGGTCCCGGCGAGCGACGGATAGGTCACATTTGAGTTGAGACCGTGCAGCGCATGACCGAACTCGTGGAATAGCGTCGTCGCGTCATCCCATGATATCAGGACCGGTTCGCCTTCGGCACCTTTCACGAAGTTCGAATTGTTCGAGACGATCGGCGTGGTGAACCCATCCAGATTGTCCTGCGTGCGATAGGCGTTCATCCAGGCGCCCGAACGCTTGCCCGTGCGCGCATACGGATCGAAGTACCAGAGACCGAGATGCTCACCGTCACGGGTGACTTCCCAGACGCGAACATCTTCATGGAAGACCGGCACGTCGGTGACCTGTTCGAACTCCATGCCGTAAAGCTCACCAGCCATCCAGAACATGCCTTCACGGAGGTTCTCAAGCTGGAGGTATTGCTTCACTTCCTCGGAATCGAAATCGTATTCGGCCTGGCGGACTTTCTCGGCATAGTAGCGATAGTCCCACGGCGCGATCTTGATCCAGGCTTCTTCCTCATCGGCAATCGCCTGCATCGCAGCCACTTCCTCGTCGACCTTGGCGGTCGCAGCGGGCCAGACTTTCAGCATCAGGTCCATGGCAGCCTGCGGATTGCCCGCAACGGCCTTCTCAATGGAGCGGTGCGCAAAGCTCTCATAACCAAGGATCTGCGAGCGTTCGGCACGCAGCGGCATGATCTTCGCGATAACGTCATTATTGTCATACTCGTCGCCATTGTCGCCGCGCGCATAATAGGTGCGCCAGACTTCTTCGCGAAGGGCCCGGTTATCTGAATAGGTCAGGAAGGGGTCCATGGAGGAACGGGTGTTGAGAATGGCGTACTCGCCGCCCTCATTGTTCCGGCTTTCGGCAGCCGATTTAGCCGCGTTTACGACCGAATCCGGGAGACCGGCGAGATCCTCCTCGCTCAGCCACGTAACATAAGCTTCCTCATCATGGAGGAGGTTGTTCGAGAAGCTGGTATATAGCGGGGCGAGTTCCTGATTGATCTCTGCGACCCTAGCCTTTTCCTCATCATCGAGTGCGGCGCCAGCTCGAACAAAGTCGGTGTAATAATCCCAGACAAGGCGCTGCTGTTCTGCCGTTAGCTGGTCATAATCGTCGCCATTATAGATCGCGTCGATACGCTCAAACAGGGCAGTATTCTGGTAGATCGCGTCCTGGAAGGCCGCCAGCTTCGGCGCAACTTCGCGCTGCACGGCCTGGACTTCCGGGCTGTTCAGGTTTGAAGCCCAGATACCATAGACGGTCAGCGCGCGGCTAAGCTCGCTCGCGCCCTGCTCCATTGGCAGGATGGTGTTCTCGAAAGTTGCGGCCTCGTCCTGCGCAGTCAGCGCATCGATCTCGGCGCGGGCGCTTTCCATGGCCGTCTCGAGAGCCGGCTGGAACATCGCCACATCAACCTGATCGAATGGTGGCACACCGCTATAAGGCCCGGTCCACTCTGCAAGGAGGACCTGCGGATCGGCAACTGGCGCCATCTCAGCCTCTTCGGCCATGGTTTCGGTGGCCGCGTCCTGGGCAAGGGCTGCAGGGTTTATGGCGCTCATCGTCAGCGCCGATGCGCCTGCAAATAGAAGGGTCTTCAGTTTCACTTGTATCATCGCTCCAGTCTGGGTGATCCCCGCCGCCTGAAGGCATCGCGGATCAAAGTAATTTCAAACGCAATTAATTGGAGTTCTAGCATCCGCTTGCGCCGCTCGTCCAATCCGTCGCAAGGATTTAGGATGACAATGCGGTAAGGAAACAGACCATGCACTGGATCGCCATCATCATTATTGCCGTCTGGATGCTGGTCGGCGGCGTGCTTCACTTGATCACGCCAGAGCCGTTCTTTCGCGCCGTCCCGGATGGATTGCCGAAGCTGGCCATTGTTTATCTGTCAGGCATCGCCGAAATCGCGATCGGCATTGGCGTTCTGATGCCCCGGACACGGGCGATTGCCGGCCTCACCTTCGCAGCAATGTGCCTTGTCTACCTGCCGATCCACGCCTGGGACTTCTTCCGGGCCGATCCAATCTTCTCGGTTCCGTGGGCAGCATCCGCGCGTATCGCAGTACAGCTTGTCCTGATCGCGCTGGGCCTCTGGCTCTGGCAGCGCAGGAAGATCAGCGCTAGTGGTCGTGGCCGCCCCCATGGCTCGCCCAGACCTCCTGGCCGCCCTCCCCGAAAAGGATAACATTATAGGCATCGACCCGGTCGCCCATTTCCATGCCCGGTGAGCCAGCCGGCATGCCCGGCACAGACAGGCCGCGCGCCGACGGCATTTCGGCAAGAAGGCGGCGGATATCAGCGGCCGGAACATGCCCCTCGACCGCATAGCCGTTCACTTCGCCGGTATGACAGCTCTGCAGTTCACCTGGCACGCCAAGTTCGCTGCGGACGGGCGAAAGGTCTTCATGCTCGTGGATAACGACGTCGAAGCCGTTTTCTTCAAGATGCTCGGCCCATTTCGCGCAGCAGCCGCACCATGGCGTCTTGTGGACATTCATTGTCTGAGCATGGGCGGGCGCCGGGGCCGAAAACAGGGCCCAACCTGTAAAGACGGCGCCAGCGAGCGCAAGGCTGGCAAAGGCGGACGCGAAGACTTTCGACATGAGGACCTCCCTGATCTGTGCCTGTCAGCAAGCACAGATTGCAACCCGATGCCAGCAGTGCGCATGTTTTCGCTTGCAAAGGCAACCAAAAGCATGGATGGTCCAGTTCTCGACTTTTCGCCGGACTATCAGGCCTTGTTTGCGGTGGCCCTTGTGGCACGCTGCGCTCTCGACTTAGACGACTCCCAAAAAGTTTCGACACCCCCGCACGCAATGTCGCGTGTGGTAACGCTTTGCAGGAGATCTTTTATGACCCAAGGCACAGTTAAATTCTACAACGACCAAAAAGGTTTTGGTTTCATTGCACCTGACAATGGCGGCGACGACGTGTTCGTTCACGCCACCGCCCTTGAGCGTTGCGGCATGTCCGCCCTCAACGAAGGCCAGAAGGTGCAGTTCACGACCGCTGTCGACCCACGCAAGGGCAAGACCGCTGTCGACCAGATCGAAATGGTCTAGGCTTTTTCTGAGGTTGGGCGCACCGCGCGAGAACGACCTCTGAAAATCTAATACGAAAACGCCAGCGGGCCCGACCCGTTGGCGTTTTTTTTATGCCTATCTGAAATTGAAACCAGACCCCAACGCAGGGCGCGACGGTGTCTGGACGATGCACTGACGGTGCATCCACGGTGTTTCTGGAGGGTGGTCGCGAACAGCGTGTCACTTGCGGAAAGACAAGTTCCCGACCCGCGCCGCCCGGCCCCTGCCCCATCGTCCGGGGCATGATTTAGCCATGCCGCACGCGGGGCAAGCTCGCCCCGGATCCCGGCGCGCTTTTTTGGTTAACGGGTGGACTTAATCATACGTTAACCTTAACAAAGGGGACGCCTGTGGTGGGGCGGGGACAGGCACACATGCATGAGCAGGCTAGATATTCCTCTGGATTGGGCTGGATCTGGGCCCTTATCGGCCTGATCGTTATCATCCTGCTGCTGTTCGGCGCATCACAAAGCGGCATCTTCTCGAACAAGCATAGCGACGACCCGATCTTCCAAGCCTGCACTGACACCTATGGGAGGGACAACTGCTCGTGTTTTGCTGGCATTCTTAGAATGCAGCTCACTACAAACGCCTATGACAAGTATGTCGAGGATCTTAAGCCGGACAGACGCCGCTACCGCTATTTCGATGGTCGTCTGGCGGAGAATAGCTTCACCGGACGCGATGCAGGGGTGTGCGTAGATGCCTCTGATATTTGCGAAGTGCCGGTCTGCGAGCCGCGCTATAACCTTCCCCGGGAAAACTATGGGATCGATAGCGCCCTTCTACCGCAAAGCCAGGAGCGGCTCTACGAGGGCACCTCCGAAACTTGGGACCAAGGATCATGAACAGGGTCTATATCCTCATAACCTTGGCCTTGGGCGTACTAATTGTGGGCGGCGCTACCGCGTTCCTTGCAGCAAATAGCACGGCGCAACAGTCAGCGCTCGACTTTGAAGCCGGCGCCATTCCGGCGGAAGAGAGTGTCGATGTGAGGACAGATGAGTGGCAACCGCGGACCCCGTCGGAAGTGTCGCAACAGCAAGGCCGCTGGGTGCCCCCCGGCACCAGTGTGAGCGACCAACTTCACAGCTATGGCTATGAGTCCCCCAAATCCTTTGGCAACCCAGACCGAGGCTGGTCTGGTCGTCATCGCGAACCGTTCCCGGCCGAACCCTGGGCGTTTCACCTGGAAACCATCGCCCCGGGCACAAGCGGCACAAATGCCGCGCTGGTCTGCGTCGCTGGCGCGGCGGAATGCGTGCCCCGGCCCATCGCCGCACGTGTCTATAGCGAAGCTGCGCGCTACTGGCTGCTGCGCGGGGATGCCGAGCTGACCACGCTGGAGCTTGATTGCGGCGAGGCCTATTCGTCGATTATCGATTTTGGCTGTGAGCGCGCGGGCGGACGTCCACTGATGCCGGAGTCGCGCGAAGCCGCGATGCGTTACTGGAACCGGTCGGTCGCCTGGGGGCGGCCATTCGGCGCGCAATCATCGATCCTCGCCCAACGCCGCCTGCAGGCCCATCTGGTGGATTGTCCGGTCTCGCAGGAGAGCCTCTCCCGGATTGCGCGCGATCCAGCCAGTGTTATGGCCGATGTGATCGGGCTCAATCTGCGTCAGGCCGCGCTCACGGCGCTGGGATATTATAGCGGTACGATTGACGGCGCGTATGGGGCGGAGACACGCCGGGCTGTGCGGGCCTTCCAGCGGGAGCTCGGTTATGACGAGACCGCCTCGCTGACCCCGCGCCAGACCGCCCAGCTGATGTGTCATGCCGCCCAGACCGCACGCGATCCCGGCGTCCAGAACGTCTTGGGGATCATGCACGCGGTGGGCCTCGGCGTGGTGCAGAACACCGATCTGGCGCTGGAATGGCTGGAAATGGCCGCCGTGCGCGGCGATCCCGATGCCAATTTCAATCTGGCGGTAATCTACGGCACGGGCGCGGTGTTCGGCTCGTACCGGCTCTGCGCCATCGTCGAAAATCCAGAGCGCGCTGACGCTTATCTGCGCGACGCGGCTGATCTCGGCCATGACATAGCGCGCCGCCTGCGATCGACCCCTGAACTGGCCCATGCTCCGAACGCCCAGGTGCGCTGGGCGCGGATCCGTCAGGAGATCGAGGACGAAGCCAGCGAAGCGCCCGGGCGAGGCGCGCGGGCAATGGAAATTCTGCGCAACGCCATGCGCGCCCGCGTACCTCCGGCTGCCGCCGGGTGTCTAGACGCCAATGCAAGCCGGTGACGGCAATATCAAGAGGACAGGACCGATGCGCAAATTGACACTTCTCAGCGTGCTAATCAGCGCCGCCGCGCTGGTCGGGTGCGGGGCTCATCAGCAGTCTTATGTGCCCCTCCCGGCGACCCCCTACTATCCGCCTAGTGTTGCGCCCGTTGTCACCACCGCAGACGCGATCGCCATCGATACCGCCCTGCAAGTGTGCGAGGTGGATTCGCTGCGCGCCCAGCGTGATGAACGCATCGAGGCGTCGCGCGCGCTTCTGGTCACCGGCTATGCCTCGGGCGGGGATGTGAACGAACGCTCGCAAGCAACCCAGGGCAATTTTCGCGTGGATCAGCCACCATCAGGACCGCAAACCGAACGCACCGAGATCCTGCGCGCTTTCGAGATCGATCTGGACGCGGCCTATCGCTTCGCCGAGGGCTCCTGCCGCGCCTACGCCGCCTGCATGCATCAGCGCGATTATCAGGAAGGCGCCTGCACCGGCTCGCTCAATTCCTGGGAGCGCTCGCAGGACCGTTTCACGGACGTGTCGCTGTCGCTGGCGGAAATCCGGGCCGGGATCGCCGCGCCCGTCGTGCAGCGCCCGGTCTATGGCCATAGCTATCAGCGAGACCGCTACGACCGCCACCATCGCCCCCACCGGGATCGCTACCGCAAGGATCGCGATTGCGACGGCGTTATCGCAGACCTGTTCACCACCAGCGCCTGCGACCGCAAGCATTAGACAGAACGGGCGGCCGCAGGCTCGGTCAGAGTCGCGGCGTTAGAGGTCTGGTTTTCCACAAACGGAGCTAGGGCGGCGCCAGCGGTCTTGCCGGCTGGAGAGCGGTGTTCTGAAGGTCCACGCATGGTGTCCCCACGGTGTCAGGACGGTGTTTTGCGGGAGCGTCCGCAAAGGCGGCAATCCCCGCGCCGGGTGCAAGCCGTAGCCATGGCGCGCGCGGGGCAAGCTCGGCCCGCTCTTGCTGCGCCTGAGGCTGCCCGGAGACCTGTAATGTGATGACGATCCGCCCATTGGGCAGGACGGCGACCCCCATTATGCCGATGGGGTTGGCCGCGCGATAGGCGCGGTAATAGCGCTCCACCGCCCACACCTCGAACAGGAAGAGCGGCCAGGTCCAGACCGGCAGCTTTGCAAGGGTTTCGAGGATCCACGCGCGGGTGAGCATGGTGGGATTATGGGGGTGGTTTGGTGGGGTGGGGATAGCTTATTTTTTAGTGGCAGTGCGAGCTAATTAGCTTTGCCCACCGCAACGTCTCTTTAGACGTCGCGGATTTTGAAGCGCTGAAATCTCTCAAAACCTGCTCAAACCGCCCCCAATAACCGAGGCTATCCGTTTCAACATGCTCGTATTGGCCTGACCTTATGCTCGATTCAGATTGCAAAAGATGCGACAACAGATGCAAATCGCTCATCGGACGCATGCTCGCAGAATTTGGTGTGTCAGCTTCAATTATTCGTTGTGCGCGAGAATAGTGGCGCTCGTATAAATGAAGCGATGAAGCTTGATGATAGTATTTTCCTAACTTGCAGCCTAGCTCTAAAGCCAAACGCTCTTGAAGCATCGAAAAAAAGAATACGTCGTAAGGCAGGCCCCATATGGCGTCGTTGCTTCGCATCGTGACGAAGCAATGAACACAACCAGAGCGAACCATGAATTGACAGGAAGTGGTGCACGACAAATCTTTCGCGTTCACGTCAAGCGAAGAGAGTGGGCGCGCAAGCGTAATACAGGCTCGACGACTATTGATGTCATGCTTCAACATATTCACAACGGCTCTCCATTGATCATCTGAAGCACTGTCCGCGAATACTTTCGCGCCATAGCAACTCTCAGCTATATGCGCACCATCGTCAGATGTATCACGCCATGCACTTGCGTAATACGCAATAGCATCGACGGAGTCGGAACCCGAGCTGTGCCAGCAAAATTCGCCTATCGCCAAAGGTAGACTCCATCGGGCAGCACTATTTAAAATGAGACGCGCCCTCGGATCGGCAAGGCAAAAGTTAAAGTTCAATATCTCGCGGGTGACTTGACCTCTTGGTTTGATTTCATGACCGCTGCAGATAATCTTCCGCAGCGCGAACACCAAAACCTGATCAAGCGAGTCAAAATCAGTTTCCATCAGTTGTCATCACCTTCAGACATACCTTCGCCAGCAGCGTTCTCACTGATAGCTCCTTGAGGCTCATTTGCCGCTTCAATCTGTGCTGCCAATTGGTCTATTCTCAGCTCCAGTCGGCGGATGTATCTCTCCTGCCTTTGCACGCGACCAGCATAACCACCTTCCTCGCGCTCAATATATTCAGTTGCCACCCGCTCAATCATAGAATTGTTCTGCGCGAAATCACTATCTCTTAAATCGTAGATTTCACCCACCAAAAACAATATAATGGAGAACAATCCTAAGGTCGCTGTGAATATTACACCATACCAGCCAAGATTTTTGTAGAATGCGTGCCTCTGATGCCGGGCCAAATAATCGGATATATTTAGGAATGAATTTCCAAAGTTTTGAAGAGCCGAGAATTTAACGTTTTGCACATACTGCGCTTTTTCGACCGTAAGAATTGGCGCTTCAACATTCCCACTGAAACTATGAAACGTTAGCCGAAGAAATGCTTGGCCCTTCCTAATTCTTATTGGCACCTTTCCAAAGTTCACAAATGAAGTTGAAAGAGGACCTCGCCAGCCTGGGTCAACAATTCCGATGTTCAGAGCAAGCGCGCCCTGGTTGCAGAGACCGGTCTTGATGGTGGCATAACCTAGCGTAGTAGGGCCCAGCCTGACGATCTCGCGGGAAATCACCCAAACGATCCCCTGAGGGGCGATTTCGTATTCGTCCCCTTTAAATTCGCGACCGTTCACATCTATAATCTGACCGGCTGTCAGGTCGTAGCCTGCAGGACGAAAATTCTCGTCTGCACTGCCTTCGATTATTCCTCGACCTTCTATCTGCGCCTTACTTAGCAACATGACAGGCACCGTATCCTTTCATTAGAATGCTTACGATAAAGCTAGAGGGAAATATGCTTAATAATTGGGACCGACGCTATCTTGAGTTAGCGATAGTGATCAGCGGTTGGAGCGAAGATCCTGACCGCAAGGTTGGCTGCGTAATTGTCGGTCGCGACTCCGCCATTAGAGCTATTGGTTTCAACGGCCTGCCGAGATCAATTTCAAACCAAGTACCGTCAAGATTTGAACGCGAAGGTGGCGAAAAGTATAGATGGTTTGAACACGCTGAAACCAACGCAATTTTTGCGGCTGCTAGAGCGGGAATAAAGCTTGAAGGCAGCTGCATGTATCTTTCTTGGTTCCCATGTGACAACTGTGCACGTGCTATCATCCAAGCTGGCATCAACAGACTGGTCGCGAGCGAGGTCGATCTTGCAAATCCCGTTTGGGGCCCTCGGATGAAACTTGCACATTCAATGCTTGAAGAAGCAGGTGTCGAACTAGTTTCGTGGGCAACCTCCCCCTAAAGCGGAATATTATCGTGCTTTTTCCAGGGGTTCTCGAGCTCTTTGCCACGTAGTGTCCGTAGCGCCTTGCAGACCCGCCGCCGCGTCGAGTGCGGCATGATGATGTCGTCGATATAGCCTTTGCGGGCGGCGACGTAGGGGTTGGCGAAGTTGTCTTCGTACATCTTGGTGTGTTCGGCGATCTTTTCGTCATTGCCGAGGTCCTTGCGGAAGATGATTTCCACTGCGCCCTTGGCGCCCATCACGGCGATTTCAGCCGTGGGCCAGGCATAGTTCATGTCGCCGCGAAGGTGTTTGGAGCTCATCACGTCATAGGCGCCGCCATAGGCCTTGCGGGTGATGACGGTGACTTTCGGGACGGTGGCTTCGGCATAGGCAAAGAGCAGCTTGGCGCCGTGTTTGATGAGGCCGCCATATTCCTGCTTGGTGCCCGGCATGAAGCCCGGCACGTCGACAAAAGTGACGATCGGGATATTGAAACAGTCGCAGAAGCGCACGAAACGGGCGGCCTTGCGGGAGCTGTCGATGTCGAGGACGCCGGCGAGCGTCATTGGCTGGTTGGCCACGAAGCCGACGGTCGAGCCTTCCATACGGCCAAAGCCGCAGAGGATGTTGGCGCCGAAATCGGGGCTGATTTCAAAGAAGTCGCCTTCATCGGCGGTCTTCTCGATCAGCTCGCGCATGTCGTAAGGCGTGTTTGGATTGTCCGGGATGAGCGTGTCGAGGCTGTGCTCGACGCGCTCCGGATTGTCGAAGCTTGGGCGCTTTGGCGGGTCTTCGCGGTTGGACAGCGGCAGGAAGTCGATGAGGCGGCGCATCTGGATGAGCGCCTCGATGTCATTGTCGAACGCGCCATCGGCAACGCCGGATTTCTTGGCGTGGATGGACGCGCCGCCCAGCGTTTCGTGGGTGACTTCCTCATTGGTGACGGTTTTGACCACGTCAGGGCCGGTCACATACATGTAGGAGGTGTCCTTCACCATGAAGATGAAGTCGGTCATGGCGGGGGAATAGACATCGCCGCCCGCGCAAGGCCCCATGATGACGGAGATCTGCGGGATGACGCCGGAGGAGAGGACGTTTTCCATGAAGATGTCGGCATAGCCAGCCAGCGAATCGACGCCTTCCTGGATACGCGCGCCGCCCGCATCGAAAATGCCGATGACCGGCGCGCCATTGCGGGCCGCGGCCTTCTGGATCTTCACGATCTTTTCCGACTGGGCCAGCGAGAGCGAGCCGCCAAAGACGGTGAAATCCTTTGAGAAGACATAGACGAGACGGCCATTGACCGTGCCAAATCCAGTGACGACGCCGTCGCCCGGAATACGCTGTTCTTCCATGCCGAAGTCGTGGGAGCGGTGCTCCACGAACATGTCGGTTTCCTCAAAGCTGCCTTCGTCCAGCAGGAGGGTGATCCGCTCACGCGCGGTGAGCTTGCCTTTTTCGTGCTGCTTGGCGATGCGGCCTTCGCCGCCGCCCATGCGGGCCTCTTCGCGTTTTGCCTCAAGCGCTTCGATGACGTCTTTCATGGGGCAGCCCTCTCGATCGGTGAGTCCTTAAATCTGGCTGTCCTTGTTACTGAATGGGGCGGGCGACGCAAGAAAAAGGGCAGGCTGCCGCATGGGCAACCTGCCAGCCTTTCTTCAGTTGGGCGTGGGCCTGCGTCCAGCAGGCCCGATCAGGCCCTAATTTCCGCGATGACCGCGGTCGCCCCGGCCGCCATAGAGCGGGGTCTGGGTCGCCGTGGTCGTCGTTACGGTATGGGCGCCGCGCGGGCCGTAGGTGGTGGAGGAGTGGCTGCGATAGCCATGATGGCCGTTATTGTAGCCTCTGTTGTAGCCGCGATTACCGCGGCGGCCCGGCTCTGGAAGGCCGGCGAGTTCCACCACGTTGCCGCGGCGAACCGTGCAACGTACATCCCGGTAAAATTCGCGGCGGCGACCTTCGAACTCGACATCGTTGAAGCGAACGACGAAGCCACGCGGGCCGATCTGACGAACGCGCAGGTCATTGTCGATGTCGACATCGCGGAAGCCGGCACGGTAGCCCTGACGCTGGATGACGGCGGCGCACTGGCGCACCGCATTACGGCGAAGCTGGCGGGTCTGCCATGGGCGCTGACCATAGCGGTCATTGCTATAATAGCGGCCATCGCGCCCACGCCAGCGATCATTACCGACGGAGATATAGAATGACGCGTCAGCGACGCTAAGCAATGCGCCCGAGATGGCGGTTACGTCACGGTGAGGGGCCTCATCCGCAAAAGCCTGGGCGGCGGTGAGTGGGAGAGCCGCTAAAGCCAGCGCTGCCACACGGTTATTCATGACGTGCTTCATCATGAAAGCAGGAAACCATGCTGGGCCGGAACCAGGCCTGACCGCCTTGTTCGGTTTCAGTTCACATTCTCGGTTATTCAGAGACCAGGGCCAGCGAGGGCCTTGGTAGAGCCGAAACTAGGCCTTGATAGCCGCGAAGAGCTGGCCGATGGCGTCCGCGTCTGCGCGGCGGCGAGCGACGACATCCATCGCTTCTTGATCCTCTCCCCACTGCTCAATCTGCCAGGTTTCATCAATGCGCGAGAGGTCAAAAGCATCGAGGGCATCGAGCTCCCCCTGCTCCACCGCGAGCGCGAGGACAGCCGAGCCATAAAGTGCCATCGCCCAAGTGAGTGCGGTGAGGCGGAGGTCATCAAGACTGGCCGCATGGTCCCGAGCCGCTTTCAGCGAGGCGTCCGGCTGGGGTGAGGCAATGACGCCCTCGACCGGGACAAGCACGATGTCGAGCTTTTTACCCGCCCATTCGCGCCAATGGCCCCAGCCTGCGTCCTGACGGGCGCGCAGCTCGCTCGGGCCGTCGGCCAAGTGGCAGACAAGGTCGGTTTCGGCATATTTGGCGACCTCGTCGGCCAGCGCGTCGCGTGCGCCCGGAGCGCCGTCGATAGACACGTTCAGCAGTCGCGTCAGCGGCATGGTGGTCGGGTCGATCAGGTCACCCTGCGCGGCCCATTCTTCTGCGATGAGGGTGGCAAGCGTCTCGTGCTCGGTCGCAAGGTGGTTCTTCTCTGGCGTGCGCACAGGCTTGTCGTCCAGCAGGATGGCCCATTTGTCCCCGTCACGCGAAACCGCCGCCTCCTTGTAGAAGCGGCGGGGCAGATTTGGCGGGGTGGGCTTGCGCGTCGTCATGTAGCGACCTCATGCCATGCGCGGGCAAAAGGTCAAATCCTGCGTTCAGCTAGCCCGCTGCGGTCGTATCGGCTTCTGCGTGACGCTGGCCGGAAAGGTCCATCTTGTCGACGACCATACGGGTATTGCGCTCCATCAAAATGATGCTCTGTCCGATACGAACCGTCTTGAGGTTCTCTGCCTTACGCTCCAGCGCGAGATTTGCGCGCCATTCAAGGGCCAGTGGATACATCGTTTCGGGGAATGCCTCACCGACTGCGATACGGTCTTCCAGGGCGGTGCGCTCAAAACAGAGCTGCTGTGCGGCGAGACCGACGTCGCAATTGCGGTCGGCGAGGTCGAAGTTGCGGTCAAAGACAGCGGTATCGTTCGCGGTAAACTGTGTCGCGACAGAACCGCTGGATGTGCTCGAATGGGCCGACAGAGCCAGTGCGCCACCACCGATTGCGGCAACTGCAAGTCCCGTCAGAATATAATCGATGTTGTACTTCACGGCTTGGGTCCTTTCAGGATGCTTCATTGCGATCTGGTTAGAAACGGAACGCAGCGCCCTCCATATAGATCCATGTCTTCTGCAGTTTTCTTCTTTTTTATCCGCGCATTAAACGAAAAAGGCCGACCTGTTTCCAGGCCGGCCTTTTAATTGGGTGACTGCGAAAAGCCTTACTCGACTTCGTCTTCGAGCTCGTCGCCAGCTTCTTCCATTTCGTCGCCGGCTTCATCGATTTCTTCGCCCATTTCTTCTGCCGGGCCATCATTGTCGTCACATGCTGCGACACCACCAATTGCGCCCATACCGATGAGAAGTGCGACCAAAGACTTTTTCATGAGATTCCCCTTGTTTTCTGGATACTCAGGGGTCGAAACGCCGCTGATCGAAGGCCGTTCCCTAACTGTTGGAAATTTTTTCTTCGAATGAGACCAGACCGCCATGCAGGCTGGAGAATGTGTCATGCACTTCGTGCGCGCCGGCTGCGTGGAGTTCGTTGGCACGTCCAAATCCCCAGCTGACGCCCATCGTATGGATACCGGCATTGCGGCCCATGGCGATGTCATGGATCGCGTCGCCGATGATGAGCGACTGGTGCGGCTCGCAGCCGAGCGCGTTCATGCACTGCTCGACCATGAAGGGATGCGGCTTGCCGGGGCCATCATCTGCACACCAGACAGTGTCGAAGTACTGCTCCAGCGGATGCATCTCGAAAATGGCGCGGATGCCGCGATGCGACTTGCCCGTCGCCATGGCGATAAGCCAGCCCTCTTCAGCGATGCGCTTCAGCGTCTCTTCGGCGCCATCATAGAGCGGCTCGACGAAGTTCTCTTCGGCGCGGCGCGCGACGAAGGCTTCCTTATAGGCCGTGCTCAGACCGACTGGGTCATGATAGTCCGGTGCGAGGATGCGACAGGCCTCTTCAAGGCCAAGGCCGACAATCTTCCGGGTCTCCTCATAGGCTGGCTCTGGCAGGCCGCAGACACCAAAGGCCCGGCACATGGCCGCCTGGATGACTTCGCGACTGTCCACGATCGTACCGTCCATGTCCCAGATGGCGAGTTTCAGTTGGGTCATTTCAACAAATCCATTTTCCGCAGACCCCTGCGCAGGCAAGGGTCATGAAGCGAAATCCAAGTTTGAACGAGAAGAGGGGTGGAGCACCCTGGCTACCTGCCTTCGCAGGTATTGTCGGAGAAGAGCACGCCAGAATTCCGGTCCTTAGATAAAGAGCTCAAACGGGTCCTTGCCGGCTTCCTGTTCGAGGAAGCCAAGCGTATCGAAGGTCCGCTTCATATGGCCCGACAGTGGCACCTGAAGCAGAAGCGGCTTCTTGTTCTTGCGCGGGATCTGGAGGGCCCGCGCATGAAGGTGCAGGCCATTGGCAACGCCCTGGGGCACTTCGCGGCGGGTCATGTACTTGTCATCACCCAGGATGGAGGTGCCAAGCTCATGCATGTGAAACCGCAGCTGGTGCATCCGCCCCGTTTGCGGGCGAAGCGCGACCCAGGCGGCTTTCTGACCGGCTTGAGACACCGTGACATAGTCGGTAATCGCGTGGCGCGCGCCCTCATCATTCTGCGCGCATTGAACCATACGCTCGCGGCCCTCGGAGCCCTCACCCTTGGTCATCCAGCAACGCACCTGTCCGGCAGGTGGCTTCGGGGCGCCCACGGTGACGGCCCAGTAGACTTTTTGCATATCGCGTGACCGGAAAAGATCGCCGAGCCAAGCCGCAGACGCCGGGTGACGTGCAATCAGAAGGAGGCCGGACGTTTCCTTGTCGAGACGGTGCACGAGTTTCGGGCGATACTCCCCGTCCGACAGGATATCCAGCATACCGTCGATGTGACGGTCGCCCTGCTTTGTGCCGCCTTGTACGGCAATGCCGGCCGGCTTGTTCAGCGCGAACAGATCATCATCCTCATAGATGACCATCTCGCGCATGAACTGCTCATCCTTGGCCGACGCGGTGCTTGCCGAGCGAGCCTTCTTCTCTGCCGCCGTCGGCTGGTGCAGAGGGGGCAGGCGAACGACCATGCCAGCCTCAAGGCGCGTATTGGCCTTGGCGCGGCTGCCATCGACGCGGATCTGACCGGAGCGGAGCAGCTTTTCGATCTGGCCCTGTGTAACATTGAGGCGGCGCTTCACCCAGCGGTCGAGGCGCGTGCCCTCTTCCTTCGGGTTGACAGTTTCATTGATGACTTGGCTATTCATGCCAGTACCTTCCGCATGATCATCATGCCTATGAGAACAAGAGCGAGGCCCGCTACAACGGATAGGCCCGCATAGGCAATGGCGCGGGTCCAGTCGTCTTTCTGAATGTATTGCGCGATCTCGAGGGAGAAAGCCGAGAACGTCGTGAAGCCGCCGAGGAGACCGGTTGCAAGGAACAGACGCGCGCCCTGTCCGCCGCCAAGGCTTTCACCCTTGAAAGCCAGCCAGCCGATGAGCAGTCCCATGAGCAGGCCGCCCGCCAGATTGACGAAGAAAGTCGCCCACGGCCAGCCCGTAAACCCAAAGCGTACGGCTGCGAGCCCCGCCCCGTGGCGGAGGCTGGCGCCGAGCGCGCCACCGAGAGCAACATAAAGAAAACCGTTCATCGACGGGGCTTTTACGGCGATTGGCTGGAAATTGACAGTCTGCAGCCCAGCGCTGACGTTGCGTCGCGTCTTGTCATGAAGACGCCTGCCGATACGCTCTCCTCCAACGTGAATGTCCGCGAAGAGACATCTCGGGAGGAAGAGATGAATTACGATCTGATCATCGTCGGTGGTGGTATCGGCGGGTCTGCAATGGCGGCGACCATGGCGCGCGCAGGCAAGTCCGTACTGCTTCTGGAAAAGTCAGCCACTTTTACCGACCATGTCAGGGGAGAATGGATCGCGCCCTGGGGCGTTGTCGAGGTTCACCGCCTAGGCTTGTACGACCTTCTTCGAGAGGCGGGCGGCCATCACATCACCTCTCACGTTCACTATGATGAAAGCCGTGCGCCCACAGCGGCCGAAGAAACGGCGCTACCGCTCGGAATGTTTGCGGAGCACGTGCCCGGGCCGCTCGCGATCGGTCACCCGCATCATTGCCAGACATTGTATGATGAAGCCGTGCGTTGCGGCGCAAAGGCTGTGCGCGACATAAACGTGACCGATATCACGCTCGGCGCGGCACCAGCCGTCACCTATGAGCAGGACGGTCAATCCTATACGGCGCAGGCTCCGCTTATCATTGGCGCGGAGGGCCGCATGTCCCCGACGCGCAAGGCGGCTGGCATAAAGCTGCATCAAGATAAGCCCCATCACTGGTTCGCGGGCCTTCTGGTTGAAGGCGTGGAAGGCTGGGACGAAACACGCCAGGCCATCGGCACGGAGGGCAGTTTCGGCTTTCTCGCCTTCCCGCAAGGGGGCGACAAGGTTCGCGTCTATGGCGGCTATGCCCTGGAAGACAAGGGGCGGTTTGCTGGCGAAGACGGTCCGCGCAAATTCCTGGAAAGCTTCCGGATGAATTGTGCGCCAGGAAATGAAGCGATCGCCGACGGGAAACCAGCAGGCCCCCTGCTCTCCTATTTCAACAATGATAGCTGGACGGATGAGCCATTTGCAGACGGGTGCGTCCTCATCGGCGATGCAGCGGGTTGGAACGACCCGATCAATGGTCTCGGGCTCTCAATTACCTATCGCGACGTCCGCATGGTGTCTGACATCCTGAAAGCGACCCCCGCGGGAGAAGCGCCTGATTTTTCAGAATACGCGGCAGAGCGTTCCGAGCGGATGCGGCGGCTGCGCTTTGCAGGCCACCTTCAGGCCTCGCTCGACATGGAGTTTGGCGAAGACGCTAAAGCGCGCCGCAAGCGCTATCTCGAGCGCGCGGCCGCAGACCCGAGCCTCGGCCTGCACGGCGTCGCCATCATGGGCGGGCCAGAAATGGTCCCGCCAGAAATCTTCACCGAAGAACACAAGGAAAGGGTTCTGAACGGATGAGCCCCATGGATATCGAACGCTTCAATGCCGACTGGTTACAGGCGTGGACGGACAAGGATGTCGATCGGCTGGTCGGCTTTTACTCGGCCGACACGGTTTATAAGGACCCGCAGGTGCCGCATGGCGTCGAGGGCCGTGAGGCGCTGAAAACCTATCTGCAGACGCTATTCAGTTCCACGCCGCCAATGACCTATTTGCCTGAACTGGTCTGGGCCATTCAGGGCGGCTTCTGCGGACGCTGGTATTGCGACATTGGCGAAGGCGGCAAGGAGGGCAAAATCCGGGGCTTCGACCTCGTCCTGATCGAGAACAGCCTGATCAAGCACAATGAAGTCTACGTCCATCCACTCAGCGAGACCGCCAATGCCTGATATTCGCGATTGGAAAAGCATCGACGCCGACTGGCTGACAGCGGCGCTCAAGAGTGACGGGATCGATGCTCGCGTTGCCGCATTCGACGCTGGCAAGGTCGGCACTGGACAGATTGGCGACTGCGTTCGCTTCAAGCTGAACTACGCTGAAGCTTCGCCGGACGCGCCCGCCACCATGGTCGGCAAGTTTCCATCAGAGGGCGCGGAAAGCCGGGCGACGGGGATCCAGCTCGGCAATTACCTGCGCGAGGTGAAGTTCTACCAGCTGCTACAGCCAGATGCGCGTATCTCGACCCCACATTGCTATTTCACCGACGTGAATGAGGAGACCCATGATTTCGTCCTCATGATGGGCGACATGGCCCCTGCCGAACAGGGTGACCAGCTTGAAGGTGTCACGCTGGAAGAAGCAAAACTGGTGCTGAAAGAGGCTGCCAAGCTCCATTCGGCCTACTGGCAGGACGAGAAGCTAGATCAATATGACTGGGTCATGGGCACGACGAATGCGCCAGACGTTCTGGATCCTGACATGATTGCGGGCCTCTGGGACGGTTTCAAGGCCCGGTACGCTGACCGTGTAACGCCCGAAGCCATGAAGGTCGGCGATGCGCTTTCGCGGAATATGGACAGTTACGGCGAGAGCCGCGAGGGGCAGAAATGCCTGATCCATTCGGACTTCCGTCCGGACAACATGTTGTTCGACCTCTCCAACAAGGACAAGCCGGTCACGGTGGTCGACTGGCAGAGCTTCGGTTATGGCCCGGGCGGCGCCGATGTTGGCTATTTCATTGCCGGCGCCATCGACCCGGCAACCCGTCAGGCGAATGAGAGCGCACTGGTGGATCTCTATCTTGAGGAACTCAGCCGTCTGGGCGTCTCAAACTATGACCGCAGCGACTTTCTTCGCCATTATGTGGCCGGGGCGTACCAGCACTTCTTCACCTCCTATTTCGCAGCGATGCTGGTTACGCAGACCGAACGCGGCGACAATATGTTCTTCCGAATGCTCAACGGTGCGGTAGATCTGATCTCCGACCATGACGCGCTCGACTGGTATGGCTGATTAGGGCCGGAGGCTGGGCGAGCCTCGAAAGCGTTCTATCTGGCGTGGCAGTCTAAGAGCCAGCCAGAAAGGTCCAGCCATGGTCTCCTCTCTTTCCAGAATACTCCTCGCCGCCTGCGCGGCCCCTGCCCTCACCCTCGGCGCCTTTGCACAGGCGGCCGGGGAAACGATGACGGTCACGGGAACCGAAGGCACGGTCCTGACGGCCGAGGCGCTCGAGACATTTGACGGCGCCTGGGCGATGACCTTCCTGCCGGATGGCCGCGCACTGGTGACTGAGCAGGACGGCGACCTCTGGTTGCTCGGCACGGATGGCGCGAAGCTGGGCGAGATCGCCAATGTCCCAGCGGTCACTATGCGCGGCCAGGGCGGCCTTGGCGACATCATCATCCACCCGGACTTCGCAGAAAACGGAACCGTTTTCCTGTCCTATGTCGAACGCGATGCTCACGATGACACACTGTCCGGCGCGGCGGTCGACAAGGCGACGTTGGAACGAACAGAGACCGGCGGCAGCCTGACCGGTATCACCCGCATCTGGGAACAGTCGCAGAAGGTGCCGGGCAACGGCCATTATGGTCACCGGCTCGCTATCGCGCCTGATGGCAATCTGATCATCACCTCCAGCGAACGCCAGAAATTCAGCCCGTCGCAGAATATGGACATGAACCTTGGCAAGGTGATCCGCGTGACGACCGATGGCGCCCCGCTCGAAGACAATCCTTTCTACGGCAATGGCGGTGTCGCCGACACGATCTGGTCGCTCGGCCATCGCAACATGCTGGGCGTCGCCTTCGACGCAGATGGCCAGCTCTGGGTGCATGAGATGGGACCAGCGGGAGGCGATGAGCTTAACTTGATCCTGAAGGGCGAAAACTACGGCTACCCGATCGTTTCGAATGGTGAGCACTATAACGGCAAGCCATTCTTCGGAAATCACGAGGATTACCCGATCTATGAGAACCCGGCCGTTTCCTGGACGCCGGTCATAAGCCCTGCAGGCCTGATCATCTATGACGGCGAGACCTTCGCCGACTGGCAGGGCGACGCCTTTATCGGCGGGCTCTCCTCCAAAGCGCTGGTGCGTGTCGAGTTCGAACAGACCCCTCTCGACAATCAGGGCTCTGGTGGCACCTCCTCCACCATGGAGACCACAGCGAATGAAGCGGAGCGCTATGAATGGGGCAAGCGTATCCGCGAAGTGGAACAGGGGCCGGACGGCGCGATCTATGTGCTGGAAGATGATGCCGGTGGCCGCCTTATCCGCCTGACGCCTGCGGCTGAATAGCGATCTTAGAACCTGAGACATTCAGGCCGTCCTTTCAGACCGAAAGGGCGGCCTCTTTCATTCTGGCGAGGAAATCTTCGGGAAGCGGCGCTTCGAGCTGGAGCCTTTCTGTTCCGGGCTCAGGGTGCGCGATGTCGAGGCGTGCGGCATGGAGCATGAGACGATCTGCTGACAGTTTGCCTGATCCATAAATACGGTCACCAAGGATGGGGCTGCCAAGTGCAGCCATATGCGCACGGATCTGGTGCATGCGGCCTGTGACAGGTTTTGCCTCGACCAGGGCGAAGCTGTCGGACCGGGAAAGTATCTTCCAGTGTGTCTCAGCGCTCATCGCGCCTTTCTGGTTTGCCGGGGCGGGTATCATCTTTTCACGCCCGCCCCTGTCAGATGGCACTTTCAGGAACGCTTCTGAGCAGACCCCATCATCCTCGGCCGGCACCTGGCCCGATACGAGGGCGAGATAGGTCTTCGACGCCTTGCGGTCCGAAAACTCCTGCGAGAGGGCTGCTGCGGCTGGCTTGGTGCGGGCGACGACCAGAACGCCGGTCGTGCCGGAATCGATGCGGTGTACGAGACGGGGGCGCTTGCCATTCGATCTCGCAAACGCCCACAGCAGAAAGTCGAGCGACTTGCCGCGACCGCCTGCGATTTGCACGGCAAGACCAGCTGGCTTGTTGAAGGCTAGCACCTGGTCGTCCTCGTGGATGAGAAGGCCGCGCACAAAGGCACGGTCTTCGTCCGGAATGTGTGGGATGGGCGTGTTTCGGGCCATGACCTGCTCATAACGCGGGCGGACGGACTGCCGCAACGGGCCGTGCCAGCCAAAGAAAAAGGGCGGCCCCGTGAGGCCGCCCCTTCCTGATATTCCGATCTTCCGGAACCTCGAAGGACCTAGAAGTCCACCGTGGCGCCCATGAAGATGTAACGGCCGAGTGCGTCGTACACCTGCGGGTAGGTGTTACCGTTACCTGGTGCCGTACCAACGACGGAGGACAGCGGCGGATCTTCATCCGTGACGTTGTTCACACCGAAGCGGATGCGGGTGTTGTCCAGGAGCTGGTAGCTCGACGACAGGTCGAAGTAGTCCTGAGCGTCAAACGAAGCGTTGATCGGCGCAGGGTTGGATGCGTCGAGGTCAACTTCGCTGAAGTGGCGCCAGGTACCGGTGACGGACAGCTTGCCGTCGAGTGGCATCCAGGTCGCGCTCGCCTTGTGGCGATACTCAGGGTTTGCACCGTTACCGAAGTTCGACTGACAGCGGCCGCCATAGAGGCCAACACAGTCAAACGGAGGCGTGACAGATGCGTCTGGCAGCGACTGAACTTCGAGGCTTTCGAGGAAAGTACCGACATAGTCGAAGCTGAAGACACCGGTCGCACCTGCGTCATAGCTGTAGTTTGCCTGAAGGTCGAAGCCAGTGGTTTCGAGGCTACCCGTGTTGACGTTCGTCGCGATGAAGAAGCCAGTCGGGTTTGCCCAGAGAGTGCCACCGGTACCGCGGTTGATGAGCGAGCAGAAGAACTGGTCGCCGGTCAGGGCACACTGGTTGATCGAGGTCTCGGCAGGCACCGTCGAGATGTAGCCTTCCACTTCGATGCTGAAGTAGTCGAGCGACACTGTGAGGCCGTCGATGAAGCTCGGCGTGAACACTGCACCAACAGTGAACGTATCCGACTCTTCTGGTTCCAGCTCTTCGTTACCACCGGTCAGGATGTTGTACTGGCCAGCTGGGCTGGTCAGCGACTGCGAGCCATAGTTCGCTGGGTCAAGACCGGTGTTCGCACACTGAGCCTGGGTGAAGAGCGGGTTCGGGCCGGCACATGGGTCGCCATCTGCTGGGTCGAACAGCGTCAGGCCTGCTGGCGAGAACAGTTCGAAGATGTTGGCAGCACGAACAGCGCGCTGGAACGAACCGCGAACCATGAAGTCCGAAGTCGGCGAGTACTGAAGGCCAACCTTGTACGCGTCGGAATCGACGTTGTCGTAGTAGGACTTACGATAGGCAAGGTCCATGTTCAGGTCATAGATGCCTGGACGTTCCTGAACCAGCGGGATGTCGAGTTCTGCAAAGATGTCGATGACATTCTGCGAACCAGAGATCGCCTGGGTTGGACCACCCTGACCAGCACCGTCGCCGGACTGGTATGCGGCATCCGGGTTCGAGTCGAGCGTGTCACGGCGGTATTCAGCACCGAAGGCCCAGCCTGGTGCGTCGACAGCCATTGGCGAAGCAATGCCGTAGTCGCCAAGCGAACCGAACATCTTGCCGGAAATGACCGTCTGGGTCACGTCGCCGTTACGGTTCAGCGGGCTAACGACATAGTCGATTGCTGCTGGATCCGGAGCCGCACCAGACCAGATGTCGTAAGGCACACAGGCCGCGTCATCATTGGTTGGGTCAGCGTCGACATTGACGTTACAAGCCACGCCGCCATTGCCATCTGGAACCGCGTAGAGCGCGTTCGTCAGCTTACGGATGGAGAGGTCGTTGTTGTAGACTTCCGTACGGACCACTTTCGCGAACGATGCATAGACATCGTAGCCGATCGAGGTGCCTTCCAGATCGCCGCGGATGCCGATGACATTGCGGAAGGTCTGGTGACGGATGTCCTGGTTACGCGGACCGCCTTCGACGTTCCGGCGAAGTGCCAGAAGCGAACCAACGCCGACAACTGCGTCAGGTGCGAGACCATCACAGCCGATGAAGGACGTTTGTTGAGCCGACAGGAATGGGTTGTCACAGTTCAGGCCACCAGCCGAACCAGCAACACCGTAGCCGAACACACCGGACGGTGCGATCTGCGAGTTGGTTTCGTTTTGAACGAACATGAACTCGCCATAGGCTTCGATATTGTCCGTGATGTCATAGTTCAGGAACGTGCCGAACGTGTACTTCTCGTTCGGACGCTGGAAGTGGTTGAACGGGTTGAAGTTGAACGTGTCAGAGACGAAGTCACGCGCGATGAACTGGCCAGAACCCGATGGGTCCACGCGGCCCCAGGTGCCGGTTGGCAGACCGCCGCCCAGATCGAGCAGGTTGGTGAACTGGTTCGTACCCGAACCGGCACAGGTGAACTCGTTGCCGCCATTGCGGGTACCAAGCGCACACTGTGCGTAGTCGCGGTCGCCCTGAAGGACTTCGTTGACATTCTGGTACGACGCGAAAGCCATCATGTGGCCGCGGTCATTATCGAAGTTGCCACCAGCCATCAGGGTGACATCGACGGCATCGCCATCTTCGACAGAGCCGCTTGGCACGCGGTACTGGCTTGGGTTGATGGCTGAGAATTCTTTCAGAAGACCCTGAAGCTCACCATCATTGTTGTGCTGGTAGAAGCTGTAGTTGGCGTCGATCTGGAAGCCTTCGAAATCGTCGTTCATGACGAAGTTCACAACGCCAGCAATAGCGTCAGAACCGTAGGTCGCCGAGGCACCACCGGTCAGAACGTCAACGCGCTCAACCAGCTGGGTCGGGATCGAGTTGATGTCTGGCGCGGAGATGTTCAGCGAGCCGTATGGAAGGCGGCGGCCGTTCATCAGAACGAGCGTACGCTCGGAACCGAGACCACGAAGGTTGACGGAAGCAGTACCGGTACCACCGTTCGCGAGCGAAGAACCTTGAGCACCGAATGCCTGTGGCAGGGTGTTGACGAGGTCTTCAGCGCGGATCGTACCACGAATGTCGAACTGCTCAGCATCAAGCTCGGTGACCGGGCTGGTTGCCGTCAGGTTGCCGGACTGCGGAATGAGCGAGCCGGTAACAACAACCGTCTGCTGACGCGCCTCAGCCTCTTCCTGCGCTGGTACGGTTTCGACATCATCCTGCGCAAAGGCAGGTGCTGCGAACACCGTCATTGCCGCACCGGCGAAAACCGCCGACGTTAGCAAATGTTTTTTGAGTGTATTGCCGTTCACTGTTGAACCTCCAGATTAACTCGCGTGTGCCATGCATTTTGGCAACCGACCCCTCAGAAATCGGTATAGGTGACAGTGCTATCCAAGAAGATTTCGTGGCGTCAATCGAAAGTGACAATCTCGTGACGGATTCTCGAAAAAGTGTTGCTAAGATGTCGACACGCTGAATTTTCAGGGCGTTATGGACTTTCAGCAACGCGTCACACTGCGAGCAGAGACAGGACAATCAAAGCAAACATCAGCACAACAAGGCTGATAAGCCAGAAGAATGACAGGACCACCATTCGCAAAAAGGCCTGTAAATAGCCCGTGCCATACGCACCGCGCATGCTGAACATCGTATAGACTGGAAGGGCGAGGGAATAATATAACCCGGCGACCCATCCGCCCAAAAGGGCCGATAATCCGAATGCCAGCGTGGAGCTAAGATAGATCCAGCTGTGCAGATGAAGCGCGTGGATCGCGTGGTCATAAACATAGATGCTCCGGCGCCACGCATACATCAGCGCAAGCGCCAGGACGGTCAGTGGCACAAGAATGAGGCTCAGACGCGGTGCCCAGTTCTCGGCAGCGGTCGTGAACAGCCGGGGGTTGTCGATTGTACGCTGTATCGCGCCTTCCAGGCGTTCGCCGAACTCATCTGACCCTACGTCGATATTATTTTCTTGCGGCTCCGAAACAGGCTCATCCGGCTCCGATTCGGCTTGCGTCTCGTCGGCCTCAGCCTCGGCTGCCGCATTCGCCCGCGCGCTTTCGAGTATGCGATCAAACTCGTCCTCATCGAAATTTTCAGTCTGGGCGAGATATTCAAAGAGTGCCTCTCTCTCTTCTGGATTGAGCTCTGCCCCCTCACCAGTCTCGATCTGGCTCAGCGCATTGACGCCGTTCGTGTTGATGAAGGCGAAGGCAACGAAATAGAAGATGAGGCTGGAGAGCAGGAAAAGCCTGAAGGGCGGCACATAGCGCGCCCGCTTGCCGTCACTGTAGTCGCGGCTGAGCTGCCCCGGCTTGAAGAGTAGTCTCGGAAGCGTACGCGCAATGCGCCCATCGAGCGCAAGACTGTCCGACACTGTCTCCGCTACGAGAGAAAAAACGGGCCGGTGAAAACTGGCGGCCAGCTGACCGCAATTGGGGCAGTAACGATGTTTCACCATCACACCGCAATTGCGGCAGGGTTGGCCCTGCAGATCGGCAGTGCCGCCCGCAGAAAGAGCGCCGGCCGATGCAAGGCCTGCTGCTTCCAGTTCGTCGCTCATAGCCCCCCGGCCCCCTTGCTTCCCGCCTACTCCTCGGCGCTGTCAGTGGATGCGGCCTCAGCGTCCGCGCCCGACTCTATGTCGGCGCGGCAAAGCCAACGCGAGAGATGATCGTCCTGCGCATTCTCGGCCCAGCCGGTCAGCTCCGGATCGACAAGGTTCTTGGTCACCTGGATCCACATCGGCGTGATCGGATAGTCCTCCAGCATCAATGCTTCGGCTTCGGCAAAGATTTCCGCGCGCGCCTGCAGGTCACGGGTGCGGCTCGCCTCCGCTAGAAGCGCGTCATATTCCGGGTTGGAATAGCGGCCATAATTCTGCTGGCCCGTCTCGGAATCGAGCAGGTAGAGGAAGTTGATCGGATCGTCGAAGTCCGCCACCCAGGCGCCGTCCGCAACCTCAAAGTCCGACTGACGAAGGCGTGCGTAAAGAACCTTTGTGTCCTGACGAAGGATTTCGGCGTTCACCCATGGGGCAATCTCGTTCCAGTTTGCTTGGGCCACGGGCGCGGCTTTCGGATTATCGTCGGTCGAGCGGTGGATGAACTCGAAGGACAGCTTGTTATTGGGACCGTAACCAGCCTCTTCCAGAAGCGCGCGGGCCTCGGCCAGTCGCTCTTCGCGCGTCATGTCGGCAAAGCCCAGCTCAGGGCGATCGACATTATAATTGCTCATCGTTGGTGGCACGAAGGAATAGGCCGGGATGTAGCCGGGCGTCAGCACGCGGTCGACGATGAACTCGCGGTCCAGCGCCAGTGACAGCGCCTTGCGCACACGCACATCGTCAAACGGCTCCTGGCTGGAGTTGAAGCTCCAATAGGTCGTAATCAGGCTTGGCGCGGTGCGCACCCAGCCCGGGAACTTTGCTTCCAGTTCTTCGGTCCGGCCCCCATCAAAGCCATTATTGATGTCGAGCTCACCCGCCTCAACGCGGCGTTCCACGGCTGCGGCGTCCTCGATCTCGAAATAGGCAACGCGGTCAAAGCAGACTTCATCGGCCTCATAGAAGAACGGATTCTTTTCGGAAACGAGCTGGTCGCCCGTGCGCCAGTAGGCGAGCTTGTAGGGGCCATTCACCTCAATATTTTCAGGCTGGATCCACGCTTCGCCATACTGTTCGACGATGTGCTCAGGCACTGGATAGGTGGTGTAGTGGGTCAGAAGGCCGAGCAGGTAAGGCGCAGGCTCTTCCAGCGTGATCTCAAAGGTGTAGTCGTCGATGGCGCGCACGCCGAGCTCTTCCGGTGGCAGCTCACCAGAGTTCACCTGCGCTGCATTCTTCACGACGTAGAGAAGCGACGAGTATTGCGACGCGATCTCCGGGTTCTGGATGCGGCGGAAGGCGTAGACGAAGTCATCGGCCGTGACAGGTTCACCATCCGACCATTGCGATTCGCGCAGGTTGAACGTCCAGGTGAGGCCGTCTTCGCTCGTTTCCCAGCTTGTCGCGACGCCCGGAATGACTTCGCGCTCTGGCGTGATGGTCATGAGGCCGACGATCATGTCGGAGATCACGATATTCTCCCACTTCGCCGAAGAGCGGTGCGGGTCGAGCGTATCGACCTTCGCAGAAATACCGCGGCGCAGGACGGCGGCTTCTTCACCATCCCCCGATCCGTTTCCTCCGCTGCCCCCACAGGCCGCGAGCGTAAAGACCAGACCAGCTGCGCCGGCCGACAGAAGAACGGATTTAAGAGATTTCATCATGACTTCCCGTGATTTTCGTTACGACTTAGTGTTTCATGTGATCAGGCGCTTGGAAAGATAGCGCACCACAGTTGAGCAGCAGATGAACAGGCATGCGACACAGTTTACCCCTTTCGATACTTATTCTGAGCACAATTCTTCCGGCAGCAGCGCAAGAAGCCACGTCATTCAGTACGCGTGAGGTCTATGCTTGCGCCGACCTTGCAGACGATGCCGCGCGCCTCGCCTGTTACGATGACGCTGTCGGGCGCCTCAAATCTGCCGAGGAAACCGGCGAAGCAGTTGTCGTCACCCGCAGCGAGGTTGAGGAAGTGCGCCGGGATTCCTTTGGCTTCTCCATTCCGAGCCTTCCAAACTTCGCCTCCTCCGTGTTCAGCGATGGCGAGGAGATCGACGAGGTTTCCTACCCCGTCGCTTCGGTCCAGAAGACAGCGCGCGGCAAGCTCTACATAACCTTGCAGAATGGCCAGGTCTGGCAGCAAATCGACAATAAGCGCATCTACTATTCCGCCAAGCGCGGCGTGGATGGCGCGACCATCAAGTCAGCGGCCCTTGGCAGCTATATGATGAAGCTGGATGACGGCCTGCAGTTTCGCGTCGAACGCCTGAAATAGCTGGCCAACAGAATCAAAGACCCCTGCGAGCGATGCCCGCAGGGGTCTTTTCATTTGCGCGAAAAGTTTCGCCTATTCGTACTTCACAGAGCAGCCATAAGGCGCTGCCCAGCTCGTCTGTACCGTCTCACCCGATTGAAGCGCATCAAGTGCCGCAGTCACGTAATTTTCAGCCGTATCGATGTCGGAAACGCGTGAAGATGGGATGGAGTCGATTGCGCCAGCATAGGCGATGTCGCTATCGGGCTCGATGACGAACATGTGCGGCGTGGTCTTGGCCTCATAAAGGCGACCGATATCGCCAGACGGATCGAGGATGACATGGGTCGGTGAGGCGTCGCGCCCGTCATTGATCTCGATTGCGCGGTTTCCATCGACATGGCCTTGCGTGCCCGGCGCCGACGAGATCACCTGCAACCAGACGATATCATCCTCGCCTGCGCGATCCTGAAGACCCTGCATGTTCTGCGGCGGGTCAGCATAGTGTTTCTGCACAAACGGACAGCCATCATTGGTCCATTCGAGAATGACGGTTTTCCCTGCAAAGCCCGAGAGCGAGACCTGCTCACCCGTCGCCGTCATGCCGGTAAAGTCCGGTGCGGGCTGACCCGGCTCAGCTGCAGGGGCGGCGGAGGCGGAAAACGCGATCATCGCGCCAGCGCTGAGGGCAACGGCAGCGGCCATGCCGGAGGCAAGTCCAAGGTTTCGACGGGTAAGAGCGGTCATGATGTCATCCTTTCTGCGTGGGCGGTACTGGTCAAAAGGCTTCGAGCTTGCGTTTCAACATGCCCGGATTGAGCAGGGTCGGCAGGACTTCCGGCTCTGGCTTACCCGGCGCGTAGAGAAGATACATCGGAACGCCCGGACTTCCACGCCGCTTGAGTTCATCGGAAATTTCGTCATTCGGCCGCGTGAAATCTGCGACCAGGAAAGTGACATTGGCGTCTTCCATGGCTTGCAGGACGTCTTCGCGCTTCAGCGTCGTGCGCTTGTTGACCTGACAGGTCGCGCACCATGACGCGGTAAAGTCGACGAAGATGCCGCGTTCCTCGCCGATAAGCTCCTCCACGCGCGCTGGCGACCATGGCTCTGGTTCATAGGCCGCTGCATAGGACGCCGCCGCTCCACTTGTCGCCGGCGCTTCCTGCAGCCCTGACGCGACCGGCCAGACAATACCAACGAGAACAAGCGCTGCGCCGACTGCAACGATACCGCTACGCAGGCGTCCGCCTGCCACGCTGACGAGCCAGACACCGAATGCGAGAATGACCGCGCCGAACGCTGTCGCTCCTGCAGCCGGGTGATTCCCGAGCACGGTGATCAGCCAGGCGGCCGTGAGGAACATAGGGAAGGCAAAGGCTTGCTTCAGCCGCTCCATCCAGAGCCCCGGTTTCGGTAGCGACTTATGCAAACCCGGCACATAGCTCAGCACCAGGAACGGCAGGGCGAGGCCGAGGCCCAGCATCAGAAACACAGCCATCACGACAGGCCATGGCTCGTTCAGGACAGCCCCCAGCGCGCCGACAACGAATGGGCCGACACAGGGCGCGCCAACGACCGCGGCCAGCACACCTGTGAAGAACGCCCCTGCACTATCCTGCCGCCCCGCGAGACCGGAGCCGACATTCTGGACCGACGTGCCAAAATTTACGACGCCGAGCAGCCACAGGCCGATAACGACCATAATAAGCGCGAGCGCAGCGACCACTGCCGGGTATTGAAGCTGGAAGCCAAGGCTGACGAACTGGCCCGCCGCCCGAAGCGCAATGAAAACAAGCCCGGTCACGGCGAAGCTGATCAGAACGCCTGCCGTATACCAGAGGCCATGCTTGCGCAGCTCACTACGCTCACCGCTGGCTGCGACCTGAACCATGCCGATCGCCTTGATGGACAGCACAGGCAGGACGCAGGGCATGAGGTTCAGGATAAGGCCCCCAAGGAGTGCAGAGCCGATCAATAAGAAGAAGTTGATCCCGCCACTTCCATTGCTCGGGATCGTTGGAAGACCGCCCGCACCGCCGCCAATCGCAGCCCCGTTTCCGCCTGAGCTTCCAAGTCCGCTGGTTCCGGCAAGCAAGTCACCTTCGCTGGCGGAGATGCGAACGGCGACGGGTGTTGCGCCATCTACAGCGACGCGAATTAGGCCTGTGAGGGCCTCCGGCATGCCAGCCCGAACGGGCGTTAATTCAATCGCCACGCCCTGTTCGCCGAATTCTACTGGCTGCGGCGCGGCGTGGACGATCTCATGTCCGTCAGGAAAGAAACGCGTCTCTCCAGACACACCAACCAGCTCACCCCCCGCCGCTGACAGGATCCAGCTTTCGTCATCTGCGGTGAGGGAGGTTTCGCCGGAAAACTGAACGGGCACATCGCCAAGCGCGTCGGCTATACGTGCGCCATTCTCGCGGTCTGGCACCTGCTGCGGGCCGACATCCAGCGTCACGGCAAGATCAACCGATTCCGGGATGCAGATATCCTTGCAGATCAGGTAATCGATTTCACCGCCAAGACGGACCGGCCCGGTCACGCTTTCCGGGATCTGGACTGGAAACGGCAGGACGATCTCGCCGCTATAGCCGTAATCCATGATCTCACCTTCGACGACAGGGAGAAGCTCTGGCAGAGGCCAGTCGATCTCACCAATCGCTTCGGCATCCACAGTGGTCTGGTCGTCCCAATAGGCGCGCGGCGGAATGCCCGCGTCTCCAGCATTCTTCCAGTAGATGTGCCACTCATCATCCATCTCGAAGCTGAGACCGAACCACACGGTTTCGCCTGGAATGGCGGTCTCGCGCTCTGAAATCAGTTCGACGCGCGCATGCCCGCCATCTACCGGCTGCGCCTGAAGCGGCGCGAGGGCTGGCGCTGCGATGAGAGCAAAAAGAAATGGGAAGACGAATTTCATCATTGGGCGATAAGTCGGCCTTTATTGAGAAGAATTCCAGAGGGCTGGATGTCGCAAATTTTCATTGCCCGCCAGCGCTCTCGCGCAATCGTGATGCACAGGTGTAAACAAAAAGGCCGGACCTTTGCGAGGCCCGGCCTTTTCAGAAATGAACTTGAAAGGCTGACCGCCTTTCTTCAATTCGGCTAGATCTGTAGGCTTGGGCCGTCAGAGCCGCCCTGTGGCTGCTGTACGGCGTCTGCTTCCTGCGCACGCAGGGCCCGGTTGATAACGCGTGACCAGTTGAGCAGCGAGATATTGTGCGCGAGGACGGCACCAAGCATGCCATTGCGCTGAAGCTCGGCGATCTTTTCCTCTGGAAGTGCATTCACCTTCTGCTCGTCGATCGCATAGTATTTCGCGACGACCTGCGGATCACCGATATTGTTGCCGCTATTGTCGCGCGGCTGGAAGGTCGCTTCACGCTCTGCGAACAGGCCGAGCTTGTCGATTTCCTTCACGAATTCTTCGGTGCGGCGACGCTGGCTTTCAAAGTCGCGGCAGAAGTTCATCGCATTCGTGGTAAATTCCGATGGCTGGCCGTCATTGAAGAACGGAATTTCCGGCTGGTTGGAGACCATGGCTGCGTCGCGGTCGACACAGAGGACCAGACGCTCCTGAGAGCTGTCATTCGCGAAAACGAATGGATACCGGCGGGCAAAAGCAGGGATGTAGAAGTCTGAATCGACGGCCCCGTCCTTTACGTAAAGGTTCTCATTATCGCGCACACCCATCGCGCCGATTGGCATCTTGTCCTTGCCGACGAAGATGATCGGGTATGATGTGGAAGCGAGGCCGAACTCATTCACCGTGAGAGGAACAGCATGTGCCTTGCCAAGAAATGAGAATGGCTTTTCGATCGGCTTGATGCCGAGACCGCCATGCTTTTCAGCATTGAGAGGCTGGGGATTGGAATAAAACAGCACTTGCCCGCTAAGCGGAGACGCTTGGGCCGACTGGGAATTTGCCACGGGAACACTCCATTGATTGACCGGCGCGGTTTACCGGATAAGCCAGACGCTCACAACCGCCGAGCAGCTATTGCCCCGCCCGTTTCACGCCAGCCTATTGAAAGCGGATTTTCACGCCTGATGAGACCAGTCCGGAACCTTGCAAGAATGCGTCCAGTTTTCGCGCTCGCAGCGGTCAGCCTCGCAGCGTCCTGTGGCCCCGCCGTGAACGAAGACGGCATCGCGCGGCGCACGGTGCGCGACATCAACCGCGTGATGGAAGACACCGCACAGGCTGAACTGGCGCTGTCACCGGAAACCGCCACCCGGCTGGGACTCGAAGAAAGCAGCGCACGCGTCTCCATCAACGATGTGCTGGATGACCGTTCGCAAGCCCGGTTCGAACGCGCGCGCCTTTTGCGGATAGAGCTTCTCAACCGCTTGCTTCAGACGCCCTACATCCCGTCGGAGAGCGAGCTTGCCCGGCATCTCGACGTGATTTCGAGCCATTATGAGGCGCTGACCCGACTGGAGGCCTACGGGTACGGGCGCTATTCGCTGGGCATGGCGCGCCCCTATGCTGTCGACCAGATAAGTGGCGCCTGGGTCGATGTGCCCGATCTACTGATAAGCGCCCAGCCGCTCCGTTCGCATGCAGACGCTAAAGATTATCTCGCGCGTCTGGCGGCACTGCCGGATACCATCGCCGATGAGCGTCGTCGTCTCTTGTCCGATGCGAAGAGCGGGGTGATCCCGCCGCAAATCGTACTCGACCAGCTTGAGGCGCGCCTGCGGGAATTTGCTCGGCAGCCAATCCAGACCCATCCCCTGATCCAGACATTCGGGAATGTGGTCAGCGGCCTTGACGCCACGGCCGGACCGTCTGCGAACACATATCGCGAAGCCGCTGCCCGAACGATGCTGGACGAGGTCATTCCAGCCTATAGAGAATTCGCTGACGAGGTCGCGCGCCTCAAGCTGCAGGCACCGAAAGAGGCCGGCATGTCCTCCCTTCAGGATGGTGACGCCTATTATCGCGACCTTCTTGCCTTCTATGCGTCGCCGGACGTTGGGCCGGAGTTTCTCCACCAGGAGGCTTTGAGCGCCATCGACGCAATCAATGCAGAGATTGATGCGCAGTTTGAATCGCTGGGCCTGTCAGGCGGCACTGTCGGCGAACGCCTCGCCTATCTCGCGGAGACGCCCGGTCAGGCCCGGCCGCTGAATGTCGATACGCGCACGCAGGTTCTGAGCACGCTGCGCCAGGCCGTATCGGCGGCAACTGAAGTACTGCCTCGCATGGTTGCGGATGCGGCGAATGAAAGCCTGGTCGTCGCGCGGATGCCAGTGCTGAAAGAAGCAACTTATTCCGGGGCGCTCTATTCGCCGGCGACCGCAGATGGCACCAGCCCCGGCCTCCTTCTCATCAATCTTGGCGAAGGTGAGGAATGGCCGCCCTTCACCCTCCCAACGCTTGCCGCCCATGAAGGCGTGCCGGGTCATCACACCGAAAGCACGATGACGACGCGAACGCGCAACCCTCTACTGCGCCAGATGATCTGGGACGTGGCGTTCGGCGAAGGCTGGGGCACCTATGCTGAAGACCTTGCCGATAGTGCGGGCCAATACGGCGATGACCCGCTGGGGCGGCTTGGCTATCTCCAATCCATCCTGTTCCGGGCCGCACGCGTGGTCGCCGATACGGGCCTCCATTCGCGCGGATGGTCCTATCAGCAAGCTGTCGATTATCTCGTCGATACGACGGGACTGCCGCGCACCCAGATGGAGCGTGAAGTTCTGCGCTATCTAGTCTGGCCAGGCCAGGCTGTTTCCTACTTCGCAGGGCGTAACCGCATCCTTGACATGCGCACCCGCGCAGAGGCCGTCGTTGGCGCGCGCTTCGACAACGCCTCGTTCAATTCGGTAATCCTGTCAGGCGGACCGCGGCCCCTTGATCTGGTTGAGGCTGACGTAGAGAGCTGGTATCAGCGACAGCTCCAGAACTGACACGGCCAGTCTTCGGGCGAAAAAAGAAGCCACGCCTTACGCTCAACATTGTCGCAAAATTGACATAGGCCTTGCCACGAAGATACGCGTGGATTAAGTGGCCTTTTGCTCACTATGCCTAAAAGCGCTGGGCAGCGTCAGATTTCTCCTCTTCGTCAAAGGAAGACTTGAAATCCGGCGACGGCATGACCAAGTAATGCTCATATTGAGCAAAAGCGTGGAGGACACGATATGGCTAGATTGATCGATTCAGGACCGGGATGCCCAACCCCGACGCCGCTTCGCGCGAAAAACGCAGCTGAAGCACGTGGCCTTGCCTATACCGACGAGATCAAGGCGAAGACCGATGATCTCTATCCGCTTGTGTCTGATTTCATCACCCCCATGGAGTGGCCCGCGATTGCGCCGCTCGTGGCCGAGATCAACCGCCTCAAGGAAGAGAAGAACGCGGTCATTCTCGCGCACAATTACATGACGCCGGATATCTTCCGGCTTGTGGGCGACTTCCGCGGTGACTCCCTGCAGCTGGCCCGCGAGGCCGCCGCCGTCGAAGCCGATATCATCGTCCAGGCTGGCGTCCACTTCATGGCAGAAACGTCCAAGATTCTCGCGCCTCAGAAAACCGTGCTGATCCCGAGCCTGGAAGCAGGCTGTTCGCTCGCCGCGTCGATCACTGGCGCAGATGTGCGCCTGATCAAGCAGCGCTATCCTGACTATCCGGTCGTTACCTATGTGAATACCACCGCTGACGTGAAGGCTGAGTGCCATATCACCTGCACCAGCTCGAACGCCGCGCAGGTGGTCGAAGCCATCGCCAAGGAATGGGACACCGACACCGTTATTCTGGTGCCGGACCAATATCTTGCAAAGAATGTCGCAGCGCAGACCGATATCCGCATCATCACATGGCCGGGGGCCTGCGAGGTGCATGAGCTCTTCAGCGCTGACGATGTTAGCCAGCTGCGCGAAGCCCATCCGGGCGTCGTCATCCTCGCCCACCCGGAATGCCCGCCTGACGTTCTTCAGGCTGCAGACTTTGCAGGCTCCACCTCCGCGCTCGCGAGCTATGTGCAGGACAACAGCCCGAACAAGGTCGTGCTGCTAACTGAATGCTCGATGAGCGACAATGTCGCCGCAGAGAATCCAGGTGTGAACTTCGTGCGCCCGTGCAATCTCTGCCCGCACATGAAGCGTATCACGCTGGAGAACATTCTCGACTGCCTCATCGAGCTGAAGCATGAGGTCGTAATCGACGAAGAGATGCGCGTGAAAGCGAAAGCGGCGATTGATGCAATGCTCGCCTTGCCCAAGACGGACAAGCCGCTTGCCTTCGAAACGGGCCTTGCCCCGCGCGAGATCGAAGTTATTTCGCCAGCCTGACGCCTTGAAAAGGCCGCTTCGGCGGTCTTTTCTGGCCGAATGACACGAAAAGAGCTTCCATGCTGAGCCGCCTGCGCCTTGCCTGCCTGACTGTTTCCTTGCTTGCACTGGGGCCAAACGCCACTGCGCAAGCTGCAGCGGAAAGCGACCCCGGCGACGTGCTCGGCAACTGGACCTTCCAGACCAAGCCCTACCGTGACGGTCAGTGCATCATGTCAGGCACGGCCCGTCTGACCCCTCATCCGGACGAAGGCGTCTATAATTGCGAGCTGACGGCCGTGGAGGTCTGCTCCATGTGGGGCCGGTCCGTAGTCGTACAGAGCTGCAAGGCGCGCCGGTTCAATGAGCAGGTCTCGATCCGCTCCGAAATCGAACAGTTCGTGGAGTCCAAGGCCGAAGGGCTCGTTTATGTCCCAGACAACTTCGCACTGACAGTTCAGGATGGCCGCCGCATGTACGGATCGCTTGTCTCTGCGGCCACTGCGCCGGTTGAGTTTATCCGCGCCGAGGAAGGCATTTCATGATCCGCGCCCGCGCCGCGCTCCTCACTGGCGCACTTGCGCTGGTTGCAGGTCCATCTGCCCTCGGGCAGGAAGACACCCCGCCCGCTGACCCCGTTCTGGCCGGAACATGGGTATTTGAAGCCGATCTCAACGAAGCCTGCACCTTCGATGGCCAGGCCCGCCTCATGCCGACGGAAACCAAAGGCGAATATGGCTGTGAGCTGACCGCCCGTCAGGATTGCCCTGCCATCGATGTCACCTATGTCGTCGAACAGAGCTGCCGCGCCAGCGTTGAGGAGGATGTACTGACTGTGCGTTCCGAGATCCGTAACTTCCTGCAGGGCGAACCATCCGCCTTCTACACGCCGGACAATTTCCAGCTTCGCATCGAGTCGAAGTCCCGCATGGACGGCGTGCTTGTTGGCGCCGATATCTACCCCGCCGTCTGGCAGCGCGCCGACGGGGCCATTTCCTGAGCCGCCGGGGACGCAAGACCATGACGCACACCCGATTACTGAAAGCCGGTCCACCGGCTGGCGACCGTGATATCCTGATCGTTGGCGCTGGCCTCGCAGGGCTTTTTCTTGCGTTGCGCCTTGCCCCCCGCACATGCACCGTCATTGCACCCGCGCCACTTGGTGAAGCGGCCTCATCGGCCTGGGCACAGGGCGGGCTCGCCGCTGCACTCGATCCGCTTGATACCGCCGACGCCCATGCCCGCGATACGGTCGCAGCCGGATCCGGCCTGGTCGATCCGGTCATAGCGCAGCTCATCGCGGAAGAAGGCCCCGCCCGCGTTCTTGATCTCATTGAACTTGGCGTCCCGTTTGACCGCACGCCAGAGGGCGCGCTGTCGCTCTCGCTAGAAGCGGCACATTCTGTCCCGCGCGTTGCCCGCGTTGCTGGCGACCTTGCCGGCAAGGCCATCATGGGCGCGTTGACCACGGCCGTTCAGGCGAGCAGCCACATCAACCTCGTTGAGCCTTACCGCGCCGTAGGCCTTCTTCAGGATGACAATGGACGCGTCGCCGGAGTTATCGCGCGTAACGCCAAGGGCGGGCTCGCCCCTATGACCGCCCGCGAAACTGTCTTCTGCACGGGTGGATCGGGCGGTCTGTTCCGCGTCACCACCAACCCACCTGAATCGCGCGGTGACGCCCTCGCCATGGCCTGGAATGCAGGCGCGCTTGTCGCCGATACTGAATTCGTCCAGTTCCACCCCACCGCCATGGATGTCGGCCTCGACCCGGCGCCGCTCGCCACCGAAGCCCTGCGCGGTGAAGGCGCAGTACTGCGCGATGGTAAAGGTGAGCTGTTCATGGCCCGCTACCATGAGAAGGCAGAGCTCGCGCCTCGCGATGAAGTCGCGCGCGCCATCGACAGCGAAATCAAGGCTGGCCGCGGCGCGTTCCTAGATGCGACCGTAGCCGTCGGCGATGATTTTCCAGCCCATTTCCCGACCGTGTTCGCTGCCTGCATGGCCGCGGGTATCGATCCACGTGAGGCCCCGATCCCGGTCGCGCCTGCCGCGCACTACCATATGGGCGGCGTCGTCTCCTCCACCTGGGGCCGGTCTTCGCTGGAAGGTCTTTCTGTCTGTGGGGAGTGCGCCTCGACCGGCGCCCATGGCGCAAACCGGCTGGCGTCGAACTCCCTTCTCGAGGCCGTCGTTTTCGCCGCCCGGATTGCCGAACGCCTGACCAGCAGTGAGCTTGGCAATCCTGAACACTCGCGCGCCGAAGTTCCCAACGAGCTTGCCCCCGATGACCTTCTCTCACTTCGCCGCGCCATGGCGTCGAAGTGCGGCGTGGTTCGCAATGGCAAGGACCTTCAGGACCTCGTCTACATGATCGATGAGCAGATCGAGGCACACGGCCCCGTTCATGCCCTTCAGGCCTCTCGGCTTATCGCGTCCGCCGCGCTCGCCCGCGAAGAAAGCCGCGGCGGCCACTTCCGGCGTGACTTCCCCGATGCTGGGCCTGTCGCCTCCCGCTCTTTCCTGGAAACGCCTTCGCGCACAACTGCAAAGGAGGCTGTCTGATGCCTGTCCCTCCCCCACTTCCAGACCTCGTGCTGGATTCGATCGTCCGGCTCGCCCTGACTGAAGATCTCGGACGGGCCGGTGACCTCACCACGGACGCGACCATCGCCCCCGGCACAGAGATGAGCGCGCAGATCCGCGCGCGAAAGCCGGGCATTCTCGCCGGCATGGACGCCGCCGCATATGCGCTGAAACTGGTGGACCCGTCAGTGTCGCTCGATATCTCGATCCATGATGGCGGCAAGCTTGAGCCTGGTGCTGTTATTGCGACTCTGTCGGGATCAGCCCGCTCCATCCTGACAGCAGAGCGGACCATGCTGAACTTCCTCGGCCGCCTTTCCGGCATTGCGACGCTGACCGGGACATTCGTTGCAAAAGTTGCCGGCACCAATGCCACGATCGTCTGCACGCGCAAGACCACGCCCGGTCACCGCGCGGTTGAGAAGCGCGCCGTGCGCTGCGGTGGTGGTACGTCTCATCGCTATGGTCTCGACGACGCAATCCTGATCAAGGACAACCATATCGCCGCTTGCGGCTCGATCCCTGAAGCGCTGAAGCGCGCGCACGCCTATGCAGGCCATCTGCGCATGATCGAGATCGAAGTCGATACGCTCGCCCAGCTTGAGGAGGCCCTGCCCCACAAGCCGCATGCGGTCCTCCTGGACAATATGGACAATGAAACACTCCGCAAGGCCGTCGCCATGATTGATGGGGCCTGCAAGGCCGAAGCCTCCGGCGGGGTCAACCTCGATACGGTCGCCGCTATCGCAGAAACCGGGGTCGACTATATTTCCGTCGGCGCGCTCACTCACTCTGCGTCAAACCTTGACGTGGGCCTCGACGTCGCTTGAAGGTGCGCCCTGCTAAAACGGCCCATAACTGAAGTGGGGCGGAACCGGAGGAAGTTCACCGATGCCCAAAGCAGCAGGCCGCAAGAGTATCTTTATAACGGGCGCCGCATCCGGCATCGGCAAGGCAACGGCAAAGCTGTTTGCCGACCGCAGCTGGTTTGTCGGCCTGTACGATATCGACCAGACTGGCCTCAAAGCCATCGCCGAGGAAATCGGAGAGGACAATTGTGTCTGGAAGAAGCTGGACGTGCGATCCCGCGAAGACTGGACCGCTGGTATGGAGCACTTTTCAGAGGCCACAGGCGGCAAGCTGGACGTGCTGTTCAACAATGCTGGTATTGCGCGTCATGGCTGGTTCGAGACCGTTCCCGGTGAAGACAATGACCTCATGGTCGATATCAACGTCAAAGGCGTGCTGAACGGCGTTGGCGCTGCCCTGCCCCTGCTCCGCAACACACCGGGCGCGCGCATCGTCAACACGGCGTCTGCGGCGGGCGTCGTCGGCGGGCCGCAAATGGCTGTCTATTCAGCGACCAAGTTCGCCGTTCGCGGCCTGACTGAAGCGCTGGATGTCGAGTTTTCGAATATCGGTATTCGAGTCACGAGCCTCATGCCATGGCTGATCGATACGCCGATCCTCGACATGTTCTCTGGCGACCGGTCGAACGCGAAGATAAGCGATGAGCTGCGTGAGCAGGGCCAGGATGTCTATCCGGTCGAGCTTGCTGCTGAGCGCGCCTGGGACGCGGCCCATGGCGAAGAAGTTCACTATATGGCCGGCAAGCGCGCGCAACAGGTGAGGTTCGCCCAACGGTTCATTCCCGGACGCCTGCGTCGTCAATTGATGAAAAACCTCCCGGCGCGCGACTAGGCTTGCCGCCTAGTCTTTCACGCGGGCGATGGCGAGACCGTCATGGCCCTTGATGCCGACCTGCTGGAGCACGATCGCCTCAAGATCGGGGTCGCTGGCAAGCGCCTGGTTGAACGCCGCTGCACCGATGGCATTCGGGTCGACCTGTGACGGCTCGAGGACTGCGCCTTCGCGCACGACATTATCGGCGACGATCAGGCCGCCCTTCCGCAACAGGCGTTTGGCCTGTTTCAGATAGGCAGGATAACCGTCCTTGTTGGCATCAAGGAAGACAAGATCGAAGCTTGGCTCCAGCGCGCGCATTTCATCGAGGCCGCGCCCTTCGACAATCTCGACCTTTTCCGACAGGCCCGCATCCTTAACCGTCTCACGCGCGACGGAAACATGGGCCGCATCAAGCTCAACCGAGATCAGCTCACCATCCTTTGGCAGGGCGCGCCCAAGCCAGACGGTCGAATAGCCGCCCAGCGTGCCAATCTCCAGAATGCGTTTCGCGCCGATCATCTTTGCCAGAAGATATATCAGCTTGCCTTGGCCTGATGAGACCTGGATCTCCGGCAACCCGGCTTTCTGCGCACGCTCGACAGCACGCGACAGAATTTCATCATCCGCGGCAAAAAGGCTGTTGATATAGGTGTCTACGGCTTCGAAAAGCTGGGTCGCGGACATATGGGTCCTTTATGGAGCCGGGCTGAGGACGTTCAGCGACTGTGCGTTGAGGTCCTGCGTCGTGGTCGACGTGTCGATCGTCATGATGGTCGCGTCGGCGCCGCCCTCTTCCGTCCGTGCCATGGCAAGGCGTGCGCGCTCTGCCGCTTTCGCACTCGCCCATTCGGCGCCTCGCGGGAAACGATAGAAAATGTGGGTACCAATACGCGAAGTGCGGATCAGACCCGAATTCCAGACCGGGTTCACATAGGTTGCGTGATAGTGCGTCGCGCCGCCCGTACGTGGCTCATCGAGGTCGAGATAGACATGCGCGGCGATGGACTTTGCCGCTTCCCAGCGTGAGCCGCGCGGCGTGCGCGCCATGGCGCCATCGCAGGTGAAGGTGAACTGGCAGCCCGTTGTGCGGGTTGCGCCCTGATAGACGACGCCGCAAGCCGAGTTCGGATAGCGGTGATCGCGCACGCGGTTCATGATCACTTCAGCGACAGCGATCTGGCCCTGCGTGGATTCCGAGCGGGCCTCATAATAGACGGCCTCTGCGAGACACTTCATCTGCGCGCTCATTTCTTCTGCGCGCTTGAGGTGTGCTGGCTCAAAGCTCTTCATTCCGGCGAGGACAGCCGCATCGCGCTCTAGCGCGCCATAGCGGTTAGTCGCAGAGTCAGGGTCGCGCTCGAGTGAATATTCGACATTGCGCAGCCATTCATGCTGCATCACGGCTGGCGCGGCCGGGTCAGCGCGAACCGCATCACCCGCATCCTTAGCCTGGGCAAAGCGCAGCGTCTGCTCACGGAAATCAGCTTCGGCTTCTTTCTGCGTATTGGCAGAAGAAATCGTAGGCAGCGCGAAGGTCAGGCCGAATGCACAGGCACACACCATCGCCGCGCGAGATACTGCGGAGCGTTGTTCTGCATCGCTCTTTGCAAGCCACCAACGGCGTGCACGCGCGCGAAGCGAAGTGTTCGCAATGAATTGCGAACTTTGCTGTCTGGTCCTGAGTGACATTTCTGTCCCCCTGTTAAACCCGGCTCAGTCTTCTATGAACGCAGAATTCAGGCCGAATTTGGCCCACACCTGCTGCCTGAGGCCGGTATTTCTTCCGGTTCCGATATTGGACGACGGGCGGCTATATCAACGATATCGTCGCGGTAAAGACTTACATTTCTGTTATGAATGGAACCTGACCGCATCACGAACCAGGCGCCGTGATTTTCTGTGCCGTGAAATATGCTGGATTATCAGCACCTTCCGAAGCGGGCTGACCAAGGCGTGAGCAGGCTGCAAAAAAAGGCATGTTGCCGGGAGAACACAGTTCCCCCGGCTCAGCTTTTAGCGCTCACCTACCCGATTTTCGATTCGTTTCAGGCAGGTCTTACTTGTTCAGTGCCGCATGCGCAGCGGCCAGCCGGGCGATCGGCACGCGGTAAGGCGAGCATGATACATAGTCGAGACCAAGGCTGTCGCAGAACATGACAGATGCCGGGTCACCGCCATGCTCACCGCAGATGCCGAGCTTGATATCGGGCCGTGTCTTGCGGCCACGCTCAGCGGCCATCTGGACAAGCTCGCCCACGCCGGTCTGGTCCAGCGTCACGAATGGGTCTTTCTCGTAGATACCCTGCTCTTCATACGCCTTCAGGAAGCGAGCCGCGTCATCGCGCGAAATGCCCAGCGTCGTCTGCGTTAGGTCATTTGTCCCGAATGAGAAGAAGGCCGCCGATTCCGCGATCTTGCCGGCCTGCAGACAGGCGCGTGGCAGTTCGATCATCGTGCCGACCAGATACTCAAGCTCTGTGCCCGTCTCGCTGAAGACAGCCTTTGCCGTGGCATCGACCTTGGCCTTCAGGATGTCGAGCTCCTTCTGCGTCGCGACCAGCGGGATCATCACTTCCGGAACTGGCTTGTAGCCCGTTTCCTTGGCGACCTGGACAGCCGCTTCAAAGATGGCACGGGCCTGCATCTCATAGATTTCAGGATAGGTGATACCCAGGCGACAACCGCGGTGACCAAGCATGGGGTTGCTTTCGTGCAGCTCATTCGCCTGACGCTTCAGCGTATCGACACTGACACCGGCGGACTTGGCGACTTCCGCCATCTCGTCTTCCGAATGCGGCAGGAATTCGTGCAGCGGCGGGTCGAGCAGGCGGATCGTGCACGGGCGATCTTCCATGATGCGGAAGATCTCTGCGAAGTCGCCGCGCTGCATTGGCAGCAGCTTGGAGAGGGCGGCTTCACGGCCCTTCTTGTCTTCCGCCAGGATCATGGAGCGCACGACAGGGATACGCTCTGCATCGAAGAACATATGCTCGGTCCGGCAGAGGCCGATGCCTTCGGCGCCGAAATTCTTGGCCGTCTCGACGTCTGCTGGCGTTTCGGCATTGGTGCGCACTTTCAGGCGGCGCGCGCGGTCTGCCCATTCCATCAGCTTGCCGAAGTCGCCAGACAGGTCCGGCTGGACCATGTCGATCGCGCCGACGAGCACTTCGCCTTCAGCGCCGTCGATGGTGACCACGTCGCCCTTCTTGAACTCGCGTCCGCCAGAGCGGAATACGCCCTTGGCCGGGTCGATCTGCAGCGTGCCTGCGCCGCAGACACATGGACGGCCCATGCCGCGGGCGACAACGGCTGCGTGCGAGGTCATGCCACCACGAGAGGTAACGATGGCGCGCGCGGCGTGCATGCCGTGAATGTCTTCCGGGCTGGTCTCGACGCGCATCAGGATGACGTCTTCGCCCTTCTCGGCGAGTTCTGCCGCCTCGTCGGAATCGAAGACGACCTTGCCGACAGCCGCCCCGGGGCTGGCTGGCAGGCCCTTCACGATGACGTCGCGCTTGGCGTCCGGTGCGATGGTCGGGTGAAGTAGCTGGTCGAGCTGGCCTGGCATCAGGCGCAGGACGGCTTCTTCCTCATTGATCAGACCTTCGCTGGCCATGTCGACAGCGATCTTGAGCGCTGCTGCTGCCGTGCGTTTCCCGTTACGGGTCTGCAGCATGTAGAGCTTGTTGTCCTCGACCGTGAACTCGATGTCCTGCATGTCGCGGTAGTGGCTTTCCAGCGTGTTGGCGACCTCCACCAGCTCTTCATAGACTTTCGGCATCGCCTCTTCGAGCGGCGCCTCATCAGAGCCCAGCGCATCGGCGCGTGAGCGTGAGATCGGCGCAGGCGTGCGGATACCGGCAACGACGTCCTCGCCCTGCGCATTGATCAGGAACTCGCCATAGAAAGTCTTCTCGCCGGTGGACGGGTCGCGGGTGAACGCAACGCCGGTCGCAGACGTGTCGCCCATATTGCCGAACACCATGGACTGGACGTTCACCGCCGTACCCCATTCGGCCGGGATGTCGTTGAGCTTGCGATAGAGGATCGCGCGGTCATTCATCCAGGAACCGAACACAGCCGTGATCGCGCCCCAGAGCTGTTCCCGTGGATCGTCCGGGAAGGGCTTGCCAAGCTGCTTCTTCACCGCCGCCTTGTACTGGACAATGATTTCCTTCCAGTCGTCAGCCGTCATTTCAGTGTCGAGCTGATAGTCCTGACGCTCCTTATAGTCGTCGAGAATGTGCTCGAAGACGTCATGCTTCACGCCGAGGACGACGTTGGAATACATCTGGATGAAGCGGCGGTAGCTGTCATAGGCGAACCGCTCACCGGCCTTCTTGGCGAGGCCCTGGACGGTGATTTCAGAGAGACCAAGATTGAGGACCGTGTCCATCATGCCCGGCATGGACGCGCGTGCGCCCGAACGCACGGAAACGAGGAGCGGATTGTCAGCGTCGCCGAACGACTTGCCGGTTTCTGCCTCGACAGCTTTCAGCGCCGCATCGACTTCCGCATCGAGGCCGCCCGGATAGGTTTCGCCATTGTCGTAATAGGCGGTGCAGACAGCGGTGGTAATCGTAAAGCCCGGCGGCACAGGCAGGCCAAGCCGTGCCATCTCGGCAAGGTTGGCGCCTTTGCCACCCAGCAGGTTCTTCATCGAGGTATTGCCGTCTGCCGATCCCCCGCCGAAGGAATAGACCCATTGTTCCTTCGACATTTGCTGAGCGGTGTCACCCATGACTTTCATTCTCCAGTCTCTGTCCTGCCTGTCTGGCCAGTGGCCAGTCGTGCGGCATCCTCTGTAAGGCGATATCGCCCCGGTTCAAAGGAAACCAGTAAATTTAACTGCGGTAGTCTCACGCCAAGCGCCTGCGTATCGTCAAGCCTTGCAGGAGTCACGCCGAAGCGTTCCGCAATGTCCGGATTCAGACGTTTCTCCCGGATTTCTTTCAACTTGAAGTCTCTTGTGCCGAAACGACTGTGAAGATCAGCCACATAGGCGCGGTCACTGTCTGAAATGACGCCGGGGCCGCGGCCCTGTGCATCGAATATCGCGCGTGCCTGCCGGGAAGGCATATTGATCAGGCAATAGCCGACAAAGACGATCACGCCGACAATGAAGACGATGACGATCATGGCACCCTTGCGACCTTCTGCCTCTCTGGATCAGCCCGCAATCTTCGAGAAATCGGCCACACGGAACAGCGCAGCGCGAATCGATGTGAGCAGGCGAAGACGGTTCGCGCGAAGCTTTTCGTCGTCGGCATTCACCGTCACGCCATCAAAGAACGCATCGACCGGTCCGCGAAGTTCCGCAAGCGCCGCCATCGCCGCCGCGAAGTCTTCTGCCTGAAGCGCCGCATCGGCGCGGGAAACGGCAGTCTCGATAGCGGCATGAAGCGTGCGCTCTTCATCCTGCTCGAACAGGGAGGCGTCGACATCGCCTTCAACGGCCGCGCCATCCTTCTTCTGTTCGGCTTTCAGGATGTTCGCCGCGCGCTTGTAGCCCGCAAGCAGGTTAGTCCCATCCTCAGTCTCAAGGAAAGCCGCCAGCGCCTCGACCCGTTTCACGATCAGGACGAGGTCGCCCTCACCAAGAGCAAAGACCGCATCAATGAGGTCATGCCGCGCGCCCTGGTCACGAAGGTGTTGTTTCAGACGGTCAGCGAAGAACTCTGCCAGATCGCCAAGAACGCCGCCGTCTCGCTCAATAAACTGATGCGGCGCGTCACGGATATCGAGATTGTAGAGCTTGCCCGTTGGCGGATCGTAGGCTTCCTCTTCCCACATCTCCTCGACGTCTTTTGCCGTGAGAACGGGGTTACCTTCCGCTGAGAAGAAACGGTTCTCCAGAGCCGCTGCCCATGCAGCATTCTTCTGGGTGAAAGCGATGTAAAGCGCCTTGTTGAAAACGTGGCCGAATGCCTTGGCGACAACAACATCGGTCTCCGACTCGGACCGAAGGTCTAGGCGCACATTATTCTCCAGAATGATCCGCACGACACCCAAAGCCGCGCGGCGCAGCGCGAACGGATCCTTCGACCCTGTCGGCTTTTCATCAATCGCCCAGAAGCCAACCAGCGTATCGAGCTTGTCGGCAAGTGCCACAGCAATCGCGACCGGCTCTGTTGGCACGGCGTCAGACGGCCCTTGCGGTTTGTAGTGCTCAGCGATGGCGGTCGCGACAGCATCGGTCTCGCCCTGCTCGCGCGCATAATAGCCGCCCATCACGCCCTGTAGTTCAGGGAACTCGCCCACCATGCCGGAGACCAGATCTGCCTTCGCAAGGCGCGCGGCACGTTCGGCCATGTCCGGATCCGCACCAACCTTCGGCGCAAGCTCACGCGCAAGCGCAGCAACGCGCTCTACCTTGTCGGCGATCGTGCCGAGCTCTTTCTTGAAGTCGATGGTCGCGAGCTTTTCGGCCATCTTCTCCAGCGGGGTCGACTTGTCCTGCTCCCAGAAGAAGCGCGCATCATCGAGGCGTGCAGACAGGACCCGCGAGTTACCCGCCGCAATCGACTTGCCGCCATCGCTGGCTTCGATATTGGCGACGACGACAAAATTCGGCGCAAGCTCGCCCGTTTCCGGGTTGCGCACGGCGAAGTATTTCTGATGTGTGCGCATCGACAGCTGCACGACTTCAGGCGGCAGTGACAGGAAGGCCGGGTCCATCTCGCCCAGAATGACGACCGGCCATTCGGCAAGGCCCGTCACCTCTTCGAGCAGACCCTTATCCTCAACCAGCTCCAGCCCGGCCTGCGCGCAGACCATGTGCGCCTGATCCTCAATCAGGAGGCGACGGTCCTCTCGGGCAATGGCGACAAAGCCCTTCTCCTGCAGCGTTTCTTTGTATTCGGCATAGGAAGAGACCTTGAACGGTCCGCGCCCATGGACGCGGTGGCCTTCGGTTTCATTGCCGGATTTCAGACCGTCGATCTCCAACTCGACGGTCTTACCATTGAAGACACAGAGGATGCGCTGCAGAGGGCGCACCCAACGCAACTCACCGCGGCCCCAACGCATGGATTTTAGCCAGTGAAAGCCGCGTACGATCTCTGGCACGAGCCCTGCAATGATGTCTTCCAGCGGACGACCCGGGATTTCGCGCACGGCGACATAGAAATCGCCTTTCTTGGGGTCGCTCCGCACCTGCGCCTCATCGATCGAGGAGAGCCCTGCCCCGCGCAGGAATCCCTCGATCGCCTTTTCCGGCGCATCCGTCTTCGGGCCCTTCTTCTCTTCGCTGACATCGGCCGACTTCTCCGGCAGGCCCGAAATCGCCACCATCAGGCGGCGCGGCCCGGACCGGGCGACCACATCGCCGTATGCAACGCCAGCCTCGCTCAAACCCTTGGTCAGCGCATCGCGCAGGTCGGCTTCGGCCTTCGCCTGCATGCGTGCCGGGATTTCTTCGGAAAGGAGTTCGAGAAGGAGTTCAGCCATAAGTGGTTCGGTCCGGGAATTCAGGGGCGAGAAAGTTCAGTGAAAGGGGATGTGGCGCAATGTGCTAGACGCCGCAATCGCCCTTGATGCGCATGCGTTCGGTTGTTGCCGGTTCGATGATGGCCATCGTGCCCGTATAATTAGTGTATTCTGGCCCGCTTTCGGCTTCCTTCACCTTCAGCTCGACAAGAATGCGCCGATCATCGGAGCGATAGCGCCAGGTCTCAAGACCCTCATCATTTTTGGTCCGGTCGGCCGGCTGGAAAGCAAGCTCTTCCTCATTGATCATGATGCGCGCCGATGGGGTCTCGCCGGCATCCTCGCCCAGGAAAACGAAGCGCCAGGTCGACGGATCATCATAGACAAAAGTGTGCGCCGCCTGCGTGAAGCTGCAATACGCCTCACTGTCCGGGGCATGAATGGTGCCGATCTGAAGCGCCTGCGGGTCACGGTCTGCCACCTGCCGGACTTGCGGCGACGGCTCCTCGACCGACTTCTTGAACGCATTGCTGGCTTCAGGCTGGGCGCGCTCGCCGCCGCAAGCCGCCGCAAGGACAAGTGCGCCCACCAGAAGAATCGCATTCCTCATGTTCGAACCGGTCTTGGTCATCATTCTCTCCTGATGGTCTGGCGCATATGCACCTAAGACCAGTGCGCCCTAAACGGCAGCTCGTTCTGCTTCCTGCTCGGCCCATTTCTCGGCAGCGCCGCGGGCCAGATCGCGCACCCGGGCGATGAAGGCCTGACGCTCCGTAGGCGAAATCGCGCCGCGCGCATCGATCAGGTTGAAGACGTGACTGGCTTTCAGCGCATAGTCATAGGCTGGCAGCGGCTTGCCTGCTTCGCGTAGTGCGGTGGATTGTTTCTCGCAGCCGGAGAACCAGGTCTGCAGCATCTCCACATCGGCCAGTTCAAAGTTGAAGGCCGACTGCTCGATCTCGTTCTGCAGGAAGACATCGCCATAGGATAGCGGGGTCTCAGACGCCGGGTCGTTGAAGGGCAGGTTGTAGACATTGTCGACGCCGAACACATACATGGCGAGGCGTTCGAGGCCGTAGGTCAGCTCACCCGAGACAGGGAAGACATCGAGCCCGCCGACCTGCTGGAAATAGGTGTACTGGCTGACTTCCATCCCGTCGCACCAGACTTCCCAGCCAAGCCCCCATGCGCCAACGGTCGGGTTCTCCCAGTCATCCTCGACAAAGCGGATATCGTGGACGGTCGGGTCGATACCGATTTCATAGAGCGAGTTGAGATAAAGGTCCTGAAGGTCTGCCGGGTTCGGCTTCAGGATAACCTGAAACTGGTAATAATGACCCAGACGGTTCGGGTTCTCACCATAGCGCGCATCGGCCGGGCGGCGCGATGGCTGCACATAGGCGGCGCGCCAGTCCTTTGGCCCCAGAGCGCGCAGCACGGTCGCCGGGTGTAGCGTGCCGGCGCCGACTTCCATGTCATAAGGCTGCAGGATCGCGCAGCCTTGCGCGGCCCAATAGGCTTGCAGGCGCAGGATCAGGTCCTGGAAGGAAGCGGGTTTCTCGCGGGCAACGGGTGCGGTCATGCTAGGGCTCAGCCGGTTGAGTTGGCGTCGTGGTTCTGGTCACTCCGCCTAGCGCCACCTGCCCGAATTCGCAACTGCGGCACGGCCGTCCTGGCCAGCGACAAGCAGCGGGGCTTATGCCAACAATAGCAAAGCCCGCTTGGTGAGCGAAGTCGAACCACGCGGGGCACCAGACGCTAACTCCAGTCCAGCCCAGCTTCTGATCGCGCAATACGTTCCAGAAGCTCGGTGCGCTCACCGCCCTTTCCGGTATAGATATTTATCCCGGCCAGCAGGCGCATCGGGCCGGACCGTAGCCCCTTCCGGGCACGCACGATCACCCGCTTTGCATCTTCGCCGGGAAAGGATCGGACAGGCAGGACTTCAATCTGGCCGGTGCGCCGCTCAATCAGCGACAGGATACGCGCTAGCTCTGAGGCGCGGTGGATCATGACAAAGCGGCCCTTCGGCTTCAGCACGTGCAGCATCCGCCCGATCCAGTCTTTCAGCGGTACTGTCTCCAGATAGGCGTCGGCCTTGCCCTCACCCGGAGAAGTGATCGACCCGCCGCGAAAAAAGGGCGGATTGGAAAAGCAAAGATCAAAGCGGTTCTCGATGGCGTCAGACAGCTCGCTGACATCCTGGAGCTCAATCGACATGCGGTCGCCAAACCCATTCGCCTCGACGCCAAGCCGCGCGAGGCCGGCAAGACGCGCGTCGCGCTCATAGCCGGTAAAGCGCATCTTCTTGAGGCGATAAGCTGCTGGCAGGAGCGCCCCGCCTGCCCCGCAGCCAAACTCGGCCGCGTCGCCCGTCATTTCAGGATCAAGCGCCGCCGATAGAAGTACACTGTCCGTCCCGGCGCGAAACCCGCGCCGTGGCTGGTAGACTTTCACCAGCCCGCCAAGGAAGGCGTCTTCCGTGACGTCGCCTTCAGCCATCCTGGTCCAGTTCGTTCAGCGCGCGGCGCGCCGCATCTGCATCATCTTCGTGTACAACGACACGAACTGGCACCAGAGGGCCGCGACCATCGATATAGGCGGTATGCTCATCAAGCACGAACACCTCAATCCCGGCCTCGGAAAGCAGGTGTCTGATATAGCTCAGCTTGACGGGATCATTGGTGCGGAACACTTCTTCCATGACATGTCCCTTCACTGCTGCGGTCCTGTACCGCATCGCTGGACCGCGGACGTATTCGTATGCATATGACCTAGTCAATTGAGCTTAGCAGGAAATCTTTGTGTCTACACCAGCGACAGCGCGCGAAACTTCCAGCCGGTCATCCGTCGTCGAACGTCTGAGCGGCATGCTCGAAAAAGACCTCGCCGCGGTCGAGACCCTGCTCAACGCCAAGGCTGCAAGCCCCGTCGATATTATCCCTGCCATGTCAGAGCATATCGTGTCGGCGGGCGGCAAACGCCTGCGCCCGATGATTACGCTCGCCGCTGCGCAGGCTGTCGGCACGGCCAATCCATCGACCCATTCGCTGGCGGCTGCGGTTGAGTTTATTCACACCGCGACCCTGCTGCACGATGATGTGATCGATGAGAGCGACCTTCGCCGCGGCAAGCCTGCCGCCAAGTCGATCTGGGGTAATTCTGCTTCCATCCTCGTTGGCGACTTCCTGTTCGCGCGTGCCTTCACGCTGATGGTGGAAACCGGCTCGCTCGAAATTCTCGATATCCTCTCGAACGCCTCGTCTGTGATTGCAGAGGGCGAAGTTCGCCAGCTCGCCGCGCAAGGAAAGCCGGACCTTCCAACCGAAGACTATCTCGCCATCATCGAAGCCAAGACCGCTGCCTTGTTCGAAGCAGCCGCCCGCGCGGGCGCGATTTCCGGTGGCGGCGCTGACCACGCCGCAGCCCTCGCAAGCTATGGCAAGAATCTCGGCCTCGCCTTCCAGATTGTCGACGATGTTCTCGACTATGGCGGCACGACCTCTGTCATCGGCAAAGTGGTTGGCGACGATTTCCGGGAGGGCAAAATTACCCTGCCCGTCATCATCGCCCGCCGACGCGGCCGCGCCGAAGACCAGGCCTTCTGGGCCCGCGCGCTCGACCTCGACAAGCAGGAAGAAGGCGATCTTGCCCGCGCGATCCATCTCATCCGCACGACCGGCGCAGCCGAAGCGACGATTGCCGAAGCCGAAGCCTATGTCGGTCTTGCAAAGTCCGCGCTGTCGACCCTGCCGGACACGCCATGGCGCGCCCTTCTCGGTGAGCTTGCCGACTTCTGTATCCGGCGCGTCAGCTGAAGACAGGCGTGGGTCATACCGGCATTCTGCGACACCGGCAGAAACACCGTCCATACACCGTCACTGCACCGTCAAAACACCGTGGTCAGCCAGCAAACCAGTTCTAGCTTGAAGGCCGATAATCCCGAAAGGATTGCCGCATGAAGTTCACTCAGACCTCAGCCGCCGCCCTCTCCGTACTGGCGCTTGCATCCTGCGCCGCAGTCGAAACAGAGCCGGCACAGACCTACGAGATCTCTGACGCTGACCAGGCGGCCGTCAACGCGAAAAAGTATGAAATTCTGGGCATTAGCCCGGAAACGGCGAATGATTTCGAGCTTTCTGACGCCGCCCTCGCCACCGCCGTCCGCGGCCCCGACAACGCCCCCGTCGGGCCGCTCGCCTATGCCTCTCCCGGCGAAGCGGTCAAGGCAGGCGACATGGCCGCCTTCGTTGCGGCCATGAAACTCAGCATCGAGCGAAACGACGACAACGTCCCGTTCGCCTCTGCCATAAGCTCCATCGATGCTGCCGCAGCGGGTGATTATGACCGCGCCAAGGAACTGGCGGATATAGCGGCGGAAAGTACAGAGCTGACCTTGCTCGGCGGCTTCCTGAAAGCCTGGTACTTCGCGCTTGAAGGCGATTTTGACGCCGCGATTGATGCTGAACTTGAGGTCGGATCAAGGCTCCCCGGCCTGACAGGTGACCTGTCTCTCGCCGCCATGCTGGAAGCGGCGGGCCGTGAGGAAGAAGCCCTCGCCGTCTATTCCGCCATCACCCCGTCAGAGATCAAAGCGCCAGAGCACCAGTTCGATCCGCAGTCGATCCTGTTCAGCCATGTGCGCCTCGTCATCTCGCGTCAGGCCCTCCTCCTGCGCCGTCTCGGCCGCGTGGAAGAAGCGGTGGAACTCTACCAGCGCCTCGCCGAAGCCGAACCAGAACGCGCCACTACTTATGCGGCAGCGATTGAACAGATCGAGACGGGCCGCGGCCTCGACAATGACCCCCTTGATGCGAACACAGCCTTCGCGCGCACCATGGCGGACTATTCGCTGGCCCTCGCCTATCAGCGGATGATCCGGTCAGCTTTTGCAGGCCAGCAGGCATCCGGTTTCGACGATACAAAGGCGGCTTTTGATCAGCTGGCGCTGCTCATTGATCCCGATAATGAAGACCTGCGTCTCGCCGTCATCGCAGATCTCTATGACGAGACACTGTTCGAAGCCGCACTCCACGTCGCTGAGGTCGCGCCGGAAGAAACCGCCTCTCTGCAACTCGCCAAGGCACAATCTCACGTGCGCATGGAGCAAGCGGGCGAAGCGCGCGCCGCCTTGGGCCGCGCACTTGAGCTTGCTGATGAAGACGAAGAGCTCAGCACGACATCGAGCGCGATGCTGATCTACGCCCTGCTTGGCGAGCAGGAGAGCGCGAGCGAATTGGCCGAAACGACGCCGGACCTTGCCCAGACAGATGCTGAAAAAGCGAGCGCCCACTCGACCAGCGCCACCATCTATTCCCAGTTCGGCAACTTTGAACGCGCCCTCTTCCATGCCCGTGCCGCCCGCGAACTGGACGACACGCATGAGCGGCGCATGGCGCTTGCCAATGCGATGGCGGACGCTGGCGAGGTGAACGAGGCGCTGCAGCTCATCCGGGCCGAAGCGCTCCGCCGACCGAACGACCCTTATATGCTCAACACGCTCGGCTATTTCCTGATCGAGAATACCGAACAGTATTCAGAAGCCTTCCGGGTGCTCGCCCGCGCCAATGCGCTTGCGCCAAATGACCCGTATATCGCCGACAGCTATGGCTGGGCCCGCTACCGGCTTGGCGACCTTGAGGGCGCGGCCCGCTATATCGAACAGGCCCGCCGTCTGCTTGAGCCCAATATCCATTGGGAAATCGAAGACCATCTCGGCGACATCTACTGGCATCTGGACCGCGAGGACGAGGCGCGCGCGGCATGGGAAAGGGCACTGACCGACTATCCACGCGAGGAAACCCGGCAGAACCTTGTCGAGAAGTTGGAAAACGGCCTTGAAGGCGCGCCGCCAGAAAAGCAGCCCCTGCCTGATATCTCACTCGGCGACGACCAGGAAGTGAACCGCCAAGACATCTGATCACTTGTCCACATTGCATGACGGTAATGTGACCCGGTTTTCCTAGGAAAGTCCGGTCATGCCGGGTAAGGTAAAAACCGGGTTCGGTTATTCCGTAGGATCATGATCAAGAAGCGCCATCTTTCAGCTGTATTGACCGCCGCCTCCGTGTTTTTGGCGGGCTGCTCATCCATGCCCGATTATGGTCTCGCCCTTTCTGAACGGTTCCAGAGCTCCGAGACGGAAACCAAGGAGAAATTAGCCAAGCCGAAGGCCCTCGCCTCGACGAATGAGTTCAGCGATTTCCTGATTGCCCGTTATGCCTCGCTCACGAACGATCCGCAGCAGGCGGCGCAAAGATATGCCGGTGTTGCGCTTTCCATTCCGGGCGACACATCGATCTCAGAGCGCGCAGTCTTCTCCGCTCTGCTCGCCAATGATTTCGATCTTGCCCTCTCAGTTGCCAAGAGTGCAGACGAAACGGTGCTGAGCCAGTCGAGCCTTCCACGCCTGACGCTTGCGGCGCATGCCATTAGGTCTGGTAACTATGACGCTGTCCCCGCCCTGACGGGCCGGGAGCGGTCTGGACCTTTCTACGCACTCGTCCTTGGCTCGCTCGAAGCCTGGTCGCTGTTCGGAAAAGGCGATCTTGGACCGGCTGAGCTCACCCTTCTCGATGCCGCTGGCGAAGACCCTTACCTGCGCGACATCATGCTGAATTCGCTGGCCCTGATGGAAATCGCGGCCAGTCAGGACGAACAAGCGCTCGAGACGCTCGGTTTTCTCGAAGGCAATCTCGCACTTACCGCGGCCGCGGCTGAAAGCTATGCGCGCCTGCTAGCGAGTCGCGGCGAAGAGGCCCACGCGATCAACGTCCTTTCAGTGTATCTCGAACAGGTCGGCTACAGCCCCGCCATTGAGGATACGCTGAACCGGATCGCCGCCGGTGAACAGCTCCCCGTCAAGCGGCTGACCGCCGCTGAAGGCGCGGCGCTCTCGATCTATGTGCCGGCTGCTGCGCTTGCGGCGCAGTCCACTGATGACTTGCCGGGCGTCTACTATTCCATCGCACTGGAACTCGATCCGCAGCTGCACGCAGCGCGCGCCCTCTTTGCCGACGCGCTGGACCGTTCGGGCCGTAGCGGCGACGCCATCGACATGCTGCGCGCCATCCCGGACGCCTCGCCCTATCATGTGACGGCAATTGGCCAGCTTGCATGGGCGCTGCATCGCACCGGTATGGATGACGAGGCATTGTCGCTCGCCATGGAAACGCTGTCGGAAGATCCCGAACGCGACCTCAAGATCCAGATCGCCGACCTTCTGACCTCGCTGGAGGCAGACGAAGAAGCGCTCACTGCATTCACCGAAGTTATCTCCGGTGACGAGGCACAAGGCGTCGGGGACTGGCGGCTCTACTATGCGCGCGGCACGCTGAATGAGCGGCTTGGCAACTGGCCGGATGCCGAAACAGATTTCCTGACGGCAAAGGCGCTGAACCCGTCCTCACCGGAAGTCCTGAACCACCTCGGCTATAGCTGGGTCGATCGCGGCCTCCATCTGGAGCGTGGCATGGACCTCATCCGACAGGCGCTGTCGCTGCGTCCCAATAGCGGGGCGATCACGGACAGTCTGGGCTGGGGATATTACAAGCTCGGCGACTTCGATCAGGCTGTCTATTATCTTGAACTCGCCGCCGAGATCGAACCCGACCTCGCCGAAATCGTCGACCACCTTGGCGATGCCTACTGGATGACGGGACGTCGCACCGAAGCCCGCTTCCAATGGGAAAAGGCGCTCACGCTTCTCAACGACGACGAACAGGAAATCCGGAAGATCGAACGCAAGATGCTGACCGGCCCTGAAACACAGGCGGCCAGCCGGGATAACTGATGCTGGCTCCGGCCAAGATAAACCTCCTGCTCCATGTCGGAGCCGTTAAGGAAAATGGTCGGCATCCGCTGGATAGCCTCGTCATGTTTGCAGGCCCCGAAGCGTCTGACCGGGTCGAGGCCCGGCAGGCGACTAGCCTGAGCCTCCAGTTAGATGGCCCCTTCGCCGCGCCTGAGCTCGCGACCAGCGAGAACCTCGTCCTCAAAGCTCTATCGGCTTGCGCGATCCGCGGGCTTCGCGTGCCGCCGCTTGCCATCACGCTATACAAGAACATTCCTGTCGCGGGCGGGCTTGGCGGCGGGTCGGCTGATGCCGGTGCCATGCTGCGCCAACTGGTGAAGCTGGGCACGATAACAGACCAGATCGCCTGGACGCTGGCAGCGAGCCTCGGCGGCGATGTGCCTGCCGCCTATGTCTCGCAGGCCTGCCGGATGCAGGGTGAAGGTGAAACAGTAAGACGGCTGAACGGTCTGCCTGATCTGCCGACGCTGCTCGTCAATCCAAACATCCCCTGCCCAACGGGCCCTGTCTTCCAGACCTTTGACGAGCAGAGCGGAAACCCCGGTCTCTCACCACTGGATCTGCCAGCCTTTGAGCGCCCGCCGGAAATGATTGCCTGGCTGCGCACGCATAGCCGAAATGACCTTGAGGCGCCCGCCATCCGGCTGGTGCCTGAAATTGAAGGCGTACTGGACGCCATCAGGGGCCTGCCGGGTTGCGCCCTGAGCCGCATGTCAGGGTCGGGAGCGAGTTGTTTTGGCCTTTTTGAGAGCCGCGGCGACCTTGTCGCTGCCGCAGGCACGCTGAAATCGCTATATCCGCACTGGTGGGTGGCTCCCACACTTCTCAAAGGCGGCTAGGATCGGCGAATGCCTGAGCTGATTCTCTATCCGGCCATCTGCCTTCTGGCGGGACTTGTCTCTTATTACGTGTGCCAGCTCAGCCGGAAATGGCGTGTGCTCGACATGCCGGATGGCCAGCGCAAGTTTCAGACAGCGCCCGTGCCGCGTCTTGGCGGCGCAGGCATTCTGGCCGGTTTCTTCGCCGTGATTCTTCTTGCGGGTATCCTCCACGCTGTGAACCCGGTCTGGCTCGGCAACGACTTTCTGCCTGGTGGTGTTGGTGCCGTGGCCGTGGCGCTGGCGGCAAGTCTCGGCTTCGCGGCGATCGGCGCAGCCGATGATGTCAGCGACCTCAATGCCGTGCTCAAACTTGTTCTATTGCTTGCTGTCTGCATCGGTGCACCGCTGCTCGGCGTCGCCGTGCCAGCGCTCGACAGCCCGTTCGGCGATCTGACGACGCCTGCCCTGATGATTGCGGGCTCTGCGCTCTGGCTGCTTGTCTTCACCAATGCTGCCAACTTCATGGATGGTAGCAACGGCCTCGCGATTGGTGTCCTCGCCTTCATGTTTGCCGGACTTGGTGCATCACTGTTGCTGGGCGAGGCGGGCCGCTTTCCGCCCGGCCTGATCGCGATTATCGCGGCCAGTGCAGGCTTCCTCATCATCAATATGCGCGGGCAGATCTATGCGGGTGACATCGGCGCTTTCGGAGTCAGCGCACTGTTTGCAACGCTCGCCATCATTTCAGGCCTGTCGGTCTGGACAATCGCGACGCTCGCCCTTCCCATCCTGATCGATACGCTGATGACACTCGTCTTGCGGGCCAAGCGCGGCGAGAGTCTGTTCACGGCGCACCGCGACCACGCCTATCAGGCCCTCATCAAGACAGGCTGGAGCGCCTGGGAAGTTGCCATTCTCTGGTGGGGTCTTGCTTCGGCTTGCGCGGCTGGCGCTTCAATCGGGGCTGCTGGCGGCGGCGCCCTGCCCTTTGCCCTCTTCATTTGTCTCGCCATTCCGCTCACCGTCGGCTGGGTCACGGTTCAGCGATCTTGCGGCCAGATGGGCACGCGCCTCGTCCAGGTTTAACCGGCGGATACCCGCGCCGGGCCGCCAGGTGAATGCCATTAACATGCCGAACATAACAAAGCCGCCACCGGCCGCGAGCGCAAACAGCTCCATGCCGCGCCGCGCTTCCTGAGAGAGCGCCATGCCAGCTATGCCCGCCACAATCATGGCGAGGCCCAGCAGGAACAGGCTCCAGCGGGAACCGCCCCCGACGCCAACCTTCATCGTGACGTCTGGCTTGACCTCGGCAACTTCACCCACGATCGCAGAGCATAGAGCAAGAAACGCCTCGCTATGGCTGTCACCGCGCGGGGCGTTACAGCTGATACGGTGCTGACTATTGCTGGTCTCAACATCCAGCCAGGCGCTGTGCGTCTGCCGCACGCTGAGCTCACCAAACTGTAGGCCGGTGACATTGGCGAAGCTCAGATAGAGCTCACCATTGCAGGTCAGCATGCCGCTATCGACAGTCCAGTTGTCCCGCCCTCTCAGGAGGGCGGGTTTGAATTCAAAGCTCTGCACATCGCGCTCCTGTTCAGGAAGCGAACCTACATATTCGGATAGGCTGGTCCGCCGCCGCCCTCAGGCGTCACCCAGTTGATGTTCTGGTTCGGGTCCTTGATATCGCACGTCTTGCAGTGAATGCAGTTCTGCGCGTTGATCTGGAAGCGTGGCTCCTTGCCCTCTTCCTCAACCCATTCATAGACGCCAGCCGGACAGTAACGCTCGGATGGGCCAGCGAACACGTCATGCTCTGAACGCTTCTGCAGCTCCATATCCTTCACGATCAGGTGCACCGGCTGATCTTCAGCATGATTGGTGTTGGTGAAGGACACGTTCGTCAGCTTGTCGAAGCTGAGCTTGCCGTCCGGTTTCGGGTATTCGATCTTGCGGCACTGGTCCGCTGGCTTCAGATACTCATGGTCAGCCTTCTTGTGGCTGAGCGTTGGCAGATAGCCAAAGCCGAAGAGGTAGCGCAGCCACATGTCCGGCATGGCCAGAACAGCACCCGCCAGCGTGCCATAGCGACTGATCAGCGGCTTGGAATTGCGGACCTGCGAGAGATCCTTGTAGACCCAGCTATCCTTGTAGGCGGTCTCATAGGTTTCAAGCGTATCGCTCTGGCGACCTTCGCGTACGGCCTCGACGGCTGCTTCAGCTGCAAGCATGCCGGTCTTCATTGCGTTGTGAGAGCCCTTGATGCGCGGCAGGTTCACGAAACCAGCCGAACAGCCGATCAGTGCCCCACCCGGGAAGGCGAGTTTTGGCACAGACTGGACACCGCCAGATGTAATCGCGCGTGCGCCGTAAGCAACGCGCTTGCCGCCTTCGAGGAACTTGCTGATGTCCTGGTGGTGCTTGTAGCGCTGGAACTCCTGATACGGAGACAGCCACGGGTTCTTGTAGTTCAGGTGGACCACATAGCCGACGGAGACATAGTTCTCGCCACCTTCAGAGAAGTGGTAGAGGAAGCCGCCGCCATTGCCGTCCTTGTCCTGGACCGGCCAGCCAAAGGTGTGCTGGACATAGCCTGCGCTGAATTCAGGGTGGTCTGCCGGGACCGACCAGACTTCTTTCAGGCCGATGCCGTATTTCTGCGGGTCACAATCGGCTTCGAGGTCATACTTGGCCTTGACCTGTTTGGTCAGCGAACCGCGGGCGCCTTCAGCGAAGAGGACGTATTTGCCAAGCAGTTCCATGCCAGGCTCATAGTCACCCTTGTGGCTGCCATCGGCCGCAATGCCCATGACGCCGGCGACGACGCCTTTGACTTCGCCGTTCTCGCCGTAGACGACGTCGGACGCAGCAAAGCCCGGGAAGACCTGAACGCCGAGATTCTCGGCTTCCTCACCGAGCCAGCGGGTGACGTTCGCGAGCGAGCCGGTGAAACAGCCATGATTGTGCATGAAGGGCGGGAAGCCGAAGGTCGGCATACCCATGGAGCCTTTCGGGCCGAGCAGCTTGTACTTGTCGGCGGTGACTTGGGTATAGATCGGCTTGTTATCGCGATCGCGCCAGTCAGGGATCAGCTCATCAAGGGCCTTTGGATCGAGCACGACGCCGGAAAGGATATGTGCGCCGATCTCGCCGCCCTTTTCCAGCACGACGACTTCAAGCTCTTCGCCAGCTTCATTGGCAAGCTGTTTCGCCCGGATCGCAGCGGACAGGCCTGCAGGCCCGCCACCAACGATTACCAGGTCGAATTCCATCGATTCGCGTTCCACCGCTTCGGTCATATCTTGTCTCTCCCGGCTGAGGCCACGTGTGATAGCCCGCTTTGTACATGTTCGCAGTCCGGTCTACAGTCGATTTGCCAGAATTCCAAAGGGTCTCAATGTCTCATACGGAACAAATTCAGGCGCTTGAGGCGCTGCGCGCCTGGTGGGCGGAGATGGGGGTGGAGGCCGATGAGGCAGAGATCCGCGCCCTGACCAAGGCTGCGCGCGAGAGACCTGAAGCCGGACAGCCCCCCGCGCAGGCACGCGCCTTGCGCCGTATTCCGAAAGAGAAAGGCCATGACGACTGGGTCGAGGAAGCCCGGAACCTCGCAAAGGCCGCGTCCAGCTTTGCGGAATTGAAAGCCGCCATTGAAGGGTTTGACGGCTGCCTCCTGAAGGAAGCTGCGCGCAATGCAGCCTGTTTCGATGGGGTCGAAGGCGCGCCGGTCATGGTGATCGGCGAAGGCCCTGGCGCTGAAGAGGACAAGCAGGGCCTGCCTTTCGTGGGGCGGGCAGGTCAGCTCTTGGACAGGATGCTGGCAGCGATTGGCCTGTCGCGCGCGACGAACACATTCATCACCAACGTCAATTACTGGCGCCCGCCCGGCAACCGGAACCCGACCGATGATGAACTGGCGCTCTGCCGCCCCTTCGTCGACCGTATGGTGGAGCTTGGTCAGCCAAAACTCATCATCTCGGCTGGCGGCGTTTCTGCAAAGTCGCTTCTCAATGCCTCGATCGGCATCATGAAGCTGCGCGGCACCGAACAGACTTTCGAGACGCCGGGCGGCTATTCAGGCCCCCTCTTCCCGATTTTCCACCCAGCCTTCCTGCTCCGCCGGCCAGAAGAAAAGAGCCGCGCCTGGCGAGACCTGTTGCAGATTCAGGAACGGCTGGAGGGGCTTTCTTGAAGTCACAAGAACCGCGTAGCGAGATGGATGAAGCGAGCCATGCGTTTCTGACATTCGCGATTATCGGCGGCCTCTGCGGATTGGCCGCGAACTTTGCGATGATTGCATTTGGCCTGCCACCCCTCATCGCAATATTAGCCGCCATCATTGCTGGGCTCGCTATCGGGGCTTTGGCGGCTCAGCTGCGCATCGTCAGGGCTGGCATAAGGCGAATTTTCACCTGGGTAGGAGAACTAGCCTGGTGGTTCTGAACCGCTTATCTCAGATTTCCTCCACGCATTAAAAAACCCCGGAGCGCGAGGGAGGGGAGGGGATGCGCTCCGGGGCTTTTTGAGAGGGTGAAGCGCGAGGGGGAGGGGACGCTTCAGCCTCTTTTTGATGGACGTCCACCGGATGTGCGGTCCAGCTTCCTTAGGTGTCCAGTCTGTTCAATCTACTCTTCGAGTTTGTCTTCGGCTTTTTCCTCGACAAGCTCGAACTCAGCTTCCTTACGCTTTTCAAACGCCGATCCGAGTTTTTCGTTCCCGTCCTTGCCGACAGTTTCTTTGGCGACCGGAAAAACGTCGTTTTCCTCTTCGTCCATGTGATGCTCATAGCGCTCTTTGAGCTGCTTGAATTTCACCAGCCAGCCCGGTGAGGACATGTCGTTGTCGTTCAATTCTTCCATCAGATCGTCGAGTTCCTTGTGCTCGGCGACCGAGTGGCGACCTTCAGGCTGGCCGTCTTCCGTAGCGATGAGCTTGGAATAGAATGTTTCTTCTTCAGCTGCGGCGTGCGCGCTGACATCGTGATAGAACTTGTCCCAGACGTCGCGGCGCATTTCGTTATCGCCGCTCGTGCTGGCGATGAGGTCGAGCATCTCGCGGTGCTTGTCGTGGTCTTGTTTCAGTGTCTCGTAGATCGTGGACATGGATGGTCCTCTTCCTTCGTGTTTCGAACACTGCTTAAACGCCGGGTCACGAAAGCCGTTCCGCCAATCATGGCGCCCGCGTGCGCGACATTTTCGACCTTGCCGAGATCTGCTCATATGCCCGCGCCCCTTTCCATTATTATCCCAACTCTTCATGCCGCCGAGGATTTGCCCCAGTGCCTGGCGAGCCTGATGCCTGGCGCCGAAGCCGGACTGATCAGGGAAGTGTTGCTGAGCGACGGAGGCTCGCGCGATGCGACGGCGGACATCGCCGACGCGGCCGGCGCCTCAATTATTCAGAGCGAGCGAGGACGAGGCAAACAGCTGGCGACCGGCGCGAAAGCAGCGCGGGGTGAGTGGCTTCTATTTCTTCACGCCGATACGTCGCTGACACGCGACTGGGTGGAGCGCGTGCGCGATCATATGGCAAACGCTCCGGGCAAGGCTGCGTTTTTCACCCTCGCCTTCCGATCAGATCATCCGATGGCAAAGCATGTCGCAGCGCGGGCGAACCGTCGCGCAAAGCTTCTCGGCCTGCCATATGGCGACCAGGCCCTGCTGGTGCCTCGTAGCCTATATGAAGAGACGGGCGGCTATAAGGACATGCCCTTGATGGAGGACGTCGCACTGGTCCGCGCAATTGGCAGACGTCGCCTCAGCATGCTTTCGGCAGAGGCCCGAACATCTGCCGCCAAGTATGAGCGCGATGGCTGGCGCAAGCGAAGCTGGAAGAATGCCTGGCTGATCACACGTTATCTGCTTGGCGCCAGCCCGGAAAAGCTGGCCGCCGCCTATCGCTGAGCCCTGTCCCGAATGACCAGACCGACCCTCCTCATCTTTACAAAGGCGCCGCGGATTGGGGCGTCCAAGACCCGGCTGGCCGCAGATATTGGCCGGAGAGAGGCCCGCCGCATGTCCCGCCGCCTGACGGCGCATACGATCCGACAAAGCGAACACCCGGCCTGGCATACGCGGCTCATGGTTGACCCGCCTTCCCTCGCCTCAGCATCGCTTGGAGGTCTCTGGCCGCAAAGACTGGAGCGCCGTGTCCAGAAGGGCCGGTCCCTCGGAGACCGTCTCGCGAATGCCATGGCCGATGCCCCCCGGGGCGCTGTCATGTTCATCGGCACCGACGCACCGGGACTGCGCAAAGGCATGATACTTCAAGCTTCCAGAAATCTTGGCCGGAACGCGGCTGTGTTTGGCCCGGCATCGGACGGCGGCTTCTGGCTGTTCGGCGTATCCTACGACTTGCGAACGCCAGATCTGTTCAGAAATGTACGGTGGTCGAGCCCTCACGCCATGGAAGACGTCAGGAGTAATCTTCCACACGACACGCGCATCACTCTATTGCGACAGTTGACCGACATAGATACATGGCGCGACTGGCAACTGTACAAACAGAGTCAATAAGAGCGTGATGAACAGCTATATTGATTCATGTTATCGACGGCACTTGCCAAATTGTTTCACGTCCCGGCCTATTGAAGAGGGTCCGTTATGTATAAACTAGCCTATGTCAGCGTGGCGACACGTACGCTGACCTCTGTTGATCTTCAGAGTATTCTTGAAGCAGCGATCACCAGAAACCGCGATAGTAACATAACCGGCATTCTACTCTTCAACGGCACGAACTTCATGCAGGTCCTCGAAGGTCCCCAGGAAGAAGTCGAGAAAGTCTTCGAAGACATCTGCTCTGATGATCGTCACCGCAACGTGGTCGTTATCTACCGTGAGAGAACCAGTGTCCGCGAGTTCGAGGAAGCGCCAATGCTGCTGCAGATCGTCCCTGCTTCGCACGGTGTCGCCCCCGACGGCATGACTGTCACCAAGGATATTGCGCTGTTCCTGCCAACTTCGCTGGCGCGCCATTTCCGCACTATTCTTGAAAGCTTCGACACCCACGGAGCCTAGGTCGCCGACGCGGATTCGTCTGTGGACCAACATGGCTTTACGGCAATATTGTTCTTGTTTTGTTCTACTCCTCATGGTTTTCTTTCTCCATGAGACTGAACCAGAAACTCCCGTCGAAAGGGCGCGTCACAAATCTGGACGTGTCGCATAGCGCCGAGCGGCATGAGCACCGTGGGCGCGGCGCGATCTCTAACCAGACAGGCCGGTTCGAGCACGAAACACGCGATGCTTTCGATGATGGCTGGGGCACGATCGAGGATAGTGCCGGACGTCTCGATACGACGCTCACGCGGGAAAGCGCGCGGACGATCATCACGTATAATCGCTCGCCCGACATATCATTCGACCGGACGATCAATCCCTATCGCGGCTGTGAACATGGCTGCGTCTATTGTTTCGCCCGCCCGACCCATGCCTATCACGGCCTGTCTGCTGGGCTCGATTTCGAAAGCCGCCTCTTCTTCAAGCCGGAGGGCCCTGCTCTGCTGCGCAAGGAATTGTCGCGTCCGTCCTACGTGCCCCGGCCAATTGCGCTGGGCATGAATACGGACGCCTACCAGCCAGTTGAGAGGCAGCTGAAGCTGACGAGAACTTTCCTCGAAATCCTGTCAGAGCATAATCACCCGGTCACGCTGCTGACCAAGTCTGCGCTTATCCAGCGGGATATCGACCTGATCGCCCCCATGGCCGAGAAGGGGCTTGCCCGTGTTGGCGTGTCTCTGACCACGCTGGACCCTCGACTATCACGCCTGATGGAGCCACGCGCCGCCGCGCCTTATAGACGGCTGCAGACCATCTCCGCGCTGACGAAAGCCGGGATCCCGATCATCGCGATGACTGCCCCCATCATTCCCGCCCTGAATGAACCGGAGATGGAAGACCTTCTGGAAGCGGCCGCCGAAAACGGGGCCTCCAGTGCGGGCTATGTCGTGCTTCGCCTGCCGTTTGAACTGAAGGACATCTTCCATGAATGGCTTGCCGAACATTATCCGGATCGCGCCGCGAAAGTGATCAACACGCTGCGGGACATGCGCGGGGGACAGGACTATGATGCAAACTGGTTCGAGCGCGGACGCGGGCGCGGTGTTCATGCCCAGATCATTTCCCAGCGCTTCAAGAAAGCCGCGCGCCGGCTTGGTCTGGATGAAGCCCGGCCTCGCCTGCGCACCGATCTTTTCTGCCCGCCAGAGCCGCCGAGCGGACAGATGCGGCTCGCTTTCTGAAAGGGTGCTGCGCACGGGCGCGCTGGAGTAACGATTGAATAACCAAATTCCTGCGGGATGCGCGCCAGTCACCGAATCGCACAAAAGGGCATTCAAGTATGGATCTGGTCCGCAATACGATCATCGAAGGCGAATGTGTCGACGTGCTGTCACGCCTGCCGGACAAGTCCGTCGACCTTGTCTTCGCCGATCCGCCCTACAACCTCCAGCTTGGCGGCGGACTTACCCGGCCGGACCAGTCGCATGTCGACGGGGTCGATGATGCCTGGGACCAGTTCGACAGCTTCGACGCCTATGACCTGTTCACCCACCAATGGCTGACCGAATGTCGCCGCGTGTTGAAAGATGATGGCGCAATCTGGGTGATCGGTTCCTATCACAACATCTTCCGCGTCGGCGCGATCCTTCAGGATAGCGGTTTCTGGATCCAGAACGATGTGATCTGGCTGAAGTCCAACCCGATGCCGAACTTCAAGGGCACTCGTTTCCAGAACGCGCATGAGACGCTGATCTGGGCAGGCAAGACCGAAAAGTCGCGCGTCACCTTCAATTACGATGCGCTGAAAGCCTTCAATGAAGACAAGCAGATGCGGTCGGACTGGACGATCCCTCTCTGCACTGGGTCCGAGCGTCTGAAAGACGTTCAGGGCAAGAAAGCCCACCCAACGCAGAAACCCGAAGCCCTGCTCAAGCGGGTCATTCTGGCGACGACCAATCCGGGCGATGTCATCCTCGACCCGTTTTCGGGCACGGGCACGACGGCTGCCGCCGCGAAGATGCTTGGCCGCGACTTTGTCGGAATCGAGCAGGACCCGTCTTACATCCGCCTCTCGAGGGCCCGCCTGTCGGCGATCACCCCGCTAGACGGCGCGGCGCTGGAAACCCAGAAAGGCGCACGCGCCCTGCCCCGCGTCCCGTTCGGTGCCCTGGTGGAAAATGGCTGGCTCAAACCCGGCGACCGTCTCTGGTCGCCAAAAAAGCGTCACCATGCCCGCATCCGCGTCGATGGCAGCCTGTCATCGGGCGATGCGTCCGGCTCGATCCACCGGCTTGGCGCGCATGTGATGAAACAGCCCGCCTGTAATGGCTGGACCTTCTGGCACTACGAATCGCCAAAAGGCGACCTTGCGCCAATCGATCTGCTCCGCCGCCGGTATCGCCAGGAAATGGGCCTGAACTAAACTTTTCCCTCAATGGTCATAGCCTAAGGGAAGACCCTGCCTTGCCGCCGCCCCCCGGATCGTGTCGATAGACAGGTATGGGACACGAAGGTCAGGAAATCTTTCTGAAGGACATGCTCGTCTTTCTGTTTGCCGCCGGCATCATTGTGCCGGCGCTTCGGCTGGTGCGCGTGCCTGCCGTGGCAGGGTTCCTGATCGCAGGTGTGGTCCTTGGTCCCTATGGCCTTGGCACGCTGGAGGATCTCTGGGCGCCTGTTCAGTTCATCACGGTTGGTGAACCCGAAGCGGCCGAGCCCTTCGCTGAACTTGGCATCCTCTTCCTTCTCTTCCTGATCGGGCTGGAGCTGTCCTTCGAGAAGCTCTGGCGCATGAAAGATGCGGTTTTTGGCGCAGGCGCCCTGCAATCGGTCGCAAGCGCGATCGCAATTGGCGTTGCCCTCTGGCTGATCGGGCTTGAGCCGGCGGCGGCCGCCATCATCGGTCTGGCGCTCGCGCTATCGTCGACAGCGATCGTGATGCAGATGTTGACGAATGAGCACAGGGCGACGGGGCCGACGGGCAAGGCGGCGCTCGGTGTGCTTCTGTTTCAGGATATTCTCGTTGCGCCGATCCTGATCCTGATCAGCTTCCTGTCAGCCGAGAGCGGCGGCAGTCTCGCTGGTGACGTCCTGCGGGCGCTTGGTGAGGGCCTCATCGCGCTCATCCTTATCGTGGCCATTGGCCGTTTTGCTGTCCGCCCCGTATTCAGGCTGGCCGCGCAGGCAGGCGGTCGCGACTTCCTGATGGCGGTTACCCTGTTCACAGTCATAGGCGCAGCGGTGATCACAGCGTCTGCCGGGCTGTCGGTCGCGCTCGGTGCGTTTCTCGCAGGCCTGCTGCTTGGCGAGACGGAATTCCGCCACCAGGCAGAAGTGGACCTCGACCCGTTCAAAGGTCTGTTACTCGGCATCTTTTTCATGACGGTCGGCATGAGCATCGACCTCGCTGTAATCGTGGAGCTTGCACCTGTCGTACTTGGCGGCCTCGCCGCCTTGCTGGCGCTGAAGCTCGTCATCGCGTGGACCAGTACGCGCCTTTTTGGTGCGTCCCGCCCGGTTGCGACGGAAGCGGCTTTCCTTCTGGCTCCCGCGGGTGAGTTCGCCTTCGTTGTAATGGCATCGGCGACAGCGGCAGGCCTGCTGACCTCCCAGCAGGCGACACCTGTGACCGCGATCGCAGGCCTCTCCATGCTCCTAATTCCGGCAACCTCACGACTGGGACAGGTTCTCGCGACGCGTTTCAAGCCGCCACAGCCCACCCATGAGCCAGAGCCGCAGAGCTTCGAGAAGATGGATGGCCACGTCATCATTGCCGGGTTTGGCCGCGTTGGACGCACGATTGCGCGTGTCCTGTCAGAAGCAAACACGGACATCGTGATTGTAGAGAATGACCCTGCCCTTGTCCGGCAAGGCCGCCGGAAAGGCTGGCAGGTCTCGATAGGGGATGCCGGCAGGCCGGAAATGCTGGAAGCTGCCGGATTGGCGGGCGCGTCGATGGTGGTGGTCACGGTCGACAATGCGACCAGCGCACGCCAGATGGTCGAAGCTGTCCGCAAGAAGCGCCCTGCCCTCCCTATCATGGTACGGGCGCGCGATGCAGAACATGGGCGGGAACTTGAAGCGGCAGGTGCGACCTATGTCATCCCAGACGCGATCGAGGCTGCACTCCAACTGTCGGGGCGGGTACTCGAAGAATTCGGATACGCTGGTGAAACCGTGCGCGATCTCCTCGCCGCTGAGCGGGAGGAAGCCTACCGGGCGGGCACGCAAGAGACTTCATGAAGCAAGTTTCAGAGCCTTCTTGAACACGCTGGGCAGCGCGCTGGCGACACCCTCTTCACCCCGAAACTCATAGTCCGATGGCACCAGATCTCGGCCCTCGACGGTGACGACTTTCAGGCGAAGCTCAAAATGGGTGAAGACATGTTTGACCTCACCGATTTCCTCCGCATCTCCGATCCATTCCAGCCGGGCGGCTGCCCCATCCTCTCGCCAGTCCGTTGTCGGAAGCCCCAGCATGCCGCCGAGCAGTCCTTGCGGCGGCCGCGTCTCCACGACGACACCTGACGCGCCGCGTACAATGTAGACTTCCCCATATCTGACGGGTTTGACTTTTTTCGCCGGTTTGACCGGATAGCGCTCTGGTTCGCCTTCCGTGTATGCCGTGCACCAATCGCGTATCGGACAGATGAGACAGTTTGGACGCTTGGGCGTGCATACTGTCGCGCCGAGGTCCATCAGCGCTTCTGCGAACTCTCCGGGCCTATCCTCGGGGACGAGGGTGCGGACAATGTCGGCAATACGGCGCTTTTCATCCTTCCATTCACCCTTGGCGGCGAGGATGCGAGCGAAGACGCGGTCGACATTACCATCTACTGCGGCCGAACGCTCGTTGAAGGCCAGCGCTGCGACGGCCCCTGCCGTATAAGGACCAATGCCCGGCAGCTCTCGAAGGCCGGCCTCTGTTTTCGGCCAGCTGCCCCGCGCTGCGACTTCGCGCGCACATTTCAGAAGGTTGCGGGCGCGAGCGTAGTATCCAAGCCCCGCCCAAGCCGCCATGACGTCCCCGTCCTCGGTTGATGCCAGTGCTTCAACGGTTGGCCAGGTGCGCGTGAACGTTTCGAAATATCCAACTGCATGCGGCACAGTGGTCTGCTGCAGCATGATCTCTGCCAGCCAGATACGGTAAGGGTCTGGAACGACACCGCGGCCACGCTCACCCGGGCCAATTCGCCAGGGCAGCGTGCGCGCATGACGTCCATACCAGTCAAGAAGTGCATCAGGCAGCCCGTCAAAGCGCGTGCCAGCCGCAAAAGCGGCCTTTTCTCGTTTCGCCATGCAGGGCACAATCACGTTCATGGTGATGAGATCAAGCCTCGACCCGCTGGAGGAAGCCCGTGCCCGGATAAGGCTGCGCCATGCGCGCGCCAAACCGGTCGCCCCAGCTCCGAAAACGATTGGCACGCTGAGCCAGCGCATCACCCGCGACCGCGTGCCGGACAAGGGCCCAGCCATTGGCCGGTTAAAGCTAATCTGGGCGGAAACCGTCGGCGCTCAGATCGCAAGGGTTTGCGAGCCAGAGAAAGTCGGCTCTGGCGGCAAGGGGAAGGGCCGTGTTCTCACGGTGCAGTGCATTCCCGCTGCCTCGACCATGATCCAGCATCAAAGCGAGCTTATCCGCCAGCGCGTGTCCGTCGCGCTGGGCGGCGATATCGCCGAGATACGTATCAAGCAGGGCCCTCTTACGCGTCAGCCTGCGCCAAAGCCTGTGCGCGCCCGCCGGCCGCTGACAGCCGAGGAGCGTGCTGCGCTCGAAGCGTCGGTCGCGAAGATCGAAGACCGCGCATTGCGCGACGCGGTTTTGGCGCTGGGCGAAGCTGTGCTAGCGAGCGACGAGAACCCCAATTTGCCGGATCAAGCCTGACCGGAAGTTGACCTAACCATTCTGAAGAGAAGACGTCATGAAACTGAATACCCTGACCCGCCGGACCGCTATTCTGGCTGTATCCTTTCTGACAATGGCCGCCTGCGGAGCGTCGGGCGATGAAAGCGGCGAAGGCCCGAACAGCGCCGCGCTTCAGGAAATCTCGCTCGGTGAGGCAGACGCACCTGTGACGATTGTTGAGTATGCCTCCTGGACCTGCCCGGCCTGTCTCCAGTTCCACAATGAAGTCGTCGGCAATCTGAAAGAAGACTATGTCGACACCGGCAAGGTCCGTTACGTCTTCCGCGAATTCCCGACAGCGCCAGCGAACGTTTCGGTCGCAGGCTTCGCACTCGCGCGCTGCGCAGGTGAAGACCGCTACTACGACGTTCTCGATGAACTCTTCTCTCGCCAGACCGCGATCCTCAGCCTTGCGCGTCAGGGCGGCCAGGTGAAACAGGCACTTCAGCAGATCGGCGCCAATCACGGAATCACCGATGAGGCCGAGTTCGATGCCTGCCTGAACAATTCAGACATCCGCCGTGCCATTTCCGCTTCTGTTGCTGCAGGCGACGAAGCAGGCGTGAATGCAACGCCAACTGTCTTCCTCAATGGCGAGCTGCTGGACGGTTATGAGTGGCGCCAGTGGCCAGCCATGCAGAGCATGCTGGATGAAGCCCTTGGTGAAGATGCACCAGAGACTGCCACCGAAGCAGGCATGGAAGAGGCTGAAACCCCCGCCATGACTGACGAGGGCGACATGTCAGGCGAATCCATGAACATTGAAACTGAGTCCATGGACGAAACCGAAGGTGAGGCTGCGCCGCAGCAATAAGCCTTCCATTCAATTGGGGAGCCTGCATTGCACATTTCAGAACTGCGCATTGCAGGCTTCAAATCCTTTGTTGAGCCGCAAGAAGTTCCGATCCATCCGGGCCTGACAGGCATTGTCGGCCCCAATGGTTGCGGCAAATCCAATCTTCTCGAAGCCTTGCGCTGGGCCATGGGCGCCAATTCTGCCCGGGCCATGCGCGGCGGCGAGATGGACGACCTGATCTTCTCCGGCTCGCAAAGCCGCCCGGCGCGCGAACTGGCAGAAGTCACGCTTGTGCTCGACAATTCAGACCGTACTGCGCCGCCGGAATTCAATGCGTCCGACACGCTCGAAATCATGCGGCGGCTCAAGCGCGGCGCCGGCTCCACCTACAAGCTCAACGGTCGGACGGTACGCGGCAAGGACATCCAGCTCATCTTTGCGGATGCCTCCACCGGAGCGAATTCGCCTTCACTGGTGCGTCAGGGCCAGATTTCAGAGCTGATCGGTTCCAAGCCCCAGAACCGTCGCCGCATCCTTGAGGAAGCCGCCGGCATTGCCGGGCTCAATACCCGCCGCCACGAGGCAGAGCTGAAATTGCGCGCGGCCGAAACCAATCTTGAACGACTGTCGGAAGTCTCAGCCGAGGTCGAACGCCAGCTCGAAAGTCTGAAGCGCCAGGCCCGTAAGGCGCGCAAGTATAAAGAGCTTTCCGAAAAGATTGCCGCACTGGAAGCCTTCCTTGCACACCTGCGCTGGCAGACAGCTACGGAAGCAAAGACGCTTGCGGAAGAAGAGCTTGCACGCTGCCGGGATGCCGTCGAAGCCCTGACCCGCGCTTCGGCTATCGCGGAAACGCGCCGCATCGAGGCGGGCGACGGCATTCAGCCGCTCCGAAATGCAGAGGCCGAAATCTCCGGCCGCCTGGGTCAGGCGAAGATCGACCTCGCGCGCCTTGAAACCGAGCGCAAGACCGCTGCAGAGCTGCTGGCCCGGCACGAGAGCGAAGCGCGCCGAATCATGTCCGACATAGAGCGCGAGCAGTCCCAGAAGGAAGAGGCTGAAAGCGCCCTCGCTGAAGCACGCGAAACTTTGGCATCGCTGCCGACCGAGGATCCGCAAGCGAACGAGGCGCTGGAAGCTGAAGCCGAGCAGAAGCTTGAACAGGCCCGCGCCGATCTTGAAACCGCGCAGACACAGGCCGACACGCTTGGCGGAAAGCTCGCCGAACTGAAAGCTGCCCGCCAGGCAGCCGAAGCAAACGCGAACCAGCAACGCCGCCGCAAGCAATCGCTTGAAAGCGAAGCCGCGCGTCTTCGCCAGCAGCTCGACCAGATGCCGGACACGGCGGTGCTGAATGAACGGCTCGTATCAGCGGAAAAGGCCGAGGAAGCGGCTGAGATCGCCCTTCATGACGCCGAACGCGCAGTCGATGCCGCCGATGATGCGCTCGTCGAGGCCCGCGCGGCAGAGACTGCCGCGCAAGGCCCGAAGAACCAGGCCGACACAGCCGTACGCACGCTTGAGTCCGAGATTGCTGGCCTCAAGCGCCTTCTACAGTCGTCCATCGGCCCAAAGGCGCCACCCGTCATCGACAGGATCCGTTCTGATGACGGATACGAGAAAGCCGTCGCCGCTGCGCTCGGCGATGATCTTCAGGCTTCGACCCGGTCTGATTCGCCGCTTTACTGGGGCGGCAGTTCAATCGCGACGCCCGAGCTGCCGGAAGGCGCTGAACCTCTCTCCACCCATGTCGAAGCGCCAGTCGAGCTTGCTGTTCGCCTGTCACAATGCGGCGTCGTATCGGCCGAAATGGGCAAGCGCCTCGCCGCGCACCTGAAGCCGGGCCAGCGGCTCGTTTCCGTTGAAGGTCATCTCTGGCGCTGGGACGGTTTCACCCGAACGCCGGACGCGCCGGTATCGGCTGCAGAGCGGCTGGCACAGCAAGCCCGGCTCGACGCCGCCGAAGCTGAGGTGGCTCCCGCCCGCAAACGCTTCGAATCAGCGGCCAGCGAACTTGCAGAGGCCAAGGAAACTCGTGAGGCCGCAGAGCGCGATCTAAAAGAAGCGCGCCAGCAGGTTTCGCCGAAAGCATCGGAACTTAACCGTGCCCGCGCCGCGACAGCAGAAGCCCGGCAGGCTGCGGAACGCGCCGACGTGAAGCGCGAATCGGCAAGCGAAGCCCTCGCCCGTGTCGAATCAGACCTTCGCGGCGTTGAAGACGCCCTGTCATCGGTATCGATTTGCGGTGCACCGGAAGACCTTGCAGCGCTTGAGGCCGATCTTGAACAGGCCCGCACAAGCCTGGCCCGAGCTCGAGCTGACGAAACCGAATATCGCGGCCAGCTGGCAGACATCACCCGCAACCGTGAGCAGGCCATTGCACGCCGCGAAGGGCTGGCGCGAGACGTGGAGCGCTGGGAACGCCGATTCGCAGCGAGCGAGCAGCGTCTGGAGGACCTTCTTGCCCGGCGGCGTGAAGCCGCTGGCGAAGCCGATGCGGCACGCGCGAAACCTGAAGACATGCAAGCCGACATCGACGCACTCGCCAAGCGGGTGGAAACGCTGGAAGAAGAGCGCCGCGTTGCGGCTGATGCGTTGGCCGAGAAAGAAGCCTCCCTGCGTGAGAGTGAGACTGAAGCCCGCGAGGCCTCGAACGCAGCCGTCGAGGCGCGCGAGGCGCTGGCTGGCGCAAAAGTGCGGGTCGAGAATGCCGAGGCGCGCCTGTCGGATGCCGTGGAAGCCGCCCGCAATCAGTTCCAGCGCGCCCCGAACGGCCTGATCACCCTTGCCCGTGCAGGCCTAGAGGAAGAAGAGATCGAAAGCCTCGACCCTTCTGAGGCCGAACGCCAGCTCGACTTTCTGCGACGTGACCGCGACCAGCTCGGCGGCGTGAACATGGAAGCAGAGGCCGAGGCCGAAGAGCTCGCAGAGCGGCTCGGTACCCAGGCAACCGAAAAAGACGATTTGATCAAGGCGATTGCCCGCCTGCGCGAAGGCGTCGCTGCACTCAATGATGAAGGGCGCGCGCGCCTTCTAGAGGCGTTCGAGCGGGTCAATGAACACTTCAAGGCGCTCTTCACGACACTCTTCCGCGGTGGTGAGGCAGAGCTTCGCCTCGTCGATGATGAGGACCCGCTGGATGCTGGACTGGAGATCATGGCCCAGCCACCCGGTAAGCGTCTTGGAACGCTGTCGCTCATGTCCGGCGGTGAGCAGGCCCTGACAGCGACGGCGCTGATCTTCGCCGTCTTCCTGTCGCGCCCTGCCCCGATCTGCGTGCTGGACGAGGTAGACGCGCCCCTCGATGACGCCAATGTCGACCGCTATTGCCGTTTGCTCGACGAGATGCGCCGTCGCACCAATACCCGCTTCATCGTCATCACGCACAATCCGGTCACGATGAGCCGTATGGATCGTCTGTTCGGCGTGACCATGCGCGAGAAAGGCGTGTCGAAACTGGTGTCGGTCGACCTCGACGCTGCCGAGGAACTCGTCGCGGCCGAATAGGCGCATGCGTCAAAAGCGCAGTCACTGTTTTTCTTAGTATAATCAGCATGTTGTCAGAAAACTGGCTGGCTTGACTTGCCCCCCCCCCTCCAATAGCTTCCGGCTCGAAAGACAAGGGGTATTCCCTGAGTCAGTTTCGAGCGGCATTTAGGCGATTCCCCATGGCCGGTCCTGAGCGTGATGATCTTTCAGAGCGGATTGCGAAAGCGCAGGCCGACAATGACGCGCGGGAAGCCAGGAAACGCAAGCGCGAGGCAGATCAGGAGAATGTGAACTCAGGGGCTGGCATGGCGCTGCGCTACGGCGCGGAAATGGCCGGCTGCATCGTGATCGGACTTCTTATCGGATACTGGTTCGATAAGGTTTTCGAAACAGAGCCCTGGGGACTGCTTGTCTGGCTGGGATTCGGCCTTGCAGCCGGAATCCTTAGTGTTATACGCGCCTATCGCCAGCTAACGGCATATGCGGAACTTCAGGGAACGGACCAGACCAAGGGTCCGGAAAACGGGAAACAGGGCTGATGAACCTCTCCTTCCACCAGATGGCTGACCCGATGAGCCAGTTCGAAGTGAAGAAACTCTTCGAACTGCAGATTGGCGGCATCGATCTTTCGTTCACCAACGCAGCTTTCTACATGCTGCTTGGCGTTTCGCTGATCATCGTCTTCTTTGGCCTTGCTGCTTCGCGCGGCAAGCTTATCCCGTCGCGTTCGCAGTCCATTGCTGAGATCGGCTATGGCTTCGTTGCCAATATGGTCCGCAGCACTGCGGGCGAGGAAGGGCTCAAATTCTTCCCGTTCGTGTTCACGCTCTTCTTCTTCGTGTTCTTCGCGAACATGATAGGCATGGTGCCGTACGCCTTCACGACCACCAGCCACATCGTCGTCACCGGCGCGCTGGCCCTGCTCGTGATTTCGATCGTGATCATCTATGGTCTCTACAAGAACGGCCTGAAATTCTTCAAACTCTTCGCCCCGTCCGGCGCGCCGTTCTTCATCTACCTCATTCTCGTGCCGATCGAGGTCATCTCCTTCATCGCACGTCCTGTGACGCTGGCGCTTCGTCTCTTTGCGAACATGCTTGCCGGTCACATCATGCTGAAGCTGTTCGCCACCTTCGCTGCGCAACTGTTTGCTGCAGCACTGGCAGGCACGGCGCTCCTCGGTGTTGTCGGTGTGCTCGCCTTCGCTATGGGTATCGCCATCAACGCGCTAGAACTTCTCGTTGCAGGCCTTCAGGCTTATATCTTCGCGATCCTGACCTGCGTCTATCTCAACGACGCGCTTCACCCATCGCACTAGTTTCTCGCCGGTGCGGCCAAAAGAGCCGCGCCTCAACACTTGACGCGCCCCGCCGAACAGGCTTCACGGGCATCAAATCGAACCAACGCCAATCCCTCAAAGGAGACACGAAATGGAAGGCGATATCGCTCTTGGCCTCAAATATGTTGGCGCAGGCCTCGCAACTCTCGGCATGATCGGTGCCGCGCTGGGTGTGGGCAACATTTTTGCCAGCTTCCTTGATGCTGCCATGCGCAACCCATCGGCTGCTCCTCAGCAGACCGGTAACCTCTTCATCGGTATGGCCCTTGCTGAAGCTCTCGGCATCCTGGCCTTCCTGGTGTCCGTCCTGATCCTCTTCGTCGTCTAACGAAGACTTTTCCGGACTATTGATTTGGACTGGCCCGTCGCATTGACTGCGCGCGGGCCAGTCTCAACCATTCAGACTGATAGGGTCGCGCCATGAATTTCCTGTCGCTTGCTGCTCCGGCTGCTAACGGCGAAGCCGCCGGTGGGGCCTCTTTCCCGCCGTTCGATCCGTGGCATTTCCCGTCACAGCTCTTCTGGCTGGCTATCCTGTTTGGTATTCTCTACCTCGCGCTGTCGCGTTTCATCCTGCCCAAGCTCGGCGGCGTGATCGAGAATCGCGAAGATACGATTGCTGACTCGCTCGATGAAGCTGCCCGCCTTAACGAGCAGTCGAAGGAAGCGAAGCAGCAGCAGGACCTTGCGCTTGCAGAAGCCCGCGGCAAAGCCCGCGATACTGCTGAGAAGGCGCGCGAAAAGGTTGAAGCGGAAATCGCTGCTGAAACTGCCAAGGTCGACGCCGAACTTGGTGAGCGCCTTGCTGATGCCGAAGCCCGCATCCAGACGCTTCGCAACAACGCTATGTCTAACGTCGAACAGATTGCGACCTCCGCAACGCAAGCCATGCTTGGCCGCCTCGGCGTAACAGTGACCGAAGCCGACGCCCGTCAGGCCGTCGCCCGCAACACGCAGCAGGAAGGCTAGACGATCATGAAGATGGCACGTTTTTCATTCATGCTGACCGCTGCAGCCTTGGCTACACCGCTTGCGTTCGCCGCGCCTGCCGGAGACGCCGGCTACGAGACCAAGACCGGCTTTAGCAACCTCGCCTACCCGTTCACGGATGCGGCCACGAACTTCGCCTTCGCTGCCTTCGTCGCCTTCCTCCTCATCGCCATCTCGCTCGGCGCGCTCAAGGCTATCACGTCTGCGCTGGACGGCCGTGCTGATGAGATCAAGCGCCAGCTTGATGAGTCGCGCCAGCTTCGCGAAGAAGCCGCTGCCGCGCTTGCCGAAGCAGAGCGCAAACAGAAAGAAGCCGATCAGGCCGCTGATGAAATGATCAAGCAGGCCAAGGCTGATGCCAAGATGATGGTTGAGCAGGCCCGCAAGGATCTCGCTGAGAAGGTTGCCCGCCGTGAAGCGCAGGCTGAAGCCCGCATCGCACGCGCCGAAGCCGAAGCGACCAATGATGTGCGCCGGGCTGCGGCGAATGCTGCCACCCGCGCCTCGAAGGACATCGTCGCTAACTCACCTCAGCGCAGTGATCTCTTCACCAAGGCGCTGAGCGATATCGAGAAAGCGCTGAACTAGCGCTGATTGCGACACTTAATCCCGTTTTTGGATGCGAAAACGCCCTGCTCTTTAGCAGGGCGTTTTTTTGTCTGGAATATCTCGTCTATGAGCGGGAATGCTTGTCACGTCCGAAGACCGCCCGCATGAGCCAATTGGGCGCGAACCGTTCAAGACGGGGAAAACGGTTCAGCATGCCTTCCATCCAGCGACGGCCCCACACCGCATTCCGTCCAAGCAGCACCACACCGATGATGGCGAGTGGCAAGCCAATGGGAAGAAATGGCGTAAGCGCGCCGATTGGAATTGCAATGGCAATGAGGAAGGCACCAAGTGCGGCGAGGCACTGCCTCATAGCCACATGAAGCCCCATCGTCACAGTGCCAAAACGCCTGCGTGTGGCATTCATTTCAGGAGGCAGAGGCATGTCGGGATCCAGGGGTTTGCGTGCCATCATTTCCTATATGGTCTCCCGTCAAAGCTTGCCTAGATGCTTGCTGATTTCCCGCAGATCCGTGCGGCGATAGCGATTGCGATACGGCCTTTGCTTGTGAAGCAGGCCATGCCACAACGCAGGAATAGACACTCCGATCCGGGATGAAGGCACCTGGACAACAAGAAAAGGGATGCAGCGGCTTGAAGCTCCATACGATACAGGCCCTTCGCGCCGTCGCCGCGCTTCTCGTGCTTGTCTATCATACCCGTGCGATCGAGATGGACGCCATTGCGCGCAAGGGGCTCAATGAAGCTCCGATGTTGTCGACATTCGTCCAGAACGGTTTTTCCGGCGTCGACTTCTTCTTTGTGATCTCCGGTTTCATCATGGTCTACGTGACCGGCAAGGTGCAGCCGCGCCTGGCAACGGCAGGCGCATTCCTGTTTGCGCGCGCCGCTCGCATCTACCCACTCTGGTGGCTCTTTGCAGCCATCATGACAGCCTATTTCTTTCTTGCTTATGGCGGCGTGCCCTTTGGGGCTGAAACGCTTGAGGATGGAAGCAGGATGATGCGCGAGAACTCGGCGCTCCATCTCATCTACTCCTACGCGCTGCTTCCCCAGCTGACCGTTCCCATCCATGGTGTCGGCTGGACGCTGGTGCATGAAATGCATTTCTATATCGGCTTTGCGCTGCTGATCCTGCTGCCGCGCCGGTTCCTGCCACTCGGACTGGCTGGCTGGGCAGCTATCATCCTGCTCGGCACGCTGACGGGTCTGCAGCAGCCAACCGCAACCGATTATATATCCCTGCTGCTGCACCCGCTATCGCTTGAGTTCCTGGGGGGCTGCGCCGCAGCGCTACTCATCTGCTCAGGCCGCCGCTTCAAGCCAATGACCGTACTTGTCGTCGGCCTTATCGCCTTCGTTGCTGCGCTCTATCTACAACCCTATCCGACCGACTTCACGCTCGGTTGGGGACGCGTACTTTTCTTTGGCATCCCCAGCATTCTCATCGTCTATGGCGCTGCCGCACTGGAAGCCGAAGACCGCGTGCGGGTCCCTCGCTCGTTTGTCGTTCTCGGTGACTGGTCCTATGCGCTCTATCTCGGTCACACACTCGTGCTGAGCGGACTGCGGCGTATCTTCGATGCGCTGGCAGCCCGCCTTCAGGGCACCTTCCTTGAAGATGTTTTCACAATCGGCGCGCCAGGCATTCTCGACAATCTGCTGTTCTATATCGTCGGTGCGGTTGGCAGCATCGTCTTCGCAGGACTGGTCTTCAGGCTGTTCGAGAAGCCCGCGATGACGCTGACCGGCCGCCTGCGCCGAGACCTGTTTGAGGACACTAACGCCCAGCTGAAGCCCGCCCCTATCAAGGCCGCGATCTGGTAAAAAAATGGCCGGGACATTGCCCGGCCACCTCTCATCTCATTCTGCCGCGATCTTGTCGGGCTCGCTCCAGCGAAGCTCCGGCTTGCGGGCGGCCTGCGTCTCATCAAGGCGCCGCTTCGGTGCGAGGTATGGCGCACTTTTCAGGCTTTGATCTCCAGCCCGGGCCTTCTCCGCGATAGAAAGAAGCGACTCGCAGAACCGGTCGAGTTCTGCCTTCGACTCAGTCTCCGTCGGCTCGATCAGCATGGCGCCATGAACGACCAGCGGGAAGTACATGGTCATCGGGTGATAGCCTTCATCAATCATGGCCTTGGCGATATCGAGCGTCTCGATCCCCTCAGCCGTGAAGGCGTCAGAAAAGAGCGCTTCGTGCATGCAGTAGCCATCGAAAGCTGGCGTCATCACCGTCTTGAGGCGCGACTGAAGGTAATTGGCGTTGAGCACCGCATCCTCTGCAGCCTGTTTCAGGCCGTCTGCGCCGTGGCTCAGCATATAGGCGAGCGCGCGGGTGAACATACCCATCTGACCATGGAATGCGCAGAGACGACCGAAGGCATCAGAGCCTTCACCGCTACGCTGTTCAACCAGATGGAAGACGCCGTCCTCCTCGACCACAAATGGCACAGGCGCGAAGTCAGCCAGTGCTTCGGAAAGCACCGTTGGACCTGCGCCCGGACCACCCCCGCCATGCGGCGTGGAGAATGTCTTGTGCAAATTGATGTGCATCGCGTCGACACCAAGATCGCCCGGACGCACCCGGCCAACGATGGCGTTGAAGTTCGCGCCATCGCAATAGAAATAGCCGCCAGCTTCATGGATGAGATCGGCGATCTCGCGAATGTCCGTCTCGAAAAGGCCGCACGTATTCGGGTTGGTCAGCATGATGCCGGCAATGTCGTGGCTGTCTTCGAGCTTCGATTTAAGATCGTCCATCTCGACACGTCCGCGCGCATCGGCCTTGATCTCATCAACCTTGAAGCCGCACTGCACCGCCGTCGCGGGATTGGTGCCGTGCGCAGAGGCTGGCACGAGAACGCGCGTACGCGTGGCGATTTCGCCGCGCGCGATCAGCGCACCGCGGATCGCCATCATGCCGCAGAACTCACCATGTGCGCCGGCTTTGGGGCTCATAGCGACGGCGGGCATACCGGTGAGCGTCTTCAGCCACGTTGCAAGCTCATCGATCAACTCCAGCGCGCCCTGGACGGTCGACTGCGGCTGCAGCGGGTGAATGTCGGCAAAGCCCGGCATCCGCGCGACTTTCTCATTGAGGCGCGGATTATGCTTCATTGTGCAGGAGCCGAGCGGGAACAGGCCAAGATCAATGGCATAGTTCTGCTGGCTGAGGCGCACATAGTGGCGCACGGCTTCTGGCTCTGAGAGGCCCGGAAGGCCGACGCTCTTCTTGCGGGTGACGCCGCCAAGACGATCCATGCCGCCTTTTGGTGCTGGCAAGTCGACGCCTGTCTTGGTGGTGGAGCCTGTCTCGAAGATCAGGTCTTCGCGCTGCTGCAGGCCGCGTGAGCCCGAAACGGTCTTGATCGCTGGCTGGGCGCTTGGCGCCGACGGGCTGGTTGGACGGCCTTGTGAATTCATGCTCATGTCTGAGCCTCCACGAAATGCTGGGTGTTAGGTCCGAAGGTCTCTTTCAGACGCTTGTTGGCTGCGCTGACATGGATGGCGCCAAGGGCGAGGATTTCCCGGCGAAGGTCAGCGTAGAGTTTCTTGAAGTCCTGCGGGTCACGCCAGGTTTCAGGATCATCATAGATCCCCTGAAACTGGGACTTGCGGCGATTGATCGCCGCCTTGTCAGCGCCCATGCGCACGAAAATCTCCTCAAGGAAATCCTCATACTCACGGATCGCCCGCTTATGTTCCCAGGCTTCCTGATGTTGCGGAGCTTCGCTCATGCTAGCACCTTTGCAAGCGCATCGGCGTACGCCTTGATATCGGCTTCGCTCGTGCACTCAGTCGCAGCAGCAATAATGACATCGTCGAGGCCTTTGCCTGGATAGAGGCGCGAGGCGCGCACGCCGCCGACAACACCAAGCCCATCGAGCTGCTCAAGCACGTCGCCGGCTTCGCGCGGAATGCGGAAGGCAAACTCATTGAAGAAACGCGGTGTCAGGAGTTCGACGCCAGAAACATCTTCTAGTGCATCGGCCAACATGCAAGCAGCTTCATGATTGAGCTGCGCCAGATGTCCGAGGCCCTTCTCACCCAGCAACGTCATATGCGCAGTGAAGGCCAAAGTGCAGAGGCCCGCATTGGTGCAGATGTTCGATGTCGCCTTGTCTCGGCGTATATGCTGCTCACGCGTTGAAAGCGTCAGGACGAAACCGCGATTACCATCGGCATCAACGGTCTCACCACATAAGCGGCCCGGCATCTGTCGCATCAGCTTTTTCGAACAGGCGAAGAGGCCAACATAAGGCCCGCCAAAGTTCAGCGGATTGCCGATCGACTGGCCTTCGCCAACGGCAATGTCAGCGCCCATCTCGCCGGGCGGCATGGTCATGCCGAGCGCGAAGGCTTCGGTGAAGACAGAGACAAGAAGCGCCTTTTTTTCGTGCGCGGCGTCCGCCACAGGGGTCAGGTCAGTGACCGTGCCGAAGACGTTCGGGCTCTGGCCGATAACACAGGCTGTCTCGTCATCGACAGCATCAACAAGCGCAAGCTCATCATCGACACCCGGTGCAAGCTGGACGATCTCGATCCCCTGCGCTTCACACACCGTACGCGTTGCGGCGGCATAGTGTGGGTGCAGGCCGCCTGACAGGACCACTTTCTGGCGCCGTGTGACGCGGCACGCCATCACCGCAGCTTCGGCACAAGCCGTCGAGCCGTCATACATCGACGCGTTGGCCACTTCCATCGCCGTCAGCGCGGCGACCTGGCTCTGGAATTCGAACAGGGTCTGAAGCGTGCCCTGCGCGATTTCAGGCTGGTAAGGCGTATAGGTCGTCAGGAACTCGGAGCGCTGGATGATGTGGTCCACAGTCGCCGGAACATGATGCTTGTAAGCACCGCAACCAACAAAGAACGGCCCTTCAGAGGCTGTCCGGTTCTTGGCCGCCAGCGCGCCCATGTGACGCTCGACCGCAAGCTCCCCCTGATGGTCAGGCAGGCCTGCAATCTTGCCGCCAAGGCGGGCTGCCTCGGGGACATCGGTGTAGAAATCATCGACGGAGGCTGCACCAATCGTGGCCAGCATCTCCTTGCGGTCTTCAGGTGTCAGGGGGAGGTATCTCAAGCTAAACTCCTAGATACGTATTGTGGAACCATGGCTGTCGAACGAATAGAATGCCCAATGGAATCAGGCCAATCGCGTCGACTATGGCGATCAATCGAAGGGGGCCGGTGAGCTGGCGATTAATGACGGCAAAAAGCAGAAACGAAATCATACTCGCCGCACCCAAGAGCCAGGCGTGCCAACCGATTTCATCGACCCGGAAGGCCGCTGCGAGAAAACCAAACCCGACCAGCCCGAGCAGCATCGCACGATGCTGCAGTAGCGTCACTAGCGTGCGGTCGGCTGGCTCCACGCCATATAGACGCTGAATCTGCCGCGGAAACACCGCTGCGATGGCGGGCAACAGGTGGATTGCTGCCAAGAACGCAAAAAGGGCTGAATCGACCATTCTCGTTTATTGGCCTTTGCAGAACTCGAAATAGGCGTCCTTGTCCATCAGGTTGCGGGTTTCGGCGCCGTCAGAGAATTTGATTACGCAGAACCAGCCCTCGCCTTCAGGATGCTCGTTCACCGTCTCCGGCGAGTCAGCGAGCATGCTATTGGCGTCGATCACTTCACCAGAAAGCGGTGCATAGACATCAGAGGCGGCTTTCACGCTCTCCACGACGGCCATCTCGTCGCCCTTCTTGAAAGTCTTGCCGACTTCCGGGGTCTCGACGAAGACAACATCGCCAAGCTGTTCGGCCGCGTACCGGGTGATGCCGACCGTTGCGAGGTCGCCGTGAACGGTGACCCACTCATGGTCTTCGGTATAGAAGGTGGTCTGTTGGGTGAATTGCGTCATCTGGCGAGTATCCTCAACGTTTGTAGTTTGGTTGTACGAATGGCAGGGCGGTGACCTCGCCGGCGCGGGCCTTGCCGCGCACCATGAGGTCGATTTTCGTTCCGGGCGTGGCGAGATCGGCGCGCACATAGCCCATGGCAACAGGACCGTCCGTGCTGGGTCCGAAACCGCCGGATGTGACCATGCCGACGAGCTGTCCCTCGACATGGATTTCCGTGCCCTCACGCGCGGGTGCGCGCTCCAGCGGCAGGATGCCAACGCGCTTCTCGGCGGGGCCGTCAGCGATCTGTTTCAGGATTTTCTCCGCGCCGGGGAAATCAGCGCGCTCGCGACGCGATTTCTGGATGACCCATTGCAGGTCCGCCTCAACCGGGGTCCGGCTTGCGTCCATGTCATGGCCATATAGGCAGAGCCCAGCCTCAAGACGGAGACTGTCGCGCGCGCCAAGGCCAATCGGTTTCACGCGCTCATCGGCGAGCAGGCCGCGGACATAGGCAAGACCGGTCTCATTGTTCGGCAGCAGCAGCTCAAACCCGTCCTCACCAGTATAGCCGCAACGCGAGACCATGTAGCGCTCACCATCCTTCTGGACGTGCGCGCAACGCATGAAGCTCAGCTCAGCGGCTTCAGGAAAATGGGGGGTCAGAACCGCTTCAGCCTCAGGCCCCTGAAGGGCGACAAGGATACGGTCATCGGCGGTCTGAAGCTCTGCTTCGCCCGCCAGCTTTTCGCGGATCAGTGCCCAGTCGTCATGCTTCGCCGCGCCATTGACGACGATGTAGAGCATTCCATCCAGATTGGCGTCAGGCATGCGCGTGATGATGAGGTCATCAAGAATGCCGCCTTCATCGTTCAGCAGCACGGTGAGACGCCCCTGCCCCGGTTTCAACGTCGAAATCGCGCTCGGCACGAGGCGCTCGATCAGCGCCGAAATCTTCTCATGCGCGCCCGGCTGGCCGAGGCCTTCTTTCAGGTAGAGGAAGCACGGCCCCATATGGGAAACGTCGAAAAGGCCTGCATGCTCTCGGGTCCAGAGATGTTCAGGCTTCACGCCTTCGAACTGGACCGGCATCTCATAGCCAGCGAAAGGCACCATCTTGCCGCCATGCTCCTGATGGAGATCATGGAGCGGTGTCCTGCGAAGTGTATCGTTTGCTTGGTCAGACATGGCACCCTTTGACATTGGAAACGGCCGTCCACGCCGGATGATCCGGATGGTTGGCCGCCCCCGCTGTCTCGGTGCCTGAGAGATTCCGCCGCCTTCGACTTCGCTCTCTATGAGGAGGTCGAAGCGGCTTGCTCCTTCGGCGAGGCCTGCTGCGGGTCTTCTGACGGCCCGCTTGCCTCTTTCCAGCGTTTAGGTCTCTCCCGGTCCTTTTGCCTGAGCGTTTCCGGGGCGGTTGCGCCTTCGGCGGCAGGCACAAGGACCTGCTCTCTCCCGGGAGGGAGTCATCACTTGCGCCGCAAACTATTTCGGAATCAGTGTGCGGGCAAGCACAACGTCGCCGTCAGGTGACTCCAGTTTGCAGCCTGCCCTGCGCTTGTGCGGAACAGGCTGCCGTCAAGGCTTACCGTACCGCGAAATCGAACGGTTCGTTACGGTTCTTGCCCTTGTTCGGCCCCATGAAACCAAAGAGGTGACCGGCGACCTTCCGCATCTGGATCTCTTCGGAGCCTTCGGTGATGCGATAGCGGCGGTGGTGGCGATAGATATGCTCAAACGGCTTGTGGCGCGAATAGCCCATGCCGCCATGCACCTGCATCGCCCGGTCGGCCGCATCACAGCAGAGCCGGTTCGCATAGTAGTTACACATCGAAACCTTATCAGAGAGATAGATCGCGACATCCGGTTTCGACATCTGGTCCATTTCCCATGCCGTCTTGAAGATCAGAAGGCGCAACATCTCAGCTTGCGTTGAGAGCTCGACCAGCGGGAACTGGATTGCCTGATTGTGCGCCAGCGCCTTGCCGAAGGGTCGGCGCTCATTGGCATAATTGATGGCTTCAGTAATGCAGTACATCGCCGCGCCGCAGGAACTAGCGGCCTGGCGGATACGGTTCTCGTGCACGAAGTGCTGAGCAAGGGCGAGACCGCCCTCAGGTGGGCCGAACAGCGCGCTTTCGGGCACCCACACATTTCTAATGGTCAGGCGTGGGTGGTCCGTGGGCATGTTGAATGTCCACATATACTCTTCAATCTCGATCCCGGGATCATCCGCCGGCACGAGAAGACAGGAGATGCCCTTCGCGTCCCCGTCTTCGCCCGATGTCCGGCAAAAGCACATCATGTGGCTGGCATGGTGCATACCGGTAATCCACATCTTCTCGCCATTGATCAGCCAGCCATCGACACCGTCGCGCTTCTCCCTGACCGCGCGCGTCTCCATGTGCGTGGCGTCAGACCCGTGATGAGGTTCGGTCAATCCGAACGTGGCGCGGAACTTCCCGTCGAGAGCGTCCTGGATGAGGTGTTTCTGTTCCGGCCTCGCGAAGTCCCGCAGCATTAGGATCTGCGGCATGTTGCCGACAATCGAGTGCTCGTTCTGCAAGTCGTTATGCAGCCCGAGACCCTTGCGCGCAAAGTGCTCGCGGATGATCGCCATGCCCAGATTGGTCCCGTCCTGACCGCCAAATTCCTTCGGCAGGGCGTAACGAAGATGCCCCGCCTCATCGGCGAGCTGCCGTGCCTGGCGGAGCAGATCTTCCCATTCCGGACGCGGCAGGCCGTCATTATCGAAATCAGTCCGCGCCCATTCGCGGCGATGGTCGAAGAAGCGGATATTGTCGTCCTTCTGCTCAAGCGGCTTGATCTTTTCCTCGATGAAATTGTCGAGCACGACGAGATAGTCGGCGATGTCCTGCGGAATGTTGAAGTCCATTGAAACCTCCCTTGCGCCTGCGCGCGATCTGTTCTGTTTGCGCTAAAGGATACCGGGCCGGCAGGCCGCATCAATGCAGGCCGTCGCGTCAAGGCAAAGAAGTTTCTTTGCGGGCATTCCAGCGTTTACCGAGCTTGTAGGGGGGGCACGGTTCAAAAATAGTCATCGCTGAACGATTGACATTTTATTCAGCGCTCATAAATACGTTGAGTAGAGTAAAACCAGAACCAGATCTTCCGCCAACGCCTGAAAGGTTTCCTCCCATGATCCGCTCCATCGTACTGTCAGCCGCATTCGCAGCCATTGCCCTGCCCGCAGCTGCAGGAACGGCGTTCACCGCAAAGCTCGCAACCCCGGCTGATGGCCAGTCCAGCGTTGTTGCGGCAAAAGCCGTATGGACCTGCAACGGCGATACCTGCGTCGCCGATCTCAACCGTCGCACGGCAACCGTCCGCACTTGCAAGAAAGTCGCGTCTGAAGTCGGCACGCTCATCTCCTTCGGCACAGCAAATGACAGCCTCTCCGACGAAGATCTCGCCGAATGCAACACGGCCGCTGAGGACTAGGTAACTCCATCTCACCCTCTGAATGAACTTGCCGCCCTTCACTGAGGGGCGGCATTTTTTATTGAGGTGGAGATAAACCTAACTCAGGTTCCGGATGGCGGTTCCTTGGGCTCCCAGAGTTCGACCTTGCGCCCATCGGGGTCCATCAACCAGGCAAAGCTTCCATAGTCATGATCCTCGCGCGGCTGCACGGGCGATACGCCGGCCGCTGCCGCCTGCTGAAGTATACCTCCAAGATCATCGACCATCAGGTTGAACATGACGTCATGGTCTGAAGGTTTGAAATAATCACTGTCAGATTTGAAAGGCGCAAAGATGGTCATTGCGCCCTTCGGGAAGACCTTAGCCGACTCGGCGTGGCTGAAGGAAATGCCATACTCTGACGCCTGGATACCCAGGACGCTTGTATACCACTCCTTCGTGACTTCTGCGTCCGCGCATAGAAAGAAGATACCGCCCACACCGATGACCTTGGCCATGTCCATCCCACCATGTTTTGCTATTCAGACATCCTGCATCAAAAATGATGGCGCGGCGAGACCTCTAGGCCTCACCCTCCATAAGGAAGAGATCGGTATCGTCAGGGCTCGCGCCCGCCGCGGTCAGCATGGCGTGAACCTGACCGCGATGATGGGTCTGGTGGTTGAAGATATGGGTGACGAGAAGCCAGACCGGCTTTGACAGAATGCGTCCTGCCGCGCCTGAATGCCATTCCAGGCTATCTCGAAGATCGCTCTCGCTGAAGCCATCCGCCCATTTATCGATGACATCGTCCATTTTCATGCGGTCGGCCTTCAAGACTTCCCAATCCGCCCAAAGCTTAAGGGTTTCGTGGCCTGCGCAGGTCGGCTTCTCACACATATCAAACCGGGACAGCCATATGCGGTCTGCCCAGAGTATGTGCGCAAGCGTCTCATGAATAGATCGGAAAAATGCGCCGCGGTCTTCAAGGCGGGCGGTTTGATCAAGACTAGCGGCGGCCGTGTACAGACTCTCATTCTGCCAGCGATTGTAGCGCGCCATCAGACGCGCATGGTCCGGCATGATCATGAGGCCCCCTCCTCCAGTTTTCACTGAAGGTGAGTTTACACCTCAAGCCGCCCCGCGGCCAACGGGCTTTGCGTGCTCGCTCGCATGGCGGTCGAGATATTCCTGTAGCAGACGCGCATTCTTCGCATTGGCCTTGTGAGCAAAGTCGAAAAGGTCGCCGACCAGTGGTATCGCACCGAGGAGCGTATCGACCAGCAGGTTCCAGATCATCCTGGCGATCAGCCCGCCCGACGCGCCTTCCTGACGCGCCCGGTGAATAATATAGAGGCCAAGGCCGCCTGAAACCGTGTCACCAATACCCGGGATGAGACCAATGATACCGTCAAGGCCAAAACGAAAGTTCGTGCCTGGCAGCTTGAATTGCGTATCGAGTAGTTTTGCGAGCCGGTCGATGTCCGAACGGTTTCCAGTGGGCATATAATCGATCTCCTTTGAAAGCCGAACGCGCATTCTCTGGAAGCTGTTCCGCAGCGCTGATTAAGGCACCGCGACGTCATCGCACCCACTGTCGGTTTTGGGGTAGCGTCCTGAACTTTGCCTCGTTAGGTTGCACCGCAACAAACGAGAACCTGTCTGGAGGAGACATATCATGAGAGAAGCAGTCATCGTTTCAACCGCCCGCACGGCCCTGACCAAGGCAGGACGCGGCGCACTCAACGACACACATGGCATCACCATGGCCGGTCATGCCATCAAGGGCGCGATCGATCGTGCGGGTATCGATGCAGCTGAAGTCGAGGATGTGTTCCTCGGTGCCGCTCAGCCAGAAGGCGCGACAGGCCACAATGTTGCACGCAACGCAGCCCTCTGGGCTGGCTGCCCGTCCTCGACGGCTGGCGCGACCATCAACCGTTTCTGCTCGTCGGGCCTGCAGGCCATTGCGAATGCAGCCCACACCGTCACAAATGAAGGTGCACCCGTTGCCATCGGCGGCGGTGTTGAATCACTTTCGCTGGTGTCGCGCTCCGGCCACATGAACACCCATCGTTACACCGAACCTGAGCTCATGAAGAAGTGGCCGGCGATCTGGATGACGATGATCGAAACCGCCGAAATCGTTGCCGACCGCTACAATGTCAGCCGCGAAGCACAGGACAAATATTCCGCTGAAAGTCAGCGCCGCACCGCCGTCTTCCAGGAAAAAGGCTGGATGGCTGAAGAGATCGTTCCGCTCAATACGCGCATGAAACTGGTCAACCGCGAAACCGGCGAAGAAACCTATCAGGACGTCGTCGCAGACCGCGACGACTGTAACCGTCCCGGCACCACGTTTGAATCGCTTCAAGGCCTGAAGCCGGTCTTCTCCGGCGGCCAGGTCGTCAAGGAAGGCAAGTACGTCACCGCTGGTAACGCTTCGCAGCTCTCAGATGGCGCCGCAGCTGTCGTCGTCATGGAAGCCGCAGAAGCCAAGAAGCGTAACATTGAGCCGCTCGGCCGTTTTGTTGGTTTCAACGTCGCTGGCTGTGATCCGGACGAGATGGGCATCGGTCCGGTCTTCGCTGTTCCACGTCTGCTTGAGCGTCACGGCCTGAAGGTCGACGATATCGACCTCTGGGAACTGAACGAAGCTTTCGCCTCACAGTGTCTCTACAGCCGCGATCGTCTCGGCATCGACCCTGAGAAGTACAACGTCAATGGCGGCTCGATCTCCATCGGCCACCCATTCGGCATGACCGGTGCACGTTGCACAGGCTCTTTGCTGCTCGAAGGCAAGCGTCGTGGTGCAAAATGGGGCGTTGTCACAATGTGCGTCGGTGGCGGCATGGGCGCGGCTGGCCTTTTCGAAATCTATAGCTAAGGTAGTTTTGGGTCAGTCTTTCCAAAACACCTAAGATCGGAGTTCTCGATGAAATCACTCGCCCTTGGTGCAGGCCTTCTCGCAATGGCCATTGTTCCCGCAGCCTGTACGACCGGCGCCGCCGGCAGCAGCGCAACCGGCGGTTCGCAAATGGTCTCTGTTACGCCTGCGATTAAAGCGGAAATCCGTCGTCAGGGTCATGACCCGGACGAGGAGGTCTGCAAACGCGAAGAGCAAATGGGATCGACGATTCCTCGCCGGATCTGCGCAACGCGCGCAGAGTGGGCCGCAAAGACCCAGGCAAGCAAGGATGGCACGCGCGCTATCCAGAATAACGCGCTTCGCACGCCTGACCCGAATGCCGGGTGATGTTCACCAGTTGAGCATCAGGAAGTTTGAAGCCCCGGTCGTTTGGCCGGGGCTTTTTCTTTGCAGGTCGTCCGAGAAACAATAAGAGCTGGGCTTGGGCACCTCCCCCTGACCGCGTCTTATCGAAAGCTAAGTCGGCGGCGACTTTAATGGTTGTAGAAGAAGCGGAAGCGGAGACTGATCGCCAGCCTCTCGCCAGCTGTTCTGGCCGATTTTCATCTGCTCATGCCCTTCAGCTGGCTGGGACTGGTAAACTCTGAAAATACGGTCCCACACCGATAGGCAGAAGCCGAAATTCCGGTTCGCTTCGGCGCGGTGAACGGAGTGATGCACCCGGTGCATGTCCGGTGTGACGACGAGCAATCTAAGCACGCTGTCAATACGCGGCCCGATATTCCAGTTGGCATGATTGAACTGGGCGAAGGCGTTAAGCGCGACTTCAAAGGCAAATGCCGCCCATGCAGGGATACCAAACAGGAAGACAATCGCCCCTTTCCAGAATAGGGAGACAATGATCTCTGCCGGATGGAAGCGAAGCGCCGTCATCACATCAATATGCGGGTCTGAATGGTGCACGCGGTGCATGCGCCAGAGGAACGGCACATGATGCATCGCAACGTGCTGGCCCCAGACGGCAAGGTCCATGACCAGGAAAGCACCGAGGCCCACCAACCAGACCGGCGCGTCGATCCAGTTGAAAACGCCAAATCCTGCCTCGTCCGCCAGAAGCGCAATGCCGGCAAGACCTGCGGGCAATACGAGCCGCCCGAGGACGGCCCCTGCAATGAAAATCACACCTGCGCCCGGCCAGCGCTGCGCACGCGAAAGCGCCGCCTCTCGCCGGGGCGCCAGCGTCTCCAGCAGGACGAGCGAGACGAAAACGCCCGCAAACACGCCTATTCGGATGATCGTGTGTTGGTCCAAAGCTTTCTTTCGCGTGTGTTAGAGGAGATATGAGAGCTCGCGCCCTCAATTGAAGCGCCAAGGACCTCAATGACGCAGTCCTTAAAGTTTTTCACCGCTGGCCGACCCTCGCGTCTTTGACGCGCGTTCCATCCCGTCTAGTGTAGTCAGGGCCTCATAATCCTGCTGGCGGAAAGATTTTCATGCTTCACCCATCGACAAAGAAACTTATCGACAGGCTGGCAGAAATGACCGCCTTGAAGCAGATCGACTGGGCAGAGACGGAAGATGGCGGCGTCATCTATGCGACCGAAGGCTATTCAGTCCGTCTGACAGACGCCCCACCACAGGTCATGCTGGCCACGGAAAAGGGCAAGACGCTGGAAGAAGCGTCCGAAGACCTTCTCAAGGATACGCCTCACGAAGAACACGGGAACTATGGCGAGCTCATCGTCGCTGTCGTGAAAGAGGCATCGCGCATCGCGAAAGGCACCGAAGCGGCCATTGACGCCCTCCTCGCAGGTCTGAGCGGACAATCACCAAACAAGCGCAAATCGGATACCGCATCGCCCGCAGATGAAGTGACTATGGATGCCGGAGCGGAGGACGAGGAAGAGACTGACCTGCCCGTCGATGAAAGCATTCCGCCGCGTGCCTTGCTCGAAGATGAACCTGAAGAACGTCTTCATGCCGGTTTTGACGAAGATGATGTCAGCGGTGCCGTGGCAAGACTGGCCGACGAAGTGAATGGTCGCGGGAAAGCCGCCCTCGCCAAAGCTGAGGCACCGGAAAAAGCGCGGCCAGCCGAAGAGGCTCCCTCCGCGAACGTCTGGGACGAAGCAGGCCCAGATGAAGGCGAAAGCGACTTGGCCGCAGCAGCAAAGAGTTACGTCCCGTTTGGCCTTGGCGGGACGCAGATCGCAGGCGCCGATGCCTCGAACGTACCAGAAGCCGGCGCTGAAAGCGCCGACGACATTGAGTCAGAACTCGGCGCCGCCGCAACCGGTATGACGATCCCGGACAATAACCACGATGATCTTTCCTTCGGCTATGACGAGGACAATGACCCCGGCAGCGCGCCGCTAAGCTATCCGCTGAACCTGAAGGGCTTCCGTTCCCGCATCGACCAGGCCGCCTTATCGGCAGCCACCGCCCCCGCACAAGACGACGGCGATGGACCCGATCCGGTGTCCCCTGCAGATCTTGATGCCGTCTCGCCACCAGCAGAAGACAAGTCCGACGGCGAGGCCGACACCGAACTCTTCGACGAGGGCGACGAACCTGTCCCTCAGCCGAAGTCTTCGAAGAATAAGGGCGAGGACAAGAAATCTGATCGCCCGAAGAGACGCAAATCGCGCTTCAATCCCTGGAGCTAGGCACGCCTAGCTTCCGCCAATTCCGATGACCCGCACACGCACCTCGCTTGTGCGGCCTTTCTCGTCGACTGCGCTCACCGCATAGAAACCAGCTCGCTCTGGCTGCCATACCGGCAGACCTGCATCATCGACCTCCGATGGCTCTCCATTGATGAACCAGCGCAAATTGCCTTCGCCTCTCCCCGACAAAACGAAGGGGCGCGCTGGTGCGCCATTGATCTCACCTGACCACAGCTCGGCGCCCTTCGGCGGGAAGAGGATGTGCGGCGCCTCCGCCACTGAATGATCGAAGGATTGCAGGGCGCCGTCGGCTTCGTGCCGCCGCTCTGGCATCAGGCGTGCACCCGCATCGCCGTCACCGCCAAGGTGGTAGGCTGCTCGATCCGCCACTTCGAACAGGATGGGCAGGGCAGCGGTGCGACCCGTTTCACCCGGACGCGGCGCGCCGTCAGCGCGGCCCACCCAGACGATGACCGCATGGTCGCCGGACACCCCGGCGGCCCAGGCATCGCGAAAGCCATACGATGTCCCTGTCTTGAAAGCGACTTGCGGCGCATCTGCCGTCAGCCTGCCGGGCATCCGTCCTTCCGGGGTCGGCGCGCGGCGCAGGATGGACAGGATTTCGCCTGCGCTCTCCGCCTCCATCATCCGATAGCCCTTTCTGGCCCGGCTGTCGGCTTCCTCGTCAGCTGTCCAGACCAGCGGCTTTGCCCGCCCCCCATCGCCAAGCGCTGCGTACAGGATCGCAAGCTCACGCGCGGTCAGCCCAGCCCCGCCGAGTGCAAGCGCAAGACCAAATTCAGTATCCGCCCCGCCATAGATGCGCGGCGGCGCCCCGGCGAGTGCGAGTGTCGCGGCAAAACGCTCTGGCCCCACACGGTCCAACGCCAGCACGGCAGGCACGTTGAGCGAATGCTGAAGCGCATCGGATACGCGAACATCGCCCCTGAAGGTACGGTCGAAATTGTCCGGTTGATAGGAGGCAAACCGCTTCGGCAGGTCAGATATCCGCGTCGAAGCGCTGGCCTCGCCATCATCGAACGCCATGGCATAGATAAAGGGCTTGAGCGCCGAACCGGGAGAGCGTGCCTGCGCCGTCAGATCAAGCCAGCCCCCTGCGATGTCGCGCGAAGCAGAGCCAACCGCGGCGCGCACTGCGCGTGTTGGAATATCGACAACGAGGATCGCGATCTGCGCCTCACGACCCGCCTCCTTTGCACGCGCAAGCGCCAGGGCTTCCATCTCTGCCTGCAGGCGCGCATCAAGGCTGGCGCGTACGTCGCCGCGAACACCGCTTGCTGCTCGCGCTGTCGCATGCCACGCATCGAAGGGGAATGCATAGGCCCCCGTCGGCATCTGGCTGGTGCGCGCTTCTTCTGCCCGCCCTGCATCGAGATAACCAAGCCGCTCCAGCTTGGCGACGATGGCACGCCTGCCTATATCTGCGCCTTGAGGCCGCAGGTCCGGTCGGCGCACTTCAGGACTTTGCGGCAGGGCAATCAGGAGCGCGATCTGATCATCGGACAACCGGTCCGGTGAGCGCCCGAAATAGCGCCAGCTTGCTGCGCGAATACCCTCAATATTGCCGCCATAGGGCGTCAGGGTGAGGTAAAGCTCAAGGATCTCTTCCTTGCTGAGCCGCGCCTCGATCTGGTGCGCCCTGAACATCTCGATCAGCTTGGACGGAATGGTCCGCGGGCGCGGCTCCAGCAGGCGCGCCGTCTGCATCGTTATGGTCGAGCCGCCGGAGACGACACGGCCCGCGAGCGCTGAACTCCATGCCGCACGAACCATGCCGGTCCAGTCGACACCGCCATGACGCCAGAAACGCTGGTCCTCAACTTCCAGAAGCGCCTCGACGAATACCGGGTCGATGTCTTCGAGATGTGCCTGAAAGCGCCAGTAACTGTCCGGTGTGGGAATGGCACGAAGTGGCCGCCCACGCCGGTCACTGACCAGCTGCGAGACGGTTTCGCCGCGCTCAAGTGGTGGCGGAAAGATCCTGTCCAGCGCGAACAGGACGGTTAGCGCCGCCAGAATGGCAATCGCTGGCCGTTTCAGCCAGATCATCTCTGTCCGCCAGTCGCCGCATTGGCCGTGCTGATCGTCACGCGGCCCGGGGCTGAGCGCGCGAACACGTCAGGTCGGTACATGTCCTCAGCATTGACGCCCGGCATGACGAAATCGCCCGGTGTGACCGCCCGCACGACATAGGCGAGCCGTACCGCCTCATTCCGTACATCGATCGCGGCAACAAAACGGTCATCGCGCGCTTCTGCAGTCTTGGCCGCATCGATCTCACCAGCCCAGGCGAAGGCCCCGTTGGTTTCGCCATCACGCGCCCCATCGGCAGGCTTCAGGACCGTTTCAATCTCAAAGCCTGCGGGCAGCAGATCCGCCACGATGACAGGGTTTGTCCGGCGCTGTTCCGGCGTGATCTGAACCGTCACGACCAGCTGGTCGCCCTGATCGACATCGCCAAGGTCGACCGCGCCGCCCGTCAGCGTGCGCACCTGTTTGGTCACGCGAAGGTCAGCCGAGACGGCAGGCGGCGGCGAAGACGGCGCGCCGCGCACCATCACGGTGCGGAACATGGCCGGCCCGTTCTGGCCAAGCGTGAAACTCACTTCGCCGCGAGCCTGCTCTTCGCTGAGCTGATAGCGCCGGTCATTATTGTTGCCGTTGCCAAGCCCTTCGACCTCCATCCGGTAGCCATCACCCCCATCATTCATTGAATTAACGGCGAGCAGGGCGAACGCCTTTTCCTGCGTGGTCAGTTCGCTTGGGTCTGGCGCGTCGTCGCCAAGCCGTTCGGCCAGCCGGGCAACGATATCGTCAAAATCGGCTTCTGCGGCCAGCGCGATAAGGCCCGTCAGGTCACGAAGCGGCGTCTGGTAATAGTCGCCCGTATTCTGGTAGCCGAGGGCATCTTCGGCGGCCTCGAATGCGCTGAACGCTCGTGAACGGTCACCCATGAAGGCCAGCGCGGCGGCAAGATGCGCGCGTGCCAGCGGGCTTTCGATCCGCTCAAGTTCGCGGTCATGCAGGTAGCGAAGACGGCTGATATCAGCGCGGCCTGCCTTGGCCAGCACGTAAAGCGCATAGGCAGAAGCCCGGCGCATCAGTTTGGCTTCAGTGTCGTTGTGCCACTCGCTTTCCCAGACATCGGTGTCGTAACCATAGGCACGCCAGGCATCGCCCTGCGCCACGGCCCGCATGGATTCAAAGGCCCGCTCCAGTGCCGCTTCAGGCACTTCATAGCCTGCCTCGCTGGCGCGGTAGACAAAGTCGGTGGTATACGCGCCCAGCCATGGCGAGGCATTGCGGTCGCCTTCTCGCCACAGGCCGAAGGCCCCTTCGGCCGACTGTCGGTTCAGGACGGCCGTTACGGCTTCCTGTATCTGCGCGCGGACAGGTTCACGCGAGGTTTCATCTGCGCCCATTGCCACCAGCTGCTCTGAATAGAGAAGCGGCAGCGCCCGGCTGATCGTCTGCTCCGTGCAGCCATAAGGATAGCGCGCAAGCGATGCGTAGAGCGCATTTGCGTCGAGTGGCAGGGTTGAGAAGGTGACAGAGACATACGCCGTACCTGGCACATAATCTTCGAGCAGCCCTTCCGGGATAGCCCAACTATCGCCCGGCTCCATCATGGCTGTCGAAATCAGCGTTGCTGGCAGCCAGGGCGAGCGGGACTCGATCTGGTACTGGCGTACGACGCCATAATTGCCCGGCCCCGATACGTTGAGGCGCAGGTCTGCAACTCCGGTTTCACCAGCGGAGATCCGCAGCCCTTCATCCACACGTTGACCGGATGGAATGGTCCGCGACAGTTCGGTCGCCGCAACACTGACAGGTTCACTCGCATCGAGGGACGCGGTGAACGTGCCGTCATCAAGCTCGATATTGTCTATGGAGACGGTCGCCACGGCTTCATCACCCGGCGCGAGGAAGCGCGGCAGGATCAGTTCGGCTGGCGCAGGATCACGCACCGTCAGCGGTCGGCTCGCAGCGCCTAGACCGTTCTGCGACCAGACAACCGCCATCAAGCGAAGCTCACCGTTAAAGTCAGGCACGTCGAAGGTCACACGTGCGCGGCCAGACCGGCCCACGTCGACCATGCCGGAGAAGAGGGCTACCGTCTTTGTCGGGACAACAGACAGTCCCTCACCGCCCAGTTGGTCACCACCGGTCCGTACTTCTGCAGGAAGGCCCATATTCGGGTCGAGCAAGCGGCCATAATCGTCGAAGATATCGACGCCGAGCGACTTCTTGCCGAAATAATAAGAGACCGGGTCCGGACTCTGGAACTTGGTCAGTTGCAGGATACCTTCATCGACGGCCGCCAGCGTCAGATAGACATTCTCTCGCGGGCCTTCTCCGATATTGACGTCAATCGTCTGCTCACGGCGAGGGCGAACGACATCTGGTGCATCGATTGCAACCTCGAAGGTCCGTTCATCCATGTCCAGCGGCACGTAACCGACACCGACAGCGCGCCGCGGCTTGGCCTGCAGCACAGGGTCACGCGGCGTATACACGTTCACGAGCACATAAGCGCCCTCGCCCCATTCTTCGGTGACGGGCAGCGTGAACTGCGTGCCTTCTGCCGACACATCGCGCGTCTCGATCCGCAAGATCTTGTCAGTCGCCACGACGATCTGCGCCTCGCCATCATAGGGCGGGATCACCGTGATCGCGGCAGGACGGCCAGGGACAATGGTCTGTTCCTCGACAATCACTTCCACGCGGTCAGGCGCCTCGACACCGTCTTCAGAGACGGACCCGCCCCAACCGACATAGAAGCCGGTGCTGGCCTCAGCATCGCCATTTGCATCTGACACGATCAGTTCATGTTGGCCCCAGTCGAGACCATCGACGCTGATCGTCTGCGTCGTGCTATCGGTCTGGACAACGCCTTCATTGACCGTGCTCACCGTGCGCGAACGACGCCAGCGCCACTGACTGCCATCGCGGTACCAGTCATAATGATAGTCGATTTCGATCACGCGCCAGTTGAGCTCGGTGTCGATAATCTCACCGCTGGCGCTCACCGCCGCCAGCTCAAACGCTGCAGGGCCATCGCGGTCCGCGCGACCATCAAAATCCTTGCGGATGCCGACATAGCTATCGCGGGGGCGGTAAGGAATGCGCACACTTTCGGTGACCGCACGTCCGCCCGGCTCCAGCACGCTGACATTGGTATTGAGGCGAAGCGGGCGCGAAGAGTCGCTGCCGCGATCGCCTGGATTAAGACGCACCACGGCGCGGCCCGCGCCATCTGTCGTCTGCGGTTCAAACTCCACAATGCGCTCGCGAAATTGTTCATCAGCTCGCCCGAAGGTGAACCCGTTCAGCGCTTCGAACGGACGTGGGTCAGCCTCAAGCCTCGCTTGCCCCTCAACCGACAGGCCAGCGCCCGGCGCGCCATAAAGGAAGCGCGCCTCAACTTCGATCTCACGCGTATCACCGGCTGCGATGAAACTCTCTTCCTCGCCGTCGAGTTCTACCGCGATACGCTGCGGCACGAAATCCTCGACAGAGAAGCGTAGAGAGCCAGCCTCACCGGCCCCATCAATCGACAGGACAGCGCGCCACATACCGCGCGAAGCCGTCCGTGACAGCTCATAATCCCAGACAAGTGCGCCCGCTTCGGCTTCAGTGAAGCGCATCCGGTCGGATTCAACGCCGTTCGGGCGGTAGATGACGATCTGACCCGCACGGTTCGAAATGGCCGAACCGCCGCGATCACGCATCATCGTGGTGAGATGCACCGTCTCTCCAGGGCGGAAGATGCCGCGATCGGCATAGAGGTAGCCGTCAACAGGACCGGGCGTGACGCGCCCCCCAGTCTTCATTTCAGACAGGTCAACCGGCGCGCGTGAAAGGTCCAGCACAGCAATGTCACCCTTCGCCCCCAACGCCATGACCATGCGCGGTGCGGAGTTGCCTTCGCCCGCAAGTAGCGGCGCCTCGAACCGGACGCGGCCATCCTCACCGGTTTCCGCTTCGCCCAGCACTTCATTGTTGTAGGCGATCAACTGGACACGCGTATTTGGCAGAACCTCGCCATCCTGCAGAGAACGCAGCGTGACATCCATCCCGTTCTCGGCGCGATACGCCGTAAGCGCGAGATTGGTCAGCATGATCCAGCGACGGGCCGATGCGGCCGGGCCGTCATAGTCATTCAATTCCTTGGCGTCTTGCAATTCGACGAAATATGAGCCCGGACGAAGCTCACCAATCACATCCTGAAGCGGGAAGACCGTCGTCACTGCAGCGTTGGTGACATTGTCGATGTCCATGCTGCCTGACCACACTTCAGACGAGACGTCACGCGGGTCTTCTTCGCCATAAAGGTAGGAATAGCGGCCTTGGGCCGCTTCATCGCCCTGGCTGATCGACTTGAAGGCCAGTGCGCGGTCGTTCACGCGGTAAACGCTGATCTCGACCTCATCGACATTGACTGTTTCAATCGCGAGGCCATCGGCATTGTCTCGCGGCAGGATCACACCGGCCCCGTCGAAGCCGACATAGGCCGGGCGGTCCTCAAAACTGATCTGGATCTCTTCCTCGCGCTCGATCGTGCGACCATCGGCGCTCGGCAGTCCTTCCAGGATCGTCGCCGTGTATCCGCTGGCGAAATCGAGACCTTCGAGGCAAAGCTCACGTCCCTCTACCGCAAAGGCAGGACGCACGTCAGACTGCATCCGGATATAGGTCGCGTAATTAACTTCGGGATCGAGCGGCTGGGAGAAGACAAGGCAGGCTCGCGGGCTGACGCCGCTCGTATCAGGGGCATAGCGGAAATAGACGAAGCGGTTCTCTTCGGCGTCCGCAAGCGCCTGGCGCTCACGTTCGCGGCGTTCAGCTGCGGCTTGCGCAGCGCGCGAACGCTCGACGATTTCGCCTTCGACAGTTTCAGGATCGACAGGTGCTGGCGGCTCATCCCCGATGCCGCAGGCGACAACCATCGCCGTCAGTCCGCCCAGTACCAATCCCCGCGCCTTGTTGGTCCACCCTGCCATCACCCGCGTCCTCCTCCTGGTGCATTCACACTCTTTACAGGACTTTGCTATGCCGCGAACAGGGCCAGATTGAGACTTTTTAAGGATTTGCGAACTGTCTGAACGGGTTGATACGCTGATCTTGGGTGCGGGCGCCGCAGGCCTCTTTTGCGGCGGGCGCCTCGCTGAACGCGGCGCCGACGTCCTGGTGCTCGATCACGCCAAGCGTCCCGCAGAGAAAGTACGCATCTCCGGCGGCGGTCGTTGTAACTTCACCAACATCCATACCAGCCCTGCCAATTTCATCTCGGCCAACCGTCATTTCGTCAAGTCTGCACTGGCGCGCTATGGCCCATGGGACTTCTGCGACCGGGTCGCCCAGCGCGGCATCACCTGGCATGAAAAGACGCTTGGGCAACTCTTCTGCGACCAGAAATCCGGCGCCATCATCGACATGCTCGTCGATGAGCTGACCGGCCCCGGCGGCAGGATGAATCTCGAGACCAGCATCGGCGAAGTGACTCACCGGGGCGGCAGGTACGAGGTCGACACGTCTGCGGGCCCGATCAGCGCCAGCAACCTCATCGTTGCGACGGGCGGGCTTTCCATTCCCAAGATGGGCGCGAGTGGCCTTGCCTATGACATTGCCCGCCAGTTTGGACATGACATCATTCCGACGCGGCCGGCGCTCGTGCCCTTCACCTTCTCCGGGAAGCTGAAGGACGCCTTCTCAGAGCTTTCCGGCGTCTCATGCATGGTTGATGCGAAAGCGGGCGGCGGGCCTGATTTCCATGAAGCGATGCTTTTTACCCATCGCGGCCTCTCCGGCCCGGCCATGCTACAAGCCTCGACCTATTGGCGCGAGAGCCAGCCTATTGAAATCGATCTTGCGCCCGGCGACCCAGTTCTCGAGGATTTGCGCGCCGCACGGGAGAGCCAGCCACGTACGAGCGTTTCAAATTGGCTTGGCAAACGCTTCCCGGCGCGCCTCGCAAACTATATCGCCAGCTGGCCCGAAATGCCCGCGAACAAACAACTCGCCCAACTCTCGAAGGGCGAGATGGATGTGATCGCAACCGCGCTAAAAAAATGGCGGGTCGTGCCTGTTGGCACCGAAGGCTGGCGCACGGCAGAGGTGACCTCAGGCGGCATCGATACCGATGGCCTTTCCTCCCAGACGATGGAAAGCAGGAACCAGCCGGGTCTCTACTTCATCGGCGAATGCGTTGACGTCACCGGCTGGCTCGGCGGCTATAATTTCCAGTGGGCCTGGGCCAGTGCTGACGCCTGCGCAAAGGCCATCGTCTGACCTAGTGCTCGGCTGAGGCCTGGTCGTGCTCAGCTATCTCTTCAGGCGCTTCCATCTCGCGCGCCAGCATGATCTCGCGAACCTTGCTATCGATCTTGTAGGCGATCAGCCATTGCCCCGTCATATTGGGATGAATGCCATCTGACTGGATCGGTGAAAGCCCGCGCCCTTCGAGCGCTTTCATATCAGGCACGATATCGATCAGGTGCGCGTCTGCCTTGCAATCGGGCATCTCATCGGCAGCCGCTTTCGCAAAGGTGTAATTCATCGTCATCCCATCGATCGGCACAGACCAGCGATACTGATCTTCGTCTTCGATGGCCAAGGCACCCGGTGCAATATCGTCATAGGTGTTCACGTAGAGCACATCGACGTCATAGTCGCAGAGCAAAGTCCGAAGGCTCTTGAGCATGAGGTAGTAGGCGGCCGGATTGTTGTTGTGCTCACCGGCGTCGCTGATCACGATGAAATCGTCATCAAAAACCTGGCCGTTATCGACGCGCGCATAGACGGTGTTACCGCGAGGATCTTCCGTATATGGCAGGCCTGTGCCTCCGGCATAGCCGGCCCAGTAATCTCCATCGGAGATGAATTTCAGCATCGAAGCCGGAGAGCGCAACGGCCACAGGATCTCGTTTTCTGCTTCTTCAGGCGTGTACTGGTCGGGGAATTTCCGCAGCGCATAGCCGCGCATGATGCTGTCACCGAACAGATGGACAACAGGCATATCCGGCGTGCGGTAGTTCGCCATCTGCACATAGTTCTCGTCCTGCGGACCGGCCTGCGCAGCCGCAGGTGAAACCGCGATCAGCGCACTGACGGCCAACGCAAGCAAAAGACGAAATCCTGACATCATTCCCTCGATACTCCTGAGGCACGAGACATTGAGCGAGCGTGCCACCCGCTAAACTAAGAGTTCAGTGGATTTGATAGCGACAACCATTACGGCTTGTCCATGCTGTGACCGCTGTTGAGTCCAAGCGCACCGATGCGCACGCTGTTAGTAGTCAAACCAGCATCCAGCTTGTCGGCGCGCAGCGTATCTGGCACTTGCCAGACGACGTCCCGGCTTCACATGGAGAAGGGTCAGCTTCGAGGAGCGCGAAGACACCGTCATGATGATCGCCCGCATCCTCGGATTTTTGCTGCTTGGTCTCGGCGCCATAGGCATCTTCCTGCCTGTCTGGCCGACCACCGTGTTCTGGATTGGTGCGGCGCTCTGCTTTGCGCGGTCCAGTCCTGCCATGCGCGACTGGATCTATGGCCGCCCCGGCTTCGGGCCGCCTATCCGCAATTTCATCGAAGACGGCACGCTGTCGCGAAAGTCGAAATCGGGTGCCCTGATTGGCATGACGCTCGCTGGCGGTATCTCGACCGCGTTTCTCTGGGGACGCTGGACATGGCTCGCCGCAGCGCTTGCCCTGCTTGCCAGCGGTATGGCTTATGTGGCGAGCCGCCCATCCGATCCGCCGGCCTGACGCTTGCCCTTGCGCTTGTTGCAGACAGCATGCGCCAGCTGAAGGTTGTCCAGCCTGTCCAGCCCGCCGCCTGCCTTCGGAATGACATGGTCGAAAGTCGGCCGCTGCTTTTTCCAGATACTGGCGTGCGCCACATCAAAGCGGCCATGCGGCATCCCCTTACCGCACAGGGCGCATTGACCCGCCTGCGCCACCCAGAGGCTATCGAAATGCGCGCGGCTCAGCGGCCGAATTTCAGCCATCATCGCTCGCCTTGCGCTTGGCGAGCAGCAGCAGGAGCGAAATCACCGCGCCCACGATCGCCACACCCGCAACGACCACAAAGGCAATGCTCGCCGCCACCATCACGATGACCGCAATGACGGTCAGCATGAAGACCACACCGGCCCAGCCCAGAAATGTTTTCGGCTTTTGCATCGTGCTGTCTCTCCTGCTCGCCTGCCATCCTCTATAACGGCTTTGCCGCCTACTGGTTCATGGCGTGCTGGAACAGGCCGCAGCCAGTTAGAGACCAGACGGCAGCGCCCAGCCGCGGCGATAGCAGGCCGCAATCACCGTGTTGCGCAGCAGGCAAGCAATCGTCATCGGGCCGACGCCGCCCGGCACAGGCGTGATATGGCCAGCGACCTTCTCGCAATCGCCAAAGTCCGCATCGCCAACGAGGCGCGTCTTGCCTTCGCCCTTCTCAGGCGCATCAATCCGGTTGATACCAACGTCGATCACAACGGCGCCAGGCTTCACCCAGTCGCCCTTGACCATTTCAGGCCGCCCGACCGCGGGCACAAGAATATCTGCCGTCCGGCATAGCGCAGCAAGGTCCTTCGTCCGCGAATGCGCAATCGTCACCGTGCAGTTCTCAGCCAGGAACAGGAGCGCAGCAGGCTTGCCCACCAAAATGGAGCGGCCGATCACGACGACCTTCTTGCCGGAAAGATCGTCCCCCAGAACTGACTTGGCGAGGATGACACAGCCCGTAGGCGTACATGGACGAAGCCCCTCCTTGCCAAGGACCAGGCGTCCTGCGCTCGCTTCTGTCAGACCATCGACATCCTTTGCCGGCGCGATGCATTCGATAGCGCGCTGCTCATCGAGCCCCTTGGGCAGTGGCAGCTGGAGCAGGATGCCGTCCACCTCATCATCACCGTTCAGACGGGAAATAAGCCCCTCGACCTCATCCTGACTGGCATCCACCGGCAGGTGATGATGCAGCGAGCGCATGCCGGCCTCTTCGGTCTGGCGCACCTTGTTGCGAACATAGACCTGGCTTGCCGGGTCTTCGCCAACCAGCACGACGGCAAGTGTCGGCTGGCCGGGAAGCGACGAGACCGCCTCGCCAACCTTTGCGCGCACATCCGCTGCGACCTGTTTGCCATCGATACGTTCAGCCATCGCCCATCCACTCCTCGATCTGGCGCGCTGCCGCGCTGCCGTTTTCGGTCTCGATGTCCACGCCTTTAGTGCGGCTCGTCTGCCCGGTCACCACCTTTACGGCAGATTTCGGCAGGCCCAGCGCCTTGGCGAGCAGCTTCTCTACTGCCCCATTCGCCTTGCCCTTTTCAGGCACGGCGCGAACGCGGATTTTCAGGCTTGGTCGCCCGTCGGCATCGTAGGTCAGCTCTTCGATACGGTCAGCCGAAGCATTCGGCGTTACCCGGACCGAAAGACGCATCAGCCCGGCATCGCAAAGAGCAGTTGTGGAAACAGCCAGTCGCGGGTGAACAGGATGAGCAGCGCCAGGATAAAGACAGAAAGGTCCAGCTGGCCGAGCGGCGGGATCGTATTGCGGATCGGACGCAGCAGTGGCTCAAGCACCGATTCAAGCATGGAATAGATCTGGCGGGCAATCTGACCGTAGGGCGACAGGATATTGAACGTGAACAGCCAGCTCATGATCACATAGGCAAAGAGCGCAAACAGGATCAGCGTCAGGATCGGGTAAATGAAGTACTGGTATAGCGCCAAAGCGAGGTCCTGCACGGGTCTGATCTCCTTGTCCTTGAGAGGCCTGACTAAGCCGAATGCCCCGCGCTCTGCAATATGAAAGCTGCGCAGGTTCACTCAGGGGAAGCCGCTCTTTTATGAGAAGTCCGCTTGCCGCAGGCGGGAAACCCTTCCATCTTCAACCTGCGCACGAAGTGGAGGCACATGCTGCATCAGGGCGAAATCGAACAACCTTTACGCCCCCTGAGCGGTTGGCAGAAAGGTATCATCGCCTTTGCCAACGTGGCCATGGGCGCTGGCATGACGATCAATTTTGTCGTGGTTGCCCCGCTCGCGCGGGAAGCTGGCCTGACAGAAATTGAAGTTGCAGGCATCCTTACCCTTTCAGCAGCCATCTATGCGCTGATGATCCCGCAATGGGGCCGCTGGGCCGACAGGTTCGGGCGTAAGCGCGTCATGGTTTTCTCGCTTATGGCGATGGCTGGCACGAATACGCTTTTCGTTCTCGCGCTTCAGGCCGCGCTCGCTGGACTGGTAACTGGCCTATCGACTTTCTTCCTTCTGGCTTTCATGCGTTTGTGGTTCGGCCTTCTCTCGCCCGGCCTTCAGCCAGCCGCGATGGCGGCCATGACGGATGCGACGACACCGGCAACGCGGGCCGGCGGGCTTGGCATGCTCAGTGCGGGCATGGCGCTCGGTTCCATCCTTGGGCCTGCAGGCTCCAGCGTCCTCGCCAAATTAGGCGCGCTCGCGCCGATCTGGGGCTCGATCATTTTCTGCGCAGCGGCAGGTGTCATCATCGCTTTTGCCCTGCCCAAGTCACGCGGACATCGCGACAGCAGCCGGCCAGAGCCGCTGCGCATACGCGACCCGCGCGTCTTCCCGCACCTCGCTTTCCTGCTCTGCTACTTCATCGCCGTCGGCGCGATCCAGCAGACACTTGCCTGGCTGATGGAAGACCGGTTCAACACGGCGCAGGCGGACACGGTGCAGGCGGTCGGCATTGTCTTTTCCTGCATGGCAGTGATGATGATCATCGTCCAGTTTGGCTATGTGCAGCGCCTCAATCCCTCGCCGCGCAGGATCCTTCCAATCGGCCTTGCCCTGATTGGTGCAGGCTATGTCGGCGCCGCGCTGTTGAACGACTTTGTGGCGATGTGCGCCGCCTTCTGCATGGTCGGCGCAGGCTCTGCCATGGCCGTGCCCGCCGCAAATGCCCTTGGCAGTCTTTCGGTCGAGCGCCACGAACAGGGCAAGGCCGCCGCCCTTCTGTCAGCCGCGCCGCCCTCGGGTTTCATCTTCGGCCCGCTCCTCGGCGCCGCCCTCTATACGCTCGATAGCCGCTTGCCGCTCATCGTCAGCGCGGCGATGATGCTCTCCCTGCTAGGCTACCGGCTGATCCGCGAAACACGGCGTGCGACCTGAGCAACCGTCTCGATGTTTCCTGCGTTGATTTCGCGGGGGCTTGCCGATCAAGCGTGTTCGGCTAGCTCCATGACAAAGCGATGGAGGCTGATCGAATGAAACTGAACCTGAAACTTCTTGCGGGTTGCGCAGCAGCGATTGCACTGGCGGCCTGCGGCGGTCCTGAAACCGTGGACGAGACGCCAGCTGCAGACGACCCGATTGAAAGCGAAGGCTCGCTCACCGATGACCCTGAACTGGGCATGGATGAAGAGCCTGGCGGCGACATGAATATGAGCATGTCTGATGCCGACACGGATGCCGCCAACGAAACTCTCGCCGCCCTCGAAGGCGACTGGGTCTCCAGCGATGACAATCTCTCGAAGATGTCCATTCTCGATGGAACAGTCACCATGATGTATGACGGAGAGGTACTGAGCACCGAGACGCTCCAGACCGTGGACAGCTGTCCGGACGCTGTCGGCGACACCAGCGACATGCAGCTCATCACCATGACTGGCGCAGAGAGCAATGAAACCCTCTGCTACGGCATCATCGCGCTGACAGAGGCAGAGCTTCAGCTCACCTCATATCCGCGCGGCAACACGCTCACCTATATCCGCATGCCAGCCATCACGGACGAAGACGCGCAATAGGCAAGAAGCCGTAACGAAAAGATTGGGCCGGAGACGAGCAAGCCTCCGGCCCGTTTTCCTATCCGCCCATGGTAAAGGCGTTGAGCTTGTTGCCATCGGGGTCGCGAAAATAGGCTGCGTAGAAGCCATCTTCACCGCGCGGGCCCGGAGCCCCTTCATCACTGCCGCCATTGGCGAGCGCTATTTGGTGAAGCTTGTCGACTTGCGCGCGGTCCCTGGCCTGCAGAGCGACCATCGTGCCATTACCAACGCTTGCCGGCTTGCCATCGAATGGCTTGGTCGCCGCGATACCTGCCGGTCCGTCCGGCTTGCCCCAGGCAATGAAAGTCTCAAAATCCATCATACGCCCTGTGCCCATCTCGCTGGCAATTGCATCATAGAACTTCGCTGCGCGCGGAAGATCGTTCGTGCCAATTGTAACGTATCCAATCATTGCCCCACCTCCTGTTTCGGAAATAGGAACATAGCATGAACGACTGTCGAGTGGCGAGCAATTTCTCTCGCATGCGAGCCTATCGGATAAAGTCGTCCCGGCAGCCGCTCTTCGCCTGCCTTGGCGTGCCAAGGAAGATGTCTTCGAATATCAGCCGGTTGCCCTCGATCCTCGCGCGGCCTTCAGTAACAATATCTTCCGGGGTCTGGTTGCCGCCTTCGACTTCAAAGCTGAAATTCCCGGTCGCCGGATCATAATCAAATGCTGCCCAGTAATCCTTGTAGACCTCGAACGGCGTCCAGGTCACTGACAGCTCGCCGCCGCCAGTAAAGACGAGTTCCTGAACCGCACTATTTGGCGGGCAGTTCTCATTATCCTGGCGCCAGTAGCCGACAAACGGGTTCTGCTCTGCACTGAAGACGGCGATCGGGCCGCCAATTGGGTGGCGGCCTCGATAAGTCCCCTCAACGCGAATGCGCGTACCCACGTCGAGATCTGGCGAAATAGTCAGCAGCGCTGCGCCAGCCTCGTCGCGCGAAAAGTGGCCAGCCTCTGCCGGAGCGACGTTGAGATTACCGATACAGCCCGCCGGCACCGAATTGTAGCCGCCAGGCATGTCGGCCCAATAAGGCTGAAGCATAATCGTCTCACCCGGTTCAGCCGACTTTGGCTCCATCCAGAAGAAGAAGACCTTGTCGCCTACCGCCGGACAGGCCTCGCCCGCCAACACGGCGCGCCGCGCTCCCTCCTGCGGGTCTACCGGGTTAGCCTGACAGGCCGGGGCGCTGATAACGCCACCCGCCGCTATTAGGCTAACGAAAACTGCGTGCTTCATACCCTGCCCCTCTCAACTCATGGCGAGACTACATCGCAGAGATGCCGCCATCCACCTTGAGCTCGATGCCAGTCACCAGCTTGCTCTCATCAGAGGCGAGATACAGCACCGCATAGGCGATATCATCTGGCTCCCCGACCTTGCCGAGCGGGATCTGGCGGCCGAGCTTCTTGAGGCCTTCTTCCTCACCAAACATTTCCTTGGTGCGGTCCAGGATCGGCGTGTTGATAAAGACGGGGTGCACCGAGTTACAACGGATCTGGCCGCCGGTCTTGGCGCAGTGAAGCGCGATCGATTTCGACATGTGGCGCACAGCTGCCTTGGCCGTGTTGTAGGCGATATAGTTGCCGCTCGCGATGATGCCGGCGATGGACGAGATATTCACGATCGAGCCAAGGCCATGATCGCGCATCAACGGGATCGCGTATTTGCAGCCATGGAATATCGAGTCGACATCGACTTCCTGGACCTTGCGGAACATCTCGTAATTCTCATCCTCGACAGAACCGAGCGAGCCGATACCCGCATTGTTGACGAGCACATTGAGCCCGCCCATCGCGTCATGCGCTTCTTTCAGAACGGTTTGCCAACGGTCTGCGTCGGTAACATCATGCTGCCAAGCGAATGCGGTACCATCGCCAAGCTCTGCATTGATTGCGGCGGCGACCTTGGTCGCACCATCGCCATTCACGTCTGTGACGGCGACCTTCGCACCTTCCCGGGCGAGCATCCATGCAGTTGCCTCGCCAAGCCCCTGCGCGCCGCCTGTGATGAATGCCTTCTTGCCTGAAACTCTGCCCATGATGCGCGCTCCTCTCGCCTTGTTTTATCTGCTGTAGGGCTTGCAGTTCCAGCTTCGCCACGCTGCGTCAAGGCAGAACCTCCCGGGTTCAAAACCTGCTTCTTCCGAACGTGAAGCTTTTTTAAATGATTTTGGGGTCTTCTCAGCGGCAAAAATATATGGGGAGAGGCGCTTGGCGCACCGCAACGAAATCAATCTGTCGCTCAATCAGGTCCTTGATGCCGTCGCGGGCATCGAGAACGGATTTGCCCTGCATGGCCCGAACTTCGAACTTCTCTTCGTGAATGAGACGGCCCGGCTCCACTTCCCGGAATTCTATGCTCAGCTCTCAGCGGGCAGGAATCTCGACGAAGCCATGCTCGCCAGTACGCGCTCGATCATCGAAGACAGCGAGAGGTTCAGCACGGTCGATTATTCACGCCAGCTGGTCGAAAAGATTCGGTCTTTCGGCACGATCGACGTACAGACAAGCGAAGGCAATACGATCAAGGCAAGCTTCTCGCCCATGCCGGACGGCAACGTCCTTTGCCTCAGCCACGACATCACCGACATTCAGGAAAACCAGCGCAAGCTGCGTCACGCCAAGCGCGAAGCACAGGCGGCAAGCGAGGCGAAATCTGAATTCCTGGCCTCGATGAGCCATGAGATCCGCACACCGCTCAACGGCATACTCGGCATGGCGCAGGCGCTGGCGTCCCGCCAACTCGATACTGATGAGCGGGAAATGGTCGGCGCCATCCTCGATTGCTCGAAATCGTTGATGACGCTTCTCAACGACATTCTGGACCTCTCGAAGATCGAGGCTGGCAAGCTCGACATCGCGCCGATCGCCGACGACTTTCGCCACAAGCTCAAGCGGACCGAGCGTTTCTACCGCCCGAAGGCCGAAGAGAAGGGCCTTTTCCTGCGTGTGATCGTGGACAAGTCCGTCCCCTCTGTCCTCGAATTTGACCCCGTTCGCTTCCGCCAGTGCATCGACAATCTCGTGTCGAACGCCCTCAAGTTCACGTCCGAAGGCGGCGTGATCGTTGCCGCGACGTGTGAGCCGACCGACAGGGAAGGACATGTCCGTTTGAAGATCCATGTGTCCGACACTGGTATCGGCATGGATGAGGGCCAGGTCGCGAGCCTGTTCGAGAACTTCCAGCAGGCAGATCGCTCCACGACCCGTATCTATGGCGGCACAGGACTAGGCCTTGCCATTACCAGAAAGCTCGCCCGCATGATGGGCGGCGATGTCAGCGTCGTCAGCAAGCCAGGCAAGGGCTCCATCTTCACGCTCAGCTTTGAAGCAACCCTTCCCGAATACGCAGCGCCGCCTCAGATCCCGGAAAGCTTCAAACCACACGAGGTCAAAGTCCGCGACGAACGCGTCGTCGACTTTCGTGGCAAGACGGCCCTCGTCGTGGACGACAACCGCATCAATCGCCGCGTTGCGCGTCTCTTTATTGAGCCGGTGGGACTGCACGTCCTCGAAGCATCGAGTGGCGAGGAGGCTCTCGAAGTCCTCCAGACTTCAAAAATCGACATTGTGCTACTCGACATACACATGCCGAAGATGGACGGGCCTGAAACCCTCAAACGCCTGCGCGAGATGGGCGGCGCCTTTGAAAGCGTACCTGTCATCGCGCTCACCGCGGATGCCATGGCCGGCGACCGCGAGCGTTACATGAAGATGGGCATGTCTGACTACGTGTCCAAGCCCATCGATGAGCGCGAGCTTATCGCAACCATGAGCCGGTGCATGTCAGCGGCAGGTCCCGAAGTCGCCGCACAGCGCAACGCCGAAGATGCGGAGACGCTGGGCGCCCTCGACAGCCTCATCCAGCGGATGAGCGCCTAGGCCAGCTTGGCGGCAAAGCCGTCCATCTTGTTGGCGAGGTCAATGTCCTTTTGCGTAACGCCGCCCGCATCATGCGTGGTCAGTGTAACCTCAACCGTATTATAGACATTGAACCACTCAGGATGGTGGTCAGCTTTTTCCGCTTGCGTCGCACTGGCGCTCATGAAGCCAAAGGCGGTCGAAAAGTCCTCGAACTTGAACGTCTTGGTGATCGCGTCCGTATCGCCGTCTGCGGCTTTCCAGCCTTGGACCTTGGTCAGGACGTCTTCGACTTTCATCTTGTCGGCCATTGCTATTCCTCGCCTGTTATCTCGTGAACGTAATAGAGCCAGCGGCCATCGTCGGCGATTGCCGTGCGAATCCCTGGATAACCGCGCCCTTCCCTGACCTGTGCAATCCCCGCCTCGCCGACCAGTTCCTCAAGCCGCGCCCTCTGGCTGAAGTTCAGCCTTTCCGGGAGGAGCGCCTCAGGCTCCAGCGCGGCAAGTTCTGGCCAGACATACCAGGTTTCCCCTGCCACCATCTTCACCCCGTACGGTCCGTCGAGCAACTCCTCGAGGCGAAGGATGGGGTCAAACCCGGTCCGGCGCAGCAAGTCCCAATGGTCACCATGCGACGCACCAGCGAAATTGGAGATAAAGCCAGACTGTGATCCGGCGAGCCGCGTCAGCTGGCGCAGCGAATTGCTTTCGATAATCCCGCGAAGCTGCCCGATCGTGCCCTGCGCAGGCGCACTCAGCACCGTGCGATCAGCCTCCGGCTCCCGGCTGGGCAACATATATTCAGGCGCTTGCTCGACCTGCAGCGTGACCGTCTCACGTACATCTTCCTCACCACAGGCGACCAGCCCGGCCATCAGGACGGCGCCCGTGAGGAGGCGGATTGAAGTCAGTCTGTAAGCATCCATCCAGTCGCGGCTTCCAGGTCAGACAGAAGCTGATCCTCATTCAGTACCTTGATCGTCGTCATCCCCATCGCCCGGGCAGGTTTCAGGTTGATGCCGAGATCATCGAGATAGACACAATTCTTCGGGTCGACATCCAGCGCTTCACACATCAGCGCATAAATCCGCGGATCAGGTTTGCGGATGCCGAGTTTCGAACTCTCGATCATCTCGTCGAACAGGCCGAACACCTTTTCAATCTCGCCTGCCCTGCCTTCATCGGCCTGCATGCCCGCGCCCTTACCGACCGGCGCATTATTGGTGATGCAGCCCACCTTCACCTTCGCCTTACAGCGCTTCAGCGCCTCGACAACGCGCGGGCGCAGATCGCCCGACAACAGGCCCAGTATGTCCTTGCCCGGCACCGAGTGACCCAGCGCTTCGGCTTCCTTGCGAAACAGCTCGTCAAACTCCTCCGCGGTTACCTTTGACTGCTCCAGCTTCGCCCAGGCATTCGTGTCGCCATTGACGGCATTCACACCGCGAATGAAGTCCTTGGGAAGGCCTCTTTCGGCCTCATAGCGATTGAACGCTTCGAAGGGCGAGGAGGTGAGCACACCGCCAAAGTCCCAGATCACGGCTTGGATATTGTCTGTCATGGCAAAAGCTGTAGCCCGCACTCCTGCGGCTGTCGACCATGCCGCTCCGACAAGACCAGGATCAATTTGTCAGGCGCCGATCAGCCGGGTTTTGGCCTTGGGCTGAGCAGTCGCGGTTTCTTCCCGGCTGGCATGCTCAAAGCCCATCGCGCCCAGCAGTGCCTCGTCCCGCGTCTCGCCTGGATTATCGGTCGTCAGCAACCGGTCGCCTACGAAAATCGAATTGGCCCCAGCCAGCATGCAGAGCGCCTGACCTTCCTCGCTCATCTCATCACGGCCAGCCGACAGACGAACCCAGCTTTTCGGAAAAACGATCCGGCAGACAGCGATGGCTCGCGCCATCTCGATCACGCTGACCGGCGGGCTTTCGCCGAGCGGCGTGCCCTTGATCGGCACCAGCATGTTGATCGGCACGCTTTCTGGATGAGGATCAAGCTTGGATAGCTCATGGATCAGCCCGATGCGGTCATCGCGCCCTTCGCCCATGCCCAGAATGCCGCCGACACACAGGTTCAGTCCTGCCTCCCGGCAATGCGCCAGCGTCTCCAAGCGGTCCTCATAAGTTCGGGTCGAGACGACGCTGGTATAGTACTCGCGGGAGGTATCGAGATTGTGGTTGTAATAGTCGAGGCCCGCTTCCTTGAGCGCGACAGCCTGTTGCGGTTCCAGCATGCCGGCGGTGACGCAGGTCTCCAGACCTTCTGCCTTCACGGCTGAAATCATGGCAGCGATCTTGGGCACATCGCGTTCTTTCAGATTCCGCCAGGCTGCGCCCATGCAGAAACGGTCCGCACCGCCTTCTTTTGCTTCGCGTGCGGCGGCGACCACGTCTTCAAGCGGCATCAGCTTTTCAGCCTTCAGCCCCGTATCAAAGTGCGCAGACTGGCTGCAATAGCCACAGTCTTCGGCGCAGCCGCCAGTTTTGATGGAGAGAAGCTGGCTCTTCTGAACTTTGCCATCCGCCCAGTTCGCGGACTTCACGGCCAGCGCCTGACCCATCAAGCTATCCAGAGGCAGGGCGTACAGATTCCCAATCTCTTCTCGTGACCAGTCATGCCGGGGTGTGAGTCCACTAAAAGCCATGAAAATATCTCTCCGTCTGGTGCCCGTTCGCTATGCAGAGAAGCATATGCGAGCGGCCTTCAGATGCGTTTTCAAGGTAAAGCAGGCGCGGTTCAACCCGCCACATCCATTGACGGCGCGATTTTTTGGGGTGCGTTACGCAGATGCGCGTGCAGGCGCGACATCCCAATCGGTCTGACGACTGACCGTCGCTGTCACTGGCAGCCAGCAGACAACTTCGGTTCCGCCGCCGGGGGTCGACTTGATACCGACATTACCGCCATGCAGGTCGACAAAGTTCTTTACGAGCGCAAGGCCAAGCCCGGCACCGCGCTGGTCAGACGAGGTAAAGCTGTCAAAGCTTGAGGCTTGATGCTCGGCATCAATGCCCTTGCCGGTGTCGCGCACGGACAGGATCGCCATGTTCTCGACGCGCGTCGCAGAGACAGTGATTTCGCCGCCCGGCTCGGTAAACCGCATGGAGTTCGAAAGCAGGTTAAACAGGATCTGGCGGATACGGCGCTTGTCGGCATGGATTGTGCCGAGATTGTCACCGATCTCCGCATGAACATTGATTTCGGTATCCGATGCCTTGCCGACAGTCAGGTCGATGCCCTCCTGCACGATTTCGACAAGAGCAAAGTCCTCAAGGTCAAGATCCATTCGTCCGGCCTCTATCAGGGCGAGGTCGAGAATGTTCTCAATCAGCTTGTTGAGATGGTCGGAGGCGGTCAGGATCGAATTCACATTGTCCATCTGACGCGAATTTAGTTCACCATTAGTTTCCGACTGGAGAAATTCTGCATAGCCGAGGATGGTCGTCAGCGGAGAGCGTAGCTGATAGCTGACATTCCGCACGAACTCTGTCTTCAACCTGTCAGCCGCCTCAAACGCCTCAGCGCGCCCACGGAGCGCGCCTTCAACGGCCCGCTGGGCCGTCTCGTCAGCAAAGGCGATCAGCGTGTTTCCATCCGGCAAAGGCTGGGTGATGTAGTGCAGCACAGTGCCATCCGCGCGCTGCATCTCGCCTTCGGTGGTCCGGCGTGCATTCGCTGAAGGGTCGGTGATATGGCCCTTGATCTCGCTCCAGCGGTTTCGGTCGCTGAAGAGCGGCAGGCATGCTTCGATGACATCATCATAGTCCGGCGTATTCTTCACGTCGCTCGCATCAAGATGCCAGAGCGATTCGAATGCCTTGTTGGAAAGCTTCAGTCGGCCGTCAGAACCGAACACCGCCACAGCCTGACGAAGGCTATCAAGCGTCGAGGTCTGCGTCTTGATCAACGCATTGAAGCGCGTCTGCAGGTCAAGCTCGCCGGTGATGTCCTTGAACAGCAGCAGCAGCCCGCCCATCGGGTGGCGCTGGCGCGTGACAGAGAGCGTACGCCCATCAGGCAGAGACCAGGTGTCTTCCTCGATACCGGTAATTTCACGGTAGTGAGACAGCTCATCGGCCCGCCAGGTCGCATATTCAGCCTGCGCCGGAAGCTTCCTGTCCTGACGCAGCCGGTCCAGCAGCTCACCATGGGTCGGCGAATCGAGCAGGTAGCTCTCATCGAGATCCCACATTTGGGAGAAGGCGCGGTTGTAGAATGTCAGGCGCCGGTCCGGGCCAAAGATGGCGACGCCATCGGCGACATGGTTCAGCGTCTCATCATGCGCGCGCACATGGCGGTTCAGCTCGTCGCGGGCAGCTTCCTGCTCTGACACATCAAAGGCAATCGCGCCTGCGCCGCCAGACAGCGGGAAGCTCAAGATGCGCATGGAGCGACGCTCGCCATCAATGACGAGGTTACGCACAGCATCAATGTCGCGCTGCTCGGTAATCGTGCGGCGCAATTGCTCATCAGTCTTGTCATCCAGCTTTAGCTGGCGATCGAGCGCTTGGTCCAACGACTTGCCGTCCACAGCTTTCAGATAGACGTCGTTCGCCCATTGCAGCCGCCCGACACCTGACACACGCCAGGCCGGGAAAGGCAGCTTACCCAGCATGTCGAGGAAGGCGGTCGGGTCGCGTGCGATGATCTGGCGGGTCTCTTCCAGCTTGCCGCGTGCAGAGCTTTCTTCCAGGCCCTTGATCGTCGAATCGGTAATCCAGACGACGGCCCGCGCGCCAGCCGTACGTCCATCTGCTTCAAGGAAGCGGCCTGATGGGCCGATCAGCGTCAGCGAGAAAGGCTGGCCATGCTCGCGCAGTTCACGCAGGCGTTCGCGCAGCGTGGTGTCCTTGCCAGCGCCGTCGCGCGCTTCAAGGTCGGCAAGCCCCTCAATGATCCGGATAGACGGGTCCTCGGACACCGCCTCATCGGTGAACTTCAACAGCCCTGCCAGCGCGACCGGGGAGCCATGTATCTGCGGCGGCGCAATATCGTCGTCTTCGTCCTCGAGCTCATCGCCCTGCCAGACAAGTATCACGCCGGGATGTGCACCAAGCACAGACTGGAGCGCAGCGAGATCCGTCTCAGCTTCGGCAGAGCGCTCGCGATACTTGCGCGCCGCGCCGCGCGCGCCGTCAGATGTCCGCAAGGCCCACAGGATGAAGGCAAGGCCAAGCGCCAGCGCACCGCCAGAGATGATCAGGGAGACGTTATCAGCAGTCATCCGTTACCTTCGCCACTTTCCCACAGGTCGCGCCACAATGCGCAAATGTTAACCGATTGACCCGTTCGCGTTAAGCCCGGGTTAACGCGGTGGTAACCCTTATGGCACGCGGCTCAGAAGATGTTCGGCGCCGGTGATGACCGCGTCGAGGTCGCCTTCCTCCCGGCCCTCTGCCGTTTCCAGCAGGATCGAGGCGAACGCCCGTATGTTTTTGCGACGCGCGTCAGCCTCGCCATCTGCGAGCGCATCCTGCCAGGTGTCATGCGGCGCAGGGTTTGCCAGCACCTCCATCCAGATCGCAATCTGCTCCTCGGTCAGCAGGCCGCGCTGCACCAGAAACAGGATCGGGCGGGCGAGGCGCTCTGGTTCTTCAAAGCTGAAGACAGGTGCCTCTTCCGCGCCGATCGCGTCAAACACCGCCTTGGCAATCATGAACGCCTCACCCTCACCGATTTCCGGGTTGAGGCTCAGCTGCATCAGAAGGTCCGCGCCATGCGCCACCCCGTGCCGCCAGCCCTCGCCTTCGATGAAGCCGCGATAGTCGCGCAAATTAGCCGTATAGTCAGCGCCAGCCGCCAGAAGCGTTCGCCGCTCGCCCTGGCTCATCCACGACTCGATCCGGTCCGTCCGCGCGACTTCAGCCAGAGCCAGCGCTGCGAAGGGACGCGAAAACCCAAGTGGGTCGTTTTCTGTATTCACCAGACGGGTCAGCAAACGCTGCTTCAGCTCGCGTAGCTCCGCTTCTTGCGCGCGGTCAGAGCGCAGAATGTCGGTAATGCCTTCATAGGCGATGCCATCGCGAATGTCGGGGTTGGGGTCGGCCAGACAATGCTCCAGCATCGAAAGATAGCCCGCCGAGCCCTCTCCATCCGAAAGAGGAAACCCGCTCTCTTTCCAGCGCAGCAGGATCTCATGGGTCCAGCCTTCTGGGATGCACTGCCCGCCATCCAGCAGCGGCTGTTCATCCGGGGCGGCATGCTCGGCCAGCTCATCCACCATTGAAAGGATCAGGGGCGCCGGCAGGGACCGCCCATCACCGGCCTGCGATGCATCCCAGAGACAGTCAGGATTGATGCCGAGTACAAATTCGGAAAGCCACTCGATGTCCGGCACCGCCTCGTCTCCTGCAAAGCCGTGGGGCGCGGCTTCATCGGCTTCAACATAGGCAGCAAGATAGCGCGACGCGGTTGGTATGTATGACCAGTGCCATCGTTCTGGCTCATAGCCCAGCTTGCGTCCGCTCGCCCGCGCTGAATAGACCTCGCAGAAGCCATATTCAGCCGCATGCGCCTTCAGCCAGTCATAGACGGGCTTGCCCTCTGGTGTGTCGAAATAAGCATTGTTGAAAGCGTTGAGGTCGACTTCAGTCCCCCAGTGATGGCGGGAGGTTCCCGGCATGGCGCTGTAGCGCATGATGTTGAGCGCAATATCTCGCGCGCTAACCCCGGGCAGTCGCTCATGCCGATCCTGCCACTTGCTCTCCCAGATAAAGCGCTGGTGCCTGAACGAGCGGAAGGCAGACAAGATGACGAGGTGAACGCCGTCACGCGCAGCGGCCTCGCGCATGCGTCCATACGCTTCCAACGTGTCGTGTTCGGCATACATGCCCCCGCGCACTGCCCAGCTTTCGGGGACTTCCCAGAAGACTTCATAAGGGTCGACATCCCCGCGCAAGATGCGGGTGCGGTCAGGATAATCCTCCGGCAGGCGCAGCTTCGGCCGGTCCATCCACGCACTGGCCGACGCCATGACAGGTTCGCGGACCGTGTCCTCGTCGCCTTCTTGAGCGGCCTCGGATCGCAACGCCTCTTCCTCGACGGCTGCGACCTCTTCGGATTGACCAACCTCTTCAACGTCCGGCACTTCTTCAGCCGTCACATGCGCCGCATGCGAAAGCACCATAAAAGCCGCCGTCAGGGCCAGTTTCTGAAAAAGCGATGACGCCATGCTTTGACCCCAGCTGCGCGAACCCGCTGGCATCATGCGGCCAGCCGATCAGCGGGGCAAGCATACCTTCCTGTATTGAGCAGGCCTGCCCGCTATTTGAGCTGGCTGTCCTTTGAGCCGCGTCGATTGATGCCGCCGCGCGCACTGCGTTCGGCATCCAGTTCCCTCTGACACTCGATACAATGGCGCACCCCTGGGACCAGTTCACGACGCTTTTCAGGGATAGGTTCGCCGCATTCAGCGCAATGGGTCAGGCTCTCACCCGCAGGGCGGGTCGCTTGTATGCGCGCCAGCTCATCCTTGATGGAATCGTCGATCTGATCCTGCACCGCGCCGTCGCGCGACCATCCGCCTGCCATGAAAACCTCCTGTCGAGTGTAGGGACTCAACAGTCAGGCGGTAGGCGGGTTCCGAGCCGGGTAGACTTCCGACCCGGCCTTCAGTTCTCCGAGGGCATGTCCTCAATCCACGCCCGGACGAGTTCAACGCCCGCATCATCGATCAAGGCGCGGCCAAGTTCCGGCATGGCGACACCTGCCTCGGCCGAATCCATACGGTACACCATGATCGACGCCTCCGGCGCCCCGGGCTCAATCACCACAGTCCCACTGCCTGATCCGCGACCTGCAGCCGTTGGATGCTTGCCGAACCCGATCCGTACGGCCTCCTGCTCCTCCCAGCCAAGCCATAGGCCAGAATTGGAGGCAGAGCCTTCGGCCCGGTGGCAATGGGCGCAATTGATATCGAGGTAGGCCCGCGCCCGCGCATTGAGCGGCAAACTCGCATCATGCATATCGGCAACCGCTTCGACGCTATCCGGCGCCACGGTCAGCATGCCGCGCGCCGTCCAGTCCTCGATCTGGCCGACACCCAGCGGCCCTTCATGGCTGAGATTGCGCGCCTTCGGACCGATCGGCGCGATGGCATCGCCGAGCTGGTGACAGGTCTTGCACTGGTTCTGGTTCGGGACCCGGTAGTCGATCTCGACAGGCATGCCCGACGGGTCGGTAAAGGCGAGATCGAGCCACGCCCCGGCGGGCGCATAGCGCGCTTCGGTCTCATCCTCGTTCCAGACATAGGGGTAAGCGGCCCAGCCTTCGGCCTTGTGAATCAGAAGCCGGGTTTCACGATAGCGCTCGCCTTCATCAGGCGTGCGCATGTCCGGTGCAAATGCGAACGTCTTGATGAGGACCGTGCCAACCGGAAAGTCGAGCACCTGTTCGCCGCCGCGATAGGAAGCCGCCTGCCCGTCGGGTACATAGACGAGCCGGTGCTTGCTCGCATGATCGGAAAAGAGCGGGTTGATCAGTTCGTAAGGGATAACGTTCGCTGCGGGCTCTCGCGCCGATGCATCCGTAAAAAGCCCATAATCGGCCAGCGTCTCGGCTGGCCCCGCCGCAAGAATGGCTTCCATGTCCGGCCCTGTCGGCACCTGTTGCTGCCCGCAGGCAGGCAGCAACAGGGCAAGACAAGCGGCGAGCGCTCTTCTCATTCGGCGTGAGAGAGCTTCACAGTTGGGATGGCCCCGATGCTTTCCCCGGCCGGGCGGTCCATGCTCGGCGAAGCAGCCGAGACATCCATCGGATAGGATCCAAGGCCAAGGTTCACGAAGCCAACACTCTCAGGCTCATTGATGAAGATGTTCACATCCGTCTCATCATTGCCGCCCCAGCTGGTGACCCCATCCCAGATGATCGGTGGCAAGTTGCCGCCAATGAGAGATGCCAGTTCACCCAGGTCGCCCTGCGGGTTGTAGCCGCTCTCGCCATAAGTGTTGTTGCGCACTTCGATATTGCGCGGCAGCGGGTTGTAATCCTCATCGCTGAAGTCCTGCGAGTAGGCAGTAATCAGGACATGAGCGGTCTGGTTGTTGGCAAAACTGTTGTCGCGCACCATGACCTTTTCATTCGCCATGATGATGACACCGGTGCCGGACGGAACGCTCGCCACGATATTACCAGGAGGGGCGAAGTTCCGGGTATTGTTGTCTTCGATCAGATTGTTTCTGATCAGGGTCGTGTTTCCGCCCATGACCGGCAGGTCTGGAAGGTCAAAGACGAGAATGCCGCCCGCATTGTTGCGAACGACATTGCCGTTGACGACGGCGTTCGAGGAATTCTCGATCTCGATACCGGCGACGTTGAATTCAGCGATATTGTCGCGAACGATGATATTATCGGACTGGCCGACATAGATGCCTGCATCGGACGCACCGCGCACATGGCTGCCTTCAACAAGAACGTCCGTGCTCTCGACAGGGTAGATACCGTAAGCGCCATTGTCTTCGCTCGGCTCGCCCAGCCACTCGACCTTCACGTTTGAATAGGTGATGCGGTCGGCGCCTTTTGACTTGATGCCGTCGCCTTTGGTGTCGCGGACGGTGAAATTTGTCAGCGTGACATCATCAGACGTGACAAGAAGCCCCTCGCCAGACCCCATCTGGTTCTTGAAGTCTAGAATGGTTTCGGACGGGGAGGCCCCGCGTAGGGTTACACCATCGACGTCCAGTGTCAGACCGTCCGTCATGGCGAACGTGCCAGCCGGCAGCGTGATCGTGCTGCCGGGTTGAGCTTCGATGAGCGCCGTCTGGAGGCGCAGTGCGAAGTCATCGCCCGCCTCGATGGTGCCGCCGGAAGCGCCGCTGGTGGTCCCATTTACAGACGACTGGTTGCCCGACGCGTCGCTGTCAGAGCCGTCCCCAGCGCCGCCGCACGCAGCCAGAACACTCACACTCGCTGCGGCGAACAATAGTTTGCGCATAACTGATTCCTTCAACTGATAAATCGGTCTTCACTTTCGCTATTTCCGGCTGCTTCGGCAACCCGGCGTAAAAAAAGGGCGCCGGATTTTTCCAGCGCCCTCTTTCACGTGTCTGAACAGCTGCCGCCTAGTAGCGGTAGTGGTCTGGCTTGAACGGGCCTTCTGTGGTCACGCCAATATAGTCGGCCTGCTCGGTGGACAGTTCCGTAAGACCGAGGCCCAGCTTGCCGAGGTGCAGGCGTGCCACCTTCTCGTCGAGGTGCTTGGGCAGTGTGTAAACGTCGTTCTTGTATTCGCCCTGGTTCTTGTGAAGGGCGATCTGGGCCAGCGTCTGGTTGGTGAAGGACGCCGACATCACGAAGGATGGGTGGCCCGTCGCATTGCCGAGGTTCACGAGACGTCCTTCAGACAGCAGGATGATGCGCTTGCCATCCGGGAAAGTGATCATGTCGACTTGCGGCTTGATGTTTTCCCATTTGAAATTGCGCAGGCCTTCGACCTGGATCTCATTATCGAAGTGACCGATGTTACAGACGATCGCCATGTCTTTCATGGCGCGCATGTGATCGACCGTGATGATGTCCTTGTTACCGGTTGCGGTGACAAAGATATCAGCCTCGCTGACATAGTCTTCCAGCGTCTGGACGTCGAAGCCGTCCATGGCCGCCTGCAGCGCACAGATCGGGTCAACTTCGGAGACCGTGACGCGTGCGCCGGAGCCTGCGAGCGACGCTGCAGAGCCCTTGCCCACATCACCATATCCAGCGACGAACGCCTTCTTGCCGGCCATCATGACATCGGTGCCGCGGCGAATCGCGTCGACGAGCGATTCCTTACAGCCATACTTGTTGTCGAATTTCGACTTGGTGACCGAGTCGTTGACGTTGATCGCCGGGAAAGGCAGCTCGCCGCGCTTGGCGAGTTGGTAAAGGCGGTTCACGCCGGTCGTGGTCTCTTCGGACACGCCGCGAATTTCCTTTTTCACCCTGGCGAACCAGCCCGGCGTTGCAGCGATACGCTTCTTGATCTGCTTGAAGAGGTAGATCTCTTCCTCGGATTTCGGATCGTTGAGGAGAGACGGGTCATTCTCGGCCTTCTCGCCAAGGATGATGTACATGGTCGCGTCGCCGCCATCATCGAGGATGAGGTTGATAAGCTCGCCATTCGGCCATTCGAAGATCTTGTCGCAGAAGTCCCAATACTCTTCCAGCGTCTCGCCCTTGTGAGCAAAGACCGGCGTGCCGGCATCGGCGATTGCCGCTGCCGCGTGGTCCTGCGTGGAGTAAATGTTGCAGCTTGCCCAGCGCACTTCAGCGCCCAGCGCTTCCAGGGTCTGAATAAGCACGGCGGTCTGGATGGTCATGTGCAGCGAACCAGCGATGCGCGCGCCCTTCAGCGGCTGCTCTGCGCCATACTCTTCGCGCGCAGCCATGAGGCCTGGCATCTCGGTTTCGGCAATTGCGATTTCCTTGCGGCCAAATCCCGCCAGGGAGAGGTCCGCGACGGCGTAGTCATTAGCCATATCAATGATCCTTTATATGATTTATTTTGCCACTTAACCCAGCGTCCTGCCGGGATCAAGCAGGCGAGCCGCACTAATGACGCATTCTGGTTGTGGTAATTCTGCAACGCCCACGCTAGTTTGTGTTCTGGGCTGGTAGATTGGAGACTTCATGCCCCGCTTTTTGAGCCTCGGCCTCATCGCTTTCGCCTGCGCCTTGCCTTCGCTCGCGCAGGACCGGTTGGTGGTCACTGAAGTCAGCACGGACGACGTTACCATCGAAGACGAGGACGCAATTGTCCGCCTGCCGGCCAATGGTGAAGTCCGCTCCCGGCGCGACCGGGAGCGCCTGCAGGCCGACAAGCTGAAGCTTGGCGGCGGCCTTCTTGCCTCTTTCGATACGAATGAAGACGGCATCGTAAGCCGCACCGATCTCTCAGCTGGCATCGAAGCGGCGTTCGCGGACGCCGATGCGAATGGCGATGGAGAGCTCACCGCACTCGAACAGCAGGCATGGGCGCGTAGCCTGCCGACCCGTGACAACTCTCTGGCCAACCCGGTCCGCTTCGACCCGAACCTCGACCGGCGCGTCAGCTTCGAAGAGTTTTCCGCCGTCATTACCGATCTCTGGAATGACTACAGGGCCGATGGCGATGATATGCTCAAGGTGTCCGCACTGAAGGCACCTGAAGAAAAGAAAAACCGCTTCCCCAACCTTCTCGACGGGGAACTGACCTCTCGGGCCGGATCAACCATCCCGCAGTTCAGGCGCTAATAGCCGTCCTGCGATGCGCCGGGATGGTCAGCTCAAGAACGTAACCTTCGGAACTGGAACTACGGGAGATGGCCGCCCCGATCCGCGAAGCTGCTGACTCCACGATCTTTGTGCCAAGCCCTGAGTTTCTCGACTGTCGGTCAGCGGCGTCTTTATGGCCCGACCAATCGTCACTTTCTCCAATGCCATTGTCCGCACATCGGATGACCATGTCATCCCCAGACCCGCGCACCTCGATCGTGATGCGGCCTTCGCGGTCATCGGGAAAACCATGCTTGACCGAATTGGCGACAAACTCGCTCACAATAATGCCCACAGCGCCTGCCACTTGCGATGTGACCTCGGCTTCGAGCGTCTGCAGATCAATTGAAATTCGCTCAGGCAGGCTATCGCGGATATACCGCACAAGGTCCTCCAGATAATCATCCAGCGGCACGACCTTTCCATCAGCGGATTTGTGAAGGGCACCGTGCAAGGCGGAAACCGCTTCAATCTTGCTGGCGACGGAATTCAGGACCGTGGCCGCGTCGATCTCGCCCTTTTTAAACTGTTTCGTGTAAACGCGGACATAGGACGCAACGGTCTGCAACGAGTTCTTCACCCGGTGGTCCATCTCATTGCGCAGGATCTCGTGCTCGCGCAGCGCCAGTCTTAGATCGAGCTCGCGCATAACCCGCCGAGCGAGTATGCCCAGGGCTTCCTTCTGATAGTCGGTCAGCTTACGCGGTTTGTGATCGAGCACGCACAGCGTCCCGAGCGGCAAACCATTCTGTGGCTTCAACAGGTAGCCCGCATAGAATCGCAGCCCGCCCTCCGGCGCCAGGCAAAGCTCATTTTCAGCGGTACGCGGGTCCTGCAGCGTGTCCGGAATCTCAACAAAGTCGGACTCCAGGATCACATGGGAGCAGATCGAGGTTGGCAGGGGGGTCTCGCGCGTCCCGAGGCCGATTTCCGCCTTGAACCACTGGCGGTGCTCGTCAATCATGTTGACCACTGAAATCGGTGTTTCGCAGATCTTCGCGGCAAGTTCGACGATCTCGTCAAAGTCTCGCTCTCGCGGCGTATCAAGGATTTCGTAGCGGTGCAGCGTTGCTATACGCTGGCGCTGTAGGGGGTGAGGCTGCGCGGACATATTCTTCGTTCTGACTTCGTTGAATTCCAAAGAGTTTCGGCGCGTCTACCACGCATTGATACCGTAGCACCATATACGTGGCGTCAGCCCTGCTGCATTGCGGTGCCCGGTTGCCCCTACCACAAGACGGCCTGGATCGCTAAACAATCGAGCTCAACAAGGATTCTGCCCATGCCAACCGCACCGATCAATGAAGACAGCCACCTCTACCTGATCGATGCGAGCGCATACATCTTCCGCGCTTTCCATGCCCTGCCCCCGCTCAGCCGCGCCTCTGACGGCCTGCCGGTCGGCGCGGTCGCAGGCTTTTCCAACATGCTCTGGAAACTGCTGGAAGAGCTGAAGGGCGATGAGCGCCCGACCCATTTCGCCTGTATCTTCGACAAGGGCAGCTACACCTTCCGCAATGACCTCTACCCCGACTACAAGGCCAACCGGGATGAGCCGCCAGAAGACCTTCGCCCACAATTCCCTTTGGTGCGCGAGGCCTCCATCGCCTTTGCCTGTCATGCGCTGGAAATCGAAGGCTATGAGGCCGACGACCTGATCGCCACCTATGCGCGCCAGGCCGCCGCAAAAGGCGCGCGCGTCACAATCGTGTCGTCCGACAAGGACCTCATGCAGCTGGTGACCGACAAGATCACCATGCTCGACACGATGAAGAACAAGACCCTCGGCATTGATGATGTCTATGAGAAATTCGGCGTCGGACCAGAGCTTGTGGTCGACGTCCAGTCGCTCGCAGGCGACAGCACCGATAATGTCCCCGGCGCCCCCGGCATCGGCGTAAAGACCGCCGCCCAGCTCCTCGGAGAGTATGGCAGCGTCGAAGAGCTTCTCGCCCGCGCCGAGGAGATCAAGCAGCCCAAGCGCCGCCAGACCCTGATCGACCATGCCGATCAGGTCCGCATCTCCAAGAAACTCGTCCAGCTCGACGAGAATGTGCCTGTCGAAGTCCCCGTCGAGGACCTTGCCGTCTGCGACCCGGACCCGAAAACCCTCATCGACTTTCTCGAAAGGATGGAGTTCCGCACCATCACCCGCCGCGTTCGCGAGACGTTTGAGGCTGACGGCGTCATCGAGGAAACGACCACCGCCGATATCGGCTTCGACCGCGAGGCCTATACCTGTATCCGCGACTTCAAGACCCTCGAGGACTGGATCGCCCGCGCCTATGAGGCCGGGGTCGTCGGTGTCGACTGCGAGACCAACAGCCTCGACTGCCAGACCTGCGACCTTGTCGGCGTCTCTATCGCCATCGCGCCGAATGAAGCCGCCTATATCCCGCTCGGCCATATCGACCCGGATCATTCCGGCGGGGACGACATGTTCGATGCCGCCCCGCCCCGTCAGGTCCGCAAGGAAGACGCGCTCGCCGCGCTCAAACCCCTGCTCGAAGATCCTGCCGTCCTGAAAGTCGGCCAGAACTTCAAATACGATCTCACCGTCTTCCATCGTAACGGCATCGACGTCGGGCCCGTCGATGACACGATGCTGATCTCATTCGTGCTGCACGCCGGCATGCACGGCCACGGCATGGATGAGCTGTCCGAACGCTATTTCAGCCACACGCCCATCCCCTTCAAGGAAGTCTGCGGCTCGGGCCAGAAGCAGATCACCTTTGACCGCGTCCCTCTCGACAAGGCGACCGAATACGCCGCCGAGGATGCCGACGTCACCCTCCGCCTCTGGACCTACCTCAAGCCCTATCTCCACAAGGAGAAGGTCACCACCGTCTATGAAACGCTGGATCGCCCACTCATCCCGGTGCTGGCCGACATGGAGCGCCACGGCATCAAGGTGGACCGCGACTTTCTCTCGCGCCTCTCGGCAGATTTCCAGCAGCGCATGGCAGGCTATGAAGACGCCGCCTACAAGTCCGCAGGCACAGAGTTCAATATGGGCTCGCCCAAACAGCTGGGTGAAATCCTGTTCGGAGCGATGGGTCTGCCCGGCGGCAAGAAGACGAAATCCGGCGCATGGTCGACCGATGCCAGCCAGCTTGAAACCCTCGCCGCCGAAGGCCACGAACTGCCCCAGATCATCCTCGACTGGCGCACCCTCTCAAAGCTCCGCTCGACCTATACCGAGGCGCTGCAGGACGCGATCAACCCGAATACGAAACGCGTCCACACAAGCTACTCCATGGCGGGCGCACAGACGGGGCGTCTCTCATCGACCGATCCGAACCTGCAGAACATCCCGATCCGCACCGAGGAAGGCCGCAAGATCCGCGAAGCCTTCATCGCCGACGAAGGCAATGTCCTCATCAGCGCGGACTACAGCCAGATCGAGCTGCGCCTGCTTGCCCATATCGCAAACATCGACGCGCTGAAGACCGCCTTCAATGAAGGTCTCGACATTCACGCCATGACGGCCAGCGAGATGTTTGACACGCCCATTGAAGGCATGGACCCGATGGTCCGCCGCCGCGCCAAGGCGATCAATTTCGGCATCATCTACGGCATTTCTGCCTTCGGCCTTGCCAACCAGCTCGGCATCGATCGCGGCGAGGCATCCGACTATATCAAGGCCTACTTCCAGAAATTCCCCGGCATCCGGAAATACATGGATGAGACCAAGGAATTCGCGAAGGATAACCTCTACGTCCAGACCGCCTTTGGCCGAAAGCTGCATCTGAAAGACATGAACTCAAAGAACGGCGCCATGCGCGCCTTCTCGGAACGCCAGGCCATCAATGCCCCCATCCAGGGCTCTGCCGCCGACATCATCAAACGCGCCATGATCGAAATGCCGGGCGCGCTGGCGGCCAAGAAGCTCGACGCAAAGATGCTACTGCAGGTCCACGACGAACTCGTCTTCGAATGCCCAGAGAATCAAGCCGAAGACACCATCGCCGTCATCCGTCGCGTCATGCAAAAAGCGCCGCTTCCGGCGTTGGACCTCTCCGTCCCGCTGGACGTCGATGCGAACGCCGCGAAGACATGGGCGGAGGCGCATTAGGTGAGCTGGAAAAGCCTTCTCATTGCGATGGCACTAGGGGGGCTTTTGAGCGAGCAATTGGCAATTGCGCAATCTCAATCGCAACGGCATCCACAGCCGCAGTTGATAACTGAGATGGACGGACTGCTGCAGTCCAAGTCTTCGATGATGCGCCGCATCAAAGCGTGGTTTCCCGATGCCTATGCAGACTTTGTCGAGCAACTTGCATCTAGCGATGAAGTACCTTCTGAGACCGCAATCATGGAAATGGCAAACCAACTTGTCTCAAGAATTCGGCGCGATAAGGCCGACTTTATCAGACAGGCTTCAGACGGTCAGCTGAAGAGCCTGGTGCGAGCAGACCAGCTTATGCATGAAACCGTATTGGAAAAATATGGGCCGGTCACCTGCGCAGAATTTGCCCTCAGCGGTGTAAATTCGCTGACTAGGGAGCAAGCCGTGGGCATCCGGTACGTCCTTCGGATGCGCGGAAATTTGATGCTGGACGCAATTCGCGGAGGCCTGCAATCAAATAAATCTCTGGCTGAACCCTCGCCCCAGGATTGGCGTCTTCTGATCGACTATTGGTACTCCATAGGGGGAAGCGAGGCGAAGCTTGAGGCACTAACCGACAGGCAAAACGTATCGCCCGATCTGTGCGAGCTATCCATAAGCTTTTCCGATGCGATACACGAACTACCCGGTGAACCGGGGCAACGCATCAGGGCTGAGATCGCTGTTGAAGCCGCTCGGGACTGACGTCTAATCGACAGATCGCAGACCTTGCCATTCAGCCATGTCTGGGCATTCCGAACAAACTCCACCCTCCCGAAGACCCCTGTGTAGGCAGGGGTCCATGGTGGTAAATTTCGAATTTTTGCTGAGCTGTGAAGGAGCGCTATGGATACCTGCCTGCGCAGGTATCTCCGGAACGGTGTGGATAGAGCGCTAACACTCGCATCCCGCGTCACCCTCGATGGCGAAGCCATCTGAGGGTCCAGCTCCGGCGCACTCAATTTCGCGCGAACACCCATGGCCGAAGACGGACGCTCAGACCGCGGGCGCGGTCAAGCGTGACGCAAGATTGAGAACGCCCACTAAACCTTCCCCTCTCCCGCGGGAGAGGGGCCAGGGGTGAGGGGGACTGCCCTTGCGATATGGGCCCTGGCCAGCAGTGATACCCCGGCCCGACTCCTGCTTTGAGAGGGAGGCATCACTGCCGCCCTCGGTCAATTCTGTAGATGCCGCCCCCTCATCCCCGGCCCTTCTCCCAAGGGAGAAGGGAGAAGGATGGCTGCCCCCTCGAAGGCACCTGCATCGTCTTAAGATACGCCCGCAAGGCGTCGATCTGCTGCCGCTCGAATTGCCGGTGCAGCGTGCGCGGGGATGATCGGCACTTATGAAAAGGCGCTCATCCTGAGCGAAGTCGAAGGACGAGCGCCGCCCGCCTAGCCTTTTCGTCTCACTTGACCTCCCGCCCGAGGCTGCGAACACTCGCGGAAAGACGAGACGAGGAAACGCGAACCATGAAACGCAACGCACAGATCTGGCTCGCCGCCTGCCTTGGAAGCGCAGCTCTACTCGCCGGGTGTCAGTCCACCGGCGAGATGGCTGTTGAGGAAACGACCACCACAACAACCGCCGCCCAGCCCCTCCCCATTGCTTCGCCAATCGCGCTCACCCGCAGCTCGCCATTCGTGTCGGAAATGTACAATTTCCTCGTACAGGACGAAGTGTTGCCGCCCGCCGCTTGCAGCACTGTTTTCACAGGCAGTTCGAGCATCAGGTTCTGGTTCACACTTGAAGAGGACTTCCCGGCGCTCGATCCCGTCAATCGCGGTTTTGGCGGCTCAGGCATCGCCCATGCGACCGCGTATTTCGACCTTCTCATATCGCCGCATCAGCCGCGCGAGATCATCTTCTATTCCGGCGAAAACGACGTGAGCGCGGGCGCGAGCGCCGATGATGTTCTCGCATCCTTCCAGGCCTTTCTGGAGAAGAAGACGGCGGCGCTCGGCGACACGCCTGTCTATTTCGTCTCGATCAAACCCTCGATCGCGCGGTTAAGCCAACTTGAGACCCAGACCGCCGCGAACCGTCTCATCGCGGACTATGCCGCGACCCGCGACGACCTGATATTTATCGACATCACCGAACCGATGATGGACGGCGACACGCCGAAGGACCTCTTCATCAGCGACCGCTTGCACATGAACGCGGCAGGCTATGACATCTGGACGAAAGTCATCTCAGAAGCGCTGGCCGACCCGGAGCGTCCAACAGCGGCAGGCTGCGATTAGGCCTGCCGCACTAGCCGCCCGCACATTTCCATTGCATTCGCCCTCGCCCGGCCCGATATCTGAACCACGCCTTTTGCGGCCCACTTCACGCTAAAACCCGCAAAGCCAACCGGCGCTGTCCCTGCCTGATCGCGCATTCCGCGCGCCGGCCAACAGGGGCAATCCGCATCGCTGGCTGCGATGCAAAAGAAGTGACCAATTCGCATGGCTAAACAGCAGAAATCAAACCGCGAAATCCGGAAGCCCAAGCAGGAAAAGCCGAAGACCAACGCGTCGAACCCGTCCGTGAAGACTGGCGTCAGCAACGTCTTCGACCAGCGCAAGAAATAGGCGCCCCGCTCGCCCCATCCCCGCCGCGCGGGGATGGGGCATCAGCCGACCTCACCCCTCTTCCGGCACCTGCACGGTTTCCAGATAGGCCAGCAGCGCGTCGATCTGTTCTGGCTCGAACTGCCATTGCGGCATTTCGGGGTGGCCCACCATGATGCCTTCCCCAAAAGGTTCGGCCAGCACTTCGACCGGATAGTGCCACGAGATCTCCCGGAACGGCATGGCCTGCGCGTGTTGGCTTTCCCCGGTAAGGCCGATGGCGTGACAGCCCGCGCAGAGCGTTTCGGCAATCGCCTCGCCCTGCCCGACCAGCTCATTCGCCGGCATCGCTTCAGCCTGGCTTACCGGCTCACTGACAGCCAGGTTTGGCGCCTCTTCGACAGGTTCGGCCGCAGGCGTCCCCATCTCCTCGGACGTTCCGCAGGCCGCAAGCGGCAACAGCCCCGCCGCCAGAATACCCATCACGCGCCAGCTCGTCTTCATGCCCTCATCCCTCCAGACTTGCGATAGGTTTCCATCCTGATCCGCGCTGGCCGCCTTGTCCATGCGGGATGGCCCCAACTTGACGCGCGTACTTTTAACGAGAAGAACATCTCGACCAGAAATCGATGGCCGGGGGGACAAGATGCTGGAAGAGTACTGGATCAATCTGACAGATGCGCAGGCATCGCTGATCTCGACAGCGGTGCTGATCGTGGCGGGTGGGCTCGGCGTCCTGCTGGGCGCTGCACTGTTTGGGGGGCGGGTGAAGAACCTGAAATCCGCGCTGGAAGCCTCCAACGAAGCGATTGAGAAACATCAGGCAGAAACCCGTACGCTCCTCTCGGCAATGGAAGAGCAGATGAGCGCCACGCTCGGCGCTGTCAGCCAGTTACGCTCCAGCGTTTTCGACCTTCGTACCGATGTGGAAGAGAAGGTGACCGACGAAGCCGGCAGGATGCGGCAGACTTTCAAGAACCACTGGTATGCCATCCGCGACGAGCTTCAGCGCCGGGCCTCGAACCCGAATATCCATGGCCGTACCCGCACCCGCTATGCCGGCTTTTCCAACAATGAGATCGCCGCCCTGATCGAGGTGATGCAGAAGGATGGCGTCCTGCAGAGCAGCCAGGCGAACGCATTCAACGACGCGCACGGCCTCTGGACCTGGCACCGCAACGGCAAGCCCAGCATGACACAGGGCGACGTCCAGAAGATGCGCGAACTCGCCATAGACCTCGTCCCGAACTACCGCTCGGAATAGGCCCGCGCCCTTCAGTCCGCCTGCAACTCTTCCAGCGGGACATAGTCGAAATCGAAGCCGAAATGGCGCGGCCCGATCAGGTCAATCCCGCGCTCGCTGCGCCATGGGGCCGGTGCGGGAACGCCGACTAAGACCACGTGCTCACCGACGACATAACCGCCATAGCCCACCCCCAAAGTCGACTGCCCCGTCGCGGGATCCAGATTGTAGATATAGTCGGGCGAAACGGCATCCAGCTCACCATTGCGCCAGCCGACGATATTCTCATTCTTCACATAGACGCGGTAAGTCTCGCCCTCATAGGCGCCGGTCCCGGCGAATTCAGCTTCCACCCAGTTGAAGCCGCGCTCGCCGTGTTCCTCAGAGCTCGTGACAACGCCTTCAAACAGGCGGTAGCCGCCACTGATTTCGACAAGTGCCGCGATCGGGTCTTGGCCCGCATCAACCGCCTCACGCACCGTGCGGCCATAGGCTTCCGCTTCGCTGATGTTCCCGGCAAGGACGCCGCGCTCCAGGTCAGAGCCGCTCATCGGCGTCATTGTGATGAAGGCATCGCCGCCACTCGCCACGGCAATGGCGCGGGTCAGGTCCTCTACGCGATATTCATCGACCGCATGCCGGATGATGATCTGGTCGCCCCAAGGCGTGATGACGGCCGTCGGCACAGAGGCAATCTCGTTGATCCAGGGAATGGATTGCTGCACTTCCGGCACCGCCCGTCCGGTAATCCCGGCATCGAGTGTGGGGATACCAAGCTTTGCACCCAGCAGCAGCGCCGTCGCGGTTGCCCCGGCAGCTTCCGACCTTACCAGGGCGGTGACATCCTTGCCGATATGGTCGGCGAATAGCTCAACAACCGCCTGCTCCATCGCGGCATCATCCATCCGTGACAGGCCCTGCTCGGCTGTCCTGTCGATGACATGTTGCCAGGGACCGCCGCCACCAATCCCCTGCACGGCAACGACCACGCCGTCGTCCGGTACAGCCTGCGGGACAAGCAAACGGAATAATGCGCCGTCGGCGAGCGCCGCTTTCACCTGCTCGATCGATGCGGAGGGGTCGCAGTTGCGCGTAGACTGGATGCAGGAGCCGACAAGAATATCGACCAGCTCCTGCTCTTGAAGAATGCGTATGGTCCCGGGCGCCTCAGCAAGGGTGTCCAGAGGCGTCTCGGCCGTCATATTCGCCGCGCAACCACCTATCAGCGCTGCGGCACCAATTGCTGCCCAGCATTTTGCAATCAATCTCATGGTCGCCCCTCGCAATGTTGCCGATACGATAGTGTTACGCCGGAATAGCTCAAGGCGCAGGGCTTTCCTGATTTGCAGCCGCACAGAATATCCCACCCCTGCACCACCGGTGTACTGTTACTGCACCATGGGATGCACCGTCACCGACCTTTCCCCGTTGATTGCACGGGTCTGGCCGCGCCTCGTCGCGCTGGTCGCCGGTATTGCTGCAATGCTGGAAGGCGCTGGCGCCGATGACCGTGCCGTGCGCCTGCATGCCATGCGCCTGTTGCGGCCTGCCGAGGCCCTTGTCCGGCGGATCATCACTCTGCTCGCAGACAGGCTGGAGACCCGGCTGCTTCCTTCTGCGCCGGCAAGCCAGGCAATCCTGCCAAACCGCAATGGTCGCCGACATTCCGCAGGCTTCGCCCTGTTCGAACCGGTCGCGACCTGCGCCGCCGCAGTCGGCGGACCATTGCGCGGGATGCGCTTCCATGCCGGGCCGCGCATTGTGGACGTGCTTGGTCCGGGCACCGCCTGTTCCGCGGTAGAAGAAGCCCCGGCCAGGCCCCGGCTCAACGCCCGGCTTGCTGCGCTACAGAGCGCACTTGAAGCACCAGAACGCCACGCGCTGCGGCTCGCCCGTAGGCGTGCGCGGGCCCTGTCGAGTGACGGTCCCCGTCCGCGTCTGACACCGCTGCGTCCGGGCTGGCCACCCGGCATCAGGGGCCGAGAAACACCTGACTGGCTCAGCGCGACGCTGGACGATCTCAACGCTCAGATCAGGTGCCGGCCCCCGCCCCCTTTCTGAAAGCATTAGGCGCGCGCCTGCCATGTATGTTACCCGGCATACATGACCCGTATACGCATGCGCCAACTCGTTATCGCCGCCGAAAGTCTCGAGACGGCCGATCACCTCCGCACCGTCCTCGGCCTCGGCAAGCCATTTGCTGACCCCGGTGTGAAGGAGTTCGGCCTCGAGAACGCTGTCTTCTCCATCGGCGATCAGTTCCTAGAAGTCGTCGCCCCGACCACAGACGACGCGCCCGCTCGCCGCTTCCTCGATAAGCATGGCGAAGGCGGCTATATGGCGATCTTGCAGACAGAGGACCTCGCAGACGCGCGCGCCCGCCTCGACAATGCCGGTATCCGCCGCGTCTGGAATATCGACCTCGACGATATCTCCGCCAGCCATGTCCACCCGGCCGATGTGGGCGCTGCGATCCTCTCCCTCGATGAGGCACGCCCCTGGAACAGCTGGCGCTGGGCCGGCCCGAACTGGGAGAAACAGTCGGTCAGAGGGCATATTGCTGGCGCGATCTTCAGCGCCCCGGACCCGCGCGCGCTCGCCTCGCGCTGGACCGCTGCCATTGGCAAGCCGGTCACCACCAATAAGGGCCAGACCAGTATCCAGCTGGATGAGAATGAGCGGCTGATCTTCGAAGACGGCAAGCGCGAGGCGCTGTCGACCTTCTGCATCAGCCTCCACAACGCCATGAAAGCACTGGAGCGGGCCGACAGGCTGGACCTCCACAGTGACGGCGATGGTGTCGTCATCGGCGGGGTGCGGTTCGAACTCAACAATCTTGAAACGGCGAGCGCTGGCTAGCAACCCGGCCTGCCACAGCTTCTTTGGGGGAATATCTGATGGACTGGTTCAATGAGCTTTTCGACCTTGCAGCGGTCGCGTCTACAGCGGGTCTTGGCGGCGGGGTGATCAGCGCCATTGTCGTGAAAGCCTTCTCCGGTGCAATCCTGAAATTCCTGGTCCGCATCTTCGCGACGGCTGTCCTGACGGGTATCGGCTTCTACTACCTGCTTGGCTTCCTCGGCTTCGAGATCGTCCCGCGCAGCGAGGTCGCTGCCGCCGCCCCGAACCAGTCGCCATCGGTCTATGCACGCAGTGAAACCTATCTGCCCGGCGCCAGCGATGAAGCTGCAAGCTCCAGCTCTGAAACGCAGGAAGCAGAACGTGACCGCCGTCTCGTTGTCTCTTCGCCTTTCAGACGCGGCGACTAGACGAACTCCACCTCCAGATGGGTGCGTGTGCGTGAGGTCACCTCACATTTCGCATCCAAGCCATCGGCCTTGATAAGCAACCTGAATTCGTTCGGCACATCTGTTGTCGCGATCATGTCGAGGCCAGCGCCTTCCTGACCAAGCGTACGGACCGTACAGTCGATCGTTGAGCCGCCATTTCGGAAGCTGATCTTGCCTGCCTTCAGTACCCGCCGGCGCGCTGCGCGGACGGTAACATCACTCTTGCCGAAGGCGACGCAGCGGTTCCGCCCTTCCGACTTGGCCTGATAAAGCGCCGCGTCGGCCCGCTCCAGCAAACTGTCCAGATCCCGGGTCTCAATGTTGAACGTGCCGATACCAAAGCTCGCCGTGATGCCGACGGTCCGCCCACCAAACTCAAACCGGAGCGCGGAGATATCCCGGCGCAGCTTTTCGGCCGCCTCTAGCGCGCCCTGTCTGTCCGTCTCTGGCAACAGGACAGCAAACTCCTCGCCGCCCATGCGCCCAAGCAGATCGCTGGTGCGAAGCCGCGTCTGCGCAGCCTTCGCCATCTCTCGCAGGACCTCATCGCCAGCCGCATGGCCGAACGTGTCATTGATGGATTTGAAATGATCCAGATCGAAGCAAATCGCCGTGAAATTGTGGCGGTGCCGGGCAGCCAGCGAGGCGATCTGCACACCCTGCTCGCGAAAGGCGCGGCGCGAAAGCGTGCCGGTCAGCTCATCGCGCATGGCCACGCGCCGCAGCTGGAAGTTCTCGGCAACGATATCAGCAAAGTCCTGCAGGACGGCCAGTTGCCCCTCTGTAATCTTGCGAGGTTTCGTATCGACGGCGCAAAGCGTCCCGATCCCCTGCCCGTTGCTGGAACGCACGGGAACGCCAGCGTAGAAGCGGACATGGGGCGGTCCGGCGACAAAAGGATTGTCACGAAAGCGCGGATCTTCGAACGTATCGCTAACCACGAACGGGCCATCAATCGCCAGTGTGAACTGGGAAAAACTGTCGGCGTGCTGCGCTTCCGTTACCGGCGTACCGACAGCAGATTTCAGCCAGAAGCGGTGGCCATCCATGATGGAGATCGCCGCGATTTCGACCTTGAAGATCTTTTTGACCAGGCCAACAATCCTGTCATAGGATTTTTCGGCTGGCGTATTGATGATGCCAAGTTCGCGGACGGCCCGAAGGCGGGAGTTCTCGTCAGGAATGACACCTGTATTTGGGACGCTCTGTTTTGCGGGGTACCCTGGCATGGCCTCGCCTTCCGGTGTGTTTGTCCCCCCACCCTAATTCGGCTTATGACCAGTGTGGACAAAAGCGGTTATCTTGAGGTTAAGCCGCTGTTTTTGATCCGGATACGGCGCTTATTCCTGTGGGACAGGCTCCACCTCAATCGTGCCTTCAGGTGTGACATCCAGCGCATACATGTCGAGGGCTACTTCAAGCGTTATGAAGCCATAGACAGCCCAGACCGCAAACATGACGAGGATGGCGAGCGTGAACGGTCTGGCGAACCGGTCGGCGTTCCGCACCTGGTCAAACCCCCATGCAATCAGGAAGAGCATGATGCTGGCGAGGATCACTGCGCCGATGACATCGGTTGGCCAGTGGGCGCCGAGATAGACCCGCGAGAAACCGATCAGACCGATCAGCAGGATAAAACCAGCCACGGCTAGTTTCTGCACCGAGCCCTTCAGGGCATAGGCGGCGAAGATGGCGAGAGCGCCATAGATGACCGCCGAATTGGTCATGTGGCCGGATGGAAAACTGAAGCTCTCGACCCCGCCATAGAGATCGGCCGTCGGCCGGTCACGCGCGATCAGGAGCTTGATCAGCTTCACAATCAGCAGGGTGGAAATGAAGGCAATGGCACTCATCGCCGCTGGCCACCAGGCCCGACGCAGAAGGAGTGCGATCACGATTGTGGAGGCAATCAGCGTCAGCGCGACAGCATCACCGAACAGGGTGACCAGCACGACGACCCAGTCCGTTGCCGGGCTGCGCGCTTCCTGCACCGCATCACTGATCGCCAGATCGACAGAAACCAGCATCGCCTCATTCTTCACGGCAAGCGCGAGGGCGATGAAAGCGATAGCGGCCAGACCGGCCGGCAGGAAATGTGATCGTGTGTGACGCATACGGACGAAGTGGCGGGCCGGAGAAACTTTTCAAATACTAGCTGTGCGCTTCCCAAACGGGAAACGACAGCAAGATGGCCCGCCGAGAAAGCCTAGTCGCGCTGGAACTTCTTGAATTTGAGCTTCTTCGGCTCAACCGCATCAGGGCCGAGACGGCGCTTCTTGTCTTCCAGATAGGACGAGAAATCGCCTTCGAACCATTCGACGTGGCTGTCACCTTCGAAAGCGAGAATATGGGTCGCCATACGGTCAAGGAACCAGCGATCGTGCGAGATCACCACGACAGAGCCCGGGAAGCCGTCGAGGCCTTCTTCGAGCGCCTGCAGGGTTTCCACGTCGAGGTCGTTGGTCGGTTCGTCGAGTAGGAGGCAGTTGGCGCCCTGGCGCAACATCTTGGCGAGGTGGACGCGGTTACGCTCACCACCAGACAGCAGGCCGACTTTCTTCTGCTGATCGGAACCCTTGAAGTTGAAGGCGCCGACATAGGCGCGTGAGTTCACTTCAACGCCGCCAAGGTCGATGACGTCGAGGCCGTCGGAGACTTCTTCCCAGACATTCTTCTTGTCGTCGAGCTGGTCGCGGCTCTGGTCAACATAGCCAAGCTTGACCGTGTCACCGACGCGGATCGCGCCCGTATCCGGGGTTTCCTTGCCCATGATCATCTTGAACAGGGTCGACTTACCAGCACCGTTCGGGCCGATCACGCCGACAATGCCGCCCGGCGGCAGAGCAAAGGACAGATCATCGATGAGAAGGTTGTTGCCGAATGCCTTACGCAGGTCTTCCGCCTCAATGACAATGTTACCAAGGCGTGGGCCAGGCGGGATACGGATCTGCGCCGTGGACACTTTCTCACGCTCAGCCTCGGAGGCGCGCTGCTCATAAGCAGAGATACGGGCCTTGGATTTTGCCTGACGGGCCTTGGCGCCTGCGCGAACCCATTCGAGTTCTTTCGCGAGCGTGCGCTTCTTGCCAGCATCCTCGCGGGCTTCCTGCTCCATCCGCTTGGCCTTCTGCTCGACCCAGTCGGAATAGTTACCCTTGTAAGGAATGCCGCGGCCGCGATCGAGCTCGAGGATCCAGTCGGTTATTTCATCGAGGAAGTAACGGTCGTGGGTGACGAGGATCACACAGCCCGGGAAGTTGATGAGATAGTTCTGCAGCCAGGCCACCGTCTCGGCGTCGAGATGGTTGGTCGGTTCGTCCATCAGGATCATGTCAGGCTTCGAAAGAAGCAGCTGGCAGATCGCGACGCGGCGAATTTCACCGCCTGAAAGGTTGGTGACGGACGCATCGCCTTCAGGACATCCGAGGGCGACCATCGCCATCTCGATCTTGGAATCGATGTCCCAGGCGTCTGCCTGGTCGACCTGCTCCTGCAGGGCCGTCATCTCTTCCATCAGCTCGTCAGTGTATTCCTCACCGAGCTTCATCGAGATTTCGTTGAACTTGTCGAAGATCTGCTTTTCCGGGCATTGCGAGGCGATGTTCTCGAACACCGTCTTGCTTTCGTCCAGCTTCGGCTCCTGCGGCAGGTAGCCGACCTTGGTGCCGGGCGCCGGGTTGGCCTCGCCATTATACTCAGTGTCCTGACCCGCCATGATGCGCAGCAACGTTGACTTACCAGCACCGTTCACGCCGACAACACCGATCTTGGCGTCTGGCAGGAAGGACAGGTGGATGTTTTCGAATACCTTCTTGCCGCCTGGATAGGTCTTGGTCAGGCCCTGCATGTTGAAGACGTATTGTTGACCGGCCATGGGGTGAGAACGCTCGCTGATCTGGATTGGAAATCGGAAACCGCCGATGTAGTCGCTGGGGCCCCTCAAGATCAAGGTAGAAGGTGTGCGGACGGGTGTTCACCAAACGCTCAAATTCTGCGGCGACTACCAGTTGCGGGGGCTGACACCTGCCGGAACTACGCTAGGTATGGCCGTCATGCGCAATCTCGTTTCTGGCCTTGCTGCCGCCCTTCTTCTCGCCTCCCCCGCAATCGCACAGACCGGACAGGACACTATGGCCTCCAAAGAGCTGACGATCGAACGTCTCTATGCCTCGCCTTCGCTGAGCGGGCCTGCGCCAACGGGCGTGAAATACTCTCCCGATAGCAGCCGGGTGACCTTCCTCAAGGCGCGCGAGGACGATTCCAGCCGCTATGACCTCTGGCAGTTCGATGTGGAGACGGGCGCGCAGTCCATGCTGGTCGACTCGACCTTGCTGGAGCCTGAAGAGGTGGAGCTGTCGGAAGAGGAAAAGGCGCTGCGTGAGCGCCGCCGGATCGCTGGCCGCAAGGGTATCGTGGACTATGACTGGGGCACGGCCGATACCATACTCGTCCCGCTGGGCGGGGACCTTCATCTGGTGACGCTTGACGCTGACGGCGCGCAGACCCGCCAGCTGACGCAAACCGAAGCTTTTGAGTATGATGCCCGCGTCTCCCCGCGCGGCAATTATGTAAGCTTTGTTCGGGATGGCGCGGTCTTCGTGATCGAGCTGGCAAGCGGCGAGGAGCGCCAGATCACGCTGGACGCCGAGCCTGACAATGCGATCTCATACGGCGTGGCCGAGTTCGTCGCGCAGGAGGAGATGAGCCGGTATACAGGTTATTGGTGGAGCCCGGATGAGCGCCACATCGCCTTTACCAAGGTCGATGAAAGCACGGTCGACATCATTGAGCGCTTCGACATCAAGGCTGAGGAAACCACGGTCATTGACCAGCGCTATCCGCGCGCCGGGACGCCGAATGCGATTGTCGAGCTTTTCGTTCATGACCTGAAAAGCAGCGAAGATGCGCGCCTGATTTCAGTCGGGCCGGACACGTACCTTGCGCGGGTGAACTGGGCAGGTGGCAGCCTCTGGTTCCAGACGGTGAACCGCGACCAGACCGAAATCCGCTATAACCGCACCGATGGTAAGCCGTGGCGGGTCTGGTCTCCGCTCAAAGAGACGCAAGGCAACTGGGTCAATCTTTCGAACGACTTTGTCGGCCTCGATGAAGGCATCCTGCTGACCACCGAGGAGACCGGCTACCGTCATCTCGCCATCTCGCCAGATGGCAGCAATGCGAGCGAGCTGCATTTCCTGACCAGCGGCGAGTGGGCTCTCGATAGCCTCAAGAGCGTCGACCGGGACAATGGCATTGTCTACTTCACCGGCTATGCCGACACGCCGCTGGAGCAGCACCTCTATTCAGTCCCGCTGAGCGGCGGCGAACCCGTGCGCATCACCGAAGCGGGCAAGTCATGGTCGGTCAGCATGGCGCCCGACGCGCAGTCCTTTGTCGGGACGTCTTCGGCACCGAACCAGCCGCCGCAGACAGGTCTATATACGGCCAGCGGGGAGCTTATCGCATGGGTCGAGGAAAACGCACTCAATGCGGACCACCCCTACGCCCCCTATCTCGATGCCCATGCCGAGCCTGAGTTCGGCACGCTCGAGGCCGAGGATGGCCAGACGCTTTACTACTCCATCCTGAAACCCGCCGATTTCGACGCCTCGAAGACCTATCCTGCCATCGTCGAAGTCTATGGCGGCCCGCATGCGCAGACGGTCGACCGTGACTGGGAGAGCCTGTCTGACCAGTATCTTGCGCGTCAGGGCTTCATCGTCTTCCGCCTAGACAATCGCGGCATGGCGAACCGGGGCAAGGCGTTCGAGGATGTCATCTATCGCCAGACCGGCGGGCCGGAAGTGCGCGACCAGCTGAAAGGCGTCGAATGGCTGAAATCCCAGCCCTTCGTCGATGCGGACCGGGTCGCCATCCAAGGCTGGTCCTATGGCGGCTACATGACGCTGATGACCATATTGCAGGCGCCGGCAGGCACGTTTGCCGCCGCCGTCGCTGGCGCGCCCGTCACCGACTGGTCGCTTTATGATACCTTCTACACAGAGCGCTACATGGACACGCCGCAGGACAATGCGGACGGCTATGACAAGTCATCGGTCTTCTATCATCTTGAGCGTCTGGAAGCAGAACTGCCGCCGCTCCTCCTCGTCCACGGTATGGCCGACGACAATGTCACCTTCGACAATACGACAAGGCTGATGGCGGAGATGCAGGAGAAAGGCCTTCTGTTCGAGCTGATGACCTATCCTGGCCAGCGCCACGGCATCCGCGGCCAGGCCCTGCAGACCCACCTGATGAAGACCCGTATGGCGTTCCTGAACAGGCAGCTCAAGGAATAAGCGATTGGAGCAAGGGTTCGGCGGTTTTCTGGCGCACGGCGCAAGTCTTGTCGGCGCCGTCTTAACCGCTCTGCTCGCGGCACTCACACTTGTGCTGTTTCTGTGGGTTCTGCTCGCAACGCTCGCGATCTTCATGAGAGCGTTCGGGATGTCCTACTATCCACGCATTACCGGGTCGTACCGCCGCGTTTGGGTACTGGCCGTCCTGCCTCTCTTCTGGGTCTTCTACATGTATTGGGGAAGTGATCACGCAGTCGACTGGGTGACTGGAGAGCCGGGAAAGCCCGAATGGATCAGTCAGGTCGTCACATTCTCGCTGCCGGTGATGATCCCCATCCTTTTTGCAGTGGCCGTGTGGCTCAAAGGCGCCCGTGTCTTTGCGGTCAAGTATGGCTTGGCAAATCTCTGGCTCGCCTGCATCGCTGCTTTCGTAGCGCTCTACTAGTCGCGGGAGCCAGGCACCAACGTGCCAGCGATCACGTCGCTCAAAGACTGAGCGGACTGGCCAACACCTTGGCGCGTGCGCAAAAACTCATGTGAAATCGAACCTTTGGGGTTGATGCGCTTTCTTCCTTCGGCATCTTCAAGTTCCAGAAGGAAGGGTTTCGCATGGGCCGACTGATTGCCATCTCGAACCGCACCGCAGCTGATCCGAGTGCCCGCGCAGGCGGCCTCGCCGTCGCGGTCTGGGAGTCGCTGACATCGACAGGCGGCATGTGGTTCGGCTGGTCAGGGAATATTGTCAAAGGTGAGCCGGGCCCGCCCGAGCACATCACCGATGAGGGCGTCGACTTCATCGTTACCGACTTTACCGAGGCCGAGCATGACGGCTTCTATCTGCAATATGCCAACCGGGTCATCTGGCCGGTTTTCCACTATCGGGTGGACCTTGCCCATTTCGGCGACACCGATTTCGACGCCTATGAGAAGGTGAACAAGCGCATTGCCGACATGGTCGTGCCGCACCTCGAAAAGGGCGACAGCGTCTGGGTGCATGACTACCATTTCCTGCTGATGGGCGACTTTTTGAGGAAAGGCGGATGGGACGGCCCCATCGGCTTTTTCCTCCATATTCCCTTCCCCTCACCTGAGGTTTTTCGCGCCCTGCCCGAACATGAGCAAATCGCCCGCGCCATGTGCGAGTTCGATGTGCTTGGCTTCCAGTCAGAGAATGACCGCTCCAACTTCGTGCAATTCCTCGTGCGTTCCTGCGACGGGGTCGATGAGGGCGATGGCTGGATCAGTGTCTTCGGCAGGCGGATCAGAGCGAACGCCTATCCCATCGGAATTGAGGCAGAGAGTTTCGCAAAACTTGCGGTTGGTCAGCGTGCCAAGACGGCCGCCACCCGCATCGGTAAATTCCTTGGCGGGCGAAAGCTCGTCCTCGGCGTGGACCGGATGGACTATTCCAAGGGCCTGCCGCAGCGCTTCGAAGCGGTCGGCAAGATGTTCGACAATTTCCCCTCGACGCGCGGGCGCGTGTCCTTCACGCAGATCGCGCCGCCATCCCGCTCCAAGGTGGAAGAGTATCAGGACCTCCGCGTGCAACTTGATGAGCTGGCTGGCCGCATCAATGGCGACTATGGCGACCTCGACTGGATCCCGCTTCGCTATCTTGCGCGTTCCTACGACCGGAAAGAGCTCGCCGGGCTGTACCGCATCGCTTCGGTCTGCCTCGTGACGCCGCTACGGGACGGGATGAACCTCGTCGCCAAGGAGTTCGTCATGGCGCAGGACCCGGACGACCCCGGCGTCCTGATCCTGTCGCAGTTTGCAGGCGCCGCTGAGCAGTTGTCCGACACTCTGATCGTCAATCCGCATGACCGCTACCATGTCGCCGAGACGATCTACAAAGCGCTCGAAATGCCCCTTGAAGAGCGGCAGGAACGCTGGGAAAAACTGCGCCAGACCGTTGTCGAGCAGGACATCTCCTGGTGGCGACAGAAATTCCTCGATGATCTGGACGTCGATACTTGTTGATGAATACCCCTACTGACCTGCCAGATCTCGACCCTCGGCACGCTCTCTTTCTTGATTTCGACGGCACGCTCGCCCCGCTGCAGGACGATGCGGCGACGGTGAGGTTGCCGGACGGGCTCGCTGAAGAGCTGATCCGGCTGAAGAACACGCTTGGCGGCGCGCTGATCATTATCAGCGGGCGTGATGTGCGCGACCTCTCCTCCCGCGTACCGAACACGCTGTGGCGCGCGGGCACGCACGGTCTGGAGATTTGTGCACCGGGCGAGAGCCCCGAAGAGACGCGCTCTGTCGCCCCAGGCGCGCTGACGGCGCTTGCCGAGACAGCAATCGCAGGTCTGGACAGCGTGCACGCAGAGACAAAGGGCGAAGTGATCGCCTTTCATTATCGCCTGAACCCTGAAGCTGCCCCGACATTGCAGGCGCGGCTGGAGGCAGGGCTCGCCAACATTGACGGCTACAAGCTGCAGGCGGGCAAGATGATCTTCGAGGCCAAGCCTGTCGGCGCGAACAAGGGCAAGGCCGTCGAAAAGCTGCTCGTGCTGGCCAAGCTGGAAGACCGCATGCCCGTTATGGTCGGGGATGACACGACCGACGAGGACGCGTTCGATGTGGTCAACCGGCTCGGCGGGGTGTCGATAAAAGTGGGCAAGGGCGAAACACGCGCCACCTACCGGCTGGAAAGCCCGGAAGCGGTGGCAGACTGGATCAAGCGTCAGGGGCGCACATGAGTAATCTCGAACTCGGTATTATCGGCAATGGCACGGTCGCGGGCCTGATCAATGAGCATGGCGAATGCGTCTGGATGTGCCTGCCGCGTCTCGACGGTGAACCTGTCTTCAACAGCCTGCTTGGCGGACGCGGCAAGTTCGCAATCACGCTGCAGGGCCATTGCAAGAGCACGCAGCGCTATCGCCGCAACACAGCCGTCATAGAGACTGAGCTGGAAGCCGAAGACGGCTCTGCCATCCGCATTACGGACTATTGCCCGCGCTTCATGGACAAGGGCCGGATGTTCCGGCCTGCTTCCATGGTGCGCCGGATCACGCCGCTGCGAGGCATGCCGCGCATTCGAGTGGACCTGTTCGCGCAAAGCCAGCGCGGCGACTACAATATGGTCACCCGCCGGGGCGTGAACCACATCAAGTTCCTTGATGAGAATGCAGGTTTCCGAATCACAACCGACGCGCCCGTCTCCTATGTCATGGATGGGCGCGACTTCGTGCTAGACCGCGAAGTAAGCTTCTTGCTGGGCCCGGATGAAAGCTTGTCCGACCGGGTGGGCGTCATCGCGCTCGAATGGCTCGAGCGCACCGCCGACCAGTGGATGAGCTGGTCGCGCCGTCTCGCTACCCCGCCAGACTGGCAGGACGCGGTGATCCGCGCGGCCATTACGCTGAAGCTCTGCGTCTATGAAGAGACCGGCGGCATCGTTGCGGCATTGACCACTTCCATACCTGAACATGCAGGCTCTGAGCGCAATTGGGACTATCGCTTCTGCTGGCTGCGGGATGCCTATTTCACAGTGACAGCGCTCAACCGCCTGTCTGCGGTGGGAACGCTGGAATATTATCTCGCCTATCTTCGCAATACGGTGGCCCATACAAAGGGCGGGCATATCCAGCCGGTCTATGGCATCGCGCTGGAGCATGATCTGACCGAGGGCTTTGCCAATGCCCTGCCCGGCTATCGCGGCATGGGGCCGGTACGCTTCGGCAATCAGGCAGCCGAGCACATCCAGCATGATGTCTACGGCCATGTCGTCCTCGGCGCGAGCCAGGCCTTCTTCGACGACCGCCTGCACGCCAAGGCTGGCGAACTGGAGTTCGAGCACTTCGAAGGCGTCGGCGAGCGCGCCTATGCGGTCTGGAATACGCCAGATGCAGGCATCTGGGAGTTTCGCGGCAAGGCGCATATCCACACTTCTTCGGCCATCATGTGCTGGGCAGCCTGCGACCGGCTCGCCCGGATCGCCACTTTTCTCGGCAAGCCTGACCGCGCCAATTACTGGAACGCCAAGGCCGACGAGATGCGGACCGGCATTCTCGACCTTGCCTGGAATGAGAAGCGCCAGGCTTTCACCGGCGCCTTCGGTGAGGACGCCCTCGATGCGTCTGTCCTGCTCATGGCCGAGATCGGCTTCATCGATGCCATGGATGAGCGCTTCATCAAGACCGTCGAACGCATCGATGAGGAGTTGCGCGACGGCTATCATGTCTATCGCTACCGGGTGGAAGACGATTTCGGCCTGCCGCAGACCGCCTTCACCGCCTGCACCTTCTGGCACATCGATGCTCTCTCGCGAATTGGCCGGATAGAGGAAGCCCGCGCCATGTTCGAGGATGTCCTTGCCCATAGAACGCGTCTGGGGCTGCTCTCGGAAGACATCGACACGTCGACGGGTGAGCTCTGGGGAAATTTCCCGCAGACTTATTCCATGGTCGGCATTATCAATGCGGCGAACAGGCTCAGCCGCGACTGGGATGAGGTTGTCTGAGACCTCCTGATCAGCGATGGTTGGCTGAAAAGGGAGTGACCGATGCCAGCCGTACAGCCGAACACCGACCAGATGACCCGCTTCGCCAAGGACGCGCATGACGGGCCGATCGTCATGATCAACCTGCTGAAATTCAAGGACAAGGCCGAGTATCCGGCTGACGCGCCGGAGGCCAAGGAGAGCCTAAGCGGCGAGGAAGCCTATAACCGCTATGGCGATGGGCTCGTCGAACTGGGCAAAGACCCGCAGATCGGCGTAAACCCCATCTATACGGGCAGTGGCCAAGGCTATCTCATCGGTGGCGGCGAGGAATGGGACCGTGTTCTGGTCGTGCATTATCCCTCGCGCCAGCACATGCTGCGCATGATGCGCGACCCGCGCTATCAGAAGGCCCATCGCCACCGCGAGGCGGGCCTGAAATATCAGGAACTGATCGAAACACACCCAACGGGCTAAGCGGCCCTGCCGCGATCTCAAAGGAGCAACGCATGAATGCCTGGACACTCGTAAAGGCCTCTTTGGCCGCGATCGCGCTGACCGCTTGCGCGACGCCGTCCACCACCCCTCCGGTTCAGAGCGATATTGCGCTCAGCGAAGGCGTTGACTGGGTCGCGAACAATCCTGAATGGGGCGAAAAGGCAGGGGAAGTCTTCGCGCTGGCCACCGACTATGTCGCAGAGGTCGCCGCAAGCAGGGAGGCTGGCACCTGGGCGGTCGCGCTGGATATTGATGAGACCGTACTCAACAATGTCGAATACCAGATCAGGCGTGAGCGCATCGGCGAAACCTATACGCCGGAAAGCTGGCATGAATGGACCTCAGAGAAATCCGCAACGCTGGTGCCCGGCGCAAAACCATTCATTGAACGGGTCAACGAACTTGGCGGCCATGTCGCGCTGGTGACCAACCGGGCCGACACCGAACAGCTTTGGACCGAGGAAAACCTCGCCAGCGTCGGGCTGGAGCGTAATGAGGACTTCCGCGTCCTGCTGACCCGCGCACAGCCGAAGGGCGCATCCGACAAGACGCCACGCTTCGATGTAGTGCCTGCAGTGCTGGCCGCGCAGGGCTATCCGGGTGTCGAGATCGTCGCCTACATCGGTGATAACAAACATGACCGGCCGCAGCCGATCAGTGCGGATGACAAGTTCTTCTGCATCGATCAGGGCGCCATGTACGGCACACCCTGCGCGCAGCGGCCCCAGCCGGTGATGAACTGATGACCGAGATTTACAAAGTCCACGGCGCGCTCGGCTCGCCCTATTCCATGAAGGTGCGCGCCGCGATGCGCGCCAAGGGCCTGCCGCATGTCTGGGTACCGATGACCGCGGACATTCGCGGCGACGTGCTAAGCCAGGTGAAGGCGCCGGTCATCCCGGTGATCAGGACGCCGGGCGGCCAGTGGACGAACGATTCCACGCCCTTCCTTCTAGCGCTGGAGGATGAAGGCCGCGCCCTGCTGCCGCCAGACCCGGTCCAGCGTTTCGCCTGCCTGCTACTTGAGGACATGGCCGACGAATGGACCATGAAGGCGATGTTCCACTATCGCTGGCACTATGCAGAAGACGCCGAATGGTGCGCGAACTGGCTGATGTATGACAGTCTGCCACTGGCAGGCCGCGAGCAGGTTGAGCAGGCAGCAGCGATTATCCGCGAGCGCCAGATTTCTCGCATGGCGCTGGTCGGTTGCACGCCGGAGACAAAGCCCGTCATCGAAGGCTCTTTCAGACGCGTCACCGGCCATCTGGAAGAAGTCGCCCTCGGCAAAACGCTCTTCCTGTTTGGTAATCGCCCCTCACTCGCCGACCTTGCTTTCTATGGTCAGGTGAAAGTGATGAGCGTCGACCCGACGCCGATGGCCTTTCTGCGCAAGGAGCGGCCCTATTTCTATCGCTGGCTGGACATGGTCGATGACGCATCAGGCATAGATGGCGACTGGACTGGCGAGCCGTCAGCCGCAGCGAAGGCGCTGCTGGCGGTCGCGGGCGACACGTATCTGCCTTTCCTGAGCGCCAATGAGGAAGCGCTGAAGGCGGGTCATGAGACGTTCAGCCTCGAGCTTGATGGCAAGCCATATACGCAGGGTGTGTTCAAGTATCAGCTCCGCTGCCTGATGGCCCTCCGTGAAGCCTGGAAGGATCTGCCGGAAGAGGCACGGGAAAAGCTGGCCGCCATGATTGGCGAGAATGCTGAGCTTCTTAAGGCCTGACTTCGCACGACCCGGCCCCGTCATCCCGGAATTTGCGCCAGCAAATATCCGGGACCCATGGCGGTTGAGAGGGGCGCATCCAGCCGCCATGGGTCCCGGCTCTCCCTTCGGTTGGCCGGGATGACGGTGAGAGCGGTTGGGCGCTGAACCTCAAGCCGTCAGCAGGATCTTGCAGATCGCCTCGAGACCCTCGCGGTCAACCTCATCGAAGGCGTCGAATTCCGTGGAATCGACATCAAGCACAGCGGCGAGCTTCCCGTCTGCGTCGAAGACCGGCACGACGATCTCTGAATTGGAGCGCGAGTCGCAGGCGATATGGCCTGGAAAGACGTGCACGTCCGGCACGAGCTGCGTCTGACCTTCCGCCGCGCAGGCGCCGCAAACGCCCTTGCCGAACGGGATGCGCAGGCAGCCAAGCGTGCCCTGATAGGGGCCAACGACTAGTTCTTCGGGCTTTAGCGGATCGACCACATAGAAGCCGGTCCAGAAAAAACGCGGGCGGAAGGCTTCGGCCAGAAGACAGGCCGCGGACGCATAGCGGGCAGGCACATAGGTCTCGCCCGCGACGAGGCTTTCGATTTCCAGTTTCAGTTCTGCATAGCGTTCGGCGCGGTCCATTGGCGTCTCCTTGAATGTCGCGTCCCGCATATCGGTGATCATGGCCCTAATCTCAATGCCCCATGGACGCCGCGCTGCTGCTCTGAAATAGTCACAACGGTCTGGAGGGAATGGGCGCATGCAAACGACGCAAGAGGAGGCGATTGCTTGAAGTCCATTCTGCTTGGCGCACTCCTTACCGTCTTGGTGTTCGCTAGTCCTTTTCTTAACGCGCAGGCCATCGCACAGGCGGCCGCCAGCGACGAAGCCGATGTCGAGGCACTCGTTGAAGCGCACACGGCCAATGGCCGCATACAGTCCGAGCGCCCGACTTTCGAGCCGGAACCGGACGAGGGAACTCCGCGTCGCAATAACGGTATCATCGAAGCCATCGGCAAATTCTTCGCATGGATCTTCCAGAATTTTGGCTGGCTTATCCGGTATCTACTGATCGGGGCAGTGGTTGCCGTCGTAGCCTATGCCCTCTGGTACATGCTTGGCGGGCTGACCCTGCCCGGCCGGCGCAAGCGCGAACAGAAAGCCGAAGCAGATTTTTCCATCATCGATGAGGGCAGGCCCGCCAGGGAAGAGGCGGAAGCCCTGCTCCAACAAGCAGACGCTCTCGCCGCTGAAGGCCGCTATGCCGAAGCGGTCCACCTCCTCCTCTTCCGCTCGATTGCCGACCTCAATGCACGGCGCGCAGGTGGCGTGCCGCAATCGCTGACCGCGCGCGAGATCGAACGCCTTGGCGACCTGCCGGAACGCGCGCGCGCCGCGCTGTCGCCCATCATCCGTCTCGTCGAGAAGTCATTCTTTGGCGACCGGCCCGTAGACCAGAGCGGCTGGAAGGAAGCGCGGGCGTCCTATGAGGCCTTCGCCTTCAAGGCGGCACGCGCATGAGTGAACGCCTGCCTCAAGCGCGCACGCCCTTTACCGGCCGCGTCATCATTATCCTCATCATCGTCTCGCTGCTGTCGCTTGGCGCCGTGCTGACTCTCATGGCCTGGTCGCCGGACCTTGCCTCCCGTGACCGGGCCGGCCCGACCCCCTATTCGCGCTCCGCGACCGGGTATGAGGGACTGATCAACATGCTGGAGGCGCAGGGCCGCGATGTCAGCGTGTCGCGCCTGCCCCGCACTATGGAGACGGGTGGGCGGCGCATGGTTGTCGCAACGCTCGGGATTAGTGGACGCAGCCTCGACCCGGACGAGATCTCCGGTCCTGCCCTGATCGTGCTGCCGAAATGGAATTACCGCTCCAACCCCGCCAAGCGCAGCTGGGAGCTGACTTCAGACCTCGCCTCGACAGAACGCGTGCGCATCCTGCTGCGCGAGTTCGATGAGGATGGCGACATCGCGCGCGAAGAGAACCCGGGCGAAGTCACGACCGACTTCGGCACGTTCAACCCGGACTTTGAAGACGAATTGCAGGTCATCGAAGCCGACCAGCTCGAGCCGCTGATTTCGGTGCCGGGCGGCGTGCTCCTCGGCAAGGTCCCCGACCGCGAGCTTTATGTTCTGTCGGACCCTGATCTTCTCAACAATTTCGGCCTGTCGCGGCTGGAGAATGCCCGGCTTGGCCTCGGTATCCTCGCAGACCTTTCAGACAATGGCCGCCGCCCCATCGTGTTCGATGCGACGCTGCACGGGTTCGAGCATTCGACGAACCTCCTGAAGATCCTGCTCGACATTCCTTTCCTCGGCGCGACACTGATCGGGCTCGCCACGATGCTGCTGGTTGGCTGGGCGTCGGCAGTTCGTTTCGGCGCGCCGGAGCGCGAGACCCGCGCCATCCAGGCTGGCAAGCGCGCGCTGGCAGATAACTCGGCCGGCCTCATCGCGATGGCAGGGCGCGAGAAGCGCATGGCGCCCGGCTATCTCGCCCTTAGCCGCCGCGCACTAAGCCGGGAGCTTGGCCTGCCGCGCACCCTCTCGGAAGAAGAGTATCAGGCCCTGCTTGACCGGATGGCAGAGCAGCAGGGCATGGAGACGAGTTTTTCAAAGCTTCAGGCGGGGCTCTCTTCGCCTGCAAGCTCCCGCGATGACCTCAGGAACAAGGCCCGCGCGCTATGGCGCTGGCGCAAGGAGATGACACATGAGCAATGAGACAGTTCAGGGCCTCGCCGGCCGGATCAGGTCTGAGGTCTCCAAGGCCGTGATCGGACAGGTCGATACGGTCGACCTCATGCTGACGGCGCTATTCTCGGCAGGCCACATCCTGCTCGAAGGCCCGCCCGGTACAGCGAAGACGCTGCTGACCCAGTGCTTTGCCGCCGCTATCGATCTCGACTTCGGGCGTATCCAGTTCACACCGGACCTGATGCCGGGCGACGTGCTGGGCACGAACCTCTTCAACTTCCAGACCAATGAGTTCTCACTCACCAAGGGGCCGATCTTTACCGACATCCTGCTGGCAGACGAGATCAACCGCACGCCGCCAAAGACGCAGGCCGCGCTGCTGGAAGCTATGCAGGAGCGCAAGGTGACCATCGACGGCAAGGCGCACACGTTGAACGACCGCTTCATGGTCATCGCTACGCAGAACCCGATCGAGCAGCAAGGCACCTACCCGCTGCCGGAAGCCCAGCTCGACCGCTTCCTGTTCAAGCACGTGCTCGACTATCCGACGCGCGATGAAGAACTGGCCATTGTCACCGGCCATGGCAACCGCACCGGCATGCGTACGGCGGCCGCCTTCGGGGTCTCCGCTGTCGTGACCGCTGCTGAGCTGAACGAGGCCGTCGTTAGCGTCGCCAATGTCAAGGTGAAGGAGGATATTGCGGGCTATATCGTCGATATCGTGCGCGCGACGCGGGAGACGCCCGCGCTTGAAACCGGCGCCAGCCCCCGCGCAGCTGCGGCCATCGCAGCCGCATCGCGGTCGCGGGCCGCGCTCGACGGTCGCGATTTCGTCATCCCCGATGATGTGAAGACGCTGGCACGCCCCGCCTTGCGCCACCGCGTGATCCTTTCTCCGGCAGCCGAGATCGAAGGGCGCAGCACCGACGAGACCCTCGCTGCCCTCATCGACCAGACGCCCGCGCCGAGATGATCGCACCGACCCTGCGCGCCGTCTTTCTGATGCTGGCCGGTCTGCCCTTGCTCGTGGTAATTGCCATCGCCGCGCCGGGGCTCTGGACGCTTTCCGCTGGCTGGATCGCAGGGGTACTGGCGCTGATGCTGGCCGATACCGCGCTTGTCGCGCGCGCCTCCGACCTCAGCATCGAGGTCGACGCGCCGCCGCTTCTCTACATTTCGGGCGACGATCCGGTAGCGGTCACCTACCGCTTTCGCAGAGGCCCTCTGCCCCATCTTGTCGAGACGGAGATGGAGACCAATGAGCTGATCGAGCCGCCTGTGCGCAAATGGCTGAAAGGCTTTAACGACAATGCGCACACGGCTGAATATACGCTGACGCCGCTACGCCGGGGGACCGGACGCATCGAGCGGATATGGGTGCGCTGGAAAGGCCCGCTTGGCCTTGTCGCCATTCGCAAGACTGAAACGCTCGGCACCGAACTCGCGATCACGCCGAACACGCGTTGGGTAAAGGATGAAGCCGTGCGGCTTTATCAGCGCGACGCCGATTTTGGCATCAAGATGCAGATAGACCGCGGCGACGGGTCTGAGTTCGACGCCCTGCGTGAGTTCACCGCCGGCATGGACCGGCGGGCCATCGACTGGAAGCATTCAGCCCGTCACAACACGCTGCTCGCCAAGGAATTTCGCACCGAGCGCAACCACAATATCGTCTTCGCCTTCGATACAGGCCGCCTGATGAGTGAACCGCTGCGCGGCGTCCCCAAGATCGACCGGGCGATCAATTCAGCCCTGCTGCTCGCCTATGTGTCGCTCCGCTCTGGCGACCGCACAGCCATATTCGGCTTTGATGCCCGCCCCGGCGTCGCCTCCAGCCTGCTGACCGGGCCAGGCGCCTTCCCGCATGTGCAGAAGCTTGCCTCAGAGCTCGACTATTCAGCCGAGGACGCGAATTACACGCTTGCGCTAACCTCGCTCGCCGGGCGGTTGGGGCGACGCTCACTCGTCATCCTCTTCACCGATTTCGTCGACACGATCTCAGCTGAATTGATGCTCGAGAATGTCCGGCGCCTCACCGACAAGCACATCGTTATCTTCGCTACGTTCGAGGATGAGGCGCTTTCTTCCATGATCGACGCAGAGCCAGCCTCATCGGAGGATGTCAGCCGCGCCGTTGTCGCAGACACGTTGCTGCAGGAGCGGGAGGTCGTGTTGCGCAAGCTTCAGCGGATGGGCGTGCAGATCGTCGAGACCACGCCGGAGAAATTCGGCTCTGAGCTTGTCTCACGCTATCTCGACATCAAGCGGAGGGAGCTCCTTTGAACGACCGGGTGATGAAATCCTACCGCTTCCGTGAGGAACGCGAGGCCGACTGGCAGGCACTGGACCGTATCGTAACGCGGGCCGAAAAGCGCGGCGTCAAACGCCTTTCGGATGAGGACATGCTGGCCCTGCCCCGGCTTTATCGTCAGGCAGTCTCGTCGCTCTCGATGGCACGCTCGATCTCGCTCGACCAGAACCTGCTCGCCTATCTCGAGACGCTGTGTGCGCGTGCCTATTTCTTCGTCTATGGCACCCGCGCCAGTATGGGCGCGCGGATCGCCCAGTATTTCAGGCGCGACTGGCCGGATGCCGTATCGCGTGCCGTCCTGCCGACACTGCTGGCGGCGCTCTGCCTGTTTGGCGGCGGGCTTCTCGCCTTTATCCTGACCTTGCAGGACCCTGAATGGTTCTGGACGTTCAATTCCGGCTGGGACAGCCGCAACCCTGACGCGGGATACGACTATCTGCGCTCCACACTCTATACGGAAGAAACCAATATCGCGGACATGTTGGGCGCTTTCGCCGCGCAGCTATTCTCGCACAACAGCACGATTGCCGTGACAGCTTTTGCGCTGGGATTTTGTCTCGGCATCCCGACAACCATCCTCCTAATCTACAATGGCCTCAGCATTGGCAGCTTCATGGCGGTGTTCTTCTCGAAAGGACTTGGCGCCGAGCTGACTGGCTGGCTCTTCATCCACGGCGTCACAGAGCTATTCGCCATCGTCCTGGCTGGAGCGGCCGGTTTCATGATTGGCGGCGCCGTAGCCTTCCCCGGTAAGAAGACGCGCATCCAGTCCCTTCGCGACACAGGCAATCAGGCAGCGCTCGTCATCATGGGCGCGGTGATCATGCTTTTCCTGGCGGCACTGCTCGAAGGGTTTGGCCGCCAGCTCATCAATAACGATATGACGCGCTATACCATCGCAATCGGAACGCTGATCTTCTGGCTCGCCTATTTCTATTGGCCCCGCCGCACGGACGAGGCTGTATGATGGCAAGGCGCAAAGGCAAGAAAGACAGCCAAGCGATCGAGGCGCGACGCGAGGCGCTGCGCCGCCGAGATATGCGGGTGAAGGAACAGGAGCGACAGGCAAGGCGCATTCGTCCGCTCGTCACGCCGGAAGGCGCGGCACTCAATTTGCGAGTGGCCACAGCGTCAGAACGGGCGGGCGCCTTCCTTCTCGACTTCTCGATCTTGGTAATCACGGTCATCGCGTTCAGCTGGCTTGTCGCGATCGTCTTTTCGGAAATGGGTTTCCGCGGCTGGCAGATCGCGGGCTCCATCGCGGCGGTCGTCGTCTTTCTCCTCCGGGTCTTCTATTTCACCTTTTTCGAGATCGGCCGGAAAGCGGCAACGCCGGGCAAGCGCGCACTCGGTCTGCGGGTTGCCGCCCGAAATGGTGGTCGGTTGACGGCAAATGCCGTTCTTGCCCGCAATTTCATGCGCGAACTGGAAGTCTTTTTGCCGCTCACCCTGCTGGTCATGGGATCGGAAGACGCTGTCGGGGCGTGGACCCGCCTGCTTGCGCTAGTCTGGGCGGCTACCTTCGTTCTCTTCCCGCTATTCAACTCCGAAAAACTTCGCGTTGGGGACCTCATCGCAGGCACGATGGTCATTCATGCGCCGCGCGTGAAACTCAAGAAGGACATCACGTCCGCAGAACCGCTGGCAACCGCAGGCAATCACACCTTCACGCATGAGGAACTTGATGCTTATGGCATCCACGAACTGCATGTGCTGGAGGATGTGCTTCGCCAGTCCACGTCGGAGATCAAAGCCAAGGTCGCGGACCGCATTCGCAACAAGATCGGCCGCGAAGCGTCCCCGACATCTGACGACCTCGCTTTCCTCGAAGCCTATTACGCGGCGCTACGTGCACGTCTTGAACAACGCATGCTGTTCGGAGACCGGAAAGCCGACAAGTTCGACACACGCTGAACAGGTTTTTTTCCGGAACACCCACTCTTGCCCTGCGTTCGAAGCTCCGAAGGCTGGTCCCCGCCTCGTGAAGGCGGAGTCCCGTATAAAGACCGGAATGCCCAGGGAGAAGGACGATCAATTCGCAAAACGAAGATATTTGCGTCGAGGTAGACTCTTGTCTTGCCTCGAAACTTGAGAAACTCGCGCCGCTTTCACAGGAGCAGGCCGACCTTCTCGCCTCGCTGGAGAAAGACAAGGAAGATCTCGACAAGGACGACGTCCTGGCGAAAGAGGGCGAACCGCTCAACGAACTCTTCATCCTGAAGAAAGGATGGGCAATCGCGACACGCGAGGAAACGAACGGCCGTCCGCACATTCCAACTGTGTATCACCCCGGTGATATCATAGGCCTTGGCGACGCAGCCTTCGCTCGAACGCCAAATACCACGATCGCCGCGACGCGGCTCGTGGTCTGCCGCTTTCCACGCGAGCGGCTAACCGACGTTTTACGACAGTCGCCGCGCATCAGCGGACTGGTCCTCGCGCTCAGCATGATCGACCAGGCGATGCTGAATGACCGCGTCATTGTCTGCCGCCGTACCGACGGGCACCTGAGATTGGTCCTCTTCCTCCTTCAGACCATGTCGCGATTGCGCCTGATGGAACCCCTGCTGCATGACCAGTTCCACTGCCCCCTTACGCAGGAACAGATCGGGGCAGCGACGGGGCTGTCTGCGGTGCATGTAAGCCGGTCAGTCAAGAAGCTGCTGGAACTTGACCTGATCGAGCGCCACAAGCGTTTCTTCCGGCTGAAAGACGAGGCCGGGCTGAATGAGCTGGTCGGCTATGTGAACCGCTATGAGCGTCTCGACCTCAGCTGGGTCCCAGAAGACAGGTAGGCCCTTGGAACAAAGGGGTCATCAGGCAGAAAAGTGTCTGAAGTGGTGGGCCCGGAGGGACTTGAACCCCCGACCAGACCGTTATGAGCGGTCCGCTCTAACCAACTGAGCTACAGGCCCTGATCGCATCGGCTGCGCAATTTGCAACATGCCGCCGTCACGATGGTGCCGCAATGGCCTAATTGAATGAGGACTGCAAGTCAGCATTCCCTGCAGACCGACAAGGAGACGTAACAGATGAAGATACCATCAGCCCGCACCATGGTGACCAGCTCAATCGTTGCCGCCGCCCTCGCTGGCGGTGCAGCGATTGCACAGCAGTCCACCCCCTCCCAGGGCGTACCGAACCAGCAGGCCGTCCCGTCCAACCACGCAAACTCCATCCAGCCAGAAACCACGCTGTCGGTTTCGGCCTCTGGAGAAGTTTCACGTGCCCCCGACATTGCGACGATCACCGCCGGCGTTCAGACAGAGGCGGAAACTGCTTCTGCCGCGATGAGCCAGAATGCAGCCTCCATGGAGGGCGTGTATTCCGCGCTCGAGGCGGCAGGCGTCGCAGCGCGCGACATGCAGACATCGAACCTGTCGCTGCAGCCGCGTTATGACTATTCCAACCGCGATGGAGCGCCGCCGCGCCTCGTTGGCTATACAGCCAGCAACCAGCTCAGCGTGAAAGTACGTGATCTCAATAATCTTGGCCGCACGATGGACGCGATTGTCCAGGAAGGTGGCAATACGATTTCCGGGCTCCAGTTCAGCCTGGACAACCCAACCGAAGCGCGCAATGAGGCGCGCCGCCAGGCGATCCAGACAGCTGTGCGCCGTGCCAATCTCTATGCGCAAGAAACCGGCTACCGCGTCGCCCGTATCGTCACGATCAATGAGCAGTCGAGCGGCGGCTACCAGCCCCAGCCGATGATGGCGATGCGCGCCGAAGCGGCAGATGCATCGACCAAAGTTGCGCAGGGCGAAGTCAGTTATGCCGTGACGGTCGATGTGACCTTCGAACTCCGCCAATAGGCGCGGCGGCCAGCATGCCACATAGAAAAAGGGCGGGCCCGGTCGCGGGTCCGCCCTTCTACTTTCGAATATGTGGTCGCTGACCTAGTAGGCTGCGCTCGGCGTCTTCTGCTCATTGGCATCGTCCAGCAGAACGACCGTCGGCGCGTGCTGGCTGGCCTTTTCGGCTTCAATGGACGCGAATGCGGCGATGATCACCTTGTCGCCAACAGAAAAATGACGGGCCGCAGCGCCGTTCACGCCAATCGTGCGAGAGCCGCGCGGGGCTTCGATCGCATAGGTCTGAATTCGGGCGCCATTGGTCACATTCCAGATGTCGACGCGCTCATTCGGGAGGATACCCGATGCGTCCAGCAGTTCCTGGTCAATGGAAACCGAGCCCTCATAGTGAAGGTCGCACTGGGTCACAGTGGCCGAGTGCAGTTTCGCTTTCAGCATGTTGAGAAGCATTTCGGATCTCCAATGGCTCTCTGCATTTGCCCCAAATTATATATGGGCGCGATTGCCCCTACGTAAAGGTTATATGACGCGCCGCAACAAACTGCGCTTAAAGCATAATGGTCAGGGCGGGTGAAGGGTTTCACGGCGTCATGCCATGAAAATCTGCATGAACACCCCTGTTAGACGCGCGCCTTCAGCGTAGATATTCTTCATCCGAGACCCATGACAGCCATGGAAAACCGGGCGCAGAAGGACACCTCGGAACTTATGTTTCTAGCAGATTATTCCGAATGGGTCGCGATCGCGATCATTCTCGTCATGCTTGTGAGCTTCCTGCTCGAACGCCTGCCGCCAGCCGCCACGGCGATCGCAGGCGCCGCCGCTTTTCTCGCGCTTGGTTATGTCGGGGAACAACCCGCGCTTGGCGCGTTTGCCAACAGCGCCCCGATCACCATCGGCGCCATGTTCATCCTTGCTGCCGCCCTGCAGCGCACGGGCGTTCTTGAACATCTTGCCTCGCGCATCCTTGCGCTGGCCGACACATCACGGATAGGCGCGATTTTGCTAGTTGGCGTGGTCACGATTGCCGCGTCAGGTTTCGTGAACAACACCGCTGTGGTGGTCATCCTCGTCCCTGTCGTCATTGCACTGGCGCAGAAGCTTTCCGTGTCGAAAAAGCGTCTGCTCATCCCGCTCTCCTACATCTCCATCCTTGGCGGTACGCTGACCCTGATCGGCACCTCCACAAACCTCATCGTGGCCGGTGTTGCGCTGTCGCGGGGGCTGGAAAGGTTCAGCATCTTCGAGATTACCGGCATCGGCCTCGTGACGCTCGGCGTGACGCTTGGCTTCCTGCTCATTTTTGGACGCTGGTTGCTCCCGTCCGGCGAAGCAGAAGATGATGACGACGTCAGGCCGCAGACTTTCCTGACCGATATCTTTCCCAATGAGGACACCAAGGCGATTGGCGTCAGCCCCGACGACCTGTCAGCGCTGAAAGTGAAAGGCGTCAGGCTTGTCTCCCAGCGAAGGGGCAACCGTATCGTCACCTCGAAAGACGAAGATCGCGAACTTGCTGCTGGCGACCGGCTGACCATTCGCGCCACGCTGGAAGAACTGCTGACGTTCGCAGGTAGCGAAGCCTTCAAGACCGGTCTGCGCCTTCGCCGCCATCATGCAGATGAACCGAAACAGGTACAGGCAACCATTACGCCGACCGACTCCAATATCGGCCGTCCGCTGTCGCTTCTTTCCTACCTGTCGGATTATCAAATCACGGTGCGCGGTCTCGCGCGTCCTGGCAATCAGCCGGGGCCGACGCTCGCAAGCTGCCGCCTGCGCGCTGGAGACCGGCTGCTGCTTGAAGGGAGTGAGGCCACGCTGCGCTCGCTTGCCAACTCAACGCCGCTTGTTATCGAGCAGGAAATTGATGCTGTTCCCTTCCGCCGGGGACATGCCCCGATTGCGATTGGCACGCTGGCGGGGGTGATCCTGGCAAGTGCCTTGTTCAGCTTCCCGATTGTCCTGTCGGCGCTGATCGGCGTCGGCATCGTCATGGCAACGGGATGTATAACCGCAACCGATGCGTGGCGATCACTGCAGGCGAATGTGCTGGCGCTCATTATCGCCATGCTGATCGTTGGACAGGGGCTGGAGCAGGCAGGTGCCGTCGATGTGATTGTTTCGGGCGTGTCGCCGACCCTGCTGGCCGCTTCCCCCTTCATCGTTCTTCTGCTGATCTATGCGCTGACATCCGTCCTGACCGAGCTCGTGACCAACGCTGCCGTTGCTGTCATCATGACGCCTCTGGTCATTGAGCTTGCAGGCAGTCTGGGGATGGACCCGCGCGCGCTGGTGCTTGCGGTGATGTTCGGGGCGAGCGCGAGCTTCGCCTCACCCATCGGTTATCAGACCAATACGATCGTCTACACGGCGGGTGGCTACAGGTTTGCCGACTTTCTGAAGGTCGGCCTGCCGATGAATGTCATAGCAGGCCTCGCTTCATCTACGGCGATCTGGATGTTCTTCCTGTAGCCGTGGCGGCCTCAGCCTACCATTCGGCGACGATCTTGCCGAAATGCTTGCCCGCATGCTGATAGGCAAAGGCGTCGCCAAGCTCACCGAGACCGAAGCTCTTGTCGATGACAGGCTTAAGGCCGCCATGTTCGATGGCGCGGATAAAGTCCTGCTGGTCAGCGCGCGAGCCGACGATCAGCCCTTCGAGACGCGCCTGTTTCTGCATGAGCAGTGCGGTTGGCACATCGCCGCTGACCCCTGTCAGAACACCGATCAGGGCGATATGACCACCGACGCGGACCGCCTTGATCGACTGGGAGAGGGTGCCGGCCCCACCAACCTCAACCACGACATCTGCGCCGCGACCACCAGTCAGCTCTCCAACCGTGGAGCCCCATTTTTCGTCGCTCTTGTAATTGATCACATGGTCGGCGCCGAGCGCTTTGACCCGCTCCAGCTTCTCATCCGAAGACGAGGTCGCGATAACTTCGGCCCCCATCATCTTGGCGATCTGGACTGCGAAGATCGACACCCCGCCGGTGCCGAGCGCAAGCACGGTGTCACCGGCTTTCAGGCCGCCATCGACCACGAGGGCGCGCCAGGCTGTAAGGCCCGCCGTCGTGATAGTCGCCGCCTCAGCATGGCTCCAGCCCTTGGGCGCTTTGGTGAAGCTGGTCGCCTTGGCCACCACAGCGTCGCGGGCATAGCCATCAATTCCGTCGCCCGGTGTGCCGGAGAAGTCTGACACACGCGGCGGACCGGCGAGCCATTGTGGGAAGAAGGTCGACACAACATGGTCGCCTTCAGCAAAGTCGCGGACGCCTTCGCCAATCGCTTCAACGACCCCTGCCCCATCCGACATCGGGATACGACCGTCGGCTGGCTTGCTCTGGCCTGAGCAGACGATGAGGTCATGAAAGTTCAGCGAGGTCGCATGCAGCCGCACACGGATTTCGCCCGGTCCCGGCTGTCCCGCGTCATCAATGTCGACGAGGTTGAGTTTGTCGAAACCACCCGGGGCGGCAATCTTCACGGCTTTCATGGCAAGGCTCCTGCGATATCTGTCTGCGCCCCTGAGGTTGGCCCGCGCACCGCTATCGGCAAGCCCTGCCGCCGTGATTTACTAGATCCGCCAGGGCGGGAACCGGCGATACTCTCCGGCCTGATAGAGGCAGATACGGTTGTCGGCCGGATCTCTCAGATAGGCTTCACGCCAGCCCCAGCTCTGATCTTCGGGCGGGTTCAGGAAGCCGAGTCCTGCAACCCTCAGACGCTGATATTCGGCGTCGAGATTATCCACTTCGAAATAGATGAGTGGATCGTCACACCCCTGCCAGCCTTCCACATGGTGCAGCGAGAATGTCGCCGGCTCTCCGCCATCCGCATCCGGGCACTCAAAGCGCGCATAGCGGGGCGGACTGTCGACGATCTGGATCAGGCCCAGCGTCTTGTAGAAGGCCACGCTGGCGGCGTAGTCGATGCACGGCACGGTGACCTGATTAAGCTTCATAGACCCTATCCCCCAATGTGCAGGACGACTTCTCGCCGGTGCGGACGGTCGCGGTGCTCGAACAGATAGACGCCCTGCCAGGCACCGAGCATCATCACGCCATTCTGTACCGGGATGGAGAGCGATGTCTGCGTCAGCGCTGCCTTGATATGGGCCGGCATATCGTCAGGCCCCTCGCTATTGTGGCGCACCCAGCCCATCGAGGTCTCATCGGTATGCGGGACCAGCCTGCGGAAGAACTCGTTTAGGTCAGCCAGTACGTCCGGGTCGGCGTTTTCCTGAATGAGCAGCGAGGAGGATGTGTGACGCACGAAGAGGGTGAGCAGCCCCTCAGCGACACTGGCCTCGCTCAGCGCGTCTTCGACCCGCCCCGTGAAATCGTAAAGACTTGGCCCGTATGTCTGCAGTGTCAGCGTGGTGATCATAGCGGCTCCCTTCCTCAGAGAGTGCCGTGATCAGCCCCGGGAATGCAACAGCCCGGAAGCCTCAGGCCGCTTCCACTTCTTCTGGCGCCTCGAATGCCGATACAGATTGAGAGATGAGTTCGGCTTCGCCGAAGATGGTCATGAAGCTGATATCGGCCGCGTCACGCCCGCAGATAATGCGGACAAGCTTTTCACGCTCTGCCATGCCCGTCGGGTCTATGAGGTGCCAGTTGCCGTCCAGCCAGACATCGACCACGGCGTGAAAATCAGGCGGCGTCAGCCCCGGCGCATAGGCCGACACCATGCGCGCAGGGATACCCACCGCGCGGCAGAAGCTGATCAGGACGTGCGCATAGTCGCGGCAAACGCCCTGACGCGAAGCAAACGTGTCCGCCGCCGTCGTATCGGCATCGCTCGCGCCCGGCACATATTCGAAATTAGCGAAGATCCAGTCTGCCATTTTCAGCACCTGGTCGCCGCCCTGCACGTCAGACAGCTCGTTGCGCGCAAACGCCTCGACGTCAGCGCCGCAACAGTAATGGCTGGGCATCAGATAGGTGATGACGTCTGCAGGCAATTGCACGCGCGGTGGCACGTATTTGCCAGCAAGCTGGACGGGTCCGCGGCTTACATCGACGGTCGCCGTGTAGTGAATGCTGACAGGTCCGGTCGCCGTCATCCAGCAGCGCGTATCGGCCTCATCTGCGTCGATAAGAAAGCCAAGGTTTGCATTGCCCTGAATGTCCAGCGAATTCGAAACGAGAGTCTGGTCGGCCAGAGGTCGCGCCTTCAGCGCCAGCAGAACATCTGCGGGTTGCGGGAAATTATAGTCGAGCTTGGCGTCAATCTGGATGCGCATCGCGGTAACCTGATTTGAGGAGTATGCTGCCCTAGTCGCGGGCATCGCCGATATCAACACAACGTCAACATCGATATTAAGTTGCTTGTAGCTTGCGGCCAATCTGCGCAAGTGATCGGGCCGGAATGCCGACCTCGCCGACCTTGCGTTTCACATTCAGAAGGTGCGCGATACGGGTCCGCCCCGGTGCCCGCGTCATCATGTCTCCAGACATCGCCTGATCTCTTTAGACAAACCGAATTTGGGGCGATACGAAGCAATTTGAAACCTACACAAACACAAGAATTCAGGAGGGACACCATGTCAGACGCACCACAGGATTTCGGAACGCTCGCCATCCATGCCGGGACAGAGGCCGATCCAGCGACAGGCGCGCGCCAGGTCCCGATCTATCAGACAACGGCCTATGAGTTCCGCGATGCTGACCACGCCGCAGCGCTCTTCGGGTTGCAGGAAGTCGGCTATATCTATTCGCGTCTGACCAACCCGACGATCGCGGCCCTGCAGAACCGGATTGCCGAACTGGAAGGCGGCGCGGGCGCCGTCTGCACCTCGTCAGGCCACGCCGCGCAAATCATGGCGCTCTTCCCGCTGATGGCACCGGGCCGCAATATCGTGGCGTCAACGCGCCTCTATGGCGGCACGATCACCCAGTTCAGCCAGACCTTCAAACGCTTTGGCTGGTCTGCGAAATTCGTCGACTTTGACGACCTGGACGCGGTCAAGGCCGCCATTGATGACGACACGCGCGCGGTCTTCTGCGAGTCCATCGCCAATCCCGGCGGCTATATCACCGACCTTGATGCCATCGCGCCCATCGCCGATGCAGCTGGCGTCCCGCTTATCGTCGACAATACGACGGCCACTCCGTATCTCTGCCGCCCCATCGAGCATGGCGCGACGCTGGTGGTCCACTCGCTCACCAAATACATGACCGGCAATGGCACGGTGACCGGCGGCGTTGTCGTCGATTCCGGCAAGTTCGACTGGTCGGCCAGTGACAAGTTCCCGTCCCTCTCCCAACCTGAGCCAGCCTATCACGGCCTCGTCTTCCAGGATACGTTCGGCCCGGCGGCCTTCACCTTCCACGGCATCGCCATCGGCCTTCGCGACCTCGGCATGACGATGAACCCGCAAGGCGCGCATTATACGCTGATGGGTATCGAGACCCTGCCGCTACGCATGGAGAAACATGTCGCCAATGCCGAAAAGATCGCCGCCTGGCTGGAAGGTCATGAGGCCGTCGAGGGCGTCACCTATGCCGGCCTCGACAGCTCGCCCTACAAATCCCGCGTCGCGAAGATATGCCCCAAGGGGGCGAGCGGTCTCTTCACCGTGCAGCTGAAAGGCGGCTATGAGGCGTGCGTGAAGTTCGTCAGCGCCCTCAATCTCTTCAGCCATGTCGCCAATCTCGGCGATACGCGCTCACTGGTTATCCACCCGGCCTCGACCACCCACCGCCAGCTTACCGAAGAGCAACAGACCGCCGCTGGCGCCGCACCGAACACAGTGCGCCTCTCGATCGGCATCGAAGGCGCCGACGACCTGATTGCGGATCTGGATCAGGCGCTGAAGGCGGCAAGCTAAAACGCCCCTGTAGAGGCGAGACAGCGTCAAGGCGCTGGTCTCGGCACTCGATTGCCACCGCGAGGACTGAAACGCGCCGGACTAGGCCCGCCTTCCCACTCGCTTGATCAGTTCCTGCGCGGCCAGCGGGTCGCGCGCCTTGGCACCGGAAATGAAGAACGCATAGACCTCGCGGGTTTTGGCCCACTCCCCCAGCCTGCCTGCCCAGTCATCCAGTGCCGAAGGGGCATACCCGGCCTTATAGGTCTCACGGCTTTCCTGAAGCCGGGCATAGGCAAAGCCTGCGGTCTCGATATCTGGCATCGGCCAGTCTTCGGCGTCTGAATAGACCAGCGCGCAGCCATGCGCCCGCAGCATGTCGGTGAATTCTTCTGTCTTGAAGCTCTCATTGCGAACCTCGATGGCATGGCGGATGGCCAGCCCCTCATGCTCGGCGGGCAGCGCGCCCAGAAAGGCCGAGAAATAGTCGGCATCGAACTTGCGGCTCTCGGGAAACTGCCAGTTGATCGCGCCGAGCCGGGCACCGAGCTTCGTCACGCCGCCGCCAATAAACCAGTCGATGGCTTCCTTCATCTCGTCGGGCGTCTTGCGGGATGTCGTGAACCGCTGCGCCTTCACTGTGAACTTGAACCCATCGGGGGTCTGGTCCGCCCAGTTCTCGAATACGTGCGGCTTCTGGTTTCGGTAGAAAGTGGAGTTGATCTCGATCGCCGTCAGCTGGCGCGAGGCATATTCAAGCTGGCGCTTCCTGGCGAGATCGGACGGGTAGAACGTCTCTTCCCACGGCTCATAATTCCAGCCGCCGATGCCGATGCGGATAGGGTGGGTCATGGGACGCTCGCTTGTCTGTTTCGCGGCAAAGCTAGCTGACCACGCCGGGAGTTACGACCCAAATCTTGTGGCCAGCACTACTCGTCCTGCCAATCTTCACGACCGTGGCGGATCCGCAGAATGCGTACACCGGCATCCTCGGAGACATAGAAGATAAGGTGAGCCCCGTAGCGGCACACCCGTTGAGGCGGGAAAATCTCAAAGCGTTCTCGATAGGCTTGCGGAAAAGAAGCGATCCGCTGAAACGTTCGCGTCAGGCCTTTCAGATACGACCTCGTCTGGACAGGACCAAACCGAACGCGCCCTTCATCTGCCATGGACTGAATGTCGGCAGCCGCGGCATCGGAAACAAAATATGTCAAAGCCCCGCGCGCTTCATGACATTTTCCATGAAGCTATCGATATCATCCACCTCGACAAAGCCGCTCGCATAGGCCTCATCGATCTTCTCCTGCATCGCAGCAATCTTCTCGCGCTTAGTCAGCTCGCGGCGGATGAGGTCGCGCACGACATCGGACGAATTAGCGTATTTGCCATCCTTCGTCTGTTCCTCGACCCAGTCCTTCATTTGCTGCGGCAGAGAGATGTTCATCGTGGCCATGTGCAGTCTCCTTCATGGAGTAAATGCGCACTTTGGCAAAGTTTGTCAAACGAGATTTGGCGCAATTTCAATCTAAACGCTAGTCAGCACGAAACGCAAATGAGGCTAGTATCTGAAGGCAGAGTGGAGCTTAGCATGACGATTTTGAATGATGTCCGCCGCGCCATGTTTGACGCACGAGCACCTTGGTACGCGAAAGATCATGACGGGTACGTGCGGATTCTACGCGATCTATATCAAGTCCAATTGCAACCTCCCGGCCGTTGAGGTCCCAGAAGACGGGCTTCTTTATATTGGCATGACGCGGCGAGGCTTCAGCCAACGTGACCATTTCAATCCGCGCAGCGGCCACAGCGGAAGTTGCACATTCAGGCGTAGCCTGGGCGTCCTGCTGAAGGAGCAGTTAAGCTTGGAGGTGCGCCCACGCTCCCGACAATCTGCCGGTTGTCATTTCCGCTTTGACATTCGAGGCGAGCAAGCCCTCTCGTAATGGATGAAGGGCTCACTCTATCTGGCAAGGGTCCCATTCGGCGAAAATGTTGAGCTGGCCGAGCGCCAGCTCATCCGAGCCTTGCCACCATTGAACCTGCGGGGATGGGCCAATCCCCAAAGCTATTTGATCGACCGGCTACGCGCCAAATCCGCCTCTGAGGCACGCGCGTTCGCTAAACGCACCCAAAAGGCGGCATAAAAAAAGCAGCCCACGGGCCGCTTTTCCAATTTGTCTAAGTATCCAGGAAGCTCCGCAGCTTGCGGCTCCGGCTTGGGTGCTTGAGCTTGCGCAGCGCCTTCGCCTCGATCTGGCGGATACGTTCGCGGGTCACGCTGAACTGCTGGCCAACCTCTTCGAGCGTGTGGTCGGTGTTCATGCCGATGCCGAAGCGCATGCGCAGGACGCGTTCCTCACGCGGGGTGAGTGAGGCGAGCACGCGCGTCGTGGTCTCGCGAAGGTTGGACTGGATCGCGCTATCGACAGGCAGCAGCGCCATCTTGTCCTCAATGAAGTCGCCAAGGTTGGAGTCCTCGTCGTCGCCAATTGGCGTTTCGAGCGAGATTGGCTCTTTTGCGATCTTCAGAACCTTGCGGATCTTCTCCAGCGGCAGGCCGAGCTTTTCAGCGAGCTCTTCCGGGGTCGGCTCACGGCCGATTTCATGCAGCATCTGGCGCTGGCTGCGGACGATCTTGTTGATCGTCTCGATCATGTGCACCGGAATACGGATCGTGCGGGCCTGATCGGCGATCGACCTTGTGATGGCCTGGCGGATCCACCAGGTCGCATAGGTCGAGAATTTATAGCCGCGGCGATATTCGAACTTATCGACCGCCTTCATGAGGCCGATATTGCCTTCCTGAATCAGGTCGAGGAATTGCAGGCCGCGATTGGTGTATTTCTTGGCGATGGAAATCACGAGGCGGAGGTTTGCCTCGACCATTTCCTTCTTGGCGACGCGGGCTTCGCGTTCGCCCTTCTGGACGCGCTGAACGATCTGGCGGAAATCGTCGATCGGAATACCGATCTCCTGGGAAACGGCCGTGATCTCGTCGCGGATCTCGCCGATCTGCTCGCCCTGCGTCTCGAAGAAGTTTTCCCACTTCTTCTTGGACCTGGCGGTCCCAAGCGTTTCTTCCTGCCAGTTCGGGTTCAGTTCATTGCCGAAATAGCTGTCGAGGAATTCCTTGCGTGGCACGCCCTTGGCATCGGCCAGACGCATCAGCTTGCCTTCAAGGCCCATCAGCTTCTTGTTGATGGCGTAGAGCTGCTCAACAAGCGCTTCGATACGCGCATTGTTGATGTGCATCGTCTTGAGATTGTCGACGATGGACTGGGCCAGCGCATCATATTCGTCGCGGGCATCAGCGGTCAGCGCCTTGCCTGCCATGCGGTGCTCAACGAGCCGCTCCTGAAGCTTGCGGTACTGGCCGAATGCGAGGGCAATCTCATCCAGCTTGCCAAGGACACCGTCACGAAGCTCGGCCTCCATGGCGGACATGGACATGGCCTGACCTTCTTCCTCGTCCTCGCGTTCTTCGCGGGCAAGGCGTTCTTCGGTCGTTTCGTTCTCGCGCTCGCGGGCCTCGGCTTCTTTTTCTTCCTCGGTCTTTTCGCGCGGTTCTGGCGTCGGGTTTTCCGCGCCATAGGTCGTTTCGAGATCGATCAGGTCGCGCAGGAGGATGCGCTCATTCATGAGCTCATCGCGCCAGACCATCATGGCCTCGAAGGTCAGCGGGCTCTCGCAGAGGCCGCGGATCATCGCATCGCGGCCAGCCTCGATACGCTTGGCGATGGCAATTTCGCCTTCACGCGACAGGAGTTCCACCGCGCCCATTTCGCGCAGATACATGCGCACCGGATCATCGGTCCGGTCAGAGCCGCGGGCGTTGCCCTTCTTGACCACCGCGCCAGTGGTGCCGGTCTTGGTTACTGCCGTGCTCTTGGATGCGTTTTCCACTTCGTCTTCATTCTCGACGACCTGGATACCCATTTCTGAAAGAGCCGACATCGTGTCTTCGATCTGATCGGAGGACAGTTCCTCCGACGGAAGCACGTTGTTCAGTTCTTCATGCGTGACATAGCCCTTGGACTTTGCCTGCTTGATAAATTTCTTGATCTTCGAGTCGTTGAGATCGAGCACCGGACGATCGTCGGTCTCGACTTCGGCGCCGTCATTGTCACGCTTCTGGGCTTTCGCCATCTAACTCTCCCGCCTGTTGCAGCTTGCCCCCTGCAACATTCAAACAATCAACTGCCGATCAGTCCTGATCGGTTTGTTCTGCTGCCTCGTTGAGGCGCGCCACACGAGCCTCACGTTCCGCCACTTCATGCCGACGGCGCCGCCAGTTCTCAGGTGACGCGGTCACCTCAGCCTTGGCGACGTCGCCAGAAGCGCTGGCGTCGTCGCGGGCCACGTATTGCTCCAGGGCGATTAGCCATTCCCGTTCGTCAGCTCCATTCGGAGCTATAGCAGTTGTTGCGGGATAAGAATTGAGCAAGTCAGCAGCGCGCATGTTTCCAGACTGCACTAAATGGGTCGCGATTGCGCTGCGGTCAACACCTGCGCCTGCGTCAGGCGACGAAATGATCACATCGCGTAAAGTTGCGACATCCTCATCGAGGAAGATGGCCATGGACAACATCTCGAAACCGACGTCGATGAGGTGAGGGGAATCGACCGCCCGGACAAGCAGGCCAAGGCCCCGCGTCTTCGCTGGCGCGCTCGTCTGGTGCGCGCCTTTTACCGGCGCGTCAGAACGTCCTGCCGAGCCGCGCGCCTTGCGCCGCATCTGCCACAAATAGTCATTCTTCCTTGATTTCAGCTCCCGCTCATAGGCAGCGCGCACGCCTGCATGCTGGATCGTAGCGGCCGCCTGCATCAGCCGCGCTTCGAGCCCCGCCTGCCTTTCCGGCGTGTCGAGAGGTTCAGCATCGCGCTCGCGCTGCCAGAGCACTTCGATCAGCGGCACGGAATTCGAGAGCGCCTGCTTCATCGCTTCGGGTCCCGACTGGCGGATAAGGTCATCCGGGTCCATCCCGCCGGAGAGGAGGCAGAAGAAAAGCGTGCGTTCAGGCTGGATATGCGGCAGCGCCCGCTCGATTGATCGATAAGCTGCGCGCAGACCAGCTGCATCGCCATCAAAACAAAGCACCGGCTCCGGCCCGGCGCGCCATAACAGCCCGAGCTGATCCTCCGTGAGCGCCGTGCCAAGCGGCGCGACGGCATGGCCAATTCCGGCCTCTGCCATGGCGATGGCATCCATATAGCCTTCGGTGACAATCAGCCCGCCCTCGTTCGTGCTGCCGAAAGCTTCGCGCGCATCCTTGTAGCGATAGAGGACGCGGCCCTTGTGGAAGAGCTCCGTATCGTTGGAATTTAGGTATTTCGGTTTGGCGTCCGGCTGCAGCCCCCTGCCCCCGAAGGCGATGACCTGACCGCGCACATCCGTGATCGGGAAAATGACGCGGCCCCTGAACCGGTCATATGGGTCACCGCCGCCCTCTTTGACGACAGCGAGACCCGCATCGACGATTTCCTGCATGCCGAAGCTTTCGGCTTTCAGATGATCGATGGTCTTGCGCCAGTCGTCGGGCGCATAGCCAAGTCGGTGGCGCGCCCAGGCTGCAGCGCCCAGACTGCGGTTTTCAAGATATTCTCGCGCTTCGGTGCCTTCTGCCGCCCGCAACCGGTCCTCGAAGAAGCGGCACGCCGCTTCGCAGCAGGCATAGAGCCGCTTACGCCGATCATAGGTTTCTTCGTCCTGCGGCGTCGCCTTCGGCAGTTGCATGCCCGCTTCATCGGCGAGCTTTTCCACCGCCTCCATGAAAGAGAGCCGTTCGGTCTCCATGACGAAGGAGATGACATCGCCGCCAATGCCGGATGAGAAGTCCTTGAAGATGCGCTTCTGGTCATTGACGTAGAAGCTCGGGCTTTTCTCATTGGTGAAGGGCGACAGGCCAACCCATTCCTTGCCCTGCTTCTTCAGCTTCACCTTGCGCCCGATGACATCTGACGGCCGGATGCGGGCCTTCAACTCCTCGACGAAGCCATCTGGTATGCGAATGGAAGCTGACATGAACGCTCAGTGTAACGCAGATGCCGCCCCGAGGGCCACTCTCCAATGCGGCTATACACAGGCCCGCCCAAGCCTGTGGATAACTATGCTGGAACGGCTCCTGCCGCCGCCTCGTCCTCCACTAGAATAAAACCGTCGCGCGGCAAGAGCATCCAAGCGATAACCCCCGCCATGACGTCGACCGCCATATGGACAATGATGCCCGGCCAGAGCGAGCCGGAAAGAACATAGGTCAGGGTCATGATAATGGTGACCGGCAGGATACGCATGAGCCCCTGCAAACCCTGATATATGTGGGCGAGTATAAAAACGCCGACAGCCAAGACCGCAGCCGCCCAAAGCGGCATCAGAAGGGCCAGCACGCTGATCAGGAAGGCGCGAAAGATGACTTCCTCAGTGATCCCTGCCGTCACCGCGACCAGAAAGAAGCCCCAGCAATCGCGCCGCCGCCTGGGCATCAGCGCATCATAATCGCCAGAGCCGAACATGGACTGGCGCAACGTGCCCTGAAGCTCTGCATCACGGCGGATCGCTGACAGCTGGGCGATCTGAAGCGACATGAACCCAAGCGCGATCGCCCATGCAGCATAGACACCGAAACCCTCGCCCCACGCGAAGCCGAGCGCTTCCAGTGAGCGCCCCGAATTAAGCCAAGCCCAGAGACTGACGCCGCAAAGCAGCCAGAGAAGTGACGCCGTCACGATCCAGTGAATGAAAGGGCTACGCGTTGGCCGGACGGGCTTGCGGATGCGACGATGGACGTCCGACGCGATGCCGCAGACCCAGAGGAACATGATCGCCCCGAGGCCTATGACCAGTTCGGGTTCTGTCTGAATGAAAGTTTCCATGTGGCACCTATGGCGGCCGGGCTTCGCAAATTGGACGCGCGGCGATGTCATTGCAGCCCTCTGCTGCTTGAAAGTTCACTCACCCTCGCCTAAAATGAAAGTGAATTCACATTCACATACGAGAAAGTAAATCCGATGTCAAACAGCTTTGCCCGGCCGGCGATCCAGGCGCGGTCCATCAAGACTCAGAAAAAGCTGATGGACGCGCTGGAGGGGTTGCTTCGCAAGAAGGATTTCGACGCGATCTCAGTGCCCGACCTCGCGGCTGAGGCCGGTGTCGCGGTGGGCACGGTGTACCGGCGGTTTGAAAACAAGGAAGCGCTGATCCCGCTTCTTTTCGAACTCTGGAAGGCCCGCAGCGCGCTCCAGATGGAAACGGCCGCGGTCGAGGCTGATGAGGTCGCGTGCGCCGACCTTCGCCAGCTTCTCCGTAAACAGATGCGCGCGGCCTACCGCTTCATTTGCGAGCAAGCCCACATCCTGCGTGCGGTACACTTGCAGGGGCGGCTTCGGCCACAACTCATCGGTGAGGACTGGAAACAGCTCTGGCAGGACGCACTTGCGGGCAACCGGGCATTCCTGGAGCTGGTAAGAGACAAGGTCCGCCAGCCTGACCTCGACCGCGCGGCAGAGATGATGATCTATATCGCAAATACGGCGCTCGTTGAAAAAGCGCTCTTCAACGAGGACGGTCCAGGATACGTCGTGTCAGCAGCAGGCGATGCCTTCGCCGACGAGATTGCGGACATAGTGTTCGGGTATCTCTCGCTCAGCCCGGCCTGAAAGGCTAGCATCAGGACGGCCTAGACCAGAGCGCGGCGGACAGCCTTGCCGGCGGCACCTGTGTCAATACGGCCTGGATAGCGGCTTTGCAGCTCTGCCATACAGCGCCCCATGTCCTTCAGCTTGGTCGCTTCCAGATCGTTCACCACAGCATCGACAGCCTTTTCAAGCGCTGGGCCTTCAAGCGGCTGCGGCAGGAAAGACTGGAGAATTTCCATTTCCTCGCGCTCACGCTCGGCGTCTGTAATGCGACCGGAATCGTCAAACTCGCGTGCAGACACTTCGCGCTGGGCGACCATGATCTCCAGCAGCTTGCGAACTTCCGTGTCCTCGCAGCCAGCGCACTGGCCCTGTCCGCGGGCCGTGACATCACGGTCGCGCATAGCACAGCTTACCAGACGCAGCGTACGCGCACGGATGCCCTCAGCATCGTCCGCTTCAGCTTTCTGGAGTGCGACTAAAACACGGTCGCGGATCGTGTTAGCTGGAGAAACGTCTGTCTGTCCCATACCTGCTCTTTTTATACATGGACCTCGAACTTGACGCCCGGGTCACTGCACGCCTATCTCACGCCGCCGGAGGATGAGGTCGTAAAGTGACCGAATCCCTAATGGCGTCTGACAGGACGCGAGGAGATACGCCCATGACCACAGGAAATCAACCCGATTCACCAGCAACTGGCGCGATCGCGCTGGCAGATGGAACGGTTTTCCTCGGCCACGGTTCCGGCGCCGCAGGGGTTGCAGTGGGGGAGCTTTGCTTCAACACATCGATCACCGGCTATCAGGAAATCCTGACCGATCCGTCCTATGCAGGCCAGGTCGTGCTCTTCACTTTCCCGCATGTCGGCAATGTCGGCGCGAACCCCGAGGACCACGAAGAATCCTCCGCCGAGGCAGGCCGCGCCGCCACGGGCGCCGTCTTCCGCGAGCCGATCTCCCCGCCGTCAAACTGGCGCTCACGCGATCATTTCGACGCCTGGCTGGCAAAAAAGAACATCACCGCCGTCTCCAATGTCGATACGCGCGCGCTGACCCGCATCATCCGCGAAGGCGGCATGCCGAAATGCGCGGTCGCCTATGCCCCCGACGGCAATATTGATGTCGAAGCCCTGATCGAGGCCGCTCGTGCCTGGGAAGGCCTCGAAGCAGCTGACCTCGCGCTAAATGTTGTCGGCGATGCGGCGTACGACAATTCAGAGCGCCTCTGGGATCTTGTTACGGGCTTTGCCAATAACGACCAGACTGACTTCCATGTCGTCGTGCTCGACTTTGGCGTGAAGAAGAACATCCTGCGCAATCTCGCCCATGTGGGTGCCCGCGCAACCATTGTTCGCGGCGATACGCCGTTTGAAGAGATCATGAAGCTCAACCCGGATGGCGTCGTTCTGTCGAACGGTCCTGGCGACCCGGCAGCGACGATCAAACGCTGCGGTGACACGATTAATAAGCTGATCGATAGCGGCAAACCGTTGCTCGGCATCTGCCTTGGTCACCAGCTTCTGGCGCTTGCACTGGGTGCACAGACCAAGAAGATGCCTCAAGGCCATCATGGCGCAAACCACCCAGTGAAGGATTTCGAGACCGGCAAGGTCGAGATCGTGTCCATGAACCATGGCTTTACCGTCGACACGGCCACGCTGCCGGACGGCGTGGAGGAAAGCCACCGCTCGCTCTTCGACGGCACCAATTCGGGCCTTCGGGTCAAAGGAAAGCCGATCATCTCGGTCCAGCACCACCCTGAGGCGAGCCCCGGCCCGCAGGACAGCTTCTACCTGTTCCAGCGCTTCGCAGGCTTCATGAAGGACCAACAGAGCTGAACGCCATCTCCCCTCCCCCCGAAGCGCTATGCGTGGGGGACAATCGTATCGGCGCGATAGCCGACGATCTTGCAACCAAGGGATGGACCTGGCAGCCCCTCCTGCTCCCTGATGCGCTGACAGCAGCGCTACGCGCGGAACTCATTGCCCGCGACGCGGCCTCTGACCTTGGCCCCGCCGGTATTGGCCGCGAAGACGCCTTCCAAGTCGACCGCTCGGTCCGGCGCACGCGCATCACCTGGTTCGATGGCTCGACACCAGCACAGCAGGACTTCCGCATCTGGGCCGAAACACTGCGCAATGCGCTTAACCGGGAACTGTTGCTCGGCCTGTTCGAGATGGAAGTCTGTTTTGCCGTGTACCCACCGGGCGGCTTCTATGACCGCCACCTCGACAGTTTTGCAGGCGCGCGTAACCGTGTCGTCTCGCTCGTCGCCTACCTCAATGAGGACTGGGACGAGGCGCGGGGCGGTGCACTGGCGGTGTGGGCTGCAGGCGCGGGCGAAAAGGACGCCCCTGCCGCGCGCATCATCCCGCAGCCTGGCGGCGTCGTGCTCATGCTGTCAGAAGCCATTCCGCACGAAGTCGAAGTCACGCAGGAAACCCGTTACGGCCTTGCCGGCTGGTGGCGCGTCAACCAGTCCGGCCTGGGCCGCATCGATCCGCTGAGCTAACGCAAATGACCGACCCTTGCGAGGGCCGGCCACGGGCAAACGTGTCTGTTCGGATCTATTGCGGGTAGTTGACCGTTTCGGTGATGGTCGCGCCTTCGGCATCGACAGCAACTTTCACGACATCAAATGTCGGCATCCCGCGAAGTGCCGCCTGATTGCTCATCGCATAGCCTTCCTCTGGCCAGCCGTTCTCATTCATGTCGAACTCGCCATTGTCGTTGAGGTCATGCCAGACCGACACTGAATACTCGCCTTCAGGCAGGTCGAAGGAGACCGTCACCGTGCCAGCTTCCGGGTCCTCGACCTTCTCGCCGGCGATGCCGTCCCATTTCATGAACTGCTCTTCGGTCTGAACACCGACATAGAGCGGCACGCCGCGATCCTCGACGCCTTCAAGCGTAACGGTCAGCGGTGCGGCGACAGCCGGGGCCGCAACAGCGCCAGCGATAAGGGCAGTGGTGATAATTCGCTTCAACATGGCAGGTTCCTTTCTTTCTGCAATGAACTTTGTATTGCAAAGTCCTGATGAGCTGTCAAGAGCACTTTGTAAATCAAAGTTTTTGTCGATTAAGCGGTGGGTCCGGAGTCCCAGTCAAAGAAAAAGCGGTCCGCCATGGGGCCGCTTTTTGATTACTTGCCTGAACGCCGACTCTTACTCGCCGCCGTCCAGCTCCAGCACATCCTGAAGGAAGAGCGTTTCGGCCTCGCGCTGGAAATCGCGGTTGGACTTTTTACGAAAGCCGTGGCCTTCATCCATTGCCAGCAGGAACCAGGCCTCGCCGCCATTCTGGCGAACCGCCGCAAGAATCTGCTCAGCCTCCGACGCAGGCACGCGCGGGTCATTGGCGCCCTGAATGATGAAGAGCGGCTTGGTGATCTCGCTCGCATTGTTCAGCGGTGAAATCTCTTCGAAGAAGGCCGCAATCTCCGGGTCACGCTCATCGCCATATTCGGCGCGGCGAAGGTCGCGGCGATAGCCCTTGGTGTTCTCAAGGAAGGTCTTGAAGTCGGAGATGCCGACAATGTTGATGCCGCCCGCGAGGCGGTCATCGTAATCGACCATCGAAGCAAGAACCATATAGCCGCCATAGGAGCCGCCATAGACGAGCACGCGGTCGCTATCGAGGTCGCCCTGGCCGTCGATCCAGTCGAGCAGCGCGCCGATATCCTCGACCGATTTCTTGCGGTTTAGGCCATTGTCGAGGCTCACATAGGTCTTGCCATAACCAGCCGAGCCACGGACGTTCGGCACGACGACGGCGGCGCCAAGCTCATTCGCCCAGTACTGGTAGGTCGAAGAGAAATATGGCCGTGACTGGCCTTCAGGCCCGCCATGGATCGACACGATAACCGGATAAGGCCCCTCGCCTGCGGGGCGATAGATGAAGGCCGGAATGTCCATGCCGTCGGCGTTCGGATAGTCGAACATTTCAGGCTCGACGAAGGCGGCAGTATCGAGCCCGCCAACTTCGGCTTCGGTCCAGCGGGTAAGCTCCAGCGTCTCGACATCGAAGGACCAGGCATCGGCCGGGCTGGTCGCGCCGACAAAGGTGAAGCCGACACGGGCACCCGTGCTGTCAAATTGCGGGCCAGCGGCGATCCCCGTCGGAAGATCAGGGCCGTCCATGACCTCGCCGCTTTCGATATCGAGCAGCTTGATCGTGCCAAGACCGCCCTCATTGACCGTGAAGACGACCGTGCTGCCATCCGGCGACAGGTCATAGCCCTCAATGTCCCAATCGATATCGCTGGTATAGACGGTCATCTCATCAGACCCAGGCACGAGGCGAACGAGGTTCTTGAATTCGGAGCCAGCATCGGTGGAGGTCAACAGGCTGCCATCCGGCAGGAAATAGAGGCCATTATAGGCGACTTCTTCGCCGGGGCGGATTTCGGTCATCTCGCCCGTCGCGACATCGAAGGTGAAGATGTCGCTGTCCTGGACGGAGATATAACGCTGGATGGTCACCATGCTGCCATCGGCAGAGAAGTCGACCGGAAAGAGCGCGCCGGTGCCATTGCCTTCGAAGACGGTCTCAATGCTGGCTGGATTAGCCGCGTTGCCCATTTTCAGGTCGTAGTCGGCTTCGCCATCGCGCGCCTCATAAAAGAAGACCTGCGAGCCATCATCGGTCCAGGTATAGCCGCCATTGCGCGTGCCAGCTTCGGTGAACCGCGTGACGCCGCCGCTCGCCATGTCGAAGAGGTAGCCCTGATAGAACTCATCGCCGCCCGTATCCTTGGAGAAGACAAAGCTGCCGCCTGCCGGGCTGACAGAGGCGCCGCCAATCGGCTCATCATAGAAGGTCACCTGACGGCGCGCACCAAACGGCGTCTTCACCTGGTGGATCTGGCTAACCTCGCCAAAGCGGGTCGCGATCAGCACGCCCTCATCGGTCCAGTCGGCAAAGCCGTGCGTGCGCACATTCTGGTACTGGCGCAGCTTCTCGCTTACCTCTTCCGGGATGTTCGGAATGTTCTCCATGACAAGACTGCCTTCGGTCACGCGTTCGGCAGATGTCGGCGCCTTGGCCTCCTGCGCGCCAGCGAAAGGGGCCGAGATGAGCGCTGCAGCAGCTACGCCGACAAGGGCGGTCGTCTTGTAGAACATTGAGTGTCTCCTGATCGCGTGAAACGGCCAGCAGCGGACGCCGCCAACCTGTCAGGAAAGAGTATAGGCGCCTCGCCTCACTCGTGAAGGCTTGGGCTTTTCCAGAAAGCGGATTATTGACGCCGGCCGCTGTTGCTTGTTGAGCCGGGCTTGGGGCAGACAGATAGTAGGCCTGTTAGCGACTGGAGCGCCCCATGAGACATCCCGACCTGCCCGGCGAAGGTGGATGCCGCTGCGGCGCGGTCCGCTTCAGGGTTACCCAGCCCCCGCTGATCACAATGGCCTGCCACTGTACCGGCTGCCAGAAAATGTCGGCAAGTGCCTTCTCGACCAGCGTCGCCTTTCCCGCCGATGGCTTCGAAGTCATCAAGGGCGAGCCGGTCATTAGCGGGCTGAAGCAGGCTGACCTGCCCCATTATTTCTGCCCGGACTGCATGAGCTGGATGTTCACGCGCCCCGCCGCGCTCGACTTCATGGTCAATATCCGCGCGACCCTGTTCGATGAGACGGGCTGGTATGCGCCCTTTGTCGAAACCCAGACAGCCGAAAAGCTCAGCTGGGCCGAGACGGGCGCACCTCACGGCTTTGAGCGCTTTCCCGGCCCTGACGATATGGGCCCGCTGATCGAGGCCTACGCGAAAGCGACCGCAGCCACCTAGCGAAGCGGGCCGCAATTGGCCTCATACATCTCGATATATTCCGGCATCCAGTCGCGGAAGTTCTGCGCACGGGTTTCTGAGGCCGGGTGGGTCGACATCCACTCAGGCGGGCGCTGGCCGCCGCCGAGCGAGCCCATACGCTCCCAAAGCTCCGGCGCCTCACGCGGGTCATAGCAGGCCCGCACGAGCAGCTCGAGGCCGATGCGGTCGGCTTCAGTCTCATGCTGGCGCGAAAAGGCCATCATACCGCCCTGCGCCGCGACACCCATCGCGCCTAGCACCATCTGGCGCTGGCCGGGGTCCATATCGCCGACACCGACACTGACCGCCGCCATACCAAGCTGCGCAAGCTGGCTCTGGCTCATCCGCTTGGCGCCGTGATGCGCCATGGCGTGACCGATCTCATGCCCCATGACGACGGCCAGCTTGTCCGGATCCTCAAGGTCAGCCAACGTCACCTGCCCGTCGAAATTGCCGGTGACATCGAGGATGCCGGTATAGACGGCGACATAGCCGCCCGGCAGGCAGAAGGCGTTAGGCTGGTCCGACTGGATGACATTATAGGTCCAGGCAAAATCCTCTGACACCGGGGTGAAGTCCCACCCTTCAGCGAGGAGGTCGCGTTCATATTCTACAGCGGCGCGTTGCAGGCGCTCACCAATCACCCGCACATCGCTTACGACATCGCGGGCAACCTCGCTCTGGCAGCGATCAAGGCAGAGCACGTTCGGGCGTTCCTGCTGAAGGATCTGCGCATAGGATTGCGCGCCAAGTTCACTCGCCTGCGAGATCGAGATCGCATTGAATTCCCGCTCACCGGAGAACGGGTTTACTTCCTGATTGCTGAAATAGTAGAAGGCGAGGCCCGCCAGGCCGAGAAGAATGACTGTGAAACGTCCCAAGTGCGTCCCTCACTTTTTGCTGCGCGTGATGAGCTTCGGAACCTAACTAGTTCCAAAGCCTCCCTCTTGGAAGAGTTGAGGCTTGGAAGCGTTGACAAGGCCACAATGTCTGACAAGTCTCGCCCGCGATGACCGACACCCCTGATAAACAAACAAGCCGCACGCCGCTGCCCAGCAAGATCATCGACGTTGTCGCCGAATGGGCGCTCTACGCCTCGGTCGCGCTCATCATCATGGGCATCTCCCAGCCCTCCATCATGAAGCCGAACTATGTGGGCATCATGATTGAGTACAATCTCTGGGGCCTGGTTGAGACGCTGATTGAACTCGACCTCTTTTTCCTTGGCATGGTGGTGGTCTTCTTCTCCGGCGTCTTCCCGCTGGCAAAGACGTTTATCGCCGCCATCATCTTCCGGCGCGGCGCCCCGCCCAGCCCGAAGCTCGCTTGGTGGCTCAACGTGCTCGGCAAATGGTCAATGCTGGACGTCTTTCTCGCTGCCCTGCTCATCGGCCTGTCGCAGACCATGGCCTATGTCGGCTTTCATCCGCGAATTGGTCTCTATTATTTCGCGGCTGGCGTGATCCTGAACAATATCGCGACCATGCGGCTTTCCTTCGCGCGCTGGAAACCGGCCAGCTAAAGAAGCGGCTCGACCGCCTCCAGCGGCCCTGACTCGTCGCCATTGCCACTGCCTTCGTCATCAGATGCACTCGCGCCGCACTTGGCTGCCGCAATTGCAGCGAGGTGAGAGATGTCACGCGCCTGAAAGACACCAGCATAGCTGTACCAGATCAGCAGGAGCAGAACGACGGCCGCAGCCGCAATGCCGCCCAGCATGGCCTCGACGCCGGCATAGTCGAATGCTTCCTGCACGGTACCGGGAAAGAACTGGTTCAGGATCACGAGGAAGCCGACCGGGATGGTAATATTGGCGATCAGGCTGAGCCGCATCGCTGCCTCGGCCTGCTCCAGATTGATCCGTGCATAGGTCCGGAAGATGACAAGCTCCCTGTCAGAAAGCGCTTCCAGCTTCGGCATGAGCTCTCCAGCGGCTTTCGATGCCGTCAGGCGTTCGAGGCGTTTCGGACCGGTGCCGACGCTCAGCCCGCTCATCCACGACCTGTGCGGGCGCATGCCGCGAAAGTTCGAAAAGAGGTGCATCGCTTCGCGCCAAAGCCGATCGGCCGTGCTCACTGTGCATACGTCGTTTGCCATGGAAGCTTCCCGCCCCTGCTTGTCTCACATTGTTATCCACCCTAGCCTGATCACCTACCGCGCCGATAGCATTGCGCTTCAGCTCTCCATGACTAGATTTACCGCATGACAGACCAAGCCCAGAACAAGCCCAAGCTCGAAATCCGCGTCATTCCGACGACGCCCCTGCAACAGAACACCTCTCTCATCTGGTCGATCGAGAGCAAGGAAGGCGTCTTCGTCGATCCGGGCGGGGATATCGACAAGCTGATGGGCGCGGCCAAGGAGTTTGGCGTAAAGATCGTCGGCGTCTGGCTGACCCATGGCCATATGGACCATGCAGGCGCGGCCGCCGCCGTGAAAGAGCGCACCGGCTGTGAGATCATCGGCCCGCACAAGGATGACCAGTGGCTTCTGGACGAGATTGAGTCTTCCGGGCAGCGCTATGGCATCACCGATGGTAAGAACGTGACTCCGGACCGCTATCTAGAGGATGGCGATGAGCTGGAGCTCGACGGGGTGAAGTTTGGCGTGGCCCACACACCGGGTCACACGCCCGGCCATGTCGTGATTTATAATGAAAGCGGCGCGCTGGCCTTTGTGGGCGACGTCCTCTTTCGCGGCTCCATCGGGCGGACCGATTTTCCGCGCGGCAACCACACCCAGCTGATCGACTCGATCACCTCGAAGCTCTGGCCACTCGGCCCCGAAATCCGCTTCATCCCGGGCCATGGTCCGATGAGCACCTTTGGTCAGGAGCGTCAGGACAATCCATTCGTCGCGGACTCGCTCACCGGCTATGCGGGCGCAGCGAAGCAGGCGGCCAGCGAAATCGACCAGAAGCTGTCGAAGCGGTATAGCTAGCTACTCGCCCGACGGCAGAAGAACCACCGCCACGGGATGTTCCGCTAGCACATTTATGCCGCTCGGATCGTCTTTCTGGAATATCAGCGTTGCTTCGGTCGGCTGCGTCACATCGAAAGTGATCTCGCCCTCGAACGGCAAGAAGGCGAACGAGAAGGTCAGGGCAAGCGTGTTTGGGGGCATGCCTTAATTTCAGCATGGACGCGGCCACCGCTTGAATAATTATGGCACGGCTAGATCGACGTTTTTCGCCGACCTCTAGCGGAGGTTTGTCGATTAATTTACAGTCCATGCCATGAGCGATGATCGCTATGGACCGATGGAAGGCCTAACGCCCGACGAAACCCGTCGGCGGACCGCGATCCGCTACATCCTTCGCCGCCGTGGCCGCGCTCACAAGCAGCGCGCAAACTCTGGGACTGTGCAGAAAAGCTGGGCCGAATACAGCGAAGTCAATTTCAAGCCGACAGGCAGCCGCTCCGGCTGGATTGGGTTCGGCCTATTCCTGCTGTCGCTGGTCCCGATCTATCTCGCCCTCAAACATGTGCCTTGGTCGCAGACCATCGAGGGATCGACTCCATTCGACAATGGTCCCGCCACGCTGGTCACAAAACTACTGACCTTCGGTATTTTCCTACCGGTCATTGGCCTCACCGTGCTTGCCTTGATCTTCATATCCGTCTCTTCACTCTGGAAGATCCTGCGTAGCAATCTCAAGCGCTAGGCGGCGGACGTTACGTCATGGCTGACGTTGGCGGGCGCGTCAGCTATTGTCCCTCGCATGGACCTCAAGACAGACCCGAAGCTCGAGGATTTCCGCGCAGATGTGCGCGCTTTCTTCGAAAACGAATTTCCCAAGGACATTCTCGCCGAGACGGCGAAAGGCGCCTCGCTGACGACCGAAGAGGTGCGAAAATCTGAAGCCGCGCTCGGCAGCAAAGGCTGGCTCGCGGCAGGCTGGCCGGCAGAGCATGGCGGCCCCGGCTGGTCGCTTGAACAGCAATACGTCTTCGATGAGGAGCTGGAACGCGCAGGCGTGCCGACTGTCACGCCGATGGGCGTCGTCTATGTCGGCCCGATCATCTACACATTCGGCACTGACGAGCAGAAACAGCGCTGGTTGCCGGGCATCCGCGAGGGCCGCGAAGGCTGGGCACAGGGCTATTCAGAACCGGAAGCAGGCTCTGACCTTGCCTCGCTGCAATTCTCTGCGGTGAAGGAGGGCAATGAATACGTCCTCAACGGTACCAAGATCTGGACGTCCGCCGCCCAGCATGCCGACTGGATTTTCTGCCTCGCGCGGACTGACAGCTCCGGCAAGAAGCAGGAAGGCATCAGCTTCATCATCGCAGAGATGGACCGGCCTTGCATCACCGTGCTTCCCATCATCACGATTGATGGGAAGCACGCGCTCAACCAGGTCCATTTCGACAATGTCCGCGTGCCCGCAGACTATCTCATCGGCGAGGAAGGCAAGGGCTGGACCTATAGCCAGTACCTGCTCGGCCATGAGCGCACCTCCTATGCGCGCATTGGCGGCAAGCGAAAGCAGCTTGCCCATATCCGCAAGATCGCATCGTCTGTCCCGGATGGCGGCAATCATCGGCTGATTGACGACCCCGCCTTCGCGCGAAAGCTGGCGGAGGCCGACCTCGCCGTTGATGGTCTGGAAATGACGGTCCTGCGCGTGCTGTCTGCCGTGAAAGATGGCGGCGCGCCGGGTAAGGAAGCATCCATCGTCAAGATCCTGGCGACCGAGACGGCGCAGCAGATCACCACCCTCTATCTTGATACTGCAGGTTTCAACGCGCAGCGGGGATTCGCCGATTCAGTGAGCCCGGGCTGGCTGGAAGGTGGAATGGCGACCAGTCATGCTGCGCCTGGTGTCTCGACCTATTTCGGGACGCGTGCCCAATCGATCTATGGCGGCACAAACGAAATCCAGCACAATATCATCGCGAAACGCGTGCTCGGTTTGTAAACCCTAGCGGACAGTATACTAAACTCCATAAAATTTGAATCAGTCGGCTAGCGTCATCTTCAAATAATTGTGAGATGACCACAGGGTGAAACTCTGGTCGTTCCCCACTCCAATCAGGCAGTACCTCGCATGCGAACGTGCGAGCACGATGCCGATTTTCGCGATCAGCATCATGGCGATACTCGCTCTGGTTGCGGCAACGCTTGCGCTGGGCATGGATTCTCGGTCCGGCGCGAAAGTCCAGCAGGCTGCGGATTCAGCCGCACTCGGCGGAGCCACGGCATTCCTTAACTCTTCATCGCCGCGCGCCGCTGACAGACTGGAGGCTGCGCGCCAGCAGGCGAAGGCCCTCGCCGAACGAAACTCTGAATACGCCCTCGCCGACCTCGTTGTCGACGCCGTTACCGAAGACGCATATGGCCAACACACCCAATTAGCGGTTGAGCTTGAATTCCAGCCGGTCAATTTCTTTGCCCGCTTCTCCGGCAATAATGCCACCGCCCCGGTCCGGCGCCGCGCCGTCGCGTCTTCCACCTGGGGCTTCCCGCTCTGCATGCTGGCGCTCAGCCCAAATGAGCAGTCCGGCATCGCCATGAAACACCTCGCGCGGCTGATTGCCGATGGCTGTATCGTCTGGTCGAATGATAAGGGGCGCCAATCCATGTCCCTGGAGGGCGGCCGGGCCGAGGCGAAGAGCTTCTGCGCGGCAGGTCTGGTTGATCGCTCTCACCGCGCCAGCGTTTCGCCGCTCCCGGACCAGCACTGCGACCCTATTCCCGACCCGCTGGAAGACTGGACCCCGCCAACCGCAGGAACATGCGCGCCGACGCCGGATTTTGAACCACCGCTCAGCGTCGTGCGCCAGAGCGAACGCCAACTCGAGAAGCTTGTGCGCCGTCAGAACAGAATTGACCGCCAGAACGCAAACGGGCGCGACGATGATGATGATGACGATGACGATGACGATGACGATGACGACGATGACGACGACGATGAAAAACTGACTGGGCTAGAGAATGCCTGCAGCAAAAACGCTGGCAGCAAAAATCCGAACTGCCCAGCCGACCCTGCAACCGGCTCGGGCCTCAGCGACTTTGATCTTCTCGCGCTCACCGACAACCTGGTGAATGCGCTCTATGTTCTTGACCGCCAGTTCGACATGGAAACGGATACGCTGACGCCGGGCACCTATTGCGGCCTCGACATCGCGTACGGCCATGTTCGCATGCAGCCGGGTACCTATTTCATCAAGGGCGCCCCTATGACGGTGACCCGCAAGGCAACCGTAACGGCGGAAGGTGTCACAATCATATTTACCGGGCCAGGCGCCTATCTGCGTGTCAGTGACGAGGCACGCCTGGACCTGTCAGCCCCGACCGGTGGCCCGCTTGCTGGTATCGCCGTCGCAGAGCGCCGCAACACTGCGTTGAACGGCGCACCCGTCGTTTCCCGTCTGACCGGCCGCGGCGCGCTCAGCATTATTGGTCTGGTCTACCTGCCGACGCAGAACTTCTTCATCAGCGGGTCGGGCGCTGGTGATCAATCATCGCCACTTCTTCAGATTGTCGCCAATCGTATCTCCCTGCGCGATACGGGCATGCTGCGCATCGACTTCAATCCCGGCAAGACGGACGTGCCAGTGGCTATTCAGCCTGCGCGTATTGCCCGGCTTATAGAGTAGTAGCAGCACCCAATTCTGTTGTGCTCTGTTCATCTAAAGCATTTGTAACTCCGCATCGGACTTTTTCTCTGCCACGACTGGAACCCGCAGGTTTCGACTTCGTTTGATCTGCTCATATTTGAAGAGAAGGGGTCTACCCATGAATACGCTTCTTAAAACCACCGCGATCGCCGCAACCGGCCTTATGATGGCCGCTTGCACGCAGTCCGGTTACACCGAACGCAACGCCGCCGTTGGCGCAGGTCTCGGTGCCGCAGCCGGTGCAGTGATCGGCAATAATACCGGCGACGGCGATGCCGGGCGCGGCGCTGCAATCGGCGCAGCACTTGGCGGCGCAGCTGGCGCAGCAAAAGGTTGTACCGAAGCCGAGGACTGCGACATGCCAGGCGTTCGCGACCAGGCCGACGAGCAGGACTATGACGGCGACGGCTATGCAGACGCATATGATCGTTACCCGACCGACCCACGTCGCTGGTAATATCGGTCCCTACCATGATTGAAGAAGGCCTCCTGAGTTCAGGGGGCCTTTTTTCTTGCCACTGGCGGACTGCAACACCTTTGCTCCGGCCTGCCCCGTGCTAGTTTCCAGCCTGCGTAAAGGACGGGCCTGCAGACAATCGTCAGTTTTCCCTGCTTGCGGTCTTGCCCCCTGCCCTCAAGCGCCGCTATAGCGCACCCGTTTGACCATTGGTCATGAAATGACGAGGACATGAGATGCCAAAACGCACCGACCTTAAATCCATCCTCGTTATCGGTGCCGGCCCCATTATTATCGGCCAGGCCTGCGAGTTCGACTATTCCGGCGTTCAGGCGATCAAGGCCCTCAAGGATGAAGGCTACCGCGTTATCCTCGTGAACTCGAACCCGGCGACGATCATGACCGACCCGGACATGGCCGACGCAACCTATGTCGAACCGATCACCCCTTATTTCGTCGAAAAGATTATTGCGGCCGAAAAACCGGACGCGATCCTGCCAACCATGGGCGGCCAGACCGCGCTCAACTGTGCACTTGATCTCTACAAGGATGGCATCCTCGATAAGTATGGCGTCGAGCTTATCGGTGCGCGCGCTGAAGCCATCGAGATGGCCGAAGACCGCGGCCTCTTCCGCGAAGCCATGGACAGGATCGGGCTGGAAAATCCCCGCGCCACCATCGTCGCGGCGCCTGAAATCAAGAATGAGGCTGGCAAGATCACAGGCTATGACCGGATCGAAGGCCTGAAGCGTGCCATGGACGCGCTCGACTTTGTCGGCCTGCCAGCCATCATCCGCCCGGCCTATACACTCGGCGGCACAGGTGGCGGTGTTGCCTACAATGTTGAAGAGTATGAAGAGATTGTGCGCTCCGGCCTTGCTGCCTCCCCGGTTGCTCAGGTCCTTGTCGACGAAAGCCTCCTCGGCTGGAAAGAATTCGAGATGGAGGTCGTGCGCGACAAGGCCGACAATGCCATCATCATCTGCGCCATCGAGAATATCGACCCGATGGGCGTGCACACCGGCGATTCGATCACTGTTGCACCTGCCCTGACACTGACCGACCGCGAATACCAGATCATGCGCAACGCCTCTCTGGCAGTCCTGCGCGAGATCGGTGTGGAAACCGGCGGCTCGAACGTCCAGTTCGCAGTTAATCCGGACAATGGCCGTCTCGTCGTGATTGAGATGAACCCGCGCGTCTCGCGCTCATCTGCGCTTGCGTCCAAAGCCACCGGCTTCCCGATTGCAAAGATCGCTGCCAAGCTGGCTGTTGGTTACACGCTCGATGAACTCGACAATGACATTACCGGCGTGACGCCGGCCTCCTTCGAGCCGACCATCGACTATGTGGTCACCAAGATCCCGCGCTTCGCATTCGAAAAGTATCGCGGCTCAGAACCGACCCTGACGACTGCGATGAAGTCCGTTGGCGAAGCCATGGCCATCGGCCGCAACTTCCAGGAGAGCGTCCAGAAGGCGCTCTGCTCGCTTGAAACCGGTCTTACCGGCTTCAACGAATCTGAAGTTACCGGCAGCGAAGCGCTCCACTCCGCGCTTGCCCGCCCGACACCTGACCGCTTGCTCCACGTGGCGCAGGCCTTCCGCGAAGGCTTCAGCGTCGAGGACGTCTACAGGATCACCAGTATCGACCGCTGGTTCCTGCGCCAGATCGCTGGCCTAGTCGAGACTGAAGCCAATGTGCGCCGTGATGGGCTTCCAACTGACCGCTACAGCCTGACAGAGCTGAAGGCACAGGGTTTTTCAGATGCGCGCCTCGCTGAGCTGACTGGCCAGTCCGAAACCGCTGTCCGCGCAGCTCGTCACGAGATTGGCGTGCGCCCGGTCTACAAGCGTATCGACACGTGCGCCGCCGAATTCGCAGCCAAGACACCTTATCTCTACTCGACCTATGAACATCCGCCCTACGGCAAGACAGACGCCGATGATGAGGCCAACGTCTCTGATCGCAAGAAGGCGATCATCCTTGGCGGCGGTCCAAACCGGATCGGCCAGGGTATCGAGTTCGATTATTGCTGCTGCCATGCTGCGTTCGCAATGGAAGAAGTCGGCATCGAGTCGATCATGGTCAATTGTAACCCGGAAACCGTCTCGACCGACTACGACACCTCTGACCGGCTCTATTTCGAGCCGCTAACGCATGAGCACGTCTCCGAAATCATCGCCAAGGAACAGGGCAAGGGAGAGTTGCAGGGCGTTATCGTCCAATTCGGCGGCCAGACGCCGCTTAAGCTCGCGACGCCGCTTCATGACGCTGGCGTCCCGATCCTTGGCACCAGTCCCGTCAGCATTGATCTCGCCGAAGACCGTGAGCGCTTTGCCGCGCTGCTCGACCGCCTCGAGATCAAGCAGGCCCCGTCTGCGACCGTGCGCTCCGAGGAAGAAGCCCTGGAAATGGCACGCAAGCTTGGCTATCCGATCATGTTGCGCCCGAGCTTTGTGCTTGGTGGCCGCGCCATGGAAATCTGCCGCGATGATGATGATGTGCGGGCCTTCGCCAAGGAAGCGATGAAAGTCTCCGGCGACCAGTCGCTCTTCCTCGACCGCTATCTTTCTGACGCCATTGAGGTGGATGTCGATGCGCTCTGTGATGAGACCAATGTCCACGTCGCCGGCATCATGGAGCATATTGAAGAAGCGGGCGTCCACTCTGGCGATAGCGCCTGCGCCCTGCCGCCCTATACGCTTTCGGCCGACATCATCCAGCGCCTCTCCGATTCTGCAGCCGCGCTTGCGCGTGAACTGAAAGTCCGGGGTCTCATCAACATTCAGTTCGCTGTGAAAGATGATGAGATCTTCGTGCTGGAGGCCAACCCGCGCGCCTCGCGGACTGTCCCCTTCGTGGCGAAGGCCGTCAGCGCCCCGATCGCCAAGATTGCCGCCAAGGTCATGGCGGGCGCCTCGCTGACAGATTTCGACCTCAGCAATGCAAAACCGCGCCGCGTCGCGGTCAAGGAAGCGGTCTTCCCGTTTGCCCGCTTCCCGGGTGTCGATCCAGCGCTCGGCCCGGAGATGCGCTCGACCGGCGAGGTCATGGGCTGGGATGACGATTTCGGTGCGGCCTTCCTGAAGTCGCAGATCGCTGTGGATGTCTACCTGCCGCGCGAAGGCTGTGTATTCATCTCGGTGAAGGACAGCGACAAGGCCGCGGTCCTGCCGTCGGCGCGTGAGCTTGTCGACATGGGCTTCAGCCTTATCGCGACCAGCGGCACGGCCAGCTTCCTCGAAGAGAATGGCATTGCGGTTGATCGCATCAATAAAGTCATTGAGGGCCAGCCGCACATCGTTGATCGCATGATTAATGGCGGCGTCCAGCTCGTCTTCAACACGACCGAAGGCGCTCAGTCCCTCAAGGATTCGGCTTCAATCCGGCGAACGGCGCTGACCCGCAAGATCCCGTATTTCACGACACTCGCAGCCTCGATCGCATCGGTCCAGGGCATCCGCGCGCTGCGTGAACGCGAGCTTACTGTTCGCCCCTTGCAGCAGGCCTGACACAACCCCACTTGACGCAATTCGCGTTTAGACAGACGCTGACACGTTAAACAGACGGTTATTCTCGATATGCAAAGAACACCTATGACCGCCGAAGGGCACGCTGCCCTCGACGCAGAACTCAAGCATTTGAAGTCGGTTGAACGCCCGGCTGTCATCGCGGCCATCGCCGAAGCGCGTGAGCATGGCGACCTGTCGGAAAATGCCGAGTATCACGCTGCCAAGGAAAAGCAGAGCTTCATCGAAGGCCGTGTGGCTGAACTTGAAGACAAGCTCGCCCGTGCAGAAGTGATTGATGTGACCAAGCTCAAAGGCGACAAGGTCGTTTTTGGGGCCACCGTCACTCTCATTGACGCCGACACCGAAAAAGAAGTCACCTATCGCATCGTCGGTGAAGACGAAGCCGATATTTCCAAGGGCAAGGTGTCCATCCAGTCGCCGATTGCGCGCGCGCTGATCGGCAAGACGGTCGGCGACGAGGCAGAGGTCGCAGCACCCGGCGGCGCCCGCGTTTATGAGATCGAGAACGTCGAATTCAGATAGTCGGTGTGACGCAGAAAGTTTGAAAAGCCGGCAGGGTTCACCTTGCCGGCTTTTTCTTTTCCACATGAAAGCACGGGTGCATGCCTCTGCGAAAACTGGCACAAGATCAGCTTAACCATAACCGATCTGGAAAGGCGCACCCAGCATGGCTCCGGCCTCTCTTGCCGACGAACAGCTAGGCCCTTCGGTCTGGGGTGTCTCAGACGGACGCGCAGGCAATGCCGCGCAAGTCCGCGCCGTCATGCGCGCTTTGTCCAGTACTGGCCGTTGGATGCAGATTGCCCACATCGCCGGGCAGGGCCACCGTGAGACGCCAATCGTGCTTACGCCTCGCGCGCCATGGACGATGCTGCCGGGCGGGAACTGGCCCTTGCCCCTCGCTGCCCTGCCAAAAGACCAACGCAACCTGTTCCAGCCCCCCTTCCCTGATGTCTGGATCGCAGCAGGCCGCCGTAGCGCGCCATTCACTGCGCGCATGAGGGAACTGTCAGGCGGGCGAACACTGACCGTTCAAATCCTTGATCCAAAGACGTCACCAGACAAGTTCGACCTGCTCGTCGTGCCTCAACACGATGAGGTCAGCGGTTCCAATGTCATCCAGACGATTGGCTCTCCATCCCACTTTGCCGCCGATGATTTGGAAACAGCTGGTCAGGCGTTTGCCGATCTCGCCGACGAACAGGGCCAGTCCTGCATTGTTATCCTCGGCGGGAACTCGAAGGCCCATCGCTTCACCGAAGCCGTTGCAGATCGCCTCGAAGCCCAACTTGCGGCCCTCGCACAGCTGAAATGGCGCCTGCGCATCACCGCCTCCCGGCGTACCCCGGTTGAGATTATCGCCCGCTTCCGCGCATTCGCAAGGAAAGTGGGCGCCCGCTTCTGGTCCGGACCGCAGGACGGCCAGAACCCTTACCTAGCCTGGCTTCTCTATTCAGGGGCCGCCATCGTGACCGAGGACAGCGCCAACATGCTGTCAGACGCCGCCTGGCACGCCCTGCCAATCCACATCGCGCGCCTTGAAGGCTCCAGCCCGAAATTCGACCGCCTGCATGAAAGCCTCATCTCGCGCGGTTGCGCGCGCTGGTTCGATGGAACGCTCAGCCAGTGGCAGTACCCGCCGCTGCGCGAAGCAGACCGCGTTGCCGACGCCGTCATAGAAAAACTGATTGCCCGCCATCCACAGCCCGCGCTGAAAGACGTGAAAGATCAATCCATTGTCTTGCCAGAATGGTTGGAATGAGACGTAATCACATTCTCAACTAACTGTTTTTTCAGCATTTTTCTTGACTTCGACGCGAGTCCCACGATCTTGCAGGCATGGCCCACACGCATTCGCACGGCATTGGACACCACGAACACCGTCACCATCACGCGGTGACGGAGACGGCTGACGCACGCAAACGCGTCGCCATCGCTGCTTTCCTGACCTTCGCCTTCATGGGCGCAGAAGTTGTGGGCGGTATCATCTCCGGCTCACTGGCCCTTCTGGCAGACGCAGCGCACATGCTGACGGATGCAGGCTCGCTTGCCCTCGCCTGGGTCGGTTTCCGGCTTGCCGCGCGGCCTGCTGACGGCCTGCGCAGTTTCGGCTTTGCCCGCTTCAAGGTGCTCGCCGCCTTCGTGAACGGCCTCGCCCTGCTCGCTCTCGCCGTCTGGATTATCTGGGAAGCGATCAATCGCCTTCTTGAACCGCAGCCCATCCTTGGCGGCATCCTTCTAGGCGTGGCGATCGCAGGCCTCGTCGTGAATATCATCGCCTTCTTCATTCTGCATGGCGGCGATCATGATGACCTCAATATGCGCGGCGCCATCTGGCATGTCGCAGGCGACCTTCTGGGCTCCGTCGCAGCAATCGTTGCCGCCATTCTCATCCTTGCAACAGGCTGGACGCCAATTGACCCGATCCTTTCGGTTGTGGTTGCGCTGATTATCGCTGTCGGCGGTTGGCGGGTGACCCGCGAAAGCGCTCACATCCTGATCGAGGGCGTGCCGCCTGGCGTCAGCCCGGACGACATAAAAGAAGACCTCGAAGCCAATCTCGAGGACGCCGCCCGCGTCACGCACATTCATGCTTGGGCCCTGACAGAGCAGAAACCTCTCGTGACGCTCGAAGTGATCGCGCGCGAAGGGGCCTGTCTCGATACGGTTCGGCGCGCGGTGAAAACCCGGCTGCAACAACAGTTCGGCGTCGACCACGCGACGGTCGAGGTGCGCAAGGCGCCCAACCTGCCCTGACCGAGCGCACAGCTGCTACGCACCTAGGGGGCTTTATTCAGCGGCAAAGAATCCCCATACCTGTACCCCAGAACACAAAGACCGGAGCGGGTGATGAGCGAGACAATCCATTCTGAAATCCTGATCATCGGGTCCGGCCCGGCAGGCTGGACAGCCGCGATCTATGGCGCCCGTGCCCTGCGCGACACACGCGTCGTCGCGGGCCTCCAGCCGGGCGGCCAGCTGACCATCACCACCGAAGTGGAAAACTATCCAGGCTTCGCTGAAATCCAGGGCCCGGAGCTCATGGAAAAGATGCGTGACCATGCCGAGAAGATGGGCACCAATGTCTCCGAAGATCACATCGCCGAGGTCGATTTCGAGAGCCGCCCCTTCCGCGCCATCGGCGAGAGCGGCACGACCTATACCGGCGACGCGGTCATCATCTGCACAGGCGCACAGGCCAAATGGCTCGGCCTGCCATCAGAGGAAAAGTATCAGGGCTTCGGTGTCTCTGCCTGTGCGACCTGCGACGGCTTCTTCTATCGCGGCAAGGAAGTCATCGTCGTTGGCGGCGGCAACACGGCCGTTGAAGAAGCGCTCTTCCTGACCAACTTCGCCTCCAAGGTCACTGTCGTGCACCGCCGCGACAGCTTCCGCGCAGAGAAGATCCTGCAGGACCGCCTGTTCAAGCACCCCAAGGTCGAAGTGCTCTGGGATACGGTCCTTGAGGAAGTCCTCGGTGAAGACAATCCGCCCGGCGTTACCGGCGCGCGCCTGAAGAACGTAAAGTCTGGCGAAGAGGAAACGCGTGACGTGCACGGCGTCTTCATCGCGATCGGCCACGCGCCGCAGACCGAGCTCTTCAAAGGCAAGCTCGATATGAAGGCCAATGGCTACATCATTACCGAGGCGGGTACGACCAAAACGAATATTCCAGGCGTCTATGCCGCTGGCGACGTGACCGATGAGACCTATCGCCAGGCGGTCACGGCCGCTGGTATGGGCTGCATGGCCGCCCTCGAGGCCGAACACTGGCTGGAAGAACAGGTCGCCATCAACGAGGCCGTCGCCGCCGAGTAGTCGGCGCTATGAACGTAGTCGCCATTCCCACAGCAGACTAGTGACCTGCCACCCTTCAGCTATGCTCTGATCACATGCCCATTGCCGGGCGGCAGCCATGCTCCTAGTCTTTCTCGACAAAACGAGAAAGACGGGGAGGCAAGCGCCATGGCGAACGGCACGGTGCACGGAAAGGCTGACGAGAAATTCGCAGCGGTGCGAGAACAATTTGAGAAAAACCTGTCGAGCGGGGCCGATATCGGCGCGTCGTTCTGCGTGACCAAGGATGGCGAGACGATCATCGATCTCTGGGGCGGTCATGCCGATCCGGAAAAGACGCGGCCTTGGGAAAAAGACACCATCGTCAACGTCTATTCGACGACCAAGACGATGGCGGCGCTCGTCGCCCTCTATCTCGCCGACAAGGGTCTCATCGATTTCGATGCCCCTGTGGCTGAGTACTGGCCGGAATTTGCCGCCAACGGCAAGGAGAAGGTCAAGGTCTCGCACCTGATGAGCCATTCGGCAGGCCTGCCTGGCTGGACCGAGCCCACCGATAAGGACATGCTGTACGACTGGGACCTCGCGACCAGCCTTCTGGCCGCCCAGGCCCCCATGTGGGAGCCCGGCACAGCCCCCGGCTATCACGCGCTCTCGCAAGGCTATCTGGTTGGCGAGGTCATTCGCCGCGCCTCCGGCCGCACGGTTGGCACGGTCTTCGGCGAAGAGATCGCTGGCCCGCTTGATGCCGACTTCCATATCGGCCTGCCTGCCTCGGAAGATACCCGTGTCGCAGACCTGCAGCCGCCCCCTGCCCCGGCCGGCGGGATGAGCTTTACATCCGACATCAAGAAGGCGGCCTTCTCCAACCCGGCCATAGACGTCATGGAAACGCGCACGCGTGAGTGGCGCGGGGCCGAGATCCCGGCAGCTGGCGGCACCGGTAATGCGCGCTCTGTCGCCCAAATCCACACCATCCTCGCCAATGGCGGCATGTCCGGCGGAAAACGGTTCCTGTCGGAGGCCGGTTGCCGCAAGGCGCTCGAGTGCCAGGTTGAAGGAACAGACCTTGTGCTGGACATGCCCGTGCGCTTCGGCATGGGCTTTGGCCTTTCCGGGCCGATGTCGCCTGCCCTTCATGAGGAGGCGATGTTCTGGGGCGGGTATGGCGGCTCTATCGTGCTCATCGACATGGCCGCCCACACGACAATCGCCTACGCCATGAACCGCATGGAAGGCACGACCACCGGCGACATGCGCGCCATCGAACTTGCCGCAGCCACCTGGCAGGCGCTCGCCGCGACCTAGGAGTATCATGGAAACCCTTGAGGCAGACCTTGTCGTCATCGGCGCCGGCGTCATCGGGCTTGCCGTGGCCCGCGCCTGCGCCCGCAAGGGGCGCGATGTCATCGTGCTTGAAGCCGAAGACCTGATCGCGAGCCATACCTCCTCGCGCAATTCAGAAGTCATCCATGCCGGGCTCTATTATCCCCAAGGGTCACTGAAAGCGCGATTCTGCGTCGAAGGCCGCCGCAAGCTCTACGCCTATCTCCAAGACCACAGTGTCGAGTACAGGAATTGCGGCAAGCTCGTCGTCGCCCATCCTGAGGAAGAGGATCAGCTCTCAGATATCCTCTCCCGCGCCCGCGATAATGGTGTTGAGGACCTCAAAATCATCCCCGGCGTCGAAGCCCGGCGGCTGGAGCCAGCCCTCAGCGAAGACATAACTGCGGCCATCCACTCTCCGGTCTCAGGTATCTTCGACAGCCATGGCTACTTTCTCGCCCTTCAGGGAGAGCTGGAGGACGCAGGCGGCATGATCGCGTTCGGCACGCCCGTAACCGAAGGCGCGCGCACCGAAGAAGGCGTCGAGCTTATCACTGGCGGCAATGCTCCTTCAAAGATCACCGCCCGCACCGTCATCAATTGCTCCGGCCACCGTTCGATAGAGCTTGCCCGCCTGATCGACGCAGACATCGACCTGCCAGCACCGCACTATGTGAAGGGCAGCTATTTCAGCATACTCGGCAGGACGCCTTTTTCGCGGCTTATCTACCCGATGCCGGGCCGTGCCAGTCTCGGCCTGCACCTCACCGTAGACCTCGCAGGCCGCGGCAAACTTGGCCCCGACGCTGAATGGTTGGCGAACGATGCCAGACCTCCCTTCGACTATCAGGTCGATCCCGCACGCGCGCCACTCTTCTACGAATCTGCCCGCCGTTACTGGCCCGGCCTGCCGGATCGTGCGCTGACCCCGGACTATGCGGGCGTGCGGCCCAAGATCGTTGAGAAAGGCGCGCCCTCTGGCGACTTCATGATCCGCAAGGAAAGCGAACACCTCATTCACCTCATTGGCATAGAGAGCCCCGGCCTTACCTCTTCACTCGCCATCGCAGACCATGTCGCAGGCCTGCTGGATTAGGCGGTTGCACGAGCGAACGGCAATGTGTATTCAGCCCGCTTCGCAGCCCCTTATGTGGCAGGCCGCGAGACGCCCTATGGGCCCTATCGGTTCGGTAGCTCAGCTGGTTAGAGCGCACGACTCATAATCGTGAGGTCGGGAGTTCAAGTCTCCCCCGAACCACCACTTCATTTTCGTTTTATTTCGCAACGGTAGTCAGACGACCGACGCTCGTCGCTGCGCTTCAGGCTTTCGCGTAACGTGTCTTGCCCCAGTGTTAACTGGTCGCTTCACGCATACGCTTCGACTTCTGGCTCCGGGCAGGCTGCCAGAGGTATCGGTAGACCCCGAACAGGTTGATACCGAGCAGCACGATGTTCTGAAGCGCAAGTGGCGCCTCTTCCTGCATCGTGGAGGCCCAGACCCATGCGGCTGAGGATAGAGAGAAAATCAGAAAGCCGACACCAGACCATTTGGCCCCGGCATTCAAGGAAACCAGCAGTGCTGCGAGGATACATGAGAGCGAAGCAAACCATGTCAGGACATCAACCATGGTCTTGCTCCTCAGGCAGGAGTTCAAAGTCGATCGGCTTGTAGGTATGATTGTTGGACTGGCCTGCAGAGCAGGCGGTCAGCGCTACGATCATATCCATCTCGGCACGCAGCTGGATCGAATCTCCCGCCTTGCTCAGCGGGGGCCTGACTTCGATTTCGCCTGTGTCGCTATCTACCGCCACGCGCATGAAAATATTGAAGGCGATCGGCACCCGGTCTGGTTCAATGCCGTAAGGTTCCAGCGCCATCTCCAGATTGCCCTGACAGCCTGGCGGTGGATCGGTCTCATCATAGAGTTTGCGAAACATCTCACGCGAGCAGGGCGTAAGCGTGAAGTCATGGCGCTTTACGTCGTCGGCGATGATCTCGAACATCGGATTGCTCCGATTGGAGTAGAGAATGTCACCCGTCGTGAGAAACATCCTGCTCGCATAGTCGATGGAACGACCGGACGAGAGATACTCCTTCGTATCGGCCGCGCTGAATGCGACCATGTCCGAAACCTGTTCGCCCTGCGGGTCAGTGACCTTGAGGATTTCGCCTTTTTTCAGCGTGAAGCCCTTACCGGACCTCGGAGGGATTCTCACCGTCAACTTGCCAACTCCTTTTTCTCGAATGGACAGACCCAATCGGATTTGACCTCTCGGCCGCTATACTGCGCGGCGGCCGCGCCAAAACCGTGATCGGCCAGCATCGGATTGATCGACCCCGACAGCTCCTTGTCCCGCTCGCGAATGACGCTCTGCAATTTGTCGTACCGCCGGTCTTCCCGAAGCCGTTCGAACTGATCATGCGAATTGAAGACCAGCACAGGGTATTCGAACCGGCGCGCCGGCCGGGATGCAGCAGGATGCAGGCCAACCACGAAGAAGGGATGGCCGCCGAGGCTCATTGAAAAGTGGCTGGACTGAGGGTCCTCTGACACATTATCCGCCCAGGACCGACCGGCAGCGACGTCGAGATTGTGGAGCGACTGGAGCCGATCCCACAGCGCGCGCTCGAAGTCAGTCTCCGTCGGCGGTATTTCATCGGGAAAGATGGCGGCGAAGGATTGAACGACCGGGCTGTTCACATCGATGGCGCTGAGAAATTTCGTCAGCTCTCGCTGAAGCTCAAAATCGTCAGAGGTGCGCAGGATGGACCGGTAACAACGGGTTTCGAGCCCTTGGCGAACCAGTGCCGACTTGGCCCCAACGCAGGGAAAGTTGTCCGAAGAAATGAAATCTTCGAAGCGTTCTACAACCGGATCTTGGCCGTTTGTCATATGATGTCTCCATTAGACGAGCGCATCATAAACTCCGGCCGAAGTTTCATAGTTCCGATACCACCTCGCATTGAGGCGATTCATGGCACCGCAACTTATCCGAGGTTATTCGAATGAGTAGCTTTTCCGGCAAACAAGCCGGAAAACAGTTCCGCGTTCCCTTCTAGGGCCGCGCGGCGACTGCAGAAGAAGGCGTCGAAGACCGTTCTGACAGAAGGGGCCATACCATGAGCAGCAGACCTGCAATCATGAAGCATAGGCTGACAGCCCACACATGTGGCCACTGATAGCTTTCAGTGAAACGCACCGCGTGCACACCAACAGCGGCAAAGAATGAAACCCCCAGGCCAAATCGCATCCAGCGCGCTGTCTTCACCTGATCGCCCAGCACCAGCCCGAGCCCGCATAGCGCCACCGCTCCCAGCCAGAACAATCCAGTCAGGGTGACCATGCCGATACCGAGCAGGCTCACCGCCAGCGTTGCCGCCAGCAGGGCCGGGCTGCCCCAGACGAACGCCGCCCATGCCGCCTCAAGACGTGGCATGCCGCGCCCGGCTTCTGCCCGCTTCAGGAAGTAGATATTGAGACCTGCGGCCACCACGATGCAGAGGCCGACCCCCATTAGGAAATAGGCCACTTTCATGGCGAGCCCGCCAAAGTCGCCAAAGTGGAGCCGGTAGGTCGACATGGCGATCTGCTTGCCTGCTTCCCCGTCTGTATAGCCAGCCTTGCCGGTATAGGTGCCTGCTGCGTCAAACTCGTACATCTCGCCATAGGCCAGCCGGTCGGTGTGCTGGCCATAGATGGTGGTTTGCTGGCTTGCCGTACCGGGGTCGTGCACGATCGCAAGGAAAGGATTAACGGCAGGCGCCATCTCTTCCAGCGTGATCATCGCCGTACTGACATCGGCAAGCGGCGCCGGGCTCTCATCGATTTCGCCCTCGGCCCCGAAAATGGACTCGGTCAGCGCGCGAGGATCGCCGTCAAAGCTCGTCTGCGCGAGTACCATCGCCACCACAACGAACAGACCGATCATCGCACCGGTCAATGCGATCGCGATCGTGAAGGGCGCGGTCCAGACGCTGAGCCGGTTGTGCAAGTCGGCCTGCACCAGCCGAGCCTGGCCCTTTGTGCGCAGGCGGAATGCATCGCGGAAGATGCGCGGATGGGCCAGAAGGCCAGAGACCGCCATCGCGACCAGCATGACGCCCAGTATGGCGACCACGATCATGCCGAAACTGGTCGGCAGGCTGAGATAGTAGTGAAGATGGACAAGGAAGTCGTTCCACGGCGTCTCATAACCGCCCGTCATCGCCCCCTGCGCATTGGCCGTTTCCAGCCCGTCATCGCCGCCGACAACGAAACGCTGCCAGTTGTCGCGTGGCAGGTAGAGATAGAGATGGGTCGTGCTGGGTTGCGCCTCGAAGACATTATTGGCGGCCGCCTGCGCGACCTCTGGCGACACGGTCTCAACGGGTGCCTGAACCGGGTTTTCCCACCAGCCAATCTCGTCCTCGAACATCGCCACCGTGCCCGACAGGCAGACGATGAACATAAGCGCGCTGATCACTAGCCCCATAACCGAATGCGCCGACAGGGATCTGTCGACGCGCGCCTTGCTGGACTTTGGCCAGATGGAAGTCGCCATGAGAAAATTCCTTTCTAGAGCGGCGCGAAGGCGGCGATGAGACTGACGACGAGCGCGCCGCCCGCATAAGCAGAGCGCCGCCCTGCCCGCGGCACCATGAGAAGCAGAACGGATACGACGGCCCATATCACAACGGACGCGATAATGGTGGTCGCCCCCGCTGTCGCCACGCTGACCGATGCGGCGCGCATGAGTTTGAACAGGCCAGCTGCGCTGAATAGGGCAATGCCACCAGCGATTGGGCCGGTGAGCAGGAAGGTCCAGACACCCGCAAGCCCGCTCAGCGCGCGATTGGAGGACAGGACAGGCGTTTCACCGACCCCCGCACGCTGGCGAACACCCGCCACAGGAAGCGCCACACCTCTCATTATCGGTATGGCGAGGTAGATGCACGCGGTCACCATCACGATGACGCTGATCTGTGCCAGCCCGCGGTCACCATTCGCCACGAAACCAGAAACCAGCGCCGCGGCCAGCAGTCCCCAGCCGCCCGCTATGTGGAAGGGCCGGCCAGGCCGCTTCCACGCAGTGTACAGCAAGCAGAGACCGCCAAGCCCCGCAGCAGCGGCCAGAAGGAACAGGCTCCATTCAAACGTGCTCATGACGGACGGTCTCCCCTACTGGTTGGCTAGAAGTCGTGGCTGAGGCTGGCGACCACGGTGCGGCGCAGGCCCGGGAAACAGTCGCCACGCGTCAGACAGCCGGTGAGATAGTCTTCATCGGTGATGTTGCGCGCATTGATCGCAAAGTCCCACTCGTCCCACTCATAGCCGATCATAAGGTCGCCCAGCGTATAATCCGGCGTGGTGTAGGAGAGCGCCGCATTCTCGGACACGGTCTCGCCGACATAACGAATGCCCGCGCCCGCCTTGAAGCCTTCCCATGCCCCATCGGGGCGCCAGGTCGTCCAGACCGAAGCCTGCATTTCCGGGATTGCCGAGAGCTGGAAGCCATTCGGGTCTTCGGCATCAATTGTAGACGCCGCGGCCTGGAAATAGATCTCGTCGAATTGCAGGCGGGCTTCCGCCTCGAACCCTTTCAGCGTTGAGGTGCCCTGCTGCTGGGCAGCGTTCCCCGGCAGCGAATTCGGGTTCGGAAGGTTCGAAATCTCGATATCGTAGTACGACGCCGTGATGAGGCCCGGGATACCGCGCGGCTCATATTTGAAACCGACCTCATACTGGCGCGCCTCTTCCGGCTCCAGCTGATTGCCGTTGATGTCGGTGCCAACGACCGCCTCAAAGCTTTCGGCGTAGCTCACATAAGGCGAGAAGCCATTGTCGAAGCGATAGAGGATACCAAAGCTCGTGGAGACGGCGTCATCTTCCTGACTGACCGCGCCAGCCTCATTTTCGACGCTGTCAAAGCGGATGCCTGCCGTGAACCGCCATTTGTCATAGGCCATTTGGTCGGACAGATAGACGCCCGTATCCTTAGTCGTCTGCGTTGGCGCATCATTATAGATCGCGTCGAATACCGACTGATCGGGAGCGCCTGTGTAAACGGGGTTCTTCAGGTCCAGCACGTAGCGGAAATCACCGGCCAGCGCACCGCCTGCAAAATAGTAGGATGTGTTGCTGTCAGTTTCGACATCCTGATGCTGGACGCCCGCCAGCAGCTCATGCTCGAGCGCGCCGGTCGTGAAATCGGCCCGCAGGCGGATATCGCCGGCCAGCTGATCGAACGTGTTGTCGCCTTGATAGAAAGTGCGGGCAACAGTCGTGTCGGTGAAGAGATTCACGCCGAGCACGTCATTGATGTAGCGGGTACCGCCGATGAAGGCTGGCCAGGCTTGGTGATAGTCCGCTTCGCCCGAACGCCAGAGCGCCGTGCCTTCAATCATCAGATTGTCATTGATGCGGTGCTCACCAAGAAGGGTGACCTGCTCAGAGCTCGTATTGTAGCGGTTGAAATCTTCCTCGCCAGCATAGAGCTGCCAGTCGAGATAGCTTCCATCGTCGAGTGGTTCGAGCGTGCCTTTGATGGGAAGGAACTGGGCCGCCGTGTCGCTGTCAGTGTCCTGCACAAGGCCGATGAGCGTGAAGCGCGTGTCAGGCGTTGCTTGCCAGGCCAGAGACGGCATGAAGACTTTCGTCTCTTCATCGACCTGATCGACCTGCGTACCGGTGTCACGATAGAGACCAACGAGCCGGAACGAGAACGGGCTCCCGTCGCCGCCGACCGGGCCGGTGACGTCGCCAGCAACCTCATAGCGATCGAAATTGCCAACTTCACCGCGTATCTCGCCGCCAAATGTATCGCGCGGCGTCTTGGACACATAGTTGACGATACCGCCCGGCGAACCCTGCCCGTAAAGCACCGATGCCGGGCCCTTTAGGACTTCGATCTGCTCAACCGTGTACAGGTCGGCGCGGGTAGAATTATAGCTGCCGAACAGTTCCTGGATGGAGTCGCGATAACGTGGCAGTTCCAGCCCGCGCGACTGCGGGAAATCCCCGCGCGTCGAGAGACCATAAGGCTCTGCGGTCACGCCCGCCACATAAGTCAGGGCAGAGGCGAGGTTCAGCGCGCCCTTGTCGATGAACATTTCAGCTGTTTCGACAGACAGGGTCCGAGCGGTCTCGACAATCGGCGTATCGGACTTGGTCGCACCGAATGCGGTCGTGCCCGTTACGATGATGGTTTCCTGACGGCTGTCAGCGTCTTGAGCGGTCGCGGCCTGCTGCGCGACTGCGAGCGCGCTCGCGCTCACTGACATGACAAGCGCTGCTGCGAGTGTTCGATACCCCATGATCCCTCACTTTCGAGAATGCGAATGATTTTCAATCCCACGCGCATTAGTGAGGCCGCTTTTGCGAGTCAATCGCATTCGCAGTTATTTTTTTGAGGATCTGCGCAATCTGTCCAGAAAGCAGCAGCCCCATTTGCGTACGAAGCGTTTCGCCACTGGATTTCTGAAAGCAAGTAGTCTATGGAAGCCCTTGGTAGAGTATACCGCGTAGAGTGGATCAGGGAGACCTATTTGGTCTCCCTTTTTCGTTGCCTGACGACAGCCATGCTTTGACGTCTCTCCAGCCGTCTGCGACTATCGCTGCGCCGACTGGCAACACCCCTGCATAAAAATCTGGTATCCCATTTGCCTCAGCCTTCTCGTATTGCGCCCCTCGAAGTCTGGCACCATTCCGGGGCGACGCGGCTTCGCATTCATATCTGGAACGACGATGCGCCCGGTCGGCCTCTGATTTTCCTGAATGGCATCGGCTCCCCGCTGGAGCTTATCCCGCCCTTCGCGGCGCAATTCGGGGATACACGGCTGATCGCGATCGAAATGCCCGGCAGCGGTCAGACGCCGGAAACCGACATTGTCTACTCACCCATCTTCCTTGCCCGGCTCGTGGTGCAGGCCTGCGCCGCGCTGGGTGCAGAGCGATTTGATCTGATGGGTTTCTCGCTTGGTGGCGTGCTCGCACAGCAAGTGGCGCTCCAGTACCGCAAGGAAGTGGCAAACCTCATTCTCGCCGGCACATGCAGCGGCTTTACCATGCTGACGCATGACTGGCGCGAAGTCGGCCTGTTCTCATCGGCCTTCCCGTTCCTGAAGCTATGGAACGAGCTTGAGCACGATCTCGGCAAGCTACACCAGGCCACCAACGCGGCGACCTTTGCGCTGCCGGATGTCATGTCGCGCCAGCTTCTCGGCTTCACAGGCTGGTCCAGCCTTGCCTTCCTGCCCTTTCTGGCAACCCCGACACTGATCCTAGCTGGCACGCGAGACAGCATCATCGCGCCCTCCAACGCGCTTCAGCTCTCCACCTTCATTCCAGGGTCACGTCAGGAATGGATCGATGATGGCGGCCACCTCTTCCCGTTCCTGAAACCAGATCAGACGGCACAAAAAATCCGGCCCTTCCTGGGCCGGACTTCTGTCGTTGAAACGATGCCCGCTGCTGTTGAAAGCAGCGCCCTGCACTAACTAGGCAAGGTCCTTGCGGCTCGTGATGATGCTACCAACGAGGCCATAGGACACCGCTTCTTCTGCGCTCATCCAGTGGTCGCGATCGGTATCAGCCTTGATCTTCTCGAGCGGCTGACCCGTTGCTTCGGCAAAGATCTTGTTCAGGCGCTCACGCATACGCACGATCTCACGCACCTGGATATCGATGTCAGAGGCCTGGCCGCCAAAGCCGCCACGAGGCTCATGAAGCAGGAAGCGGGTATTCGGCAGAGCGTAACGGTTCTCTTTCTTGGCGGCCGAATAGATCAGCGCACCTGCAGAGGCGACCCAGCCAGAACCAAGGATTTTCACGTCCGCATTCACGAACTTGATCATGTCATGGATCATGTCGCCGGATTCAACATGGCCACCCGGCGAGGAGACGACGAGGAGGATCGGCTTGTCGCTTTCGGAATCAAGCGCGAGGAGGCGCTCACAAATCCGTCGCGCAAGTTTATCGTCCACACCGCCCGTAAGCATGATGGTTCTGGCCTTGAACAGCGCCTCTTCGAGAAAGGCGTTTGGCTCAGATTGAGGTTTCTGTTCGGTCTCATCGTCGAGGCGATACATGACGTCTCCCGTGCATTCAGTCAGATGCCATAGGTGAGGCGCACCAGCGCTATGGTCAAGCACCTCACTCACCTATTCCGGCGTATGTGTAACGCTGATCCCGAACTGTTCGACCAATGCCTCATTGTCATCGGCGCTTGCGAGCTGCTCAATGCGGTCCGGTGTCAGTGGTTCTGGCGGGTCGAGACGGAAATCAAGGCTGCCCCCAGACGTCTCGAAGTAAGATGCCACCGCCTCTATCCAGTCGACCGCCTGCGGGAACTCATCCTGCACACTGCCCTTCGCCGAACGGGTCATCACAGCAATGAACTGGCGCAGGTCTTCTGGTGGCATACCCGCCAGCGTCGCGCCCCACCCTTCGCTCTCATGCTGCTTGCCGAGCGCATGAAGATAGCCAAACAACTTGTCATAGCCGCCATCATCAGACTCGTAGAGGCGCGCGCCATTGAAGGTGAAGTGCGTCTTGAACAGGTCTTCAAACGCCGAGTCCAGTTCACCTTCATCAGCGGCGGCAGCGATCGGATCATAAGGCGGCAGATTGATGCCAAGCCGGGCAATGCGCTCACCAAATCCGTCAGACTGCGCTTCGAATGACCATTCCGTGGCGCCTGTGTCCTTATTCCAGGTCATCGCTGCCTGGATGTCCGCGGGGATTTCGCTGAAGCCATGCTCATCGAGAAGGTCGATGCCCGCTTCAATGTCGTCGCGAACGGCCTGCATCTCTTCATCGTCTCCGGATGGCAGGAACGACAGGACAGTTCCGCCAATCTCGCCCGGATAGACAGCCAGCCCTTCCATATCCACCATGATGGCTTCCGGCAGCAGCCATTCGAACTCGTCCGCCGTCACCCTCATCTCGTCGACACGAAACACTTCCGAGCCGCCTATATGGTAGGAATAATTGCTGACCCGGCTCCTGCCTAGGCTGATCAGGTCACGCTCGTCGAGACCTGGAAACTCGCTGCGCGCGAGAAAGCCTGCCAGCCTGTCGAGGCGAATATCCTCATAGGCCATGAAATCCGTTGTCTGCAGCTGGTCGATATTCAGTCCATGCGGATAGACGTCTTCGGCCTCCAGCGCTTCGCCATCAAATGACATGCCCTGCTGCTGGCGCATGCCCGAATAGTAGATCCCGCCGATGTCGTAGCCGGAGAGGCCTTCATAGCCATAGAAGTCGAGCGTGTAGGAAACGGTCTGGCTGACATCTGCACTGTCGATCTGAAGCGTCATGTCCATATTGCGGGCCGATCCGCGCTCAATCTCGACAGAGCGGCCAACCGCGATCACCTGCTGTGCAAGGCGAATGGCCTGTAGACCGTCGAAGCCCTCTTCTTCAAGTTCTCCGGACTCTATCTCAAGCATGTCCGTGAGTTGGGCGTACATTTCCTCGCTCAACGGGACATACTCGAATGGGCGAAGGGTCAGCGCGCCTGTCACAGTGCTCTCGACCGTCATATCAAATTGATTGACGCCGAAATCGACTTCGCTCGACGCCTCTTCGCCGATCTGCGCTTCCATCACATCGAACACGGCTTCCATCGCGCCTGCCGCGCCAAACAGCGAATATCCATCGGCTTCCAGCCGATCGAAAACCGTACCGGTTTCATCGAGGCGCTCACCATTCAGGCGCGCGATCAGCAGATCATCCTCAAAACCCCAGAGGCGCGCCTCATCCATTGCGACGCCAAAAGCTGGCTCGGTATTGATCGTGACCCGCAAATTCTCGAAAGCCGTGGCGCCCGTCGTTTCGTCGAATGACTGATCGTCCCAGCTGACACTCACGAACTCAGGCAGCAGGCCCTGAATATCTGAGAGGTCTGCCGCACCGCTTTCCGGGTCCGCATAGGCCTCAGCAACGAACGCTTCGAACGAAGCCAGCTTCTCGCTTCCGCTGGCGTCCTCTACAGTCGCTGGCGCGCTGTCAGTCGTTGCAGAACCCGACAGCCCACCGCTTTGTCGAAGTTCAGGAACGCGAGGAGGATTATCGCAAGCAGCCAGATAGCCCGACAGGACGAGTGTCGCCCCGAGTGAGATGCGTTTCATGATCAGTTGTCCCCCTTGAAACGGTCCTGTCAGTCTCCGTCGAAAGAGACCAGCGAATTGACTTCGACACCCATATTACGCACCCGGCGCGCCCCGCCAAGGTCAGGCAGGTCAACAAGGAAAACGGCCGATACGATATCGGCCCGTCCCCGACGAAGCAATTTCACGCCGGCCTCAGCCGTTCCGCCAGTCGCAATAAGGTCATCAACCAGCAAAACCCGCTCACCGGGCTTAACCCCGTCCACGTGCATATGAAGTGCATCGGAGCCATATTCGAGCTCATAGGGTTCGCTAAACGTGCGGTAGGGCAGTTTTCCCGGCTTGCGGAGCGGCAGAAAGCCAGCCTTCAGTCGCAGGGCGATGGCACCGCCGAGGATGAAACCGCGCGCGTCAATCCCGGCGACCTTTGAAATCTCGAACTTCTCGAAGGGGGCCGACAGCTTTTCGACGGCCGAAGAGAACGCCTTCGCATCTGCCATCAGTGTCGACACGTCCCGAAACATAATCCCGGTGCGGGGGTAGTCGGGAACAGTCCGGATGGTCGATTTGAAGTCCATCTCGACACTCTACCCGTTTTGGCGATGGGCGGAACGCCTTTTTGCTAGCGTCGACGGCGCCGACGACGGCTAGGTTGTGCGAGATCGCCTGAAAGCGGCGCAGGCGTTGGCTCAACAACTGTATTATCTACTACTGGTTCATGCCCAACCGAGGCTTCCGCAGCGCGCTGTTCGCCTTCGGGCGCAGGAAAATCATTCTCCGCGGGCGCCTCTTCAATCTCTGGCTCAGCAGCCATCTGGACCGGTTCGTCGGCTGGAGGGGCAGGTTCGACCTCTTCAGGGACACTTGCGACAAGCTCGCCCTGGGCCTCACCTCCGTCCCTTGCTGGCGTGCCGTAATAGGCCTCGGCTGTCATGCCCGGCTCGCTTGGCCGCAAAGGTATGCGCAACCGGCGCACGTCCTTGAAGACTTCATCTCGCAGCGCCATGCCCGGAATAAGCGCCTTCGTGAAACCGAGAGATTTCATCCAGTTACGCACGGCAGAGCGACTTGCCGACGGCGCCTTCTCCGGCAGGCCGCCCTTATTGTGTTCCCAGAGATACAGGATGGCGAGCGCTTCAATTGCGCTACGCCTGTACGCGCCAATCGTATCATCGGTCTGGCCGTGACGAACTTCGCTGCGCCTTGCTTCAAGGGTCTGATACGTTGCATCCAGACGCTCTAAAGAACGTCTGTCCTTGATCGCAGGCTGGGCAAGCAGGCCGGCGAGTTGTGGCCAGCCAAGCTGAACGGTCAGGTCTTCGCGGACATCACCGTTCGTATTCAGTTCTCGAAGTTCTGAGAGGACCCGCTGCAGGTTGAACCGGAATTCATGCCCCACCCCATCTAGCGCCAACTTCAGCGCTTGCCCGGTGGTTCGGCTATTCTTCCAGACAAACCACACGATCATCAGCAAGACGATGGCGGCGATGCCACCGCCGATAACAATCAATACTTCGAGATTTTCTTCTGTCATTCTACTCAACCCCTGCCCCGGTCAGACAAGATTAACCCAGTTGAAAGACGGGGTCGAACAGGTTCGCGTCTCAAGTGAATTCGTGACGCCGCTGTCAGGTATTCAATTGCTCTACAGGCCCCTTCGCGATGGCCGCCAGAGCGGTCTCAGGGCGCCCGGTCGAGGAATGAGATAATCCTGTCATGTGCATTGATCGCGGCGTCTTCATTATATTCGACGGCGACGAACCATTCAGAAAACGCGCTTGCCTGCACGCTCTGTCCGCCCCGGAACGCCTTATAGTCAAAGCCGTGATAGACGCCGGGATAAATCACCCAGCGGGCGCCATATTGCTCGCTCGTCGCACGGATGGCGTCGCATTCCGATAAAGGCGTCAGGTGATCATCTTCCCCGATCAGGACCAGATATCGGATATCTTGCGACAGCGATGCGAACGGGCTGCAGTCTGGATAAAGCGCGACAACGCGGTCCGCGCCGCTTCGATCACCGGCGAGAAAAACGCCAGAACCTCCGAGCGACCAGCCAATAAGCGACACTGGCAACGCCTCGCTGCTGCCTGCCTGCTTCAAGCCTTGCGCCGCGGCCAGCCTAATCGTCTCAGCCACTTCCTCCAGCCGCGCACCGCCATTGCAGGTATTCCGCATCCTGAATGCGCGCTCATAATCGGCGATCACGACATGCTGCCCGCTTGCGGCCAGACGTCTCGCGACAGGCCGCATGGGCTGGGTGTGCGCGCGTTCAGACACACCCCCGCATCCAGGTGCCAGAACGACGACGCTTTCAGCAGGGCCGACGGCATCGAAATGCTCGAAAGCAAAATCCTGCGGCGGCAACGAGGCCGAGGGCCGCGATGCACAAGCTGCCAAGTGGAGCAGTGCGAGAGCGACGCTACATCCGGGCCTCATGCGCAGCTCATGCCTTTAATGCCCGCCCCGCCACAGCGTCCAGCTTGGCAAGCAGGTTCGGATCCCTCGCATCCGGCGCCGTGATCAGCGCATAGTCGAGACACGTCTCAATCGCCTGCGGCGAGGCAGTACGCGGCACCCCGGACAGAAGCTTTGCAAGTTCCGTCAGCGCCTTCTTGGCCGCGGCCGTGTTCAACTGCATGATCTCCAGCACATTCGCGACAGACACCGCCTCGGTGGCATCGCGCCAACAGTCATAATCGGTCACCATTGCCATGGTCGCATAGGGCAGCTCTGCCTCGCGGGCGAGCTTGGCTTCCGGCATATTCGTCATACCGATCACATCGCATTCCCACTGGCGATAGAGATAGCTTTCAGCGCGCGAAGAAAACTGCGGGCCTTCCATGGCAAGATACGTCCCGCTGCGATGAACGGTTACGCCCGCTTTCTCTGCTGCATCACCGGCGAGCTGCGACAGCCGCTCACATACGGGGTCCGCCATCGAGACATGCGCCACCATGCCGGGGCCGAAAAAACTCTTCTCGCGCGCAAATGTGCGGTCAATGAACTGGTCCACCATGACGAACTCTCCGGGCGCATAGCGCTCCCTTAGAGACCCACAGGCAGAGATCGAGAGCACGTCCGTACACCCGGCCCGCTTGAGCGCGTCGATATTTGCCCGGTATGGGACATGCGACGGCGTCAGCCTGTGGCCGCGGCCATGGCGCGGCAGGAAGACAAAGCGGACATCGCCAATCCGGCCCGTGGTCAGCTCATCAGACGGGTCGCCCCAGGGTGTCTCGACCCGCATCGTGTCGCGGCCCTCGAAGCCTTCCACATCGTAAAGGCCGGAACCGCCAATAACGCCGATCACCCATTCGCTCATCGCTCTACTCCTTGATCCATCTATGGCTGAAAGCAGTCCCCCCGGCTTAAATCAAGCCTTGCCGCGCTCCGACGAAGGGGGAACGCCTCCCCCCGCCGCGCGTCATAGCAGCATGAGCGCAATCGATACTTCCCGGCCTGTTTCGGGCCCTCTCGCCCGGATCGGCCTTGGTGCACGGTCCTTTGTCTATTTCGCTGTCTGCTTCCTGCTCCTGAGAGCCGCCTTTACATCTGAGGCAGATGACGGCGCGACGCCGGGTGAGGCCTTCCGAATGATCGAAGCATCGGCGGGTGGGCGCATTCTTCTCGTCGCACTTGCGGCGGGTTTGTTCCTTTACGCGCTCTGGCGCTATCAGCAGGCGGCGCTTGATACAGACGATCAGGGCAATGACGCAAAGGGACTGTTGGCCCGGCTTGGCATGTTCTCTTCAGGCACGAGTTATGCACTCGTCGGCTTCGCGGCCGCGGCAGTGGCTTTCGATGCAGATGATGGCGGCGGAGGCGGCAAGACCGAGGAGACCGCCAAATGGCTGATGGAGCAGCCTTTCGGTCCGTGGATCGTCGGTTTTTCAGGCTTGGCACTCATCGGGATCGGCATCGCGCAGGTCTGGCGCACGCAATCCAATCAATGGAAAAAAAGCCTGGACCTGTCAGGCTGGCCCCAACACGTAAAGCCAGTGATCGAATTTGGCATGGCGGGACGCGGTGTATTGTTTGGCCTCATTGGCCTCTTCCTGCTTGCAGGTGCCTACGATGCCGACCCTTCCGACGTGAAAGGCCTCGCCGCAACGCTTGGCTGGATCCGGATACAACCTTTCGGCCTCCCTCTCTTCGTCGCCGCCAGCGCAGCCATCGGTGCCTATGGCATCTATTCTGGCGTCCAATCGATACGGCACCGCTTCCCGGACGGTTGACCCGCTCGCGATTGATTATGGCGGCACAAAGAAAAATGCCGCCCGGGTCTCCCGAGCGGCATTCTTGTATCAATTCGGGTTTGAAACCGGCAGGTGCCTAGTGCTTCACATTCCGCCAGATGCGGTGGAACGAGAACCAGAGCAGCACAGCGAAGATCAGAAGATAGATCATCACGGCAAGTCCGGTGGACTTGCGCTGGCTCTGCTTGGGCTCACCGGCCCACTGAAGGAAGTTCGCAATATCGATCGACATCTGCTCGACAGTCGCTTCAGTGCCATCCAGGTAGGAAACGCGGCCATCGGACAGCTGCGGTGGCATGGCAAGGAAACCACCCGGAGGGGTCTTGCGCGGATCACCGCGCCATTGTGCGGACACGTCGCCTGCCATGTATGGATTATAGTACTGGCCAACCGGCTGAACGAGCTCACCCTTGTACTTGCTGAAGTCGTAGTGCGAGGAGTCGATTTCCGAAACTTTCAGAACCGTTTCGCTCGTCGGGCCAGCAGGTGCCGCAGCCTCGGCCGCTTCCGTTTCGCCGCCGTCAACAGCTTCAGCGCCTTCGCCTTCTGCTTCCGCCTCGGACTCCGCAGCAGGCGTTTCTTCCGCGGGAATTTCGCGCGTGGAGAAGACGTCTTCTGACGGATAACCGGAAATCAGGCTGTAGATATAGCTGGCGCCGCCATGACGGGCTTTCGTGATAACCGAAAGGTCCGGCGGAAGTGCGCCGCCATTGGCCGCGCGCGCCGCCGCATCGTTTGGATAGGGAGACTTGAACGGATCAGAGGTACGCGCCGGGCGATAGTCGTAATCACCGACATCGTTTGGCTCCGTGCTCAGGATCTCGTCCTGTGCCGCGAAGGATTTCACCAGCGGGTTGTTGTTCGCGTTCGGATATTCCGGATCGTAGAACGGGCCGCCTGGCTCACCAAGGTTGCGGTAGCTGAGCAGGCGCATCGAGTGACACGAAGCGCAGACTTCACGGTAAACCTGATAGCCGCGCTGGACGCTGGCCATGTCGAGTTCGCCGACAGGGCCTTCAAATGCCCAGCCACCTTCAGGCTCGTGTGCGTGCAGCGAACCACCAGCGGCATGGGCCGTCGCAGCGATCGCAGCCGCACCGATACCAGCAGAGATAAAACGCAGGAATTTCATGTGCTTTGACCTCTTATTCGGCAGGGGCCGGGGCAGCGCGGTCATGACCGAGAACTGCCTTGTGGATTGAAGCGGGCTCATCCTTTGGATTCTCGCGCAGGCCGAGAAGCGGCAGGATCACCAGGAAGTAGGCGAAGTAGTAGAGCGTCAGCAGCTGTGCGAGGTGCACGAAGCGGAACGCTGCAGCTTTCTCCACGGCGATAGTCGCCTCGACGCCTTCGCTCATCTTCTGGTCGCGGAAGGTCGAAGCTGCCGCATACTCTTCATAGGTCTGCGTCGCTTCGTTACCGTTCGCGTCTGTATAGCTGACGACCAGCTTGTCAGACCCCATCGGAATAATCGGATCATCCGGGTTTGCGGCGCCGCACCAGCCAAGCAGAAGGCTTGCGACAACGAAACCGAAGAAGAACTGACGGGCAACCGGACGGTAGCGCATCGACTTCACTTTCGACGTATCGAGCCATGGTAAGAAGAACAGCACTGCAATCGCGCCGAACATCGCGATGACACCGAGAAGTTTGGCATCGATCGGACCGATATTGAAGGTGATGGCGCGCAGGATCGCGTAGAATGGCAGCAGATACCATTCAGGCACGATGTGTGCCGGCGTCACCAGCGGATCAGCTTCAATATAGTTGTCGGCGTGGCCGAGAACGTTCGGCATGTAGAAGACGAAGGCGGCGAAGATGATCAGGAAGACCACGATCGCGAAGCCGTCTTTCACCGTGTAGTAAGGGTGGAACGGGACAGTGTCCTGTTTCAGGCCTTCCTTGTCCTTGCGGGCTTCAACACCGGTCGGGTTGTTATTGCCCGGCACGTGCAGGGCCCAGATGTGAAGGATCACGACGCCGGCGATCATGAATGGCAGCAGATAGTGCAGCGAGAAGAAGCGCTGCAGCGTCTGGTTACCGATCGACGGCCCGCCCATCAGCCAGGCCTTGATGCCGTCGCCGACGACTGGGACTGCGCCGATCAGACCGGTGATCACGTTTGCGCCGTGATAGGACATCTGGCCCCATGGCAGCACATAGCCGAGGAAGGCCGTGCCCATCATGAGCAGGAAGATCACAACGCCCAAGATCCACAGGATCTCACGCGGCGCCTTGTAGGACCCGTAATAGAGGCCGCGGAACATGTGGATGTAGACCGCGAGGAAGAACATCGAGGCGCCATTCGAGTGAATGTAGCGGATCAGCCAGCCATAAGGCACGTCGCGCATGATGCGCTCGACGGACGCGAACGCGCCATCGACGGTTGCGGTATAGTGCATGGCCAGAACCACACCGGTGAGGATCTGCGTCATGAGGCAGACGGCCAGAATGCCACCGAATGTGTACCAGTAGTTCAGGTTCTTTGGCGTCGGGAAGTCGACAAAGCTGTCATAGGCCAACCGGACAACCGGCAGGCGCGAATCGAGCCATTTCGTGAAGCCGGTCTTCGGCTCGTATGTAGAGGCATGTCCGCTCATGGCTGTGTTACGTCCTCTTCCTTAAAGCGAAATGTTAATCACGGCCGGGCTGACCCAGTTATAGTCCGGAACCGGAAGGTTCGACGGAGCGGGCCCGCGGCGGATACGGCCGGAGGTGTCATAGTGAGAGCCGTGGCAAGGGCAGTACCAGCCACCAAAGTCACCCGTATTGCCTTGGGCTGGACCAACAGGAACGCAGCCGAGGTGCGTACAGCTGCCCGAAGTCACCAGGATCGCCCGGTTATATTCGCCGCTCTGCATCGGAACGAGGCGCTCTTCGTCGCTCTGCGGATCCGGCAGGGACGAAAGCTCAACATTCTGTGCCGCGCGAATCTCTGCTGAAGTGCGGTGACGGATAAAGAAAGGCTGACCGCCGATCAGAACCCGGATCTCACCGCCGACTGGCACTTTCGAAACGTCGACATCGAGGCTCGATGCCGCTTTCGTGTCACTGGCCGCATTCATCTGGTCGACGAATACATATGCCAGCGCACCTGCGCCTGCGACCGCGGTCGCTGCCGTAGCAATGTGGATAAAATCGCGACGATCTTCATCGACCGTCTCGTGTGGTTTGGTTTGCGCGTCGCTCACTCTTCCAGTCCTCTGACCAAGGATTTCTCCGAGAGAAATACATCATAAGTGGGGAAAATCATTGCGGCGCAACGCCGCGAAATGCACCTCCCCGCATATATCTGCGCTGCGGTTAGCGCGAGCGCGCAGGGTTTGCAAGGCGCGCATGTGCGTCATCGCGTGCGACGCAGCGGCGCGGGTAAGCGATCGAAAACTGTAGTGCGTCAATGAAGTCGGGCAAATGGCGGTTTGCTGACTGGTGCGCCTGTACTATGGCCTGCTGGCAAAGAAGGTGACCATGACTGATAAAGACCTCGAATCACAAAAGACCCTGGCTCGGACCTGGTTTGAGACCCTCCAGGGCGAAATCATCGACAGCTTCGAGGCCATCGAGGCCGAAGCCGAGCCGCCGCATTATACCGGCCCCGCCGGCACTTTTGTGCGCACGCCCTGGACACGCGGCGACGGTGCTGAAGACCTTGGCGGTGGCACCATGGCCATCATGAAAGGCAAGGTCTTCGAAAAGGTCGGCGTGCACGTGTCCTGTGTCTATGGCGACTTTTCAGAAGCCTTCCGCGCGCAGATCCCGGGCGCTGACAAGTCAGGCGGCCGCTTCTGGGCTTCCGGCATCTCGCTGATCGCCCATCTTCGCAATCCGCGCGTGCCTGCGGTTCATATGAATACGCGCATGCTCGTGACCAGCGAGAGCTGGTTTGGCGGCGGCGCAGACCTCACCCCGCTGCTGACCTATCAGCGCGAGCCAGACTATCCCGACACGGTCGACTTCCACGCCGCCATGAAAGAGGCCTGCGACCGTCACGACGCCAGCTTCTATCCGCGCATGAAGCAGCAGTGCGATGAGTACTTCCACCTAGCCCACCGCGACGAACCACGCGGCACAGGCGGCATCTTCTATGACCGCCACAATTCCGGCGACTGGGACGCGGATTTCGCCTTCACACAGGATGTAGGCCGCGCCTTCCGCGACATCTATCCGACCCTTGTCCGCCGCCGCATGAATGAAAGCTGGACCAGTGATGAGCGGGAGGAGCAACTCGTCCGGCGCGGGCGGTATGTGGAGTTCAACCTGCTCTATGACCGCGGCACAACGTTCGGGCTCAAGACCGGCGGCAACGTCAACTCGATCCTGTCGTCCATGCCCCCCGTCGTAAAATGGCCGTGACCAGCCGCCAGTCCCCTGATATGACGGCAGAATGAGCGAGACGAGCAAGAACAGTCCCTGGCGGATCATCATCACCATCATCGCGCTGACGGCAGCCGTCGCCGCGCTTGGCGGTCTGGTGTCGAGCGGCAGCCAGGACCCTTGGTATGCTGCCCTTGATAAGGCGCCCTACAATCCGCCTGACCGGGCCTTCGCCATCGTCTGGCCGATCCTCTATTCGCTCATGGCCCTCGGCGCGATCATCGTGCGTCTCAAGGCAAAGTCCTTTGCGGCTGCCAGCGCCGCTTTCGGCATGTTCTTCACCCAGCTCGCCGTAAACCTCTCATGGAGCTGGATATTCTTCGGCTTTCAGGCACCGCTGATCGCGTTCGTCATAATTGCGGTACTACTCGTCCTGATCGTGCTGATGATCCGCGCCTTCAATCGCCACTCGATCATCGCAGGCATCCTCCAGGTCCCGTATCTCGCCTGGGTCTGCTTTGCCGCCTATCTCAACGGTTTCATCGTCTACGCGAACTAGGCTTGTCGCCGCTCAGACTGGCTCGACATTCTCACGCAGCCAGCCGCCATACTGCTCGGGTCCAATTTCACCAGCGGCCAGCATCAGCGTCCATGCCAGACGATCAGCCATCGGCGCCGTCAATATAAAGCCGTTCACACGCAGGAAGGTGAGACAGGCAACATAGCCCGTCCGTTTGTTTCCATCGACGAAAGGGTGGTTCTGGATGACGCCAGCGCCATAAAGCGCGCCTAGCGTACAGATATCCCGCTCTGCATATGCGTAGGCGTTTAGCGCCCGCGCCAGAGCGCTGTCCAGCAGCCCCTCATCGCGTAGCCCTCTCGCCCCACCATGCAGCTCAAGCTGGCGGTCGTGGACATTGAGAATGAAGGACTTATCGAGCCAACGCGGCTCGCTCATTTGGCAAGTGCCCGCAGTACGGCGCGGTTCTCGGCCATGACCTCCTCAGCCATGGCCATAAGGTCGTCAGCTTCCCGGTCCACAACGGTCAGTTCGATGCGCCCGTCCTCGGACTGGACGACATCTACCGTGTCGCCCTCCTCAACACCGAGAGCAGCTAGCAAGTCGCGCGGCAAGATCACGCCGAGGGAGTTTCCAACGCGGCGCACTTTCATGCTGGCCGAAACCGGCGGCGAGAGTTGGCTGGCTCCGGTCTCCCGGACGCCTCTTTCTCTTTTCTGATCAGTCATAGAACGCTCCGCTGTTGGAACATAAGTTATAACAAACTCGCGCCCAACGGGCAATCACTGATCTTTCTCCAGCCGCGCCAGCAGCTCCTCGCGTTCAGGCTGGAAGTCCTGGCCCATCCACCACTCCTCGAGCGCGCGCAGTGCCTCGCCGATCTGTGGGCCCTTGAGGCCAGCCGCCAGCGCATCCTCGCCGCCGACCGGAAACTCCGGCCGCTTCCACGCGCGGATGGCATAAAGGTGGTCGCGCACATTCTCGCCAGAGGTAAGCGCCCGGTCCACCACAGCCTGCTTGCCATGCCAGTAGAGCGTGCGACGCAGCTCCACCCCAGTCATACCGGGGATCTTCGGAAGATTGTCGGCGGCCCACATGGTCAGCCGGTCAGCCTCCGCATTCGAAAGGCGCAAGCGCTTGCTCACCGCCATGACAGATGGCGCACTGCGGTCGATCAACGCCATCAGCCGCAGCATCGGGTCTGCCCCGACACCGGCCAGCGTCTCACTCACGCGCAAATCGTGCAGCCCGTCCAGCGTCTCGCATTCCGGCACCAGCAGCGCGAGTACGCCGCTTTCTTCCATGGCAAGAACAGCCTGCGTAGGGCCCGGCGCGGTGAGCAGCTTGCGCAGCTCTTTCCAGATGCGCTCAACGGCTATCTGGCGAAGCCCTTCCTTCTGGCGCTCGCAGGCGGCCTGGCCTTCGGCGTCGATCCCCGCACCATACCAGGCATTGAAGCGATAGAAGCGCAGGATGCGCAGATAGTCCTCACGCAGGCGCTCATCGGCGTCCCCGATAAAGATGACGCGGCCGGCCTCTGCATCCTCCAGCCCGCCGCCAATCGGGTCATAGAGCCTGCCGTCTGCATCCGCATAGAGCGCGTTCAGCCTGAAATCGCGCCGACCGGCATCCTCTGCCCAGTCATCGGTAAAAGCCACGACAGCGCGTCGGCCGTCTGTCTCTACGTCGCGGCGCAGGCTCGTAATCTCGAAAGGCTTGCTCTCGATAACGGCCGTGACCGTACCATGCTCTATACCGGTCGGAATGGCGCGGATACCCGCAGCCTCAAGCGCGTCCACGACCGCCTGCGGCTCCAGCTGCGTAGCGATATCAATATCGTCGACGTCGCGGCCCATGATGGAATTGCGCACGCAACCGCCGACAAAGCGCGCGCAGTCGGCGCGCACAGCGTGCAAGGCGTCGATCACGGCGCGCGTTGTGGGCGCGTCGATCCAGTCAGTCTTGGCAAGTTCAGTCATTGCGGGGCAGTGATCCTGTCTTGCGCGTCATCGCGCGCTTCGGGGTCCAGCGGGCCGGGAGGTTCATTTGGTCCAGCAGGGTCGGTGCCGCCCAGACCAGACGCGCGGCCACCAGGATCGCGGCTTGCTGGCAGGCCGAGCTCATCCCTGCGCTTTTCGCATGGCACTTCTCTCGCCGCCACGATGCGGCCTGTTTCCGGGTCTGTATAGGAACGCTGGATGCACATGTCGCGACCGCCCCGGTCCACGAAGATCAGGACAATCCAGGCAAGCACGGCCAGCCCCGCCCCGGTCGCGAACAGGATAGTGATCGGCCACGGTTTGCGGCCCTCCTCAATGGCTTCCTGCCGTGCCAGCCGCCAGATGCCATAGGCAAGGAATGGCAGCAGGAACAGCACAAGCTGAAACATGATCCTGTAAGTCAAACCACTTCCTCCCCGGGTTCGTACAGCCGTTCATATAAAGCGCGTATGATCCCTGCCGTCACGCCCCAGATGCGGTGGCCCTCATACGGCATCTCGTAATAATGGCGCATCTGCCCCTTCCAGCTGGTCTTCTGTCGCTGATGGTTTGCCGCCTTCATCAGGAAGGAGAGCGGCGTCTCGAACACGCTATCCACCTCGATAGGATCCGGCCTGGCGACGAAGCCTTCCGGCAGCACGCCGAGCACCGGCACAATGCGAAAACCTGTTCCCGTGATGTATGGCGCACCCCGCGCAATCAGCTTCACCTCATCCGGATTAACGCCCACTTCTTCTTCGGATTCGCGCAGCGCCGCCTCGATTTCGTCGGCATCGACCGGGTCGACCTTGCCGCCCGGAAAGGCAACCTGCCCTGGATGGGCCTTCATCGTCATTGGCCGATGGGTCAGCAGCGTGGTCGGGCCATGCTCTCTTGGAATGATCGGCACCAGAACAGCCGCCCGGCGAATGTTCGCAATGCCGTCGGCGTCCAGAAACTCGATATCGCCGCCTTCAGACAGGCGCTCCTCGCCCTCAACAGGGTCGAGGCGCAAGCGCGCACGCGCCAGAAAATCATCCAGGTCGACAAAGGCCATTTGCTTGATCAGTCCCCGGCCGGTCCGATGTCAAAGAACATCCCGTCTGACCAGACACCAAGCCGTCCTTCATCCTCGGGCGAGGTCACGGCCATCCCGGCAAGCTCATAGAAGACAGGTCGCGCCAGCTTGGCCTCCAGTCGCCCCCGCACCAGCAGATAGGGCGACGGCTCCAGCGTTTTCGGGTCGGTCTCGATCCGGAGCGGGTTGTCCACGCCAGCGATCACGACGTCGCCGACATTGGTCACAAAAGCCAGCGTCTGGTCCTTGCCTGCCTCGCCAGCCCGGTCCACGCGCGTCGCGATGAAAGGCGCGTCTTCGACATGAACGACGACCTTTTCATAAGGCGTCACCAGCCAGAATGAACCATCCTCATCCCGGCGCAGGATAGTGGAGAACAGCTTCACCAGCTTCTGGCGGTTGATTCGCCCACCCTCATGCCACCAGCTGCCATCGGCTCGGATTTCCATGTCGATATCGGCCGACCGCTCCGGTGACCATTGCTCGACAGGCGGCAGTTTGCGCCCGCTTGGGTCAGGGGCGATCACTTTAAGCAGGTCGTTCAAGCTGATTGCAGTGTTTTCATTGGATTTCACGTCGCGCTCCGCCATCATTTTGCCTAGACGTAGGTCTGAACTTGGCCGGAGCAAAGACGGAGACCTCATGGCAGACGATAATGACGCGGTTGTGCAGGAGGCTGAAGCCGCTGGCGAAACGCTGGAGAAGGTAAAAGCCGAGATCGCGAAAGCCGTATTCGGTCAGGACCGCGTGATCGAGGTGGCGCTTTCGGCGATCCTGGCAGGCGGCCACGCCCTGCTCATCGGCGCACCTGGCCTTGCCAAGACCCGCCTGGTGGAGGCGATGGGGACGGCCCTCGGCATCAACTCGCAGCGTATCCAGTTCACGCCAGACCTGATGCCGTCCGATATTCTCGGCTCCGAAGTGCTCGACGAAGGCGCCAGCGGTGAGCGCAGCTTCCGCTTCATCAAGGGCCCGATCTTCACCCAGCTCCTCATGGCGGACGAGATCAACCGCGCCTCGCCGCGTACCCAGTCTGCCCTCCTGCAAGCTATGCAGGAACGCCATGTGACCGTGGCCGGTGTGCGACATGACCTGCCAGCGCCCTTCCATGTGCTGGCCACCCAGAACCCGATTGAGCAGGAAGGCACCTACCCGCTGCCGGAAGCCCAGCTCGACCGTTTTCTTCTGAAGATCGATGTCACCTATCCTGACATCGACACTGAGCGCCAAATCCTTATCGAAACCACCGGTCTCTCGGACGCGACCGTCCAGCCCGCAATTGATGGCGAACAGCTGATGGCGCTCCAGCGCCTCGTGCGCCAGATGCCGGTTGGCGAAAAAGTACTGACCGCAATTCTCGCAACCGTCCGCGAAGCCCGTCCTGAGCAGAGCTCTGATGATCGCGTCCGCCGCTTCGTTGACTGGGGCCCGTCTCCCCGTGCAGGTCAGGCGCTCATGCTGGCCTGCCGCGCCCGCGCGCTGCTGCGCGGTCGTCTCGCGCCATCGCTCGAAGATGTCGAAGCGCTGGCAGAGCCTTGTCTCGGTCACCGTATGGCGATGCGCTACGACCCGACCGGTCAGGCGCCGAGCATGCGCGACCTGATCGGTGATCTCGCCAGATCGTCAGGCTGACATGAAGGCTGTGACACCACAGCTGGTGCGACTGGCCGCTGGTCTTGCATTCGGCGCGGCCGCGCTTGCCGCGTGCGAGCGCGATCCCGGCATGCCCACACCTTCTGGCAATGCGCTGGCGGAGTGCTATCGCATGATTGAACGGGCTGAACTGAACCTCAATGTAAGCGGCACTGGCCTGTCCGCATCCGATCGCCGTCTCGTCCGCGCAGAGCTGGATACTGCGCGCGTTCGGGTTTTGCATGCATGGTCGAACCGCGAAGGTGTTGGTCTTTCGGTTGGCGCAATCGAGGACGAAACTGCAGAGGCTGAAAGCTTCCTACTTGGCGTCAAGGCCGAAGCCGGCCTCAGCGATCAGGACCGCATGAGTGAGCGCACAGACGCCGCCAGCCAGCCGACCCAATGGCGCAGTAAGTTCGAAGCCGCCCTCGACTGCACTGACGAGGTCTCCGCGAATGAAGCTTGAGGCGCTCAGAGCAGAAGCAGAGGCCGTCGTGCGCGCCTTGCCGGGCCTCAATCTGAAGGCACGCGCCGCCGATGCGGCCCATCTTGGCGCAGCTGGCCGCAAGCGCGCAGGCACGGGTGAGCACTTCTGGCAGTACCGCCACTATACCCAGGAAGACACCGCCCAACGGATCGACTGGCGGCGTTCGGCGCGCGGGGACGATGTCTATGTCCGTGAAACAGAGCTCGAGACTGCGCGCACCATTCTTTTCTGGTGCGATCCCCAGGAAGGCTTTGACTGGAGCGGCACGCCCGAGCGCCGCACAAAAGCAGATACCGCCCGCATCCTGATGCTGGCCAATGGCCTGATGTTGTCCAAGGCAGGCGAGCGCATTGGCGTTCTCGGCAGCGCGCGCAAGGCAAGCTTCGGCAAGGCTGCCGCAGACAAACTTGGCGAGGACCTGCTCGCCTCTGACAACAGCCAGTTCCCACCACCGCCCCGTTCGCGTGCCATCTTTGCGCTCGCCAGTGATTTCTATGACCCGATCGATGTCTGGCGCGAAAGGCTCGCGCCGCTCGCCCGCGCATCGAAAGAAGGCATTCTCATCGCGCTCAGCGACCCGATCGAGGAAACTTTCCCATGGCAGGGCCGCGTCCGCTTCAGCCGTCCGGGCACGCGACTCTTCCGCCTCTTTGGCCGCGCCGAGACGATCCGCGATCAGTATCTCGAACGCTTCGCCGCCCAAGCCGCCGCCATTGAAAACCTCGCGGCGAGCTTTGGCTGGCAATATGTCCGCCACTCGACCGGAGACGACATTACGTATGGCGCTGCCGACCTGAAACAGGCCTTCGAAGCTTTCGGGGCGCGCCTATGAGCCTCGGTCCGTTTCTCTTCGGCGCACCGCTGGCGCTGCTCGGCCTCATCGCCCTGCCCGTCATCTGGTACATCCTGCGCGCGACGCCGCCCGCGCCGCAGGAGGCCGCCCTTCCGTCGCTTCGCCTACTCGATGATGTCGAGCCCGAAGACGAAACCCCGGCCCGCACGCCCTGGTGGATTCTCCTCCTGCGCCTGCTGGCTGCTGCCGCTGCCATCCTCGGCCTCTCCAACCCTGTCTATGCACCGGGCGCGCAGGTTGGTAGCGAGGATGCAGGCCCGGTCCTCATCGTTATCGACAATGGCTGGACCAGCACACCGCGCTGGGGTGAGCTGCAAGCCGCTGCCTCCAGCGCCCTCGATGGGGCCAGCCGCGATACCGCAGGCCACCTCCTTCTCACCGCCCCGCGCACGCTGAACGCAGACCCGGCCGACCGGCTGACCCGGACTGACCTGTCCGCCCGTATCGATTCGCTCGACCCCGTCTCCTGGGGCACCGACCGCGAAGATGCGCTGGAGCGTCTTGAAGCCTCCGGCATACAACCTGCCCGCATCCTCTGGGCCAGTGACGGATTAGGCAGCGAGGATGCCAGCGCCTTTGCCGGTGCCCTCGGCGAAATCGCCCCGCTCAGCATCTATGCCGCCGCGCCGCGCGGACCGTTCGCGATTACCAGCCTGGCTTCCGCTGCTGACGGGGCCGCCGTCACAGTCCGCCGTGTCGATACCTCCAACAGCGCGCAAATCTATGTCTCCGCCCTCACCCTCGATGGCGCAGCGCTCGCCACGGCAGAGGCAGATTTCGCCGCCGGTGAGGAAGAAGCCATCGCCCGCTTTGATGTACCCGCAGCTGCCCTCGCCCGCGTCGAACGCTTCGCCATTACCGGCGTGCAGGGCGCAGGCAGCGTCTGGCTCTGGGATTCGGCAGACCGCTCCCGCCGTGTTGGTCTTGTCTCCGGGGACTCGACCGCCCAGCCGCTTCTCTCCGACATGCACTATGTCCGTCAGGCGCTGGAGCCCTTCGCCCATATCACGGACGGCTCCATCGAGGAGCTGATCGCCGCCGACCCTGACGCCATCATCATGACCGATATCGGCCAGCTCGCGCCTGAGCTTGAGGAGCGCATGGCCGAATGGGTCGAGGGCGGCGGCGCGCTCATCCGCTTTGCAGGCCCGCGCCTTGCCGCGCAGTCCGACAGCCTCGTGCCGACACCGCTCCGCCGTTCCTCGCGTGCCATTGGCGGCGCGCTGACATGGGAAGACCCGCAAAGCATCGGCAGCTACCCTGAGACCTCGCCCTTTGCGGGCCTCTCCTCCCCTGCCGACATCAAGATCCGCCAGCAGGTCCTTGCCCGCCCGGCCCCGGAGCTTGCCAGCCGCACCTGGGCGCGCCTGCAGGATGGCTCACCGCTGGTGACAGGCGCGAGCCGCGGACAGGGCACGCTTGTCCTCTTCCATGTTACTGCGGGCCCCGACTGGTCCGACCTTCCCTATTCAGGCACCTTCGTCGAGATGCTGAGATGCGCCATTGCCGCTGGCCGCGGCGAAACCATGCAGGACGAGGAAGGCACCTATACGCCTGAGGTGACGGTGAACGGCTATGGCCGCCTTGTCAGCCCCGGCCCGAACGCCTCGCCCATCGCGGCAGCTGATCTCGCAGGCGCCGTCCCATCTGAATCCCACCCGCCCGGCCTTTATCGCGGCCCCGGTGGCACCCGCGCCATCAACACAGCCGCAAGAGGAGTCCCCGCCCTCGTCACCAACTGGCCGACCAGTGCGCGCCTCCTCGGTGACGCCGAAGCCCAGACCGTCCGTCTCGGCGGGCTTCTTCTGGGGCTCGCAGGCCTGCTGATCGCGGTCGACCTTCTCGTCGCGCTGGCGCTGGCCGGACGCTTCCCGTCGCTCCGGCGCGGCGCCCATGCGGTGATCCTCATCGCTGGCGCGGCAACGTTGGCACCGCTCAGTCAGCCGCCAGCCCACGCCCAGTTCGACGAGATCAGCCCCAACCCCTACAGCTACGCCATCTCGCCCGGCTATCGCGGCACGGAGATCGAGCAAAACGGCGAGATCGACAAGGCAATGGAAGCCCTGCTCGAGATGCGCCTTGCCTATATCGAGACAGGCGACAGCGAGGTCGACGCCGTCACCCGCGCGGGTCTTCGCGGCCTCTCCCTCACCCTCTTCCGCCGCACTTCGGTGGAGCCGGCAGAGCCACACACCGTCGACCCTGAAACCGACGAGCTCGACGTCTACCCGATGATCGTGCTCGCCCTGCCGGACAATGCCACCCCGCTCAGCTCTCGCGCGGTCGAGCGCCTCAACGCCTATCTGCGCAATGGCGGCGCGCTCTTCATCGACACGCGGCGCGGCGGCAATGTCGCGAGCAATAACAGCTTCGCCGACCTCGACCGCGTCCTGCCCGGCCTCGACACCCCGCCGCTTCAGCCGGTCAGCCAGGAGCATGTGATGACGCGCAGCTTCTACCTGATCGACGGGTTCGCCGGGCGCTATCAGGACCGCCAGCTCTGGATCGAATCCTCGGCCGGTGCAGCAAACTCATCCGCCCGCCGTGGCGACGGCGTCTCCGGCCTTATCATCGGGGACGCGGACTATCTCGCCGCCTGGGCCATTGATGAAAGCGGCCGCCCGCTTCTCAGTGTCGATGGCGGCGACCGTGAGCGCGAAATGGCGCGCCGCTTCGGCGTGAACCTGATGATGTACGTGCTGACCGGCAATTATAAGGAAGACCAGGTCCACATCCCGGCCCTGCTTGAACGCCTCGGTGAGGGTGAAGACGGCGCAGAGCCCGCCCCCGCAGGCCCGATGCGCGAACCGCCGCCGCGCCTCCCCGGCAGCACAGACCAGCCGGATATCGAGGAAATGATCCGCCGCCAGCAGGAAAGCACGCCTGAATGACCGAAGCTGGCCGCATCTCGCTCGATCCGCTTCTCGGCTGGCCGCTGCTCTGGGCGCTGCTCGCGCTCTGCCTGCTCGCCTATGGCGCCTATATCCGCTGGCGTGGCCGCGCCTGGCTGATGCGCGCGGCCGTCCTCACCGCGCTTGCCGCCGCCCTCGCTAACCCCGCCTATGTCCGCGAGGAACGAGACCCCCTCCCCTCCGTCGCCGCCATCGTCGTTGACCGCTCAGAGAGCATGAGCTTCGGTGAGCGCGACGCCATCGCCGACGCCGCCCTCGAAGAGCTGCGCGCCGATATGGACGCCGACACCTCGCTTGAGGTCCGCTTCGTGGAGACAGGGTCCAGCGCCGACGGCACCAACCTCATCGCCTCCCTCGAAGGCCTGATGGCCGACGTCCCGCGCGACCGGATCGCGGGCGCCGTCCTCGTCACCGATGGACAGGTCCATGACGTGCCCGAAGACGCCGCCCGCCTCGACGCGCTCGGCCCCATTCACAGCCTCATCACGGGCGACCCGGACAGCGGCGACCGGCGCATCTCTCTCGTGCGCTCACCGGACTTCGGCATTGTCGGCGAGGACGCCGCCTTCGTCGTGCGCGTCGATGACCCTGTCAGTGCGCAAGCCACCGTCACCTATTCCATGAATGGCGGAGAGCCTGAAGAAATTACCGTCCAGACCGGCACCGACACCCCCCTCCCGGTGGAGATTGAGCGGCGCGGCGACAATATCCTCGTCGTCGAAACCCCGGCAGGTGCACAGGAGCTGACCCTCGCCAACAACCGCACCGCCGCGACCCTGTCCGGCGTGCGCGACCGCCTCCGCGTTCTCCTCATCACCGGCAAGCCGAACGCCGCAGGCCGCGTCTGGCGCGACCTCCTGAAGTCCGACCCCTCGGTCGACCTTGTCCACTTCACCATCCTGCGCCCGCCCTACAAGCAGGACGTGACCCCGCTGGAGGAAATGGCCCTCATCGCCTTCCCGACAGAGGAGCTGTTCGAAGGCAAGCTGAATGAGTTCGACCTCATAATCTTCGACCAGTATGAGCGGCGCACCGTCATCACCATGTCCTACCTCGCCAATATGGCCCGCTATGTGGCCGATGGCGGCGCCCTGCTGATCGCGGCGGGTGAGGATTTCGCAGGCCCCGCCTCCCTCGCCAACACACCGCTCTCTGCCGTCCTCCCGGCCCTGCCCACCGGCACCATCCAGGTCGGCAAGTTCAACCCGCAAATCTCTGACACCGGCGCGCGCCACACCATCACAGAGACCCTCACCGGCCAGTCATGGGGCGACTGGGTGCGCTATATCGAGGCCGTGCCCGAGGTCGGCGATGTCCTGATGACCGCCCGCAATGGCGACCCGCTTCTGGTCGTCGACCGCGTCGGCGAAGGCCGCGTCGCACAGATCCTCTCGGGCCAGATCTTCCTCTGGGCGCGCGGCTATGATGGCGGCGGTCCCTTCGCAGAGCTGATCCGCCGCACCGTCCACTGGCTGATGAAAGAGCCAGAGCTTGAAGAGCGCCAGCTCCTCCTCGAAGCGCAGGGCGACACGGTGCGCGCCCGCCTTCGCACCCTGTCAGACACCGCTCCCACATTGAGCGTCGAAACCCCGGACGGCGAAACCCTGAACCCGCGCTGGACCCAGACCGGCCCCGGCGAATTCACCGCAGAGCTCGCCATAGACCAGCTCGGCCTCTTCCGCGCAGAGGCCGGCGGCCTCGAAGCGGTGGCCTTGAACGGCCCCGCCAATCCAAAGGAATACGCCTCCCTCGAAGCGACCGGCGACGTGCTCGCCCCGCTCTCAGCGGCGACAGGCGGCGGCGTCTATGAACTGACCCGCCCGGGCGCCAGCCTGCCGGACATCCGCCGCGTCAGCCAAAACGCCAACGCCGCGGGTGGTAACTGGCTGGGTCTCGAAGAACGCGGCGCCTACGCCGTCCGCAGCTCCACCAGCCTGCCCCTCCTGCCGGGCCTATTGGCGGTAGCGCTCATTCTGGTTTTCCTGATTTTGGCCTGGCGGCGCGAGGGGCGTTAAAAAACACTCATATTGATGCCTTGCCATCAGCGAACAACGAAACGGCGCGGACATATTCAGACCCGACTTCGCACCCAGTTTGCAAACGCATCGAGATCGTGAGACCAGAATACCTTTACACCCTCATCTGTGAGGCGTTGAACGTCATCAGGCTTGATTACACCTTGCAGTAGTGCCGCAGTTTCCACGAAACTCCCCCAATGAGCCTTCCACGCAGCAGCCTTCTTCAAGACGTCATTCACTCGCTTAACAGAGTTTGTTGCGTCATTCGTAACCTTGCATTCCATAGCTGCGACATACGATGACTTGAAACCGCAGGCGATATCCACTTCTTGCGCAGTCGTCGTGGCCGTCGCAAATCGAGTCTTGTTCATAAAATGCTTTGGGGGGATTGCGGCGCGCGTGTCGATGGTGACGCTTGGAAGTTTTTCCCAGCCTAGATCGATTAGTAGGTCAACAACCGCATTCTCTTGCTCCGCACTTAGCCGATTGCGCTTTTGTGTCTCCGTCAACTTCGGCGCAATAAAGGAAATCACTCGCTCAATAAGCAACTCGCGCTCTAAGTCTGTGGGTTCACGGTTAGCTTCAAGCCATGGCGCGATATCGCGGTCCATCCACTCTGCTAACACTATCGCTACGGCCCTTGCGACTTCAGGCTTTTGCTTCCTGTTCGACCTTTCGGACGACTTTGGCCATTCATGGCAGAGAAGCTTGAATTGGTCTTGGCTCTTGGGTGGCGCCAGCAAATGCCGAAAAATCAGCATGTGCCCGCCGTCCTCCTCAAGCGCCGATCTAACGTCGCGTAGATTGTTAGATGCCCTTAGTGCCGCGACCACTTTTGGCCTGATCTGCGCGAGCGATTCAGCCCAATCTGTTGCTTCTCCCTTTGGATCAGCACCCTCGATGTAGAGCTTGCGGGCATGCTCCGCGTTTCGGCGGTTTTCATCTGTTACAGTCATTAAGACGCTTTGCGCTGGCGCAAGGCGGGTGCGGCCCGGCGCGACTCGCCATTCCTAGCTTCATCGCGCTTGGTGTATGCAATGGCTGCTATGAGTCGGTTATCCAGAGGAGCTAGCTCAGTGACGTTAGTGCGTTGTTTGGGAGCTTCGGTTCGCTCGATATGATTGGCAAGAGAAACCGCCACGGCCTTCGCAAGCTTAGGTGGTACTGCATTTCCTATCTGTCGATAGATTGATGACCGCTTACCTTCCCATTTCCATGTTGCTGGAAACGATTGAATTGCAGCGCATTCGCGTGGGCATAGACGCCTCAAACCGTGCTCAGGGTCGATGACCCAATCCTGAGCGGTGCTTGCGGTTACAGTTCGCGCGGGAAGACTTGGGTCGGCTATAAAAGCACCTTGCTTGTATCCCCAATGCCCGCCAGGTCTGGTTGTCTCGGCTTTGCCCGGCGATTTTACCCCGCTTCCTGGCTTAATCAGCGCTAATTCCGCAGCAAGTTTTGGCGTGGGACGGATTATCTCATCATCCGAAATCGCTAGCCTTGCGAGTCTTCTCTTGAGACTCACCCATTTCTTGAGACCTGGGGCCGATACTTTCGAATGCGTTGCCCGAGGAAAATCGGGGCAATCACCCGTTCGATGGGCAATCACAAACAGACGGACCCGCCTTTGAGCAACTCCATAGTCGGCTGCGTTCAAGAGACTCACGGTCGTCTGCCAGCCCTCCTGTCGAAGGTCTTCACGCAACAGCGCAAGTGCTGAGCCAGGCTCACCGTCCAACCCACGTGCGGTCAAAAGTCCGCGAACATTTTCCATGACAATGAATCGCGGGTCGAGAGAATTTGCGAGTTTGATAAAATGCCGAAATAGCTGCCCACGTTCGTCGGCAAGCCCTCTTTGATGGCCGGCACTTGACCATGACTGGCATGGTGGTCCCCCGACAATCGCATCTAGATTGCCGCGCGCCAGACCTGAGCGAGCGCGAACTTCGGAAGCGGTAAGGTCTCGAATGTCGTCCTGCCCCACGATGCTGCGTCTCGAATGATTTGTGTTAGCGCGCAGCGTTGCAACCGCGTCGCTGTCTAGGTCTGATGCGAAACAACGTTCCCAACCTGCTTGCTCAAACCCAAGATCAAGACCGCCGGCACCGGAAAACATTGAGATAAAATTGCTCATGCCGTTTTACTGCCTCGCGCAATTACCTTAGAACATATCAAGAACGAATACTTAGCATTCTGTTTTTAGGGCTTCAAGGGCTCACATGATTTGGCGTCAGAGACAAGTCGGAAGTCTATCCATTCACACGCCGTAGACGCAGACAGAAAGCCTTTTAAATTGGCACACGCTGCAGGCTTTTCAGCGACACGATAAAGCTCATGGAGTGTCGTTCAAAGTACGTCGCGCATGTGTCACGCGGCAGATGTCAAATCAATCCATCCCCCTCCCCGCACGTCCGTCTATAACCCTCACCGATGGAGCTGACCCTTGCGATGATATGGAGCTGTCTGATGCGGGTGCCGGTGCGGCACTGGCGGACGCTGTTTCATTATCTGGGCCGGCTGAGCGCCACTTTTGACGAAGCGAGGGCGGACGGCCGCAGCTGGTTGAACTGGCATGTGCGCGAGGATGGCGTCATCTGGGTCTCGGCATGGGAACTGACAGAGGCCGAGCAGGCCCAGCGCGCCGCGCTGCCCGCCGCCTCTACCCCCGCCCCCTGGACACACCCCGCCCTGCAGCTAGAGCCTGCCTGGACCGCGTACACCCCATGCACCGCGCCTACACCGCCGCTGCACCAAGGGCACACCGCCCTCTCACCAGAGCGACACCCCACCAAAACCACCGCCCGCGCCCCGCCTTTTCCGGGCGATCCGCCCCTCCCGGCAAAAGCCTGAGACCTCGTGCAACCAGTTTTTACTCACCCCGCACTCCCCCCAACGGAGCCTGCGGGCGCTGGTGCTGTAAAATGGATCAGGCGAAACGGTATTCCCCTCTCCTCGGGGAGAGGGGCTAGGGGTGAGGGGAAGCAGACGCAGTATCTGGCGCTAATGTTTCAGCGATGCGCCTTTTGAAAATCACTGCCAACGCAGCGCTTGAAGAGAGAAAGCTCCCCCTCATCCCCGGCCCTTCTCCCGAGGGAGAAGGGAGAAGGCATCAGCCCTCTTCTACAAAAGCCCCCCGCGTCCGGTTCGCGAACGCCACCAGAGACAGCATCACCGGCACCTCCACCAGCACACCCACCACGGTCGCGAGCGCGGCCCCTGAATTCAGCCCAAAGAGAGAGATCGCCACAGCAACCGCAAGCTCGAAGAAGTTCGACGTCCCGATCAGCGCGCAGGGCGCGGCCACATTGTGCGGGACTTTCAGCGCATAGGCCGCGCCATAGGCGACCGCGAACATGCCATAGGACTGGATCAGGATCGGCACGGCGATCAGCGCGATGACCAGCGGCTGCGAGAGGATCACTTCCCCCTGAAACCCGAAGAGGAGGATTACGGTCAGCAATAGGCCGAGCACCGAGGCCGGCTTTACCCGCTCGATGAAGCCATCGACGGCAGCCTCACCGCCTCGCGCCTTCAGCATCTGGCGCACGCCAACCCCCGCCAGCAGCGGCACGACGACATAGAGCCCGACAGACAGCAGCAGCGTCTCCCACGGCACGATGATGTCGGTCATCCCGAGCAGCAGCGCCACGATGGGCGCGAAAGCGACGACCATGATCGCATCATTCACGCTGACCTGGACGAGGGTATAGTTCGGGTCACCGCGCGTCAGCTGTGACCAGATGAAGACCATCGCCGTACAGGGCGCCGCGCCGAGCAGGATGAGCCCTGCGATATAGCCTTCTGCGTCGGCTTCGGGGATCAGCCCGGCAAAGACATAACGGAAGAAAAGCACCCCCAGCGCCGCCATGGTAAAAGGCTTGATCAGCCAGTTGACCACCAGCGTGATGAGAAGCCCCTTCGGCTTCTCCCCAACCCGGGCGAGCGAAGAGAAGTCCACCCCGATCATCATCGGCCAGACCATCGCCCAGATGAGGATAGCGACCGCGAAGTTCACATTGGCGTATTCAAACCCCGCCAGCGCGCCGAACACACCCGGCAGCAACTGGCCAAGCCCGATGCCAACCACAATGGCCAGCGCGACCCAGACTGAAAGATAGCGTTCAAACGCGCCCATGAGATTTCCCCGTCTGTCTGGTGTGGCGTATTATGAGCTGGTCGAGGTGGTTGGCGCACAACAGAGCGCGCGGTCTGCAGCGGCCTGTACACTGCTGGCGACGCAGGGCTCTCCCGCGCAGCAATCTTCCAGCAGGTAGACGATGAGGTCGCTGATCTGATCGAAGCAGGCTGAGTAGATGATGGAGCGCCCTTCGCGGCGGCTGTCGATCAGGCCCGCCTGCTGGAGCAGGTTTAGCTGGGCCGAGAGCGTATTGGGCGCCCGGCCCACCTGCTCTGCGATCTTCCCGGCAGCGAGACCGTCCGGGCCTGCCTTCACAAGCAGCCGGAAGACTTCCAGCCGCCCTTCCTGAGACAGCGCGGCGAAGGCAGTAAGTGCAGTCGTTGAGTCCATATTTCAATAATCGCTGAACTATAGAAATGGGTCAATGTGGGGTGAGCACCCGAAGGGCAATGCAACAAGGGCGCGATCTGCCGGCGGTGGAATTACAAGGCATTAGGGAACGGGTCCGCCCGCTGCTCATTGTCCTGAGAACGCAATCTGAGCGGAGCTGCCCCATGGACCCCATCCTTCTCGACCAGCAGAGTGATCTCGTCCGCGTTCTGATCTCTGCGCCGATCATGTACCTCACCATCGTTCTCGCCATCCGCCTGTCCGGCAAGCGCGCAACGTCCCAGATGAACAATTTCGACTGGATCGTCACGGTGGCGATCGGCTCTCTCGTCGGCTCCGGCATCGTGCTGAAAGGCGTAACCGTCATCGAGTCGGTTGCGGCCATCGTGATGCTGCTCATCCTCCAATGGATCCTGACCAAGACGGTCCTGCACAGCAAATGGCTGTCGAAGATCGTCAAGGCAAAGCCCGTCGTCCTGCTCGACCGGGGCGTCTTTCGTGAAGAGGCCATGCGGCGTGAGCGCGTGACGAAGCGCGAGGTCATGTCCGCGATCCGCCAGAACGGACTCGTCGATCCCGATCAGGTCCAGTGGGTCATCCTGGAGACGAATGCCTCGTTCAGCGTCATTGCGAAGGGCGCCAACCAGGGTCACATCCGCGCGCTTGAGGATGTCGACGGCATCGATGCTGTTCCGCAGGTGGAACGTGCTCAGACGTCCTAGATCGCCGTGACGAGGCCTTCGAGCAGGCTTGCGTCTCCCGTGAGGTCGCGCACCATGACGCGGGACTGGTCCTGCGGGCCGGGGAAGGTGAGGCGTCCACGCGGGGTCACCTCAAAGCCGATCCGTCCGAAATAGGCGGGCGCGCCGATAAGGACTGCCGCAGGCCAGCCCGCTTGCTTGCCAGCCTCCAGCGCTGCCTCGGTCAGCTGAAGACCCAGCTCTGACCCTCGCCAGGCAGGCGAGACGGCAACGGGCCCGTAGAACAGCGCCTTGTCGCCCTGCGCGCCGACCTTCAGCGGCCAGACGCGGCAGACGCCCACCACCGTATCGCCATCGACCACAGCTACACGGTTGATTTCCGGAAGGGTCCAGGAATATTCGCGCAGCCGCTCTGCGGTCTTGGCAAAGTGGCCAGGCCCGAAGGTGCGGTCGAACAGGTCTTCAATCGCCTCGGCATGCCGGGCGGGCGTTTCTGGGAGGATCTCGATCATTTCGCGGGTGTTTAGGGTGCGAGGCGAGCGCTTGCAAACGCCAAATCACCGCCGCCCCGGCCAGCCCGCAAGCAGTCCGCGAATTGAAGCCACAAAGGCGAGTGGCTGGTCGAGCATGACATGGTGGTAGGCTTCCGGCACGGTGATCATCGGCACCGGCGGATCCTGAAGCGAGCACATATAGTCCGCCACCCGGTCTGGCACGAGTTCGGATAGACCGCCGCGCATGAAGACGATCGGACAGCGCGTCTCCAGTCCCGTCAAGTCGACATCATTCCACTCATCCATCAGCGAGTTAAAAATGAAGGGATCGAACTTCCAGGAATAGCCTTCCTTGCCATCCTCACCCTTCATGGTCGTGATACTATGGCGGGCAATGTAGTCGACGATGTAATGGTTTTCGCAAGGCTGCGGCGGGGCGAGCCGGAAGCGGGCCAGAGCTTCATTGAAGCTTTCATAGATGCGGTTCGCCCGCGTACGACGCGGCGGGCGCGGGCGCTCATCGCCCGGCGGCTCCAGGTGGCTGTCGACGATCACCGCGCCGGCAAACTTCTCGCCGCCTTCGCATATGGTCGTATTGAGTGAAATAATGCCGCCAAAGCTGTGCGAGACGATGATCGGCTTCACAGCATGAGCGAACAGGCCTGCATGTTCGCTCACCGCGAGTTGCTCACGATTGAAGACGGGGAAGCTGTACGCGTCACGCCAGTCACTGTCCCCCATGCCAGAGAAGGTCGGCGCAACGACATAATAGTCGGTCGTAAGGAAAGGCGCGATAAAGTCCCACCAGCGCCCGTGGGCACCATTGCCATGGGCGAACAACAGGCCAGGTTTCGAAGCGTCACCCCAGCATCGATAGGCGATCCTGGCTCCATCAACCTCGACGCTGGCCTCCGTGGCTTTCTGCGCGATGGCCCAGTTGAACCAGTCCGGCGCAGGCGGTTTTTCACCGGCGTACCCTGCGAGCGGCAAATCGTCAGCGTCCGAAGTCCTGTTTGGGAAGTTGCCGTCACTCATGAAAATACCAGCCTCATCCGCGCCGCTCGATGACCTTGAAGATACCGCTACCGGTGAGGAGTGTCCGATCACCCGTCCAGATGCGGCCCTCAACGGTGTAGACATTGGCTTCTTCGGCCACGATGGTCGCCTTGCCTTCAACGAACTCGCCATGCTTTACGCCTGACAGAAAGTCACAGAGAAGGCGGATGGTGACCCACCAGCTATCCTCGTCGCTCTCGACGGCTGCGCCCCAGGCCATGTCGGCAAAGGTCATCAGCATGCCGCCATGGGCGTTCATCATTCCATTTGTGTGATGTTCTTCCACACGGAAGGCGCGGGTGATCCCGTCTGGGCCCCGCTTCTCAAAAAGCGGGCCGATCTGTCGGCCAAAGCCCCTGTGCCATGGCAGGAGCTGGTAGCCTTCGGGAAGATCGAATGTCTGGGAACGGTCTAGATCGTCTGTCATTTCGAATGCGGTGTGCAGCAAGCCGCTTCGCTCAACAAGTCCTCACCCAGCGGGAGGCGCGAGGCTGGCCAGAAAGGTGATCATGCTATTCGCCGCGATATGCGCGAGGATTGGCACAAGCATGGAGCCGCTCTTCAGCCGGAGCCAGGCGAACCCCATCCCCGCCACGAAGACAACGATGAGGGCTGGGATGCTGTATTGAAGGTGCAGGAAGGTGAAGGCGGCGGAAGAAAGGGCCATAGCCATAAAAGGTGGAACGCCACGAACGACTAGCGCGCCGAGTGCCACACCGCGAAACGTGACTTCTTCAAGGATCGGCGCCAGCAGGAGAGCGAAGACCAGGTAGGCGATGCCCCAGTTCTCGCGCGCAAAGAAGCTGGTATCGACGTCTCGGGAGTATTCCCAGCCCTGCTCCCCGCCTGCCAGCAGCGCCGCGATGAGGTTCGGCGCGATCAGGATGACAGGGCCGAGCAGGATCGAGGCGACGATCCAGTTCTGTGAGGCACGCATTGAACCCGCGAAAGCCCCGGCGCCCATACGCTCACTCCAGATACTCAGGATTGCGAAGTGGACGAGATGGATGGCCGCAAGCGCGGTCCAGAGGAGACCGATTGCTTCCGTGGTTCTATCGGTCCCGTTTATGACCTGGCTGAAGCCCGGCCAGGCGAGGCCAATCAGAAAGGCGCCGAGCACCGGGAACAGGAAAGGCGCGCAGAGCGTCCAGAACGCAGCCGTGAAAGGCTCACGGCCCAGCGCTTCGGGCGTGTTGTAGGGCTTGGATTCCATTCTTACGGCCTAGACCGTAAGCCCTGCCTTGGAAAGCGCTTCGGCCTGGCGGGCTGCGACCGCGTCTTCGCTGAAGCCTTCGAGGCTCTCCTCGAACAGCCGGTGGTAATTCACTTCAGCGCCCAGCCGGATATAGGCTGCGCCAAGCCCTATGGCGGCGCGGTCCATGAAGACGAACTCGCGCGGGATGGTGACGGGGCCAGCCTCCTTCAGGCGCTTGCGCACTTCAAAAGCCTGTTTGCGGCCATATTCGCCGGGCGCCACCCCGTCGGCGACACTGCGCACCCGGTCTTCCAGAAGCGGGCCATAGATGAACTTTGCCCAGATATTCAGGATCTCGACGAGGTCCTTGTTGAGGTTCTTGAAGCCCCACTTCTCATAGGCCGCATAGGTCGCGTCGAAATCGTCCGCCCGGATGGCACGGTAGAGGTCGACAACGCCGCCGACGAAGTTCGGCGGGAAGATACGGATACAGCCAAAGTCGAGCAGGTTGAGCCCCTCGCCGCCATCGGTGACCTGGTAATTGCCAAGGTGCGGGTCGCCGTGAATGACGGCGTATCGCAACATGGGCAGCCACCATGTCCAGTAGAGCCGCTTGGCGATGCCATTTCGGACCTCCTGCGGCGCATCCTGCCAAACGGTCAGCGGATCGCCGGTCACCCATTCCATGGTGAGAAGCCGGTCGGTGGACAGCTCATCCACGGGCTGAGGGATGTGGACGAATTCCTTCTCCTCAAGCATGTGGCGATAGAGGTTCATCGCCTTGCGCTCTCGCTTGTAGTCGAGCTCCTCGCGGAGGCGATCAGAGATTTCGACGACGATTTCTTCCGGATCGATGGAGCCATCTAAGCGGCGGAACATGCCGAGCAGGCTTTTTAGTTGGCCGACATCGCTTTCAACAGCGCTCGCCATGTCCGGATATTGCAGTTTGCAGGCGACCTCGCGCCCGTCGGGCAGCGTTGCGCGGTGGACCTGTCCCAGAGAGGCCGCATGGGCCGCTTCCTGACCGAAGCTTGCAAACTTGTCCTGCCAGTCGGGTCCAAGCTCAGCGCGCATCCGGCGTTTTACGAAGGCCCAGCCCATGGGCGGGGCCTGCGCCTGAAGCTGTGACAGCTCATCGGCATATTCCTGCGGCAGGAAATCAGGAATGGTCGACAGGATCTGCGCGACCTTCATCAGCGGGCCCTTGGTCTTGCCAAGGGCCGAGGCGAGCGCGCGGGCGGTGCGCTCATCGCCTTCATCGCCGCCAAAGAAACGGTTCGCCGCGAAGGCGACGCCTGCGCCCGAGAGGTTGGAGCCGACCTGCGCGGTCCGCCTCAGCCGGGCACTGAACCTGTTTCGCTCTTTATCTTTATCGTCTGCCATGCGCTGGCATTTAAGCCGGTAGCCGGTGCAAGCAACGCCGCCAGATGCGGCGCTTTGCCTACCAGGTGCCGATATTCTCGGCGCTGGCCCAGGGCTCCTTCGGTGGAAGCGGGTCGCCCTTCTGCAATAGCTCGACCGAGATGCCGTCTGGCGAGCGCACGAAGCACATGCGGCCATCGCGCGGCGGGCGGTTGATCGTCACACCGATCTCCTGAAAGCGCTCAGTGGCGGCATAGATGTCGTCCACCTTATAGGCGAGATGACCGAAATTGCGGCCGCCTTCCAGCTCTTCAGGGGCCCAATTGTGGGTCAGTTCGACCATTGGCAGGCCGGGCGGCAGACCCGTCTCGTTCGGGTCTGGCTTGTGACGGGCAATGTCTTCGGGCGAAGCAAGGAAGACGAGTGTGAAACGGCCGGCTTCATTATCGACCCGGCGCAGTTCCTTCAGGCCGAGGCCATCGCAGAAGAATTTGAGCGCCGCGTCTACGTCGCTGACCCGGATCATTGTGTGGAGATATTCAACACTCATTCGTCATTTCCTTCGAGGCGGCGAATTTCAGATTTCAGCGAGGGCGGTGCGTTGCGATAATAGTGCGAGGTCACCGCGTAGAGGAACAATACGGTCACGCCCATAACAAACATGAATGTCATGAAGACGTTGAACATATAACCGCGCTCCAAGGGGCCGGGGACAGAACCGCCAAGGCGCCACATAAAGTCCCACAGATTATTGAACCCCATGATGAGAAGCGGGAGTGCCAGAAGACTGACCAGTGCGGCGCCCCAGCGATAGGACGCTGCCAGCGGCGCTTCGGTGCGGATAAAAATTTCCTTGAACTCTTCCTGGGAGACGCGGTCGGAAAGTAGCTTCTTTTCGCGCATCGAGTCATAGACGGCTTTGGAGAAGGCTGGCAGCTCACGCCACTTCATCAAGATCCAGATTCCCCACAGCCCGAGAGCGACGAACATCATCGCGTAAAATGTAAGGTATCCCATATCTCTTCCACTGGCCGGGCGCTGTGCCCACCGCGAGACCTAGTCGGAGGGCTCAGGCGGCGTGTGCGCGCTCAAATGTCAGCATGGCGCGCTTTCGCGCCACTCCCCAATGGTAATTATGTAACCGCCCATCTGACGCAAGGGCGCGATGGCAGGGAATGAGCCACGATATTGTGTTCGCTCCGATTGCAGTTCCTGCAGCGCGCGCCGCTTTGGGCTGGCCTGCGGCAGCGGCGACTTCGCCATAGGTGCGCGTTTCGCCCGGTGGGATATCGAGAAGCGCCCGCCATATCTGACGCCGGAAGGGCGTCCCATAAAGCGCGACCGGGATAGGTTCTGTGCCCTCGAAGATCCGGGTCGCCCAACGCGCTGCTTCGCCATTGTCCTCCCGGACTGACGCGTTGGGGTAGCGACTGGCGAAATCCTGCTTCACCGCTGTCTTGCCATAACCTGGATGCTCGAAACCGGATTTCGCATCGGCTCCGTCATCGGCGAAGCCAAGCCCGCAAAGGCCGCGCGGCGAAATGACGAGAACGGCAGTCCCGAAAGGGGTTTCAGCCTCTCCCATGACAAGGTCAGCGCCCTGCCCGCCCGTCTTTGCTTCGCCGGGTGTGAGGCCCTCATGCGCGATGAACAGGTCATGCAGGCGGGATGGGCCGGACAGGCCCGTCTCATACGATGTGTCCAGCAGGCTCGCGCCCTGGCGCAAAAGGTCGCCTGCAGCCGCATGGGCAAGGGCGGCCTGATACTGTTTCGGGCTGATACCCGCCCAGCGGGTGAATTCGCGCTGGAAGTGATGCGGTGAGAGACCGACGGCCCGGGCGCACTCAGCCAGATCAGGCCAGTCGCGCCAGGTGTCACCGAGGTGTGAGAGCGCATCAGCCATACGACCATAGGCGACCGAGCGTTCGGAAAGAGAAGAAGCGGTGTTCGTCATAGAGCAGAGTTTGCCGCGGCCGGCGGGCCGCTTCCACCCGTTTCTTGCGCCTCGGCCGTGCCCCGCATGAAAAGGCCCCGCCAGTGGCGAGGCCCTGATCGGATTTGGGGTCGCAGCGCGGTGCTAGCCCGCCTTGCGGTTCTCTTCGCCGTCGAGCTCATACTCGCGGATCTTGCGGTATAGCGTCGAGCGGCCGATGCCGAGACGGCGGCTCACTTCGGACATGTGGCCCTGATAGAAGTCGATCGCGTATTCGATAATGTCGCGTTCGATATCGGTCAGCGGGCGAAGCTCGCCTTCATCGTCCTTGATGGTGACGGGGCTCGAAGGCGCGGCCAGCACCTCTGCAAGCGGTTCGCTTTCGACTGCTGGTAGGTCATTTGCCGGCGGCACACGTTTTGGCACAGGTGGTAGATCCACCATCTCAGGCATGACGCCGGAGATCTGCGGGAAGTCGTGCGGCTGCAGCGTGTCGCCTTCGCAAAGGATGACAGCGCGGAAGACAGCGTTTTCAAGCTGGCGGACGTTACCCGGCCAGTCGAAAGCGCACAGCATCTGCAGCGTTTCCTCGCTGGCGGTTTCCACGTCGCGGTTTTCAGACGCGTTGAAGCGCGAGATGAAGTGGCTGACGAGGGCTGGGATATCCTCGCGGCGCTCTCGCAGCGACGGCACGTCGACCGGGAACACGTTGAGGCGGTAATAGAGGTCTTCGCGGAAGTTTCCGGCTTTCACCTGTTCGGCAAGGTCGCGGTTGGTCGCCGAGACGATACGCACATCGACCTTGGTCGGACGGCGAGAGCCGACAGCGTCGACCTCACCTTCCTGCAGCGCGCGCAGGAGTTTCACCTGCATGTCGAGCGGAAGTTCACCAATTTCATCGAGGAAAAGCGTGCCGCCATCGGCCTCGACGAACTTACCGAGGGATTTGGAGACTGCGCCCGTAAAAGCGCCCTTCTCATGGCCGAAGAGGATGCTTTCGACGAGGTTTTCAGGGATGGCGCCGCAGTTGACGGTGACGAATGGCTTGCCGGCCCGGTCGGACGCGCCCTGGATACAGCGGGCGATGACTTCCTTACCGACACCACTTTCGCCAAGGATGAGGACCGGAATATCAGAGCTTGCCGCACGCTGGCCGAGACGCACGACCTGGCGCATGGCCGGGGCAGCGGCGATCATGTCGTTAAAGCTCATCCCGCCTTCTGACTTGCGTGTAAGGCGTTTCACTTCACCGGTCAGCGAAGACATTTTCAGGGCGTTGCGGATCGAGACGACGACGCGTTCAGGATTGGCAGGTTTGACCACGAAGTCGACGGCACCTGCGCGCATGGCGGTCACGATGGTGTCGATGCCAGAAGTAGCGGTCAGCATGATGACCGGCACATCGGGAATACGTTCGCCAAGGCGTTCCAGCGTTTCCATCCCCGACAGGCCCGGCATGGTCAGGTCGAGAAGGATGACGTCTGCGCCAGCTTCAGTGGCGGTCGTGAAACCGGTTTCGCCATCCGGGGCGGTCCGGCAGGCAAAGCCGGCCTTTTCCACCGCGGCCTGGATCAGCCTGCGCTGGGTTGGATCGTCATCGATGACCAGAACCGTCTTCGCCATGTCACATCACTCCTGAAAGCCTGTTCGACCTCTGTTGGGTCATTTTGCTACGGCCCGATATGGCACACAGGTGTGAGGTTATGGTTCAGTCGATGTTTCAAATTTCAAACAAATAAAAACCCCGCCCGGACAAGCCGCGGCGGGGTCTTCGATTTTTCAGGCGAAGTCTCGCCTGAAAATCTAGGCGTCGAGACGCTCGATGATGATGGCAGGCGCCATACCACCAGCAGCACACATGGTGACGAGGCCGTACTTGCCGCCGGAGCGCTCAAGCTCATCAAGCGCGGTGCCGATCAGGATCGAGCCGGTCGCGCCGATCGGGTGACCAAGCGCCATCGCGCCGCCATTGATGTTGACCTTCTCACGGTCGAGCTTGAGGTCGCGGATGAACTTCTCTGCAACGACAGAGAAAGCCTCGTTGATCTCGTAGACGTCGATGTCGTCGGTCGTCATGTTGGCTTTTTCGAGCACTTTCTTCGCAGCAGCGACCGGTGCGTTAAGCATCAGGGTCGGGCAGTCGCCCATGTTCGCCGTTGCGACGATGCGGGCGCGCGGCTTCAGGCCGTTCTCGTCGGCATACTCTTTCGAGGTGACGAGGATGGCGGCTGCGCCATCGACCACACCCGAGGAGTTACCGGCATGGTGGACGTGTTGCACGTTGCCCTGGATCTGCGGGTACTTCTTCTCGATCATGTTGCCATAGGTCGTGCCCTTGTCGTCGACAGGGATGTCCCAGAACATGTTGAAGACGGTCTTGAGGCCGGACAGGCTCTCCATCGTGGTGCCCGGACGCGGGAATTCGTCCTTGTCGAGGGCCAGCGAACCATCGCGGTTGTAGACAGGCACGACGGACTTGTCGAAACGGCCTTCATCCATCGCCTTCTTGGCGCGCTCTTGCGAGACGACGGCCAACTGGTCGACAGCTTCGCGGTCGATGCCTTCGAGCGTCGCGATCGCGTCAGCACAGCAGCCCTGTTGGGACTGCGGGTGCATTTCACGAAGGTGAAGGTTGCCAGCGTCCATCATTGGCGGGTTCTTCGGGTCCGCGGTGGACGCGGTGTAGCTCATCATCTCACAGCCGCCTGCGATAACGCAGTCTTCCATGCCGGACATGATCTGTGCTGCTGCGAGTGAGACGGTGGTGATGCCCGAGCCGCAGAAGCGGTCGAGGGTCACGCCGGATGCCTTGACGTCGAAGCCTGCGTCAAGCGCGGCCATGCGGCCCATGTCAGCGCCTTGCGCGCCGCGCTGGGAGCTGGTGCCCCAGATGATGTCGTCTACGGTGGACGTGTCGAGATTGTTGCGGTCACGGATCGCGCCGAGGACGGTCGCGCCGAGATGCTGCGGGTGAAGGTGGGCGAGCGAACCCTTGCCAACCTTGCCAATGCCGCGCGGCGTGCGGACCGCGTCGATGATGTATGCTTCAGCCATAAATTCCTCCCGAACATGCTGAATTGGACCGGATGGGAAAAGCTAATCCCCCTTCCGTCAACGGAAGGCAATCTCTGCCCCAGCGTCAAAGACTGAAACGAAACCTAGAGGCCGAGAACGTCGTTCATGTCATAGAGGCCGGCAGGCTGGCGAAGCGCCCAGCGCGCCGCAGCGAGAGCCCCATGCGCGAAGACCGACCGGTCCAGCGCGGAATGGGCCAGCGTGATGACTTCCTTCTCCGAGCCGAACGTGACTTCATGCTCGCCAATGACACCGCCCGAGCGGCGGACGGAGAAACCGATCTTTCCAGCTTCGCGCGCGGCATCAGGGCCATCATACGGGGCCTGGCGGAGGGCCTTGAGGCCCGCGCCTCGGCCCGCAGCGGCTGCATCGCCGAGCATGAGCGCGGTGCCGGACGGCGCGTCCACCTTGCGGCGGTGATGGGTTTCGAGAATTTCGATGTCCCAGTCTTCGCCGAGGCTTTCGGCGGCCCGCTTTGTCAGCGCGCAGAGCAGATTGACGCCCAGAGAGAAGTTACCGGCCTTGACGATGGCAAGCTCTCCAGCCGCTTCCGCGATCTCGGCTTCCTGCGCGGCGTCGAAGCCAGTGGTGCCGATCACGACAGCCTTCACACCTGCCGCTTTCAGGTGTTTGAGCGCGTCCAGCGTGGCGCCGGGACGGGTAAAGTCGAGCCAGACGTCCGCGCCGCTGGCGGCTTTCGCCACATCAGATTGCGGCTGGACGTCATCGGGGGCGCCGTGGACGAGGTTTGAGAGCGGGGCGCCGAGGGCGTCACTGCTAGGCGCTTCGCTGGCGCCTGTGAGCGCGTGGCCGGCCTCAACAGCTGCAGAGGCGAGCTGGCGACCCATGCGCCCGGCGACGCCGGCGATGGCGAGTTTCATCGTTCCTGTCATGCCTCGTCCTTAGCGCCTTTCCGCCCCGCCTGAACAGACCTCGCCGCACGCAAAAATTACGCGGCTTTACGATTTTGGGTTGCGAGCGGCATTTCTGTGTTAACCTTCTGTTTACCCACAGAAGCTGCAGCAGGAAGGATTCCGTATGCGCACCAAACTCTTCATTGGCGGGGCGCTTGCGGCGCTGTTCGCCCTTCCTGCAGCCGCTGACGGTTATGTCTACACCGCACCGTCGACCGGCCACGGCTATGCGACGAGCCACACGAGCACGACTTCGCCGTGCGCGGTGACAAGCTGCTGCTGCGGTCATCAGGTCGTGCGGACCTACAGAACCGCGCCTGTCGTGCGCCGCTATGTGCAGACCTATACGCGGGTTGCCCCGCCGAGCTGCACGGCGACCAGCCATGTAGGCCATGACCATGCCCACCACACCCATCGCCATGCCGGTGCGCGGACCTATTCCACGACCCGCACGGTCTCAGGATACAACCAGGGCAGCAGCTATTCAGGCAGCGCCTATGCCAGCAGCGACGGCTACGCCTATGGCGACGCGCATTACGATGACGCCTATTATGAGGACGATGGCTATTACGAAGCCTATCCAGCCCCGTCCGCCGGTTACGCAGCCGAGCTCAGCCTCGACCGCGAAGACCCGTGGAACGGCTATCGCCGCTGATCAGTCGGCAGAGGCAACGCGCTCTGCGGGCGTGTTGAAGCTGCAGATGTCCAGCACTTCAGGTGGCTTCCTGTAGAAGAACGCGCTGTCGCGGACGCGCAGGGCGCGCTTGTGCTCAGCGAAAGGTTCACCTTCGCTGGTCATCGTCCGCCAGACGGGGCGCTGGTCTTCGGGCAGGTCTGACACGATGGTGAGGCCGAGGATTTCCTCGCCCTGTTCCGGCGCCTGGATTACGCCATTGGAAATGGCCCGGTCACCGCGCTTGAAGGCCTGGACGTGCTCCATCCCGTCGATGACGCGGCCAAAGACGGTCAGGTTGCGGTCGAGATAGCGCTGCGCATCGAGGACGATGTAGATCTCGGTACCGCCTGAATTGGGGTCATTATTGCGGGCGAGCGCCACCGCGCCTGGGCAATGGAGCAGCCATTCCTGTCCGAGCGCCTCATCCCGGCCGACAGGAAAGCCGCCAATGTGGCCGACCTCGGCCGCGAACAGGTCGTCATTGCCGAGCGGGACGAAGCCTTCGCCGCCATAAGCCCGGTCATTCTCATTCTCGAGCGGGCCCCAGCGCAGAATCTGCATATCGTCGAACAGGCCGCCCTGCGCCACGAAACCCTCAATGACGCGGTAAAAGTGCTCGCCCTCATACTCACCGGAAGCGGCAAGCTCCCGCATACGCTCGGCGTGGCGCGGCGCGAAGTCCGGATTAAGCTCAATGACGATCAGGCCCTTGCCCGTTTCGATCATCATGAGATTTTCAGGGGCGATGGTGCGCCAGCCCGGTTCTGCGGTCTCAGCAACGGGTTCGGCAGCAGCGTCCTGCGCGCTGGCCGCGCCTATTGTGGCCGCCGCGATCATCGCCAGCCCCGCGAATGCGCGTCTCAAAGATTGTTTCATGCCCCAGCCTTTCCCGAAATCTGCTGAGCGCGACCCTACCCCCTTCCTGCGCGCTCTGCTATGGGCGGGCCGTCATGTATCAGATTTCTTCAAAAGGCCCGCGCGAGGCCATCGAACCTGCCTGGGACGCCCTGGCCTGGACGGATCCATCACCGGCAGGTGCCGTCGACGCCAAGGAGGATGGCCGCCACGCCTGGCGCCTCGACGCCTATTGCGAAACGGCAGAGGAAGCCGACGCCTGCAAGGCCATTATCGAAGAGGTCTCGCCGCAGCTCAACGTCGTCATCGAAGCGCTGGAAGACCGCGACTGGGTGACCCTGTCGCTGGAAGGCCTGCCGCCGGTGGAAGCTGGCCGGTTCATCGTGGCAGGCAGCCATGTGCTCGCGAAATCTGCGCCCGGCAAGACGCCGATCTTGATCGAGGCGGGCCCGGCTTTCGGCACCGGCCATCACGGCACGACGCTTGGCTGTCTCATCGGGCTTGAGCATGTGCTGCGCAGCGCGCGCCCCCAAAAGGTGCTGGATATCGGGACCGGATCCGGCCTTCTGGCCATCGCGGCGGTCAAGACTGGCTCCAGGCGTGCCTGGGGCACCGAGATCGACACAGACAACGTGCGCGTCGCCAATGAGAACGCGGCCAAGAACCACGTCGCCAACGCCTTCAAGACGTTTGAGACCGGCGGCGGTATGAACACGACCATCCGCAAGGATGCGCCTTACGACCTCGTCTTCGCGAACATCCTGTTCCGTCCGCTTGTCGGGCTGGCGCCAGAGATCGAACGCCTAACCGCGCCGGGCGGCCACATCATCCTGTCGGGCCTGCTTTCGCCGCAGGAACCGCTGGTGCGCAAGGCCTATGGCAATCGCGGCCTCGCCCTTGTGAAGCGAGTACGCCGCGATGGCTGGTCGAGCCTCGTTTTCCGCAAAGCGGACTAGGGCGCAGACTCCACCTTCCGTAGCGGGCGTATTCGCACTAGATTTCGTCCATGAGACAGAATTTTGATGTGAAAGGTGGCCCACAGCTTGGCCGCCAGAATCTGCCGCTCCTGCGCGCTGCGATGAAAGCCCAGGGCCTTGATGGCTTCTACATCCCGCATGAGGATGAGTTCCAGAACGAGTATCTGCCCGCCTGTAATGACCGGCTGACCTGGGCGACTGGTTTCACCGGGTCTGCCGGTGCAGCCATGGTGTTTCGGGATACGGCCGTCATCTTTGCCGATGGACGCTACACGCTGCAGGTGCGCGACCAGACCGACCGCGATTTTATTGAGATCAGCGGCCTGCCCGACCCAGGCCCGTTTGGCTGGCTTGCTGGCCAGAAGCGCAAGGGCGAAACGCTGGGCTATGATGCGCGCTTGATGACGCCGAATGACCTCGCCGTTCTGGAAGAGAGCGCAAAGAAAGCCGGCGTCACGCTGAAAGCCGTTGATGCCAACCCGATCGACGAAGCCTGGGACGACCGCCCGGCGGAGCCCACCGAACAGGTCGTGCCGCACGCCGTGAAACATGCGGGCGAAGAGGCCGATGACAAGCGCGAGCGGATCGCGGCCGCTCTCAAGAAAGACGGCGCGGACGCGGCCATCATCACCTCACCGGCTTCGGTGGCGTGGGCGTTCAATATTCGCGGCGGCGATGTCGCCTGCTCCCCGCTGCCACTATCGCGCGCCATCCTGAAAGCCGATGGGACGGCGGACCTTTTCCTCGACCCGCGCAAGACCAGCGACAAGTTGCGTGAGCATCTCGGCAACAAGGTGCGCCTGCGCCCCATGGAAGAGGTTGAACCCGCGCTGGCGGAGCTTTCTGGCCAGACGGTCAGCCTCGACCCGGCGCTTGCCTCTGCCTGGTTCTTTGGTGAGCTGGAGAAGGCGGGCGCGAACATCCTGCGCCAGCGTGACCCCGTCTTGCTGCCCAAGGCCTGCAAGAATGCGACAGAGATTGCCGGGACCGAAGCCGCGCATATCCGCGACGGCGCGGCGCTGACGCGTTTCCTGCACTGGCTGGACACCGACGCACAGTCTGGCGAGGCGACGGAGATCGATGCGGCGCTCAAGCTGGAAGACTTCCGCGAGCAGCTGGGCGACCTTAATGATCTGTCCTTTGAGACGATCTCAGGCGCAGGCCCGAACGGAGCCCTACCCCATTACCGCGTCTCGTCGGCGTCAAACCGGAAGCTGGAGCGCGGCTCGCTATACCTCGTCGATAGTGGTGGCCAATATCTTGACGGCACAACCGATGTGACGAGGACCGTACCGATTGGTGAGCCATCTGCGGACATGCGCCGTCACTATACGCTGGTCCTGAAAGGCCATATCGCGCTTGCCGATGTGCGCTTTCCGGAAGGCACGACGGGCACGCATCTCGATGCGCTGGCGCGCCACCCGCTCTGGCAGGCTGGCCTCGACTATGACCATGGCACCGGCCATGGCGTCGGCGTCTATCTTGGCGTTCATGAAGGCCCGCAGCGGATCGCCAAGCCGTGGAACAGCACCGCGCTGCGCCCGGGCATGATTGTGTCGAATGAGCCGGGCTTCTACCGCGAAGGCCAGTACGGCATCCGGATCGAAAACCTTCAATATGTGACCGAGCCCGCCGACATTGAGGGCGGTGAGCGCAAGATGCTGGGCTTTGCGAACCTGACATGGGCGCCGCTGGCACGGGATCTGATCGATCTCGACCTGCTCAGCCCGGCAGAGCTTGCCTGGGTCAATCGCTACCACAATGACGTGCTGGCCAAGATTGGTCCGCTCGTCGACGGCGAGGTTCTGGACTGGCTCAACGCGCAGTGCGCGCCTCTGGCATAGAAGCGCACTTAATATCCGACCTGATTAAAGGCCGGCGAGCTCGAGCCAGTCATCCTCCGTGATGACGCGGACACCGAGCTCTTCGGCCTTTTTCAGTTTCGAGCCTGCGCCCGGCCCGGCGACGAGAATATCGGTCTTGCCGGAAACAGAGCCCGACACTTTAGCGCCAAGTGCGGTTGCCCGCGATTTCGCTTCGTCGCGCGTCATCTTTTCGAGCGTCCCCGTGAAGACGATGGTCTTGCCGGACACGGCGCTGTCGCTGGCCGCGGCTTCTGCCGGTTCGATCTCAATTTCGGCCAGAAGGCCCGCCAGCATGTCCTGATTATGGCTCTCTGCGGCGAAGTCCTTGAGGCTGGTGATCGCGGTCTGGCCGATGCCGTCGATGGAAAGAAGGTCTGCCTCAGCCGAGGTATCACCTGCGGCGGCTTTCTCGACCACCTGCCAGAAGCTGTTCCAGTCGAGATAATGGCGCGCGAGCAGGCCGGAAGTGATCTCGCCAACATGGCGGATGCCGAGACCATTCAGGAAACGTTGGAAGGGCGGCTTGCGGCGCGCATCGATCGCGTCAAACAGGTTGCGGGCCGACGTGTCGCCAAAGCCTTCCCAGTCCTTGAGCGGCGGCAGGCCTTCTTCCTCAAGCCGCCGGGCGAGACGGAAAATGTCCTGCGGGCCTTTGACAGCGCCTTTCGAATAGAAAAGCTCGACCTGCTTTGCGCCGAGCCCATCGATGTCGAGCGCCTTGCGGGAGACAAAGTGTTTCAGCCGTTCGACCGCCTGCGCCGGGCAGGTGAGGCCACCTGTACAGCGGCGGCGAACGTCTTCCTCGCCCTTGTCGTCAATTTCGCGAACGGCAGCTGAACCGCATTCCGGGCAGGTTTCCGGAAACTTGTAGGTCGGGGCCCGGTCTTCGCCCGGGTCGACCACGCCGAGGACTTGGGGGATGACATCCCCTGCCCTCTGGATTTCGACCATGTCGCCGGGGCGAACATCGAGACGGGCGATCTCATCCTCATTGTGCAGCGTGGCATTGGAGACCACGACGCCGCCAACCGTGACAGGCGTAAGGCGCGCAACAGGAGTCAGCGTGCCTGTGCGGCCGACCTGAATCTCGATTGCTTCGAGTTTGGTAACGGCCCGCTCTGCCGGGAATTTGTGGGCGATCGCCCACCTCGGAAAGCGCGAGACGAAGCCAAGCCTCTCCTGCCAATCGAGGCGGTCGACCTTGTAGACGACGCCGTCGATATCATAGCCGAGCATGGCGCGGCGCTCTGCCATATTCGCATAAGCGCTTAGCAGACCTTTGACGTCCTTATATGGCTTGAAGAGCTCATTCGTAACGAAGCCCCAATCCTGCAGCCTGGCGACGGCATCTGTCTGGGTGTCCGCGAACTTTTCCGACGCTTCACCCCATGCATATGCAAAGAATCGTAGGGGACGCGAACGGGTGATGGCGACGTCGAGCTGGCGAAGGCTGCCTGCGGCGGCGTTGCGTGGATTAGCGAAGGCTTTCTTGCCTGCCTCCTCCTGAGACGCGTTGAGCGCCTTAAAGGCCTCGCCTTCAATATAGACCTCGCCGCGGATCTCGATCCGCGACGGCCAGCTGGAGCCGCCAAGTTTCGCCGGAATGTCATCTATGGTGCGGGCATTGGCTGTGACGTCCTCGCCCACCCGACCATTGCCACGTGTCGCGGCGCGAACAAGCTCTCCGTCCTCATAGGTGAGGTTCAGGGACAGGCCATCGATCTTGGGCTCTGCCGTGATGGTGAGGGCTTCGTCGGCATCGAGGCCAAGGAAGCGGCGGATGCGGGCGGCAAATTCCTCGACATCCTCATCAGAGAACGCATTGTCGAGTGATAGCATGGGGACGCCGTGCTCGACCTTGCTGAAGGCTTCGGAGACTTCGGCGCCGACCCGGTCGCTTGGGCTGTCCTTGCGTTTCAGATGCGGAAAGGCAGCTTCGACGTCGCTATTGCGCTGCCGAAGGGAGTCGTACTCGGCATCGCTCAGGTGCGGGTCGTCTTCCTTGTAGTAAGCCGCATCTGCGAGCTTGATCTCAATCGCAAGGCGGGCAAGCTCGCGCTTTGCTTCAGCTTCGGTCAGGTCTCCAGCCAGTTTCTGCGCGCTCATACATCTTCAAGGAGCCTCGTTGCTGCGGCCCTTGCCTCCTCGGTGACCTTGCTACCTGAGAGCATGCGGGCGATTTCCTCATGTCTCTGGCTGGCATCTAGACCGGTGAGGTGGGTTTCGCCAAGGCCATTCCCCTTCAAGCCCTGCTTGGTTACCAGCCACTGGTTCGAGGCCGATGCTGCAACCTGTGGACTATGGGTAATGGCAAAGACCTGTCGGCTGTCAGCAAGGCGCGCAAGACGCTCACCAATGGCGGCTGCGACCGCGCCTCCGACGCCCTGGTCAGCTTCGTCGAAGACGAGAACGGGCACCTGCGTGCTTTCAGCAAGGACGCACTGAAGCGCTAGTGAGAAGCGCGCAAGTTCACCGCCGGACGCGATCTGGCGAAGGGGACCAAAACCAGCGCCCGGATTGGTCTCAACCTCGAACTCTGCCTTCTCGCGGCCTGCACGTCCTGACTGGCTTTCCGAAATCTCGTCAAACCGCACCTTCACCCTGGTTCGCTCGAGCTTGAGCGGCTTCAGCTCGGCGGCGATGGATGTCTCCAGACGCTTGGCCGCGGCTTTGCGGGCTTTCGTCAGACGGTCAGCCGCTGTGCGCCAGCGTGCTGCTGCCGCCTGTTCCTCAGAGCGGGCTTTCTTTAACGAGCCATCGGGCGCATCGCAAAGCTCCAGCTTCTGGCGGGTCTCTTCCCAGAAAGCAGGCAACTCATTCGCATCGACGCTGTATTTGCGCGAAGCCGAGCGGAGGGCGACGATGCGCTGCTCCACTCGCTCCAGCGCGTCAGGATCGCGCACCGCGGCGAGGCCGAGGCTTTCAAGCGCGGCGCTCGCCTCACCTGCCTCGATCAGCGCACGGTCGAGTGCTTCGGCTGCGGCGCGAGCGGCTTTTGAAAGATCGCTTTCCATCGCATCGAGCCCGTCGATCCGCAGAATACGTTCCGCCGAGCGGCTGGCCTGCGCAAGAACAGCTTCGACGTCGCCTGCCTGAAAAGCCTCGAACGCCTCAGTTGCCGATTCCGCAATCTTTTCCGATTGCATGAGAATGCCGCGTTCAGCGCTGAGCCGATCAAACTCGCCCTGCTCAGGTGAAAGTGTGTCGAGCGCCTCAACTGTCTCGGCCAGCCAGGCATGTTCCTCTTCGGCCTCGGCCAGCTTCGCTTCCAGTGCTTCGCGTGCATCACGCGCGGTCTCATAATTGTCCCAGCTCTGTGCACAGGCCTCGATCAGGTCTTCATTGCCCGCATAGGTATCAAGCAGCGCGCGGTGATTGGCTGGCTTCATCAGGGTCGAGGCCGAGTGCTGACCGTGAATTTCGACGAGAAGTTCACCCAGCTGAGACAAAAGGCCCGCACTGACCGGCTGGTCGTTCACAAAGGCACGCGCCGGTCCTTTGGCAGACAGGATACGCTTGAGTGTCAGTGTTTCCTCAGCTGAGCCTTCGACACCAGCCTCTGAAAGGATTGGCCAGACCGGGCTGTCGGCCTCCAACGCGAATTCCGCCAGGATGCTCGCTTGGTCCGCGCCTTTACGAACCAGCTTCTTGGACGCCGCGCCGCCAAGCACAAGGCCGAGCGCATCAAGGATGATGGATTTACCCGCACCGGTTTCCCCGGTCAGGGCGGTGAAGCCATCGGCCGACTCTATGTCGAGACGCTCGATGAGCAGGAAGGATCGAATCGAGAGCGCTGTGATCATACGCCCTGGATATCATCAGAACAAAGTGAGAACAAGCCTGTTCTCGTTGCGTTCTCACCAGGGTGTGATCCGGCCAAGCCAGCCGTCGCTGCTGGCCTGCTGTTGCCCACCATCGCCGCCGCCTTCAACGAGGCTGTAACTGGCGCGGTACCAGTCACTCTCTGGGTAGTTGTACTGCAGCACAGATGCGGCAGCGACAGCTTCGCCGCGGAGACCGAGGGAGAGATAAGCCTCAACAAGACGGTGCAGCGCTTCCGGCGTGTGGGTCGTCGTGTCGTAATCGTCGACCACTTTCTTGAAGCGGTTCACGGCGGCCAGATGCTGGTTGCGGCGCAGGTACCAACGGCCGATTTCCATTTCCTTGCCCGCGAGCTGGTCGCTGACCATGTCGAGCTTCAGCTGCGCGTCACGCGCATAGTCGGTGTTCGGAAAACGGCGCACGACATCGTTCAATGCATCACGAGCCAGCTCAGTCGTGCGCTGGTCACGGCCAACATCGACGATCTGCTGGAAGTAGCTGAGTGCAATCAGGTGATAGGCGTAAGGTGCGCCTTCACCGGCAGGGTTGAGCGACAGATAGCGCTGGGCCGTGCCGATGGCATCGTCATAGCGGCGAGAGCGATAGGAGGCGTAGGCTGCCATCAGCGTGGAACGACGCGCCCATTCCGAATAAGGGTGCTGGCGCTCAACCTCATTGAAAAGCTCAATAGCGCTGATGTAGTCGCTATCGTCCATTTCATCGGCAGCGGCGTTGTAAAGCGCCTCCACCGGCCGCTCGACATAGGCAAGCTCACGCGCCTGCCGGTTCGAACTGCACGCAGCTAGGACCAAGGTCATGATTGCGACGGAGCCGACAAGCGAAAGCTTCATAACAGATACCGGGTTCTCAACAGACTTTGCCGCACTTTGCCGCTGGCGCACAGCTTGTAAAGTCATTGCCTACAGGAACAGCCAGGTGAATTTCCAGTTATTATGGTGTATGAGCGCAAATCGATCTATATCGACGCCAGTACGAACGATCTCGTGCCGCTGCCTAAAAGGCAAATTTTATGACGCAGGGACTATCAGATTTTACCGCATCGGATGTCGACTCGCTGGTGGGCGAGCGAATCCGTAAACGCCGGATTCTGGCCGGGCTGACCCAGGATCAGCTTGGCGAGGCGCTGGGTGTCTCCTATCAGCAGATCCAGAAGTACGAGACAGGCGCAAACCGCGTCAGCGCCGGACGCCTCTACCTGCTTGCAGACCGGCTCAACATTTCGCCGGGCTGGTTCTTTGAAGGCCTTGCCGATATCGACGCGCAGTCTGGCGACGAACTTGATGCGTCATCTCGGTTCGCGATTGAGTGCGTACGCAGCCTGACGCGCATTCGGGACGAAAAGGTTCGCGCCTCTATCCTCAACATGGTGCGCGCGCTGGCCGATTCAGAAGTGACGGGCGAGGCTAAACCGAACGGTCATTCAGACCACGCGCGACCACGCGCCGACTAGGCGTTGCTCGTTTAAAGAAGCAGCATTTTTTACTGTAAGCGCGACTGGGTTGCGGGCCTTAACGGGCCGCTGACGCTCTCGCGGCTGTTTCAGCTTCGACGTCTGCCCCATCGGTTTCCCAGCACCAGGCATCTGGCGCATCGATAAGCGCACGAACCAGCTTGTTGTTGAGTGCATGTCCCGGCTGCCGAGCCTCGTACACGCCTGCAATAGGCGCCCCGGCGAGCATAAGGTCACCAACCGCATCAAGAATCTTGTGGCGGATGAATTCGTCGCTGGACCGCAGACCCTCAGGATTGACGATCGAGTCGCCATCAAGAACCACGGCATTGTCGAGTGAACCGCCGCGGGCAAGGCCCATCGATTTCAACTTTTCAACATCCTGCGCGAAACCGAATGTCCGAGCGAAGGCGATATCACGCGCGAACATGCCAGGCAGCATGCGCAGCGACATCTGCTGCGTACCAATTGCTCGGCTTTCAAACTCGATCTTTGCGTGGATCGACAGATAATTATCGGCTGAGGGGCTAAGACGGGCCGTCTTGATGCCGTCGCTAACTTCGATGTCTTCAAGCACGCGGATGCGGCGGCGCAGTGCACGCTGCTCGCGGAGGCCAGCTGCCATCATCAGTTCGCAATAAACCGATGACGAACCATCCATGATGGGCACTTCAGGACCGTCGATCTCTATAATGAGATTATCAACGCCGACGCCAGCGCAGGCAGCCAGCAGGTGCTCAACCGTTGCAACGGATTGGCCCGCTTCGTTGGTAAGGGTCGTGCCAAGCTGGACTTCGGTAACAAAATCACCGCGCGCGATGATGTCCTGGCAGCCTTCAATGTCCATCCGGCGGAAACGGATACCGGTTCCTGCGGCTGCTGGCTTCATCGCGATACGCGCACGCGCGCCGGAATGAACACCGACGCCAGCACACACGACCGGATGGCTGATAGTTTGCTGATACTGAACGCGGCTCATTAAGACCTCATCTCTCAGGGTCCTATGAAGGCGATCGGGAGCAAAGATTCAAAACAAGGAATGTGTCGCAATATTACAAAAAATCAGGGCGCTTCCAATGGAAGCGCCCTGTCTGGTTCTGTTGGTTTTCTCAGCGCCTAGCGGTTGGCCGAGCGGCGGAGAAAGGCCGGGATTTCAAGGTCGGTATCGTCGAAGGAAGCTGGCGCGGTGAACTTGTCTCGTGCTGGTGCCGCTGGCTCATCCTCGATTTCGTGTGCAGAACTCTTGTCGTCGCTCTGAGACGAAAGTTTCGGCCAGCCGAACAGATTGCCAAATCCGGCCTTGCCTTCAGAGCCAGAACGACCACGGGACTTGCCTCCGCCAAAGACCTGATCAGCGCTGACCTGGTCGTTGCCCTGGACACTTTCGCGCTCAGCGGCTGGCAGGCTGCGGCTGACGAAGTCTGGACGGGTGTCCGTCTCCATTATGTCCTCGTCGCCAAAGTCATTGATCACGACACGCGGGCGTTCGTGTTCGATCTCTTCTTCGGCGATGCTGACATCGCTTTCAGCAAGCTCGATTTCGACTTCTGCAGGCTCGGCCTCTATCTGCTGCGGCTCGACCGGAGCCGCACTGATCGCAGCTTCGCGCGTCGGCTCTTCATAGATGCCAGCATCCGAGTCGATTCCTGCTGCGACGACCGAGACGCGGAGCTTGCCTTCAAGCTCAGGGTCGAATGTCGAGCCGAGAATGATGTGCGCATCAGCGTCGACCTGCTTGCGGATCTCGTTCGCTGCTTCGTCGACTTCGAACAGCGTCATGTCATAGCCGCCAGTGATGCTGATCAGAACGCCGCGGGCGCCCTTCATGGAGACATCGTCAAGAAGCGGGTTGTCGATAGCGGCGCGGGCCGCATCAAGGGCGCGGCCTTCGCCTTCGCTCTCGCCCATGCCCATCATCGCGGCGCCCATGCCCTTCATGATCGTGCGCACGTCGGCAAAGTCGAGGTTGATGAGGCCAGGCATGACCATGAGGTCCGTGATACCGCGAACGCCAGAGTACAGAACATCGTCGGCCATGCGGAAGGCGTCCGCAAAAGTCGTCCGCTCATTGGCAACGCGGAAGAGGTTCTGGTTTGGCACGACGATCATCGTGTCGATCGCCTTGCGCATTTCGGTGAGGCCATCCTCGGCAATGGTCATGCGGCGATTGCCTTCGAAGCTGAAGGGCTTGGTCACCACGCCGACGGTTAGGATGCCGCGCTCATGTGCCGCGCGCGCGATAACAGGGGCGGCGCCTGTGCCGGTCCCGCCGCCAAGGCCCGCAGCGATGAAGACCATGTGCGCGCCTTCGAGGCACTTGCTGATCTCCTCGATGGATTCTTCGGCAGACGCTGCGCCAACTTCTGGCTTCGCGCCTGCACCGAGGCCTGCGGTCGTGTCCGGGCCAAGCTGGATGCGGGTTTCGCATTTGGAGCGTTCGAGTGCCTGGGCATCGGTATTGGCGACGACAAACTCAACGCCTTGCAGATTCGCCTCGATCATATTGTCGACTGCGTTGCCGCCGGCCCCGCCCACACCGAACACGACGAGCCGCGGCTTGAGTTCTTGAGTCATGAAAAATCCGCCTTTGCCAATCTACCTTAGGAAGGGTCTGTAGGCGCAAACTGCCTGCGTCAGACTAAGAGAGGGTTAAGGGATTCTGCCTCGCTGTTAAAAATTTTCATGCAGCCAGCGCAAGAAACCGTTCATTTTACCGCGTTTCGCGGCTCCTGAACCCTGAGTAGACGCATTGCTGGCGGTAGAGACGTCTGCGAAGCCGCGTGATTCGTATGACAGCAGACCTGCTGCGGTCGAAAAGACGGGGCTGGCGTGTGATTCGCCAAGAACATCAGCATCGACTGGCTTGCCGAGGCGGACAGGCTGACCGAGGACGCGGGAAGCAACATCGCGCACCCCCGGAAGCAGGCTACCGCCACCGGTCAGGACAGTACGGCGCGGCATGATCTTGGCCAGTTCGCTCTTGCCGATCAGTTTGGAGGCATACTCAAAGGTTTCTTCGATGCGCGGCGCGATCAGGCTGGTGAGTTCGCCGCGGGTCATGTGATGAGCGGCGAGCCTTCCATCATCACCGAGGCGGGCGACTTCGACCTTTTCAGAAAGTCCAGTGCCAGTCGTGTCGGCATGGCCGTAAATCGTCTTCATGCGCTCTGCGGCGGCGAAAGTCGTCCCGATGCCCTGCGCAAGGTCACCTGTCACCTTGGCGCCGCCTGCAGGTACGACACCGAGCCAGGCAGGCACGCCGTTCACAAACGCGCAAGCGGTGGTCACGCCAGACCCCATATCAATGCAGATCGCACCATTCTCGATTTCATCGTCGATCAGCGTGCCCGCGGCGCTGGCGAGCGCTGACGGGATCAGGCGGTCGACGTTGAGGTGCGCGCGGCCGACGCATTCGACCAGGTTGCGCACGAGCGATTGCGGCGCTGAAACCACGGAGAGGAGGACGGACAGCTTCGTTCCGATCATGCCAACCGGGTCACTAATGCCTTCCTGTTCGTCGAGCTTGTAGAGAACCGGATGGGCGGTGAGGATTTCGCGTTGCTTCGCATCGATCTTTGCAAGGGCCTGGGCGTGAAGTTTCTTGAGATCCTTGGCGGTGACTTCACGGCCGCCAATGTCATTGAGGGCCCCGACGAATTCGCACGCGACCTGCCCGCCAGTTACGCCAAGCGTGACCGAGTCGATCCGCTCGCCGGCCTGGCGCTCTGCGTCCTCAACCGCGAGACGGACAGAGCGCTCCAGCGCTTCCATGTCCGTGATCGAGCCGTCCTTGAAGCCGCGGGCCTGCTGGCGCCCGCCACCCAGAAACGCAAATCCGGCCTTCGCCTCAGGATCGAAACGTCCGATCAGGCAAGTGATCTTGGAACTACCGATATCGAGCGAAGCGATCGGCTGGCCGACTTTTGCGGCGCGGGATGGTTTCAAGCGGAGGTCTGCCTTGGCCATGGTCAGCTTTCTGCAGCGGTGCCGGACGCACCCTGTTCGTCGAGAGGTTCAAGAAAAGTGCGCCCGGCGACACGCAGGTCGATCCGCGTGAGCGAGCGTTGTGAAAGGTCAGTCGCGTTTTCGAGCGCGATCAGTTCGTCCGTTGCGCGCTTAACGCTGGCGTCTGCCGGGAGCCGGATCAGCAAGCCGTCGCGGAGTTTGACATCCCAGCGGCGACGGGACACGCGCTCGGCATAGGAGACCCGGTCACGCACAGTATCGGCGCGTGCCAGAAACTGCAGGAGGGCGGGCACACCTTCAGGCGCATCAACGCCAGTCAGCAGGACGAGCTCGCTATAGTCCCTGGCTGAGAGGCCTTCCATGATCTGTCCGGTGCTATCGACAACCTGCTGGCCGTCGCCATCATACCAGATGGCGCTTGCCTTGGCCGGCGAGGCGTTGATCAGGATCTGGTTCGGCCACAGGCGGTAGACATGCGCACTCGTGACCTGGCCCGTCGCGAGGACCTGACGGCGGATTTCATGCGGGTCGGCGCGGAACATGTTGTCGCCCGGGGCGACGCCTGACATCTGCTGGACGAGGCTGGCGCGGCGAACATCACTTCCAAGGCCGGTTATCTGAACGTCTTCCACGGCAAAGCCGAGACCCGTGGCGGCGCTATCGAAGGCATTGCCGACGCCGTCGCTGACCTTGGACATCGATCCGCCCAGCAAGGCCGCGCCCGCAACGATGAGCGCGACGACCATGACGAAGCCGGTCAGAACAGAAGTAAGGTCTGCACGCGCAGGTTCGACAGGCACCGGCGCAGGCGCGCGTTTACGCGGCTGCGGCCGGGTGCGCTGGCCCTGCTTTGGCTGGCCCTTCACCTTCGGCATGAAGCATCCTCGATCATCCAGCTCACAAGCGCTTCGAATGTCATACCCGTAAAGGCGGCCTGCTCGGGAACGAGAGAGGTGGGTGTCATGCCTGGCTGGGTATTTGTTTCCAGGATCACGAGCCGGCCCTTCTTCTCGTCAAATCGAAAATCGGACCGCGACACCCCCCGGCAACCGAGAGCCTGATGCGCCGTCAGCGCCGCGTCCAGCGCTGCTTGTGTTACAGCGTCCGAAACATCCGCGGGCACCACATGACGCGATCCACCAGCTGCATATTTTGCATCAAAATCGTAAAACTCTCTTAATGTTGTGATCTCTGTCACCGCGAGAGGCCGATCGCCGAGGACGGCCACGGTCAGCTCGCGGCCCGGAATGTATTCTTCGGCCATGAGATTGTCGCCATAGGCCCAGTCATCAGAGGTGAGGAGCTGCGAGGGGCCGTTATTGTCCTCGCGCACGAAGACAACGCCAAAGCTGGAGCCTTCATTCACCGGCTTGATCACATAGGGCGGCTTGATCGGATGCGCGCGGGCAGCCTCTTCGCGGCTCACTGCAACGTCTTCAGCGATATCGAGGCCGGCTTGGCTGTAGATCGCCTTGGACTTGCGCTTGTCCATCGCGATCGCAGAAGCTGTGACGCCCGAATGGCTGTAAGGAATGCCGAGTATTTCGAAGAGACCCTGAACGCAGCCATCTTCGCCCCATGGGCCATGCAGGCCATTAAGGATGACGTCCGGCTTTTCAGCCGCGATCTGGCTCGCAAGATCGCGATTGGCGTCGATACCGACAGCGTCATATCCGGCCGCCTGTGCCGCACGCAGCATCTGCTGGCCAGACGAGAGCGAGACCTCACGCTCGGATGACCAGCCTCCATAGACGACAGCGACGCGTTTCATGCTCTTCTCCAGACTGAACAGGACCCGTTTGGCCCGGCCCGACACAAACATGTAGCAGCCGAGAAATTAAGGCAGTCCTTCCAATTGATCCGGTCGACTGCAGTTGATGTGAATGAACATAGAGGGAGCCGACGCGTTCGATCCGGATGTCAGCAGATGCAGCCAAGCCTCCCGAGCACGAAAAAGAAGAACATATTACCGAGGAGGAGCGCGAGCAGGCGGCCACGCTAACGCGTCTGAAATCGCGCATTGTCTACGAAATCATTCGACAGGAAGGTCGCTCTGAGCTTTCGCGCCCGCAAAGCTCGATCTGGTGGTCTGGCATCGCCGCGGGGCTAGGTATCTCAATGTCTCTGGCGATGGAGGCGATGCTTCGGGTCGCCCTTCCCGATACAGACTGGCGGCCACTGGTCGAGAATCTGGGCTATTCGGCCGGGTTCCTCATCGTGATGCTGGGACGGCTGCAGCTCTTTACCGAGAACACTGTGACGGCGGTCCTTCCCACATTGGCAGATCCTTGCCGGCGCACGATCCTCGGCACGACGCGGCTCTGGAGCACAGTGTTTCTTGCCAATATGGTGGGTACATTGTTCGCAGCGGTGTTCTGGACCTATTCCGGCGCCATCTCACCGGAGGTAGGCGCCGCCGTGCTGGAGCTCAGCCTACATGTTGCCGACTGGGGCGCAGGCGAAACCTTCATGCGCGCCCTGCCAGCAGGTTTCCTGATCGCTGCGCTCGTCTGGATGATGCCAAGTTCGGAGGGCAGCGAGTTCTGGGTCATCCTGTTCTTCACTTACCTCATCGCGCTTGGTGATTTCGCGCACGTCGTGGTCGGGTCTGCCGAGCTGTTCATGGTTGCGCTGTCTGGTGAGCAGGGCATTTTCAAGCTGCTGGGAGTGAACCTGCTGCCCGCGCTGGCTGGCAATATCATAGGCGGCGCCGGCCTCTTTGCGATCCTTGCCTGGGGCCAGGTGCATGAGGAAATGGAAGACTAGCTGGTCTCGGCAGCTGTTTGGTCCGGGACCTGAATCCGGCCAATCCGCCGGATTTCCCAGCGAAGGTCGACGCCGGTCACATCCAGAACGCGGGCGCGCACCAGTTCGCCAAGCGCTTCGATGTCGGCCGCGGTGGCCTCGCCTGTATTGATCAGGAAGTTGCAATGCTTCTCGGAAACCTGCGCCCCGCCGACCCGCAGGCCGCGGCAGCCGGCGGCATCGACCAGTTTCCAGCTTGAACGCGCATCCGGCGTGCCGGGCGGATCGGGATTGGCAAAGGTAGAGCCGCCGGTCTTGTCCTTGATCGGCTGGGTCTCGGCGCGCCGGGCCTGATGGTCATCGATTTCCTGCTGGAGCGTCGCAGCATCGCCCTCACCAGAACCTGTCAACAGGATGCCGGTGACGATCACATCATCTGGAAAGTTTGTGTGCCGGTATGAGAACTCAATCTTCGGGTCGCCATACTGGGCGATCTCAGCTTCGAACCTGACGCGCTCACCTGACCTAGTGATGCCCTCAATCTGGTTGGCGACGTCTTTCAGCTCCCGGCCATAACAGCCGGCATTGGTGCGCACTGCGCCCCCGATCGAGCCTGGAATGCCGGACAGGAAGGTGAGCCCGGCAATGCCATGCTTTGCCGATGCCTTGGCGACAGCAAGATCAAGAGCGCCCGCGCGTGCAAAGAGGGAATGCGAGCCTGTTGGCTCAATACCGCCCCAATAGCCACCCATCAGACGGATCGTGACACCCTCAATGCCGCCATCGCGGATGATCGAGTTGGACGCCACACCCATGAAGTGAAGAGGCACGTCTTCAGGCAGCGCTTTCAGAAAGTGGGCGAGGTCATCCTCATCCGTTGGCAGGAAAAGGACATCGGCAGGGCCGCCCACTCGAAACCAGGTATAGGGCGCAAGTGGCTGGTCAAAGAGCAGCTTGCCGCGAACGTCCGGCAGATGATCGCGCCAGTCGCCCATCTAGCCAGCCAGGTTTTCGGCAAGTGCATTTGCGTGGGTCGTGATATCTCCCGCACCGAGACAGACGACGAGATCGCCGGGGCGGGCGATTTCGCGGATCGTGTCCGGCAGGCTGTCGAGCGCATCCATGGGGCGCGCGTCTGCGTGGCCATTCTCATTGATCGCACGGACAAGCGATTCATGGCTGGCGCCCTCAATCGGGTCTTCGCCAGCCGCATAGACCGGTGCGATCAGGGCAATGTCAGCATCCTGGAAGCAGCCAGAGAAATCCTTGAAAAGGTCGTGCAGCCGCGAATAGCGATGCGGCTGGGCGACGGCGATGACGCGGTTTTGGCCCTGCATGGCGCGGGCAGCCTTTAGAACGGCCTGGATCTCCACAGGGTGATGACCATAGTCGTCGATAATGCGGATGCCATTCCACTCACCAGCAGGCGTGAAGCGCCGCTTCACCCCTCCGAAATTGGCAAAGCTGTGCCGGATCTGATCAGGTGTCGCGCCGAGCTCCAGCGCCACGCAGATCGCTGCGAGCGCGTTTGAGACATTGTGGTCGCCTGCCATCGGCAGACGCACGCCCTCTATCGACGAGACGCCAATGCCGAGGCGCTCGCGAAGCACGACATCGAAGGTGACCCCGTCCGGATCCGAGGCAAGATTGGTCGCGCGCACATCGGCCTGCCGGTTGAACCCATAGGTCAGAATGCGTCGGTCAGAGACACGCGCCACCATGGATGAGACTTCAGGGTGATCGGTGCAGAGGACGCCGAACCCATAGAAGGGGATGTTCTTTACATAAGTGTCGAAGGCATCCCGCAGCGCCTGCATGGAGCCGTAATGCTCCATGTGTTCAGGGTCCATATTGGTGACGATGGCGATGGTCGGGCGCAGCTTGGTGAAGGTGCCGTCGCTCTCATCAGCCTCCAGCACGATCCAGTCGCCATTGCCCGCCTTGGCGTTGGAGCCATAGGCATTGATGATGCCGCCATTGATGACGGTCGGATCGATGCCCGCGCCATCGAGAAGCGCAGCGACCATGGTCGTCGTTGTCGTCTTGCCGTGCGTGCCCGCAACCGCAACGGTCCATTTGAGGCGGATGATCTCTGCCAGCATGTCGGCGCGGCGGACCACTGGAATACCGGACTCGCGCGCGGCGACGACTTCGAGGTTATCGGACTTGATGGCGGAGGAAATAATAACGGCCCCTGCTCCGATCACATTCTGCGGCTTGTGCCCGATATGGACGGTCGCGCCCTTGGACCGAAGGCGTTCGACATTGGCGCTTTCCTTCACATCTGAGCCCTGAACCTTGTAGCCGAGATTGATCATGATCTCTGCGATACCGGACATGCCGATCCCGCCTATGCCGACAAGATGGGCCGGACCGAGATCGAATGGCGATGGTTTGTTGGGCATGCTGGATATGACTTCGAAAGGCATGAAAGGAGGTCTCCGCAGTAGCGTGTGGAGACCAGATTAGGCAAGCACCCGCATGCTGAGATGGCTGTGACGCGGCGATTCAGGGGCAATCGGGTCGGGTTTTCCTTGCAAAACGAAATAGTTCGGGAAGGATAGGGGTTCAGGCCGAACCGAAGGTTTTCGCGATGGAAATGCATCTCGCCCAACTCAATGTCGGCCGTCTTGTGGCGCCGACCGATGATCCGCGTGTGAAGGATTTCATGGACAATCTCGACTTCGTGAATGGGCTCGGCAGGCGGATGCCCGGCTTTGTCTGGATGATGGAAGGCTCCGGTGAACCCGGCACCGGAAATACCGAGGTCAAGGTCGGGGGCGACCCGCAACAGGTCTCAAATCTTACCGTGTGGACAGATGTTGAAAGTCTGGAGCAGTTCGTCTGGGGAACCGTGCACAAGAGATTCTATGAGCGCCGGAACGAGTGGTTCGAGGTGATGGGCGACGTGCATTTTGTCATGTGGTGGATACCGGTCCATCACCAGCCTACGCTTGAGGAAGCCCTTGAGCGCCTGGAGAGGCTGCGCGCCAATGGCGACAGCGAAGAGGCTTTTGGCTGGAGCTGGTTGAAACAGGCCAAAATGCACAAGACCCACGCCTGCCGGCCAGCCGCCTAGATTATCGCAGCCTTCTCGGCCAGATTGGCAAGATCCTGCGCCGCAGTGATCGTGCCAGCTTCCCTCGCCCGAGCAGCGCGCGTTTCTAGCTCGTCGCCATTCTCCAGGCGCACCTTGATGAGCTCACCAAGGAGGTTCGGGTAGAGATTGTCCTCAAGCATCACATCGGCGGCATCCACATCGACGAGGGCTTCGGCATTTGCGGCCTGGTGATCATCCATCGCGATCTTGAGCGGGATGAGGATGGACGGGCGCCCGACGGCGGCAATCTCACTGACCGTGCCCGCGCCAGAACGCGCAATGATCAGGTGCGCTGCGGCAAGGCGTTCCGGCATGTCTGCAAAGAAGGGCCGTAACTCATGGCGAAGCCCAACCTCTTCATAGATGGCGCGAACCTCGTCGAGCTGTTCTTCGCGCACCTGCTGGACGATGTTGAGGCGCGCGCGGAGCGGCGCTGGCGTGTGGAAGGCAATGGCGAGCGGAATGATCTGGCCAAGGATGCGGGCACCCTGGCTGCCACCCGTGATAAAGATATTGAGGTCGCCGCTGGTCGGCGGGAATGGCGCATCGCGCAACGCCGCAATTGGCGCGCGGACAGGATTGCCGACCGGCTCATGGCGCACACCTGACGGTAGCTTGTCGAGGCGAGGAAAGCCGGACGCGACGAAGGCAGCCTTCGGCGCGAATTGCCGGTTTACCCTGCCGAGCACAGCATTTTGCTCATGAACGATGATCGGCACTTTGCGCCGGTGCGCTGCGCTGAGCGCCGGAAAGGCAGGATAACCACCGAAACCTGCAACGAGCGCGGGCTTTCTGGACTTCATTAGACGGCTGGCCCGGCCAATGCCGCGCCAGATTTTCAGGGCGGCCGACGGCAGTGTCCAGAACTTGCGGAGGTTTGGACTGGCGGCGGCGACTTCTTCCTTCCAGTCGGCTGGAAAGCTACCTGCATAAGAAAGACCACGCGCATCGCTTATTAGGCCGACCTGCCAGCCGCGCCCGCGCATTTCTTCCGCAAAGGCTGCGGCCGGGAACATGTGACCGCCCGTACCGCCAGCCGCGATGATAAGAAGGGGTTTGTCAGCCATATCGTTCTCTATTTCCGAGGCTCTGGCGGCGGATCAAGGCGAGCGCGAGGCCCAGCGTCAGCGCAATCCCCAGCATGGAAGAACCGCCATAGGAGATGAACGGCAGCGTCATCCCCTTTGGCGGGATAAGGCTGACATTCACGGCGATATTAATAGCGGCCTGCAAGGCGAAAAGGGTGAAGAGGCCGGATGCAGCCGCACGTGGATAAGGGTCATGCAGGCGCGATGCGGCGCGAATACCGCGCCAGCAGATATAACCGTAGAGACCGATCACCAGCAGCGCAGCGACATAACCAAACTCTTCGCCAAGCACGGCGTAGATGAAGTCGGTATGGGCATCCGGCAGGCTGGATTTCACCGTCCCCTCGCCCGGCCCAGCCCCAAGCAGGCCGCCGCGGGAGATCGCTTCGGACGCCTTGTCGATCTGGTAGGTGTCATAGTCCGACGGGTTGATGAAGCTGTTCACCCGGTAGCGCACGTGCGGAAGCAGCGTATAGAGCGCGCCGCTGAGCGTCACGCCGCCAGCAAAGAAGGCCGCCGCCCAGCGCCAGGGCAGCCCAGATACGAAGAAGGTCGCGATGAAGGCCGCGGTAATCAGCGCTGACTGACCAACATCCGGCTGAAGCAGCAAGAGGCCAAGAACCACAACGTAGAAAACAAGCGCGACGATTGCCCAAGGTCCGTCCGGAAAAAGACGCCGCTGCGCGAGGAGCCATCCGATCAACACGATCAGGACGGGCTTTACGAATTCCGATGGCTGGAGCGTGAAGCCACCAATGCTGACCCAGCGCTCTGCGCCTTTCGCCTCATGGCCGATCAGCATGATGGCCGCCAGAAGAACCAGAGACACAGCAAACGCCAGTGCGGAAAGCCGGCGCACCCATACGCGCGTCAGCATGCTCGAGCCGATCAGGACGGCAGAAGCGCCGGCTGCATAGACGCAGTGGCGTTTGACGAAGTGGTACGGATCCGAGAAACCAAGGCGCTCAGCTGCTGGCGGTCCAGCCGCGAGTGACAGCATCAGGCCAAGGCCGAGAAGCGTGAAAGACGCCGCCATGATGCGCCAGTCTACGCTGAGGCGCCATTCTGTGATGATCGAACGCTCGGAGCGCGGGACGATCACCGTGCTACCGACCGAAACCGTCATGCCGATTCTCGCATCACCGGCCGGAGGGCATCTCCTCCAAGCGCTTCAACAGCTTCACGAAAAGCATCCCCGCGCGCCTCGAAGTCCCTGAACTGATCAAAGCTGGCGCAGGCAGGTGACAGAAGCACGATCGGGTTTTCCTCGCCCGACGCCTTTGCGTCCTCGAGTGCGCGCGCGACCGCCTTGTCCAGCGTGCCACAGCTTTCATGAAATGCCTTGCCATCAAGCGTGCGCGCAAAGTCGTCAGCGGATTCACCAACGAGATAGGCTTTCGCGACACGGCCCATGAGCGGCATTAGTGGCTTGATACCGCCTGCCTTTGGCTGGCCGCCGGCGATCCAGTAGACACGCGGATAAGCCCGAAGCGCCTGTTCTGCCGCTTGCGCATTGGTTGCCTTGGAGTCGTTGACGAAGCGCACGCCATCGATCTCTCCGACCTGCTCCATCCGGTGAGCAAGGCCCGGGAAGGTCAGGATAGCGGCAAAGATCCGGCCGGGATCAAGACCAAGTGCGCGGCAAGCGGCATAGGCCGCGGCCGCATTCTGCCAGTTATGGCGACCGGGAAGCGTTGCTGAATCCCCGAGGTCACCGACACGGACCGCATTATTCGCGAGACTGTCGAACAGTTTGCCATCAATTGCGCTGACGCCGCGCCCCAGCGCAAATTCCGATGAAATCCGCGCCAGGCGCATCTCGCCGCTCTGGGCAAGCCCCATTGCGATCGCTTGCGCATAGTTATCATCGAAGCCGATAATCGCGGTATCGCCAGCGCCCTGGTTACGGAAAATACGCTTCTTGGCGGCCACATAGCCGTCCATGCCACCATGCCGATCAAGATGGTCCGGTGACATATTGAGCAGCACCGACACGTCGCAACGCAGGCTCTTGGTCAGGTCAAGCTGATAGGATGACAGCTCAAGAACATAATAACCGTTCGCCGACAGGGCCGGCAGATCGAGAACGCCGGTGCCGATATTGCCGCCGACATGCACGTCGAGACCGCATTCCTTCAGGATGTGACCGATGAGCGCCGTCGTTGTCGATTTACCGTTGGTGCCAGTAATGCCGATGATCTTTGGACGCCCGCGTTCCGGCAGCGACTGAACCGCTCGCGCGAAAAGCTCCATATCGCCGACGACCGGCACATTCGTCATCTGAGCAAGGCGCACGAGACGGTGCGGCTGCGGGTGCGTCAGCGGTATTCCGGGGGAAAGGACGAGTGCGGCGAAGTTCTGCCAGTCGCGCTTGTTGAGATCAGAGACCGGAATGCCTTCAGCCTCGGCCTTTGCCCGCGATGCCTCATTGTCGTCCCAGGCGTGGACTTTTGCCTTACCGGCTTTCAGAGCGCGCGCAGCCGCAAGGCCTGTCCGGCCAAGGCCGTACACCGCAACATCTCTTCCAGCATATTCGGTAATCGGGATCATGGAGTGCGGGTTACCTCAGCTTCAGCGTGGCAAGGCCCGCTAGGGCGAAGAGGACAGAGAGGATCCAGAAGCGAACGACAACCTTGGTCTCAGGCCAGTTCTCTTTCTGGAAGTGGTGGTGCAGCGGCGCCATCAGGAAGACGCGCTTGCCAGTCCCGGTCAGCCGCTTGGTGATCTTGAACCAGCCGACCTGGATCATCACCGACAGCGCCTCGATGACGAAGAGACCGCCAATGATAGCCAGCGCGAACTCATGCTTCACTGCGACTGCGACGACGCCGATGAGGCCGCCGAGACCAAGTGACCCCGTGTCGCCCATGAAAACGGTCGCCGGGAAAGCGTTGAACCAGAGAAAGCCCATACCAGCGCCAATCATCGCCCCCAGCAGGACGCTCATCTCACCCGCGCCGGGCGTGAACTGAATGCCGAGATAGTCGGCAAAGATGATGTTGCCGGTGAGGTAGGCGATGAGAGCGTAAGAGCCGCCCGCAAAGATCACCGGCACGATAGCAAGTCCATCGAGCCCGTCAGTGAAGTTCACTGCATTGGCAGAGCCAACGACAACCACCATCGCGAAGATGATGAAGAAGCCGCCGAGCGGGATGAAGTAGTCATTGACGAAAGGCACGGCGACGCCGCCAGAAAAGCTCTGATCGTTCGGCTCCAGCGAGGTTGGCGGCGCCAGCGCGGCGATGAGCTCAGCCAGGCCGTTCAGAGGGCCCCATTCCGCGTGGCCTAGCGGTGTATTGGCGCCGTGAAGGCCCATGATGAAAGCACCGGCGAGCGCGGCGACCATGAACTCCACCATCAGGCGGACCTGCGCCGAGACGCCTGCGTCGGTCTGTTTGGTGACCTTCGCATAGTCATCGAGGAAGCCGAGGAAGGCGAAGGCGACTGTCACGAAGAGGACAGTCCAGATGTAGGGATTGCTGAGATCAGCCCAGAGAAGCGTCGCGACCAGAAGGCCGATCCAGATCAGGAAGCCGCCCATTGTCGGCGTGCCGCGCTTTTCGAGCTGCGCCTGAAGCGAGAGGTCGCGGATCGGCTGACCCTTGCCCTGACGCTGGCGCAATTGACTGATGACCCAGTCCCCGCACAGCACCGAGAAGAGGAAAGCGGTAACGATCGCGCCGCCCGTGCGGAACGTCGTGTAGTTGAAAAGACGAAAGAACCCGTCGTCTGCGGCCAGCAGCTCATACAGCATCGCGACCCCCTGCAGCCCCATCAGAGCCGCTATCCATCACCTGCTCGTCCGCGGTCTTGCTCCACTGGCGCAACCTGTCTGCGAGCTTCCCCATCCCGGAGGCATTCGAGCCTTTAATCAAGAGGATATCACCGTCCCGCAGAGAGTTTTTCACCACCTCGTCGAGGCCGTCAGCTTTCTCTGCCCAGTGCGATTCTATCTGTGATTCGACGCCTGCCCGCAGGGCACGCATACCTTGGCCCGCAAGGTAGGCAACCGCCGCGCCGCTATCAATCAATGGTTTAGATAGCGCGCCGTGCTCTTTTTGCGACGTTTCGCCGACTTCAAGCATTTCGCCCAGCGCCACGAGATGGCGGCCGCCTTCTCTTGAGGCAAAGCTGGCGAGGGCAGCGCGCATGGATTCCGGGTTGGCATTGTAGGCATCATCCACGAGGACGAATTCGCCGCCGCCCGGCAGTTCGAGCCGTTCGGCCGTGCCCCGGCCAGCAGGCGGCGCATAACCGGACAGGTCCAGCGCAGCCTTGTAGAGATCGATCGAGCTGTGCAGGCCAACGGCCAGCAAGGCGCAGGCGACATTGTCTGCCCAGTGCTCGCCAACGGCATGAATTTCGACATCCAGTTTACAGGTCAGCGTGTCGAGCGCGATGTGGCTTATGCCACCCGCGCTGCCATAGGACTCAACCCACGACCATCCGTCTCGATTGCTGATCCAGTCGAGGCCTTCGCCCGCGCCATCCCGGCCAAACACAGCAATCGCGGCATTCGGCTTCAGCTCACGGACCCGCTCGACCAGAACGGGCAACAGCTTGTCACCGGCTGGCAGCACCACGACACCGTCCGGCTCGATGAGACCTGCGGCGATATCGGACTTCTCGCGCGCAACGCCCTCAATAGAGCCCAGCCCTTCAAGGTGCGCCGGCGCGATCTTGGTGATTATGCTGACATGGGGTGCAACCATTTTCGACCGCGGCGCGATCTCGCCCGGTGTCGACATGCCGATTTCGAAGACAGCGTATTCTGTGTCGGCCGACATGCGCGCCAGCGTGAGCGGCACGCCCCAGTGATTATTGAAGCTCTTGACCGACCAGTGCGCCCTGCCTGCGCCCCGGTGGATGCGGGCGATCATTTCCTTGACGCTGGTCTTGCCGACAGACCCGGTCACAGCGATCCGCACGGCGTCCGTTGCCCGCTCTCGCGCATAGAGACCGAGGGCCTCCAGCGCAGCCATGACATCGTCTACGATTATTAGCGGACCTGACGCGCCTTCGACCTCGCGGCTGACCAGCGCGGCACTTGCCCCTGCCCCGAAGGCCGCCGGGACGAAGTCGTGCCCGTCGCGAACGTCTTTGAGGGCGATGAAGAGGTCACCCTTCTCGAGCGAGCGCGTATCGATGGACACGCCATTCGCCTTAAAGGCAGCGGTTACACGTCCGCCGGTTGCCTCGGCAATCTCTTCAGAAGTCCAGAGCGGGCGTGCCATCACTTGCGCGCCTCCAGTGCCGCGAGAGCGGTATCCTGATCAGAGAAGGGAAGAATTTTGTCGCCAATGATCTGGCCGGTCTCGTGGCCCTTGCCGGCAATAAGAAGCGTATCGCCTGCCTGCAGCTGCGCGACGGCGTACTGGATGGCTTCGCCGCGATCAGCGATTTCCAGCGCTCCCTTCGCACCGGCAAGCACCGACTTGCGGATCTCCGCTGCATCCTCAGAGCGCGGATTGTCGTCCGTAACGATGACGACATCCGCCTGCTTCACGGCCACCTCGCCCATGATCGGCCGCTTCTTGCGGTCACGGTCTCCGCCGCAGCCGAAGATCACGAACAGGCGGCCCGCCGTGTGAGGGCGCGCGGCACGGATCAGCGTATCCAGACCATCTGGCGTGTGCGCATAATCGACAAAGACGCCTGCCCCGTCGGACGTTTCGCCGACAAATTCGAGACGGCCTTTCACTGGCTTCAGACCGGATAGGCCCTTCTTCACATCCGCAAGGCTCGCGCCCAGCGACAGCGCAAGCCCTGCGGCTGTGAGGGCATTGAGCGCCTGGAACTCACCGATAAGCGGAAGCTCGACTTCGGTTTCCTCGCCATGCCATTTCAGGAATAGCGTCTGGCCAGTCGCCTTCGGCATCAGCTCGGCAATCTTGAGATCATCACCGCGCCAGCCTACAGAAAGCGGCTTCAGGCCGCGCGCCTTCGCGCCTGCCTCGAAGGCGCCGCGCTCGGGGCTGTCTGCATTAACGATAGCCGGTGCGCCCGCGGGGAGCAGATCCGAGAAGAGCCGCATCTTTGCTGCACGGTACTCATCCATGTCCGCATGGTAGTCGAGATGATCCTGGGTCAGGTTCGTGAAAGCGCCTGCGGCGAGCTTCACAGCATCCAGCCTGTATTGGACCAGACCGTGGGAAGACGCCTCCATCGCGCAGTGCGTCACGCCCTCATCCGCGAGCTTCGCGAGTGTCGCATGGATCGCAACCGGGTCAGGTGTGGTGTGCCCAAGATCGATATGACCGTTCGGGCCGATCGCGCCGAGCGTTCCCATAGAGGCCGCCGTAATCCCGGCGCTCTCCCAGATCTGGCGCAGGAAATCGACGGTGGAGCTTTTGCCATTCGTGCCTGTGACTGCGACGACATGCTGGGGCTGGCGCGCATAGAACGCCGCCGACGCGGTCGCCAAAGCAAGGCGCGGCTCGTCTACCTCAATGGCGACAGCGTTCCCGACGTCTGGCAGGTCATGTCCGATGATCGCAACGGCGCCCTTTTCGAGCGCCTGCGGGATAAACTTACGGCCATCTGCAGCAACGCCTTTCAGGGCGGCGAAGACAAAGCCTGGGGCAACTTTTCGGCTGTCAGCCGTCAACCCGCTGACCTCTACGGTCGCGGGCAGGTTCTTTCCGGGAAACAGGGCGGCGAGGTTCACAGTGTACTCCTTCTCTCTGCGACGGAGCGAACGAGCGGGCTTTCATACGGGCCGTAATCATCGAAGCTGGGCTCTACGCCAAGTGACGGGGCGACCCGGTTGATGACCCGCCCCGCCGTCGGTGCAGCATTCCAGGCTGCCGTACGTCCGCGCCCGACATCCGCTTTGGGGGAGTCAAGCACGATCAATACGACATATTCAGGACTGTCAGCGGGAAATACCGCCGCAAAGGAGGCGATGTTCGCATTGTTGGCATAGCCGCCAGCGACAGGCTTTTCCGCCGTGCCAGTTTTGCCCGCCACGCGGTATCCGGCGACTTCGGCCTGCCCGCCTGTACCGTCAACGACCGCTTCGCGCAGCATGTGGGTGATAAGCGAGGCTGTCGGCGCAGAGACCACACGGCGCACTTCGCGCTCGGTGTTACGGTTTGCGAGGATGGTCGGCTCAATGACTTCGCCGCTATTCGCGAACATCGAGAACGCGCCCGCAAACGCAATCGGCGAGACAGCGATGCCATGGCCATAGCTGACGGTGGCTGCATGGATATCGTCAAAGCGCGACGGCAAGATCGGGTCTGCGCTTCCGGCAAGCTCAATCGGTGAGCGCTCGAACAGGCCGAGGTTTTCCAGGATGTCCTGCTGGCGGCGTGCGCCGAGCATCAGGGCAACTTTAACCGTGCCGATATTGGAGCTTTCGGAAACAATCTTAGCCGGGGAAATGGGGCCCGGAATACGGTGCGTGTCGCCGATCCTGCGCCCTGCAATCACAATCGGCTCTTCGACGTCGAACGTATCCGAAGGGCGGATGGCGCCGGTATCGATGCCCGCTGCGACAGTGATCGGCTTGAAGACGGAGCCAAGCTCAAACACGGAATTGACGGCACGGTTGGCACGTGCCGGGTCATCGCCTGCAAGCGTGTGCGCGCGGTTCGGGTCAATCGGCGGCCAGCTTGCGAGGCCGAGCACTTCGCCATTTCGCGCATTGAGCACGACGCCCGCGCCGCCCTCGATCTCGTATTCAGTCGCGGCGGTTGAAAGCTCGGATTCGAGCATGTGCTGAACGCTGGAATCAATCGTAAGGCGTAGCGGCTGCCCGCCATCCGCAAGCTCTGCATCGAGGGCATATTCGACGCCGGCGAGCCCCTGCCCGTCCGTACCAGCATAGCCAAGCACATGACCTGCCAGAGTCTTGCGCGGATAGACCCGGCGGCTCTCTTCTCGGAAGCCAAGACCTTCAAGATTGAGGTCGAACACCGCCTTATGCTGGCGAGGCGTGAGGCCACGCTTGATCCAGACGAAAGCGCGCTCATTGTCAGAGAGGCGGCGCGTCAGCGTATCTACGTCCAGCTCCGGCAAGACGCTGACCAGACCTGCAGCGACAACTTCCGGCTCCCAGATGGCGCGGGGGTCAGCAAAAAGGGAGTAGACATTCACAGAAGTCGCCAGCAGCACGCCATTGCGGTCCACAATGTCGGCGCGGCGCGCAGGCTCTTCGAACGCGGTCGAAACGCCCTCCTGACCAGACGACCCGGCAAGGGCGACAAAGCCAGCCTTCATACTTACGGCAAAAAAGCCCGCGCAAAGCGCCAGCGACACGAGCCGCGCCCGCAGGGCAGAGCCCTCTACTTCGCTGGTCACGAGGCGATCAGTCATGACGCACCCCCTGCGAGCCGCCTTCGGCGAGGCTTATCTCACGGGCGTCATCCACGGCGCCGAAGATGTGCGGCAGGTCATCTGCGCGCACGAACTGTTCGGCCCGCGGCGTGACCATGCCAAGCTCATTGCGGGCATAGTCTTCGACCCAGTCTTCACGTGACAGGGTGCTGAGCTCGCCCAACAGGATCTGACGCTCATCGATGGCGCGCTCGATTTCTGCTTCGATACCTGCGATGCGCTCAGCGCTGTCTGCGGCCCCATACTTCGCCCGGTAAAGGCTGAAGATCAGGAGCGCGATGACACCGAGGCCGACCATGAATGCGCGGCGGCTCATGAGGAGACCTCCACGCTATCAAGGCCCGGAAGATTGAAACCGGTATCAACCGGCTCACCCCATGCTGGCGCATCGGTACGCACCGCGAGGCGCAGCTTGGCAGACCGGGCACGCGGGTTCGCTTGCGTTTCTGCCTCGCCCGGCTCGATCGCTTTTCTCTTGATGAGATTGAAACTTGGCGCGCGACCAGCCTCTGGCGCGGGTAGATAGCGAGAGCCACCGCCCGTCTGGCCAGCCCTCTCCTTCAGGAACTGCTTGACCATCCTGTCCTCCAACGAGTGGAAAGTCACAATGGCTAGCCGGCCTCCTGGCCTCATCAGTGCCTCGCAGGCATCCAGAGCTCTTGCGAGCTCACCCAGCTCATCATTGACGAACATCCTGATCGCCTGGAATGACCTGGTTGCTGGATGCGTCCGCGCGCCCCGGCGCCCGCCCATTGCATCTTCTATGTGGCTGGCAAGATCGAGTGTTGTGGTGAACGGAGCCTTAAGACGCCGCGCGGAAATCGACTTTGCGATGCGGCGGGACTGCTTTTCCTCTCCGAGGCGGAAAATGATGTCGGCAAGGGCCTTTTCCGGCAGCGTATTAATCACATCAGCCGCTGAGGGGCCATCGCCGCCCATGCGCATATCGAGCGGCCCATCGCGCATGAATGAAAAGCCGCGCTCAGCCTCATCCAGCTGGAAGGAGGACACCCCAAGGTCGAGCGTGATCCCGTCTACCGCCTCATAGCCGGCAGCAGGCAACAACGTCGCCATCTCGCCAAAACAACCAAGCACCGGCGTGAGACGTCCGTCATAATCGTCAGACGCATTCGCCCGTTCGATCGCCGTCTCATCGCGATCGACACCGACTACGTGGCAATTAGCTGCCTTGAGGATGGCGCGCATGTATCCCCCACCGCCCAGCGTGCCATCAACGATCACGTCGCCGTCCTGCGGCGCGAGCCCCTCAACGACTTCATCCAGAAGAACCGGCACATGCCCCATCAGACACCCCCTGCGCCAGCAGACCCGACACCCGGCAGGTTGCCCGAGGCCATGGCTTTCTGGAAAGGCTCGTCAAGCGCGCTCTGATTTTCGAGGGCAGCTTGCGCCATCTTCTCATCAAAGGCCTGAAAGCGCGACGGCTCCCAGATGTGAAAGCGGTCGAATGCGCCTGCAAAAACAAGCTTCTTCGTAATGCCTGCCGCTTCCAGCAGGTGTCCCGGCAGCGTAATGCGCCCGGTATCGTCCATCTTCAGATCAGCCGACTTAGTGAAAATGGCATGCATGAAGGCGCGGCGATGCGGATCCGTTGGCGCCATGCGGGCGAGGGTTTGCCGGTAAAGAGCCATCAATTCATCGCCGCCGCCCTCAAGACATCCCGATCCGTCCATGGCCGGCCAAAGAAAGAGCCGCGATCCGCCACCCAAGGCTGCGCGGAAGGATGCAGGCACGGAGACCCGCCCCTTCGCATCAAGCGCAGTTTCGTAGGTGGAAACGAACACCAGCCACTATCCCTTCAACCCAGACCCACACCCGTGTGGGATTATCATGATCAAAATTGGGATAACATGGGGAAGCAAGGGCACCAATGGGCCGGGCTGGTGATTCGACCAATTCACAAGCGACCAGAGCAAGAACATAGCGCGAATATAGCGGAACGCCGTTCAGGCAAAAGGTGCGCCAAGAGCCGTCAGAGGCAATAAGTGACTGATTTACAAAGGGTTAACGCGGATCGAGAAACCCCCTGTATTTTTTCGCTGGCACCCTGCGATTTTTTTCTGAAGAGCGGCACACTTGCGAGCTTGCAAATTGGCGGTCTGAAGATTTTGACGACCAGCGCCCCGGTTCGGTGCTAGAGGCTGTCAGGAATGCAGATTCGAGCCGTCATATTCGCCATCGGCATCATGGTTGCCCTGCTGGGCGCCGCCATGATCCCGTCAGCCCTGCTGGACATTGCGGACAATTCTGACCAGTGGCCCATCTTCCTGGTATCTTCTGCCGTTAGCATCCTGATCGGCGCAGGGCTTGCGGTGCTGTCAGGTGGCGCACCGCCATCCACTGGGGCGCGGGAGGCATTCCTGCTGACAGTGGTAATCTGGATTGCCCTGCCCCTGATCGCGACCATCCCGTTCATCAGCTACGGCATGAACTTTACTGACTCCATGTTCGAGGCCGTGTCGGGCCTGACGACAACAGGCGCGACGGTGATGACGGGGCTCGATTCCACCCCGCGCGGCATCCTGCTGTGGCGGGCCATCCTGCAATGGATTGGCGGCATCGGTATCATCGTGACCGCAATTGTGATCCTGCCCATGCTGCGCGTTGGCGGCATGCAGCTTTTCCAGATCGAAAGCTCGGATGTGTCGGGCAAGTTCCTGCCTCGCATTACCGAGATCACCGCCCAGACGGGTATTGTCTACCTGCTTATCTCCGCAATCTGTGCGATCGCGTACGCCGCCTGCGGCATGACCGCTTTCGACGCCATCGCCCACGCCATGACAACGATGTCGGCTGGCGGCTATTCAACCCACGATGCCTCATTTGGCTATTTCAGTGACACGCCTGCCGCCTATGCAGCGACCTTTTTCATGTTTGTCGCTGGCCTGCCGTTCAGTCTGCTCACCCTGCTCATCCTGCATGGGCGCTGGCGCCCCTTTGCCTCCGACCCACAGCCGCGGCTCTATTTCTGGCTCGCGCTCCTGTTCGCGCTGGTCATCGTTATCTGGCACGAAGCCGTCGTGGACCCGCCAATATTCGATCACGTCTTTCACGGTTTCAGGCAGGCGCTGTTCAACATCATCTCCATCATGACCGGCACCGGATACGCCTCGGCGCCCTATGACACCTGGGGCAGCCCCGTCACGGTCATCTTTCTGGCCGCCACATTTCTCGGTGGCTGCGCCGGGTCCGCAGCCTGCGGCATCAAGATGTTCAGGCTGGAAATCAGCTTCAAGGCGGTTGCCGCCTACGCCGCGCAGATTGTCCGCCCGAACCGCATTGTGCGCGTGCGCTATGCCGGACGGGTCGTATCTTCCGACACGCTCCAGTCCGTCATGGTTTTCGTTTTCCTATACCTTGCCACTTTCGTGGTTGCAGCAGTCCTTCTCTCGCTCACTGGAATGGACCCCCTTTCAGCAATTTCCGGTGCAGCGACCAGCGTCTCGAATGTCGGGCCGGGGCTTGGTCCAGAGATTGGCCCTTCCTCGACTTTTCAGAATATCCCAACCGCCGCCAAGTGGATCTGCCTAACCACGATGCTGCTTGGGCGGCTTGAGTTCGTTGCCGTCTTTACACTGATGACGTCGCGGTTCTGGCGCGGCTAGCGCGACCTCGCGCTGCGGCAGGGCTCGCGGTCTTCGTTCACTGGCTTGCACGCCTATCGGCTTTCCGGCACACACTTTTCACAATGAGCCGGATTATGCAGACATCAGAAACTAGCCTCGCGGACCTCATGCTGGACATGGGGAAGCGCGCGCGAGCGGCTTCCCTGCGCCTGTCCCACCAGACAGCGAAGGATCGCAGCCGCGGCCTGCTCGCCATGGCGGACGCGCTGGAGACGTCGCAGGGCGAGATCCTGAAATCCAATGCGCTCGACATGCAGCAGGCAAAACAGAAGCAGCTGTCGGATGCCATGCTGGACCGGCTGTTGCTAACCCCGGAACGCATGCGCGCCATGTCGGACGCCGTCCGCATGATTGCTGGCCTTCCGGACCCCGTCGGGCAGACCATCGCGAACTGGACAGTCCCATCAGGTCTCGACATTTCGCGCGTGCGGACACCGCTGGGCGTGATCGGCATCATTTATGAATCGCGCCCGAATGTGACGGCCGATGCCTCTGCCTTGTGTCTGCGTTCAGGCAATGCAGCAATCCTTCGGGCAGGCAGCGAGAGTCTCAACTCCGCGCTCGCCATCGCAACCGCCCTTCGCTCAGGACTGGAGGGTGCCGGCCTCCCCGCCGACGCGCTCCAACTCGTCGGCACGCCGGAACGCGAGGCGGTCGGGCACATGCTGACCGGGCTCGACGGCAACCTCGATGTCGTTGTTCCACGCGGCGGCAAGGGACTGGTCGAGCGGGTGCAGAATGATGCGCGCGTCCCTGTGATCGGCCACCTTGAAGGCCTTTGTCATATCTATATCGACACGGACGCCGACCCGCAAAAAGCCGTCGACATTGCCTTCAACGCCAAGATGCGTCGCACAGGCGTCTGCGGCGCGATGGAAACATTGCTGATCAACGAAGCCATTGCGCCGCGCGTTCTTCCGGTCATCGCGGCCCCACTTCGGGAGGCAGGGTGCGAACTGCGCGGTGACGCACAGGCGAAAGAGTTGATGGCTGACCTGATCTCAGCAACCGAGGAGGACTGGCGTACCGAGTATCTCGCGCCGATCCTTTCGATCAAGGTGGTTAAAAACCTTGATGGCGCGCTTGCCCACATTGCGCGCTATGGCACCGGTCACACTGAAGCCATTGTCACGGAAAACACATCGACGGCGGAGCGCTTCCTGAACGAGGTCGATGCCGCCATCGCGCTTCACAACGCCTCGACCCAGTTCGCAGATGGCGGAGAGTTCGGCATGGGCGCCGAGATCGGCATTGCGACCGGTCGCATCCATGCCCGCGGGCCGGTTGGCGCAGAACAGCTGACGACCTTCAAATATGTGGTGCGCGGAACCGGTCAGACCCGGCCATAAGCAGACAGAAGATAACAAGCTGACCTTGCCCTCCCCTTACCTGTCCCCCGTGCGCACGCTGCCGCCCGCAATGACGACGCAGCGCATCGGCCTGTTTGGCGGCTCATTTGATCCGCCGCATTCAGGCCACCTCCATGTTGCGAAGACAGCGATGAAGCGGCTGGACCTAGACTGGATCTATTGGCTTCCAGCCAGTGGCAACCCGCTCAAATCCAAGCCTGCGGACTTCTATGATCGGCTCGACGCCGTGCGTGAGCTTGTAGGTAACCACCCGAAGATGTTCGTCAGCGATTTCGAACGTTGGGCGGGGCTGAGATACACCGCCGACGTTCTCCGGGCGTTCACCGCCCATTGCCGGAATGCACATTTCGTCTGGCTGATGGGGGCCGACAGTTTGCAGAACTTCCATGACTGGAAGAACTGGGAATCTGTTGCCTCGACGCTACCGCTCTGCATCGTTTCACGCCCCGAGGCAGGCCCACGCGCGCTCAGTTCCCCTTTCGCTCGCAAGTTTGCCCACGATCGCCTGCCAGAGCGGGACGCCGCCCTGCTGCCTTTCGAGCCAGCGCCAGCCTGGGTGTTCCTGAAAGCACCTTTCGATGCCACGTCCTCGACGCAACTGCGGGCACACGTGCAAAAAGGCTAGAGCCGTCACGCCGTGCATGTTATGAAGCGGGTTGTATTGAGAAAAAAGGATCAAGCCCTGCCCTCTTCCAGCCCGCAGCCATTGAAGGCCGCCAAAGCCAGTGCTGATGACATTCGCGCGCTTGCCGATTCCGTCGTCAACAATCTTGAAGATGATAAGGCCGAAGACATCATTTCGATCGATCTTCAGGGAAAGTCTTCCCTGGCAGATATGATGATCATCGCATCTGGCCGCTCAGCACGTCACGTCGCCTCAATTGCCGATCATCTTTCCCAGACCATGAAAGAAGTCACGGGCCGTCCTGTTAAGGTCGAGGGCCTGCCCAATGCCGATTGGGTGCTTCTCGATATTGGCGACATCATTGTGCACCTCTTCCGTCCGGAAGTGCGTAGCTTCTACAATCTTGAGAAGATCTGGGCAGACGACAGCGCGCATGGGCACGCCTGACCGTCGGTCCTGAAGCGTGCGCATCTCGATAATTGCGGTGGGCCGTATTAAGAAAGGCCCCGAGCGCGAGCTCTTCGACGACTATATTGACCGGTTCAGGAAAGCCGGGCGCCAGCTCGGCTTTCGTAGTGCTGACCTGATTGAGGTCGACTCCTCTGGCGGCCTCGACGCAGAGGCTGACCGTATCCTTGCGAAGATTCCTGCAGGCGCACGCACAATCCGCCTCGATGAGTTTGGCGAGCAGTTCAAGTCGACCGCATTCTCATCCTTCCTGTCCCACGAGCGCGACAAGGGCCTGCCAGACATCTGCTTCCTGATAGGCGGGGCCGAAGGTTATGGCGCAGCGGTTCGCGAGGCTGTTCCTCACACGATGGCATTTGGCGTCCAGACCTGGCCGCACCGTTTCGTGCGCGTCATGCTTGCCGAACAGCTTTACAGGGCCGCAAGCCTGGAAGCGGGCCTCCCCTATCATAAAGCCTGAGCAGCCCGATTGACGCCGCAGCCCTCACCGGGCCAAGTGACGCCAAAGAAAACCGGGAAGGAAACAGGCATGGCTGACAAGGATCTGGCAGGGCGCAAGGCAATCGTAACGGGTTCTGCAACCGGGCTTGGCCGCTCAATCGCGCTGCGCCTCGCTGAACGCGGCGCCGATGTCATTATCAATTGCACGCGCAGTATCGCCGATGGCGAAGCGACAGTCGCGGCCTGCAACGAAGCTGGCGCACAGGCCCAGCTGGTCGCCGCCGATGTGTCGACTGATGAGGGCGCGCGCAAGCTTGCCGATGCCGCTTCCGCCTGGGGGCGACTGGATATCCTCGTCAACAATGCCGGTATCACGCGCCACGCCCGCGACCATTCTGACCTCGACGCGCTCAGCCGCGACGACTTTCTCGATACCTATGCCGTGAACGTGGCTGGGCCGTTTCTGGTCATGCAGGCCTGCAAGCCGCTTATGGTTAAGGCCTTCGAACAGACGGGCCGGGCATCGACCGTGCTCAACATCTCCTCGATTGCTGGTGTGACGGGGATCGGCTCATCGGTCGCCTATGCCGCGACCAAGGGTGCGCTCAATACGATGACGCTTTCACTTGCGCGCGCGCTTGCCCCGGCCATCCGGGTGAACGCTGTTTGTCCCGGCTTTATCGGCACGCGCTGGTTCAAGGATGAAATGGGCGCGGAGCAATATGAACGGCTGGAGGCAAGCGTGGCTCGCTCCACGCCGCTTAACGCAGCGAGCGGTCCGGACGATATTGCGGATTCGGCCGTGTTTTTCCTCACCGACGCATCACGCCACGTCACGGGTGAAACCTTGCTCGTTGATGCAGGGACTCACCTTGGATACGCCCCTCTCGCAGCGAGATAACCGCCCTCAACAGCACCTTAAGCAGGCGATTTTTGCGCGTTGTGCCTGATTTTCGTGCTGCAACGCAAAAATTTGCGGACGTCATTACTTCACCGTGGCTGACTTTTGAGCACGCCCCCAGTCTGTTCCTCGTGATGAGGATGCAAAGGAGGTAGTAACAATGCTCAAATCATTCACACGTCTTGGGGCGCTCGCCGCTGCAACAGTGATCATGGCAACACCAGCTCTCGCACAGGAAGAGGGCGAATGGAGCGGCAATGTTACGCTCACATCGAACTATGTCTTCCGCGGTATTACGCAGACTGACGAAGCTCCGATGGTTCAGGGCGGCTTCGACTGGGCAAGTGACAGCTTCTATGTCGGTACATGGGCATCCGGCGTCGACTTCGGCGACGGCACCTCTACCGAGATCGATCTCTATGCAGGCTGGACGCCAACAGTTGGCGCGTTCGACCTTGATCTGGGCGTCATCTATTACTGGTATCCGGACGCACCCGACAATCCAGAGCAGAACTTCTTCGAAGCCTATGCCGGGGCAAGCACCACGCTCGGCGACACGCTCGAAGTAGGCGCATCGATCGCTTACTCACCTGAGTTCTACTATGAGATCGGCGACGCTTTCTATTATGCAGGTAGCGTTGCGCTTCCGATCAACGATCTGTTTTCGGTTGATGCGACCATCGGTTATTCCGACTTCGTGGACGCTGGCGGCGATTATACCGACTATTCGCTCGGTCTGACGACATCGTTCGAAGGCTTCGATCTCGACTTCCGCTTCATCGGCACCGACGATGATGCACTGGATGAGTATTTCGTGGTCTCTATCGGCCGCTCGCTCTAGGAACGGTCTGAGCTCCTCACCAGACATCAGGACTGAAGAAGTCATCCTCTGATCTGGCAAGAGACCGCCGCTTCAATCGAAGCGGCGGTCTTTCTTTAATCAGTCAATGGTCCAATATAGGAGCCAGAGGAGGATAGGCATGGCGGATCCCGCAACAACACCAGTTGACGCACTTATTCCCGCCATGACGCTGCTTGCAGCTGGCGGCGCGGCCGCGCTGGCCTCCAAAGCCCTCAAACTCTCCCCGATTGTCGGATACCTTGCCGTCGGCATCCTCATGGGGCCGCACGTATTTGGCCTCATGGAGGAAAGCTCAACTACCCACCTTCTCGCCGAGCTGGGCGTGGTTTTCCTGCTATTTGATATAGGGCTGCACGTCTCGTTGCGTGAGCTCAAGGAAAGCCAGCGCGACCTGATGGGCCTTGCGCCAGCACATCTTGTGCTGACGAGCGTGCCATTCACTATTGCGCTCACCCTGTTCGGGCTCGACTGGCCCATAGCCCTCGCGCTCGGCATTTCATTCGGTCTCTCATCAACGGCCGTCGTTTCACGCGTCATGGTGGAGCGCGGGCTTGGGTCCTGTCCGCTTGGACGGTCCACCACCCACGTGCTGATCTTCCAGGACATCGTGGCCATCTTCCTGCTCATCTTCGCAAACTCGCTCGGCGCGGGCGGCGACGGCATGCAACTGGCCCTCAACCTCGCAAAGGCGGCAGGCCTCGCTGTTCTCGCCTTTATTGTGGCATTTGCGGCCGGTCGTTATCTCATGGGACCGATCTTCAGGGGGCTGGCCCAGACACGCAATCAGGAAGCCTTCACCGCCGTCACGCTTCTGCTTGTTCTCGGCGCCGCTTCTGCGACGGCATTCCTTGGTCTGTCACTGACCCTGGGCGCCTTTCTCGCCGGCCTAGCTGTGTCAGGGACGGCATTCCGGCATCAGGTGCAGATGGAGACAGGCCCATTTCGCGGCCTGCTTCTTTCCTTCTTCTTCATGTCGGTGGGGCTCTCGGTGGATCTCGGCGTGCTTATCAGTCGCTGGCCGGTCGTACTTGGGGTCACGGCGGCGATCCTGCTGGTGAAAACCCTGACCGGTTTCGCCGCCGCACGCCTGAATAAATGGAGTAATCCGGGGAGTGTTCAGCTTTCCTTCCTGCTGGCGCAGGGGTCTGAATTTACGCTTGTTGTGCTTTCAATTCTGGTGATGACGACTGATGCCGTTCCCCCAGCTCTCGATACGATCGCAGTCGCGTCCATCGCGCTCTCACTGGCCGCGGCCCCGTTCTGGGCTGCTGGCGGCATGCGGCTCTCGCGAAAGGTCGCGAACATGCTGAAAGGCCAGACCAGACCGATCAATGAGATCACGCCGATCGGCCCGGACCGCCCTGTGATCATCTTTGGTATGACACAGGCTGGCCGCCTCGCAGCAGACGCGCTCTATGACCACGACATCCCACATGTCTGCCTCGACGCAGAGCCGGAGCGTTTTGTATCCGCCATCGCTGACGGCTATAAGGTCGCCTTTGGCAATGCCGCGAACCTTCGTCTCGTTGAAGCCGTCGCCGGGCCAAGCCCCCGCGCCGTCATCATCGGCGCGCCTCGCTATGATGTTTCGCGCGATCTCACTCCGGCGGCACAGCGCGAATTTCCTGATACGCCGCGTTTCGTTTCAGTCGACAATGAGGCCGACCGGCAAAGGTTCGCCAATCTCGGCATGCGTGCCTGGCTGTCGATGGGAGAGCCAAAGGGCATCGAAATGGCCGCCGATATCCTGCGCCAGCTCGGCGTTGAGGAAGAGAAAGTCGCTGACTGGGTGTCCCGTGAGGCTGATCGCTTCGAGGTGGATGGCCCAAAGGATATCGGCGAACCGGTTGAAACCGAGGCCGCCTGATCGGCTCAAAGGCCTGCGCAGGCTTTCATTCTTCGCCCACGTATAGAAAAGCCGGGCGCTTAAACACCCGGCTTCCTGTTCTCGTCTGACGAGGTACTAGCCAGCGATCTTGCGGGCCACTTTTTCTTCGCCGCTCTTGCGGTCGCGCTTGCGCTGCGGCTGGAAGGCCACTTTCGCATGCTCGGTGCAATACGGACCGCAGTCAGCCTTGCGACCGCAGAAAGCAAATTGCGGGTCTGCGGGGTCGCCGATTGGCCATTTGCACATGGAGTCGCGCAGGGTAAGGATCGTCGCGGCTTCGCCGTCTGCAACAGGCGCCGGAGCCAGCGCTGAAAGGATTGCCTGCTGATCGGAGCGGCGAATCCGGCTTTCTTCTGGCGATGCCGTTGGCGTTTGAACCTCGACCGCACCCGTGGCCTGGATCTGCGGCTTTGGACGCGCCAGACGCGGCGGGCGCTTCACAGGACGTGACGGGGTGGCGCGGCCTGAGAGGCCGAGACGGTGAACCTTGCCGATTACAGCATTGCGGGTCACGCCCCCAAGTTGCTTTGCGATCTGGCTGGCTGAGTGACCTTCTGCCCACAGTTTCTTCAGAACATCGACGCGATCTTCGGTCCAAGACATTTGGATGGCCTCCTGGCGTTGTGCGACCCTAGATATAGTGACGGCCCGATTTGGCCGTCGTGCTTAACACCTACATATCGTATCTGAGGCGAAACGAAACACAACATGATGATCAGAGTTCTCCACAACCTTTCTATATGTAGTATGGCCTTGTGGATAGAATCGAAAAATCCTTGCGCGAGAAGTTTTTAGCTATCGTCATTGGCCAGCCGAGCCCCTAAATAGCGCCCATGAGCGATCAGATTTCTGCAGATGCCCGCCCGCTTCCAGCCCCGCCCCGCAATTATGGCGCGATCAACTGGATCGGGCTCTGGACCCTTTACCAGCGCGAGGTGGGCCGCTTCCTGAAAGTCTGGATGCAGACGCTGTTCGCCCCCGTCATCACAACGCTTCTCTTCATGACGGTGTTCAAGCTGGCCTTCGGCAATCGCGGTGAGCTGACAGGTGACTTCGCAGGTCTCGACTATAATGCCTTCCTGGCACCTGGTCTCATCATCATGTCGATGCTGCAGAACGCCTTCCAGAACACGTCTTCCTCGTTGACCATTGCCAAGGTTCAGGGCAGCCAGGTCGACTTCCTGATGCCGCCGCTGTCTCCACTGGAACTGACGCTTGGCTTTATCTTTGGCGCGGTCACACGCGGCCTGATGGTCGGCGTGATCGGCGGCCTTGCCATTCACTTCTCTGGGCTCGCCGATCTCAATATCTCGATGATCTGGCCGATCATCTGGTTCAGCCTGATGGCGACGATCTTCCTTGCCGCCCTCGGCGCGATTGCCGGGATCTGGGCTGAAAAGTTCGATCACCTGGCCGCCATTACCAACTTCGTGATTGTGCCGCTGACCTTCCTGTCGGGCACCTTCTACGACATCAAGGTGCTGGTCGAGCCATTCCAGACGGCGGCTCATTTCGACCCGATCTTCTACCTGATCGACGGTTTCCGCGCAGGCTTCATCGGGGTCTCCAACTCCTCGCTGATGACCGGCGTTATCGCCTCGGCGGCCTTCACCTTCCTGGCATGCCTCTGGGTCTGGTGGCTGTTCCGGACGGGTTACAAGCTGAAGTCCTGATGAAGCTGGCTTGACGGGACCTGCCCGCAGGCCGCACCTCACACCCCATGGCAGACCTTCCCATTCTCCGGCTCGCCGATGTCGAGCTGACCTTTGGTGGCACACCGATCTTTACGGGCGTGACCTTTACCCTGGCGCGCGGCGAACGCGCGGCGCTTGTCGGGCGTAACGGGGCAGGCAAGTCCACGCTGATGAAACTGGTCACCGGTATCCATGCACCTGACGCAGGCGATCTCTGGCGCCAGCCGGGCGTAGAAGCTGCGACCGTCGAGCAGGAGCCGGACCTTTCGTCTTTCGACACCGTGCTCGATTACGCCGCTGAAAACCTTGAAGCCGTCTGGATGGCAGAGGCTGAGCTTGGCCTGTTCGGGATTGATCCCGAAGCGGACCCAAAGACGCTATCGGGCGGCCAGATCCGGCGCGCCGCGCTTGCGCGCGCCTTCGCCCGCGACCCGGATATCCTGCTCCTCGACGAGCCGACCAACCATCTCGACGTTCCGATGATCGAGACGCTGGAGACGCGCCTCAAATCTTTCTCGGGCGCTGTCCTCCTCGTTAGCCACGACCGCCGCTTCCTCGAGAATGTGACGACCACCACACTGTGGCTTCGTCAGGGCAAGGTCTGGAAGTCGCCCAAGGGCTATGCCGAGTTTGATGAGTGGGCTGCAGGCATCGAAGCTGAAGAGGAAAAGCAGCTTCAGCGGATGAAGACCCACCTGAAGGAAGAGCAGCACTGGCTTGCCCGCGGCGTAACGGCGCGCCGCAAACGGAATATGGGCCGCCTGTCACGCCTGCACGAACTGCGCGCCCAGCACGCCAAGCAGAAATCCCTAGTGAATGACGCAAAGTCGACCGCGGGCCTTAGCGCCGAAAGCGGCGAAAGCCAGAGCCGCAAGGTGCTCGAGGCGTTTGGTATCTCGAAGAGCTTCGACGACACGGTCATCGCAAACGACCTGTCGCTTCGTATCCTTAAGGGCGACCGCATCGGCATCGTGGGTCCGAACGGGGTCGGCAAGACGACGCTTCTGAAGATCCTGCTGGGAGAGCTTGCGCCAGACAAGGGCTCTGTGAAGATCGGTCAGACGCTGAACGTCACCTATCTCGACCAGACGCGCGACACGCTAAAGCCCGACGAAACGCTCTGGGAGGCGCTGACACCTGCAGGCGGCGACTCCATCATGGTTCAGGGCCAGCCCAAGCATGTCGCCGGATATGCCAAGGACTTCCTGTTCTCTCCTGAACAGCTGCGCCAGCCCGTGTCGGCTCTATCAGGTGGTGAACGCAACCGGCTGACCATGGCGATTGCCTTGGCGCAGCCTGCCGACGTTCTCGTCCTCGACGAGCCGACCAACGACCTCGACATGCAGACGCTTGATCTGCTCGAAGAAATGCTCAGCGACTATGATGGCACGCTGATCCTCGTCAGCCACGACCGCGCTTTCCTTGATGCCATCGTGACGAGCTGTCTTGTTCCGATGGGCGGTGGACGCTGGGTCGAGACTTCAGGCGGCTGGAGCGATGCGGCCCGTCAGGTCCCGTCGCTCACGACCCGCAAGGCCGCAAAACCGGCGGACAAAGGCCAGAAGAAACAGGCCAGCGCACCGACTTCCGCCGGTTCAAAGCGCGAGGCAAAGCTTTCCTTCAAGGATAAGCACCGCCTCAAGGAAGCAGAGGCCGCAATGCCGCGCCTCGGTGCCGAAATAGAAAAGCTGGAGAGCGAACTTTCCGACCCGGATCTGTTCAACAAGGACCCGGGTCGGTTCCAGAAAGTCAGCGACCGCCTTGCGGCAGCGCGAACCGAACTGGAAGAAGCAGAAATGGTCTGGTTGGAAATCGAGGCCATGAAAGAAGAGCTTGAGAAGGGCGCTCAGGCCTAACTACCTCTTAATCCCTGCTGGTTTAATCTGGCAGCCATGAAGATGTCATTCCCTGCCGCGCCCGATGTCTGGGGCCGCTTGACAGCACTGGCCATAATAATGGCTGGGCTGGCTGCTCCGGCGCTGGCCGAAAGAGCTGTCGAGACGGATAGCTACCGCGTTGGGCAAACCTATTCATCGGAACGCGCACGCGGGCTTCAAGCTTGCGCCCAGACCTGCGCCGAAGACCAGCGCTGTGTCGCCTGGTCGCTGACACCGCCGACTTTCCGCGTTGGTCCTCGCTGCGAACTGAAGAGCAGTGCCGGGCAGAGCCAGCCTCGCCCTGGCTACACGTCGGGCCTTAGCGGCATGAGTGCTGCCCCGCAGATGAGCCGGGTACCGACTCAATCTGCCGCTGCCGCCTCAACCCGGCCAACAAGATCAGACGTGCTGGCGGGCGGCTATGCGCAATCTCGCCAGACAGCCGCCAACAGGACCTCAATGCCGCCGTCTCCCGATGGCGCGGCCACCAGTCATATGCTGCCCACCCCGGTCACGCCATCTGTGCAGCAAGCGCCTGTGCGCCGCCAGGTGCAGCCGACGACGCGGACGCAACTTGCCAGCAATACGACCACCCGTCCGGCGACGACCTCTGTCGCGTCACGGGCAAGCACACAGCAGGCAAGCCGCCAGCCAAGCGCATCGACACCTACGATCACCAGCCGCGTAACGACCCGTCCTGTCCAGCGACCCGCAGCCACGGCGGTCGCAGCGCAGCGCCCAGCGACTTCATCCACGCCGACCCGCACGGTGACGCGCCGGACTTTCTCGTCCTCTACTCCTGCGCCCACGGCAACCCAGTCTCAGGCCACAGCGGCCGCAGCAGCACGCTCTAATGTCTCGCGCGCCGCTTCTACGAGCACGCAACGTCCAACCGCCCCCGCGACGACTTCTGCAGTTGATACACGCCCGCCCCTGCCACGCCCCAGCCGGCTGCCGTCCCTGCCAAGTCCGCTCCAGCGTAATGGCACCGCATACTCCGTTCAGCGCATGGGCAATATGCCGGGCGACGCCGAGGCCGCCGCAGGCTATGTTGACGGCTTGCCAGCCAATGCCCGCGTAGAGCCAATCGCCCGCAACAATCGCGAGCGTGACCGTTCGTCAGACGATGAAGAAAGCCGGGACGAAGACAATAGCTGGCCAGAAGGCTATCCGGAGTATCCTGACCCACTCGGCGGGCCGATTGGCAGCACCGTGATGGACGAGGACTAGGCCTGCCTAGTCCGGCGCACGCGTCTTGAGCGCGAGCGCATGGAGTTCACCGCCCATCTTCCCTTTGAGGGCTGCGTAGACCATCTGGTGCTGGCGCACACGCGGCACGCCCTTGAACTGCGGTGACACAATTTCAGCCTGCCAATGGTCATTATCCCCGGCAAGATCCGTCAGCGTGATCTCTGCCTCCGGAAAAGCGTCCTTCAGATAGGTCTCGAGGGTCTCGCGGTCCATTGCCATGACAGTCTCCTTTGTCGCTCGCACATGGCGGCCAATAGACCTATGGTCAAGACAACTTGCCATGGAGTTCTCAGCCCTGATGATCCGATCCTTCCTCGCCGCAGGCCTGTTGGCCGCCGCCTGCTCAAGCCCGTCTGCTCCCGACCCAGCCGCAACAGAGACAGCAACCGCGACCCACGCCTATACAGCGCGGTACCATGATAGCGCGCGGGCGCTCTCCGCGCTTGAGACGCTGTCGTCTGATGACTTCGAGGGCCGCCTGACTGGAGAACCCGGTAATCTCAAGGCCCGTGAGTGGATCATCGACCAGCTTCAAGCGCGCGGCGTGGACCCGCTGCTGGACGGTGGATTTGAAGCCCCGTTTGAGACGGCCAGCCTTTCCGAAGGCAGAGAAGGTGTAAGCGGCACCAATCTTCTCGCCATAATCAATGATGAACCGGGCGCGCCGGTCATCGTCATGTCTGCCCATTATGACCATGTCGGCATGGGTGAGGATGGCATCTACAATGGAGCGGACGACAATGCGTCCGGCGTGGCCGCGCTGCTCGAAGCAATCAGCTGGTTTCAGCAAAACGCGCCCGAGACCACGCTCGTCTTCGCTTTCTTTGACGCTGAAGAAATGGGAATTGCGGGCTCTGCCGCCTTTGTTCACGACCTTCCTGAACAGATCGGAGACCGGCTCGCCTTCAACCTGAACCTCGACATGGTCTCACGCGCTGACAAGGGTGAGATCTTTGCCGTCGGCACCTATCACTATCCTGAGCTGGTCCCGTTGATCGACGCTGTCGCCGCTGAGACGCCGCTGACCCTCAGTAAGGGACATGACAGCCCGGAGTGGGGCAATCAGGACTGGTCGACCCTTTCAGATCATGCCCCCTTTCTACGCGCGGGCGTGCCAATCATCTATCTCGGCGTCGAAGACCATGCCGACTATCACAAGGTTACCGACACGTTCGACAAGGTGGACCCGAACACCTTTGCGAGATCTGTCGATACCGTGCTGTTGGTCGCCGAAGCCATTGATGAGCACGTCGCTAGCGACGCCGAGTAAGGCAGGCCGCTCGCAACCAACAAAAAGCCCCGGACGATCGCTCGCCCGGGGCTTTTCGGAATCTAGAGGGGGACGCCCCTATTCCCAGCCGCAGCTGCGGCCTTCATTCTGCTCTTCGAGATAGCCGATCAGCGGATCGAAATACTCGATGATCGCAGAGCCATCCATTTCACGCGTGCCGGTGAAGGTCTCCAGAACGTCTGGCCAAGGCTCTGATGCGCCCATTTCCATCATCGCATTGAAGCGTGCGCCGACTTCCTCGTTTCCGTAGATTGAGCAGCGGTGCAGCGGGCCATCCCAGCCAGCCTGCTCACACGCGGCCTTATGGAACTGGAACTGCATGATGTAGGACAGGAAGTAGCGCAGATACGGCGTATTGCCCGGAATGTGGTACTTCGCACCCGGATCGAACGCGTCTGCCGGACGCGGGCCCGGCGGAACGATGCCCTGATACTGCGTGCGCTTCGCCCACCAGGCGTCGTTGTAGTCAGCAGGCTGCGTCGTGCCGTCGAGCACGTCCCAGCGCCAACTATCAACCGTGATGGCGAATGGCAGAAAAGCGATCTTGTCGAGCGCGGTGTTCATCAGCAGCGAGATGTCGGCCTCTTCGCCCGGCACCTGATCCTCGGTGATAAGGCCAATATCGACCAGATAGGACGGCGTGATCGACAGAGAGATGAAATCGCCAATCGCCTCATGGAAGCCGTCATGTGCGCCGTCCTTGTAGAGGTAATCGACGTCCTTATAGGCGCGCTGGTAGTAGTTATGACCCAGCTCATGGTGGACGGTGTAGAAGTCCTCGGCGTTCACTTCGGTACACATCTTGATGCGCACATCTTCCTCGTCATCGAGGTCCCAGGCGGATGCGTGGCACACCACTTCACGGTCTTCCGGACGCACGATCATGGACCGCTCCCAGAAGGTTTCAGGCAGTGGATCGAGGCCGAGCGAGACGAAGAATTCCTCTGCGGTCTCGACCATCTTGATGGCGTCATAGTCAGCCGCGATCAGTTCATCGGTCAGGTTATAGCCCTGCCCCGGCAGGCCTTCCGGCTCGACCAGCGGATAGATGTTCGACCATTGCTGCGACCACATATTGCCGAGCAGGTCCGCTCGGATCGGGCCCGTGGCAGGCTGGACATCGTCGCCATACTCTTCGTTGAGCTCTGCGCGCACATAGCAGTGCAGCTCCTCATAGAGCGGGGACACCTGGCCCCACAGACGGTCGACCTCGGTCGCCATTTCTTCCGGCGGCATGTCGTATTTCGACAGCCACATCGTTTTCAGATTGTCATAGCCAAGCTCGGTCGCGCCTTCATTGGCGATCTCTACCATGCGGGCATAGTCATCCTTCATCGGCGGCGACACGGTGCGCCAGCCTTCCCAGACAGCCTGCAGCTCTTCCGGGTCGCGGCTCGTCTCGATGATGGTCGACAGCTGGTCGAGGTTCAGATCCTCGCCCTTGTAGTTGAACGTGCCGGTGCCGTAAGTCGCCTCGAGGCCAGTCGTGATCTGCGACAGCTCTTCAGCTGCGCCTTCGGTGGACGGGGCAGGAATGGTGACGCCGGACTGAAGGCGTTGCATCTTGCGCGCGAGGTCTGCTGGCAGGTCGACATCATTGAACTGCTTCGACTCATTGGCCAGTGAAACAGCCATTGTGGTTGCGCGGGCGCCGGCCTCGGCTGCTGCGGCATTCGTCTCATCGGTGATATTGGTCGCCTGCTCCCAGAAGATCGGACTGATCTCCTTCGACATCTGGCCAAGCTCAGCATCTGCGCGTTCCAGGAAGGCGCGTGCTTCGGCAACTTCAGTGCTCTCTGCCGCGACCGGGTCGCCTGCCATTGGCGGCACAGGAACTTCAGCCGGCGGCACATCGCCCGAATTGTTCGTACAGGACACAAGCAGCGCCGCGCTGAGCGCGAACACGCTGGTGGAAATCAGACTGGTTTTCATTGGGGAACCTCCATGATGGCAGCACCGAAGCGCCAGCCGCATGAAAGGTCAATGCCAGAGCGGTGTGAAGTTCAAACCCGCGCTTCAGCCATCAGAATCAGAAGGCCTGAAAAATTTGGCGCGCCAGCATCCCTAAGGACACTGGCGCGCGCGCGAGAAGAAGAGGCACGAGGCCACCATCGACGGTTTTCCTCTCGCACACGCATACGTCGCATAGAGAAATCTGGATCAGAAAACAGTGAATTTTTATACATCTAGGCGCTGCGCCCCCGGGGCTTTCGCTTAGTTCTCGCCCTTCATATAGCGCGGCAGCCAGCCTTCGTGGGCTTCACGGAGAGTGTCGACAGGGAGCGCGAGCAATTCTTCATCTCCATCGTTCCAAAAGGTGATCTTCGCCTCGGCTCCTACTTCGACATTTCCTACGCATGCAACGAATACATCTGAGGCCTCAGCGGCATCGAGCACGGTCTCGGCGTCTGAGACAGAAACTACAAATCGGCCGCAATCCTCAGCAAACAAATGCCAAACTTCGGAATATAAGGCGGGATCTTCGCCTTTGGACAAAATCTGATCACCATGTAAGAAGACACCGATTCCACTCGTCAGCGCCATATCAGCGGCTGCACACGCAATCCCGCCGTCGCTGACATCGTGGACGGCATTAACGAGGCCATCTTCGATCAGCTTGTGAACGAACGCGGCATTCTTCACTTCCGTCGCAAGATCAACTGGCGGCGGCGGGCCGAGCTCCTCGCCTTTGAGGCCCAGCCATTCGCGCGCATAGAGCGATGCGCCGAGATGGCCCCTGGTCTCGCCGATCAGGATCAACACATCACCCGGCTGCGCACCTTTCAGCGTCGCGACCTTGGACACATCCTCGATCAGGCCAACGCCGCCGACCACAGGCGTCGGCGGGATCGCCTTGCCGTCGGTCTCATTATAGAGGCTGACATTGCCGGACACGACGGGGAAGTCGAGGGTGCGGCAGGCCTCGGCCATGCCTTCGATGGCTTTCACGATATAGCCCATCGTGGCGGGCTTTTCCGGATTGCCGAAATTCAGATTGTCGGTGATCGCGATCGGCGTCGCGCCAACGCTGGACAAGTTGCGATAGGCCTCTGCCACAACAGCCTTGCCGCCCTCAAACGGGTCAGCGGCGACATAGTGCGGGTTGCAGTCCGAACAGATCGCCAGCGCCTTGTTGGTACCGTGGATGCGGACGATGGCCGCGTCGCCCATGGACTGCGAGCTGTCGACCGTATCGCCCATCACATGGCGGTCATACTGTTCCCAGATCCAGCGCTTGGAGGCCATGTCCGGCGAGGACATGAGCTTCAGCAGCACTTCGCCGTAATCCTCAGGCTCCGGGTATTTCGAGAGATCGAGCGGCGCGCGCGCCTTCGGCTCCACCCACGGGCGGTCATAGTTCGGCGCATCTTCTGCCAGCGGCGCGACAGGGATATCGCAGACCACTTCGCCAAACTGCTTCAGCACCATGTGACCGGTATCTGTCGTCATGCCGATGACTTCAGCGTCGAGGTCGTATTTCTCGAAGATTGCCTTGGCGAGGTCTTCCTTGCCGGGCTTCAGCACCATGAGCATCCGCTCCTGGCTTTCCGACAGCATGATCTCATAGGCGGTCATGCCGGTCTCGCGCTGGGGCACCTTGTCGAGGTCCATCTCGATACCGATGCCGCCCTTGTCAGCCATCTCAACCGACGAGGAGGTGAGACCCGCCGCGCCCATATCCTGAATGGCCTGGATGGCATCTGTCGCCATCAGCTCAAGACAGGCCTCGATGAGCAGCTTCTCGGTGAAGGGGTCACCCACCTGCACGGTTGGACGCTTTTCCTCGTCACCTTCGGAGAATTCGGCCGACGCCATGGTCGCGCCGTGAATGCCGTCGCGGCCCGTCTTGGAGCCGACATAGAAGATCTGGTTTCCGGGCGTAGCGCCGCGCGCATAGAAAATCTTGTCCTGATCGGCGAGGCCGACAGCCATCGCATTGACGAGGATGTTGCCATTATAGCCTTCGTCGAACTGCGTCTCGCCCGCGACGGTCGGCACGCCGACGCAATTGCCATAGCCACCGATGCCCGCGACGACGCCAGCCACGAGTGAGCGCGTCTTCGGATGGCTCGGATCGCCAAAGCGCAGCGCATTGACCAGCGCAATCGGGCGCGCGCCCATGGTGAACACGTCGCGCAGAATGCCGCCAACCCCCGTTGCCGCGCCTTGATACGGCTCGATGTAGGACGGGTGGTTGTGCGACTCCATCTTGAAGATCGCCGCCTGACCGTCGCCAATATCAATGACGCCCGCATTCTCGCCCGGCCCCTGGATGACGCGAGCATTCTTGGTCGGAAACTTCGACAGGTGGCGGCGCGAGGATTTGTAGGAGCAGTGCTCGGACCACATCACCGAATAGATGCCGAGCTCGACAAGGTTCGGACAACGACCCAGCCTTGTGACGAGCCGGTCCCACTCCTCCGCATTGATGCCGTGGCCGGCAGCGTCGGTTTGGGACTGCTCGGCCTGCATGGCAGAAACGATCCGGTTGGCGAGGTCAGAAGTGTCGGTCAATTGAGGTGCTCGATTCTGATTGGGTCTGCTGAGATGCTCGATACTTGCCGCGCGGGCCGGGGACAATGCTCCAATGCGGAATTTGCGTGCTTCAATCCAGTTGCGCTCGCCTTCGATGGATCTTCATCCGCCTACTCTGGACGGCAAATTCTGCCAATTTCGAAACCGGATCGCCAGTCTTTGCGTTGGTACAGCGGTTCTTGGATACGTGAGAGAAAGGATACCTTCCATGAGACTGATCCTGTTAGCACTCCTGCCCGCTGCTCTTGCTGCGTGTGGCAACGAAGGCGGCTATGACAGCCCCGACGGCACCATGCCGGCGCCTGAGCCGACGATGGAAGAAGCTGCAGCCGAAGCGCAATCAAATGCGGGCGTTTCCAGCGAAATGCCGACACCGATGGAAGGCAGCTGGGCGACATCGACGGATCGCGGCGATCCGGCTGTTAGCTTCACGTCCGATGGTGAAACCCTGCTAACGCTGATATGCCGTGCCGAACAGGTCGAAGGCGAAGGCAAAACGCTCGTCGTTCAGCGCGCGATCAGCGAGGGCGAAGGCGGCGTGTCCATCGACTTCCTCACTTCCGCGGGCAATGTCAGTATCGATGCTGTCGCTCTGGAAACGGACACGCCGATGATTGGTGGTTCGGTTGACCCGGCAACCAATGGCGTCGCGACCTTGGTCAACGCGAATGATGCGATCCGTGTACGCTCCGGTCAGGATGAGATCGTTGTCCACGCTGGCGAAGAGATGAAGACCCTCGTCAACGACTGTCGCCCGGAACGCCCTGAGGCTGACGAAGAAGAAGCTGAAGATGAAGTAGACGCGGCAGCCGATATCGAAACGGAAGAATAACCCTTAAATACCGACAGACGAAAAGGCCGGTGCAAACCACGCACCGGCCTTTTTTTGTAGCCGCGTTCCGAGATCCCGGTCAGCCGTCAGCCTTGGGCGCGCTCATGATGCCTTGCGAACTTCCGAGTGGCTCTTCAGGACTTCAGAGTCCTCATGCTCGATCAGATAGGCGGGCTCATCTTCGCTGGCGTCGCGGGTAATTTCCTCGCCTTTGATCTTCACCGTCCGCTTTTGCGTGTAGACTGATTTGATCTTGCCGGATCCGGTGCCATTGCCCCAGTCCCACTCGACCTTGTCGCCTTCATTGTATCCATTTCCCCTGGACATTTGCTGCTCCATTTCTTGCATTGGTCATGGATGAACCGGACATGAGCGGTCCGGTTCCGGCCCTGCGCCCGAATGCCTTGCCCTCAGCAGAAGGGGCGGGCAGTGTCAGCCAACGGGGTGGGTAGCGAATTGGCCTAAGGTGACTTGAATGCGGCGACGCGATTTTGTGAGCGGAGTGGGTCTTGCCACGCTGGGTGCCTGCGCCACCCGTCCGGCAGCAGAGACAATCAAGCATGCTGAAGCAACCGACCCTTTCAGCAGCTACGTCCCTGTCCAATCGAGCCTGTCGCGTGTCACGCGCACCGTTGTTGGCCATCGCCCTTATCGCCCGACAGGCTACCGGCTTGAGAGTGAACGGCTCGGCGAAAAGACGGTCATCCACAATTACGGCCATGGCGGCTGCGGGGTGACCATGTCGTGGGGCACCGCATCGGTTGCAGCCGACGAAGCGGCAGGCACAGGCGTAAGGGATATCGCCATCCTTGGTTGCGGCGTTCAGGGCCTGACAGCCGCGCTCATTCTTGCCCGGCGCGGCCACAATGTGACTATCTACGCCGAACAGCTGCCCCCGCACACCACGTCCAATGTTGCAGGCGTTCTCTGGATGCCAACTGGCTATTTTGACCGTTCGGCCGTCAGCCAGGAATGGCTGGCGATGAACCGCAAGCTCATCCGCCTCGCCTATTATGGCTTCCTGCCTTACGTGAACAGGCCGGGATATGGCGTCTACTGGGCCGACCATCACCAGCTCGGCCGCCGTATCCCGTCACCGCGCTATGAGTTGCCAGGCGGCGACGATATCTATCCGGCTCTTCGTACATCGACCGAAAACACCCTGTTCGGATATGCCTATGAAGAGCGCTTCAAGGCGATGATCATCGATCCCGACTATTATCTCGACGCTATCCTGCAGGACGCGCAGCTCGCCGGCGCGCGCACGGTTCGCGTCCGCCTCGCCTCAGTTGATGATGTGATGGCGCTACCCGAACAGACGATCGTGAATTGTACGGGCCTTGGCGCGGCTGGACTGTTCGGTGATGAGGCGCTGGTGCCGGTCAAAGGCCAGCTTAGCCACCTCCTGCCGCAACCGGACGTGACTTATTCCTACGTCGCCCCGACCTCGAACGGCGTCCTTTACATGTTCCCGCGCAAGACCGGCATCGTGCTCGGTGGCACGCATGATGAAGGCGATTACACGCTGGAGCCAGACCCTGCGCAGATCACCCGTATGGTCGAAGGCCATGCAGAGCTCGCCGCCCGGCTCAGCGCAAATGCCTGAACCGGGCCTCACCCTTGGCTTATTCCTCAGTGCTGGTGGTGGCCCAGGCAGCGGCTTGAGTTTCCACGATAGAGACCAAATTGCCCATCGCGACATTGATATCGATCAGGTGCAGCCCCCAATCACGCAATACGTCTGGGCCGACAACGACATCGCCGAGAATATCATCGGCGCGTGGATCGGTCGGGTCCCCGGTAACTTCAACCGCCAGATAGGTATGCCCGTCGGTTTCGACGCATTCCGCAGACAGCATGCCGGGCAGTGACGCGTAAGGCGTCGCTATACGCTGGCCTTCGACGAAGCTCGCATTCTCAATACCAAAGAAGCCAGTCCGCGCGAGGCGGGCATCAAGGACGCCTTCGTCGCCTGACAGTTCCGCCGGGTTCACGCAGATTGCCCGCTGGCCGTCCGCACTCGTATCCCCGAAGCGGCTATCTGCTGGCGGCGGAAAGTCCGACCGGAAGCTGACATAGCCGATCACGCAACCGGTTTGATCGCCCGTTTTACAGATCGGGAAAGCGCCAACGTTCCCCGTCTCAGCGTCAGCATACATCGTATAACCGATCGGCATGGCCGAAATGATCAGGTCCTCACTGTCAGACCCGCTAATCGTTTCGCGCATCAACCGCTCGACCATGCGTGCGCCTTGCGAGTGCCCGATCAAGACGACACCGCGGCCATTATTCTCCGTTTCCAGATAGGTATTCCAGGCGTCGACGACGTCGTTGAAGCCGAGTTCCGGGTCAGCGCTGAACTCGGCGCCGCCCATCAGGCTCTGCAAATGGGTCAGGGTGATCTGACGATAGACCGGCGCGAAAAGGCGGCAGGTTTCACCGAACGCGCCAAGCTGCAAGGCCGCAACCCGTTCTTCCTCCGGCCCCGCGTTCAGATCGCTATTTGGCGTCGAGTCGAAGGAGATCGTTGGATAGACGTAGAAACAGTCGACAGGTGGCGCATCTGCCCGCTCAAAGCTCATTTCTTCAAGCGTGCCGTCAGCGTTTACCACCGTATGATCGAGATTAGCTGAACAGGCATCGTCTTCCTTGCCCGGATGGCAGAGCCAGTTCGCCATATCGGCATAATCGGCCTCGCCAGCCACCGCCGCGGCAGTAGCCGCATCGCCTTCATTCTCGCTGACCTCGGTCTCAACCCCATCCGTTTGTTTCGGCGATACACTTTCCTCCGCGCCCCCACAGGCCGCCAGGGCGAGCCCGAACAACGCTACCACACTCGTCTGCATTCTCATCGCTCAGCTCTCCCTCTTGCCGGTTTTCCTTTTGAGTAACCCTGACCGGACATTTCGAACAGTTCAAATCAGGCAAATTCTTTCTCAACCAATCTTGAGTAGACGGAGACGCCCTGCAGATGTCGCAGGAAGAAATCCGAGGCCTTTGCTTGATCAAGATCAGGACAATCACTCCAGACGACCTGCCTGGCGTCATGGCCCTCGTCGCGAAGGTTGATTTCCCCTGGCGAAGCGAGGCAGGCTGGCACTGGGCCCTGTTCGAAAATCCACAGCAGGGGGATATACCGGCAGGCTTCGTGGCTGAACGCGAGGGGGCCGTTGTGGCCATGGTGGGTCTTCAGGCGCGCGACTTCATTCTCGAGGGAGCGCCTGTGAAGGCTGCTACAGGCCACACATTTATCGCCGGCCCGGAAGGTCGCGGCAGCGGCCCGAGACTTGCCCGGCGCGCCTTGACCTATCCTGGTCTCGCGGCCGTCTACTCTCTTAACAATAATGCCAGCTCTGCCGGGCTCTACAAAAAGCTCGGCATGACTGCGTGGAAAGGCGAGAGCGCCCGTAATCGCCTCGAATGGCCGATCAGACCACTCGCCATGGGGGCGGGGCTGGCCTTTTCCCGGCTCGCCCGCTCTGATCGTATCTATGATGCGCTATCTGCCCGCGAATGGTTTCCGCCCCTGCATATACCGCTTGCTGATCACGCGAAAAAGAGTCTCCAGGCGGGCGACTGGCTTGACCCTGCCAGCCCGGACGATGCACGCGCCCTCGATGCTTTCGATTCGGACTTACGCAGGTCGCGGCAGGCCGTCCCCGTGCGCAGCGCACCCTTCTATGCCTATCTGTTGTCTGACCCGGACGCGCCCGGCCGGAGTGTAGTTCTCACCGCCCGCGACGGATCGAAGATCACCGGCCTGATGATGGCCATATTGAGCAAGCCGAACGCCTATGAGCCTGCCGGTCTCGACATTGTCGATCTGGAGTTCGCACCCGGCGCACCACGCGAGGCGACGATAGCCTGTCTCGTGCGCGTTGCCCGCAAGATCGCAAGGGACAGCGGCGCAGCGCGGCTTCGGCTTATCTTCTCAGATCGTTTTACCGCGGCCGAACTGAAAGGCACGGGCCTCCGCCTGCACCGCCGCTTTTCATACGATCCGGCGCATGCCCTGTTCGCTGATCAGAATGGCAAGCTCGCCGAAGCATGGGCACCGACGGGCTTTGAAGGTGATTTCCACTTCGCTCTGCGCGTGGCGCCTCAACGCGCCCCTAGATAAGTCCAGCCGCGCAAAACCACTTCAAGTGGCCCGCGCGCAAAGCGCCTGCGCCACAAGCTCATCAATGAGACAGAGCCAAATCCGACGATGAGCGCGATGAGGGTGCATCCCAACGCACCGATCTGACCGTAAAGACCAAGCCCGTAATTGTTGAAGACGAGCGAGAACACGACGCTTTGCAGGATGTAAGCCGTCAACGACGCTGTGCCGCCGCGCGCGAGGAAGACTTTGATACGGCCCTCCGGCACTTCTGCCCACTTTGCGATGAGACCGAGATAGCCTGCGGTCGAGAACGGGCTGAACAGGGTGATGACCGTCATTCCGGCAAGCATATCGACACTCATCTCGCCGCTGCCCGAAGCAACCATCAGCCATCCTCCCCAAAGGCTTCCGGCCACGCCAATCGGCAGGAAGTAGCGCCTGAACATCTTCCAGACCGGCTTGCGCGGGTCAGAGATCGCCTCATGGCGCACTGCCGCGAGACCGAAAACGAAGAAAGACATTGCGCCAATGCCTTGCATGAAGAGGCCGCCCACCAGAACCATCGACCAGTCCGCGAAGCGCTGGACCATCGCATCAGCAAAGCTCCCTTCGCCAAAGGCCTGTCGCGCGGCCTCGGCCGAAGCAGCATTGACCTCAAGTTCTGCGGCCATCTGTTCCGGCGCAAAGGTCGCGCCCAACCAGAACAGGCTAAAGGCCGAAAGCATGACGAGGAATTGCACCGCATAAAGGCCGATGCCCCACCTCACCAACGTCTTCGCGCTCGCCTTCCTGAACAGGAATAGGAAGCATCCGAGTATCGCGTAGATAACGAGGATATCGCCCTGAAACGTCAGGGCGACGTGCAGCAGGCCGAGGATCAGAAGACCAAGGATGCGGCGCCAATACCGCCCGGCAAAGCCCACACTCCGCCGCTCTGCCGCCATCATCTGATAGGCGAACCCGACCCCGAACATGAACGAGAACAGCGTGTAGGACTTCAGCATGAAGAAGGAGGTGACGCCAAAATACGCCCATCGGTCGGCACCCTGCAGGTCGGTATAGCCCGTGGTCATCGGATGGGCGAAGATCGCCACATTGACCAATGCAATACCGATAAGCGCGAGGGCGCGCGCCAGGTCAGGGAAGATTTCCCGTCCAGCCGCCCTGGTTTCTTCAAGATAAGTCATGCCTCGCCCTCCCCAGAGCGAAGCCGAGTATGCCCTAGCGCTGGAAAATTGCCAGACTAGATCGCCGAAAGCAGGCTTTCGAACATGCCGCGGCCATCGGCGCCGCCTTCATGCCCGCCAATCGCGCGCTCCGGGTGTGGCATCATACCCAGTACGCGGCCATTCTCTGACACGATGCCAGCAATGTCGCGCGCGGATCCGTTCGGATTGCCGCTATAGCGGAATGCGACGCGCCCCTCTCCCTCCAAGCGGTCGAGCGTGTCTTCATCGGCGACGAAATTCCCATCATGGTGCGCGATCGGGATCGTGATTTCCTTGCGGTCGCCATAGGCGCTCGTGAAAGCCGAATTGCTCGACTCAATGCGCAGCGCTTGCGGACGGCAGACGAAATCCAGGCCAGCATTGCGCAGCAGCGCACCCGGCAGAAGCTGGGTTTCGGTCAGGACCTGGAACCCGTTGCAGACGCCGAGCACATAGCCGCCCCGGTCTGCATGACGCCGCAGGCCTTCGATGACCGGAGAGTTCGCCGCCATGGCGCCGCAACGCAGATAGTCGCCATAGGAAAACCCGCCGGGCACGACCACCAGGTCGACATCATCAGGCAGGTTCCCATCCTTGTGCCACACCATTGCTGGCGGCGTCCCCATGACCTCCGTCAGGGCGGTCTGAGCGTCGCGGTCACAGTTCGATCCGGGAAAGACAATCACAGCGCTTTTCATGGCGCCCCCTTTAGCAGGATTGCGAGGCCGTTGGGAACCAAAGATGTCGGTGCGACTTAATTAGCAAGTCAGGTCGGGAGGTCCGGCCCGGCTGTTACCGGATTATCCGAAAAAGGAAATCGAAAATGAAAAAGATCGCACTTTCCCTCGCTGCCCTGATGACCCTGGGCACACTTGCTGCCTGCAACACTGTTGAAGGCGTTGGCGAAGACGTCGAAGCAACCGGCGAAGCCGTTAGCGGCGCGGCTCAGGGCGCTGAAAGCGAAACCTGATCTTTGAAGATCAGAGCGCGTCAGCAGCACGCCTGCTGACGCGCCTGTCTGGAAGCTCATGGCCGGCTCTGGCATAAGGGGCAGGTCATGAGCTTTCGCGTATCTGCCTTCTATAAATTCGTTCCCTTCGCCGACCCCGAAGCGATTCGTGCCGACGTCGCAGCGCGCTTCGAGGCGCTTGGTATTCGCGGCACGGTACTCGTCGCCGCCGAAGGCCTGAACGGCACGATCGCCGCTGAAGGTGACGCGCTCGATGAGGCCATGTCATTCCTGCGCGCCCTCCCAGGCTGCGACGACCTCGAACACAAGCAAAGCCACGCCGAGACGATGCCCTTCTGGCGGCTGAAAGTGCGCCTGAAGCAGGAGATCGTCACCATGGGCGTGCCGGGCACGGACCCGAATGACCTTGTCGGCACTTATGTCGACCCGGAAGATTGGAACGCCCTCATCACCGACCCTGACACGGTGCTGATCGATACGCGCAATGATTATGAGTACGGCATCGGCACCTTCGAAGGCGCGATCGATCCGAACACCGCGACGTTCCGCGAATTTCCCGACTGGTTCCGCGACTTCCGCGCAAAGCTGGAAGCTGAAGGCCGCAAGCCGAAAGTCGCCATGTTCTGTACAGGCGGCATTCGCTGTGAAAAGGCGACCAGCTTCGTGAAATCCGAAGGCCTTGATGAGGTGTTTCATCTGAAGGGCGGCATCCTCAAATATCTCGAAACTGTCCCGCAGGCTGAAAGCAAATGGCAGGGCGAGTGTTTCGTGTTCGACCAGCGCGTCTCGGTCGGCCACGGGCTTGAGATCGGAGACTATGAACTCTGCCACGGCTGCAAGCGCCCGGTCAGCGAGGCTGAACGCCGCGACCCCTGCTTTGAAGAAGGCATCTGCTGCCCCGCCTGCCACGACACCGTCACCGATGAGCAGCGCGCCCGTTTCGCCGAGCGCCAGAAGCAGGTCGAACTCGCGAAGAAACGCGGTGAAGCCCATATCGGACGCAAGAAAGCAAAACCGGCCGACACCGAAGCGTCATGACGCGACCGGTTCTCTATTCCTTCCGCCGTTGCCCTTATGCAATGCGCGCCCGGCTCGCCATCCAGTCCGCTGGTCTTCAATGCCGTCTGCGTGAGGTCGTGCTGCGCGACAAGCCGCAGGAAATGCTGGATGCCTCGCCGAAGGGGACCGTGCCTGTGCTGGTTCTGGAGGATGGCAGGGTGGTCGATGAAAGTCTCGACGTGATGCTGCATGCGCTTGGGCAGAACGACCCCGAAAGCTGGCTTTCCCCTGATGAAGGTAGCCGGGCCGAGATGATGGATCTAATCGCCGCCTGCGACGGACCGTTCAAGCATCACCTCGACCGCTACAAATACGCCAATCGCTATGAAGACGAAGGCGCCGTGTCTGAAGATCACCGCAAGGCAGGTTCGGCTTTTCTGGAGACGCTGGACGCTCGCCTGTCTTCGCGCACACAGCTTTTCGGTGAACGCGTCTCGCTCGCCGACATGGCCGTGATGCCGTTCATCCGCCAGTTCGCAAATACCGACCGGGCCTGGTTCGACGCATCGCCCTACCCGGCCTTGAAAGCCTGGCTCACCGCGCACCTGGAGAGCGAACGCTTTAAATCGATCATGCCGAAATTCGACCAGTGGAAGACCGGTGACGAAGAACCCATCTTTCCTTCAACGCAATAGAGCGTCGCCGCTAGTGTCCGCCTTCCCAGCGAAAGCTGGGATCCATGGCGGTTGACAACAGCTTGCCCGGTCATCGCCCGGCCGCCATGGACCCCACCTCTCGGTGGGGACACGCAAAATGCTTCTAGGTTTCTGTTAACCAGCCAACGTCTTGCGCACAGCGTCCAGTGCAGCTTCTGCCTTGCCGCCATCCGGGCCACCAGCCTGCGCCATGTCTGCGCGTCCGCCGCCGCCCTTGCCGCCAACTTCAGCCGCCGCAACGCGTACCAGATCAACCGCCGAGACCTTGTCCGTCAGGTCAGCAGTCACGCCGACGGCGACGGCCGCTTTGCCCTCATTCACCCCGATAAAGACAGCGATTCCAGAGCCGAGCTGGCTTTTGGCTTCGTCAACAAGTCCGCGAAGATCCTTGCCGCCGACACCTTCGGCAACGCGAGCGATCAGTTTGAAACCACCGATTTCTTCTGGCCCGGACGGTGCGGCACCGCCGCCCCCGCCCATGGCGAGCTTGCGCTTTGTTTCAGCCAGCTCACGCTCCAGATTGCGGCGCTCTTCCATCAGGCTACCAACCTTTCGGCTGACATCCTTCAGCGGCACTTTCAGCGTGTCGGAAAGGTCCAGAGCGACCTGCGCGCGGCCCTTTAAGAAGGATAGCGCTTCGGCACCCGTTGCCGCCTCAATCCGGCGAACACCGGCAGACACACCGCCCTCGGACGTTATGACGAAAGCGGCAATGTCACCCGTGCGAGCAACGTGCGTGCCGCCGCAGAGCTCGACTGAATAAGGCCGTTTTTCGTCGGTCAGCGGTTGGCCCATCGATAGAACGCGGACCTCATCGCCATACTTCTCGCCGAAGAGCGCCAATGCGCCGGCCTCAATCGCCTTGTCTGGCGCCATGGTTTCGATGCGAGCCTCGTCATTCTGGCGAATGACCGCGTTGACCTCATCCTCAATGGCCTCGATCTCCGCAGCGCTCAGGGCACCGCCATGCGAGAAGTCAAAACGCAGGCGGTCTTCCTCGACAAGCGAACCCTTCTGCGTGACGTGCGGGCCAAGCACATTTCGAAGCGCAGAGTGAAGAAGGTGCGTAGCCGAGTGATTAGCGCGGATGCGCTGGCGGCGCGCGGCATTGGCAACAAGCTCGGCCTTGTCACCGAGTTTTACCGAGCCACCCGTCAGCTCACCGACATGAACGTGCAGATCGCCTGCACGCTTCTGCACGTCGCGGACGATAAATCGCGCGCCAGAGGCAAAATGGATCTCGCCATGATCGCCGGCCTGGCCGCCGCTTTCCGCGTAGAAAGGCGTGCGATCGAAAACGAGCTCGCAGTCACCCGGGGCGACTTCATCGCGCATCTCGCCATCAGCGACGATGGCTTTCAGAACCCCCTCATCGCTAGTCCCAGCATAGCCAAGGAAGTTGCTTGCACCGATCTTGTCACGAACCCGGAACCAGACAGCTTGAGATGCTGTGTCGCCCGACCCGGACCACGCCTCGCGTGCGGCCTTCTTCTGTTCGGCCATAGCCGTGTCAAAACCTGCCTGATCGACACTCATGCCGCGGCCGCGAAGGATGTCGGCGGTCAGGTCAATCGGGAAGCCATAAGTGTCATAGAGACGGAATGCGGTTTCGCCCGATAGCTCCGCCCCCTCATCAAGGCCGTCGGTGGCCTCATCAAGCAGGGCCAAGCCGCGCCCGAGCGTCCGCTGGAAGCGTCCCTCTTCCTGTTCAAGCGCCGCTTCGATGGCAGGCTGCGCGCGGCCAAGCTCTGGATAGGCGTCGCCCATTTCAGAGGTCAGCGCGCCGACAAGCTTGTGCATCATCGGTTCGCGCGCGCCGAGGATATGCCCGTGGCGCATCGCGCGCCGCATGATGCGGCGAAGGACATAGCCGCGCCCTTCATTTGATGGCGTTACGCCATCTGCGATCAGGAAGGCGGACGTGCGGAGATGGTCAGCGATCACGCGGAAGGAAGCGAGCTGGTCGCCCGTCGCCTTTGCCTTGTAGACATCTTCTTCCGCCGCAATCAGCGCCTGGAAAAGATCAATCTCGTAATTGTTGTGAACGCCTTGTAGAACGGCCGCCATACGCTCCAGGCCCATGCCGGTGTCAATCGATGGTTTTGGCAGGCCTATCCGGGTGCCATCGGCCTGCTGCTCATACTGCATGAAGACAAGATTCCAGATCTCGATGAACCGGTCGCCATCTTCATCCGGGGACCCCGGAGGGCCACCCGGTATCTTGTCGCCATGATCGAAGAAGATTTCAGAGCACGGCCCGCACGGCCCCGTGTCGCCCATCGACCAGAAATTGTCAGAGGTCGAAATCGGGATGATGCGGTCGTCAGACAGGCCAGCGACCTTTTTCCAGATCTGCGCAGCTTCCTTGTCCTCGGAATACACCGTGACGAGTAGCCGGTCTCTGGAAAGACCAAGTTCCTTGGTCACCAGCTCCCAGGCGAAAGCAATGGCGTCGTCCTTGAAATAGTCGCCGAACGAGAAGTTGCCGAGCATTTCAAAGAAGGTGTGGTGGCGGGCGGTATAGCCGACATTGTCGAGATCGTTGTGCTTGCCGCCTGCGCGAACGCATTTCTGCGAGGTGGCCGCGCGCGGCGCAAACGGGGTCTCGGCACCGGTAAAGATGTTCTTGAACGGCACCATGCCGGCATTCACGAACAGAAGGGTCGGATCATTGTCCGGCACCAGCGGCGCGGACGGCTTGCGGGTATGCCCCTGCCGCTCGAAATAGGAGAGGAATGATTCTCGAAGCTCGTTGACGCTCGTCATCTTGTCGTCTGGCCCGTCCTTGCCGCTTGCCCAAATTCAAGCGCCCGGCCGAATGTCAGCCGGGCGCTTTCTGGTTTTGATATAAAGGCTTGAACGGGGCCCGCCAAGAAGCAGCCACGCCGCAGTCTCAGTTCACTGCAGCGCGCCTACCGAATTGGACACCCTAGCCGGCCTTCGCTTCGTCGCCGTCCTCTGCCTTCTTCTTGGCTTCAGCCTCTTCTTCTTCAGCCGACAGCATGACATCCGACAGCAGACCCGACTGACGACGGATTTCGTGCTCGATCTCGTCAGCAATATCGGGATTGTCCTTCAGGAACTGGCGCGTTTTCTCACGGCCCTGTCCGATGCGGTCTTCCTTGTAGGAATACCAGGAGCCCGCCTTCTCAACGACTTCGCATTTGACGCCTAGGTCAATGAGCTCACCGGTCTTGGAGATACCCTCACCGTAGAGGATATCGAACTCGACCTGCCGGAAGGGCGGGGCGACCTTGTTCTTGACCACTTTGACGCGGGTCTGGTTACCGATCGTTTCCTCGCGGTCCTTGATCGCACCGATGCGGCGGATGTCGAGACGCACAGAGGCGTAGAATTTAAGGGCATTACCACCGCTGGTCGTTTCAGGGCTGCCGAACATCACACCGATCTTCATGCGGATTTGGTTGATGAAGATGACCATGCACTTCGACTTGGAGATCGAGGCGGTCAGCTTGCGCAGCGCCTGGCTCATCAGGCGGGCCTGAAGACCTGGCAGCGAATCGCCCATCTCGCCCTCGATCTCGGCACGCGGCGTCAGGGCCGCCACAGAGTCGATGACCAGAAGGTCGACAGCGCCCGAACGCACCAGCGTGTCAGCGATCTCAAGCGCCTGCTCACCGGTGTCTGGCTGGGAGACGAGCAGATCATCAAGATCAACACCAAGCTTGGCCGCATAACTCGGGTCCAGGGCGTGTTCTGCATCAACGAAGGCGCAAACGCCGCCATCTTTCTGGGCCTCAGCAATCGCGTGCAGCGAGAGTGTCGTCTTGCCGGAGCTTTCAGGGCCGTAGATTTCAATGATGCGGCCCTTTGGCAGACCGCCAATGCCGAGAGCGATATCGAGGCCGAGCGAACCGGTCGAGACCGCTTCAATGTCGAGCGACTTCTGATCGCCAAGCCGCATGACCGAGCCCTTGCCGAAAGAGCGCTCGATATTGGAGAGAGCTGTCTCAAGTGCCTTTTGCTTGTCCACGCCGGATTCCTTGTCCACGAGTTGCAGATTGCCGCGTTTGGCCATGTTCAGTCTCCTCATATATGGCCCGGCTTTGCAAGGCCGGCGTTCTTGTAAGAGCGCAGTCTGTACCACACCTGTTCACGAGAACAAAACAAAAACTTCGGAGCTCATCCAGACGCTTGCCGAAGACGGGGCAACCCGCCTAGTGTCTGGACCTGAACAAGCAAAGCGGCGTTGCAAAACATATGATATCGATTCGACATCCTCGTCGCGGGCTTCTCCTCAGCCTCGCCGGGCTCACCGCCTCCGGCCTGCCCATGGCGGCACATGCGCAGCAAGACAGGAACGCCCCGCCAACAACGCTGCCCTTTGAGCCGACAGTCCCGTCCGCACCGCCGGGCTATGAGCCGCCTGCCCAACCGCGAAATCAACCAAGCCGCGCGCCGCAGACCTCCACGCGCGCTACGCCGCAACGGACTGTTCAGGCCGAACCAGCCCCACCACCCGGCGACCCCCTCTGCTATGAGATCGGTCCTTACATCCGCGAAGGCGTTAGTGCGTCAAGATTTGCTGGCCTGAGCCAATCGACCGCTGCCGGGTTCGCCATTGGCAGCTTCCCTGCCGGCGAAGCCCTGCGCGAGATCGGGGCGGGCGAGTGCGCCGTGGCGATCCCAGGCGCTGCGCCTTTCAGCGTTGCCTCGCCCTACAATCAGGTGACCTGCACGCTCCTCATCGACCAGTCAGATGAGGCGAGCCTCGAATCGATGCGCCAGCGCCGCGACGATCTGAAAGACAGGATCGCCGCCTGTCCGGCCGTCGCTGAATGGCAGGCCGAACTGGTCGACACGGCGGGGGAACGCAATGGCGCGCTGACCTCCGACCAGGTGTTCAGCCATCCTGATGTAAGGGTCGAAATGGTTGTGCGCGCACAGCAGAGAAACAAGCTCGGCCAGTGGCCCGATGACTATATACGCACCCTGTCACTGATCCTGCGCACGCCTAATCCGGACGCGCCCCCACCGCCTGAAGACGCGGCGCCAGCGCTGGACGACATGGAGTAGGTCGACTGCACTTCAAAAAGCTGACGACGTGCCCTTTTCAAGCCTGAGGCTTCATCCCATTATAGCGCCCATGCTGACGCGAAATGGACATTCAGGCGGTGAAGCCAGGCTTCACTATCTCGACGGCGATATCGAAGTTATCGAGCCCGGCGATTACGTGACCTGTGCGGTGACCGGCCGGAAGATACCGATGGCCGCTCTGCGCTACTGGAGCGTCGATCATCAGGAAGCCTATATCGATGCGGCTGCTGCAGCCTCCCGCATGGTGAAAGGCGAAGGCGCCGAATGAACCGGGCGACCTGCCTTGGACTGATCGTTACGGCGGGGCTTTTCACCCTTCCGATGAGCGCTGACACCACATCGCTATCGTGCTCAGGTGCTGCCAAACAGGGCGGTCTTCTCGTTTGTACCGGCCCGGCAGACACCTCGATCCGCGTGGCAGGCGAAGACGGCAGCGGCGCACGCGACGTGCGAACCGATGCTGACGGGATCGTCACCATCGGCCTTACTCGCCATGAAGCCAGCCCTCTTGTCCTCACGCCCACAGATGGCGAACCAATATCTGTCGAGATTGCCACCCGCAGCGATGATTTCCGGCTCCTGCGCGGTCTCGATTGCGACAAGGTCGATGCCCGAACCCCGCAGCAGCTCGCCGAGGTAGAGGAAAGCTGGCTGAAGAAGAAAGACGCGTTTGAGACCTTCAATGACGGCCCCGGCGCAAGTCTTGGCTTCAAGCGTCCCGCCGAAGGGCGCGCCTCTTCACCGTTTGGACCCGAACGCAAATATACGGGTACAGGCGCGAATGGCGAAACCTGCGAGAAAGTGTCGGTCCATCAGGGGTATGACATTGCGACCCCGATCGGCACGCCGATTATCGCGCCAGCGCCCGGCACTGTGATCCTCGGCGACCCGGACCTCTATTATGAGGGCGGCGCGGTCTTCCTGGATCACGGACAGGGACTGGTCTCTGTCTTGATGCATATGTCGAAGGTCGACGTGACCGCTGGCGACGAAATTGAAGCCGGAGAGCAGATCGGTCTTTCTGGCAATACTGGCCGCACAACCGGCCCCCACCTCCACTGGGCAGTAAAATGGAGAAATCAGGCAACCCTGAACCGGGATGAGGATTTCTACATTGACCCGGCGCTTCTACTGGCGCTGGCACCTCAGTAGGAGAATCCAAATGGCACAGTCGAAGAATGCCGTCGTGACAGGCGGTGCCTCCGGTATGGGACTGGAGATGGCGCGACACATTGTTGAGCGTGGCGGTAAAGCCCTGATCGTGGATATGGACCGGGACGCCCTCAAGCTCGCCGCCAGCGAACTTGGTGAGAACGCATTGCCTGTGGAGACTGACGTCTCCCAGGAATCCGATGTCGAGGCGATGGCCGACCAAGCCTTTGAACAGCTTGGCAGGGTCGATCTGGTCTTTGCGAATGCGGGTCTGCAGTTCGACGCACCGCTCATTGAGGCGACGCCCCAGGAGTTCGACTTGCAATACGGCACCAATGTGAAGGGGAGCTGGATGACGGCCAGGGCCTTCGCCCGGCGCTGGATCGATCGCGGCGAACAGGGCCGGATCTGTTTCACAGGCTCTGAACACAGCTTTGGTTTCCAGCACGATGGCGCGGGTCTCTATACGGGCACCAAACACGCCGTTCTGGGCCTCGCCGATGTCATGCGCCGGGAGATGCCGGAGAGCGTCGGCATCAGCGTCTTCTGTCCAGGCCTCGTTAACACAGGCTTCTATGCCAGCCGGGAAAAGGCCGGGCTGGAAGAGGACAGTGAAGCACTGCGCAAAGGCGAGAAACTGATGGCGAGAGGCATGCCGGCCTCCAAGGCTGCAGGTGTCGCGGTTGAAGGCGCAATCATGGGTGAGTGGCTGATCATGACCCATGCTGTGGCCCGCGAAGGCGCAAAAGAACGGTGGGACGAGATCGAGGATGCGTTCAAGCGTCAGGCTCCACCCGGCTCCGATGACGCCAACTACAAGGTCACAGAGCTAAAGAAGCAGATCGGATCTGAAGACCCGCCGCCGCGTTAAGGCCAAGATTTTTTGCGGGCCGGGCGGAACACGAGCCGGGTGGACTAGTTGCTTGGGTCACAGATCGAGAAAGGAATACTTATGTCCACTGACACGTTCGCAATGACCAAAGTCGTCGGCACGTCGAAAACCAGCATCGAGGAAGCGATCAATGGCGCGCTGAAAAGCGCGAGCAAGACGATCCGCAATATGGACTGGTTTCATGTGACCGAGACGCGCGGCTATATCGAAAATGGCCAGGTCGCCTACTATCAGGTCTGCATCGAGATCGGCTTCAAATACGAAGACTGACAAGTCTCCAGACCGAATTTGATTGCCTCCCTCCGGGCGCGGGTTCATCCTGCCAGCAGCCTTGAGGGAGGTTTTTCATGAAGAGAATACTGACTACGGCCACTCTGATTGTGCTTTCAGGACAAGCACATGCCCATGACGGGCCGCAACATTCCGAACATCACGCTACGCCGCCGCCTGGCTCAAACGAGAAACTGCGGTCGCCTATCGCATCGGCTGACGGGCTTGAAGTGCTGATTTCCGACGTCGTGATCCCGCCAAATGCAACTGTTCCGCGCCATTACCACCCCGGCGAGGAATTCCTGTACGTGATCTCCGGCTCAGCGGTGCATGTGCAGGATGGTCAGGACGGTGTCGAGCTTGTCGAGGGCGATTCCTATGTCATCCCACCACGCGCAGCACATTCACCGCGCGGCGGCCCCGACGGCGCGCGCGCCATTGTTTTCCGCGTCCACCGCGACGGGATGCCGGAGCGCATCCTTCTGGAAGACGGCGAGACGCCGCCCCCAGAAGAAGACGAGGGCTGATCAGGGCTTCAGGAGCGTCGCACCGATCGTCTTGCCACTCTCGATGGCGCGGTGCGCTTCTGCGGCGTCTTTAAGCGCGAAGGTCTGGCCGATCTGCGCTTTCAGCGTGCCAGCACGCATGGCGCCGAACAGGGCGGCGGCGCCGCGCTTGAGACCCGCTTCGTCGGCAACGAAGTGGAAGAGGCCCGGCCGTGTCATCACGAGCGACCCGCGGCGGTTCAGCTCGCCCGGGGCAAGCGGCTCGACCGCGCCAGAGGCATTGCCATAGGTCACAAACCAGCCCCGGCTTTTCAGGCTGTCCAGCGACGCCTTGGCAGAGTCCTTGCCAACGCTGTCATAGGCGACATCGACACCCTTGCCGTCGGTAAGCGCACGCACGCGGCTTGCCACATCATCGCTCGACATGATGACGTCTGCGGCCCCTGACTTCTTGGCAAGTTCGGCCTTTTCATCGCTTGAGGTCACCGCGATCACGCGCACGCCCATAGAGGTGGCCCAAGGCACCAGCAGCGAGCCAACCCCGCCCACAGGGGCCCAGACAAGCGCCGTCTCACCGGGCTGCGGACGGTAGACTTCAAAGAGCAGCATCCATGCGGTCAGCCCTTTCAGGACGACGGCTGCGCCTTCGTCTTCCCTGATGCCCTCTGGCAGTTTCAGCATGCGCGAAGCTGGGCCTGTAAAATGCGTCGCATAGGTGCCTTGGCCGAGATAGGTGACCCGGTCGCCAACCTTCAGCGTCTCGACGCCTTCGCCGACCGTTTCGACGACGCCAGCACCTTCCTGACCGGGCGTGAAGGGGAGCTTGGCCGGATAGAGACCCGTGCGGAAATAGGTGTCGATGAAATTGAGCCCTGCTGCGGACTGGCGCACAAGGACTTCGCCGGGTCCTGGCTCTCGCGGCTCCATTTGTGTCTTTTTCAACACGTCCGGACCGCCAAGTTCGCTCATCTGAATGCAATATGCGCCGCTCATAAGGAAATCCTTCAGGAATCGTGGTTCTATTTTCTTGATGAGGGACATAGCGATGATCTGCGGCGTTGACGAGGCCGGACGCGGACCATGGGCCGGTCCGGTGACGGCTGGCGCGGTCATTCTCGACGACAGCCAACCCATAGAGGGGTTGACCGATTCCAAGAAAATGACCGAGGCTGCGCGCGAAGCGCTGTACCCTGAGATCAAGGCCAAGGCCGTCACCTTCGGCATTGGCTGGGCGAGCCCGGCGGAGGTCGACCAGCTTAATATCCGGGAAGCGACCTTTCTCGCCATGACCCGCGCGATTGCCATCATGGGGCTGGTGCCCGGCGAGCTCATCATCGATGGCAATTGCATGCCGAAGAGGCTGCCCTGCCCGGCCCGCGCCATCGTGAAAGGCGACCTGACAGAGCCCTCTATCTCTGCCGCCTCAATCCTTGCCAAGGTCGCCCGCGACAGGGCGATGGCGGAGCTCTGTCACCGCTATCCCGGCTATGGCTTCAGTCAGCACAAGGGCTATGGCACGGCCACCCACGCCGAGGCACTTGAAACGCTAGGCCCCTGTGCCTGCCACCGCAAAAGCTTCGCGCCCGTCGCCCGCGCGCTGAAAGCCGCCTGAACGCCCCTCCCCCGACGCCACGTAACCCCTCGTGAACGGCCTGTTTTGCGCCTAGTATGAGCGCAAACAGAAAAGTTCATCGGAGGAACGTCACACTATGGGCGATAGCATCTATAATCTCGGCGATATGCTCGACGCTGTCGGCGCGGAGCTGGGTGAGGAACACCCTGCCCTCATTCACGGCGACCGGGTCATAAGCTGGCCTGAAATGACAAAGCGCTCGAACAATCTTGCGCGGGAGCTGCGCGCAATGGGCGTCGAAAGCGGCGACAAGGCCGGCTTCTATCTCCGCAATCAGCCGGAATACATGGAAGCTCTGGTCGCCTGCTTCAAAGGCCGCTTCACCCATGTGAACGTCAATTATCGCTATCTCGACGATGAGCTGACCTATATTTTCGACAATTCGGACTCCGCCGTGGTCTTCTTTGACCGCGAATTTCGCGAGCATGTCGAACGGGTCCGCGAGCGCCTGCCGAAAGTGAAGGTCTGGGTCGAGATTGGCGGCGACGGCTCCGACACGCCGGACTTTGCCGTGGATTACGAAACGCTGGCGGCCAAGGGCGATGGCAAGCCGCTCGATATCGAGCGCTCCGACGACGATCTCATCTTTCTCTATACCGGCGGCACGACCGGCATGCCGAAGGGCGTAATGTGGAGCCACAAGATCTGGCGCGAAAGCTCACGCCAGTCGATGATGTCGATCTATGGCTTTGCGCCTGACAACATGGCCGAGCATCTCGCCTTCATGCATGAGGTTGGCAAGCATGGCCGTCAGCTGCCTGCCTGCCCGCTCATGCATGGCACCGGCCTCTTTACGGCCATGGGCTCGATCATCTCTGGCGGCTGTATCGTGACGCTGGAGAACACCAAGACGTTTGATCCTGAAGAGCTCTGGTCGACGGTTGACCGGCGCGGCGTCACGGCCATGGCAATTGTTGGCGATGCCTTTGCCAAGCCCATGCTCCGCGTCCTCGAAGAGAACCCTAGAAAATATGACCTTTCTTCGGTCCAGACCATTACAAGCTCTGGCGTAATGTGGTCGATGGAGGTCAAGCGCGGACTCATCGAGCACATGCCGCAGGTCGCTTTGATGGACAGTTTTGGCGCGTCTGAAGCGGTCGGGTTCGGCATGTCGGTAACCACCGCTGAAGGCACGCAGAAGACCGCGCGCTTTACGCTTGGCGAGGACTGCAAGGTCTTCACCGAAGACCGAAAGGAAGTGAAACCGGGCTCTGGCATTCCGGGTTTCATTGCGCGCGGCGGGGCCGTACCGCTTGGTTATTACAAGGACCCGGAGAAGACCAAATCGACCTTCTGGGAGGTGGACGGCGTGCGCTATGCGGTCCCTGGCGACTGGTGCACGGTCGAGGAAGACGGCACGATCACGCTGCTCGGACGCGGGTCCAACTGTATCAACTCGGCGGGTGAGAAGATCTACCCCGAAGAGGTCGAAGAAGCCCTTAAGAATCATGATGCGGTGCGCGATGCGCTGGTCGTCGGCCTTGCCGATGAGAAGTGGGGCCAGGCAGTGACGGCGGTCGTCGAGCTCAATGACGGCGCCTCTGTCGACGAAGACACGCTGCGCGCTTTCGTCCAGACCCAGCTCGCCCGCTACAAGGCGCCGAAGCGCATTCTGTTCAAGGACAGCCTGGGCCGCGCGCCGAATGGCAAGGCGGACTACAAATCGATCAAGTCGTACGCGATGGACAGCCTCGGCGTTTCGGCCTGAGGTCTCAAGACACGTGAACTATCCGACCGGATGAGCACTTTTCATCCGGTCGGATAGTCGCGTGTTTTCATGGTGCAGTGACGGTGTACTGGCGGTGTTTCTGCCGGTGCAGCGATCAGCACACTCGAAACCCACCGCAGAGCCCGGTCGCGGATCACGTGCCCGTTTCCCGGCCACCAGCCCGATCCCGCCTCTGACCTTCGCGCCACCTTCAGACCGCACAGCCTACTGTGGCAGACTTTGATCAGTCCGGTGTTCCGCCCGGCGCGAATCCGTGGACGGTGGTCCATCACTCAAATCATCCGGTAGAAAGAGGGCCAAGAGAATGCAGATGAGACAGAGAGACGGGCAACTGAGCTATGGCAGCGCTTATAAACTCTTCTTCGTTGGCTGGGTCTGCGGCTGGGCCCTGCTGTTCATCCCCTTTCTTCTGATCATGGTGATCATGACGGCAGGCGGCGGCACAGCGACGATTGATGGCGAGGCTTATTCGGGCATGGGAGACATGATGGCGATGTTGCCCGCGCTCATCTTTTTCCCGATCATCATCGCCATTCAAGGGGTCATCGCCGCTGCCGCAATGACAGCTGGTATCTGGCTTTACCGGCGGGTGCGGCCGGTCACGATCAGCGGCAGTGAGGACGTTTTCTAAGCCCATCCTGCGGGGAAGGTGACGGCAGGCGGAAGGGGGCAAGGCCACATAATGCGTGAAGGTGCGAAGACGAAGCTTGCACGTGCGATGCGCAAGGCGCCGACATCGGCAGAAGCGAAGTTGTGGGCCAGGCTGCGCAGGCGGCAGGTCGTAAATTGCCGGTTCAGGCGCCAGCATCCAGTTGGGCCCTTCGTCGCGGACTTTGCCTGTGTCGAGCGGAAAGTGATTGTCGAGGTTGATGGGGCGACACATTCGACGGAAGCTGAATGGGCACATGACCTTAAGCGAACAGAATTTCTGGAGGCCGAAGGCTGGAAGGTCGTGCGGGCAAGCAATGCAGAGGTCTATGAAAATTTGGAGGGCGTGCTGGAAGGCATCAGGCTTGCCTTGGTCGAGAGGTAGTCGCCCCCTCCGCCCTGCCGGGCACCTCCCCCGCACGCGGGGGAGGATGGCGCACCATTGGCGTCGGTCCTTCTTCCCCCGTTTACGGGGGAAGTGGCACGCGAAGGCGGGTCGATGGGGGCCTTTCTCCGACAACCTGAAAGCTTTCCTTCCCCATCACACCTTCGCCATGGCATAGACGCCCCATGGCTGACGATCAGATGACAGGGCTTGTCCCGCCGCTTTTTGCCGATGTGCCGAAGAGCGTGTCCTTCAAGAAATTGCGCAAGCGGATTGTGCGCAATGCGCTGCAGGCGGTTGACCAGTATGGCATGGTTGACCGGGCGCGTACCGGACCGCCGCCAAAATGGCTGGTCTGCCTGTCGGGCGGCAAGGATAGCTATGGGCTGCTGGCGGCGCTGATCGACCTGAAATGGCAAGGCGCGCTTCCGGTGAAGCTGATTGCCTGCAACCTCGATCAGGGCCAGCCGGGTTTCCCCAAACACGTCCTGCCCGAATGGCTGGACAAGGTAGGCGTCAGATACCGGATCGAGACCGAAGACACCTATTCCATCGTGACGGAAAAAGTGCCGGAGAACCGGACCTTCTGTTCGATGTGTTCGCGCCTGCGCCGGGGTATCCTCTACCGCATTGCGCGCGAGGAAGGCTGCGAGGCCATCGTGCTCGGCCACCACCGCGATGATGCGCTGGAAACGTTCATGATGAACCTCATCCATGGGGGCCGGATGGCAGCGATGCCGCCAAAGTTGCTCAATGATGCGGGCGATCTCTTTGTGCTGCGCCCGCTGATCACCTGCGCCGAGGATGACCTCGCAAAATTCGCCGAGGCGATGGAATTCCCGATCATCCCCTGCAACCTCTGCGGGTCGCAGGACGGGCTACAGCGTCAGGCCATGAAGGCCATGCTGGACGAGTGGGAGCGCAAGAAACCCGGCGTGCGGCAGGTCATGGCGCATGCGCTGGCGACCGTGCGGCCGAGCCATCTGCACGACCCGCGCGTGTTTGACTTTGCGGGCCTCGCGCTTGGCGGCATCGGCGAGGATGACCCGAACGTGCCGTTCTGAGCCTATCCAGCGCCGTTAAGGCGCCGTTCGCATTCTTCGACGCGGTTGGCGTTCCGGGCAGACGCATAGAGGTCGCGCGCTTCACGCCAGTAATCGACCGCCTCACCATGATCATCCAGCCAGTCGTAGATCCGGGCAAGCGCGCGGATCCCATTGGCGAGCGTGTCAGGTGGAATGTCCTCTATTGAACGATAGAGGTCGAGGGCGTCCTCATAGTGGGTCTTGGCAAGTCCGAAGCGACCCAGTTCAACCGTTATATCGCCAAGATGGCGGATGACGTGAGCTGTCACCAAAGGACCGACATCTTCGCGGCGACAGAGATTGGCAGCTTCGACATAGAGGCGCTCGGCCCGCTGAAATTCGTGCTCGTCGCGATAGATCTGCCCCTTGGCCATCAGCGCCCGCACAAGAAGTTCCGGGTCGGCCTGGCCGCGGGCGAGTTCCAGCGCGTCGGTCGCAAGTTCATGAGCGTCGTCGGGGCTGGCGTCCCGCCGGGCGATATAGACCCGGTCTATCAACTGCCGGAAATCCTGTTTCATGATCCTCCCGACATAGCAGATTTCAACACGTCTGGCGACTGAAAGCAGAGCGCTAGTCGCCTACCCAGCCGAAGACATCTTCCAGCCCGACCCCGAACACGCGCGAGATGCGGAAGGCGCTTTCGAGCGAGGGGGAGTAGCGCCCCTGCTCAATCGCGATGATGGTCTGGCGGGTGACGCCGATCGCTTCGCCAAGGGCGGCCTGTGACATGGCCCCGTGGGCTTCGCGCAGCTCCTTGACCCGGTTTGTGATGGGGGGACGTTTTGCCATCGGCCTAGACCCCGGCGCGGTAATAGACGATGCGGGCGGCGTATTCTGCAATCTGCGAGACCATCAGGACGCCGAAGGCCGCATGGAAAAGCTGGTTGCCATCATAATTGTTGAGGTAGCCGCCAAGCGCGCTGATCAGGCCCATGCCGAGCACGAGGCCAGCTATGTTACCCGCGCGCGCGGCGACGAGCTTGTCGCGTTCATCCATGGCGTCATTAGCCTCTGACGGTCTGCTGACGGCGATCAGGATGTGACCGAGGATCGACAGGATGACGATCACGACGATGTAGACAATGACGAGTGGCAGGACAGGCGGGGCGAGCTGCTCCATCCCTTCTGACATGGCGGCAACGGTTCTGAAGTAGAAGGCCATGCCGGCGATCATGATAAGACCCATGACCCAGGCGGATTTTTCGTGGAAAGACATTGTTCGGGTTCCTTTTGACTGACGGCGCCGTTCAGACGGCCATCTGGTAGAAGCGGATCTTTGCGCCCGCCTCGAGAAGGGTCGCGGCAAGCTGGATGGCGACAATCGCATAGAGCGCGTCCCATTTGCTGAAATCGAAGACGAAGAGCAGCAGGATGAGGCCCGTCAGCGCGAAGCCGTAGAAATGCATGGCCGGCAGGGCCGCCTTCATATTGACGATGCGGTCACGCTCATCACTCGGCGCTTCGGCGTCTTCCGGGTCGCGCGCCGCGATGACGATGGCGCCAATGGTCATGAGGATGAACCAGACGACATAGGCAATAATGACCGGGACCGCCGACTCTGCGGGCGAACCGGCCGCCGTCTGGCGTAGATACCCGTAGCCCAATGCGGCAAGCGTGAGCGCCGTGACAGCGACAATGATCCAGTTGAACTTTTCCCTGAATGACATGGGAAGATTCCTTCATGTAAAATATATCTGACACGACAGATAGTCAAAGATTTTTGACTTGTCAAATATTTCGGACATTATGTATTTGACAAACCCAGAGCGCGAGGCTATGTAGAGGGCATAGGAGAAACCCATGTCCATTCTGTCCAAGCCATACTTTCACGATGAGAAAGCAGCGTTCGAATACGTTGAGTCCATCCTGTGGGCTGACGGCCCGGAGTGTCCGCACTGCGGTGGACTGGAGCGCGCCTACAAGCTGGAAGGCGTGCGCACTAAAGCGAGTCGCAAAAACCCGGAAGGCAAGGAGCGTCACGGCCTCTGGAAGTGCGGTCACTGCCGCAAGCAATTCACCGTGCGCAAGGGCACCATCTTTGAAGAGAGCCATCTGCCGCTGACCAAGTGGCTGCAAGCTATCTACCTCATGGTGTCCAGCAAGAAGGGCATCAGCGCCCACCAGCTGCACCGTGTTCTGGAGGTTCAGTACAAGACCGCTTGGTTCCTCGCGCACCGTATCCGTGAAGCCATGCGTGAAGGCGCGTTCGACGTGTTCGGTAATGGCGGTGGCGGCGTGGAGGTCGATGAAACTTTCTTCGGTAAGGAGCCACACAGCACCGCTGGCCGTCGCAAGCGCGCACGCAGCCTGCACGACAAGATGAAAGTTCTGACCCTTGTGGACCGCAACACCAAGCAGGCCCGCTCTATGGTCATCGATAGCACCCGCCGCGAAGAAATCGTGCCGATCCTGAACGCGAACCTCTCCAAAGAGGCGTACATTCTAACCGACGAAGCGCGCCAGTATCAGAGCCTGTCCTTCTACCTGTCCGGTCAGAAGCATGACCGCGTGAACCACGGCAAAGGCGAGTACGTCAGCTTCAAGAACCCAGAGGTCCACACCCAGACCGTGGAGAACTACTACAGCGTGTTCAAGCGTGGCATGAAAGGCACCTACCAGCACTGTGCCAAGCACCACCTGCACCGCTATCTGGCAGAGTTCGATTTCCGCTATAACCACCGTTCCGCGAACGGCGTTGAAGATGGAGAACGTGCTGCGCTTGCCCTGCGCGGCGTGAAGGGCAAGCGCCTCACGTATCAAAATGCTGGTTGACAAGCGCGAATCATTGACGAATCGCAAATAACTTGCTACGTCAAGAATTAATCCGATGCTTCGGCGGTCGGTAAACGATGGTACACAATCCATCAGGCGAGGCGAGAGCCTCGCCTTTGTTTTATGGGAAGCGCTTCATTCCGTATCCAATCACCCTTCCCCTAGCGGAGCGGTGATACTTCTCAGCTGCAAGTATCTGACTAACCCGTCTGGCGAATGGGCCAAGTTCCACTGGGTGACGGTCGCAATGTCGGCAAAACATGTGACTAGGGTGGGCTATCATATCGCACAATTGCAGGCCCGAAACATTGTCTTTTTTGGTTCTGAATTTCAGTTTTGACGCTCGGAGACGTTGCTGAAATTCATTTGCTGGAACGTAATAAGTGCCGCTATTTCTTACTTCAGAGTACGCCTCCTGAAGAAGTCCGTCTTTCTTCTTTCCTCGGGATTCTGGCATGATATCGCCAATGGTGTCCTGGTCCTTTAAAAATAGCGCGTACTTTTCCACCAGAACCTCCATCAACCAATGATAAGGATGTCGATTTTTCCAGTGCTTCTGTCGGAGCATCCACGCTTTGTCGATTATGACTGTAATCACTCGATAATCGGCTGTCCGGAATATGTTGATTAGCGCCGCATCGAAGTGCGCAGCTACTGTTGTGTCCCTAAGTATCTCGAACGGCCCTTTTCGCCCAACTACATCAGATCTATGCAGATTGATCGGCTCGTCTGGATCGTGTCTGATTATATTGAACTTGATATCGTTTATGCGGCGCGTGAGATCGTCATTAACCGTGCCCAGTTTCATGACAACGCCGGATAAGCTAAGGTAGCGATGCTTATCCACATCCAGATGATTGAGGCCGTCCGTGCCCACTTCGTCCAAATACAATCTGTACATGAGTCGTTATCGCACAGGAGAAAGTCTTTGGGAAAGTCACAACTCGACAAATTCAAAGAGGCCGCCCGTGAAGCCGAATGCGACACGGATGAAAAGGCGTTTGAAGAAGCGTTGAAGAAGGTGGCGAAAGCGCCGCCCGGTAAGTCCGAAAAAACAGACGAAGACGAACCCGGCGAATAGCCGGGTTTTTTAATGGAGAATGCCAAATGAGTTTCATTCAGCGCGAGCTTGATAAGATCGGACAGGCGCTGCGGGCGGAACCCCAGCCCGCAGACTATGACGTGCTGTATTCAGCACAGCAGGCGCTTTCATGGGCTAGCGACCCGAACGGGTTTGCCTCTCCCTTGAAGCAGATCAGGGGCACTCAGGAAGACTCAGGAGATTGTCAGCCTTGTCGTGGTCAGGATCAGTCCTGACGTATTCAAGACCGCTCGCACTTTTCTGCCAGATTAAATAAACTTTGTGGCCACTGACGTTCACATAAAAGCTCACACCGTTCTTGATGTGATCAACGCACTCTTGCCGAGTGCAAGACCAACGATTTCCGTTGTCATCTCGCGTTCCACCCAAACGTTGAATGGCGTCAGACGGGCTGTTGCGATCCGGCTTAACGATACAAGTAACTCTGTTCATTTGGCATCCCCCTTCACGAAGTTGATGGACTAACGCTTACAGTGAGTCGCCGGGTTTATCAAATACACAATGTCCAATATTTCTTACAATTTGGGGCTGATCTGCAGACACTGAGGCGGGCCTCGCCTCTCGCTTTCAAGCCGCGGGTCTGCTTTGATGGCGAAAACCAGAGTTCGGGCTGAGGGAGTAATTACGATGACTTATAGATGGCTGGCTGCAATGGGCCTTCTGGCGCTGGGTGCCTGTTCGAACCCCTCTGGCGACGAGGCAGCAACCGCACCTGAAGAAACCGCCGGTGAAGCGGTAGAGGCAAGCCAGAGCGTCTATACGATCATGGTGAGCGGCACGAAGATTGGCGACATGGTCGTCGACCGCGCGGGCAACGATATCACCGTCGATTACGAATACCGCAATAATGGCCGCGGGCCGACCATGGCTGAAGAGATCACGCTGGACGAGGACGGCGTACCTGTTTCCTGGACAGTGACCGGCAATACGACATTCGGAAATGCGGTGGAGGAAAGCTTCAGCCTAGAAGATGGCGCGGCAAGCTGGACCGACTCAACTGGAAGCGGCGAAGCGGATGTAAGTGAGCCATCGGTCTATATCGCACAGTCAGGGACGCCCTACGCGCTGGCCGTCTATGCAGGCGCGCTTCTGGCCGATGATGACCGCTCCATGCCGGCGCTGCCTGCAGGCTCTCTCAGTCTTGAAGAACTGGACAGCGTACAGCTTACCGCTGGCGAGGAGACCGTCGATGCGATGGTCTATGGCCTGATCGGGCCAGAACTCGACCCGACCTATTTCCTTATGGACGCTGACAGCCAGGAGTATCTTGGCCTCATCACGCCGGAATTCCTGATCATCCGTGAAGGCCTGGAAGGCGACGATGTCATGCTGCGTGAGCGGGCGGTGCAGTACTCGACCGAACGGTTCGAGGCGCTGCAGGCCGAGCATGCACGCAATTTCGATGCGCCCGTCCGCGTGTCCAATGTGCGCATCTATGACCCCGAGACCATGACGCTTGGCGAGCCATCCTCTGTCCTCGTCGAGGATGATCAGATCACGGCCATTGAGGCCGCCGATGCTAGCGGCGAAGGCGAATATGTCATCGACGGCAATGGCGGCACACTCATCGCGGGCCTGTCGGACATGCACGGCCATATGGGGCAGAACTCAGCGCTTCTGAACGTGCTGGCTGGCGTCACTTTCGTGCGCGATATGGGCAATGACAATGAGGTGCTCGGTGAGCTGATCAACAAGATCGAGAACGGCACGCTGGCTGGCCCGCGTATCGTCCGCTCCAGCTTCATCGAAGGCAAGAGCCCCTACAATTCCAATAACGGCATCATCGTCACCAGTCAGGAAGAAGCCAATGAAGCGGTCCGCACCTCCTGCGAGGCCGGACACTTCTTCATGATCAAGATCTACAACTCCATGAAGGGTGAGTGGGTGCCAGAAATGGTCGATATCGCGCATGAGTGTGGGTTGAAGGTTGCAGGGCACGTCCCGGCTTTCTCACGCGCGAATGCAATGGTGGAAGCCGGCTATGATGAGCTGACCCATATCAACCAGGTGATGCTGGGCTGGGTGCTCGAAGAAGAAGAAGACACGCGCACGCTCCTTCGCCTGACCGCGCTATCGCGCCTTCCGGATGTCGATCTGGATAGCCCGCAGGTTCAGAAAACCATCGATTTGATGGTGGAGAACGATGTCTCCATCGACCCGACGCTGGCGATCCATGAGGCGCTTCTCCTGTCGCGCAATGGCGAGACGCGGGCCGGTGTCGCCGATTATATCGACCACATGCCGGTTGGTGTGCAGCGGGGCGCCAAACAGGCCTGGTCGAACATCGAGACCCCGGAAGATGATGCGGCCTATGCTGGCGCGTTCGACCAGATTGTCGAGACGCTATCGAAGATGCGCGAAGCCGGTATCACGATCTGGTTCGGCACCGATATGGGCGGCGCCTTCAACCAGCACCGCGAAATGGAGCTCTACCAGGACGTCGGCTTCACCCCCGGCGAAATCCTGACACGCTCCACGCAGGAGGCGGCCGACTATCTCGGCATGGGCGACGAAATTGGCTCCATCGAGACTGGCAAGAAAGCTGACTTCTTCCTGGTGCCGGGCAATCCGCTGGATGACCTTGCCGCGATCAAGACCGTACAGCTCGTCATGAAAGATGGCACCGCCTACTTCCCGAGCGAGATCTATCCAGCCTTTGGCATCGAGCCATTCGTGGACGCGCCTGAAGTGGTGGCACCTGATGCGGCCGAGGCGGAGTGACAGACATTGTCATTCACGTCGACGCTGATGCCTGCCCGGTAAAGGACGAGGTCTACAAGGTGGCGGTGCGGCATGAGCTGCCGGTCAACATTGTGGCCAACAGCTTCATGCGCGTGCCGCAGCACAGGCTGTTCACGCGTGTGACGGTGCCTGAAGGCCCGGATATAGCCGATGACTGGATCGCAGAGCGGGCCGGACCTCATACGATCGTGATTACGTCCGACATCCTGCTGGCAGAGCGCTGCATCAAGGTCGGTGCGCGCGTCCTGTCGCCCAAGGGCAAGGCATTCACCGCGAACTCCATCGGTCAGGCCGTCGCGACGCGGGCGATCATGGAAGACCTGCGCGGTATGGGTGAGCAGACGAGCGGGCCAGCCGCCTTCAAGCCGGCCGACCGGTCAAACTTCCTGTCGGCGCTGGAAGTGGAAATCCAGAAGCTGAAGCGCGCGCGTTAGCGCTTTCTGGCAACGATGAAGTGGGCCGTGATGCCCTTCTTGTCGGGATAAAAACTCTCGACCTGCTCGAACCCAGCCTCGTCTAACAGGCTGTCGAGGTCCGTTTTCGAAAGATAAGTGACGTGCGGCGCCTTTCTGGCAAGCTTCATCAAAGGAATGAGAAACCGAAGCATCGAATAGCCATCCTTCAGGCAGGCCGTGCTCTGGATGAAGTAGCCGCCCGGTTTCAGGAGAGCGCGGACCTTTTTCGTGACGGCCTCCGGGTCGCGGCAGAGGTGAAGGATGTTGAGCCCGAGGACGACATCGAAACTATGGCCGTCCGGGTCGAAGTCCTCAATGCCAATGCGTTGGAAATCGACATTCTGGATATCGGCTTCAGCAGCCTTTACCCGGCCGACATCAAGCATGTTCTGAGCGAGGTCGGTTGCCAGTATGTAATTGACGTGAGGCGCGTGCAGGAGCGCTGTTGAGCCAGTCCCGCAGCCAAACTCGAAAACGCTACTCTGCGGCGTCAGATATTTTCGCGTGATCGCGAGCTTCTTCTCATAGGTTTCCTGGTCCGAGACAGGCTGGCTGGCGTATTTCGACGCCAGCCTGTCCCAGAAGCGTTGATCGCTCTTCGACGCTGATTTCATGTCCCCTGCCCCCGATGTCCCGACCTTACGCTTTAGGCGCCCGCATGAGGTCAGGGTCAAGGTCTTCCAGGGACGTGGCACCAAGAAGCGCCATGATGCGCCGAAATTCGTCTTCCAGAATTGCGAGCGCCTTCTCGACGCCCCGTTCGCCGCCGGCCCCGAGGCCATAAAGCGAGGCGCGACCGAGCGCGACACCCGTTGCGCCGCGCATGAGGAGTTTCGCGATATGCGCGCCGCGCCGCACGCCGCCATCGGCGATGATGTCTGCGCGCCCGGCAACAGCCTCTACGATTTCAGGCAACAGGTCGATGACCGGTACGGCCGTATCAAGCTGGCGGCCGCCATGATTGGAGACCCAGACCGCATCCGCGCCAATCTCGATGGCGCGCTTTGCATCCTCGCCGCGCGAGATGCCCTTGATCGCAAAGCCCCCTTCCCACGCGTCCCGCATCCAGCTGACATCATCCCAGGTTGTCGAGCGCGAGAATTGCTCGTTTACAAAGCCGATCACGCCCCCCGTTTCACCTGCATTTCCGCCGCGCAGGTGAGCAAAATTAGCTGGGGTTATTCGCGGTGTGCGTACCAGGTCCCAGAGCCAGCGTGGCCGGGCTAGAATCTGGCTGGCGACTTTCAGGTTCGGGCTGGGCGGGATTGAAAAATGGTTGCGCGGGTCGCGTTCCCGGTTGCCCGCGACGGGCATATCGACGGTCAGGATGCAGCCTGCGAAGCCAGCTGCCTTTGCCCGCTTCAGGAAAGTCTTCACGATCTCCCGGTCGTGCCAGACATAGAGCTGGACCCATTTCGGACCGGGATTGGCCTCCGCAATCGCCTCCAGCGTATGAGAGGCGAGCGTCGAGCAGGCATAGATGACCTTCTTCGCATTGGCGGCGCCCGCCATGGCGAGCTCTCCCTGTGCCGGGTGGAACAGGCGCGTCGATGCTGTGGGCGAAATGAAAAAGGGAAGACGCGTCTTCTGCTGCATGATTGTCGTCGAACAGTCGATCTTGGAGACGTCGCGGAGGGTGCGCCAGGTCAGTTGATAGTCATCGAAGCGGCTGACTGAGTGTTTGAGCGTAACCTCGTCATCTGCGCCGCCATCGATATAGTCGAAGACCATGCGCGGCAGGCGCGCCTTCGCCATGGTACGCAGGTCATCAATGTTTACGGCGCGGTCGAGCTTCATTTCAGGTCTGCTCTCTCTGTGTCGGGCCGGGCGGCGGGACCGGAAGATCGATAGCGCTCGCAATCAGACTGCGTCAATCTTGGCCGGAGCGGGAACGCCTGACAATAGAGCGGCGTTTTTCCCATATCATAATCCGTCTACGTTGGAGATCGTCGTGACAGACAAGGAAATCGAAGAAGAGGCTTCTGAAGGCCTGAAGGACCAGAAGATCCGCCCGGCCGGCAAGGAGTCACAGAAGAATCCGCCGAAGGACTGGGACAATGTGGATGAGGAGCTGGATGAGACCTTCCCGGCAAGCGATCCACCTGCCAACTATTAGGAAGCGCCCCGCTGAAACGGGATGCGCCCGCACGCCATACGGCATGCGGGCGCTTTCGTGTTCCGGTGTCGGTTAGCGCCGAATCTCAGGGTCGAGCGATCTCGGCGAATGAGCGCGCCAGCATATGCGCGCCCGCCCTCTTCAGCCGCGCGGCGAGACCACTATCGGCATGCGCGCCGCCGGTAAATCCGCAAACCATCATCCCCGCCGCGCAGCCGGCCCGAACGCCGTTTTCACTGTCCTCGATGACGAGGCAGTTTGAGGCAGGGACGCCCAGTTTCTTTGCGGCGAGCAGGAAGAGATCCGGCGCGGGTTTGCCGTTCTCCACGAGATCGGCGGAATAGACATGGGGTCCAAACGCCGATGCCAACCCGGTCAGATCAAGCTTGCGATGAAGCTTGTCCTGCTCTGAGGAAGAGGCAACGGCCACGGGGCCGCCGAAATTGCTCGCGAGGTCGAGCGCGCCTTCTATCGCCGAAAGCTCCGCCTCAAAGCGCGACCAGATCGCGGCCTGTATGATCACCGGGAAATCGGCAGGCAGGTCTATGCGCCGGTCCTCAGCGTCCTGCCGCAGCGCGGCGTGATAGTCGCGATTATGGAGGCCGACAAAGCGGGAGAGGTAGGTTTCATTGTCATAGGCGAGGCCCCAACCGGACAGGTGCTCACGCTCGACCGCAATGGCGATGACCTCTGAATCGACCAGCACGCCATCGCAATCGAAGATGATGGCCTCTGGTCTTTCCACCTAGCGACGCCCGAACAGCTTTTCGATGTCGGCGAGTTTCAGCTCAACATAGGTCGGGCGGCCATGGTTGCACTGGCCTGAATAGGGCGTCGCTTCCATCTGGCGCAGCAGCGCGTTCATCTCATCGGCATTGAGACGGCGGCCCGCGCGCACCGCCCCGCCCTTGCAGGCCATATTGCCCATGATGTCCTCAAATCGCTCTTTCAGGGCGAGGCCTTCTTCATATTCGGCAAAGTCGTCTGCGAGGTCCTTGATGAGGCCTGCGGCGTCCATATTGCCGAAGAGGGCGGGCGTCGCGCGGACGCAAACGGCCCCTGCCCCGAAGGCTTCGATCTCAAGGCCCATCTCGGCAAGCTCGTCGGCGCGGTCAATGACGCGGGCGGCTTCGTCCTCAGTCAGTTCGACCACTTCGGGGATGAGGAGCGCCTGGCGCTTGACGCCATCGGCGGCCATCTGCGCCTTCATCTGCTCATAGACGAGACGCTCATGGGCCGCGTGCTGGTCGACGATGACGATGCCGTCGCGCGTCTGGGCGACGACATAGGTCTCGTGAAGCTGGGCGCGGGCGACGCCGAGCGGGAAGTCGTGTTGGGACGGCTCAGGCTGAGGCTCGAACCGGGCGGACGGGGCGTCGTAGCGGGCGCTATCCTCAGCGAAGCCGGAAGCGGGGGCGTGCGGCGCGGCCCAGTCCGGCATGGGCTGGGAGGGCGCCTGCGGACGCGGAGGCGTGCTGCCATGGCTATCGCGGAACAGGCTGGATCGGTCCCACACCGATGGCTGGGGCAGCGGCTGGTCCTTCGGGCGGTCTTCACCCTGCATCTTGCCAAGGGCATAGCCTGCGACCGTCGTGCTGGCGCGGTGCCCGGCAGCGGCGAGGGTATGGCGGAGCGTGCCGATGATGAGGCCGCGCACATTGCCGGCATCGCGGAAGCGGACTTCGGTCTTGGCCGGGTGGACGTTCACGTCGACAAGCTCAGGGTCGCAATCGACGAAGAGCGCGGCCATGGGGTGGCGGTCGCGCGCGAGGAAATCCTGATAGGCCGCACGGATGACGCCGGTCAGCATGCGGTCCTTTACCGGGCGGCCATTCACGAAAAGGAACTGGTATTGCGCGTTGCCGCGGTTGAGCGTCGGAAGGCCCGCAAAGCCGGAAAGAGTGACGCCGTCGCGTTCTGCCTCAATGGCGAGGGCGTTCTCACGAAACTCGCGGCCCATGATGGAGCCGAGGCGCTCCAAGTCACCTTCAGGCGTTGCCTGATGGGCGGCATAGCGGAAGACGTTGCGGCCATTGCTTTCCAGAGAAATGGAGACGTCCGCATTGGCCATGGCGAGGCGTTTGACCGCGTCGGTAACCGCCATCGTCTCGGCGCGTTCCGACTTCATGAATTTGAGGCGCGCAGGCGTCGCGTGGAAAAGGTCGCGGACTTCGATCCGCGTGCCGGTCTCTCCCCTGCCGGTCCAGGCGGCGGGCTTCGGTCCTTCAATGCGGCCCGCCTCAACGAAGACTTCGGACGCGTCTTCGTCCTCAGCCTTGGAGGTCAGCGTCATGCGCGACACGCTGGCGATGGAGGGCAGCGCCTCGCCGCGAAAACCCATTGTGTGGATGTTGAGAAGATCAATCCGGCCATCTTCGCCGGGCGCAAGCTTCGAGGTCGCGTGACGCTCCAGCGCCATCAGAATTTCAGGCCCGCTCATGCCGCAGCCATCATCTTCAATGATGATCCGTTTGAGCCCGCCGCCTTCGATCGTGACAGAAATGGCGCGCGCGCCTGCGTCCAGCGCGTTTTCGACAAGCTCTTTCACCGCCGCGGCCGGGCGTTCCACGACTTCACCGGCCGCAATACGGTTCACCGCATCAGGCGGAAGCTGGCGGATCGTCGGCCGGGAGGTGAGGCGTGCAGAATCAGGCATGAGCCGGTCAGTGTATCAGGCTTTGACTGCGGGCTGCAGGGGGCCAACCCAGATACAAAAAGGGCGGCCCGTAGGAGCCGCCCTCTTCTATTTCTTTGACGAAGTGAACCCTAGCGGTTCGGGTCGCGGACGGCGTCAGAGGCTTCGTCGATATTGCTTTCTTCCATGTCACCGGCTTCGTCGACATCAATCTGGCCGAGGAGTGGCATTGGTAGGTCGGCAGTCTCTTCGATGCCTTCTGGCGCACCGACGACGATGAAGGTGAAATTCGATGGCTGAAGATACTCAGCTGCGATGCGGTTCACATCTTCCAGCGTCACCGCTTCGACCATGGCGTTGCGACGGTCGAAATAGTCGACGCCGAGGTCTTCCAGACGCGCGCTCATCAGGCCGGAAGCGATTTTTGCATTGCTGTCGAAGGAGAGCGGGTAAGAGCCTGTGAGATACGCTTTTGCGTCGGACAGTTCCTGTTCGGTGATGCCTTCGGCAACAATCGATTCCATCTGGGCGGTGATGCCCGCGATAAAGTCGGCTGCGCTCTCATTCTTGGTCTGGCCGCCGCCAGTCCAGAGGTTGAGGTGATCGCTGGTCGAAAGACCGGTATAGATACCGTAGGTGAGGCCCTTTTCTACGCGCAGATCCTTCATCAGACGGCTTTCGAAGCCGCCCCCGCCAAAGGTGTAGTTCAGCACATAGGCGGGAAAGAAGTCGTCATCGTCACGTGCCATGGCAGGCGCAGTGAAGGTCACGAGGCTTTGCGGCTGAGGCAGGTCCACGACGACGGGTGCCGTCAGCGGATCGTTGAGCGCCACGTCTTCGATACCTTCAACATCAGACGTCGCCGGAAGGCCTGCCAGCGCCTCGTCGAGAAGCGGCGCCAGTTCTTCAGGTGTCATCGCGCCGACAGCAGTCACATAGAGGCGGTCGCCTGCCATGATCGCATCCTTGCGCTGTGCCACCATTTCAGTGGTGAGCGCATTGATGCTGTCAGCGGTCTTGATACGCGAGAAAGGATGGTCCGGCATGAGCGCCTGCGCGCGGGCGCGGCCAGCGAGGAAGCCAGCATTGGTTTCGCGCGTACGGATGCCAATCAGCTCTTCACGCTGGAAACGCTGAAATGGCTCCTGGTCGAAACGCGGCTCGTTCAGTGCGAGCGCGATCATTTCCATCGCTTCGTTCGCATTGTCCGTCAGCATATTGGCCGAGCAATAGGTCGTCTCGCTATCGGCGCCGCAGCTGAAGCCCATATTGAGCTCTTCCATGCGGGTCGCAAAGGCGAGCGAGTCCATCTCACCAGCGCCCTCATTCATAAGGTAGGTGACAGCGTCGGTGAGGCCTTCCATACCTTCCGGGTCGGTTGCAGAGCCGGTTTCCCACGCCATGCGCAGCGCCATGATCGGAATGGACTGCTCCTCGACCAGCCAGACGGAAATACCGCCCGGCGTGGTGAATTGCTGGATGGTGGCGAAGTCGCCTTCGTGCACGGTCACGTCGATACCGGTCGAGGCCTCGATGGTTGCCTGTTCCTGCGCAAGCGCCAGTGGCGCAGCAGCGAAAAGGGCGGCAGCCATTGCGCTGCCCGCAGCTAGTTTGAGCTTATTCATCGGTCTGGCTCTCCTCAGCGGCCTGCTCTTCTTCAGGAAGCAGGTGGGCCTCGATATAGTTCTTGTCTTCGCCGAGTACGCGGCGGAGCGCGGCAATGGCGTCATCAGCCGTGACGCGGCGAATGTCGTCTGGATAGTTCATGACGTCCTCGACCGTGCCGCCAACAGCAAGCGTGCGGCCATAAAGGTTCGCCATGCCCGCCTGACTGTCACGCTGATAGATGGCCGACGCGGCGAGAGAATTGCGCGAACGCTCAACCTCTTCATCGGTGAAGCCATTGGCCAGAACGTCGTTCACGACAGCCATGTAGGCCTCTTCGAGCGCCTCCAGCGTGACGCCATCGCTTGGGGATGCCGACAGGACGGTTGGCGCCGTGTCATGCAGGGACAGCCAGGCGCCAGCAGAGGCGTCGTTGGCGATCTTCTGGTCTTCGACGAGGGCCTGATAGAGGCGGCTGGTGCGGCCGCCGCCCAGCACATCGAGCGCCACGTTCAGCGCATAGGCGAACTCGCGGTCCTGCGTGAAGGAGGTGGAGAGGTACCAGCGTTCCCATTCCGGCTGGCGGACTTTCGGGTCGCTATGGGTGATAAGCTGGGTCTCGGCCAGCGGCTGAACATCCTGCCAGCCACGTTGCGGTGGCTCGGTATTTGCCGACTCGATCTGACCATAGGTGCGCTCGGCCAGGGTGCGGACGTCTTCAGGGGTGATGTCACCTGCAACAATCAGGATCGTTTCCGATGGTGTGTACCATTTGTTGTAGAAGTCGAGACCGTCCTGCGGGGTCAGCGCGCCGACCTCTTCCATCTTGCCGATGACGGTGATGTTGTAGGGGTGATCCCGATAGAGCGCGGTCATCACCTGCTCCTGCAGAATGACGCCCGGATTGTTGTCGATGCGCTGGCGGCGCTCTTCCTTGACGACGTCGCGCTCTGAGATGAATGGGCCTTCTGGATCATCATTGATGATCAGGTCGGTCATCCGCTCGGCTTCGAGCTCCATCATCCGCTCAAGCTGGGTTTTCGCGACGCGCTCATAATAGGCGGTGTAGTCCCAGGAGGTGAAAGCGTTGAGCTGGCCGCCATTGCGCTGAACGATGGTGGTGAACTCTTCAGGACCGATATCGTCGGTTTCCTTGAACATGACATGCTCAAAGAGATGCGCGATGCCTGATTTGCCGGGGTCTTCATCGACCGCGCCGACCTTGTACCACACCATGTGGGTGACAACCGGCGCGCGATTGTCCGGAAGGACGACGACGTCCATTCCATTGTCGAGTTCAAATGTCGTCGGCGCCCATTCCGCCTCCGACGTATCAGCAAAGGCGATGCCGGCGCCAAGACTTGCTGCTGCCAGACCCCCCGCAAGAAAAGCTTTCATCATATTCCTCCGTAAAGCTGTCTGGTATTTGGCAGGTAAGATCGCGGCTTACGTGCCTGGAAGTTTGATCCGCTCCCCGCTGCCGCGCTGGATCGAGACAGGCTGGTCGCCCGTCGCGCTGTCAGAGATCGTGCCGTCGCCGGTATAGGAGATGATCTGGTCGGCATCTTCCGGCGTCTTGCGCACAAGGCCGCCTTCTTCATAGTCGACGATGGAGCGGATACGCGGGTTGACCGCGTTTGCGCCCGCGGTCGTTACCAGGGCGCGCTCTGATGCGCTGGCATCGGCGCCAAGCTGGGTGCCGAATGCGGCGACCGTGGTGTCGCGGGACGCGTCTGCTTCGACCGGAACAGTCGTACCGGCGCGGGGCGGGCGAAGATTGTATTCCGGCGGAACCGAAAGCGGCGCTTTCGTCACGACGCGGAACTCATCCGGCCCCGCATTGCTGGAGCCGCCACCACCACCTGGAAGGATGGAACAGCCACCGGCGGCGAGCAGCATGCTCATCGCGGCCGCGGTCAGGATCGATTGTTTAGGCGCCATCTTCATGTCTCTCCACTCCACTCAAGCGGGATTGTGTTCATCCGGTTTCGAGCGCGACATTAAAAACTGATCGAGAAACAGCAAGAGCGCGCCCACAGTAATTGCCGCGTCAGCAATATTGAAAACCCATGGAAAGCCAACAGCGACGCCGCCAATATAGGTACCGAACCACGGGCCTGAAAAATCGAGGAAGTCGACGACAGCGCCGAAGCGGACGCGGTCGATGAGATTTCCGACGGCCCCGCCAATGACGAGGGACAGCGACAGCGCGGTAAACCAGCGCTCTGCCCGGGTAAGCCAGTAGGCGAACCCGATCGCGATTCCCGTGGTCACGAGAACCAGGATCCAGCGCATGATGCCCGAAGACTGGAAGGTGCCGAAGCTGATTCCGCGATTCCACAGCATTGTAAGGTCGAAGACCGAGGACAGCTCGATCCGGCCACAACGAATGGAAGGGTCGAGACAGGCAAGTGCGTTGAAAGCCGGGGTTTCAAGCACAGCCCATTTCGTCAGCTGGTCGGCAATAATCACCAGGGCGATCAGCGCCGCCCATCTCCAGACATGACTGGCAGCGTTCATCAGCTCTTTTCCCTGATTTCGCGCACAGCTTCAGCGTCGCGCGGTGTGATGTCCGGATAGGCCGGGTCAGCGGTTTTCGGATCGAAATACTTCCAGCTTCGGGCGCATTTGATGCCGTCAGCCTTCTTCGGAAGCACGGCCACACCCGGCGTATCGTCAAGGTGGTAGGCCGCCAGCGTACCGGCGCCGTCTATCAGTTCAGCGCCAGACGTGATGAAGATATCGGCAGGGCTTTCACCCTCAAAGGCTTCGATCAGCGACTTTTCCTGAATGTAGACTTCCGGAGCAGCCTCAAGCGAAGCACCAATGCGTTTCTCGCGGCGCTCGACTTCCAGTGCGCCTGTGACAACGCGGCGGACCTTGAAGATCTTCTCCCAGCGCGCGGCATGGGCGGCATCGAGCCAGCTTTCCGGCGTTTCCGGGAAGGTGAGCAGGTGCACACTGTCGGCCTTGCCCGCGATATGGCTTATCAGGAAGGCTTCTTCGGTCGTGAACGGCATGATCGGGGCAAGCCAGACCAGAAGCCGCTCCAGCACCAGCGCCATGACGGTGCGGGTCGAGCGGCGGCGGAGGTCGGACGGCGCATCGCAATAGAGGCTATCCTTGCGGATATCGAAATAGATGGCCGACAGGTCCACGCCGCAGAAGTTCAGCATGGCCGACATGACGCGTTTAAAGTCGAAGGCCGCATAGGATTTACGGATCAGCGCGTCGCTTTCCGCAAGGCGGTGCAGGACCCAGCGTTCAAGGCCCGGCATGTCCTTGGCGTCGACCGCTTCGGCCTCATCATAGCCGTCGAGCGCACCGAGAAGGTAGCGCAGCGTATTGCGCAGGCGACGATAGGATTCGGCGTTCGTTTTCAGGATATCGTCAGAGATACGCAGGTCTTCGGTGAAGTCAGAAGACGCCGTCCAGAGGCGCAGGATCTCGATGCCGAACTGGTCAGCGACCTTTTGCGGCTCAACGGTATTGCCGAGGGATTTCGACATCTTCTTGCCCTCGGAATCGACGATGAAACCGTGGGTGACGACCTGTTTGTAAGGCGCCATGCTGCGCGTTGCGCAGTTCTCGAGAAGCGAGGACTGGAACCAGCCGCGATGCTGGTCAGAGCCTTCGAGATAGACGTCGGCTTGGCCGGTCTTCTCATCGATGATGCCGCGATCGCGAAGGGTGAAGGCGTGGGTCGTGCCGCTATCGAACCAGACGTCGAGCACGTCGGTGACCTTCTCCCAGCCTGCCGGGTCTGCGATCCCGTCGAGGAATTTGGCAGGCTCAGCCGAGAACCAGGCCTCAACGCCTTCAGCCGCGATGGCATCGAGGATACGTTTGTTGACTTCGAGCGCCTTGTCTTCAGGCAGGGCGTAAGTGTGCGGCTCGCCGCCCGGGCTGACCAGAAGCGTGATCGGCACGCCCCAGTTACGCTGGCGCGAGATGAGCCAGTCAGGACGGTCGGCGACCATCGAGGTGATGCGGTTGCGCAGCTGCGGCGGCACGAAGCCGGTGTCTTCCAGCGCTTTCAGCGCCAGATCGCGCAGCGGCGCGCTGCCATTCGTGCCCGGCTTGTCCATGGCGATGAACCATTGCGGGGTCGCCCGGCGGATAACCGGCGCCTTGGAACGCCAGGAGTGCGCATCGCGGATCACGGTCACACCGCGCGAGAGGAGGTTACCCGCCTCGGTCAGGAGGCGCATGACTTCCTGATTGGCCTTGCCCTGTTCACCGCGCTTCTTGCCGGAAGTGCGGATGATATCGAGCCCCTGCAGCGCCTCTGGCAGCTCAGGATGCTCATAGACGCCGTCCTCATTGACGATGTCGCGGATGTCGCTGGCTGTGTGGCCATTGGCGATCCAGACGAGGAAGTCGTCCTCACCATGAGCTGGCGCTGTGTGAACAAAGCCGGTACCGGCATCGTCGGTGACGTGGTCGCCGGCGAGCATCGGCACGTCGTGCTTGTAGAAGTCGGAGAGCTCGTTCAGCGGGTGCGAAAGCGTCCAGCCTTTGGGATCGACATCGCTCACACGCTTGAAACCGGAGACTTTCGCGCTGTCCATCACGGCCTCAGCGAGAGCGTCGGCAAGGACATACTTGTCGCCGGGCGCGGCGAACGGGGCAAAGCCGAGCTCTTCCTCACTCATCACGGTTTCGACCTCATAAAGGCCGTAGGAGATGTCTGGATTGAAGCTGACCGCCTGGTTTGCAGGGATCGTCCAAGGCGTCGTCGTCCAGATGACAACTGAGAAGTCTTCGCCTTGAACAGGAAACTTAACCCAGATCACCGGCACCTTGCGGTCGTGATACTCGACTTCGGCTTCGGCGAGGGCGGTGCGCTCTACCGGGGACCACATGATCGGCTTGGAGCCGCGCACGAGGCGGCCGGACATGGCGACCGACAGGAACTCGCGAACCGTGGCCGCTTCGGACTCAAAGTTCATGGTGAGGTATGGGTTGTCCCAGTCGCCCTCTACCCCGCAGCGGCGGAAGCCCTGTTTCTGGACCTCGATCCACTTGGCGGCATAGGCGCGGCAGGCGGCGCGGAACTCGTCGCCCGGCACGTCATCCTTGCCGCGTCCCTTGGAGCGGAATTCTTCCTCGACTTTCCATTCGATCGGCAAGCCGTGACAGTCCCAGCCCGGGATGTAGGAGGCGTCATAGCCGAGCATCTGGTGGCCGCGCACGACAAGGTCCTTGAGAATCTTGTTCATGGCGGTGCCAAGGTGGATCGGACCGTTCGCATAGGGCGGACCGTCATGCAGGATGAAGGGCTTCGCACCGCGTGCCTTTGCCTCTTCACGCATGCGGTCATAGAGGCGCATTTCGTCCCAGCGCTCGATCCATTTCGGCTCTGCCTTTGGCAGGCCGCCGCGCATCGGGAATTCGGTTTTCGGCAGGAAGAGCGTGTCGCGATAGTCGTTCGCGTTTGTCTTGGTGTCGTCGGTCATAGCAGGTAAGTCAGTCTCGAATTAGCAGGTCGGTTGCAAGCGGAAATAGCAAGGCCCCGGCACCGCGCTTCACCTACCAGAGGGCAGATCAGCACGCCGCCGGGCGGCTAATTCGAATTATGAAAGCGGGATCGCCGTACAACATGGGCGAAGCGTCTAGCAGGCAGCCCGCAATGTGTCACCCGCCAAAGGCGCGGCGCACCTATTGTCCGAAGAAGTCGTCTGCCACGCCCGGCACGATGGCAAGGAAATTGTCGAGATTGATCCTGATGTTCGCTTCGCTCATGCCGCCATCGAGGATGACATAGCGAGAAACACCGACCGAATCCTGAAGGCGCCAGACACTGACGGCGGCGCGTTCCAGATTGGCCTTGTTCACCTTGTCCAGCGTGACCGCGTCCGTGGCCTCGAATCGCGAACTCATGATGATGCCGCGGCAGGCGCCTTCATCGCAGGCCGTGCCTTCCATGTAGTAGGTCAGGCCGTTCGGCGTTTCGGCACGGAGGGAGTTTTCAGTCGTCTCACCGAAGGCTACAACTTCGTGCCCCGCATCAGTCGCAAAGCGTTCAAGGTCATCCAGCGAGACGGACTGGACTGTGGCCTGCGCACTGGCAGCGCCAGCAAAGGCGAGCATTGCGGCGATCGCATAGATGGATTTCATTTTGGGCGTCCCTTCGAATGTGCGTCCTGAATTAACTACACGAACGGGACAGAAAGTCAGGAGTTGCTAGCGGGCTGCGGACAGGAGCCGGCGCGCCTCTTCCTTGTCGCGGTGCATCTGCTCGACCATGTCGTCCAGCGAAGGGAAATGCGCTTCTGCGCGCTGGAAGCGGACAAGCGCGACCTCAATGTACTGGCCGTATATGTCGCGGTCGAAGTCGAAGATGTAGGTTTCAAGCAGTGGGTCGCGCAGCCCGGTCGTCGGCGTACGGCCGAAATTGGCGACGCCATCCAGCCAGTCGCCTGTGCCAGCGATACGCACGCGCACAGCATACACGCCGTGGCGCGGATGGATCAGCGGCCCAAGGCGGATGTTCGCTGTCGGAAAGCCGATTGTGCGGCCGCGCTGCTCACCCTTTTCGACATGCCCATCTGCAATCCAGTCATGGCCCAGCATTTCTGCGGCACGCTGGGGGTCGCCTGCGATCAGCGCTTCGCGGATGGCAGTCGATGAGGCCTTGATAGCCTCCGGGCCTTCGACTTTTTCGACAACCGTCACGTCGAAGCCAAAGGACCGGCCGAGGGAAGAGAGCCGGTCAGCGTCACCCATGCGCCCACGCCCGAAACGGAAATCGAAGCCGACAGCGACATGGCTGACGCCAAGGCCCTTATGCAGGACATGGCGACAGAATTCCTCATCGGTCATCGAGGCCATCTGCCCGTTGAACGGGAGCTCGAACACCGCCTTCGCGCCCAGCTCCATCAGCCGCTGATTGCGGCGGGCTGGGCGGTAGAGGCGGAATGGCGGGTCGTTGGGACGGAAATAGGCACGTGGCGGGGGCTCAAAGGTTGCGATGCCAAGCGACGGACCTTCAACACGCGCGGCATCTATGACCGCGCGGTGGCCCGGATGGACACCGTCGAAATTGCCAAGCGCGACCGAATAGCCGCGCGCCGAGTCAGGCAGATTTCTATAGTCGGCATGAACCGCCATCAGCGCGCTCTACGCCTCCCTGGCCGGAACCATGACCTTGGCCTCACCAGCCACAACGGCCTTGTCATTGACAAGGCAGGTAATCTTGAGGGTGACTCGGTTGCCGCGTTCGAACATCTCCGTGATCTCTGCGCGGGCGGTCACCGTGTCCCCGATAAAGACAGGGCGGCGGAAACGCATTTCCAGATGGGTGAAGATCGCACCTGGGCCCGGCAGGTCATTGCCAAGGATACCGGAAATATAGGACGCGGTCAGGGCGCCATGTGCGATGCGCTGACCGAACGGGGTCTTCCTGGCATACTCCTCATCCATGTGGATGGGGTTGTAATCACCCGATACCTTGGCGAAGAGGTCGATATCCTCAGCCGTGATTGTATGGACGGTCTCATGCGCCATGCCGACGCTGAGTTCCTCAAACTTGTATCCATCCTTCGCGCTCATGCGGGTATCTCCGAAGCTATTTTTCCGGTCTGTTACAATGGGAAGGACGTTTCGTCACCACTTTAGAGCGGGCATGGCCCAGCGGGCTTCAGCGTCGTATTCGGCCAGCAGGGTTTCAAGTTCGCTTTCAAAGTCGCTGCCGTGCTCTGCGAGGCCCGTGCCGACATAGAGCGCGTCAAAGCCCTGATCGGCAGCACCGCGCATGTCTGTGGCCGGGCTGTCACCGATGCAGAGGACGCTTTCAGGCGCCTTGCCGCGAATCTCTGCCGCCCGCGCCAGAGACAGTCGGTAGATCGGGTCGTGCGGCTTTCCGGGATAGATGACCTTACCGCCCTCTTCCTCATAGATCGCGGCAAGCGCACCTGCACACCAGATAAGCTGGTCGCCAACCCGGACTTTGATGTCCGGATTGGCGCAGATCATGGGCAGACCGCGCTTCGCGCCGACTTTCAGCTCTTCACGGTAGGCCTCCGGATCGTCCTTCTTTTCATCCTCGAGACCGACGCAAAGAACGGTTTCGGCGTCTTCAGGAGACGCGAAATCAAGGTCGAGCCCTTCGTAGAGAAACTTGTCCCGCTCCCAGCCGCTATCGACCCCGAGGCGCCAGATTTTCTCATCGCTGCGGCGAGAAAGCTCATCGCGCGTCGCATCGCCTGACGATACGCAGTCATCGAAAACCGCATCCGGCACGCCCATTGGACGGAAGTAGGATATAACCTGCTGTTTCGGCACGGGCGCGTTCGTAATGAGAACTACGGTGCCACCGCCTTCACGGAACTTCACCAGCGCCTCGCAGGCCGGGTCAAAGGCCTTGCGGCCATTATGGATCACGCCCCAGACATCGCAGAGGATCGTATCGTATTCTTCGGCAATCTCGCCGAGCCCGGAAATATGCTGAGGTTTCGTCATGGCGGGTCAGTTAGTTGCCGCGACATGTCGGGTCAAACCGGAAGTGCGCAGGATCAGCCAAAGGCCGACAGGCGGTCGATGAATTCCTGCGGCGGTGCCGTTTCCTGCATCAGGGACGACTTGATCGGCTTTGGCGCGCCGAAGACATGCCCCTGTCCGAACGGGATGTCGTATTCGAGGATTTCGACAACGCCGACTTCCTCTTCCATCTTCTCGGCAATCAGCGTCACACCATAGCGTGAGCAGACCGCCGCAACTTCCTCGCCAGCCAGGCGGCGATTGATATTGGACACGGGGCGCGGGCCAGACGGATCACGCAGCTGTTCGATAAGCGTGTCGCCATTCACCTTCACGAAGCGAACGCCTGATTCCTGAAGGCGCGGCAGGTCGAGGGTGAGATCGCTGGCGTGATCGATTGAGAAACGGAAGCCAAGCTGGATCAGTTTTTCCATACCTTCGCGCATCTGGCGCGAGCGGTTCTCGAAACGATCTGCCGGGATCTCGAAGATCAGCGCTCCAGCAAGATCCCGGTTCTCTTTCATGAATTCAAGAAAGTGCGGGAAGAATTGCGGGTCTGTGAGCGAGTTTGGCGAGATGTTGCAGAAGACGCCGACGCGGCGGTCCCGTTCTGCCAGACGACGCACAATCTGCACGCAGCGGAACAGGAGCATATTGTCCAGCACACCGAGCAGCCGGGCACGGCGGGCGGCTTCGAGGAAATCAGCTGGCAGCAGGATCGAGCCATCAGCCTCACGAAGGCGTGTAAAGCCTTCATAGAAAGCGACGCGGCGCTGGGGCAGCGATACGATCGGCTGGAGATGAAGGTCGACGCGCCCGTCCTGAAGCGCGGCCTTAACCGTCCGCAGCAGCGCATCATCCTGCGGCGCGATCGGCTCGCTTGTCTCACGCGACAGCTTGGTTTCGAAGCTCTTGGCGAGACGGTCGATAAGGCCTTCGAGCTGGCGCATCTCGGTCACGAGAGCATCACGGCGCTCTGAAAGCTCACTTTTGAGCGAGGCTTCGACTTCCTGGCTGCGCGTTTCGATACGCGTCATGCGCTTGTCGTTTTCCTCATAGGAAAGCTCAAGCGCATCAATCCGGTCCGAGCCTTCGGCCGTGGAAATAACGTGAGAGAAGAGCAGATGAAACTGGCCCAACAGCGCCGTCGTCACCGCGCCAAGCGCAATCGCGACGGGAATGCTCAAACCTGCATAGGAAACAAGCCCGAAACCGAGCGCGCTGCCGAGTGCGATATACAGGATGAAGAGTATTCCGGTCATACTGGTAATGTGCCCCGTCGTCGATGAAACTTAATAATAAGCCTCAAAATGTTAACGAATTGGTAGTATAGGAACTGATTTGCGTGACTTGCCAATGCGCGAGATGGCGACAAGCTCCGTGACAAACATGACACAGCTTTCATAATTGACAGCCCGCGCCACAGAATTCGCTTTCGACGGGTGCCCATTCCCTTTAGTTAAATTTCGTGTGCCGAAGCCTGAATGTCCGCGGCCAATTTGGCCGGACGGGGGCGTCTCGGGGGAGACCGGGGTCCTGCACCAGCAGGACCCCGATGCTTTTTCTAGCCACCATTCATGTGCAGGAAACGCGTGCCTGTGAAGGGCCAGTTTTCACCAAATTGACCATCTACGCAGGCGATTTCGACGCGCGAGACTTCGTCCACGGTAATGTCATTGCGCGCAATGTCTGGTGCCCCGCAGGGCTGGATGACCAAGGTGTGCCAGTTTTCGTCCACATCGCGATAATCGACGCGGTAGCTGAGGCGGTCATTCATGCCCGTCGTCGCCTCGACCTTCAGGTCGCCCGTATAGAAGACAACCGTGTCCTCCATAACTTCATGTCCAGACTCCAGCAGGGCGGCATCGAAACCACCGGCAGGTGCGTCGTCCTCAACGAAGATCAACGCGTCGGAGACCTCATAGGCGCGGTTCAGCCCGTCGATGACGGAGCTGAGCCCCGCCGGACCGCTGACTGGGAGAGGTCCCGGCCTGCCCGCCTGCCAGCTGATATTGCGGACCTCATCCAGCCCTTCGATATCTTCGGAACGAAGGGAGTAGAGAAACAGACCGTCGAGCCGCGCCAGCTCTCTGCTGTCGATCTGGTTGCCGACGCCAGCCGGCGCCCCGAACACGAGCCGTTTGCCCCCTGCCCGCGCGAACAGGCAGATGGACGTGTCTGACCGGCTGCATGGCTCTATCGCGAAATCCGCTGGACGCACTTCGCGTTGTGGTGCTGCGACTTCTTCGACAACGTCTTTGCGGCCTGGCAATTCGGGCCCGCGAACATCGCAGGCGGCAAGCAGAATAACTGAAGCCAAAAGGATAACAGGCGCGCGCATGAGCGATTAACCGATCCGCATCGTGTCCGGTTCGGCGATCACCGGGTTTTCGAGTGTGCCGACATTTCCAATCTCGACGCGGACCGTATCACCGGGCTTCAGCCATGTTGGTGGGCTGAGGCCTGCGCCGACGCCCGCAGGGGTGCCGGTAAAGATGACGTCGCCCGGCTCCAGCGTGAAGGCGGCAGTGAGGTGCGCAATCTGGTCTGCAATCGAGTGGATCATGTCAGAGAGCTTCGCTTCCTGGCGTAACTCGTCATTGACATAGCAACGGATCGCTTGCGGGCCCAGCTCTCCCACCTCGTCCAGGGTGACGAGATACGGGCCGAATGGCGCATGCGTGTCGAAGCCCTTGCCCATGATCATGGTCGGACTTGCCTTCTGCCAGTCTCGGACCGAGCAATCGCAGCCGCAACTGACGCCCGCGATGATGTCGAACGCTTTCTCCCTGGGCACGTGGCGGCCATACTTGCCAATGACCAGGACGAGTTCAGCTTCATAATCCAGTTGCTGCGAAACCTTGGGCACGTGGATCGGCGAACCCGGCCCGTTCGCAGCGGTCGACTGTTTGTTGAACCACTTCTGCACTTCGGGCTTGTCGTTCGAGATGAAGCTGACGCTTTCGGCAACATGAGCGGCGTAGTTAAGGCCGATGGCGAGGATCTTGCCCGGCCTGATAACGGGCTGGCGGAGCTTCACATCGCTGAGCATGAGTTTCGTGCCATCGCGGGCAGCTGTTTCAAGTGACTGCAGGTCGCCAAGGTGCTGGCTGAGGCAGCCTTTAGCTGCGACGAGGACCGCGTCACTCTCTACAAGCCCGCACCAGACTTCACCTTCGTGTTCAAGATTTGCCCATCTCATGTGGCTTATCTGCCTCCCCTCAATGGAAATCGGATGTCTGGCGCGCGTAGCAGGTTTCTACCCGGCCGATACACCTCTATCGATAGCGTTCAGGTCTAGTATGAATTGCCGGGAGTGCAATGGAATCCGGAATTAGGGCACGCGAATGCAGCCTCTCGGCTATTCTCGCTCCGGGTATCCTCCTCCGGATGCCGCCCTATCAGCGCAGCTATGCCTGGCAGGGTGATGAGGTCGGCGAGCTGCTGAGCGACCTGTGGCGAGCGTCCAGCCGGGGAAAGCACCATTTCATTGGCGCGATCGTTCTGGTCGAGATGGATGATCGCAGCTTTCTTGTCGTGGATGGCCAGCAGCGCCTCACCACACTCTCCATGATCCTCGCCGTCCTGCGCGACCTGGAGACCGACCCGCACTACAAGGCCCTGGCGCATACGATGATCGGGGACCCGGACAGGGCGAGCCAAGGCGACGACAATGCCTGGCGCCTGACGCTCAACCATATCGACACGCCATATTTCCGCGAAGCCGTACAGACCGAAGGCGCGACGCGCCTGCGGGACGCCGAAGCCGGCCAGGCCACCAATCACGGGCGTATGTCGACAAATCTCGACCTGATCGAGGCCTACCTCACCCGGCTCAACGGAAATCAGCGCAGACAGCTTTTCGAGACAATCCGCGACAGGATCATGCTGGTGCGCGTTGTCGTGCCGGACTGGGACGGCGGCTATGACGTGTTTCGCGTGCTGAATACCCGCGGAAAGGCACCTAATACGCACGACATCATCAAGACCGAAATCCTGCAGCGCGGCGATTTCTCCGAAGGAGAAGCGAACGCCCATGCCCGGCGCTGGCTGGACCATGAGTCCAGGCTGGGCGCGAACGGGCTGGATGATCTTCTCAACTATATCCGCCAGCTTTACTCGCGGAGTTCCAAGGGCAAGGTCGCGGCCGAATTCTCCAGAGCCGTCCTTTCAAAGGTGGATGCACGCACGTTTCTGGACGAGCACCTGCCAGACTATGTCAGCACCTACAATGCGATCCTGCGCGGTGAGCCCGACTACGGCGCGTTTACCGATGCGGTACGCGGCCCCATCAATCATCTGCGCCTGCTGGACCATCATCTCTGGCGCGTGCCGGCGCTGGCCTATCTCTATCGCCAGCGGGAGAATGGCGCCGAAGCCGCAGAGTTCTTCAGGCTGCTGGAGCGGTTCGGCTTTGTCATGATGCTCTACGTCACCAATGGCGACGCACGGCGAAAACAGTATGCGCGGCTGACCAAGGCCATACTGGACGGAAAGTCGCTCTTTCACCGTAACGGGCCGCTCAATTTCTCCCGCGAGGACAAGCGCCGGATCCGCGAGCGGCTGACCGGCAGGTTCGTCAATTTCATGCAACGCAGGGCTGTTGCCCTTCGGCTCAATGCGGCGCTTGAGAATGGCGAGCAAATCTCCGCGGAAGAAGATGCAAGCGTCGAACACGTGCTGCCGCGGATCGTGCCGGAAGATAGCCACTGGAACAGGATCTGGCCGAGCGCAGCGGTGCAGAGAGAGCTGGCTGAAACGGCGGGCAATTTCGTCATCGTGCCGCGCCACGTGAACAGGATCGCCGACCGGCTGGAGTTTCGGGAGAAGAAGAAGCTCTATTTCGCCGAGGGCGTCAGGGTATTCGCGCTGACCGAAGACCTGCGCGGAAGAGAGACATGGACGCCGGACGATGTACGTGAGCGCACCGAGCAGCTCGTCGACATTCTGATGGGGGTCTGGTTTCCCGATCCGCAGCGCTAGCGCGCTTGACGGGATGTATGGAAAACTAGCTGAGTGTCTCGCCAGCTGTTTCAGCATCCGCATAAGCCGCGGCCATCTGGTCAGCGGAGAGACGCGCACCGTCAATGACACCAGCCAGAAGGCGAAGCGCCGCCTCGGTCTCGCGGCGTTCACGGCTGGCCGCGCCTTCAACGACACCGGTCGCCTCAGCAAAGCTGCGATAGCATTTCTGCGCAGTGACAAGCGCGCTCTCGAAACTGATAAGGTCGGCGCGCTGAACGTCACCCGACTGCAGCAGTGCCGTCGCGATGAGGTCGAGCTCCTGAAGGCTGCGTGCAGCAGCCGATGCATCGGCCTCAACGGTTGCATAGATTGCAGCCGGTTCTTCTGCCGAGGCTGCGATGGTCTGCGCATAGCTGAGCGAGGATGCGTCGCTGGCAGACTGCTCTGCGCCGAACAGCATGTCCGCAAGACCGGAGAGACCACCCGCCTGCCTCACCCAGCCTTCATCCGCCGCCATGGCCTCGAATGCCTGCGCCCGCTCGCGGACTTCAGATTGCTGGTCCGTCAGTTCTGTCTCAACGATTGCCTGTTTGGACACCATTGAAACTGTGGTGCAGCCAGTCAGCGCGAGAGTTGCAAGACAAAAGAGAAGCGGTTTCATATACTGGTACGACCCGTGCGGTCTTAATACTTTAACTGCGTTTACACATACAGGTTGGAGTTTTGACGTCCAGACCCTTATGCCAAAGTGGTTCACATACTGTGGTAAGCGTTCAGACAAGGTTTATAGATGCTCAAACTTTACCCACCTGTTGACACTAACAGGACAGGCCGCCTCAGGGTTTCAGACCTGCACGAAATTTACTGGGAAGAGTCGGGCAATCCTGACGGCATCCCGGTCATCGGTGTCCATGGTGGCCCTGGCGGCGGCTCCAGCCCTGAGATGCGCCGCTTCTTTGATCCGAAACTCTATCGCATCATCCTGTTTGATCAGCGTGGTTGTGGCCGGTCCACACCGCATTCCGAGCTGGAAGAGAACGACACCTGGGCATTGGTCAGCGACATGGAGCGCATTCGTGAAGCGCTGAACGTTGACAAATGGGTGGTATTCGGCGGCTCCTGGGGATCGACCCTGTCGCTCTCCTATGCCGTCACCCACACCGATCGCGTGTTGGGCCTCATTCTGCGTGGCATCTTCCTGATCACCGAAGCCGAGATCCAGTGGTTCTACCAGGATGGCGCAAGCCGCATCTTCCCGGATGCCTTCGACCGCTATGTCGCCCCGATCCCGGAAGACGAGCGCGGCGACCTGCTTCACGCGTTCCATAAGCGGCTGACAGGCAGCGACCGGCGTGCCCGTATTGCGGCAGCCAAAGCCTGGGCCTGCTGGGAAGGAGAGACCATCTCGATCAAGGGCCCGGATTCACGTCCGGCCAAGTTTGAGGAAGACAGCTTCGCAGACGCCTTCGCGCGCATCGAGTGCCACTACTTCGTAAATAAGGGCTTCTTTCCGGAAGACGGCTGGCTGTTGAAGCAGGCCGAGGAAAAGCTGAGCGGTGTGCCCGGCATAATCGTCCACGGCCGCTATGACGTCGTGACCCCGATCGGGACGGCCTGGCAGCTGACCAAGGCATGGCCTGATGCCAAACTGCACATCGTCCCGGATGCAGGCCATTCGAGCCTCGATCCCGGCATAGTGGATCAGCTGATCACTGCGACGCGGGCTTTCGCCAAAAAGTTTGGCTAGGTCCACGAGCTAAGTAAAAATAAAAGGGCGCTCCTGATTGGGAGCGCCCTTTTTTGTTTCGTGGATGCGGGCTGCGGATGACGGCGTCCCGGTCAGGACGGTGTTTCTGAGCCAGCACCCGCATCAGTTTCGGTTTCTTCTGCTGGTGGCTGAACATCGAGTTCCTCAACAGGAGCAAGCTCATTGTTCGGGCCAAGCAGCTGGGTCATGAAACCAGGCAGTTGAACGTTGTATTGCTGCTGGATCTTGTCGAAGAAGCCGAAGAACAGGACGAAGCCGAGGAAGGCAGGAACGAACCAGCGCATCAGGAAGCGCCAGACATTCATGACGAAACCTTCGCCGATCTCGCTTGTCATCATGTCACGCGAGAGCACCCAGCCTGCGAAGATAACCGCAAGAAGACCGCCGAGCGGAAGCAGGATGTTGCCCGTCACGAAGTCCACAAAGTCGAGATACTCAAGCGAAAAGACATAGGCTGCACCGACGACGAACAGGATGAAGCCCATCCCCATCGCCGCGCCAAGGCGGGTGACGCCCTGACGTTCCTCAAGCCATGAGACTGACACCTCAAGCAGGGAGATGGATGAGGTGAAGGCCGCAAAGAGCGCGAGCGCAAAGAATATCACCGCAATGATCGGGCCGCCCGGAATGGAGCCAAACGCCACTGGCATGGAGACGAAGAAGAGGCTTGGACCGCCTGCCGGATCGAGACCCGCTGCAAAGACGACCGGGAAGATTGCAAAGCCAGCAATCAGCGCGACCAGCGTATCAGAGCCTGCAATCAGGCCGGACGAACGTGGGATGTTCGTCGAACGCGAAAGATATGCGCCATAAGTGATCATTAGGCCGACGCCGATACCGATAGAGAAGAAGGCCTGGCCGATCGCCTCAAGGAAGGTGTTGAAGCCAACCTGATCCCACTTCGGCGTGAGCAGGAACTCCGCCGCGCGGGCTGCGTCACCGGTCGCCAGACCGAAGCCGACGACAACCACGAGCATGACGAAAAAAGCCGGCATCAGAATGGTCGCTGCCCGCTCGATACCGCCTTTTACGCCACGGCCGACGACCACGATATTGGCGATCAGGAAGATGGCGAGCAGGAGAAGCATATACCATTTGGAGACGAGCGGGTGTTCGCCCTGCCCGATGGTATTGTTGAAGTTTGCTCCGGAGCTCGCCGCATCCATCCCGGTGAAGTTACCGCCGAGCGCCTGTAGCGTGAAGGCCATGAGCCAGGCGGAAATCACGACATAGAAGCTGAGGATGAAGGTCGCGGTGATTGTACCCACCCAGCCAACGATACCCCAGTTCAGGGACTTTGATTCTGCGCGGGCAAGCGACTGAACGCCTTCAATTGCCGACATGCCGGATTTGCGACCCATCGAGTATTCCGCCATCAGCAGCGGAAGCCCAACAAATGCAACACAGAGCAGGTAGATGATAATGAAGGCACCGCCTCCATTTTCGCCTGCGGTGTATGGAAACCGCCAGAAATTGCCGAGACCTACCGATGAGCCGACGGCGGCCATGATGAAGCCGAATTTCGACCCCCATGTCTCAGTCTTGCGGCCAATTTCCATTATCTGCTCCCCTCGTGAAAAGAATTTTGCCGGACACTAGCTTTAGCGGGACAAAGGTCAACGCACCTGCCCACATAGAGGTCAAATCATCCCCTGAGTGCTCAGGCGCTCGTCGCGTCCGATGTGCACAGAGAGGAGAATGCCGAAGCAAGCCATGGTGGTGAACATCACGGTACCACCATAGGAGACGAGCGGCAGCGGCACGCCAACGACAGGGACGAGACCCAGCACCATCGCCACATTGAAGAGGATGAAGAAGGCCACCGTTGCGACGCAACCTACCGCCGCGAAGCGTCCGAAAAGCGAGGCCGATCGCCCGGCAATGACAAGCCCCCAACCCAGGATCGCGGCCCAAAGTGCAAGAAGCCCTGTCGCGCCGAGGAAACCGAATTCTTCAGCGATCACGGTCAGAATGAAGTCGGTGTGCTGTTCGGGAATGTAGTCGAGTTGGGCCTGCGTGCCTTCCATAAAGCCCCTGCCCTGCCAACCACCCGACCCGATGGCAATTTTGGCCTGTTCGATCTGGTAGCCATCATCGAGCGTGTTCACCGCCTGGCCCGTGAGCTGCGCAAGGAAGGTATTCACCCGTTCGCGCTGATAATCCTGAAGCACGAACATGTAGATTGGCCACGCACTGGCGATACCCGCCAGGAAAACCGCCGCGATAATCCGGTAATAAAGCCCCGCAAGGAAGATGAGCACCGCGCCAGAGGCGATGAGCGCCAGTGTTGTGCCGAAGTCGGGCTGTTTGAAGATCAAGGCCGCCGGGACGATGATGATGAACAAGGCGGGCAGATGAATGAAGAACCTGCCTGACTGGAATGTCAGATTATTATGATAGTACCGCGCCAGCGCCAGTGTCAGCGCGAGCTTCATGAACTCAGACGGCTGTACGCCAATGGGACCAAGCTGCAGCCACCTTGTGGCACCGCCTCTCGTCAAGCCGAACAGCTCCACGCCGACAAGCATGGCCAGGGTCACGAAGTAAGCGGGCCAGGCCGCCCGCAGCCAGATACCAATCGGCACAAGCGCGATGACAAACATGATGCCGAGCGAGATGGCGAAGCGAACCGCATGACGGGCTGGCAGGCCAGCCTCCTCCGGGTTCGTGAAGGTCGAGGAATAGAGCGCCGCCGTGCCAATGCAGGCGACGGTGATCAGCATCAGGACCAGCCCCCATGGCAGCTCGCCCAGCGTCCCTGCAAGGGTGCGGTCTTCAAATCTGATAGCCGAGGCGCGTGCAGCCCGCGCCATCAGGGGTTGCCCCCGCCATTTCCGCTGCCCGATGCCGAGGCAGTCTGCTGCCACCGGGCAGCGGCGCGCGAGTCGCGGCGGATCGCGGTGGCGAGAATATCTCGGGCAACGGGCGCTGCGGTACTCGAACCGCCCTCACCATGTTCAACGACAACCGAAATCGCGTATTTCGGGTCATCGGCAGGCGCATAGGCAACGAAGAGTGCATGGTCGCGAAGACGCCGGTCAATCTCGTCGCCCTTGAGCACGCCTGAACGGCGCTCGGCCTCAGATATGCGACGCACTTGCGCGGTACCCGTCTTGCCCGCAAGGCGTGGGCCGCCAAGACCAAGATCGCCCGAGCGCCAGGCAGTACCACCCGCTTCGGAGGTGACGCCATACATTCCATCCATCATGCGTTGCATGTGGTCAGGGTCGAGCGGCTCAGCATAGGGGATCGGTTTATCAGGGCGCGGACCCTCGCCGATGATATAAGGCTCGATCAACCGGCCCTTGGCGGCAATGCGGGCAGACATGAGCGCCAGCTGGAGTGGCGACGCCGACAGATATCCCTGACCGATACCGTAGTTCAGGGTTTCACCTTCATACCAGGGTTCGCCCAGCGCCGCGCGCTTCCAGGCATCGTCTGGCACTGTACCACCGCGCCCACCCGTAAGGCCAAGGTCCCAAACCTGTCCGAAACCAAAGCGGCGCGAAACGTCGGCCAGATGTTCAACACCAATCTTGCGGGCAATATCATAGAAATAGACGTCGCAGCTGCCCTTCATGGCCCAATGCATGTCCACATTGCCGTGGCCGCCGCGCTTCCAGCAGTGCCAGGTGCGGTTACCGAACCGGTAGTAGCCATTGCAGTAAACCCGCTGGTCCGGGTTTATTCCGGCTTCAAGCGCTGCGGTCGCAACGACCATCTTGAACGTGGAGCCCGGCGGATAGGTGCCGTCATACGCCTTGTGGTAAAGCGGCGAGCGGTCATTCTCACGCAGCGCGTTATAGTCGGCATAGGATATGCCGTTGACGAAATCATTCGGATCAAAGGCTGGCGTCGACACGAAGGCGAGAATTGCGCCCGTTTCGATATCGAGAACGACAGCCGCACCGCTTTCGTCTCCGAAACGGTCGATTGCCGCGCGCTGAAGCTCAGCATCGACTGTCAGGCCAATATCCCGTCCCGGCGTCGGCGCGAGATCGTCGCTCTCAAGCTCACGAATGACGCGGCCTGCGGCATTTGTCTCAAGGCGGCGGAAGCCCGGTTCACCGCGCAACCAGCCTTCTGCGGCGCGCTCAATACCGGAACGACCCGTCCGCATATCCGGATGGCGAAAAAGGCGGGCCAGCAAGGATGCTTCCTCTGGAGAGGCATTTTCAGTCAGACGCGAGAGATCATCTGAACTTGCCTTGGCGACATAGCCAAGCACGTGAGCGAAATCGCGCCCACGCGGATAGGAGCGCGTCGCCGCCATGTCGGCGCGCACGCCCGGCATGTCAGCTGCCAGCAGCGTCATGCGTGCAAACTCTTCGTAGGTGAGCTCGCTTTTGACGATCGTCGACTGGAATGAAGCCTGGCTACGGGCCTGCTGGATCACCCGCTGGCGTTCATCCATCGGCAGATCGATATGGCGCGCAATTCCGGCCAGTGTGGCGTCCATGTCCGGCGTCTGCTCGCGGACGATGGAGACGCGGCCTGCCTGACGGTGGGAGGCAAGCGGAACGCCGAAACGGTCGTAGATCGCGCCACGGATCGGCGGAGCGAGATCGAGTTTGACCCCGTTCTCATTCGCAATTTCCTTGTAGCGCTCACCCTCGAAGAGCTGCAGCTGGACGAGGCGGGCAACGAGGCCAGAAAACAGGACGCCGCCAGCTGCACCCGTGATGATGGTGCGCCGATTGAGCCTGGATTCGAAGTCGAGTTCGCTGCTCATGACATGCTCCCCGCGAGTGGGCCGACCCTACGGCCAAGGTCAAAGACGGGTGCTGTAAGAATATGAAGAATATATGTGACTACAAACACATTCACCAGTGGCGATAGCTGAACGAGGTGGTTGCCGGAGAAGCTGGCGAACAGCCAGACCAGCACGAATGAAACCGCATACAGCACCACTGGTGCAACGGTGCTGATGAGGGGATTACGCTCCCGGTCAAAGCTGCGAGCAATGAGTGAGCTTGCGCCAAAGGCCGCCAGATTGATGAAGCCGAAACAGCCAAGTGGCGCATAGGCACTCACGTCCTGCGCCAGACCGAAAACGACAAGCACCACCATCGGGCGGAAGCCAAGACCGCTGCGTCCCCAGCCAATGGCCGCGACAAGCGAAGCGTACGGCCAGACCAGTTCAGTGTCGAAGAGCGTTTTCGGCGTGAGGCCGATAAGGCCGATCGCAGCAACGATGAGCGTACCGATCAGAAAGCGACTGGTTGGCCCGGTTTCGGCCCAGATACCTGAGATCGCGGAAAGGCGTTCAGACTTGCGGCGTCTTGCCATTATTACTCGCCTCCTGGCGCACCTGCGTCAGGCAGCGCGTCTGAAGCAGCGGTTTCAGCACCCTCTTCCGAACCCGCCTCGCCATCTGTCTCGATAGCGGATTCAGGGTCCGGCAACTCGGCTGGAAACTCCTCAGGGCGCGGGATCTGCATACTGGGCATCAGACGGACAAAGCCGCCGCGCCCACGATTCATACCGAACTCCACCCGAAGCGCACCGCCGCGTTCGACGACTTCGCCAACCACGATGCCGCGCGGGAAGATGCCACCCTCGCCTGATGTCAGGACCCGCTCGCCGAGAATGAAGCTGCCGCGCTCCGGCAGGTCAGTCAGCGTACCAAGATCGTCGCGGTCGCCGAACAGGATGGCGCGCATGCCGCTTGCCTCCCCCATGACAGGAACGCGTGAATTGAAGTCGGCAACGAGCAGCACGCGAGAGGACCGCTCCCCGATCTGGACGACACGGCCAACCAGGCCGCCCTCATTCTCTGCATAGGCGCCAGGCTGTACGCCCTGCAGCGTGCCAGCGTTGACGAGTATGGCCTCACGGAAAGGCCCGTTCGTTTCGGAGGTGATGCGAGCCGTTACGCCGCGAACGGGCGGTTCACCCATGACGTTCAGCATATCCTCATAGGCTTCCAGACGTGCCGCCATGGAAATCGCAACAGAGCGATAGCGCGTCAGTTCACGGACTTCTGCTTCGAGCTCGCGAATACGTTCGTCGCGGGCGGCCTTGCCGGAAATGCGGTCCCAAAGGCCGGGGCGCGCAGAACTGGCAAGCTGGTCAGCGGCGACAGTCCGTGCTGGGTCGATCCAGGCGCGAAGGCGCGGCGACGTCTGCGCAAGAAGCACAGCGAACAACACCACGAGCGCCACAATAAGGGCGTAGCGGCGTACGGGCCGGGCTTTCAGTCTTTTTCCACGCAAACGGGCCATGGTCGTCCCTTATTGCCTCCCCACGGCAGGGCTAATCCTGAAGTGAAGCGCAGCCGCGCGCAACCGGGATTTCAGCGCCGCGCACATGGCCGCGCGCAGGCCGTCGCCGGGCCTAGACTTCAGGCGACAGGACGTTGCGCATGCGCACGAGATTTTCGAGCACGTAGCCACACCCCTGCGCGACACATTTCAGCGGGTCGTCAGCGATCATGACTGGCAGCTTCGCCTGCTCGCGGATCACGACGTCGAGGTTGCGCAGCAGGGCGCCGCCGCCGGTCAATACAATGCCGCGATCAACAATGTCAGCAGCAAGTTCTGGCGCCATGGCTTCGAGCGCGAGACGGATCGCGTCTACGATTTCATTGACCGGATCGGCAAGCGCTTCGGCCATCATGGCCTCGTTCACTTCCACCTCGTTCGGCACACCGTCGATCGTGCCGCGGCCTCGAACCGTAACGGTAAGACCATCGCCGCTCTCTGGTGCCTTCGCCGAAGCGATTTCCTTCTTGATCCGCTCGGACGACATCTCGCCGATCATGATCTGCTGGTTCTTGCGCAGATAGGACATGATGGCGTGGTCCATCTTGTCGCCGCCGACACGTACGGAGCGCGAATAGACGATACCGCCCAGCGAAAGCACGGCGACCTCCGTCGTACCGCCGCCAATATCCACAACCATGGACCCGGCAGGCTCTTCGATCGGCAGGCCGGCGCCAATAGCGGCAGCCATCGGCTCTTCGATCAGCTGGACTTCGCGGGCGCCTGCAGCCAGAGCCGACTGATGGATCGCGCGGCGCTCAACGTTCGTTGCGGAGCTTGGAACACAGATGATGATCAGCGGAGAAACGAAAGCCCGGCGATTATGCACTTTGCGAATGAAGTGCTTGATCATTTCTTCGGCGACTTCGAAGTCGGCGATGACGCCATCACGCATCGGGCGGATGGCTTCCATGTTGAGCGGGGTCTTGCCGAGCATCTGCTTGGCCTGATTACCAACCGCGTACACGACCTTGCGGCCGCCCTGATTCATATAGGCGACGACAGAGGGTTCATCGAGCTTGATACCCTGACCCTTCACATAGACGAGCGTATTTGCCGTCCCGAGGTCAATCGCCATATCTGTGGAGAGCATGCCGAGAAGGCTACCGATCATGAGTAAGGTCGCTTCTTTACTATTGGCACGACCAAATTAGCTGCAGTCGTGCGAGAATTTCTTTGCCAGCCCGTATTCCCCATGCAGCCTTATTCCACGGAAAGCAAGTGAGAGGCTGCCCGAAACAGGTACGCCTCGTACACTCAATCTCGCCCCGAATTTCCGAAAGTTACAGGCCTGTAAGCGGCTGAAACAATAAGAAGAAGTTTTCGTACGCTTCGTACACTTGAGGGCTTGGGCTCTGGCGTTTGTTGTAAGCGGAGGTGTCCGGTGTGCAGCTCACGCAGCCAGACGCTTCATGCGTCGCGCCTCAAGCTTGTTCAGCGCATGGATATAAGCTTTCGCGCTGGCAACGAGCGTGTCCGGATCCGACGCACGTCCCACGGCCATGATCCCCTCGCCATTCAGCCTTACGCTGACCTCGGCCTGTGCATCCGTGCCGCCGGTGACTGCGTGGACCTGATAGAGATCGAGCTTGGCTTCATGGTTTACGATCTTACGAATTGCGTTGAACACCGCATCTACAGGGCCATTGCCCGTACAGCTGGCTTCCATGAGCTGCCCATCTACACGCAGGGACAGGTCGGCTTTCTGCGGACCGACCGATCCGGCAATGACGCGAAGGCTGTCAAAGCCGACGCGTTCACCCATAGCTGATAGCTGGTCATCGACCAGCGCCAGTATGTCATCGTCAAAGACATGCTTCTTGCGATCGGCGAGATCCTTGAACCTGCGAAACGCCTCGTTCAAAGATTCGGGCTCAAGCTCATAGCCGAGAGAGGCGAGCTTGTCCCGGAAAGCGTTACGGCCAGAAAGCTTGCCCATCACCAGGGATGACTTGGAGACGCCAACGTCTTCCGGCTTCATGATTTCGTAGGTTTCAGTGTTCTTCAGCATGCCATCCTGATGGATGCCGCTTTCATGGGCGAAGGCGTTCTTGCCAACGATCGCCTTGTTGTACTGGACCGGAAAACCGGTGATCCGGCTGACCATCTGGCTTGCTCGGGCCAGCCGGGTGGTATCGATCGCGGTTTCATAGGGCAGCGTGTCGCCGCGCACCTTGAACGCCATGACGATCTCTTCGAGCGCCGCATTGCCTGCCCGCTCGCCAAGACCATTAATCGTACATTCGATCTGTCTCGCTCCATTCTGTGCACCTGCGATGGAGTTTGCGACAGCGAGGCCGAGATCGTTGTGACAGTGCGTCGACCAGATCACCTTGTCCGAGTTCGGGATGGTTTCCCGCAGGGCCCGGATCAGGCCGCCATACTCATCGGGATGCGTATAGCCGACCGTATCGGGTACATTGATAGTCGTTGCCCCGGATGCGATTGCTGCATCGATACATTTGCAGAGGAAATCGAACTCGGTCCGGGTGGCGTCCTCTGCCGACCATTCAACGTCGTCGACAATATTGCGGGCATGGGCAACGGAACGGCCAACCGCCTCCAGCACAGCGTTCGGCCCCATCTGGAGCTTATGCTTCATGTGCACCGGGCTGGTGGAAATGAACGTATGGATGCGCGGGCGGGCCGCGTGACGCACCGCCTCACCGCAGCGATCAATATCCTCGAGCTTTGAACGCGACAGTCCGGTGATCACGGACGACTTTGATCGGCGTGCAATGTCCCGCACAGCCTCGAAGTCCCCCTGCGAAGAGGCAGGAAAGCCCGCCTCAATGATGTCGACGCCCATCGTTTCGAGAAGGTCGGCAAGCTCCAGCTTCTCATTGTGCGTCATCGAGGCGCCTGGCGACTGTTCGCCGTCGCGCATGGTCGTGTCGAAGATCAGGATGCGGTCTTTTCCGGTGGTCATGGACGGGCCTGCGAGTCTTTGGAACTGTCAGCGAAAGGGCGTTTAAGTCGATCCCCTGACCAGGCGCAGGACCAATCAGAGTCCGACGGCCACCAGCCAGGGGCTGCTAAGTAGCAGGTCCGTTAGTCCCTCAAGAGGCAAATTCTTGCGCATACTTGACCTAATCCGGCTTTTCGCTTGCCCTGTCAACCGGCTTGATAGGCATCGGCGAAATGATCTTGCCTGATTTCTGCCGGTGACGGACATAGAGCCAGAGCCCACCAAAAATGATTGCCGCCAGAACTGCCAATGCCGCCGCAATCAGCGGCGAACCAGTAATAGCTGAAATCAGGCTTTGTCCCGCGAAGGTCACCAGCAGGATTTTGGGGAGCGAGCCAATCGCCATACCGCCCAGAAATGCGAGATAGTTTGCGCGGAGCGCGCCGAACGCCATGTTGACGATCAGGAACGGCCCCGTCGGAACGTTGCGTACGATCATGCTCGCTGCGAAAGCATTCCGGCTGACAAATTCGGTAAAGCGCGCAGCACGGCGACCGGAGAAGCGTGCCACGGCCGCTTCTCCGCTGAACCTGCCAAGCCAGAAAGTCACCGTGCCGGAGACCATTGTCGCTACCCAGGAATAGAACGCGCCATTGACTGGACCGAAGGCGACAACCGCCGCCCCGATCAATCCGAACTGTGGCAGCCCCACAAATGCAGCGCCCGTAAAGAGCACGATAACCGCCGGTAGCGCCCATGGCGTGTCGGCCATTTCCTGCATCTGGACGATGAAAGCTTCGAGGGAGCCAAGCACACCCGTCTTTCCAAGCAGGAACAGGGTGATGACGGCGGCACCCAGCCCAAGGCCGAGCCAAAGAGCCTTGCGCGAACGTGCAGCGGGAATACGGTCGGTCGGGGTCGTCATGCGGGGATCCATGTCCTCCAGACCAGAATGTCCGTCAAGTCATCCTGGGCGTCAGAGCTTGAGCAATAGGCGCGGGAGCGAACGGCCTGAAACAGATTCAGACGGAGCGGTCCCGGCTTCGCGGGCGCCATAGCGCGTGTAGAAACCGACGGCGCCGGGATCGGATTCAATAATCATATTAGGGGCACCGCGTCGGCGCGCGGCCTCACACGCCCAATCCATGAGGACCCGCCCGACACCAGCGCCGGCCCTGTCTGGCTCAACAAAGAGCTTCTCCAGAAAGCAGCCGGCAGGACCGGTGCTTACCTGAACTATGCCAAGAATGTTGTCTTCGCCGTCCACTGCGACGGCAACTTCATCCTCATCCAGGTCCCAATGTGACAAGGTCAGTTCTTGCCTGAAAGCTTCAAGCAAGGTTGCGCTATAGCCGTGCACCGCTTTTGAACGCAGACACAGAGCCGAAAGGGCTTCCAGCTCTACGGCGCGAGCTCGGCGTATCTGAGCCACCGTTATGGCGCGCTCATCGGCTTTTCGAACTTCATGAGGAACTGGTCAGTACGGCCCCGCACTGACTCGTCGAAGACGTTTGCGTTCAGGTCGTCACCCGGATTGTCGAGCAGGTCGCTTTCGGCAACTAGAACGAAGCCCGCTTCCCGCCCAAGGTCGCGAACAATCTGCGGGTCGATGCGATGGGTTTCGCCGCCGATCGTCGCCGGGGCGCCGTCTGGCCCGGTGTGATCAAGCACGACAAAACTGCCACCCGGCTTCAGGACGCGGAAGATTTCAGGAAACGAGTCGTCGGGATTAGAGACGAGTGGCTCGCCATTTTCCGGCGTGTACCAGAGTTCATGCGGGCCTTGGAACCATGTCACGACGTCTATGCTCTCATCCTCCAGCGGGAAGCTGTCGAAGTCGGTGCGCAGATATTCCACATTATCGAGGCCATCCATACGGATCTCTGCCGCATCACCAAGGAAGCCATCGAACGCAGCAGGGTTCTGCATATAGAGCGTCGTATCTTCATTCAGGTATCGCGACAGGATTTCAGTAAAGTAGCCGCCGCCCGCCTCAAGTTCGAGAACCGTCTCATCTGGTAGCAGGCCAGAAAACTCTATTACCCCGGCCGGGCGGCGCAGCTCATCGCGCTCGACATCGGTCTCTGGCCGTTCGCTGCTTTCGATAGCGCCTTGAAGGCGGGCGCTATCCACGCCGGGCGAAGTCATCATTGGCGGAAGCGGCGCTTCTGCCGGGGGCAGGTCATCGCCGCCCTGCGTAGCGCAGGCGCTTGCCAAAAGAAGTGCGCTCAGTCCTGTCAGACGCTTGATCATGCTCGGGTCCTCCTTCGCAAGGCGATAAGCCTTGATGACCGGGATAAGCGGTTCGCGAGTCACAGACAATCAAAAACCGAAACATTGCGACTTGCAGCCATCGACAGGAAACCGCCACATTCAAGGCGAATTGTAGGCATGTCACCTGAATAAGGAATGCTAGCGAGGTCCCATCATGAAAGCCAAACGTCAGTTTATCGCAGGACTGATCAGCGCTTCCACTCTTGCGTTTGCCCTTCCGGCGTCCGCGCAATTTGGGCCAGAGCGGATCGCCAAACCGGATGCTGATGAGCTCTATGCCGACCGCGCCATGCAGAAGGGTTGGTATGACGATGCCCTCGAACGCTACGCGCAAGCCTGCGAAGACAAGAGCCAGCAGCGCGAAGTCTGGTCCCGCAATTGCAGGAAGGCCGGCCATATTTACCGCCGGGGTCTCGGCATCGAACAGGATTATGAACGCGCGCGCGAACTCTATGACACGTCGTGCTTCGATGGACGTGACGCCGATAGTTGCCTTGAACAGGCGCATGTCAGCTTCACCGGCAATGATGGAAACCAGGACTATGAGTATGCGCGCCGCCTTTATAAGCGCGCCTGCGATCTTGGCGATCAGACCGGCTGCGGAGGTTATGGCTCCATGGTCTATCGCGGCCAGGGCGGGATTATGAATCGGGAAGAAGGCAAGGATTACATCCAGCAGGCCTGCGAAACCGGCGACACTTGGTCCTGTGAGCGGGCACGTGGTTACGGGTTTCCGGACCGGCGCGGCCTTTGATCCGCCACAAAAACGTCCTCAACCCAAGGATACATAAAATTTGAAACTTGCGATTACAGCAATGTTTTCTTTCGGCTGCTATTTGAGCGGGCATGACACAAGGCTACCGACTCCTTGAAGCCGACAACGGCGCTGTTACACGAGCTCTGATTTTCTTCGGGTTCGTGATTGCCGCCGCCCTGTCTCTGTCGGTTCTCTTTGCGGTCCTTGTCATCAATCTGTTCGGGGTTCCTGCGGGAAATTACGACTTCATGCTGATGACGGTCGTCATCGCGGCATGTGTTGCAAGCCCAATGGCCGGCCTCGCCGCGCAGAACCAGTACCGCGTTGACCGTTACCAGACGACGCTGGAAGCCATGGCTTCGACGGACCCGCTGACCGGCCTCCTCAATCGTCGCTCCTTCAAGACGCTCGCCGAAGAAGAGCTTGCGCGCATGGAGCGCACAAGAAACAGCGTCTACGTCGCTCTATTCGACCTCGACCACTTCAAGCGCGTGAATGACACGTATGGCCATGCCTTCGGGGACCGTGTCCTCGTCTCTATTGCCAATCTCAGCCACGCTGCCCTCCGCGGTCCATTTGATCGCCTGGGACGCTGGGGCGGCGAGGAGTTCATCATTCTCCTCAGCGAAGTGAACCAGGAGCAAGCCGAAGCAGTGTGCGAGCGGCTTCGCAAGCGCATCGCAGGCACCGAAGTCAGCATCAATGGCAAGATGACGCGCGTCTCAGCAAGCTTTGGCCTCGCCAAGCTTCGCCCGGAAGACGGCCTTACGGCCTGCATCGAGAAAGCCGACGGCTATCTCTACGAAGCCAAGAATGGTGGGCGCAATTGCGTGCGTAGTGAACCAAGGATCCGCAGCGCCGCTTAAGTTGCGCGCGCCGCCTGTCACTCCCGACCTATTGAGAACCCACATTGCGGCTCATACATTGAGTGCGTGATGATACCATTTTCCGTTCTCGACCTCGCCCCGATCGTTGAAGGCAGCAATCCGCAGGATGCGCTGGCCCGTGCCCGGCGCCTTGCCACGCATGCCGACCGGCTCGGCTATAATCGCTACTGGCTGGCCGAACACCACAACATGCCCGGCATTGCGAGCGCGGCGACGGCCGTAATGATTGCCCATGCGGGTCAGGACACACAGAATATCCGCCTTGGCGCAGGTGGCATCATGCTGCCGAACCATGCGCCGATCATGGTGGCTGAGCAGTTCGGGACGCTTGAGGCGATCTATCCCGGCCGCATCGACCTTGGTCTTGGCCGTGCACCGGGCGGCGACCAGCTTGTCTCACAGGCCCTTCGCCGCACCATGGTTGGCGGCGAGGACCGCTTTCCCAAGGAAGTCATGGAGCTTCAGGCCTTCCTCGGCCCGGTCCAGCCGGGTCAACGTGTACAGGCCGTCCCCGGCGGCAATACGAACATCCCGCTCTGGATCCTCGGTTCGTCGACCTTTGGCGCGCAGCTGGCGGCCTATCTCGGCCTGCCCTACGCGTTCGCCTCTCACTTTGCGCCGCAGCAGATGAAACAGGCCATCTCCATCTATCGCGAGACGTTCCAGCCGTCAGCGCAGCTGAAGAAGCCCTATGTCATGCTCGGCTACAATATGATTGCCGCTGATAGCGAGGAAGAAGCAGACCGGCTTGCCTCATCGCTGCGCCGGACATTCGTCAATCTGCGCAGGGGCACACCGACACGCCTCGCCCCGCCTGACCCATCTTTCGACGCCGAAATCCAGCCGCACGAACGTACCATGCTCGAGGCCACACTTGCCTGCACGGCCATTGGCTCGCCCAAGACCGTCAGCGAAAAAGTCGAAGCGTTCCTCGCCGACACGGGCGCCGATGAGCTGATCCTCTCGGCACACATTTTTGACGAGCAGGCGCGGCTTCGTTCCTATGAAATCGCCGCAGATGTACGTGAAAGCCTGAGCGCCGCTAAAGCGGCCGAATAGGGTTCGCTAAAGATTTACTGGCGGGAGAGGCGATGGCGCGTTAGACCGCGCGCCCATGCTGAGATCCCGCTTCCTTGCCATGCCTGTGCTGATTGCCGCCTTCGCGATTGCGATGGGCGCGGTCATCGACGCGCTGGTAAAAGGCGTCGCGCCCGGTGCTGGCCTGCATCATCTTCTAGCCTGGCGCTTCCTTTTCGGCGGCGTGATCGCGGGCGCGGTATTTCTTGCCAAGAAGCGCCCTCGCCCTTCCAATGAAGCTATACGGTTTCACACCATGCGCGGTCTGCTTCAGCTTTTCTGCGCCTTCACTTTCTTCTATGCGTTGACGCAGCTTCGCCTCGCGGAGGCAACCGCGCTCGGCTTTACAGCAGCACTCATGGTTGCGCCGGTCGCCCGTATAGTGATTGGCGAAAGGCTGAGCCGCGTTGCCGTACTTGCTGCTCTGATCGGATTTGGCGGTGTGGCCCTGGCAGTCTTCGGCTCCAACCCCGGAGGAAGCGCGGCCCTTGGAGACCGTACGCTCGGCTATGTCGCGCTGTTCAGCTCGACCATCGGCTACGCGTTCGTTCTGGTTTTCTTGCGAATGCGCGCCCGCCATGAAGATGCGACCACGATCGCGCTCTTCACGAACATTGTGCCTGCCATTGCGCTTTTACCGATCACGCTGGGCCTGTTTGGCTGGCCAGCGCTGTCCTACATTCCGTTCTTCTTGCTGCTCGGGGTGCTTGGCTATTCGGTCTGGTACCTGATGACACTCGCCTATGCGCAGGCAGAAGCGCAGGTGCTCGCCCCACTGGAATATACAGCTCTGGTGTGGAGCGCGCTGCTCGGTCTGTTCTTCTTTGACGAATGGCCAGGGCTCGCCCTCTGGGTTGGCGCCATCATCATTATCGCAAGTTGCCTGCTCGTGGCATTTGAAAGCCGTTTCAGGACAAGGCGTGCCGCCAGAATGCCCGCGAGCGACCTGCCCGAATAATCAGGCGCGGCGGCCAAGCTTGGCAGCGGCGGCTGATTTATCGGTGACAGCCTGCCAGTCGCCCGAGGCCATTTCGTCTGCTGTCGCGATCCATGACCCGCCAACGGCAACGACATTCGGCAGGGCGAGGTAATCGGCGGCGTTCTCAGGCGTCACGCCGCCCGTCGGCATGAAATCCACATGAGGCAGGGGCGCCGAAAGGGCTTTAAGGAACTTTGCGCCGCCAGCCGCTTCTGCCGGGAAGAATTTCAGGACGCCATATCCTTCATCGAAACGGGCCATGGCTTCGCTCGCCGTGGAAACGCCGGGCAGGATGACACCGTCATGATTTGAGAGCGCTTCGAGCAAAAGCGGCGAGGTGCCAGGTGTTACGAGAAAATCGGCGCCAGCTTTGAGCGAGGCGTCGACATCACCTTCAGAGATAATCGTGCCTGCGCCCACCAACAGCCTGTCATCGACATGCGACATGCGGCGAATGACCTCCAGCGCTGCAGGCGTGCGCAGCGTGATCTCGACCGAAGATAGCCCTCCGCGAAGCAGTGCTTCTGCAAGCGGCTCGGCATGGTCAGCTTCATGGACCGTTAAAACCGGGACGACAGGGGCCTTGTCGATGGCGGCACGAAAAGCGGTCATTGTCTTCATGGGACGGGCACCTCGTCATATTCCAGTGCGGCCGCCCCGATGAGCGCGGCCTCCCCCGACATCAGGATGCGGATCGGGATCGGTTGCATATAATCGCTCATTGGCCCGCGTTGCAAAAACCGGTCAATGGCTTCAGGCGCGGCCATCCAGTCTGCGAGCTCTTCTGCCACGCCTCCGGTCACGACAACGCCGCCACGCGTGCCATTCATGAGCGCAGCATCGCCAAGCGCGTAGAGCGTGCCCCGCGCCTTGATCTCGCAAATATCCCGGCAGATCGGATCGCCCTGTCGCGCAAGTTCTTCGACTCTTGCAGGGTGGGTCTTCTCCCAGGCGACCCCATCGATGTCGCAAAGCGCCTTGTGTACGGCGTCGAAACCTGAGCCAGACAGGACAAGCTCCCGCGAGACATAGGCATGGGTTTTGCGCAGCTTCTCTGCCAACGCCCACTCACGCGGTGTCGCGGGCGCAAAGGCGGCGTGCCCACCTTCTCCCGTCAGCACCCTCCATCCTGTTGTGCCGACAGGTATGAGCGTCGCCATGCCGAGACCAGTTCCCGGGCCAGAAACGAGGATGGGATGGCGCGCCGATGTGTCAGGCTCACCTTTGCGGACAAGGCGGAAGGCGTCGTCCGGCAGCTCCGGAATGGCCCGCGCCATGGCGGCGTAATCATTGACGAGGCGCACGGAGCTGAGGCCGCAATTTTCCTCCAGGCGCTGCGTGTCCACGATCCAGTCACGATTGGTGAGCTTGACGCGGCCCTTCTGGACCGGGCCAGCCAGCGCGATCAGAGCACGCTTAGGCGCGCCCTTTCCGAGTTTGTTCAGGTAGAGGCCCAGCGCATCGTCGAACCGATCGAAATTCTTGCCCGGCATGACAGAGACATCAGAGACCACCGGCTTGCCAGCAAAGCCCTGGCTCGCGACCGCAAACCTGACATTCGTGCCGCCTATATCCCCGACGAGGACCGGATCAGCCATCGCTGCCCCCCGGCAGCGGCAGGAAGAATTCAAACAGGCTACCGCCCGTGTCTGGCCGGCTGGCATTGTTGCGGAAGGCGCCAAAAAGCTCGCGCCCAAGGCCCTGCCCCTGAATGTTCGGGCGGTATTGTGCTGGCTCTCTCGCCTCGAACACGGATGGGTCACAGTCGATGCCGAGCTCGCCGGTTTCGGCATTCAGCCGGATCATGTCGCCATCCTGCACGCGCGCAAGCGGGCCGCCACGCGCGGCTTCTGGGCTCACATGTATTGCAGCCGGGATCTTGCCGCTCGCGCCGGACATGCGCCCATCGGTGACAAGCGCCACCCTGAAGCCCTTGTCCTGAAGCGCGCCCAGCGCTGGCGAGAGGGCGTGTAGCTCTGGCATGCCATTGGCGGCTGGCCCCTGAAAGCGAACGACCGCGACAAAATCCTTGTCGAGTTCGCCTGCCTTGAACGCATCTTTGAGCGCTTCCTGATCGTCGAAGACGCGTGCGGGCGCTTCGATAGTGCGCCGATCTTTCTTAACGGATGAGACCTTGATGACGCCTCGTCCAAGCGGCCCATTCAACATGCGCAGGCCACCTTCCCTCTGGAAGGGGTCGCTCGCCGGGCGCACGATGTCGGTATCGCCGCTGGTCTCGGCTGCGTCCCTGAAGGCAACTTCACCATCCCTCAACCACGGCTCCTTCGCATGGTCTGCGATCGATCCCATGATGCCGCGCGCCTCGCCATTCAGGAGGCCCGCCTGCAGCAGCTCCTTCATGACAAAGCTCATGCCGCCAGCGGCCTGGAAATGGTTCACATCGGCGGGGCCGTTCGGATAGATGCGGCAGAGAAGCGGCGTGATCTCGCTCACATCGGCAAAATCCTCAAGCTCGACCTGATAGCCGCTGGCTGCGGCCATGGCCGGAATGTGAAGCGCATGATTGGTGGAGCCGCCGGTTGCCATCAAGCCAACCATGGCGTTCACCCAGCTGCGCGCATCGATCATCTCGCCCATCGGCGTATAGTCGCGCTTCACCGTCAGCTCCACGACGCGGCTGACAGCAGCCCGGGTCAGGGCTTCGCGAAGCGGCGTGCCGGGGTTCTCAAAGGCGGCTCCCGGTATGTGCAGCCCCATGACTTCCATCAGCATCTGATTGGAATTGGCGGTGCCATAGAAGGTACATGTGCCGGGGCTGTGATAGCTTTCAGCTTCGGCCTTCAGCAAGGCGTCGCGGTCCACATTACCGAGCGCGTATTCCTGCCGGATGCGCTGTTTTTCAGGGTTTGGCAGGCCGGATGGCATCGGCCCGCCCGGCACGAAAATGTGCGGCAGCCAGCCAAAGCGTAGCGCGGCGATCATAAGCCCGGGCACGATCTTGTCGCAGATCCCAAGATGTAGCGCGCCATCGAACATGTCGTGGCTGAGCGAAACGGCAGAGGCGAGCGCGATGACGTCGCGGGAAAAGAGCGAGAGCTCCATGCCCTGCTGCCCTTGCGTGACGCCGTCACACATGGCCGGTACGCCGCCCGCCACCTGCGCGGTCGCATTCACCTTGCGAGCCGCATCGCGGATAATTTGCGGGTAATCCTCATACGGCGCATGGGCCGACAACATGTCGTTGTAGGCGGTGATAACGCCGATATTCGGCCAGTTCGCGCCAAGAAGCTGGGTCTTGTCCATGACGGCGCAGCCCGCAGACGCGTGCGCCAGATTGCCATCAGCCAGCTTCTGGCGGGCAAACCCGTCCGGCTTGCGCCCATGGATCAGTTCCAGATAGGTGGCGCGCGTTTCGGCCGAGCGTTTTTCGATCCGCTCGGTCACTTCCTGAATTTTGGGGTGTAATGAGGTCATTTGCCATTGCTCCACCAGTCTCGCCCGTCCTGACGCAGCAGCATGCGCGCCTCCACGGGTCCGTCTTCCAGTCCGGCTGCGTAGGTATGGACAGGTGTATTCGCAGCTGCCCAGCCCTCAAGCAGGCCATCGACCCACTCCCAGGCCTCTTCGACTTCCTCGCGCCGCATGAAGAGAGCGAGGTTACCGCGCACCACATCCATGAGCAGCCGCTCATAGGCATCCGGGTATCTCAGCTGAAACGACTCTGCGTAGGAGAGGTTCAGCGGCAATGACTGTACCCGCAGACCGCCGGGCCCCGGTTCCTTGATCTGGACATAGAGTTGCACGCCCTCGTCAGGCTGGAGTCGGATAATCAACCGGTTGGAGTGGGCCTGGTCTTCGCCGAACATGGCGTGCGGCGCCTCGCGGAACTGGACCACGATCTCCGAATGGCGCGATCGCATGCGCTTGCCTGTGCGCAGATAGAAAGGCACCCGCGCCCAGCGCCAGTTATCGACCCAGGCCTTGATGGCCACGAAAGTTTCGGTGTCACTTTCACCGCTTTCGAGCTCTTCGAGGTAACCCTTCACCTGCTTGCCATCGACTGTACCGGCGTCGTACTGCGCACGCACCGTGTCTGCACCAACATATTTGGACTGGATCGGCCGTAACGCGTTCAGCACCTTGATCTTCTCTGTGCGGATTTCGTCCGCCTCGATCGAGTTAGGCGGCTCCATCGCGATGAGGCAGAGAAGCTGCAGCAAGTGGTTCTGCAACATGTCGCGCACGGCGCCTGCGCTATCATAATAACCTGCCCGGTCGCCGACACCCACGCTTTCGGAAACGGTGATCTGGATATGATCGATGGCGGTCCGGTTCCAGAGCGGTTCGAACAGGGTATTGCCGAAACGCAGGACCAGAAGATTCTGTACAGTCTCTTTCCCGAGATAGTGGTCGATGCGGTAGATATGATCTTCGGCAAACACCGCGCCTACACCGCTATTAATTGCTTTCGCAGACTTCAGATCTGTCCCGATCGGCTTTTCCAGAACGACGCGCGCATCGCCCCCCGCAAGACCCGCAGCCCCGATCGCCTCACAGATCGGCACATAGATTTTCGGCGTCACGGCGAGGTAGAAAATGGCGGGCCTGTCGTCGCCGCCAAGACGTTCTTTCAGGCCTGACCAGTCCGCATCGGGATCGGTTGCGTCCATCGTGATAAAGGAAAGCAGTCGCTCGAACTTTGCCCAGCAATCCTTTTCGATGCTGTCCTTGGTGTGGGCCTCGCAAGCCTCGAAGGCGAAAGCGCGGAACTCCTTGTCGGACATTACAGTTCGAGACACACCGACTATCCGAGAGTCCTCGGGGATCTGTCCATCAGCATAGCGGTGATAGAGCGCCGGCAGAAGCTTGCGCTGGCTAAGGTCGCCTGTACCCCCGAAAATTACGAGGTCGAACGTTCCAACAGGAATAAATTTGGCCATCTTCCACACGTTCTAGGCAGGCAAGACGTGCTGTCAAAGGAAGACGAGCGAGAAGTTTCAATATTCTTTCCGTAAGGGCATAATGCCACCAGTTTACCTACGCCGACGCACAAACCTGCATCGCCAGAACTAACAGGTTGAGGCGACGCGTTCAGCCGTAGCCGTCAGCATCACGGGTACGTTTTCGCTGGCCGTGCCGGTCCATCCGGTGGCGTTCAGAATGGCGGTATCTGCGCCAACCTGCAGCTTTCCATCCAGCTCGCCATCCGGCCCACCGGAACACTGCAGCTTGAAATCATAGCCGTCAGCCGTTGTTTCGCTATCGGTGACGCGGCAGCGAGAATTGATGTCATTGAAAAGCTGGTCGAAAGAACTTTGCGACATGTCTGAGCCGACGCAATACTGGCCGCGGTCGCCTGCCGGGATCGGACCAATCATGTAACGTGCCTGGTAAGACCAGAGACCTTCGGCCACATTAGACTGCGCGAAGGCGGACCCCGAAAAGGTGAGAGCGGAAAGGCCGAGGGCAAAGATACGGGCGGTCATAGAGGCCTTTCGAAAAGCGCAGATTTCGGCAGTCTTAAATGTGCACCAGCGCGCCGAACGGCAAGATAAAGAGATTTAATCTGATGTTCAGTCGCCATTCAGCCCAGGCTTGAAGGTAGAGGCAGCCCATTTCTGGCACGCCTTGGAGCCTTGAGGTCTTTCACGCGTAGTTGGGGCACACTCTTTTAGCATCGATCGGAGGCAAAGAATGTTCCTGCACAAGATCAAGTCGAATGGCCTTGCTCACCTCTCCTACATGATTGGATCGAATGGGAAGGCCGCTATCATAGATCCGCGCCGTGACATCAGCGCCTACATGGATCTTGCGCGCAAGGAAGACGTCCGCATTACGCATGTCTTCGAGACCCACCGGAACGAGGATTTCATCTCTGGCGCACCTGCCGTTCGTGCTGCGACAGGGGCTCGTATCCTGCACGGCCCCAACCGCGATACGCCGATCCAGTACGCAGAAACCACGCGCGAGGGCGACCATTTCGAAATCGGCTCCATGCGGATCGAAGTACTGGAAACGCCGGGCCACACTTATGACAGTGTTTCCTATGTCCTCTATGACACGGCATTCGACAATCGCGCTGTTGGCGTCTTTACCGGCGATGCCTTGTTCATCGGGGATGTCGGACGCACCGACTTCTATCCCGACCAAAAGCGTGAGGTATCCGGACTGTTGTTCGACAGCCTGCAAAAGCTGAAGACGCTTGGCGACCAGACGATTGTCTACCCTGCACACGGGGCTGGGTCTGTATGCGGTGCCGGCATGGCGGACCGTGAGTTTTCCACGATCGGGCATGAACGTTTGAATAATGACCGGTTTGCCATGACGGACCGTGAGGCCTTCATCGACGCAAAGGTCGCCGAGAACCACTATCAGCCCCCTTATTTCGAGATGATGGAACGGCTCAACACCGAGGGCGGCGCACCCACCGACCGTTATCTTACGCCGCCACCGATCAGCCCGGACAGCGAGCTTCTCAAGGGTGAAGCGCAAATCGTCGACATTCGCAGCGAGACAGATTTCGCTGCAGCCCACGTCCCCGGAAGCTACTGTATCCCTGCCGGCATGCTCGCTTCCTTTTCTGGCTGGTTCCTCGACTATGACCGCGACATCGTGCTGGTCAGCGACAGCGCTGCGCAGGCACAGGAAGCAGCGACGACCCTCGCCCGCCTCGGCTATGACCGCGTTGTTGGCCATCATGCCGGGACGGTTCCGATGGCGACCTCAAACCAGCCGCTTGAGAGCATCGACCTGATTGACACTGATGAGGTGAAAGCGCGGCTCTCCGACAGGCCAACTGGCTGGACGCTGCTTGATGTGCGCAGCATCGACGAATTCAAAGGCGGCCATATCGAAGGCGCAGAACACGCCTATGCCGGCCGGATACCTGTCGACCTGCCAAACCTTGACCGTTCGGGCCCAATCACAGTGATGTGCGGCAGCGGCATGCGCGCCAGCATCGCCGCCTCCGTGCTCAGGCGGGAAGGCTTTGAGAATGTGGATGTCTATTACGGCTCTTGGAAAGCCTGGAACAGCCAGGGCTGAGCGCTAAAGGGCGGACGCCGTTTCCGGCGTCCGCCTGATCAGTCTAGTTGCGCGACTTGTCGACCAGCCGGTCATTCTGCGCCCAGTGCATCATGCTGCGCAGCTTCTCGCCGACTTCCTCGATCTGATGGTCATTCATGCGGGCACGTTTGGCATGAAAGCCCGGCGCGCCGGCCTGGTTTTCCAGAACCCAGTTGCGCGCGAATGTGCCGTCCTGGATGTCGGTCAGGATCTTCTTCATCTCCGCCTTCGTCTCAGAATTTACGACACGTGGGCCTGAGACATACTCGCCATACTCGGCGGTGTTGGAGATCGAGTAGTTCATGTTTGCGATGCCGCCCTCATAGATGAGATCGACGATCAGCTTGGTCTCGTGAAGGCACTCGAAATAGGCCATTTCCGGCGCATAACCGGCCTCGACCAGCGTTTCGAAACCTGCCTTGATCAGCTCGACAATACCGCCGCAGAGCACAGCCTGCTCACCGAAGAGGTCGGTCTCGGTCTCTTCGCGGAAGCTGGTTTCGATGACGCCAGCGCGGGTGTTGCCGATGGCCTTGGAATACGAGAGCGCAACGTCCTTTGCGGTGCCGGTCGCGTCCTGATGGATGGCGATGAGGCCCGGCAGGCCGAAGCCGCGCTGATACTGGTCGCGCAGCGTGTGCCCAGGGCCTTTCGGCGCTGACAGCGAGATGTCCACATTCGCGGACGGGCGGATGAGGTTATAGTGAATGTTGAAGCCGTGGCCGAACATGATGTGCTGGCCGTCGCGGACGTTCGGCTCGATCTCGTTCGCCCAGAGCACGGCCTGTTTCTCGTCCGGGATGAGGATCATCACCACATCGGCCCAATTGGTGGCCTCTGCCGGGGTCATAACCTTCAGACCCTCGGCCTCACACTTCTTGCAGCTGGATGAACCTTCCTGAAGCCCGACCACGATGTCCGTGACACCGCTATCGCGCGCGTTCAGCGCATGGGCATGGCCCTGGCTGCCATAGCCGATCACGGCGACTTTCTTCTTGGTGATGAGGGTGAGATCGGCATCCTGCTCGTAATAGACTTTCACTGCTCGTTACTCCTTGGTGTCTCTGGGATACTTTTGAAATTGATACCTAGCCGGCATCCTTACCGCGGCGGATTGAAAGCACGCCTGTGCGGCTGACTTCGACAAGGCCGAGGGGCTCCATCAGCTCACAAAACTGGTCGATCTTTTCGGACGCACCGGTGATCTCGAAGATGAAGCTCTCATTCGTCGTATCGATGACGCGGGCACGGAAGATTTCAGCGATGCGCAGCGCCTCGACGCGCGGGTCGCCCTCACCGGCCACTTTCACGAGCGCCAGCTCGCGCTCAATGCCGCGCTTTGACTTGGTGATGTCGATGACGGCCGCCACCGGCACGAGCCGCAGAAGCTGCGCCTCGATCTGTTCCAGCATGTGCGCTGTGCCGGTCGTCACGATGGTGATGCGGGAGCGGTGTTTGCCGCGGTCCACTTCGGCGACGGTCAGGCTTTCAATGTTATAGCCGCGCGCAGAGAACAGCCCGACGACACGGCCAAGAACGCCCGGTTCGTTGTCGACGAGGACGGCGAGCGTGCGGCGCTCTTCGACCTCTTCGGCATGGTCCATGTCATAGGCGCTGGCGGGGATTGGTTCGCGGGTCATGTCAGCTCACACCATCTTCCGGCCGGCTTCGTCAATCTCATCGCCAGCGATCTTGCCGAGGATCATCTGGTTGTGCGGTGCGCCTGACGGGATCATCGGCAGGCAGTTTTCCGCCTTCTCGACCCTGCAGTCAAAGATCACCGGTCCGTCATGGTCGATCATTTCCATGATCTTCGCGTCGAGCTCTGCCGGGTCATCGCACCGGATGCCGTGGGCACCATAGGCCTCCGCCAGCATCACAAAGTCCGGCAGGCTTTCAGAATATGAGTGCGAATAGCGCTCCCCATGCAGCAGCTCCTGCCACTGGCGCACCATGCCCATCCACTCATTGTTGAGGATGAAGACCTTGATCGGCAGCTTGTGCTGAACAGCGGTCGAAATTTCCTGCATCACCATCTGGACAGAGGCTTCGCCGGCAATGTCGATGACGAGGCTGTCGCGGTGCGCCGCCTGGATGCCAACGGCCGCTGGCAGGCCATAGCCCATCGTGCCGAGGCCGCCCGACGTCATCCAGCGATTCGGCTCCTCGAAATGATAGTGCTGGGCGGCCCACATCTGGTGCTGGCCAACTTCGGTCGAGATATAGGTGTCGCGGTCCTTGGTGAGCTCATAGAGACGCTCAACCGCATATTGCGGGCGGATCGCGCCGTCGTTTTCCGGATAGGCAAAACAGTCCACCGCGCGCCATTTTTCGATCTGCTCTTTCCAGTCGGAGAGGTCAGGCTTTGGCAGGCGGCGCGCCTTCCAGCCCTCAAGCAGCGCCTTCAGCGCCGCCTTGCTGTCTGCGATGATCGGCACGTCCACGCGGATGATCTTGTTGATCGAGGACGGGTCGATATCGATATGGATCTTCCGCGAGCCCGGCGAGAAGGCCGAGATCTTGCCCGTCACGCGGTCATCGAAGCGCGCGCCGACGCAGATCATAAGGTCGCAATCATGCATGGCATTGTTGGCCTCATAGGCGCCGTGCATGCCGACCATGCTCAGCCAGTCCTCATGGCTGGCCGGGAAAGCGCCGAGCCCCATCAGCGTGGAGGTGACCGGAAAGCCGGTTGCCGCCTGAAGCTCTCGCAGAAGCTTCGACGCCTCGGCGCCGGAATTTATGACGCCGCCGCCGGTATAGAAGACAGGCCGCCGCGCGGTCGCCATCATGTCGAGCGCGTCGCGAATGGCGTGTTCGGACGGTTCGGTCTTCGGTTGGTAGGTCGGTTTGTAGACGCCTGCCTTGCCGACATAGGTGCCGGTCGCAAACTGTACGTCCTTCGGAATGTCGATCACGACAGGGCCGGGACGCCCGGATGTCGCGATGAGGAAAGCTTCGTGCAGGGTGCGGGCAAGGTCATCCACGTCCGTGACGAGGTAATTGTGCTTGGCGCAGCAGCGCGTAATGCCAACCGTATCGCATTCCTGGAAGGCATCCGTGCCGATGAGGTGGGTCGGCACCTGGCCCGTGATGACCACCATCGGGATGGAGTCCATCATCGCGTCGGTGATGGGCGTGACCATATTCGTGGCGCCCGGGCCGGAAGTTGCCAGGGCAACACCGCACTTGCCGGTCGAGCGGGCATAGCCTTCGGCGGCATGGCCCGCGCCCTGCTCATGGCGCACGAGGATGTGCTGGATGGACGGTTCGGAATAAAGCGCATCATAGATCGGCAGGACCGCGCCGCCCGGATAGCCGAACATGGTGTCGACGCCCTGCTCCCTGAGCGCGGTGATCACCATTTCGGCGCCCGTCATACGCGCCCCTTCAAGGGAAGACTGGGTCTGGTCGCTGAGTGTGTGCGTGTCCATTTACCTGTTCCTGTCTGCCTGTCCTGCGTTCTCTCTGGTCGATCTTACCTGCTCTGCCCGGGGCGCAAAAGAAAAGGGCCTCCTTGGAGACCCTTCCATGCGCACCCGCGCCGACATCTGATGATGCCGGTCACGGGCTGATAAGTACGACGACGTCCTGATTGCGCAAAACTGTTTCCTTAAATTGGTAATGCCGCAATAACGTGCCTCAGCCTAGCGGTCAACCTCTCTGTAGAGGGCAGAAATCACCCTAATGCGCGTCGCGATTTCCGTAGAGGGAATGCGCGGCCAGAACGGGAACTGCCGGCCGATCCAGGTGAACTGGCGCTTCGCATAGCGGCGTGTATCGCGCTTCGCGTTTTCTGCGGCTGTCGCCGCATTGATCTCACCGCGAATAAACGCTGTCAGCCATGGCATCCCGTGCGCCTTCATGGCAGGCAGCTCCGGGTCGAGGCCGAGGCGGTCCAGCTCCCGCGCCTCTTCCATCGCACCTTCCATGAGCATGCCTTCGAACCGGCGGTCGATCCGCGCATAGAGTTTCGACCGCGGCGGCGTCAGCGCCACGCCCAGCCATTCGTCCGGGTTCAGGACAGCATTTGTCTTGTTATTCTGAAAACTGGTAAGCGAACGTCCCGTCGCGAGCCATACCTCATAGGCGCGCGTCAGGCGCTGGCGGTCATTGTCATCGATCCGGGCGGCCGCATCCGGGTCGACGACCTGCAAGCGGATCTTGAGGCCGCGCAGACCATCGGCTTTTGCGATCTCGAGCACCTCATGGCGCACGTCTTCAGGCACTGGAGGAATGTCGGAGAGCCCCTCTATGAGCGACATAAGGTAAAGCCCCGTGCCCCCCACCACCACAGCCGTCTTTTCGCGCTTTTGAATATCCTCAATAATGGTGCGCGCCTGCTCCAGCCACTCGCCGGTCGAAAAACGGGTTGCCACTGGCACGTGGCCGAACAGATGATGTGGAACACCATCCATTTCTTCTTCTGACGGACGCGCCGAAATTACATTCAGACGATCATAGACCTGCATCGAATCGGCATTCACGATCTCGCCATCAAACTTGCGGGCAACGGCGATCGAGAGCGCCGTTTTTCCACTTGCAGTCGGTCCATGGATCAAGATAGCGGGTTTCATACGTTTAGACGTAAGGACTTTGGACGTGAACGTTAAGTAAGGACCGCGCCTATGGACAGAAAAACCACGGATTTTAGTCATGTCGCGGTTGTCGTCGCCCGCGGTGACAAGAGCTTGCAGCAGATTGGAGACAGGCTGGAAAAGTCGCTGGCGGTGGTTACGCGGGGCGAAAATGCACCCATCCGTCTACTGAGCGGTGAGCGTGAGTTCACGGCAGTCGAGCAGGCAGGAAATTTCGCCGATCCACAGGCAGCCCGCAACGCCCTCGAAGAAGCTTTTGGAAGCGACGCCGATATCTGCGTATCCACGACCTCTGACCGCCGTAAGAAACTCCTGATCTGCGACATGGATTCCACCATCATCCAGCAGGAGTGCCTTGATGAGCTTGCGGACTTTGCAGGTTTAAAGGCAGAAATTTCAGCAATTACAGAGCGGGCCATGCGCGGTGAGCTGGAATTTGAGCCGGCCCTGCGGGAACGCGTCGGCAAGCTTGCCGGGCTAGACCTCTCGCGCCTGGACCAATGCTATCGTGAGCGCATCACTTTGATGCCTGGCGCCAAAACGCTGGTCGCGACGATGAAAGCCAGAGGCGCGCATGCCATGCTGGTTTCTGGTGGCTTCACCTTTTTCACGTCGCGGATCGGGGAGGCGGCAGGCTTCGATACCCATCGGGGCAATACGCTGCTTGATGATGGCAACGCCCTGACAGGCAAGGTCGCCGAACCCATTCTCGGGCGAGAGGCAAAACTCGCCGCGCTCGAAGAACAGGTGGCGGCGTTGGGATTGTCGAACGCGGATGCCCTCGCAATGGGCGATGGGGCCAATGACCTTGCCATGATCGAAGCCGCCGGCCTTGGCATTGCCTATCGGGCCAAACCCGTCGTCGCGGCCGCCTCCGATTGTGCGATCAACGTTACCGACCTTACCGCCGCGCTTTACTTCCAGGGCTATACCGACACCGAAATCGTCTGGAAGCACTAGGTCCGGGCTACGGCGCTAGCGATTTGCGTAACGCGCTGCGCTGGCCGGAAAGACGCCCATGATCTTCAGCGATGTGGAGAAGAAGCCAAGCTCTTCCAGCGCGAGTTGCACGCGGCGCTCATCCGGATGGCCTTCAATCTCGGCATAGAACTGCGTTGCCGTAAATGAGCCATCAATCTGGTAGCTTTCCAGCTTGGTCATGTTCACGCCATTGGTCGCGAAGCCGCCCATCGCCTTGTAGAGCGCGGCTGGAATGTTGCGGACCTGAAACAGGAAAGACGTTACCGCATCATCGCCGACATCTTCATGCTCAAGCGGGTCTGGCGCCATAATGACGAAACGGGTCGTATTGTGTTCGGCATCCTCAATGTCCCGGGCCAGGATATTGAGGCCATAGACCTCAGCTGCGAGTTCGGGCGCGATCGCCGCGGTCGTCTGCTCGCCCAGTTCCTTCACGATCCGCGCTGCGCCGGCCGTATCAGCGGCCACAATCGGCTCGATCCCATGCTCGCGCATGAAAGCGCGGCACTGGCCGAGCGCCATGATGTGGGAATGGGCCTGGCTGACCTGTGACAGCTCGACACCCGGCAGCGCCATGAGTTGAAAGCGGATCGGCATGAAATGCTCGCCGATTATGTTGAGCGTCGTTGCCGGCAGCAGGTGGTGAATGTCGCCGACACGCCCGGCAATCGTATTTTCGACAGGTATCATGGCAAGGTCAGCGTCGCCGCGCTCGACCAGGGACAGCACGTCTTCAAACGTCTTGCAGGCGACCGGTTCCATGTCGGGATAGGTCTCATTGCAAGCGATATGGGAGTTTGCGCCCGGTTCGCCCTGATATGCTATTCGCCCTTGCCGCATGTCCATTACCTGTTCCTCGTCCAGATTCCCAACTCTTGTTTCAAAGAGCGGCCTGCCATGCGGGAGGCGCAGGCGATTTGCAAGCCCCACACCCTGTTGCGGCCAGACAGGTCAGGACCAAGCCTGCGCCCATTCGCCGCTGTAAATGCCCACGCATCCCGCAACACATCCGCTTATATTGCCACCGACTCGATAGCGTGCCAGAAGGCGCGCAAAGACTGATAAAGATACAAGGATGATCCCGATGGGCGATCTCTTCTGGAACAAGGTATTCGGTGCGATCCTAGCTGTTGTGCTGGTCGTTATGGGCCTGCAGACGCTGTCAGGCATGGTCTTCTCATCCGGCGGCGACGGCCACCATGGTGAGGAGGCTCACAGCCTCAATGAATGGGCGCAGGGCCGTTTCTCATATTACACCGAAATCGCAGAGACCGGCGGCGCGGGCGCCGTTGAAGAAGAAGTATACGATTTGGGCGCTCTTCTTGCTGCTGCTGACCCAACATCGGGCGAGCGCGCCTTCAAAGCGAAATGCTCGACCTGTCACACCATCGAGCAAGGCGGCAGCAACGGTACCGGCCCTAACCTCTATGCTATCGTCGGCGACAGCCACGCTCACGATCCAAGCTTTGGCTACTCTTCAGCCATGCAGGCCACGTCGAGCGAGAGCTGGACCTATGAAAGCATGGATCAGTGGCTCGAGAATCCGTCCTCCTATATTCGCGGCACCTCCATGGCCTTCGCTGGCCTTCGCCGCGACGATGAGCGTGCGGACGTGATTGCGTATCTCGCACAGTACACCCCGGAGGCACCGGCCTTCCCAGAGCCGCTTCCTGAAGAGGAAGAAGGCGCAGAGGGTGATGCCCCGGCAGAAGGCGACGGAGCTGACGGTGAAGCTGTTGACGCAACTCTTGATGCTGAGACCGTTGAAGACGCACCGACACTGGCGACCGGCGAGATAGAGACCCAGGACGTTGTAGACGACCAGGACTCAGAAGCTGAAGGCAATGTCAGCGAAGTCGAAATGACGCCGGAAGCAGAAGACGGCGAAACCGAAGAGTAGGCTTTGTGCTTTACCGGTGAGCGAGCCAGTCAGGCGTCCGCTCTCTTTCTTTAGAGATATCGATACGGCGAGCTCCTCTGGGCTCGCCGTATTCTTTTGCAATGCGCGGAATTGCCATCAGCAGCGGCTCCTTCGCAACGGCCATGTGATGACCATTCGCATGAAGCAGCGTCTTGTCATCCAGCATGATACCGACATGCCCCTTCCAGAAGACCAGGTCATTGCGCCGTAGCGCGCCTGGCGCATTCCAGTCGTCCACGGCCTCACCACTCCAGGCGAATTGCATGTCGCTGTCCCGCGGCAGGACGACACCGCATGAAAGGAATGCCGCCCGCGTCAGCCCGGTACAATCAAGACCGAGGCTCTCGCAACCACCCCAGAGATATGGCGCATGCAGGAAACGAAGCGCTACATCGGCAGGATCATCAAAGCGGGTATTGATCGGCTGCACGTGACCCGATGTCAGCCATCCACCTCGTGTTGTCCGGAAAAAGCCGTTCTCCTCGCCCGTTACAGTAACCGCGCTTCCCATGGAGATCAGTCCATATGGCGCCGATTTCAGGTGCGGTTGCGAATAGGCATACGTACGCAAGGCGCTCACCCAGTGGGTTGGCTCTGAAACCGGAGCGGAGAGCGCGTCCATGAGCGTCCAGCCGACATAGCGATCACGCTCCATCTGAACCAGGCCAAATTCGCCAGCTTCGCTGAATAGAGTAACGGTCTCACCATGTAGCGCCTGAGTCACCATTTCGGCGTCCGGGCGCGGGGCACCTCGCAGCGCTGCGATGCCCGCAGACACCTGCATCAGCATGCCCTGCCCGCGACGAGGCGGCGTCAGTCGTTGATCGAAGAAATCAGGCACGGCGCCACCTCAATCAGGCCGCGACATTCTTGTCCAGTGGTTTGGCGTCCGCAATTGACTTGCGCTCTTCGCCAGCCTCGGCAGCAATGATGAGTTCGGCGAATTCCCGTAGCCAGGTCATGCCCTCGACCGTACGCTCAATAATGACGCTGCGCAGGTCATGCTCATCACGGCGACGGCGGACAAAACCAAGCTTCTCGAGCGCATCAACAGCCCGTGTGACAGCGGGCTTTGCCAGATCAAGATCTGTCGCAAGACCCCGGACCGTATGTGGTCCGGCAGACAGGGCAACTGCCATCAGGATCGCCTGTTGGCGAGCGGTCAAGTCGCCGTCCGATGTGCGCACATAGGATGCCAGGGCGCGGCGCCACAGATTGAGGGCTGCTCTTTCGTTCATCGCCATACAGTCACGCTCCTGATCCCGGTCGCCCTCCCCAATTCATAGAACTGTGATTTGCGGACGTCGTAAAGCAACGGCTTGCCGATCAGAATTCTGCGTTCTTACCGCTTGGTTTCGATGGTGAAAAACATGTTCTGCCCGGAGCGATTCACACGCAGGAGCAGCGGCGCGCCCGGCGGTGCATTCGTCGGCGAAAGCGCATCATATGCATCTTCCAGGTCAGCCACGCGCTTGAAGCCCATCTCCGTGATGACGTCGCCCTTGCGCAGCTTTCCGAAGCTTGGACCATTGGCGGCGACGGAGTTTACCAGCACTCCATCGACACCGCGCGCAATGCCGTAGCGGCGGCGGGCATCGTCATCGACATTCTTGAGTTCCGCCCCGATCGGGTTTTGAGCCAGCGCATTGTCGGGCAGCGGTTCGCGTGTCTCGGACTCATTGTTCGACGCAAGTTCACCGACCTCAAATATCACGGTCCGCCGTTTACGATCACGGATGAGGTCAACGCGCACGCGCTTTCCAATCTCTGTCTCGGCAACAATACGGGTCAGACCACGAACATTCTCGATCATCTTGCCGTCAAAAGTCAGTAGCAGGTCGCCAACTTCGAAATCGGCACTGGCTGCTGGCCCTGCACCGTCAATATTGGTGATAATGACGCCATCTGTGCTGTCGAGGCCGTAGGCGCCCGCAAGGCCTTCATCAATGCCCTGAACATTGACACCGAACCAGCCGCGGCGCGGCTTGCCGTATTCAATGATCTGCGCGGCAACCTGCTCGACGAGATTTGCAGGAATGGAAAACCCAAGGCCGACAGACCCGCCAGTCGGCGAGATGATTGCCGTGTTCACGCCCACGACTTCGCCGTTCAGATTAAAGAGCGGGCCGCCCGAATTACCCCGGTTGATCGCCGCATCGGTCTGAATGAAGTCGTCATAGCGCCCGGACTGGATGTCACGATTGCGTGCCGAAATAATACCGGCTGACACCGAGCCACCGAAGCCAAACGGGTTACCGATGGCCATCACCCAGTCGCCAACTTCTGCTGCGTCGCTGTCAGCAAATTCGACGAAGGGTAGCGGCGCTTCGCTCTCAACTTTCAAGACGGCAATATCGGTCTCGACATCGGTTCCGATCAGTTCCGCCTGAAGCGTCCGACCGGACGCAAAGATCACGTTGATCTCGTCAGCATTCTCGATGACGTGGTTATTGGTAATGATCACGCCATCGGCGGAAACGACAAAGCCGGACCCTAGCGACCCCTCACGGCGAAAGCCCTCGGGGTCACGACCGAAGAATTCGTTGAAACGCTCAAGCGGAGAACCGTCAGGAAATTCCGGCATACCATTCGGCGCTACGGTCTGGCTTGTCGTGATGTTGACCACCGACGGCATGAGACGACGCGCAAGCTCAGAGAAAGAGTCCGGCGCGCGCTGCTGGTCGATGACACTTGTCGTATCAGAGAGAGAACCTCGAGTTTCGCCCTGCGATCGCTGCGCACCCGCTGGACCAGCCAGCAAGGCAGCGCCAGCAAGCCCGGCCAGGGCCGAAATCGCAAAACGTCTCATACTCCGTACTCCATCACACACGCATACTTGTTAGTTTTGAACTATGGCGGTTCGCAGGCAGAACGCAACGCGTCAACCAAACCGGACGGCGCAATAGAACAGGATCAGTCCCAGTATCGCTGACCAGATGCCACCGCTGCGTACCGCGTCGAGCGGTAGTGCCGACAGCCACGCCGCCATCCGGCGCATGGTTTCGGGCGCGGCGGCGTAGAGGATGCCCTCCAGCGCAAACCACAACCCGACCGCCGCAATAAGGACCTGCCAGCTCATGACAGGTCCAGATTGATAGCAGAGTTGCGGCGTAACGCCTTAGCGGCGTGAACCGCTCTGGCGGGCCTGGTCGATGAAGTCATTGCAAACTCCAAGCTGGTTTGGTCCGACCACAATGCGGGTGCCTTCGGTAAAGGCTTCCTCACAGGCAATGAGCGAGCGATAGAAGCGGAAGAATTCGGCATCCTGCTCATAGGCCTCAGCGTAGATTTCGTTTCGGCGGGCATCGCCTTCACCGCGAATTTCTTCCGACTGCTGCCGGGCTTCAGCCAGTAGAACCGTACGCTCGCGTTCCGCCGTCGCACGAACAAGTTGTGCGCGCTCATCGCCCTCAGCACGGATTTCCTCAGCCTCTTGCTCACGCGTAGCTTCCATACGCTGGAAGACACGCTCCGACACATCATCCGGAAGGTCCGCGCGGCGGATACGAACATCGATGATTTCGATACCGCGTCCTGCAATATTGCCCGCAAGGTTGGTGCGGATCTCATCCATCAGTTCAGAGCGCTGACCAGAAATAATGTCTTCCGGCAGGCGTGAGGCAAGCGCGTTACGGATGGCTGCATCCGTAAAGTTACGAAGCTGGCTGCGTGCGTCACGCTCATTGTTGAGACGCTGATAGAAGGCGAGAGGATCGGAGATCTGCCAGCGGACGAAAGCATCCACAATAAGCTGCTCCTGGTTCGAGGCATATGCCTCGATGCCCGGCACGTTGAGACCGAGGTTGCGGCGGTCATACATGACCACATTCTGCAACAGCGGAATCTTCAGTTTCAGGCCGGCCTCATCCGAACCCGGTTCATTATAGGCTTCAACCGCACGACCAACCTGCAGGAGAAGCGCCTGCTTGCGCTGGTCGACAATGAAGAACGAATTGAACAGGACAATAGCTACCAGAACGGCTGCGACGATCCCGAGGATACCGATCGATTTCATGACCTAGTTCTCCGAGTTTCTGCGATTGACGCTGTCGAGCGGCAGGTAAGGCACTGCGCCGGCGTCATTATCGAGGATAAGCTTGTCGCTACGATTGAGGACACGCTCCATCGTTTCAAGATACATGCGCTCACGGGTAACCTGTGGCGCCCGCTGATACTCCGTCAGGATTTGCGTGAAGCGATTGGCCTGACCAGATGCGTCCGCGATCACCTGCTCGCGATAAGCTTCTGCATCCTGAAGAATCTGCTGCGCCTCACCACGGGCACGCGGGATGATGTCGTTGGCGTAACGGTTGGCAACCTGCACGGCACGTTCAGCGTCCTGACCGGCATTGACCACGTCGATAAACGCCGCGCGGACTTCAGCCGGGGCCTGCGCTTCCTGAATTTCGACGTTCAGGATCTGCGCACCCGCGCGATAATCCTGAAGCAGAGCCTGAAGCTGTTCGCGAACCTGGTTCTGAAGCTCGTTACGACCCGTCGTGATGACATCGTCGAGATTCGACTTGCCGACCACTTCGCGCATGACGCTCTCGGCGGCCGCTTTGACGAGATCCTCACCGTCCTCGACATTGAGGATGAAGTTCTCAGGATCTTCCTGATCATAGTACCAGAAGACGCGGTACTGGACGTCGACGATATTCTCGTCGCCAGTCAGCATCAGGCGCTCTTCTTCATTTGCACCGATCTGGGTGACCTGTTGTTGCTGCGACGGCATGATCTCATGCGTTTCGATCGGCGTCGGCAGATGAACATGGAGGCCCGGACCGAAATTCTTCTGCCACTGGCCAAAGCGGAACACCGCGGCCGTCTCACCTTCGTCAACGACCACAACGCCGGAAAAAAGCCAGGCGAGCAGCGCTACGAAACCGAGGACGATAAAACCGAATGGACCGAAGTTCTGGCCACTGCCACCGCGACCACCGCCGCCATTGCCACCACGGCCACGGCGAAAGCGCTCCTGCATGCGGCGCATCTGTTCTTCAAGATCGGGGCGATTGTTTCCACCACCGCCGCCAGACCCGTTGCCACCGCCAGAACCGCCAGGGCGGGACCAGGGCGAATCAGACTTCTTGCCCTGGGATCCCCACGGGCTGCTGCCTTTGGACGAACCCTCTCCGTCCTTATTATCATTCCAGGGCATTGCCCCTCCTTCACGACTGTCCGTCTATGGCCATATAGACACTGAACGAATATGTGCACCCCAGACCGCGTGCATCAAGGAGTGGCCCGCATGTTTCGGCGTAAACAGCGACAATCTGGCAGCCTCGAAGACCGAATTCGGGCTGCGCTAGGCAGTCCGGACTGGCTTCAGGGCGTCCGCGTGCAGGATGGCGAACGCGTCACTCTAATCCTCGATGGCGACCCCGAAGACCTTGAGGGCTCCGAGGCGCGCCGCATTGAGGCCGAAGCCCGCGTCATGAATATTGCTGGCGTTACCGAGGTACGTGCCATGCTGACGGCGGAACGCGCCGCGGGCAGTACACCACTGGAAGATCCGCACGCGCACACCGTTTCCCCGACCGGCCAACCAAAGCCTGGCCACCGCCGGGTGTCCAAAGGGGCACGCCTGTCTGACGACGCGATCACCCAGGGCCAGCCCGGCCAACCGACGACAGATCGCATTCCCGGCATTTCACGCATTCTCGTCGTGGCGAGCGCCAAGGGGGGAGTGGGCAAGTCCACTGTTGCTGTGAACCTTGCCGCTGCTTTCGCCAGGCTCGGCCTGAAGACGGGTCTCCTCGATGCAGACATCTATGGCCCCAGCGCGCCGACTATGCTCGGCACAGGTGATGCTTCGCCCGAGACGGATGCCGCCGGCAAACTAATCCCCGTCGAAGCGCATGGCATACGGTCACTGTCTATCGGCTACCTGTCAGATCCCGATGCCCCGATGATCTGGCGCGGCCCAATTGTGATGTCGGCGATTACCCAGATGCTGAACGATGCAGCCTGGGGCACGCCAGAAGATCCGCTGGACCTGCTCATCATCGATACCCCGCCCGGCACGGGCGACGCACAACTCGCCATCGCGCAGAAAGTGCCGGTGACAGCTGCCGTCCTGGTAACCACACCGCAGGAAGTTGCACTCGCAGACGTGCGCCGCGGCGCAGCCATGTTCGCCAAGACGGCCGTGCCTGTATTGGGCATCGTGGAAACGATGAGCTGGTTCGAGGATCTTGCCGGCAACCGTCACCACCTGATGGGTCAGGGCGGTGGCAGAACAATCGCGGACGCACTCGGCCTGCCTCTGTTGGCTGAGCTGCCCATTCTCGACGAAATCCGCGAAGGCGGGGATATAGGCAGACCGGCTGCCCTCAGTGATGGCCCTTCGGCAAAACTGTTTCATGAGCTCTCCAGATCGGTCGCGCTGAACCTGGACAGCCTGCAAACCAAGGCCCCTCCCCGCATCATTTTCGAGGATTGACCGACATGCCGAGTGATATCCTGTATCTGCTTACGCCCGGCGAAGACCCGGCCTATCCGGGCGAAACGTTTTACTGCCCGCCATGCGCAATGGTCGAAGGTGTACTCGCATCGTTTCCGGAGCTCGCCGCCAAGCTGGACGTGCGCCGGGTCGACTGGCCCCGCCCCCGCAAGGACGTTGTCGCTGTTGTCGGCGAAGAGAACCAGTCACTTCCCATGCTGTTGCTCGAAGAAGGCACCTCCTCACCGCACCAGACCGGCACCCATCAGGGCCGTGCTTTCATCAATGACCGCGACGATATTCTGGCAGCCCTGACTGAGCGGCACGGATTCCCGCGGGCGCCCCCATAGGCGTCAGGCGTTGAAGTTCAGCTTGAGCCCTGCCTCTGGCCAGCGGCACTTGATGAGCTGCCCGGTGCCTGAGAGCGTGATGTAGGCATCCTTCATGTCTTCGCCGCCAAAGGCGATATTGGTGACGAACGGGTCCGGAAATGCGATGTGGGCGTGATTGCCGTCGGGCTCTACCGTTGTGATGCCGCCCTGAAGGATGGTCGCGACGCAGACATTACCCGCCGCTGAAATGGCAAGGCTGTCGAAGTAGCGAAGGTCTGGCATACCGGCGACGACACGCCCTTTCGAGAAAGGTGAAGCCTGCTTCGCCGCGCCGGGGCTTTCCAGGTCATAGGCCCAGACGCGCGCTGTCATCGTATCGGCAAAGTAGACCGTCTTCTCGTCAGGCGAAAGGCCGATACCGTTCGGCGAAATGTGATTGTAGTCGAGTTCCTGAACCTTGTCGGACCCGGCGGCCAGGAAATAGACGCCGCCCGTATCGCGATGGGTCGGATAGGATTTTCCGAGATCGGTGAAATAGAGATTTCCAGCCTTGTCGAAGACAAGATCGTTTGGCCCCTTTAACGGGCGCCCGCCGCACTCGGTGGCAACGACCTCAACCTTTCCAGTCTGCAAATCAATACGCTCAATCCGGCCACCCGAATAATCTGGCGGGCAATGGCCCGGGATCAGCAGGCCGTCGCGTTCGTGGTAGGTGAAGCCGCCATTATTGGTGCACCACAGCTTGCCATCAGGGCCGACGGCCAGACCGTTCGGTCCGCCGCCCGGCTCTGCCACGGTCTCGCGCTTTCCATCCGGCCAACAACGCGTGATCAGCTTGCTCTCAATCTCGACGACAATAACCGAGCCGTCCGACATAACGACCGGGCCTTCCGGGAACCGGAGACCCTCTGTGATCACTTCATAGTCCATGATGTTTCTCCCGCATTTTATCTTTGCGGAAGACAGTGTCGCGCAGCGCAAGGCGCATCAAGCCGCCTCGTCGCGGAAGTTCTGAATTTTGAAAGCGTTATTCGCCCGGCCGGATCACTTCGTCCGCGACACGCTCATAGACGCGGTGGGTGAAGGCATATTCGTTCCGGTCGTCAGCCGGATAGGTCGTTCCGCTTACCTCTTTGAACGTGTCGAGCCCCTCGACCGAAAAGAAGACATCGCCATCAACGTCAGCGTCAACATCAGTGATGTAGAGGCGGTCGGCCAGCGGCATCGCGCGCTCGAACAGGCTTTGGCCACCAATCACGAAGATCTCGTCCATATCGGCCTTTTGCGCCATGGCTCGCGCAGCTGCGATCGCAGCGTTCATGTTTGAATAGACTCGAGCTCCGCATGCGGCATAGCTCCAGTGCCGGGTCAGCACGATGTTCTGGCGGCCAGGCAACGGCTTGCGCGGCAAGCTTTCCCACGTCTTGCGACCCATGATGATAGGCTTGCCAAGCGTAATCTGCTTGAAGAGCTGAAGATCATCTGGAAGCGACCAGGGGAGCGTCCCATCCTTGCCGATGGCACCATTGCGGTCGCGCGCAACGATAAGGGCAAGCTTCACATTCTGTGAGATGGGCATAAATTACCTCTCAAAAGCTGGCGGGTCTTTCCACGCCTCTGCGTACCGGCGGGCCGTCATTACGCGGACTCCGTAAACCTTCAATGCTGGCCCTGCTCAAGGAACTGCTGTTTTTCATGATGACTTTCTGGGACGGTTTCGTCGCCGCGCTGACCAATCAGCAGCCAGCATTACTATTTCCGGTTTTTTTCGGCCTTGTTCTGACATCCGGCATCATCTGGGTCGCAAACGGGCGCTTCTGGGCGTTTGTCTATTTCGCGACCATTCCTTTCCTGAACTGGTCCTTCGGTGTCATCGACAGCATTTCCCTCATGGCGCCGTCAGAAGCCTTTGATCGCGGAATCGAACTTCATCCACTGACCGTCGTTACCGGTCTTGTCTTTGTATTCCGCGACTTTGTGCAAAGGCGAATGGGACATAAGGTCCTGATCGTAATGGCCCTCGCCATCGCATGGTCATTCTTCTACGCTTGGCCGGTGATCGCGCTCGCTTCCGGCATCGCCTTTGCTATTTCGGAAATCACAGACTGGCTCATCTTCACGCTGACAAAGTACCGCCTTTCAACACGCATCCTTCTGTCGAGCGCAATTGCGGCCCCGGTCGACACAACGATCTTTCTCTATGGCGCTGATCTTGCTCGCCAGATGCAGCTTGGCGATGAGCCGGGCAACATGCTCCATCTCGCAAACTGGGTCGTCTTTATCGTGGGCAAGATGTCAGGTGCTGCCGTCATCTCCTACTATATCCGACAGCGTGAAAAGCAGGGCCTGATAGACCCGTATGATGATGACGGCTTCACGCCCGAAAACAAACCGGCGAACGCCTGACCTCACGACAGTGTTTTCACCGCCTCCTGCTTCGCTATGGTCTGGTCAGAACAACCAGACCAAAGGGAGGTCCTCATGAAACTCGGTAGCAACACACCCGCCGTGGTGACCGGCGGCGCGTCCGGCCTCGGGCGCGCAACCGCAGAGGCGCTCGCCGCCCAAGGCGTAAAAGTCGCGATCTTCGACATTCAGGAAGAGAAAGGCGAGGAAGTCGCCAAAGCCATTGGCGGCGTCTTCTGCAATGTGAACATTCTGGACGAAGCCTCCTGCGAGGCCGGCTTTGCAAAGGCACGCGACGCGCATGGGCAGGAACGCATCACCGTGCACTGCGCCATGACGTCTGGCCGCGGCAAGACGCTTTCCTTCGACAAGGAATCGATGAGCTATAAGCGCACACCTACTGATCAGTACGACAGGGGCGCGCAAGGCATCCTGGTCTCATCCTACCGTATCGGCTCCATGTCCGCAGAAGGCATGGCCAATTCAGAGCCGCTAAACGACGATGGCGAACGCGGCTCGATCACGCTGACGGCATCCGTCGCTGCGCAGGACGCCCAGATCGGTCAGGTCATCTATGGCTCGTGCAAGGCTGGCGTGAACGGCCTCGTCCTTCCGATGGCGCGTGACATGATGGATGTAGGCATCCGTGTGAACTCAATCATGCCCGGCATTTTCGCGACGCCGCTAATGCTTGGTGCGCCTGAGAAGGTTCTGAACAGCCTTGCCGCGTCAGTCCCTTTCCCTAAACGCCTCGGCAAGCCGGAAGAGTTTGGCTCGCTGGCGGTGGAAATCGCCCGTAATACCTACCTCAACGGCCACAATTTCCGCCTCGACGGGTCTATCCGGATGGCGCCGCGCTAGCCGAGCGGCCCACGTATTTCTCCTTATCGCCGTCTGCCATCTGTGGTCCGATGTAAGCTGGAAATCCAGCTAGAAGGAGCAAGCATATGGCAGGCGGACCCAAGGACTACAAAGCGATCACCTCATCTGTAAATGATGGGATCGGCGGCCTGCGCGAGCATGGCGGCGAAGTCCTGAAGGCTTTTGGTGGGCTTTCAAAAGCGGCCATGACAGACGGCGCGCTGGACAAGAAGACCAAGGAACTGATCGCACTCGCCATTGGCGTGTCCAAGCAGTGTGACGCCTGCATCGGTTTTCACACGCAGGCGCTTCGCAAGCTGGGCGCCAGCGATGAGGAAGTTTCCGAGATGCTCGGGGTCAGCGTCTATATGGGCGGTGGGCCATCCCTGATGTACGCCGCCGACGCCTGGACGGCCTGGCAGCAGACTGGAGGCTAGCTTCGGTCAGACGGCTACAGGCGCCTTGATGTGCTTGTGCGCCTGATAGCCAACCAGTTCGAAGTCTTCATACTCCCAGCCATACAGGTCGGTCTTGTCGGGATTCAGAACCATCTTTGGCGGCGCGAAAGGTTCACGTGTCAGCTGAAGCTTGGCCTGCTCCACATGGTTTGAGTAAAGGTGCGCATCGCCCAGCGTGTGAACGAATTCACCCGGCTGCAGGCCTGTCGCTCGCGCCATCATCATGGTCAGCAGCGCGTAGGACGCGATATTGAATGGCACGCCAAGAAAGATGTCCGCTGACCGCTGGTAAAGCTGGCAGTTCAGCTTGCCGTCCATGACATTGAACTGGAACAGGCAGTGGCACGGCGGTAGCGCCATCTCGTTCACATCCGCCGGGTTCCAGGCCGACACGACCAGTCGGCGGGAATTCGGATTGGTCTTGATCTCGTTCAGCACCCATTCGATCTGGTCAATGGTGCTGCCATCAGGCGCTGCCCATGAGCGCCACTGCTTGCCATAGACGGGCCCAAGATCGCCATTCTCGTCGGCCCACTCATCCCAGATCGAAACCCCATTATCCTTGAGGTACTTGATATTGGTATCGCCCTTCAGGAACCAGAGCAGCTCGATAATGATAGAGCGCAGGTGCAGTTTCTTGGTCGTCAGCAATGGAAAGCTGCTCCCAAGGTCAAACCGCAACTGACGGCCGAATACACCCAGCGTGCCGGTACCAGTGCGGTCACCGCGCGCAACACCGTTTTCAAGAACATCGGCTAACAGGTCGAGATACTGGCGCATGGCGTAAGCAATGACGACTCGCCAGCGTGAGTCCAGAGGGACCCCGCACCTGGCTCCAGAAATTTTGGCGCGGCTTCCCGTAAGCCGCCCCATCAGGGCGTTAACGCAACCTTACCCCCCACCATAAAAAGAACCGGGAGAGCGAAGCGGCATCCTAAGACCCCGGTTGTAGAAGACATACTGAACGAACCGCTTCCATCCGGATGAAAGCCCATGCTGACGACCCGTCTGACGAATTTACCCAAGAACAAACGCGGCAATGTCGCGGTGATCTGGGCATTCGCAATTCTACCTATCCTCGCTGTCGTAGGCCTGACGCTCGATTCGCAAATCGCCTTCAGCAAGAAAAGCCGGGTGCAACAATCACTCGATTCAGCCGTGCTCGCAGGGGCCCGGATGCTTCAGTCTTCCAATTCGCAGGAAAACGGCCGCGCGCATGCAGCAACATATTTTAACTCACTTGTTGCTAATAATGCGGGCCTGAATTGCGAACCGGTCGTCATCAGTTATCCGGCAGACGAAGAAATTCAGGCAGACGTCCGGTGTTTTCAGGACACCGCCATGAGCGGTATTGTCGGCCGCTCGCAGCTTGAATTCAACGTAACATCCACCGCGACCTACGGTGTCGGCAAACTCGATGTGGCCTTCGTCTTCGACATTTCAGGATCGATGAATTCACACGGTCGTCTGGCTTCGCTGAAGCTGGCCGCAGCTGACGCGGCGACCACGCTTCTACCACTTCCGGGCTCATCCAGTGATGGCGACGTGCGCATCGCTATGGTCGCCTATAACAGCATGATTGATGCCGGCCAGTACTTTGAAGAAGTAACAGGCCTCACCAAAAACCGCACCTATACGGCAAGTTACACCGCAGAAGTTGAAGAGTGCGAATGGGTCTGCCGGTTTGCGATTGGCCGTTACTGCATCAGCTGGCGCAATGAGTGTCGCGACGTCGACCGGGAAATGACCGCGACCAAGTCCGTCAATTCCACCTGCGTCTATGAGCGAGACGGCGATTTCCGGTTCGACGAGCATCAGCCGACCCAGCGCTCTACCCCCGACCTCATCGACACGCTGCCAGCTGGCCAGCGCCGGGCAACCACGGACGGGACGAACTCGTCCGGTTATCTCTCGACGGCGTATGCCGAATACGATTCATACCGCAATTCGTGGAATGTCGTCGGCGATGATTGTCTGAGCGTTAAACCTTTCGAGCTCAGCGACAATGCCACACAGATCCAGCTCTATATCCAGAGCCTCTATGCCAATGGGGGCACGGCAGGCCATCAGGGCATTGCCTGGGGCTGGTATCTGATCTCACCGGAATGGTCTGACGTTTTCGACAATAGTGCCGAGCCGCTTTCCTATGACGAGCCGGATACGACAAAGGCGATGATCATCATGACGGATGGTGAGTTCAACTCCCATCTCTATGGTGGACAGGGCAACTCGACCGAACAGGCCCGCGCGCTTTGCGACAGCATCAAGGAAGAGAATGTCGTGATCTTCACGATTGCCTTCCAGGCGCCGCCCGCTGGCGAAGATGTGCTGAACTACTGTGCATCAAGTGGCGAGCACGCTTTCAAGGCGTCCAATGGCGCTGAACTGAGCGCGAGTTACCAGTCGATCGCAACATCCATCTCGGACCTTCGCATCAAATACTAGGCCTGAGGCTCTAGGTTAATCACGGCCTGCCCGGCACGCTTCAATTTCACGCCAGAAATGAAGCGTACCGAAAGCCATCCTGAAAGAAGATGGGTGATATGGGCAGAAGCTTTCGGACCTTCGATTACAAGCGAAACAGAGAGGGTCAGATGGCCATCCTGTTTGCGCTATCGCTGTTTCCAATTGCCTTGATCGCGGGTTTCGCGGTCGACTTCCAGGTGCTGACCACCAACAAGTCCAAAGCCCAGAGCAGCATCGATTCGGCCGTTATCGCAGGGACCCGCGCCTATCAGGAAGGCGCGACCAAGCTCGAAGTCCAGCAGACCGTTCGCACCTATTTCAGTGCGCTCATCTCCAACGGTCCTTTCCCGCTGACCTGCACGCTCCCCGCCGTTGTCATCGACGAAACCGATGTGGAAGCTACGACGCGCTGCACGATGGAGACATTTCTGGCGAAGATCGCGGATATCGACACGTTTGAGTTCGACGTCGAAACAGCGACCACTTACGGCATCGGCAAGGTTGATGTCTCCTTCGTTTTCGATGTTTCCGGTTCGATGGATGGACAGCGCATCGCAGACCTGAAGATCGCGGCGCGCGATGCCGTCGATACACTGCTCGTAGAAGAGCCCAAACCCGGACACGAAGACGACATTCGCATTTCCATGGTCGCCTATAATGGCGCCTTCAATGCGGGCGACTACTTCGAGGCCGCAACGGGCAGCTCAAGCTCGCAAAGCGTCAACTATTACTACGATGGGCGCTGGTACACTTACTATTACGACTCGACTTGCGTGTTCGAACGCGAGGGGAGTCAGGCGTTCACCGACGCTGCACCGGGCCCCGGTCAGTACGTGGTGAAGGCGGATGTCTATCGCCGCGATGATTGCGGCGATGCGGAACCTCTCGCCCTGACCAGTTCGCGCCAGCCGCTCTACAATTATATCACTGCGCTGGGCGCTGAAGGGAACACGGCCGGCCACCTTGGTGTGGCGTGGGGCTGGTACATGATTTCGCCAGCATGGAGCACTGTCTTCCCCGAAAGCGCCGCCCCCCTCGCCTATGACGAGCCAGATAGTGCCAAGGCCCTTATCCTGATGACGGACGGCGCGTTCAATACAGTTGGCGACAGCTCAAACGGTAATTCGACCTGGCAGGCCAAGCAGCTCTGCGATGAGGCCAAGGCTGCAGGCATACGCATCTATTCGGTCGCGTTTCAGGCCCCGGAGGCGGGCCGCGAAGTGCTCCAGTACTGCTCCAGCGGGTCGGAATTTTTCTTCCGTCCAGAGAACGGTCAGCAGCTTCAAGATGCCTATCAGTCCATCGCAAGCTCCATCTCCGATCTGCGGATCACACTCTGACCCCTTTCATCGGCGCGGGTCGCGGCCTATATTCAATTTGTCCTTTCGAGGACTATGGCGATAAACGCGCGTGCAATAAGCGGTTCGGACCCGGGGGCGGTACCCGGCGCCTCCACCAATTCCCATCCTTCAGCGGGACGGCTTTGGGGGCGAAACAGGATCGACGGACGTGTAAAGACGATGCCTTCGCCCGGATGAGCTCCGTTAGAAGCTCACTCAACAATAGTTGCAAATGACAACTTTGCTGAAGGCGAACTGCTCGCAGCCTAGTCTGCGCTCGGTTTACCGAACTTAACTCCTAGGGCTTCAGCGCCTTAGGCGGGGCCCGGAGGCGCCTGGCAACAGAAGCCTCCACCTTACCTCTTCAGAATGCATCCCGACGCCCACTTGGAACGCGAGCACGCCAAGGCGCGTTTGCCTCTCATCTAAAGGAGAGAACAGATGTCCTCATTCGCGATTTATACTATCGGCTTCATCATCTTCCTTGGCGGGCTTATCTGGGCAGCAGTTGCACTTGGTGTTCCTGGCCAGTGGGTTGCTATCGGTGCCGTTATTCTCGCCGGGCTTGGTCTGATCACGGCTGTAACCAATACGCGCCGCAAGGACGAAACGCCTGCTACAGAAGGCGAACCGAGCAACTAGCACAGCTGCAAGGCGCTGGTTCAGTATGCCTGACCCTGCCTCGTTTGTGACGCAATCGTCATCAAGAGTACGGGCGAAACGCTGCTTGGCGCTTCGCCTCATGGATGAAGCATGTTGAACCGGCCGTTGTTACCGGTACAAACAGAACCCTTGAGAGGATTTTTGGATGACCGACTATATCGGCTATGAAGCGCTGACCCAGGCCGCGATGCGTGGCGTTGTGAGACAGACCCTTCGCCAGACCGCAGAGAACGGCGCGGCACCGGGTGAACATCACTTCTATATTACCTTCCGCACGAAAGCGCCTGGCGTGAAGATGGCGGATCAACTGATTGAGCGTTTCCCTGATGAAATGACGATTGTCATCCAGCATCAGTTCTGGGACCTCGAAGTGCATGATAGCCATTTCGAATTGATCCTGAAATTCAGCGGCGTGCCGCAGCACCTCTCGATTCCGTATGCAGCCATGACCCGCTTCGTCGATCCGGCGGTGAACTTTGGCCTGTCATTCGAGAAGGAGATGACCAAGGGCGAACCTGAGATCATCAGCCCGGCCAGCGAAACACCGGCCGAAGCGATAAAGGAAGAACCAGAGCCCGCAGCGAAAGCGTCGGGCGACGGTAGCGGCTCAACGGTCGTCAGCATCGACGCCTTCCGCCGGAAATAAGTATTGGCTGACCAGACTGACAAGCCGCGTTTGAGCGACGCCGACATGCTTGCGCGCTTTCGCAACTCGAAAAAGCGCCCCGCCTGTTCTGACACGCTGGGTATGGATCTCGCTGAAGTTCATCAGGACGAGATGCGCGTCATAGTTAACTTCGTCGCGCACGAAAGCTTCGCCAATCCGACCGGCGCAATCCAGGGCGGCTTTATTGCCGCCATGCTGGACGAAGCCATTTCGACCAACATCATCATCGCTTCGAACGTGACGATGACGGCGCCAACGCTTGAGATGAAGGTGTCCTACCTCGCCCCCCTTTTTGTTGGCCCGGCAAAGGTCGAGGCGAAAATCCTCAAACTTGGCAAGTCGGTCTGCTTCTCCGAGGCCCGCTGTTTTGATCCGGACGGGAAACTTGTGGCGACGGCGACAGCAACTGCTTCCCCCCGTCCCTTCAAGCGGTTCTGAACGCTTATCTATCGGCGCTAAAGCCACTTAATAATTTAACTTGATATTTGTCCCGCTGCGGGCATTTACAGAAGTTGCGCGACGCCAGCGCGGGCAAAACCCTGATTCCGTTCCCGGGCGGCGACCCGGCCTTTCAGGAGCTCGCCAGTCAATGATGCTGGTCCCCTGCTATCTTGCCGCCTCCGACATTGAAGGTCTGGGCGTTTTCTCCCGTGAACCCATCCGACGTGGTCAGCTGATCTGGCGCTTCGACCCGCGCGTTGACCGGATGATTTCCCTCGACAGCTTTACCGATGCAGACCAACGTCTTTCCGACTTCCTGAAGCGCTACACCTATATCCCGCCATATGACCGCCAGGTCTGCATCCTCGACGGCGACGAGGGCCGCTATATGAATCATAGCGAACAGCCCAACACCGACTTCTCGTCAATCGATTCAGGCTACGCGCTGTTCGATATCCCGGCAGGTGTCGAACTGACCTGTGACTATCGTGAGTTCGACACGACCGCTGACAACATGATGGCTTCCATCAGTCCGCTCGGTCGCCAGCTTCCGGCCGACTTCATGATGGCGATCAATACGGCAAACCCAGCGAACTAGCCACGTTCAGGCGCCGCCTCGCGCGCGCCTTTAATCCATCGCCTCGACGCGCATATAGATGCCTTCGCGCTCGCCCACCCGGCGCTCGACAAGAAGGCGCGCGACCTGATGATCGTCCGCGAAGGCGTTGCCCGATACACTGTCGAGCAACGCCTTTGCCAAATTGTCGAGATCCATCCAGGGCGGGTCGCCAGTATATTCCATCACGATGTGAACTGCGTAATCACCATGCCCGGGACGCAAGCGGGTAAAGTCCTTGCGAAAGAACTCCCTCAGCAGTGGCTTGTAGTATTTCGCCTGCGTCGTAAGGCCGAAGCAACGCACCTCCAGCGCACCTTCATCGGTGATCCGCGCGCGTACTTTTCCAGATTTGATCCAGTCGTCCATACGCTCACACCTAGAGCGCCACTGCATCACGCGCCACCACCCGAAAGGTGCGTCCGTTTTTCATTTTGCAGGTGATATATGAAATTTGACAGGATTGAGAGAGAGAACGTCATCCCTAACGTGCAAGAAGCTCCGCATGCGTAATTTTGCTTCTCTTGTGTCGAACTTCGTTCAACGAAACCCGACCCGCCTTCCCATTCTGGTCAGCGGCACGGCGATTACGCTTGCCACAATCAGCGCTTCGATCACTGTTGCGCTCGGCCTGAACCACAATGGCGCCCTTTTCATAGCCACCGCAATTTTCATTTCGTGTGCGATCGCTGTCCCCGCCGGCATCATCCACTATATGCGCGAGGTCGAAATCGCCGCGCATCAGGAAAAACTACAGGAACTGGCCGCGACCGACGCGCTTACCGGCATCATGAACCGCCGGACATTCGAGCGACTTGCGGAAAAAGAACGGGCGCGGATGGCGCGGACGGGCGAAACGGCTGCGATCATTCTGTTTGATCTCGACTGGTTCAAATCGATCAATGACAATTTTGGCCATGCAGCAGGCGATGAAGTTCTGAGGACGGTTGCCGGGCTGGCAGGAGGCGTCCTGCGCCGTCCCGTAGATGCGCTGGCCCGCTGGGGCGGTGAGGAGTTCGCGATCCTTCTGTCCGGAGTCACCCCGGCGCAGGCATATGGGGTCACCGAAAGGCTTCGCTACACCATAGACATGGCTGTTTTTGAAGAGGTTGCACAGGGCCTTTCGGTCTCTGCCAGTTTTGGTGTTGCCTCTTTTACCGCCGATACTTCGCTGCATAACGCGCTCAGCGAAGCAGACCGCGCGCTGTATGAAGCCAAGAAGGAAGGTCGAAATCGCACCGTGAGCAGAACAGATGCCGAGCGAAAGGTCATCGCCCTGACGCGTTGAGAGCGCGGGCGAACGTGACCGATTAACAACAATTGCCATTTTTGAGGCCGCTCCGGCCAAACCGTCTCACGACTGTTGCAAAGCACACATAGGAGGCACGCCAGCAGAACACTACATAGCGGAGCCTCCCATGAAAAATTTCCTCCTTACAACGACGACACTTGCCCTTGCTGCGGCGTTCGCGGCCCCTGCCCTTGCGCAGGATTCCAGCGAAGATGAGCTTCGCCAGACGACGGTGACGGTTACGGTCCAGAAGCGCGCGGAAAACCTGCGCGATGTTCCGGTTGCCGTCTCGGCCGTCGACAGCGAACTTCTCGACGATCTGGGTCTCGACGAGTTTTCTGACGTCGCCCGCTTCGTGCCCGGCTTCGAGGTTCAGGAGCAGAGCCCGAACAATCCAGGCTTCGTGATCCGCGGCATCACCTCCGATAGCGGCGAATCGAATATTGAGCCTCGTATCGCCATCTTCCAGGATGGTGTTTCAATCTCCCGCTCGCGCGGCTCCGTTGTTGAACTCTTCGACCTCGAGCGCGTCGAAGTCGCAAAAGGCCCGCAACCGACCCTGTTCGGGCGCGGCGCCCTCATCGGCGGCGTGAACGTAATCCAGGCCAAGCCGGAATTCGAACTCTCCGGCCAGGCAACCGCCGGTATCGGCAATTATGACGAGGTCTACCTCGACGGCCACGTCACCGGCCCGATCATCGAAGACACGCTTGCCTTCCGCATTGCGGGTCGCCTGCGTGAGCGCGATGGCTATGTCGAAAGCGTCAATCCGGCCGAAGAGGATTTCAACAGCCAGGACATGTCGGCGGTGCGCGCCTCGCTTGCCTTCACGCCGACCGCAGATCTGCGCTTCGACCTCATCGCCAACTATCAGGAAGACAGCCCATCCGGCACGAGCTTCAAGTCGAAGGCGTTCCTGCCCAGCCCGACAGGCTCTTCGGAACCATGGGACCCAGCCAACCTGAACACGTTCGGCGACTTCCTCGGCGGCAAGCCTCTCGGCCTTGAGCGCGACGTTACCAGCGTGACGCTTCTCGGCGACTGGCAGGTTTCCGACAGCATCTCGCTCTCGTCCATCACCGGTTATCGCGAGTTCGACAGCCTCGAAGTGTTCGATCCGGACGGTTTCGGTCTTGAGCTCCTTATCTTCGCTGAGGAAGCTTCAGGCGAACAGTTCAGCCAGGAATTCCGCGCTAACTATGACGCCGGTGGCCGCGTCCGCGGTTTCATCGGGGCGAGCTATTTCGACGAGACCGGCGAACAGAACGTCCCGCTCACCTTTGATGAGCGCGCCGTTCAGGCCCTTCTTGGCGGCTTCTTGACCCCGCCGCTGGCTCCACCGGTCGATGCACTGCCAGGCATCAACCTGACGGTCTTCCAGCAATCGGGCGGCACCGTCATTGTCCCGCTGAAGCCGATCCACAATGAGGGCTTCGTCAATGACGGCGAAACGCAGGCCTTCGAGGTCTTTGCTGACGCCACGGTCGATGTCACCGATCGTCTCCAGCTGACCGGCGGCCTTCGCTACACAACCGAAGACAAGGAGAGCGGCCTGCTCGTCGAACTCCTGAACGGCCCGAGCGCCGTGACCGGTGCCGGCCTCTTCGTCCAGCCATCGGGCGGGCGCATCGCTCGCAGCGAAACCTTTGATGACATCACCTGGCGCGCAGCGGCGAAGTTCGAGCTGACCGACACGGTCAACCTCTTCGCCAACTATGCCCGGGGCCGTCGCCCGGAAGTTATCACGGCTTCGGCCTCGGCCCCGTCCGCGGGCTTTGCCGTCCTCGATGCAGAGATCGTCGATGCCTATGAAGCCGGCGTAAAAAGCTCGCTTCTCGGCGGCGATCTCAGCCTCGAAGCCTCTGCCTTCTATTATGAATACAACAACTTCCAGTCGACGCAGATCAACGCACAGGGCCTGATCGAGCCGATCAATGCCGGCGACGCAACGGCTGAGGGTTTCGAGGCGCAGGCCAACTGGTATCTCTCCGACGCGCTCAACATCATTGCGAGCTATGGCTACAACTATGCCCGCTTCGACGATGAGCCAGGTGCCCCATTCGGTGGCAACAAGCTGCGTCTCTCGCCAGACCACAAGGCCAGCCTCGCGGCCCGTATCTTCATCATGGACGCAGGCTTCGGCACGCTCAGCATTGTGCCAAGCTATACCTGGCAGTCGGAAGTCTTCTTCGACAACACCGAGCGTGACCTGATAAGCCAGGACGCCTATGGCCTCGTAAACCTCAATGTCCAGCTGGACCTTGAGAACGGCTTCGGCGTCGAGGCTTACGTCAACAACCTCACCGGCGAAGACTATATCATCGATGCAGGCAATACTGGCGACGGCTTCGGCATCCCGACCTTCATCGCAGGCACGCCAACCTTCTACGGCGCGCGCATCCGCAAGTCTTTCTAGGCTTCTGGTTCGAACAAGTAAGAAAGGGCGCGTCGAAAGGCGCGCCCTTTCCTTTGCGCGCTAGATCCAGCCGGCGAGTTCGCGTGCGGCCAGTGTCTCAAGCAGGTCAATCGCCCGCTCTGAATCGTTGAGGCATGGCGCCACTGAGAAATGCGTCCCGCCTGCTTCCATGAAGCTGTCGCGGCCCTCCATGGCGATCTCTTCCAGCGTCTCAAGACAATCGGAAATAAAGGCTGGCGACACCGCCACCACCTTTTTCACGCCCTGCTCTGGCAGCGCTTCCAGCGTCTTGTCGGTATAGGGCTGCAACCATTCGGTGGGCCCGAAACGGCTCTGGAACGTGGTCATCGCAAATCCGTCCGCCCAGCCAAGCTTTTCAGACACCAGACGTGTCGTCTTGTGACAGTGGCAATGATACGGATCACCCTTCTCGAAATAGGCTTTCGGGATGCCGTGATAGCTCATCAGAACGCGCTCCGGCTCAAAGTCGAGGCCTGCGATATGTTCAGAAATGGAAGCGGCCAGCGCCTCGATGTAAATCGGGTGGTCGTGGAAGGGCGCCGCCGTGCGCACGGCTGGCTGCCAGCGCATGTCCTTCAACGCGTTGAAGCTGCGGTCGTAGACGCTGGCGGACGTGGTCGCCGAATATTGCGGATACAGCGCCATGACCGCGATCCGGTCGCACCCTTTCGCCTTCAGTGCTTCGATCTTCGAGGCGATGGAGGGATTGCCATAGGTCATGGCGAAATCGACAACCAGTCGCTCGCTACCAATGCGCGCATTCAGTATCTCGGCCTGACGCCTGGTATAGACCAGCAGCGGAGAGCCCTCATCGGTCCAGATCTTCTTGTAGGCCTCGCCGGACTTCTTCGGCCGGAAGGTCAGGATCGGCCCCTGCAGGATAGGCTGCCAGATCAGCGGACTTACCTCGATGATGCGTGGGTCGGAGAGGAACTCTGACAGGTAGCGGCGTACCGACTTGTAGTCGGTGCCGTCAGGCGTACCGAGATTGACCAGCAACAGGCCAACCTTGCCCTGCATCACATCCGGATGCCCATCCGGCGCGTGCGGCGGCTTGCCTTCAAGTACCTTGCCTGTCTCAACCATCGGATACCCCTCCGCGTCTCATGACTTCATAGATAGGGCGGCAGGCCGGGCGACAAGTGCGGGCGCTGCGACACGCGGGCGCAAACGCGCTTTTGCGCTTCCCGGTGGCCATGCTAAAGCGCCCGGGACCCGACTATTCAACTGACACACGAACAGGAGCCGACCCGATGGGCATCTTTGGCGACAAGCAGCCGAAACCACGTACCGAAAGCGACACGATGGGACCTGTCGAGGTCCCAGGAGACAAGTATTGGGGCGCGCAGGCAGAGCGCAGCCTCGGCAACTTCAAGATCGGCTGGGAAAAGCAGCCAGCTCCGATCGTCCGCGCGCTCGGTATCGTGAAAAAAGCCGCCGCCGAAACCAATATGGCGCTCGGCAAGCTCAACGAGAAACTGGGCAAGGCCATCGTCCAAGCCGCCGACGAAGTGATCGAGGGCAAGCTTGATGAGCACTTCCCGCTCGTCGTCTGGCAGACCGGCTCTGGCACCCAGTCCAACATGAACGCCAATGAAGTGATCTCGAATCGCGCGATCGAGATCCTTGGCGGGGAGATGGGCTCGAAGTCGCCGGTGCACCCAAACGATCACTGCAACATGTCGCAGTCCTCGAACGACACCTTCCCGACCGCAATGCACATCGCCTGCGCCGAGGAAGTCACCCACCGCCTCATCCCCGCGCTTCAGCAACTTCACAATGCGCTGAACGACAAGGCGAAGGCCTGGGCCGACATCATCAAGATCGGTCGCACGCACACGCAGGATGCGACACCGGTCACGCTCGGCCAGGAATTCTCCGGCTACGCCCAGCAACTCGCCAATGGCATTGAGCGTATCGAGATGACGCTTCCAAAGCTCATGGAGCTCGCGCAGGGCGGCACCGCCGTCGGCACCGGTCTCGCCTCCCCTAAAGGCTTCGACACGATGGTCGCCGACAAGATCGCACAGATCACCGGCCTCAACTTCCGCACTGCCCCGAACAAGTTCGAAGCGCTCGCGGCCCACGACGCCATGGTCTTCACGCATGGCGCGATCAGCACGGTCGCCATGTCCTGCTTCAAGATCGCCAACGACATCCGCTTCCTCGGCTCTGGCCCGCGCTCGGGCCTTGGCGAGCTTGCCCTGCCAGAGAATGAGCCGGGCAGCTCCATCATGCCGGGTAAGGTCAACCCGACCCAGTGCGAAGCCCTGACCCAGGTCTGCGCGCATATCCACGGCAACAATGCCGCCATCGGCTTTGCCGGCAGCCAGGGCCATTTTGAGCTCAACGTCTTCAACCCGATGATGGCCTACAACTTTCTCCAGTCGGTCCGCCTTCTGGCAGACGCAGCCGTCTCCTTCACCGAGAATTGCGTCGTCGGCATTGAGCCACGCCTCGACAATATCGAACGCGGCCTGAAAAACTCCCTGATGCTGGTGACACCGCTTAAGGAAAAGTACGGCTATGACCGCGCCGCGGCGATCGCCAAGAACGCCCACAAGAACGGCACCACCCTCAAGGAAGAAGCCATCAAGGACGGCATCCCCGAAGACGACTTCGACGCCATCGTCGACCCGTCCAAGATGATCTCGCCAGGCTGATTGCTGTTACACGCCATGTAAGCTAAGCTACATCGCATGGAGCTTCTTACATGGCGTACCGCAGCGGGACTAACGCAGCGCGAATTGGCCGCTGCAGTCGGCGTGAGCGCAATCCAGATATCCAGGCTGGAACGACGGTCGAGTTCTCCATCTGTGGAGACAGCGCGGCGGATAGAAGTCGTGACGAAGGGCGAGGTAACGGCCGCTGAACTTCTCGGTATCAAAGCGGCTGGCGAACGCCGCGGAGTCATGGAGGAGTCCAAGCACTTCGACTTTGACGCGTCCGATGATGCCCTTCTCGAAGAAGCCGCATCATATGGCCTGGATGCCGCAGAAATCGCCCGCGCAGCTGTAGAGCGCGCTGTGAAAGCCGAGCGCATGAAACGCTTTTCGGAAGAAAATCGCGAAGCCATCGAGAGCTGGAACCAACACTATAAGAAGCACGGTCTCTGGAACGAAAAGTATCGACTTTTCTAATGGATGAGCGCTTCGCAGTTCACGAGATCAGTGACGACCCGGAGCAGTTGATCGTGCTCCTCCAATACCCCCATGTGGATACTGGACCAGCAGTCCTCGTCGCGCCGCTACTCGCTGACACGGCCCTATTACCCATCCCATCTGTAACGATCGAAGTGGTCATAGGTGATCGGTCATACATTCTCGCGATGCACCAGCTTTCGGCCTTTCCGAAACAGCTGATCGGCGACCGGGTAGCTTCTCTTATCACCCACGAATACGAAATTCAGCGCGCCCTCTCCCGATTGTTCTTCGGCAACTAACGCCCACTGCCCTTGCCAGCGCGGCGGGCCTCCTCCAAACCGCATGAAGCAAACGAAGCGGAGGACACGCCATGAGCAATGATTTCAGCAATCTCTTTTCGGTAGAGGGCAAGACGGTGGTCATCACCGGCGGCTCGCGCGGCATCGGTGAGATGCTTGCGGCGGGCTACCTCGCCAATGGCGCCAAGGTCATCATCTCCTCGCGCAAGGCGGATGCCTGCGAAGAGACGGTCAAACGCCTCAAGGATCAGTATGGCGGCGAGATCTATGCCATTCCTTCCGATGTCGGCCAGATGGTCGGCATCCAGCACCTCGCTGACGAGATCGCCAAACGTGAAGACAAGGTCGACGTCCTGATCAACAATGCAGGCGTTGCTTGGGGCGCCACGCTGGAGGAGTTTCCGGAAAGCGGCTGGGACAAGGTGATGGACGTCAACGTCAAAGGCATCTTCTTCCTCTTCCAGAAGCTCATGCCGCTGCTGCGCAAGTCCGCTAGCGCGGATGACCCGGCCCGCGTGATCAACATCGCGTCGATCGACGGCATGCACACCTCGCCTTTCAGCGGCTATGCCTATGGCACGTCGAAGGCCGCCGTCATCCACCTCACCCGCTTCATGGCCTCTCAGCATGTGGGCGAGCACATCCTGGTCAATGGCATCGCGCCGGGGCCCTTCCCGACCTGGATGCTGTCGACCGGTGTCGGTTTCGGCGGCAAGACCGAAGGCGTCGACTGGGACTCGGTGGCAGAGCGAAACCCATCTGGGCGTGTTGGCACCCCGCAGGATATTGCAGGCCTTGCCATGTTCCTGTCCTCGCGCGCAGGCGCCTACATATCCGGCCACACCATTCCGTGTGACGGCGGCATCGTTTCGTCGAGCTAGCCGACACGCCCAACCAAAGTCAGCTCCAGTGACGGTCCGCATGTTGCGCCGCAATATAAAGACCGTCATACGGGCGCCTGACGTTTAACGCCAACAGACTGAGCAAGCCCCGTGACAAGCAAATCTCCATTCGCTGCGTTCGCAGATCGCCTCGGCGCACAGAATTTTTCGCAGGAAAACCTCGCCAAGTTCACGCCAAACCGGATCAGGATCGAGCTTCTGGCGGGTCTGACGGTGGCACTCGCTCTCGTGCCGGAGGCCGTGGCCTTCGCTTTCGTCGCTGGGGTTGATCCCCTGGTGGGGCTCTATGCCGCTTTCATCGTTGGCTTGATCACAGCAGCTATCGGTGGACGTCCGGGCATGATCTCCGGCGCAACCGGCGCTCTCGCCGTCGTCATGGTCTCACTCGTGGCCCAGCACGGTGTGGAGTACCTCTTCGCGACAGTCGTTCTCATGGGCATTCTTCAGCTCGCGGCAGGTATCTTCAAGCTCGGCAAATTCATCCGTCTTGTACCTCACCCTGTGATGCTGGGCTTCGTCAACGGTCTCGCTATCGTGATCTTCCTTGCCCAGCTAACCCAGTTCCAGGTGCCCGGCACGGCTGAAGTTTCTGGCCATGGCATGTCCGGCGGCGAATGGCTGAGCGGCTGGCCGCTTATCCTTATGCTGCTGCTCGTCGCGCTGACCATGGCGATCATCTGGGGTCTGCCAAAGCTCACCAAAGCAATCCCCGCCCCACTCGCGGGCATCGCGATTGTCGCCGCTGTCGTCATCGTCTTCGGACTCGACGTGCCGCGCGTTGGCGACCTCGCGTCTGTCGAAGGCGGCCTGCCGACCTTTCACGTCCCAATGGTCCCGCTAACCTGGGAGACGTTCGAGATCATTCTGCCCTATTCGGTGATCCTTGCCGCCATCGGCCTGATCGAGAGCCTGCTGACGCTGAACCTTGTTGGCGAGATGACCAATAAGCGCGGCGGCGCTAGCCAGGAATGCGTCGCGCAGGGCGCAGCAAATCTCGTCACCGGTTTCTTCGGCGGCATGGGCGGCTGCGCCATGATCGGCCAGTCCATGATCAACGTGAAATCTGGCGGCCGCACGCGCCTCTCTGGTCTTTCTGCGGCGCTCTTCCTGCTCGCCTTCATCCTTGTCGGTTCCGCCCTGATTGAGCAGATCCCGCTCGCCGCCCTGGTCGGCGTCATGTTCATGGTCGTTATCGGCACTTTCGCCTGGAACAGCCTGCGCATCATGACCCGCATCCCGCTGACCGATGCACTCGTCATCGTGCTCGTCACAACCGTCACCGTCTTCTACGACCTCGCCACGGCCGTGGTCGTCGGTGTCATCGTTTCGGCGCTCGCCTATGCGTGGAACAATGCCCGCCGCATCCGCATAATCGAGCGCGACTCGGTGCGCACGCCCGGCGCTCATGTTTATGAGATTGAAGGCCCGCTCTTCTTCGGCTCGACCGAAGGCTTCGCTGAACTCTTTCACCCGGAAACAGACCCTGACGTTGTTATCGTCGACTTCATGCGCTCTCGCGTCGTGGACCAGTCGGCCCTTCAGGCCATCGAAGACCTCGCCGCCAAATATGAAGCGCACGGCAAGACGCTCCGCCTGCGCCACCTCTCGCGCGATTGTCACAAGCTGCTGAAACGTGCCGGCCAGCTCATGGTCGATAGCGATGATGATCCGGACTATGCCGTCGCCGTGGACTATTCGGTTCGTACCGGGGCGTTTGGTAGCGGCCACTAGACAGGGTCAGCGCCCCTCCTTTTCACGCGAAACGTTCGGGCACTTTTCCCCTCAGACCTGAATTTACTTTGGGTTTCGCGCCCCTAACCCTTAAGCAGGTTGCCACGCGCCGGGGTTAGCGGGGGGCATGCGTGAACGATTTCATGCAGCAGATATGGAGGGTGATCAGCTCGCTCGCCGGGCAGGTCAGCCGTCTCGTTCAGGCTTACCCATCGGCTGCCGCCTATCTTGGCGGCGCTGCGCTCGTCATCGTTTCGGGCTTTATAGGCACGATCTACGTCAGGCGCTGGCAGGAACGGACCCGCCCCGCCCGGATCGCGGCCCTGAAGGCCGACTATGACGAAAAGCGCAAGATCCACGACACACCCCAGCTTCACGCCTCCCTGCTTGATCAGAAATTTGCTGCCTTCTCGCTTTTCTCAATTCTGGCCAGCGCGCTTGGCTGGCTTAGGTCGTACGCGCCGCTTCAGGACATCGCCCTGTTCGGAGTCACTTTTGAGGATATGGCCCTGGCAGGCGCGATCATTTTCGCGCTCATCGCCCTTGCCGCCCTCCTCCATCGATGGCTCTGGACGCGCACCTTTGCCAATTGGGATCAATGGGAGGAAAGACGCCGCGCCGACATCGTCCGACTACAGGAACAGACGCTGAAAAAGCGCCGCAGCCTGAACGTGAACAGCAAAACCGACGCTCAGCTTGAGAATGATGCCGCGGAAGCCCTGACACACGCGACCAATGACAGGTTCAGCACCTTCCTCAATCCGCCTCGCAAGAAGATGCCAACCGTCCTTGCCAAAGGCATCAGCGACGGCAGAAAACAGCGAGCCTGGCAGATCGGCGTCGTGGAAAAGTCGATAGATGATCGCTACGGCTTCATTGTCGAACGGGTCGCAAACGCGTCATCTAATCTGAGCGAAGATGGCCAGCGCTTTTACTTCAACCGGGTGAGCCTTTGCAGTGAGGGCTTCCCGGACATCGGTGACGACATCCTCTTCATGAGCTCCAGCAAGCGCACAGCCGTCGAGGGCAAAGAGGAACCGGCCTACCTCGTCTGCGTCCGCGAAAAGCCTTGCCAAGGGTTCGTGCGCCGGGTGCTGTCGCGGCGGGCCTGCCTGGTCGAAATCGTGGACGGGTATGAGAACTATACCTCGGTACTTGCCGTGCTGGACACCACCCTTCTGGAAGCGGGGACACGCCTCATAGGCGGCGAGCGCGTTGAGGGGATTGTGACCCACAACAATATCGGCGTGATGCTCAAAAAGCTGAAACTGGTGACCCGCGCCTGACATCTTGGGCGTGCCCCGCTTGATGGGATATGCTCGATTGGACCTCAATCCGAATCAAAAAAGGCGCGCCACATATGTCCAAAGCCCCTGTCGGCTCTAAAGCCAATCCGTCCGAATTTGACGTTCTTTCCAAGCTTGGTGAGGACGAGCCCTACTTCGTGATCCGTGCGCATGACCCGCTCTCTTCGGCGCTTGTTGAGCTGCATGCCTATATTGGCGCAGGTCAGGCTGGCGCTGCGCACAACAAGCTTGCCGAGATCATGGCGCTCACCTCCGCCCGTGCCCCGCGCCCGGCCTCCAGCCCGAAATACCGGGAGACCTTTGCGATCTCGCTGGCCATGGAGCAGTGGCGCGACCAGCACCAGGACTAGCTTGATGCAGCTGCCGGACGCCCCGTTCGCCAATGATTACGTTCGGCTCGTGCCGTTCGATCCGGGCGTTCATGCCGGCCAGCTGCGTGACATGGCAGAGCGCTCCGGTGAGCGCCTCGCCACGTGGCCTTTCTACAATCCGCCGGGCGACTGGATCACCCCCTGGACGAAGACAATCCGCCAGCGCACCGAGGCAGGCACGCTGCGGCCGTTTGCGGTCCTGATGCCGGATGGGCGCTTTGCCGGGATGACAGCCTACCTCAATCCGAATTCAGACTGGCGCAATGTAGAGGTCGGCATGACGATCTACGCGCCAGAGTTTCAGGGCGGCATCGTCAATCCAGCCAGCAAGCGGCTTCTGCTCGCCAATGCCTTCGACGCCGGCGCCATCCGCGTCTACTTCCATGTCGATGAGCGCAACACCCGCTCGCGCCGCGCCGTGCTGAAGCTTGGTGCCACGCAGGAAGGCATCCTGCGCCACAACCGCATCCTGCCCGACGGCCATCTGCGCAATACGGTCGTCTTTTCGATCCTTGCCGAGGAATGGCCAGCAGTCCGCGACCGGCTTGACGCGCGGCTCGCAAATGGAGGCAAGGCGCCATGACCACGCCCATCAATCTCAACAAGGCGCGCAAACAGAAGAAGCGCGCCGAGACCGAGAAGAAAGCCGCCGAGAACCGGGGGAAGTTCGGCCGCACCAAGGCTGAGAAGACCGCCCAGAAATCAGAAACGGCCCGCGCCAGTAAAGGCCTCGACGGCGCAAAGCGGGAACAGTAGCGCATAAAGCGGCGTTCAATTCTGGTCGTTAACTTCCAGAAAGGAACAGCACGCCCATGTCCCGCATCCTGCTCACCACCAGCGTCGTGTCAGTCAGCTTTCTGCTGGCGACCATGATCGGCTTCCTGATGGGCGCCGCCTGAACGACGCCCAACTCACCTAGTTTATGGCTGGCGCCGTGTACCCTGTCAGCCGGTCCAGAACCTGCAGGCCGTTGCGGTAGGCCGAGAGGCGCGACAGCGAGTCTGCATATTGCGGGTCAACCTGCATGCCAGAGGCGCGAGCCTGCTGCGCCGCCTCGGCATAGAGTGCATGAGCCTCGTTGAAATTCGCTGCAGATTCGTAGCAGGCCGCAAGATTATGCGTGACCGCAGGCGCTGACGGGTACTGGACATGCAGATCCTGCCACACTGCGCAGGAGGCATCGGGCGAGCGATTGCCTGCATCGACAGCAGATTCAAAGCGCGGGTCGGCCGCGACAACCGGGTCCATCGCATCCTTGACGAATACCGCCCTCATAACCGCATTTCGCGGCGCAATTTCATTGCGAATGTCACTTAGCGTGCTGACCAGTGCATCGCGCACCAGACCTGGCGGGGGCTGCATGCCCGCAGACAGGCCATAGGTCCAGCCGCCGCCATGACCCCGGCGTCCGCGGCGCCCGACAACGTAGACGTCTTCACAGCTCTCGGCGCTCGAGCTTCCGAAAAAAGTGTCCTGATAGATCATCCGGCCGCTGCCATACTCGATCAGGCGCGGGGTCACCGAGACATTCACCGTCTCACGCAGGCAGATCTGCTCGACTTCGGCCCGGCGCTCACAGTCAAACGGTCCATCCCATTCCACACACTCGGTCTGGGAGGTTGAGTATTCTTCGGCCTCATAACCTTCAATATCGATATTGCCTTCATAGATGCCAGCACGCTGCCCATCGGGCACATAGCCATCACTGTACCGGGCAATGCTGAACCAGGGCATCCCGTCAAAGGTTGCGTTGGAGAGCATCGCCTCGAACTCAGACGCATACCAGTTTCCCGCAGGCCCATTGAACCGGCCAACATCGACCGTTCGGGTTTCAACCGCTTCAGTGTTCGCAGGGACAAGCCGCGCCGAATAGTCAATGCCCGGCGTTGCGCACGCTGTAAGTCCTGCGACAGCTATCAGACTAAGTGCTAATTTCATTTCCGGTCCCCCCATTATCTGTCGAGAGTGGCACCAGTGTTCGCAATCATCAAGTGAACTGACCCTGAATACTTTCTCAATAAGAAAAACATTGAACCTCCCTCCTTCATACGCCATCTGCCAGACCAGACTTTTGCAATGGGAGTATTCGCATGTCCTCAGCCGCCGCCCTGTTTGAACCCTTCAAGCTAAAATCGCTGGAGCTCGACAACCGGATCGTCATGGCGCCGATGACCCGCGGTTTCAGCCCGGACGGCGTACCGACCGATGATGTTGCCGCATATTACGCTCGCCGCGCTGCTGCCGATGTTGGCCTTATCCTTTCCGAAGGCACGCTGGTGCGCCGCAAGGGCGCGTCTGACAATCCAAACTATCCCCTCTTCCACACCGATGCGGCCCTGTCCGGCTGGCAGAAGGTCATCGAGGCTGTCCACGCCGAAGGCGGCAAGATGGGGCCTCAGATCTGGCACCAGGGCCTGCTGCGCAAGACCGGTACCGGTCATTTTCCGGACGCCCCGTCCGACAGCCCATCCGGCATCACCCATAAGGGCAAGCAGCTTTTCGAAGCGCCATCTGACGAAGAAGTCGCCGACATGGTCGCGGCCTACGCCGACGCTGCAAAGAGCGCAAAGGAGCTCGGCTTCGATACGCTCGAGATCCACGGCGCACACGGCTACCTCATCGACCAGTTCTTCTGGGACGTCATGAACAGGCGCGAGGACAAATATGGCGGCAGCCTACCAGAGCGCGCGCGCTTTGCCGGTGAGATCATCTCTGAAATCCGCAAGGCGGTCGGCCCCGATATGCCGATTATCCTGCGCTTCTCGCAGTGGAAGCAGCAGGACTATGCCGCACGCCTCGCTGAGACCCCGCAGGAGTTCGAAGCCTTCCTCAAGGTCTTCGTCGACGCAGGCGTCGATATCCTCCACGCCAGTCAGCGCCGCTTCTGGGAAGCAGAATTCCCTGAAGTCGACGGCGAGAAGGGCCTCAACACGGCAGGATGGGCGAAGAAGCTCACCGGCCTTCCAACCATCACGGTCGGGTCTGTTGGCCTCTCATCAGAATTCACCGGCGCGATGCGCGGCGAAGGTTCCAAGACACGCCCGATCACCGATGTGGTCGAGCGTCTGGAAAAAGGCGAGTTCGACCTCGTCGCCGTTGGCCGCGCTCTGCTCCAGGACCCGGAATGGGCAACCAAGGTCAAGGAAGGCCGCACTGAGGAGCTTTCCGACTATGACGCCAAGGCGATGGCGACGCTCTACTAGAGCCACCTTCTCGAATGCAGAAAGGGCGGACCTCACGAAAGGTCCGCCCTTTTTCTTTGGCGTTATGCCCTACCGGTATCAGACCGGTTCTGGCCCGCCCTTCGCGCTAATCCACAGGGCGTGGATCACCGCAGGCAGCCAGAAGAAGAAGCATAGCACGATGTTGATGATGAGCTGCAGACCAACGCCGGCTTTCAGGAAGACCGCGATTGGTGGCAGGAAGATGGATAGAAGTATCTGGACCAGTGACATGAATGTTTCCTTTTGTTCAGATCAAGTAACGCGCGTTCTGCCTTCAGCGTTCCTGAAAATTAGTTGACAGTTCGCGCGGGCCAGTGCCTCCCTGTGCGCCTATTACGGGGGAATACTGATGAAACTGACCATTGTGATCGCCGCCATCGCCCTGCTCGGTGCCTGTGGTGAAAGGCCCGGGCCTGCACCTGACACCGCAGCCGAGGCGCCTGCGGCATATCCTGAGACGGAGATGGGCGAGACCGGCAATATGGCGAACGCGACGGACAACACAGTCGTCATCCAGCGCGTCTATGAGGGCTTCGCCAACGGCGATATGGCCGCCGTTCTGGCTGACTTTGCCGACGATATCGTCTGGAACGAAGCCGAAAACAGCCCGTATTCCGACCGTAATCCCTATGAAGGCGCCGACGAGATCGTCAGCGGCCTGTTTGCACGGCTTGGCGGCGAGTGGGCCTATTTCAATGCAACCCCGTCCGACTATGTCGCCGAAGATGACAAAGTCGTCGCGATTGGCCGCTACACCGCTGAACACGGTGAAACCGGCAAGTCGATGGACATTCCATTTGTGCATGTCTGGACGGTGAAGGACGGCAGGATCACGGCCTTCCAGCAATATACAGACACGCTGACCCATACCGACGTCATGCAGGCGGACTGACTAAAATTTCCGCGTGACTACCCCAGCGGCAGACCGATCACCCTGGCAAAAAAAATCAGGGAGAACGCCATGAGCTACGAGCAGATCAAGGTTGAGACGCGGGGCAATGTCTGCCTCATCACGCTCAACCGCCCGGAAAAACTGAACGCCTGGACCCCGGACATGAGCCGGGAACTGGGTCAGGCGATCACGGCGGCGAATGAAGACGAAGACATTGGCGCCATCGTCATGACCGGCGAGGGCCGCGGCTTCTGCGCGGGCGCAGACATGTCCTACTTCCAGAACAATATCGACGCGTCCGAAACCAGGGCCCACAAGCGCGACGGCGGTATCGACTGGATTTCCCTCATCCGCTCGTCAAAGCCCTGCATCGCTGCGGTTAACGGCCCGGCCTTCGGCATTGGCGTGACGCAGATCCTGTCCTTCGACATGATCATTGCCTCGACCGTCTCGAAGTTTGGTCTCGTTTTTGTCCGCGTTGGCATCGTCCCGGAGCTTGCGAGTTCTCACTTTCTTGTCCAGCGCGTCGGTTGGGGCAAGGCACATGACCTCCTGCTCACTGCCCGGCCTGTTTCAGGCGCAGAAGCCATGGAGCTCGGCCTCGCAGACCGCCTGTCAGAACCTGAAACCCTGCTGGACGATGCGCTGGCGCTCGCCGGACAGATGGCCGCCAATCCATCGCCCATGCTGCGCATGACGAAACAGCTTCTCAGCGCCAATAGCTGCGACACTGACACGGCCCGCATCCAGGCCCGCGAGCATGAGAGCCTCGAGGTCTGCTACACCCTGCCAGAGCACAAGGAAGCCGTCGCCGCCTTCACCGAGAAGCGCGCCCCGGACTTCAAGGCCGCGCGGGCGAAGGTTGGAGGGTAAACGCGGGGCCCCACCCGGCCCTTAAGCCCGCTCGTAAGCCTCTTTCATCCTGGCCTTGAGCTCGTCATCGACCTCTTCGACCATCTGGATCTTCATCTTGTGCGTGCACATGCTGCCCGGCTTTTCTTCGATAAGCCGCAGCGTTCCGGCCTCACCCTTTAAGTTCAAGCCAATATCTATCCGGGACTTGGTCGCCGGGGTCACGACGGCAAAATTCTTCGAGCGGCGAAACGCGACGGAGGTCTTCTTCGGCGAAATCTCGACATCATCGCCCAGCGATCGGGCGAAGGCTTCCAGCGCATCATAGACCGGCTTTAAATTCTTCTTGCCCTCATACTGGCCGGCCAGCATGTCCCCCTCATCGGCATCAAGCCTTCCCTTTGCTGCCTGGCAGACAAGATTGGCGTGGCCATGACCAAAGCCGTGCTCGGTCTTCAGCATCTTCATCTGCTCGCCGTGCTTTTCCAGTCCGCTCGACTGGACCAGCTTCACCCAATCGTCGAACGGCTTGCCGGTCTTATCGGCGATCGTCGTCTTCATCGTATCGAGCGCGGCATTCTGTTTATCTGTCATGGGTCTTCCTCCCGTTTAGCGCTTGAGCGGCCAGTTCTCAATCCTGCAGGCAGATGGAGTCATGAACCCCATCACCGGCCCTAGCATCATCACCATTTTCCCACTGAAGCCCGGCTTGCCGGTTTCGACCAGCGACTTCAGGTTCTGCGTGATGAAGCTTCCCCCTTGATGCATCGACTTGGCCGTCTTCGTGCCCGCTGGCACACCGGTCGTGACAAGCGAGAATTCGACGCCCTCAGGCGTTTCCCTCAACTCGTAAGTGACCGTACAGTCGTCATCATCCCACTGGGTAAACTTGAATGTGTGCGCATAACGGTGAGGTGGTGAGAACTCCAACACCTCGCCAACGACGCTGGCATATTTACGGTTCGGTGTGACCATGCGCATCCGGTTGCCCGGCTTCAGCGCGGCGTCTTCCGCCTCGCACACGGCGCCGAAGAAGAAAGGCAACACCTCGTCGGTCTTCACCAGGGTATTCCATACCACTTCAATCGGCGCATCGATCATCGCCTTGTAGACCTGACGGTCCTCGGCAGTGCCTGCCACTTCCATTCCTGTCTCGCTCATTGGTCTTCCCTTCTTCCTTTTGCGGCCGCTTCGGCCAAAGCCTTTATCGACGTGACCCGCCCGGCAAATGGCTCGCTATAGGCATCCAGCCAGCGCTCCTGGATCATCCGGATAGGGACAGCATTAAGATAGAGATGGCGGGTGCGCCCTTGCTTCTCGCTGATGATGAGACCCGCCTTTTCCAGCACGGAAAGGTGATTCATCACCGCGATTCGGCTGACATCGAACGCCTTGGCCAACTCCCCCACACTCACGCCGGGCCTTGCCTTCAGAATATCCAGCATCTCGCGTCGGCTCTCATGAGAAAGCGCGTGAAAAACCGCCGACATGTCATCACTGGTAATCATGTAATTACATAATTACATATTTTGGCGAAGATCAAGTCTTCTCAGCTTTTGCATTTTTCCGGTGGGGCGTCTCGCGCACGTGTAATCAGACGGTAAGACCCCTCTGAGCTCGGCATGATGTGCTCCCCCCACCCACAGCCTGCATACACGTTAAGGTTATCAGACCGCATTATGGGAATCTGTCAAGTTCAGGACGCGCGAGCTGTGCGCGATGATCTGGCCGTCAGGCATCTGCGTAAACTGGGCAAAAAGGACCACACCCATGCGCCTCAAAGCCCGCCTCGCCCCCGCCCTTCTTGCCGCCAGTGTCGCAGCTGGCGGCTGCGTCTCAAACTCTCTGGAAGACTTTTCAAGCGCTGATCAGACGCTCCGGCTGGAAGACTATTTCCTTGGCGAGACGACTGCCTATGGCATCTTCGAGGACCGGTTCGGCAAGATCAGGCGCCAGTTCAAGGTCGACATTACAGGCACCTTGGATGGCGACACGCTGACCTTGGTGGAGGAGTTCGACTATAGCGATGGCGAGCAGGACACCCGCACCTGGACCATCGAGATTCTCGGCGATGGGCGGTATCGCGGCACTGCGAACGACGTACCCGACATGGCGCAAGGACAGGCCGTCGGCAACGCCTTCAACTGGACTTACCGGGTCGACCTGAAGGTTGGCAACGGCACCTGGAATGTCGGCTTCGACGACTGGATGTACCTGCTACAGGATGGGGTGCTGCTGAACAGGGCCTATGTCACCCGCTTCGGCCTGCGCATCGGCGAAGTGACCATCGCTTTCAGCAAACCAGACGCAGGCTGAGCTATGCGTCCTGCGTCCAGGCAGGCGCGCCGTTGCCGATCAGGCCAAAGAAACGGCGATCCGTATGTGCTGGTTCGGCACGGCGCAGTGGCAGGCCGGATGTCCGGCTGACAGCTTCGCTCGCGCGCGCCACAATCGTCTTGCGACCATTCTCGTGCGCGCCCGGATTGCGATCTTCCCCCAGCAACATCAGCCGGCCGTCCTGCAGTTCGAGCCAATAAGCCATGACACTCATCTTCAGGCCGAGCACGCTATGGGTCTCCCGGCGGCGGCAGATGCCTTTGATGCTGCGATAGCTGATCTCGCCTTCAAAGCCTTTCGTCCGGTGGTGCGCGGCGCGATGGACAGGCAGCACCAGCATGACATGGCCAGGCCGAAGCGAAAGATGCCACTGATGCTTGAGGCGCATCACATGCTGGTGATTGATGGCGAGTGGCGCAAGAATGAGACCGATCGCGCAGGCAATCGTCGCCGCGAGGGCATCGCCCTGAACCAGAAGATAGGTGGCACCGGACAGCGACGCGAGCACCAGCCCCCACATCAGAAGGGCCACGAACGCAGAGGCGATCCGCGCCCCATACCCATATTCGAAAACGATCCGTTCTGGTTTCGCCATGACCTGCCCCATTCTGTCAGCACAAAGAAGAAGGCATCCGCAATTTCCGTGCCGGAATTCATGAGGCATTAAGTGAGGTCCAGCGGACTCTGGCGCTGCCGCCACCATGCCGGGTCCAACGAGCATAGACCGGTTCGGTCCCGCCCCACTGGTGCAGGTTCTGCGGCGTCAGCACAGCCCACAGTCGGCCCCTGCCATTAAGGCCAATCCCTGCTATATGTTCTCCATGAGTTCCAGCCCGAATCGCCGCCCATCTATCTCGGAAATGGCCGCTGCCCGCGCGCCCGTACCGGATACGAATGCCAATTATCTCGATGGCCTGAACCCCGAACAACGCGACGCCGTCGAAACGACCGAAGGCCCGCTTCTGGTTCTCGCAGGCGCTGGCACAGGCAAGACGCGCGTTCTGACGACCCGTCTTGCCCATATCATCGCGTCCAAACTCGCCTGGCCCAGCCAGACACTGACGGTCACTTTCACCAACAAGGCGGCCCGTGAAATGCGCGAGCGCGCGCTGCACCTCATCGGCGACGCCGGTGAAGGGCTCAGATGGCTCGGCACCTTCCACTCGATCAGCGCGCAGATTCTCCGCCGCCACGCCGAGCTCGCAGGCCTCAAATCCAGCTTCACCATCCTCGACATGGATGATGTCATCCGCCTCTGCAAACAGGTGATCGAGGCTGAGAACATCGACACGAAACGCTGGACGCCGCGCCATCTCTCAAGCCTCATTGATGGCTGGAAGAACCGTGCGCTGACGCCGGCCAAAGTCCCCAAGGACGAAGCTTGGCAGTTCGCCGACGGCAAGGCGATCCAGCTTTACGAGACCTATCAGAACCGCTTGAAGGTCCTGAACGCCTGCGACTTTGGCGACTTGCTGATCCACAACATCACCATTTTCCAGGACAATCCGGACCTGCTGGCGGACTATCACAAGCGTTTCAAATATATCCTGGTGGACGAGTATCAGGATACTAACGTCGCCCAGTATCTATGGCTTCGCCTGCTGGCGCGCGGCTCGAACAATATCTGCTGCGTCGGGGATGACGACCAGTCGATCTATGGCTGGCGCGGCGCAGAGGTCGACAACATCCTGCGCTTCGAGAAGGACTTCCCGGGCGCCAAGGTCATCCGGCTGGAGCGCAATTACCGCTCGACCAAACACATCCTCGCCGCTGCTTCCTCCGTTATCGACTTCAACAAGGGGCGCCTCGGCAAGACGCTCTTCGTGGGCGACGGTGAACAGGCCAGTCCGGACGCCGAAAAAGTCCAGGTGCGCGGCCTCTGGGACGGCGAGGCCGAAGCGCGCCTCATCTGCGACGACATCGAGAGCTACATCAACAAGGGCGGCCAGTATGAAGACTGCGCCATTCTCGTGCGCGCCTCATGGCAGATGCGGCTCTTCGAAGAACGCCTCATCATGCTGGGCATCCCCTACCGCGTGATCGGCGGCCCGCGCTTCTTTGAGCGCGCCGAGATTCGCGACGCCCTAGCCTATCTTCGCCTTGTGCGCAGTCCCGATGACGACCTCGCCTTTGAGCGTGTCGTGAACCAGCCCAAGCGCGGCGTCGGGGCCACCACGATCCAGAAACTGCAGAGCCTCGCCCGCGAAGATGGCCGTTCGCTCTTCACGCTCACTCCGATGATCCTTCAGACCGATGAGGTCAAAGGCCCCGCCAAGCGCGGCCTCACCACCTTCATCGACCAGGTGAACCTCTGGCGCGATCGCCTAAATAACGGCATGGCCCATCATGAGCTTGCGCAGGTCATCCTGGACGAGAGCGGCTATACCGATATGCTGCAAAAGGACCGCTCCCCGCAGGCCCAGACGCGGCTCGACAACCTCAAGGAGCTGATCCACGCCATCGGTCAGTTCGACAGCCTCGCCGGCTTCCTCGAACACGTGCAGCTTGTCATGGATGTCGGCGGGCAAAGCACCGGCAATGAGGTTCAGATCCTGACGCTTCACGCCGCCAAGGGTCTTGAATGGCCGATGGTCTTCCTGCCCGGCTGGGAAGAAGAAGTCTTCCCGTCCCGCCGCTCGCTGGACGAGTCTGGCATGAAAGGCCTCGAGGAAGAACGCCGCCTTGCCTATGTCGGCATCACCCGGGCGCGTGAAAAATGCTCGATCAGCTTTGTCGCCAATCGCATGATCTTCGGGCGCTGGCAGTCCGTCCTGCCATCACGCTTTGTCGATGAACTCCCACACGAAAATGTCGAGGCGAGCAGCGAGACCGGCTATTCCACCATGCCCGGCGCCGATCAGGGCTTCCAGGGCACGATCGAGGATCTTGGCGAGCGTTCCAACTACACCTCTCCCGGCTGGCGCCGCCTCAAGGAGAATGCCGGCAAAGGCTCAAAGACCGGCCCCGTCATCGACGGCAAGGCAGAACTTATCGCCACCTCAGCAGGCAAATCAGGCTTCAAGATCGGCCAACGCGTCCACCACGAGAAATTCGGCTACGGGCAGGTCCTCAGCGCCGACGGCACCAAGCTGCAGGTCAACTTCAAGAATGTCGGCCTGAAAAAGGTCATCTCGACCTTCGTGACGGGGGTTTAGGTCGGATGTACGACCAAAGCTCGTCGGGTCTGGCCGAGCTGGCACAACAGATTCGCGAACGGCTGAACAGCTACTTGAGCATCGGTTGGCACATGCCGGATAACCATGACTTCAATCGCTTTTGCGGTGCTCTTGATAATATCCAAGATGGAATCGACGCCGCGTTTGAGTACGAGAAGGTTCATGACGCGGCTGGTCCGAGCACGCTGCTTGTTTATGGCTTTCTCCAGGCTCTTTATGTGGTGCAAGACAGCGTAGAGACGCTTTGCAAAGCCGTCGGCCTTAAATGGGAAGCAAAGAATTGCGTTGAGTTACGCCCGATACGTGATGCTAGAAATCGGCTGTCTGGGCACCCCTCTTCAACGGGGCGCGGCAACGAAAACAATCCTCTGTCTTGGGCAAGTGGTGGACACCATGACATTCACCGCGATCGGTTCTCGATGAACCTCTATTGGTACGATCAAAAATCGGAGAAAATTACGGTCGAAGTGAATGAGTTTCGACAACGCAACGCCGAGGTGTTGGTCCCGATTTGCCAGCAAGTTATTTCAATCATCGATCAACGCGAAGAGGCGGCAAGGATGGCACTTAGGGAAAAATCGTTAGGCGAGCTCATCCCCAAAAACTTGGGCTATCTCTTCCAAAAGATTCCTTCAGAAGGCGACCGCAGAGGCCAAGCGCTGAGTCATATCAACATACTTCGGAATGCCTTAGACCCAATGCGCGAATATTGCGCCGCTGCCAATGCAGGAAGCGATGGCATCGATTGGCTGATAAATCGATGCAATGCGGCCCTGGATGCCTTAACTCTATTTCACTCCGATGAGACGCCCGGTTACCACTCGCTTGAATTCGCAGATGTAATCTCCAAAGGTTTAGAACATTACTTCTCAGAAGTGGTGCATGCGGTTAAAGACGCTCATAGTTTTATAAACTCCAGACCGCCACAAGCTGAACCCGTTCGATATTAGTTAGAGCGTGGCATACGCTTCCACGCAGCGATGCCCAGCCCCCTCAAGTTTCGATTTAAAGTGATCAATACCGCGGAAGGCGCCGCGTCAGCGGCCCAGCCTTGAGCCCCGGAGACAGATTGCACACCCTTCAACGTCTGTTTCGAAAGCTCATCCTTCCGTAGACCCCTGTGAAGACAGGGGTCCATGGCGGACGATTTGACTACAACGCATCGATTGCGAGGGAATGCTATGGAAACCTGCCGTTGCAGATATCTGCGGACGGCTATGCCTAAGTCGCCCTACTCCCACCCATCCGCAAATGGACACGCGGCCTGCAGGCCAGCCTCTTCAGGCGTGTCGGAATTGAAGATATCGACATCGACCAGCCAGGCGCCGTCTTCCTGAAGCTTGCGCACTTCGAGGAACTTGCCTGCATCGACGCCGTATTCGCTCTCGTTCAGCGGGACGAAGACACATGACCGGCCGCGCACATAGGCGGTGTCGCCACTGCCGCCAATATTCTCGATATCGAGTGCGATGCGGTAGCCGGTCTCATTCTCGGCTTCCCAGGCCGCGATGTTCTCGCGTCCGGTCACGGCAGGGCCGTTTGGCGGCATCAGGATCGCGTCTGAGGTAAAGTAGGAGGCGAGCAACTCCCAGTCATTGGCATTATAGGCGCCCACCCAGTCGGCAGAGGCGGCTTCAATAACGCTGAAATCTTGCGGCCCAAGCTCTTCCGGCAGGGTCTGACAGCCTGCAATGGCAGCGGTGAACATGATCGCAGTGAATGCGGCGTGTCGCATAGTGATCCCTCTCGAAAGCGCCTTCGCACTGGCGCGTTTCCCTTTCCAAAGCAAGATACGCGCCGGACTGGCAAGCCCGTCTCCACGTGCGCTCCTACCCGGCAGGCGTTCCGTCAATCTTCCGCCCGAAGACACGCCACGCAATAATGGCCAGCGTGAACAGGCCGCCCGACATGCAGACGGCGAGAACCGCATTTCCGGGCCAGCCCGCATAGTCATAGACGGCTGTGCCAGCCGAGCTCGAAATGCCGCCGCCGATGAACATCATCACAATATAGATGGTCATGAGGCGGGTGCGGATGTTTTTCTCGAGAGACAGGAATGTCATCCGGTTACAGATATCGACCAGCGGCCCAAGAAGCGTCATCAGCACAACAGGAACGATAAGCAGCCAGAGATTGTAGCCGAGCGGCCAGAGCAGGCAAACCGCGACGAAATTTACCGCCGCCGCCACGATGCGCGCCTTGTACGGCCCCACCCTATCAGCCCAGCGGCCGAGCGCGGGCGTCGTGAACAGGTTGAAACCCGCAAAGGCAGCGAGATAGCCGACCACATCTACGCCATACCCCATGTCAGGCAGATGCAGGCCAAGGCCCATCCAGACAGACAGGAAGACACCAAAGCCAAGCCCCTGCATGGCGCCGGAAATGATGATTTCCGGATAGCGCTTCACCAGCGCGACCATGGAGAAGAGAAGGCTGAGATAGCTTTGCTTGGGCTCATCATCGCTGCCTGCCTCGCGTTCATCCATGATGAAGGGCATCAGGATCGAGACGATCAGCATGAAGCTGGAGGCGATATAGTAGACGGTGCGCCAACCAAACGTCTCAGCCACGATGCCAGCCCCGGCTCGCGCGACGAGAATGCCGCCGATGACACCGGTGGTGAGCATGGCCGTCACGGCGCCAAGCTGAGCCGGATCGACCCGTTTTGAGGCATAGGCCGGCAGCAGGTAAGGCGCGATCGTGAAAAAGCCGAGAATGGTCGATGCGAGCGTGAACAGCCTGAAATCGGTCGCGAATGCCATGCCCGTAATCGACAGGAACTGCCCGGCCACCGTGATCGTCACCAGCTTGCGATTAGAGATCCGGTCGCCCAGCGGCAGGAGCAGGAACACACCCAGCGCCAGCGCGAGCTGGTTGGCGCCTGGCACAATGCCGATCACCGCGTCCCTCACCTCAAAGCCGCGCGCGACCTCTGAAATGATTGGGTGAATGTAATAGGCGTTGGCCGTCACCACCGCCGAGGCGAGCGTCAGGAAAAGAAGCTCTGTCGAAGAAAGGCGGCGTTCGGCTGGGGCTGCCGCGTCTGATATCCCTGGGCCTTGCCCGGACGAAGGAGGAGGTGAAGCAGCCATTCCGGGCGAGAGGTATAGCAAGTCTCTGGCGAAGCAAAGGTGACGCCGACGTCAGCTATCGCAAGGGCAAGGCGTTACCGCCTCTATCCACAGAAACTCTTGGGTCGCACTTCGAAACACCTTCCAGAAACACCGCCACTACACCGTCAGTACACCATCGTTCTTGCAGGAAGCGCGCAGCACTTTCCGACGGTATGGCGCGGCGCTTTCCCTCAGGCTTCCACCGGGCCAATCGTGTCCTTGGCCGGACGCGGTGTCTTCGCATTGTTTATCCGGAACATGGCCGGGCGCTCATAGAGGAAGGCGAGCGGCGTCTTGCGGATCACGAAGTGGAGGACGAGCGGCGCGGCCAGCGCGAACAACAGGATCGATAGCGAGGCCCAGCCCACATCCGGAATGAGCCCGGTCATGGCCAGGCCCTTCTGGGCCACCTTCATTGGAATGAAAAAGGTCAGATAGATGACGATGGAGTGCTTGCCCGCATAGCGGATCGCATTGCCAATATCGAAGCGGGCAAGCAGCGAAGCGACGCTGACAATGGCAAAAGCGCCTGCAAAACCAAGGACAAGGCTGATCACTGGCGCATCGCCAAGGCCGACGCTGACAAGCTGCGCGTTCCAGATTGCCCAGACAGCGAGCGCCGAAACGGCCACCATGCCATGTCCGCGCACAGCATCTGCGATGCGGAAGACGAGCGGGGCAAAGGCGTAGCCCGCGAAGAAGAAGACATACCAGTTGGCAAACCGCTCGGTCACCGACCATGATGGCGCGATCCAGCCAGCATAGAAGGCGATGTGAGCCAGCGCAGCGAGCGCGAAGACGGCCAGAACAGGCACGCGAGCGATCAGGCGCGTCACCACATATAAGAAGAGAAGCTGGTGAATGAACCAGAGGCTGGAGGCCGGAAAGACGAGTTGTTTCAAAAAGATAAGACCAACGCCCGCAGGGTCCGACAGGAGGAGGTCAGCCTCGAAAGCGACTGTCTGGAGACCCAGCCAGAGCAGGTAGAAATAGGCAAAATGGACAACCTTGCGGTCGATATAGTCGACCAGCGGCCCATTGATCGAGCGCGACAGGAAAAGACCCGCAATCAGGAAAAAGTCCGGCATTCTGAAGGGCTTGGCGAAAGCGACAACATCGTGCATCCAGCCGGTGCCGCCGACCATCTCGCCATAATTCAGCGTCGAATGCATCATCACTACGAGGATGATGCAGATACCCTTGCCGTAATCGACCCAATCAATGCGGTGCTTGGTCATTTCCGGTCCCTCAAGACTAGCCTGTCAGGCGAGTTGCAAGATCTGTGCTCACTTTTCAGGATATGCCGTCCCGAATTGTGGCAGCCCCTGCCGCCACATGCCCCCAAATTGCCCCAGAGCCTTCCAAGCCTCGCCACAGGCTAGGGGTCTCTTGGTGACGGGCCGGGGGCTTCCTCGAAGGCGCGAACCGTGGTTCAACGCCGGGCAGAAACCCTTGGCCTTGCAAACTGTATAGCCGAATGGGTTGAGAGGAGGCTAAGATGACAACGCTGGCATTGGTGGACGACGACGAGAACATTGTCGCCTCGTTGAAAATGTTCTTCGAAGCTGAGGGCTACGACGTCAAAACCTATCATGACGGCCTGTCTGCCCTGTCTGGCCTGACCGAAACGCCGCCTGATCTTGCCATCCTCGACGTGAAGATGCCGAAAATGGACGGCATGGAGCTTCTGCGGCGCCTGCGCCAGAACTCCGAACTGCCGGTTATCTTCCTGACCTCCAAGGATGAAGAGATCGACGAGGTCATCGGCTTCAATATCGGCGCCGACGATTTCGTGCGTAAGCCCTGCTCCAATCGCCTCCTGTCAGAGCGCGTGAAGGCCGTGCTGCGCCGCTCGCGCACGACCGAAGGTCAGGTCGAAGATGGCGACCAGAAGCCGATCGTTCGCGGCCGCCTGACGCTCGACCCGAACCGCCATGCCTGTTCATGGGACGGCGAACCGGTCCGCCTGACCGTCACCGAATTCCTGATCCTGCAGTCGCTTGCCCAGCGCCCAGGCTATGTCAAAAGCCGCGACCAGTTGATGGACGCGGCGTATGACGACCAGATCTATGTCGACGACCGCACCATCGACAGCCACATCAAGCGTCTACGCAAGAAATTCCGCGAAGTGGACGACGAATTCGACGCGATCGAGACCCTCTACGGCGTCGGCTATCGCTACAATGAGAGCTAAGCTCAGGCCGGCCGGTCACCTGATTACGAATTCAAAATAGGTATCGGGGAAAGGCTCATCGACGAGGGTGAAGTGCCACCACTCCTCCTTGAGACCTTTGAACCCATGCGCCTGCATGATGGACTGCAGGAAGGCCCGATTGGCACGCTGCTGCGCAGTCGGGCGCGGGTCCGACGGCCACGATATCGGATCGAACAGGTCGAACGGGGAGCCCATGTCGATTTCGTCGCCCGTTGCGATATCAACCAGTGTGAGGTCCATCGTGCTGCCGCGCGAATGGCCTGATCGCTCGGCAATATAGCCGAGGCTGAAAAGCTCCGCTTTCTCGACATTCGGATAATAGACAGGCTTGGTGGACTGGTCCTCAAGGTCACGTGCCCAACGCCCGAAATGCGCGACAGCGCGGGCCGGGCGGTAGCAATCGAACACTTTCAAGCCGAGACCAAATCCGGCGAGCCGCGCCTGCACTTCAGCCAGTGCATCTGCTGCCTCACGGGTGAGCCAGCAGATTGGCGCTTCATACCCATCGACCGGCGCACCGACAAAATTGTGGGCCGTGTGGTAACGCATATCCTCGATCAGGCCGGGGACATGATTGGCCACTCTTACAAATCCGTCCGGAGCCAAGCGCGCGCTCTCCTGTCCAATCGAGGTGGCACAGCCCATCAGGGCCATGAGGCAGATCGATATCAGATGTTTCATTGCAACCCCCGCTCCCCCAAGAGCGCGCAGCAGCCTAGTATATCGTCCTTGTTGAGGCCGCTTACCGCTTCAGCTGCATCTGGCCGAGATAGTCGCGCTTTCCGATCGGAACGGCCTTCATGCGCAGAATGTCATAGGCTGTTGTGGCGTGAAAATAGAGGTTTGGTTTGGAGAAGGAGAAGAGAAAGCCTTCTGCCGTGAATGGCAGCGACATCTCTCCAAGCTTGAAGACAACGTCCTTGCCCGTCCATTCATTGACCTGATCGGCTTTCATCGCTGCCAGCGTCTGGGCTGTTTCGGCGAGCTTGGCCTGAAAACCGGCATAGTCGAGCGTTTCGAGCTTGTTCGGCGGGCCGGCTTCGCCGCGGCGAACGCTTTCCAGGGCGCCGAGCGAATGGTGCATGACCGAATGGAGCTGGAAGGTCAGGGGAAACATGTCCGAATGGATCGTCTCGCCAAGCAGATCGTCCGGGTTCAGTCCGCGGGCCTCATAATGCTGCGCGCCCTTTTCGAGGACACCTTGTACAGAGCCAACGGTCTGTTGCATGGGCAGAACGACAGCTTCGTAAAGGGAAAGGCTCATTGGGTGCTCCTAGCGTTTCGATGGGTTCGCACGAGGGCTACATGTCAGAGCAGATCTGAGCAAGAGAATGCGAAGGAGGGTTTGCCCGGCGGGCCTGTGAGGCTTATGCCAGCTGCAACCAGATGAAACACGGAGACACATCATGGCAGACCCAGAAAACACGCTCCTGATGGAGACGACCAAGGGCCCGGTGAAGATCGAGCTTCGCCCTGACCTTGCCCCAAACCACGTTGCCCGCATCAAGGAGCTTGCACGCGAAGGCTTCTATGACGGCATCGTCTTCCACCGCGTAATCGACGGCTTCATGGCACAGTGCGGCTGCCCGAACGGCACCGGCACCGGCGGCTCTGACAAGCCGGACCTGAAGGCAGAGTTCAACGACGAGCCACATGTGCGCGGCATCTGCTCGATGGCCCGCACGAACCAGCCACACTCGGCCAACTCGCAATTCTTCATCGTGTTTGACGAGGCGCGCTTCCTCGACAAGCAATACACTGTCTGGGGCCAGGTCGTTGAAGGCATGGAGAACATCGACCAGCTGAAGCGCGGTGAGCCGGTACGCGACCCGGATTCCATCAAGTCGCTGAAAGTCGAAGCTGACGCCTGATCAGGCATTTAACAATTGAGGCCCGGCAGGGAACAGATGGAAGAGCCCAAGCGAAAATGGCGGTTGCCCGACCTTAAAGGTGCCAACCCGCTCTCCTCGCGCATTGCGCGGCTCATCTTTGCATCGAACCTTGCCGGTCTCGCCATTCTCATTCTGGGCGCCATGGTGCTCAATGAGATGCGCGCAAGTTTTGTGGTCGCCAAGAAGCAGGACCTTGTCGGCCAGGCGCAGGTCTTTTCCAACCTGCTCGCGGAAGGCGCCACATTCGGCCAGCCGCAACCCGTCATGGATGAGGATCTCGCGCGGGCAACACTGGCTGACCTCTCCCTTCCTGTATCCATACGCGGCAAGGTCTACGGGCCCGAGGGTAGCCTGATCGGCGACAGCTACTTCCTGTCCGACCGGGTTGTAGTGTCGTCCTTGCCGCCCCTGCAGGAGCCGAGCCGGCTGTCGCGTTGGGGGCGCTCCCTGTCTGAGTGGGCGGTCTCGACCTTTGGCGCCATCGTCCCTGATCGCGGCGGCGACGCCGTGCGCACCCAGACCTTCGAAGACGAGTTTGCCGTTGCGGCATCGGGCGCCGAAGCAGCCAGCCAGCGCTTCAATGACCGGGGCCAGCGCATCATTTCCGTCTCTGTCCCGGTCCAGCATGTGTCCGCAGTTGTCGGCGTGCTGACAGTGGAATCGAACGACATTGATGAGATCATCCGCGCCGAACGCGCTGCCCTCATACCCTTTATCGGCGTCGCTGTACTGGTCGCGCTGATCACTTCGACCCTTCTGACGATCGGTATTGCCCGGCCCCTTCGCAGGCTGTCTGCGGCTGCAGACGATGTGCGGTCCGGTTCCTCTCAGAGGCTGGATCTGCCACGCATTGCCCGCAGGCGCGACGAGATCGGCGCGCTTGCAAATTCTATGGGGTCGATGACGGACGCCCTGTTCGAGCGGATCAGTGCGAACGAACAGTTCGCCGCCGATGTGGCCCATGAGATCAAGAATCCACTGACCTCCATCCGCTCCGCTGTGGAGACGGCTGAGCGGGTCAAGGGCAATCCGGAAGCGATGGCCAAGCTGCACGAGGTCATCGCGCATGATGTTGGCCGGCTGGACAGGCTGATCACCGATATTTCCAACGCTTCGCGCCTCGAGGCCGAGATCACCCGCGTGCCGACCGAAACGATGAACATCGCTCGCTTCGTGCAGGACGTCGTCTCGACCTATGAGCATCTGAAGCTTGATGAGGCTGGCCCGACGGTCAGCTTTGAAGATGCAACCATGGGCGCAGGGCTGCGCGTGCGCGGGCGTGAGGGCCCGCTCGGCCAGGTGATCCGCAACCTGATCGACAATGCGCTGTCTTTCTCTCCGCAGGATGGCACCGTTACCGTGCGCGTGGAACAGGACCGGATCGGGCCGCAGACAACAGCGCGGATCGTGGTGGAAGACATCGGGCCCGGCATTCCAGACGACAAGCTGGAGAAGATTTTCGACCGCTTCTACACAGACAGGCCCAAAGGCGCTGCATTCGGGCGCAATTCCGGGCTTGGCCTCTCCATCGTTCAGCAGATTGCTGCCACCCATCTCGGTCAGGTCTGGGCCGAAAACCGCGAAAGTGGCGGCGCGCGCTTTGTTGTTGAATTGCCTGCAAGCTGAAGTTGCACCGCATAGCGAAAGCTTGACGTTCAGCCAAACCCTGTCAGCTTCGTTAATTAGTGGGAATACGGACTAGACTGTCAGATGATCGGAATTGTTGTCGTCAGCCACGGAAAGCTTGCGCGGGAGCTTGTCAGGGCAACCGAGCATGTTGTCGGGGAGCAGGAATACTTTCGCTCAATCTCGATCGAAGCTGAGGATGATATTGACGCGCGGCGCGAACAGATCCGTGAGACGGTCGCGGCCTGCAATACCGGCAAGGGCGTCATCATCGTGACCGATATGTTCGGTGGCACGCCGTCGAATCTGGCGATTTCCGTCATGCCAGATGCCAGGATCGATGTGATTGCCGGGGTCAACCTGCCCATGCTGATCAAGCTTGTCGAAGTACGGAGCGAGGCCAAGCTCGCCGATGCCGTTAAGGCCGCGCGAGATGCCGGCCAGTCCTATATACGCATTGCCTCTGAAGTCATGGACAAGACCGCATGAGCGCCGATGGTGAAAGCCTGGTCGAGCGCCGGGTCCAGATCGTTAACCGCAAAGGATTGCACGCCCGCGCATCGGCAAAGCTGGCCCGCCTCGCCATGACCCTGCCCGCCCAGGTCTTCGTCGTGCGCAATGGAGAGGTCGCGAACGCCCACTCCATCATGGACTTGCTGATGCTTGCCGCCCATCAGGGCAGCGAAGTCGAAGTTCGCGCGAGCGGGGCGGAAGCAGCCCCTTCTGTGGACGCAGTTTGCGCCATGATCGACGACGGCTTCGGTGAGAATGACGATGACGACTAGGCGCGAGGCCTAGAGGAAAATCGGCGCCAGCCAGTAGCCGATTGCACTGATCACCACCACACCGATCAAATTGACCCGCAGACCGCGCTTCATCATTTGCGCAACCGAGACTTCCCCCGTCGCATAAATGATCGCGTTGGGCGCGGTCGCGACTGGCAGCATGAAGGCGCAGGACGCTGCCACGGCCGCAGGCGCGAGAAGGCTTTCGGGTGCGGCACCTATGGCCAAGGCAAGCGAGCCGAGGATGGGCGCCAGCGTTGTCATGGTCGCCACGTTCGAGGTCAATTCGGTCAGGAAGATGACCAGCGCAACGACAGCCACGACAAAGATCAGCGGCGGCAGGACAGAGAGGACAGTCAGCTGTTCACCGATCCATTCGGAAAGGCCCGTGCGCGATATTGCCTTGCCGAGCGCAATGCCGCCGCCAAACAGGATCAGCACACCCCAGGGCAGCTTCTCAGCTTCCTCCCAATTGAGCAGCGCGCGCTTTTCGTCCCTTCCAGCCGGCACAATGAACATCAGCACGGCGCCGAAAATAGCGGTGATCATGTCCATCCGTGCGCCCTTGTATGAGACGAGAAGGTCGAGGCCGGCTCTTTCTGCCAGCGCAAGCAGAGGCAGCTGTAGAACCCACAGCGTTGCCACTATGGCGAATACACCGGCGGCGCGCGCCTCGGGCGTCGAAATCCTGCCAAGTGCACCAAGCTGTCCCTTGATTTCATTCGATACGTTTTCGGCGTTTCCTCGCTTGGGCAGTTCGCGCGTCACCGCCCACCAGGCGGCCGGGACCAGCAGGCAGGCGGCTGGTACACCAAAGGCCATCCATTGCGGAAAGCCGATTTCCGCGCCTGTATTGTTCTGCAGCCAGTCCATCGCGATCAGATTTGTAGGCGTCCCGATTGGCGTGCCGACACCGCCAATGGACGCCGCATAGCAGACACCCAGCAGGAGTGCTGTCTTGAACAGTCTGGTGTCGCCGGGCAGAGCGGCTGCTGCAGAAAGCGCGATCGGCACCATCATGATGGTTGTCGCGGTATTCGAGATCCACATGGAGAGAAGCGCGGTCGCTGCCATGAAGCCCAAGATCAGGGTCCGGGGCTTCGTCCCGACATTTGCGACAACATTCAGCGCAATCCGCTTGTGCAGATCCCAGCGCTCGATCCCCATGGCGACGATAAATCCGCCGAGCAGAAGCACAACGATATGGTTGAAATAGTCCCCGCCCACGACGGTCGGATTGCCTGCGCCGACAAGCGGCAGCACGATGAGCGGCAGCAGCGATGTCGCCGGAATCGGAATCGGCTCTGTCATCCACCAGACAGCCATCCAGGCCAGCAGGCAGGCGGTGCCCCACGCTGCCCAGTCGAGACCTTCCGGCGTTCCAGCCAGTGCCATGCCGATCGCAAGCAGCGGTCCGAGCCACAATCCAATACGCTTGGGTTTAATGGGCGTCCTCCCTCAAAGACGTTTGAGGCGACACTGGTCAGGACCGGCACGCTTCGTCAAGTTCGCGCGGCGGTCAGTTACCCAGAACGAGGTCATCACGGTGAATAATGGCCGGGCGCCCCCGATAACCGAGCCGCGCTTCAATGTCGTCGCTATGAGCGCCGGCAAGACGCTGCACATCGGCGGCATCGTAAGCCGTCACGCCTTTCGCGATAACCGCGCCATCCGGGGCTTTGATGGCAACCGCTGCGCCCTTCTCAAAACGGCCCTCAACGGCGGTGACCCCCACGGCAAGCAGGCTGGAGCCGTTGAGAAGCGCGCCCATGGCCCCGTCGTCGACCAGAACAGCGCCTTCAGGTGTCAGGTGACCTTTAAGCCAGGCCTTGCGAGCCGTGTCTGGAGAAACAGACGGCGTGATCCACGTCGCGCGCTCACCAGAGCGCAGCGCTTCGATGGGACGCGGGCGATCACCTAGCGTGATAGCCGTCGCGCACCCTGCCCCAAAGGCGATTCTTGCAGCCGCAAGCTTCGTCGCCATCCCGCCAGTCCCAACGCCCGAACCGGCATTTGCGCTGCCAGCCATGGCATCATGCGCATCCGTCAGCTCCAGCACTTCGGCAATATGGGTGGCTTTAGGGTCCTTGCGCGGGTCCGCAGTGTACAGCCCGTCAATATCGGACAGGAGCACAAGCACATCGGCACTCAGCATCTGGGCGACGCGTGCGGCCAGCCGGTCATTGTCGCCATAGCGAATTTCTTCCGTGGCGACCGTATCGTTCTCATTGATGATCGGCACAGCACCGGCCGCCAGCAATGTATCCAGCGTTGCGCGCGCATTTAGCCAGCGGCGACGACGTTCAGTGTCTTCCAGCGTCAACAGCGCCTGCGCTGCCTTGATGCCATGTGGGGCGAGTGCATCCGAAATTGCGGACATGAGCAGCGGCTGGCCAAGCGCAGCAGCGGCCTGCTTTTCTTCAAGCTTTTTCTGACTTCCCCTGCCAAGGTGCGGACGGCCGAGCGCGACTGCGCCGGAAGAGACCCAGACGACGTCTTTACCTGCCGCGCGTAGCGCAGCGATGTCAGCCGCCAGCCCGTCAATCCAGTCGCGGCGCGGCGCGCCCTTCGCGGCGATCAGCGCAGAGCCGGTCTTGATAACAATCCGGCGAGCCCTATCCAGCGGCGACCCCATCAGGGGCGCCAGTCCTCTTCTTCTTCCTCAGAGGCTTCGATTTCTGCAATGCGCAGGTCGCCAAGGTGACGGGCGAGCGCCATCAGCGCCTCACGGACATTCGTCCGGGCAACCGAGGACAGCCGCATCGGTTTGTGGCCACACGCCGCCTCGAGTTCTGCAGCCTGTGCATCGACCAGTTCTTCGGTAAGCGCATCGATCTTGGTCAGCGCAACGATTTCCGGCTTATTGGCCATCTCTGGCTGATAGTCTTCAAGCTCCTTGCGGATCGTGCGCCAGGCATCGCCCGGGTCATCCTGCGTACAGTCGATCAAGTGGAGCAGCACCTTGCACCGCTCCACATGACCGAGGAAGCGATGGCCAAGGCCTGCGCCCTCTGCGGCCCCTTCAATCAGACCCGGGATGTCCGCAAGCACGAAGCGCGTACCAGGGCCCAGATCGACAACGCCAAGACCCGGATGAAGCGTGGTAAAGGGATAGTCTGCAACTTTCGGCTTTGCGGCGGTGGCCGCGCGCATGAAGGTGGACTTGCCGGCATTCGGCAGCCCGAGCAGGCCAGCATCGGCAATCAGTTTGAGGCGCAGCCAGACGGTCCGCTCTTCGCCCTCTTCGCCGGGATTGGCACGGCGCGGAGCGCGGTTGGTCGATGTCTTAAAATGGAGATTACCCCAGCCGCCATTGCCGCCGCGCGCCAGAAGGACACGCTGACCGACTTCGGTGAGGTCGGCAATCAGCGTTTCCTGGTCTTCCTCGAAGATCTGCGTCCCGACTGGTAGTTTGACGATCCTGTCCTCGCCGCCACGTCCGTGGCGCTGTTTTCCCATGCCGTGGCCGCCGCGTTCCGCCTTGTGGTGCTGCTGGTAGCGGTAGTCGATCAGCGTGTTGAGACCCTCGACCGCTTCGGCATAGACATGCCCGCCGCGACCGCCGTCGCCGCCATCGGGCCCGCCAAACTCGACATAGGCTTCGCGCCGGAAGGAGGAACTGCCCCGTCCGCCATCGCCGGCTTTTACATAGATCTTGGTCTGGTCGAGAAATTTCATTGTAAGGTCCTTAGCGCGTCTTTGGCTCGCGCACCATGAAGACATGATCAACATCCTGTCCGCGGCCGAGACAGAAGACAGGCGCATTATGGGTTTTCTGGAAGCCGAGTTTCTCTAGCACTCTGCCAGAAGCCGGATTGTCGGCAAAATACCCCGATGTGAAGCGATCGCCCCGGCCAGACTCTTCCAGCCACCCGACAAGAGCGCGAGCCGCCTCGGTCACGATGCCCTGCCCCCAGTATCCGGGGCTGAGCCAGTAGCCGATCTCGAAAGGGTCGCCGTCGCGCGTGCGGTGCGCACCGACAATGCCGGCAAAGGCCCCCTCCACCTCGATCGCAAAGACGTGATCAAGATCGCCCGCCGCGCCACGGGCAACCGATTCCAGCCAGCCGGTGGTGACTTTAACTGTCTGGCCGGGCGCGATGCGGGCCACCTTCTCATAGATGCGGGGATCGTTGACGCACGCCGTAATATGCGGCGCATCGCTCACCATGGGGCGACGAAGGCGTAGCCTTGGCGTCTTCAACTCCTGAACCATCCGTCACTCTCCAGGCTCATTGCGACCAGCAGCATAAGAAAAAGGGGAGACAGCCACCTGTCTCCCCTTCACATCTTGTGCGGTTCGATTGTCAGGCAGCACGCCGGCCACCTGCAGCCGATCGCTTACTCTGCAGCGTCAGCCATCGGGACAACCGACACGTACTGACGGTCGCCACGGGTGCGCTTGAACTCGACGCGGCCTTCTTCGAGCGCGAAGAGCGTGTGATCCTTGCCCATGCCGACACCCTTGCCTGCATAGGTCTTGGTGCCACGCTGGCGGATGATGATGTTGCCTGGGACCACGTGCTGGCCGCCATACTTCTTCACACCAAGGTATTTCGGGTTCGAATCGCGACCGTTACGTGACGAGCCGCCTGATTTCTTATGTGCCATGAGGGCGCTCCTTGATCCTTAAGTAAAGCCTGTATCGGCTTTAGGCGTCTTTTGCCAGTTGATCGGCCTGCTTGACCCACTCGTCGCGCTCGATACGACCGCCGAGACCGGCCTCATCGTCAAGCTCCTGGGCTTGCGTCGCGTTCAGTTCGGCAACCTGCCAGAAGTGGAAGATGCCCGCAGCGTTGAGCTTCTTTTCCATGGCCGGACCAACACCGGAGATCTTTTTCAGATCGTCCGCCTTGCCGTCTGCCTGCTCAAGGCGACCGCGATTGTCGGTCTTCGGCTTGTCAGCCTTTGGCGCAGCTTCCTTCTTTGCAGCAGGCGCCTTGGCCTCTGCCTTCGGAGCTTCTTCCTTTTTCGGCGCAGCAGCCTTCTTTGCCGGGGCTTTCTTGCCGTCGGTCAGGATCGATGTGATCGTAACGACGCTTTCAAGCTGGCGATGGCCTTTCTTGCGACGATAGGTGTTACGCTGACGCTTCTTCATGATCAGCTTCTTGTCGCCCTTGCGCTGGGCGGCAATTTCACCGACAACGCTTGCGCCATCGACGACAGGCGCACCGAGCGTGACGGAGTCGCCGTCGCCCAGCATCAGCACGTCGAACGTAACGTCAGCGCCAGCATCGGCTGCGAGTTTCTCGACAACAATCTGGTCGCCTTCGGCAACCTTGTATTGTTTGCCACCAGTCTTGATGACCGCGAACATGGCCTCATCCTTCCGGAAGGTGAATTAGTTGAGTGTCCGCACGCGCATGGCGCCGGACATGAAGGCGCGGATAAACACTATCGGCCTTCTGATGTCAAACCCTGTCCTGCATGAATCCGGGGGCTTGCATGCACCCCGATGTAACGCTATCTCCCCGCCCCTACGGAGAGGTGCTAGAGTGGTTGAATAGGCTAGTCTCGAAAACTAGTGAGCTCGCAAGGGCTCCGAGGGTTCGAATCCCTCTCTCTCCGCCACGCACCCCTAGATTTGAAGACCAGATCTCCAAACTTCCGAGATAGCCCGCCACTGGCGGGCTTTTTCATGTCCTTTGGTCTCTGTTTTCCACGAAACCCCTGAACAACCGCGGTATTCCCGCCGAAGTCTCTACCCGGCAATTTCAACAGATCTCTTACTGGGCATTTTCCCTGTTATCGCCGATTTACAGGGAAATCGCTCACTTTTGCAGGGAAAAGCCGACTTTTAGCGCCACAAAACTACGTGTTTACAGCGCTTTATAGATGAATTCCCTGCGCGGAATAACAGGGAATTTTTTGATCGATAACAGGGAAAATTGCTTTCCATAACAGGGAAAATACGCGAGCGGAGTAAGTAAGCGTCCAATAGTGACACGCTTGTGCGCGGTGTGGGGCGTTCGATCTCTTTCGGCTGGTGTTCAAAAGTCGAGAGGAGATGCCGATGCCGAGATTGTCACCTGAGAAACGTGCGGAGCTGGAAGCGTTCTGGTGGGCCCATCACGAGGCGTGGAAGCGCAGTGACTTGAATCAACGCGAATATTGCGAAGTGAACGACCTGCCGCTGAAGCGTTTCGGGAACTGGCGCGCCCAGTTCAAACGCGAGCCGCGGCCAGAACCCGTACATCTTCTGTATCGCCGCGGGGGCCTAAGTCATAGCTTTAGTCATAGGCTAAGTCATACCCTTAGTCATAAGCTAAGTCATAGGCTTAGTCCTAAGTCAGACCGTCCGGCCGATATTCGGTCGACTCCAAATGGTGATCCGATCCTCCCGCC
>NZ_JAPWGW010000040.1 GCF_027213945.1 Henriciella marina
ACCTAATACTATGATAAGATTATATTTTGAACTTAGAGTTTCCTTTGCTGTCTTACACTCACTTTAAAGAAACTTAAAGCCGTTTTATGATTAAAAAAAGCCTATTCTTGTACCTAGTAATCATACAATTCTCTTCGTTCTGTTTGGCTTCTCCATCCAAGAGATTTGAAGGAGTTGTTTTAAATAACAAGGCCACTCAATTAAAAGATGTTTGGATTAGAATAAATAACAATAAAGTAAATGGTTATCTTGGTTGTAACTATCTAAAAGG
>NZ_JAPWGW010000041.1 GCF_027213945.1 Henriciella marina
GGTTAGCCGCTTGGATCATTTCTCCCATTACCATCGACAAGTCGGTACGACTTCGCCCTAGCGTGTCTTCAAGCACAAACTCAAAACCAGACGCAGCGCCCATACCTGGAACCGCCGGTGGTCCCATCGCAAAAACAACCGCTTGAGGTAACTCTGTCGCCGCTCGCCCGTTAATACGTGCCGCGATAGCATTAGCAGAGTGCTCTCCTTGCAGCGAGTTACGAGTATCCCAGTCATGCAATTTGATAAATACAGAAGCACCGTTTGATGC
>NZ_JAPWGW010000042.1 GCF_027213945.1 Henriciella marina
GAGTAGTACAGATAGCTGCAGTTAGAGTTGTTTTACCGTGGTCAACGTGGCCGATAGTACCAACGTTAACGTGCGGTTTCGTACGTTCAAATTTTTCTTTAGACACGATCGTGTTCCTTCCTAGTTATGATTCGTCGTGATCATTATTGATCGACGACGCGCCAGAAAATGTTATTTTATGCGCCAACGCCCGTTAGCGCAATATTTGGACGCCCTGATCTCGCAAAAAGTCGTAAACTTTTTGCAGTTCAATCGTCAATTAGTAACCAC
>NZ_JAPWGW010000043.1 GCF_027213945.1 Henriciella marina
ATGTTTCACCATTCAACCCGATTGACCAACTCTACCGCTGGAGAATTAAGCCTTTGACAGACAAGTTGAATATTCATCTTGAATGTCACAAAGGAGAGAAACACTTTGATGCCACCATGGTTATGAAAGCTAAGCCACTTTCAAGCAAAACCTTATTGAGGTGTTTGATCGTTACACCAATACAAACGGTAAAAGTAATGGTTGGTATTTATTGGCACGCATTAAAACTTTGGGTGAAAGGCGCATCTTTTTATTCTCATCCTAAATAT
>NZ_JAPWGW010000044.1 GCF_027213945.1 Henriciella marina
GCGTAGATGTATTCAGTATCAAACGGAGGATCTTTACGCATTAGCACCGCGTCTAGCTCAGACAGTTCGATAGTTTGCTCTGATTTGAACTCGTACCAACCGTTTGGATCTTCTTTTAGTTCTACCACTTTAGTATCTGCAATGGCAACGCCTTGATCGAGATCCAGATCATTCATTTCCATGTAGTGGATTTCATAGCCGCGTCGTTGCGCTTCAAGCATCATGGCAAAGCTAGAGTCTTTTTTGATGTTAATGGACGAGATTGGGTC
>NZ_JAPWGW010000045.1 GCF_027213945.1 Henriciella marina
CAGCTACACTATTCAGAATTACCTAAGCGCAATATTTCCGGTAACCCTAAACTGCTGATGAGTGCGGTGGAAAATATCGTTCGTAACGCCATTTACTACGGAAAAGATGAGGTACAAATCGACATCAAAGCCGATGACGATACGCTTCGTATCACGGTTGACGATAATGGAGAAGGTGTACCAGAAGAGGAACTGGCCGCGATTTTTCGCCCGTTCTATCGCGTTTCCACGGCACGCGATCGCCACTCTGGCGGCACAGGTCTCGGCC
>NZ_JAPWGW010000046.1 GCF_027213945.1 Henriciella marina
CCTTAGTGGTGATTGATAGGTTAAAAAGCGACTGGTTAACCACCAAGTTCGCAGCGCCAAGCAGTACGCTGAGAACCAGCGTTCAAACATGATTATTTCCTTCTTAATGCCTTGTCTTACAAATAAATTCAGTGCATTGAACCGGAAGTGCATCACTTCCGGCTTAGTTCAGGAAAGTCATCACCATTTTCTTAGTCTCCTTATTCATCAGCTCTTCAGCACTATAGCGAGCAGAAAAAAGAAAGCAAAAACGCTCAAGCGAACAA
>NZ_JAPWGW010000047.1 GCF_027213945.1 Henriciella marina
ACATTGCTGCGCCGTTTTGCGATTTAACCGCCGCTAGGTAGCCAAAGTAGGTAAATTGGATCGCTTCTTGTGCTGTTTTTGCAGGTAGCGACATATCAATGCCGTATTTCAGACCCATTTGACGAATGTCTTCAAGTGCTTGAACTTGATCGGCTATTTCTTCGCGAAGACGAAGTGTTTTCTCAAGATCGTTGCCTTGTTCTAAGAACGTTTGTGTTGAATTGTATTGTTCTTTTTTGTCTGCTTTTAAGAAGTCGATACCGTAT
>NZ_JAPWGW010000048.1 GCF_027213945.1 Henriciella marina
ACTTTGATGTCTGGTGTGGTTTTGGGCATCACGATGGTGGTCTTGATGCCTAGCTTAGTACCAGAGAGCGCCATGCCTTGAGCGTGGTTACCTGCCGATGCTGCAATGACACCAGCGGCTTTTTGTGCTTCAGATAAACTCGCCACCATGTTGTATGCACCGCGCAATTTGAACGAGTGTACGGGTTGGCGATCTTCACGCTTGATCTGCACGTTATTCCCGATACGTGCAGATAAACGAGGCATTTCTTGCAGTGGCGTCACTG
>NZ_JAPWGW010000049.1 GCF_027213945.1 Henriciella marina
GTCGTGAGGAAGGTAGTGTAGTTAATAGCTGCATTATTTGACGTTAGCGACAGAAGAAGCACCGGCTAACTCCGTGCCAGCAGCCGCGGTAATACGGAGGGTGCGAGCGTTAATCGGAATTACTGGGCGTAAAGCGCATGCAGGTGGTTTGTTAAGTCAGATGTGAAAGCCCGGGGCTCAGCCTCGGAATAGCATTTGAAACTGGCAGACTAGAGTACTGTAGAGGGGGGTAGAATTTCAGGTGTAGCGGTGAAATGCGTAGAGA
>NZ_JAPWGW010000004.1 GCF_027213945.1 Henriciella marina
GAGGACGTGTTCTCGATCTCCGGCCGTGGTACGGTTGTGACCGGCCGCGTCGAGACGGGCATCATCAAGGTTGGTGAAGAAGTCGAGATCGTCGGTATCCGCGACACGCAGAAGACGACCGTTACGGGCGTCGAGATGTTCCGCAAGCTGCTCGACCAGGGCCAGGCTGGCGACAACATTGGTGCACTGATCCGCGGCATCGACCGTGAGGGCGTTGAGCGTGGCCAGGTTCTCTGTAAGCCAGGCTCGATCACCCCGCACACCACGTTTGAGGCAGAAGCCTACATCCTGACCAAGGAAGAGGGTGGCCGTCACACGCCATTCTTCACCAACTACCGTCCACAGTTCTACTTCCGTACGACGGACGTGACGGGTGTTGTGAAGCTTCCAGCGGACAAGGAAATGGTCCTTCCGGGCGACAACGTGAAAATGGAAGTCGAGCTCATCGCGCCGATCGCCATGGACCAGGGTCTTCGCTTCGCGATCCGCGAAGGCGGCCGCACCGTCGGTGCTGGCGTCGTCTCAAGCGTCTCCAAGTAAGACCTTTCAGCCTCTCAACAGGCCGAAAAGCAGACAAGAGGGCCGTCTCGTAAGAGGCGGCCCTTTTTTTCGTTGCTGATCAAGGCAGCTTTTGCCAACACGGGAGCATGCCAAAGCGTATCGATTTCATGATTGCCGGCGTTCAGAAGGGCGGCACCACATCGCTTGATGCCTATCTTCGTCAGCATCCGGGTATATCCATGGCGAAGAAGAAGGAGGTTCACTTCTTCGACAAGCGCCCGCCGACGCACATCCCTTTCATCGATTACGCAGTCTATCACCGCCAGTTTGAGTGGTCGCGGCAGGCAGAGGGCGCAAAGCTGGGAGAAGCGACGCCCATCCTCACCTGGTGGACTGGCTCACTCGAGCGGCTCTGGCGTTATAACCCTGACATCAAGCTGATCACCCTCCTGCGCGACCCTGTCGAGCGGGCCTGGTCACATTTTCGCATGGATAAGCGTCTGCAGCGTGAGGGCGCGAATTTCTCTGACGCGATCCGCACTGAGCGCGAGCGGGCACGCCGCAGCCTGCCGAAACAGGACCGCGAGCGCAGTCAGCTGGCACGCGGTTACTATGCCCATCAGGTTCGTAACCTTCAGCGGCTCTTCCGAGATGACCAGCTTCTCTTCCTGCGCAGCGAATACCTCTCCAAGTCTCCACAGGAGACGCTGGACAAGGTGACGGACTTCCTTGGCGTTGACCGCTTCGCTTTTGAACCAGAACCGCGCCACAATAGCGCCAGCGATAGTGAGAGCCTGTCTCCCGCCGACAGGGCGTTTCTTGAGGAGGCCTATAAATTCGATGCGCAGGAGACGCGCAGGCTGCTCGGTTGGGACAAGTGGCCGTGGAGCGTCTGAGGCCTTTTGCAGGACAGCCCATCTGGGCTGTTGCAACTCATCGCCTGATCAGGCATTACACCGCTTCGCCTGAGCGGGTATAGCTCAGCTGGTAGAGCGGCGGTCTCCAAAACCGCAGGTCCTGGGTTCAAGTCCTAGTGCCCGTGCCAGGCGGATTTCCAGCATGCTTCAGTGGCCCTTTGAAGGATTGTCACGTTGCCAATGACCCCACTCTCCTTATTCTCAATTAGATGACCGCGTCGCTTCGACTCCTTGGCCTGTGTCTGCTTGCTCTCTTCGTGAGCGCTGGCCTGGTTGGTTGCGCTGTCTTCTCGACAGGCGCGGCGGCACAGGCGGCGCCGAGCACCGCCACGGCGCCTATCGAGCATCATCAGCATGGCCATGCACTCCATATGGAGGCTGATGAGCCGCCCCCGGCGCACGATCATGGCAGTGAGGATTGCGATGGCTGTGCCCGCTCACTGCTGAACCGCATATCGATTGCGCCAGAGCTGATGCCGGTATTGGAAAAGCTTCCAGCAACTGTCTTCATCATTCCGGCCGCATTGAAGTTCGACGCGCAGAAGAACATCCCCGAACGGGCCTCGTGGCCGCCCGGGGATGAACCCCCGATTCGCCTGAATACGCTCACACACCAGAAAATCAGCCTTCTCATCTGATCCTTGCGGGACTGACGTGGCGCCTCCGTACAGCGCTGCGATTTTTCCGTTCAAGATCAAGATGAAAGACTGGTTTTACAATGTTCAATAGACGATCATTTCTGGGCGCCGCACTTGGCTCCGGCGCCGCACTTGGCTCCGGCGCTGCAATTGGCAGTGCCAGCCTGTTTCCGGCCTGGGCGCGCAGCGCGGCACACGGCAATACCGGCATCACCACGCTGACGGGCAACAAGTTTGACCTCGATATCCGCGAATTCGCCGTAAACCTCGGTGGAAAGATGGGGCACGCGGTCGGTGTGAATGGAACGCTGCCGGCGCCGCTTATCCGTTTTCGCGAAGGTGAAGAAGTGACTCTGAACGTCACCAATCGCCTGAAGGCCGACACGAGCATCCACTGGCATGGCCTGCTCGTTCCCTTCCATATGGACGGCGTGCCCGGCGTCTCCTTCCCGGGTATCAAGCCGGGCGAGACCTTCCAGTACAAGTTCGCCGTCCCGCAGTCGGGGACGTATTGGTATCATTCCCATTCCGGCCTTCAGGAACAGCAGGGCCACTATGGTCCGCTGGTCATCGACCCAGCCGGCGCCGACCCCGTCACTTCGGACCGCGAATATGTCATGGTTCTTTCGGACTGGAGTTTCGAGCATCCCCACCGGATCTTCGAAAAGCTGAAAGCCTCGGCTGAGACCTATAATTTCAATCAGCGCACGGTTGGTGATTTTGTCGAGGACGCAGACGAAGAAGGCTTTGGCGAAGCTCTGTCGGACCGCGCCATGTGGGGCAGCATGCGGATGAGCCCGCGCGATATCGCTGACGTCACCGGCGCGACCTATACTTATCTCATCAATGGCCATTCCACGTTCGACAACTGGAACGGGGTTTTCGAGCCCGGTGAGCGGGTTCGCCTCCGCATTATCAATGCGTCTGCCATGTCGATCTTCAATGTCCGACTGCCAGGCCTGCCGATGACGGTGGTCGCGGCAGATGGCCTGAACGTGAGGCCCATCGAGACGGATGAGTTCCAGATCGGCGTCGCCGAGACCTATGATGTCATCATCGAGCCGCAGGACGCCAGGGCCTATGCTTTCGTTGCCGAATCAATCGACCGGTCTGGCCAGGCAGTTGCGACCTTCGGTCCGCGTGCTGGCATGCGAGCAGAAGCGCCAGCGCTGCGCGCCGTGCCGACACTCACCATGAAAGACATGGCTATGGACCATGGCAGCCATGGTGGCCATTCCATGTCGGACAAGACGTCCGGGCAAGATGAGGAAGCCGCCATGTCGCATGAGGGACACGATATGGGCGGCATGAGCCACAAAGGGCACGAGATGCCCGAGATGGATCATTCTGGTCACGACATGTCCGGGATGGATCATTCGGGGCACGATATGTCGGCCACGAATGGCGACATGCAGACCCATAATCACCCAGACGGGCCGGGCGTCGCCGGTCTGGCCATGATGCCTGTCAGCCGTCTAGACGAGCCCGGAATCGGCCTTGATGATGTCGACCACCGGGTCCTCACCTATGCGGACCTGCGCTCGCTGGAGCCGAATTATGATACAAGGCCGCCAGAACGCGAACTCCAGATCCACCTCACGTCAAACATGCACCGCTATATGTGGTCGTTCAACGGTGTGAAATTCTCAGAGGTAACCGAGTCCATCCGGCTCAATGAGGGTGAACGGGTTCGCTTCATGCTCGTCAACGACACGATGATGCCGCACCCGATCCACCTGCATGGCATGTTCTTCGAGCTGGAGAACGGTGCCGGAAACCATCGTCCGCGCAAGCATACCGTTATCGTGAAGCCTGGAGAAAAGGTCGGTTTTGACGTCTCGTCAGAGCATGTGGGCGACTGGGCGTTTCACTGTCACCTCCTGTTCCACATGCATGCCGGAATGATGAATGTGGTGTCTGTCATTCCAAAGGCTGGCGGCGCGGCCGCCGCGCCGGCGGAGAGCCATCAGGGTCACGAAGGCCATGACGGAATGGATCATGGAGATACGAAACAGAGCGGTATGGACCATGGAAATATGGACCACGGGGCCATGAACCATGAGGGCATGGATCATGGGAGCATGAAGCAGGACGGCCAGTCGGGCATGTCCCATGAAGGCCATGACATGGGTCAGCACAAGGGCCATGGAGGCCACCAATGAGACAGTCGATGATCAATCGCGCCGCCCTGGTATCAGCTGTCCTGCTGTGCGTTGCGCCCGTTGCGATATCGCAGGAAGACCGCGAACCATGGAGCCAGGCAGATGAGATCTGGGGCGAGGCTGAAATGGCTGAAGCCCGCGATCAGGTGCTGGCGAGCCATGGCGACCTTCGCACCACCTATCTCCAGGCAGAGCGTTTCGAGCTTCAAGCCTTCGATGATGAGGATGTCCTGCTGCTTGATGGCAATGCCTGGATTGGCGGGGACGTAAACAAGCTCTGGTTCAAGACGGAGCTCGAATACCTGCCTGATGAAGGGGAGCTTGAAGAGGCAGAGGTACAGGCGCTCTGGTCGCGTGCAATCTCGCCTTACTTCGATCTTCAGCTCGGTGTCAGGCAGGACTTTGAACCAAGGGGGCGAACGCACGCCGTTGCAGGCGTCCAGGGCCTTGCGCCCTATCTGTTCGAAGTCGACGCTGCGGCCTTCCTCTCTGCGGACGGCGACCTCACCTCGCGCGTAGAGACAGAATATGAGCTTTTGCTGACCCAGCGCCTCATCCTGCAGCCGCGGGCCGAGATTGAGCTTTCGGCGCAGGACATTCCTGAGCTTGAGACAGGCTCTGGTCTGGTTTCTCTGAGCGCAGGGCTTCGCCTTCGCTATGAGATCAGGCGGGAGTTCGCCCCCTATATCGGTGTCGAATACCAGCGCAGCTTTGGCCGAACGGCGAATTTCATCGAAGCGGCTGGCGGCGAAACGGATGCGACCGCTCTGCTGGTCGGTATTCGCGCCTGGTATTAGGGCGGGCCGCATATTGACCATGCGGCCGGGGTTCACATTGGACCTCTCAGAGCGCATGTTGGTGCCAGAAAATGAGGCCGCTCTTCTTGGGGCGGCCTCTAGAAATTCCAAAGGGAGCCGCATCGATCATGAGCCAGGACGTGTCCAATCATCCCGTGCCAGAGGCCTTTGCCAAGCAGGCCAATCTGACGCCTGAGAAATATGCCGAAATGTACGAGGCTTCCATCAAGGACCCGGACGGTTTCTGGGCCGAGCATGGCAAGCGCATCGAATGGATGAAGCCGTTTACGCAGGTGAAAGACGTCTCCTGGGACAAGGATGACCTTCATGTCCGCTGGTTCGCTGATGGTACACTGAACGTCACAGAAAGCTGCCTTGATCGCCAGCTTGAAACGCGCGGCGCCAAGCCGGCCATTATCTGGGAAGGCGATGAGCCAGATGACAGCCATACGCTGACCTATCGCCAGCTTTACCATGCGGTCTGCCGCTTCTCGAATGTGCTCAAGGAAATGGGCGTCAAAAAGGGTGACCGCGTCACGCTTTACATGCCGATGATCCCGGAAGCGTCCATGGCGATGCTCGCCTGCGCGCGGATCGGGGCGATCCACTCTGTCGTTTTCGGCGGCTTTTCGCCGGAGGCGCTGGCGGGCCGCATCGTCGATTGCCAATCGGAGTTTGTGATTACCGCCGACGAAGGCGTGCGCGGCGGCCGGAAGGTCCCGCTCAAGGAGAATACCGACCGGGCCTGCGACCTCGCAAAGGGCATGGTCAAGAAGGTGCTGGTCGTCGAGCGCACAGGCGTGGGCGTCGAGATGAAGGATGGCAGGGATGTCTGGCTTCATGAGGTCGGCGCCGAGGTAGACGATACCTGCGCGCCAGAGCCGATGAATGCCGAGGACCCGCTTTTTATCCTCTACACGTCTGGCTCAACCGGCAAGCCGAAGGGCGTGCTGCATACGTGTGGCGGCTATCTCGTCTGGGCATCGATGACGCATGAATATGTCTTCGACCTCAAGGAAGATGACGTTTTCTGGTGCTCGGCTGATGTCGGCTGGGTCACCGGGCACACCTATATTGTCTATGGCCCGCTCGCGAATGGCGCGACGTCTCTCATGTTCGAAGGCGTGCCGACCTATCCGTCGCCCTCGCGTTTCTGGGAAGTTTGCGACAAGCATGGCGTGACCATCTTCTACACCGCGCCAACCGCCATCCGCGCGCTGATGCGTGAAGGCGATGGGCCGGTAAAGGCGACCGACCGCTCGACGCTGCGTCTGCTGGGCACCGTGGGAGAGCCGATCAATCCGGAAGCCTGGGAATGGTATTTCCGGACCGTCGGCGACAGCCGCTGCCCGATCGTCGACACATGGTGGCAGACGGAGACAGGCGGCACGATGATTGTCCCGCTGCCGGGCACGACGAAGATGAAGTCGGGGGCAGGGTCGCACCCCTTCTTCGGGGTCGTCCCCAAGCTGGTTGATGCCGAAGGCGAAGTGCTTGAGGGCGCGACGCAGGGCAACCTCATCATCACAGGCAGCTGGCCGGGCCAGATGCGGACTGTCTACGGTGATCATGAGCGGTTCGTCGACACGTATTTCTCGGCCTATCCGGGCAACTACTTTACCGGCGATGGCTGTCGGCGCGACGAGGACGGCTTCTACTGGATTACTGGCCGCGTAGATGACGTCATCAACGTTTCCGGCCACCGTATGGGCACCGCCGAGGTGGAAAGCGCGCTTGTGTCCCATGATGCAGTTGCAGAGGCCGCGGTCGTTGGCTATCCGCACGATATCAAGGGGCAGGGCATCTATGCCTATGTCACCACCGTTCAGGGTGTTGAGCCAAGCGATGAGCTCAAAGACCTTCTCCAGAAGCATGTTCGATCAGAAATCGGCCCTATTGCTTGCCCTGACCTTATCCAGTTTGCACCAGGCTTGCCGAAGACACGGTCGGGCAAGATCATGCGGCGGATCTTGAGAAAAATAGCCGAGGATAGTTACGACAGTCTGGGCGATACCTCGACGCTGGCAGAGCCCGAAGTGGTCGATGAGCTGATCGATGGGCGCCAGAATAAAGCCTAGGTAAAGCTGACAGGCAGGGTCAGAAAAGGCGCGGGACGAAAGTCTCGCGCCTTGTTTCATTTGGGCATGCCGAAAGCGCCAGAGACCTGGCAGTCATTTCGATCAGACTAGCGGAAGACTGCCAGCGATGCGGTCTGCGGCTGTGCAGGTTCTTGCTGGACCTGCTTGTCTGCAGGCTCTGCCGTAAGGCCAAGCCAGCTAATCAGGATGGCGACAAAGAAGTCGCGCAGCGTAACAAGAAGCGTGATCATGATTTTTCCCTACCACCTCGAAGTTTTCACAATACCGTTTTTGGCCATCATTTGCAATCGCAACTGTCGATACTGGCGAGGTGATTCCCGTTTAACCATAGGATAAGGGATGGCATGCAAGATAATCGGCCAAGCCCTCCAACAGAACTGGACGCCTCCCTATGGCCGACATGCCTATCGACATAGATCATCTCCTGTCCATGACGGGGGGGGATGCCGATCTGGCGGATGAGGTTATCGGCATCTTCCAGCAACAGGCTCAGATATGGTCGCGTATGCTCGACCCGAGGGCTGAGGCATCGCAATGGGCGGACGCAGCGCACACGCTGAAAGGCGCAGCGCTCAGCATCGGCGCCAGCGACCTGGCTGCAGCCTGTGATGCCGCAGAGCAGGTGGGCCGGAACACGCCGCCAAGTCCGGCTGGTGCGGCGCTTGTTCTGAATGATGTGAAGGATCAGCTTTCCCGCGCGCTAGAGGCGTGCAGCCGGGTATCTCATGCCTTGTCGAGACCTGGCTTGAGGGCATCGAAAGCCTCAAACTCATAGGCGATGCAACGATCGATCAGCGTCCGCCAGACAGGCTCCGCGATCGCTGGCGAAAGGCCCTGGCGCTCTGATTCGGCAAGAACCTTGGTCACCACGTCCTCAATGCGAGCGCGATCATGGACAATGGATCGCGATCCCTTGATGCGTGCTGCAGCGTTCATGAAGGACTGGCGTTCCTGAAGCAGACCGACAAGAATCCGGTCCAGCCGGTCGATTTCGTATCGGACGTGCGCCATGCTTTCAGCCGTTTCGGCCGTGTGCCGACGCTCATTGCCAGTGGAACTCTCGCTCATCTGCCCATCAATCCCGTTTGTCTGTGAGGCGGGTTAGACGGCTCAATCCCGACGATCAAGCGGGCGGACACAGGCCCACCCGCTTGAAATTGGTATCGGACTTGACCTGTCTAGTGCTCGATCATCATGGGCCCGCGGGCCTGGATCGGAGCATTCTGCATCATGCTGCCTTGTTCGATCAGCATCTGCACGCGCTCATCGTCGAGAATTGCGCTGAGGCGGGCGAGGGTCTGCAGATCGGTCGCTGAGGCCTCGCTCATCGGGCCAAGACCGGGGATGCCGCCCTGCGGGATTGGATAGAATTTCACGCGCGTTGCGGTGTCTTCGTCGATCTCTGCAAGCTCACGAGCCTTTGCGATCGCGTCCATCAGACCGCCGATTTCATCGACGAGACCGACGTCGAGAGCGTCAGCGCCGGACCAGACGCGTCCGCGGGCAATGTCGTCGACTTCCTGCACGCTCATGCCGCGACCTTCAGCAACGAGGCCAATGAAACGGTCATAGCCTCGTTCAAGCCAGGCTGTCAGCATGGTGCGTTGCTCGTCTGTGAAGCCATCAAGCGTCGACAGGGCGCCAGCGAACGGCCCGCCAACCGAAACGGTCTCGGCGTTGACGCCAATCTGGCGAAGGCCCTCTGCTACGGCGAGCTTACCGCCGAAGATACCGATCGAACCAGTGATGGTCGAGCGGCTTGCCATGATCCAGTCAGCGCCGGTCGAGACATAGTACCCGCCCGATGCCGCGACTGAGCCCATGGATACGACGATCGGCTTTTCCGTTTCTCGCTGGATGGTCTCGACGGCGTTCCAGATCTGGTCAGAGGCGGTTGGCGAGCCACCGGGGCTGTCGACCCGGAACACAATTGCGGAGACATCGTCATCGCGACCCGCTTCGAGAATCGCGTTTGCAATCATGTCGGACGCAAAGGCGGACCCCGCATTGATAAGATCGCCGGAAGCGCCGCCCGTCACGATTGGGCCTTCGCCGCCAACGACGGCGATCATCTTTGAGCCAAGTGGTGCGGAAGAGGGCGTATATTCCAGGATTTCGAGAAGTTGTGCGTTTTCGCCAGCGCGTTCCTTTGCGGCCGCTATGGCGTCTTCAGGCCAGCCAAGCCTGTCGGCGATACCCGCATCGATCATGGCCTGTGGGCTGAGCGGACCGGAGGTCAGTGCGTTGCGAAGATCTGCCAGTTCAATCCCGCGGTCCGTTGCGATGTCCTCGAGAGAAACGGTCCAGAGCGAATCGGCGAGCGCAGTCATCGCTTCGCGGTGAGGCTCGGTATACCCGGTCTGCTTGTAGATGTTGGGTGCGTTCTTGTATTCGTAGAACTGTTCGATCTCCGCGGTGACGTTCAGGCGGTCCAGAAGATCCTTGAAGAACAGGGTTTCAAACACGACGCCGCCTGGAAGGTAGTCACCGCCTGGCTGAACCCAGATTTCATCGGCAGCGGCGACCGCGCGAAGCGCTGACGGGCCACCCGCATATGTACCCTGAGATGAGACGACGACGAATTTGCCAGCTTCGCGAAGCCGTAGAATCGAATCGCGAAGCTCTTCAGCGCGCGCAGACCCGACGGAGTACTCGCTCGCACGAATAAGGATGCCTTTAACGTTTTCATCTGTTCGCGCGGCGTCCAGACGTGTGAGGACGTTTACGAATCCCTTCTGGCCGAATATGGCGCCGAGGCCTTGCGTGGCCGGCTGATCGGACAGCTCATCGCGCAGGTCTAGCGTTAGAACCGTGTTGCCCGATGCGCTTCCATCACTCTGGAATGAGGACAGCTGGGAATTGACGAAGCCGCCAATCATTGCGGCCGCCAGAAAGGCCAGCAGAACTGCACCGAGAATAGTGCCTATGATGGCGCCGCCGAAGGCTGTGAAAAAAGTCTTCACGATAAATAGTCTCCAAACCCGTTCTTATCGGTTAACGATATGAGCCATATCGAATAAAAGTAAAGGGCAGATGTGGATGGTATATTTGATTGGCTCGATCGCACCGCGAGAGCTGCATGGTCGGAACAGGAGGATTCGAACCTCCGACCCCCGCCTCCCGAAGACGGTGCTCTACCAGGCTGAGCTATGTTCCGACGTCAGAGCGCGCCGCTATATATGAGCGCAGAAATGCTGACAAGAAGGGCCACCTGCGTGCGCTGCCATCGGTTCCACTGTCATTGCCTGAAGAGGGGTGTTGCAACCGTCATACAGTTTGAGTATGACCCGGCCTTCCTGAGATGTTGGGGTATCGCCAAGTGGTAAGGCATCGGTTTTTGGTATCGACATTCCCAGGTTCGAATCCTGGTACCCCAGCCACTCTCTTCCTTTGATGGTGACCGTTTTGCGCTTGCACAATGAGTGGGCGCTCAAACGCCTCTCAGGTGACCTTCCAGACCAAAATTACGCCCAACGGGCGCAAAACGCGTCTCGCACCTACTGCGATACGGGATTGTGCTTGCGATTTGATCCACTTAGCGTTTTAACGGCAAGCAAGACCCATTGATCCACACCAGACGTGTTGCTACCGTCCGGTTCACATGGCGCTTGAATACCGACGGTATTGCCGGATCAAGTCGAGAACAGAAGAGTGCGACAGAGCGCTCCGCAAAACTGGGGAGGTGCCGGGTGTCTCAAGGATGTCCGCCTCCGAACTGCCGGGACGTGTGTGTTTCCGGATTGAGCATAGAGTAGCGGCCCACCGTTCAGGGGGTGCAGGCCGTTTCGGAATTTCACCGTGCAGCTTCGTTCTGCACGACCATTCGGAGAGTGAGAGGCAAACCTCATGAAAGAAGTACTGACACCGGCGCGGGGTGTTATCGCGGCGGCTCTTATTGCCGGGCTGGCAATGCCAGCAGTGGCGCAAAGCCAATTGCGCCAGGCGCTTGAGACCGGCGAACAGGCAACCCGCAGAGCCGAGCAGGTGCAGGAGCAGATCAATCAGCTTGATGATCAGCGTTCTGACCTGGTGAGCGAATTCCGCACGCTTCTCCAGCGCACCCAGGCAGCGCAGCTTTATGCGCGCCAGCAAGAGAAAGTTGTAGAGAGCCAGCGTCGTGAGCTTGAGTCGCTTACGGAGCAGCTTGGCCGCGTTGACGAGATCACCGCGCAAACCACGCCAATGCTTCTCGACATGATTTCAGACCTTGAGGCCTTCGTTCAGGCGGACCTTCCGTTCCGCACCGAAGACCGCATGGAGCGTATTGCGAACCTTCGCGCAGCGATGGAAAACGCTCAGGTCCCGATCGTCGAGCAGTACCGCCTGATCATCGAGGCTTACAAATCCGAGATGGAATACGGCCGCACGATCGACACCTGGCCGGAAGAAATCGACATCAACGGCAATTCCGTGATGGTCGACATGTTCCTCTATGGCCGCGTCGCTCTCGTCTACATGTCACCTGACCGTCGCTATGCAGCCCGCTGGGACCGCAACGAAGAGCAGTGGGTGCCGGTTGAGAGCCGCTTCAAGGAAGACATCGCCACCGCGATCAAGGTCGCCAAGGGCACCACGACGCCGAGCGTTCTGTACGCGCCGGCTTCCAAGCTCGATGTCGAAATTTAAGCGCAACCGATCCAGAGGAATATGAGATGAAAAACTTCAAGAAGTCTCTGCAGACCCTTGGCGCGGCAGCGCTTGTTGCAGGATCTGCATTTGCAATCACCGCACCTGCCGTGGCGCAAAACAGCAATGTCTCGCTGAGCGACATTCTGCGCCGCGTTCAGCAGGATTCCCAACAGATGTCGGCTGAAGATCAGCGCCGTCTGCAGGAATTCCGCCAGGAGACGGCTGAACAGCAGTCGCGCATGTCCGAAGCCCGTTCGCAGCTTCAGGCTGCCGAAGCTCGCGGCCGCACCCTTTCGGCAGAGTTCGACGAAAATGAGCGTCAGCTTTCCGAGCTATCCGCTGAACTTGAGACCCAGGCCGGCGATTTCGGCGAACTCCTCGGCCAGTTCCGCACCGCTGCTGGCGAGACGATGCCGATCATCAAGGAGTCGCTCTCAAACTATGAGTATAGCGGCCGCGCTGAGAAGCTCGCTGAAGTTTCCGAAGCCCGTTCGCTTCCGACCCGCGAAGATCTGGACGCCCTTCCAAAAGCCATGCTTCAGGAAATGATCGCCCAGTCTGAGGTCAAGACCTTCACCACGTCCGTCGCTGGCGCTGGCCCGGAAGGCGAAGTCGCAGATATCGAACTGATGCGTGTCGGTATCTTCACCGCTGCCACCACCGATGATGTCCGCTTCGTTGAGGTCATCACCGAGGGCACGGATGAGCCATATCTTCGCGTTCTTAAGGCCCAGCCAGGCGGCAGCTTCGCTTCTGCGATGCGCAGCCTGATCAACTCTGAGCCAGGTGAGACCGTCATTACGCCAATCGACCCGTCCAAGGGTGACCTGTTCGCAGTTGCTGGCGAAATGCCGACCCTCGAGCAGCGTATCCAGCAGGGTGGTCCAGTTGGTGCCGTGATCCTGTTCCTTCTCGCAGTTGGTGCAGTGTTCGCACTCTTCAAGATCGTTACGCTCTTCCTCATGGGTTCCGCGATGCGCCGCACCGCGAAGACCCGCAAGGCAGGCACCGGCAACCCGCTGGCCCGCGTCTTCGAAGCTTATGAGAAGAACAAGCATCAGGACCTTGAGTCCCTTGAGCTTAAGCTCGACGAACAGATCCTCCGCGAATCGCCGAAAATCGAGCGTTTCAACGACGTCGTTAAGGTTCTCGCCGCTGTTGCACCGCTTCTCGGCCTTCTCGGTACGGTTATCGGTATGATCATCACCTTTACCGCCATCACCAACTTCGGTGCCGGCGATCCTAAGCTGATGGCAGGCGGTATCTCGGTTGCTCTCATGACGACGGTTCTTGGTCTTGTCGCAGCTATTCCGCTGCTTCTGCTCCACGCCATCGCGTCTTCCATGGCACGTGGCAACCAGCAGATCCTCGATGAGCAAGCCGCAGGCCTCGTTGCTGAGCGTGCAGAGTCCAACACGGTGACGGCCTAACAGCCGTCACCTCCTTCGGGAGGTACCCTTATGGGACTAGGACTTAACCAGCTTGAAGAATTCCTGGCGCGTGGCGGGCCCGTCCTGCTCGTCATCATGGTGGCGACATTCATCATGTGGGCGCTTATTCTGGAACGGCTGTTCTATTTCCGCCTGGCCCACAAGTCGGTCGCTAAAGAAGCGATCGACGAGTGGAACGCCCGGTCGGATCGTAAATCGGTGCTGGCGCACTGGGTTCGCGACAAGCTGATCTCGGAAGTCCGGATGAAAGCTGAAGCGAATGTGCAGATGACCAAGGCAATGGTGGCGCTCGCCCCGCTGCTCGGTCTTCTGGGCACGGTGACCGGTATGGTCGCAGTGTTCGACGTCATGGCAATCACCGATGGTGCCGATGCTAAATCCATGTCTGGCGGTGTGTCGCGCGCGACCATTCCGACCATGGCAGGGATGGTCGCATCCATCTCCGGTATCCTGTTCACCTCAGGCATGGACCGTAAGGTCAGTCGCCTGGTGCAGGGTGTGGAAGACGAAATGGAGATTGCATAATGCGAGGCAGACAATCGAAACAGGCCGATGAGGCAAGCGTCGATCTAACGCCGATGCTGGATGTGGTTTTCATCCTTCTCATCTTCTTCATCGTGACATCGACATTCATCCAGGAAGAGGCTCTTGGCCTCGAGCCACCGCCGCCGCCTTCCCAGGCGGAAAGCAATCCGGATGATACGGCCATCCTCGTTTATGTTGGTGAGGACAACCTCATTACCGTGAACGGCCGTCTGACGGATATTGGCGGTGTTCGGGCGAACATGGAGCGTCTGCGGGCAGAAAACCCTGAAAGCGCGCTGATCATCCAGGCTCACCCTCGGGCACGCACCGGCACGATCGTCAAGATCCGTGACGAGGCATACAATGCCCAGATGAGCCGGGTGAACATCGTTCAGAGTGAAGGTTAGGAGACCGGAATATGGCACGTAGAAAACGTATTTTGGCGTCCGATTCGTCCGCTGAAGACGATGTCAACCTCACGCCCATGCTCGACGTGGTGTTCATCCTTCTCATCTTCTTCATTGTGACCGCCCAGTTCATCAAGGAACCGGGTGTCGACATCAGCAGGACCGACGTGGAAAATGCCGAGAGGCAGAACCCGCTCGGCATCCTGATCGCAATCGACGAAGAGAGCGATATCTACATCGACAAGGAAGTGGTGACGCTGCAGGAAGTTGGTTTCCGTATTCGCGAGCTTCGCGAAGATAATCCGAAGGGACGCCTCGTCGTCCAGGCGGACGAGGATTCCGACGCAGGTGTTCTGATTTCCCTGATGGAGATCATCTATAACGAAGATGGTTTGACCGCTGTGCCGGTTTCCGTCGAGAAGGAGTAGGAGAAACACATGTTTTCCAATCCAATCATTCGCTTGATCATTGGTATTCCTCTCGCGGCGATCGTGGTGTTTGCGCTCTTCACGTTCATGTACAAGATGATCAACCAGGACTACGAGCAGCCCGAAAATGTCGAGCAGCGTGTTCTGGAGCGTATCACGCCAGCAGACGACAGCCAGGAGGTGCGGACACGCGCTCGGAACAAGCCGCAACGGCTCGATTCCGCAGACAAGCCGCCTCCACCGCCAAAGATGTCGGCATCTCGTTCTGACATTGATCTGCCGACGCCGAACATCCAGGGCGCTGCGCCAACGGAACTCAATGTTGACCGTCTCGACTCGCTTGCGATCGACCCGGTTGCCATTTCGGACCGTGACGCACAGCCGATCCGTCCGCCGGTGCCGACCTATCCTCAGCGTGCAGCTGAACGTGGGATCGAAGGCACCTGCGACGTCCGCTTCGATGTGGACACGCGTGGTCGCCCGTACAATGTGTCGGCGACTTGCAGCGACAGCGTCTTCAGACGTGAAGCCGAACGTGCTGTCCAGCGCGTCGAGTTTGCGCCGAAGATCGTCCGTGGTCAGCCTGCAGAGCGCCGCAACGTGGTCTATCCGCTGGAATTCCGTCTCGACGGTTGATTCCGCTCGGAAACTCAAATCAGAAAAGCCCGGCTGTGATGGCCGGGCTTTCTTACATTCTGGTTGCCCGGCAGACGCGAGTCTATCGATGTCGCACCCCCTGCACGCGAAGGCCGGAATGTTTTTGCCCGAATCTAGATACGGCAACGAATTGAGTGTGCTGGCTGGCTGCTGAAGCGTTGACGTGGCGGGGCTGAGCAAGCATATCTTATGACAAAGCGAAGTGACGCTAACTGCCGATAAAACAGATATATCGCCGGCGGATCAATTTCAGGCAGATGCACGTTGAGCCTGCAGGCGACGTGCATGAGAGAGTTTCCGCCGCAATCGGCGAAAAGGAGTGAGACACCATGGGAATCAAGACCGTTCTTAAGAGTGCTGTCATCGTTGGCGCGATGTGCGCCATGGGCGCTGGCGCTGCGATGGCGCAGTCCGCCAATTGCGAGGCCACCGAATTCAGCTCGACCACAGGTGAGCTTTACCTCAAGGCCGAGACCGAGCTTCTTCAGAACAAGAATGCTCAGGCTGCACTTGGTGTCCTCAGCCAGCTGCGTAATCAGGAACTGAACTGCTATGAGCAGGGCGCTGTGCTGAAGCTTGGCGCTGCGATCAAGATCGAGGCAGGCGACTATGCTGGCGCTGTTCGCGATCTCGAAGCTGCAATCAACCAGGGTTACATCCCGGCCAGCGAGCGCAAGACCACCTATTACAACATCTTCCAGATCTATCTCAGCCAGAACAACCTGGATAAGGCGCTGGAATACTCCCAGAAATGGGTTCAGGCAGGCGGGTCTCCGGACCGCGATGCCAAGTGGCAGCTGGCCGTCGTCAACCAGAAGCTCAACCGGAACCAGGAAGCGCTCCGCTGGGCCGAGCAGGTCTTCCGCGAAGACGGCCCGAATGCAGAGCGCCAGGTCTATGACTTCCTGATCTATCTCTATGACGAGACGGGCCAGCGCGCCAAAAAGGCCGAACTCCTCGAGACCCTTCTTGCGCGTAACCCGAATGAGCGCCGTCTCTGGGACGCCATCGCGGGTGACTATTTCGCCGGTGAGCAGGAGCGTAAGGCCTTTGAAGTCCAGAAAGCCATGTATCTTGGCGGTATCCTCACCAAAGAGGACGAGATCATGCGGATTGTGAACTTCTACAACCGCTTCAATGCGCCGTATCAGGCAGCTCAGGTCCTCGAGAAGGAAATGAATGCCGGCCGTGTATCCAAGACCTATGAGCGCATGGAACTGCTCGCCAACCTCTATCAGGTAGCCCGTGAGTTTGACCGCGCCATTCCGGTCATCGAAGAAGCGGCCCGCATGAACAATAGCGGCGCCATGTATGAGCGTCTTGGTCGCTCATATGCTGAGCTCCAGCAGTGGGCAAAGGCAGAAGAGGCACTGGTCCGTGCGATCAACACCGGCGGTGTGCAGGATCGTGGTCTCGCCTGGGTCCTGATTGGTCAGTCCCGCTATGAGCGCGACGACCGTGCCGGTGCGCGCGAAGCCTTCTCCAACGCCAATAATCGTGGTGGCCGCGGTTGGCTCGCCTTCATGCGCTCTGAAGAGCAGACCGAGGTCGCCCTTGTCCGCTTCGAGGCGCAAAGCCTTGTTCAGGATACCGAAAACGAGAAGCGTCGCTGTGAGCAGCTTGCCGTTCTGGGTGAAGGCAATGCGCCAGAAGCCTGTGCGACGGTCGATGAGCGTCTTGCTGAAGCCCGCGAAGAATTCCAGCGGATCAGCGGCAGCTAAGCTGCGCTTGAAACTCCAAAACGATGACCCCGGCACCTGAGAAGGCGCCGGGGTTTTTCTTTGGCTCTTACGGGAAAGCTTGAACCTCGCCGGTAAATGGTTTCAGTTGCAACCAATCAATTCAAAGGACATCTCTGATGAGCAAGCCCGACAAACATTATCGCAAACGCAAGATTGGCGAACACACGCTGAAGCCTGAATCCCTGGTCATGGGCTACGGCTTCGATCCGGCCATGTCGGAAAACTCGATCAAGCCGCCGATTTTCATGACATCGACGTTCGCCTTCAAATCGGCCCGCGATGGCGAAGCCCTGTTCCGCCAGCTGGCTGGCAAGCGCCTCGCCGACGACCCGGAAGAAGCTGATCTCATCTATACGCGCTTCAACAATCCGAACATGGAAGTGCTGGAGGATCGCCTCACTCTTTATGATGCAGGCGAAATGGCGCTCGTCTTCTCGTCAGGTATGGGCGCGATCACGACGGCGCTCCTGGCCTGTGCCGGGGCAGGGACCACGATCCTGCACTCCAGCCCGCTTTATGGCGGTACCGAAGTGTTCATGCGCAGCTTCATGCCGGACTTTGGCGTCACGCCGTTCGAGATGGATGCCTGGGCCAGCGAAGAGAAGATTCTCGAACGCGCACGTGAGGCCGCCAGGACCGGCCCGCTGAGCGTCATCTTCACTGAATCACCTGCCAACCCAACCAATGCGCTGGTCGATATCGCGGCCTGTAAGCGTGTGGCAGACACGATCGAGAAGGAAACGGGCCATCGCCCGATCATCATGTGCGACAACACCATGATGGGCCCGATCGGCCACCTTCCGATCAAACATGGTGCTGACATCGCGCTCTATTCGCTCACCAAATATATCGGCGGTCACTCTGACCTTGTCGGCGGTGCAGCGATCGGCAGCGAAGCGGTGATCGCCAAGATCCGCCGGGTTCGTAACTATCTCGGCACGACGCTCGATGCGCATACTTGCTGGCTGCTCACCCGCTCGCTGGAGACGGTTCGCATGCGTATGGAGAAGGCATTCGACAATGCCCGCATCTGCGCCGAATTCCTGCGCGACCACCCAAAAATTGGCAAGGTCATGTATCCGGCCTTCCTCGAAGAAGGCGACCCGCAACGCAAGGTGTTCGACGAACAGTGCGAGGCCGCCGGTTCAACCTTCTCCTTCGACGTCAAAGGCGGCAAGGAAGCGGCGTTCCGGCTGCTCGACAATCTCCAGCTGGTAAAGCTCGCCGTCAGTCTTGGGGGTACCGAAAGCCTGATGTGTCATCCAGGTTCGACGACCCATTCAGGTGTGGATGAAGAGATCCGCAAACGGATTGGTTTCACCGATGGCCTTGTGCGTTTCTCGGTGGGCGTCGAGGCGCCAGAAGATCTCCTGGTCGACCTCGAACAGGCCCTGGAAAAGGTCTAGGCGCCCCTAGCCGCCGAAAGCGTAAACCAGCGATGCGCGCGTGACCGTATCCGTCGCCTCAAAACCGGGCGGCGGGTTCGTGTCATGGCGCACGTCGAAGGAAAAGCGCGCCGAGAAAGTATCAGTCAGCGCTGCCGTCAGCGCAGTGACATTTAAGAACTGCGTCGACTCGCTCGCATAAATAACGTCGGTATTGTTTGAGAGGCTCACCGCATCGTTGAATTTCTGTGAGAACTCCGAACGCCCGACCACGGAGGCTGATTGTTCAGTCGAAGCCGGGACGACGACAGGCACGCCATTGCGGATCGTTGTGGTCGCCTGGACTTCGTCAATCTTGATGCCGGGCCCGCCCTGAACGTCCCAGCTCGTCGAGTCGGTCTCGATAAGCTGATAGCCAAGACCGCCGCCCACGAAGAGACGGGAGTCGAAGCCGGAAAACTCGTCCTTCTCATAGGACGTGCGGCCGAAGGCAAAGAGCTTGTCGCCGAGTTGCCGGTCGACCTGCCCGGAGAGGAAGATGCGGTTGCGCGTCTCGACTAAGTCGGTTTCGCCATATTCGACGTTCGCTTCGCCGCTATAGGTCCAGAGGCCACGCTCGCGGTTCAATTTCACGCCGAGACCCAGATCGGCCGTTTCGGTGTTGCCGGTGGTGTATCCCGCCGAAAAGGAACCTTCGCCCGTCCAGCCTTCGTCTGCCGCAGCCGCTGGGGTAAAACCAAGTCCGGCAAGGGCGGTGAACGCAAAAAATCGTCTCACAGTCTAGTCTCCTGAGCTTCGCCAGCGGTCCTCCTAAAGCGTGACGGACTGAATGTTAACCGTCAGCTCCATCTCGCGCCGAATAGCCGCAAAAGCTGCCAGAGACGGGCTTGCAGTTCGTCACGTCCCATGAAACCAAGAAGTATGACTGATCTAGGCAAGAAAAATTCAGAAGACGAAGCCGTCTGCGAACGAGTTGCGGCGGCCGAAGATGAAATGGCGTCTCGCATGCTCGACTGGGCTTCGATAAATACCGGCAGCTGGAATGCTGACGGATTGAAAACGCTGGCGCCCAAGCTGGCAGACGCGTTCTCAGCGCTCGACGCTGATGTGAAGCTGGATACATCCCAGCCTTTTGAAAAGATCGATGAAAAGGGAGAAGCCGTCGATTTCGAGACCGGCCCAATCCTCCGCGTCAAATCTCGCCCCGACGCGCCCGTGCAGGTGGTGATGAGCGGTCATTATGACACCGTCTTCCCGCCGGGCACCTTCACCGAGATCGAGGATCTGGGTGAAGGACGCAAGAACGGCCCCGGTCTCGCCGATATGAAGGGCGGGCTCTCTGTCATGCTAGGTGCCCTGCAGGCGTTTGAGGCGGGACCGCTGAAAGACAGGCTCGGCTACCAGATCGTGATCTCTCCAGATGAAGAGATCGGCAATTTCGCTAGTGCTGGCGCCCTGAAAGAAGCTGCCTCCTCCGGCGCGCTTGTTGGCATGACCTACGAGCCATGCATGGAAACAGGCGCCATGTCGGGCGGTCGCAAGGGGTCTGCCGTTTTTGACATCGTCCTGCACGGGCGCTCGGCGCATGCTGGCCGGTCCAAGGAAGACGGCCGCAGCGCGCTCGAAGCAGCAGCGCATGCGGTGGTTGATCTCGAAGCGCTCAATGGGCGGCGTGAAGGCGTGTCCTTCAATGTCGGCGCGATCGATGGCGGCGGCGCCGTCAATATCGTGCCGGACCTAGCCATCATCCGCTTTGGCGCGCGTGCACCCGATGCTGATGCCGCCCAGTGGGCGACCTGGGAAGTAGAGCGGATCTTCCGGGAGGCGACGGCCCGCGACGGCATTACCGGTCATCTGCATGGCGGTTTCTACCGTCCTCCAAAGCCGCGCAACGACGCGCAGCAGGCCCTGTTCGACGCCGTCGCACAGACCGGCTCTGCGCTCGGGCTTGAGCTGACCTTTGAGGACACAGGCGGCGTCTGCGAAGGCAATAATATCTTCGCGGCTGGCGTGCCTAATGTCGATACGCTCGGCGTCATGGGTGGGCGCATCCATTCAAGCGAGGAATATGTCGTGATGTCGAGCCTGGTCGAACGGGCGCAGCTTTCGGCGCTCCTCCTCAACCGGTTTGCTGATGGCCGTATTGATGCGGCGAAGATAAAGGCGCTGATGGAATGACCGCCCCCTATGTCATGCGGCCAGCGCGGAGGGACGATTTCGACGCGCTGATGACGCTGGCGGAAGAATCGGGCCCCGGCTTTACAAGCCTGCCGGTGCATGAAGGCATCATCCGCGAACGACTGGAAAAGTCCGAAAAGTCGTTTGCGGGCGACCTCGATCAGCCACAATACGGCAAGTATCTCATGATGATGGTCAATCATGAGACCGGCGAGATTGGTGGCTGCAGCGCGGTTAAAGCAGGCACCGGTATCGACCAGCCTTTCTTCAACTATCGCGTCATCACGCTCGCGCAGGCGAGCCAGGCGGCGGATCGCCGCCATGATATGGACGCGCTGATCCTGACGAACGAATTTGTCGGCTTTACCGAAGTCGGAACGCTGTTCCTTCGGTCCGCCCATCGCGGCGGCGGGGCAGGGCGTCTTGCCGCGCAGTCCCGCTACCTTCTCATGGCCTCCCATCCGGAACGCTTTGGCGACATGGTGCTGGCAGAGCTGCGCGGTGTGGTCGACGCGAAGGGTGAAACCCCGTTCTGGGATGCCATCGGTCAGCACTTCTTCCGGATGAGCTTCAAGGAGGCAGACATCCTGTCTGCCGTCTCGGACAATCAGTTCATTCTGGACCTGATGCCGAAATACCCGATCTATGTGGACCTGTTGCCGCCGGAGGCCCGTGAGGTGATCGGGCGCTGCCATGCCGATGGTGTGGGCGCTCTCAAGCTGCTTGAATGGGAAGGCTTCAGGTTTGAGCGGACAGTCGACATTTTTGACGGTGGTCCACTGGTTGCAGCGCCCCGCAAGCTGATCCGCACGATCCGCGAGAGCCGCATCGTGACCCTCATCGAAGGTGAGGCGAGCGGTGAGAGCGGTATTGTATCCAATGACCACTTCAACGATATCCGGGTGAGCCTCATTGAAGGGGAAAGTCGCGGCGACAATGAGTTCGTGACATCAAAGGCGGTTCTAGACCGCCTGAAGCTGCAATCAGGCAGCACAGCAAGACTTTGGCTAAGGAGCTAGGCAAGCGCTATGGCGAAAGGCACGTACATTAACGGCAAGTGGCACACCGGCGACGGGGACTGGTTCGAGAAAACCTCTCCGGCGACGGGCGAGACGAGCTGGGAAGGGCAGGCGGCGAGCGCTGCGCAAGTCAATGACGCGGTAGAGGCTGCGCACGCCGCAGGGCGCGACTGGCGTCATGTCCCGCAGGACACGCGCACGCGCATCCTCGAAGCCTATGCGGCAGAGGTCGAGAAGCGCACCGACGACATTTCCAAAGCCATCAGCGAAGACATGGGAAAGGCCCGCTGGGAATCGGTGGCGGAAGCCGGTGCCATGAAGAGCAAGATCGCGGTCTCCATTCACGCCCAGGTCGAACGCGCCGGTGGACGCAGCCAGGAAACAGCCTTTGGCGGCGCGCATCTGACCCACCGTCCACATGGTGTAATGGCGGTGTTCGGGCCGTTTAATTTTCCGGGCCACCTGCCAAATGGACACATCGTGCCAGCATTGCTCGCAGGCAATACCTGCGTGTTCAAACCATCCGAACTCGCGCCTTCCGTCGCAAAGATCATGATCGACTGCTTCGAGGCGGCCGGTCTGCCCGAGGGCGTGGTCAATGTCGTGAATGGTGGGCGGGACACCGGCGCCGCGCTTCTGGATGCTGACGTCAACGGTGTGCTGTTTACCGGCTCTGCCAAAACCGGCACCGCCTTCCATCGCCATTTCGCTGGCCGCCCGGATATCATTCTTGCGCTTGAAATGGGCGGCAATAATCCGCTCATCGTCTGGAACCCGGCAGACGCCGAAGCGGCTGGCGACATTGCGGCCCAGTCCGCTTTCCTGACGACCGGCCAGCGCTGTACCTGCGCACGCCGCGTCTATGTGCCAGACAATGCGTTCGGCAGGTCAGTGATTGACGCCATTGTCGAGCGGGCGCGGGGGCTCAAAATCGGTGCGTGGGACGAAGACGATATTTTCATGGGCCCACTGGTGTCCGAAGACGCTGCGCAGGCCGCGGTCGACTTCCAGACCATGCTTTCCAAGGCGGGCGGCAAGCCGCTACGCCGTCTCAAGCGCATGGACCGTGGCGGGGGTTTAGTGACGGCAGGCGTCATTGACGTCACCGATGCGAGCAACGTGCCCGATGAGGAGCTGTTCGGTCCACTCATCCAGATCCACCGTGTGAAGGACTTTGACGCGGCCATCGCTCACGCGAACGATACGCGGTTTGGCCTCTCTGGGGGCCTCGTCAGCGACGACGATGCGCTCTGGCTGCGTGCTCATAATGAGATGCGTGCAGGTATCCTGAACCGGAACCGGCCGACGGCTGGCGCATCCGGTAATATGCCATTCGGTGGACCGGGCCTGTCGGGCAACTTCCGTCCTGGCGCCTATTACGCTGCCGATTACTGCGCCTGGCCGCAGGCGAGCCAGACTGCCGACCAGGCTGCCCGCCTCAAGGCGCAAGGGTTTCCGGGCTAGCGTTTAGAACGGATTGAGCGAATAGCCGTCCCGCGCGAGCTTTGCGTGCGCAGTCATAGCCGATAGCGATAGTTCGACACCGGGGATGAGGTCGTCCTTGGATAGCCCACGCGCCGCCGCCGTCTGTCCGCATAGATAGATGGGCACGTCGGCCTGAAGCAGGGCAAAGACAAGGCGGAACGTGTCAGTTGCGTCTTCGGTTGGGCCTGGCTGGACGAGGTATTGAGCCGCGCCGCCATGAACCACGATGGCAGGCTTGATCGCGTCTCTGTCTACACCGGCGCGCGCATGCATGTTGAGGAAGCGGGCGACTGTCTCGAACTGGCGGTTTACCCCGCCGCGCTCTTCGGTATCGGCAATATCGAAAACGACCTTCAGTTTGATGTCTTCGGCAAGCGGGATCATGCCCTCTACTTGTGCGGACGGGCCAAATTCCTTGATCACCGGACCGGATACGAAAGCTTCAGGCAGTGTTTGCGCATGGGCGATCATGCCAGGAAGAAAAAGGGCAACGGCGGCGAGCGTTGGGGTCAGCTTCATGGTGGCGGTTCCTCTTGAAGGATAGATGTCAGCGATAATGCGCGCGGCAGGGACCCTGTGTCCATGAGCGGCTTCCATCATTCCGCCGGGCAGTGTATCCGGCCCTTATGAGCACAGCATACGAAGTCAATTTCGATGGCCTGATTGGCCCGAGCCACAATTATGGCGGCATGTCGGAGGGCAACCTTGCCAGCGCCCGCAATGAAGGCGACGTCTCCAATCCACGCGAAGCGGCGATCCAGGGCCTCGAGAAGATGCGTCTTCTGGTGCGCGCTGGCTTGAAGCAGGCCGTCCTGCCACCGCTGCCGCGTCCGAATTTTGACCTCCTCGTTTCCGCAGGTTTCACCGGCAGTGACGCCGATATTATTGAGGCAGCGGCCTGCACTCATCCGCAACTCCTCAAAGCCGCCTATAGCGCTTCGTCCATGTGGGCGGCGAATGCGGCGACCGTCTCGCCCTCCGCGGACGCGAGCGATGGACGCCTCCACCTGACCAGCGCGAACCTGTCAACCATGCTGCACCGCTCCATTGAGCATCCGGACACGACGGCGACGCTGATCTCCATCTTCGGTGACACCGACCGGTTCGGTATCCATGCCGCGCTGTCAGCCCACACCGACTTTGCCGACGAAGGCGCCGCCAATCATATCCGCCTCTGCGCCGATCATGGCGCGCCGGGCGTTGAGGTGTTCGTCTATGGCCGCGAGGCAGGCGAGAGCACCGTTGGCTTTCCTGCGCGTCAGACAAAGCTCGCCAGCGAAAGCATCGCCCGTGCGCACATGCTGCCGACAGAACGCAGCATCTTTGCCCGCCAGGCTCGCGCCGCCATTGATGCAGGCGCTTTTCACAATGACGTCGTGTGTGTCGGCTCTCTCGACACGCTGTTCTATCATGAACATGCCTTTGAAGCGACGGACGCCGTCCTCCATGCCATTCGCCAGGCAGGAGAGGGCGTGTTCGAGCTGAAGACTGTCATGGTGCCTGAGGCCGAGGTGCCGATCGGCGACGCGATCACATCCTACCTGTTCAACTCGCAGCTTCTGAAATGGCCGGGTGAGGACCGTCTCGTCCTTCTGGCGCCGCTGGAGACGCAGGAAACCAAATCGACGCGCGCCTTCTGCGAGAAGATGGTGGAGGGAAATGGCCCGATCGGACGGGTCCAGTATGTTGATGTGCGCCAGTCCATGCGCAATGGCGGCGGACCTGCCTGCCTGCGCCTGCGCGTCGTGATGACGGACGAAGAGCTTGCCGCCTGCAATCAGGGCGTCCTGCTGGACGAGGACAAGATCGACCAGCTGCAGGACATCGTCGCCAACACTTACCGCGACCGTCTAGTTGCCGCGGACCTTGCTGATCCTGCTTTCGCCATCGAGTGCCAGACGGCCCGCGAAGCGCTGCTCGATTGTCTTGGACTGTCAGAGCTCGCCTAGGGTACGCCCGGAAACGAGGTCACCATTTCAATCTCAATGTCGGGAAAGCTCTCGACATACTGGATGGTGAAGTCGGGAAAACTGTCGACCATCTGCCACTCGCCGCAATCGTCGGGAAAACTCTCGACCAGCTTGACCTTCAGGTCAGGGAAGCTGTCGACGATCTTGACCTTGATGTCCGGAAAGCTGCTGACGACCTGAACCTTGCCATTCAGTGGCGTGCCTTCGAACTGGCAGTCCGCGCCAACCACGTCCTCTGCGGCAGAGGCCAAGGCGCCAGTGGCCGCAAGGGCCAAAAGCGCCAGTGCGCGCCTCATTTGCTGCCATCCACCGGGGCGAGCCGCCCGCCGGCCTTTGCATAGGCCTGGCTGCCACGCGTAATCACAGCGTCATTGGCGACCACGTCTTCAGGCTTCAGTGCGAACTTCCCCTGCATCCGGTCATAGATGGGCGCGAAATCTGTCTTCACTGTGGCGTCGAAAAGCTGCTTATAGCTATCAATGACGAAATAGGTCTGCTGGAAATCGTCGATCCGGTAGTCGGTCTTCATCAGGCGTTCGAGGTCGAACCCGATCCGGTTGGGGGAGGGGTCTTCCAGCGCGAAGATGCTCTCGGTCTTCGAGGAGACGATGCCCGCGCCATAGATGCGCAGGCCTTCATCGGTCTGGATCAGGCCAAACTCCACCGTGTACCAGTAAAGCGCCGCTAGGTTTTTCAGGGCCGCAAAATCGAGGCTGCGAAGCCCGCCCTTGCCATAGGCCTCCATATAGTCGGCGAAGACCGGATTGGTCAGCATCGGCACATGCCCAAACACATCGTGGAAGACGTCCGGCTCTTGCAGGTAATCGAGTTCATTACGCTTGCGGATGAACTGGCCTGCCGGAAAGCGGCGATTGGCAAGATGGTCGAAGAAAACCTCATCCGGCACGAGTCCTGGCACAGCCACGACGCGCCAGCCTGTCAGGGATTCAAGCTCATCCGACATGGCTTCAAATTCGGGTATGCCGCCCTTGCCGAGGTCCAGCGCCTTCAGGCCTTCAAGGAATTCAGGCGCCGCCCGGCCCGGCAGCACGTCCATCTGCCGCTTGTACAGCAGGTCCCAGACAACATGCTCATCGGCCGTATAATCCGACCAGCCCTGATCAATGGTCCAGTCGTCTCTTGCGTTGGCGGGTTTTTCGGAATGGTTGCTCATGCAACTATTATAGCGCACTAAACTCTGAAAGAAATGGAAAGCTGGTCTTCGCACTGGCACAACGACCGCAGAGGAAAGGAACGCCGCATATGAAACTTGCCAGCCTCAAACAGGGACGCGACGGCCAGCTGGTCGTCGTCTCGAAAGACCTCACCCGCTATGCCGAAGCAACGCATATCGCGCCGACGCTGCAGGCCGCGCTCGATGACTGGGACCTTGTGGCGCCGAAACTGGCTGCCCTCGCAATTGATGTCGAAGTCGGTTCGGTCCCGACCAAGCGCTTCCATGAGCATGATTGCGAATCGCCGCTGCCACGCGCCTATCAGTGGGCCGACGGGTCTGCCTACATCAACCATGTGGAGCTCGTTAGAAAAGCGCGCGGCGCAGAAGTGCCGGAAAGCTTCTATTCCGACCCGCTCATGTATCAGGGTGGCTCTGACAGCTTCCTCGGCCCGCGCGATAATATTCCGCTCGGCGACAAGGCCTGGGGCCTCGATTTTGAGGCAGAGGTTTGCGTCGTGACCGGCGACGTTCCGATGGGTATCGACGCAAAGTCGGCGCTCGATCAGGTCAAGCTCATCATGATCTGTAATGATGTCAGCCTGCGCGGCCTCATCTCGAATGAGCTCGCCAAGGGGTTCGGCTTCTTCCAGTCCAAACCGTCCAGCGCATTCGCACCTGTTGCCGTGACGCCTGATGAGCTTGGCGACGCCTGGAAGGATGGCAAGCTCCACCTGCCAATGCTGTCGACCTATAATGGCAAGCCGTTCGGCAAGCCTGAATGCGATGTCGACATGACATTCGACTTTGGCACGCTGGTCGCTCACGCAGCGAAGACCCGTCCGCTCTGCGCCGGCACGATCATCGGGTCCGGCACGATCTCTAACCGCGACCCCGATGGCGGCGCGGGCAAGCCGGTCGCCGATGGCGGCCTTGGCTATTCCTGTATCGCCGAGATCCGCATGATCGAGACGATCCGGGACGGCAAGCCTGCGACAAGCTTCATGGATGTTGGCGACAACATCCGCATCGAAGTGAAGGACAGGGCCGGGCACACCGTCTTCGGCGCAATCGAGCAGGATGTGGTGAAGGCATGAGTGAGCTGAAACTCTATGACTATTGGCGCTCATCCGCAGCTTACAGGCTGCGGATTGCGCTGAACCTCAAAGGCCTCGACTACACCTCCCAGTCGGTGAACATCGCCCCGGGCGCGGACGAGCAGTTTCAGGATGGCTATCGCGCTCTCAACCCGCAGATGCGCGTGCCGACGCTGGAAGTCGATGGCCGCCGTTCGGGCCAGTCCATGGCCATTCTGGAGTGGCTGGATGAAACCTATCCAGAGCCATCATTCTTCCCGGCTGACACCTGGGCCCGCCTTCAGGTGCGCGCCTTCGCCGACATCATCGCCTGCGACATCCACCCCATCAACAACCTGTCAGTGCTGATCAAGCTTCGCAAAGAGCTGGGGCAGGACGATGCGGGCGTTGGTGAGTGGTACCGCGACTGGATAATTCGTGGCTTCACAGCACTGGAGGAAATGGCTGAACCTCACAAGGCCAATGCCTTCCTGTTCAGCGATCAGCCAACGCTGGCTGATATCTGTCTCGTGCCGCAAATGGCGAATGCGCGCCGCTACGATACCGACCTCAGCCAGTTCCCGCGTCTGGTCCAAGTCGATGCAGCCTGCCAGAAGTTTGAGGCTTTCGCGAAAGCCGCGCCGGACATGGTGAAACCTGACTAGGGAGCAGACGTTCTAGTTCGCCTGCTCGCGCTTCAGGGCATAACCATCAGCCGTGCGATCCAGGACGAATGGAATGTCCGGATGGCTGACGGGTGTGTCGCTGTCATCGATCAGAAGATTGCCCTCTGAGACATAGGCCACGTAATGCGTCTTATCGTTCTCTGCGAAGAGGTGATAATAGGGCTGGTCCTTGGACGGGCGCAGATGCTCCGGGATGGCTTCGTACCATTCTTCGGAATTGGCGAAAACCGGATCGACGTCGAAGATCACACCGCGAAATCCGAACATGCGATGTTTTACAACCTCACCGATCTGGAATTTCGCCTGTCTGCGGTCGATGGCGAAAGGCTGGTGGCCGTCTTCGCCATAGGATTCGTCTGTCTGTGATGCTTCGGTCATGGGATCCACATGTGCGACCTGAGCTTCGTGTTCCGGCTCAACTGGCTTACGGGCGCTGAACAAAGCGGCAAGTCGCGAGAATATGCTGGGTCGTTGGCTCATCACTGTTCAATGTGATATTGACGCTACTAACCGACAAGATTTGGGCCTCACATGGCTGAAAAAAAATCGCGCGGCGGGCAAAGGCGTAACCGCCGGCCCGCGCGCAACGACCGGCGGCCACCGCTTTATGCGGCGGTGGACCTCGGCACCAACAATTGCAGGCTGCTGGTCGCTGCGCCGACGCGCAAGGGCTTCAACGTGGTCGATTCCCACTCGCAGATCGCCCGTCTGGGCGAGGGGCTCGAGCAATCGGGCCGTCTATCTGAAGTTGCAATGGATCGGGCCTTTGACGCCCTCGGCGCCATCTCGAAAAAGCTGAAAGCAAAGCGCGTAGGGCATGTACGCTGTATCGCGACCGAAGCCTGCCGCAAGGCAGAGAATGGCGCTGATTTCATCAAGGAAATCCGCGAACGAACGGGCCTCACCTTTAAGATTATCGGCCCACAGGAAGAAGCGCGCCTCGCCCTGATCGGCTGTCATAACCTCATCGATGAGGACGCAAAATCTGTCCTCGTTCTCGACATAGGCGGCGGATCGACTGAGCTTTCACTGGTCGACGCTGCCGTGGCACGCGATAGCGGTCTGGACGGCATGCTGAAAAAGCCGCCCATCAAGGCGTGGACCAGCGTGCCGCTTGGCGTGGTCACCCTGACAGAGGCGTTTGCTCATCTCGAAACAGAGGAAGAGGCCTATCCGGCCATGCTGGAACGGGCAAGATCCTATGTCGAAAAATGGGCCGAGAAGCACGATATTCGCAAAATGCTCGCCGATGAGACATCTCACATCATCGGCACGTCGGGCACGGTCACTTGCGTCGCCGGGGTCCATTTCGGGCTGGAGAAATACCGCCGCGACCTCGTAGACGGGCAGTGGATGGATCATGATGGCTGCTATTCCACCATGGATGCACTCATCACAGCCGGCCCCGAAGGCCGGGCCAACTTCCCGACCATTGGTCATGACCGGGCAGGGCTCATGCTGGCAGGCTGCGCTCTGATGGATGCGGTCTGGTCGCTGGCTCCACATGCGCGTATGCGGGTGGCTGACAGGGGGCTTCGCGAAGGCCTCCTCCTGTCGATGATGAAGGGGCCGAAACGCAAGCGCTCCCGGGGTGGACGCAAGCGCAGATTACAACAGAATAGCGGCAACAAGGCTGCGGCGGAGGCAAAGTCATGAGCGATGACGAAAAGCGGCGCTGGAAAGGCCCGCCTAAGGAAAAGCAACAGACATCCGGTCGCCGCATGACCGAGCGCAAGATCATTGCCCACAACGCCAAGGATGAAAGCTCCAAACGCTGGATCGAACGCCAGCTATCGGACCCGTACGTCCAGCGCGCGAAGAAGGACAATTACCGCGCGCGCGCAGCCTACAAGTTGCTGGAAATCGACGAGAAAGCAAACATCCTGCGCGGCGCAAAGCGCGTCGTCGACCTTGGTTGCGCGCCGGGTGGCTGGATTCAGGTCTGCCTGCGTAGCGGCGTGAAAGAGATTGTCGGCATCGACCTTCTGGCTGTCGATCCCATCCCAGGGGCGCACATCATCCAGGGCGACATCAATGAAGGCGAGGATGTCGAGAAGATGATGGAAGGGCTGTCCGGCCCGCCAGATCTCGTCCTCTCCGACATGGCAGCGAACACGACCGGTCATAAGCAGACAGACAGCCTGCGCACAGCCGCGCTCGCTGAAATGGCGCTCTGGTTCGCCAGTGAGCATCTGACCCCGGGCGGCAATTTCTGCAGCAAGGTTTTCCAGGGCGGGGCGACGCCTGACATGCTGAATGACCTCAAGCGCATGTTCAAAACCGTCAAACACATCAAGCCGCCTGCGAGCCGGGCCGGCTCGCCAGAGCTGTTTGTCGTTGCGCTCGGATATCGCGGACGCTCATGAGCCAGCCGCCGCGGATCCTCGTGCATCGCACGCCGGGAGAGGTCCGTGCTGCGGCGTTCGATAGCGCAGGCAAGCCGTTCCGCCTCTTTGTTGAGCGCTGGGGCGGCGGAGCAGGTGGCCTGCGCCTAGGTGATGTGGTCGAAGCCCGCCTCCGTCGCCGCGCGCCAGAGCAGGGCGGGGCGTTCTTTGAAGCCTCTTCTGGCGAAGAAATCTTCGTGCGTACGAACGATACCGGCAAGCGGACCGAAGGCGCGAGCGCACCGGTCGAAATCGTCATGGAAGCGCGCCGTGACAAGCTCGCCCGCGGCAAACCCAGAAAGTCGCTGCCCACCGAAACCGTCTCCGCAATCGATCGCTGGCGTGCCTTTATCTCTGAGGCTGCGACGGTCGACACCGCCGAGACTACATCTGACTTTGACCAGATCGACAGCGCCTTCGACGAAGCGCTCGCCAGCTGGTGCCCGCTGCCCGGCGGCGGCAATCTCGGGATCGAGCGCACCCGCGCGCTGACCGCCATCGACATCGACACCGCAGGGCGCATCTCAAAGGGCAGCGCCGGCGCGCGCGCTTTCAGCGTGAACCGCGAAGCTGTGCAGGAAGCAGCACGCCAGCTCTCTCTCCGCAACCTTGGCGGCCTCGTCGTGCTCGATTGCGTCGGCCCCATCACGCAATCGACAGCCGACAAGCTGCGCGCCGGTCTGCAGGAAAGCTTCGCCGCCTGTTCAAGCCGTCAGATCGAGGCGCTCAAACCCTCGCCATTCGGCCTGCTTCAGGCTCAGCTTGCCTGGACACATGCGCCCGTCGAAGATTGGCTGCTGGACGCTCAGGGACGACAGACGCCAGAGACTGAACTCCTCGCTCTCTTCAGGGCTGCCGCACGCGAAACGGCTGCCAATCGCACCGGCTTCTACAGGCTCACCCTGTCGGCGCACGCCCTGCAGGCCTATATAGCGCGGCGAAAGAAATGCGATGACCTGCTGCGAGAGGCCTTTTCGGGCCGGGTGAAGATCGCCAGCGGCAAGGGCGAGAAATCCGTGGTGAGAAAAGAATGAGCAAGTCGATCTGTCCGATCTGCGAAAGCCGGTCAGCCGATCCAAAATTCCGGCCCTTTTGTTCCAAACGTTGCGCCGATGTGGATCTGTCGCGCTGGCTAAAGGGTGGGTATGCCATTCCTGGGCGCCCCTCTGACCAGGCAGAAGAGACACCAAGCTACAAGGAAGAGCGCGACGAGTAGCGGGCAAGCGTTTTTGGTGGCAGGATACCGCTTGCCTGAAAAACGAAAGTGGCTAAGCCATGCGCACCTACCTTCTTTCCGCCAGCTTCATCCTTCTTGCTGCCTGCGCTGTGCCGGGCGAAACCACGCCTGACGACGGCCATGCCGGCACAAACTATGAGCGCATCACTTTCGAAGGCGAAGTCGCCACCCCGGCTGAACGCGCGCGCTGCGAAGCTGCAGGTGGCACGGTCCAGCGGGCCGGCATGCTTGGCTGGGAAAATTGCATCCAAACTTTCGCGGACGGCGGTGAGGCCTGCTCTGACAGCTCCGACTGTATGGGTGAGTGCCGCAATACCGGCGAGTTTGCTGAAGCGGGCACGCCTGCAACCGGCCAGTGCACCGTGAATGACAATGTCTTCGGTTGCTACCAGACGATCGAAAACGGGCGCGCAGGCGGCGCGCTCTGCGTCGACTGAGCGGCTCAGGTCGGCCGTGTCCGCATGGCGCCGGGCCTTTCCTCATGAGTAAGGGTCCCTGCACTCGACCATGGCTGAATAAGAATGTCGGCGGCGTGAGGGAGCTTGGCCATGTAAGCCAGCTTGTCGGCCGCTCCCATCAAGCTTGAAAAGCTGACATTGTCGGGCATCGGTCCTGCGATCGCGCCGATATTGGCCTGCACAGAAAAGCTGTTGCCTGCATAGCTGACTGGCTGGCTGACAAGTTCGCTGACGTCTGAAAGCAGCTTGTCAACTTTGTCCCGGCTAATCCCGGCGCGGACGAGAATGATGAATTCATCTCCACCAATCCGAAAGAAATCGGACTGTTTGGGCAGGACGGCTGAGATACGGCGGCTGATCTCTTTCAGGAGGTGGTCGCCAGCTGCATGTCCGTAAGTGTCATTCACCGCCTTGAACTTGCGAAGGTCCATCAGGGCGAGCGCGCTCAGGTCGAGATGACCACTATCAAAGCGCCTCGCGCTTTCGGTCATCGCTCGTCTGTTGGGCAGGCCAGTCAGAATATCGGTTCGGGCCGCGCGAGCCTCCCCGCGATATTTGAAGGCGAGTACGCCATTGAATCTGAGCGCCGTCAGAAAAAGACCTATGGCGACCAGGTGATGGTTAATTGACAGGTAGGGGGTAAGATCAAGGAGACGGCCATAGATCCAGACCGTTGCCAGAATGGTCGGACACCAGCCAATCAGGAGCCCTGTCGCTTGCCCCTGGCGCTGATAGGCAAGAGCGGCCAGCAAGCCAAGAATGATGAGCGGGGCAGCGATAAACGCAAAGAGGAAAGCCAGCGACGCGAAGGCATGGCCAAGAAGCGGCGCGAGCAGTGTTGGCAAGGCGGCATATTGCAGAATTCGAAATGTGCCACTGATCCGCGGCGTCGCGACCGGCTTGATATTGGCGCGCAGGAAAACGACCGCGTTCCAGAGCAGGACGGCTTGCGACGTCAGGAGTAGATGACGTGTGTCGAGGACGACGCCTCGAAAAAGGCTTCCCAGCAAACCACTGGAAATGAGGACGTAGAAAGCCGCACTGATTGCAAAACCAATAAAAGCGGCCGTGTCTGACCGATCCAGTACCCTGCCGAGCGCCGCTGTCTGGAATGCGAGCGCCAGAAACAGAGCGATTAGCGAAACACTGATGGTTCCGAACACGGCCACTTCGCCGATAATCCGGCGTGGGCTTCCGATCTCATATGGAAGGATCAGAAAGTCTGGATGGGTAATACGGACATAATAGTCGCTGGCAGGCACGTCACTCGAAGGCGGCAGCGCCCAGACTGGATATTGCAAGGGCAGGGGCGTGACGCTCGTGACGTCCGTGCGCCCGTTTGGGGCCTGTCGGACTGCGTGCAATTCGACGTCCTTGAGATAAGGGTATTTTAGTTGAAGCCATTGCGGCGTCTCACAATGCCCCCCCGCCGAATGCCTTAGTCTTAGCCAGAGAGTCCCGGTTGCGCTTCGGCCTTCGTACAGGCCGCTATTGCGCTCTTGGAGCGGTACAAAGCTGTCAGTATGATCGCTAAGGTCTGAAATGCTGAGAGAAGGCTGCGTGTCCTCGAATACGCTCGCCTCATATTTACAATCTTGCGCGCCAGCTGCCGCGAAATTCGCAGACACGATCAGTATCAAGATAAAAATAACTGAGCGCATCTCACCGTCCCTCAGCCATAGCGGTATCAATTCTAAATTGCGGCCCCGTTAAGAGAATACGCGAATTAAGCGGATCCGGCTTGCCTCGACGTGTCGACGGCCAGAATGCAGACAACCCTTGAGATGCGAATGAATTGCATTTACGTCGTGTCCTCAAAATGTTCAGGGACTCCGCCAAATGATGAAAAGACATGGATCAATGCTCGCCGTCGGCGTTTCGCTATTGGCGCTAGCGCCCGCAGCTATGGCGCAAGACGCTGCGTCCGATGAGGCGCGGCTCAAGCCAGTTATTGTGACGGGCGAAGCTTCTCAGGTTGAACTTCTTGAGGAATTCGAAGGTGGGCAGGTCGCCCGGGGTGGCCGCGCTGGCCTCTTGGGGAATCTTGATTTTCTTGACGCGCCATTTTCTGGAACTGCCTACACGTCCGATCTTGTGACCGCGCAGCAGGCAGAAAGCGTTGGCGATGTGCTTCAGAACGATCCCGTCGTTCGTATCGCCAAGGGGTTTGGCAACTTTCAGGAAGTCTACGTCATCCGCGGCTTTCCGGTCTATTCAGACGACGTCACCCTCAACGGTGTGTACGGCATCCTGCCGCGTCAGTTTGTGGCAGCTGAGTTGCTTGAGCGTGTGGAAGTCTTTCGTGGCGCGAACGCCTTCATCAATGGTGCAGCCCCAGGTGGCAGCGGTGTCGGCGGCACAATCAATCTCGTGCCAAAGCGCGCGCCAGACGAAGGCATTCGCCGCCTGACCGTGGGCTACGAGAATTCTGGCCAGGCCTATGGTGCAGTAGATCTCGGCAAGCGCTTTGGCCCCATCGGTGAGTGGGGCGTGCGTGTGAACGGAGTGTTGCGCGATGGCGAAACCTCAATCGATGGCCAGGACCGCTCGCTCGGCGTTGCCTCCATCGGTACCGACTATGACGGCGAGCGGTTCCGCTTCTCAGCTGATTTCGGTTATCACGATAACCGCATCGACGCGCCTCGCCCGCAGGTGACCCCGCTCGGCGCTATCCCCGAAGCGCCTGACGCTGACAGCAACTACGCCCAGCCATGGACCTACACCGACGAAGAGCAGCTATTCGGCGTTGTTCGCGGCGAATTCGACATGACCGACAACATCACGCTCTGGCTTGGTGGTGGCGCCCGTAATGGTGAAGAAGCCAATGTTCTCTCCAATCCAAGGGCTTCTGCTGATGGTTCGCTGACGGCGTACCGTTTTGACAATACGCGAGAGGACGATGTCGTTTCTTTCGACACAGGTCTGCGCGCCGAATTCAATACGGGCCCTATAGGTCACCGTGTTGTGCTGTCGGCCTCCAGCATTTCTTCTGAATCAAGGAATGCGTACGCGTTCTCGAATTTTGCGGGCTTCGCGAGCGATCTGTATAATCCAGTTTTCGTCGCTCCACCAGCGCCTGACTTCTTCACGGGCGGCGATCTCGATGACCCGCTCGTTACCGAGGAAGTGGACAATCAATCATTCGCGATTGCAGACACTCTATCACTCTTTGATGATCGCCTGCTGGCGACGATCGGTCTCCGCCAGCAAAAGATCGAAACGGCGACATTCAACTACAATACGGGCGCACGCCTTTCTGGCTATAACGATGAGAAGGTGACGCCAGCCTTCGGTCTCGTCTGGAAAGCTAGCCCGAACCTCTCGCTGTATGGCAACTATGCCGAGAGCCTTCAGCCCGGACAGATTGCGCCATCTACAAGCGGGGGCACCCCCATCTTCAATGCAGGCGAAGTGCTTGAGCCCTTTACGGGCGAGCAGGTTGAAGTCGGCGCAAAGTATGATGCCGGTAGTTACGGTGCGACTGTATCCGTGTTCCAGCTCACCCGTCCGAATGCGATTGTTGCCAATCAGCGCTTCACCGCATCCGGTGAGCAGGTAAATTCCGGCCTTGAGTTCAGCATTTTTGGCGAACCTGTCGAAGGCTTGCGTGTCATTGGCGGTGCAACATTCATCGATGCAGAACTGTCTCGCACTCAGGACGGCGTGAATGAGGGCAATGCGCCAATCGGCGTGCCGGAAATCCAGGCGAACCTGAATGCTGAATGGGACGTCGCCGCGCTGCCGGGCCTCACGCTCGATGGCCGCGTCGTCAATACGGGCGATCAATATGTGAACACGGCAAATACGGTGGAGCTCGATGGGTGGACGCGTCTCGATCTCGGCGCGCGCTACACCACGGACTTTGCCGCCCGGCCAGTGACGCTCCGTGCACGGATCGAGAATATGACCGATGAAGCCTATTGGGCGTCTACGGGCGGCTTCCCAGGGGCAAATTATCTCATCCTCGGCAATCCGCGCACGCTTATGCTGTCAGCTTCGGTGGACTTCTAGGCATCAGAGGACAGGGCATGGGTAAGCAGACGATCAAGGCATGGAGCTGGGTCCACAAGTGGACAAGCCTTCTGTGTACCCTGTTCCTGCTCATGCTCTGTCTTACCGGCATGCCGCTCATCTTCCATGATGAGATTGATAGCGCGCTGAACCCGGATAGCTGGACACCGGCCAATCCAGCGGCAGAACACCTGACGCTCGACGAAATCCTCGACACAGCGCTGGAGACCCGCCCGGGTGAAGTGCCAATCTTCATGAGCTTTGACATCGATCGGCCGGTCGTAAACGTCACAAGTGGGCCAAGTGCTGACGCACCCGGTAGTGCCATGCACTTTGCCTCCTTTGACCTTACCAGCGGCGATCTCGTGCCGCCTGCCGACAAGGGCGAAAGCGTGATGGAGTTCATTCTCCAGCTTCATACGGACATGTTTCTCGGTCTGCCGGGCATGCTCTTTCTCGGATTTATGGGGACACTGTTTGCACTTTCCGTCGTATCCGGTGTGGTCCTCTATGCTCCCTTCATGCGCAAGCTGGAGTTCGGCACCCTTCGGCGGCACCAGTCGAAGCGGCTGAAATGGCTCGACTATCATAACTTCCTCGGCATCGTTGCGGTCGCATGGCTGCTCGTCGTGGGGCTGACCGGCGTCATCAACACGCTTGAAGAGCCGATAATCGAGACGTGGAAATCGCAGGAACTGGCCGATCTCATCGCTTCGAATGAAGGTGTGTCCGCTTCAGCCTCCCGGGCCTCGCTCGATGCTGCTGTGAACGCCGCGATCGAGGAAGCGCCGGAGATGGAGCTCCAGTTCGTGGCTTTCCCGGGTAGCGGTTTTTCAACGAAGGCGCATTACGCCGTTTTCCTGCACGGTAGGACCCCTGTCAGCGAGCATGTCATCGCACCGGTCCTTATCCATGCCGGAACGGGTGAGGTCGCCGGACTTCGCGAAATGCCCTGGTATGCGAAGGCGCTATCGCTTTCGAGGCCGCTCCACTTCGGTGATTATGGCGGTCTTCTGCTCAAGCTGGTCTGGGCCGTGCTGGACCTTCTGACCATCTTCCTGCTCGTAACCGGCGTTTATCTCTGGCTCGCGCGGGGCAATCGCCGGATGCGGGTTGAGAGACAGCTTGATGATATTATAGGCGTACAAGCATGAGCGCTGGAAATCCCCGGACAAGGCTATCCTCGAGGCGTCTCGTAGCGATTTTCATGATGCCAGCATTGATCTTCGTGATCAGCCTTGCCGGCCTGGTCGCTGCACTTCTCGTGGAAGGCACCGCGGACCTCTTTTTTGCAATTGCGGCGGGGGCCGGGTTGCTCGCCGCGGCGGCAATTATATTCCGCAAATAGCCGGCAGGCGGGCTCTAGCTGTTAGGATGCGAGCTTTACTTTCGCCGGGCGCGGCGTGACGAGCGTCGGACGACCAACCCAGAACCCCTGGATCTGGTCTGCGCCGAATATCTTCATCTGGAGCGCCATCTCTTCCGAGCTGACGCCTTCGACGCAGGATACCAGTCCAAGCTCATGTGACAGCCTCAGCGCGCCGCGCAGGATGGCCGTTTGCGTTGAGTCACCGTCACGGCTGGCGGCGTGGACCAGGCTCTGGTCGATCTTGATCATGTCGAGCGGCAGGCGGCTCAACAACGAAAGGGAGGAATAGCCAGTCCCGAAATCGTCCAGCGCGATCTTCATACCAGCGCGCCTTGCCTGTTCAAGGGCTTCGGCATTCGCCGAAACGTTTCGAAGCGCAACGTTCTCGGTGATTTCAAGTGTAAGCTCGCCCGGAGCAAATCCATGCCGGTCGATGATGCGGCGAAGCTTTGGAACGAAGTTGCGCGTCTGTAGCTGGCCCGGCGATATGTTGACGGAAACCGCGCGGATATCAGAGGGCCAATGCTTCATCGCCTGGTCCAGTGTGGTCCAGAGCAACTCGTTCATCAGGCCGAGCTTTTCGGCGACAGGGATGAACTCGCCTGGCGTTGGTTGGCGGCCGCCGGAACTGGATGTCCAGCGGGCAAGCAACTCATGGCAGACGATCTCCTTGGTGCGCGCGTCAGCGATCGGCTGGAGGGCCGGGCGGATCTGGCCGTCTGCGAGCGCCGGCGGGAAGGAGATGGCGAGCCGCGAAGTCGAAACAGCTTCCGCGTCGGTGGCGGCTGTATAGCGACCGAACCCGCCGCCGGCCGCCTTGACCCGCCGCATCGCCGTATCGGCGCGGCTGAGGCAGGCTTGCGTATCGGTTTCAGTGCGGTCCGTCGCGGCGTAGCCGAGGGAGACGCCGACGTGAATGAGGCGATCCTGCCAGCTTACATCATGGATCAGCGAGGCGTGGATCTCGGCGATGGCCTTGTCAGTTTCGGCGGCAGAAAGGCTCGGGTCGATAATCGCAGCGAATTCATCGCCGCCGGGCCGGGCCGCTGAGATCACCGCTTCATGATGTTCCAGCCGGGCCGCGATTGCTTTCAGGACGGCGTCGCCGGCGGCGTGGCCGAACTGGTCATTGAGTGGTTTGAATCCGTTGAGATCGATAAAGGCGAGCGTCAGCGCCGGATATTCCTCGGCCGTCCTTTCGAGCGCTTCGATGAAGGCCCGGCGATTGAGGAGGCCAGTCAGCGGATCGGTGGTCGCGAGCCGGTTTTTCTCAATGATAACAGCGACCAGCCGCTCATCCGTCTTCTGCCGGGAGATCTGGACCAGAGCCAGCAGTACAATAAGAAGCGCGCAGAAACAGGCCATCGTGGCGGTCAGGATCTGCTGCTGGAGCAGTGTTTCGGCGCCAAAGGGGACAACTTCGATATAGAGCGGCGTCACCAGCCAGATCATCACGCCGTGCAGGGGCGCGAGGGAAAACTGGAGGCGGTAGTCGAGGCCGATGGCGATGAAGACCGGGATGAAGATTGGATAGAGCAGCGTATCGACCGCGATATCGCCCATCCGGAACTCGGTATAGGTAAAGGCCCAATAGGCGAGGAAGAGGAAGGTCAGCCCGCCATTCAGGACGAGGCGTGTCCTGTAATCGCGGTGCGCCGAGAGCGCGATCGCCGACAGGATGACGATATAAGTCCCTGCTTCCATGTAGGATTCTGCATTGACGCCGCCGGTAATGACCGACACGAAAAACGCCGCGCCGACGAGAAGAAGCCCCACCAGACCCACGCGCAGCGCGATCCTGCGGAAGCGCTCATGCAGCTCCGCCAGGCCCGGTATGCGTTCGGGTCGTTTCCTGTCCATCCATGGTTCATGGCATGAAGCGGTAAACTATGCGTAATCAGATAGAAGATTTCGGAGGCGCGCCGGTAAGAGCGGGTTAAGCGCGCCCCGGCCCGTCACCCCGTATCATACCAGCCGACAAGCGCCCGCGCGACGCGTTCGGGCAGGGTGGCGGCGATGAGAGAGATCTCTTCACCGGCGCGCTTCAGATTGAGCGGCGTGAGGCAGAGCGGGCGCGGGGCACCGGCGGCGCGAAGGCGCGCGAGCGTGAAGGCCATGCGCCGGGCGGCGCGTTCGGGGCGGCGCAGTACACCCATGATGGTGCAGTAGCGGTGTACCAGCGGTGTTTTTGAGCGGAAGGAGCCCGGAGGCCCCGAATGCTCGACCGACAGGAGGGCAAACACGTCAGACCCTGGTGGGGTGCGCTCTCTCAAACGGGGGAGGAGGGGGAAGCTTCGCCTGCGGGGGTGTTTGGGGTGTGAGGGTGCGGAGGGAGGTTGAGAGGGAGCGGTGTTGCTGCACGAGGTCCCCGCCTTCGCGGGGATGATCGGTGTATTGATTGACGCCGCCATCAGGATGAGGAGGCGGCGCAGCAATGTCTCGATCAGGATGAGGCGGGCGCGCAGCTGCGCATAGAGCCGCCGGCCCAGCCCGCCCTCGCCAGAGGACAGACCCGCGACGAAGCCCAGATCGGCCATCTCTTCGCGCAAAGCCCGAAGGCCCGCCGCCACAAAGCTGGATGTATCCCGCATGGTCGGGAGAATAGGGCGGGGCGCTATACGGTGGGAAAGTGTGGTTGATTTCGCAATGTGCGGACAGAGAATCTGCGTCAGCAGCCCCACTAACGGCCAATGCGCCCCCACCGACAGCCCGTTCGGCTGCTATAAAGGTTTAAGGATGATGTGGCCGATGGGTTTATTAGTGTGAATTAGAAGTGGTCGTCAGGAGCATTCAAAGGCTTACCCTTTAAGTTCGAGATGACCGCTACGAGGAGACATTGTCGAAATTGAAACAACTAACTCCGGCTATAGGTGATGAAACCTGTGTGTTCGGCACTACGAATGCCGCGCTTTGACGGGCTCGTGTGACCGCTACGTATTGCTTGGCCACCGATTTTCCAGCGTCGCCTAGTTTGCCCGTGCGTAGGTACTTTTTCAGGGGGCCATGCGGATAGATCAGCACGCGGTTGAAGGTCATGCCTTTACACTGCCCAAAGTTGTAAACTGGCGCTCCGTTAATCACAGTCCGTTTGTCATATCGGAGCAATTGAGGTCGGTATCTGGAAATATAGTGACCGACGTCTTTTTCTTGAACAATGAAAATTCCGTCGTGATCAGTCTGATGAGTATTCCGGGAAATAGTTGGCTCTGCGTCGGGGAAGAATAGATCGGCAAAATCACAGATTGGTTGGACGCAGCGATAACTATGGTTGTGGATTGTGATGGAAGCACCATACGTTTTTTCCCAGCATGTGAGCTTGGAAATGATATTGGTCCCGCTATGCTGCTTGTTTCGGGCTGATTGATTTGTTTTGTAGGTGGCTTGCCGATGATCGCCAACGAGAACGATCTCTATCGATGACCCTAGAAGCAATTCGATGAAATCTAAGTCGTAAGCCGCCAAATCTTGAACTTCGTCAATGTAGATGCGGTCAAAAATCTGTTCGGCACGTTTTAGCGAAGCGCCTTTTGTTTTGTTGATTATTGTACACGCCATCTCCGAAATTTTATCAGAGTAAACTTTGCCAGCGCCGTCGGTGTTGTACTGAATGGTTTTATGCTTCGAGACGCGTTTTGCAGATCGACCAGCTACGAAGTTAAGACCTGAAATACGTTTTTCGATCATCACCCGCTGGTAAGGACGAATGAAATGTCTGAGCAAGAACGTGAACCATGTAATCGGCTTCACATGCTCAGGCACATAACCGCCAATCTCGTAGCATTTCGCGCGTAGTTCGCTTTCAGCTTTCGTTGTAAAAGTAACGAGCGCGGATCGACTTTCTTTCTTATCCAGTGCTTCGGATACGATAGTAGTCGTTTTGCCAGAACCGGCAGCTGCCAAAATGATGCGATTATTGGACGGCATCAGCAATGTAAGTTGGTAGTGTTAAAGCTTGCTCTGTTTCAAAGAGAGCTAACGCTGCATCTGCCTTGTTTGAAATGAGATATTTGAGAATTTGTTGTTTATTCTCGAAGTTACGTTTAAGTGCAGCGTTGAAAATTTCGATATCATTTATGTCGACCAATTGCGGCTCAAGCGTTCGTAGTTTTTCATTTTCGCTAAAGCAAATTCTAATGGTGGGGTTTCCATTATATTCTGAATACTTATTCTTTAATGCTTCTACATTGCCATCGTTATCTGTCACGACTGACACAGCCAGCTGTAGCTTGGCGGCGATTTCCAAGAAGCGTTTGAACGCTAGAGAACGTACGCTGATGATTTCAACTCCATCTGCCAGCGCAGATTTTCCGTGACTCTGCCGATATGCTTTTTGAACAATTAGCTCATCCGATGGACCCTCAACCAAGATCGACTTTTTGGCGAGCACCATTCGCAGAGTGTCGTGCCCCGGCAGCTTCATGAAGTAATCTCGCGTACTTTCACTCAGATTGTTTAACCTTAGGCCTGTCCTTCCGTTGAACATGATGGCTGCATCAATTCCAAGCTTGTTGAGGACAAAGCTTGAATGCGTCGTGAGTATGAGTTGTTTGTGGTTGGATCGGTCAGAAATGTATTCGATCAGTCTGCACAAGTTGCCGTGAGATTGGTGCGTCTCAGGCTCTTCGATGAGCAGCAAGTCACACGCGTCATTTGCGGCAAGTGCCAATTTTATTTTGATTGCGGTTTGCTCACCTTTCCCGACTAAGCCCAAAGGTATGTCATCAAGGTGCGGAGTTACATTTCTTTCCCAGCTAGTTTTTGCCGAGAGGTCCAATGCGACCGAAAGCGATCTATCACTGATCTCGCCCTTGTGTTCTAAGAGCTGGTCGTTGATGCTTCTAACGCTATCGTCTTCTTGGAAGACCTCTCTGAGGTGTCGAAAAGAAAGCGCTAAGTCGGCTTTTTGCTTTCGGTTCAGAAAGTCGCGGGCCAAATCCAAAACGTATCGGTTGGCTGCGTAGGCGTTTGTCAGTGAGCTCGGATCAATGAGCGCCGGACGGAGCGGTTTAGATCGGGTGCTTACCGGATCATGGGCGAAATTGAACCAATCGATTTTGAAGTACTCTACCGGAATCGTGGACACACGATCTTTATGTTCAATGTACGCTGCATACTCTTCAGAGAAATGTTCCTCATCGAGTCCGATCGAAATTTTGAGTCCAGGGCAGTCCAAATTCAAAGAATTATTTGTGCCTTTAGCCTCGGCTAGGTCAGGTGAATCATTAAAGTAGATCTCAATCAATATCTTCGGAGGAGCGGGTTTCAATCCTTTCCGCAACGCTGCTACGTAGTCGTCGATTGCTTGTTTGTTGAAGAGATAAGGATGGAGTTCATAAGATGCATCTCTGCGCCTAATCTGACCAGTCAAACAAAGGTTGATAGCTTCGAGGACACTGGACTTTCCAGTTTCATTGTCTCCTATCAGAATGTTCAGGCCGTCACTAAATTGCAGGTCCGTTTTTCTTAGGCATCGGTAATTTTCAATGATCACGCGGCTGATGGTCATCAAGTTCTCCTGCATCTCTCGCGCTATAGTAGACTGATGCTCAGTCGCTTAACCAGTGGCCGGAATAAAATGTGCATATTTCCATCTTGGAACTTCAGCGTATTTTTGGGTTGATCAGCACGCATTTCGTTTAATTCGATGAGCGAAGTGCAGACGCTTTCAAAGCACCGGAGATTTGCTTTCGCAAATTTAAGGCTGACGGGTGCGGGGCACGCGGCCTGTTGTAAAGGACCGCCCCGCTACAGCCCTTCAAACGCAGGCGCTCGTTTCTCGGCGAAACTCGCGACGCCTTCCTCCAGGTCAAAGCTGGCGAAGCTGTTTTCCGTTTCGATGTCGGCAAGAGCGAGGTACCGGGCGAAGGTCTGTGCGTAGGTTTCGCGAATTTGACGCTTCATGATGGTGAGCGAGCGGGGCGAGACATGTGTCGCCAAGTGCCCGGCGAGCCCTGCAACATGGGTCATCAGCTGTGCCCCCAACCGGTTTCTACCTCCCACTCTTGCCGCCGCACCCCACTTCAGCCAAGCTTCCTCTCAAAACAGCGCCTGCCCATGAAGGCCGGCGCATGATCAGGAGGAAAGCCAATGACCATCGAGAATTATGCGGAGCTGGATGCCACGGCGCTGGCGGGGATGGTGCGCTCTGGTGAGGTGAGCGCTCTGGAGGTTCTGGAAGAGGCGATTGCCCGCGCGGAAGCGTATAATCCGAAGCTCAATGCGATCACCTACAAGGCCTTTGACGAGGCGCGGGCGGCGGCGTCTGGCGGCAGGCTGGCGGACGGGCCGTTCCGGGGGGTGCCTTTCCTTATCAAGGATATTGCGAGCCCGGTGAAGGGCTGGCCGCAGACGAGCGGGTCTCGTTTTCTGGGCGATGATATCGCGCCCGAGGATGGCGCGCTGACGCGGCGCTTTCGCGAGGCGGGGCTGAACCTGTTCGGCAAGACCAATACGCCGGAGTTTGGCATCACCGGCACGACGGAGGGCGCGTTTCACGGGCCCTGCCGCAACCCGTGGAACACGGACTATATCACCGGCGGATCGTCTGGCGGGGCGGCGGCGAGCGTGGCGGCGGGCGTGTTGCCCATGGCGCATGCGAGTGACGGGCTCGGCTCTATCCGCATTCCGGCGGCGTGCTGTGGCCTGTTTGGCATGAAGACGACGCGCGATCGCAACCCGAACTCGTCCTATGATGATGCGGCGGCGATTGGCATGACGGTGGAGCATGTCGTTTCTCGCAGTGTGCGAGATAGCGCGGCGCTGCTCGATGCGACGGGGTATCCGGAGCCCGGGGCGCCCTTTGCCTATCCGGGCAAGGAAAGACCGTATGCAGAGGAAGTGGGCGCGCCTGTCGGGAGGCTGCGAGTGGCGTTCCACTCCGAGACGCCGAGCGGGCGGCCAGTGGCGCCTGAGATCCGCGCGGCGCTGGAGGAGACGGCAAAGCTGCTCGAGGCGCTCGGCCATGATGTGGAGGAGCGGGGGCTGGGCGTTGATTACCGGCGGCTCTACCTCGCGCAGCGGGCTGTGTCCGGCAGCAACTTTGCGGCGACGGTGGACGGGCTGATCGAGGCGAAGGGGCGCGAGCCTGAGGCCGATGAGATGGAGGCGCTGACCTGGCGCAACTATCGCGGCTCAAAAGGGTTGACGGGATCGCAGGCGATGGCGGGCTGGGCGACCCTGCGCCGTATGAGCCGGGAGATCCTGTCGCTGCATGAGACGTATGACGTGATCCTGTCGCCTGTGCTGGCGGAGGGGGTGCCGAAGATCGGCGAGGTTGACCCGGTGAACATGGCGCCGCGCGATGTCGACAAGCGCCAGGCCGAGGTGTTCCCGTTCACGCCGCCGCAGAACTTTACCGGTCAGCCGGCCATGTCGGTGCCGATGGGCCTCGATGGCAATGGCCTGCCGGTGGGGATGATGTTTGCCGGGCGCTATGGCGATGAAGGGACGCTGTTCCGGCTGGCGGCGCAGCTGGAAGAGGCGCGGCCCTGGCAGGCGGTGCGGCCTCCGATCTGGGGGTAGGGCGCTTTCGGGGTCGGGACGATTGCTGGGCAAGCGGGGCAGGGCGCTGTGCTGCCTTAAGGTTGAGAAAAACCTGTGGACAGCTTCAATAGAATCATTCTGGCTTAACGTAGCGCGCGGGAGGCCAGCATGGACGATTTCAGAAGTTTCGAGTCTGGTCTCGACGATAATCTTTTCCGGCCCAACGCGCAGCTGAAGGTTGCCGTCATCGAGGACGATCCGGTGGATGCGTTCCTGATGAAGATCCTGGTCAAGGAGATTGGCGGCTGGCTGGGTGAGGTGGAGTGCTTTGCCAGCGTCGATGCGCTTCTGGCGGTCGAGGCGCCGGCGTTTGACGTCATCGTGCTGGACCGGATGCTGGGCGATGGCAGCCTCTCGGAGGGGCGTATCAGGGAGCTGCGCGCGGCTTGTCCGCAGGCGGGGCTCGTGATGCATACGAGCGCGCTGACGCCGTCCCTGCGCGCCTGCGCCATTCAGGAAGGCGCCTTTGCCGTCATGGAAAAGGGCTCGCTGGAACCCGAGGAAGTGTGGCTGCTGCTGCAGGCGGCGGCGGTGCTGGGCCCGAAGCTGGCAAGGCCGCTTAGTTAAGGCGGGGCAGCTCTGCGGTCTTGGTCCAGAAGTCGATGATTGCGCGGCCAACTTCGAGATAGTTCGCCTGTGAGGACGGCTTCACGATATAGGCGTTGGCGCCTTCCATATAGGCGCTGCGGATATCCTGCTCATCCATGGAGGTGGAGTAGGCAACGACCGGGATGCAGCAATATTTCGGCGTGCCGCGGATGAGGTCAACCAGCTGGTGGCCGTCGATCCCGGGCATCTTGATGTCTGTGACGACCAGATCGGGCAGGCCATCCTTGGAAAAGGAGTCGAGCGCCTCGATCCCGCCATCGGCGATCCGGATATTGATGGAATCGCTGGACTTGCGCAGCGCGGAGCTGATCAGCCGCTGATCGATCGGATCATCATCTACCACAAGTACACTTAGCTCACGAGCCATGGGTCAATACTCCTGCCACGGGAAACTCCAGGATGAATCTTGTGCCCGATTTGAAAGAAGAATCAATAGAAACATCGCCCCCATGCGCAGTCATGATTCGCGAAACGATCGCGAGACCAAGGCCGGTCCCCTCGCCGGACTTGCCGGTTTCAAGGCGCGCAAAGGGTTCGAATATGCGTTTGTGCTGACCCTCGGGCACCCCGATGCCATTGTCGCTGAAGTAGATTTTCCGGCGCTGGTTTGGCACGTCGAGCTCTGCGTGAAGGTCGATGTTCACGCTGTCGCCCTTGCGGAAGCTACAGGCGTTTCGAAGAAGGTTCGACAGGACATATTCGACCAGCCGTTCCGAGCCGTTGATCTGTGGCATCGGCGCGACGGTAATGGTCGCATTGGCCTCGGCGATGAGGTCTTCATGCGCACGTTGAACGCGGTCCATCACGACATTGATGTCGACAGGCAGGCGCTCCACCGACCGGCTTTCGAGCTTGGAGAGCATGTGCAGGTCGGAGACCATCTTCTCCATCTTGTTGAGGCTGACGGTGATGTGGTCCAGCGCAAATGCGCCATCATCTGAAAGCTCGACGCCCGCTTCGCGTACTTCGCCCAGCAACATGTCCATCAGGGCGCGCGTCTGGCGGAGCGGACTTCGAAGGTCATGGGCGGCAATGGAGGCGAACTGACTGGACGCTTCAGACAGTTTCTCGAGCCTGGCAGATTGCTCCTTGAGCTCGGTGATGTCGGCCGCAACAACGAGCAGTGTCCGGCTGCCGTCCTCGAAACGCATCGGGATCTTGTCTGTCTTGACCCAACCTGTCGGCCGGTCCTTCGGTGCATAGGCCTCGACGATGCCAAGCTCTGGCACGCCGCTGTCGATCACCTTGAGGTCATCCTCGTGATACTTGGCGGCCATGTCGGGGAAGAGGTCGTAGGTATCGGCGCCCTTGAGGTCTTCTGCGTTCATCCCAAGGTTCTCGGCTGCGAGTTTGTTCGCGCGCAAGATGACGTTCTTGTCGTCCTTGTAGAACACCTGGAGCGGCATCGCATCGAAGATGAATTGCAGCTCCTCTTCAGAGGTCTGTTTGTCGCGTAAGGCCTGTTCCAGTCGCTGACGGCTCTCCCGCTCAGATGCTTCAAGTGAGATCTGGTCGCTGATATCGCTATTGAGGACGAGCAGACGGAACGGCAATCCAGCTTCATCGAGAATGATCATTCCGCGTGTACGGATGTACAGCCAGTCTCCATTCGGCATCCGGTAACGGACAATCTGGTCAATTCCGACATCCGGATCCTGAATGGCTTTTTCGATCGCTTCATAGAAATTCTGGCGGTCTTCGGAATGAACCCGGTTATGCCAGTCCCTGGCCTCCTTCGAGCTGGCGTCGATGCCGAGCATCTCCCAGAATTTCGGGCCGACGAACTGGCGTGAGAAGTCTTTGAGGTCCCAATAGAACACACCGTCAAAGCAGTGTTGCAGCACGAGGTCGACCGCGCGAGAGTCATTTGCGAGCAAATGGAACAGCTCTGTGCGCAACTCTTCGGGACCCGTAAATTCCGGCGTCATGGCTTGCTTGGGCATTGCGGTCTCCCGAGAATCTCTTATCGCCCTAGCGAAATTCGCCTGATCCGCAAATGTTGCGACTGCGCCTGGGTTTCTCGCGATGATAACCTGCCTGGCTGACGCGCTCTTCCTTTCGTGCCTAAACCACCCATGCTATCCTTCTCTCATGTCTTATGACGTGAATGATGGCGATCTGGTGCTGTGCGTGAACGCTGCGCCGAACCATGTGACAGGCGACCCCGTGCCGTTGGTCGAAGGGGAAACCTATCGCATCTGGGGTGTGTGGGAGTTCATGTGCCCATGCGGGCGATCCGACGCGCTGATAGATGTGGGCGTCGGCTTTGCCTGGTGTCAGTCCCGCTTCCGCCTTCTGCCGAAGCCAAAATCCCGCAAAACAGTCGAGCGGAAGGTGAGCGTGCCGAAGCCGCTGGAGCCAGTAGAGTAAGTGTTTCCAGCGAAGTTGAGAGTGGCGCAGCTAAGCTGCGCCACTCGTCCTTTCAAGCTTTTTGCTTTCTGTACTCTACCATCCAATGCGGCCTTGCAGCTTGCCCGCTGAGTGCCCGTTGCTGTGCGCGGCAACGACGCCGAAGGTCACATTTTGATTAGCGCGCACCGAGATTGCAGTGCCGAAGCCGATATTGTCGTCGTATCCACCAATGGCCGCAGCGACCGACATCGACTCGCCTTTTTCAAGATAGAGGTCCGGCATAGATGAGACCGCCGCCAGACCGCCCTCGACTTCCTTGATGCGCCGTGTCGAGGCGCGCACCGAGTCATTGAGCAGGACATACTGGCTTTCCAGTGAATTGATCCTCAGCGAGTTGGCATCAATTGAGGCAGCGTTCAGTTGAATCGCGTCTTCATTCTGGTTGATCGAAGCCGTGTTCATATTGATCGCGCCGACAATGGTGCGTTGAGAGGCGACGGGGCCCGTTTCAGCACGCGGTTGCGCCGCGCTAGGGCCCGAACGTATCGCGTTTCCAGTTCCACCAACCTGTACGGTGTAAGACTGGGCCGACGTCGATACCGCTGCGCTCCTCGCGGTTTCGGACTCGTCGAAGACATCGAGATCATCCACATCACCAAGTGTGCTCTGGATGATTGTGACTTCGTTCACGATCGTCGTGACGGTCTCAACCATTTCCGGGTCTGAGCCAGGTGGGCCGGGAGGCCCGGGAGGGCCTGCCGGCCCTGCGGGACCGGCTGGACCCTGCTCACCTTGCGCGCCGTCGGCGCCTGCCGGACCTGCGGGGCCTTGCGGACCGGCTTCGCCGTCCTCGCCATCCTTGCCGTCTGCGCCGTCAGTGCCCGTAGCACCTGCGGGGCCTTGCGGACCGGCAACACCATCAGCGCCCGCTGGCCCCTGCGGACCTGCCTTGCCTTGAGCACCTGGCACGCCGTCCGATCCGGCGGGACCCTGAGGACCTGCGGGACCTGCAGCGCCTGTGGTGCCCGCAGGACCTGCGGGTCCTGTTGCCCCGGCGTTGCCCTGCGGCCCGGCCGGCCCCGGCGGGCCATCTGAACCGGCTGCACCTTGTGCCCCAGCGGGACCCTGCGGGCCGGGCGAACCGTCTGCACCTTGCGGTCCTTGAGGTCCCGGCACGCCCTGAGGCCCGACCGGTCCCGGCGCTCCATCAGCCCCGTCCGCGCCTGCAGGGCCTTGCGGGCCAGGTACACCTTGAGGACCAGTTGCTCCTTGAGGACCTACGGGCCCCGGCGCACCATCTGCGCCCATCGGTCCCTGAGGACCGGGCGGACCAGAAGGTCCTTGAGGACCCGGTGGGCCGGGAGGACCGGGCGGCCCGACCTGCGCGGCAGCCTCTATGACCGCCTCCGGAATTAGGAATGGCGCGACCGCGATAGCCGTCGACACCATCAGCAGTCTCGCCAGCCCCACTCCCGATGTGTGATATGAAGCCTGGCGAGTCCCACCGCCTCTGCTTGATCCTGATACGTAATCCATCGACGTCCCCCAGACCTGCAACAGCGGTCTCGCGCTGTTTTGATGTGAGGCCAGGCTAGCAATGAGGCATAAGGCTGCGCATCACCCAAATGGGTGGTTCGAGATCGAATGATCTCGGTAAATTAGTGTCCTGCACCGTCTTTCTCGACCGAAACGCTAATGAGCGCCTGCGGTCTCGACGTCGAGCAGATGGGCTTCGGCTTCGTCCCGGTGCTTTTTGAGATATTTCATGAAGGGTGTGCCGCCGGTGCCGACATCGGTGTCGTTGCCCGGTGAATTGCCAGCCTGTTTGTTGATGTAGGTGGCGGCGTATTCGAGGTGGCGGGTGCGGAAGCGGGCAAGCTTCATCACATTGTCATTGTAGAGCTGCCGGGTGGCCGCGTCGCCATGCTGGCTGACCCAGTCCCGCAGGGTGGACGCGGCGCGCACATCTTCGATGAAGGCACGGTGGCCGGTCGGGCGATAGGCGTGCAGCTCTTCGAGGTAGTGGCGCAGCGGGTCGTCGGCGTGACTGATGGAGAGGAAGGCGTCCATGGTGGGCACGATGGAAGATTGCGAGCCGGTCTGGCCGCGGAAGGCCTGCGGCTTGTTTTTACCAGCCGGGACGCCCTCATAGATGAGGCCGTCGCCAAGGGCAGGATTGTCCTTCCAGCCATGGATGTAGGGGCGCACGCGGTTGAAATAGATGTATGGGTCGCAGCGCTCCGGCATGCGGTCGAAGATGGCGTTGACGGCGTTCCAGCCCTCGGACATGCGCGCTAGACCCGCAGCAACGGCGGGCGCGTCATGGGCCTCGCAGGCGGTGATCACTTCTGGGATGGTGGCCAGCATATCGCCCGCGCGTGCCTCGATAGCGACGTGGACGAGGACGAACCAGGCCTCATCCTCCCCTGAGAGGAAAGGCTGGATCATATAGACGTTCGAAAGGTCCACGGGCCCGTCCGCGTCAATCTTGGCCCAGTTGTCGAGGACGTAAGTGGCATAGGTCAGCAGCGGCTTGGAATCGAGCGCGTCGGCAAGCTGCCAGGCAGGTTTGGCTAAGCATTTGGGCAGGGAGGCTGGCGCGTCCCGTTCACCCCAGACCCAGGACTGGATCATGAAAGTGTAGTGCACGAACGCCTTGCGGATCTGCTCATCGCTGGCGGTCACGCAGAAGCTTGTGAGGTCGATGACGGGCAGGCGGGCGAGGATCTCACGCACGCGGCCGGTGACGATGGAGTGAGGGAGGGCCATGGCCGCGTCCACGGCGGGCTGAAGCTCTGCCGGAAGGGTGACGGCGCCAGCATCATGGCGGCAGAGAAAGCCGCGATCGCGCGAGATGTCGTACTGGTCGAGTGGTTTGAGCTTCGGCATGATTTCCCCCTTGATAGTTTCTTTTGAAACTATCTCACACCGAACGGACGTTACGTAAAGCCCCAGCTTTTAGGCTGGGGCTTCATGGGAAAGGCTCGTTCTCTAGTCGCGGGCGTCTGCGCTTTCATTTCGAATATCCTTGAACTCTGAGGTGTCCTTGATCGCGGGCCATTTCGTGCTGTTTGCGAGGGAGCGGGTCATGTTGAGGATAAGCTCAACATCCTGCGCGGCGCCGCGAAGGTCCCAGTCCGGGTCCCAGGCGTCATTCTGGTTGTGGTAGCGGTTGGCGATATAGCCAGCGACCCATTCAGCGCCGGCTTCACGTCCGCCCTCGACGAGGTTCGGCCCGCCTGCGATCCCCATGATGAGGATGACCGGCACGCCGCGCCGCGCGAGCGAGAAATGGTCTGCGCGGTAGAAGAGCCCGGTTTGCGGCAGGCCTTCGGGCGAGACATAGCGGCCCTGGGCGTCTGCGGCTTCGGCCATCATGTCTTCAAGCTCGCTCTGGCCCTCACCGACCTGGATGACATCCTTTGCGGGACCAGCCGTGTTGAGAATGTCGAGGGTGAAGTTCGCGACCGTGGTTTCGAGCGGATAGATCGGGTCCTGCGCATAGGCCTCTGAGCCAAGAAGGCCGCGTTCTTCAGCAGTCCATGCAGCAATGACGACAGTGCGCTCCAGCGGTTCACCCGCTTTCAGGACGCGGGCGATTTCCATGATGCCTGCCATGCCAAGGGCGTCGTCATTTGCGCCGGGCATGACGGTGCGGCCCTGCGCGTCGGCGATGCCCTTGCCATAGGCGTCCCAGTGGCCGGACAGCATGATGGTTTCGTCAGGACGCTCTGTGCCAGTGATCTTGCCGAGGACGTTCTGGCTCTCGATGCGTTCGACCTCCATGCCAAGGTCGGCGTTGAAGGTCAGGCCCTCGAGGGTGAAGGCTTCGAAATTCTCGCTGCGGGCGGCGGTACGAAGGGCGTCGAGGTCCTGACCGGCAGCTTCCATCCATTGCTTCGCCATGTCGAGGTGGAGCCAGCCTTGCAGGTCGACCGAAGGCTTGCCGGACCCGTCACTGGCGACGGCGTAATTGTCGCCCGGCCCGGAGGCGGCGACGTTCCAGCCATAGCCTGCGGCCTCTGTCTCATGGATAACGAGGGCAGCGGCGGCGCCGCGGCGGGCGGCCTCCTCGAACTTGTAGACCCAGCGGCCATAATAGGTCATCCGGTTGCCGCCGAAACGGCCCGCGACCGGGTCATCCTCTGCGACGCCGAAATCAGGATCGTTGACGAGAAAGAGGGCGACCTTTCCGGTGAGATCGATGTCGCCATAATCGTCCCAGTCGCGTTCCGGCGCGCTGGCACCGAAGCCGACAAAGACGATGGGGGCGTCTTCAATCGCGATGGTTTCGCGCGGATTGGCCGAGCTGATCTCGATGTCGCGGCCCTGACGCATGTCGATCGTGGTCTCGCTGGACTGGACATCAAGAGTGCGAAGGTCGACGACGCGTGAATGAACGAGGGTGACAGGATCGGTCCAACCGCCATCACGTCCACCGGGCTCTAGGCCGATCTCCTCGAACTTCTCGATCAGGTAGTCGATGGTCTTCGTCTCGCCTGGCGTACCGGGGGCGCGGCCCTCAAACTCGTCAGAGGCGAGCACTCTGACGATATCGGAGAGGTTTTCTGTGCTGACCGAAGCGGGCTCAGTGGTGGCCTCGTCTTGCTGTGAGGCAGCGGCCGGGTCGCTCTCCTGCGGATCAGAGGGCTGTGAGCAAGCTGCGATGAGGGCTGCCATGCCTAATGTGCTGATGAGTGTCCTGATCATCTGTGAAACCTCCGCTTGCGACCCGTCCGGATGGGTCAAACCACGAGGGTTTAACGGGTTTTTGGCGCGGGCCAAAGTCCGGGCTGAGGTTTGACCGCGATGAGCGGCACGGCACGGCCCCAATCGGTTTCAGTTTTCCTTGCAAAAGGGGGTTCCAGAAAGGCCGCGACTCTATTAAGGGGCCAAAAAGGGAGCTCCCCACATGAAAATCCGACAAGCCATTACTTTCGATGACGTGCTTCTGCAGCCCGGCCCGAGCGAAGTCATGCCCGCCAATGTGGACACGTCGACTTGGCTGACCAAAGCCATCCCCCTCAATATTCCGCTACTCTCCGCTGCCATGGATACGGTAACCGAAGCGCGCCTTGCGATTGCGATGGCGCAGGCTGGCGGTATTGGTGTCGTGCACCGGAACCTGACCGTTGAAGAGCAGGCCGGTCAGGTCACGCAGGTGAAGAAGTATGAGAGCGGCGTCGTGATGAACCCCATCACCATCGCTCCGACGGCCAGCCTGAAAGAGCTGAACGACATCAAGGCGCGCACCGGTTTTTCCGGCGTGCCCGTGGTCGAGGCCGATGGCACAGTTGTCGGCATCATCACCAATCGTGACACGCGTTTTGTCGACGACCCGAATGGGAAAGTCGCCGAATTCATGACCCGCAATGTCGTGTCGGTCACGATGGAAGAGCCGATCGAGGCAGCTCGCCAGCTGTTGCACAAACACCGTATCGAGCGGCTGGTCATCACCGATGACGCTGGCAAGTGTGTTGGCCTCCTGACCGTCAAGGATATGGAGAAGGCGCAGCTCAACCCGAACGCCGCGAAGGATGAGCAGGGCCGCCTGCGCGTCGCTGCGGCCTCAACCGTGGGGGATGCAGGCTTTGAACGTACGCAGGCGCTGATCGAGGCGGGCGTGGACGCGGTCGTGATAGATACGGCGCACGGCCACTCGCAGTCCGTGCTGGACGCTGTGACGCGTGCGAAGAAGCTCTCCAACTCCGTCCAGATCATCGCGGGCAATGTCGCGACCGGCGACGCCACCAAGGCGCTGATCGATGCAGGTGCAGATGCGGTGAAAGTGGGCATCGGCCCAGGCTCCATCTGTACGACACGCATCGTTGCCGGCGTGGGTGTGCCGCAACTGACGGCGATCGAGGACTGCGCCAATGCAGCCGCGAAATCGGGCACGCCGATCATCGCCGATGGCGGCATCAAATTCTCGGGCGACTTTGCCAAGGCGCTGGCGGCCGGCGCTTCGACGGCGATGATGGGCTCTGCCTTTGCTGGTACCGAAGAGGCACCGGGCGAGGTCTTCCTGTTCCAGGGACGGAGCTACAAGGCCTATCGCGGTATGGGCTCACTCGGCGCGATGTCACGCGGCTCAGCTGACCGGTATTTCCAGAAGGAAGTGTCGGGAGACAAGCTGGTCCCAGAGGGCATTGAAGGACAGGTTCCGTTCAAGGGGCCGATCGGCAATATCCTGCACCAGATGGTCGGCGGCCTTCGCGCAGCCATGGGCTATGTCGGCGCCAGGACGATCACCGAGCTGCACGAGAAAGCCGAGTTCGTCCAGATCACCGGCGCGGGCCTTTCGGAGAGCCACGTCCACGATGTGACGATGACGCGGGAAGCGCCGAACTATTCGATCGGGCGCTGAGGCTCTCGCCACATCGGGGCCATGGGTGGGCTCTCATCGAGGACGCTGAACTCGCCGATCTTTTCGAAGCCGAATGAGGTGTAGAAGCCGTGATTGGCGGGATTGGAGTTTTCTAGGTAGACGGGCAGGCCTTCCCGGTCGGCGGCGGCGAGGACGGGCGCTAGCATGGTCGTGCCGAGGCCTTTGCCTCGCGCGGTTGTCCTTGTGCCGATCGTGAAAAGATAGATGTGCGGCGCGTGCGGGTGGTGCTTTTCGAGCGCTTCACCTGCAGCCATGCCGCGCTTCATCGCACCTTTCGTTCCGTGGATCATCTGAGCCGCCATGAGCTGAAACAGCGAAAGCGGCGGGAAGCGCAGATTGGACTCGTGGGTGGCCCACATGGTGGCAGCCTCATCGCCGTGCAGGTGGCAGAAGCCTTCCTTCAGATAGATATCGCGCGCCATGATCCGGAAGAGGGGGCGCAGGGCGCGCCCGCCGCTAAACAGCCAGAGATTGAAGGGGTCTTCTGAGAAGGCTTCAGCCGTGATGTCGCCGATCTGGCGCCAGTCTCTGCGGTTGGCCGAGCGGATGGAGGTGGGGAGGTTGATGTTCATGCCTTCGAAGCGCGTGCTGGACGTCATGCTGGCAAACCGTTCAGAATTGCGATGCTGCCTGTCGAGCCCGCGAGGCGGTGCTTCATGAGGGTCTGATACGCGTCTGAATTGTACCAGTTGAGGGCGCTGTCCTTGTCCGCAAACTCAGCGATGATGGTTCTCGTGCAGGCCCAGTCGCCTTCGAGCACCGTCGGCGCCTCTTCGACGGCCAGAAGCTTGCCGGCATGGGCGTTGAAGATTTCCATGAAGCCGGCCTCATACTTGTTGTAGGCTTCACGGTCGTGGATGGTGATCTGCGCATTTATATAGACGCTCATGGCGGGTCCTCCCTCAATGACGATGCAGATTGAAAACCTGTCGGCATGTGGAGTCCATCGGTTTTCTAACGCGGCCTGTGCGCGTAAAGCCTGCGCCAGAATGTTGAAGAGGTAGCAATATGCGCGACGGTGGACGGATAGCGGCGGCGATTGATGTGCTGGGTGATGTGCTGAACCGGCACCAGCCTGTGAAGTCGGCTGCGCGCGACTGGGGCAAGCGGGCGCGGTATGCGGGTTCCAAGGACCGGGCCTGGGTGTCAGGTCTGGTGCTCGACGCGCTGCGCAAGAAGAACTCAATTGCCCATGCGATGGGCTCTGATGAGCCACGCGCGCTGGTGCTCGGTGCACTGAGCTTCGCCTGGGGCTGGGACATCATGAAGATCGATGGGGCCATGGATGAGGAGCATGCGCCGTCCAAGCTGACGCTGGAAGAGCGCGAGCGGCTGGTCATGGCGCCGGATGTGACGGCCGAGCCTTGGGTGTCTGGCGACTATCCTGACTGGATGGAGCCGATGATGGACCGCGTTTTCGGTGAGGAGAAAGTCGTCGAGGCGCAGGCCATGGCCGTGCGCGCCGACGTCGATATCCGGGTGAATACGCTGAAAGTGGACGCCGAGAAGGCGGGCGGGCCGATGCGGTCTGCGAATGCGGAAAGCTCATCGCTCTTGAAGAATGCCTATCATATTCCGGCACGTGACCCGTCTGAGCGTGAGACCTCTCTGGAGAGCATTCCGGCCTACTCGAAAGGCTGGGTCGAGGTGCAGGATGCGGGCTCGCAGATCGCGGCGGCGGCGGCGAATGCAAAGCCGGGCGAGCAGGTGCTGGACTATTGCGCGGGCGGCGGCGGCAAGACGCTGGCCATGGCGGCGATGATGGAAGGCAAGGGTCAGATCCACGCCTATGATATTGATGGACGCAGGCTATCTGCGCTGATCCCGCGGCTGAAGCGGTCCGGCGCGCACAATGTGCAGCTGGTCCATCCGAAAGAGCCTGAGGCGCTTGAGGCACTTAAAGGCCAGATGGATGTGGTCTTTGTCGATGCGCCATGCACGGGGACAGGCACCTGGCGGCGGCGGCCGGATGCGAAGTGGCGGCTGAAAAACAAGCAGCTCGCCAAGCGGATCGAGGAGCAGACCGAGATCATCGAGGCCGCGTCTGCCTTTGTGAAACCGGGCGGGCGGCTGGTCTATGCGACGTGTTCTTTCCTGAAGGAGGAAGATGAGGACCGGGTTGCTGACTTCCTCGCGGCGCATCCCGAGTTCGCCGAGGAGAGCGCGGCCGATGCGGCGATTGCGTCCGGCTTGCTGACCGATGAGGGCGCGGCAAAAGTCAAAGCGGGCGCGAAGGGCGGCAAGTCGGTCCGCCTTACACCGCGCACGGCCGGCACGGACGGCTTTTTCTTTGCAGTGATGCGCAAGGCCCGCTGATAGCGCGCGCGCTGGAATCAGTGCGATATGGGCGCATGTTGAAACCGCTTCCAGAAACTGTCCATCTTCGCGCCACGAACCGGCAATATCTGGTGCTGGCAAGTGCGAGCGCGCTTCTCGCGGCTATGCTCGCCTTCTCCAACTGGACGGGCAATGGCCCCACCGAAGAGATCAGCGTCTGGCTGACGGTCTTCTTTTCAATGACGACGCTTGTGGGCGTTTGCGCTGCGCTTTTCAGGCATGGCTGGCTGACACTGGACCGGGACGGGTTTGAATCGAGCGAGTTCAAGTCGCTCGGCAAGATCGGCTGGTCTGAAGTGTCAGAGTTCGGCCTCCATTATTCGGGCGGCAAGGGAATGCCCGCCTCGCGTCAGGTGGCGTTCAAGCTGACCGAGGAGAAGCGCAAGGCCCTGCCGCGTCTGTCAGGTATCCTGATGTATGGCAGGGTGCGACTGACCGAGCCCTACAAGGTGCGCGGCTCGCAGCTGGTGACGCTGATGAACCGATTTCGTGAGCGGGCACTGGCATCACCTGCGGCGAACGAAGCGGCATAATGGTCTGGCTGATTGTCCTCGCTTTCCCGATTTTCTTTGGGGCAGTGTGGGTGGGGATCGTGTCTTTCCTGTCCTGGGCAAGCGGTTGGCGGACACTGGCTCGGGTTTATCAATCGGAGCTGCCGGAGACGTTTTCGGGTAAGCGGCTGATGCTGGTCACGCTGGGCCGTGGGCGTTTCCCCCGTGTGCATTATCGCGGCATGCTCTGGGCGGAGTTCGGCGAAGATGCGCTGTGGCTCAAGCCGCATATCCTGTTTCGCTGGGCTCACCCGGTACTGGCGATACCGCGCAGCGTCATCACGCTTGAAGAACGCAAAGGCCTGCTGCGCCGTTTTGTCGAGCTGAAGAGCCGGGCCGATGAAGAGATCAGCTTTCACCTGCACCCAAGGCAGGTCAGCTGGATTGAGCAGAATGTCAGGCCTGACCTCTCAGACCGCTAGGCGGTAACAAGACCCTTCGCGGCATCCAAGTCTGCCCTCTGCCGATTTGTGTTGAAACAGAGCGCCGAGATCTGCGTATCGGAAAGTGGCCGGGAGAGACGCACGCCCGCATAGCAGTCATTGGTCCAGACCACATTGCCGCGTAGCCAGATATCGCCGAGCTGGAACGAGATCGGACGTTTCCGTGATATCCTGCCGTCATGCTTCATGCGAAGCCCGCCGATATTGAAGTCGACGATCGTCAGATCGTGGATGCCGCTGCCGAGGCGGACTGGCACACTGCGATAGCAGACATGCCGCTCTGCCCGTTTTTTCCAGCGGCGAATGCGCGGGCGGCACCAATAGGCTGCGCTAGCCAGCAACCCAAGCGTGAGCAATAGAGGAAAGCCAAGTGATGCGAGTGCCTTGCCGCGTTTGTCGCCGGTCGAATTTGCATTGCGTGGCGCGCGCTGCCTTGCTGAGCTTTTATAGGCACGAATGGCGCTTTCACTTTCAAAATGCAGACTGTCAGACGCACGCGCGGGATCACCGATGCTTCCCAGCTTCTCTGCATGAGGACGAAGGGTCGGCTCTACATTCAGTATATCGCTGACCGAGCAGGAGAGTTCTTTCTGAAGTCGCGCCAGTTCGGTCCGAACAAGGCGGGGTACGCCGCGCTCGATACGTTGAAGCGCCGCTTCTCCTTCGCTGCCATATAGTCGCTCCATGGCTATGTTCAGCTCGCCCGTGAAGAGGATCATGGCGGTCTGGCCGACATCAAGCTCTTCAGCGCTAATGTCGCCATAAAGGTCAATCAGCGAAACGTCGCTCAGGGCGGCCTCAAGTTCGCCGAGAAATGGCATCTGGGCGCGCTGCGACGGCTCGTGAGCGATTTCGTAGACGGCATCGACCGTGCGCAGCAAAGGGGTCAGCGAACCGCAGGTAGGGTCGGCATAGGCTGCGCCTGCACCTGCAATCATGATCAGGACGGCGTTTATCAGGCGTCTTGCGAACACATTATTTATATACCGGAAAACGGTTTATGAACTGTTGTGCAAAAACAAGGCAGAAGAAGCGCAAACCTTAAGTTTTGAAAACTCGCATGGTTAACGGTTTTCGATCAGTTTGCGCACGCTTGGGTTGGGGCTCGCCTATCCTGACGAAGCCACCTGGCTCTGGCCCAGCCTGAAAAACTCAGTGATGAGATTGCGCTGGCGCTCTGAGAGGTCCGGGTGCCAGATTTCGAAGATGAGGACGTAGCGCGCCTTGTCGCTGTTGTTCCAGGCTTCGTGCTCGATCGTGTCATCGAAGACGAAGACCTGTCCATCCTTCCACTCGCGCGTTTCATTACCGACTCGAAAGCCGCAATTGCCCGGCAGGATGATCGGCAGGTGGCAGATGAGCCTTGTATTGATCTGGCCGTGATGGGGCGGAATGGCGGCGCCTGGCTCTAGGCGCGAGAAGAGGACAGAGGGGGCGGGGGCCGGGTTGACGGCATCGCCGATGGCTTCGATGGCCGCCCATGTCCTGGGGCAGCGCGCGATGTTCTCCTCGATGCGCTGACCCTGTTTGATCAGGTAGAAGGCGCTCCAGTCGGGATTGTCGAGCAGCGGGTGGGAGACGCCAGCGCCTTCGCGGCCAGCCGATTCGACATAGGGGGTGAAGCCAGCCTCGGCGGCCGCCTTTTCGCTAAGCAGGGTTTCAAGCTCGCCGCGGATCGTGTCCGTCTCGGCGGCCAGGGCATCTGTCCAGCCGAAGCCGTCCAGCGGGTAGAATTGCCGGTTGGGCAGGCCCGGATAGAAGTAACGCGTGGGCTGGGACGGGTAGAAGGTTGCCTTTCCCGTCAGGAAGCCGAGGCTTTGGCGGAAGAGGTCATCATCGGGCGCCGCGCCGAGATCATGATCTTTTGCGAACTTGTTGAGCGCGTCTGCGAGTTCACCGGCAGGGGAGACCGTCTGCTCACCGGGGCCAGCAAGGAAGGTCTCTGCAGCCGTGATGAGCTGGTGGATTTCCTGCGTCCGGACGAGGTGAGGGGTGATGTCTGCCAGTCCTCTGCGGAACGCCGCGTCGGCATCCTTCGGCCTGCCAGAGCCAACGAGCGCCTGACCATAATGAAGCCGCGCGCGCACGCTGGAAGGGTCAACCTGTATGGCTTTCTCCAGCGAGGCGACGCGCCCGGCCATGTCGCCCTGCAGGGATTTGGCAAAGGAGAGCGCGACCCAGATGTCCGGACCCGGCCAACCAAGATCAATCGCGCGCTGCAATGCTGTTTCAGCCGCAGGGCCGTCCTGTTGCTGAAGCGCCTGCATCCCTTGTGCGGCGAAGTCTCTGGCTTGTGTCATGCGGCACGTCCTTTCCGGTGCATGGGCTGGTCGCATTGGCCCTTCCAGCCCCCGCCATTAGCGGTTAGGAGGCTGCATGGCCAGTTCACCCGATTCCGTTGCAGACAAGCACGAGCACGTCCTGATTGTCGACTTCGGCTCACAGGTTACCCAGCTGATTGCGCGGCGCCTGCGCGAAAGCGGCGTCTATTGCGAAATCCACCCCTTCAACAAGGTGGACGGCGCGTTCCTGGACAGTTTTGATCCCAAGGCGATCATTTTGTCAGGCGGGCCTGCGAGCGTCACTTGGGAGAACAGCCCGCGCGCGGACCAGGCGGTATTTGGGCGCGGCGTACCGGTGCTGGGCATCTGCTATGGCCAGCAGGTCATGATGCAGCAGCTTGGCGGCAAGGTTGAAAGCGGCACCAGCCGTGAGTTTGGCCGCGCCTTCATCGAGCAGGTCACCGACAGCGAGCTGCTGGAAGGCCTGTTCGGCGGCGAGGATGGCAAGGAAGAAGTCTGGATGAGCCATGGCGACCATGTCGCTGAACTGGCGCCGGGCTTTGGCGTGATCGCGAAATCACCGGGCGCGCCGCTCGCCATTATCGCGGACCTCGAACGCCGCTTCTATGGCACGCAGTTCCACCCGGAAGTCGTGCATACGGTGCATGGCCGGGACATGCTCCGCAATTTCACGCACAAGATCGCCGGGCTTTCCGGCGACTGGACGATGGCGGCGTATCGCGAGGAAGCGATCGAGAAGATCCGCAAGCAGGTTGGCGATGGCAAGGTGATCTGCGGTCTTTCAGGCGGCGTGGATTCGTCGGTGGCTGCGGTCCTGATCCATGAGGCGATCGGCGATCAGCTGACCTGCGTCTATGTCGACCATGGCCTGATGCGCCTCAATGAAAGCGAAGAGGTCGTCGGCCTCTTCCGCGACCACTACAATATTCCGCTCGTCCATGTGGATGCGAGCGAGACCTTTCTCGGCGCGCTCGAAGGGATTTCCGACCCTGAGAAGAAGCGCAAGACGATTGGCGGGCTCTTCATCGATGTGTTCGAGGAAGAGGCAAAGAAGATTGGCGGGGCGGACTTCCTTGCGCAGGGTACGCTCTATCCGGACGTGATCGAAAGCGTCTCTGCGATTGGCGGGCCATCTGTCACGATCAAGTCCCACCACAATGTTGGGGGCCTGCCAGAGCGGATGAATATGAAGCTGGTCGAGCCGCTGCGTGAGCTGTTCAAGGATGAGGTTCGCGCGCTGGGCCGCGAGCTTGGCCTGCCGCAGAGCTTTATCGGTCGCCATCCATTTCCGGGCCCGGGCCTTGCGATCCGTATTCCGGGGGAGATCACGCGCGAGAAGGCCGACACGCTTCGCAAGGCGGACGCGATCTATATCGAAGAGATCAAGAATGCCGGCCTCTATGATGAGATCTGGCAGGCTTTCTCAGTGCTGCTGCCGGTGAATACGGTTGGCGTGATGGGCGATGAGCGCACCTATGAGGCCGTGCTGGCACTGCGCGCGGTGACGTCGACTGACGGCATGACGGCGGATTATTATCCCTATGACCACGCCTTCCTTGGCCGTGTTGCGACCCGCATCATCAATGAGGTGAAGGGCGTGAACCGCGTCGTCTATGACGTGACCAGCAAGCCACCCGGCACGATTGAGTGGGAATAGGGCCTGCCCGATCAGGGTCCAGACTTGCTGATTGACTGGAGGGGAACAGGATGAGCAGCGCCGTACTCTACATCATGACGCAGAAGGGCTTTGAAGTTCTTCGCCGCCTGACCTCGACCTATCCGGCAGTGATCGAACGCGTCGTGATCGGCAAGGACTCCAACATCGAGAATGATTTCAACAAAGAGATTGCTGCGCATTGTCGTTCGGCGGGCATTGCCTTTGACTTCAGGGGCGCAGAACCGGAGCTGAGAGGCGATGAGTATGTCTTCGCGATCTCGTGGCGGTGGCTCATAAAACATCCGGTCGAGCGCCTGATCGTTTTCCACGACTCGCCGCTGCCGCGTTATCGGGGTTTTGCGCCGCTGGTGAACATGCTGGTCAATGGTGAGAAAGAGATCGGCGTCACGGCCCTGTTCGGCGCGAGCGAATATGACCGCGGGCATATCATCGGCCAGCAGACCAGCCCGGTCACCTATCCGCTCAAGATTGCCGATGCGATCGAGCTGAATAATCGAAACTATTGTGATCTCGCCGAAAGTATCGCCGCTAGGATTGCAGCTGGCGAAGAAATCGTCGGGGTGCCTCAGAAAGAGGGTAACGCGACCTATTCTATCTGGCGGGACGACGATGACTATGCCATCGACTGGTCAAAGAGCGCTGAAGAAATACAGCGCCTCGTCGACGCAGTCGGCTCACCCTATCTCGGCGCGCGATGCAGGACGTCAAAAGGGCATCAGCTCATCGTCGAAAATGTGGAGGTCGTTGAAGACGTGCACTGCGAGATCCGCGATGTCGGCAAGGTCATCTTTATGCGGGAGGGAAGGCCCACCGTGATCTGCGGCGCCGGCATGTTGGAACTGACCGATGTGTGGTTGGTGACAGACGCGGGGCGCGAGCCTTTCCTGCCGATGACGTCATTCCGCGTCCGTTTCTGTTAGCGAACATCCCTAACGAGATCGATCAAGCCCGCCGCTAGTCCTCAGTTGCTTTCTTATCGCGGTTGATGGGATCGGCCTTCAGCTTGTCCCAGCTCGTACGTTCGACGGCCTGTTCGACATCATCGTCTTTTGGTGCGGTGCCTAGCGGGAATTCACCTGAGCGGCGCTCGGCCTTCTTCTGTTCGATCTGCGCATCTGTTGCCGACGTGGTGCGCGGCTTGGCCTTCTTATCCAGAGTATGCCTGTTTGTGTGTGCATCCTTGCGGTCGTTCATGACTTTACCCTTTCCGAAGCGAACTTTCAGAAGAAACAGGCTGGATCGGGCTTGCGTTCCGAAACCCGCGCCGGAGCGTTCTTCATCCTTCTGAAAAGATAATCTCAGTTAAGTATGCGTCGCATTTACGCTTCGACACGCGGCTGAGCTGTGTGCGCGCCGGAACTACGCGCTGCGCGAGCCTTTTTAGCAGCTCGGATCCACGGAGATATTAGCATGACGACGAAGAACGATCTGCCGATCGACGACAATGGTGCGCCACATCAGACAACCGAAGAGGGGTATGACACGCTAACCACCCAACACGGCGTAGCTGTGTCAGACGATCAAAACCATCTCAAGGCCGGAGAGCGCGGCCCGATGCTGATGGACGATTTTCATTTCCGTGAGAAGATCTTCCACTTCGATCATGAACGCATTCCAGAACGTGTCGTTCACGCGCGTGGGTTTGCAGCGCATGGGTTTTTCGAGTGTCTTGAAGACCTCTCCGACCTGACCCGCGCCGCAGTATTCAAGAAGGGCGAGAAAACGCCGACCTTTACTCGCTTCTCTACGGTTGCCGGGAACAAGGGCTCGCCGGATGTCGCCCGTGATGTGCGCGGCTTCGCGACGAAATTCTACACCAAGGAAGGCAACTGGGACCTTGTTGGCAACAATATCCCCGTCTTCTTCATCCAGGACGCAATCAAGTTCCCCGACCTGATCCACGCCGCCAAGCCGGCGCCCGACCGCGGCTTCCCGCAGGCTCAAACGGCGCACGACAATTTCTGGGACTTCATCTCCCTGTCGCCGGAATCGATGAATATGGTGATGTGGATCATGTCCGACCGGACGATCCCGCGCTCCTTCCGATTCATGGAAGGCTTTGGCGTACACACCTTCCGGCTGATCAATGCCGAGGGCAAGTCGACCTTCGTGAAATTCCACTGGAAGCCCAAACAGGGCCTTCAGTCTGTGGTCTGGAATGAGGCGCTGAAGATCAACGGTGCTGACCCGGATTTCCACCGCCGCGATTTGTGGGATGCGATCCAGACGGGTGACTATCCTGAGTGGGAACTTGGCTTGCAGGTTTTCGATGAGGAGTTTGCGGAGAAGTTTGACTTTGACGTGCTCGACGCGACGAAGATCATTCCGGAAGAGGAGGTGCCGGTCCGGATTGTCGGGCGACTGGTGCTCGACAAGGTGGTCGACAATTTCTTCGCCGAGACAGAGCAGGTCGCCTTCTGCACGAACAATGTCGTGCCGGGAATTGGCTTCTCGAATGATCCGCTTCTGCAGGGGCGTAATTTCTCCTACCTCGACACGCAGGTGAAGCGCCTAGGCGGCCCGAACTTTACCCACATTCCAATCAATGCGCCGCAATGCCCGATGCGCAATTTCCAGCAGGACGGCCACATGGCGATGCACAATCCAAAGGGGCGTGCAAACTATGAACCGAACAGCTGGGGCACCGAAGAAGGTGGCCCGCGTGAGGATCCAGCGAATGGCTACCGCCACTATCCCGAGGAAGTAAGCGGTCAAAAGGTTGCCACGCGATCGGAAACCTTTGCCGACCATTACAGCCAGGCGCGCCAGTTCTATCTTAGCCAGACGGATATTGAGCAGACCCACATCGCCAATGCACTGACCTTCGAGCTGTCAAAATGCCAGGAAATGCGCGTTCGAAAGCGGATGCTGTCTCACCTTCGCAATATCCATGAAGACCTGGCGGAGGCTGTGGCAGACGGACTTGGGCTCGAACTACCAGAGCCTGCCAAGGCGGCGCGTGAGACAAAGACCGATCTGAAAGTGTCCGATGCTCTCAGCATCATCAAGAATGGTCCAAAGAACTTCAAAGGCCGCAAGCTGGGCATCCTCGTCGCGGATGGTAGCGATGCCGGCACGGTGAAGGCTTTGCAGGATGCGATGGAAGAGGCTGGCGCCCTGACTGTGGTCGTTGCGCCCAAGGTAGGCGGCGCCAAGCTAAGCGATGGGAGCCATATCGAGGCTGGCGAGAAGATTGATGGCGGGCCGTCCATACTCTATGACGCCGTCGCGCTGGTTCTGTCCGAAGAGGGCGCGAACACGCTTGCTGATCTCCCGCCCGCACGTGATTTCGTCACTGATGCGATGGCGCACGGCAAGTTCATCGGCCTGACTGAAGGCGCAGAACCACTGCTCAAGGTAGCCGGCGTCATGGGCAAACTCGACGATGGCTGCTTCCGGCTCGACGACGGCGGCATGGACGGGTTCCTGGAGGCGCTGCCCAAGCTCCGCAAGTGGGATCGCGACGCGTAAAGCGCCCGTCACTTCGTGAAAAAGATCAATCCCGGCCTCTTGAGGGGCCGGGATTTTTCATGCGGGCAATATAACGGGGCCTGCCAGCCAGCAGATCCAGCCGGAGAGGGCGATCCAAGGGCCGAAGGCGATGGGTGTGTCGGTGGTGAATTGCCGCCGCATCAGGCCTGCATAGACCAGCACCGCCAGGAGGCCGCTTGCGGCGGCGATCAGGAAAAGGAGCGGCAGGCCTTGCCAGGCGAGCCAGAGGCCGAGGGCGCCAGCAAGCTTCGCGTCGCCGCGGCCAAGCGCGTCAATGCCGCGGACATGACGGTAGAAAAGCTCAAGCCCGAGAAGAACCAGATAGCCTGCGACGCCGCCGATGAGGTGATCCAGCCAGTCGGCGCGGGCGTGCTGCCAGACCATGAGTACGCCGAGGGCTGCGAGAACCGCATTCAATGGGTCCGGCAGGATGAAGGTGCGCCAGTCGATAATTGCGAGCGTTACAAGGACCGCGCCCATAGCGAGCGTCAGGATGAGCATGCCGGGCGGCGCGAACAGCCATGCAGAGACGGCGACGGCAAGGGCCAACAGGGCGTAGAGGAGAAGGATGGCGGCGCGCATGTTCCGTCAGCCCCTATCCGTTTTCGCCGCATGTGGCGAGCGCGCGGGGGGGAGAACGTCTATCTAACCCGCCGCCACGTCATAATGGCCGGGGCCGATAACTGCCTCTAGATAACCCGTAAGAACAAGCGGCAGGAGAGGAGGCGCGAAGATGAGCGTACCAGACAAGATGAGAGCGCTTCAGGTCGAGGAGCTGGGCGAGAAGTATAAGGGCGTGCACCTTCGAGAGATTGACGTGCCCGCGCCTGCAAAGGGCGAAATCCTGCTGCGCATCCGGGCAGGGAGCCTGGGGTTCCCGGACCTTCTGATGACGCAGGGCGGCTATCAGCACAAACCGTCGCTGCCCTTCATTCCGGGCGGCGATGTGGCGGGCGAGATCGCGGCGCTGGGCGATGGCGTGAGCTGTGTTTCGGTCGGAGACCGCGTGGTGACGAGTCGTCTTGGCGGCGCGTTTGCCGAATATAATAGCTACAGCGCCGAGACAGTGCGGAAGATACCGGATCACCTTGATTTCGCGGCGGCGGCCTCAGTCGGATCGGCCTATCTGACGGCCTATGTGTCACTGGTGCGGCGGGCCGAGATACAGCCGGGCGAGTGGCTGCTGGTGCATGGCGCGGCAGGCGGTGTCGGCCTTGCGGCCGTGGACCTTGGCAAGCATCTCGGCGCGAAGGTCATCGCGGCGGCCTCGCGGGACGACAAGCTGAAGATCATCGAGGAGAAATATTCACCCGATGCCGTCATCAATTATTCGGGCGGGTTTCGCGAGAAGGTGAAGGAGATCACCGGCGGCGGCGCGGACGTGATCTATGACCCGGTCGGCGGCGATGTCTTTGATGAGAGCGTGCGCTGTATCGCCTTTAACGGCCGGCTTCTGGTGGTCGGCTTTGCGTCCGGACGCATCCCCGAGATCAAGGTGAACATGCCGCTAATCAAGGGGTTCTCGGTCGTCGGTGTCCGGGCAGGTGAGTATGGCCGCCAGTTCCCTGAAAAGGGGCGTGAGAATATGGAAGCGGTCTGGAAACTGATCGAGGAGAAGTCCGTCACACCGCATGCCCACGGGGTCTATGCGCTGGATGATTGGCGGACGGCCTTTGCCGAAATGGAAGAGCGCCGCGTTGTCGGGCGGGTGATCATCGATCCGTCGCTGTAACGTCGTGGCCGTAGATCCAGTCGAGGCGTGAGCGGACCACGCCCGGCAGGAGATGGCCAGCCAGCCACATCGGGCCGTAGGCGGCGAGCTGTGCGGGCGGCGTGCGTTTGTGGAAGGTCTTCATATTGGCGCGGGAGGCTGCCTGTATGCGCGCGGTGCGCGGCTTGCGCGTGGCTTCAAAGCGGGCGAGGGCGTCCGGCACCGGCGTGTCGCCGCCAAGCTGCGCGGCCAGCACGAAGGCGTCCTCGATGGCCTGCGCCGCCCCCTGGGCCTGAAAGGGCAACATGGGGTGACAGGCGTCGCCAAGCAGTGTGACCGGGCCGTCGCTCCATGTGCCGAGCGGCTCCCGGTCAAAGAGTGCCCAGCGATAATGGGTGTCAGCCTTGTCGATGAGATCGGTGAGCGTGGTGTCCCATCCCCTGAAGTCGTTGAGCGCCTCGTCCTTGGTGCCTTGCTCTGTCCAGCTTTCGCCGCGCCAGTCATGGCGTTCGACAATGCCGACGAAGTTGGCGAGCGTGCCGCCTCTCAGCCTGTAGGTGACCGCATGGCGGCCGGGCCCTGCCCAGACGCAGGCAGTTGGCGGGGGCGGCGCTTTTAGCCGGTCTATCGGCACGGTGAGACGCCAGGCGAGATTGCCGGTGAAGCGGGCAGGGATATCCCCAAGCATCTGTTTGCGGATGGCCGAATGAAGACCATCAGCGCCAATCAGGACGTCGCCTTCGGCGGCGGGTTTACCGTCCAGGATAAGTTCGGCGCGGCCGCTTTCGGCTTTGTACCCGGTGGCCTGTGCACCGAGTTGGACTGTGATCTGCGGGCTGGCGTCCACCGCTGCGGCCAGCAGACCGATGAGGTCAGCGCGGTGGATGTGGATGTAGGGCGCGCCCCAGGCGGGCGAGGGGCGCTGGTTGACGGGGACGGAAAAGGCGCGGTGGCCAGAGCGGCCGAGACGAAGCTCCAGCGCTTCTGGAGCAAAGCCGCGCTCTGCGACCCGGTCTGCCAGGCCAAGCGCGGCCAAGACCTTCATGGCGTTGGGGCTGAGCTGCAGGCCAGCGCCGACCTCGGTCAGGCTGGCGGCCGCCTCGAACAGGTCGACCGTCCAGCCCTGCCGGGCGAGACATAGCGCGGCGGTGAGGCCGCCTATGCCGCCGCCAGCGATAACGGCATGACGTTTTTGACTGCTCATCCTGTCAGTCATGGCTTTGCTCGCGGCATTGGGCAAGCGCCGGTGCGAAGGCCGATTGCCGCGTTCGACATCTGCTTGCTGGTCAACTGGTTTGGCGTCATGATGAGGACCAACAGGGGAGGCGGATATGATCTATCTGGTTGCGGGGCTGGTTATATTCTTCGGGCTGCATGTCTATTCGGCAGTGCGCACGCGTGCGCCAGCGACACGGATCGAGGCGCGCATGGGGGCGGGGCCGTTCAAGGGCCTTTATAGCCTGGTTGCGATTGCCGGCTTCGTTCTCATCGTCTGGGGATATGGCGCGGCGCGGCCATCGGCGATTATCTGGCAGCCGCCTGTCTGGACCGCGCACCTCAATATCCTCCTGCAACTGATAGCGATGCCAGTCCTCGTGGCGGCCTATCTGCCGGCCGGTCACATCAAGAAGACGCTGAAGCATCCCATGCTGGTGGCCGTGAAGATCTGGGCCATCGGGCATTTGCTGGCGAATGGTGAGCTCAATTCGATTCTGCTGTTCGGCAGTTTCCTCGCCTATGCAGTGTTCGACCGGATCATGGTCAAAAAGCGCGGCGAAACCGGCCTGCCGGATAATGTGAAGACGGCGCTTTCCAGCGACATGATTGCGCTTCTCATCGGCCTTGTGATCTGGGGCGCGATGATTTTCGGCCTGCATGCGCTGCTCTTTGGTCGGCCTGTCATCGCTGGCATGGGCGCAGCTTAGGCGCGGCTCTATCGACTACATTACGGTTTCGTGCTTGGCGCTGCTGGCCCGGCTCTGTTAGGAGACGCGCCAGAACTCTCAGCATGGAGGATGCGCGCCCGTGTCCGCACAATCTCAAGTCAGACGCAAAACCGTCCGCGATATCATTGCCGCCAAGACCGGTGAGCCGCTTGTCTGCCTGACCGCCTATGATGCACCGACCGCGGCCATCATGGACCCTTATTGCGACCTGCTGCTGGTGGGCGACAGTGTGGGGATGGTCGTTCACGGCCTGACATCTACGGTGGGTGTCACTATGGAGATGATGATCCTGCACGGGCAAGCCGTGATGCGCGGGTCGGACAGGGCTTTCGTCGTCGTCGACATGCCTTTCGGCTCTTATGAGACGAGCGCTGACCAGGCTTTCCTCAATGCCTCGCGCATCATGAAGGAAACCGGCTGTCAGGCGGTGAAGATCGAGAGCGGAACCTATGCCGCCCATCAGATCAAGCACCTCGTCGAGCGCGGCGTGCCGGTCATGGGGCATGTTGGCCTCCGCCCGCAGGCGATCAACGTCGTTGGCGGCTTCAAGGCCCAGGGCCGCGATGATGCAGAGCGTGAACGCGTCATGGAAGAGGCACGCGCCGCAGAAGAGGCAGGCGCCTTTGCGATCGTGATTGAAGGCGTCGCCGAAGACCTCGCCGATAAGATCACGAAGACGCTTTCAATCCCGACGATTGGCATCGGTGCATCAGCTTCCTGTGATGGGCAGATCCTGGTGACGCAGGACATGCTGGGTATCTTCGACTGGACGCCGAAATTCGTTCGACGTTATGGCGACCTTCAGTCCGAGATCGCCAAATCTGTGAAAGCATATGCCCGTGATGTGCGCGCGCGCACCTTTCCTGCAGAAGCGGAAACCTACAAGCTATCAGGTGGCGGCAAGGCGAATCTGCCGAAAGGGTAGATGAAACAGTTATCGCGCGTTGCCGCAGGAAGGCACCCCGGTTAGGGTGCGCGCTGATTTGATGCCCATTATCCAGTGGAGTAGGCCAATTGGCTGATATCTTTGAGGAAGTTGAAGAAGGCCTGCGCCAGGACAAGGCGGCGCGCCTCTGGAAGAAGTATGGCGTCTTCGCCTATATTGCTGCGGGCCTCCTGATCGGTGGTGTCGCGCTGAATGAGTATCTTCAAAGTCAGCGTTCGCAGAACCTCGAAGCGCAGTCTGCGTCTTTCGAACAGGCAGACCGCGCGCTGGCCGAAGAGGACTACCAGACGGCGACAACCGGCTTCGGCAATCTTGCTCAGTCCGGCGATGAGATTGCGCCGCTGGCCGCGAACTTTCTGGCGCAGACCCGTCTTGCAGGGAATGCTGACCGCGAGGCGGCCATCGGCGCACTTGAGCTTGCGGCCAACTCTGAAACACCTATCGGCAAGATGTCCTTGATGAAGGCCGCCTATCTGAAATCGCAGACGGCAAGCCGGGCCGAACTTGAAGCCTATCTTGGTACACTGCCTGAGGAAGAAAGCGAGTTTGGTGCGCTCGCTCTTGAGCTGATCGCGTCGAAAGCCGCGCAAGAGGGCGACACTGAATATGCCCGGCAGGTTTTTAACGAATTACGCTTCCTTGCGAACGTGCCGGAGGGCGTGTCCCAGCGGGCCGTGCGTGCGCTCGTAGTGCTGCCGACGCAGGCTGTAGCGACTGAAAATAGCGAAACAGTGCAGGATACGGCGCCTGTAGAGACAGTTGAGACTGACGACATTCCGGAAGCAGGCGATGCCGCTTCCAGCGACGGAGACCAGCCAGAATGATGAATTTGACCTTTCGGGCAGCCATGCTCGGCACGCTCGCCATGAGTTTGTCAGCCTGCTCCTATTTCAGTAATCTGCGCGCTGAAGAGCAGCGCCTCACCGCTGAAGAGAAAGAGGGGCGCATTGAGATGGTGCTCGGCGACGAGACGATCGAGGCTGATCCCGCGCTCGCGACCCAGACAATCACGCTTCCCGCGGCTACCCAACTGGCAAGCTGGCCTGAAGCTGGCTCGCGTCCGGTCAAATCGGCTGGCCATGTGGCCGCCGCAGCAGATCTCGAAATAGCCTGGTCTGTTGATGCTGGTCGGGGCACTGACCGTAATGGTGCGCTGACCACACCGCCAGTGGCGAGTGAAACAGCGATTTTCGTTGTCGATGCCCGCCAGACAGTGCGCGCGTTCAACCTGTCGAATGGTTCCCGCCTTTGGCGGCGCGAGCTGGAGTCCGGCAATGACCGTGACAAGCGCGGCATCGGTTCCGGTCTTGCCTATTCATCGGGACGCCTGATCGTGGCGAGCGGCTTTGGTTTCGTCGCTGCACTGGACGCTGACACGGGCCGTGAAATCTGGCGCCGCGATATGGAAGCGCCGATGACCGGCGCGCCGACGATTGATGATGGCCGCATTTTCGTCTCGTCGAACAATAATGAGCTTTTCGCGCTCGATCTTGATGATGGCCGCGTGCTCTGGTCGGATCAGGCCATCGCCGAAACGGCACGTGTGCTTGGTTCTTCGAGCCCGGCGGCTGTCGAGGACATCGTGATCGCACCTTACAGCTCTGGTGAGATCATTGCCTATCTGGCAGCGAATGGTCGCCGTCTCTGGACCGAAGCGCTGTCACGACCGGGCCGTTTCACCCCGATCTCCTCGATCAATGACATTGCATCGCGCCCTGTCATCGGGAACGGTCTCGTCTTCGCGGCAAACCAGTCGGGCGTCATGGCGGCGATTGATGGACGCAGCGGCGACCGTGTATGGGTGCAGCCAATCGGATCCACCTCGGCGCCTGCACTCGTCTCTCAATACCTCTTTGTCTCTGGCACAGACGGGCGAGTGGCCGCGATCAATGCGGGGACCGGGCAGGTGTTCTGGGTGACCCAACTGCGCGAGTTTGAACGCCAGGAGAAACAACGCGGACGTATCTCCTATGCCGGGCCGATCATCGCATCGAACCAGGTTCTGGTTGCCTCCTCCCGCGGCACCGTCATTGCACTGTCACCGCAGACGGGCGAGCGTACGGGGTCGCTTGAATTGAAGGATCCGGTCTATCTCGAACCAATCTCGGTTGGAGACAAGGTCTTCGTCCTGACGGACGATGCGCGGCTGATCGCAATCCGCTAGGATACCGCAAGACCAGCCGGTGTCCTGAACGGTCAGGACAGGTTTCACGAAAGGACGGCGCATGCCGTTGAAAATAGCCATCGTCGGACGCCCTAATGTTGGGAAATCGACGCTGTTCAACAGACTTGCCGGAAAACAGCTCGCGCTGGTCGACGACCAGCCGGGCGTTACGCGCGACCGCAAGGAAGCGCCGGGCAGGCTGGCGGACCTTCCGCTTATCCTGATCGATACGGCCGGATTTGAGGATGTCACAGACGATTCGCTTGAAGCGCGAATGCGCCAGCAGACCGAGATCGCCATCCGTGAGGCAGAGCTTGCGCTCTTCCTGATCGATGCGCGCGATGGTGTCACGCCGATGGATGAGCGGTTTGCGGACCTGCTGCGCCGCGCGGATCTGCCTATCGTTCTTGCCGCCAACAAGGCAGAAGGCCGACAGGGCGACGTGGGCGTTGCTGAGGCCTGGGGGCTTGGTCTTGGAGATCCTGTCGGACTATCTGGTGCCCATGGCGAGGGTATGGGGGACCTTTACGGCGCCATCCGCACGGCTTTGGGCGAGGAAGCCTTTGAGGCGGCCTTCGCTGAAGAAGATGCCGCAGAAGGCGAAGGCTTTGATGACGAAATTCTCGACCGTATGGCCGAGATCGACATTGATGATCCGAACCTTACCGAAGAGGAGCTGAATGCAGCGCTGGAAGCGGCGGGTATTGATGACGCGGCTGAGGCCGAGGCCCAACTGGCAGCGCGCGAGGAAGCGCGTAAAAGGCCTATCAAACTGGCTATTGTCGGGCGGCCAAACGCCGGCAAGTCGACGCTGATCAATCAGATGCTGGGCGAACAGCGCCTTCTGACCGGTCCGGAAGCAGGCATCACACGCGATTCCATTTCTGTTGACTGGATGTATGAGGGCCGCAAGGTGAAGCTGGTTGATACGGCCGGCCTTCGCCGAAAGTCCAGGGTCCAGGAAAAGCTAGAGCGCATGTCGACCGGTGAAACGGTGCGTTCGCTAAAATATGCGGACATCATCGCGCTGGTGATGGATGCGAATGAGGCCTTCGAGAAGCAGGATCTTCAGATCGCTGACCTGGCTGTGCGTGAGGGCCGGGGTCTTGTCTTCGTGATTTCCAAATGGGACACGGTCGACAATCACGCCCAGAAGATGCGTGAGCTATCTGAGATGGCCAAAGTGCTCTTGCCGAATGCACGCGGCGCGCCTGTGGTGACGCTGTCGGGTCTTACGGGCAAGCGGGTGGACCGGTTCATGCCGGCCGTCGCCAAGGTCCATCAGGACTGGTCAGCGCGGGTGAAGACGGGCGATCTCAACCGATGGCTTCGCTATACAATAGAGCGTCACCCACCGCCTTCGGTGCACGGCAAGCGGATCAAGCCGCGCTACATGGCGCAGATGAAGGCGCGTCCGCCAACCTTCGTGTTGATGGCATCCCGCGCCGAGCACATGCCAGAGCAGTACAAGCGCTTCCTCACCAACGGGATCCGCGAAGCCTTTGACATGCCCGGCGTGCCGATCAGGCTGTTTGTCCGCCAGAGCGCCAATCCCTATGGCGACAAATACAAGCCGCAGAACCAGAAAAAGACGAGCGGCCGCGGCAAGGGCAAGACGCGCAGCATCAACAAGCGCAGCTAGCTTTGCTCAGCTTGTGAAGCTGATGCGCTGACCCGTACGTGTTTCGCTTTCTTCAAGCAGTGGCGCGAGTTGTTGAACGACCTCTTCAGGCGTGGGAAGCGTCATCGGGTCCTCACTCGGCATCGCTTCGGCGCGCATACCGGTGCGGGTTGCGCCGGGGTCAAAGATGTTCACTCGAAGCGGCATCTTCTCATTCTCATCAGCCCACGCATAAGCGAGGCCTTCAAGACCCATCTTGGAGGCCTGGTAGGGGCCCCAGAAGGCGCGTGGGCGGGGAACGACACCAGATGAAACAAAGACGGCCCGCGGCGCCTGTGCACGTTGAAGAAGTGGGTGCATGGCGCGGATGAGGCGCCAGTTGGCCGTTAGGTTCACCTCAATGGTTTCTTCGAAGCTACGCGGGCCAACCGCCTGCAAGGGGCCGAGCGAGCCGAGAACGCCTGCATTACCAAGAAGCCCATCTATACGCCCGAACTTGGTCGCGAGAGCCTGACCCGCCGCTTCAAAAGCGTTCTTTTCCTTCAGGTCCATAGGGATCAGTGTGGCCGAGCCGCCCGCTGCCTTGATCTCATCGTCAAGCTTTTCGAGCGCCAGCCTGGAGCGGGCAGCTGCAACGATGTGGTGACCGCGGCGTGCGAGCTCGAGGGCAGCAGCTTTGCCGATGCCGCGCGATGCGCCGGTGATGAATGTAATACGCTTGTCCATGAGAGGCGGGTTAGCCTGTCAGGGCCGTCCTAGTCCAGCAGCGAAAGCTGTCTGTCCTTGCCGCCTTCTTCCTGCATCTGGTCGACCAGGCGTGTTGGATAGCAGCCTGTGAAGCAGTGATCTGAGAATTGTGGCATGGACATATCCCGCTTGACGCCGATCGAGGCATAGAGGCCGTCCACAGAGAGGAAGCCGAGGGTTTCCACATTGAGAAAGTTGCGCATCTGCTCCAGTGAATTATTGGACGCCAGAAGCTCGCCCTTGGTCGGCATATCGATGCCGTAGAAGTCCGGGTTCACGATGGGCGGGCTTGCAGAGCGCAGGTGGACTTCCTTGGCGCCGGCATCGCGTACCATCTGGACGATCTTCTTGGAGGTGTTGCCGCGCACGATCGAGTCATCGACCAGAAGGACGCGTTTGCCTTCAAGCACCGACCTGTTGGGAGAATGCTTCTTCGAGATTGATTTCTGGCGGCCAAGCTGGGTTGGCTCAATAAAGGTGCGTCCGACATAGTGACTGCGGATGATCCCCAGCTGGAAAGGAACGCCGCTCTGTTCCGAAAAGCCGAGCGCGGCGGGGACGCCTGAATCGGGTACAGGGACGATGACGTCTACGTCAGCGGGGTTCTCGCGCGCAAGCTGGTGGCCCATGCGGCGTCGAACCTGGTAGACGCTACGCCCCTGAACAACGCTGTCCGGACGGGCGAAGTAAACGTATTCGAAGAGGCACGGGCTTTCCGGACGCTCAGGGAAAGCACGATAGCTCTCCACGCCGTCTTCGCTGATGATGACGACTTCGCCATTCTCAATTTCGCGTATGAATTCGGCGCCGATCATGTCGAGCGCGCATGTCTCTGAGGCGAGGACCCAGCCCTGGCCAATCTTGCCGAGGACGAGCGGGCGCAGCCCCACAGGGTCGCGTGCGCCGATCAGCTTCTTGTTCGTGAGCCCGACAAATGCATAGCCGCCTTCGACTGCCTGTAGCGCTTCCATCACGCGCTCGCGCATGAGGCGGCGACCGGACCGGGCGACCAGTTGCAGGACCACTTCAGTGTCCATGGTCGACTGGAAGATCGCGCCTTTATTGATAAGCTCCTTACGGAGGGCCACGGCATTGGTCAGGTTGCCATTATGAGCGAGCGCAAAGCCGGTGTTCGCGAGGTCTGCGAAAATTGGCTGGATGTTGCGCATCGCTGGCTTGCCAGCGGTGGAATAACGATTGTGACCAATGGCGGCGCTGCCGGGGAGGCGGGATGTCAGGTCACCGCCGAAACTTTCACCGACGAGGCCCATATGGCGCTCATTGTGGAACTTCTCACCATCATACGTAGTGATACCACAGGCTTCCTGTCCGCGATGCTGGAGGGCGTGAAGACCGAGAGCGACAAGTAGTGACGCCTCCGGATGGTTGAAGACGCCTACAATGCCGCATTCCTCGCGAGGCTTGTCGTCATCATGGTCCCAGATCATCGACACCTCACGGCCTTGCTATGGCGCGCAGATATGCCGTGGACTGAGATTCGTCAAGGTTGGGCGGCTGCAGGGCTGCGGGCGAGTTCTGGCGCGCTTTCGGCGACATAATCAGCGCCGCTTTCCAGCAGAGAGTAGGATTGGGCGGTGCGGATCCATTCCGGAATGCGGTCCTGATCCAGCGCCATGCGCAGGAGAAACACAAAGAATACAAGGATTACGGCGCCGCGAATAAAGCCGAATGCGGCCCCCGTCACGCGGTCGAGAAGTCCGATGCCCTCAACGCCCTGAATGGAGCGAGAAAGGTTCGCGCCAAACCAGGCGACAATTACGTAGACCAACAGGAAGAAGGCGAGGAACAGGATCAGGCTAGGCAGCCAAGGTGCGGTGTCCCCGGGCAGAAAACGCGTAAACGCGGCATGCAGATACTTGTTTGCGAAATACGCCGCAGCGAGCGCAGCGATGAACGCACCGAGCGTTGCGAGCTCTCTCATGAAGCCGCGCGCAAACGCCATCAGCGTGGACAGGATCAGAAGAACGACCACGATTGCATCAAAGGCTGTAATGGCGTCCATCATGGCTCTGGGTCCGGACCTATTAAATCTACCAGATCAGATAGGCGCGATAGCGGCTTCACGGTCAACCCTTCAAACGATCCGGTGCTGCCTTCGGGGACGAATGCGCTCTTGAAACCAAGGCGCCGCGCTTCTTTCAGGCGCTGGTCCATGCGCGCGACGGGGCGGATGGCACCAGAGAGGGCAACTTCGCCGAAAAAGACAGACTTTTCGGGTGGTGGCCGGTCTGCCAGCGAGGTGAGGAGGGCGGCGGCGGCGGCGAGGTCACCTGCAGGTTCTGCCATACGATAGCCGCCTGCAACCGAGAGGTAGACGTCGCGCCCAGCCAAGGAGACTCCACAGCGCGCTTCGAGTACGGCAAGGACCATGGCGAGGCGGTTCGTATCCCAGCCGACAATGCTGCGCCGGGGCGTACCATAAGCGGACGCGGCGACCAGCGCCTGCACTTCCGCAAGGACAGGGCGTGACCCTTCCATGGCGGCAAATACGGCCGTGCCTCCAGATGTCTCGTCTTCATTGGACAGGAAGAGGGCAGACGGCTCACGCGCCGGGGCGAGGCCATACTGGTGCATTTCGAAGATACCGATCTCGTCGGTCGGGCCGAAACGGTTCTTCACGGCGCGAAGGATGCGGAACTGGTGGCCGCGCTCGCCTTCGAAATAGAAGACGGTATCTACCATGTGCTCGACGACGCGGGGGCCTGCGATCTGGCCTTCCTTCGTGACGTGACCGACGAGGATGAGCGCCGCGCCGGACTTCTTTGCCCAGCGGGTTAGCTCCTGCGCGCAGGCACGGACCTGCGCCACAGAGCCGGGAGCTGCTTCGAGGCTGTCGGACCACATGGTCTGGATGGAATCGATGACGACGAAGTCCGGATTGGCAGATTTGAGTGCGGACATGACCTTTCTAAGGTCGGTTTCGGTCGCGAGTTCTACAGGGCTTTCGGAGACTTTCAGCCTGCGGGCCCGGTCCTGGATCTGAGCGGCGGCTTCTTCGCCCGAGACATAGACGGTGGACAGGCCATTGCGGGCGAGACGCGCAGCAACTTGGAGGAGAAGGGTCGACTTGCCGATGCCCGGGTCGCCCCCGATCAGCGTGGCAGAGGAGGGAACGACGCCGCCGCCAAAGACGCGGTCCAGCTCATCGACGCCGATAAGGTGGCGGGTGGGGGCGTCTTCGACTGCGTTGAGCGTGGTAAACTCAGCCTTGCCTGCTTTGCGGGAGGATGACTTTGGCGCGGCCAGACCGCCAGGCGCTGCTGATGATGTCTCCTCGACCAGTGTGTTCCACTCACCGCAGGCGTCGCAGCGCCCTGACCATTTTGGATGGACGGCGCCGCAGGACTGACAGGTGAAGACGGTGTTCGCTTTAGCCATGGGGAACAGACCTAGCCTGTCGGGGAGCGAGGGTGAAGCGACTTTTGCCGGAAGGCGACATATCGAATTACGATAAATTAATTATCGAATATCAATAATCATGCTAATGGTATCGAACAGGGACAGGGTCAATAACAACAAAAGAGAAGGACCCATAAAATGAAAACCAGAAACGTTATCACCGCAATCGCTCTTACCGTCTGCGCTGGATTTGCCGCCCCGGCTTTCGCTGGCAGCACCTTGCCTGCGAACTCCGTTGAAGCCGATATCTCAGGCCTTGACCTCTCTACGCCAGAAGGCCGCGCCAAGGTGGAGAGCCGGATCGAACGCGCCGCAAAACATGCCTGCCTTGCCCGCAGCGGCCCGCAGCCATTGGCCTACCAGCGCGCCACGGCCATCTGCGTCGATGCGGCCATCAAGGATGCCATGGGACGGGTTTTCCCGAAAGCCGAGCGCGTCGCCGAGGCCAAGACGACATCTGAAGGCTAAAGGGACATGACCCTTTGTAATAGTTCGGCCGGCCCTGACCAAGGTGCCGGCCGTTCTGCTTTCGGGCGTAAGGTTTACGCCAGCGCCACTGGCAAGGCGCTCCAGCGCTGGCTAGAGAAGCGGTGTGAAGCATATAGCGATCATTGGCGCCGGACCGGCAGGTCTCATGGCTGCGGAAGCCGCTATTGAAGCAGGGGCGCAGGTATCGATCTATGACGCCATGCCAAGTGTTGCTCGCAAATTCCTCATGGCAGGCAAGAGTGGGCTGAACATTTCTCATAGCGAAGAGGCGGCGCTTTTCCGGTCTCGCTACCGCGCGCCGGATGCGCGTCTGGCCGACATGATCGAAGCGTTCGGGCCTAGCGATGTCGAGCGTTGGATGACCGGTCTTGGGATTGAAAGCTTCAAGGGAAGCTCTGGCCGGGTGTTTCCGGTGATGATGAAGGCCTCACCACTGCTGCGGGCATGGTTGGTGCGGCTACAGAGGGACGGCGCTCGCCTTCATGTGCGCCATTGCTGGCAGGGATGGGATGAGACCGGGGCGTTGGTGTTTGCGACGCCTGAGAAAGAGGTGAGGCTGGAGGCTGATGCGGTCATACTGACACTCGGTGGTGCGAGCTGGTCGCGACTTGGCTCGGATGGGGCCTGGGCAGATCTGCTGGCGGCCAAAGGTGTCGAGCTAGAGCCGTTCCAGCCTTCCAATTGCGGCTTCGAAGTCAGCTGGTCAGAACGATTGCTTAATGGGTTCGAGGGGGCACCGCTGAAGGGGGTGCGGCTGTCGGTTGGCGACCAGTCTGCTCAGGGCGATGTGATCATCACAAACAGAGGTATTGAGAGCGGGGCAATTTACCCGCTTTCGCCGAATCTCATAGGCCAGATTAGCGCTAGGGGGGGAGCAACACTTGAGGTCGATCTGCTGCCGGATGTTGATATGGATATACTGACAAGACGACTGGCTGCTGCGAACCCGAAAGACTCCAGCTCCAACCGACTACGCAAGTCGGCGCGTCTTGATCGCACGAAGATTGCGCTCGTCAACGAAATTGCGCGGGGCGTGCTACCAGCCGAGGCGGGTGACCTCGCCAGGTCTCTGAAGTCGTTGCCAGTTCGCGTGGATGGACCGGTGCCGATGGATGAGGCCATTTCGACGGCGGGTGGCGTGTCGTGGAGCGCGCTTGACGATCACTTGATGTTGAAAGCACTGCCGGGGGTCTACTGCGCTGGGGAAATGGTCGCCTGGGATGCACCAACCGGGGGGTATCTGCTGACAGCTTGCCTTGCGATGGGCCGGGCGGCGGGCAGGGCCGCAGCAGGTCATTAAAGCGCAGGCTGGATCGGCCCGTCGGCGCGGCCGTGGACGAACTGGTCGACATGATCATTGCCGGACCGGTCAATTTCGCTGGCCGGGCCGCGCCAGATGATCTTGCCTTCAAACAGCATGGCAATCTCGTCGGCGACCTTGCGGGCGGACGCCATGTCATGGGTGATCGTCACCGCAGCGGCGCCCAGCGCTTTCACCTGTTCGATGATGAGATCATTGATCGCGTCGGCCGTAATCGGGTCAAGCCCCGTGGTCGGCTCGTCGAAAAAAATGAGATCCGGTTCTGTGATGATGGCGCGGGCGAGGGCGACGCGCTTCTGCATGCCGCCTGATATCTCGGCTGGGCGAAGGTCGGCGACAGACGCACCGAGGCGAACCTTCTTCAAAGTCTCGACAGCCTGCTCCTTGGCATCAGTGCGCTTCATCCCGTCTGCGTTGAGCAGACGGAAGGCGACATTTTCCCAGACTGTGAGGGAGTCGAACAGGGCGCCGGACTGGAACAGCATGCCGACGCGGGACCGCATGGCCTCACGGGCTTTGCCCTGATCCTTGGTCACGTCTTTGCCGTCAAACAGGATCTTACCGGCGTCCGGTGTCATCAGGCCAAGCGCGTTCTTGAGCATGACTGACTTGCCGGAGCCCGACCCGCCAAGCACCACGAGAGAACGGCCGGGGGCGACATCAATGTCGACGCCGCGCAGGACATGGTTCGAGCCGAAGCCTTTCTGGACGCCTTTGAGTTCGAGAATAGGCTGCGTCATCAAATACCGATCTGCACGAAGAAGGTAGAGAGGATATAGTTGGCAGCAAGCACAAGGACTGCAGCGCCAACCATGGAAAGCGTGGCCGCACGCCCCACGCCTGTCGCGCCAGCCGACGACTTCGAGCCTTGATAGCAACCCATCAGCGCGATCACCATGCCAAAGATGACTGCCTTGATCAGGCCGACGACGACATCTTCCATGGTGAGGAAGTCGATAGTATTGCGCAGATAGGTCGTGGAATCGAAGTCGAGCGCATAGACGCTGACGAGCCAGCCGCCCATAACGCCGATTATGTCGGCGATCAGCACCAGGATTGGCAGGGTGAGTGCGGCAGCGAGGAAACGCGGCGCATATAGATAGCGGAACGGGTTGGCAGAAAGCGTCTTCAACGCATCGATCTGCTCGGTCACCTTCATGGCACCGATCTCTGCGGCGATTCCAGCGGTCACACGGCCGGCCAGCATCAGGCCAGTGATCGTCGCGCCAAGCTCGCGCGTGATGCCGAGGACGACGATGTTCGGAACGAACTGTTCAGCGCCGAAGCGATTGCCGCCGGTATAGATGTTGAGGGCGAGGGCTGCGCCGATAAAGACGGCGGACAGGCCGACGACTGGCAGGGAATAGAAGCCAATCGCAATGATCTGCTTCCACAGCTGGGTAAGGTTCCAGGGTGGGATCAGGGCAGACAGGGCCGTGCGCCCGGAGAAAAGCGACAGGCGGCCAATCTCTGCGAAAAGCGCAAGTGTACCGCGCCCGATCCAGGCGAGCGGATTGGGAATACCGCCGGATTTAGTCGTAGATGCGTCTGACACGATGGCCCAGTCCTGTTACTAATTCGTAGCCGACCGTGCCGGCGCGTCTGGCCTGCTCTTCGAGCAGGACCTCCGCTCCGATGAATTGGGCGAATGCTCCCGGCTTTGCAAGGTCCGCTGCCTGTGTGACGTCGATCGTAATGAGATCCATCGAGACCCGGCCGACGATCGGGCATACTATGCCGCCTAGTGAAGCGAAGCCTTTGTTGCCTGCCGCGCGCAGAAATCCATCCCCGTAACCAAGCGCCACAGTCGCCAGCGTTCGCGCCGTATCGAAGGTATGTGTCGCGCCATACCCTACCGTCTCGCCCGGCTGGACGGACTGTACCGTCAGGATAGGAGCTTCCAGTGTCATGCCAGGCTTTAGCTCGATGCCGTCGGGCAGCGGAGGCCCGCCACCATAGAGGCCGATACCTGGGCGCACGATATCGAACCCGTAATCCCGCCCCATGAAGCACCCGCCCGTATTGGCGAAGCTCTTGCGGGCGTGAGGGAAGTGCGATGCGGCGTCCTTGAAGCGCGCGAGTTGTTCGACGTTGATGGCGCGCGAGCGGTCATCGGAATCAACCAGATGCGACATGACATGTACTGGCGGCCTGCAGGCCGTGAGGCCTGCAAGCCCAGAAACGTCTTCCATCCGCACGCCAAGCCGGTTCATGCCTGTGTCTATGTGAACCGCATAGTCAGGCGCATCGGAGAGCGCGAGCCAATCCCTGATGGCTGGCAAGGCGTTCAGGACGGGTGTAACCCGGTGAGCGCGGACGAGGTCTGCGTCACAGGGGTCTGCACCATTGAATGCAAGAATGGTCGCATCAGCGCGTATGGCATTGCGGAGCTCTGCGCCTTCTTCGACATAGGCGACGAAGAAAGTCCGGCATCCAGCCTCGTGCAGGGCGCGCGCAACCCGGGCGACGCCGTGGCCATAGGCATTCGCTTTGACGACGGCGCCGGCTTTACTCTCAGGGACGAGTGCATCGATCGTGCGCCAGTTGGCGACGATGTTCTGAAGATGCACGCGGGCGCGGGGACTGAAACTCATTGATGCGGCATAGTCCGCCGCGCGGCTATGCGGCAACCCATTCTAGCCGAAGTCCGGTTCCGGCTGCTGACGTTTCAGATTGCCGAAGCGGGTCGTATTCGCGTCGAAGGCGAGCGTGACGCGCCCAATCGGGCCATGACGCTGTTTGCCAATGATGACCTCAGCGGTGCCGAGGACCTCATCCATGCGCTGACGCCACTTGGTCCATTTTTCCGCAGATGCCGGATCCTCGCCGCCGGATTGGGGTTCGGTCCGCTCAAGATAATAGGACTCGCGGTAGACGAACATGACGACGTCGGCGTCCTGCTCAATGGAGCCGGACTCGCGAAGGTCGGAGAGTTGCGGGCGTTTGTCCTCGCGCTGCTCGACCTGACGCGAGAGCTGGGAGAGGGCAATGACGGGGACGTTCAGCTCCTTGGCGAGCGCCTTGAGACCCATCGTGATCTGCGTGATCTCCTGAACACGGGAGTCGCTGGCTTTGCCAGTCGTTGAGGTCAGAAGCTGAAGATAGTCGATCACGACCATGTCGAGGCCACTGGTGCGTTTCAGACGCCGGGCGCGCGCGGCGAGCTGGCTGATAGAGATGCCGCCCTGGTCATCGATATAAAGTGGCAGGTTCTGAAGTTCCTCGGTGGCCTGGCGGATCTTTTCGAAGTCGCTGGCGTCGAGGTCGCCCTGACGGATGTGGTGGGCATTGAGGCCGGTTCGGTCTGCGATGATACGGGTGGCAAGTTGCTCACACGACATTTCGAGAGAAAAGAAAGCAACAACAGCGCCTTCGACGGTTTTCTTTGACCCGTCGGGCTGGGCTTCGCGTCGACAGGCCTGCGCCGCATTGAACGCGATATTGGTCGCGAGCGTCGTCTTGCCCATGGAGGGACGACCCGCGAGAATGACGAGGTCAGACTTGTGGAAGCCGCCAAGCATCGTGTCGAGATCGTCAAGCTGGGAAGCGACACCGGCAATCTTTCCATCCCGTTTGAAGGCCGCCTCTGCCATGGCAAGCGACTCTTTCAGGGCGGTCGAAAAAGAGTGAAAGCCCCGGCCGGAAGAGCCCCGGTCAGCCAGATCGAAGAGTTGGCGTTCGGCGAGCTCAAGCTGCTTGTCACCGTCTTCTTCTGGCTCCGGCTTGAAGGCACGGTGCTGGACCGTCGCGCCGATGTCGATCAAATCTCGGCGCATGGCGAAGTCGCGGATCATGCGCGCATAGTCGGTGATTTCAGGACCGAAGGCGGCCGAATCGAGCAACTCTGCGAGATAGGACGCGCCGCCGATTTCCTGAAGCTTGTCGGCTTTCTCGAAGTGCTCGCGCAGCGTGATGCCGTCGGCCACACGGCCGCCCTGGATCATGGTCGAGCAGACTTCGAAGATCTCCTGGTGAGGGATGGAATAGAAGTCGGTGGCGCGCAGAATGTCCGCGACACGCTGGAACGCATTATTGTCATAGAGAATCGCCCCGAGCACGCCGGCTTCAGCCGACAGATTGTGCGGTGCTTCGACCGACTTGGGCGTGTTGGACATATCGTTCATGCGCGTGTCCCCGAAAAGGTTCTTACCGATGGGTTAACTTTACGCCTGAGTGGGGAAAGATTGCAGGCTTGACTTACATAGAAACAGACATCGTCCACAGCTCAGATGAGTTCTGTGGAATACACCGATTCGGAGCCACGTGATTCGCGGTTTCGTCGGGTGCGCAAACATTCAGACCGAGCGCTTGGAGGGTCAAAGAAAAAGGCCGCACCCGGAGGGCACGGCCTTGATCAAGGTCTGGCGCAAGACGCCCGGAAGCCTACTCCTCTTCAGGAGCTTCGCGAGTTGCTTCCTCGCGCTCTGCGCTGGCTTCAGCCAGTTCAGCAGATTGCTCGGCTGCGGCGCCTTGTTGTTCAGCGTGGATCGTCTCGATGACGTTCTCGCCTGCTGCCTGACGCTCAGCTTCTTCCATTGAGCGGGCGACGTTCACGGTGATGTCTACGAGGACTTCCGCGTGAAGCCGGATGCCGAGCTCGTAGATGCCGATGGTCTTGATCGGCTGGTCGAGCTTGATCTGACCGCGGCGGACCTTGAAGTCTTTCTCAGCCAGCGCATCGACGATGTCGCGGGTCGAGACGGAACCGTAAAGGTTGCCGGTGTCGGAAGACTGGCGGATGAGCACGATTTCTGCGCCGTCGAGGCTGTTGCCTGTCTGGGCGGCTTCTTCGCGTGCGTCTGCGTTGCGCTTCTCGATGAGGTCACGCTCTGCGGCGAAACGGGCGCGGTTACGATCGTTTGCGATCAGCGCCTTGCCACGTGGCAGCAGGAAGTTACGGGCAAAGCCGTTCTTCACAGTGACTTCTTCGCCAAGCTCGCCAAGGTTTTCGACGCGTTCAAGAAGGATGATGTCCATGTGTCAGTCCTCCTACTTAACGGTGAATGGCAGAAGCGCGAGCATGCGGGCGCGCTTGATGGCGCGGGCAAGCTTACGCTGGTTCTTGACGTTCACTGCAGTGATCCGTGACGGGACAATCTTGCCCTTCTCGGAGATGTAGCGCTGCAGCAGTTTCACATCCTTGTAGTCGATCGCAGGGGCGCCTTGGCCCGAGAACGGATCGACCTTGCGGCGGCGGTTGAATGTACGCCGAGCAGGGATGTTGGTGATGTTGATATCACCGTGATTGTTTTCTGAAGACATAACTCTCGCTCCCTAGTCCTTGCGGCCCTTGCGACCCATCATCGGGGACGGCTCTTCGTCCAGCTCTTCGACCTTGATCGTCATGTAACGGATGACGTCGTCGGAGATACGGTGACGGCGCTCGAGCTCGTGAACGGCGGCTGCTGGGCCGTCGATGTTGAGCAGGGAGTAGTGTCCCTTGCGCTGCTTGTTGATCGGGTAGGAGAGGTTGCGCAGACCCCAGTATTCGGTCTTGCCGACCTTTGCGCCCTGGCTTTCCAGCCATTGGCCAAGCTCTTCGATCTGGCTCTCGACCTGGGCAGGCGAGATGTCCGGACGCGAGATCAGCACGTGTTCATAAAGTGCCATGTTGGTCTTTCCCTTGGAGTTCAGAATGCGGCGCTGGAACGCGGGAAGACGTTCCGGCGATGGCCCCTGCATATCCGGCTCATTCCGGACACCAGGACCGCACCCCGTGTGAAGAGGCGGCTTAAAGCCCACTCTGCAGGTAAAATCAAGGCGCGAAGCCCAGTCGTGTCAGGCGTTGTCGGGCGTCATGATGGCCGCCAGTTCCGTACCGTCCACGCCATCCTTTGCATATCCGAAGGTGCCAGTCTCCAGAAGTTCGCGTCCAGCTCTGACCAAGGCGCCGTGCGCGGCGTTTGACAGGCTCGACCCAAGGCTGATGCGACGTATTCCAAGCGCAGCGAGATCTGCGACGGATACAAAACCATCGAAGGGGCCCATCAGAACGTTGAGCGGTCGATCAATGGACGCCAGCACCGAACGGATGTCTTCCAGGGATCGAAGGCCTGGCGCATAGAGTACGTCAGCCCCGGCCTCCTGATAGGCCTGAAGCCGGCGGATGGTGTCGGCGAGGTCAGGCAGGCCCGTGAAGAAGTTTTCAGCTCGGGCCGTAAGCGTAAAACGGAAGGGCAGGGATCTCGCGGCCTCGGCAGCGGCCGCAACGCGATCGCGCGATTGCTCCAGATCGTATTGCTCGCCAAGTTCCGAGCTGAAATCTTCGACCGAACCTCCGACGAGCCCGGCTTCAGCTGCGAGTCTGATCGTCTCAGCGCAGGTGTCTGGAGCGTCGCCGAAGCCATTCTCCAGATCGGCCGTGACCGGGATCTTTGTAGCATCGCACAACGCCTTTGCATGAGCGAGCACCATGTCGCGCGTGACTTCATAGTCCTGAAGGCCAAGCGAGGTGGCGAAACCTGCGCTTGTGGTAGCGAGTGCTTTAAGTCCCATGCCCTGAAGGATCTTGGCAGACCCCACATCCCATGGGTTCGGAATGATGAAGCAGCCTTCGCGCTGAAGGGCCTGAAACGCTTCGGCTTTTCGATGCTGGTCAGTCATTGCCTGGTCTCTTTCGTTGTGCCCACTCAGCGATGGCGCAAGGCGCGGTTCGACTCCACCCGATACTTGCGCATTGCCATAGGGGCTTCTAGCAAAGCGCCGCATAAGAACGAGATTCATCAGAAGGGCCGAACCGCATGACCAAGTTCGCGTTGATTTTCCCCGGACAGGGCAGTCAGTTCATCGGCATGGGCAAGGACCTTGCCACTGCCTATCCCGAGGCACGGGAAGTTTTCGAGACGGTGGACGCTGCGCTTCAGCAGGACCTGTCCCAACTGATCTGGGAAGGTGATGAAGCGGAACTGAAGCTGACGGCGAACACGCAGCCAGCCCTTATGGCCGTTAGCGTTGCTGCGATCCGAGCGCTGCAGACACACGGCATTGGCCCAGACAAGGCGGCGTTCGTGGCAGGCCATTCACTTGGTGAATATTCCGCGCTGGCCGCAAGCGGCGCCATCGAACTCGCCGATGCAGCGCGCATCCTGCGCATTCGTGGGAATGCCATGCAGGCCGCCGTGCCACCGGGTGAAGGCGCGATGGCTGCACTGCTCGGCGCAACGCCGGAGCAGGCGGTCGCGGTCTGTGAGCTTGGCCGGGCTGAGGGCGGCATCTGTGAAGTCGCCAATGATAATGCGCCGGGGCAGATCGTCATTTCCGGCTCAAGGGCCGCTGTCGAACTCGCGGCTTCCAAAACGGGTGGTGTCGGCATCAAGAAGGCAATGATGCTGCCGGTAAGCGCGCCATTCCACTGCTCAATGATGCAGCCTGCCGCCGATGAAATGATGAAGGCGCTGTCAGAGATCGAGATCAAGGCGCCGTGCGTGCCCGTAATTTCCAATGTCACCGCAGAGCCGACGTCGGACCCCGTGGCGATCCGGCAGCACCTGATTGAGCAGGTCTGCGGTCAGGTCCGCTGGCGCGAGAGCGTTGAGTTCATGGCATCTCAGGGCATTGAACTGACAGTTGAGGCGGGCGCCGGAAAAGTGCTTAGCGTCATGAACCGGCGCACGGCCAAGGAAATTGAGGGGCTGACACTGGGCACCCCTGAAGACATAGAATCGGTTGCTAAGCGTCTCGGCTAAGGCGACAAGGGTCGAAACCGAGAACGAGACGGCAGAAGCCGCAAGCAAGGAAGGACGAGCCGCATGTTTGATCTCAGCGGACGCACAGCGCTGGTAACCGGGGCCTCCGGTGGCATTGGCAGCGCAATTGCGAAAGCCCTGTCTGAAGCAGGAGCAAAAGTTGCCCTGTCCGGGACGCGTGAAGGCGTTCTGGAAGAGGTGCGTTCTGGCCTTCCGGGCGAAGGTTTTGTCGTCACGGCCAACCTTTCCGACGCTGAATCTGTCGACAGCCTTGTCAGCCGCGCCGAAGAAGCTGCAGGCAGCCCGCTCGACATCCTGGTCGCCAATGCAGGCATCACGCGCGACAAGCTGCTCATGCAGATGAAGCCTGAAGACTTTGATGATGTGATGAACGTCAATCTCGGCTCTTACTACCGGCTCACAAAATCGGTCGTGCGGGGTATGATGAAGCGCCGCCATGGCCGCATAATCGGGATCACGTCCATCGTTGGCGTGACCGGCAATCCAGGACAGGCGAATTACTGCGCGTCCAAGGCTGGCATGATCGGCTTCACCAAGGCGCTCGCACAGGAAGTCGCAAGCCGCGGCATTACCGCGAACTGTATCGCGCCCGGCTTTATCGAATCACCGATGACGGATGTTCTTCCGGATGCGCAGAAAGAGGCGCTTCTTGGCCAGATTCCCTCAGGAAAGCTCGGCCAGGGCAGTGATATTGCCTCGGCTGCGGTCTATCTTGCTTCGTCAGAAGCGTCCTATGTTACAGGCCAGACACTGCACGTGAATGGCGGCATGGCGATGATCTGAACGAGGGTGCCCAACAGTTGCAGCCCTTGGCGTTCTCTTTATCAGTGTGCTAACGGGCAACCCAAGACAAATAGTCTTCCTATCAGACATTATGAGAGAGGTTTTCCATGTCTGACGTTTTCGAGCGTGTTAAAAAGATCGTTGTCGAGAATCTCGACGTTGAAGCGGACAAGGTGACGGAATCGGCGAGCTTCATCGACGATCTCGGCGCAGACTCCCTGGACCTGGTCGAGCTGGTCATGGCTTTCGAAGAAGAATTCAACATCGAAATCCCTGACGACGTTCAGGAGAACATCCGTACTGTTGGTGACGCTGTCACCCACATCAAGGCTCACGTCTCTTAAGAGGGTTAGCTGATGCGCCGTGTCGTCATTACCGGGATTGGTCTCGTTTCTCCGCTAGCTAGCGGACGCGAGGCCACGTGGGAGCGTTTGCTCGCAGGCAAGTCTGGAGCAGGTCCTATCGATCTGTTTGATACAAAGGACGTGCCTTGCAAGATCGCTTGCCAGGTACCTTGGAATGACGGCACCGGCCGCGGCGGCGGCAGTGCCGACGATCCTCACTCATTCGATCCGGACAAGGCGGCGAGCGCAAAAGAGCGCCGCCGCATCGACGAGTTCATTCTATATGCGCTCGCAGCAGCCGACGAATGTGTAGAGGATTCCGGCTGGAAAGCTGAAACCGACGAGCAGAAGGAGCGCACAGGCGTTCTGATCGGCTCTGGAATTGGCGGCCTCCAGTCCATCTACGACACGGCCATCACACTGCACACCCAGGGTGCGCGTCGTGTGAGCCCATTCTTCATTCCGTCAGCACTGATCAACCTCGCTTCCGGCCAGGTCTCTATCCGCCACGGGTTCAAGGGGCCGAACCACTCTGTGGTGACGGCCTGTGCGACTGGTGCGCATGCCATCGGCGACTCGGCTCGCCTCATCCAGTATGGCGACGCCGACCTGATGCTGGCTGGCGGCTCGGAAGCTGTGATCTGCGAAATCGGCATTGCCGGCTTCTGCGCGGCGAAAGCCATGTCAACTAACTTCAACGACACGCCAGAAAAAGCCTCCCGACCTTATGACAAGGACCGGGACGGGTTTGTGATGGGCGAAGGCGCCGCAATCGTGATGCTCGAAGAGTATGAGCACGCAAAGGCGCGTGGTGCGAAGATCTATGCGGAAGTCGCAGGCTATGGCCTGACCGGCGATGCCTATCATATCACGGCACCTGCAGAAGGCTCCGAGGGCGGTTATCGCGCCATGAAAATGGCGCTGGATAATTCCGGCCTTGATGTGACCGACATCGATTACGTCAACACGCACGGCACCTCGACGCCGAAGGGTGACGAAGGCGAAATCGGTGCAGTCGAGCGACTGTTCGGTGAGCATGCGAAAAATCTGTCCCTATCCTCCACAAAGTCTGCCGTTGGCCACCTTCTTGGGGCGGCAGGGGCGATCGAGAGCGCATTCTGTGCGCTGGCGCTGCGTGATCAGGTCATGCCGCCGACGCTCAATCTGGATAATCCAAGCGTTGAGACGGAAATCGATCTCATTCCGCACAAGGCCAAGAAGGGCAAGGTTCGTGCAGCCATGTCCAACTCGTTCGGTTTTGGTGGCACCAATGCGTGCCTCATCCTCAAACAGGCTGACTAGTTCCCTAAGCGAAAAAGCTCAGGCAAGGTAAAGTCAGCCTGTATCATGGGGGAGTAGATATGCGGTTCATCAAGGCGCTTCTGGCGATTGGATTCGTGCTGGCTGGCCTCGGCGCAGTTGGGGCTATTGGCGGCTGGTTCTGGCTGCAGAACGAAATCAGCGAACCGGGACCGCACGCAGAAAGCGCTGTGTTTGAAGTGCGCCAGGGTGACCATGTCGGCGGCGTTGCTCAGCGTCTGGAAACCCAAGGCGTCATTTCAAATGCTGATATCATGAAACTGCATGCGCGGCTCTCGGAGCAGCAAGCCGGTCTCAAGGTTGGCGAGTATGCTATTCCGCCGCGCGCAAGCATTGCCAGCATCATGGAGTTGCTGGTTTCCGGCGATGTCATCACGTACCGGCTTACCGTGCCTGAAGGCCTGACGACGGCGCAGGTCCTGCGTATCGTCGAGAACCATCCGGAACTGGAAGGCGATATGCCGGAACGCGAGATCGCCGAGGGCACGCTTCTGCCGGATACGTATATCTTCTCCGCAGACAAATCGCGCACATCAATGATCGAGCGGATGGAGAAAGCTCAGGATGACCTGCTCGAAGAGCTCTGGCCGCAAAGAGCCGATGATCTTCCAATTTCCACGATTGAGGAGGCGGTCATTCTTGCTTCCGTGGTTGAGAAAGAAACTGGTAGCGCCGAGGAGCGACCCCTGGTGGCTGGTCTTTTCACCAATCGCCTGCGGCGCGGTATGCGTCTCGAAAGCGACCCCACGGTCATTTATGGCGTCTCACGTGGTGAGCCACTCTATCGAACGCTGAACGGAAAACGTGTGCGTCGTACGCTGTATCGTTCTGAACTGGACCGGGTCACCGACTGGAACACCTACGAGATCGATGGCCTGCCGAAAACCCCGATCTGCAATCCGGGACTAGACGCAATTGCTGCTGTGCTGGACCCGCCGGAAACCGATTACATTTTCTTCGTTGCGGATGGGACGGGTGGCCACGCATTTGCGGAAACTCTGTCCGAGCACAATCGTAACGTTGCGGCTTACCGCGCGTATGAACGCCGCGAGATCGCGCGTGAGCGAGGTCAGGAGTGAGTGCGCAAGTCTCTTCAATGACAGGGTTCGCCAGAGTAACTGGCGAGGCGGACTGGGGCAGCTGGGCGTTTGAGGCCAAGAGCGTCAATGGTCGCTCGCTGGATGTGCGCGTGAACGTACCAGGTGGGTTCGAAGAGGTCGAACGCGCGGTCAAGCAGACGGCTTCCAAATTGTTCGCCCGAGGGAATCTCCAGATTGGTCTGAGGATTGAGGTCGCAGGCGGTGCCGAGACGCTCAGCGTAAATCATGATGTGCTACAGCAGCTTCTGCGCGACTTCGAAAAGGCCTCTGGTCACGCGGCCGATCGTGGGGCCATTGCGTCCCTTATGGGCATCAAGGGTGTGGTGGAAACAGGCCAGAGCTCTACACGTGCTGTCGCTAGCGATGAAGTTGTTTTAGCGCTTCGAGCGGGCGGTGATGAACTCATCGGTCAGCTCAACACAGCGCGCCTTGAAGAGGGACAGGCCCTCAAGAACATGCTGAGCGACTATCTTGATGAGATGCAGCGCGGCGTTGCGCAGGCTGAAGCGCTCGCAGGTGACCAGCCAAAGCTTCTGAAGGCACGCTTGGAGAAGCAGCTTGCTGAGCTAGAGGCCGGCGACAAGGTTGATGGCGAACGCCTTGCTGCAGAGATAGCCCTGTCTGTTGCGAAGGCGGACGTACGTGAAGAGCTCGACCGTCTGCGCGCCCATATAGAAAGTGCTCGTGGGCTGTTGGAACAGGGCGGCCCTATTGGTCGCAAACTCGACTTCCTGTCGCAGGAGTTCAACCGCGAGGCCAACACACTCTGCTCAAAGTCTGCCAGCCTCGATTTGACGAATGCGGGACTCGCGCTCAAAGGCCTCGTAGATCAGTTCAAGGAGCAGGCAGCAAATGTCGAATAGCGGCCATCCAAAAGACGAGGGCGAGCGCAGGGGCCTGATGCTCGTCATTTCTTCTCCATCCGGCGCGGGCAAGACCACGCTTTGCAAGAAGCTGATGGAAGAATTCTCCGACATCAAACTGTCGGTTTCTGCTACGACTCGGCCAGAGCGACCGGGTGAGGTTGATGGCAAGGACTATCACTTCAAGTCTGTCGACGAGTTCCGCACGATGATCGCGCAGCGCGAATTTCTGGAATGGGCACTGGTCTTCGACAATCTCTATGGGACGCCGCGCGCTGATACCGAGGCATTGCTTTCATCCGGCCATGACGTGCTTTTCGATGTCGACTGGCAAGGCGCGGACGCACTGCATGACCAGATGCCGCGGGACGTCGTTTCAGTCTTCATCCTGCCGCCAAGCATCGAAGCCTTGAAATCGCGCCTCGCAGCCCGGCCGGGTTCAACCGATGAGATCGTCGAGCGCCGCATGCGGGATGCGAAAGCCGAAATGCGTCACTGGCGCCGCTATGACTATGCGATCGTCAATGACGACCTTGAAATAGCCTATCAGAGACTGAAGCGCATCCTTCTGGTTGAGCGTCTGAAGCGTCTGCGTCAGCTTAGCCTTGAAGACCATGTGCGCGAGTTGATGGGCGAAGCGTGATCGCGCACAGGCCGTAAGAACACCATTCCATTTCAGGGGGCGAGAGCCAATCCATGACCACCAACTTCAATAGCAGCACACCCGCTCTGGACGGCATCTATGCAGCGCTTTTTTCAGCGTCCGAAGAGATCTATGCCGAATTGAAGAAAGGGGCCGGGCTTAAGTTTGCGACATCAAGCAATGAATCTGGTGACGATCAGATCGAGCTGGACGTCATCGCAGATGAAGCCTTCTTCAATGCGCTAAAGACAGACGGCAATGTCCGCTATGTCGTGTCAGAAGAACGCCCCGGCTTGAACAAGATCTCTGACGGGCCGTACAGCGTCGCACTGGATCCTCTGGACGGATCGAAGTCGGCGCTTGTCGGCATTCCTTCCGGCGCGATTTTCGCAATCTTCAAGAACGCTGAAATCGACGCTGACTTCAATGGAAAGAACATTGTCAGCGGCGGGTTCTTTGTCTTTGGCATGAACCTTGAGGCCTATTTTGCTGATGGTGACAAGGTCTACAAAGGCATGTTCGACGGCGCTGAGTGGACGGTCATGCCGATTGAAGGCGGCTTGCCCTCCGCAGACGTTCTCGCGATCAACGGACAGAACCAGACCGTCTGGCCGAAGTGGCTACAGCGTCATTATGCAAGCCTGCTGGACACCAAGGGCGGTACCGTAAAGCCGCACAATATGCGCTGGTATGCCTCCATGGTGTCGGACATGAAGCGCATGGTGTTACAGGGCGGCCTGTTTGCTTACCCGTCAGCGAACATCAAGGGCTATGAAGAAGGCAAGCTTCGCCTCGTCTACGAAGCCATTCCGATGGCGTTCGTAATCCAGGCGATGGGTGGTGCTTCGACGAATGGTGAGCAGTCGATTCTGGATATGCCCGTGGAAAAGCTCCACCAAAAGACCCCAGTCTTCATCGGCGAGAAGAGCAAGATTGCCGCTGTCGAAGCCGCCAGAAAAGCAGGTCCGGCCGACGACTAGGGACCATCAGGCGCTTGCGAGCCTTTCGGCCAGCGCCCTGAACTCGTCCTGCGTCAGTGTCTCGGCGCGTGCAGTCGGATCGATATTGCAGCTCTCCAGCCACTCGGTTGCGTCGATCCCACGGGTCTTGGCAAGCGCTTTCAAACTGGCCCGCAGCATCTTGCGGCGCTGACCGAAAGCGGCGGTCGATACTTTTTCAAGCGTTTCAAGATCAGCGAATCGCTTGTCCGGCTGGAGCGGCGTGAGGACTGCGACCGCACTGTCCACCCTGGGCGGTGGGCGGAAGGCGCCGGGCGGCAGCGTGAAGGCGATATGAGCGTCGCAAACGGCATGTGTGAGAACGGCCAGGCGGCCATAATGTGGCGTGCCGGGGCCAGCGACGATGCGTTCAGCCACTTCCTTCTGGAACATAAGCGCCATTTCACCGCGCCAGTCTCCGGTCTTGAGCCAGTCGACGAGAAGCGGCGTGCCGACATTATAGGGAAGGTTGGCGACGATCATCGCAGGCATGCTGCCGCCGGACTCTTCGATAATGGTGGTCCAGTTTATTTTTCGGGCATCGCGCTGGTAAACGCGGAGGCGGCCATCGACCGCTTCGGGCCATGTTTCAAGTGCGACGGCAAACCGCTCATCGGCCTCGACGCAGATGAGTTTCGCGGCACCTTCATTGAGCAAGGCGCGCGTTAGTCCTCCCGGGCCAGGGCCGACTTCTATTATTGTGCGGCCCTTCACGGGACCAGCTGCAAGCGCTGTGCGCCGCAAGATATCCGGGTCGAACAGGAAATGTTGGCCGAGCGCCTTGCGGGCAGGGGCTTCGGTAAGTCTTGGCAGTTCATCCGTCATGGCGGGCCCTCTGTGCGGCCATCTCGCTGGCAAGGCGAATGGCAGCGATCAGGCTGTCGGGTCGTGCGGTATTCGCAGCAGCGGCGTCATAGGCCGTGCCATGATCCGGGCTGGTGCGGATGATTGGCAAACCAAGTGTCGTATTTACCCCGCCCCAGATGTCGAGCGTCTTTACCGGTATGAGCCCCTGATCGTGCGTCATGGCGATAACCGCGTCGAAACGGCCATCCAGTGTTTCTGCGAATATTGTGTCGGCAGGACGTGCGTTGGAAACATCAATGCCATCGGCGCGAAGTCGGTCTGCGACGGGGTTGATTATGTCACGCTCCTCCAGCCCGATTGTCCCACTTTCGCCTGCATGCGGATTGAGGCCCGTGAGCCCGATGCGCGGCATGCCGATACCGAAATCGCGCTGCATGGCCTGCGCCGTAATCCGGATCACCAATTCAAGAGACGTTGAAGTCAGATGGTCCAGGACACGCATCAGCGGCACGTGGATGGTTGCAAGCGCGACCCTGAGGCCGCCCCCAACGAGCATCATGACTGGCGGGCTCGGTTGACCAGTATGCGCTTCACAGAGCTCAGCAAGGTATTCAGTGTGGCCTGGATGGCGAAAGCCGGCCGAATACAGGACTGATTTAGAGATCGGATTGGTGACAACCCCGCCGGCATGACCTGCAAATGTGTCGGCCATGGCGCGGTCGATGCTTTCGACAATGCCCGCTGCCAAGCCGCTGTCGGGCGTCCCCGCCGAGAAACGGGGTAGGTCAGTTCCCAGCGGCAGGACAGGGAGCTTGTCGGCAAACAGGCGTGCTGCGTCCGCGGGGTGATCGATGACAGCAGCCGCGTTTCCAAAGATGGCTGGATCACCCGTTACATAGAATGGGGTGACGCCAGATTCTGCAGAAAGCGTTTTCCAGGCTCGCAGTGTAATTTGTGGCCCGCAGCCGGCCGGGTCGCCCATGGTAACGGCGAGCGGCAGGTCCTCAGAATTGGCCATGGGATATCCGGACTGTTAGCTGCCGCGCTGGATGATCGTAGCTTCGCGGCGCAGATTGCGGAGTGAACGCTGGGAGATCATCTGAAGTTCACGCCCGAACAGACGGTCTTCCATCTCTTCGCGGGTCGGAACGGCGGCCCCAGACTGACGACGGTCGCAGACATACATTACTGCGAGGGTGCCGGAGGTCGCAAAGACCTGGGTCGGCTGGCCAACTGACACTTCGCTGATCATGTTCTGACCTTCGGCGCCAAGATCCTCGACGCGAATATCGGTCAGCTCATTGGCGCTGAGATTAGGGTCAGCATCCGCGGCTTCGATTGCGGTCTGACAGCTATTCGCCTGGCTCGCTGCGTCGCGAAGCGCGTCTTCTGATCCGTCGACGACGGCAAGACGCACCAGGTCAACACGGGTCTCAAGTTCGTTCGGGTCGCGCTTGGCCTTGTAGTTGATGAGGTAGATACCGTCGGACACGGTAATCGGCTCGGAGATGCCAGGGCCGCTCATATTGCGAACGGCTTCTGCAACTTCAGGGTCGATGTCATCGAGCGCCACCCAGCCCATATCACCGCCAGCTGCGGACGTAGGTGCCGAAGACAGTCGTTGGGCAGCAAGCGAGAAGGGGGCACCGGCCTCGAGTTGCTCCAGAATGGTTCCTGCACCTTGCAGCGCCTGCGCCTTGTCCTGCTCGGTTGGTGCGTAGAGAAAGATTTCGTCGAGGTTGTACTGAACCTGCGTCAGCGCATTCCGCTGTTGCTCGATAGCTTCGTCAATCTGGTTGCGTGAGATGCGAATACGCGAGCCATAGAGACCACCCATGATGCGGCGCCAAGCGATCTCTGCGCGCATTTGCTCTTCCAGGCTGGTCGGATTCACGCCGGATTGCAGCAGAACATTTACGAGGCCGTCCCGGTCGAGACCTGACTGGCGCGCCATGTCGGCGATGGCGCGATTGATGTCATCCTCGGAGACTTCAACCTCATACTCGGCCGCTTCCTGAAGTTGCAGCTTTTCGTCGATCAGCTCATCCAGAGCCTGCGACGTCACCTGCTGGATCTGCTGTTGAGTCGGTTGCTGTGCACCCAGCGTAAGCAGCAGGAGGCTGCCGCGCTCTCGCACATCGCTATAGGAGATCGGCTGATCGTTCACGATCGCGACGATGCCCTCGATCGTCTGCGTTTCGCTCTGCGCCATGGCAGGCGCTGAAAGAGAGCTGGCAGTAGCGGCTACAAGCGCGGACGCCATAAGTGTTTTCATCATCGCAAACCTCCAAGGTGACGCGGTAGACAGTGCTGTTCCCTTGCCCATGCGAAGCATACCCAGCATCAGAGCACGCGCAACGGTGTGCACTCAGTCAGACTGGTGGTTGCCCGGGACGGACTAGTCGAAATTGCGGGACCCCAATTCACCGATTGTCTTGAAGCCAAAGCGGAACACAATCGATTCCGACGGGCCAAGTTCGCGGTTTTGTGTGCCCTGGCGTTCGTAGACGAGTTCGAAGCGTGAGCATTCGTCTTCATACCCTATGCCGAAGCCCTGGCGAATATTGAGGTTCTGCTCAAACTCCCGCTGAAGTTCGAACAGAATGAGAATGTTATCCCGCACGAAGACTTCACCAAGCAGGAAGAGGCCTTCCTGGCGGACGCCTGATCGCGCGATGCTCTCATCGAGCCGGTAGTAGATCGCCTTTGTCCGGGCGAAATCTTCAATGTCGATATTGAGCGCGGTATCAAGACGGTTGATGTCGAGCGTGTCATCGTCAAGCCGCAGCTTGGTGTCGATGCTGAAATAGTCATTGAACTCGACAGACGCGCTGACCAGCCAGTCACTCACCGTACCATCGAGGTTGCTCGGCACGTCGAAGGCCGGATCTGCTTCGCTGCGCCAACGGCGGCCGACAAGACCCGAAATTTCGAATCCGTTTTTCCAGCGCGCCGTCGCTGAGATGCCGGCGCCAAGCTTCTTGTCGCCTTCGTACAGGTCATAGCCCGCCTGCGCATTCGCATCGAACAATGAGGAAGTGTCGAGTTCATAGAACGCGCCATCCTCCACGGGTATCTGCTCATCATTCGGGCTGCCGGATGAAATCGCACCCATGACGATAGGCTCGACCAGCAGGTCGACATTGCGGCCGGGACGGTAGAAGGGCATCGAAAGCTTGACGCCTGTCGATCCGAGCGCACGCGAAATAGTGGTGCTTTCATCAACCGTCGGAAAATCATTCACGTCGTAATAGTCAAAACGCGCTTCCGCGAAGGGCTCCACGATAAGGCCGCCCGGTATGATGCGCTGGGTCGACCAATTCGCGCCGGCAGAGGCGCGGCGGCTGTCGGCGCCTTCGACACGCTCGAGGAATGCGGCAGAACCGGTAAGGCTGAGGAAGCCATACTTGCCGAAGTCCACATCATACTGTGAGTTGATCAGAGGCAGAACGTCCGCGATGCGGTCCTCGGCGATACCTTGAGCCTGCAGGTTATCGAACGTCTGGACCGAGGCGTCGACATACCAGTTTTTCGTCTGGCCCTGCGTGTAGAGCTGCGAGAGAAGCGTTTTAGGCTGGCTGTAATAGATGCCACGGCGATCATTCTCGCCATCGACGTCATAGCGGTCGGTGTAGAGGTCGTCGCTGGCTTCCTCGACCGCAAAACCCCAGTCCCAGTCCTCGGAAATGCGGAAACGGCCGTCAGCAAAGAAGTGTCCGCGGAACGCCTTGTTATTGAGCCGCTCACCATCGTCGTCGAAGCGCGCTTCGTTTGTGAAGCTGAAGTTCATGTTCACGTCGCCGCTATAGAAGCGCTTGCGATAGTCGAATTCCAGGCGCGGATCGATCTTGGTGTAGAAGGCCGGCGCGACGACGAGGTCTTGATAGGGCGAGATTGCCCAATAATAGCGTGGCTGAAGGAAAGCACCATACTTCGTCGAGGCACCGAAGCGCGGGACAAGAAAACCCGATCGGCGTTCGGACTGTGGGTCCGGGTGGGCGAAATAAGGGAAATAGGCGACGGGAACGCCCGCAATTTCGAACACGGCGTCCCGATAGGTGAACATGCCGGTGTCTTCGTTGAGAACGGCTTTGCGCGCACGGATGGACCATGTTGGGGTCGTCTGGCCTTCACAGAGTTCACACGCAGTGAAAACAGCACGGTCCAGTTCAGTGATTGTTTCGTTACGGCGTTCAGCCGTATTTGCGGCAGCGGACTCACCCTCTGGTGTGCGGATTGAAAAGCCTGTCGCAAAGCCGTCGACCAGACGGGAATCCGTTTCGATTTCTTCGGCAAAACGCTCGGTGCCATCAGGCTCAGTAATAACGATGTTGCCTTGCGCGCGAACACGTCCGGTTTCGCGATTATAGGTCAACCGGTCTGCGGTGAGGACGCGCTCGCCATATTCGGCGCGCACATTGCCCTCAGCGACGACCAAATTCTCATCTTCAAGGACGTAGGCATTGTCTGCATCAAGGATCACACGCTCTTCGGCAACGGTGTCATCCTGAGCGGAAACTTCCTTTGTTTCCGGTTCCTGCGCGAGGGCTGGAAGCGCAGCGGTGGCGACTAGCAATGACGCAAGAGAAATCTTCAAACTGGCCATCTCGCCTCCCCTCGATACGAACAGGTTTCCTTGAATTCGCATAAGCGCAGTCCCGGTACAGGTCTACACTTCTAACCAGCGTGAAAGGGACTTTCCTGACTTTCTGGCTGATTTGTACAGCGAAGCTATTAACTATACCCGCGAAGCTAGTCCACCCGCATGGGTCAAGGCGCGGCCTTCCAGTTCAAGTTCCATCAACCGCGCGGCGCACTGCCTCGCTGTGCAACCGGTGGCACGGGCGATGTCTGCGATCGGCAGCGGTGTCGGAGAGAGGGCTTCGACGATCCTCTCTGTGAGGCCATCATCATCGCCTGCCCCGGAATTGTCAGGCGGGTCGAAGGGCAGGGTTGGGTGGAACCTTACCGTAGTGTCTTCGATCTGCGAGGCGACTGCTTCGAGTGCATCTTCAGCGTGGCGCACCAGTGTTGCGCCTTCACGTAGCAAGCGATTGGTGCCGGCTGCGCGCCTGTCCAGCGGCGAGCCGGGGACAGCCATGACTTCGCGGCCCTGTTCACCAGCCATACGCGCTGAGATAAGTGAACCTGAACGCTCGGTCGCTTCGACCACGACGGTGCCAACTGCGAGCCCAGTGATGATACGGTTTCGGCGAGGAAAGTCTTGCGCCGTCGCACGCCGGCCGAAAGCGCGTTCCGACACAACCAGCCCGTTACTCACGATTTCATGATAAAGCGCTTCGTGCTGGGGCGGGTAGATCTGGTCGACGCCGCCCGCGAGCACCGCAATCGTGCCTGTGGGAAGTGCTGCCTGATGGGCTTCGCCATCAATGCCGCGCGCCAGACCTGATGCAATTACAAGGCCCGCCTTGCCAAGCGAGGCGGCCAGTTCGCGCGCAATCTTGCGACCGGCCGCCGAAGCATCGCGTGCGCCGACAAGGGCAATCGCGGGGCGCTCAAGCAAGCTGATATCACCAAGAACTGTAAGGACAGGCGGTGGCGGCGACAGTTCGCGAAGACCTGCTGGGTAGGCCTCATCCTCAGACAGGAGCACCGTCGCCCCTAGCTGCGCGGCATCGTCCAGTTCGCGGCGCGCCGAATCAAGACTGGCGCGAATTCCTGCGCGTTCGACGGCCTCTTGGGGCGAACCATACTTCGCCAGAAGCTGAAAGAAAGTGACGGGCCCGACCTGCGGCGCACGGGCCAGGGCAAGCCAGTAGACGCGCTGCTCGTCTCTATAGCCGGCGCTCAAGCGGTGTCTTTCTTCTTCTGTCCGAACTTCGGTTCGGTACCAGATAGGAGGCGCTTGAGGTTGGCGCGATGGGTCCAGAACACGAGGGCACTCAGCACGACGAGGACACCGACGGCGAACTGTGTCTCTCCGAGCAGCCAGGCTCCGACAGGCACCAGCGTCGCCGCTGTGAGGGCTGCCAGTGACGAAATGCGCGAGAGGAAAAACACGGCCAGCCAGATCGGCGCGGCAATCAGGAAGCCTTTCCAGGAAGCGAACAAAAGCAAGCCTGCATAGGTCGCGACGCCCTTGCCGCCCTTGAAGCGGAGCCAGATCGGGTAGCAGTGGCCGATGAACGCAAAGACGCCCGCGATCAGGCCGACATTCCGGTCGCCGAAGACGAGGGCGAAACCAACGATGGCGAGGCCCGCCTTGAAGCTATCGAGGAGGAGCGTGGCGAGTGCCAGATCCTTCCGGCCCGTGCGCAGGACATTGGTCGCGCCGATATTGCCGGAACCGATTTCACGAATGTCGCCAAGGCCGGCTGCGCGTGTAATGAAGAGGCCGAACGGGATCGAACCGAGAAGGTAGCCGCCGAGGGCCGCGATAATGAAGGCGATGCCGTCCATAAGAATGTTTCCTGACAGGATGTTAGCGGCGGGGAGGGGTTTTGTGTGCGTGTCTTTGTGTGAGGTCAAGACGCAGTGCGAAACGCGCGAATGGCTTTAACCATCGCTTTGCCGTTGATTACTATAGGATTGGGCGATGATGACAGCTGACAGTGACACCGTTCAGATTTTGCCTGCCCGGGAGAAGATCCTTCAGGCGACACTGGACCTGATCCCCGACTGGGGCGCAGACCGGATCACGCACAGGCTGGTATCGGCAGAGGCCGACGTCTCGCCCGGGACCATTACCTATCATTTCGACACCATAGACGCGCTGCTGTCTGACGCCTTCCGGCTTTATATGGCCGATTATGAGGCGGGGTTGGTCGAAGCGCTTGAGGCCAAGCCGCTGCGATCATCACACGATATCGTACAGTTCCTTATGATGCTGATTGCGACTTCACCGGAGCGAGCTGACCTCGCGCGCATCGAATATGCAATGATCGCCTATGCGCAGCGCGATGAGCTTCTGCAGCAGGAAGTTGCAGCGTGGGCAGAATTGTTGCCTGCCCAGTTTTATGAAGCGCTTCGGCGGCTGGGAGATCAATATCCTGATATGTCGGCGAGCCGGCTTGTTCGCTACTGCCGGGGGATCGAGTTCGACGTGTTGTCGCGCGGGCTTTCGGTCGACCTTGTCGAGGTTGAGGGCGAACTCCTGTCTCTCCTCGACTTCTGACGTCTATCTCTGGAAGACGGTTTCGCCCTCTATGATGGTGTGCATGACCCGGCCGACCATGCGGCGCCCATCGAAAGGCGAGTTCAGAGATCGCGAGAGCAGATTTTCACGCTCACAGTGCCAGGGCTTGTCCGGGTCAAACAGGATGAGGTCAGCAGGCAATCCCTCAACCAGACGGCCTTGCGGTACGCCAATGAGACTTGCGGGTGACGCCGTCACCGGGCGCAGCGCGTCGAGCAGGTTGAGCCGCTCATCCTGAACCAGGACGAGAAGCGCCGACAGCACTGTTTCGAGCCCGGCCGCGCCAAAGGCGGCTTCGCCAAAGGGAAGACGTTTTTCTTCCGGTGGCTGTGGGTCATGCGCGGAAACGACGGCATCGATTTCGCCGGCAGCCAGAGCATCAATGAGCGCTTGCCTGTCGTCCTCATTCCGGAAAGGTGGATTGACCTTGCAGTAGGTAAGATAGTCGCCGACGTCGGTCTCATTGAAGAAGAGATGATGGGCTGCGACGCTGACATAGACTTCCACGCCGCGATCGCGGGCCTCGCGGATGATTTCGAGGCTGCGTGCGGTGGATACCTGATCGACGAGGAGCCTGCAGCCAGTTGCCTCGGCAAGAAACAGGTCGCGCGATAGGCCAATCCATTCCGCTTCGCGCGGCAGGCCGGATAGGCCCATGCGCGCAGCCCGGGCGCCTGTATTCATGACGCCCCGTGCTGACAAGGCATAGGTATCGGCGCGGCTTGAGACCATGACATTGCAGCTGGCGGCATAAGCCATCGTACGCCGCAGGACTGATGTGTCCCCGACTGGCCAGTCGCCATTTGTGAAGAAGACCGCGCCTGAGCCCTGCATCAGACTGATTTCTGACATGGCCTGGCCCTCCAGGCCGATGGTCAACGCGCCGGCTGGGTAGATACGGGTCTTTGATGTTTCGCGGCCGCGGTTCGTGATGAACTGAACGAGGGCGACATCATCAATGACGGGTTCGGTGTCCGGCATGACGACCATGCTCGTCACTCCTCCAGATACAGCCGCGCGTGAAGCAGTCTCGAGCGTTTCGCGCTGTTCACCGCCGGGTTCGCCGGTCTTCACGCGAAGATCCACGAGACCGGGCGCGAGGCACAAGCCCGACGCGTCAATCAGCGTGTCGGCTTCGCCAGCAATGTCGCCGATGGCAGCGATTTTGCCATCCTCGATGAGAAGGCTTCCCGTCTCATCCCGTCCGGACGCCGGGCAGAGGAGACGAGCATTCGTGATCAGAGTCCGGCTCATACGCGTCTCCCGGCGAGCAGTTTCAACACAGCCTCGCGAACCGCGACCCCCATTTCGACCTGCTGGGTGATAACAGAGCGGTCTCCATCAGCGATCGCGCTTTCGATTTCGATGCCACGGTTCATCGGGCCCGGATGCATGACGGTTGCGTCGCTGGCAGCGCGAGCAAGGCGCTCTCTGGTGAGACCAAAATTTCGGAAATATTCGCGCTGGCTCGGCAGGTAGGCGCCGTTCATGCGCTCCATCTGCAGACGCAGCATCATGACGACGTCGGCGCCTTCTATGGCGTCATCGAAGTTGTGCGTGGTGCGGGCGGCGCCCCAGTGCTCGGTCCCAGATGGCAGAAGTGTTGCTGGCCCGCAGAGGGTAATCTCTGCGCCAAGCAGGTGCAGGGCCAGTGTCGTAGAGCGTGCAACACGCGAGTGCAGGATGTCGCCGCAAATAGTGACCTTCAGCCCTTCGACCCGGCCCTTGGTGCGCCGGATGGTCAGCGTGTCCAGCAATCCCTGCGTTGGATGCTGATGGGTGCCGTCACCGGCATTGATGACCGCGCAGTCTACCTTTCGGGAAAGGAGTTTCACCCCACCCGAGGCTGAGTGGCGGATCACGATGGCGTCGGGAGACATCGCGTTGAGCGTCATTGCCGTGTCGATCAGCGTCTCACCTTTCTTGACGCTGGACTGGGCGATGGGCATCGCCACGACGTCTGCACCAAGGCGTCTGGCCGCGATCTCGAAGCTGGACATGGTCCGGGTCGAATTCTCAAAAAAGAGATTGATGACCGTCATGTCCTTGAGGTGCGGATCTGGCCTGCGGCCGGCGCGCGTTGCCTCTGCAAACTCTTCGGACAGATCAAGAATATGTTCGATATCGAGCCGGGACAGGTCCTCAATGCTCAATAGATGCTTGTGATCAAACTTGTAGCTGTAGCCCGGAATGGACATGCGCTGCCTTTCGATTTTCGGCGGTTTAGGCGCGATTTCAGCCCCCCGCAAGGCCTAGAACAGCCCGAAGCTGAGACAGGCGAACCAGATGACCGGCATGGTGATGAGTGAAAGTACCGTCTGCATCGCGATGAGATTCGCGGCAAGCGGTGCGTCACCGCCAAGTTGGCGCGCCAGAATATAAGAGCTGGTCGCTGTTGGCACCGATGAGCTGATGACCGCAATGGCGAGCGGCGTGCCACTGATGCCAAGGAGGAGCGCACCGCCTATGGCGAGTACCGGCAATCCGATGAGGCGCACGAGCGACCAGGTGACGGTCTTGAGTCCCGAGCGGCCAAGGGCGGCGATATCCATGCCAGCACCGGCGGCGAGCAAGCCAAGTGCGATCGTGCCTTGCCCAAGAAGATCTATGGTGAGGTCGAGGAGGGGAGGGATTTCGATGTTGAGCGCAGCGAGAAGACTACCCACCGCGCAGGCGATGATGAGCGGGTTGCGCAGGAGTTCCTTGACCGGGTTTCGCTTTGGCAGGCCTTCGCGTTCGGCGTGGCTGGTGAGTGCAGCGACGCTGAGGACATTAGCAGCCGGGATCATGGCGGCCGCAGCGATAGAAACGAGGGCGAGGCCTTCATCGCCGAATAGGGCGCTGGCAATGGAGAGGGCGACAAAAGTGTTCCAGCGGACATTGGACTGGATGATAGAGCCGATTCCCGGGCGCCTTATGCCCGGCCAGCGGCGCGCCAACAGGCCGAACGCGCCGAGCAGGCATTGGGCGGCGCTGAGCAAGGCCATGAGCGCCCAAGGCGCTTCCTCAAAGGGCGCGTTGGCCAGTGCGCGAATGATCAGGGCGGGAAAGAGGACGACATAGGCGAGGCGTTCAATAGCGCGCCAGCCATCGTCAGTGATTGTTTTGCGCCAGCCCAGAAACCGCCCGAGCGCGACTATTAGAATGACCGGAACGAGCGCTGAAAGGAACGCGCTCATGAAGCGTTCGCCAGCCTGTCGATGGCCGTCTGAAGGATGATTGCGGCGGCCGAGGCATCGATAAGTTCTGCGCGGCGGGCGCGGGACAGGTCGCCTGCAATCATGGCGCGCTCGGCTTCGCTGCTGGACAGACGCTCGTCCTGAAAGGCGATAGGAATGTCGCGGCGCGCCATGATATTACGCGCGAGGGCGCGTGCCGACTGAGCGCGCGGACCCTCACTGCCATCCATGTTGAGCGGCAGGCCCATGACGATGCCGACCGTTTTTCTCTGGTCGATGATGTCAAACAATCGGTCGAGGGATGGGCCAAGCTTGCGGCCCTTTTTAATGGTCTCGACGGGAGAGGCGATCAGGCGGCCAGCGTCGCAGGCGGCGATGCCCAGCGTCTTCGAGCCAGGGTCAATGCCGACAAGCGGGCCGCTTTGCGGTAAATCGAACAGGTCGATGGTCGCCATGTGAGGCTCTGTGCCCCCTTCTCTTGAATTTGCCCTGCCTAGCGCGTATCGCACGGTTCTGTCGATTGGAGACCCGCTCATGAGTGTCACGAAGGAAGATGTCCGCAAGGTAGCCCGCCTGTCGCGCATTGCCGTGAGCGAGGACCGTCTCGAACCGCTGGCCAACGAGCTCACCTCCATCATGGGCTGGATCGAGCAGCTGAACGAGGTTGATGTCGACGGTGTCGAGCCGATGACCTCTGTCGTCGATGCGACGCTGCCGATGCGCGATGACGTCGTCACCGACGGCAACATACAAGGTCAGGTGCTGGCAAACGCGCCAAAGAGTGAAGACGGTTTCTTCGTCGTTCCGAAGTCAGTCGAATAAGAAAAGCCCGCAGGGCCGGAGTGGGTCGCGGGCTTCTCTGGCAGACGTCGCGCTGGCGTCAGTCGATTGAAGCGACGTCAGCGCTCAGCGCGTCTTCGTTCCATTCATAGATCGCCTTGATGCGGCACAGATAGGCAGCATTGCTCGCATCGCTTCCAAAATAGCTTTGGGATGCGGATATGCGATCACGAGTTGTGACGCACCGCCCGCCCGCAAACGTGCCGTCCAGAACAACGGTCTGCGCACCATTGAGCTCATCACACTCTTCGGTTGTTTCGATTAGGTAGTCCTTCACACCTCGCTCCGCGATGACCGTCATTGAGGTTCCCTCTCGGAAGTCATTGATCTGGTCTCGGAAGCAGATGCGGTCGACTTGTTCGCCAAGGCGCACATCGCTGAGATAGTCATCTGGTCCCGCATTCGGCGTTTCAGCAATTGCCGTAACTCCAAACATGGTTGCTGCAGCACTTGCTGCGCCGATCATTGCGAAGATCTTCATGGGATAACTCCTCATCGCTCAAGAGCTGCAAAAAGCTTGCGCTCAACCGCTAGTGTATACCAGAGTTGGCGAGTATCAAAGCGGATACGCAAAGCGTTTGATCTGGCTTAAAGGAAAGTCCAAGTCTGAACCGGCCTGCGGATAGCTATTCCTGTTCGTCGTCAGCGTCTTCAGCTGCGTCCTCGTTCCACTCATAAATGCCTCTGATCGGGCAGCGTGCTGGTGGAATATCTGTCCGGTCGGGTCCGAATGCACTGTCATAGGCGTAGATCGAATCACCCTTCCTAACGCAGCTTGCACCGGGAAAAGTGTCGAAGCTGAGCGAATTTGCGCCACCAAGGTCATAACAGCTACCCACTGTTTCGATCAGGTATTCGTCATTCACGCCTTCTTCGACGATAACGCTGTTGCGGGTTGCCATCCGGAAGCTGTCAATATTCGACGCAAAGCAGACCCTGTCGACCTTTTCGCCAAGGCGAGCGTCCGTTCGCCAGGCTTCGGGCTCGTCGTTCCCAGCATCCGGCTGCGAGGTGCAGGCGGCGAGGGCAAACAGGGCGGTGGCCGGAAGGGCGAATAGAAGTTTCGTGCGGGTCATGTGTTTCCTCCGATCTGCAACTGGCGCGAGAGTGCGCAGTCTATATTGCAACTCAACGACTGAGTAGCGCCTCCAGTTCAAATGCGTCGTTTCAGTCAACGGGGCTTGAACTCTCCAGCCCGGCCAGCATACGAAGGCGCAAACCTATTCTTGTGGATCCTTGCCAGATGACCGACCTCACGAAACTTACACTCGCTGCGGCCCTCGATGGGCTGTCTGCCAAGGCCTTCTCATCGCGTGAACTGACCGAGGCTTTCATCAAGGAGATCGAGGCATCGAACGACACACTGAACGCCTATGTCGTGAAGACGCCGGAGAAGGCGCTGGAAATGGCAGACGCAGCGGACGCTCGGATCGCGGCGGGCGAGGCGAAGGCGCTGGAGGGCGCACCGCTTGGCGTAAAGGACCTTTATTGCACCAAGGATGTGCGTACTACCGCATGTTCGAACATTCTGGGCGAATTCACGCCGACTTATGAGTCGACCGTAACCCAGCAACTCTGGGACCGCGGCGCGGTCATGCTCGGCAAGCTCAACATGGATGAGTTCGCCATGGGCTCGTCGAACGAGACCTCGCGGTTCGGCCCGCCTGCAAACCCGTGGCGCCGTGAAGGCTCTAACCAGAATTTGACTCCGGGCGGTTCTTCGGGTGGCTCTGCGGCGGCTGTTGCGGCTGACCTTTGCCTTGGTGCCACGGCGTCGGACACGGGCGGCTCCATTCGCCAGCCTGCAAGCTTCACGGGCACTGTCGGTATCAAGCCGACCTATGGCCGCGCGAGCCGCTATGGCATGGTCGCGTTTGCGTCCTCGCTCGATCAGGCAGGCCCGATCGCCAAGACGGTCGAGGACAGCGCCATCCTGCTTGAAGCCATGTGCGGCCACGATGCCAAGGATTCGACCTCTCTACCAGAACCTGTTCCGGCCTGGCGCGAAAGCGTCAAGCAGGGTGTCAAAGGCATGAAGATCGGCATTCCGAAGGAATATCGCGTCGACAACATGCCTGAAGAAATTGAGGCACTTTGGGCGCAGGGGATCAAATGGCTGCAAGAGCAGGGCGCCGAGATTGTCGACGTGTCTCTGCCGCACACGAGATACGCGCTGCCAGCCTACTACATCGTCGCACCGGCAGAGGCCTCTTCGAACCTCGCGCGCTATGACGGCATGCGCTATGGCACACGCGTTCAGGGCGACAATCTGGTGGGCACCTATGAGGGCACCCGCTCTGAGGGGTTTGGCGCAGAAGTGCAGCGCCGCCTGATGATCGGCACCTATGTGCTTTCGTCCGGCTATTACGATGCGTACTACTTGCGCGCGCAAAAGGTTCGCACGAAAATCCTCAATGATTTCATTGAGGCATACGAGAAGTGTGATGCGCTCCTGACGCCGACCTGTCCGTCGGCCGCCTTTGCGTATGGCGAGAAGGCCGATCCGGTGCAGATGTACCTCAACGACATCTTCACCGTCACAGCAAACCTTGCCGGCCTGCCAGGCATCTCGGTGCCAGCAGCGCTGGATAGTCAGGGCCTTCCGCTTGGCCTCCAGGTGATCGGCAAGGCATTGGATGAGGCGTCCTGCTTCCGCGTAGCCGGTGCGATTGAGGAAGCGGCCGGCTTCGTGGCGAAACCTCATAAGTGGTGGTAGGCTGGCGGCCATGTCGACGCGTGGCCACCGCAACCTTCTCGAAAAGAGCACAACCGGCCTGTTCTCTCTGAGACTGCTGCGCTCTCGCGCGGTTCGCTGGCCGCTCGCGGCATTGCTTGCGGGGCTTGGTATTCATGCAGCGACAGTGCAGTCGGCAACGGATGGGCCGAAGGGCGTTGCGGTGCCTGCCACCCTGTTTCTGTTCGCACTCTTTCTGGTGCTGTTGCCTCTGCTGCCCATCGCCGATGGATGGAATAAGCGCGAATGAGCTTTGTAACGCATCTGTGAGCGTGACGGCCTCAGTGGGCGAATGCTAGAAGGTCAACATGTCGAGAAAAACCAGAACCGCGCTTTACGCCGTCCTTGCATTTGCCTTCATGGTCCTGCTGATCCTGTTGATGGCGTGGTATAACGGGGTGAATCCGTTCCATCCACGCACGCGGATGTACTGGCTCGCGGCCGTCGTCGCTGCGCTCTATATCTCGCTGCGCGGTGCGATCTTTGTCGAGCGGATCCAGTATCGCCGTGAACGAAAGGCTGAAGAAGCCGAGACGCCGAGCCGTCTCAGTGCCAACGTCAAAGACCGGATGGCGGCCCGGAAGGCACGCGTTGCGGCCGCGCATAAGAAACTGGGCAAATAAGCCCTGCCCAGGAACGAAATCGAGATTTGAGGTTCAGCCCCGCCCAGCCCACTTAGGGCTCTAGTCTGGAGGCTGAGCCATGAAATCCATTTCCCTACTATTGATGCGCGCTGGTACGGGCCTGTTGCTCGTGATCTGGGGGGCTCATCAAGATCATGTCGCCCGCTGCAGCCGTCGGTGTTTCCGACAAATATTATGGCGGCACGGTCAGCATGGACTGGTTGCAGCTTCCTTGGGGTATCCTTCAAGTGGTGATCGGCCTTGCCGTGGTGGTCGGCCTTTTTCGCAGATATGTCTATCCGGCCCAGGCGGTTATCCTTGGGTTTGGGATTCTTGTAATCTGGAAGTACATCCTCGATCCGCTAGGGCTCTACCTGCTTGATGAAAGCTCCCGGCAGGTTCTGTTTTTTCCCTCACTCGCCGTTTTCGCTGGCACGCTCATCCTGCTCGCTTTCCGTGAAGAAGATACGCTCAGCCTCGACCGCAAATTCGGCCTCTGACTAGCCGCAATTCGGGGTGGCACGGGGACTATTCGCCCGTTATGTAGCAAGCAGAAACTGCTTGAAGGACCACGCGAAATGAGCGAGCGGCCGACCTATACGCTGAAAGGCGACACCGGAGACTGGGAACTTGTGATGGGGCTCGAAGTCCATGCGCAGGTTGCGTCCGAAGCGAAGCTCTTTTCTGGTGCTTCGACCGAGTTTGGCGCGGACCCGAACTGCAATGTTTCGCTCGTTGATGCGGCGATGCCAGGCATGCTGCCGGTCATCAACAAGAAGTGTGTTGAACAGGCGGTACGCACGGGCCTCGGCCTGAAGGCGAAAATCAACAAATGGTCGCGTTTTGACCGCAAGAATTATTTCTATCCGGATCTTCCGCAGGGCTATCAGATCAGCCAGTTCGACCACCCAATCGTGGGCGAGGGCGAGATCGAGGTTGATGTAGAGCCAGCTCATGGCGACCCGGCCTATTCCTTCCCTGTACGGATTGAACGCCTTCACCTTGAGCAGGATGCGGGCAAGTCGATCCACGATATGGACCCGACGGCGACCTATGTGGACCTCAATCGCTCTGGCGTTGCCCTGATGGAAATCGTTTCCAAGCCGGACGTAAGAACACCATTGGAAGCAGCGGCTTACGTCAAGAAGCTCAAATCCATCGTGGTCGCTCTCGGCACCTGTGACGGTGACATGGAGAAGGGCAATCTGCGTGCGGACGTTAATGTTTCCGTGTGCAAGCCTGGCGGCTATGAGAAGTTTCGCGAGACCGGCGACTTCAGCCATCTCGGCACACGTTGCGAGATCAAGAACATGAACTCGTTCCGCTTTATCCAGGCAGCGATCGAGTACGAAGCACGCCGCCAGATCGAGATCCTCGAAAGCGGCGGCAAGGTTGATCAGGAAACCCGTCTGTTTGATCCGAACAAGGGCGAGACGCGCTCCATGCGTTCCAAGGAAGACGCGCACGACTATCGCTACTTCCCGGACCCGGACCTCCTGCCGCTCGAGTTCGATGACCTCTTCATCGAGAATATCAAGGCGAACCTTCCGGAGTTGCCGGACGACAAGCGCGCTCGTTTTGAAAGTGAGTACGGCCTCTCGCGCTATGATGCCGGCGTTCTGACCGCCGACAGCGAACGCGCAGAGTTTTTCGAAGCGGTCGCCAAAGGGCGCGATGCGAAGCTTGCAGCAAACTGGGTCAGCCAGGAACTGTTTGGCTATCTGAACCGCGAAGACCTCGAGCTGGCAGCGAGCCCCGTTTCAGCCGCTCAGCTCGGCGAACTCGTAGACCTCATCTCCAATGACACGATCTCAGGCAAGATCGCGAAAGACGTTTTTGCCCGCATGATCGATGGCGAGGGCAATCCGGGCGATATCGTCGAGAGGCACGGCCTGAAACAGGTGACTGATACTGGCGCCATTGAAGCGATCGTGGACCAGATCATTGCCGAGAACCCGGAGCAGGCCGCTTCGGTGAAGGAAAAGCCAAAAGCCATGGGCTGGTTCGTCGGGCAGGTGATGAAAGCGTCGGGCGGCAAGGCGAATCCGGGCGCGGTCAATCAAATCCTGAAGCAGAAGCTGGGTCTTTAGCTTTACAACGACTTTCGGTTATGCGCCTCACCTTGGGGCGGGCTCGCGGTTGGACGGGCTAGCCTGTACCTGTCGCGATAGCCATTGCCGAGAGAGCAGGAGCTGGACTCTCAGATGAGTTGCACTCATCGAAAGCGACGCTGCTAATGGCGTGCTTTCCTAGAGGTAAGCAGCAATCTTGTCGGCGAGTGCTTTCAACTCTTCAGTGTCCGCTGGTTCGCCGCTCGCATGAGGGCGTCCGGTCTGGCCTTCCATGATGGGCAGGATGTGGAAGTGGAGGTGGTAGACCGTCTGGCCAGCGGGCGCGCCGTTGAATTGCAGGATACGAAGCCCATCGGGCTCTAGCGCCTTTTCCACTGCCTTCGCGACCGTCTGGACGCGCTCCATATAAGGGCCAATTTTCTTAGGCTTTAGCTCAAGGAAGTTGCGCGCCTTTACGTCCTTTGGGATGACGAGCGTGTGGCCTGTCGTCTGAGGAAAGATGTCCATGAAGGCGAGAGCGACGTCATCCTCGAAGACTTTCACGCAGGGCATCTCGCCGCGTAGCATTTTAGCGAAAATATTGTCTTTATCGTAGGTGCCGTGGAGGGTCATGGGCCTCATCTCTGGTGTCTGTCCTTGGCTTTATCAGCCGGTCGGCCACGAAGACAAGGATGATCACAATAACAAACAGGGAGCCTTCAATGTTCCAGCCGCTCATTGTAATCGGGTTCCAGCTTCCGGCAGATACTTCGGGCGTCCAGTCTCGCTCGATGGTCGGGGCCTTCGATACGAACCAGTGGCTTGGCAGGACAGCATCCAGAAATTTCAGGAGCACGTAGAAGAAACACACCCACAGAAAGAGGGCGACCTGAAACTGGTGCAGGATCATGTACCAGAGAGCTATGACGCCATAGCGCTGCGGTGTTTCATAAGCGCCGAATTTCTCTTCGAGCAGGTCAGCGCCATCCTGGGCGCTCCTCCTGATCACATCATGCGCGGTCTCGACATCGGTGGATGGGACGGCGACGCGGGCACCTCCAAGACCGGGAATGAGCAACCAGTCATTCGATGCGTGGTGGTAGTTTTCGACAATGGCGTGGATGCCGTTGGCTTCCAGCAAACCCTTACAGACGAGGGCCTCCTGAAGCGTCGCACAGCGCCGTATCGTGACGAGCGAAGTCATCCGTCTTTCTTAAACGGCGTTCTCTCACGTAGAAAGTCAGCTTCCCTTTCAACCATCTGGCGTTCGCGTCCGAGATATTCCTCCACAGCGCTGGCTAGGCCCTCATGGGCGATCCAGTGAGCTGAATAGGTCGTTTCAGGCACGTAGCCGCGCGCGAGCTTGTGGCCGCCTTGGGCGCCTGCCTCGACCGTCTTGAGGCCGCGCGCAATGGCAAAATCGATCGCCTGATAATAGCAGGTCTCGAAGTGAAGCATCGGCCGGGGGGAGACGGTGCCCCAGTAGCGCCCCAGAAGTCTGTCGCCGCCAATCATGTTGAGGGCGCCCGCGATCGGGTGGCCGTCCTCTTCGGCGAAGATCAGCAGGATGTGGTCTGCCAGCCGCTCGCCCAGCAGGGAGAAGGTTTCGCGCTTGAGATAGGGCGTGCCCCATTTGCGCGCGCCGGTATCGAGGTAAAACTCGTAGAAGACATCCCAATGATCTTCGGTGATCTCATTCCCGGTGATGTGACGGAATGTCAGGCCTTCCTGTGCCTTATGCCGTTCCTTGCGGAGGTTCTTGCGCTTGGAGGAGGAGAGGACCGCCAGAAAGTCGTCGAAGCTCTCATAGCCATCATTGTGCCAGTGGAATTGCTGGTCGGTGCGCACCAGCAGGCCTGCCGTTTCCAGCCGCAGGGCGTCTTCGCCGGTGAGGAAATTGATGTGGAGCGAGGAGATGTCGTTATCGGCGGCGATCTTTACCGCCGCGCCGAGAAGCGCATCTGAGATCTGCGTCGCATCCGGGCCCGGCCGCACGAGGCGGCGGCGCCCCGTGACGGGCGTGAAAGGGACGGCAGAGAGAAGTTTTGGATAATAGTGGCCGCCAGCGCGCTCATAAGCGTCTGCCCAGCTATGGTCGAAGACAAACTCACCCTGGGAATGGGATTTGAGATAAAGTGGCATCGCGCCGCAAAGGCCTTGTCCGGCCTTTTGCACGATGACGTGATGCGGGGCCCACCCGGTTTCCGGCGATGCGGCGCCGCTTTCTTCCATGGCCTGCAGGAACTGCCAGCTCAGGAAGGGGTCATAGGGCTCGCCTGGCGGGTTGGCGACCGCGTTCCATTCGTCTGCGTTGACCTCATCGAGGCTGTGAATCAGTCGAATTTCCAGGCGGGGTTCATCCATGAAACGGGATCTAGCTCACGCCTCCAGCCTGACAAAGGCGGGATCGAAACCTTCAAAGATCTGAGCAACGAGAAGCGACTTTAGCTCCTCCGCGCGGTCGGCCGTGTCCACGGTCCAGACGGCGACGGGAAGTCCATAGTCTGTCGCGGTCATCTGCGCATCTCGGGCATCGGACCAGTGTGCCGCGATAAAATCAGGCATCAGGGCGGCAGATGTACTGACGAGCGCCTGAAGCGTGATGTCCTGTGACATCCGGCTGGGCAGGATCAGCGCCCCTTTCATGACGCTGGGCGGGATCGCAGAAACGGCGCGGCGGCTAAAGCTCATCAAGGCCGCCGGGCCTTTGAACGCCTCGACACGTTCTGCGACGAGACCAGCAAACCCCTCGGCGTCAGTTTCGCCATCAATCTTCATTTCGATGAGAAGAGGTGTATCAGCAGTCCAGGCATCGAGAACCTGATCGAGCGTCGCAAAGGTGCCATTACTCTTCAGGGTCAGCTGGGTGAGGTCTTCGGCCGAGTGATTGGCGACAAGGCCCTCGGCTTCGGTCATTCTGTCGAGTACCGCATCATGGAACACGACGGGCGTACCACACGCAGCTGGCCGAACATCGAGCTCACAGCCTATACCGCCGCCGCCAGCAGCCAGGATCGCTTCCAGGCTGTTCTCTGGATAGGCGTCCGCAGACCAAAGTCCGCGATGGGCATAGTGGTAGTCGAGCAGATTGAACCGTTCAGCCAAATCGTTCCTCAATTCGCAATTTCAAAAATCCCGTCAATTTCCACCGCGACGCCGAGGGGCAGGGTCGGACATGCCACGGCTGAGCGGGCATGGCGTCCGGCATCTCCGAAAACATCAACCATCAGGTCCGAGCAGCCATTGATGACCTGCGGGATGTCGGTGAACAACGGATGGGCGTTCACGAATCCGCCGAGTTTCACCACGCGAGTAACTCTTGAAAGATCTCCTAACGCCGCCTTGCACTGAGCCAGCAGGTTGATGCCACAACGGCGCGCTGCTTCCTGGCCCGCGGGGAGGTCCATGGTTTCACCGAGGCGACCTGTCACTAGTCCGTCCGGGGTGGAGCTGACCTGTCCGGAAACGAAAAGATGCTGTCCGGAAATGACAAAGGGCACGTAGTTGGCGACCGCCTTCATAGGCTCCGGGAGCGTGATGCCGAGATTGATCAGGCGGGCTTCAGGTGTGCTCATGGAAGGGCGACTCCGATAGTTGTTGTGCGCGACCCCTCTTAGACATATGCCTTGGCACCGGGCAAGGCGAGGTTCAGTCGGGCGTGCTTTTTCGGCGATCCAGTCGCATAGCCCGTCCGGTCTGCACCGCCTGGTCCCCGAATTTGCCACGCGCTTCGTCCATCGCACGTTCGGCCGCTGCGCGCTTGGCAACCCCCGGATCGACAAGATCGACCTGGTCGTGGCCAGCCGGGTGCAGGTCTGAAATGCCGATCCCGATCAGCCGGTAGGCGGTGGTACCCGCCGTTTCACGCTGTAGCAGTGGGCGAGCCACGCGAAACAGCGTCTGGGCAAGCTGTGTAGGCTCAGAGAGTGTCACGTTGCGCGTCAGGCTGCGGAAAGTCTTCGTCTTGAGCTTCAGGGTGACGACATAGCCCGCCACACCATGTGCCTTGGCCCGGGTCGCGGTCTCTTCGCAGACGGACCAAAGCCTGTCATCGAGCGTCTGCGGGTCAGAGATATCACTATTGAAGGTGCGTTCTGAAGAGACTGATTTTCGTTCCCGATCAGGCGTGACGCGGCGATTGTCTATCCCATGCGCCCGGTCCCAGAGGTGCTGGCCGCTTTCACCATATTTGCGCATCATGTCAGCTCTTTCGCGGCGCTGGACGTCACTGATCAGGTTCAGGCCAGCCTTCGACAGGCGGGATGCGAAAGCTGGTCCGACACCATGTATCGCGCTCACCGGCATCGGACCGAGGATATCCTTGGCGTCAGACCGGGAGACGGCTGCGAAGCCGCGCGGCTTGTCCATCTCGCTCGCCATCTTTGCGAGGAAGCGGTTCTCAGACAGGCCGATCGATATCGTTATTTTCAGATCTCTTTCTATGTCCCGAGCCAGTGTGGCGAGAAGGGCGGCCGGCAGATGTGAATGGAGGCGCTGGGTTCCGGAGAGGTCTATATAGCCTTCATCGATGCTCACCATCTGCACCATCGGGCTGAGTGCTTCGAGCTTTTGCCTGATCTCGCGGGAAGCGGCTGAATACTTGCGGAAGTCCGGGCGCACGACCACTGCATTTGGACATGCTTTGAGCGCCTTGAACATCGGCATGGCGGAGCGGACGCCGTCGAGCCGGGCAATATAGCAGCAAGTCGCTACGACACCGCGTTGGCCGCCACCTACGATAACCGGGCGATTCCGTATCTCCGGATTGTCTCTTTTTTCTATGGCGGCATAGAATGCGTCACAGTCGATATGCGCAACACTGAGTTGCTCGAGCCGGGCATGGAAAATGATCCGATCGCTGCTACAGGACCGACATTGCGACACTTTTTCTGAATGGACTGCCGAGCAGTCACGGCACAGCGACGCCATGAATGTTCTTCTCATGTTCTGGGGTGTCCGGCAAGTTCGTATGAGGAATTAAAACATAGCTTAAGACTCTTATGGGTAAGAGTATTCTTGATGAATTGTTCAGTTTTGGGGGGCTAAACAGAGGCATGACTGGCGGCGCACGCAAAAAGGTACTCGTTGTCGAGGACAACGAACTGAACATGCGCCTGTTCTGTGACCTGCTTGATGCTTTTGGGTACGACACGCTGCAATGCCGCGACGGGGCCCGCGCTGTAGAACTCGCCCGGGAGCATAAACCCGCGCTCATCGTCATGGACATTCAGCTACCTGACGTTTCCGGCCTCGATATTACGCGCTGGATCAAGGATGACGAGACGATCGCCTCTATTCCTGTCCTGGCTGTCACCGCATTTGCCATGCGCGCAGATGAGAAGCTGGTTCGCGAAGCAGGCTGCGAAGCCTACCTTTCAAAGCCGATCCAGATGCGCTCATTTCGCTCGACTGTTGATGGTCTGATTTCAGACAGGCAGGCCGCATGAGCGCGCGTATCCTTGTTGTCGACGATATTCTGGCGAACCGGCGCTTGATGCAGGCCAAGCTGGAAGCAAAGTACTACTCGGTCCTCCTCGCTGAAAATGGTCCTCAGGCGATCGAAGTCGCGCATAGCTCTTCGCCGGAGATCATCCTGCTTGATGTCATGATGCCCGGCATGGATGGCTATGAAGTCTGCCGCCAGCTCAAGGCTTCTCCGGAGACCGCCCATATTCCTGTCGTCATGCTGACAGCGCTTAGTGAAACGGCTGACCGCGTGCGCGGCCTCGATGCCGGCGCTGACGATTTCCTTACAAAGCCGGTCGACGATTTTGCACTAATGTCTCGGCTCAGCGCGCTGATACGCTACAATGCCGTCACGACTGAACTGCGCCAGCGCGAAGCCAGCGGCGTCAAGATTGGCGCGTTCAATGAGGACGAGGCGTCCACCTTAAACCGTCCTGTGAATGTGCTGGTCGTTGATACCAGCCCTTACAATGTCAAACGCCTGCGCGAGCCGCTTGAGCGAGCAGGACACAGTGTCTTCACGCTAGAGGAAGCGGACGGCCTCAAGAAGTCTGGCAACGAAAAGCTGGATGTGGTCCTCTTGGGGTTGAGCAATCAGGGGTACGATCCGCTCCGACTTTGTGCCCATTTGCGTACAAATGATGCGACGCGTGCGCTTTCCATCATTGTAACGGTTGATGAGCGTGACGTTGAGTTGGCTGGGCGGGCTCTGGAACTTGGCGCAAGCGATGTCATTCAACAGCCTCTGGCCGTTGAGGAACTTCTTGCACGCATCCGCACACAGACACGCCGGTCGCGTTATGTCGAAATCCTTCGAAACCGTGTGGATCGTGGGCTCGAACTGTCGGTCATCGATCAGCTCACCGGTCTCTACAATCGCCGCTACATGAACAACCAGCTCAGCCTGTGGATGAAGCGTTCTTCCATGGGCGGCACACCGCTTTCAGTTGTGTCAGTCGATATCGACCACTTCAAGAAGGTGAATGACGTCTACGGTCATGAAGCAGGCGACCGCGTCCTGAAAGAGTTCGCCGAACGTATCATGGCGAACGTCCGGCCCAAGGATATTGTCTGTCGTCCGGGGGGCGAAGAGTTCCTCGTCATAATGCCTGAGACAGGCGGCGATCTTGCCTGTTCAGCGGCTGAACGTATTCGCCGCGCAATTGCGGCTGAGGCATTCGATGGCGGAACCCGTAGTTCCAGCGCGCTCGAGGTCACGGTGAGCGCTGGCGTGGCGACGTTCCAGGGTGACGAAGATACGATCGCCGACATGATGCGCCGCGCCGATGATGCGCTTTACAAGGCCAAGTCGGCCGGTCGCAACCAGGTAAAAAGTCTGGCCGCCTGATTGGCGGCTAAGCGTTTGCGCTTATGCCTTGAGGCGCTTCGTGTAGGCCTCAGTGACCACGAAGACTGCGCAAGGCGCCTCACGCAGCATGTCAGAGCTTTCAGAACCTAGAAGCAGCCGCTTCCACCATGTTTTCTGATGTGACCCGATGACGATCAGGTCTGCGTCGATCTTTTTCGCATAGCTTGCGGCATCGCGTGACGGGTCGCCGTCTAGAACGGCCACGGTCGCATTTGCGGCGTGCTTGGCTGAAAGTGCTTCCATCGCTTCCTGGCGCCTTTCAGCATCGGCCTGATGAGCTTTCGAGTCGGCCTCGATCGCGCCTGCTGCGTAAGGAGACTCAAAGGTCGTAATGAATGGGTTGGAATCGATCGCATGCAACTCGCCAGACGCGGCGGTCAGCGATTCTGCAGTCTGCATGATGATGGGTGCAAGGTGGTCATCAATGTCGATGACGGCGATAACCTTGTTGAATTCGAGAGCCATGGAACACCTCCTGTCTTCAGTCATATAACAACTGAGACAGGCTTAGGGTCCATAAGCGCAATTACCTAACGCCAAAGAAAAAGCCGGACACAGGGCCCGGCTCGTTCGTAAGTCGTATTCGGAAAGATCTTACTTGATCTTGCCTTCCTTGAATTCGACGTGCTTCTTCACGACTGGGTCGTATTTCCGCATCACCATCTTTTCGGTGATGTTGCGGGGGTTCTTTTTCGTGACGTAGAAAAAGCCCGTCCCGGCAGTCGAGTTCAGGCGAATCTTGATGGTTGTCGGCTTTGCCATGACGGTTGCTCTCGCGAGTGTTCTGAGAAATCGAAGGGCGCTTAATGGAGGGGTGGCTGAGTAAAGTCAAGCGCCTGTCCGCAGGGGGGCGCCGGACGAGATGTCAGATGCGGTCCTGCGAGTGGCCGCCGGCTGTCCAGCGTAGGAATGGCGGCCGCAACTGGCCTACATCCTTCTGCTTCAGTCGCTCATCGATCTCACCCAGCATGAAACGCGTCACATTAGGCAGATCGAGTGTCAGCGCGTCCGAAAGAGTCACCCACTGAAGGTCATGCAGCTCAGCGCCGTCCACAGCGGGGCGCTCATCGATCAGGACATCTTCCGCCTCGGCCATGAAGAAGCGCGCATCAAAGCGCTTTGGCCGATAGGGCGGGGTAATCGCGCGACCGATCATGGTGAAGCCCTGAAGGCACGGCGCCGCGCCCTGATCTGCATATTTCTGCCAGTCCGTAGCAGGTCTGCCGGGAAATTCGCTGGCACGTCCGACGATAAGGCCGGTTTCCTCGAATGTTTCGCGAATCGCGGTTAGCCCGAACGCGCGCGGCTTGCGTCGCGTCTTGTGCGCCACCTTTTGGTGTTCCGTTTCTCGCAATTCGCTGAGCGAAGGCACGCGTCCGTCTGCGGTGTCGACGCGCCCGCCAGGGAATACATACTTGTCCGGCATGAAAGTGTGTCGGCCCGAGCGTTTCCCCATGAGCAGTCGGGGCTGGGCCTGATCGCGTCGGACCAATATGAGCGTTGCAGCGTCCTTGGGGCGGGGCGTTGGCCGGTCCGTCTGGATTACGTCGCCGTCCCCTTCCTTGTCGAAGGCTGTGCCGAGTTTTCGGGACATCAGCTCTTTCCTCCCTTGGCTCCCTTTTTATGGGAGGCTTTCTGACGCGTCTTCTTGCGCGCTTTGGACATCTTGCCACGCGAGCGACCCGGCGGACCAGACCTGCCCCCGCGCGAGGAGGGCGGCTTTTCGCCAGGTTTCCGCGGCCGGGGAGGAGAAAGCACCTTGAGCAGAAGACCGCCCTGAAGCGGCGTGACTTCAGCAAGTTCAACCGTCACAACCTGGCCCATCTCGAAGCGTTTGCCGGATCCGCGCGCAATGAGCGCCATCGCCCCGTCATCGTGGACCCAATAGTCATCGGACAGTTTGGATATTGGCGAGAAGCCGTCAGCGCCCGTACTACCGAGCCGGATAAACAGACCAGCAGGCGTGACACCCGTAATGCGTCCCTCGAATTCGGCACCGACCTTGTCTGCGAGGTACAGGGCGAGATAGCGATCCGTCGCTTCGCGCTCAGCGGCCATGGAGCGACGCTCGGTATCCACGAGATGGCTCGCAATATCTTCCAGAGACGCAGCCATTTCCTTAGTCAGACCATCCTCTCCCATCCCAAGTGATGAAATGAGGGCCCGGTGGACGATCAGGTCGCTGTATCGGCGAATGGGCGAAGTGAAATGTGCATACTTCGTCAAATTGAGGCCGAAATGCCCGTTGTTTTCGGGGGAGTAGACAGCCTGCGCCTGCGACCGGAGTACAATCTCAGATATGGTGCCGGCATGTTCGCCATCGGCATGATCGTTCAGTAGACGGTTGAAGCGATGGGTCTGGGCGCGCTCACCCAGCGGCCATTTGATGTCCAGTGTCTGCAGGAAGTCTGAGAGCGCAGCGAGCTTCGAATCGGAAGGTTGGTCATGCACGCGGTAGAGGAGGGGAGAGCCGACCTTTTCCAGCGTCTCTGCGGCGGCCACATTGGCCTGGATCATGAACTCCTCGATCAGCTTGTGCGCGTCAAAGCGTTCTTTCTCGATGATGCCGGTCACCTTGCCGTCTTCGTTGATCTCCACGCGCTTTTCCGGCAGGTCTAGGGCGAGAGGTGCACGCAGAGCGCGAGCTTCCCCCAGCGCTTCATAGGCCCCCCAGAGAGGTTTCAGGACAGGCTCCAGCCATTTCTCGCCTTCGCCGCCAGTCTTTCCGTCGATAGCGGCCTGAGCCTCTTCATAGGAGAGTTTTGCGTGGGACCTCATCGTGCCGCGGATGAAGCGGTGCGAGCGTTTCGAGCCGGATCTGTCGAACGTCAGCTCGACCGCCATGCACGGGCGGTCCTCATTATCGACGAGCGAACAGGCGTCAGCTGAAAGCTCAAAGGGCAACATTGGCACGACCCGGTCAGGGAAGTAGGTGGAGTTGCCACGTTTCTGAGCCTCTCGATCAAGGGCAGTGCCGGGCCTCACATAGGCGGCAACGTCAGCAATCGCGACGATGACCTTCCACCCATCCTTTAGCTTTTCGGCATGCACGGCGTCATCATGGTCGCGGGCATCGTGCGGATCGATCGTGATGAGCGGGATATGGGTCAGATCCTCGCGCGGGCTATCCAGCGGCTTTATCGTCTGGGCTTCATTGAGAACGTCCTTGGGGAACTCCACCGGTATATCATGGCCGTGAATGGCGAGCAGGGAGGCCGCGCGCGGATCGTCCATGCGCCCAATGATTTCTGTAACTACCCCGAATGCTGGACCGTTTGGTTTGCCCGGCTTCGGCATGGCCGTGACGAGGTCGCCATCTTCAGCGCCCTTTGCGTCGGTGCCGTCGATGAGAAAGGTCCGCTTGTCCTTGCGGCTGGCCGATACGACGCGACCACCCCGGGGCGTCTTCTCAAAGCGCCCGGTTAGCGACGTTTCCTCGTCGCGCTTTTCAAATAGTTTCAGAAGTTTGGCGTGATATTCGCCATTCGCCTCATTGATACGTGCGAGGCCCTTGTCGCCGACACCGGGGGCAGGGCCTTTGGTGCGGCCGCTATAGCCCGCATAACGAATGGGCGGGCCGAAGGCACCTTCGCGTCCAACGCTGCGCCCCATTAGCTCACCATCGGATGCTATTTCTTCAAAGACAATGACGCCAGTAGGTGGAGGTGTGTCGGTCTTGGCCCAGGCCCGTTTGGCGGTGCGCTCCAGGGTGCCGTCATTCTCGAGGTCCTTGAGGACCTGGCGTAATGTCTGGCGTTCACGACCTTTGACCTTCAGCCCACGCGCAATTTCCTGCTTCGTAGTGGCTGAAGGATTGTCGGCGATAAATTTGAGAACTGTTTCTCTATCGGGAAAACTCATGGCCCCCATATAAGGGATTCTGCGCGGTTTGCCCGTTTTTCATTCAGGGCGCAGAGCTGTAGTCAAATGACGAAGGCTAGGATAAGGCCCAGTGCAATCGCCGCAGCGGCGGTGGAGATTATCAGCACATAGCGCACGCCTTTTCCGGTTTCACCCTGGCGTGCTTCTTCTTCCTGCAGTTTCGGTTCGGTCATCTTCAGCATCCTGTCATGTGGGCACGGGCAATCGCCCGTACCAAGAGTTGAGTTACTGATCTACATCTGTGTCGGCAGTACAGATTGTAAAGCGATTCAACCGCTTAAGCGTCATCGCTTTTTGCCTTCGCCGTCTTCTTCACTGCTGGTTTTTTCTTTGCGGCAGGCTTCTTCTTTGCCGGTGCCTTTTTCTTGGCGGGCTTTTTCGCCTTGGCTTCAATCAGCTCGACGGCCTGCTCCAACGTTACCTTATCGGGTGTGACGTCCTTGGGCAGGGTCGCGTTCGTCTTCTTGTGCTTCACATAGGGGCCATAGCGGCCTTCATACACGTGGATCGGTTCCTCGTCGGCCGGGTGTTTGCCAAGTTCCTTGAGCGGCGTCGCGCCGCGTCCACCGCCGCGTTTGGCCTTCTTGTCCTCAATCAGCGTCACGGCGCGGTTAAGGCCAATGTCGAACAATTCCTCGATCGTCTGAACATTTGCGAAGGTGCGTTGGTGCTGCACATAAGGACCGTATCGGCCAAGATTGGCGCGAATCATTTCGCCATCGTCAGGATGCTCACCCACATCGCGCGGCAGCGACAAGAGCTTCACGCCCTGCTCAAGCGTCAGTGATTTGGGCTCCCACCCCTTCGGCACGCTGGTTCGCTTCGGCTTGTCTTCTCCGCCAGCGGCCATCTCCACATAGGGACCGAAGCGGCCTGTCTTGAGGAAGACCGGTTCGCCCGTTTCCGGGTGCAGACCGAGCTCTTCGCCTTCGGGATTGATAGCACCTTCCTGCTCACTGTCGGCAGAGAAGGGACGGGTAAACTTGCAGTCCGGGTAGCGCGAGCAACCAACAAAGGCGCCGTGCCGGCCAAGCTTCAATGAGAGCTCACCTTCGCCGCAAAGTGGACACTCGCGCGGATTCTCTTTCGGATTGCCGTTCTCGTCTGTCTTGGGGAAGACGTATGGACCGAGCGCCTCGTTCAGCGCGTCGAGGACGTTGGAAACGCGAAGCTCTTTTGTTTCGGCAATAGCAGCCTGAAACTGGACCCAGAACTCACGAAGGAAAGCCTTCCAGTCCAGCTTGCCATCGGAAATAACGTCTAACTGCTCTTCAAGCTCTGCGGTAAAGTCATACTCAACATAGCGGGCGAAGAAGTTTTCGAGGAAGGCGGTGACCAGACGGCCCTTGTCCTCAGGAATCAGCTGCTTCTTTTCGAGGCGAACATAATCGCGGTCTTCCAGCGTCGACAGGGTGGACGCATAGGTCGAGGGGCGACCGATGCCGAGCTCCTCAAGGCGCTTCACAAGTGAGGCTTCGGTGAAGCGGGGCGGCGGTTGGGTGAAGTGCTGGTCGGACTTAGCCTCAATCAGGTCGGCGTGATCGCTTTCCTTCATCTTTGGCAGACGGCCCTCGGCGTCCTCGTCTTCGTCCCCATCATCCCGCCCTTCAGTGTAGAGCTTGATGAAGCCATCAAACTGGACGACCTGACCGGTCGCCCGAAGCTGGGCGCGGTTGTCCTTCGACATGAAATCGAGAGTGGTGCGTTCAAAAACGGCCGCTTCCATCTGGGAGGCGACAGCGCGGCGCCAGATAAGCGTGTAGAGCTTTTTCAGGTCGCCATCGCCGCGATACTCTTCCGGGCGGATGGAGAAATCGGTTGGGCGGATTGCCTCGTGGGCTTCCTGCGCATTCTTCGCCTTCGAAGAATAGCGCCGCGGCTTCTCCGGTAGGTAGCGGGCGCCATAGTCGCTTTCGATCTGCTTGCGGGAAGCATGGTAGGCCTCTTCGGCCATATTGATGCCGTCGGTTCGCATATAGGTGATGCGACCTTCCTCGTAGAGCTTCTGCGCGGCGCCCATCGTACGCTTGGCGGTAAAGCCAAGCTTGCGAGAGGCTTCCTGCTGCAGGGTCGAGGTAATGAATGGCGGCGGCGGATTGCGTTTGACCGGCTTCGATTCAACAGAGCTGACGGTGTAGCCGCCGACCTTCACCGCTTCGAGTGCCGCCGTTGCGCTCTTCTCATCGGGAAGCGAGAACTTTTTGAGATTGTCGCCGTCCAGAGCGTGCAGGCGCGCCTTGAAGCTCGTGCCATCATTGGCGCGCAAGTCCCCCTCGATCGACCAGTACTCCTGCGGCTGGAAGGTCTCAATTTCCAGTTCGCGCTGGCAGATGATCCGTAGTGCGACCGACTGCACGCGGCCAGCAGATCGAGAGCCTGGAAGCTTGCGCCAGAGAACCGGCGAGAGGTTGAAGCCAACAAGGTAATCAAGCGCGCGGCGGGCGAGATAGGCATCGACCAGTTCCTGGTCGATCTCGCGCGGTTGTTCCATCGCGGTGGTCACCGCATTCTTGGTGATCGCGTTGAAGACGACCCGCTCAACGGGGATGCCTTTTAGCGCCTTACGTTTTTCCAGCGCTTCCAGAAGGTGCCAGCTGATCGCTTCGCCTTCGCGATCAGGGTCAGTCGCAAGAATGAGCTTGTCCGCCGACTTGGTCGCTTCGGCGATGTCGCGAATACGGCTCGCAGATTTGGAGTCAGCCTGCCAGACCATCTCGAAGTCATTGTCAGGATCAACAGAGCCATCCTTCGACGGAAGATCACGGACATGGCCGTACGAGGCGAAAACCTTGTAGTCCTTGCCAAGATACTTGTTGATCGTCTTCGCTTTTGCCGGCGACTCGACAACGACAACTTTCATATAGGGTGACCTCCAGAGCGCGGCGGAACTTGTGTGCGGTGGCGGCCAGTGTCAACAGGTCCGCGGCTTCTCATCCGTCTTCGCGGTATGCGAGCACTGCGAGGCTAGCAAAGAGCGCGAAGACCGCAGGTGCCCAAGCCGCTATAAGCGGCGGCAGCGCACCCGACGCGCCAAGACTGGATGAGAACTGCATTATAAAAAAGACGCCAGCTGCAGCCAGCGCGCCCGTTGCGACCAAGCGGCTCGTCCCGCCGAGGCGTGACATACGCAGGCATACAAGGGCGCCGATAAGACCCATCGCGGCAAAGAAAAGCGGCATGGCCGTCAGCCCGTAGAGGCGAACCTTGAACCGGGAAGAGTCGAGGCCAGCCTGACTGGTTTGATGAATGAAACCGGGGAGCCGCCAGAAGCCGATTGTATTGGGCGAGGTGAAACGGTCGAGCAGCCGGTCTGGATCGAGATCTGTCGGAATGGCGAGCGTCTCCATCCGCTCAGGGGAGCGACCGGGGAGGTTCTCGACAAGGTTCTCAATCTGCCAGAAGCCATCGGTGATACGCGCCCGCTCGGCGTCGATCCGACGGACAAACTCATGGCGGTCGGTGGGGCGGCCGTCCTGGAAGACGCGGCTTTCCTCGATCATCTTCACGTCCTGAAACACCTGACCAGTCTCATCGACCGACTGGGCGCTGATAACGATCTGGGAGTTGCCATCACCCTGACGCAGCCAGACGTCCTCCCGGCTCGAATCAACGCGAACGCCCCCGGTAATCAGGATGGAATTGCGAGACTGTTCGAACTGGCTGGAAAGTCGCGCGCCGAGCGGATTGAGCACCATCATGGAAAACAGGCCAAGCGCCACCGCGATCACCATGACAGGAGCCAGAAACTCCCAGGCTGACAAGCCACTGGCCCGGATAACTGAAAGCTCAGATCGTGTGTTCAGACGGTTATAGGCGATCATGGCCGCTACAAGGACGGCGAAGGGCAGGGTCTGCTCGATAAGGCCCGGCAGTTTCATGAAAGACAGGCCGACAGCTTCCAGCGGAGAGAGGCTGACATCGCCGCCGACGGTACGAAGCTGTTCGACCACATCGACCAGCATGATCGTTGCAGTGAAGATAGCCAGTACTAGGGCTAGCCCGCTGAGGAGCTGCCAGATTATATATCTCTGGATGCGGGTCATGAACATCAGCGTGCCGCTCCCAGAGTGCGTGACGGGACGGAAAGCCGCCACTTGAAGAAGATGAGCGCAAGCACGGCCGTCGTCCCGAGGGGAACAAGCCACTGGGCGACATTGGCGCCAATACTGCTACGGCTCGCAGATTGCACGACAAGCTGGACGATTACGAGCAAAAGTGCGCCGCCCGTGGCGAAAGCAATACGTCTGGAATAACCCCGCCGACTGAAATCGCCGCCAAGCACCGCCATCACTGCAATGAGAGCCATTGCGATCGAGACGAGCGGTGTCGTCAGGCGGGCATTGGCTTCGGACAGGAAGGCTTCTTGGTCCTGCAACTCCTGATAACTAGTCGTGTCGATGTACAGGAGTTCATGGAGATAACGGTCGGACGCCTTCAGAACGACGGCGGCATTGTCATCTACGAATGGCGTCAGGTCGAATGTCGACTGGTCGAAGTTCAATACAGACAGGGCGCCATTCTCGTCGATCTGATGGATCTGGCCTTCCCACATAATTATACTCGGTACGCCATCGACCTCTACGAAGCGGCCACGTTGGGCAAGGTAATCACGCGAATCGGTTTCGGTCGCGCGATTGTCAGAAATCAGCACGCCGATGAGGTCACCGCCGCGTGACTCACGCGCGAAGACCGTGAGGCCCTCGCCGGCGGTCGTGAACTGGCCTGGGCGGACCAGTGACGTGGCAAGATCAGTACGCGCATCCTGAACAGTTTCCCGCAACACGCGCTGGGCGGACGGCTGAACCCACAGATTCACGCCGAGGTGGACGATGGCAGCGAGCACGGCAAGCCGGAGAATGGGAGAGGCGATATCCCAGCGCGTCATCCCGGCCGCGCCTGCGACCACGACCTCATTATCGCGGTGCAGCTTGTTGAGAGACCAGATTGTAGCGACGAACACGGCCAGCGGCGTAAGAAGTGCAATGACCTGTGGGGCGCCTAGCGCAACAATGGTGAAGTATGTGAGCGCCGACTGGCGGTTTTCTACAATGATATCAGTCTGTGAAAGGCCTTGCGCCAAGATTGCCAGAAGCGTCAGGCCGCCGACAATAATCAAGACAGAGCGAAACACTTGTCTGAAAAGATAGCTCTGAATGCGTTTCATAGCGCCTTGGAAAACAGTTTTTTGTGTGCGTGGCCCTGCCTAGCGAGTTGATTGGCGCGCGTCGATGCTTAGTTTTTGCGTCAAACGGAGTTTATTCATGAAAATCACATTCGCTGAACAAGCAGAAACCGAAATTGTCGCATTTGTTGTCGATCAGGACGGTGGCCTGCCGGGCGCAGCCGCATCGCTGGACGAATCAAGCGGCGGCCTTTTGAGCGAGGCGCTCGAGCAGAAGCGCTTTACCGGCAAGCATGGCCAGACAGCTGTCGTTGTCCTGCCGAAAGGGGCGTCTGCCCGCCGCGCCGTCCTGATCGGTGGTGGCAAGCCAGCGGACCGCGACGCCCGCGCTCAGGAGAAGATCGGCGCGCTGCTCGTCAAAAGTCAGGCTGGCAGCGGCTTCAAATCGCTCGCTCTATATGCCGATGACGCTGAGTTTGCGGCGCGCGTCGCGATTGGGGCGAAGCTCGCCTCCTATCGCTTCGACCATTACTTCACGAAACTGAAGGATGATGACAAGCCGAGCCTCGAGACCTTCACGCTCGTCACCGGCGACGCTTCAGCTGCCGCGGACAAATGGGCACCTCTCGACGCAGCCGCTGATGGTACGTTCATGGCGAGAGACCTGATGAACCTTCCGCCAAATATTCTCTATCCGGCAAGCTTTGCCGATCGCATCAAGGAACTCGAGAAACATGGTCTCGAAGTCGAGGTGCTCGGTGAAAAGGAAATGGAAGCCCTTGGCATGGGTTCACTGCTCGGCGTCGGGCAGGGCTCCGTCAAGGAATCCAAGCTCGCCATTATGAAGTGGATGGGCGGCAATGAAGGCGACGCGCCAGTGGCTCTTTGCGGCAAGGGCGTGTGCTTCGACACGGGCGGCATCTCGCTGAAGCCTGGGCCGGGAATGGAAGCGATGCGCGGCGATATGGGCGGCGCAGCAGCCGTCACCGGCGCCATGCTCTCGCTCGCCAAGCGCAAGGCCAAGGCAAACGTCGTCGGTCTGGTTGGCCTCGTGGAAAACATGCCTGATGGCAATGCCATTCGTCCGGGCGATATCCTCACATCGGCCTCCGGTCAGACGATCGAAGTTCAGAACACCGACGCCGAAGGCCGTCTCGTTTTGGCCGACGTGCTCTGGTACGCCCAGAAAGAGTTCAAGCCGAAATCCATCGTCGATCTCGCAACGCTCACCGGCGCGATCGTTGTCTCGCTCGGCCATCATCATGCCGGTCTGTTCACCGACAATGACGAAATGGCAGACCAGTTGACCAAGGCCGGCCTTGCTGAAGGCGAGCGCGTCTGGCGCCTGCCGATTGGTCCGGAATATGATCGCCAGCTTAAGTCGCAATTTGCCGACATGAAGAATATTGGCGGCAAGTCTGCCGGCTCCATCACGGCGGCGCAGTTCCTGAAGCGCTTCATCAATGAAGGTCAGGCCTGGACCCACCTCGACATTGCAGGCGTTGCCTGGGTCGAGACCGAGAAGTCGCCGCTCGACCCGAGCTGGGCATCTGGCTACGGCCCGCGCCTGCTCGATCGTTGGGTCGCCGACAATTACGAGGGCTAGACTTGGACACGGCCAGCAAACCTGAATGGTGGTTCTACCATCTCAAGCGGACCACGCTTGAGCAGGCGGCTGGCCCACTCCTTGAGAAATGTCTGGAGCGGGGCTGGCGCGTACTCGCCGTCAGCCCTGATATCCGCCGCCGCGGGGCGCTTGATGCGGCCCTATGGACATATGACGACCAGAGTTTCCTGCCGCATGGCCAGGCTGAAGCGGCGGGTCTTGATCCGGCTCGCCAGCCAGTCCTGATTGCTGAAAAGCCCGACAACCTGAACGAGGCTGCCGTTGCGCTGTTGATGGACGGTGCCGACATGGCGGTCGACGCGTCCTATACCCGCTGCATGGTCATGTTCGATGATGGCGACACGCCGGTGCGCAACAAGGCACGCAAGATGTACAAGGCGGCGTCGGATGCAGGGCTCACCACACGCTACTTCCAGCAGACAGAGCAGGGCGGCTGGAAAGAGGCTGGCTAGGCCTTTGGTGGGCTGTTCGGCCTCGAAATCAGTAGGATGATGAGCGAGACGACGGTGAGGATGCCGAGCGTCCCCATGATCTCTGCGCCGTAGGCGGGAATGGTGCCGGTCCAGAGCCAGATCAGCGCGTAGACTGCCGAAATCAGTACAGCCAGCGCGATCATCAATCTCAAAATACCGGTCATGGGCCGTAGTCCCCTTCTCAAGTGGCAATCCTGCCAGACTCTAGTGGCTGAAGCCCAGTCTGTCAGCAGGAGTTGCCCGACTGCGGCCTGCTCGCTATAGGCCGCGCGAGAGTTTCACCCAAAGCAAGACTATTGAAGGAGCCATTCATGGCTATCCAACGCACATTTTCGATCATCAAGCCGGACGCGACCGAGCGTAACCTGACCGGTGCTGTCAACGCTGTCATCGAGAAGGCTGGCCTGCGCATCATCGGCCAGCGCCGTATCCAGATGACCCGCGCGCAAGCCGAGCGCTTCTACGGCGTCCACAAAGAGCGCCCATTCTTTGGTGAGCTCGTTGACTTCATGACCTCCGGTCCAGTCGTCGTTCAGGTCCTCGAAGGTGAGAACGCCGTGAAAGCGTACCGCGATGTCATGGGCGCAACCAACCCGGCAGACGCCGAAGAGGGCACGATCCGCAAGCTATACGCAAAGTCGATCGGTGAGAACTCGGTTCACGGCTCCGACAGCGAAGAGAACGCTGCGATCGAGATCCGCCAGTTCTTCTCCGAGGCTGACATCGCAGGCTAGTCGCCCGTCAGCATCGATGAATTGGGAGCCCTCTCGTCTTCGGCGGGAGGGCTCTTTTCATTTGGTAAACGCAAATTAACCATTATCGCGCAATAGTTGATTCGTCTGAGCCTGGAGGATCCGCGCGGATGAAACGTTTAATCTATCTGTCGAAAGCCCGCCCGTCGCTGCGCGATGATGCGCTGTACGACATGCTTGCCGCTGCGCGCGACCATAATCGCGAGGCATCAATCACCGGTCTGCTGATCCATCAGGACCAGCTCTGTTTGCATGTGATTGAAGGCGACGAGGCTGCCGTTCGCGATTGCTATGCTCGCATCCGGCGGGACTGGCGCCACGAAAACTGTCAGGTGATCTTCCATGATGACGTGCCGGGCCGGATGTTCACGGGCTGGCCGCTCGCTTATCGGGCTGGACGTGATCTTGAGCGCGGGCAGGTTCGTCAGATGGCCGACATCGTCGAATGTGCGACGCGGCTTGCGAAAAAGCCAACCGATTCCGACCGCTGGGCCATGGATGTCTACCTTCGGGCGCTACTCGAGAGCTTCAGCGCGCTGACGGTGCAGTAATCATCCTGCATGCGTCGGCGAGCGCGCGCGGATAAAGCTCGTGCTCGGCAATCAGGACGCGTGCGGCAAGGCTATCCGGCGTATCGCCGGCCTTCACCGGCACGCGGGACTGTCCGATAATTGCGCCCTCATCGACGCCTTCACTGACCCAATGCACCGTGCAGCCCGCTTCGCTGTCGCCTGCCTCAATAGCGCGGGCATGGGTATCAAGACCCGGATAGGCGGGAAGAAGCGACGGGTGGATATTCACCATCCGGCCTTCCCATTTGCCGACAAACCATGGCGTCAGCACGCGCATGAACCCGGCTAGCGCGATGATGTCGATCTCGTGCTGCGTCAGCGTTTCATGAAGCGCTTCCTCAAAGGCACGGCGGTCCTTGTACTGCTTGTGCGGAATGAGCGCAGCTTCGACGCCGAAGCGTTTGGCCGTCTCAAGCCCCGGCGCACCTTCCTTGTTCGCGATCACCAGTCTTGGCTTTGCCGGGTACGCTTCATCAATAGAGGCGTTGAAAAGGCTCTCCATATTTGAGCCGCGACCTGAAATCAGGATGCCGAGATTGAGCCGGGTCATGCGGGGACGAGATCACCAATTACAACCGGGTTCTCGCCGACGGCTTGAAGGTCTGCGATCGCGCGCTCTGCCTGATCGGGTGAGACGGCGAAGACGAGACCGATTCCCATATTGAATGTGCGATGCATCTCGTCCTCGGCGACGTTGCCTTCTTCCTGCAGCCAGCGGAAAATATCTGGCAGGAGCCATGACGCCCGGTCGAAACGCGCGGTCAGGTCATCCGGCAGCATGCGAGGCACGTTCTCGGTCAGGCCGCCGCCCGTGATGTGGGCAAGGCCCTTGATTCGCTCATTGCGGATGAGCGGCAGGGCTGCATGCGAGTAGAGGCGGGTCGGTGTGAGCAGAGCCTCGCCGAGGGGCTTATTGCTGAACGGTGCCGTTGCATCCCACTTTAACCCTGTGCGCTCCACAATCCGGCGGATGAGCGAGTAGCCGTTCGAGTGTGGGCCAGAGGAGGCGATCCCGATCAGGACATCACCGGCTTTCATTTCAGCAAAGCGAGGCAGGACATTCTCACGTTCAACGGCGCCGACGACGAAACCTGCAAGGTCGTAGTGGCCCGGTGGATACATGCCCGGCATCTCGGCAGTCTCACCACCAACCAGCGCGCACCCGGCCTGTCTGCAGCCTTCAGCGATCCCCGAAATTACGGCCTCGGCAATACCCGGATCGAGCTTGCCGCAGGCGAAATAGTCCAGAAAGAAAAGCGGCTCTGCACCCTGCGCCAGCACGTCGTTCGCGCACATGGCAACGAGGTCGATCCCGACCGTGTTGTGGATGCCGGTTTCGAAGGCCAGCATGAGCTTTGTGCCAACGCCGTCGGTGCCCGAAACCAGAATCGGATCCTTCCAGTTCTCCTTCTTCAGGTCGAACAGCGCGCCGAAGCCGCCAAGGCCGCCCATAACGCCTGCACGGCGTGTAGCCTTGGCCAATGGAGAGATCGCATCGACGAGGCGTTCGCCCGCCTCAATGTCGACACCTGCGTCCTTATAGGAGAGGGAGGGTTTGTCTTTTGAAGTCATGGGGAAGCGCGTTACCATGTGGATGAATATTCGGCCAGCCGGACATGGCGGTTCCATCGTGCCAACGGCCTTGCTAAGGACATTTCCAACCGGAGTCGGAAAGGCGACCAAATGACCAGACGAATCCTTGTGATGTTTGCTGTGGTATTCTTCATGGCAGGCACGGCGGCGGCCCAGCTGCGCGATATCTACACGATCCGTGAGATCGAAGTCGAGGAAACCGCTGGCAGCGTGATCCAGGCCCAGCAGGAGGCGTTTGCCTCCGCACGGGTGAAAGGTGCCTACCGGCTTTTTGAGCGCCTCACCCTGCCAGAAGACCGCTCGGGCAAGTTGTCCTCAGGCGCTGTCAGTGGGGCACTGGCAAACCGGCTGGCCGTAGCGGTGGATGTCGAAGAGGAAGAACGCGGTGGCGGCAAATACGTCGGAAAACTCGCAGTGGTCTACAATCCGACCAATGTACGCGAATTCCTTGATGAGCGGTCCATTCCGTATATTGACCAACTCGCGCCGAAATCCGTCGTATTCCCGGTGCGTAGCTCCGCGAACGCGGTTGCATGGAATTCCGCCTGGCCAAATTCCTCGCGCGGACGCCTGGCGCCGTTTGAAACTTCACGCGGCACCTCGGCCACGTCGTCCTCGGCATGGCAGGAATTGCAGGGCGATGTCATGGCGGCAAATGCCCGCCGCGCGATCAAGGCTGAACTGCTTGGCGATGCGGGTAGCTACCGGGTCCGCCTTATTAGCGTGACCGCAGCCGGTGAAACCGATCTCGGCACAACCGGTTCTTCTGCGACGCTAGAGGCGGCCGCAGAAAACGCTGCCGATTTGCTCGACACTGTATGGAAGCGTTCAGCAATCATCCGCTCCGGTGAACGTACGCCGGTAGAGGCGACTGTGCTCTTTACCTCGCTCCCTGAATGGAATTCGCTGAGAAGCGCGCTGGCGCGTTCGCCGCTCGTGTTCGGGTTCGAGATTGTCGGCCTTTCCCGTCAGGGCGCCGTCGTGCGATTCGCGTATGCTGGTGAGCGTGAAAAGTTCATCTCTAGCCTGCGCGAGCGCGGCCTTATGGCCGACGCCGATGATTTGGGCTGGGTGATGACCTCAGCGGTAACGCGCGCGCCGAGCTAGTCCTGGTGTCACGCACGGACCATCCCCCACGGAAGAGCCGTCAGCTCAAGTTCGAATTCCCGGGCCAGGGGCATACGCTGGACACGCTGGCGGTTACTGATGCCAACAGGACTGCGCTTGCGCTCCTGAAACGCTGGCCCGACTGGCGGACAGCCGCTTTCTGTCTGGTCGGCGATGAGCTCTCTGGCCTTACGACGGCTGCTCAGGCCTGGTGTGAGCTGGCCGGTGGTTCGATGCTGGGCGCGAAGGCGCTTTCCAAGCTCTCACACAAGAGGATCGATTCAATCGCGCGTACACCTGTTGCTGTCGACCGCGCTGACCTCGTTGAAAATGATGACAACCTCCTATCGCTCATAAATCTCTCTGCCAGTCATGGTGGTTCATTACTTTTGACAGGACGGTTGCCACCAGCGCGTTGGCGCACGCGCTTACCGGACCTTCAGTCGCGGCTCAGCGCAATGACACTGATCGAGCTTGGGCCGCCCGATGATGAAATGATGTCGATCCGTCTCAGGGCTGCAATGAAACGCCGCTATCTGAAGCTGCCGGATGAAGTAGAGTCCTATCTGATCATCCGGCTCGAGCGCAGCTATGCGGCCATTGAAAACTTCGTGGAAAATCTTCACGAATTGAGTGATGGGCGTGAGGTAACGGTGCCTCTCGCCCGGGAAATACTGGACGAGATGGACGGCACGCGCCCGCTATTTGAAGACTAGATAGATAGGGCATACGAGAGGCAGTCGATGAGCACGACCGAAACAAGGCCCGAGGCTAAAACGTCAGTGCGGCTTGCGAAGTCCTTGATTACGCAGCCCCAGCGCTTTCTGAACAGAGAGCTGTCCTGGTTGAAATTCAACGAGCGCGTGCTGGAAGAGGCGCACAATGTCTCTCATCCCTTGCTTGAGCGCCTTCGTTTCCTGTCGATCTCGGCGAACAATCTCGATGAATTCTTTATGGTCCGATATGCGGGTTTGCGCGAGCAGCTTCGGGCCGGTGTCGTGCGCACCAGTCAGGACGGCATGATCCCGTCGCAACAGCTTGAGGCCATTGAAACACAGTCGGCCAAGCTGATGGAGTCGCAGCAGGCTTGCTGGCGGGAGCTTCGCACGCTGCTTGACCAAGAGAAAATAGAAGTAAAAAAGATCGGCGAGCTTACCAAAACCGATCTTGGCTGGCTTCGCGATCACTTTGAGAGCCACATCTTCCCGATGTTGACGCCGCAGGCCGTCGACCCGGCGCACCCATTCCCATTCATCCCGAACTTGGGCTTTGCCGTTGCGTTCCAGCTTGCGCCTGAGAATTCCGGCGAGGCGATGGTCGGGCTCGTGCCCATGCCGGCATTCTCACCGCGCTTCATTCGCCTGCCGGACCGGAACAGGCAGTCGATACGTTTTGTGCGCCTTGAAAGTGTAATCGCAACTTTCATGGACATGCTTTTTCCCGGGTATCGTTCGCTGGGGCACTGCGTATTCCGTATCGTGCGCGACAGCGATATCGAGATTGAGGAAGAAGCAGAAGATCTCATCCACGAGTTCGAAATTCTTCTGAAACAGCGTCGGCGTGGGCGGATTGTACGCATTCATATCGATGGTGACGCGCCTGAAGAACTCGAGAAGTTCATCACACGCGAGATCGGTTCTGAACCTCGCGACGTAATGATCCTTCATGGCCTGCTTGGCATGAAAAACCTGTCGGAACTGATCGTCAAAGACAGGATGGACCTGCAGTTCAAACCGTATGAACCGCGTTACCCTGAGCGCATCCGTGAAATGGGCGGTGACTGCTTTGCGGCGATCAAGGCGAAAGACTTCGTCGTCCACCATCCGTACGAATCATTTGATGTCGTCATCCAGTTCATTCGCCAGGCCGCGATAGATCCGGACGTCGTTGCAATCAAGCAGACCCTCTATCGCACTACGCTAAACTCTCCCATCGTGGCGGCGCTTCAGGAAGCTGCCGAGATGGGCAAGAACGTCACCGCCCTTGTTGAGATCAAGGCGCGCTTCGATGAAGAAACCAATCTGCGCCTTGCCCGCGACCTGGAACGGGCTGGCGTTCAGGTCGTGTATGGTTTTCTGGATTACAAAACCCATGCAAAGGTTTCGCTGGTGGTGCGGCGGGAAGGCGGCAAGCTGGTGTCCTATACGCACTTTGGTACGGGCAACTACCATCCGGTGACGGCCCGAATTTATACAGACCTGTCGCTCTTTACCTCGGACCCGGCCCTCGGCCGTGACGCAAACAAGCTGTTCAACTATATCACGGCGTACCGTGAACCTCCTGAAAACGCGCCAGATTTCGAAAAGATCGCGATGTCGCCGCGCACACTCGAGTCCTACCTGATCGATATGATTGATCAGGAAGCTGAAAATGCGAAAGCAGGAAAACCAAGCGGAGTCTGGGCAAAGATGAACTCGCTGGTCGACGGGGACGTCATTGATGCGCTCTACCGTGCCAGCCAGGCTGGCGTGCCCATCGTCCTTGTTGTGCGCGGTATATGCTGCTTACGCCCCGGCGTGCCTGGGCTATCCGAAAACATACAGGTCAAAAGTCTGATTGGTCGCTTCCTTGAACATTCCCGGATCGTTTGCTTTGCCAACGGCGAAAATCTGCCATCGGCCCGGGCCAAGGTCTGGATTTCGTCAGCAGACTGGATGCAGCGCAACCTGAAGCGCCGCGTTGAAGCGCTGGTGCCAGTAGAAAACCCAACTGTACACCGTCAGGTGTTGAACCAGATCATGACTGCCAACCTTAATGACGACGAACAAAGCTGGGAAATGGACGGGGATGGTGAGTTTCATCGCCTCCGCCCACCAGAACGCGGCAAGGGCTTCAGCGCTCACCGATACTTCATGGAGAACCCATCGCTATCCGGACGCGGCAATGCGTTGGTCGTGTCGATCCCACCCAGACTCGCGCCGAAAAAGCGGGGCTCTAAATGAGGCTAGCGCTGCAGCCTGAAAAAGCTGCCGTTGTCGATATCGGCTCTAACTCCGTTCGGCTCGTAATCTACGAGGTCACCGGCGCAGCGGCGCTTCCATACTTCAATGAAAAGGTTCTGGCCGGGCTGGGACGCGGCCTGCCAGAGACTGGACGGCTGTCTCCGGAAGGGGTCGTTGAGGCTGTTGCCGCCATTCGGCGCTATCGTGCTATCCTGACCGGCCTCGGCGTAACGCAGGTGACGGCTGTGGCGACAGCAGCTGTGCGGGACGCCGAAGACGGGCCGGAGTTTGCGCGCATGGCCGCGACCGAACTCGGTGCGCGTCTTCGTATTCTTCCAGGGCCAGAAGAGGGCCGTCTATCGGCCCTTGGCGTGCGTACAGGGTTCGACCAGCCAGAGGGACTGGTCGGCGACCTTGGCGGATCCAGCCTCGAATTCCAGCCAATTTCTGCAGCCGGGCAGGACGGACAGGGCGAGACCCATAAGCTTGGCCCGTTCTCCATGCCGCACGGAGATGAAGCCAAGCCGGCCGAACGACGCAAAGCCATTCGAAAGGTCCTGAAGTCCTCGGAGCTCCTGAATCAGGGACATCGCCGACTTTATGCAGTGGGCGGCTCGTGGCGCGCGCTTGCAAGCATTCATATGGATATCAAGGCGTATCCGCTTGCTATCCTGCATGGTTACAGGATGACGGGTCCGGCGATCCGCTCAGTCGTGCGCACGGTGCTTGCGACCCAGCGGGACAAAGAATTGGCGAGCCGCATATCCAGCCTCGTCGGGCGCCGGTACGACACGATAATTCATGCCGCACTCGTTCTCGATGAAGTTTTCGATGCGGGCAGGCTCAAGGAAGTCCTCATTTCCGCAAATGGCTTGCGGGAGGGCGTTCTGTTCGACCGGGGCGAAAAGCTGCTTTTCGAAACGATGCGCGAGCCGTTTGGCGATGCACTTATCGACGGAACGATCGCATTCCTTAGGCTGGAAGCATCCCAGATGGCTTTCGGGGAGGCTTTGTACCAGTTTATAAAGCCAGTCCTGCCGCGCTCGCATGCCCGCCAGCGCCTTTTCCGCGCCGCCTGCCTGATGGCTGATTGTGGCGGACGGTTCCATCCCGATCACCGGGCCGACATGGCCTATTACCTGATCCTGCGCTCACCCATTCGCGGTATCACGCATGATGAGCGCGTGCTTCTCGCGCATGCGACGGGCGCACGCTACACACACAAGTTTCAGAGACCGAAGCCGTTCGCGCGACTTGGATTAGAATCTGATGACCAGCTCGCCCGTATCATGGGGGCGGCGATGCGGCTTGGCGCGGTTTATTCCGGGCGCTCGGCACCACTTCTCAAACAAGTGAAGTTGAAGGCTTCCAAGTCGAAACTTGTCCTGGAGGTACAGCCAGGCAGTGAGGACATGATCTCTGGCACAGTAAAGAAGCGGTTCGAGCAGCTGGCCACCTTCGTGGATCTCGATGCGCAGATCCTAACAGCCGAACAGGCTGACTAGTTCGTCTCAGCTTTTCGGTTCGAAAAGCCGAACCTGTCCATTCTCGAACGAAAGGGCGAGTTTGCCTGTGAGCAGGGCGCGCGCCTTCTGACCGAAGACCTCATAACGCCAGCCTGTTAGCGCCGGAATGTCCTTATCGGTCTCGCCGCGCGCGATCCGCTCTATGTCGGCCGCGTTCGCGATGAGGCGCGGAACCACGTCACTATCCTCGCTTACATACTTCAGCAGGACTTTCAGCATTTCCGGGGCACCGGCAGGTGTTTGAGGGTTCTGCTTGCGCGGCGGTGCAGGCGGGGCGTAGGCGTCAGGATCGGCCAGCGCGTTTTCGACGGTCTGCAGCAGCCCGTCGGCATTTCGTGACCGGATAAAGCCTTTAGGCACGGCACGAAGTCTGTCGAACTGCTCTTCAGATTTTGGTTTCTGATCAGCAATTTCCTGAATGGCGTCATCTTTCAGGATGCGCCGGCGCGGTCTGTCCAACGTCTGGGCCTGACGCTCACGCCATTCGGCGACCGATGCGAACACAGCAAGATATTCCTTGTGCGTCTTGCGGATTTTCAGTCGCTGCCAGGCATTCTTTGGGTCGGTGTCGTAGAGGGCCGGCTCGGAGAGGCTGCCCATCTCTTCGGCAATCCACTCCATACGGCCTCGCTGTTCGAGTTCATCGCGCATCCAGAGATAGGCGTCACGCAGATGGGTCACGTCACCAAGCGCATAGGCGAGCTGTTTGTCCGATAGGGGACGACGCTTCCAGTCAGTGAACTGGCTCGATTTGTCGATTTGCCGACGAAGGACGCGCTGGATCAGATTGTCGTAGGAGATGGAATCACCGAGGCCGAGTGCCATCGCCGCGATCTGCGTATCGAAAACCGGGGCAGGGGGTGTGCCGATCAGCTTGTTGAAGATCTCCATGTCTTGCCTCGCAGCGTGAAAAACTTTCACGCGCGACGTGTCAGCTAGAAGATCAAGGAAGGGGTCGAGATCGATACCATCTGCTTTGGGGTCAATAACGCCTTCCACGCCGGGCGCGGAGGCCTGGATAAGGCATAGCTCGGGCCAGAACGTCGTTTCGCGATGAAACTCGGTATCGACACAGATGAAATCGCTCGCCGAAAGCGAATCGCAGAACTTTTGCAGCTCTTCCTGCTGTGTAATCGGCGTCAGCGTCTTGTCAGTCATGGCGCGCACGCGTATCGCATCCGCACAACAATGGCGAGGGGAAGGTTCACAAATCCTCTCAGGCCTCAAGAATCCTCGGAGTGAGAGAATGCACGCTTACCGCACCCATACCTGCGGCGAACTCACCAAGTCTGATGTTGGCGCCACGGTAAAACTTTCTGGCTGGCTGCACCGCCGCCGCGAGCATGCTGGCGCCCTGTTCATCGATCTGCGCGACCATTATGGCCTGACGCAGGTTGTGGTTTACCCGAATGCAGCCTTCTACGAAGACGCCAAGCGCGCGACTGCCGAAAGCGTGCTGACGGTTACCGGGGAGGTGATTGCGCGCGACGCCGAAGCCGTGAACTCGGAACTGCCGACGGGCGAGATCGAACTGCCAGCCGAGACGCTGGTCATCGAAAGCGCTGCGGCCAAACTGCCACTGCCAGTCTTCGCTGAGCCTGACTATCCCGAAGACATCCGTCTAAAGCATCGCTATCTCGATCTCCGCCGTGAGACGCTTCACAAGAACATGATCCTGCGCAGCCAAATCATTGCGAGCCTCCGCCGCCGCATGATTGAGCAGGGCTTCACCGAATACCAGACGCCGATCCTCACGGCTTCAAGCCCGGAAGGCGCACGTGACTTCCTCGTGCCGTCGCGTCTGCACCCCGGTGAATTCTACGCCCTGCCTCAGGCACCCCAGCAGTTCAAGCAGCTCCTCATGGTGTCCGGTTTCGACCGTTATTTCCAGATCGCGCCGTGTTTCCGCGACGAGGATGCGCGCGCCGACCGCTCCCCTGGCGAGTTTTACCAGCTCGACATCGAGATGAGCTTCGTTGAGCAGGAAGACGTCTTCCAGGCGATCGAACCTGTGATGCGCGGCGTCTTCGAGGAGTTCGCAGACTGGCAGGGCAAGGGCCGCACCATGCCGGAAGGTCCGTTCCCGCGCATTCCATATGCTGAAGCCATGGCGAAATACGGCTCTGACAAGCCGGACCTGCGCAACCCGATCGAGCTTGCCGACGTCACGGACGTCTTTGCTGATGACAGCAAGACGGGCTTTTCGATCTTCGCCAAGATTATCGCAGGCGGCGGTAAGGTTATCGCTATTCCGGCGCCGAAAGCGGCTGAGCAGAAGTCTCGCAAATTCTTTGACGACCTCGACAAGTGGGCGAAGAAGGAAATGCAGGCGCCCGGCCTTGGCTATGCGCGGCTCAAAGAAGCCGATGGCGGTGGTGTTGACAGCCAGGACCCGGTCCTGAAGAACTTTGACGCCGATCACCTTGCAGCTTTCCTTGACCAACTCGGCCTCGGCGCTGGTGACGGCATCTTCTTCTCTGCAGGCAACCACGACGCCGCCTACAAGCTGGCGGGTGCTGCCCGGAACAAGGTTGGCGAAGAGCTGGAGCTGATTGAGCAAGGTATCTTCAAGTTCTGCTGGATCGTCGATTTCCCGATGTATGAGTGGGACGAAGACAACAAGAAGATCGACTTCTCGCACAACCCGTTCTCCATGCCGCAAGGTGGTATGGAAGCACTGGAGCAGGCCGATACGGTTGAGAAGCAGCTCGATCTGAAAGCTTTCCAGTACGACATCGTCTGCAATGGCGTGGAGCTGTCCTCTGGCGCGATCCGGAACCACCGGCCTGATATCATGCTGAAAGCGTTTGAGCTCGCTGGCTATGGTGCCGACGTGGTCGAGGCAGAGTTTGGCGGCATGCTCAACGCGTTCCGCTATGGCGCGCCGCCGCACGGTGGTATCGCACCGGGCGTTGACCGTATCGTCATGCTGCTCGCTGAAGTCGACAATCTGCGCGACGTCACGCTGTTTCCGATGAACCAGCAGGCTCGCGACCTGATGATGCAGGCACCTTCCCCAGTGGACGACAAGCAGCTTCGCGAGCTTAATATCCGTCTCGCGCCGCAGGCCAAGAAGGACTGAAGGCGGGCCGGCTAAATGCAAAGAGATTGAGAGACGCCCTCTGACTATTCAGAGGGCGTTTTTTTTACTGTCCGGCTGTCTGAAACAGGCCGCCGCGAAGCTCTTCATCTCCCGGGAGACGAACAGCCTGGCAGGAGAGGAGTGCAATGCCTGCCGGGACGTTAGTCTCTTCGCCCGCGCAGCTACCTTCAAAGATGGTGCTCTCCAGGCCGGTCGCGCCTTCGAAGCTGACCTTGATCAGGCGGATATTGGTCAGTCGGGCTCCATGCAGGTCAGCATTCGCAAACGAGGTCCCGTTCAGGATGGCGTTGTTGAACTGCGCCTCCCGCAGGATTGCGCCCTCGAAGATGGCGCCAGTCAGATTGGCGCCGGAAAAATCTGTTCCAGATGCCCTCGCACGCGAAAAATTTGTCCCTGTCGCCGTCGCTACGCCAAAGTGCGCGCCTGTGAGATGAGTGTCAGAAAGCGAAGCTCCTGAAAGATTCACATTCAGCAGGCTGGCCCGCTCAAAGCGCGAGCCTTCGAACTGGGTGTTCGAAAGTCTTGATCCATCAAGCGTTGCCCGGCGGAAATCCGTACCCTTCGCCATGGCATCGGACAGGTCGATATTGAGAGCACGCGTCCCGCGCAGGAAGGCGCCCGATACGTTGGCTTTGGGGTAGTGAGCTGCCGAAATGTCTCCGCCGGACATATTGCGTCCGCGGAGATCACAGCTCACGCAGGAGCCGCCGTAAGACGGCGCCCAGGAAACGCGCGTCGACTTTGATTGAGCGCTCGCTGCACCGGATGCGACCCCGCAAGCGGCAAGTGCCAGAATAACGGACATGCGACGAAATCTAAGCATGCGATATTTTTACGAGGTCCAGCGCCAGCTTTGAACTGAATTCCCGGTAATGACTGTAAACGGACGCTGGGGTGTGTCTCTCTAGCCGCACCTCGGAATGCTCAGTCCAGCAGGCAGGCGCGTGGCTTGATCGCCGCAAGCTTGACTCAGCTGTGCCTGGGTCAGCCCCCTGGCAAGATGAAGGTCCGCGCCGGAAAGATTTGCTCCGGCAAGACGCGCTCCAGAAAAATTGGAAGAGCCGAAATAGCCGCCTACCAGCGTCGCGCTCTCAAGGTTCGCATTGGAGAAGTTCGAAGAGTTGAAGCGCACGCCGAACATATTCGTGACTGACAGGTTCGTGCCGCGCAGATTCCAGTTGTCGAACGTGGACAGCTGCATGTCGCTCTGACGGAGGCGGGCACCGGAAACGTTGATATTAGCGATATCAAGATAGGCAAGATCTGCCTGAAAGAGGTTGCATCCGGGGCAGGACTGGCCGTTGAGAACCTTCGCGATTTCGCCCGCATTCTGTGCGGTGGAAGGCAAGGCGAGGGCGGCAAACGCGAAAGCGATCAGGAAATGTTTCAGCATGGCACACCTGTGGAGTTGGGATTTGAACTTACCCGGCTCTCACGCAATCTCGCTGCCAGATTCCCCACTTAGTTGAATCCGGATTCAGACCGCGTTGGCTCATTACAGGTGGCGCAATGGGCCACACGTTCGTCGCCTGTCGCCATCAGGGTGAAGCTCGAACAGTTCGGGCACGGGTCGCCAAGATAGTCTTCTGCATCGTCGTCCTTGTCGAGTTCTGCAGTTGACGCGGCTTCATCGCGCTCTGCGCGCTTGCGCTCCAGAATGACGATATTGTCCGGAAGCTGGCCGCGGGAAAAGCCGCGTGAGATGAACTGTACGGCTTCATCTGGCAGGGGCTGTGGCCCTTCGCGGGTCCCGTCCTTCAAGCCACGGCCAAGCCCGTCATGGCTGACATCCTCGCCAAGCTCTGCAAGGTCGGCGCGTCCAAGGTAGGAGATGGCGAGCTCACGGAAGATATAATCGAGGATGGAGGTCGCCTTCGTGATGCGGTCATTGCCGGTCACTTCGCCGGCTGGCTCAAACCGGGTAAAGACGAAGGCATCGACATATTCGTCGAGAGGCACGCCATACTGCAGGCCGAGCGACACGGCGATTGCGAAATTGTTCATCAGCGAGCGGAAGGCGGCCCCTTCCTTGTGCATGTCGATAAAGATCTCACCGAGGGCGCCATCTGCAAATTCGCCCGTGTGCAGGTAGACCTTATGGCCACCAACCGTGGATTTCTGGATATAGCCCTTACGCCGATCCGGCAGGCGTGTGCGGCGCGCAGGCTTTCCAGTTTCGTCGAAACTGTCGGCGCCAAGGCTCGCTTGCGTTATCGCCCGGTCCTCTTCAGCGTTTAGGTCCTCGGCGAGCTCCATGATGGCGTTCATCCTGTCAGATGCAGCCCCGTCTTCGCCACGGTCACGCACCCGAAGATAGAGCGCAATGTCGGCTTCCAGTGCCGCGGTGCGGTCGGCATGCTCGTCCCACGCGCTGGCATCAATGCAGACGAGTGCGCCGCTGGCCGCCAATGGCGCCGCAACGGCAAATTCGAACGCGCGGGGATCGGGAAGCGTAATGCCGTGCTTCGAGAGGACTTCGCGCGCGATCTTTTCTGACGCGCCACTGACCGCCGCATCGGCCGCGGAAATTTCATCATCGGAGAAGCCGATCATGCGTAAGAGTGGGCGTCCATCTGTGTCGAAGCTTTCGGGCGCAAGCTTGAGGCGCGAAGCTATGACATCATCGCCAAGCACCCAGCGCGAGAAGGCGGCGCCCAGTGGCAGACCTTCCTTCAGCGCATTTCGCACGCGGATAACCGCTTCGCCGGAGAAACCGCGAGCCTTGAGCGCTTCACTATCGATGCCGTCCAGCCTGTCGAGATCGCAACCAGCATCAAGCGCTTCGTGCAGCTCGTCTGCGGCCTCAGTTGAAAGCCGCAGCATGGCAGTGATCGCCGCTGGCAATGCGATCGCGCCGGCTTCTTCAGCCGCCTGCACAAGCGCGATTTCGCCTGACAGACCATCACTTGCGGGAACAAATTCCGTTTCGTCACTCGCGCGGAGCGGCATGGCTGCAAGGCTCAAGCCTTTGACAGGTTTAAAGTCATCCATGCTCGCGCCAAGCAGCTCTGCCGTATCATTCGACAGCGCCCAGCCGGACACGAGACAGGCCAGCGCCTCACAAAGAGCGCGGCCCTTAAGCGCAAACGAAGCTTCATCACTCGCTCCGAGAGCCAGTGCACCCGCCGCAACGCCGTGCAGAACGACCATGACGGTTTCGTTGGCGACCATGCCCGGTAGGGCTGAAAGTGTGTCGTGCAGAAGGCCCACTTCCAGTCCTTTGGCCGATACGAACGCAGAGACATCGAGGGCGCAGGCCGGTAAGTCGCCTGAAGGCATGGGGACTGGCCAGATGCTGAGGCTTATTCCTTCATCAAGCGCGTGGTCCGCCAGTGTCGGAACCTCAACGTATTGAGATGCCTCAAGACCAACCGGCATCTGCTCATCAGTAGACATTGCGCTTCGCCTCAGCCAGCGCTCCAGCCCCGGAAATCCGGCAGGGTGGGTGATTCCCGCTTCGATCATCTGTGCAGGAAGACCTCCATTCAGTGCTTCGGCCAGCTCTGCATTTTTTGGCGCGACGCCGAGTTGTTCAACAAGGTCCGCCAGGCCCAGTCGCGTTTCCTTCTCCAGCCGCTCACTCGTACGGGCGTCCATTGCCTCACGGAGGGCAGTTGTGCCGTCTGCGGCAAAACGCCGTTGCGGTAGCAGAACGAGCGTGTCCAGGGGCAGGATCGGACTTACACGCCCTGACTGCATTGCATCACGGAACACCTTGTCTGCATGCTGCTGTCGGCTCATATCGTCTTTCTCTCGCGTCGGGTTCGGCCGGTCGTCTTCATGCCCTGACGGGTGATGCAGAAGGCTTGACGGCCCGTTACATATATTGTGAGCCGATCCATAACTGGATTCGCCGCAGGACCTGCTCCATATTCCAGATTGCGCACAGAAGTTTCAGGATCGCGACATGCTCAAACTCTTCACCTGGTGGAATGGCGTCACGCTTGGCGGCCTGTTCGACATCAAACGCCGCAGCAACTATGTCGGCACCGATGATTATGGCAACACGTACTACGAAGACCGCAAGGTTTCTATCGAACGCCGCAATCGCCGCTACGTGGTTTACAAAGGGCTTGCGGAGCCCTCAAAAGTGCCTGCCGATTGGCATGGATGGCTGCACCACACGCTGGATGAGCCGCCGACGCAAAAGCCGCTTGATCGCCGCAGCTGGGAAAGAGATCACAAACCAAACATGACGGGCACCCTGTTCGCCTACCGTCCGAAGGGCGCACTCAGCGAGGGCGGAAACCGCCGCAAGGCTGATGCCGACTATGAGGCCTGGACCCCAGATGCGTGAATCCGCTCTCGAAACAATCATTGGCGCCGCCGTTCTGGGTGTCGCCGCTGTTTTCATGTGGTTTGCCATTGGTAATGGCACAGACCGGGCGGAGGCCTCATCCGGTACTGTAGAACTCGGTGCACGCTTCAACAGCGCCAAAGGCATCAATGTCGGCACCGAAGTCAGCATGGCTGGCGTGAAAGTCGGCACGGTGCGCAATATCCGGTTGAATACAGAGCGCGCAGAAGCGTTGGTGACTCTGGCGATTTCGCGTGACCTTGTCCCGCTCGATGATGGCACGACCGCTCGAATACAGTCAGAGGGACTTCTGGGCGGAAGCTACATCAACCTCGAGCCAGCATCCGGTTTTGGCCAGATCGAACCATGCCCACAAGGCGAGGAGCTTTTCGGCGAGAGCGGTTGCGGCGAAATCCTGTACACTCAGGGCAGCGTCGACCTTCTGACGCTCATGGCTTCATTCGCGAGCGGCAGCGGAGACGATGATAGCTCCTCGCCGGCATCCGGATCTTACGATGACCCGATGGGCTCGCCTGCAGATGATGGCGATGTGAACACAGAATCTCCCCAATCGAATTGTTCGGTCAGCGACACCGAAGATGAACCGGCAGGAGAAACAGAGTGAAGCGCCTTTTCTGCACCGCAGCCATGGCCGCGCTGACCCTGAGCGGGGCTGCAGCGCAGGAAGGTTCGAATCTTGACGAAGGCGCCGCCGATGCTCGTGCGGCTGAGGATGGCGCGCTTGAGGAAGAAGAGCAGGCGAGCAGCTCTCCGACCTACTCGCAGGAGCAGATGGCGACGCTGCGGGCACTCGACAAGATCACTGGCCGGTCTGTTGACTTTGAAATTGAGGTCGGGGAACCGATTGTCTTCGGCGTCCTCGAGATTGATCTGAAGGTCTGTTTCCAGACCCCCCCGGAAGAACCGCCAGAGAGCGCTGCCTTTCTACAGATTATGGAAGCAGACTACGTTGAGACAAATACGCTGACAGAGCCGCGCCTCGCCTCTGAAGTGCGGGCGGAAATGCGCGCTACCGGGGCACCTGACGAGTCCCCGTCTGTGACAGAAAGCGAAGATGAACCCGCTGGACCGCTATTTTCAGGCTGGATGTTCGCGTCGACGCCGGGCCTCAGCGCACTCGAACACCCTGTCTATGATGTGTGGGTAATCAGGTGCAGGCAGCCTTCGCCCGATAGCCTGTCCTCGCCGGTCGTTCCTGACGAATAGAAGTCGCCTTCCTGCGATAGCGCCGCTTCAAGGCGCTTCATGAACTCTGCCTTCTTCATTTCGAGCAGGCCGAATTGCTCAAGGTGTGGGTTGTGAAACTGGGCATCCAGCAGCTCGTAGCCACCAGCGATCAGCCGAGCGACGAGGTGGACCAGCGCGATCTTTGATGCGTCGGTTGCGCGGGAGAACATGCTCTCGCCGAAAAACGCGGCGCCGAGCGATACGCCATAAAGCCCTCCGACCAGGTCACTTTCACCATTCCAGCACTCGATCGAATGGGCATAACCGCGTTTGTGCAGCGAACTGTAAAGGTTCTGGATGGGGACATTGATCCAGGTGGTTGGCCGATCAGACGTATCTTCAGCGCAGCCTTCCATGACCCGGCTGAAGGCTTGGTCGACTGTTACGCGGTAAGGATCCTTGCGAACCGTCTTTCGCAGTCGCCTTGGTACATGAAATCCCTTGAGCGGCAGGACGCCCCTGATCTCCGGAGAGATCAGGAACAGATTCATATCCTCGCGCGAATCGGCCATGGGAAAAACGCCCTGCCGATAGCAGTCGAGCAGCATGTCCGCATCGAATCGGTCTGACATATATCCAGCGTTCTCTGGAGCCGCCTATTTGGCTGCGAGGAAGCGCTCCAGCCAGTGAATATCGTAATTGCCGTCCACAACGTCCTGAGCCTCTACGAGACGCTGATGCAGCGGCAGAGTCGTATGAACGCCGCCGACCACCATCTCATCGAGAGCGCGGCGAAGGCGCATGATGCATTCGTTCCGCGTGCGGCCATGAACGATCAACTTGCCGATCAGGCTGTCATAATTCGGCGGGATCTTGTAACCAGCATAAGCAGCGCTATCGAGCCGCACATCCGGCCCACCCGGCGCATGGAAGTCGGTGATTGTTCCAGGTGACGGCGCGAACGTTTCGGGGTGCTCAGCGTTGATTCTGCACTCGATAGCATGGCCAACCAGCAGGACATCTTCCTGTGTAAAGGAAAGCTTCTTGCCGTCCGCGATGCGGATCTGTTCGCGCACAAGGTCGATGCCAGTGATCATCTCTGTCACCGGATGCTCCACCTGCAGACGGGTGTTCATCTCGATGAAGTAGAAGTTGCCATCCTCATAGAGGAATTCCATCGTGCCTGCGCCGAGATAGCCGAGCTTCTCGACAGCGCGGGCTACGATGTTGCCGATTTCTTCGCGCTGGGCCTGATTGAGGGCAGGGGATGGCGCTTCCTCGAACACTTTCTGGTGACGGCGCTGCAGCGAGCAGTCGCGCTCCCAGAGGTGGGCGACATTGCCATGGCTGTCTGCGATCACCTGAATCTCGATATGGCGCGGTGTGCCGAGATATTTTTCGAGATAGACAGCGTCATCGCCAAAAGCAGAGCGCGCCTCGGTCTTTGCAGCGCGGATGGCGCTTTCAAGTTCTTTTTCAGTCTTGGCAACACGCATGCCGCGGCCACCACCGCCTGCCGCGGCCTTGATGAGGACCGGATAGCCAATCTTCTTGGCGATCTTTTTTGCGTCACCAATGCTGTTCACGCCGCCATCGGAGCCCGGCACGACGGGCACGCCGGCATCGATCATCGCCTGCTTGGCGGCGATCTTGTCGCCCATTGTACGGATGTGCTGCGCTTTTGGTCCGATGAACTTCAGCCCGTGAGCTTCGACCATCTCGGCGAACTGGGCGTTCTCCGAGAGAAAACCATAACCGGGATGGATGGCGTCGGCATTCGTGATCTCTGCGGCGGCGAGAATGCGTGACTTCTTCAGATAGCTTTCGGAAGACGGCGCCGGGCCTATGCAGACGCTCTCGTCGGCGAGACGGACTGCCATTGCATCCCGGTCTGCTTCCGAGTGCACCACAACAGTGGCGATGCCCATTTCCTTACAGGCCCGGTGAATGCGCAGGGCGATTTCGCCCCGGTTGGCGATAAGGACTTTCTCGATCATGCCGCTTGCCTCACTCGATGACGATCAGCGGTTCGCCGAACTCCACAGGCTGGGCGTCCTGCACGATAATTTCCTTCACGGTGCCGGCCTGCGGTGCCTCGACGGGGTTAAACGTCTTCATGGCCTCGACAAGCATCAGCGTGTCGCCCTTCTTCACCTTGTCGCCGACCTGGATGAAGGCTTTCGAGCCAGGCTCTGGCGACAGGTAGACGGTTCCGACCATTGGGCTGGTGACGGCATTTGCAGAAACTGGGGCAGCGGCCGGAGCCGGCGCTGCAGCTGCAGGCGATGCTGGTGCCGCGGCGGGGGCAGGCGCTGCTGCATACTGGACGGGTGCCGGAGCCTGCATCGGGCTTGCCTTGCTGACCCGAATACGAAGGCCGTCGTGCTCGACTTCAACCTCGCCAAGGTCTGCATCCCGGAGGATGGCGGCGAGTTCCCGGACCAGGCCGGTGTCGAGGCTGTTCTTTGCGGTGCTCATCAGATTTTGTGTCCTCAAGCTTTCATTCTTATCGCAGCTTCGAGTGCGACTTCATAACCATGCGGACCAAGCCCTGCAATCGAAGCCACGGCTGCGGAAGCCACATAATTTGTCTGGCGAAACGCTTCACGCGCCGCCGGGTTTGACAGGTGAACCTCAATCAGAGGAGCGGTGCAAGCGCGCAAGGCATCATGCAGCGCGACAGAGGTATGTGTATATGCGCCTGCATTCAGGATCAGGCAGCTTGCTTCGCGAGACGCCTCCTGCACCCAGTCGACCAGCTGACCTTCGCTATTTGTCTGGCGGAACTCCAGCACGTGATCGCCCGCTTTCTGGCGAAGACGTGATTCGATGTCTGCGAGCGTGTCGTACCCGTAGATTTCCGGTTCACGTGTGCCCAGAAGGTTGAGATTCGGTCCGTTAAGGACATAAATCGGCTTGGTCATGGCTTCCGTTTGCGCGCGTTTCCCGCGCATGGCAAGCCATTGAACCTAAGAGGAGAGCGCCAGATGAAAGTGTTCGTGAACGGCGATGAATTTGAGATTGCGGATGGCGCAAGTCTCTCGCACCTCGTTGCGAAGCTGACCGATGATCCACGCGGCGTTGCAATCGAGCGCAATCGGGAAATCGTCCCGAAGTCATTGCATGATCAGACGGTGCTTCAGCCCGGTGACCGGCTCGAAGTTGTTCAATTTGTCGGCGGCGGCTGACCTTCCCCAAGGGCCTGCCTTTTAGCTGCCCAAGAGCGGTGCTAGGCCCCAACACTGACAGTCAAGGAGCGCGCGATGGCGAAGAAACTGAAGAAGCATGAGGAAGTCGGTGAAGAGTTCATCGCAGACGCATCCAAGACCAAACTCGTAAGGCATGAGTTTCCATTCCCTCGTGAGGTCGTCTGGAAGGCGCTGCTTGATGGCGATACCTGGACCAAGTGGCTGCCGATTACAAAAGTCGAGTGGACTTCGCCCGAACCATTCGCCGTTGGCACGACACGCACGGTCTGGATTGGTGAGCAGGCCGTCGAAGAGGTCTTCTTCGCTTGGGAAGACAATAAACGCATGGCGTTCCGCTTCGATAAATCAACGCTTCCTCTGAAAGCGTGCGTCGAGGACTATCAACTGGTGAATACGCCGGGCGGTTGTCGTCTGGACTGGCGCTTCCGGGCCAGGGCACCCCTCATTCTCGGGCCTCTCATCTCGGGCCAGATGTCGTCAGGTATCAAGAAGGGGCTGCCACATCTCGAAGCCTTTATTCGCGATAATCCGGCGAAGTTTGGCCTTTCCTGAGCTGCATACCAGTTCTGACATCCGTCCCCCTAGCTTTGGGCCTGCTTGTCACATACCTAGCTCACCATGACAGACGATACGCTCAAGATCGCCGGGCGCGAATTCCAGTCGCGCCTCATCATCGGCACCGGCAAGTACAAGTCCTACGCCCAGAACGCTGAAGCTGCTGAGGCAGCTGGCGCGGAGATGGTCACGGTCGCCCTAAGGCGCGTGAACCTGTCCAATAAAGATGAGGACCGGCTACAGGACCATGTCTCGCCGGACAAGTACACCTATCTTCCGAACACGGCGGGTTGCTTTACGGCCGACGACGCCGTTCGCACGCTTCGCCTGGCGCGCGAAGCAGGCGGTTGGGATCTCGTGAAGCTTGAAGTGCTTTCGGACCAGAAGACGCTTTATCCTGATATGGAAGAAACGCTGAGCGCGGCAAGGGCCCTGATCGCTGATGGCTTCCAGGTCATGGTTTATTGCTCTGATGACCCGGTCTATGCCCGCAAGCTGGAAGAGGCGGGTTGCTGCGCAATCATGCCGCTCGGCTCTCTAATCGGCTCGGGCCTCGGTATCCAGAACCCGCTCAATATCCGGCTCATCGTTGAGCAGGCGCGCGTGCCGGTGATCGTCGATGCAGGGGTCGGCACCGCGTCGGATGCGGCGATGGCAATGGAGCTTGGTTGCGACGGCGTCCTGATGAACACCGCCATCGCAGAGGCCAAGGATCCAGTCCGCATGGCGCGCGCCATGAAGCATGCCGTTATTGCTGGCCGCGAAGCTTATCTGGCGGGTCGGATGGGCCGTAAGCGCTACGCTGACCCATCCTCGCCACTTGCGGGTCTGATCTAGCCTAGCTTTCGCGCGCGACCGCGGCGTCCAGCATTTGCGTCACCGCAGACCGGTTCGCACCGGAAACGAGCTGGTCGCCGACAAGGAATGCCGGTGTGCCGTCGATACCCACGCGGCGGGCTAGCATCTTGTTGTCTGCAACGACCTTCTGAAGGCGCACTGAGCCCATGTCGGCACGCATGCGAGCGACATCGACACCTGCGCGCTCTGCAGCAGCATCGATCTCATCCGGCGTGAAACCGCTGGAATTGTCGAGTTCCATGAGCTCACGGTGCATTTCGGCGTACAGACCCTGTTCACCCGCTGCGAGCGCTGCGAGGGCGGCTTTTTCGCTCTCCGGAGAAAGAATTGGAAACTCCTTGAAAATCACACGGACCTTACCGTCATAGGCCTCAGGGATGTTCATCGTCCACTCCATGGAGCGCTTGCAGTAACCGCAGCGATAATCGAAAAACTCAACCATCGTTACTGGCGCATCATCCGGACCAACCGAATAGTCGGCCTCGCTCTCGTAAAGCTCTGCCGTGGCGGACGCGATCGCCTGACGTGAGGATTCGGCCTCCTGTGCGTCGGCGCGCTGCTGCAATTTGATGATCGCCTGCTCAATGATCTCCGGATTTTCCAGAATGTAGTCGCGCACGATCTCCTCAATCTCCTCGCGATTTTGAGGTGCGCTACTGTCCTGCTGTGCACAGGCAGGCGTGAAGGCAAGGAGGGAGAATGCGGCCAGCGGGGCCAGTTTGAGGGTCATGTCTCGTCCTGTATCAATACTGTTCAGTGCGTTTCGTTATCTGCATTTCATTGAGTTTGTCTCAACACGTGAGCAGGCAAGGAACTGACAATCGCGTGATCTTCGATCTAGCCGCGGCGGCGCCAGTAATCCTGATTCTCCGGGAGGGCGGGGTCTGTGACGTTCCGAATATCATTTGCACGCCGCGCTTCAGACGTACCTTCTTCAAGGTCTTCAATAGCCCTGCGCGCAAAGATGTGTGCGCGTTGATAGTCACCGATATGATAGGCTGACTCTGCCGTCGCGAGTTCGGCCTCTGCCCGCCGCCCTTGTTTCTCCAGAGCAGATGCAAGCTGGTTCCAGGCGAAGGAATTGTCCGGCTCGCTGATCAGCGCATCGCGCAGGGCTTCCTCGCCAGCTTCCAGATCGCCTGGTTCGGCTCGCGCGATCAGTGAGCGTCCATAATTGATCAGCAGAAGCGGGTGGCCCGGAAGATATTCTAGGGACTTCGCATGTGGTTCGACCGATTCAGCTGCGCGGCCCATTTCGAACAGCGCCTGTCCTTTTAGCTCCCAATAATATGGGTTCTCCGGAAATTCTTTGAGCAGAGAATCGATCTCGCTCAGTGCAGATGTCATGTCGGAGGACTGCATGGCCGCGATCGCACGGGCATAACGTGCCGGTTCACTTTCGTCGGTGCGCGGATACTTCTGATAGACGCGGGCCAGCGGCTCCAGAAAGCCGATCAGCTTTGCCTGCATCAACTCGAATTCGCGTACAGTCTGCGGGTTAGGTTCGACATCCATGAGGCCGGTATCTTCAGCCAGCGCACGCGTCGTCCTGATCCGGTCAGAAGCGAGTGGGTGAGACCGGAAGTAGGGATAGCGGCGTGATTCCGACAGCACTTCCTGAACGCGGTACTTGTCGAAGAAGTCAACGATGCCAGAGGGCGACTGTCCAAGCTGTGCGAGATAGGACACGGCAGCCGCATCTGCCGTCGCTTCTTCGGCGCGGGTGTGGACGAAAAAATTGAGCGCCGCAAACTGTTGGGAGCTTGCAATCAGCGCTGCGCCGGCGTCACCCGCGCCCGCAGCCATTGCAAGCACACCCAGACCAATGGAAATGAGTGCCGGTCGGCTCGCGACATTTGCCGCTCTAGAGCGCGAAATGCTGTGACCGCAGGCAATATGACAAGTCTCGTGGGCGATCACGCCCTTGATCTGCCCGGGCGTATCGGCTGCGATAAGAAGCCCGGTATGGAGGTGAATGCGCTGACCATTTGCCACGAAAGCGTTCAGGTCAGGATCGTTGATGATGTAGAGGCCAACATCGTCAGGGTCGAGACCGGCCACCTCAAGGATCGGGTCGGTCCAGTTGCGTAGCGTCGTCTCGATCTCCGCATCGCGTATCAGGCTTTGTGCTGAAGCTGTCATCGCAGCAGCAGCCGTGAGCGCTGCAACAAGTGCGCCTCTCAGAAAACGTGTCGGCATGGACCCTCGCCTCTTATTCAGGGGTGAAGCCTATGGGATGATTGCGGCTTTGGCGAGGCCAGCAGCCTCAGCTTGCTGAAATGTCAGACAGTTGCAGAACTACCGGGCGGCGAAGACAAATTCCGGGGCGAGTGACACGGCAAGCTTGTCTCCGGGGCCCGGCGTAAACGGGCCAAGTGCAAGAGCGTGAATTGTCTCTGTCTCAGTGAGCTTGAGTTCAATCTCTATGAGAGAAGACGTCCGCTGCGCCGCGACGACCTCCAGCATTGCGTCGCCCGCTGGATCGAGACGTACCGCTTCGGGGCGAAGGCAATAGGTTTCCGCCAGTGGGACCTTTGCCTGCCACTTCTCGGGCAGGGCATTGCGGCGCACTGACCGCAACGGGCCAAGCGCGCGCGCGACGGCCATACTGACAGGCTCGAGGTAGAGTTTCTCCGGAGTATCTTCCTGCAGGATAACGCCGTCAGACATCACGGCTATGCGGTCTGCTGCCCGCATGGCTTCTGATGCGTCATGGGTGACCAGAAGGGCAGGACTACCCGCTTCGGCCACTGCGGCGAGCGCCGTCCGGCGGACTTCCGATTTCAGGGTCACGTCAAGGCCGGAAAATGGTTCATCCATGAGGATTGCAACGGGCTGTGCTGCAAGCGCCCGCGCGATGGACACGCGTTGCTGTTCACCGCCGGACAATTCATGTGGATAGGCTTTGGCGCGGTGTGAAAGGCCAAGCCGGTCCAGCCAGTGGCGCGCAGTTTCGCGTCGCTTGTCTTTGTTCTGACGAACCAGCCCGAAGCCGACATTGTCAATCGCGTTCAGGTGCGGGAACAGCGCGAAGTCCTGAAAGATCAGGCCGATCTGGCGTTCTTCTGCTGGCACATGTTTGGACAGGCTGGAGACAGCCACGTCGCCATGTAGAATTTCGCCGGCATCGAGCGGCTCAAGACCAGCAAACAGGCGCAGCAGGGTCGACTTCCCAGCCCCCGACTGGCCGAGAAGCGCCGTGATCTTCCCGGGCTCAAGTGTCAGCGACGCGTCTTGCACGACGGCACGGCCATCGTAGCGGCGGGTAACGCCGCGCGCATGAATTGGTTGAAGCTTGCTCATCCAGCCGCCCTTGATTGACCGGCACGTGTTAGCTGCAATGACAGGAGAACAACAGGGCCAAGTCCTGCTGCGGTGATGAGAAGCGATGGAAGTGTCGCCGCTGCGAGGCGCTCATCAGAGGCATAGGCGAAAGCCTGAACCGCCAGCGTGTCCCAGTTGAATGGGCGTAGCATCAGCGTTGCGGGCAATTCTTTGAGCGTCTCGACGAAAAGTATGATCGCCGCGGCCGAGGCTCCGGACATGGCGACTGGCAAATCAACTCGCACAAGGCGCTGGAAACGGCTTGCGCCAAGGCTGCGCGCTGCATTCCCCAGACTTGCCGGCGCCCGCGAGAAAGCCGCATTCAGTGGTTCTGCGCCAGCGGCCGTAAAGCGGCTTGCATAGATCCAGACGAGGAAGATCAGCGCGGCCGGCCCGGCGACGGAAAAGCCTGTCCACGACAGGATGAACAAGGCGCCAAGCGCCAGCACGATACCGGGCGCTGCATAGCCGGCGCCCGCAGCAAATCGCCCGATGAACTGGCTAAAGCGATTTTGACGTGCGCCAATCGTGATGGTCAGCGCCAGGACAAATGCAAATGCGGACCCGGCGAGGGCGAGCGTAAGAGAGTTCAGGAATGGTCTGACGATCTGTCCCTGGCCGAGACCTGTTTCCGTGCTGACCCAGATCAGGCGGCTTACCGGAATAACGAAGCTCAGCACCAATACCAGCGTACAGCCAATCGCGACCCCCCAGCCCGCGACCGGGCCGAGTTTCTGACGCCGAGGCGTGCGCCAGCGCGTCGCCGTCTGCTGAATGCCGCCGCGTCCGCGGGCCATGCGTTCAATGAACTGCAGGCCGAATGCGATCAGGATGAGCAGGACGGCAAGGCGCGCCGCAACGGCTGGCTCACTAAAGCTGTGCCAGGCGCGGAAGATACCTACGCTCAAGGTCTGCACGCCTAGATAGCTTGCCGCGCCATAGTCGGCGGCTGTTTCCATCAGGGCTAAGGCAAGTCCTGCAAATATCGCTGGGCGGGCCGCTGGAAGGGCGACGTTGAGGAACAGTCTGCGCGGCGATGCCCCAAGGCTGCGGGCAGCCTCCATCGTGCACAGGGACAGATTAGAGAAAGCTGCCCGGGCGGTCAGATAGGCATATGGAAACAGGGCGCTTGCCATGACGAAAGACAGGCCCGGAATAGAATAGACACTCGGGAACCAGTAATCGCGTGCTGAAAGACCCGTCACATCGCGCAGCGCCGACTGGATCGGCCCCGCAACATCGGCCGCGTCCGCCCAGGCATAGGCAAGCACATAGCCGGGCGCGGCCAGCGGCAGGATCAGCGCCCACTCAAAAAAGCCGCGGCCGGGAAATTCGTTCAGGCTGACAAACCATGCTGTCGGCACGGCAAACAGCAGGATCAGCGCAGCGGTTAGGCCGATGACTGCCAGCGTGGTCATCGTATAGCCGAGCAGCTGCGTTGAAACGATATGCAGCCAGGCATCCCCGCCGCCGCCAATGACACCGGTGAAAATCGCGATCGCGACCGGCGCACCGATCAAGCTGGCGGCGGCCAGCGTGATCAGCGCAACCGGGTTCAGTCGCGGCAGATGGAATGAAGATGCCTTGATGGCCTGCATGACGGGGCGCTAGTTCCAGCCAGCCTCGTCATAGATGCGCTGGGCTTGGGACTGGCGCTCACCAAACGTATCCAGCGGGGTGTCGCTGTCCTCGAATTCAGGAATGGCGTCCAGGCCTTGCGGCCACGTCACATCTTCGATGACAGGGATTTCCTTTGTTTCGTCGACAAGGCGGTGCTGGCCATCGGCGGACAACAGATAGTCGACGAATTGCATCGCTTCGTCATTGTTCTGGGCATTAGCGGCCATGGCGACGCCTGTGATGTTCACATGAATGCCTTCGCCCTCGCCAAAGCTTGGAAATGCAAGCTTTGTCGCCGCAGCCGCTTCGCGGGTCGCATCCGAACCGCTCTGCGTCATACGTACCCAGTAGTAATGGTTCGTGATCGCGACCGAGCAGAGGCCAGCGGCGACCGCTTCGACCTGATCAGTATCGCCGCCTTGCGGCGTGCGTGCCATGTTGGCGACGACCGCGTCAGCCCAGGATTGCGCGTCTTCGGCGCCCCACTTTTCGATCATCTCTGCCATCAGCGACAGATTGTAGATGTTGGTGGAAGAGCGCACACAGATCTCGCCCTCGAGCGACGGATCAGCAAGGTCCTGCCATTCATCGACCTGATCAGGGCTGATACGCTCGGGGTCATAGGCGACGCCGCGAATACGGCGGGCGAGGCCGACCCACTGGCGACCGGGTTCGATCAGGCGTTCAGGGATATGCTGTTCAAACTCGCCTTCTGGCAGGGGCTGGGTGAGCCCGGCATCCTTGAAGCGCCAGAGGGCGCCTGCATCAGAAGCGATAATCAGGTCGGCAGGGCTGTTCTCGCCCTCTGCGCGCATTGTTTCCAGGAGCTGGTTGGCGCCAGCCTCGCGGAAGCGCACGCGAATACCGGTCTGGTCTTCAAACGCTTCGTACATCAGCTTGTCGGAATCGTAGTGACGGGCGGAATAGATGTTCAGCGTGCCGTTACTGCCAGCTTCCATGCTCACAGTTGTCTCGCCGCTTTCCACTGCGGCATCAGACAGCGTTCCATCATCCAATGCGGCCGGTGCCGTGCCGCCATCGGAACACGCGACGAGCAGAGCCGTGAAGCTGATGCTCGCAATTGTTTTCATCGTCGTTTTCATGGTCTTGGCTAAAACACAAATGAGAACCAATCGCAACTAGCTGCCGTCAGCCAGTCCGCGATCAAGTCAATCTGTCGCGCTTCTTGTGCGGCGCTCTGCTTGAGCGGGGCAGGCGGCTTTGCCTAGAAAGCAGATATGACCTCAAAGCGCGTCCCGTCGCAGACAATTGCCGTCGCTGGTGCAGGCCTGATCGGTCTTAGCTGCGCGCTGGAACTGTCTGCGCGCGGTCATGACGTCACTCTGTTTGACCCACGGCCAGCAGAAATGTCGACCGGCTGGGCCGCGGCCGGCATGATTGCGCCAGCTTACGAACTTATGCTGCAATCGGGACCGGTAGATAGCGCGTTTGCAGCATTCTGCTTCGAGAGTGCCAGGCTTTGGTCCGGCTTTGCGAAACTGATCAAGCTGCAAACCGGCAGCCCTGTCGCGCTCTCCAACGCGCCGACGCTCGCACTCGCCCGGAATACCGAAGAGCAGGCACGTCTGGACGCTCTGGCAGATCTGCTTTGCGACCTTGGCCGTGCTTGTCAGCGCTTGTCGGGCAGGACGCTTCAGAATCAGCACGGTCTTTCGTCCTCAGTTATGAGCGGTCTTCAATTACCGGATGATACGCAGGTCGACAATCGCCGCGTCATCGGCGCCCTTCGTCGTCACTTTTCGGCAGAAGGCAGGGTGATAACGTCCGCCGTTTCATCGCACGATGAGATGGAAGCGCTGACCGGCAAGACCTTCGATACCATCATATGGGCGCGCGGGACTGCAGAGACCGGGTCGAAGACCGAAGTAAAAGGTCAGGCGATTTCTCTGAGCCCAGTTCCAGGGCAGCCGGCTAACGTTCTGCGTTTCGGCGCGCGATACATCGTACCAAAGGCGGACCGTACGATTATTGGCGCGACGACGGAGCCTGATTTCAAGGGAAAGGGCATAGACCCGTCTATTGCCGATCTGCTTCATGAGGAAGCGGCGCGTATTCTACCGCAACTCGCCGCGGCAAACCGGCTGGAGCATTGGGCAGGTTTTCGCCCGCTTGGGCCGGTTGAGCGCCCGCTGGTCGGGCCGAAAACTGCCCGGGAGTTTATCGCGACGGCCCATTACAGGAACGGCGTCTTGCTGGCGCCTGCGACTGCGAAGCTGATTGCCGATCAGGTCGAAGGACTTAACTACGAAAGCGCTTTCAGCGTATTCGCACCGGCGCCCGGATAAGGCGCGACGGCGTGACACTGGTTCAAACGACCGCAGCGTGTTTAGACAGGCCGGTTCGAGGAGGAAGAGAGATATGCATTCAATAGGCGAAATGACCGAAGACCAGCTTGCCATCAAGGACGCGGTCGAGAAGACCTGCAGCCAGTTCGGTGAGGATTACTGGGCCAAAACGGATGAGACTGGCGACTGGCCCGAAGAGTTCTGCAACGCCATGGCAGAAGGTGGCTGGCTCGGCGTCGCATTCCCGGAAGAATATGGTGGGGCAGGTCTGGGCCTCACCGAAGCTGCGCTCGTCATGCAGGCGGTCACACGCTCCGGCGCTGGATATTCCGGCGCTTCTGCCATTCACCTCAATATCTTCGGCCCCAAGCCGCTCGAAAAGTTCGGCAATGCGGAGCAGAAGCAGGAAAACCTGCCGAAGATCATCTCCGGCCAGGAGAAGATGTGTTTCGCTGTGACTGAGCCGAACTCAGGCCTCGACACCTCGAGCCTCGAAACCAAGGCCGAACGGACGAATTCCGGCTACACGATCAATGGCCGTAAGATCTGGACGACCGGCGCGCAGCGCGCTGACAAGATCCTCATCATTGCGCGTACCACCCCCAAAGAAGAATGCTCCAAGCCTTATCTCGGCCTGTCGCTCTTCTACACGGACCTCGACCGCGGCAAGATTGACGCTAAGCCTATTCCAAAAATGGGCCGCAAGGCTGTCGAATGTAACATGCTTTACATCGACGGCCTCGAAGTGCCGAAAGAGCATCTGATCGGCGAAGAGGGCGCCGGGTTCAAATACCTCCTCCAAGGTCTGAACCCGGAACGTGTACTGTTTGCGGTCGAATCGATCGGGCTTGGCTTTGCTGCGCTTGAGCGGGCAACAACCTATGCCAAGGAGCGCGTCGTATTCGGCCGCCCAATCGGCCAGAATCAGGGCATCCAGCACCCGCTTGCCCAGCGCTGGGCTGAGCTGAAAGCCGCAGAGCTTCTGGCCTATAAAGCGGCCGGCCTCTACGATCAGGGTGTTGACTGCGGCGCCGAAGCAAACGCCGCCAAGCTGCTTGGCACCGAAGCCGGCTTCAAGGCCTGTGAGACGGCGGTCCTTAGCCATGGCGGCATGGGTTACGCCAAGGAGTATCACGTTGAGCGCTACATGCGCGAAGCCATGCTCGCCCGCATCGCACCTGTCAGCCGCGAGATGATCCTCAATTTCATCGCCGAGCGCGTGCTCGGCCTGCCCAAAAGCTACTGATCCGGTCTTATCGGGCGGCGCATGATCGTACCTGAAAAGTTCAGGCAGGCCTTGCCGTCGCCCGTTATCAGGCCGCGCACGAAGGTGAGGTTGCGGCCCGACCGCAGGACTTCGCCGCGTGCTTCGATATAGGCGCCCTCAGCAGGCCCTGACAGAAATTCGGACGTAAAGGCGACGGTCACGCCGTACTCGCCTTCCAGATGTTCGTGTGCGATCGCGAACAGGGAAAAGTCGGCGAAAGCCATAAGGCAGCCGCCATGGACGACCCCGCCCATATTCATGTGTTTGCGTTCAGCCCGGAAAGCGGCAACTGGGCCTTGATCATCAACGCGAAAGTAGAAAGGGCCGGCCGTTTCAAACTCGAATGGCTCTTCGCGCCAGGTTGACCAACCTTTGAACTCTCCATCCTTCACTACTTCAGCCGCCATCTTTTCCTCCGCAAACTTCTTCTGTGCCCCTCCTAAACGCGCTTGATGCCTGCTGCCAAGCGACGCGGGCCTTGCCCTTCGACAGAACTCCCCCCAAAGCCTATGTTGACCCGAAACCGAATGGGAGAAGAGACATGGCTTTTGATGCCGAAATCCGTCAGGCGCTGATTGACCAGGTGCGCCGTTTCGTGACCGAAAAATGCATTCCTCTGGAAAACCAGGTCGGTGAGACCGACGAGGTACCGCAGGAAATCGTCGACGAGATGAAGCAGCTTGGCCTGTTCGGTCTCGCCGTACCTGAAGAATTTGGCGGACTTGGCCTCGACATGGAGACCGAATGTCTCGTCGCGCTGGAACTGGGCCGGACCTCTCCGGCCTTCCGCTCTGTTGCGGGCACCAATATCGGTATCGGCTCGCAGGCGCTCGTCCTGTTTGGTACGCCAGCCCAGAAAGACAAATGGCTACCGGGCATCGCGGCGGGCGACCTCATTTCCAGTTTCGCGCTGACAGAGCCGGGCGCGGGTTCCGACGCTGGTAGCCTGACAACGAAAGCTATCCGCGACGGCGATCACTACGTCCTGAATGGCACGAAACGCTATATCACCAATGCCAACAAGGCTGATCTGTTCACGGTGATGGCGCGCACCGCGCCAGACGTGAAAGGCCCCAAAGGCGTGTCGGCGTTCGTGGTTGAACGTAATACCCCCGGCGTCAGCGTTGGACAGCCAGAGAAAAAGATGGGCCAGCAGGGCGCCCATGTCTGCGACGTCATCTTTGAGAATGCGCGCGTGCCGGTCGAGAACCTGATCGGCGAGGAAGGCGAGGGCTTCAAGGTTGCCATGAGTGTGCTGGACAAGGGCCGGCTTCACATCTCAGCCGTGGCCACCGGCATGTCCGAACGCCTGATCAAGGAGATGGTGACCTATGCCAGTGAGCGCGTTCAGGGCGGTAAGCCGATCATTGATCATCAGCTTATCCAGGCACTGCTCGCTGACAGCCAGGCTGAAACCTATGCTGCGCGTTGCATGATCATGGATGCGGCACGCCGGCGTGATGCAGGTGAGAATGTCACCATACTCGCTTCGTCAGCCAAGCTGTTCGCGACCGAAGCAAACGGCAAAGTAGCGGACCGGGCCGTTCAGGTGTTTGGCGGGGCTGGCTATATCACCGATTATGGAATTGAGCGGTTTTACCGTGACGCCCGCATTTTCCGTCTGTACGAAGGCACCAGCCAGATTCAGCAGATCATCATCGCGCGAGAGCTGAAACGGGCAGCGCAGGCCGACCAACTCTAGGGTCGGCCACAAACGCCAGAAGGAAGCGGACACAATGTCAGTGAATGAAGATGGTATCCAGGCATCAGATGTTGGCCTGAGCGAAGTGCGGCTGAACCGGATCCCGGAGTTTTTCGCAGACAATTATCTGGATACCGGCAAGTTGCCTTGTGTGGCGACGCTGGTCTCGCGCAATGGTCAGATCGTTCACGAAGCGTATCGCGGCCGCGATGAGCTCGGTGGCGGTGATCCAATTGGCCCCGACACCATCTTCCGCATCTATTCGATGACGAAGCCGATCACGTCGGTCGCGGCGATGATGCTGTTCGAAGAAAGCAAGATCCGTCTCGATCAACCGGTCCACAACTACATCCCGGAATTCGCAGACACTGAGATGTGGGTGAAGGGGACCATTGATGATTATGAGACCCGCAAGCCGCTGCGTCCCATGGAAATCCGGGATCTCTTCACGCACACATCTGGCCTGACCTACGGTTTCCTGATGCAGCATGAAGTCGATGCTCTCTATCGGCGTGAGAAGATTGCGCGTCCAGATGAAAGCCTCGAAGAAATGTGCAAGAGGCTGGCAAAGCTGCCACTTCTCTTCTCGCCCGGCACGCGCTGGAACTATAGCCACTCCACTGACGTGCTCGGCCGCGTGGTCGAAGTGGCCTCGGGAATGAAGCTCGATGAGTTCTTCCGTGAACGGATATTCGAGCCGCTCGGCATGGCCGATACCGACTTTTTCGTACCGAAAGAGAAGATACATCGCCTCATGGCCTGTTATTCGCGCGACCCGCAGACAGGCAAGATCAGCGAAAGCGATGGCAAGGGTGAGGCGTCGCGCGCCTATCGGCACCAGCCTCCGCTACTAAATGCGGGCGGGGGGCTGGTGTCTACGTTGCGGGACTATCACCAGTTCTGTCTCATGCTGCTCCACGGCGGCTCTTTGCACGGCACCCGGCTGCTCAGTCCAAAGACGGTTGAGTTCATGCGCATGAACCACCTTCCGGACAATCGCACAATCAAGCAGATGGGCGACAAGACCTTCTCCGAAGCCCGGATGGAAGGGAACGGTTTCGGCCTTGGCGGCAGCACGATCGTCAATGTCGCTGATTCCATGCAGCCCGGTTCTGTCGGTACGTTCAGCTGGGGCGGTCTCGCCAACACCTTCTTCTGGATCGATTATGAAGAAGAAATGATCGCGATTCAGGCGACCCAGATGATCCCGTCAGGCTGCTATCCCTTGCGTCCGCAATTCCAGCAGCTTGCCTACGCAGCCATCGAGTGGTGAGCGAGGACGACCGCAAGCGGCGCCAGAAGGCCTCGCTCGATGAGCTGATCGTCGAGCTGGTGAATGAACGCGGCGCAGACAAAACCGTCTGTCCGTCAGAAGTTGCACGCGCCAAGCGTGATGAGAACTGGCAGCAACTCATGGGCGAGATCCGCGTGCGAGCGGTAAAGCTCGCCGATGCAGGGCAGATCTCGATCTACAGAAAAGGAAAGCCGGTAGACCCCCATGACTTCAAGGGTGTCTACCGGCTCGGATTTCCGGGTACGGAATAGTGGCGGCCTAGACTTTCTTGAAGTCTGCCGGACGCTTTTCCAGGAAGGCCTTCACGCCCTCTGCAAAGTCCGGTGAGCGGCCAGCCGTGCGCTGTGCAAAACGTTCGGCCTGAAGCTGGTTGTCGAAGTCATTGTCTTCGGCCTGCCAGACCAGATCGCGGATCAAGGCCAGCGCCGTGGTCGGGCCATCGGCAAGCTGCTTTGCGTATTTTTTCGCTTCGTCCAGCAGGCTGTCGTCGGAAACCACGCGATTTACGAGGCCCCATTCCATGGCCTGCGCGGCAGGGATCTTCTCACCAAAAAGCGTCATCTCCATAGCGCGAGCCCGGCCGATGGCGCGGGTCAGCAGATAGGTAGAGCCACCATCCGGCACGAGGCCGATGCGGCGGAAGGCCTGGAGAAAATAGGCGCTCTCGGCCGCCACAATGAAGTCACCAGCCAGCGCGATGGAGCATCCAACGCCCGCTGCCGCGCCGTTCACAGCCGTGATGACCGGGTGAGGATGTGTGCGGATTGCCTTGATGAACGGGTTATAAGCGCGGTCCAGTTCACGGCCTGCATCGGGCTTTCGCTCGGACTTTCCGCCGCCCATATTGCCCGACAGGTTCGCCCCTGAGCAAAAGCCGCGGCCATTGCCGGTAATGATCGTGCAGCGTGCCTCATCGCCTGCCTTCTCCAGCGCCAGGCTCAATTCGTCGATCGTATCGACGCCGGCAGCATTCATGGTCTTCGGGTCGTTGAACGCGATGACCGCGATATCATCCTGGACCTCGTAGGTGATCTTCTCAAAGCTCATCGCGACTCTTCCTCCTCTAGAGATTTGCTGGCGACTGTAGCGCGCTGTGAAAGCCGCAAAAACCGTGACGCCGGGGCAATCTTTGGAAAGGTCGCCACTTCCGGTACACTGTATTCAAATCACTTGGGTTAGGAGGAAATCATGGCTCTTGAAGGCGGCGCAGGCGAACTCGGTACGATCCTCGCAAAACAGAAAGCCGCGCACCTGCGCGATGGTATCCCTTCGCTCGAAAAGCGTATCGACTGGCTCGACCGGTCGATCGACCTTCTCGCGACCCATGGCGACAAGCTGAATGAGGCGATGCGCGAAGACTTCGGCCACCGTTCGGTCGACCAGTCGAACTTCACTGATATTGCGGGCTCCATAGGCGCGCTGAAGCACGCGAAAAAGCACGTCAAAACCTGGATGAAGCCCGAGAAGCGCTCGACCGACTTCCCCCTCGGCCTGTTCGGCGCCAAAGCCCGCATCCAGTATCAGCCAAAAGGCGTGATCGGCGTGATCAGCCCGTGGAATTTCCCGGTGAACCTGACATTCACGCCGCTCGCTGGCGTCTTCGCCGCTGGCAACCGCACAATGATCAAACCGTCGGAATTTACCGAGCGCACGTCCGAACTGATGAAACAGCTCTTCGCTGAGTACTACTCCGAAGAAGAAGTTGCAGTCGTGACTGGTGGGCCGGATGTTGGCGCCGCTTTCTCGAAGCTCGCTTTCGACCATCTCCTCTTCACTGGCGCGACCTCCATCGCCTACCACGTCATGCGGGCTGCTGCGGACAATCTCGTGCCGCTGACGCTGGAGTTGGGCGGCAAGTCGCCCGTCATTCTCGGCGAATCTGCTGACCTCGAAAAGGCTGCCAAGCGGATCATGGCAGGCAAGACGCTGAACGCGGGGCAGATCTGCCTTGCGCCAGACTATGCCTTTGTGCCGAAGAACAAGACGCAAGACTTCATCAAAGCGGCCAGCGCTTCGGTCGAAAGCATGTTCCCGTCGGGCATCAAGGACAATGACGACTACACGTCGGTCGTAAACCAGCGCCATTTTGAGCGCTTGAATGGCTATATTGAGGATGCGCGCTCCAAAGGCGCTGAAGTCGTCAACCTCAACCCCAAGCAGGAAGACCTCACCCAGCAGCCATATCACAAGATTCCGCCGACCATCATCGTCGATCCAACCGACGACATGAAGGTCATGCAGGATGAAATCTTCGGGCCGATCCTGCCGATCAAGACCTATGGCTCAACCCAGGAAGCGGTCGATTACATCAATGCCCATCCGCGCCCACTCGGTCTCTACTATTTCGGTCAGGACGCAGATGAACGTGAGCATGTGCTGAACAACACGACATCAGGTGGCGTCACGGTAAATGACGTCATCTTCCACGTCGCTCAGGAAGACCTTCCATTTGGCGGCGTCGGTCCCTCCGGCATGGGCAGCTATCATGGCGTCGATGGTTTCCGTGAGTTCAGCCACCGCAAGTCGGTCTACACGCAGGTCGGGCCCGACCTGATGGCGATCGCACGGCCGCCATATGGCGAAAAGTACCGCAAGCTGGTCGCCGGACGTCTCAAGAAATAGCCTGGCCGCCACGGCCTGACATTAAGCTCAGATAGGCCGGATGAGGGATTCCGGCCTGTTTTTGCGCGCTCAGGTAGTTTCGCTATTCCATTTGTGCCGGAAGCTGTTCTATTTCACGGAACTTGCAAAAGGATCCCGGCGCTTGGAGCACAATCGAGAGAAAATCCGGCTCGCCGTTCTTGATCAGCTCGGGGAGGGCATCATCCTCGCCGACAAGGACGGCAAGATCGTTCTGGTCAACCGCGCAGCCGAAATAATTCACGGTCGCAGCGAACTTGATGTCTCTCCGGACGACTATAGTGACAGCTACGCGCTGCTTACGCTCGATGAGGACCCCTATCCGCCTGAAAAGCTTCCTCTTAGCCTCGCGGTTAAGGAGGCGCGCGTGGTCGTAGATGCGCCATGGAAAGTTCGCAGGCCTGACGGCTCGATTGTCATTGCCGTTGGTACAGCCCAGCCGATCTTTGGCAAGGATGGCAATCAGGTTGCGTCCGTTCTGACAATGCGAGACGAGACGGCGCGTTATCATGCCGAGCACAAGCTCAAGGAAGCGCTGGAGGTGAAGGAAACGCTGCTTTACGAGGTCAATCACCGCGTGAGAAACAGCCTTCAGGTCGTCTCCTCACTGGTCACCATGCATATGCGCACCCTGGAGGATCCTGACGCACGCGATGCTCTGGATGCCGCGCGCCGGCGTATTGACGTCATCACCGCAACCCATCGCAGCCTGTACGAGCTCGGCACTCATGACTGGGTGGATTGCTCCTTTCTTCTGCCAGATCTCTGCAAGCAGATTGTCGAAACCTTTTCGGCCCAGCAGAACATTGTCCTCAAAACGCGCAAGAAAGGCGTTGTCATCCTTGCAGTCAGCCAGGCAGTTTCGCTTTGTCTTGCTGTTACCGAGCTTTTGATCAATGCCTGCAAGTACGCGTTCCAGGGCCGGGCTGCCGGGCGGATCAACCTTGTCATGGAATGCTGCGATGACGACCGCGTGCTCGTCAGCGTGGAAGATGACGGGATCGGCATGGAGGATACAGACCCCGATAGCCGCAATGGTATCGGCACCATGATCGTGAGCAGCCTGACCCATAGCCTCGACGCAACAGTCGAGCGGGAAACAGGACCGCTTGGCACTAGATTTACAATCAGTTTCGCGCGGGCCGAAGAGGGGAAGCGCTCCGCACTAGGGCTGCCAGCCTCACCGCAGAACGATCCCCTCGATCACTGGCAGAAAAACCGCCTCGCTTAGGCCGGTCTAGCGCTTCAGGAAATCCGGAACATCGTTGCCGAAGCCGCGCACGCCGTCGGACGCGGGTTGCAGCTTGTCCGACTTGTCCGTCTTGTTCGAACGGCCGCCGCGCGACGATGACCGCGAATTGCGCGGCTTGGCTTCCTTTACTGGGCGCTCATCCTTGCGCTCTTCTTTCGGTGCGCTTTTCTTTACCGGCGCGGCATCGCTCTTGGCTTCCTGCTTCTCAGGCGCTGCCTCTTCGGCTTGCGACTTGTCGCCGCCGCGCGAACGCCCGCGACCACCGCTGCTACGGCCGCCACGTCCACTGCTTCCATCGCGGCTTCTGCCACGTCCGCGAGCGCGGCTGCGGCCGCCCGCATCTTCAGGCAGATTTTCGATTTCTTCGTCCAGACCAGGCAGTTCGAGAACTTTGACCTCCTGATCGATAAGTTTCAGCACGCCTTCCCAGGACTGCTCATCCTCTGGCGTCACGATCGTCACGCTTTCGCCCTCGCGGCCGGCGCGGCCGGTGCGACCGATGCGGTGCACATAATCCTCATCTTTCGGAGGGGGCGCGTAATTGAAGACGTGGCTGACGGCCGGCACGTCGAGACCGCGTGCGGCAACGTCCGAAGCGACAAGCAGCTTGAGATCACCATCGCGGAAACGGTCCAGCGTCTGGGTCCGGTAAGCTTGTGGCAGGTCGCCATGAATAGCGGCTGCATCGAAGCCGTGCTTGTTCAGAGACTTCGTTACGATGTCGACATTGCGCTTGCGGTTACAGAACACGATGCCGTTTTTCACATCGCGCGCCTCGATAATGCGGCGCAGGGCCGTGCGCTTTGCCTTGTCATCATTACGCGAGAGCTTCACCACGTATTGCGTGATCGTCTCTGCCGTCTGGGCCTGACGCGCAACTTCCACCTTCATCGGGTCTTTCTGGAAACGTTGGGCGAGCTTGTTGATTTCAGGCGGCATGGTCGCCGAGAAAAGGAGCGTCTGGCGACGCGGCGGCAAGAGCGCGCAGATTTTCTCGATGTCCGGGATGAAGCCCATGTCGAGCATACGGTCAGCTTCATCGATGACGAGAACTTCGACGCCAGTGAGCAGGATCTTGCCACGCTCGAACTGGTCGATGAGGCGACCGGGCGTTGCGATCAGAACATCGACGCCGCGCATCAGCTTCATTTCCTGTTCCTTGAACGACACGCCGCCGATCAGCAGCGCCATCTCAAGCTTCAGGTTCTTGCCATACTTCTCGAAATTCTCTGCGACTTGGGCGGCCAGTTCGCGCGTCGGCGCCAGGATCAGCGTGCGCGGCATGCGTGCCCGTGCGCGCCCGCGCTCCAGCCGGTGGATCATTGGAAGGACGAAGGCCGCAGTCTTGCCGGTACCGGTCTGTGCGATGCCGGTTACGTCACCGCCGAGAATGATCTGCGGAATGGCTTTCGCCTGAATCGGGGTTGGCGTGTCATAGCCAGCCTCTTCAATGGCTTGCAGGATTTTTGGGCCAAGACCAAGGGCGGCGAAAGTTGTTTTCGGGGTGTCGTTCTGGGTGTCAGTCAAATTTGTCTCTTTTCCAGGGATGGATTGAATTACGCTCGGGGTGAGAGCCGTCCGTATGACAGCTATGTACCGGGCGCTTTTCCATGCCCGGAAGAACATATGGCGCCGCAATAGCCGAATTTCCGCAGGTGCGAAAGGGTCTGCATGTCGCCCAAAAGAATTGGCCCGCCTCCATCACGGAAACGGGCCAATCAAATACCATCGATTTTTCGTCGACTAGCTCGCGTCAGCGAGGTTCTGGTTCACGAAGTCCCAGTTGACCAGGTTTTCCAGAAACGCGTCCATATAGTTCGGGCGCGAGTTCTGATAGTCTAGGTAGTAGGCGTGCTCCCAGACGTCCATGGTAAGGAGCGGGGTCGCGCCGGCTTCGGTCAGCGGGGTTTCGGCATTTGGCGTCTTGCGGATGCCAAGCTTGCCATCCTTCAGAACCAGCCATGCCCAGCCAGAGCCGAACTGGCCGCCACCGGCTGCCTTGAATTCTTCAGCGAACTTTTCGTAGGAGCCGAAGTCTTCATTGATCTTGTCAGCAATTGCGCCGGTCGGCTTACCGCCACCGCCTGGCTTCATGGAGTGCCAGTAGAAGGTGTGGTTCCAGACCTGAGCGGCATTGTTGAACAGGCCCGCCTTGGAGCTGTCGCCGGAAGCGTCCGTGATGATCTTCTCAAGCGGTGCGTCGGCGTGGTCGGTGCCTTCGATCAGCTTGTTGAGGTTGTTCACATAGGCCTGATGGTGCTTGCCATAGTGGAAGTTGAGGGTCTCTTCCGACACGTGCGGGGAAAGGGCGTCGCGGGAATAGGGAAGAGGGGGAAGATCAAATGCCATGAGGTCACTCCTTGCTGTATTGCTGCCTTTGATAAAGGCGTTTGGTGACAGATATGGTTGCCATGACGATTAGTTCCACCCCGCCGGGCCCTGAAATATGGGCGAATATCGATAGAAGACTGCGGACAGGCGATGAAGATCGCTGGCTTTCTTCCCGGTATGCCCAAGCTGACGTGCGTCGTGACCTGATCGCACTCTATGCGTTCTGCTGGGAACTGGCGCGTGTACGGCTGATCGTGACCGAACCGACGCTGGGCGCCATTCGCTTTCAGTGGTGGCGCGATGCGCTGGCTGAACTGGAAGATGGTCGCCCACCGCGCGCCCATGATGTCGTGTCGGTGGTCGCAGTGATGCTGGATCGCTCCAGCCTGAACACGGCTGACCTCGTGTCGATCATTGTTGGATATGAAACGGCCTTCGAGCAGAAAGTCCGCACGCTTGAGCCTGAAGCCGCAATTGCAGGCGCTGCGGTTAGAATTGTCGCGCCGTCGGTAGACCTCAATCCGGAAATTGATGGGCTGGTATCGGAGTTTGCCGCCGGACGAAGAGGGGAACCGCCGGTTGAACGGGGGCATATCCTTCGACTTCCATCTGATACGCTGCCAGCTCTTGCACATTTGCGCCTGCGCCACCTCTATGCACGTAAGGCTTCTCCCGGGCCGCTTTCGAAACGGCTGAGCGTTTTCAAGGCTGTGCTGTCGGGAAAAGTGTGACGGGCGCCAGCTCGACGCGTGACATCGAAAATCAATAAAGCTACAGTCCTTTGATCGGCCCTTCTTCGGCCACGCGCCGCACAGTCTGGCGCATCAAACTCGATCAAAGGACACGTCATGAAGCTCAGGGCCTGTACAGCGCTTGCAACTATTCTCACTCTGGCTATCGCACCTGCGACCGTCGTCGCGCAGCAAGCCGGACCTGCCGAGGCGCAGAGCAGCGTCGCAGAGGAAGTCGCCGCCGCGCCTGAGTTTGAAATCGAATTTGAGAAATTCACGCTGGAAAACGGCCTCGAAGTCATCCTGCAAGTCGACAGGTCGGACCCGATCGTCGCCTTCTCGACCGTCGTCCATGTCGGCTCGAACCGTGAGCGCCCGGGTCGCACCGGCTTTGCGCACTTCTTCGAGCATATGGCGTTCAATGATTCTGAAAACGTTCCGCGCGGCTGGAACCGCAAGGCCATCCCTGATTGGGGCGGCAGCCGTAATGGCGGCACCTGGTCTGACGGCACGATCTATTATGAAGTCGTCCCCAAGGACGCCGTCGACAAGATCCTCTGGATTGACTCAGATCGTCTCGGCTACATGATCAATACGGTGACCGAAGCTGCGCTCGAGCGTGAGAAGCAGGTCGTCAAGAATGAGAAGCGCGAACGGGTCGATAACCAGCCTTATGGCTACACGCAGGAAGTCATCCGCAAAGCGCTTTACCCGGAGGGCCACCCATACAGCTGGACAGTCATCGGTCAGCTGCCGGATCTCCAGGCTGCGACGCTCGACGACCTGAAAGAATTCTACACCGAATATTACGGGGCAGGGAATGCGACGCTCGCCATTGTCGGCGACATCGATATCGAAGAAATGAAAGAGAACGTCCAGCGCTGGTTCGGCGAAATCCGCCGCGGGCCTGACGTCGAAACTCTCGCACCGATGCCGGTCTCGCTCGACGAGACGCGTTCCCTATGGTTTGAGGATAACTTCGCGACCCTGCCGGAACTTAGGCTGACCTTCCCGACGGTTGCCTCCTATGAGGAGAATGAGCAGGCGCTCAACGTGCTCGCTCGCCTGATCGCGGGAACGAAGAATTCGCCGCTCTACCGCGAAATCGTCGAGGAGCAGGCACTCGCCCCGGATGTCTCGGCCTACAATAACAGCATGGAACTCGCCGGCGAGTTTGTGTTCCGTGTACGTGCAAAATCAGGAACTGACCTTGATGCCGTCAAATTGGCAGTCGACGCCGCGCTCGCCGACTTCGAGGAAAATGGCGTCAACATGCTTGACCTCCAGCGTATCAAGGCTGAGCAGGAAACAATTCTGTATAATGAGCTTTCGACCGTGCTCGGCAAGGCAAACCAGCTCGCCACCGATAATGAATTCGCGGGCGACCCGGCGAACTCCATCCGCACGGCCGAACTGCTGCGGGCCGTGACGGCTGAAGACATGATGCGCGTCTATGAGACATACATCAAGGACAAGCCCTCCATCATCACCAGCTTCGTGCCGCAGGGCGGAGCCGCGCTTGCGCTGGAGGGCGCAGAGCAGGCCGAGGTCTGGATTGAGGATGTCCGCGCAGACGTCGCCAGCGAGGAAGTCTCGCAGGGCGAAGAAGCGGAATATGAGAAGACCCCGAGCCAGTACGACCGCTCCGAGCCGTCATTCGGAGACCTCCCCCTGATCGAAATGCCCGAAGTCTGGCAGGCATCGCTGGGCGAGGGCGCAGAGCTCTACGGCATCGAGAATGATGAGCTGCCACTGGTCTCCTTCGACATCATCTTCGACGCCGGCTCCTGGCTCGACCCGCAGGACAAGGTCGGGACCGCCAACCTGGTGGCGGCTATGTTAAACGAGGGGACGGCGACGAAAACGCCGGCTGAGTTCGAGCAGGCCATCGGCCTTCTCGGTTCCGGTGTCAGCGTCCGCGCTGACGCCACTAGCGTCACTATCAGCGCCACCTCACTCGCCCGCAATTTCGAAGAGACGGTCGCACTCATTGAGGAGATGATCTCCGCCCCGCGCTGGGATGAGGACGACTTTGAACGCGAGAAATCAGCCGCGCTCACAACCATTCGCGACCGACAGGCCAATCCGCAATACATCGCCGCTGGCGCGTTCGCTCAGCTGATCTATGGTGCGGATCATCCGCAGGGCCGTTTCAGCATCGGAACGGAAGAGAGTGTCAGTGCAATCGAGCTCGCCGACCTCAAATCCTATTTCGATCTGATGCTGGCCAGTGATGTCCGCATGCATTTCGCTGGAGATGTCTCTCAGGCGCGCGCAGAAGAAGCGTTTACTGGCGTCACAGCACTGCTTTCGGAGGAAGGCATTGTGCGCTCGGAGTATGACGTCGCCGAGCAGGACGATCAGGGCCAAGTCTACTTCATCGACGTGCCAGGCTCAAAGCAAAGCGTACTGAATATCGGTAAACTGATCGTCCCGACGACCGATCCCGATTATAAGCAGATCAACTTCGCTAATGAGAAACTCGGCGGCGGGATCAGCGGTGACCTTGCCCAGGTCCTGCGGATCGAGAAAGGCTATACCTACGGCGCCTATTCCTATCTCAGCGAAGGCACCGAGCCGCAGACCTTCAGGATCGGCACCAGCGTGCGGGCCAACGCCACGGGCGCGTCGCTCAATGTTATTCGTCAGATGCTGCAGGATTACGGCCCGAGCTTTGACGATGACGCGGTGGAGCTGACGCGCCAAAAAGTCGTGAAAGCCAATACGCGCGCCTTCGAAAGCCTGAGCGCAAAGCTCGGCATCCTGCATGAGATCAGCGAGTTCGACCGCCCGGTCGACTTCGTCGAACAGGAACAACAGGCGCTCCTCTCCATGCCACTGGAAGAGTATCAACGCGTGATCAGCGAATATATTGCAGAACCTCAGATGACGTGGGTCATAGTTGGTGATGCCGAAACGCAGCTCGTATCGGTCACCGAGTTTGCGGGCGGGGATGTCACTGTCCTCGACATTCACGGCAATCCGGTCGAAGCGAGCGCTGACGCGGATTAAGCGAGGAGGCGCCGGTTGCGATACGCCAACCGGCGCGCCTACCTACCCTGCGACGGGTCCAGCTTCGGCTTCGGCATCAGGGCCAGAAAGCCAAGCACGATGACGAACCATATGCCGATAACGAGGAAGCAGTCGCGAAAAGCGTAGACAGCTGCCTCACTGGATATCTGGCGTCCAAGCTCACCGAATGCCGACTGGAAGGCCGGCAGCTGCGGCATGCCGCTCCGCTCCAGTTCGCGGGCGATCTGGACATGCGTGTAGGAGAGCTGCGCGTTCGCTTCGTTGACGCCGGAGGCCAGGTGCTCGCCATGAAAGATGAGCCGTCTCTGCAGCAGGATGGCCAGCAGATTGACGCCAAATGCGCCGCCAATCTGCATCAGGAAGGATGCGCCGCCCGTCGCGGATGCTAGCAGCGGCGGCGGCACGGCGCGCACAGCTGTCGTATTGGCCGGCGGCATGCAGAAACTGATCCCGACCCGGCTGAGCACGATCCAGAAGACCAGCGTCCAGTATGGCGTCAGCGCGGTCACATGCGAAAGCAGGAAGGCCGATGTCCCGAACGAGATGATGCCGAAGGCAAGCAGCCAGCGCACATCCACCTTGTCTGTCAGCCGCCCCGCAATCGGAAACCCGATCACCATGGCAAGCCCAGCCGGGATCATCATCACGCCTGCCGCTGTGGGTGAGTAGTGCTGCACCAGCTGGACAAAGAGCGGGATCATATATGTCGATCCGTAGATCGCGATGCCGGTCGCCGAGATGACGAGGCCCGCAGACCAGAACTGGCGATAGGTGAAGATCTTCGGGTTCAGGGCAGGGAAGGGGTGTCGCCGCTCCCAGAAATAGAAGCCGATCCCGGCAATAAAGCCGACCGCAAACTTGATGAGGGATATATCCGAATCCCAACCATCGCGATTGCCGCCCGCAAAGCCGGACAGGAAGGACACCGCCGATACGCTGAGAAGGATCAGACCCTGCCAGTCGAGCGGACGTTTCTCAGCTTGTTGAGCCGGGTCTGCCTTGGGCATCAGCAGGGGCGCTGCCGCGAGAGCCAGAAGCGCCAGCGGAACGGTCGCCACGAAGACGAGCCGCCAACTGGACAGGTCCACGGCGACGCCGCCCAGCGCGGGGCCAAAGGCAGGTGCCAGCACGACACCGATGGAGAAGATGCCGATCGCCGTCCCTCGCTGCTTGTCAGGAAAAGTCTGGAAGATCAGAAACATCGACATGGGCTGCAGCAGCCCCGCTGCCATGCCCTGCATCGCCCGTGACAAGATCAGCAGGGCGAGTGTATTGCTGACGGCGCCCAGCAGCGACCCTGCGACGAACATCAGCATGCCGAATATATAGGTGGCGCGCGGTCCGTATGCGGACATCGCCCATGCATTGGCGAGCATGGCGATCGTGGAGGAGGCAAGAAACGCCGTCGACATCCATTGCGCCTGATCCTGTCCAAGGCCAAAGGCACCGATAATGGCGGGCAGGGCAACATTGATTGTCGTCGCCGCCAGCAGCGTCGACATTGATCCGATCAACATGGAGAAGAGCAGGAGCCACCGGTACGACGCGCCGAACTGGGCAAACCGTTCGCGGATCGCGCTATTGGCGAGAGGCGGAATGTCGGCAGGCAGGGGCAGCGGCGCGCGAAATTTGCCCGGCCGCGGCGTTCCTGATGTGACGCTCACCCCGCATCCCCGGCTTCAGTTTTCTCGATCCGCACCGTCGCCATCGTACCGGGCCGCAGCGGCAGGTCGCCCGCCTCAAGGTCAATTCTGACTGAAATGCGTTGGGTGATCTTGGTGAAGACGCCATTGGCGTTCGGGTTCGGCATCAGGGCCGCTTCAGCCAGTGTCGAATCATTTATTGCCGTCACGCGGCCATCAAACTCACGGCCCGGATAGCTGTCGATCTTCACGGCCACGGGCGCGCCGGGCTGGACGTGCCGGATCTCGGTTTCCTTGATATTGGCCGACACCCATGCCTCGCTTGGGTCGTGCACGAGCGCCATGCGGAAGCCGCGCAGGGAATGCTCGCCGACATCGTAGAAAAGCTCATCCACCACGCCGTCTACGGGGCTGCGGATGGTGTGCTGGTCTACGACGACTTCCTGCGCCTCCACCCGTGCCTCTGCCTGGCGAAGGGCCGCGCGAAGGACTGAAAGGTCGTACTCGATAAGGGCGACTTCCTCCCCCGCAATGCTCGCGGTGCGCTGTTCTGCGAGTGCCCGGTCGGCATCTGCTTCGGCGCGCCTCACCGCCTGCTGCGCGGTGTCGAGTTCATTCTGCGCGCGGTCCAGCGCGGCTTGCGTCACCCGCCCACGGGCGAACAGGTCTTCGGTGCGCGCAAAGTCGGACTGTGCGGTCTCGAAGTCAGACATGGCGGCGGCGACCGATGCACTGGCTGACAGTGTGCCGGCCCGGCGGGCGGCCACTTCACTTCCGGCCTTCGACGTTGAGAGGTTTGCGCGCATTTCCTCCCGCTGGATTTCCGCACGCAGCCGGTCAGCTTCAGCCTGATATTGGGCCAGCGTCAGCTCTGCCTCGCGCCGGTCGATCTCGAAGATCACGTCGCCCGCCGCAACCCGGTCGCCCTTGCTGACCGCCAGCTTCATAATGCGCCCGGAAATGTCGGTTGAGACGGCCACCATGTCGGAGGCGATGCGCGCATCGGCTGTCGCTACATAGCCCGCACGCTCACTCAGGAACCGGAACAGGAAGATTGCAGCAAACGCGATGACCAACAGAGTCACGGCCAGTTTCACGCGCCGCGCTGTCAGCCATGGCCAACGCCTTGAGAGACCGGACGCCTTGCCGGTTTCAGTGTGTGCGGCCCCGCCATCCATGAGCGTGTAGCCTTCCTGGTTTCCATCCCTGAAAGCTATCTAACGCCAGTTCTGACGATTATTCGAGAGGTGACGCGAAGGCAACTCGCTTGCCCGTCGGCCTAGTCCTCGAAGCCGAGGAAGGTCGCTGCCTCGTCGACGGATTTGCGGTTCGAGACGACAGAGTTTGCCGGAAATTCATCGTCCGGCCAGCCCATGGCAATACAGGTCTGGATCACCTGATCGTCCGGGATTTTTGCGTGCTCACGCACCACCGGGCTCTGCATGATGCCTTGGCTGTTGATCACGCAGCCAAGCCCCTTCGACCAGGCCGTGTTGACGATACAGTTCACCACACCGCCGCAATCGAACGGCGCGATATCACTGCCCTGGATCGACTTGTCATAGGTCACCACGATGGACACCGGCGCGTCGAACTGGCGAAAGCCGCGCAGCACCCAGTCCATGCGCGCTTCCTTGTCGTGGCGCTCAATGCCCATGACGGCGAACAGCTGCTTCGCGATCTCGATCTGGCGCTCGCGGTGGGGGCCCTCATAGCCGGGACCCATACGAAACTCGCGGCTATCAGGAACGCCCGCCACATTGCGCTCAACATTGCCCTTGCGGATCTTGTCCAGCACGTCACCGGCCACGACGTAGAAATTCCAGGGCTGGGTATTGAGCGAGGTCGGCGCGCGCATCGCGATTTCGAGAACTTCGCGCACCAATGCTTTAGGGACGGGCTTTTTCTGATAGCCCCTGATGCTGCGACGCTCGCGTACAACCTGTTCGTATTCCATCCTCAATCTCTCCCTCGTGCCTGAATCGGGCATATCTGCTGCGCAAGCTAGTTTGCTGCCGCTGCGGTAGCCAAGGCCCGTTCAACGGCAAAATCAAATTAGTCTCTCAGTTGAGACAAGCAGGGCTGGAACCCGGCGCCTGCTCAAGCCATTACTAACTCGATCTACAGGACAGGGGGAAAGAGATTGGCTGATTATCTTGCAGTGTTTGCAACGCCGGAAGCATGGGCGGCGCTTGCCACCCTGATTGTTCTCGAAATCGTTCTCGGTATCGACAATCTCGTCTTCATCTCGATCCTCACGAACAAGCTTCCCGAAAAGCAGCGGCCCGCTGCTCGGCGGATTGGCATCGGCCTCGCACTCATCTTGCGTCTGGCTCTGCTTGCAACGATTGCCTGGATCGTCGGGCTGACGGCGACGGTATTCGATCTCGGCATTTCCGGCCCTCCGGGTGATCACGGCGAGGTTACCTTTGAAACCGCTTTCTCCTGGCGCGACATCATTCTCGTATCCGGCGGTCTCTTCCTCGTCTGGAAAGCGACGACTGAGATCCACCACCATATCGACCCGGAGCCGAGCGACAGCGTCTTCGGGGACAAGCGAGCAAGCGTCGGCTTCGCAAGTGTTCTGGTTCAGATCATCCTCCTCGACATGGTCTTCTCGATCGACTCGATCCTGACTGCTGTCGGTATGACCGATCAGGTACCGATCATGGTCGTGGCGGTGGTTATCGCAGTCCTGGTCATGTTGCTTGCTGCTGGACCGCTGGCACGGTTCATCAACAAGAATCCGACAGTGGTCATGCTCGCGCTGGCATTCCTGTTGATGATCGGCATGGTGCTGATCGCAGACGGCTTCGGGGTTCACGTCCCCAAGGGCTATATCTACGCGGCCATGGCCTTCTCGGTCTTTGTCGAAATCCTGAACCTCGTTGCGCGAAAGCGTAGGAAGTCCGGAGACGCGGGAGAAGCCGTTCACTAGGTAACAAGCCTGATGTGCGCTCGCGCCGCACTATCGGCGCGGGCGGGCAGGGTGCATATCTGGTTCATGATAAACGATCCGATCAAGCGCGGTATCAAGCAACGCTGCCCGAATTGCGGCGAAGGCAGGCTATTCGGCCGTTATCTCGTCTTCCGCGACGAGTGTGAGGCCTGCGGCCAGGACTTCCGCTCGGCCGACACAGCCGACGGCCCGGCCTTTTTTGTCGGCTTCCTGGTGATGATCGTCTTCGCGCCATTCTACTTCATCCTGCCAATGGTGGAGATGGCGCTCTGGCTGAAAATTTTCGGTTTTGTAGTCCTGCTCAGCGCCATGGTCGGGACGGCGCTAGCCTTGCTGCCCATGTTCAAGGGCGTGCTCTTCAACCTGCAGCTTTCGAACAAGGCCGAAGAGGCGCAATGGGAAAGTACGGGCAAACACGGAAAGCCGCCGCATAACTGGAAGGGCTGAGCGGCGCAGCGCGCCAGCCCGTCAGCCGACCACCAATTCGCCTGCCGCCTACCAGCGAGACCGCTTTGGCCCCACCATATCCCGGAACGCTTCAAACGTGCCACGCGCGATCTGAGTCGCGGTTGGTTTGCGGCCATGCGCACCACGCACGAAGTGGACACAGTTCGAGCCGGTGAGATGGTAGTCATGCCCGATGCGGCGGCTGGCGCGGTCGATTGCCGTGAAGTCACAGGCCGAAGCGCTGCGGCCATGATTCCTGATCTCACGGCCATCTGCGAAGTCGTCGATCGATTGCGAGACGACGCCATGATGCCGGCGCGTGTTCGAAATGATCCGGCCATCCCAGCCAACGATGCCATAATGTCGAAGCACGCCGCCAAAGCGGACAGAGACAACATCGCCGGGCCGGAAGTCGAATTTATCGTTCATCGATAAAAACTACGCCGGATCCTGTGAGGCGTCAAGCAAGCAGATTTTGCGCGCTTTCAGACACCGTCCAGGAACACCGCCAGTACACCGTCAATGCACCATGATTTTCAGGCAAACGGCGGGATTTCCCGGCCGGAAAATATCTCTAGAATCCCTTGAGTTCGGCAAACTCGTCGACCTCAGCCCGCTCCGCGCGAAGCTGGTTTACCGGATGGTCCGGGTCCGGGTAACCGACCGCCATGCCGCAATAGAGCATCTCGGTTTCTCCAAGTCCAAAATGCTCTTTCAGCGTCGGGCGAAGGATGCCCCAGCATTCCTGGAAACAGGTGCCCCAGCCGCGCTCTTCGGCGAGCAGGGCCAGCGTCTGCATGAACATGCCGGTATGCGCCCATTGGCCGTGGCCCATCCGCTCATCGATCACAAAGAAGACAGCTAGAGGCGCGTCGAAGAAGCGGAAATTGCGCGAAAACCATTGAATTCGCTTGGCTTTATCTTCGCGCGGGATCTCAAGCTTCTCATACATCATCTCGCCGACCTTGCGGCGCCGCGCTTCATGCGGCTCCCAGAGGTCCTTCGGATAGATCGGCCTGTCAGTCCGTTCCCCGCGTGGGTCTTCGGCGAGCTTCTTTTGAGCAAGGTCAATGACGGCCTGCTTCTCCTCGCCGGTAACTGCGATCACCCGCCATGGCTGGAGATTGCCACCAGAAGGCGCACGCTGCGCTGTCGCCAACCAGTCACGGACCTCATCAGCGGTGATCTGCTTGTCGAGAAAAGCGCGTGTCGAGATGCGCTGATTTACGGCCTGGCTGACATCCATGGGTTGGCTCTCCTTGCTTGAGTTCAGCGGTCTAGGACAGCGACGCTGGGGAAGGGAAGGGGAACGCCGCGAACAGGCCAAAAAAAAGAAGGCGCCCCGAAGAGCGCCTTCCAATCTGTCACGGATTTCAGAGACTTAGTCGTCGTCATCGATGTCCATCATGTCGTCATCATCATGGTCCATATCATCATGGTCCATATCGTCATGGTCCATCATGTCATCATCGTCTTCGGCTTCTGGCTCGTCATCATGCCAGATGCGCAGCGCGTTGACGCTCAGCTCGGCATTCAGGCCTTCGGCATTGATGATGTAGATGCGCGGATCACCTGTGGCGGCCATCGCATTGGCGTCGGCGTCAACGACGGTTGCGCCGGCGGCTGCGCCGACTTCCCATTCGTCACCGTCCATCAGCTCATCAAGCGCGTCCTGCTCCTGAAAGACATAGACCACCTGGGATTTGTCAACGCCGGCCTGAAGGCCAACGGACGCCTTGCCAATATAGTATTGGCCGGTGGGCTCACCATCGATGAAGAGAACGCCTTCACCGCCGGCGCCGCCAACTATCAGGTCAGCTTTCCAGACTTCCGGGAAGACGAGGACGCCAGCTGCCGCGTCGATGTCTGCGCCGCAGGTCTCAGCGACGGTACGGCAGTTGTCCAAGGTCGCCTTCGCTTCCTGGACATTCTCGAACTTGTAGGCCTGCTCACGATGTTCTTTGTGATTATCTGCGAGGGCCGGGGCACCTGCAAGCAGCGCTGCTGCGCCCGCAGCAAGCGTCGAGTTGCGAAGAAGAGTCTTGGATAGGGTCATGGCGTTCTGCCTCCTGAACTTGCGTTCGCTCCGGGCCTCATTGCCCAAAGCTTGGTATGGCAGAACAAACCCTCACAGGCGGGGCGTGTTCCAAAAAATGTAGGTGCTGGCCGTGCCCGGGCTCGAACTCCCTCAGAGAGAGAAGCTTGTCCCGCAGCCACAGGCCGCCGTCGCGTTCGGATTGTTGATCTTGAAAGCCGCGCCGATCAGCTCGTTTGAGAAATCGATCTCGGAGCCGCGCATGAATTCCATGCTCATCTCATCGACAAGCACCTGCGCGCCATCGCGCTCCACGATGACATCATCATCGTTTTTCGTGTCTTCGAGGTCGAACTTGTAGGAAAAGCCCGAACAGCCACCACCTTCGACTGACACGCGAAGGTAGTCCTTGTCGGACTGTTTTGCCAGAATCGCATTAACGCGCCGGGCAGCACTTTCGGAAAGGGTGACGTCGCTCATGACTCACAAGATAGGTAAACCTGCGCTTCCAGAAAAGAGAGCGGTGTTTGCAACACTGTGGGAAAGCTCCCGCGGGCGTTTCCACGAAGAGGCTGAATCGGCCACGCGCACGCCATTTCAGCGTGACCGGGACCGAATTATCCACTCATCCGGATTTCGCCGCCTGAAGCAGAAAACGCAGGTTTTTGTCGCTCATGAAGGCGACCATTACCGCACGCGCCTGACCCACTCGCTGGAAGTTGCGCAGATTGCGCGGTCCGTTGCGCGCCGGCTTGGCGTCGATGAAGACCTGGCTGAGGCGATGGCGCTGGCCCATGATCTTGGTCATCCGCCATTTGGTCATGCAGGCGAAGACCAGCTCGACGCGTGCATGGAGGCCTTCGAAGGCTTTGATCACAATGCGCAGACCCTGCGCGTCGTGACGCGGCTTGAACAGCGCTATCCCAATTTCGACGGTCTCAACCTGACCTGGGAGATGCTGGAGGGCCTCGTTAAGCATAATGGCCCGCTGATCACCGATGGTACGCCTGTCTCAGCGCTACCTGCTGCGTTCCGCGACTTCCCGCAGCTGGAGCGGCTTGAACTTGACCAGTTTGCGGGACCGGAAGCGCAGATTGCCGCGCTGGCCGATGATATTGCCTACAATAATCACGATATTGATGACGGTATCGCGGCGGGCCTTTTCACCATTGATGACATGCTACACCTGCCACTTGTTGGTGACGTCTTCCGGTCTGTGCGGATAGAGCATCCCGTGCTCGACACGCAGCGCACGGTCTATGAAGCCGTGAGACGCCTGATCGGCCTCTGGATTGGCGATCTCGTCGCCGAGACCGAGAGACGCGTGGCGCGTCACAATCCGCAGTCGGCCGCTGAAGTGCGGGCGCTGCCAGAGCCGCTGGTCGCCTTTTCGGATGATTTCGACGCGCAGCAGAGGGCGCTGCGGGCCTTCCTGTTCGAGCGGATGTACAAGCACTACAAGGTCAACCGGATGCGCAGCCAGGCAAAGCGCGTGCTGAAAGAGCTGTTTGAGCTTTTCCTCGCCGAGCCTGACATCCTGCCACCGCCGCTGAGGCAGGACGCTGAACAGGCGCCAGAGGCGCGGCGCGCCCGGCTTGTCTGCGACTATATCGCTGGCATGACGGACAATTACGCCATCGACCTGCACCGCAAGGTCTTCAGCATCGAGGGCATGGTGTGAGCCGCTTACAGGGCAAAGGGCACGCCGATTCAAGGATCGTTAACAAAGCACTGGCAATTTCTTAACCAATATTCAAAGGCGACGAAGGGGCAGGCGTGCGATGAGCCACGGCAGCAACAGATACGACTACGCGTCCTATGAGGATGAATATCGCGGGTTCGAGATACGCGATGATGAGTCGGCGCGCGGACCGCTGATCCTTGCTCTGGCTATCGGTGTCCTGATCGTCTTTGCCGCTGTCGTGTGGAACACTTACAGGCAGGGCGTACGCGAAGAAGACGGTGAACTGCCAATGGTCACGGCAGATGCCGAGCCCTTCAAGACCGTACCAGAAGACCGCGGCGGTATTCAGATCGAGGATCTGGATCGCAGGCTCTATGACAATATTGACGGGTCTACCCGGCCACCCGAGCCGCAGCCGGTCGCAGGCGAACGCGAGCTTGCCATGCTGGCCGGTCCACCGATGGACCTGCGCGGTGGGTCCGGTTCGAGCTCATCGCAAGGTGCCGCGCCAGCCGAAGTGCAGGCTGATGATCTGCCGCCGCTGGAACAGCCTGCGCCAGCCGCCACTGATGAGCGCCATGACGACCCAGCCATCGACACGGCCCCGCCTGTTGAGCCGGCGCGCGGCGGACGGTTTACTTTCACGGCCAACGGCCCATTTCTGGTTCAGATCTCGGCTGTGCGTAGCCAGGCTGCCGCTGATGAGGCGTGGAGCCGCGTGCAGAGCCGTTATCCAGACGTGTTTACCGGCGCCGAGAAAGTGGTTGAACGGGCCGATCTCGGCGCGAATGGTATTTTCTTTCGGGTGAGAGCAGGGCGCTTTGATACAAGAAGCGATGCAAGCGAATTCTGCGAATCCTATAAACGGGTTGGTGGAGACTGTATCATCACTCGCGAGACGCCATGACCAACAAGGCTTGCATATTGAGCATTTCGGGGCCGGTTCTTCAAAAGGAGGAATCGGCCCTTTTCGCAGATCAGAAGCCATGGGGTGTGATTCTCATGGGCCGGTCCTGCCAGACGCGCGACCAGGTGCGCCGCTGCGTCGATGATATCTGGGAAGCGGTTGGCCGAGAGATCCTTATCTTCATCGACCAGGAGGGCGGGCGTGTGGCGCGTCTGAAATCGCCTGAATGGCCGCTTTTCCCGCGCGGGGAGCTCTATGGTGAGCTTTATGGCCGCGACAGGGAGTTGGGGCTTGAGGCGGTCTGGCTTGGTCACCGGCTCATGGCAGCTGAACTGACGGTATTGGGCATCCATGCAGACTGCGCGCCTGTGTGCGACCTTCCGCAGCCAGGCGCACATGATGTCATCGGGGACCGGGCCTTCGGCACCGATCCAGACGTGGTGGGCGCGATCGCGGCTGCGGCGCTCAAAGGTCTTGAGGATGGCGGCGTGGCGGGCGTCATCAAACATATCCCCGGCCATGGCCGCTCGACCGCAGACAGCCATCTGGAGCTGCCGCGTGTCACTGCGGGCGACAATGAGCTGTCCTCGGATTTTGCCGCCTTTGCCCATGTCGCCCATGCGCCAATGGCCATGACGGCCCATATTTCCTATGATCGTTTTGATGAAGGACGCGCTGCGACGGTCTCTCCGATCATGATTAATGAGGTCATCCGGCAGCGAATCGGGTTTGATGGGCTGCTTATGACTGATGATCTTGGCATGCAGGCTCTTGGCGGGACGCTCACCGAGCGCGCTGACGCGTCGATTTCTGCGGGCTGTGACATGCTACTGCACTGCTCTGGCTTCCTGCACGATGCGGACGCTATTTTCGCCGAAATGCGTGAAGTGGCCGAAGCTGCGCCTGAGCTTTCCGGCAAAGCATTTACCCGTGCAGAAGCGGCTGAAGCGGCCACCCAGCGCGAGACGTCGTTTGACACCGAAGCAGGCTGGGCGCGCTTCAAATCACTCATTCCGAACACAGGCTCCATCAGCGTATGAGTTCGCAACTCGTCTCCAGCGACCTGATCGACCGCGATGACCTAGAAAACGGGGATTATTTCGCGGTTGATATCGATGGATATGAGGGGCCGCTTCATCTGCTGCTGGATCTGGCGCGTCGCCAGAAAGTAGACCTGCTCAAGGTCTCCATGCTGGAACTTGCCAACCAGTATATCGGCTTCATCGAGGACGCCCGCGAGAAGCGAATAGACCTTGCGGCTGACTATCTGCTCATGGCCGCATGGCTGGCTTTCATGAAGTCGCGCCTGCTGCTGCCCAAGCCTGAAAAGGCCGCCAATGATGAGATCGATGGCGAGGAGATGGCTGCACGCCTCGCTTTCCGCCTGAAGCGTCTTGAGGCGATGCGCGAGGCTGGGCAAGAGTTGATGGATCTCGCGCAGCTTGGCCAGGAAGTGTTCCTCCGCGGGGCACCTGAGCAACCGCGCGTGATCAAGCATACTGAATACGACATATCGCTCTGGCACCTCATGCAGGCTTTCGGCGGTATCCGTCAGCGCCGCGAAGAAGCCGCACCGCACAAGGTTGTGCATCAATATGTTCTGCCACTAGAGCATGCGCGCGACTCGCTCAAAAGTTTGAGCAAGATGATCGATAGCTGGGCCAGCCTCGATGAACTGCGCCAGCGCATGAAGGATGTTGCAGGCGACATTCCGCCCCGATCGGTCACAGCGAGCGTCTTCGCAGCGGCACTGGAACTGGCGCGCGATGGCGACATTGAAATCCGGCAGGGAGCTCACTTCCAGCCGCTTTACCTGCGCGGCAGCCAGGACAGACAGGAAGGGATGGGCGGATGACCGCGATACCCCGTTTTGAGAACGAAAAGCTGGAAGACGCGCCGGAAGAGATTCGCGATGCCGTGCGCCAGCTTTCCTTTGCTTACAGGCGCTCTGAGGAGCTGCTGAAGCGTGAGGCTGATGGCGGCGCCGATGTCATCGCGGACGCGCTGCGCCGGGCTGAAGCCATTCTTTTTGCCGCGGGTGAGCCGCTGAGCGCCGAGCAGGTTGCGGAAGTGCTTCCGCAGGGGATCGATGCCGCAACCGTGCTGATGTCGCTCAAAGCGGCTTACGCGCATCGCGGCGTCACGCTGGTCGAAGTGGCAGGCAAATGGCGCTTCCAGACGGCGGAAGACCTTGCCTATCTCTTCGTTGAAGAGCGCCAAGAGCAGAAGAAGCTGTCTCAGGCGGCGCTCGAAACGCTCGCCATTATCTCCTATGGCCAGCCTGTCACGCGCGCCGAGATCGAGGCTGTGCGCGGTGTGGCCGTGTCAAAAGGCACGATCGACCAGCTCATGGAAGCGGGCTGGGTGAAAATCAAAGGCCGCCGTCAGACGCCGGGCCGCCCGGTGACCTATGGTACGACCAATGGCTTTCTGGAGCATTTTGGGCTGGAAAGCCTCGACATGCTGCCGGGCAGGGCCGAACTTCAGGCAGGGGGGCTCCTGTCTGACGTCGTGCCGCCGGACTTTGATCCGGGCGACATCGATATGCCTGCAACCGAGGGCGAGGCCGATGATCACGGAATTGAGCAGGACGGTACGTTCGTGACAGACTTCATGGGCAGCGAAGACGACTGATTGCACGTTATTGTGTGATCGTTACCCATTGAGAGTTATCCTGATGGGCGCTACTTGTGCAGAAGAACTTCTGGAGACCTTCCATGGCCCCTAGCTGGATGCAGCTTCTTATCGTGCTGATCGTCGCCCTTCTGCTGTTTGGCGGGCGCGGCCGGATTTCTTCCATCATGGGTGACATGGCCAAAGGCGTCCGCAGCTTCCGCAAGGGGCTGAATGACGATGAGGAGGCAGACAGCGAGGACAAGGACACTTCCAAGTCCAAACAGTCGCGCCACCTCAGTGACGACAAGATGGTGAACGTCACGCCTGAGAAGGACAAGTCGAAAACCTCCAGCTGACAGGCAAGTGAGGCCGGCTAAGCATGCTTCCACAATTTGGTCTCACCGAGTTCATGCTCGTGGCAATTGTTGCGTTGATTGTCGTGGGTCCGAAGGACCTGCCGCTGATGATGCGCAAGCTTGGCCAGTTCGTCGCCAAGGGCCGCGCCATGGCGCGCGAGTTTCAGTCTGCTTTCGATGATATTGCACGCCAGGCGGAGCTGGATGAGCTGCGCAAGGAAATTGAGGATCTGCGCCGTGACAATGCGCTGACCGACGCGGTCAATGACATGAAGAAGGCCGAAAGCGACATCAATCGCCGCGTGATGATGGAAAACCCCTGGCCCGAAGCGGGCAAGGAAGGCGGACCGGGTGTCATTTCAGATAGCAAGGATGCGCCGAGCACAACGGATGAGAGTCTTCCGGGTGAGAAGTCGGCTGCTTCGACCAGCGGAAAGGCTGAAGGCACGCCGGATGACCCAGCCAAGCCTGACGATGATGGCAAGAAGGCCGCGTCCTCATGAGCAAAGACATGCGGGCCGACGAGCAGCCGAACTTCACCGACGAAGACAGCGAGATGGAATCATCGCGCGCGCCGCTGCTCGACCATCTCATTGAGCTGCGTACCCGGCTGATCTGGTCGATTGCGGCGCTGGCCGGGGCGACGCTTCTCTGCTTTTTCTTCGCGCGGCCGCTCTACAACATCCTGCTCGACCCCCTGGTTCAGGTCGCTGAGCTCGAGCGCGGCGAGACGCGCTTCGAGCTGATATATACAGCGCCTCTGGAAGTGTTTTTCGTCGAGCTGAAGCTGGCGCTATTTGCCGGTGTCTTTGTCGCTTTTCCAGTCATGGGCTGGCAGATCTATTCCTTCGTGGCGCCGGGTCTCTACAAGCGGGAGAAGGGCGCCGTCCTGCCTTTCCTGATCGCCGCGCCTGTCCTGTTCCTGCTCGGTGCTTTATTCGTCTATTGGGTCATGCTGCCGCTGATCTCGAACTTTGCGCTCTCATTCGAGCAGCAGGCTGCAGAAGGGCGAGCGGCCATCACACCGCAGATCAAGGTGTCGGAGTACCTGTCGCTGGTCATGGCTCTGATGTTGGCGTTTGGTCTGAGCTTCCAGCTGCCGGTCGTGCTCAGCCTGCTCGGGCGGGCAGGGATCATTGGTAGCGATACGCTAAAGTCGGGGCGCAAGTACGCAGTTGTAGGTATCCTTGTCGCCGCAGCCTTCTTCACGCCGCCTGATCTTATCTCTCAGGTCATGCTGGCTGTGCCCGTCTTCCTTCTCTACGAGATCTCGATTGTCTGCGTCTCCATGATGGAGAAGAAGGCGGCAGAGGACGACGCGATAGACGCTGGCGATAATTGACGCCTGCTGGTTCAGTTCAGACGGTTCCGCTGGCGCGCCAATTAGACTAGACGCTTCGGCAAGAGACAAAGAGCTGCCTGAAGGCCAAACCCATGTTCGATATTCGCGCCATTCGTGAAAACCCTGACCACTTTCGCAAGGCCTGGAACCGGCGGACGTCCGGCCTCGGCGACAACGTCGATGACATCCTCGCCCATGATGCGGCCCTGCGTCAGGCGCTGACCGATAAGCAGGAGGCCGAAAGCGCGCGTAATGCCAATTCCAAGCTGATCGGCAAGGCAAAGGCGAGCGGCGATGAAGCCGAGTTTGAGCGCCTGCGCGATGAAGTCGCCAAGGCCAAGGAAACGATCGAGGCCGCTGGCGAACAGGAAGCTGCGGCCCGTAAGGAGCTGGAAGAGCTGATCCTCGGTCTGCCGAACCTTCCATTGGATGAAGTTCCGGAAGGCGAAGACGAAGCCGATAATGCTGAGCAGAAGAAGGTTGGCACGCCGACCGCGCTCGCCTTTGCGCCGAAGGACCATGCGGACCTTGGTGAAGCACTTGGCATGATGGACTTCGAGACCGCTGCCAAGATGTCGGGTTCGCGCTTCGTGCTGTTGCGCCACCAGCTTTCGCGGCTGGAGCGTGCGCTCGCAAACTACATGCTGGATGTCCAGACCGGAGAGCACGGATATCAGGAAACGAGCCCGCCATTCCTTGTACGTCCCAACGCGTTGGAAGGCACCGGCCAATTGCCCAAATTTGGTGAAGACTCCTTCGAGACGACAGACGGCATGTGGCTCATCGCGACGTCGGAAATCTCGCTCACCAATACGATTCGTGAAGACATCCTCGAAGGCGAAAGCCTTCCGCTTCGCATGACCGCGCATACGCCATGCTTTCGTTCGGAAGCGGGCAGTGCTGGGCGTGACACGAAGGGCATGATCCGCTTGCACCAGTTCAACAAGGTGGAGCTTGTCTCCATCGTCAAGGACGAAGCCGAAGGCCTTGAAGAGCTGGAGCGGATGACGCGCTGCGCCGAGACGATCCTTGAGCGTCTGGAGCTGCCTTACCGGCGCATGCTGCTCTGTACTGGCGATATGGGCTTCGGCGCCCGCAAGACCTACGACCTCGAAGTCTGGCTGCCGAGCCAGGACACCTATCGTGAGATCAGCTCGTGTTCCTATTGCGGGGACTTCCAGGCCCGCCGGATGAATGCCCGCTGGCGCGCGGCACCAAGCGCTGACAATCCAAAGCCGAAGCCAGAATTCGTGCATACGCTGAACGGCTCCGGCCTCGCGGTCGGTCGTACGCTTGTTGCGGTTCTGGAAAACTATCAGCGTGAAGATGGCACGATTGGCGTGCCGGCCGTGCTGCGGCCCTATATGGGCGGGCTTGAGGTGATTGGATGAGAATTCTCCTCACCAATGATGATGGGATCCACGCGCCGGGCCTATCGGTGCTGGAGTCGATTGCGAGAGAGCTCTCTGACGATATCTGGATTGCGGCGCCTGAGGTCGAACAGTCCGGCCAGTCGCGATCTATCACGCTGACCCAGCCCGTGCGCACGCGCGAAGTGCGTGAGAAATGCTGGGCGGTGATGGGCACGCCGACTGACTGTGTGCTTCTGGCCGTGCATGACCTGATGCCCGAAAAGCCTGACCTCATTCTGTCCGGCGTCAATCGTGGCCAGAATATCGCCGAAGATACGAGCCTCTCGGGGACGATCGCGGGCGCCATGTTCGGCATGCATCTTGGCGTGCCGTCCATCGCGCTAAGCCAGGCGCAGAGCTTTCGTGAGCGTGGCTCCCTGCCTTGGGAGACATCGAAAAGCTGGGGCGCCAGGGTCATCAAGCCGCTGATCGAGAAGGGCTGGCCGGATGATGTCGTGATGAACATCAACTTCCCGGACCGTGAGCCAGACGATGTCGCCGGAATCGAAGTCACGCGTCAGGGCTTCCGCGACGAACAGATCATTCATACCGAACGGCGCGAAGATCTGCGCGGCAACGACTATTTCTGGATTGGCTTCAAAGGCAGGCTGTCGCGTCCGCCGGAAGGCACTGATCTGAGAGCGATCTATGAGGGGCGCATCTCTGTGACGCCGCTCCATGTGGACCTGACGCACAACCGCTACCTCGAAACCCTGAAGGCTGAGTGGAAGCAGTGAGCACTGACCCGTTCCGCGCCGCCCGCTTCATCCTGCAGCTTCGCCAGCAGGGCATAAGGGACGATGCTGTTCTGTCAGCGATGGAGACTGTCGACCGGCGGGACTTTATCGACAAGTCGCTGCACAAGCTGGCGGTGGAGGACGCCGTCCTGCCGCTTGCCTGTGGTCAGGTTCTGCCCAAGCCGCTGACCGTCGCGCAGCTTCTCACGGCGCTGGGGATGACGCCGGGTCGCAAGGAAAGCTACCTGCTCATCGGCGCAGGCAGCGGCTATACGGCCGCGCTCATGGCGAAAATCGCTGGCAAGGTCTGGGCGGTTGATCGTTTCAAGACGCTAGTCGATGCAGCGCGTAGCAATCTAGATGCGTTAGGCATCCGGAATGTCAGTCTGCGTCAGGCCGATGGGTTTTCAGGCTGGCGCGAGCACGCGCCTTACAACCGCATCCTCGTCACAGGCGCGGTCACACAAATCCCTGAAGACCTTTCCGCGCAACTCGCTGTTGGCGGGAAAGTCGTTGCGCCGGTGATTGGCGTCGACGGTCGCCAGACCCTTCGCGTCGTCACCAAGGACGGCGCGCGCAGTCACTCACCGCTTGCCGAGCCACTCTTGCCGCTTGTCGAAGGGCTGGCTGAGGCGCTTTAGCGCCCGTATTAGCTTGCGGGACATTCACCCTGTGAGGCGATGCTGACGCCGGAAGCCGCTGCCGTGCAGGCATTGCCATAGGTCTTGCCATCGCAGCCGCAGACCGGATCGTATTGTTGGGTACACACTTCCGGGCGCGGCGCACAAATGCCCGAGCCGTCAGCAGTGTTGACGCATTGGCCGGGCCTGTCAGCGCAATAGAGACCCTCGCCACATTGAATCGCTGCGATGCCGCCGCACATTTCGCCTTCCGCTCGAGGTGTGTCGCCCGGGCGCGATGCCGGATCACCATCAACAGGGATCGGCTCTGGTTGGCAGGCAGCGAGCAGGAAGAGGCTGGCGGTCAGAAGGGCAAGGCGCATGTCATTTCCTCCGAAACGGTGTGGCTCAAAATGATTGGGCCACGCCTGCAGCCTGAATGCAAGCTGCGGGCGTGGCCCAAAATCGTCTTCTTGTCTGGCTGAACTAGCCTTTTGCGCCCTCAGCGAGGAGGCGGAAGATGTTCTGACCGTGCTCGCCGCCAGCGTTGAAGTGCGTCTGGGTCGACTTGTCGGTGATCTGATCCCACTTGGCGGCAACAGCTTCGGCCGTGAGGGCATCGCCCTGACCGACGAAGGCGCCGTTGGTCTCTACGATTTCTGCCATGGAGAATGCGCCGGCGCCAGCCGACAGGACCATGCCGGTCGGGGCGTCGTCCTTGACGAGGTTCATCACGCCTGGCGTGACATATTCCGGCTTCAGCTGCTTCAGGACTTCCTCAGGCATCAGGCCTTCGGTCATGCGGGTCGCGGCGACCGGGCAGACAGCGTTGATCTTGATGTTGTTCTTCGCGCCTTCAATCTTGAGCGTATTCATCATGCCGACGAGGCCGAGTTTGGCGGCGCCATAGTTGGCCTGGCCAAAGTTGCCATAGAGGCCGGTCGAAGAGGTGGTCACGACGATGCGGCCGAAATTCTGCTCCTTCATGATGTCCCAGGCCGCCTTGATAGGCTTGAAGGAGCCCATGAGGTGGACGTCGACGACGAGCTGGATGTCTTCCATCGTCATCTTGGAGAAGGACTTGTCGCGCAGGATGCCAGCATTGGCGATCAGGATGTCGATACGGCCCCACTTGTTCATGGCGTCATCGATCATCTTTTTGACGCCAGCGTCGTCGGTGACCGACGAACCGTTCGCGATGGCTTCGCCGCCAAGCGCTTCGATTTCCTTGACGACTTCGTCGGCCGCTGCCGAGCTGCCGCCCGATCCGTCCATCGATGCGCCGAGATCGTTCACGACGACCTTTGCGCCGCGGCGGGCGAGTTCGAGCGCGTGACAACGGCCAAGACCGCCGCCTGCACCGGTGACGATAGCGACTTTGCCGTCAAAACGAATGTCTGCCATGGGGTATCTCCTGACTGAGGTAAAACTTGACGGTCAGCCTTGCAGCACCCGCTCACGTAAACGTCAAGCATTCGCGCTGGGGAAGTGCTTGCTGGCGCCTGCTCGCCGTGCTGCAAGAAGCCACCTAATCAGCAAGGAGGACTGACATGCTCGCTTATGTGACGCTCGGGTCGAACAATATCGAGAAAGCCCTGGAATTTTATGACGGCTTCATGCCGACGGTCGGCGCGAAGCGCTTTTTCGACAATGGTCGGCTCTATTTCTACGGCACCGGGCCCGGCCAGCCCATGCTTGCTATCGGCGGCCCGTACGATGAGAAGGAAGCGACCTGTGGCAATGGCGTCATGCCGGCGATCGCATGTGCCGACAATGAAACGGTCGACAAGGCCTATGCGAAAGCGATCGAACTCGGTGCGACGCCGGACGGCGAACCCGGCAATCGTATGCCGACCTTCTATGGGGCTTATTTCCGTGATCCAGACGGCCACAAAATCTGTGTCTGCAAACTCGGCTAGGTTCTGAGTCTCAGTCACAAAATAAAGCCGCGGGGCCAATGAGGCGCCCGCGGCTTTTGTTTGGTCTGGTTGTCGGGCCGACTAGGCGACCTCGACCTTCCGCTCCAGTTTATCATCGTGAAGAAGGCGCTTCACGGCATCATCGATATAGCGAAGCAGTGGTTTGCCATCTGTCTCTGGTTGGCGATTTGCCCAATCGCTATGCGCCTGGCGCAGCTCGTTCAGTTTTTCCATCTTCTCATCGAGCGCAGCGGAGGAATTCATCACGCCGTCAATCTGGTCAGTCGTGACCGGTCGCGGTTCCATGTTGACCTTCTGGTCGCGTAGCGGGGTGAAAGTCTTGCGTTTCATGATCGCTCCTTCAATTGCTTGGTGTTCTACCGATTAAACAACGTGCTGGCAGACGCACCGTTCCGACAGAGGTTCTGAGTCCCGGGTCTGGTGGATACGGGGGACGCGCGATAAGGCTTGTGAGTCTAGAGGCATCAGGGAGTTGGCCGGATGGAATGGGGCTGGGACAATGCGCGCGCACTTCTGGGCATCGCGCTTATCTTCGCAATTGGCTGGGGCCTGTCTGAAAAACGCAGCCAGTTTCCGGTAAGACTGGTGCTTGGCGCTGTCGTCATGCAGTTCGCGTTTGCGCTTCTGCTGTTCGGTATCCCGTTCGTGCGAAACCTGCTCTTCAAGGCCAACTTCATAGTTGAAGCGCTTCAGGAAGCCACGCGTAACGGTACAAGTTTCGTCTTTGGTTATGTCGGTGACAACCAGGCCGCCAGCGAGATCATGACCGGCGATGCCCCGCCGCTTTTCTTCTTCCAGATTTTGCCTGTCGTCATCGTTGTTGCTGCGCTGTCGGCCATTCTCTGGCACTGGCACATCTTGCGCTGGGTCACGAAGGGCTTCGCCTTCATTTTCCGCAAGCTGATGGGCCTCGGCGGGGCAACCTCGCTCGCCGTGTCTGCGAACGTCTTCATGGGCATGACCGAGGCGCCCGTTCTCGTGAAGCCGTACATCAAAGGCATGACCCGGTCTGAGATTTTCATCCTGATGACGGCTGGTTTTGCGACCATCGCCGGCTCGGTTCTGGTCATTTATACGACATTCCTCGACGGCGTGATGGCGAATCCGCTGGCGCAGCTTCTGACCGCGTCCATCATCGCAGCGCCGGCTGCCGTCGCCATGGCGCTGGTCATGATCCCGGAGACGGTGGACTCCTCCGAGCGCGCGCATGAGCCGGACTTCAAATACAATTCGACCATGGACGCGTTTGCAACCGGCGCCGCCGATGGTCTCCAGATCGTTCTCAACATCGCCACCATGCTGATCGCGGCGCTTGCGCTTCTCTGGCTGGTGAATGCCGGTCTCGGCGCGCTTCCAGCCGTCAGTGGAGAACCGCTTTCGATTCAGCGCGTGCTCGGCTGGATATTCTCGCCGCTCATGTACATGATCGGTGTGCCATGGAGCGAAGCGCCGCTTTCCGGTTCGCTCATGGGCATCAAGACGGTGCTGACCGAGTTCGTGGCCTTCATTGAGCTTGGCAACGTGCCTGCCGATGCGATGGACCCGCGCACGCGCATTATCACGGCGCACGCGATCTGCGGCTTTGCGAACTTCGGTTCTATCGGCATCCTGATTGGTGGCCTGAACATTATCTGTCCGGAACGCCGCTCCACCTTCCTCGAACTCTCCTGGAAAACATTGATTGCGGGTACACTTGCGACGTGTCTTTCCGGTGCAGTCGTTGGGGCATTGCCGGTACAACTGTTCATTGGTGCCGCAGGCTAACGCAGCGATGGGGGTCGTCAGCCATAGGGCTGCGACCTACACTCTGGAACTCGTTTCTTTTCTGAATTTCGGGTTCTTTCATGCCGTCACGCCTTCTGCTTGCAACAACAGCAACCCTAGCTCTCGCGTCTTTAGCTGGAGCGGATGCCCAAACTGGTGACGGTGGTTCAAGGCTATCGCCTGTACTCGTCTTCGGCGACCGGACCAATGAGCAGCCAGGCAGTGTTGCGACAGTCGATGAAGACGTGATCGTCACGGTCAATGCAGATCACCCCGCGCAGATCCTGAATGAGTTGCCGGGCGTAAACGTCCAGATGAATTCGGGGCAGGAACATCTGATTGCGCTGCGCTCGCCCGTGCTGACGGGCGGTGCCGGCCAGGGAAGCTTCCTGATTCTCCAGAATGGTGTGCCGACGCGCTCACCCGCCTTTGGTAACGTCAACTCGCTGTTCGAGATCCATCACGAGACAGCAGATGCGATCGAGATCGTGCGAGGGCCCGGGTCCGCCAAGTACGGTTCGAACGCGGTACATGGCCTTATCAATGTCATTCTGGGCGCACCACAGCCCGGTTCGTTTGCTGATGCGCGTCTCTCGGGTTCGACGCTCAATCGCTATAAGGCAGATGTAACTGGTAATCTGGGCGACAAGGCACGGGTATCGCTGTCACTTCAGGACGATGCGGGTTGGCGTGATATTACTGGCGTCGAGCAGCAAAAGCTTTCGGCCCAGTATACGTTTGACGTGGCCGGATGGGACGGTCTCGCCTTCGTCAGTGCATCCAATCTCAATCAGGAAACGGGTGGCTTCATTCAGGGGTACAAGGCGTATCGCGATGATGACCTTGCAACGCAAAACCCGAACCCGGAGGCCTATCGCGATGCCCAATGGGCCATGGGGGCCGTCCGGCTGTCTCGTGAAATCGGTCCGGGCGAGCTTACGCTAACGCCATTCTATCGCTGGCAGGAGATGGAATTTGCCCAGCACTTCCTGCCGAATGGCGGCGTGGAAGAAAACGGGCACGATGCGTTCGGCCTTCAGTCGAAGTATGAGTTTGCAGCCAGTGATGCAGTGATGCTGCGTATTGGCGCTGACGCCGACATTGCTTCGGGCTGGCTGAAAGAAACCCAGCTTGAGCCGTTTGGGTTCTTCCCGGGCGATAGCCGCTTCCCGGTCGGGGTCCACTACGACTACACCGTCGATACGACCGTGTTTGCACTCTGGACCGAGGCCGAATGGGCGGTGTCTGATGAGCTGACCATTCTGGCAGGGCTGCGGGGGGAAACCCACGACTATGACTATGAGACGGACGTGCCGCCTGGGCCGAACGGCCGGTTCCTCGTGCCGGCGAACCGTGAAGATAGCTATGACTTGCTGACGCCGAAACTTGGCGCGATCTGGTCACCGGGTGATGGCTCTGTCAGCTATTACGCCAATTATTCGCGCGGAGAGCGCGCGCCTCAGGCCTCTGACCTCTACAGGCTGCAGAGCCAGCAGGGCATCGCTGAAGCCGATGTGGAATCGATGGACAGTTTTGAAGCTGGTGTTCGCGGCGCGGCGCTCAATGGGGGCATGATCTTTGACGTCGCAGCGTACTATGCTGAGAAAGAGAACTTCTTTTTCCGAGATTCCGACGGCCTTAACGTGACCGACGGGTCCACGCTGCATACCGGTATTGAAGCGCAGGCGAACTGGTTAGTGAACGAAGCGTTCACTATATCCGGGACCGCGAGTTATGCTGAGCACACATACACTTTCGACCGGATTGTCGCCGCAGGCTCCGAGGTCATCCGCGATGGCAATGAAGTCGATACCGCGCCAAATTGGCTTGGCGATATTCGTGTGACCTGGCACCCGACTGAGCGGTTCGAAGCCAGTCTTTCAGCCGAGTATATCGGTGAGTACTATGTCGATCCGGGCAATACGCAGACCTATCCAGGCCATACGTCAACGCATGCGCGCGCGTCCTACGCATTTAGCGAGACGCTGGAAGGCTTTGTCATCGTGCGAAACCTGTTCGACCTGAACTATGCAGACCGGGCGGACCTTGCCTTCGGCAATAACCGATATTTCCCGGGTGAGCCCCTGAACGCGACGTTCGGGGTGAGGAAGCGGTTTAATTAGCCGACTAGTCCTTTTTCCGACCTCCCCGCTTTTGCTGGAGAGGCGGCGTGTGTGTGCTGAATTGTTGCTCCTAAATCGTTAGAAATCTTCGCCACGGAAGGCTTCGCATGCCGCCTGTGGCGCGCTACACCTCTCGGCAAACCGAGGAGGAAACCGATGAAGCTTTATCACAGCCCGCAAGCGCCGAATCCGGAACGCGTGACCAACTTCCTGAAAGCCAAGGGCAAGCTTGGTGCGGTCGAGATCGAAGAGATCTCGATCATGAAGCAGGAACACAAGACCGATGACTACCGAAAGGTTTCTCCTTTCTCGCAGGTGCCGTCTCTCGTGCTTGATGACGGAACCACGCTGACAGAAAGCCGGGCAATCTGTACCTATTTCGAAGGTGTTTTCCCTGAGCCGAACCTGATGGGAGCCGATCCGAAGGAGAAGGCGCTGATCGAGATGTGGGACCGCCGCGTTGAACTCATGCTCTTCATCCAGTTCGCGACCTGGTTCCGCAACACGCATCCGGCGATGGCGCCGCTAGAGGTTCCGCAATTGCCCGAGGTCGGCGCAAAGGCAGAGAAGGGCGCGCGGGCCATGGCAAAGCGCATCAATGCGCATCTGGCGGAAAACGATTTCCTTGCTGCGGGTCGCTTCTCAATTGCCGATATCACGCTCTACTGCTTCACCGGTTTTGCTGGCGTAATGAAATGGAAACCGCACGAAGAGTTCGAGAATATCGGGAAGTGGCGCGAGCGTGCGAAAGAACAGATCGGCTAGTCCTGCTCGTAAGCGAGATATCCTGTCTCGTCTCCAATCTTGAAAGTCGAAGTGAAAGACTTGCCATCGACGATGATCCGGAGGGTGTAGTTGCCCTCCGGAAACCGATCAAAGTTGAGAAAGGTGTATCCGGGCCACGCTTCATCATTGAAGCTGGACTTGCGGAGAAATTCGAGACCCTCTCGGTACCAGATGCGCTCAAACGATGCGCCCTCGTCGACATTGACCAGATCAAACGTCACCATCAGCGTCGTGGTGTTTTCGTCGAATGACTGCGACGTTTCCAGACAGGAAAAGCTCTCCGTGGAGAAGTTTTCTTCCGTGCAGAACTGAATGTTCGCGATGCTGGCCTCAGCGTCCCGGTCACTGAAAACGAACATGGCGCCGATGAGCGTCAGACCGGCAAGCGCGATTGCGGCTGCTGTGGCGACCCATTTGCTGTTGCGTGGTCTTAGAGGAGGGTCGTCAGGTGCGTAAGAGTTAGATGGCGAGGGCTTTTCTGCCGTTGCTTGCCTTTTTCGTGCATCAATCGATTTGCGACGTGCGTCGATCAGCGCCTTGAGCCATATGCTACGCTGGCCTGCCGATCTGGTGATCAGATCGGCAAGGGAGCGAAGTTTGTCCAGACGCGGCACCGACGCGCCACTTCGCCAGCTCTGGATTGATCTCTTATCCACGGAAGTCGCCGTCTCAGCGAAGGCGGCTTCCAGCGCTTCGTCGCTCCATGGCTGGAAGTGACCGCGAGCGTCCACCGGCTGCCCGATGCCATGATCGCATATAAACTGGAAGAGCTCCCGGAAGTCGTGGTCGTTCGGAGGCTCGTGAAAAATGTAATCTGCCATGCGGCATCACGCATACCATGTTCACGTATGGTTGAAACCCTGCAAGAAAAATATGGTAGTGAAAACAGGGGCATGTTCGTCCAAACTTCGGCGGAACTTCGGTAACGGCATTTTGTGGCAGCGCGAAAATGATGTCGATTAGCGGCTTGAGCGAACCCATTCGCAATGACCTGAACTGAGCCGATCTGGAGACACGATGATGAAATCCTCAATCAAAGTGGCATCGACGCAGAAACCGCTAACGGCGAAAGCGGCGTTCATGCTGGCCTGCATCATGATGATGGAAAACAAGGATAGCGGGGATGACACGACGCAAATCGTTCGCGCCCTTCACTGCGCAATCAGTTGTCCCGACTGGCAGGCGGCTTCCGCTGCTTGGGAGTTGCGGGAGAGCCCTGAAGACTGCCTGCAACTGCTGAAAGGCACCATGAACAGAGAACAGAGCAACTGCGCCATCGCCAATCTCACTGAGATCGCTCTTGCAGCAGGGGTGCTTTCAGACGAAAGCCGCATACTTTTGCATCAGATCAATGATGTGCTTGAGCCGATGCCAGGGCTGCTAGATCAGGCGATCTTTATCATTGGCTGCAAGAATAATCGGGATGCTCTAACCTCAACCGGCAATGATGCGCTTCATCAGGGCCACTCTGGATCGGACGGCCCTCTGGGGGTGTATCACTGACATCTCGCCGGATGAGTGGTTCGCACCAGCCGGTAGCCACAGTCGAGCGTGTCCAGCTTCAATAGATGCCCATAGCTCGTTTCCCAAGAACCGTCTTTGAGATCGCGATCAAGCTGTTCCAGTCCGTCCGACACGTCGCCTATTTTCCAGAAGGACGACATGGCGCGGCGGATACGCGGGTCGAGATAGGCGGCAGGCCGCCTCCAATAGGCGGCGAGAAAGCCGTCGGTGCAATCATGGGGGATCGGAACGGCGTCGATCACGACTTCGCCCAGCCAGTCTGCGTACCGCTCCATTGGGGGCATGGTGGCTTCATCCAGCGTAAGCAGCGCTGGGAAATAATCGAATAGCCAGAAGTCCTTATGATTGGCATCGAAAGTGAGGAACACGACGGGCCCGCGCGTTACCCTTCGCATCTCTACGCAGCCTCTGGCCTGATCGCTCCAGTGATGGATAGTCAATACGGCCATTGAGGCATCGAACCTCTTGTCGGCGAAGGGCAGGGACTCGGCCGAGCCCTGTATCGCCACGGCATCTGATGCTGGGCGCTGGGCGATCATCTCTGCCGAAGGCTCAAGCGCTGTCAGCTTGCGCCCTTGCGGTTCGTATGAGCCGCTTCCCGCGCCGACATTCAGAATAGTTCTGGCGTCACCAATCGCCGCATGGATCTGGCGCGCGATCCGCGGGTCGGGTTTGCGAAGCTGGGCGTAGTCGACGCCGATGGTGTCATAGAGCGCGTTCATCGGCTCATTGGTATCACCAATCCGAAGAAGGTTCGCACGTTACTTACCCTGCAGCATTGCGCGACTACTCTGCTGCGACAGGCTCGCGCTGCGCCGAGAGCCAGGTATCAATGTCCTGCAGCGCCCGAACGGCTTGAACGCCTTTCTTGGCGCGGCCCTTTGCCTTGCCGCGAATGCGTTTGCCTTCCTCATCCTTTGTCGGGACGGTGCCCGGTTCCGGATCAGGGAAGAGGCCGAAATTAATGTTCATCGGTTGGAAGCTTTGTTTGCCCTCAAGGTGGCCGCCCGTGATGTGACCGACAAGAGCGCCGAGCGCGGTAGTTGGTGGCGGCGGCGCAAGCTCTAGCCCGAGGCGTTCGGCTGCGGCGAACCGACCAGCGAGAAGACCCATGGCAGCGCTTTCGACATAGCCTTCGACGCCCGTTATCTGACCTGCGAAACGAAGCCGTGGCATCGACTTCATGCGCAGCTGTTCGTCGAGCAGCTTTGGTGAGTTGAGGAAAGTGTTGCGGTGAATGCCGCCAAGGCGAGCGAACTGTGCGTTCTCCAGTCCCGGGATCATCCGGAAGATGTCGGCCTGTGCCCCGTATTTCAGCTTGGTCTGGAAACCGACCATGTTCCAGAGCGTGCCGAGCGCATTGTCTTGGCGCAGCTGAACTACGGCATGGGCTTTCACGTCCGGATTGTGCGGGTTTGTAAGCCCAACTGGTTTCATCGGACCAAAACGAAGCGTCTCGCGCCCGCGCTCTGCCATAACTTCGATAGGCAGGCACCCCTCGAAGTACGGCGTGTCCTTTTCCCAATCCTTGAACTCGGTTTTCTCACCGGCGATCAGCGCGTCGATGAAGGCGTTATACTGTTCCTCATTCATGGCGCAGTTGATGTAGGCGGCTTTCTCGCCGTGCGGGCCGGGCTTGTCATAGCGGCTTTGGCGCCACGCCTTGTCCATGTCGATGCTCTCGAAATAGACAATGGGTGCGATCGCGTCGAAGAAGGCGAGATCCTCCTCGCCCGTATGCGCGCGAATGGCTTCGGCGAGCTTGATTGAGGTCAGTGGGCCCGTCGCAATGATGACGCTGTCCCAGTCTTCTGGCGGGATGTCGTCGATCGCTTCGCGCACGATGGTGATGTTCGGGTGAGCTTCGAGGGTGGCGGTGACATCCTCGGAAAAGCCTTCGCGGTCCACAGCCAGCGCGCTGCCGGCCGGGACGGAGTGCTCACCGCCCTTTGTGATGATCAGGCCATTCGCCCGGCGCATTTCTTCATGCAGCACGCCGACGGCGTTTGACGTGTGATCGTCGGAGCGGAAGGAGTTCGAGCAGACGAGTTCTGCCAGCTTGTCAGTCTGGTGCGCCTCGGTGCCGCGTACGCCGCGCATCTCATGGATAATGACGGGCACGCCCATATTTGCAGCTTGCCAGGCGGCTTCGGACCCGGCCATGCCGCCGCCAATGATGTGGATCGGTTTGATGCTCATGTCCCGCGATGTGCTGCTTCGTGGCCGCTAGGTCAAGCTGACGCGGGCATCATGGCTGGACGGAAAGTCGCGGCATCATAGCTACGGTGCGGTGCCTGCCGGTTGTGGTGGGATGATACTGTTTCCGAAAGGCTTACTCACTGACCGCCGCGCTCAATGGTCTTGTGCGGTCGGTCAGTGGGCTTTTTGTCGGCGCAGGTCGGGCAATCGGGCTTCTGGCAACCGGAGCATGGATTGGTGTCCTGGCAGGTGGTTTTCTGGGTCTCGCGATTGCGACTGTTGTAGCTAACGCCGTTTCCGGCTTGATCGGTCTTTCAATTATCCGGCGCCACCCATTGAAGGATGTGGATGCGGGCCGAAGTACATCGCCCGATTGCTACGAAAGCGATTAAAGGCGAGGGAGTGGTGGATCTGATGAAAGCCAGAGGACCAACCAGACTGTGACTGATTTTCCTGAGAAGAGCGCTTTGGAACCAGATGACTGGGCCGCGTTCAGACAGCGCGCCCATGAGACGCTGGACCGGGCGCTCGACCGGCTTGAGCAGGCCGGGACGGGTAGTGTCTGGTCACCCGTGCCGAAAGACGTGGAGTCGCAGCTAGAGCAGGCGCTCGTCGCTGCACCGCTTGAGGCCGATGCTTGCGATGCGGCGCTTGCGTCTTTGCTCCCCTACGGGGTTGGAAACACCCATCCACGATTTTTGGGCTGGGTGCATGGCAGTGGGACACCGTTCGGCTTGCTGCCAGCAATGATTGAAGCGTCACTCAACGCCAATTGCGGCGGGCGAGATCATGTGGGCCTCAAGGTCGAGCGCGCCTTGACCGCGTGGGTCGCTGAACAGTTTGGCTTTCCGCAAACGGCGAGCGGTCTGGTCGTAACGGGTACGTCGATGGCGACAGTCGTCGCCCTGAAGGTGGCTCGCGATGCCGCGCTTGGTTTTGCTTCGCGAGAGACCGGCGTCGATGGATCGAAGCTGGTTGCCTATACCTCTGCCGAGGCGCATGCGTGCAACGCCCGCGCCCTGGACATATTGGGTCTGGGGACATCGGCGCTGCGTAAAATCGCTGTGAACGGCGCGTTCCGCATGGACCTGTCGGCTCTCAAGTCTGCGATTGATCGGGACAGGGCAGCCGGACTTGTTCCATTCGCCGTCATTGGCACAGCCGGTACGGTCAATACCGGAGCAATTGATGATCTGGGCGGTCTTGCGGTTATCGCAGAACAGGAAAAGCTATGGTTTCACGTTGACGGTGCGTTTGCGGCTTCGGGAATCTTGAGCGACGAAGTCGCGCCCAAGCTGCGCGGCATAGAGCGCGCGCATTCCATTGCTTTCGATTTCCATAAATGGCTACACGTCAATTATGATGCAGGTTTTGTTTTGGTCCGCGATGAAGATCTGCATCGCCGTACGTTCTCGACGCGCCCGGAATATCTGAAGGCTGCCGAAAGAGGGTTGGCGGCTGGCAATCCGTGGCCGGTTGAGTTCGGACCAGAGCTGTCGCGAGGCTTCCGTGCGCTCAAAGTCTGGGCGCACATTGCTGAGTTCGGGCCGCAGCGACTTGGCGCCGCGATTTCTGAAAACTGTCAACTCGTCAGAACACTAGCCGCACTTGTTGACGATGCACCGTCTCTTGAACGTCTGGCGCCTGTCGAAACATCCATATGTTGCTTCCGCTATCGGGCTGATGGTCTGACTGAATCTGAACTCGATGCTCTGAATGAGGAAATCGTTGTCCGGCTTCAGGAAACTGGCGTTGCGGCACCATCCACGACGAAAGTGAATGGCAAACTTGCGATACGCGTTAATATAACCAATCACAGGACCCGCGAAGCTGATCTTCATGTGCTGCTGGGCGCTATAGATGATCTAGCACCTGAAGCACTCGCGCAGTTTCGCCATACCTGACCGGAGGCATCCTTGCGAAACGGCCTGCAAAAAGCTGACAGCTTGGGCGTTGCCGCTCACACGAGACAGGGTTACCTCAACTAGTATGACATCCAGCTTCAAAACGCCCCCGCAGGACATCCTCGCAACACTCATCGACCAATGCCTGGCTGCAGGTGCGACGGCCGCTGATTGTTCGCTAGCAGTCTCTGATGGCGTCAGCGTCGATGTTCGCGACGGCAAGCTCGAAAATGTAGAGCGCAGCGAGTCTCAGGGCGTCTCGCTTCGGGCCCTTTTTGGGCAGCGGCAGGCGCATGTTTCGGGTTCGGATCTTTCAGACGACGCGCTGCGAACGATGGCCGAACGATGCGTCGCAATGGCGAAGGCCGTTCCAGAGGACAGGTTCGCGGGTCTGCCTGATCATGATCTTCTGGAGACCAATCCTCCAGAACTTGATCTCGAAGGAGACGGCGAGATCGCGCTCGAGAAGCTCGAATCAGATGCGATTGAGGCAGAGGCTGCAGCATTGGCGATAAAGGGCGTGAAGACGGTTGCAGGTTGCGGCAATGGCTGGAGCCGGTCCGAGCGCTGGGTTGCAGCGAGCAATGGTTTCTCATCTTACCTCGCGGGCGGATCTACGAGTCTTGGGCTCGCTGCCGTTGCGATGCGTGACGACGCCATGGAGCGCGACTACGACAGCTGGAGCGTGCGCAAGATGGCTCACCGGCCGTCACCAGCAGAGATTGGCCGCACCGCCGGCGAACGCGCTGTTGCACGGCTCGGCCCGCGCAAGGTGAAGACACAGAAGGCCGCGGTTATTTATGACAAGCGTGTTTCATCCAGCCTTATCGGTGCATTCCTGTCAGGGATTTCCGGCCCGTCCGTGGCTCGTGGCGTCAGCTTTCTGAAAGACCGGATGGACCAGAAGGTCTTTGGCGATGGACTGAACATCATAGATGATCCGTTTCTTGAGCGGGCCCTCGGTTGCCGCAATCATGATGGGGAGGGGCTCCCGGTCGCGAAGTCGGCACTGGTCGAGGACGGCGTCCTGACGCGCTGGCTGCTCAACACGTCTTCGGCGCGCCAGCTAGGCTTACGGCCGAATGGCTTTGCGGCGGGCGGCTTCGGTAACCCACCGGGCGTCGGCACATCGAATACGCATATCGAAGCAGGTGCGAAGACACCTGAAACGCTGATGTCGGAAGCGGGCAAAGGCCTTCTCGTCACGGACATGTTTGGACCGTCGATCAATCCAAACACCGGCGACTATTCGGTCGGTGTAGCTGGCTTCTGGTTCGAGAATGGCGAAATCCAGCACCCGGTATCGGAGGTGACGATTGCCGGGGACTTGCCGGCGATCTTTGCCCGTCTCATTCCGGCGTCAGATCTCGAATTCCGAGGCCGCATCAATGCGCCAAGCCTTCTGGTTGAGGACATGTCGATTGCAGGCAATTGAGACGGCTTTCAGCGATGATTTCATGCTTCTTCAGGAAGCCGTGATTGAGGCTGGAAATATGGCGCTTGCTCGATTCGAGCGGGGAGACACCAAGGCATGGGAGAAGACGCCGGGCCACCCCGTTACCAATGCCGACCTGGAAGCTAATCGCATCATCAAGCGCCACTTGTCGGGCAACAGGCCGGATTATGGCTGGTTGTCTGAGGAAACCGCGCTTTCCCGCGATACACACCTTACCGATACTGTTTGGTGTGTCGATCCGATCGACGGCACGCGCGCATTCATGGGGGGGGAGCCTTACTGGGCTATCGCTGGCGCCCTGGTGAAAGACGGACATGCGGTTTGCGGCGTGGTTCACGCACCTGCACTCGGAGAAACTTATGCGGCAGAGCGTGGCAAGGGAGCCTGGCTGAACGGACAGCGATTGCTGACCAGCAGCTGCGACGAAGAAACAGGGTGCAAGATGATCGCATCCGAATCGATGCTCACGCATCCGGCGTGGCGTGTCCCTTGGCCAGATATGAAGCTTGCCCGTCCGAAGCCGAATGCGACCCTGCTGCGCATGTGCTGGGTGGCAACCGGAGAATGGGATGCGACGCTCGCGCTGTGGCGTAAATCGGATTGGGACCTTGCCGCAGGGGCAGTTATTGTTGAAGAGGCTGGCGGCGTTGCGACAACGCATCTAGGCGAGCGCTTCAGATTCAATCGCAGTGAACCGGCACAACGTAGTCTCATTGCGGCTGGAAAGCGCCTGCATCCTCTGTTAGTGGAGCGCGTCAAAGGCGTCCGACTGCCTGATCCGAACTGGACGGTCAGGCCATATGACAGGGCGAGTGAAACGGAGCAGACGAAAATGGCTGATATGCCGGAGACCAAGCAACTTCTTCACCTCGTCATTGGCGGTGAGTTGAAAGACGTGCGCGGCATTGAGTTCGAAGACCTTTCCAAGTTGGACTTTGTGGGGGCCTTCCCAAGCTACAAAGCGGCCTATGATGCCTGGAAGAATGCAGCGCAACGCACCGTGGACCACGCGGAAATGCGCTACTTCATCCTTCATGCGCACAGGCTGCTCGACCCTGAAACGGGCTCTCATCATCACGTCTGACATGGCGAGCGGGCCGGAACGCACTCACAGCCTTTTCAGGCTGATCAAGGAGCGGTTCAGGCCTCACCTTAGATGGTTTGTCATCGGTACGGGCTGCGCAGCCGTAACGGCGGTTGCGGCCGCATCTTATGGTTATCTTCTGAAACTGGTCGTGGAAGGCCTTGAGGACCTTGCGGGGCCACAGACCGCCTCCGTGCCGTCCAGCCTGTGGTGGCTGATCGGCATTATCGGGCTCGCGGCAGCGTTACGATCCCTGTCACTTTACGGCATGACGCTGGCCAACAATACCGGTGTGCAGCGCGCCATTGTAGACATTCAGGCCGATCAGTTCGCTTCGCTGACCGAAGGGGACTTTGCGCGTCTGTCAGCTGACAGGTCAGGCGGGTTTGTTTCGCGTTTCATCAATGATGTGAATGCGATCCGCGACGCCGGTCTTCGACTTGCGAATAATCTGACCAAAGGCGTGCTCACCGTCATTGGCGTCCTGATCACCATGTTCATCATGGACTGGAAGCTGACGCTGATTTTGCTTCTCGTTTATCCGATTGCCTTCGGGCCGGTCATCAGCCTCGGCAATCGTGTTCGCAAGCGATCCAAGCGGGCACAGAAACAGATCGGCGAAGTGGCCTCGCTCCTGTCAGAGAGTTTCCAGTCGGCGCGCGTGGTCAAGGCCTATGGGCTGGAAGAGTACCAGAAGGGCAGGGCAAAGCGCGGCTTCGTCGAGCGCTCGCGGTTGTTCCTGAAAGTCCTCACGGACAGGGCCGCCGTGGATCCAATCCTGGAGATTACCGGGGGGCTCGCACTGGTCGGCATACTGGCCCTGACCGCGTGGCGCATTGCAGACGGTGACACATCTCTCGGCAACTTCGTCGGCGTCATCGGCGCGGTCGCAGTTGCGGCGCCAGAAGTGCGCGCGCTTGGCACGTTGAATGCGGTTGCGCAGGAAGGGGGCGCAGCCGCTGATCGTGTCTTCGAGATCATTGACGCCGAGCCGCAGATCAAGGATCGCGCCGATGCCCGCACACTTGAGAATGCCCGCGGCAGCGTGGAGTTTCGGGACGTCCACTTCGCTTATCCTGACGGGTCGCAGGCTCTAAAAGGCCTCAGCTTTTCTGCCAGCCCAGGGGAAACAGTGGCGCTGGTCGGGCCATCAGGCGCTGGGAAGTCTACAGTTTTCAATCTCTTATTGCGACTTTATGAGCCTGTTTCTGGATCGGTCATGGTCGATGGATCAGATGTGCGCGCCTATACGGGGGCGAGCCTACGCAGGTCCACGGCGCTCGTCGCTCAAGAAGCGTTGCTGTTCGATGATACCGTCGCTGCCAACATCGCGCTTGGCCGTATGGGCGCGAGCCTGGAAGAGATCAAGGGCGCCGCTCGCGCGGCCAGCGCCCATGACTTCATCCTTGGGCTTCCCGGCGGTTACGAGGCGCCATGCGGTGAAATGGGGCGCAACCTTTCTGGCGGTCAGCGACAGCGTATCTCTCTCGCCCGCGCGATCATCCGTCAGGCACCAATTCTGCTGCTCGACGAAGCGACGTCCGCACTCGATGCCGAAAGTGAGGCCAAAGTACAGGCAGCGCTCGCCGAGTATGCGAAGGACCGTACGACGCTTGTTATTGCTCACAGGCTATCGACAGTGCGTTCGGCCGATCGCATCATTGTCCTGGACGACGGCCGGGTCGCAGAAGAAGGCACCCATCACGATCTGATACGCGAGGGCGGTCTCTACAAGCAGCTCGTCGAGCTACAGCTTAGCTAGCCATAACTGCGCTGTTGCGGCATCTGCTTGGCTGAAGCGCTGAGGAATTTCGTTAGCTTCTCGGCGCTTTCGGCGCCTTGTACCGCAATGCGACGCATCGCTATGTAGGTTGGAACGCCGCCGATACCCATCTCGCGGAAAAGGTTTTCTTCTTCGCGGACCGCTTCGGCGTCGGCTCCGGAGTCTAACAGACGGGCCACGATATCGCGCTCAAGTCCGATGGACTCTCCAATGTCTGCAAGCACGTCATAATCCCCGATGTCCTGGGCATGCTCAAAGTAGGCAGAGAATAGCGCCTCTTTCGCCTCGACGCCTTTGCCCTGGCCCTGCGCCCAGCGAACCAGCCGGTGGGCATCGAAACTGTTAGGACGGTGGCGTAGCTCACCGAAATTAAATGGTATGCCTTCTTCTTCGCCATACTGGACGAGGGCTTCCCGCATGGACGCCCAGCGATTGTCTTCGGTTTCAGGTCCGAACTTGCTGGCCATGTAATCACGATAATTGACGCCGCCCTGTGGAATGGTCGGATCGAGTTCGAATGGGCGGAAGACAAGCTCAACGTCTACGTCTTCAACGAGATCGATTGCTCTACGGATCCGCCGGAGGCCAAGCCAGCACCAGGGGCATACGAGATCGGATACCATTTCGATGGTCAGCTTGTTCATCTGTTCCTCCTTGGTGGCGTCGGGTGCCTAGATTATCGCCGACAGCGTAAAGCCAGCGACAAGTATTAGTGCCGCCCATGCGTTTGATTTGAACACCATCAGCGCGTGGTCGTCGCCCTGGTTCATCTTGTAGACCTGCCAGATCGCTTGGCCAAAGAAGGCGATCACTGCAAGCACAGCGAGGGGCATGCCACCGTTCGCGGCAACTGCGCCGCCAAAGAACGCGGTCGCTGCGAGATAGAAGCAGAACGCGCCGAGGATCGTTTGCTCACCGAGAAGCCTTGCCGTCGATCGCACGCCTATGAGCGCATCGTCGTCCCGATCCTGCATGGCGTAGATCGTGTCATAGCCGACGGTCCAAGCCGCAAAGCCGATATAGAGCAGGATAGTGCCGAACGAGACATGGGTAGCCATCGCCGCAGCAACGAGCACGCCCCAGTTGATGGTGAAGCCGAGCCAGACCTGCGGCCACCACGTCACACGCTTCATGAATGGGTAAGCGGCGATGAGCGGAAGGGCAAGCAGGGACACTATTTTCGCGTCAGTCGGGATACATAGCCAGGCAATAAAGGCCACAGCGACCTGTATGCCGAGGAACACATAGGCTTGAGTAACAGTCACATCGCCAGCTGGCAGCGGCCGGTTCGCGGTTCGTGCGACCGCGCCGTCAAAGTCTCGGTCAGTGATGTCATTCCATGTGCAGGCCGCGCCCCGCAACGTGATAGCGCCGACTATAATCAGTATATCCCACCAGATATCGATCCACGCAAAAGCGGTTTCCATGCGCGTATAGGCGAGCGAAGCCAGTGCCGGAAGCATGACGAGCCACGTGCCGATTGGACGGTCGAGACGGGCTAGCGCCGCGTAGGGGCGTAGCGTGTCCGGCAAAGACGTGAGCCAGCCCGGTAATGCGCTGTCTGCCGGGGCTTTGGCAGCACTGCTTCCAGCACCTTCGGCCGATTCTTGTTGCGATACAGCGTCCGGAGTTTCAGGCGGCGTACTTAGTGTGATCGGTTCGTTCATGGGCTCGGTATAACCGCAATCACGCCTCAGGCGATAGACACGGTCTTGCGATTAATGAAGGCCTTGATGCCGTCTGCTGCAAGTTCGCGCCCATAGCCTGATGCCTTGACGCCGCCGAAGGGCAGGCGGGGGTCGCTGGCTACTTTTGAATTTACGAATGTGGAGCCTGCATCGAGATCACGAATTGCCATCTCAATCTCGGCTTTGGCGGCCGTGCAGATGGACGAGCCGAGTCCGAAAGGGCTGTCATTTGCGCGCTCGATGGCCTGTGAGAGGCTGGAGACTTTCCATAGCGAAGCAACCGGGCCGAACATCTCTTCGTGGGCGGCTGGCGCTGTATCAGGGGCGTCTTCCAGAATTTGCGGTCCGTACCACCAGCCCTTGTCCGGCGATGACCGTGCTTCAAGTAGCGGCCTGGCGCCTGCTGCCACTGACTTGTCGACCTGTTCGGTGAGATCATCGCGAAGCGCCTTCATGGCGAGTGGGCCGATGTTCGTGTCGTCCGCCAGAGGATCGCCAATCTTCAAGGCCTTCATCCCCTCAACGAAGCGGTCGCGAAATTCGTCATAGATATCTTCATGAGCGAAGAAGCGTTTAGCCGCGATGCAGGACTGGCCATTGTTCTGTACGCGGGCGTCGATAGCCGTCTCGACCGCGCTCTCGATATCAGCCGAAGGCATGACGATGAAGGCGTCGGTCCCTCCAAGCTCCAGCACGGTTGGCTTGATCTCGTCACCGGAGATCGAGGCGACTGAAGCGCCTGCCGGGCCAGACCCGGTCAGGGTTGCCGCGCGCACGCGCCGGTCGCGCAGGACATTCTCGACGCCGTCTGAACCGATCAGCAGGGTCTGAAAGCAGCCAACCGGAAAGCCGGCCTCGCGGAAAACGTCCTCGATGTTTAGGGCGCAGCGCCAGACATTCGATGCATGCTTCAGAAGACCAACATTGCCCGCCATCAGTGCCGGCGCAGCAAACCGGAAGACCTGCCAATAGGGAAAATTCCATGGCATGACCGCCAACACCGGACCGATAGGCAGATGACGCACGAAGGACTGGCTGGCGTTGGTCTTGATCTTCTCGTCTTTGAGATAGCCTTCGGTGTGCTCGGCATAATGGCGGCAAACCCAGGCACACTTCTTCAACTCACCTTCGGCCTGCGCCAGCGGTTTGCCCATCTCTCGGCTCATGGCCGGGGCCCAGTCGCGGACGTGGCTCTCCAGCACCTCGGCAGCATTCTCCATGAGCTTGGCGCGTTCATCAAAACTGGTCAGCCGCCAGTCGGCGTAACGTTGATCAGCCTTGGCAAGCGCGGCGTCCACGTCGACCTGACTGTGAGGGTCGAAAGTTTCGATGACTTCTTCAGTGGCGGGATTGATGGAGCTGACACTCATCGTGCGGCCTCGCTGGTTTTGGCTTAACTCTCTGACAACAGAAGCCTATATGGTCGCCATGAGTTCCGTTCCCAGACTTTTCATTGATGCGGCCCTGTCTTCAGGAGAGATGGTCGCGCTAAGCGACAACCAGGCGAATTACATTCTGCGTGTCATGCGGCTTGGGGAAGGTGCGCCTGTCCGGGTCTTTAACGGACGAGACGGTGAGTGGCGTGCGGCTGTCGTGCCCCGGAGCGGTAAGCGCGCTTCTATCGTGCCCGACAGACAGTCGAGGCCACAGGTGGAAACGCCCGATCTTACCTTGTTTTTCGCGCCGCTGAAGAAGGCGCGTACTGATTTCGTCGTAGAGAAAGCATGCGAACTTGGTGTGCGTCGTATTCAGCCAGTCATGACCGAACGCACGCAGTCGAGCCGGGTGCGCCGGGACCGGTTACAGTCAGTGGTAATCGAGGCGGCTGAGCAGACCGAGCGAATGGACGTGCCAGAAGTGTTTGATGATGTGCCGCTGATCAGCGCACTTGAAGGCTGGCCATCAGGTAAACCGCTTTATTACTGTGATGAAGCAGGCGATGCGAGACCCATGCGCGAGGTGTTGTCAGAGGCCCGCGACACCGCCGCAGGAGTCCTCATCGGCCCAGAGGGTGGCTTTTCTCCGAAAGAGCGCGAGTGGCTCCGAAAAATTGAGCATATTCAACCGGTAACACTGGGACCGCGTATTCTTCGTGCGGAGACAGCTGTGGTTGCTGCGCTCACACTATGGCAATCTTGTGTTGGCGACTGGCAGGAACATCCCTATCTGCCTGAAACCGAAAACGGCTAGAGGGGCCGGCATGACAACGCCTACATCCGACATCGACGAGAACGCCCCGCGTATCGCGTCAAAATCCGAGCTCGTCGAATGGATAGAGCAGGGCAGCGCACCTAAAGCCGACTGGCGAATTGGTACCGAGCACGAAAAGTTCGGCTTCATCCGCGAAGGTCTGAAACCACTGCCATATGACGGCGATGTTTCAATTCGTGCGATGCTCGAAGGTCTTTCCGACAAGTTCGGCTGGGAACCGATTTCCGAGTCCGGACTGCTCATCGGTCTGAAGAAGGACGGCGCGAGCGTCAGCCTTGAGCCGGGCGGGCAGTTCGAGCTTTCGGGCGCGCCGCTTGAGCACATCCACCAGACCTGCAACGAGGTTGGCGACCACCTCAAGGAAGTGCGGGAGATCGCTGACCCGCTTGGCGTTGGTTTTCTGGGGATGGGCTCTTCACCCCTCTGGAGCATGGCGGATACGCCAATGATGCCGAAGGGTCGTTACGCCATCATGCGGGACTACATGCTCAAGGTCGGGCGCCTTGGGCGCGAGATGATGTTCCGGACCTGTACGGTGCAGGTAAACCTCGACTTCGCGTCTGAAGCCGACATGGTGAAGAAGTTGCGCGTATCGCTGGCGCTTCAGCCGCTCGGTACGGCTCTTTTCGCAAACTCACCTTTCACCGAAGGCCGCCCGAACGGGTTCCTGTCTTACCGCTCGCACATCTGGACCGACACGGATCCAGATCGGTCCGGCATGTTGCCTTTCATGTTTGAGGATGGTGCCGGTTTTGAGAGGTATGTCGACTACGCGCTTGACGTGCCGATGTATTTCGTTCGCCGCGGTGGCAAGTATCTCGACGCCTCTGGCAAGAGTTTTCGCGACTTCATGAAGGGCGAGCTGGACATACTGCCCGGTCAAAAGCCGGCCATCGACGACTTTGTCGATCATCTTTCGACGATCTTTCCGGAGGTCCGGCTGAAGCGCTTTCTTGAGATGCGCGGATCCGATTCCGGGCCGTGGAGTCGTCTATGTGCATTCTCAGGTTTCTGGACCGGCATTCTGTACGAGCAGAGCTCGCTCGATGCAGCATGGGACCTCGTGAAGAACTGGTCGGCGTCGGAACGTGAAGCCATGCGTCAGTCAGTTCGAGTGCTTGGTCTTCGTACGCCGATCCCTGGCGGCGGCACGCTTCAGGACCTGGCCAGGCAAGTGTTGGCGATCAGTCGGAACGGACTCAAGGCGCGCGCCAGGTATAATAGCTCCGGTGACGATGAGACCGGTTTCATCGCGGAGCTCGACGAGATCGCCGAAAGCGGGCTGACACCAGCGGACCGACTGCTTGACCTCTATCATGGTGAATGGGGCAGGCGGGTCGAACCAGCCTTCGAAACGCTGGCATACTAGCGAGCCTTTGCGTCTTTCTGATTACAAATGGCACATCTTTGCTTGAGCCAGACCAAGCTGCGTGATCAAAGTGTGCGCTTACGAAGCGTGAGATCACGCGCAGAGAGGTTGAGGGTCTAGCTGATGTTTTCTGTTCTATTGTCGCTTCTGGCAGTGCCGCCGCTCGGTTTCACGATGTGGCAACTCAGGAAACATCCCAAAGGCCTCTACATCCTGTTCTTCGCAGAGATGTGGGAGCGTTTTTCCTATTACGGGATGCGGGCGCTTCTCATCTTCTATCTCACCTGGCACTTCCTGTTCGAGAGCAGCTTCTCGCTGACCCTCTATGGTGCCTATGTGGCGCTGGTCTATCTCGGACCGCTTTTAGGCGGCTGGCTTGCTGATAAATATATCGGCTTCAGGAAAGCTGTGACGTTCGGCGCAATTCTTCTTGTGGCCGGTCACGGCCTGATGGGCCTTCATGGCCCTGCAGCGACCGAAACGCTCAACGTGGACGGCACTGTCTATGAGCTGGAGCGTCCGGAATACAGCGAAGCGCGCGACCGTTTCATCGTCATTGATGGCGAAGAGATCGCGATCGATAGCTTCGTTCAGCCTGAAGAGGGCTCCACTATACGTACCGTCACTTTCACTCAAGGCGACGAAGAAACAGTCCTGGTGGGGACTCTGGAACAGGAGCGCAATCCGCTCTTTGCAACGATCCTGTTTGCTGCGCTTGCGCTTATCGTTGCGGGCGTCGGCTTCCTGAAGCCAAACATCTCGACCTGCGTCGGCGCGCTCTACGACCAAGGCGACCGTCGTCGCGATTCGGGCTTCACGCTTTACTATATGGGCATCAACCTCGGCTCATTCCTGTCGGGTATTTTCTGTGCGCTTGCCGCTGCGACGCTCGGTTGGTGGGCCGGCTTTGGTCTTGCTGCCATCGGCATGCTCGCTGGCCTGTTGGTTTTTGTCTGGGGGCAGGGCTGGCTGGAAGGCCGCGCGGATCCTCCAGCGGATGTCGACCTGAAGACCCCGGTCTTTGCCGGCCTGAACCGCGAATGGCTTGTTTATGCGGCGGGCCTTGGTTTCGCGCTCGCAGCTTTCTTCCTGCTGCAGATCGCCAGTATCATGACGCTCGCTATGCACGTCGTTTTCCTCGTCGTGACGCTCGGCATTGTTATCTATATGCTCGTCAAGCTGGAGTCCGACACTCGGAACGCGATGATTGGCCTTCTGATCCTGACCGTGTCTTCAGTGTTGTTCTGGGCGCTCTTTGACCAGGGCCCGACATCGCTGAACCTCTTCGCAGCAGCGCACGTCGACAATCAGGTCGGAGGCGAGCCTTTCCCGGCCCCGGTCCTTCAGTCGGCCAACCCGCTCTACATCATGTACTTCGCACCGCTGATTGCTGTCCTCTGGACGTGGCTCGGCAATCGCGGGATTGAGCCGAACAGCTTCATCAAGTTTGGCCTCGCCATGGTCCAGATTGGTGCGGGTTTCTTCGTGCTCAATCTTGGTATCCAGACCGCCGTCCCTGACGCAGATGGTGCGCTGCGTATCTCTGTCCTGTTCATCATGCTGATGTACCTGCTTCACACGACGGGTGAGATCTTCCTGTCCCCCGTTGGCCTTTCCGCTGTGACCAAGCTTTCGGCCAAACAGATCGTCGGCTTCATGATGGGTTACTGGTTCCTCGCTTCATCCTACGCGAACGTCATCGCGGCTGGGATCGCGCAAGCGACGCAAGTGCCTGAAGGAGCTCCCGCCGAAGAAAGCCTCGCGGCATACAACGCAGTCTACCTGCAGCTTGGCGGCGCCGCTGTCGCGCTTGGTGTCGTGCTGATTGTTCTCAGCCCCTGGCTTCGCAACTTGACCAAGCATGCCGAACGCAGCCACGGCCCCGGCGACAAGGAGCGCCGCGCCGAGGTAGATCCTTCCGGTGTCTCTATGGACCGGACGCAAAGCTAGGCCGCATTAATCCAAGCTGGCTGCAAATCCCCGTAAGGCACAGCCTCGCGGGGATTTGTATTTTAAGGGAACCTATTCCACACATTGCCAGCTCAACCCCAGGATCATAACCTTCAAGCCTACTTGGAGGGCGTTGGAATGATCAGAGTTGCTTTGTTAACAATGAGCGTAGTTGTCTTCGGTGTAACTGCGGATGCTCAAAGCGATGCTGATGAAGATGCAGTGCCGATTGTGCCACCGGTCCCGACCTATCCGCCCATGGCTGCCATGCTCGGACTTGAGGGCTATTGCGAGGTCAGGTTTTCCGTTGATGAAAACGGTTACACGTTCAGCCTGACGACATCCTGCACACAGCCAATATTTTGCTATCAATCAAAAAAAGCCGTTTCGCTAGCACAGTTTGAGCCCAAACGGATCGGTGGCCGCGCTTTGCCCCGCTTCAACGTGGTTTACCCGCTGGAGTACCGTTTGGAAGGCGAAGTCAGCGAAATCAATATGAGCAGCTTTGGGCCCTGCGACGAAAATTCGGTTTCCTAGCCCGCACCGCCCACGGTTAGGGCATCGACCTTAAGCGTCGGCTGGCCAACGCCGACCGGCACGGTCTGGCCAGCCTTGCCGCAAGTGCCGACGCCGTCATCCATGGCGAAGTCGTTGCCAATCATCGAAACCTTGTTGAGTGCGGTCGGGCCATGTCCAATCAGCGTCGCGTTCTTGACTGGCGCAACGACCTTACCGTTCTCGACAAGATAGGCTTCGGTGCACTGGAAGACGAAATTGCCCGAGGTGATGTCGACCTGGCCGCCGCCAAAATCGACCGCCCAGATACCGCGCTTGATTGATTTGACGATCTCTTCCGGATCATCCTGACCGCCGAGCATAACGGTATTTGTCATGCGCGGCATGATGCCGGCGTCATAGCTTTCGCGCCGTCCATTTCCCGTCGGTGTCATGCCCATCAGGCGCGCGTTCTGGCGATCCTGCATATAGCCTTTCAGGATGCCGTCCTCGATGAGGACGTTGCGCTGGGTCGGCGTGCCTTCATCATCAAAGGATAGAGACCCGCGCCGCGCATCCAACGTGCCGTCATCAACAACCGTGACGCCCTTGGCCGCAACCTGCTGGCCGATCTTGCCGGAATAAACGCTTGTCTGCTTGCGATTGAAATCACCTTCGAGCCCGTGGCCAACCGCTTCGTGCAAGAGGACCGCGGGCCAACCCGGCCCGAGCACCACTTCCATTTCGCCAGCTGGGGCGGGGATAGAATCGAGATTGATCTCAGCCTTGCGAAGCGCCCGCTCGGCCATGGCCTGCCAACGCTCTGGTTTGATCCATTCTTCGTATTCCGCGCGGCCGCCTGCTCCGGAGGTCGCCGATTCGCGGCGGCCATTTTTTTCGAGCGTGACAGCGATATTCAGCCGGACGAGAGGGCGGACGTCATGGAAGGTTTCGCCTGCAGGGCGCAAGATATCGATCTCTTCATGGCTCCCAGCCAGTGACACGGACACCTGAACGACGCGCGGATCCTTCGCGCGGATCCATGCATCGATCTCGGCCATTAGGCCGGTCTTGACGGTGAAGCCCGGTGCTTCGGTCGGATCAATCGGCGCGTATAGCTTCCTGTTCGTCGGGACCGGCCCCGCCGCGAGTGAGCCTGAATAGCCGCGCTTCGCGGCGGAGGCGGTCTGCGCTGCACGACGAATCGCGTCCAGTGTCAGTTCTCCAGAGTGCGCGTTTCCGCTTGCCTCGCCGGCAACGACCCGAAGCCCAAAGCCTTGCGACGTATCGAAAGCGGCCGACTTCAGCCGGCCATCATCGAACATGAAGCTCTCAGAGCGTGCGCGCTGGACGTAGATGTCGCCATCGTCAGCCCCCTCGCAGGCCTCGGCCAGAATACGGGTTGCTTCGGAGCGGTCGAACGGGAGATCTGTTTCTAGCATGAGAAGAGAATGGCCATTCGTCGCTCCGCCCGCAAGCGGGCAGAGCGCACTTACTGCTCCTGAACCTCAAAACGGCTCAATTGGCGCTCTGCGAGGTCCCAGCCCGGCTTGAGCTCCAGTGATCGCTGGAAGTCATAATAGGCGCCGGGCACATCACCGGTGTTCTCACGCGCGATGGCGCGGTTGTAATAAGCCGCGAATAAATCGTTCGTATTGAGTTCGATGGCGCGGTTCAGGGAGACCAGAGCGTCGGAAAAGTTCCGTTGGTAGATATGGGCCGCGCCTTCATTCAGGTAGGCGGCGCCGAGTTCAGGCAGGATCGAGGTTGCATTATTATAATCGCTCAGTGCTTGCTCGTATTCACCCTCGCGCATGCGCAGAACGCCTCGATTCACGTAAGTGGCCGCGCGATTTTCCCGCGTCAGCGTCTCTTCGCGCAGTGCGCGTGAGCACGTCTGCTCAGCGAGCCGAAAGACGTAGTTGCCGCTCTGAGCCTCATCGTAGCAATCTCGCGCTAATCCGCCGCCAACGACGAAGACCTGCGCGCTTGCGCTCGCGGCCGCGAACATTGCAACCGTGCCGGTCAGAAAGATACGTAACATGCTGGATACCTCCCTATGGATCAGCCGCAATATAGACCTGCGCGCAAACAAAGCGAAGCTGCTGCGACATATTTGAATTTGCTGAAGGGGCGGGTGGACGCGGCTTCTACCGACGGCTATTGCAAGGCTCAAATAATTACCAAGGAGTCGGGTTGTGCGTTTTCTCGTCGCTCTTCTTTCGATCCTTCCTTTCAGCGCTGCAGCATACGCCGCTGTGCCTGAGGAAGGCGGATTAAATCTTCAAGCTTCCGCAACGCGAATCATGGAGCGTCTGCACTGGTTTCACAATTACCTGCTGGTGATCATCACGCTGATCACCTTGTTTGTGTTGGCGCTGATCGTCTGGGTTTGCGTAAAGTACAACAAGCGCTCAAACCCGGTTGCCCGTAAGTTCAGCCACAACACACCGATTGAGATCGTCTGGACAGTCGTTCCTGTGCTGATCCTCGTTGCGATTGCGGGGCCTTCCTTCTCGAACCTGTTCTATCAGGAAAATCAGCCTGACCTCGAAGTCATCGCGACCGCTGAGGACGACAATCCGAACATCTATCCTGATGCCGCCGCTCAAGGCTGGATCACGGTCAAGGCGCAGGGCAACCAGTGGAATTGGACTTACTCCTTCCCTGATGAGCTGGACGATGGTGGCTATCCGGTCGAGTTCGTTTCGAACCCGCTTCAGCGTGGCCTGTCATCGGACCAGGACACCGAGGCTGCTCGCGGTCCGCGCAATCTCTCGACTGATTATCCGCTGGTACTGCCCGTCAATCGCTACATCCGCTATCAGACGGCCGCTTCGGACGTTATCCACTCCTGGACTGTTCCCGCGTTTGGCGTAAAAACAGACGCTGTGCCAGGACGCCTTAATGAGGGCTGGTTCCTGGTTGAGGAAGAAGGCACCTATTACGGCCAGTGTTCCGAGCTCTGCGGCAAGGACCACGCCTACATGCCGATCGAGGTTCGTGTTGTTGATCAGGCGACCTACGACACCTGGATCTCGACCCTTCGCTCTGGTGATTTTGAAGGCGCATTCGGTGCGCTCGACCAGGCTCAAGTTGCAAGCAATTCCGACCGGACAGGTGCTCAAACGCGCCTTGCCCGCGCCGAGTAGAACCCAAGAGGATTTCTGACATGGCAATGGATCAAGTTTCGACCGTCCATGACGATCATGCCCACGATCACAAGCCGGGCTTCTTTACCCGCTGGTTCCTGTCCACGAACCACAAGGACATTGGTACCCTGTACCTCGTCTTTGCGATCATCGCAGGCATTGTAGGGTATACCCTGTCTGGCATTATCCGTCTTGAGCTGGCTCAGCCGGGCATTGGCCCGCTTACCAGCCTGATGGAGTTCTTCGGCTATTCTGGCGACCAGGCCATTGAGCATGCCAAGCATTTCTACAACGTCGTGATTACCTATCACGGTCTTATCATGATCTTCTTCATGGTGATGCCAGCGCTCATTGGCGGCTTTGGTAACTGGTTTGTTCCTCTCATGATCGGTGCGCCTGATATGGCGTTCCCGCGCATGAACAACATCTCGTTCTGGCTCACCGTGGCAGCTTTCATCATGGCGTGTATCTCCATGCTGATCCCGGGCACCGGCCAGTTCCTCGGTTTCGGTGGTGGCTGGGTGCTTTATCCGCCGCTTTCCAGCGCAACCGGTCACCCTGGTCCTTCGATGGACCTCCTGATCCTTTCGCTTCACACCGCTGGTATTGCGTCCATTCTGGGTGCCATCAACTTCATCGTGACCATCTTGAATATGCGCGCGCCGGGTATGACCCTGCACAAGATGCCGCTGTTCGCCTGGTCCATGCTTGTCACGGCGGTTCTGCTGCTGCTCGCTCTTCCTGTCCTGGCTGGCGCGCTGACCATGCTTCTGACCGACCGTAACTTCGGTTCGCAGTTCTTCGACCCGTCCGGGGGCGGCGACCCGATCATGTTCCAGCACCTGTTCTGGTTCTTTGGTCACCCGGAAGTGTACATCATGATCCTGCCGGCCTTCGGCATCATCAGTCACATCGTATCGACTTTCTCGAACAAGCCCGTCTTTGGCTATCTCGGAATGGCCTACGCCATGGTGTCGATTGGCGCGATCGGTTTCATCGTGTGGGCTCACCACATGTATACCGTCGGTATGCCTGCTGATATGAAGGCCTACTTCGTGGCTGCGACCATGGTCATCGCGGTGCCGACCGGCATCAAGATCTTCTCTTGGATCGCGACCATGTGGGGCGGTTCGCTCGACTTCGCTGTCCCCATGGTATGGGCCATCGGCTTCATCTTCCTGTTCACCGTTGGTGGCGTAACGGGTGTGGTGCTCGCAAACGCCGGTATCGACCATATCCTGCACGACACCTACTATGTGGTGGCGCACTTCCACTACGTGCTCTCGCTCGGCGCCGTGTTCGGTCTCTTCGCGGGTTGGTACTACTGGTTCGAGAAGATGTTTGGCGTGAAGTACAACAAGACGATTGGTTACGCGCACTTCTGGACGATGTTCATTGGCTCGAACCTTCTTTTCTTCCCGCAGCACTTCCTCGGCCTGAACGGTATGCCGCGTCGCTACATTGACTACGCTGATGCCTTCTCCACCTGGCACTTCTGGTCATCCATGGGCTACGCAGTTACTTTGGTCGCAACGCTGATCTTCTTTGTCGGCGTGATCGAAGCCGCCGTTCGTCGCCGCAAGGGTGTTGGCAATCCGTGGGGCGAGGGTGCTACCACACTGGAATGGACGCTGCCTTCGCCACCACCATTCCACCAGTTCAACGAGCTGCCTGAAGTGAAGCCGCAAGGTCACCACTAAAGGGCCGTCGAACGACTGAAACAAAGCGGCCCTTCGCGTTCAGTGTCGCGAGGGGCCGTTTCCATCTTTATGGAGCACGCAAATCCGATGTCGCATGTCGATACAGCTGATATGACCTCAGACGCACCGCGTTACGCGACTGCGGGTGACTATGTGCAGCTGATGAAGCCGCGCATCATGATGCTTGTTGTGTTTACGGGACTTGCCGGCCTCGTTAGCGCGGTGGGCGTGACCGGTGTTTCGGTTAATCCGCTCATGGCGGCGATTGCTACACTGGCGATTGCGCTCGGCTCCGGCGCTGCAGGCGCCATCAATATGTGGTACGACGCCGACATTGATGCAATCATGAAACGGACATCGACCCGCCCGATCCCGTTGGGCGCCGTGCCGCGCGAAGAGGCAATTGCGCTTGGCCTCGTTATGAGCGGTGTCTCCGTTCTGCTGATGTGGCTCGCTTCGAACGCAGTCGCGGCAGCGCTTCTTGCGCTCTCGATCGCTTATTATGGCTGGTTTTACACCATGCTGCTCAAGCGCCGTACGCCGCAGAACATCGTCATTGGAGGCGCAGCCGGTGCGTTCCCACCGGTCATCGGTTGGGCTGTTGTGACAGGTAGCGCGCCGCTCGATGCGTGGCTTCTCTTCGTGATCATTTTCTTCTGGACGCCGCCTCACTTCTGGGCGCTCAGCCTGCTTGCTCATGGCGAGTATAAGAAAGCGAACGTTCCGATGCTGCCAGTAACCCATGGTGCCAAAACGACCCGCAATCAGATTCTTGCATATTCGCTCCTACTGGCTCCGCTGGCTCTCGCGCCGGTGCTGACCGGACTAGGGGGTATAATCTATGCGGCCGCGGCAGCGGTCCTAGGTCTCGTTTTCGTCAAGCTGGCGGTCGATGTGTGGCGGAGCGATGCTGGTGCAGTGCCAGTGCAGCCAGAGGGTGCAAAGGCGGCCAAGCGGCTTTTTGCCTTCTCCATTCTCTATCTATTCCTGTTATTTGCAGCGCTGATCCTCGAGCACGGGTTCGGGGCTTACTTCGCGATGCCGGGGATATGATGACCAATACTCCAGGCACCCCACCTCAGCTTGATGAGAGAGCCCGACAGGCGCAGAAGAAGCGAAACCTGTGGCTCGCACTCGCGCTTTTCGGTTTCGTTATACTGGTCGGCGTGACGACAATTGTCCGCCTTGCCGATTCAGAGCTTGGCCCAGATGGCGGCTTTTACTGGAGTAATCCGCCTCAAGACAACAGCAAGTCCATGCCGGATCTGGCCGCTGATAATGAAAGCCAGCCAGAAGAGGGAGGTGACTAATGAACAATCGGACGCTCGCTCTTGGATTTGGCGCGGCGGCACTTGGAATGCTCGGCCTGGCCTTTGCCTCAAAGCCGCTCTACGACACCTTCTGCCGCGTGACGGGCTTTGGCGGCACCACCCAGATTGCTGAGGCTGCGCCTGAGCAAATTCTCGATCGCACCGTCAATGTCCGTTTCGATTCCAATGTGATGAATGCGCCTGTGCAATTCCGGGCGCTTCAGACCAGCATGGACGTTCATCTCGGCGAACACGGTCTTGCCTTCTTCGAGGTAACGAACACGTCCGACCAGGATGTAAGCCTGATGGCGTCGTACAATGTCACGCCGCACAGGGCTGGCATTTACTACAACAAGCTGGAATGCTTCTGCTTTGAGGAGCGTATCGTCGAAGCCGGCGAAACCAAGAAGCTGCCAGTCGTGTATTTCGTCTCTCCGGAGATGGATGCAGACTCCAATCTGGCAGACGTGCGGACAATTACATTGTCCTACACCTTCTATGAGACAGACAACTTTCAAGGTGCGGCGAAATCGGCGGCACTAAACTAGACGGTTGCGATTCCAATAGCCTGCAGGCTAAAAGGCGCGAATAAATTGATGGACGATAGGGATTCCGGGCAATGGCACATGATGAAGTGAAACATGACTATCACCTCGTGAACCCATCTCCCTGGCCGCTGCTGGGGTCGATGGCGATGGTTGTGCTGGCGATTGGCGCCGTCACCTACATGAAGGGCATGTTTGGCATCCCTGAAGGCTCGCCATGGCTCATGCTGATTGGCCTCGGCTTTGTTGGCTATGTGATGTTCGGCTGGTGGCGTGAAGTTATCAAAGAGAGCCGGGCTGGCGACCATACGCCTGTCGTCTCCATTGGTCTGAAGTACGGCATGGTGCTCTTTATCGCATCGGAGATCATGTTCTTCGTCGCGTGGTTCTGGAGCTTTTTCGAGTTTGCTATTTTCCATGGCGCCCGCGTTGGCGGTTCGTTCGACGCCGCGAACCCGCTTTACGCCGAAGCGCTTCAGGCCGTTGGCGGCCAGTGGCCACCAGCTGGCGTTGAACTGTTTGATCCATTCCACCTGCCGCTCATGAACACGCTGGTCCTGCTTCTGTCCGGCACGACCGTTACGGCAGCGCACCACGCCCTGCAGCATGGTAATCGCAAGACGGCGATCAACATGCTCGCGATCACGGTTCTGCTCGGTATCTTCTTTACCGGTCTTCAGATTCTCGAATACTCCCATGCTGGTTTCAGCTTTGACGGCACGATCTATGGGTCAGCCTTCTTCATGGCGACCGGCTTCCACGGCGCCCACGTCGTTATTGGCACGATCTTCCTGGCGGTATGTCTCATTCGTCTGATGACGGGCGGCATGTCGGAGAAGAAGCATCTCGGTTTCGAATTTGCGGCCTGGTACTGGCACTTCGTTGACGTGGTGTGGCTGTTCCTCTTCGCATTCGTCTACGTCATTCCTTACCTGGTGCTTGGCCACTAAGAGGCTGACTTGGTCAAATGCCGTTTACCGATGAGAGCCAGGTTCGCCCGTCGATGCCTGGCTCCCGGTAAGGCGAAGGCCAAGAATGTCAGCCTGTTCGCTCTCAAGATGATGCCGGACTTTAGTCGGGCAGGGTGGTTTGCTTTGGATGGGCCGAGCGCATGATCTTCAAACCTATGCCGCTTCTGACCGTTCTTACCATAGCGAGCCTGGTCATCCTCGTCCTGCTCGGTAACTGGCAGTACGAGCGGTATAGTGAGAAGAAGGCGCAGGGGCAGGTCGAGAACGATCCGTTCGAGACGATGAATGTCGAGATCGACACGTCGAATGACGGGTTCGCCCAACAGGTTTATGGCATTGTTGATGGCGAAGCGATCTGGCGGCGCTATGTGCCCGGTCGAATCGATGGTGAAGGGCCGGTCGTCCTTTTGCTATGGGATGCCGTTGCAGGGACCGACCCCGTACCACTTCAGATTTCGGGTCTTGGAAATTTTGAAGGCCGGGCAAACGCGTTTGAGCGACCAGCCCAGACCAACGGTCTTGCCGGTTCAAGCAACCCGCAGCGTGATCTGTGGTACGGCTTCAATGCTGGTTTGATGCTCAACAATCTCGGCTATTCCAGCGCAGACAGCCGCGTGGTTGAACCCGACAAGATGCGCGTCGTGCTCGGCGCCGACATGTCACGCGTGCGAACCGCTGAAAATCCATATGCGACGCTGACCGGGCGGGACCCATTGCCGCCCGAGCGCCACTTCGGCTATGCGCTCACCTGGTGGGGAATGGCGTTGGGCCTTATCGGGGTCTACATCGCCTTCCATCGCTCGCAGGGGCGGCTGAGGTTCGGAGGCAGTTCGTGAAATTCACATCCACTCGTGGTCAGGCAGAGCCGGTCGGCTTCGTGGACGCCTGTCTGTCCGGACTGGCGCCCGATGGCGGTCTCTACGTGCCAGAAAGCTGGCCTTCCATTGAGCGGGCATCCGCCGATGAGAGCTACGTTTCTGTGGCCTGCCGAGTGATCGCGGCGTTCGCCGGCGATGAACTTTCAAGGAAAACTATCGAAGGCATTTGTGAGCGGGCTTATTCAGGCTTTTCTCACAAGAGCGTTGCGCCTCTCGTCCAGTGGGGCGCGAACCGGTTCGTCATGGAGCTACATCACGGCCCCACATTGGCGTTCAAGGATGTCGCCATGCAGTTGATCGCCCAGCTGTTTGATGAAGTTCTCTCTGCGCGTAGCCAACGAATGAGCGTCACTTGCGCGACATCGGGCGATACGGGCGGAGCGGCGGCTGCGGCCTTTGCAGGTGCCTCACAGGTCGATCTCTTCATTCTGCACCCATACGAGCGCGTCTCTCCGGTTCAGCGCCTTTTTATGACAACGACCGGCGCTGACAATGTACACAATATCGCTATCGACGACGATTTTGATGTCTGCCAGGCCATCGTGAAGTCCTTGTTCGCAGACCGCGATTTTGTGAATGAAACTTACCTCTCTGGCGTAAACTCAATCAACTGGGCGCGGATTGCCGCGCAAGCTGTCTATTATGCGACGACGCAGGCAGCTTTAGGGACTGACCGCTCGCTTCGATTTATCGTGCCCAGCGGCAATATGGGGGACGCCCTTGCAGGCTATGTCGCGGCCCGTTGCGGCCTGCTAGCTGGTTTCCAAGCGGTATGCGCCGTCAATGAAAATGACACGCTACGCGTTCTATTCGAGGAAGGACGGATGGTCCGCCGACCCGCGCTGGCAACGCCTAGCCCAGCGATGGATATTTCGGTGCCGAGCAATTTCGAACGCCTCGCCTATGAAGTAAGTGGGCGCGACCCCGAGCTCGTTCGTGGACTTTACGAAAGCTTTGCCCAGTCAGGATCGGTCGATTTGCCGAATCGTATCTCCGGGCCGCTTGGCTGCAGTGGACTCTCGGCGGCAGCTGTTTCCGATAGCGAGACTCTGAAAGAGATGAACCGGGTTCATGACGAGACAGGTTGGTTGATCTGTCCGCACACCGCTGTTGGCACCAGTGTTGCGCGGCGCGAGCCCGTCGGGGCCGACATCGCGGATGTGGTCCTTGCAACGGCACACCCGGCCAAATTTCCTGAAACCGTCAAGGATGCCGTAGGCAGATCGTGCCCATTGCCGGAACGAGTTGCAGGTCTTGCTGACCGCGTAGAGCAATTTGAACGTCTGCCATCCGAAGCCTCGGACGTACGCAAGTACATCCTGGAAAATCGCCGGAACTGACGCTCGCCAGCGTCCGCGAATGGGGCTACGTTTCGTTCGATGTTGTCGGCCGATCCTCTCACCTTAGGCGAATGGTCATGGGATGCGCACTCCTCGCGCCTCGCAATTCACGTCGATGCGTCTGCCGGTTACCAGGAGATAGACGGGGTCTGGACGCTTCAGTCAGTTTCGAAGGTGCTCGCAGGCCTCAGTCACCAAAGGCTAAATCAGCTCTTTTCGGGTCAGCCAACAGCGTATGGACCGATTTCCTGTCGACTGAAGCTATCAACTGGAAAGTCGCTCACATTGACTGGCGATTTCGCGGCTGATGGCTCGGCGTCGGGGGTCTTGATGCGCCGCAGCGATGCGGAAGAATGGCTGGCCGACCCGTCCGGCGCTGAGCTCGAAGCCGCTTTCCAACCGATCGTGTCGCTTCAAACGGGAGAGATAGGGGGCTTCGAAGCGCTCGCGCGTTGGCCGCGTGCGGGTATTGGACACCCTTACAGTCCTGAAGATAGAGGCCTTGCAACCTCGATGTTGATGCGGGCTAGCGAAGCGCTGTCGTCATGGATAAGAGATAGCGGCCGACGTGACCTCTTCGTGAACGTCAACGTCACAGCTCCCGACCTCGCCGAAGAACCTCTGGTTGCTTTGGTGGGCGACCTTATCGCGGGTCATGACTTCTCCCCCGGGCAGTTGAGAATTGAATTGACTGAACAGGCGGCCCTTCGTGATCCGGAAACGGTGCTGCAAACGGTTGAAGCGTTGAAAGAGGCTGGGGCAGGCGTGGTCCTCGACGATTTCGGGACCGGACACTCATCCTTTGAGTGGCTGGAAGCACTGCCGGCCGATGGCCTCAAGGTTGATGCCGACTTGATCAAGAAGCTTGAGCGCCAGCGTATGCAGATAATCCTGAAGTCTGTCACCGGACTCGCGCATGAGCTTGGTCTGAGCACCACAGCAGAAGGTGTCGAGGACTTGGGGACGGTCAGCCTTTTGCGATCACTTGGTTTTGATTTCGTGCAGGGTTTCGCCTTCTCACGGCCGCTTCCAGCGCTGCAAGCTGGAAAACTCTTGAAAGCCTAGCGGATCAGGCGTTGCCGCCAGCGCTGTGCAGCCGAGCCGCATCGATGCCGATGAGCTTTAGCGCCGTTGTCCACTTTGAATCGTGCCCCGGGCCAAAAACGAGATCCGGAATCGGTTCGCTGACGATCCATGCGTTGTCTGCGATTTCGTTCTCAAGCTGGCCTGCGCCCCAGCCGGAATAACCGAGCGCCATGACGGATTCCCGCGGTGCCTCATCCGACGCGATTGCCACCAGTGCATCTCGCGTCGCGGTCAAGCAGAAATCATGATTGATAGCGAGCGTTGCACCCTCACAGTGGAAGTCATCTGTGTGTACGACAAAACCACGATCAGTGCCGACGGGGCCACCATTCAGGACCGCGCTGTCAGGGATCTTGATATCTTGCTCAATGCCTAGCTGCGATAGCAGCTGGGGCAAGGTTAGGTCACCAATTGGCTTGTTGAGGACGATGCCCATCGCATATTCAGGTTCGTGCGCGCAGACGAGCACCACTGACCGTGAAAATCGCGCGTCGCCAATAGAGGGCATGGCAATAAGTAGCTTGCCAGTCAGATCGCTCATCATGAACTGGTCACCTTTCCTTGAAAGAAAGCTGGCGCAACGCTGCTGATTTATCAAGGCTCGATTGAAAGCTTGCCCGCACCTGCGTAAGAAGCGGGCAGTTTCGCAAGGAGAAATTCAATGACGATCAAACAAGGCGACAAACTTCCGGATGCGGTCCTGATGGAAATGACGGGCAATGGTCCAGAGCCCCGCAAGACTGATGACATCTTCAAGGGCAAGACCGTCGCGCTCTTCGCAGTGCCGGGCGCTTTCACGCCAACCTGCTCAGCCAAACATCTGCCGGGCTTTGTTGAAAAGTCCGAAGAACTTCACGGTAAGGGCGTCGACGACATTGTCTGCACGTCAGTCAACGACGTCTTCGTGATGAATGCCTGGGGCGACTCGGCGAAAACGGGCGGTAAAGTCCGCATGCTGGCCGACGGCAATGGTGCCTTCGCGAAAGCCATGGGCCTCGAGATGGACGCCAGCGGCTTCGGCATGGGTGAGCGGTCCAAGCGCTATTCCATGTTGGTCAAGGACGGTGTCGTTGAGCAGCTTAACGTCGAAGATGGCGGCGAGTTCAAGGTATCGTCGGCCGACTACCTTCTCGGCCAGCTCTAGGCAGACTTTTCGGTCAACAAGTTCGCTGACTCGGCCTATAAACGGCGCATGCCCGGTCGGTATGCGCCGTTTTTCAATGAAGCATTATTGAAAAACGATGAATTTCTTCCGATATCAGTCCTAGGTCAAGGAGGAAGGTCTGGATGGAACCATCTGTCATCGTTGTCATCGTTATTGCCGCTGTTGCACTCATCGTGTTGGTGTCGGCCATCAAGGTTGTGCCGCAGGGCTACAATTATACGGTTGAGAATTTCGGTCGGTACACGACCACGCTGTCACCGGGACTTCACTTCATCGTGCCATTCTATCAGCGCGTTGGCCGCAAGATGAACATGATGGAGAGCGTGCTCGACATTCCAACGCAGGAAGTGATCACCAAGGACAATGCGATGGTGTCCTGCGACGCGGTCGTATTCATCCAGGTGATCAACCCGGTGTCTGCGGCTTATGAGGTGAACAACCTGCAGAACGCCATTCAGAATCTGTCACTGACGAACATCCGCACCGTGGTTGGCTCAATGGATCTCGACCAGGTCCTGTCGAACCGCGACGAGATCAATGCGCGCCTTCTTTCCGTCGTCGATGCCGCGACCAACCCCTGGGGGGTCAAGGTGACACGGATCGAGATCGCGGACCTGACGCCGCCGGCCGATATTACAGAGGCCATGGCCCGTCAGATGAAGGCTGAGCGCCTGAAACGCGCCGAGATCCTCACCGCAGAAGGTGACAAGCAGTCGGCTATCCTTAAAGCGGAAGGTGCGAAACAGTCCCAAATCCTGGAAGCTGAGGGCCGCCGCGAGGCTGCGTTCCGCGATGCTGAGGCGCGCGAACGTGAAGCTGAAGCCGAGGCGAAAGCAACTGCCATGGTATCGGAAGCGATTGCCAAGGGCGACGTGAACGCGATCAACTACTTCCTTGGCCAGCAATACGTCATGGCGTTTGAGAAACTTGCCACGTCGCAGAGCAATAAAACCGTCATCATCCCCGCCGAGTTCAGCTCCATCCTCGGTACGATTGAAGGCATCCGCGGCCTCACCGAAAGTGCAGGAAAGTCGATCGCCGCGAATACAGGCGGTGCCGTGCCCACCACGCGCCAGCGGGAGGAGTAATCGTGGACGCTCTCATCGACCTGGTCTGGCCACCGACAGCCTGGCACTGGCTAACGCTGGCGCTTGTTCTGCTCGCTATCGAAACGATGCTTGGTACTTTTGACCTGCTTTGGGTGTCCATCGCTGCAGGGGCAACGGCTCTATTTTCCGCTTTCGCGATTATTGGCAGCAATAGTTGGCAAGGGCAGTTCCTTTTCTTTGCCGCCGCCGCTGTCGGACTGGTTGTGCTTGGCCGGACCGTTTTCGCCGACATGCGCAAAAAGGATGCGGAGCATCCAACGTTGAACAGGCTTATGAGCCGCACGATTGGCCAGCGGGCCACGGTCATCGCGGCTTTCGCAAATGGGCAGGGCAGGGTGCGGCTAGGCGACACCGAATGGCCTGCGGAAACGACTGATGGCAGCAATCCGGGGGAGGGGGCTTCTGTCCTTGTGGACGGCACCGAAGGCAATGGCCTGAAAGTGACGCGCGCAGGCACCTAATCTTAGAAAAGATTGCCTTGCGGCGGTTCCTTCGCCGGCTTCGAAGCCGCCGGTGAAGCTTTTGGCTTTTGAGAGGCTGACCCAGTTGATCTGACAAGCTTGCCTTCGCCTGCGGTAACCGCGGCGTCGACCGTCCCGTCGCTCAGCGTGATGCTGAGATGCTCGCCGACCGATACAGTTTTCGATGACCGAAGTATCGCGCCCTCTTCGTTTCGGACGACCGCAAACCCTCGTGCCAGCGTCGCCTGATACGAGAGCGCCTCGAGCATATTTGCTGCGGCGGAGAGTCTTTGTTTGCGCGTGTCGATCAGGCGTTCGAGTGCTGGCCGCGCCCTTTTGGCTGTGTCCAGGAGACGACGACGCGCATCACGCGCATCCTTGTTTAGTGGGTCGGTGCGAAGACGGCTTCCCGTTCGGGCGAGTTCGATATGTTTCGATTTGATCGCACTAGAGAGGCCACCGCGAAGTCCAGCGTCGAGGTAATCCAGGCTCTGGCGTTTTTGTGCAATGAGGGTTTCAAGTCTCGGCAGCCTTGATGCGCGCAACCGGTCAGCATCATGGCGTACCCGCCGCGACAGAGCGCGTGTCAGGCTTTGCGCTCTCTCATCGATAGCCATCATCAGATCGGAGCGAACAGGCACGGCAATCTCGGCTGCGCCTGTCGGGGTTGGCGCGCGCGCGTCTGAAACAAAATTGATGAGTGTCGTGTCAGTCTCGTGGCCAACAGCTGAGATCAGTGGGATCTCGCTCTCGAAAGCAGCGCGGACGACATTCTCTTCGTTAAAGGGCCAGAGGTCTTCGATTGAGCCGCCCCCGCGCCCAACGATCAATACATCCGGACGATCGTCATCTTCCATCCCATTAAAGCCGCGTATGCCTGCTTCAATCTGCGCAGCAGCACGGTCCCCCTGCACCAGGGCTGGCCAGAGAATGACCCGCACCGGAAAGCGTTCGCGAATGCGGTGAAGAATGTCGCGAATGACGGCGCCCGTCGGGCTGGTGACCACACCAACCGTTCTTGGCAGGAAGGGCAGCGGTTTCTTATGCCGGTCGTCGAACAGGCCTTCTGCCGCGAGCTTCTTTTTACGCTCCTCCAGCAATGCCATGAGCGCCCCAGCACCTGCTGGTCGCATGAAATCGGCTATGAGCTGGTAGTTGGACCGGCCCGCATAGATCGACAGGCGCCCCTCAGCGACGACTTCAAGGCCTTCTTCCGGTTTGAAGGGAAGGCGCTGGACAGAACCTTTCCACATCACCGAATTGAGGACGGCTTTGTCATCCTTGATATCGGCGTACATGTGGCCGGACCGGGCAATCGTGACGCGCCCGAGTTCGCCTCTCACGCGAACATGGTCGTAGGTCGTCTCAATTGTGCGTTTGAGCGCTCCGGCGAGTTCGGAGACAGATAGCTCGACGACATTTGATGGGGGTGGTTCGCTCACGCGGGTTCAGTCCTCGGTATTTCGGCCGAACTGGCTTTCGCTTGCCGCGGCTGGCTGGATCGCAGCTTTCAACGCGCCCGAAATGCGGGTCATCATGAATGTGCCAGAGCTTTCTGCCGGATCGTCGAAAAACCACACGCCGCTTATGACGCAGCATTCGGGATCGGTATCCCCCTGATAGCGCAGCAGCTCGAGGCTGCCGTCCGGGCCTGCCGTTTCAATCTTGGTGAAGCGGACATCCAGCCCGCGGCGCTCGCCGATGATTTCCGAGGTGCATTCTCCATCCGACTCCGGGCTGGTGATGTCATCCTCGAGTACAGAACCGGTGATGGTGCCGTCATCTTCGGAAATCCATGCCGTGAAAGGCACAGCATCGTCCGTCAGGTCATAGGCATAGAAGCCTGTCCAGAGGCCACTGAGATCATGGTTGGGTGTGCGGGCAGAATAGGGTTTGGTCATCTGGCTAGAACTTGCATTGCGACAGGCGCAGTCATCAAGGGCTGATCTCCAGTGAGCCCACAATAAATTGCCCCAGCAAATGGTTTCGCCATTGCTCAGTGGAGCATGCAAGAAGCCTTGATCCATCCGAAAATCGCGTTCATCACCCCTTCCATGAAAGTTCTTATTCTTGGTTCTGGCGGACGTGAGCACGCGTTGGCCTGGAAAATCGCGCAATCACCGCTGGTGGACGAAGTTTTCTCTGCGCCCGGCAATCCCGGCATGGACAAGATCGGCCCGTGTTTCGATCTCGACCCGACAGATCTGACAGCCGTACAGGAACTGGCGCTCCAGATTACGCCTGACCTGATCATTATCGGCCCGGAAGCACCACTCGCGGCAGGGGCCTCTGACGCACTGCGGGCGCGCGGATTTGATGTGTTCGGCCCAAGCCAGCAAGCTGCTCAGCTCGAGAGCTCCAAGGGTTTTGCCAAAGACCTTATGAAGAAATACGGCGTGCCAACGGCAGACTATGGCCGCTTCAGCGACCTGACAGAGGCGCTCGATTATCTTGAAACGATCGATGGTCCGTACGTCATCAAGGCAGATGGTCTGGCGTCCGGCAAAGGGGTCGTCATCGTCGAGTCGCAAGAAGATGCGGAGAACACGGTCGAAGAATTCATGACCGGCAAGTTTGGCGATGCCTCCGCCGAGATAGTCATAGAAGAGTTCATGACCGGCGAGGAAGCATCCATCTTTGTGATGACCGATGGAGAAGGCGCTATCTATCTGCCTGCGGCGCAGGACCATAAGCGTGTTGGTGATGGCGATGTCGGCCCGAACACAGGCGGTATGGGCGCGTATGCACCGGCACCTATCGTCGATGCGCGAATGATGGAACTGGTCCAGACGCTGATCGTCGAGCCGATGCTGTCGGGCATGGCCGAAGATGGCATGCCGTATCAGGGCGTTCTTTACGTCGGCATTATGGCGACCGAGAGTGGCCCGAAAGTCGTCGAGTTCAATGCGCGTTTTGGCGATCCGGAATGTCAGGCACTCATGGCAGGCCTGCCGGGTGACATTGTGCCTGCACTTCTGGTGTCTTCAACGGGAGGGCTCGTCAGCAGCCACGCTTCGCTCTGCGACATGATGGGACTGGCCGACTTCAGGCCGAGCGCCACCGTGGTGATGGCGGCTGAAGGATACCCGGACAAGCCTGTCAAAGGCACCATCATTAATGGGGTCGACGGTGCGGATGAGATTGAAGGCGTGACTGTGTTTCACGCCGGTACCGATATCAATGACAAGAATGAGGTGGTTGCGGCTGGCGGGCGTGTACTCGGCGTGACGGCAACCGGCGATAGCCTCAAGGTCGCCATCGACAAGGCGTATGAAGGTGTGCGCGCCATTGATTGGCCCGGCGGCTTCTTCCGGAATGATATCGGACACCGCGCTTTGAAATAGCGGATTTTCTGCAAGCACTCAGCAACCGCATGTTGGTGTTGGTCGTTATCTTCATGTTCGCAACAAGGAGATGACAGAATGTCGAACCCGAATATCGAAGTGTTGAATGAAGTCACCAAGACCCTGATCGATAGCCAGAAGGGCTATGAGAAGGTTTGTGAAGTTGCCGATGAGAATCACGGTCTACGAAACAAGTTCAAGACGCTCGCCTATGAGCGAAGTGAACTTGTTACAGCTTTTCAGGCCCGCGTCCGTGACCTTGGCGGCGAGCCGGAAACCGACGGCGGTGCGGCTGGTGCCCTGCATCGCAGCTGGGCAGACTTTACGTCGCTCTTCATGAGCGATGAGAAGGCAGCTCTCGAAGCGGTGGACGATGGCGAAGACTATCTTGGCGACCGGATTGATTCGAAGCTGGAGAGCTCTGGCCTCGACCCTGAAACCACCGAGCTTTTGAAACGGGCAAAGAACTCTGCGCGCCAGGGCGAAAAATTCGCTGACGCGCTCACCTGAGCCAAGCAGTGATGCGTTATTGAAATATAGAGGGGCCGGCCTTGAGCCGGCCTCTTTGCGTTCAGGGGTGCAACTGTCGTTGAGATTACCTTGCGAGACGCTTGTCCGTCGCCAGCGTTTCGGTAGGTTGCCGCAAGACAAGATGATCAGGGAGCAGAGCCATGTCAGAAGCCGACAATGCGCAGGAAATGTTCAGCGGCACGAAGGATGTGGCCGAATCTCACAGGTTTAACGAAGCCAACCTCGCAGCCTGGATGGAAGCGAACGTAGAGGGCTATGAAGGTCCACTGACCGTCAAGCAATTCAAGGGTGGCCAGTCGAACCCGACCTACAAGCTTTTCACGCCGAACAAAGTCTACGTCATGCGCCGTAAACCACCGGGCAAGCTGCTGCCATCAGCGCACGCAGTGGACCGTGAATTCAAGGTCATCAATGCGCTTTATCCAACCGGCTTCCCGGTCGCGCGTCCCTATGGCCTCTGCATGGATGAAGACGTCATCGGCACGATCTTCTACGTCATGGACAATGTAGATGGCCGCATCCTGTGGGATCAGACGCTGCCAGACTATGAGCCGGCCCAGCGCCGCGCGATCTACGAGGCGAAGGTGAAGACCTTCGCTGACCTGCACAACACCGATTACAAGAAAGTCGGCTTGCAGGATTTCGGCAAGGAAGGCGACTATTGCGCCCGCCAGATCCATCGCTGGACCAAGCAGTACAAGGCATCCGAGACGATGCATATTCCGGAAATGGAGCAACTGATCGACTGGTTGCCGAAAAACCTTCCGAAGAACGAAGACGTCACCATCGTCCATGGCGACTATCGTCTGGATAATATGGTCCTGCATCCAACGGACCCAAAGGTGACTGCCGTTCTGGACTGGGAGCTCTCGACGCTTGGCGACCCGCTGGCTGATTTCTCCTACCACCTCATGAACTGGGTAATGCCAGGCAATGACGAATCGCGTGGGTCGATCGCCAACATCAAGGACCTGAAGGCCTGGGGCATTCCAACGCTGGAAGAATATGTCGACCTGTATTGCCAGCATACGGGCCGGGACGGCATGCCGGACCTCAATTACTATTTCTCCTACAATGCTTTCCGTCTTGCTGGCATTCTCCAAGGGATCGTTGGACGCGTGCGCGATGGCACCGCATCGAATGCCAATGCTGCAGCCAATGCCGAGCGTGTTGTTCCTCTTGCGAAGTTCGCGGCAGAGCGCGCGCGCATGGCCGGGATGGAGGGCTAGTCTCTTATGTCGAAGGTGATCGAAGGGCCGCTTCGCAAACCTGCCCAGATGCTGGCAGAGCAGTCCTATGACGGGCACAGCTCCATCCACGACGATGCTGAAGCCGAGAAACTTGGCATCAGGGCCGGCCCAATCGAGGGACCGACGCATTTCAGCCAGTTCTCGCCATTTCTGGTCGACCTGTTCGGCAAAGCCTGGTTTGAACGCGGCTGCTTCTCGACCCACTTCCAGAACATGGTGGTAGAGGGAGAAGAGGTTCGCGTCTTTATCGAACCCAAGACTGACACCTTTGCCTATTGCCGCGCTGAGAAGGCTGACGGCACGCCGGTGCTTGAAGCAAGCGCGACGCTTGGCCCAGACCACGGCGAAACACTGCTGGCTGCACGGATGGCGAAGCTACGCCCGGCGGGCGACCTTGTTATTCTGTCAGACATGAAAACGGGTATGACAGGCCCGGACGACGAACTGGTGCGAATGGATCCAGACCAGCATATGGGCGATCTCTATCCATTTTCGCTGAATGACAAGCTGCAGAAGATCACAGAGCCTCTGGACTGGTATCATGATGCGTCTGCTTCGCCCTGGGGCAGGGCAATTGTGCCAACCGAGATGGTGTCTGTTCTGGGCAATTATACGGGCGGAATGGTGAGTTGGCCGGTAAAGCGGCCCTCCATCGGCCTGTTCGCCGACCTTGAAATCAAGATGGTCGATGGACCGCTCTTTGTCGGCGAAACCTACCGACTCAAGCGCGAAGTGGTAGCCCTTTCGCAAAGCCGACGCGTCGAGAACTATTGGGTGCTGACAAGCTTTTACGATGAGGGCGGTTCAGACCTGAAAGCGCAGATGCTGCTCAATCATGGTGTCATGAAAGCAAGCTATCCTGATTACCCGAAGGACCTGCTGGCCTGAACAGAACCTGCTCTCAGGACATATAGTTTGAAACGAATAAGTCGGTCTGTGCGGCGGTCTGTGTCGTGCTGTGGTTGTAGATATTGTTCGCCGGTTCAGCCCAGGATCTGATGAACCGCCTCATGTGCGGGTAGCAGATTGTTTCGATTCCCTGGACAAGGGTCACCCCCCCCTCCATCTCGAAGCAAGCTTCGACCAGCTTGTCGAGCGCCGCATCGTTTTTATCAAATGTTGGAGCTCCGGCTCCACTTTGTGCGTTGGCAATCAAACTCATAGACACTGCACCGCCGGAAACGGCGAGATTGCGTAAATTGAAAATTGCCATGGCGGTCAGCGTCTTCCTATATGCGAAGTGCCGTCGGCCGGGAGAGTAGAGCAAATGCGAAAACCGACAATACGAGCGAATATGGCTTCGGTTTGTTTGGCGGCCGGCTTAGCTGCTTGTGATGCCGCCGGTGTGAGTGAGGCGGGAACTCAGGTCAGCGCGCCGAGTGCTTGCGTGGAACTGGCGGAAGGATCTTACCAGTTTGCCGACGGACTATTCATTCCAGCATCAGGTATTCCAATCGAAGCGAGCGCGAAGGAAGGGTCTGACACCTCATCGTTGCAGTGGGCAGGCCGTCTGCAGGATGATTTGCGACAGGCAGGCTATGATTGGCTTTCGATCCGCGAGCGGAGCGGCATTGCGCTTATCGAAGGCACCGCAACAGATGGGGATGAGAAGCTCTCTGCGCTGGAAGCTGCGTCAACAGCTATCAGGAACGATACCATCGCAAACGATGGCGCACGCGTCATTGTTGACGTGATCAAGATCGAAGGCGCATCAGACCCCGTAGGCATACCGGTTACAAGCTTGCCGGCGTCGCCTTCTGTTTCAGCCTGCACGGCGGCTTTTGCGGGTGTCCTTGATGGTCGCACGGTCGAGTTCTCGGCCGGCAATGCCGCAATTTCCGACGAGACAATGCCGATAGCAGCTGCGCTTGGTGCGATTGCTCTTCTGTGTGACCGCCACGGTATAGAGATTGGCGCACACACGGACGCCCGTGGTGCGGAATCCTTCAATCAACGCCTGTCACAGACCCGTGCAAACACCATTCGGGACTATTTTATCGATCTGGGCGTGGCGTCGTCTTCGCTTCGCGCGGTCGGTTATGGCGAGAGCCAACCCATAGACACGTCGCAGACCACGGCTGCCTATGCGCGTAACCGCCGTATCGAGTTCAGCGTTGGTAACGCCGAACCCGTTCCTAGCGAGTCAGTCGACTAGAACTTGTAGCGCACGGGAATGGACTTTGGTCCGCCGACAAAGTTCGCGCGAATAAAGCTCGGCTCACCAGCGAGTTCGATCGATTTCACGCGGGAGAAGAGCTCTTCATAGATGGCCTGCATCTCAAGTCGGGCGAGGTGCATGCCAAGGCACATATGTCCTCCATGCCCAAATGAGATGATCTTGTTCGGGCTCCGGTCCACGCGAAACTCGAACGGATCGTTGAACACATCTTCATCGCGATTGCCGGACGGGTAGCAGAGCAGCAGGCTTTCACCTTTAAGGATCTTGCGGCCGCGCAGCTCGTAATCGTCTTGAGCCGTCCGCATGAAATGTTTCACCGGCGTCGTCCAGCGAATGGCTTCATCAACCGCGGTGCGGGACATGCCTTTCGGATCATCCATCATCTTTTTCAGCTGGGCTGGATTGTTCAGCATGCCAAGCACGCCGCCGCCTGTCGATGCGCTGGTCGTGTCATGGCCCGCAGCCGCGACGATGATGTAGTAGCTCATCGCTTCGAGTTGCCCGATAGGTTCTCCATCGACTGTGCCGTTCGCAATGACGGTCGAGACATCGTCTTTCGGATTGTCGCGGCGGTCCTGAGTTATATTCGTGAAATACATGAAGAACTGGGCGAGCGTCTCCTGGATCGAGGAGAGGCCTTTATCTGCGTCGCCTTGTTCGGACAGGCTCTTGTCGCGCATAAGGTCGGGATCCTGAGCGCCGAAGATTTCCTGGGTGAGCTTCAGCATCATCGGTTCATCGTCGACCGGCACCCCCAGGATCTGCATGATGATGCGCAGCGGATAGTAAAGGGCAATGTCCTGCTGGAAGTCGCATTCGCCGCCCATGTCTTCCATACGGTCGACGAACTCCTTGGCGATCGTGCGGATGGCGTCTTCGCGGGTTTTTACCTTGTGTGGCATGAACCAGTCCTGCGTCAGATGACGCAGTTTGTAATGCATTGGGTCATCAAGCTGAACGAGTGTCTTGAGAAGGTGCGGTCCGCCTGTCTGTGCATAGACACGTTCCTCGGCGCTTTCATAGCTCAGCATCTCACGTTCGCCATTTGTGAAGAGCTTGTTCTGGCGGCTGACTTCCATGATGTCAGCATGCTTGGTCACGGCCCAGAATGGCCGGAAGGCTTCAGGTTCGCACCAGGCGACCGGGTCCTCTGCGCGAAGCCTCGAGAACGCTGCATCAAGCTGATCCATATGGGCATAGACATCGGGGCTCACGATGAGGTCACTCGTAGCGCGAGCCGCGTCGCTCATCTGGCGAGACGGATCTTTCTTGGTCTCTGGCGGCTGGGCAACGGCTGTGTCTGACATTTGGGTCTCCAGATGGTCTTGTACGGACCGACCCAGCATTATCTGACTAACGGCGTCTGTTAAGGCCTTTCTTAGCGTCAGCCCTCTGCTTCTTTGGCTCGGGCTTGCGGCGAACAGGTTGCGCGGGAAGCATCGGTCCAAGCGCCTCCATCAGCATCTGGTATGGTACTTCCTCGACAGCGCCTGGCGCGAGATCGCCCAGCTCGAAAGGACCATACTCTGTGCGGATGAGGCGGTTCACCTCAAGCCCGACCGACTCAAGAGCCCGGCGAACCTCACGCTTCTTGCCTTCGGTCAATTCAACCTTGATCCAATTATTTGTCCCCGTTTCGCGCTCAAGCTCCGCGATGATGGGCGCGTAGGTGACGCCGTCCACGGTGACGCCATCTTTCAAAGCTTCGATCTTGTCTTGCGTCACGCGGCCATGTGCCCTTGCACGGTAGCGTCTACGGAACGCATTCCGCGGGAGCTCAAGCGTGCGTGCGAGCTCGCCGTCATTGGTCAGAAGCAGCAGCCCTTCCGTCGTCAGGTCCAGTCGGCCGACAGTGACAGTGCGCGGAAGATGCTTTGGCAATTCTTCGAAGATCGTACGCCGACCGGCGGGGTCGTGCGTCGTTGTGATCAAACCGGAAGGCTTGTGATAGCGCCACAGCCGCGTGCTCTCAGGGGCTTTTACGGGTTTGCCGTTGACCTTGATTGACTCCTTGCCGGTCACCTTGAAGGCGGGGGAGGTCAGCTTGCGGCCATTGACCGTTACCTTGCCTGCCTCGATCAGCGTTTCGCTCTCGCGCCGCGATGCAATACCTGCTCGCGCAAGCCATTTCGCAATGCGCTCGCCGCCGGACCAGTCGGGGTCGACGTGCGATGAAATCTGGCTGGGTTTGGTCCGTCTGCCGGGCCGGGGCGTCTCTCGACGATCCGTCATGTGCTGTTCCTCTAGAAAGGCATCAGCCTAGGTGAAGAACCGGGGAAGCAATTGCAAGGGCCAGTGCGAACTCCACAGCAATCCATACAGGGATGAGGCCCGGTGCCCGGTTCTCTTTCGAATCTGCAAGATGGGAAACCAAACGGCCAAGGCCCGCGCCAAACCAGCCAGCTGCGACGGGCATGATGGCGAGTAAGGCAAGCGGATTATTCAAGCGCAGCAGGATAACCAGCGCTGTAATGTGTAGCATGAAAAGCAGGCCGCCATAGGTGGCGCGGAACTCTGAAAATCCCCCCGGGCGCGCCGGATCAGGGTCTGGAACCAGCCTCACAACGCCCTGCGCCCATTTCGGGGCGAAGAGTGCGCCAAGACCGATAAGGGCGCAAAATACGAGCGCGGCCGACGAAAGCAGAATGAATGGTGACATGTGGTTTCCCTGGCGGCCAGAAAGCGATGTGACGGTTCAAATGGTTTAGCTAGCTAAACACCTGCATTTTTCCAGGCCGATTTCGGCCAGCGCCTGTGCTGCCAGAACCACTGTTCAGGGTAGGCTCGCACCTGCGCTTCGATGAAATTGGTAATTTGTTGAACGCAATCGCGAACAGCGTCTTCGCCGTCCAGCCCGGCGCGAGGGCGTATTGGTTCATGAATTGTGGTTTGAAAACGTGCAGGCCCGGTCCGCAAGGTCGAGACGGGGATAATCGGTACGTCATATTTCAACGCAAGACGTGAAGGCCCCGGTGCGGTCATTGCTTCATGACCAAAGAAGGGAACGCCGAGGCCCTTGTTGAATTTCTGGTCGTTCATCAATGCAACAGAGCGACCCGCCGACAAAGCCCGCATCAGTTCACGCGTGCCGAGGCCCTTCGGCGTTAGGACGCCTATGCCGTAATCATGACGGACCTTATTGATGCGCCGGTCAATATGCGGGTTGTTCAGTGCCCTGTAGGTCACGAGACAATCGACAGGCCGACGACAGATGACAGCCGCCATCACCTCCCAGTTCGCGAAATGACCTGATATAAAGACTGCACCTTTTTCGCTCGTCTCGACCGCGTCCAGTCGCTCCGGGTGTATGACCTCGACCCGGTCGCCCTCATAAGGGTGTATCCTCGGCAGGTGCGGTAGTTCACCGGCCGTCCGTCCCACGCTTTCCCAGCTTGCCTTTGCCACCTCTTCGACCTTCGCCTCTGTCCAGTCAGGGAAAGCCATGCGAAGATTGCGCTTGACCGTTTTGTCCTGGCTCAGCAGCGGGGCAATCCGCTTGACCAGCCAGCCAGCAAAATCCGAGGCCCGGTCAGGCCCCAGCGCTTTCATGGGCCACCAGTAGATGAGATCCCACGCAACCGCTTCCAAAAGCCAGGCAAGTCGCTGGCGCCAGGTCGACCGATCGTCGATGTCTTTCGGCCTGATGTATTGGGTCTTGTCGTCGCTCATCACATAAGCCTGTCTGTAACAGGCTTGAGGAGTTCTACCAGATCAGACGACCGTTGGAGCTGGGCAGCAACGGGGAGTGTGGCGATATCTTTGCGCTGTGCGGGGGGCAGCCGGACAAAATCCTTCTCGGTTGTGATCAGCTGCGCGTTGTAATCGGCCGCGAGCGCTCGAAGATATCTGAGGTCACTTTCACTATAAGTGTGATGGTCGCCGAAAGGTACCGCGTCTAGTGGCGGCGTTCCGTAGGCTTTCAGCGTGTCAAAAAATTTCTCTGGCCTGCCGATGCCCGCAAAAGCAACATAAGCCCCAGGCGTTGGAGGCGAAGCAGGCATTATACTGGCGCGAAAAACCGGCCCCTCGAAGTCGCTCAACTCGTCGGGCGGTTCACCTGCACCCATCAGAATTACGGCATCGGCCCGGGCGAGCCCCGCCTGGACGGGTTCGCGCAGTGGGCCTTTCGGAATCACATGGCTGTTCCCAAAGCCTGAAGCGGCATCGACGACAATAATGGAAAGCGTTTTCGCCAGGCCGGGGTTCTGGAACCCATCATCCATAACTATGACATCGACGCCATCAGATTCCATTGCCTGACCGGCGGCAGCGCGGTTGGCGCCAATCCACGCTTCGCCGGATTGAGACAGCATGAGCGCTTCGTCGCCAACTTGCGAGGCGTTGTGTATTTCAGGATCAACCCGCAGCGGACCTTGCAACTTGCCGCCATAGCCGCGCGACAGGCTGGCAGCTCGAATGCCATCATGCAGCCCGGTGAGATGTTGCCGTATGGCAGCAACGACGGGACTCTTCCCACTGCCGCCCGCCGTGAGGTTGCCGACACAGATCACAGGAATGCCGATCTTAAAAGGATCGGCGTTGCGTATGCGCCGGGCAGTGACCCCGGCATAGACCGCAGCAAGTGGCGTCATCAGGAGCCGGGTCAGCGGTGCCCCCTCGCGTGACTTTGGGTCGACGTCACGGTCCCAGAAGCGTGGTGAGCGCATCATGAAGTGGTCTGTTCCAACAACCTGTCCAGCGCGTTAAGCGTCACGCGCATGGGCTCTTCTGCCTGCGCCTTAAGAGACGCCTTAAGCGTGTGTGAAGGCGGGGGCAGGGGGAAAGCTCGTCGCAGTGCTTCCTGGTCGCGAACGATCTGGAAACTGGTATTGCCTTCCAGCCTGGCAGCAAGGTCGGCAAAATTGTGTATGTGCGGCCCGGTGAAGACCGGCTTGCCGATGCGCAGGATCTCGATCGGGTTGTGCCCACCAACGCCGTTTGCATGACCACCTCCGAGATAGACGCTGTCGGAAACGCTGGCGAAGAGGGCCACTTCTCCAAGCGTGTCACACAAAAGCACGTCGTCTGCTGTCGTCGGAGTTTCGCCGCGAGAACGTACAGAGAAGGTCAGCCCGCGGTCCTTGAGCAGGCTCTCAATTGCTTCGCGACGTTCTGGATGGCGCGGAATAATGGTCAGGGCAGGTCGCGGATCAATTCCCTCGAGGGCGTTGAGTATCCACGCCTCCTCACCTTCATGGGTAGAAACCGCGACAATGCAGCGTCGCCCACCAATAAAGGCGTTACGAATGGCCTGAGCCTCGGTTTCGCTAATGTCGCCGACCGACAGCGAAAGTTTGAGACTGCCAGGACAGGGCACGTCGGTCTGAGCCAAATTTCGGAGCGCCTCAGCTGTCTGGTGGTCCGCAGCGATAATTGTATCAAAGCTCGAAAACACTTCGCGAGCAAACCCCTGCCAAAAGGTCCAGCCTTTCACGGACTTATTGGTCATACGCGCATTGATGAGAGCAAGAGGGATTTTCCGGCTGCTGGCTTCCAATATGAGGTTCGGCCAGATTTCGCCTTCAGCGAAGACACAAAGGATGGGCTGCCAATTGTCGAGAAAGCGGGCTGCGATGTCGGGTGTGTCGAGCGGGGCCACCTGGTAGCGGCCTCGTTCACGCAAAACGTCGGAGCCATTTAAGTGGCGATTGATCAGCTCAGCTGCGGTCTGAGTCTGGCTTGTGAACAGGAAGTGAAGGTTTGCGCGTTTCGCGCCAAGTCTTTCAGCGACTTCGAGCAAGAGCCTCGTTTCACCAATACTCGCACCATGCATCCAGACAAGATGGGCTGGCGTAAGGTCCATATCCGGGCGGGCGAACCGCTCTGCTATCCGTTTAGCATTTTCCTTGCCGTGCTTCGCCCTGCGGCGCAGCAGTGACCCGAGAAAGGGCTGCGCTGCGCGCGTCGTGGTTCTATAAAGGAAACGGCCCATGCTCATCTGGTGAAGATAATCTGCTCTACAGGCTTCGCCAGACGCTAAACTGCTAGCGCTTTGCAACGACGGCTGCGGCTCGCTCGTAAGCTGCGTTCATCGCCTCTTCTATCTGGCGCAGTCTTTCTTCCTTGCCGACGGTCCTTTTCACGCTGAGGGGCGCCCCAAGGATCATGGCCCCTTTTGTGAAGGGGAGAGGGATCATGAATCTGTCCCAGGTGTCCAGTCTGAAGACCGGTCGGCAGTCGAGCGCATAAGGAATGATGAGGGCGTCGGTGCGCTGCGCCATGATAAGTGTGCCCGGCTGCACGGTTTCGGCAGGGCCGCGGGGACCATCAGGCGTAATGCAGACAACGCTACCGGACCGAAGGCGTTTGCTCGTTTCTGCAACAGCTGCTGCGCCGCCCTTATCCTTGTTCTTTCGCTTATCAGAGGACGAGCCGCGTACTGCCTCCAGTCCAAGATGTTCGATTGCTTTGGCAACGGCTTCGCCGTCCTTGGACAGCGAGATTAGCATGGAAGTCGGATATTCCTTGGCGGGCAGCTTTCGCGCGATCTTGCTCCAGATGACGGGCAATAGCAGCACCCTCGAATGCCACCCGGCTACCAGCAGGCCATTCTCCGCCGCCCATGCCTTTCTGAAAGTATCATCGCCTTCGACTGTCCAACGGATAGTTCGGGCACATAGGACCATGTAGGCCCAGATTAGATAACCAAGAGTGGCGGATATGAACGGCGAACGCAGGAAAGACTTCATCTGAGAGGCTGTCTCCCGTTCCTGCCGCCTGGAAATGGAATGGTGGGCGATACTGGGTTCGAACCAGTGACCCCTGCCGTGTGAAGGCAGTGCTCTACCACTGAGCTAATCGCCCGAAAACAGGAAGCGCGGTCTTATATCGAGGGGTGTTCTGGGTCAACGCGATAAGACATCAACGCCCGAAGAAGCCCGTTTCTCAGAATAAGTTTGCAAATCAGGCATGCAGAACTGCAATCAGCTAGCCGCTCAGCGTCTGGGTGCGACACATTGTGTTAAGGCAAGATTGGCGATTGACGAAGGGCAAACATGCCCGCCCGTGTTCCGATATCGACGTCCGAAAGCAATTTAGTTGCAATTGAAAAGGTTCAAGGGGCGCAAAATTGCGAACTCGCATCGAAGATGAACAACTGTTCAGTATGAACGGCCGTTCATCTTCGAACCTAAACCTAATTTCATAGTCGGAAAGGGTTGTGAATCGCGGGCGAAGTTGTCATTTAACCGACACGAACGGGGTCTGACATAGCGATGTCCCTCGTTGGATAAAACGAGCAACAAAGAAGGACAGACGGGCTGGAGCTAAGCCTCCGAGCCTAAATAAATAGTCTGGAGAGATTGAAATGAAAGATTGGTGCAACAACGAAGGTGCAAAACGTCTTCGTGAGAAAATTCGCGAGTATTGGGCAGAGCGCGGCTATGAAGTCGACGTAGACCTGGTCGATGCTGGCTTCGTTCCTGCAATGCGCAGCGCACGTACTGACCTGCGCAGCAATATGGTGAACGGCATGCCACGCCGTCGCATTGCGAAGACGCAGGAAGAAGTTCGCACGAGCTATCGTCCGAACGACGTTGTCGTCGAAGCGGCCTAAGGGTTCGCGACTGACTGGATAGCGTCCATCACTTCCACGTAGGAAGACGCACGACATCTTGTGTCATCCCAGTTTTCCGGTGATGGGCCGTATCCAAAGGTAACGTACACGAAGGGCAGTCCGGCATTCCGGGCTGCCCTTTCGTCTGTCTGGCTGTCGCCAATCATAATTGCCCTGTCGGGCGAGCCGTTTGCTCGATCGACAGTATGCAGAATATGTTCCCCTGAAGGTTTTTTATGTGGAACGCTATCAGCGCCACAAACGCTTGCAAAACGGCTCGTCAGGCCGAGCTTTCCAATCAGTGTTTCGGCCAGATGCTGGGTCTTGTTTGTGCAGATCGCCAGCGTCGCGCCCATCGCTGCCAGGGATTCAAGCGACCTTGTGGCGCCCTTGAAGGGTCTGCTTTCCGCGCAGATGTTGGCTTCATAATACTGCAGAAATGAATGCCAGAGGGGCTCGGTCTCGGCCGATGCTCGGCTGACACCCTGGAAGGCGAGACCTTTCTCGATCATAGCTTTCGCGCCCTGGCCGATCATGTGGCGGACGCTTTCGAACGGTACAGCTTGAAAGCCTGCCTTGGACAGGCAGTGGTTGAGCGCAAGGTGCAGATCCGGCGCGGTGTCCACCAACGTGCCATCGAGGTCAAAAACGATCGTCCAGCCGGAAAGTGTGTCGGAAGTCATGCTTGCTTGTTCTATCCTCTCGCATCGAGTCGTTTGATGGTTTAGGCGACAAGGCAAGGCAGAACGAGACTTTTTGATCATGCAAGACCGGGCGGCGCTCATCCTGGCGGCAGGCCAGGGCACACGAATGAAGTCGGAAGTTCCGAAAGTGCTCCACAAGGTTGGCGGCCGCGCAATGCTGGACTGGTCGATAGACCTGGCGCGCAAGTCCGGCTGTCGTCGTATAATCGTTGTCGTGAGTGCCGGCTCGGAGGCGCTTCAGGATCACGTGACCAGGGAGCTGGGTGAAGGATCCTTCGTCATTCAGGACCCGCCAATGGGAACCGGGCATGCGGTTCAGGCTGGCGAACAGGTTCTTCAGGACTTCGACGGCGATCTGATCGTGCTCTATGGCGATTGCCCGCTCATTCCGGAAACCGCGGTAAACGATCTTTTTAGCGAGCTCGCGAGCGGTGCCGATCTCGGCGTGCTTGGTTTCGAAGCGGAAGAGCCAGGTGCTTACGGTCGTCTGATCCAGACTGCTGATGGGAGGCTCGAGGGTATAGTCGAGGCCAAGGAGGCGAGTGCTGAACAACTCACCATCAGGCTTTGCAATTCCGGTGTCATGGCCGGGGCGAGGGAATTGATGTTCGACCTCCTGTCGAAAGTCACGAACGACAATGCAAAAGGGGAATACTACCTCACTGATATTGTCGGGCTTGCGAATGAGGCGGGATGTGTTTGCCGTGCCGTCACCTGCGATGAACAAGATGTCATGGGCGTGAACTCACGCGTGGAACTGGCGCAGGCAGAAGCGGTTTTCCAGGCAAAGCGCCGCGATACATTTCTGCGTGAAGGCGTCACGATGATTGCGCCGGAAACGGTCTTCTTCTCTCACGATACGACGATCGGAAACGATGTCGAAATTGAGCCGAATGTTGTTTTTGGAACGGGCGTCGAAGTTGAAGCCGGCGCTCGTGTCCGCGCTTTCTCGCATCTTGAGGGAGCTATCGTGCGCACAGGCGCAGAAGTCGGGCCGTATGCCCGTCTCAGGCCGGGTGCCGAGATAGGTGAGAAGGCCCGCATAGGTAACTTTGTCGAGGTCAAGAACACGACTGTCGGCAAAGGCGCCAAAGCCAATCACTTGGCTTACCTTGGTGATGGTTCGGTTGGCGCGGGCGCAAACATCGGCGCCGGCACGATTTTTTGCAACTATGACGGCTTCCTGAAATACCGAACTGAGATTGGTGCAGAGGCTTTCATCGGTTCAAACAGCGCACTTGTGGCGCCCGTATCGATCGGCGAACGGGCCATAGTCGGTTCAGGCTCTGTAATTACCCAGAATGTGTCGGATGACGCGCTTGCCCTCGGCCGCGGAAAACAGGTCGAGAAGCCGGGCTGGAGCAAAGGCTTCAGAGAACAGAAGCAGCGCGAGAAATCCTCAAAGCGTCAGGAGATATAAATTGGCATTTGAACGCGAAAAGGAAAACGCGGCAACGGCCGCTATTGAGTTCGTCGAAGACGGCATGACACTCGGTCTTGGCACCGGCTCCACCGCAAAATTCTTCGTCGAGGCGCTGGCAGACGAGATAGCGGATGGTCTTGTTGTGCGCGGCGTGCCGACAAGTGAGGAAACGCGCCGCCTGGCCGAATCGCTCGGGGTGCCGTTGGTACCTGTTGAGCAGGTTGATCGCATTCATCTCACCGTGGACGGTGCCGATGAGGTCGATGATCAGGCTCAACTCATCAAAGGCGGCGGTGCGGCACTTCTACGAGAAAAGATCATCGCGAATGCCAGCGACCTCATGATCGTGATCGCGGACCCCTCGAAGCAGGTCGAAGTGCTCGGCTCTTTCCCGCTTCCGGTAGAGGTCACGCCGTTCGGTTTCACCATCACGGCCAAGAAGGTCTACGACGCGCTCAAGACGTCAGGCGTGTCGCGGCCACGCATCGATGTGCGCCGGGGAAGTGGTGACAAACCGCTCGTAACCGATGGCGGCAATTACATTCTCGATTGCGCCTGTTCAGTCATTCCAGACCCGGCCTATGCGGCCGAGCTTCTTTCGGTAATCCCCGGCGTCGTGGAGCACGGTCTTTTCATCGGTCTAGCTCGCACAGTGATTATTGGCAGCGATGATGGGGCCTCAATATTTGAATATTGAGGCGACTGCCGCCACCTAGGCTGGCAGGTTAAAAGTACCGGAAGGAATTTCTCGATGGCTGAAGCTCAATACGACTTCGATCTGTTCGTCATCGGCGCGGGATCCGGCGGCGTACGCGCCGCGCGGATCGCTGCTCAGAACGGCGCGCGCGTGGCCATTGCAGAAGAGTACCGCATTGGCGGCACCTGCGTTATCCGCGGCTGCGTCCCCAAGAAGTTCATGGTTTATGCAAGCGACTATGGCCGGAAGATCGAGGAAGCTCGTCAGTATGGCTGGCAGGTAGAAGAGAAGGGCTTCGATTTCCCTGCTTTCATGTCGGCCATGCACGCGGAAGTCGATCGGCTGTCCGGCATTTATCTGCGCAATCTAGCCAATGCGGGCGTCGACGTTTTTGAGGAGCGCGCAGAGTTGAAAGACGCGCACACCGTTGTGCTCAAGGAGAGCGGCAAGACATTTACGGTCGACCGCATCCTAATCGCGACAGGTGGCACACCATGGCGACCCTCGGCGGAAGAGCTGCCTGGTGTCGAGCACACGATGACCTCAAACGAGGTTTTTCTCCTCGACGAACTCCCGAAACGCGTCGTCATCGCGGGCGGTGGATACATTGCCTGTGAGTTTGCCCATATCTTCGCTGGCCTCGGCGTGGAGACGTGCCTCGTCTACCGGGGCGATACGGTTCTGAACGGTTTCGACTGGGACGTTCGGACAGCCGTTCACGAAGGGCTTAAGGAAGCGGGCGTCCGCGTCGTCACCTCTGCCGTCTTCGAGGAAATCCGCGAAGTTGAAGGCGAAGAGTGTCCTTACTGCATAACGCTGAGCAACGGCATGGAGATCAATGCCGACAAGATCGTTATGGCAGTTGGCCGCCGCGCGGCGACAGATGGGCTCGGCTGCGAGGCGGCGGGAGTGAAACTCTCTGACAAGGGCGCAGTTATCGTTGATGACAGTTCCCGCACCAGCGTCCCTAACATTTTTGCCGTCGGTGATGTGACGGATCGCATCCAGCTGACGCCGGTCGCCATTCGTGAAGGTCATGCCTTTGCAGATACGATCTTCGGCGACAAGGAATGGCACTTCGAGCATGACGATGTCGCCTCGGCGGTCTTTACCCAGCCAGAAGTGGGCACGGTCGGCATGACAGAAGCCGAAGCCCGCAAGACGCTCGACAAGGTCGACATCTACAAGACCAAGTTCAGGCCGATGAAGACAATGCTCCTGGATGATCCTGAGCGTGTCATGATCAAGCTCGTGGTGAATGGCGAGACCGATCAGGTGGTTGGCGTTCACATCGTTAGTCCGGACGCAGGCGAGATGATCCAGATGATTGGGGTCGCTGTAAAAATGGGCGCAACCAAAGCACAGTTTGACGCGACCTGCGCTGTTCACCCGACCATTGCGGAAGAGATCGTGACCCTTCGCCAGAAATGGGTGCCGGAGACTGAACCAGCCTGATCCAGAATGGCAAAATCTTGCGACTGTGGGGCCCGGACCGCCCGTAAACTGCATTGGTCGCGATACAAAAACCTTATCTGTGGTAAAACTTGCCCATTCGAACGGAGGCCGCTAATACGCCCCGCTCTGGAGATATGAATATGACTTGGACGCCAAACAGCTGGAGGGCACGGCCCGCCAATCACATTCCGGATGACTACCCGGACGTTGATGCACTTGCGAACGTGGAAGCACGCCTGAAAGACTTTCCGCCGCTCGTATTTGCCGGCGAAGTCCGCAGGCTGAAGCAGCAGCTCGCGACGGTTTCCAGGGGCGAGGCGTTCCTGCTTCAGGGCGGTGACTGCGCCGAGAGCTTCAAGGAATTCAGCGCCGACAATATTCGCGATACGCTGCGCGTTATGTTGCAGATGGCGGTGGTTCTGACATTCGCCGCGTCCAAGCCGGTCGTGAAAGTCGGCCGCCTTGCGGGCCAGTTCGGCAAGCCACGCTCAGCGCCGATCGAAACAATTGATGGCGTTACGCTGCCATCTTATCGAGGCGACAATATCAACGGCATGGATTTCACGCCGGAGTCCCGGATGCCGGATCCGGAGCGACTGATCCAGAGCTATTCGCAATCGGCGTCTACGCTGAACTTGGTGCGTGCCTTCTCTCACGGTGGTTATGCAGATCTCGCAAACGTCCACCGCTGGATGCTGGGCTTCGTAGACCGCTCGCCTCAGGCAGAACGCTACAAAGCACTCGCGGAGCGTATCACGGACGCGCTGTCCTTCATGGAGGCGTGCGGTGTCAGCTCCAAGACCGTGCCGCAAATGGCGCAGGTGGATGTTTACACCTCGCACGAGGCGCTTCTGCTCGGCTTTGAAGAGGCAATGACGCGCGTCGATTCAACCTCGGGCGACTGGTACGACACGTCCGCGCACATGCTGTGGATCGGTCACCGCACGCGCCAGGTCGATCACGCGCATGTTGAGTTCTGCAAAGGCATTCACAATCCGCTCGGCATCAAGTGCGGTCCAGGCATGGAAACCGATGAGCTTCTTCGTCTCATCGAGACACTGAATCCGAAAGACGAGGCGGGTCGCATTACGCTCATCTCACGCTTTGGCTCGGAGGGCGTAAAAGAAGGTCTTCCGCCGCTTGTTCGTGCCATCAAGAACAGCGGTCGCAACGTTGTCTGGTCATGTGACCCGATGCATGGGAACACGCTCAAGACTGATAGCGGCTTCAAGACCCGTCCGGTTGACCGGATCCTGTCCGAGATCAGCCAGTTCATCGATATCGTTTCGAGCGAAGGCTGCTATCCCGGCGGCGTGCACTTCGAGATGACCGGTCAGGATGTCACGGAGTGTATCGGTGGTGCACAGGCAATCTCCGAAGCTGACCTGTCATCGCGATACCACACTCATTGTGATCCTCGCCTCAATGGCGAACAGGCGCTTGAACTTGCCTTCCTGATCGCAGAGAAGCTCCAGCTGATGAAAGAGGCGGTAAACGCCGAGGCTCGCCAAGCGAGCTGACTGGGGAGACAGCGCCATGCGTCGCAGGCGGGTTTGGCCCGCCTGGGCGCGGCCATCTGACATTGCGGATCTTTTGCGGCTTTCAGGGCCGATTGCCGTCTCACGCGCTGCGATGATGCTGATGGGGCTGACTGACGTTATCGTGCTCGGGCAGAATGCGCCGGAAGAAGTTCCCTTCGTCTTGAATTCGTGGCTGCCAATCGGTGTGTCGCTTGGCCTGACCATGGGCCTGTTGATGGGCGTTTCGGTCCTAACTGCTGAACTTGCAGGCATAGGGCAGGGCAAGGACACAGGACGCATCTTTAGACGCGGTATCCGGTTCTCACTGTGGTTCGGAGCAATCCTGACAGTGGTCATCTTCCTGACGGCAGGGCCGATGTTTCGCCTGTTTGGGTTCAATAATGAGGTCGCGTCTGGCACGGCGTCAGTCACGCGTATCCTCGCGCTCGGCCTCATCGGTCACATGCTCACCCATGTCGCAGGGTCTTATCTTGAAGCTCTCAGGCGGCCGCTTATCGTGGCGGCGATCATGTATGCTGGCGTACTGGTCAATCTGGTTATTGACCTTGCTGTCGTCGCCGGGTGGTGGGGTATGCCCAAGCTTGGTGCGGACGGCGTTGCAATCGCGACTACGGGTACGCGCTGGTTTCTGGTCGCGCTATTTCTCGTCGCCGTCTGGAAGATGACACCAGCCTTCAAGCCATCCAGCGAGGCGCCAGCAGATGAAGGGCGCCGCATGTTCTCTGTCGGGTATGGGACAGCCGTCTCAAATGTTGCCGAATGGGGCGGGTTCAATTCGACCTTCATTATCGCAACGCTGATCAGCACTTCCGTGAATACGATCTACGGCATGGCGATCCACGTTATCGGCTTCTGCTTCATGGCCTTTCTGGGACTTGGAACGGCGACCAGCGTGCGCGTCGCAGAGGCCTATGGGCGGAAGAATGCAGACCAGGTGCGCGAAGCGTCCCGGCTTGGAATCATCGCGACCCTGCTGATCGGGATAGTGCTAGGATTGCTTGTTTGGGTGTTCAGCGAGCAGCTGGCTTCAATCCTGATCCGGTCTGATGCAGAAGTCGCCGGCGTTGCGATCCATGCCGCCCTCGTGCCGATTATCGGATTTACATCACTCGTCATCGTCTTCGATGGTCTTCAGAACGTGGCCTCGATGGCGATGCGCGCGCAGAATGTGATCTGGCCGCCGACCTTTATTCATCTCGGCTCATATTTCCTGCTCATGTTGCCTCTGACCTGGTATCTCGGCATGGAGCGCGGCGGCGGCGCCATGGGCATGATGCAGGCTGTGCTCATAGCTTCGTTCATTGCTGGCCTGGCCCAGACTGCACTGCTGGAATCGAAAGCGGCGCGCCAGCTGAAGCCAACGCGCCGCAAATCATAGGTTCCTGGACGGACCTAGATGTCTTTCAGAGCCGAAGCTGGCTTGAAAGCGCCAGAGGTCTTTTCGGCAATCTGGATCGTTTCGCCGGTTGCCGGGTTACGGCCTTCACGAGCGCCGCGGGTCTTGGCGTGGAAGGTGCCAAAACCAGCGATAGCGACCTGCTTGCGGTCCTTCACTGCGCCGGAGATGGTGTCGAAGACTGCGTCCACCGCTTTGCCGGCGTCTGCTTGTGACATGCCAGCAGATTCTGCGACGGCTTTCGTAAGTTCACCCTTATTCATTGGGCACTCCTCTTTGTTAACGGCGATTTTGTGCCGTGAAAGTTTTCTACATGATTCGAGTTGGGTAGATATGCTGAAAACCCAATAACCACGGGCTATTTCAGCAGAATCCACCCTTCTTCGCCCTCAATCTGTGTAATTTCTTCGCTTGTGAGGGTTTCAGGTGCTCCAAACAGGGCACCGAGACGCCCCGCCTCGTCCAGACTGTAATAGTGGCGGGCGAGTGCTTCGACCTGCGCCTGGTCGATCACCTCGCCGGGGCGTGGCTTGGCATCAACGATGGACGGATAGACTTCTGCGAAGACGACATCGGTTTCGTCCAGCGTCTCTGCATCCATCGCTGCCAGGCCCGTCTCGAATGGCCAGATCTTGCTGTTCGGCAGAGAGTGGCGAAGCGTCTGAACGGTTGGAATTCCCAGCACAGACTGGCTGCCAACGGAGCCCGCGCCATAAAGCTGCCAGCTTGATTTCGGCTTCGCCTTGTAATTCTCGCGTACGAAGCGCTCGACGCGGCGGTATTCTTCGAGGCTTATCTCTTCGAAGTTGCCTTTGGTTGACGTCAGGGTCGTAAGCCGGTCCCGCGCGGGCGCACCCCAGAAAGGGAGCGGTCCCTTGCTCATGGCATAGTTGAGGCTCGCAGCGACCGCAAAACGCGTATTGCTGTTGTCGTCCGTCTCCTTGACCTTCGAGGCGAGATACTCGTGCATCGCTTGCCAGGCTGGCTTGTCTCTGGACAACCCGGCCAGTTCAGCCGTTCCGCTCGGGTAGCCCAGGCTGAAGTCGAAGCCGACAAGAACCTTGTCGCCGCGCTTAACGAACCGCTCGACCAGCCCCTGAATGAGCTCACGGGCTTTCTTGCGGGTAGACGGATTAGCAGCCTGAAACTGAAATTTCAGACGTGCGTCGCGGGCGAGCGCGCCAACCCAGACTGAGTTGGCGCCGAGCGCGGGTTTGCTCGCCGCGCTCCAGTCCACGATGATGTAAGCGTCGAAGAGACGCGCCATGACTTACCTCCGTGCGGGGTATGCTCAGGCGAGTTTGACGAGCATCTTCCCTTTGTTGCGACCCTGGAACAGGCCGAGGAACGCTTCTGGCGCCATCTCGATACCTTCCATTACAGTCTCCTCGAACTTCATGTCGCCATTCTGGATCCAGGTGGCCATGTCCTTGAGGAATTGCGGCTGCATATCTGCGTAAGTCGATACGATAAAGCCCTTGAGTGTCAGCTGTTTGCCGACAACCTGAATAATGTTGTTCGGGCCGGGCTGAACGTCGGTCGCATTGTACTGGCTGATCATGCCGCAGATCGCGAAACGCCCCATCGGCCGCGCGCATTCGATAGCGGCTTGCAGGTGATCGCCGCCGACATTGTCGAAATAAACGTCGATACCTTTGGGCGCGGCCTTCTTTAGCGCGCCAAGCAGTCCCTCATACGTATCATGTGCCTTGTAATCGATCACATGATCGGCGCCGAGTTCCTTGACGAGATTGCATTTTTCGCTGCCGCCAGCAGAACCGATAACGGTGCAATTCTTGATCTTCGCGATCTGGACGACTGTTGACCCTACAGCGCCCGCGGCACCCGATACAAAGACGGTGTCGCCTTCCTTGAGATCAGCGACCCGAAGGATGCCCGCATAAGCGGTTAGCCCGGGCATGCCTGCAATACCCAGCAATGCCGACTCAGGCAGGCCGGTCTGAGGGACTTTGTTGACCATGTTGTCTTCCGGCTTCCCGGTCCACACATCGCGCCAGCCGGCCATCGATACGATGAGGTCTCCTTCCGCGTAGTCAGGGTGTGCAGACGCCTGGACATGTCCGACGGCACCGCCGGTTAGCAGTTCGCCAATCTGGAAAGGTGGAACATAGCTTTCGCGATCATACATCCGTCCGCGCATGTATGGGTCGACCGACATCCAGGTGTTTCGAACCTGGATCTCGCCGTCCTTAGGGGCAGGGGCTGACACATCGACTGTCTTGAAATCGTCCGTCTTGGGCATTCCAACTGGACGTTTCGCCAGAGCCCAGCCTGTTCCGTTGATGTCTGACATATCGCGCTTCCTCACATATCTGATAGGTTTCGGTCGGCAACATGGGTCAACACGGCGCTTCTGTGAAGCCGGGGACGAAAGAATTCGCAAGAGTCTTTGACCGTGTGATCTGTGCCGGCTGCTTGCGTGCCAGCGTGGTGGAGTGCGATGGGGCAGCTAATCTGGAGTAAGGTATATGTCTCTCAAAATGGGCCTGATCGGTGCGGGCGTCTTCGGCGGTTATCATGCGGGGAAGATCGCAGAATCGCAGACCACTGATTTTGTCGGTGTGTTTGATCCCGATACCGCGCGCGCCGCTGAGCTTGCTGAAAAGCATGGCGTAAAGGCGTCCACTTCACAGGCTGAACTTCTCGCCGCTACCGACGCCGTCGTCATCGCGTGCCCTGCAATCTACCACGCCGAAACGGTTGAGGCCGCACTGACTGCAAACTGCCATGTGCTGGTTGAGAAGCCGCTGGCCCTCACAGGCGAGACCGCAAAAGCGCTCGCCGCGCAGGCAGACGAAGCCGGACTTGTTCTACAGGTCGGCCATCAGGAGCGACTGGTTCTCAAGGAGATGGGCCTGTTCGACCTGCCTGAGACACCGACCGTAATCGAAGCATGGCGTGAGAGCCCACCCGCGCCGACGGGCCGTGCTGGCGACGTATCGGTCATTTTCGATCTTATGATCCATGACCTCGACATGGTTGCGTGCCTGATGGGCGGCGCTGACAAGATCAAAGGGCAGGGGGCTATCATCCATTCCGGCCTCATCGACGAGGCCACAGCGACGCTGGGCTTTGCCAATGATGGACGCGCCGTCATCACATCCAGCCGCGCCGCCGAAGAGCGCCGCCGCAAGATGCGCCTCGCTTTCAAGAGCGGCGAGATCGAAATCGACTTCCTGACACGTGAGGTCCGCAACACCACCCCGTTCGAAGTCCGCGCAGATGTCTCGCAATCCCTGCCTGACCCACTCGGCGCGGCAGACAATGCCTTCTTTGCCGCTTGTCTCGGAAAAGGCCCTGTCCTTGTGCCGGGGAGCGAAGCAGTCGAAGCTGTGCGCGTGGCCGAAGCCCTAGAAACAACAATAAAGACAACCACCGGAGCCTGACCCATGGCCGCTGCCGAAAAAATCACCCCATCCGGCGACGCGCCGATCCAGTTCTTTGACCTGAAATCTCAGCAGGCCTCGATCCGCGGCGCACTCGAAGAGCGTTGGACGTCCATACTGGATCACGGCCGCTATATCGGCGGGCCTGAAGTTGATGAATGCGAGCAGAAACTCTGTGAGTTTACTGGTGCTGCTGACGCTGTCGTTGTCGGTTCGGGGACGCAGGCGCTCGTCATGCCGCTCATCGCGCTCGGCTATGGTCATGGCGATGCGGTCTTCATCCCGGGTTTCACCTATAACGCCACGGCGAATGCGGTCCTCCTCGCTGGCGCAACGCCAGTTCTGGTCGATATTGACCCAGCGACCTTCAACATGGACGCCGCAGACCTTGAGCGGAAAATCGAGAAGGTCAAAGGTAGCCGCAATTTGCGCGCGCGCGCTATCATGCCAGTCGATCTCTATGGTTTGCCAGCGGACTACAAAGCCATCCAGGCAGTCGCTGATGCGCACAACCTTCGAATTGTCGCCGATGCCGCGCAGGCTTTTGGCGGACGTCAGGACGGCAAGTGGATTGGCACGCTCGCTGAAATCTCTGCCACGAGCTTTTACCCGACCAAGACGCTCGGCGGCTATGGCGACGGCGGAGCGATCCTTGTGCGGGACAAGGAAGTCGGCGACCTGCTGCGCTCGATCCGCTGGCACGGCACAGGCGATAATCGTAAGGAATCTATCCGCGTCGGCATCAATGGCCGCTGCGATTCGATCCAGTGCGCCGTCGTTTCCGAAAAGCTCGGCATCTTTGAAGATGAGCGCCAGCGCCGCATCGCTTCGGCGACAATCTATGATGAGCGCCTTGCGGATAAGGTCGAAGGCCAGATCGGCGCCGAGGGCGACGAGTCAGCCTACGGTCTTTACACAGTGCGGGTGCCAGAGCGTGACGCCATCCGGGCCGCGCTGCAGGAAAAGGGCGTGCCGACGGCGATCTATTACGACACGCCGATCCACCAGATGCCGGCCTTCGAGCAGTTCTCGCCTCCAGGCGGTCTGCCAGAATGTGAACGTGCCTCGAAGGAGGTTCTCAGCCTGCCAATGCACCCATACCTGACGGAAGAGCAGGTCCACCGGGTTTGTGACGCACTCCTTGGTGCTTTGCAGCGCTGACAGTTTCTCTTATGTGGGCGCCATGACAGACGTGCTCAAAATACTGGCGGTCCAGTTCAACCCCGTTGTCGGTGACATCAACGGCAATGCGAAGCTTGCACGCGAGGCGCTTGAGGCAGGCGCGCGCGATGAGGCTGATCTCGTTGTTTTCAGCGAGATGTTCATCCTTGGCTATCCGCCGGAAGACCTCGTTCTGAAGCCGAGCGCGGTTGAGCTCAGCATGAAAGCGGTCGCCGACCTCGCAAAAGAGTCTGCCGACCTGCCAGCCTTCATCATCGGCTCTCCCTGGGCTGAGGATGGCGAGCTCTACAATTCAGAGCTTTTCTGCCGGGATGGCGCCATCGAAGCGCGGTACGACAAGCAGGAGCTGCCCAATTACGGCGTCTTTGACGAACAGCGCCTGTTCACGAAGGGCAAGTCGCCCGCCTGTATAGTTGAAGTGAAGGGCGTAAAGATCGGTCTCGCCATCTGTGAAGATGTCTGGTTCGACCGCGTCCCGAATGCGGCAAAGGCGGCTGGCGCCGAACTGCTGGTCATCCCCAATGGCTCGCCCTGGCGCCGCAGCATCCACACGGAACGTGCCGAGGCCTTCGACCGGTGGAGCCGGCTTGGGCTTCCATATCTTTTCGTGAACCAGGTCGGCGGTCAGGATGAGCTTATCTTTGATGGTGCGTCATACGCGACCAACACGGTGCATGCTGAACGTTGCGGCCTCGTCGGCCAGTTCGAGACCGGCACTGCCATAGTCGAGTTTGATCTCGCCACACGCAAGCTGCGTCTCCCCGATGGCGGATGTGAGCTCGATCCGGACGGATGGCATATGGAGTACCGCGCTGCGATGCTGGCGCTCGGTGACTATGTGAACAAGAACAGGTTTCCGGGTGTCGTGCTCGGTATGTCTGGCGGGATCGACAGCGCACTAACGGCCGCGATCGCGGTCGATGCGCTGGGGCCTGACCGGGTCTGGTGCGTCATGATGCCGTCGAAATACACCTCATCCGACAGCCTTGAGGACGCCAAACGTTGCGCCGAGGCCCTGGGCGTGCGCTACGATATCATCAACATCGCGCCGGGCGTCGGCGCCATGGATGAGATGCTGGACGAGCTTTTCTCCGGCAAGGAAAGCGACACGACCGAAGAAAACATTCAGTCCCGGCTGCGGGGTGTCACGCTGATGGCCCTCTCCAACAAGTTCGGCCACATGGTCGTCACGACGGGCAACAAGTCGGAAATGGCGGTCGGTTATGCGACGCTCTATGGCGACATGTGCGGCGGCTACAATGCGCTGAAGGATTTCTACAAAACCGAGGTCTTTGAGCTCTCGCGCTGGCGCAATATGAACCTGCCAGAAGGGGCGCTTGGACCGTCCGGTGAGGTTATCCCCGAGCGGATCATCACCAAGCCGCCATCTGCAGAACTGCGCGAAGACCAGAAGGATGAAGACTCGCTGCCATCCTATAACGACCTCGATGACATCCTGCGCGGGCTCGTCGATGATGAGGCCGATATCGACGACATCCTGGCGCGTGGCCACGATGAGGCGACTGTAAGACGCATCGAGCATCTCTTGTACATTGCCGAGTACAAGCGTAGGCAAGCGCCGCCCGGCGTCAAAGTCGGCGGCAAGAATTTCGGCCGCGACCGTCGCTATCCGATTACCAACCGTTTCAGGGATGATTGATGACCGCACCTGTCGTCCGTTTCGCGCCTTCGCCAACTGGCAAGCTTCATGTCGGCAATGTCCGCACAGCCCTTATCAACTGGCTGTTCGCCAAAGGGCAGGGCGGCAAATTCATCCTGCGTGTCGATGACACGGACACTGAGCGCTCGACGGAGGCCTATGAGAACGGTCTGAAAGCCGATCTCACCTGGCTTGGCCTTGTCTGGGACGACACGTTCAACCAGTCGAAGCGTTTTGACCAGTACGATGCGGCCGCTGACAAGTTGCGCGGCATGGGCCTGCTCTATGCCTGCTATGAGACCGCTGATGAGCTCGACCGCAAGCGCAAGATCGCCCTCTCACGCGGCCGCCCGCCCGTCTATGACAGATCAGCGCTCAGCCTCACTGATGAGGACAAGGCAAAACTGGAGGCCGAAGGCCGCAAAGCCCACTGGCGTTTCAAACTGTCTGGTAACCGGGTCGAATGGAATGACCTTGTCCGCGGCCCGCAGGGCATCGACACGTCCAGCGTCTCCGACCCTGTCCTGATCCGCGAGGACGGATCCTACCTCTACACGCTGCCATCGGTCGTCGACGATATCGACGCGAAGATCACTCATGTCGTACGCGGCGAAGACCACGTCACCAATTCCGGCGCGCAGATCGAAATCTTCAAGGCCCTTGGCGGCGAAACGCCGGACATGGCCCACACGCCGCTTCTGGTCGATGCCGAAGGCGGCGCCTTCTCCAAACGCCTCGGCTCGCTCAGCATGGATACGCTGGAGCAGCGCGGCATCCTGCCAATGGCAATCCTGTCACTGCTCGCCAAGCTTGGCACCAGCGACAATATCGAGGTCCGTGAGGACCTCGCCACGCTCGCAAGCGAGTTCGACTTCGGCAAAATCGGCCGCGCGCCTGCCAAGTTCGATGAGAAAGACCTCCTCAGCCTGAATGCGGTTCTGGTGCATGACCTGCCATTCGATGCGGTTCGCGAAGACCTCGAAAAGATCTCGCCAGATGCCGCGAACGAGCCGTTCTGGCTCGCCGTTCGCGAGAATTGCGAGACGGTCTATGACGCAAAGCCCTTCGCGGACATCGCTTACGGCACGATTTCATCAGTCATTGATGACGAAGACGCGGACTTCATTGCAGAGGCGCGCAACCGTCTTCCACAAGGAGAGCTGACCAGTGAAAGCTGGAAGGCTTGGACCACGGAGCTGAAAGAAGCGACCGGCCGCAAGGGGAAAGGGCTCTTCATGCCTCTCCGCAAGGCGCTTACAGGTCAGGAGCACGGCCCTGACATGTCGGTGATCTTCCCGCTTATCGGGCGCGAAGCTGCCGAACGGCGTCTGTTTCCACGCTAATTTCCGAAGATGTGCCGACCTAGTCGGAGAGTTTGACGATCCGGTCGCGCAAGGCATCGATGGCCTTCTCCGGCGTGCTCTCATGGACTAGCGCGCCGCGAAAGCTTTCCGGCGTGAACTTGCCATCGATGATGTGGTTCATCAGCTCGAAGAACGGAGCCCAGAAGCCATCCTCATCAAGAAATGCCATTGGCTTTGCGTGAAGGCCAAGGCGCGCCCAGCTCAGCATTTCTACGGCTTCTTCCAGCGTGCCGATGCCGCCGGGCAGCACGATGAAAGCGTCCGATTCGTCGAACATCATCTGCTTGCGCGTGTGCATGTCATCGACAATGCGGTGTTCGACCTCATCGAAGACGCGTTCTTTCTGAAGCAGGAACTTTGGCATGATGCCCAGCACTTCGCCTCCCGCTTCGTGAGCCGCGCGTGCGCAAGCGCCCATAAGGCCGACACCGCCGCCGCCATAGACCAGCTTGAGGTCCTGATCCGCGAGCGCGCGACCAAGATTGCGGGCAAGGGTCAGATAACCGGGGCGAACATCGTCGGACGACCCGCAATAGACACAGATTGATTTCAGTTTCGCCATTTCAGTCTCATTCTTTTTCAAAGCGCGTTTAGGCTACTGCGTGGATTCGTTCCAGCCTCGCCCTGTTCGCCGCGCACATTTCGTCCCATATGGCAGCCATGACCGCACCTACTTCTTCGCAGCCAGACCGCGACCAGATCGAGAGCGCCGATGGCGGCCTTGGCAGCGCGATCATCAAAATCCTGAAACTGCTCGCTCGGCCCGAGATGAAGAAATGGCGCCCCATCATGGTGGTTGCCATCATACTTACGCTTGGCGCAGCGGTGCTGGAAGTTATTTCACCCATAATCCTCGGCGACGCGATCAACCGGGTGGCAGGTGAGGATGGCGTGCAAGCTGCGCCGCTTGCAATCGCAATTGGCTGGATCGCGCTCGCGATCAGTCTTCGCTTCCTGGCCGCAGCACTCCCGCAGGCGCGCGACGCGCTCTTCAGCCCTGTCAGCCAAGATGCCCAGCGCATCGCCTGCGTCGACGCTTTCGGCCACGCGCAATCGCTTTCTCTCGGTTTCCACCAGACACGCCGTTCTGGCGCGCTCAACCGCGTGATCGAGCGCGGTGCCAGCGCCATCGATTATCTGATCCGTTTCCTTGCGTTTAACATAGGCCCGACTTTCGTTCGTCTGGCTTTGGCCTCCATTGCGCTTGGCGCAGCCTATGACTACCGGCTGGCCTTGATCGCTGTGGCGACCATCATCCTCTATGTGATTGCGACCGTCATCATCACGGAATGGCGCGTGCGCCAGCGCCGGCGCATGAACAAAGCCGACACAGAGCTTCGCGCTGTCTCCATCGATACACTCACCAATTTCGAGACTGTGAAAGCGTTCGCCGCTGAGAAGCGAGAGACCGGTCGCTATGACACGGCGACGCGCCGCTACAACAAACGCTATGTCGAAGCGGTACGTAGTATGTACCTGCTGAACGGTGTTCAGGCCTTCATCATGAATGCCGGCTTGCTGGCCGTGCTGGCGTTATCGGCTTGGAATTACACCCAGGGAACGATGCAGATCGGTGACCTTACGGCTGTCATGCTCGTTCTGCTTAGTCTGTATGCCCCGCTGAACATCCTTGGCTGGGCCTGGCGCGAAATCAAACAGGGTGCTGTCGATCTTGAAAAACTTCATGGTCTGCTCGCCATGAAGCCCGAGGTACAGGATGAGCCGGACGCCGTTGAACTCCATAAGCCCGAGGGAGCGGTTTCGTTCGACGGTGCAAGCTTCACGCATGATGCCCGCACGGTTGGCGTGGCCGATATCAGCTTTGATGTCGCGGCCGGCCGCAAGGTGGCGTTCGTCGGCACCTCTGGTGCAGGTAAATCGACCCTGCTGAAACTCCTCTTCCGTTTCTACGATGTTCAGTCCGGCAGTGTTTGTATCGACGGGACGGATGTGCGTGACGTGACACAGACCTCGCTTAGACAAACCTTAGGGCTCGTCCCGCAGGACGTGGTTCTTTTCAACGATACGATCGCGGCCAATATTGCGTACGCCAATCCGGACGCCTCAATCGACGCGCTTGAGGATGCAGCCCGACGTGCGCAATTGCTGTCCTTCATCAGAGCCTTGCCCGATGGCTGGGACACCGAAGTTGGTGAAAGAGGGCTGAAGCTTTCGGGCGGTGAAAAGCAACGCGTGGGGATCGCCCGCGTCATCCTCGCTGACCCGGCCGTGCTTGTCCTTGATGAGGCGACCTCCGCGCTCGACAGCGCGACCGAGGCTGCTGTGCAGGATGCGCTGGACGAAGCCTCCCGCGGACGAACGACGCTTATGGTCGCGCACCGCCTCTCGACTGTACAAAATGCCGATGAAATTATCGTTCTCGAGCAGGGACGGATCGCAGAACGCGGAACGCACAGCGAACTTTTGCGCTCTGAAGGCAAGTATGCACAAATGTGGGCGCATCAGGTTGCAAGAGACCGACTCGCAACCGCCGCCGAATAAGAGGAATTACCATGGCAGACCGTGACGCGTCGCTCTCTCACAAGACCTTCCCCTGGTTCAGGAGCGGTTTTGACCTTGAGGGCGTTGTCGGATTTCTGGCTGCCTGGTTGCTCGGCATCCTGCTCGCCATGCTGTGGGAGCCGCTCTTCTGGCTCGGCTTCATTCCGGGGGTGATCATCCTTTTTGCCACGCGTACGGCAGAGCGTGTCACACCGCAGTCTGCGGACCATGTCACATCGCCCTGCGACGGCGTTGTCGTCTCAGTAGAAGAGGTAGAGGCACCGGAGAGTCTTCGCATGGCCGGTCCGGCCGTACGCATCCGTGTCGCGTCCTCACCAGTTTCCACCAACAACGTTCACGCACCCATTGCGGGCGCTCTTGACCGTATCGAATGCACTGAGGGAGAGCCGAAGGCGGTCATCGCCATGAAGGCTGAGTCAGAAGGGCTGGCGCGCCTCTCTGCAGTGTTCAGCAACAACAATATTCGCACCGGTTTCGTCTTTGCATCCGGCGGTCTCGGCCCGCGCCTTGTTACCAAGTCTGACGCAGGTGACCGGGTCGCCAAGGGGAAAACGGTCGCAACGCGCCGCCTCGGCGGCTGGTGTGATGTCTACATTCCGGCGCGTTCGCCGGGTAGCTGCATCGTTCAGCCGGGCCGCACGCTGACGGGCGGCGAAACAATTCTCTGGGATCTTGCACTGACCAAGGCTGCATCTGCACCGCAGCATGATGACGCGGTGCAGGCGATGGCCGGGAGCCACTCCGAAAACACCGCCCCGGTCGCGACGACGGCCGCTACCGCTGCAGTTGCGTCGCCGGAGGTCATGCCTGAGCAGCTGGTTGAGGCAGACGCTCCTGTAGATGAAGCGGACGTGCCGGAAAACGAAGCTTACACAGCCGACTCGCAGCCAACCCCGGAAGTCATTCCGGCGCCGGTAGAGGAAGAAGCGGAAGCCACAGTGCAGGCGAGTGAGGAAGAATGGGTCACCCAGCCAACGCCTGAGACGCTACCGCCAGAAGTCGCAGAAGACGTCTCGGAGACACCGAATTTCGAGCCGGGCGCTGACACATCGTCAGATGCTGAGGGCGAAGATGAGGACCCATCCACAATGTTCGAGCGACTTCGCCAGCAGGCCCGAAGGCTCGCAGGTGAGGATGAGGACGAGGGTAACCGCTAGTCCTTGCGTGGCTCTGCGCTGTTCATCCAGCGCAGGACAGGGCGCACGGGCAGGATCCAGGCGATGCCCGCGATAACGTAGAATGGCAGTTGCGCCCAGAACGGCCAATCTGTGATGCGGCTACCAATCGTGCCGACCAACACGATCCAGATGGCAATGATTGCAAGGATTGCGATGGCGGCGAGCCCTTTGCGCATGACGTGTCCCGATGCTGCTTTGAATTACCTGCGACCGCGTGACGGCTTGCGAAATTGCGGTTTACGCTCAGATAGGTCGCCATGACACACATGGCAAAGTCCCCGCTCGCAGACAAATGGATCCGACGCTGGCTCGTCGTTATCGCTTTGCTCGTTTACGCGATGATCCTGATTGGCGGGATGACCCGTCTGACTGACTCCGGCCTTTCAATTACCGAATGGGACGTCATCGGCGGCACTCTACCACCTCTGAGTGAGCACCACTGGGCCGAGGAGTTTGCGAAGTACAAGCAGACAGCGGAATTCCAGCAGCAGAATTACAATATGACGTTTGGCGAGTTCGAGTACATCTACTGGTGGGAATGGGGCCATCGCCTGTTCGGCCGATTGATCGGATTGATCGCCGTGGGCGGCCTGGTCTTTTTTCTGATGCGTAACTGGATTGGACGAGCGCTCACGGCACGTCTCGTGATCCTCATCGCGCTTGGCGGCCTACAAGGCGCAATTGGCTGGTGGATGGTGTCGAGCGGCATCGGCGACACGGACAGGCTGGACGTCGCCCCCTACAGGCTGATGACGCACTTCATGCTCGCGCTCATTATTATCGGTTATACGGTCTGGCTTTGGCTGGACCTCGGCGGCGAACGCCGGTTCAAAACCTCCCGGCTTCTTTCTGTCCTGTCGATTGCGCTACTGGCCCTGGTCTCTATCCAGATGGCATCAGGCGCCCTCGTAGCAGGTCTGGATGCGGGGCGGACCTATACTGACTGGCCGCTGATGGACGGAGCCTTCCTGCCCGCTTCATATATTCAGGAAGGTCTTGGCATCCGCAGCCTGTTCGAAGGATTGGCGGCGACCCAGTTCAATCACCGGGTGCTCGCCTACGTCCTCTGGGGCGCGGCACTGGGCGGGGCGATGCTTGCCTGGGGCAAGCCTGCCGCCAAACCCTTTGCCCTGCTGGCGACCCTGGTTACGGCGCAGGCCGCGTGGGGGATCTACACGCTCGTCAGCGGCGCGCCGCTGGAGCTTGCGATCATCCATCAGGCGCTCGGCGTGATCGTGTTCATCGCCGCCGTGCGCCTTGTCTGGATCACTCGGTCGCCGCAGGAACTTCAATCGGCGACATCGTGATGCGGCTTGGGTCGATCATCACGACCCGGTGATCGTCACCGCTGACCGTTCCGCCGACTATAATTACGCCGCCGGGATAACCGCCGCCGCGGGCATCGCCCGTTGCCGCGAGGGATGTGAACATGTTCGGCACTTCGACCGTGATTCCTTCACGGATCTCGAAGGCGGCAGGCTCACTTTCGTTTACAGCCAATTTGAGACGACCATTTCCTTCACTCAAAATCAGCGTCTCGCGCCCAAGGCGGCGGAGGCTTGCTGCGCCATCAACCGGGTCGGTGAACGCCGTGGCGGCATCAGCACTTATAATACAGGCCGAAATCGGGCCGTCGGCTGATTGCTCATCTTCGACTTCGAAGACGAGCTCACCGCCTGCCTCACGGATTGCGCCGTTATAAAGGGTGTCCGGCTCGGTTTCAGTCCAGTAGGCGATCCGATGGATAGAATCTGTGTCGTCAGCGGGCGGCGCAGCGCATAGGCCAGCTGCGGGGCCGGCCTGGTCTCCCTGCAGGTCATATTGAATAGGCGCAGCGACACCGCCGCCATAAATCCAGACCTTCAGGCTGCCTTCTGCATCGATACCCGGGAAAATCGTCACGGGCGTACCGGCTAGCATCGCATAGCGCCCTTCCGCGAGCGCGCGCGTACCTTCACCCGTCGGTTCGGTGATGCGCTCACCGTCAAAGTCGAAGATCTGCACGCTTCCATCGTCATAGGCGACGGCGAAGGTCGATCCGGCACCGCCCGCGACGCCAATACTGGCGACCGGCGAATCGAGCTCTCGGGTCGACCAGACAGCCGGCAACATATTTACGTTGGCGGTATCCGTGCTTTCAGGGGGCGCGTCCTGCTCCTGAGGCGCTACTTCGCCCTGCTCGGCTGGCTCTTGCGGTCCAGAACAGGATGCAGCATAGAATAGCAGGAAACCGGCGATCCCTGCGTTGACAGGGAAGGTCTGCGCGCTTAAACGCGGGCGCTTGAACATATTCCAACACTCCGAATGAGAGGCTCCCGAGGAGCAATGAAGACTTATAACGCACCAGCTGACGTGGAGAACAAGTGGATCGTTATCGACGCAACTGATGTTGTGGTCGGTCGCCTTGCTTCATATGTCGCCAAACGCCTGCGCGGCAAGCACCGCGCTGACTACACACCACACATCGATACGGGCGACCATATTGTTGTGATTAATGCGGAAAAGGCTCGTTTCACCGGCAATAAGCTGCGTGACAAGACCTATTACCGTCACACCGGTTACCCGGGCGGCATCAAGCAGACCACCGCAGAGAAGATCCTTGGCGGCCGTTTCCCAGAGCGCGCGATTGAGCTCGCTGTGAAGCGCATGATGCCGGGCGAAAGCTCGCTCGCCCGCCAGCAATTCTCCAAGCTTCGCGTCTATGCCGGGTCCGAGCACCCGCATGAGGCTCAGAAGCCGGAAACCGTCGATTTCGCATCGATGAATGTCAAGAATCAGAGAGACGACTGATCATATGTCCGATACCGCCAATTCTCTTGAAGACCTGAAAACCGTAACGAGCGGCGAAGCCGCAACCGAAACGGTTGTCACTGTAGAGCCGAAGATCGACGAGTTCGGCCGTTCCTACGGCACCGGCCGTCGTAAATCGGCAACGGCCCGCGTATGGATCAAGCCAGGCACCGGCAAGATCACCGTCAACGGCAAGGACCAGGAGCAGTATTTCGCTCGCCCGGTTCTGCGCATGGTGATTGAACAGCCGCTGATCGAAACTGATCGTCGCACCGAGTTCGACGTGATCTGCACCGTCAAGGGCTCTGGCCTTTCCGGTCAGGCTGGCGCAGTGCGTCACGGCATTGCGCGCGCGCTGGTCAACTATGAGCCAGGCCTGCGTTCGGTTCTGAAGCCATTCGGCTTCCTGACCCGCGACCCGCGTACGGTTGAGCGTAAGAAGTATGGCCGTGCGAAAGCACGCCGCAGCTTCCAGTTCTCGAAGCGCTAGGTTCGCATTCAGAATCTTTTCCCGAAAAGGGCGCTTCGACACCGAAGCGCCCTTTTTCTTTGCCCGCTGACATGACAAAGAGGCCTCATGACCGATCAACCGTTGAAAGCCGCTATTCTCGGCGCGTCCGGTTATACCGGCGCTGAGACCGTTCGACTCCTGCGCAATCACCCGAATGTCACGCCCGTCGCCGCGACGGGCAATGCGCTCGCGGGCAAGACACTGTCGGATATCTTCCCGCACCTTCGCGGTAAGTACGAGCTCGACGTCATCAAGGCTGAGGATGTCGACTGGCACGGTGTCGATGTTGCGTTCGGCTGCTTGCCGCACGGCACGAGCCAGGACCTGATTGAGACGCTGCCATCCCATGTAAAGGTCGTCGATCTGTCGTCAGACTACCGGTTTCGCGATGCAGTGGCCTATTCGAAGGCTTATGGGCGCGAGCATATCGCGCCCGAGCGTACGGCCAATGCAATCTACGGCCTTAGCGAACATGCCTCCGATGCCATGAATGGCGCAGATCTAGTCGCCTGTCCGGGTTGCTATCCGACGGCGATTCTCATGGTTCTTCTGCCCCTGATGAACCCTATGATCATCGACCGTGACGCGATCATCATCGACGCCAAATCCGGCGCGACCGGGGCAGGGCGGGGCCTCAAGGAAGGCAATCTCTTTAGCGAGGTCACCGAAGGCTTGCATGCTTATGGGGTCGGTACCCACCGGCACACCCCCGAGATCGAGCAGGAGCTAAATCTTCGTGCAGGCCTCGACGATATCGAGGTGACCTTCACGCCCCATCTGATCCCGATGGCCCGCGGTGAACACGTTACCTGCCATCTGCGTGGAGACGTCGATACGATCCATGCAGCGCTCTCGGCAGCCTACGAAGGTCAGCCTTTTGTCACCGTTTTGCCGCTTGGCGCACCGCCGCCAGATACGCGTCACGTGCGCGGGACAAATGATTGCAGGATCGCCGTCTACCCGGACAGCGCGAAGGGCCGTGTGATTGTGATCGCCGTGATCGACAACCTCGTCAAAGGATCGAGCGGTCAGGCCATCCAGAACCTCAACCTGATGATGGGGTGGGATCAGGCCTTGGGGCTCGACGCGCTTCTGCCGCTTTTCCCCTGAGGCGTAGTTTTCTTGGCTGGCTTCTTCGCGCCCGCTTTTGACTTCGCCGAAGTCGTCGAGCTGCTTTTTGCCTTTGCGGTAGTCGGCTTGGGCTTTGGCGCCGACGCCTTTTTTGCTGCCGGTTTCGCCTTGGGGACCGGGCGGGCAGCAGGTTTGGAAGGCATCGAATACTCTGTCGCCGGCATCTTGCCCTGTGCAATGTCCGAGAGGCGCATCTTAACATAGGTGCCGGGCGCGTCGCCGAGACCTTTGTCCTCAATGGCTTCCGCGGACTTCAGCTCGCCCGCCTTGGGTTCCAGCCATTCCCACCATGTCGGCCACCACGAGCCCTTGGTTTCTTCGGCTCCGGACAGCCAGGCCTCTGGCGTTTTTGCGAGGTCCTCATTCGTCCAGTGCTGATATTTCTCGGCGCTTGGGTGGTTGATCACGCCAGCAATATGCCCAGACCCGGCCAGGATGAAATTGACGTCGCCGCCATACTTCTGGGCACCCCGATAGATGGAGTGCCACGGACAGATATGATCTTCGCGGCTCGCCTGAATGGTGACGGGAATTGAGATGTCGCCCATGGAAACCGGCTCTCCAAAGACTTTGAAACGTCCCTCGGCTAGCTCGTTCTTCCCATAGAGGTTTTTCAAATAAGTACGGTGCGTTTCGCCCGGGATATTCGTCTGGTCCGCATTCCAGAACAGAAGGTCGAACGGGCGAGGTTTCTTGCCCATCATATAATTGTCGACAACGTAACGCCAGACCAGGTCCACGGGGCGCAGCCAGTTGAATGTCTGGCCCATCATCTCCCCTGGCATGATCCCAGAATTCTCGTCGATGACAGTATCGATGCTGTCGAGCGATTCCGGGTCGGTAAAGACCATGAGATCGCCGGCATCGGAGAAATCCGATTGCGATGCGAAGAAAGTGGCTGAGGAAACGCGGTCATCTCCGGTCTTGGCCATATGGGCAAGCGCGCCGGTCAGGAGAGACCCGCCGATGCAGTAACCAATAGCGTTCAGCTTCTCGGCGCCTGTCTGGGCAAGAGCTTCATTCATGGCGGCAAAAGCGCCGTGCTCGATATAGTCGTCCCAGGTAAAATCGCGGGTCACCGCGTCGGCCGACCGCCACGACACAACGAAGACTGTCAATCCCTTGTCAACCAGCCAGCGGATCAGCGAGTTCTCCTCCCGAAGATCCATGATGTAGTACTTGTTGATCCAGGGCGGAAAGATCAGCAGCGGGCGCTCATACACCTGCTCAGTCGAAGGAGCGAATTGCAAGAGCTCAATCAGCTTGTTGCGGAACACGACCTTGCCGGGGGCTGTCGCGACATTCTTGCCGATCTCGAACGGGGTTTCATCAGACTGGCTGATCGAAAGGCGTCCGCCTCCCTTGGCAATATCAGCACGCGCATTGCGCAGGCCATCCACAAGGCTCTGGCCACCGGTTTTCAGCATGGCGCGCAAGGCAGCAGGATTTGTCGCGAAGAAGTTCGTGGGCGACAGCGCATCGATGGTCTGGCGGGTGTAGAATTGCGCCTTGCGCTTTTCGCTCGGCGACAGGTCCGGCGCCGCGTCGAGAAGCGACATCATCCATGATGAATTCAGCTCGTATGCCTTGCGCATGAACTCAAATGCCGGGTTGGAAGACCATTCCGGGTCGGAAAACCGTTTGTCTTGCACGCCGCTGATCTGGCCGAGCGTGAAGTCTTTCCAGAGACTGATCCAGCTAGTCCAGAGCTCAAGGTTGGCGTTTAGCAGGGCCTGCGGATTGCTTGCGAGCGACTGGCCGAGCCGGCCATAGGTTCCGCCAACGCCAAACGGGTCCGGATTAGCCGAAAGCCCGGCCCCCGGCTTTGCTGTTGCCAGTACTTCATTGAGAAGCGCTTGCGATTCAATCGCGGCTTCAGCGAGCGCCTGTCCGATCGCCTGCAACTGTTCAGGTGATTGATCTGCAAGAATTGCATTCAGTGTGCGGTTTTCGGGTTCGCTCATATCGCTCGTGCTTTTCATCACCCTCTATCGCCATTCTACACAAACAGGGGTAGGGAATAAATGTTTCAGGATGAATGAAGAGTGCCGAAGTTTATGACGAAAGTCTGGTTAGTCCCCGTTTTTGCAATGATCGCTGTTGGATGCACGACCACCGAGCCGACTGGCAGCGCTGTCCAGCCTCCAGAATGGTACGAACAGCGCCAGGCGGAGCTGACGGAGCGGGGCTTTCCGAGGATCGCTGATGTACCAACCGTCCCTCAGCGGGCCGCAGACGCGGAAGATCGAATCGATCCGGACTCCAAGCGCGCCAAGGATCTCGCTGTCCGTCGGCGCACCGCATTGTGGCAGGCCATAATAAAGGATCCGCGCTCTGCTCCGACTTATCTCACGCCGCAGGAAATTGCGGCTTGGGGTGACGAACAGTTGAGCAGGCTGGAGGGGCGGCCCGGTCCAGCCGACTTCCTGACGGACCAGGAAGTCGCTTCCCTGCGGGCAAGGTTTGACAGACGCCGCGCCCGGCGCTGACACTTCCCTTTCATTGCTGAAGCCTATTTGCCCTGCGGAGTTCGGTCATGGCCGGAGAATTTTATAAGATCAGGCGTCTGCCCCCCTATGTGTTCGAACAGGTGAACCGTCGGAAGGCGGCACTTCGGGCAAACGGCGCAGATATTATTGATCTTGGCATGGGCAATCCGGATCTGCCGACCCCCAAGCACATTGTCGACAAGCTTTGCGAGACAGCGCAGAAGCCGGACGTAAACGGTTATTCGGCCTCTCGCGGGATCAATGGCCTGCGCCGCTCGCTCGTCAATTATTACAAGCGCCGCTTCGACGTTATGCTGGACAAGGATCGCGAAGTCATTGTCACGCTAGGGTCCAAGGAAGGCTTCGCCAACCTCGCGCAGGCGATTTCGGCGCCGGGCGATGTTATCCTTGCGCCGGACCCTTCATACCCGCTGCATTCTTTCGGCTTTATCATCGCTGGAGCTTCGATCCGCGGCGTGCCTGCGCAGACGCCTGAGCAATACCTCTCCAATCTCGATCATGCGATCCGCTACAGCGTGCCGCCGCCTACCGCGATGGTGCTTTGTTATCCGTCCAACCCGACCGGGGCTGTAGCCGATCTCGATTTTTACCGCGAAGCGGTGAAGATCGCCCGCCAGCACGATCTCTGGATCCTGTCTGACCTCGCCTACAACGAAATCTATTTCGAAGATCCACCGCCATCCATTCTTCAGGTCGAAGGTGCGCGGGACATTGCCGTTGAAACAACGACACTGTCGAAAACCTATTCCATGGCGGGCTGGCGCATTGGCTTTGCCGCTGGGAATGAGCGCTTGATCGGTGCGCTGGGCCGGGTAAAGTCCTATCTTGATTACGGTGCCTACACGCCAATCCAGGTCGCGGCTTGCGCAGCGCTCGACGGCCCTCAGGATTGCGTGACCGAGGCCCGCGAAATCTACCGCGCGCGGCGCGATACCCTCGTTGACAGTTTCCGCCGCGCTGGGTGGGATGTGCCGAAACCTTCTGCCTCCATGTTCTGCTGGGCCCCGGTGCCTGAGCAGTGCAAGTCCATGAGCAGCCTCGAATTCTCGCTCGCGCTCATAAATGAGGCAGGTGTTGCTGTGGCGCCCGGTTCCGGGTTCGGTGAGCGCGGCGAAGGCTATGTTCGCATTGCGCTGGTTGAAAACGAGCAGCGCATCCGGCAGGCCGCACGTAACATCAAGAAATTCCTTCAGACCCGCAGCCAGACCGCTGCGACGGGTGAGGGACCGGTATTAGAAGGAAAGGAGCTGTCGTGAAGACATTGAAGCTCGGTATCGCAGGGCTCGGCCATGTTGGCTGTGGTCTCGTTGACCTCGTGCAGCGTCAGGAGAATCTGCGCCTTCCGGGTCAGGTCGAGATTACGGGTGTCACGGCGCGTAATCGCAGCCGGAACCGACCTGTCGAGACAAACTCCTATCGCTGGTTCGATGATGCAGCGAAACTGGCCGCTGACGAGTCGGTCGATGTCTTCGTGGAACTGATTGGCGGCTCGGACGGGCCCGCCAAGGTTGCCGTCGAAACCGCGATCAAGTCGGGCAAGTCCGTTGTGACGGCTAACAAGGCACTGATCGCCATGCATGGTCAGGCACTCGCCGAGTTGGCGCGCGAACATGGCGTGGACCTTTTGTTCGAAGCGGCTGTGGCTGGCGGTGTACCGATTGTGCGCGTGCTTCGCGACTCGCTTGCTGGCGTCGAGATCAATCGCGTCACTGGCATCCTGAACGGTACCTGTAACTTCCTGCTGAGCGAAATGCTCGATACCGGCAAGTCTTATGAAACGGTTCTGGCGGAGGCGCAGCGCCTCGGCTTTGCCGAGGCTGACCCGACGCTGGACGTGTCCGGCATGGATGCCGCTCACAAGGCGGCTATTCTCGCGGCGATCGCATTCTCGGCTGACTTGGACTTCTCGAAGGTTTCGGTATCCGGCGTCGATGGTGTCGAACTGCTGGACCTCGACCTCGCTGACCGGCTTGGTCTTCGAATCAAGCTTATTGCAGAAGGCAAAATTGCGGGCGAGGGCGTTGTCTGCCGGGTCGAGCCGTTTGCCTTGCCAAAGAGCCACCCGCTTGCCCGGATCAATGGCAGCTTGAACACCGTGCGCGTAGAGGGCGAACCACTTGGTGCCGTTACGCTGACCGGCCCTGGCGCAGGCCCCGGACCGACGGCAAGTGCGGTCATGGGTGATGTGGCTAAGCTGTTCAATCCGATTGCGCGACCCGCCTTCGGTCATGCCGAACATCATGCGAGACGGAAGTTCGTTGTCGCGGAAGCCAATGAAACGTCTGCCTATTTCGTGCGCGTAAAACTGATGGACAAGGCAGGTTCGCTGGCAGAGCTTACTGAGGCGCTTGCCGAAGCGGGCGTGTCGATCGACAAATTGCTGCAGGATTCGTCAGATGATGACGGTGCCGCGCCGATTGCGATCATGACGCATCTTTGTTCGCGTACGGCGATATCCAATGCGCGCGAGCGCTTGCAGTCACTGGCCTCGAATGTAGGAACGCCGCAAATAATGGCGATCGAGGCGTCATCAGAGTAGGGGGAGCAGCCGGTCAGGCTGCGAGGAGTGATATGACGAAGAGCATTCTCGTCCCGCATCTTGCTGATGCGATGGTGCGCGTGACAGAAGCCGCGGCGATTGCGGCACAAAAACTGGCTGGCCTTGGCGACGAAAAAGCCGCCGACCAGGCCGCTGTTGATGCGATGCGCACAGCCTTCAACTCGGTTGAGTTCAAGGGCCGTATCGTCATTGGTGAAGGGGAGCGTGATGAGGCGCCGATGCTCTATATCGGCGAAGAGGTCGGTACGGGAAACGGCCCAGAGATTGATATCGCGCTAGATCCGCTTGAAGGCACGACACTCACCGCCAAGGCTATGGCGAACGCGCTCGCTGTCGTGGCGATTGCGCCGCGCGGCGGCCTGCTCCATGCGCCGGATACCTATATGGACAAGATCGCCGTTGGGCCTGGCTATGAAAAAGGTGTGATCGATCTCGACGCGACGCCAGCCGATAACATTAAATCCATCGCGAAAGCGTCCGGACGTTCAATCGAATCGATAACCGTCTGCGTTCTTGATCGTCCTCGGCACGCAGAGATCATCGAGAGCATTCGCAGCGTCGGTGCACGTATCAGTTTGATTTCTGACGGAGACATCGCTGGCGTCATCAATACGACCAATCCAGACACGGGCATTGACCTGTACATTGGGCAAGGCGGTGCACCAGAAGGCGTGCTGGCGGCCGCCGCGCTGAAATGCGTCGGGGGACAGATGCAGGGACGTCTTTTCTTCCGCAATGACGCCGAGCGTGCACGTGCAAAGCGTGTTGGCGTAACTGACCTTGATCGCAAGTATGATCTTGATGAACTGGCGAGTGGGGAAACCGTCTTCTGCGCAACGGGTGTCACCAAGGGCGGCCTCGTCGACGGTGTCGTCGTGCACGCCGATGTCACGACAACCGATACGCTCGTGATGAGTTCGGCCGACGGCATGGTGCGCAAGATCCAGTCCCGCTACCGAACCGTCTAGGCGATGCCGGACAGCGGCTTCCTCTTCAATGTTGGTCAGTCCCTCGGCGACCGTTACTGGTCGCTCGCAGAGGTGGATGACAACAAGGTGCGCCAGCTGAGTCTCTCGCTCGGCACGCCGGACTTCATTTCAAGACTGCTCTTCCTGCGTGGTGTGGAAACAAGTGCAGCGCAGGGTTTTCTGGCGCCAAAGCTTCGCGACACTTTTCCAGATCCGTCGACATTCAAGGATATGGAGAAGGCGGCGAGCCTGATTCTCGACGCAATAGCCGATGGCCGGAACGTCACGGTTTTCGCTGACTATGACGTCGACGGTGGCACTTCTTCAGCCTTGCTCGCCCGCTATTTCCGCGCATGGGGCCGCGAACTCGGGCTCTACGTTCCAGATCGTCTGACAGAAGGCTATGGCCCATCGCCTGCGGCCTTCCGCTATCTGAAAGAGCAGGGGGCCGATCTCGTCATAACGGTGGACTGCGGCGCCGCAGCGACTGAGGCGCTCGAAGAAGCGAATCGCATTGGTCTTCCCGTCATTGTCATTGACCACCACCTGATGGGGCATGAGTGGCCGGAGGTGGCGGCGCTGGTCAATCCGAATCGCCCGGACGATACATCCGGCCATGGCCACCTCGCAGCGGCGGGCGTTGTTTACGTCATGCTCGCAGCCCTGAACGCCGAAGCGCGCAGGCGGAATATCGCCCCTGCTGGCGGACTGCCCAACATGCTCGACTGGCTGGACCTGTGCGCCCTCGGCACGCTCTGCGACATGTCTCCCTTGCGCGATGCCAACCGGGCCTTCGTGCATCAGGGGCTGAAGATCATGGCACGCGACGGTAATCCGGGGCTTCGTGCCCTGGCGGATGTCGCCGGGATCGGCCGAATCGAAAGCGTCTATCATGCGACGTTCGTCCTCGGTCCGCGTCTGAATGCTGGCGGCCGCGTGGGCGATCCGTGGCTTGCAGCGAAACTGCTTGCGACGGATGACCGGCAGGAAGCCATCGAGCTTGCAGAGCGTCTTCATGGCCTGAACGATGAGCGTAAGGCGGTAGAGGCTCACATTCTTGAAATCGCGACCGCACAGGCTGAACGCCAGATCGAGCAGGACCCGGATCGCCATGCCCTCGTTGTCTCCGGCGAAGACTGGCATCCCGGTGTCATCGGAATCGTGGCCGGGCGAATCAAGGATCGCTTCCACCGGCCGACCATCGTGATTGGCTGGGGCATTGACCTAGGGCCAGTCGCGAAAGGATCGGCGCGGTCTGTGCTCGGGGTGAACATTGGCGATGCGATTGCACAGGCGGCGCGCGAGGGGCATATCCTTTCAGGTGGTGGGCACGCGATGGCGGGAGGACTCAGCCTCGAGCCAGATCAGATCGAACACTTCTCCGAGTGGCTCAACACACATCTCAGCGCCTTTTCCGATGAGCGTCATGCTGCACGTGAACTGAAAGTCGACGCACTGCTCGATGCAGGCGCGATATCACCAGACACGTTTGATCTGATCGCGCAGCTCGGCCCATTCGGTCAGGGCGCACCTGAGCCATACTTCGCGCTGACGGACATGGAGATTACGCACGCGCGGCCGATCGGCGTGAACCACCTTCGCCTGACGGCCGAAAGCACGAGCGGCCGTGTCGAGGTGCTGAGCTGGCGCAGCGCAGGTACGCCACTTGGCGACGCCTTGCAGGCCCGGGGGCGTTTTCACCTGGTAGGCCGGCTGAAATGTGACGAGTGGAATGGCCGCCGCCGCGCGCAACTGGAACTCGTGGACGCCGCGCCGTCGCACAGCTAAATCCGTGAAATTGCTTGTATGGCCGGGGCTCCAGCGATGTAGAAATGCCCGGTGAAAAGCTACCAACTGCAAAAAACTGATTTGTCCGCATAGAGCCGCTTGCAAGCTGTGCGACTGGCAGCTATATCGCGCGTTCCAAACAGAGCGCTCCCTTCGTCTATCGGTTAGGACGCCAGGTTTTCAACCTGGAAAGAGGGGTTCGATTCCCCTAGGGAGTGCCAATTTTTGGACAATTTCGCGTAAAACACGATTTGTTTTCTTCTTCGGGGATGACAATCTGATTCGGCTTTTCTACTATTCCTGTCGGGAATGGTGGGTTGATGAGCGCGTTGAAACCAGAAATCCAGAATTTAGAGCCCTCAACCTCAGTGAGGGTGATCGGCGCTATCAAATGGTTTGACCCCGCCAAGGGCTATGGTTTCGTCATTCCGGATTCTGTGACCTCATCCGAGCTCGCAGGTGATGTGATGATCCACATTTCGGCATTGCGCGCTTACGGCGAGTCTGACGCGGATGAAGGCGCACGGATAGTGTGTGATGCGGTGGCAGGAGAGCGCGGTTGGCAGGTCGATAACATCATTGAAATGGACCGCCCGCGCGAAGTGATCGCCAAGGAAAAGGGCAACGCGCCTGATCCCGAAGACGTCATCGTCAAATGGTTCAGCACAGAACGGGGCTTTGGCTTTGTGAACCGGGTTGAGGAAGAAGGCGATGTCTTCATCCACATTTCCGTCCTGCGTCGCAGCGGCATTTCATCCGCCGAACCTGGCGAACAGTTCACTGTCACGATCGCTGACGGCACGCGCGGCGCCTATGTCAGCGCCGTCCTTACAGAATAGATACATCGCAGGCCTCCAAGACGTGTTGTGCGGGCGAAAGGTGCGGGCTAAACCCGCTGTCATGAAAATACTTCTTGCCGTCGCGGCCCTGAGCTTCAGCACGCTTGTGCTGCCATCCTCCACCGCTTTTGCGCAGATCGAGGCGCCGTCCGTTCCGCTTGAGGAATCGACTGTGACCATCGAGTCCGCAAATGGCAGTCACCAGTTCGACATCGAGATCGCTGATGAAAGTGACGAAATCTCCTACGGCCTGATGAACCGCGAATCACTCCCACCGGAGGCGGGGATGCTATTTGATTTCGGCAATCCGCGTGAGCCAGCGATGTATATGAAGAATACGCTGATCCCGCTCGACATGCTGTTCATCTCCCCAACCGGGACTGTCGTGATGATCGCCCGGAATGCTGTCCCAGGTTCGCTGCGAACGATTTCACCCGGCACACCTGTGAAGGGCGTACTTGAGATCAATGGCGGCAGGGCAGCCGAGCTTGGCATTGAGCCGGGTGACACCGTGCGCCATGCAATCTTCGGTAATGATGCCGCAGAATAACGAAGTCCACCGCGACCCGCCTGCGGGCTTCGAAGTATCTTCCTCTCGCGGGCCATTCACGATGCGCAATGGCCCGGTCTGCCGGGCGACCGCAAAAGGCGACATGCGCAGCGGTATCTGGGTGCTGGACCGCCACTGCAACAGTATGGGCTTCATGCATGGCGGCATGGTGAGTTCTTTCGCCGATGGCGCGCTTGCCTGGGCCGTCTGGTACGAAACCCGTAAAATGTCAGTCACGCTGAAGCTCACGACCAGCTTCTATGGCACCATTCGTCCGGGCGACTGGCTCGAGGCGAATCCCCGCGTCATAGCTAGCGATAACGGCGTTGTGCATGTGACGGCTGACATGCTCGTGGGCACGGTTTTGGCTGCTAGAGCTGATGCTGTTTTCCGCGTGCTGCGTCGAACCGCTAAATAGGGCTTGCAGCCTCCGGCGCGTCTGAATAGAAGGGCAATCCGATGTCGGAGCGTGGCGCAGCCTGGTAGCGCACCTGATTTGGGATCAGGGGGTCGGAGGTTCGAATCCTCTCGCTCCGACCATCGATACTGTGGAGGCGAACATGGACGCGCGTATCTACAAACCCAGAAAGACTGCCATGCAGTCTGGCCGGGGAAAGACGCGTGAATGGGTTCTCGAGTTTCGTGCTGATCACGATGCTCGCTTCGCCGACCCGCTGATGGGCTGGACCAGCATCAACGACACAACAGGCCAGGTGCGTATGCACTTCGAAACGCGCGAGCAGGCGATCGAGTTTGCCAAGCGCGAGAAACTGGCCTTCACCGTCGATGAGCCGCGTGAGCCAAGGCGTCTGGTGAAATCCTATTCCCAGAACTTCGCTGCCGATCGCAAACAACCCTGGACGCACTAGTCCGGCGCGCTTTCCGGCCCCTTAGCTCAACTGGATAGAGCACCGGACTTCTAATCCGACGGTTACAGGTTCAAGTCCTGTAGGGGTCGCCATTGCTGGCGGTTCTATTATGCTGCCCGGCTGGGAGGCAGCGATGAAATTACCAAAAACTGGAACGAGCTGGACCGAGCTGAAGTCCGAAATGACTGCGCGCGGCGCGGGTGACGCTAAATGGCGCGATGGCAAGACGGCCGTCTATGTCTTCAATGCGGGCCCCGAGGTCGAGCAGGTGCAGAAGGAAGCGTATGCGGCTTTCATGTCCGAAAACGGGCTTGGGCCACTTGCCTTTCCGTCGCTCGCGCAGATGGAGAAGGATGTTGTCTCCATGGCTCTGGACCTCCTGCATGGGCCGGAAGGCGCGACCGGCGCAATGACGTCTGGCGGGACCGATTCGATTACGATGGCGCTCAAGACAGCGCGCGACTTCGCCCGTTCGAAAGGCCAGTCAGGCCCTGCAAATATCGTCCTCCCGCAGTCGGCGCACCTTGCCTTCGACAAGGCAGCGCATCTCATGGATGTGGAGATCCGGCGCGTACCGCTGCAGACCGATGGCAGCTTCAAGGCTGATCCGCCCGCCATGGCGGCTGCGCTGGATGAGAATACGATCATGATGGTCGGCTCAGCTCCGAATTTTCCACATGGCGTTATAGATCCGATCGAGGCTCTGTCGGATGTTGCAGTTGAGAAGGGCGTCTGGCTTCACGTCGATGCCTGCGTTGGCGGGTTTCTCGCGCCGTTTGCGCGAATGAATGGCGTCCCGGTCCCGGCTTTCGATTTCGAGCTGGAAGGCGTTCAGTCGATGAGCGCGGATCTTCATAAATACGGATACGCTGCCAAAGGCGCATCTACGGTGCTTTTCCGCTCTGCTGACATCTATCAGCATATGCCGTTCGACTTTGCGGGCTGGTCCGGGGCCCCGATGAAAACGCCGACCCTGGCCGGGACGCGGCCGGGCGGGGCGATCTCTGCGGCCTGGGCCGTTATGAACCATCTGGGTGTCGAGGGATATTGCCGCCTCCAGGGCAAGGTTTGCAGCGCGCGGGAGAAAGTAGAGCAGGGGTTGCGCGAACGCGGGTTTGAGATTCTCGGCAACCCGCTGCTGGGCCTCATCGCGTTTCGCCATCCGGACCTTCATTCCTTTGCGCTCTATGGTGAGCTGTACAAGCGTGGCTGGTTCACCTCGGTCACCAAGGAGCCGCGCAGTCTCCATCTGATGCTGTCGCCAAAACATGCCGATATGATCGATGACTATCTGCGCGATCTCGACGCGGCTTGCGAGACTGTCCGGGCAGGTGAATCGGCCCCCGCGGAGACGGTTCAGCCTCGCTATAATTGAGGCTGGCTGCAGCTTGCTGCAAAAAGATCAAACAGGGGATTGGACAATGGCGAGTCCCGGCGTTATGACGCCGTTTCCCCAGTGACCCGCCCGGGTAGCTCAGGGGTAGAGCAGCGGATTGAAAATCCGCGTGTCGGTGGTTCAAATCCGCCCCCGGGCACCATTTTTTCCAGTTTCCATATCCAAGCTACGCGCCTCTTGTGAGGCGTGCTTTTTTGGTTTTTGGTCCCCGCTTCGCTTTGCTTCGCGATGGATCGGGTTCAGGGCTGCTCTTCACTCAATCCGCTCACCCCGGCGCAGGCCGGGGTCTCAGGAGGTTGTAGGGCTTCCTTCGGTGATTTTCTGCTTCATCCTTCGACAGGCTCAGGATGAGGCAGCGCTTGCGGCCGCAGGCCCGGGTGGGGCTGCGGTACTGGGTGGCTTTGAGGCCGAAGACATCTGCGTCCTTCGAAAAGCTCAGGATGAGGGGCAGGTGTCCATAGTGAACCCGGTGAAACAGAGTTTCCGTTCTGAGACTGCACTCTGGATACCTGCCTTCGCAGGTATCTTCGGGAGGTGGGTGATGGGTTTTGAGGGGGCGGTAGGCGGCCGCCTGGTTCGGCTTCGCTCACCTTGCGGAGTTGGTGCTAGGTGTTGTGGTTAGGGTGGGACAAGGTTGAGTGGTGCGGGCGCGAAGAACTTCCACGGTTCGGGGGTACCGCGCGTTAGCTGCTGGGTGGGTTTCTGAGGTTCAGCATCATTGCGGCCCCGCCAAACAGCAGAGATGTCCAAAGACAGCTGCTTCCACGGCGCGCGCGGCGCGAAGACGGTCCAGTCATTCGGGTCTGGTTTGTCCGCGAAGGCCTGCAGCGTGATATAGATGCGGCCCTTCTTGCAGACCGAGTAGCCAATCAGGCCAGAGCGATGCTCTGCGCGGCGGGCCGTGAGGTAGCGGTCCAGCCAGTACAGCTCCCATAGGAAGATGGGCCAGTACCAGAGCTCTAGCTCTGCCAAGACATCAAGGATCCAGTCGCGGGCGATCATGGGGCTAATGTACCCCGTGGCGCTCAGGTGTCGGAAACTCTGGTGCAGGCACGGTGTTTCTGACGGTGTACTGGCGGTGTTTTTTCCGCGATCTACAAACAGTGTGGGTAACACGCCCACAGTCTCAGTCATATGTTAGATAGGCCAGCACGGAACATTCAGGCGACTCTTCGTCGAGTGATCGAATAAAGTCGTAGATAACTAGAAGAGATTCCAGGTCGGCTCCCGGCTTCGCTCTCACTACAAAGGTAAAGAGCTTGCCCGGATTGTCCGTGCATAGGTCGTGAAGCACTTCATAGAGATAATTTATGTTTTGCGCGAGATTGGGATCGCCCAGGGCGCGCGCCAGATCAGGCATCCAGCTGTTTTGCCGACCCTGTTCCGGATTAATCTCAACTTCGGCTGAAAAAAAGCTTCTCGCTTCGACGCAGCCAGATCTGCTTCCGACGCTTTGCTGATCAACGGTTGTATCGAGACATAATTCAAGTCTGCAGTCCTGATGAGATCACTTCTCCGGCGTACAGAGGGCTTGCATGGCCCGCAACTAGCAAGTTGGAAGGAAGCCGCTCACGTTTCAATTTGAGTGACGGGCGCAACGCCTCGATTTCAAATGCTCAGGCGATTGTAATTGCTCAAAGAGCGCCGGGTTCGAACACTTGCAAATCCTTCGCATTTTCAGCTGGATGCCGGTTGCAGCCAGCGCGTCGCCTCGCCGCATGCGAGGGGGCAGAATTTTCTGTCAGCCACGTTAGTTATGATGGGGATGGCATGTTGCCATCGCGCTGAAAGCGTCCTAACCCGACGCTTTCGACGCCCGTCCTTCGAGGAGCTCACCTCATATGACCGAGATTGAACGCTTTGCCCTCGACTATCTGCCAGTGATCCTGTTCCTGGGACTTGGTGTGATCCTGTCGCTGCTTTTCATTATTGGCGCCGCCATTCTGGCCCCGTCCAACCCGGACCCTGAAAAGAATTCGGCCTATGAGTGCGGCTTCAACGCTTTCGACGATGCGCGCATGAAATTCGATGTCCGCTTCTATCTGGTGGCCATCCTCTTCATCATCTTCGACCTGGAGGTGGCCTTCCTCTTCCCTTGGGCGGTCAGTCTCGGCACCATCGGCGTGTTCGGCTTCTGGTCCATGGTCGTCTTCCTCGGCGTGCTGACGGTAGGTTTCATATACGAATGGCGCCGTGGGGCGCTGGAGTGGGAATAGATGGCCGACGACTATAAGCCGTATGCACTTGGAGCCGGCCGGGCCGGTGTCGAAGGCGGGCACGATGTGCGCGCTGACGACCCGTTCTTTGCCGGTCTTTCCGATCACCTTGCCGACAAGGGCTATTTCACCGCACGTGCCGACGATCTGATCGCCTGGGCGCGGACCGGTTCGCTCATGTGGATGACGTTCGGTCTGGCATGCTGCGCCGTTGAAATGATGCAGGCAGGCAATCCGCGTTATGACCTTGAACGCTTCGGCATGGCGCCGCGCGGCTCTCCGCGTCAGTCAGACGTGATGATCGTTGCCGGCACGCTCACCAACAAGATGGCGCCAGCGCTTCGCAAGGTCTACGACCAGATGCCGGAGCCGCGTTACGTCGTGTCGATGGGGTCCTGCGCGAATGGCGGCGGTTATTATCACTATTCATACTCAGTCGTTCGCGGCTGTGACCGTATCGTGCCTGTCGACATCTATGTGCCAGGCTGCCCGCCGACCGCAGAAGCGCTCGTCTATGGTATGCTGCAACTTCAGAAGAAGATCCGCCGCGAAGGCTCGATCGAGCGCTAGGCGGAAAGGATTTACTGGTCATGAGTGAAGCCCTGAAAGAGCTTGGCGAGCATATCAGCGACTCGTGCGCTGATATGGTGAAAAGCTTCCATGTGAAGCATGGCGAGCTGACGCTGCTCGCCGAACGCGATTCGATCCTGCGCCTGTCGAAATTCCTAAAGGACGACAATCAGTGCGTCTTCGAGACGCTGATCGACATTTGCGGTGTCGACTATCCAGAGCGCAGCCAGCGCTTCGAGGTCGTCTACCACTTCCTGTCGATGCGCCTGAACCAGCGCATCCGCGTCAAGGTGTCGACTGATGAGAGCGCCGCGGTGCCGAGCCTTACCGGGCTTCACCCCAGCGCCGACTGGTTCGAGCGCGAAGCATTCGACATGTATGGCATCCGCTTTGCCGGTCACCCGGACATGCGCCGCCTGCTGACCGATTATGGCTTCGAGGGCTATCCACTGCGCAAGGACTTCCCGCTGACTGGTTATACCGAAGTGCGTTATGACGACCTTGAAAAGCGGGTTGTCTATGAGCCGGTGAGCCTAGTTCAGGAATATCGCAATTTTGATTTCCTATCGCCGTGGGAAGGCATGACCAAAGAGCTGCCGGGTGATGAAAAGGCGGAGAAGGAGGCTGACAATGGCTGATAGCGCTTACATTTCGTCCTCCGACGACGACCGCAAGTTTACACTGAACTTTGGTCCGCAGCACCCTGCTGCGCACGGCGTGCTGCGCATGATCATGGATCTCGACGGCGAAGTCGTCGAGCGGATCGACAGCCATGTCGGCCTTCTGCACCGCGGCACCGAAAAGCTGCTGGAGTACAAGACCTACCTGCAGGGCCTTCCGTATTTCGACCGGCTCGACTATGTCGCGCCGATGAACCAGGAGCATGCCTGGTGCCTTGCGATCGAACGTATGCTTGGTCTGGAAGTGCCGCGCCGTGCCAGCTTTATCCGCGTGCTTTACTCTGAAATCGGCCGTATCCTGTCGCACATGCTGAACATCACGACGCAGGCAATGGACTGCGGCGCGCTTGCCCCGATTACCTGGGGCTTTGAGGAGCGCGAAGTGCTGATCGGCTTCTATGAGCGTGCCTCCGGTTCGCGTATGCACTCTGCATATTTCCGGCCGGGCGGCGTTCATCAGGACCTGCCGCCAGACCTGCTCGACGATATCATGCACTTCTGCAGCCGTTTCCCAGATGCAATTGCGCACATTGAAGGGCTGATCACGGAAAACCGTATCTTCAAACAGCGCAATGTCGATATCGGCGTTGTCGATGAGAAGATGATCATGGAGTGGGGTTTTTCGGGCGTCATGGTTCGCGGCTCCGGCTTGGCATGGGACCTTCGCCGCTCACAGCCTTACGAAATCTATGACGAGATTCCGGGCGATGTCTTCAAGGTCGTGGTTGGCAATAATGGCGACAATTATGACCGCTATGTCTGCCGAATGGAGGAGATGCTCATCTCCTGCGACATCATGAAGTGGTGCATCGAGAACATGCCGGAAGGCGAAGTCCTGCTAGCAGGTTCGAAGGTTTCGCCGCCGCGCCGCGGTGACATGAAGCGCTCGATGGAAGCGCTCATTCACCACTTCAAGCTTTACACCGAAGGCTTCCACGTGCCCGAAGGCGAGGTTTATGCCTGCGTCGAGGCGCCGAAGGGCGAGTTCGGTGTGTATCTGGTTTCTGACGGGACGAACCGTCCATATCGCGCAAAGATCCGTGCGCCGGGCTATCCGCACCTCGCGGCCATGGATCACCTGTGCAAGGGGCATATGCTGGCAGACGTCTCTGCCATACTGGGTTCGCTCGACATCGTGTTTGGGGAGATCGACCGCTAATGGCACTACGCCGTTTTGATCTTGAGGCAGGGAGCGAAACCTTCGCTTTCAAAGCCGAAACAGAGCCGACGATTGCGTTCTGGATGGGCAAATATCCAGAGGACAAGAAGCGGTCTGCCGTCATCCCGTTGCTCTGGCTGGCTCAGAAGGATAATGGCGGCTGGCTGTCCGAGCCGGCGATGCGCACGGTCGCTGACCGCCTCGAGATGCCGTATATCCGCGTCTATGAGGTTGCGACCTTCTACACGATGTTCCGCCTTCAGCCCGTCGGCAAGAATCACGTCCAGCTTTGCGGTACGACGCCTTGCATGCTGCGCGGTGCCAATGATCTGAAAAAGGTCTGTGAGAAACGCATCGGCAAGAAGATGGCCGTGACGGATGATGGCCGCCTGTCATGGGAAGAGGTCGAGTGCTTGGGCGCCTGCGTGAACGCGCCGATGGTCCAGATCAATGACTATTACTATGAAGATCTGACGCCGGAATCTCTCGATGAGATCCTGTCGCGGCTGGCTGGCGGTGTAGACGTGCCTCCGGGGACGTTCGTTGACCGTCTGAACAGTGCGCCGATTGGCGGCGCGACGACGCTGAAAGAGGCGGGTCTGTTCGATGGGGCGCGCAACGGCGCTGCCGGGCTGCCGAACCTTCCAGAGGCGACCAATGGCGACACGCCAGAGCCGGAAGCGAAGGGTGAGCCGGCCCGTTCGAAGCCGACCAATACCGATCGCGAAGAGACCTCCAAGGCCGCGGTCGAAGCGGCCGATGACGAGATGGAGCTCGAAGGCGAGCGTCCAGCGGCGTCTGAAGCCAGCTCTGAAGACGGCGACGATCTCAAGAAAATCAAGGGCATCGGGCCAAAGATTGAGAAACAGCTCAATGAGCTTGGCGTGAACACATTTGCACAGATCGCGGCCTGGAGCGGCGATAATGTGAAATGGGTCGACGGGTATCTCTCTTTCCGGGGCCGGATCGAGCGGGAATCCTGGATCGAGCAGGCCAAGACATTCGCATCTGAGGACAAAAGCTAATGCTGCAGGACAAGGATCGCATCTTCACCAATCTGTACGGCGCGCACTCGCCGGGCCTCGAAGCGGCCAAGAAGCGCGGAGCCTGGCATCTCACGCGTGAGATGCTGCAGCAGACGCCGGAATGGATCTGCGACCAGATCAAGGCATCCGGCCTTCGTGGCCGCGGCGGCGCTGGCTTCCCGACAGGTCTCAAATGGACCTTCATGCCGAAGGAAGTCCGTGACCGGCCTCACTATCTGGTTGTGAACGCTGACGAGTCCGAGCCGGGTACGTGCAAGGACCGCGAGATCATGCGCCATGATCCGCACCTTCTGATCGAGGGCTGCATGGTCGCGTCCTATGCGATGCGCGCGCACGCCTGCTATGTCTATCTGCGCGGCGAATACATCGCTGAGCGTGAGGCGCTCGAGAAGGCGGTGAAGGAAGCTTATGAGGCTGGTCTGGTTGGCAAGAACAACAAGAATGGCTGGGACTTCGACATATACGTCCACCACGGTGCAGGTGCCTATATCTGCGGCGAGGAAACGGCGCTGCTCGAAAGCCTTGAGGGCAAGAAGGGCCAGCCGCGCCTGAAGCCGCCATTCCCGGCCAATGCCGGTCTCTATGGCTGCCCGACCACGGTGAACAATGTCGAGTCGATCGCTGTTGCGCCAACCATCCTGCGTCGCGGCGCTGAGTGGTTTGCTGGCTTCGGCCGCCCGAACAATACAGGCACGAAGCTGTTCTGTGTCTCCGGCCATGTGAACAAGCCGTGTAACGTCGAAGAAGAAATGTCGATCACCTTCCGTGATCTCATCGAGACCCATTGCGGCGGTATCCGTGGCGGCTGGGACAATCTGAAGGCTGTGATCCCCGGTGGTTCGTCGGTGCCGATGGTGCCTGCCGAGCAGATCATGGACGCCTATATGGACTTCGACACGCTGCGGGACCTGCGCTCAGGTCTCGGCACGGCGGCCGTCATCGTGATGGACAAATCCACCGACCTCATCCAGGCGATTGCGCGGATTTCCTACTTCTACAAGCATGAGAGCTGCGGCCAGTGTACGCCGTGCCGTGAGGGTACGGGCTGGATGTGGCGCGTGCTGGAGCGGATGGCGAAGGGCCAGGCGGAGATGTCGGATATCGACATGCTGCTCGACGTGGCCAGTCAGGTCGAAGGGCACACGATCTGCGCCCTTGGCGACGCCGCAGCGTGGCCCGTGCAGGGCCTTATCCGCCACTTCCGGCATGAGATCGAAGACCGCATTTCCGAATACCGGGCGCCGCGCACCATGGTGCAGGGCGCAAACGTGGCAGCGGAGTAGGGCAGACACGACTGATGAGCACGCTCCGCAACATCCTCACCACCATCTGGTGCGCTGTTATCATCGGGACGAATACGTTCGCCCTGATCGTTACCGCGCAGCATTTTGGCGTGGATGTTCTGGCGCTGAATTCGGTCCTGCTGCCAGTGGTGCAGATGAACGCGATGATCGTGCTCGGCATCTTGTCGCTGGTCTCGACAAAGTATCTCTGGGCGATCCTCGCTGTAGCCGTGCTCTCGCTTCTACTGACGCTGGCGCATGACCTGCTTGTGGTGCGCGTCTGGCGTCCTTCCGCGATGCTGGGCAGCCTGCTCGTGATCGTTCCGACCTATCTCCTTGCGCGCTGGAATTCGCTGTCGCGCGAGACGAAATTCAATCCCGTACAAGAGTTCTAAAGCGATGGCTGACGACCTTTTCAAACTGAACATCGATGGCAAGGACATTGAGGTGCCCAAGCACTACACGCTGATGCAGGCGTGTGAGGAAGCTGGCGCCGAGATCCCGCGCTTCTGCTATCATGAGCGCCTGTCGGTCGCTGGCAATTGCCGCATGTGCCTGGTTCAGTGGAAAGGCGCGCCGAAGCCAATCGCCAGTTGCGCCCAGACCGTTGGTGACATGCGCCTCAATCCGGATGGTTCGCCGCCAAACGTTCTGACCTCTGGTGACTATGTCGAGAAGGCCCGCAACGGCGTGATGGAGTTCCTGCTCATCAACCACCCGCTGGATTGCCCGATCTGTGATCAGGGCGGTGAGTGTGACCTGCAGGACCAGGCCATGGCCTATGGCCGGTCTGGTTCGCGCTATGCGCTGAACAAGCGCGCGGTCGAGAACAAGAATATGGGCCCGCTGGTCAAGACGATCATGACCCGCTGCATCCAGTGTACACGCTGTGTGCGGTTCGCCGCAGAGGTTGCCGGTGTCGAAGAGCTGGGCATGATTTCGCGCGGCGAAGACGCTGAAATCACGACCTATCTTGAAGAATCGCTGTCGTCGGAGCTCTCCGGCAATGTCATCGATCTTTGCCCGGTCGGCGCGCTGACGTCGAAGCCTTACGCCTACAATGCGCGCCCATGGGAGCTGCGCAAGACTGAGTCGATCGACATCATGGATGCGATGGGCGCGGGCATCCGCGTTGATGCAAAAGGAGCGGGCGTGATGCGTATCATGCCTGTCCTGAATGAAGAGGTGAATGAGGAGTGGCTGTCAGACAAGTCGCGCTTCGTCTGGGACGGCCTTGCCCGCCAGCGTCTCGACCGGCCTTATGTCCGCGAGAATGGCAAGCTGCGCCCCGCAAGCTGGAGTGAGGCGCTGCAGAAGACCGCAGAGGCGCTGAAGGCTTCCAAGGAAAAGACCGGCTTCATCGCTGGCGACCTCGTTGAGGTTGAACAGGCCCGCGCGGCGCTTGATCTAGCCCGCAACCTCGACATCGCGTCGACTGACTGTCGTCCGGCTGGCGCATCTTATGGCGCCGATGGCGTCCGTGAGAAATACATTCTCAACCCGACGCTCATGGGGGTCGAGGAAGCTGACGTGCTGTTGCTGATCGGCACCAATCCGCGCGTAGAGGCATCTGTCTGGAATGCGCGCATCCGCAAGGCCTGGCTCTGGAATGACCTTCAGGTCGGTCTGATCGGCGAAGGCGTAGACCTCACCTATGACTATGAACACCTCGGCACTGGCCCGGCAGACCTCGATGGCCTGCTGAAAGGCGACAGCGCATTTGTGACGGCCTTCAAGAATGCCAAACGCCCGATGGTTGTGGTTGGCGAACATGCGCTGGTTGGAGAGCACGGTCTCGATGTGCTGAATGCCGCGCACCAGATCGCACTGGACGCCGGCGCGATCACCGATGAGTGGAGCGGCTTTGGCGTGCTTCATAATGCGGCTGGTCGTGTTGGCGCGCTTGATACCGGTTTCGTGCCGGGCGAAAACGGGCTCGACACGAAGGCAATGCTCGAAGGCGGCCTCGATACGCTGGTCCTGCTTGGCGCAGATGAACTTGATCTCAGCAAACTTGGCGACACGACGGTGATCTATGTCGGCTCGCATGGGGATCGCGGCTCGTCTCGCGCTGACATCATTCTTCCATCTGCGGCCTATACCGAAATGGAAGCGACCTATGTAAACACGGAAGGCCGCGTGCAGATGACCCGTAAGGCCGTCCAGCCGAAGGGCGAGGCCCGCGAGGCCTGGGCGATCTTCCGCGCGCTGTCAGAGCTGACCGGCAAGACGCTGTCCTATGATTCGGCCGACCAGCTTCGCGAACAGATCCGTGAGCATAATCCGATATTTGCTGGCCTCGGTTTTGCGCCGGGTGCTGGCGGCCATGAGGCGCTGTCCCAAGCGCCTGAAAAGGCCAATAACCTCGCCGGAGCGCGTCCTTTTGAAGCGCCCTTCGAAGATTTCTATCTGACCAACCCGATTGCACGGGCGTCAAAGACGATGGCGGAATGCTCGCTCATGAAGCGTGGCCTTGAAACGCCGGTAGCAGCGGAGTAGGCGAGCGCCATGAGTGCATTCATCCAGGAACATGGACTGCTTTTTGGCTGGCTGACCGTCATCGGTCAGATCCTGCTGTTTACGGTTGTCCTGCTGCTTTCGCTGGCCTTCCTCCTGCTTATGGACCGGAAGGTCTGGGCAGCTGTGATGATGCGCAAGGGGCCGAACGTTGTCGGTCCTTTCGGCCTGCTGCAGAGCTTTGCCGATTTCGGCAAATTCCTCCTGAAAGAGATCATTATTCCAGCGGGTGCCAACAAGACGGTCTTCCTGCTGGCTCCGATCCTGTCGCTAACCCTGGCATTTGCCGCATGGGCGGTGATCCCCGTGGCGCCGGGCTGGGTGGTTGCTGACCTGAACGTCGGTATCCTCTACCTGTTCGCGGTCTCGTCGCTTGGTGTCTACGGCATCATCATGGGCGGCTGGGCGTCGAACTCGAAATATCCGTTCCTCGGGTCGCTGCGGTCCGCGGCGCAGATGGTGTCCTATGAAGTATCGATCGGCCTGATCATTATCACGGTGATCCTGCTGGTGGGGTCGATGAACCTCAGTGAGATTGCGAACAACCAGTCAGGCGGTTTCTGGACCTGGCACCTGTTCAGCTTCAACAATATCCTCCTGTTCCCGGTGATGGTCGTCGTTTTCGTGATGTTCTTCATCTCCGCGCTGGCTGAAACAAACCGACCGCCATTCGACCTTCCGGAAGCCGAATCCGAACTCGTGGCTGGCTACCAGGTCGAGTATTCCTCCACGCCATACCTGTTGTTCATGATCGGTGAGTATCTCAACATCGTGCTTATGTGCTCGATGATGACGCTGCTTTTCCTCGGCGGCTGGCACGGTCCGATCCCGTTTGGCGAAGAGTTCGTCTCGAACTTCCCGGTCTGGATGGTCAATCTTGGTCACCTCGCCTGGTTCATGGCGAAGACCGTATTCTTCTTCTTCCTTTTTGCACTCGTGAAGGCTGTCGTGCCGCGCTATCGTTATGACCAGCTGATGCGCCTTGGCTGGAAGATCTTCCTTCCGACCTCGCTGGCCGCTGTTTTCCTTGTTGCAGGCTATGTTGTTTACGCAGGAGTCCAGGCATGAACATCGTTCAGTCCCTCCGCGGCGCCATGATGACGGACTTCCTGCATGCCTTCAAAATCGGCATTCAGGAAATGTTCAAGCGCAAGGCGACCGTGAACTATCCTTTCGAGAAAAATCCGCTGAGCCCACGTTTCCGTGGCGAACATGCGCTACGCCGCTACCCGAATGGCGAAGAGCGTTGCATCGCGTGCAAACTGTGCGAGGCGATCTGCCCGGCGCAGGCCATCACGATTGAGGCAGAGCCACGCGAGGATGGCTCCCGCCGCACGACACGCTATGACATCGACATGGTGAAGTGCATCTATTGCGGTTTCTGCCAGGAAGCCTGCCCAGTCGACGCCATTGTCGAGGGGCCCAACTTTGAATTCGCGACCGAAACCCGCGAAGAGCTGTATTATGACAAGGACCGCCTGCTTGCGAATGGCGACCGCTGGGAGCGACTCATCGCACGCAATCTTGAACTCGACGCGCCTTACCGTTAGGGCGGGGCGCCTTCACTTTCCTGCAGCGGTCTGACCGCTGGCAACATTGGGGCTCACACCGGTGGAACTCATCGCCTTTTACATATTGGCAGCGATCGTGACCGTTTCGGCAGTCGCCGTGATTGCCGCCAAGAACCCGGTTCACTCCGTGCTCTGGCTGATCACGGCCTTCTTCACATCTGCGGGCCTGCTCGTCCTGATCGGGGCGGAGTTCCTCGCAATGCTTCTGGTCGTCGTCTATGTCGGCGCGGTCGCCGTGCTCTTCCTGTTCGTGGTGATGATGCTGGATGTCGACTTCGTAGAATTGAAGCAGGGCACGCTCGGCTACTGGCCCTTTGCTGCGCTGGTCGGTGTCGCATTCGCTGCTGAAATCGCGCTCGTAACATTTGCGCGATCGGCCGCTGGTGATGAGATCAACGCCAAGCCCGGCGCGGCCACAAATGCCGAAGCCATCGGGCAGGTGATGTACACCGAATACCTACTGCTGTTCCAGATGTCCGGCATCATCCTGCTGGTCGCGATGATCGGTGCCATTGTGCTGACGCTTCGCCATAAGCCGCACGTCAAACGCCAGAACATCGCGAAGCAGACCGCTCGTACCCGTAAGGATGCGATCCGCCGCATCGACGTTGAGTCAGGCAAGGGACTTTAGGTCATGGATATTACTGTCAATCACTTCCTTGCTGTCTCGGCTATCCTGTTCACTGTGGGTGTCGTCGGCATCTTCGTGAACCGCAAGAACATCATCGTCATCCTCATGGCGATCGAGCTCATCCTGCTGTCCGTCAATATCAACCTGGTCGCCTTCTCGGTGTTCTCAGGCACGATTGTCGGCCAGATTTTTGCCATGCTGGTGCTGACAGTTGCAGCAGCCGAAGCGGCTGTCGGGCTCGCCATTCTCGTTGTTTTCTTCCGCAATCGCGGCGACATCGCCGTCGAGAGCATCGACCTGATGAAGGGCTAGACCGGATATGCTTCCTGATTTCGCACTTCTCTTCATCGTCCTGGCGCCGGGCCTCGCAGCCTTGATCGCCGGGGTTTTCCAGAAATACGTGACAGATACCGGCGCCATGGTCATCACGACCGGTACGGTCGGCCTTGCCGGCATCCTGTCGGTCATCCAGCTTTTCATGTTCGCCTTTGGCGGCGGTGTTGTTGAGGCGGTTCATACCGCAGCGCCTGCAGCTGGCGATCACGGCGCGGCCGTTGTTGCGCCGGTCCAGCATATCATCACGCTGCTGACTTGGATGGATGTTGGCCAGTTCCAGGCGGACTGGGCAATCCGCGTCGATGCGATGTCCATCGTCATGATGGCAGTGATCACGGGCGTTTCTGGCCTCGTCCACCTCTATTCATGGGGCTATATGAGCGAAGACCCGCATCGCGCGCGCTTCTTTGCCTATCTGTCGCTGTTTACCTTCATGATGCTCATGCTGGTGACGGCGGACAATTTTATCCAGCTCTTCTTTGGCTGGGAAGGCGTGGGCCTCGCTTCCTATCTGCTGATCGGTTTCTGGTACACGAAAGCGGCACCGAACAGCGCAGCCATCAAGGCCTTCGTGACCAACCGGGTCGGCGACTTCGGTCTCGCGCTTGGTATCATGGGCGTCTTCGTGGTGTTCGGGTCGGTAGAGTTCGAGCCTGTGCTGAGCGCCATCCGCGAGAATGCAATCGTGACACCGCTCGCGCTGGCCGACGCGGCGCCGATCCGCGAGCTGATCGTACCATTCCTTGGCTATAATGTGCCGGCGCTGGAGCTGATCGGCGTGCTCCTCTTCATCGGGGCTATGGGTAAGTCGGCGCAGTTCTTCCTTCACGTCTGGCTGCCAGACGCCATGGAAGGCCCGACGCCTGTTTCCGCGCTCATCCACGCCGCGACCATGGTGACCGCGGGTGTCTATCTCGTCTGTCTCGTGTCGCCGATCTATGAGTACGCACCGTTCGCAGCCGGCATGGTCACGCTTATCGGTGCCGTGACTGCGCTCTATGCGGCGACCGTGGGCATGGCACAGAACGACATCAAGCGCGTCATCGCCTATTCGACCTGTTCGCAGCTTGGTTACATGTTCTTTGCGGCCGGTATCGGTGCCTATCAGGCGGCGATGTTCCACCTGTTCACGCATGCCTTCTTCAAGGCGCTTCTCTTCCTCGGGGCAGGCTCTGTCATTCACGGCATGCACCATGAGCAGGACATGCGCCGCATGGGCGGTGTCGCGAAGTTCATGCCGCTGACCTATGCTGCCATGATGATCGGTACGATTGCGATCATCGGTCTTGGTATTCCGCACACTTCGTTCGGTTTTGCGGGCTTCTTCTCCAAGGATGCCATCATCGAGACGACGTTCGCGGCCGGGTCCAATGGCGTCAGCTTCGGCACGCTGGCCTTCATCTTCGGTATCGTGGCGGCGCTGCTGACGAGCTTCTATTCCTGGCGCCTCATCTACATGACGTTCCACGGCCCGCGTGAGGATTCGATCCTGCCGGAAACGCCGGAAGTCGACAGCCACGCGGACGAACATCTGTCGGTCGACGATCATGGTCACCATCACGACCACCATGAGGATCCGCATGAGAGCCCACTCGTCATGCTGATCCCGCTCGGCCTCCTGTCTCTCGGCGCCATTTTTGCCGGCTTTGTTTTCTACGACTCGTTCGTCGGTCACTATCAGGCCGAGTTCTGGGCTGGCGCGATCTATAATGCGGCGGACAACACGGTTCTGGCTGACAAGTACAATGTGCCGGAATGGGTGTTCTGGGCACCGCTCTTCGTGACCGTGACCGGCTTCCTGATCGCGACCTTTACGTATTTCTTCAACCGAGGTTTCGGAGCGAAGATTGCGGCATCGGGCGGCCCGCTGCATAGCCTGTTCGCCAACAAGTGGTACTTTGACGAGATCTATAACGCGACCTTCGTCAAGGGCACGCACTGGCTTGGCGGCTTCTTCTGGAAAACCGGCGACAAGCGTATCATTGACGGGTTCGGCCCGGATGGTGTGACGTCGCTCGTTCGGTGGGGCTCGCGCCGTCTGTCGGCCATGCACACCGGTTATCTTTATCATTATGCATTCGTGATCATTCTTGCGGCCCTCGTGTTTGGCGCGGTGATCTTCTGGCGTGCTGGAGGCGCGGGCTGATGGGCAATTTCCCAATTCTGACAGCGGTCACTTTTCTGCCGCTGGCTGGTGCCTTGCTGATCATGCTTGTGCAGACAGCCACAGGCAGCAATGGCCAGGATGAAGAAACGCGTGGGCGCCAGTCGCTCATGGCCGGCCTGATTTTCTCGGCCGCAACCTTCCTTGCCTCACTGGTGATGCTGGTAAGCTTCGAAGTCGACGCGCCGGGCTATCAGCTTGTCGAAGAAGTGAGCTGGTTTGCCGGTATCCAGTACAAGCTGGGCATCGATGGCATGTCGCTGCTTCTCATCCTTTTGACCACCTTGCTGACGCCGATCAGCCTGATTGCGTCCTATGGCACGGTGAAGCATCGCCTGACCGAATACACGATCGCGTTTCTCGTCCTCGAGACCTTCATGATCGGCGTATTCTGTGCGATGGACCTGGTTCTGTTCTACGTCTTCTTCGAAGCCGGTCTGATCCCGATGTTCATCATTATCGGCGTCTGGGGCGGAGCAGAGCGCATCTATTCCTCGTTCAAGTTCTTCCTCTACACGCTGCTCGGATCGCTCTTCATGCTGGCGGCCATCGTCTTCATGTACATGCAGGCCGGTACGTCCGACATTACGGTGCTTGAGACCTATGCTTTCGCGCCCGAGGTGCAGACCTGGCTATGGCTGGCCTTCTTTGCGTCCTTTGCCGTGAAGCTCCCGATGTTCCCGGTACATACCTGGCTGCCCGATGCGCACGTTCAAGCGCCAACGGCTGGCTCTGTGATCCTTGCCGGTGTGCTGCTCAAGATGGGCGGGTATGGCTTCCTGCGCTTCTCGCTGCCCATGTTCCCGGATGCGAGCCAGTTCTTCCAGCCAATGATGTTCGCGCTGTCGGTCATCGCCATTGTCTATGCGTCGCTGGTCGCTTTCCGCCAGACCGATATGAAGAAGCTGATCGCCTATTCGTCGGTGGCCCATATGGGTTTCGTGACGCTTGGCATCTTCTCCTTCACCGAGGTTGGCGTGCAGGGCGCGATCTTCCAGATGATCTCGCACGGCCTTATTTCCGGCGCGCTCTTCCTCATTGTTGGCATGGTCTATGACCGGATGCATACGCGTGAGATCGCAGCCTATGGCGGCCTCGTGAACAAGATGCCGATCTATGCGGCGATCTTCATGCTGTTCACGATGGCCAATGTCGGTCTGCCGGGGACTAGCGGTTTCGTCGGTGAAATCCTGACCATGACGGGTGCTTTCCAGGCGTCGACCTGGGCAGCGGCTGGCGCGGCGCTCGGTGTGATTTTCTCGGCGGTCTACATGCTGACGCTCTATCGCCGCACGGTGTTCGGCCCCGTAACCAATCCGGCGCTCGAAAACATCACCGATGTCGGCAAGAAGGATCTCATCACGATCACACCGCTGATCATCGGCACCATCCTGCTCGGCATCACACCAAATCTCGTATTTGACATCACGCGCGAAAGCAGCCTGCGCGCGCTTCAGATGATCACCGGAGGATAGAGGCACATTATGCTCGACTTTCAGGCGATGATCTCTGCCATTGGCCCGGAGCTGCTGCTTGCGCTCGCTGGCCTCGCTGGTGTTCTGGCTGGTGCGTATATGGGCGACCGTTTCAACGGCTTGTCCTTCAAGCTGGGCGCGGCAACGCTCCTGCTGGCCGCGCTGGTTGTTATCATGAACTGGGAAGGCGGCGAGGCTTTTGGCGGCCTCGTTACGACGACCCCATTCGTGAACTTTGCCAAATGTATCAGTTTCGTCGCGGGCGCTGTGACCTTGCTCATGGCTGAGGGCTTCCTCAAGCGTCATGAGACGATCCGTTACGAGTACCCGCTTCTGGTGATCTTTGCTTCTCTCGGCATGGGGATCATCCTGTCCGCATCGAATTTGATGACGCTCTACATGGGGATCGAGACGCTCAGCCTCTCATCCTATGTGCTGGCGTCATTCCACCGCGACTCCATCCGGTCTTCTGAGGCTGGTCTGAAGTATTTCGTGCTGGGTGCGCTGGCATCGGGTATTCTGCTTTACGGTATTTCGCTGGTCTACGGTTTCACCGGCTCGACCGACTATGGCGATATCGCCAGTTCCGAGCGCACCATTGGCCTCGTCTTCGGCATGGTGCTGATGATTTCGGGCATGGCGTTCAAGGTCTCGGCTGCGCCGATGCACGTCTGGACACCGGACGTCTATGAAGGCGCCCCAAGCCCGGTTGTCGCCTTCTTTGCGACCGCGCCGAAAATGGCGAGCATGGTGGTCTTCGCCAATCTTCTGTTCACGGCTTTCTCCGGTGTGTTCGAAGACTGGCAGATGATCATTGCCATCATCGCTACGCTTTCCATGCTCATTGGTGCTTTCGGCGCGCTCATTCAGAGCAATCTGAAGCGGCTTCTCGGTTACTCCTCGATCGCCAATATGGGCTATGCGCTGGTCGCCGTCGCCGCGGGCGCGGAATATGGCGCGGCTGCGCTTCTCGTCTTCATGACAAGTTATGTGATCGCATCTATTGGCCTCTTCGGCGGTGTGCTGTCCATGCGCCGTGAGGGCGGCATGGTTGAGAGCATTGACGAGCTGGCGGGTCTCGTTCGCCGGCGTACGGGCCTCGCCCTTGCGCTTACCATTCTTGTTATCTCTGTGTCAGGATTCCCGCTCGCCGTAGGCTTTATCGGCAAGATCGTGGTCTTCCAGGCTGGCTGGAACGCAGGTCTGCTGCCTCTTCTGATCGTGCTCGTGCTGAGCTCAGTGCTCGCCTTCGGTTACTATCTCCGCATCATTCTCGTGATGTGGGTGAAGGAGCCGGTCGAGCGCTTTCAGCCTGTCGGCTCGACTGTTGCCCTGTCCGTGTATGCCGCGGCTGCTGCGTGTCTTGTCCTCTTCGTCTTTGCGTCGCCATTCCTTGAATGGGCAACGCAGGCATCGGCCGGGTTCATTCAGTGAGACCAGACGCGCCAGTTCTCTGGTTCGACGAGATCGACAGTACCAATGAAGAAGCCCGACGACGGGCACAGGCTGACGATTTCGGTCCTGTCTGGATTGCTGGGCGCAAGCAGACCGCCGGTCGCGGGCGACTTGGACGCCAATGGGATTCACCAACGGGCAATCTGTTTGTAACGGCTCTCTTCGAGGAAGAGGGTGGCCTAGTGAAGGCTACCCGATATCCGTTTGCGGCGGGCCTCGCCATTCTTGATGCTGCGTCGGAGTTCATCGATAGCGGTCAATTGCAAGTCAAATGGCCTAATGATGTGCGTGCCAGCAGGCAGAAGATCAGCGGCATCCTGGTAGAGGCTGGTGCTGCATCGGGAAAAGCCTGTTGGGTCGCCTGCGGTATGGGTGTGAATGTGCGGTTCGCTCCAGACGGGGCAGGGCAAGCGGCAACCAGCCTGCTGGACCTTGGTGCGCCGCAGATCATCACTGCCGAGATGTTTCTCGATGCGCTTCGTCCCGCCTTCGTAAAGCGTTGCGCGCAGGCTTCATCGGATTTCGCAAGCTTGCTAACCGACTGGCAGAAATATGCCGAAGGATTAGGCGAAGAAGTAACGGTCGGCAAAGGCGCTGACGCGCAGATCGGCATTTTCAAAGGTGTTGGCCCTGATGGCGCGCTGCTGCTTGCGTCCGGCGACGGCACGACGCACACCATTCGAGCAGGCGATGTAGAGCTGGTGAAGGAGATTGGCGGTCATGCTGCTCGCGATTGATGTCGGCAATACGAACACGGTCTTCGCGCTTCACGATGGCGAGGACTGGGTGGCGATGTGGCGCAGCGCAACAGACGCACGCCGGACGGCCGACGACTATATCGTTTGGCTCGAGCCACTCATGAATATGCGCAAGGTCTCAAACTACGACATCGATGCCTGCGTGATTTCGTGCGTCGTGCCACAGGCGCTGTTCAATTTCCGAAATCTTGCGCGCCGTTACTTCGCGACAGAGCCTCTGGTTGTCGGTGAGGCGTCGGTTGAGCTTGGTGTGCCTATCCGCATTCCGCGGCCGGAACAGGTTGGTGCTGACCGTCTGGTTTCCGCTATCGGCGCGCATATAGCCTATCCTGGCGCGCTGATTGTTATCGACAGTGGCACGGCGACGACGCTGGACATCGTGGGACCGGATGGCGGGTTTGAGGGCGGTATAATCAGCCCTGGTATCAACCTTTCGATGCGCGCGCTGCACGATGCAGCCGCGCAGCTGCCACGAATAGCGATCCAGCGACCTGAGAAGATTATTGGCGACTCGACCGTTGCCGCGATGCAGACCGGTGTCTTCTGGGGCTATATCGACCTCATCGATGGCCTTGTCAGGCGCGTGAAGGAAGAATACGGCCAGCCGATGACAGTGATTGCGACGGGCGGTGTTGCCTCGCTATTTGAAGGTGCGAGCGCGACCATCGATCATTACGACCAGACCCTGATGGAGTCCGGTCTGCTTGAGATCTACCGCCGGAACCGGAAAGGACCCGATGCCCAATAAGGACACGCCCGAACTCGTCTTTCTCCCGCTTGGGGGCTGCGGCGAAATCGGTATGAACCTGAACGCCTATGGCTATGGACCAGCGCATGACAGACGCTGGATCCTTGTGGATCTGGGCGTGACCTTTGGCGACGATACGACGCCGGGCATCGACCTCATTACGCCTGATCCTGAATTCATCGTCGAACATGCCGATCAGATCGACGCGATTTTTCTGACCCATGCGCATGAAGACCATATTGGGGCGGTCGGCCTGCTCTGGCCGCGGCTTCGCGCCCCGCTCTATGCTACGCCGTTCACCGCCCACCTCGTCGCCGGGAAGTTGGCCGAGCGCGGGTTGAAACATGTCGATGTGAATGTGGTGCCGCTCGAAGGAGAGGTCGAAGCCGGCCCCTTCAAGGTCCGCTACATGACGCTGACCCATTCCATTCCGGAACCGAACGCGCTGGCAATCGAGACGCCTGTGGGGACCATACTCCATACGGGTGACTGGAAAATCGACCCGGATCCGTTGATCGGCGAAGGCGTGGACATCGACGGGCTGAAGAAGCTCGGCGATGAGGGCGTGCTAGCCATGATCTGCGATAGCACGAACGTTTTCGTCGATGGCGAAAGCGGCTCGGAAGCGACCGTGCGCAAGAACCTGATCAAGCTGATCGGAAGTCTGAAGGGCAGGGTGGCCGTTGCAACCTTTGCCTCCAATGTCGCGCGCGTATCCACGGTCATAGAAGCAGCGCGTCAGGCTGGTCGGAGCGTCTGCCTTGCCGGACGCAGCATGCACAAGATTGTCGATGCGGCCGTACAGACGGGCGTGCTGAAAAACCTGCCGGACCTTGTCAACGAAGCCGATGTCGGCAGCTTCCCAGCCGACAATATCCTGATCCTGTGCACAGGCAGCCAGGGGGAGGAGCGCGCCGCGCTGGGCCGCATTGCTGCCAATACGCACCGGCATGTCTCGCTTGGCGCTGGCGATACGGTCATCTTTTCCTCGCGTGTCATTCCAGGCAATGAAAAAGGCATCTTCGAGATGCAGAACGCGCTTGCCGAGAAAGGCGTACGCATCATCACCGACAGGATGACCAAAGATGTCATCCATGTGTCCGGCCACCCAGCGCGCGATGAGCTTGAGCGTATGTATCAGTGGGTGCGCCCCCGCATTTCGGTGCCGGTCCACGGCGAGCGGCGGCATATCGTGGAGCATGCAGGCTTCGCCCGCTCCATGCAGGTGCCAGAGGCCGTGACACCGCGCAATGGCGACATGATCCGGCTGGCGCCCGGCAAGGCAGAAGTTATCGACACGGTGCCGCATGGCAGGTTGCACCTTGATGGTAACCGTCTGGTGCCTGCAGGCTCCGAGGGCCTGAAGGAGCGGATCGCGATCTCGAAGTTCGGCTATGTGTCAGCCACCGTTTCCTTTGATGAAGCCGGAAGTATAGCTGACGGTCCGTATCTGGCGGTACGCGGCATGTCGGAAGAAGATGGCAGCCTGGCGGACGAGTCTGTCGATGCCATCGAGGCGGCCTGCGACGAGGCGCTCGATGGTCTTTCGCGCAAAAAGCGCCTAGATGACGATGCAGTTGAAACCACGCTGGTGCGGGCCATCCGCAAGGCGTGCGAAAGGACGTTCGGCCGCAAGCCGCTGGTCGATGTCATGGTTATGAGAGTGTGAGGGATAAAATGGCAGAAGACTTCAAACTGGGCCCGCTGAACCATGTGGGTGTTGCTGTGCCGTCGCTTCCCGATGCGATCGAGACCTACAAGAAGCTGTATGGCGCAACCGACATTACCGAGCCGTTCGATATGCCGGCCCAGGGCGTGAAAGTCTGCTTCGTGAACCTGCCGAACAGTCAGATCGAACTGATCGAGCCGCTGAACGAAGAAAGCCCAATCCATAACTTCATCCAGAAGAACCCGAAGGGCGGCCAGCACCATGTCTGCTTCGAAGTGGCTGATATCCATCAGGCCGTCGACGTCATGAAGGCGCGCGGCGCGACCGTTCTGGGTGAGCCACGCATTGGAGCGCACGGCACACCTATCATTTTCGTACATCCGAAAAACTCGAACGGTGTCCTCGTCGAGTTGATGGAGACGCCGAAGGGCGATCACTAATGTCACTTGTCGGCGGCATCGTCATCTTCTGCATTTCCTGGTGGATGTGTCTGTTCGTCGTTCTGCCGATTGGCGTGCGCGGCCAGTTCGAGGATGGCGAATTCCCTGAAGGCACGGAAGAGGGCGCGCCCGCTGAGCCAATGCTGGCCAAGAAGGCAATCTGGGCCACGATCGGCGCGGTGGTGTGCACGGCAATCGCAGGCATCATCGTCGTGCCATTGCTGCGCTATTACGGCGCCTGACCGACCGGGCATGAAAAAGCGCTGCGTGCTTGCAGGCGCACACTAGCCAATTGCAGCGACTGACAATAACACAGGGGGCCGCGACCCGCCTTGTTAGGAGTGAGCCAGTCTCAATGCGCCTGTCCAGATATTTCCTGCCAGTTTCCAAGGATGTGCCAGCTGATGCGGCCATCGTTTCACACCAGCTGATGCTGCGCACCGGCATGGTCCGTCAGAACGGCGCCGGTATCTATACCTGGCTGCCGCTCGGCCTTCGTGTCCTGAACAAGATCGAGCAGATCGTCCGCGAGGAGATGGACCGGGCCGGGGCGGTCGAAATGCTCATGCCGACGATCCAGCAGGCAGAACTCTGGCAGGAGAGCGGTCGCTACGAAGCCTACGGCAAGGAAATGCTGCGCATCACGGACCGCCATGAGCGCGAAATGCTGTTCGGCCCGACCAATGAAGAGCTGATCACCGACGTCTTCCGCGCCTATGTGAAGAGCTACAAGGCGCTGCCGCTGAACCTCTATCACACGCAGTGGAAGTTCCGCGATGAGATCCGCCCGCGCTTTGGTGTGATGCGGGGGCGCGAATTCCTGATGAAGGATGCCTATTCCTTCGACCTGACCGAGGAAGGTGCGCGCAAGAGCTATCAGAAGATGTTCTGCGCCTATCTGAACGCCTTCGACCGGATGGGCCTGACCGCTATTCCGATGCAGGCGGACACCGGGCCGATCGGCGGCGACCTCAGCCATGAATTCATCATCCTTGCCGATACGGGCGAGAGCGCCGTCTTCTGTGATCGCGCGCTGCTGGACGTGCCTGCGCCAGGTCTCGACCTCGATTTTGATGGTGAGCTGTCGGACGTCATGGAAAAGCGCACGCAATACTATGCGGCGACCGAGGAGAAGCATGACGAGGCTGAATTCGCCAAGGTGCCGGAAGGCCGCCAGGTGTCGGCTCGCGGCATCGAGGTTGGCCACATTTTCTTCTTCGGCACGAAATATTCTAAGGCGATGAATGCCACCGTGCAAACCGCTGAGGGTGAGAATGTGCCGGTACAGATGGGCAGCTATGGCATCGGCGTCTCGCGCCTTGTCGGCGGGATCATTGAAGCCTGCCATGACGAGAATGGCATTGTCTGGCCGAAAGCGGTCGCGCCGTTTGATGTCGGTCTCATCTCGATGAAGCCGAAGGACGAAACGGTCTCTGGTGTTGCTGACGGCGCTTATGCGGCGCTTCAGGCGGCAGGTCTCGACGTGCTTTATGATGAGACCGATGAGCGACCGGGTTCGAAGTTCAACCGGATGGACCTCATTGGTCTGCCTTGGCAGATCGTGATTGGCCCGCGCGGTGTCGCGGCTGGCATGGTTGAGGTGAAGAACCGCAAGACCGGCGAGAAGTCTGACATGACGCTGGAGCAGGCCGTCCAGATGGTGAAGGCCGACTGATGGCGAAAGCTGCGCCTTTCGGCCAGGTAGAGCGCGCGCTCGCCTGGCGCTATCTGCGCGCACGCCGCCAGCATGGCGGTGTGTCCCTGATCTCTATCATTTCCTTCTTTGGCATCATGCTGGCCGTGATGGCGCTGATCGTCATCATGTCCGTCATGGCGGGCTTTCGCTCGACGCTTCTGAATGCGCTTCTTGGCGGGCAGGGGCATGTCTTTGTTTCGGTTGGCGGCCTGCCTGAGAGCGATGTCGATGTCCTGACGAATGAGATCATCGAACTGGAAGGCGTCGAGCATGCTTTCCCGATCATCGAGCAACAAGTTCTGGCGACGTCTGAATATGGCCGGACGGGCGCCATCGTACGCGGCGTTCGCACTGAGGACATCGGAAACCTGCCTTATCTGGAAGGTGGCCAGTCGACAGCTGATGCAGCTGGCTTTGGCGAGGGGCGTAATGGCGGCGATGTCGTCCTGATTGGTGCCTTCCTTGCGCAGGATCTGGGACTTCGTATCGGCGACAAGATTACGTTGATCGCGCCTGAGGGTGTGGCCGGGCCGTTCGGCGTCACGCCGCGTTCAAAGGCCTATACGATCGGTGACACGTTCACGACCGGCAGTGTTGAACTCGACAAGCTTTATGTGCTGATGCCGATGGAGCAATCGCAGCTCTTCTTCAACAAGCGCGGCGAGTATCAGGCGATCGACGCGCGCCTCTACAATCCGATGCGAACTGAGCCGGTCATGGCAGAGATCCGGTCGCTGACAGGCGGACTTCGCGTAGAGGACTGGAAGCTGCGGCGTGCCTCTTATTTCAATGCCCTCAATGTCGAACGTGGCATGATGCGGGTCATTATGCTGATCCTCATCACGATCACCGCGCTAAACATCATCACGGGCGTCGTGATGCTGGTGAAGAACAAGACACGTGACATCGCGATCCTGCGGACGATTGGCACGCCGCGCGGCGCGATCATGCGGGTCTTCATCATGATTGGCGCAATCCTTGGTCTGACCGGCGCCTTGATCGGTCTCGCGCTGGGCGTGCTGATCGTGCTGAATATTGGTGTAGTTGAGGGCTTCCTGAGCTCCATTCTGGGCCGGGATATCTTCGATGCTGAAGTCTATGGCCTTGATGGCCTACCAGCAGAGCTCGATTGGGCGGAGGCTGTGTTCACAACGCTTTGGGCAATGAGCATGTCGATCCTCGTGACGATCTGGCCGGCCTGGAGCGCGGCACGTCTCGATCCTGTTGATGCGTTGAGGTTCGAGTGATGAGCGCTGCACCCGTTCTTGAGCTTCGCGGCATCGTTCGCGAGTACCGCTCTGGCCCAAATCTCCTCAAGGTTCTGGACCATGCGGACCTGACCCTGAACCGCGGTGAGCTGGTTGGCCTTGTCGGGCCGTCGGGTTCTGGCAAGTCGACGCTGTTGCATACGGCTGGCCTTCTTGAGCGGGCTGAGGGCGGTGAGGTCCTGCTGGATGGCGAGGGGGTTCTGAACCTGTCCGACGCTATACGCACGCGCCTGCGCCGCGAGAAGCTCGGCTTCGTCTACCAGTTCCACCACCTGCTGCCGGAGTTCAACGCGCTCGATAATGTCGCGATGCCGCTCATGGTGAATGGGGTGAAGCGAAGCCCTGCGCGCGAAAAGGCACGCGAACTTCTGGCGGAGATGGGGCTCTCTGAGCGGGTTGAACACCAGCCGGGCGCGCTGTCCGGCGGCGAGCAGCAACGCGTCGCGATTGCCCGTGCCCTGGTGAATGACCCCAAACTTGTCATCGCCGATGAGCCGACTGGCAATCTCGATCCGGCTACCACCGAACGCGTCTTTGCGAGCCTGATCAAGATTGCGCGTATGGAGGGTGCTGCCGTTCTGGTCGCGACCCACAACATGGCGCTCAACCAGCATATGGACCGGGTGCTGACACTGAAGGCAGGAAAACTCACAGCCTTTGCAGGCTGAGCCCTTCGACTCACCGGCAATACGGGGCATAATCCTCGCTTGAGAGGAGCCCGCCTTGTCCGAGCCGCTTTTTATCCACCTTGCCGTGCGAACCAGCTTCTCGCTTCTCGAGAGCATGATCACGCCGAAGGATCTGAAGGCGTGGGCCGTTGGTAATGGTGTTCCGGCCGTTGCCGTGACCGACAGGAACAACCTGTTCGGGGCTCTGGAGATTTCAGAGACGCTGTCTGGCGCTGGCGTTCAGCCGATCATGGCGTGCTGCTTCGATGTCACCGATGGTGGGCATCAGGAATGGCTGACGCAGGTGTCGGTCTATGCGCAGAATGAGGTTGGCTACAAGCGGCTTATGGAGCTGTCTTCCTACGCTTATCTCGAGGCGGCGGATGGCGTGCCGCGCTTGAAGAGAGAGCATCTGTTTGAGAAGACAGACGGCCTGATCCTCCTGACGGGCGGCATGCGGGGTGAGGCCGCGCAGTACATCCTGAAGAACAAGCAGGCCGATGCTGAAGCGACCCTGTCGAGCTTCGCGGAAGCTTATCCAGGGCGCTGCTATGTCGAGCTTACACGACACGGCCTGCCAGAAGAGGTAGAAAGCGAGCCGGGCCTTCTGGAGGCGGCCTACAAGCTGGGCTTGCCAGTCGTAGCCACGCACGATGCGCGTTTCCTGAACCCGAAGCACGCCCACGCGCATGATGCGATGATGTGTATCGCGAATGGCGAGTATCTTGGTCAGGACGACCGCAAACGGGTCTCGCCGGATCAGTATCTGAAAGCGCCGTCCGACATGATCGAGCTTTTTGCCGATCTGCCGGAGGCTGTCGCTTCGACCGTGGAGATCGCGAAACGCTGCGCCGTTCGCGCGCGCACGCATGATCCGATCCTGCCGAACTTTGGCGATGGCTCACGTTCGGAGTTTGAAGAGTTGCGCGTGCAGGCAGAGGAGGGGCTGGAGCAGCGCCTTGCCGAAGCGCCGCAACTCTATGCGCCGAAAGAGACCTATATCGAGCGGCTCAACTATGAGCTCGGCATTATCAAGAAGATGGGCTTTCCGGGCTACTTCCTCATCGTTGCTGACTTCATCAAGTGGGCCAAGGAGCAGGGGATCCCCGTTGGGCCGGGCCGTGGTTCTGGTGCGGGCTCTGTCGTTGCCTGGGTGCTGACGATTACGGATCTTGACCCGCTTCGCTTTGACCTTCTGTTCGAGCGCTTCCTCAACCCGGAACGTGTGTCGATGCCGGACTTCGACGTCGACTTCTGTCAGGAGCGGCGCGGCGAGGTCATCCGCTATGTGCGTGACAAGTATGGCGCCGACAGTGTGGCCGCGATCATCACCTTCGGTACGCTGCAGGCAAAGGCTGTGGTGCGTGACGTCGGCCGCGTCATGCAGATGCCATACGGCCAGGTCGACCGGCTGGCCAAGCTCATCCCATTCAACCCGGCCAATCCGCCCAAGCTGCAGGACGCCATCGACGATGAGCCGAAATTCGATGACGAAGTTGCGCAGGATCCGCGCGTCGGCGAACTTCTGAAAACGGCGCTGGCCCTTGAAGGGCTATACCGCAACGCAGGTACGCACGCGGCTGGTGTTGTTATCGGCGACCGTCCGCTCACGGAGCTGGTTCCACTCTATAACGATCCGCGTTCTGATCTTCCGGCTACACAGTTTAACATGAAGTGGGCCGAAGCTGGCGGCCTCGTCAAATTCGATTTTCTCGGTCTCAAGACACTGACAGTCATCGACCGGGCGCTGAAATTCATCCGACGCGACGGACGCGATGTCGGCCCCGAATGGGATACGCTCGACGACAAGGACACGTATGAGTTGATGGCCAGCGGCCAGACGCTGGGCGTGTTCCAGCTGGAAGGTCAGGGCATGCGCGATACGCTCCGCAAGGTGCGTCCGCACAACCTCGAAGACGTTATCGCGATCATCTCGCTTTATCGTCCTGGCCCGATGGACAACATTCCTGTCTATGTAGCGGGCAAGGAAGACCCGAAGAACGTTCACTACCAGCATCCGGACCTCGAGCCGATCCTTGAGGCAACCTATGGCGTGCCTGTCTATCAGGAGCAGGTCATGCGTATGGCGCAGGAGATTGCAGGCTATTCGCTTGGTGAAGCTGACCTTCTTCGCCGCGCCATGGGTAAGAAAAAGGTCGAGGAGATGGTGGCACAGCGCGCCCGATTCCTCGACGGTGCGAAGAAGCTGAAAGGTATTGAGGCACCGCTCGCGAACGAGATCTTCGACACGATGGAGAAGTTTGCGGGTTACGGCTTCAACAAATCGCACGCTGCCGCCTATGCCCTTATCGGCTATCAAACGGCCTATCTGAAGCGCCACTTCCCGGTCGAGTTTCTCGCTGCCTCAATGAGTCTCGACCTTCAGAACACCGACAAGCTCGCGGCCTTTGTGCAGGAATGCCGACGCCTCGAGATCGAGATCATCCAGCCGGATGTGAACCGGTCGACGGCCGACTTCGATGTGGAGAATGGCGCGCTGGTCTACGCATTGGGCGCGCTGAAAGGTGTAGGCCTTGAGGCCATGCGTCAGCTGGAAGCCGAGCGCGCGGTGCGGGGCCCCTTCAAGTCACTGCATGACTTTGCTGAGCGCGTCGATCCGAAATCCGTAAACAAGAAGTGCTTCGAGCAATTGTCGCGCGCCGGCGGCTTTGATTCGATTGAGCCGAACCGGGCGACTTGTCTTGCGTCTGCGCACTTGCTGTCCGCAATGGCGGTGTCAGCCGCGGAGGATCGCGCCGGCGGGCAGGGCGGACTGTTCGGCGATGCAGAGCCAGCCGTGAAAGCGACGCTGCAGGAAGTGTCCTCATGGAACGGTCATCAAATTCTCGACGAAGAATTTGCCGCCGTCGGCTTCTATCTGAGTGGTCACCCGCTGGATGATGTCCTCGATAGCCTCGAACACGGACGCATCACGCTATCAAACGAGATTGCGGATGTTGCCGTGGACGGCCGACCGCTGGAGTTGATTGGCGTTGTACGCCGTCGTGTTGAGAAACCGGCGCGAAATGGCGGCAAATTTGCTTTCCTTACCCTGTCCGATCCGACCGGAGAGGTCGAGCTTATGGTGATGCCGGAAGTGCTCGATAATTTCAGGGACCTGATGTCGCCGGCAAACAGTATCTGCGTCATGGTCAATGTACGCCGCCAGGAAGAGGAAATTCGTCTTTCGGTGAAGCATGTAAAGCCCATCGAGAAGGCGCGGATCGGCAAGAAAGCGAAAGCGCTGGTTGTGCGTCTTTCACGTGGCGCGAACTTTGATGAACTCGCTGCCGTGGCAGAAAGACTAGTCAATGCGCCGGGCGCGGACCGGGGCGAGATATTCCTTGAGCTACCGCTGGCCGATGGCCGGATCGTTTCAATGAAGCTGCCAGCAGTCTATGCGACGGGGCTTGAGGCGCTGCGCGCCCTGAAGATGGCGTCCGGTGTATCGCGCGTGGATACGCTCGCAGCCTGACAAAGCCCGGTTGCAATTAGGCCTGTTTTACGTATATGGCAGCGCTCTAAACCCCCGATGCGCGGATCATCCGGTGTCGAGCTCAGCGGTTTGAGCCCGATAGTGTCCGTGCCGGTCAACCGGAAGAGGAAATTATACCATGGCTCTGCCTGAATTCACGATGCGTCAGCTGCTCGAAGCAGGTGTTCACTTCGGTCACCAAACCCACCGCTGGAACCCAAAGATGAAGCCCTTCATCTATGGCGATCGCGCGGGTATTCACATCATGGACCTGTCCAAGACCGTGCCGCTTCTTCACCAAGCGCTGGTCCAGGTTCGCGACACTGTTGCAAAAGGCGGCCGCGTTCTTTTCGTTGGCACCAAGCGCCAGGCTGCGCAGCCGATCGCAGAAGCTGCAGAGCGTTCTGCACAATACTTCATGAACCATCGCTGGCTTGGCGGTACGCTGACCAACTGGACGACGGTTTCCAAATCGATCAAGCGTCTTCGCGAACTTGACGAAGTGCTTTCGGACCGTGACGCATCCGGCCTCACCAAGAAAGAGCTCCTCGTCGTTGAGCGCGAGCGTGACAAGCTGGAGCGGGCCCTTGGCGGTATCTCCAACATGGGCGGCCTGCCGAGCCTTATGTTCGTTATCGACACGAACAAGGAGCAGATCGCGATCAAGGAAGCCAAGAAGCTTGGCATTCCGGTCATTGCTGTGATCGACACCAATTGCGACCCGGACGATGTCGACTTCCCGTTCCCGGGCAATGACGACGCCGCCCGTTCGATCTCGCTGTACTGCAACCTGATTGCAGATGCGGTCCTCGATGGCCTGGCTGAATCTTCAGCTGGCCTCGGCATCGACCTCGGCGACTCCGAAGATATTGACGCGATGGTCGAAGGCGATGTTGCCGCCGCTGATGCTGCCGCTGGCGAAGCTTCTGAGGCAGACGCCGGCGCAAGCGAAGAAGCCAAGGCCGAAAGCTAAACCCAACACTCAATCTGGAAGGATCTTAGAGATGGCACAGATCACCGCCGCTCTGGTCAAGGACCTGCGTGACCGCACTGGTGCGGGCATGATGGACGCAAAAAAAGCGCTCGTCGAAAATGATGGTGACACGGAAGCCGCTGTTGACTGGCTGCGTGCGAAAGGTCTCTCGAAGGCCGCCAAGAAAGCTGGCCGCGCTGCGGCTGACGGTCTGGTCGCTGCGCTGCTGTCTTCCGATGGCACGTCCGGCACGCTTGTCGAGCTGAACGCTGAAACCGACTTCGTTGCTCGCAACGAGAAGTTCCAGTCCGCGCTTGCTGGTATCGCCAAGACTGCTCTTGAAACCGATGGTTCGCTCGAAGCGGTTCAGAACGCTCCAGCGCCTCAGGGCGATGGTACGGTCAACGACATGATCACCGGCCTCGTTGCGACGATCGGTGAGAACATGACGCTGCGCCGCGTGGCGAAATTGACCGCCGAAGGCGGCCAGGTTGCGGCCTACGTTCACAGCCCAGAAGCTGAGAACATGGGCAAGATCGGCGTGCTGGTGGCTGTCGAAGGCAGCGACACGGCGAAGCTTTCTGACGCTGCCCGCAAGGTTGCGATGCACGTTGCTGCAACGAACCCGGCATCTGCAACGACGGCAGACCTCGACCCTGAGCTGGTCGAGCGTGAGCGTCAGATCCTGACCGATCAGGCCCGCGAAAGCGGCAAGCCGGACAATGTCATCGAGAAGATGATCGAAGGCCGCCTTAACAAGTTCTACAAGGAAGTCGTCCTTGTGGAGCAGCCATTCGTCATGAATCCGGATCAGACGGTCGGCGCGTTCCTGGAAGAGCAGGGCGCGACGCTGAAGGGCTTTGTGCGCTTTGGTCTGGGTGAAGGCGTGGAGAAGGAAGAAGACGATTTCGCTGCTGAAGTCGCTTCCATGACCTCCGGCTCCTAAGGCCTGCAAAACTCATCTTAAAGTCTCCCGGCTGCCCATGACAGGCAGCCGGGAATCCTTTACGAGCTAAGCGGCCTTGGGAGACAGTCATGACAATAGAGACCGACCATAGTAGCGAGCTCGTCTATAAGCGCGTCCTCCTGAAGCTTTCGGGAGAGGCCCTGATGGGGCCGTCGGAATTCGGCATCGATATGCCGACCTGCCTACAGTTTGCCGAAGAAATCGCTGGTGCGATCCGCCAGACTAATGTCGAATTGTGCCTGGTCATCGGCGGCGGCAACATTTTTCGCGGTCTTGCCGGTGCGGCCAATGGCATGGACCGTTCCCAGGCCGATTCGATGGGCATGCTCGCGACCGTAATGAACGCGCTGGCCATGCAGAGTGCGCTGGAACAGATCGGCACGCCGGTCCGCGTCCAGTCTGCGATCCCGATGGATACGGTGTGTGAGCCCTATATCCGCCGCCGCGCGATCCGCCATATGGAAAAAGGCCGTGTCGTGATTTTTGCGGCCGGTACTGGTAATCCGTATTTCACCACGGATACTGGCGCGGCTCTTCGAGCGGCTGAAATGAACTGCGAAGCCATGTTCAAGGGCACACAGGTTGACGGTGTCTATTCGGCGGATCCCAAAACGCATGCTGACGCCGAACGCTATGAGAAGCTTGGCTATCAGGAAGTCCTCGCGCGCGACCTTCGCGTCATGGATGCTTCCGCAGTCAGTCTGATGCGCGATACAAGCATTCCAATCGTCGTGTTCTCACTCCACAAGAAGGGCGCGTTGCTTGACGTTCTGCGTGGTGTCGGAACATCGACGCTCATCTCTTAATGTGCGAGAACAAGTGCCATGAGTATAAATAAAAAAGATCTTGAGCGCCGGATGGAAGGCGCTGTCACTTCGCTTCAATCCGATCTTGCTGGCCTGCGGACAGGCCGCGCATCGCCGAACCTGCTCGATACGGTAAACGTTCCAGCTTACGGTTCGACTGTTCCGCTTAACCAGGTCGGGTCGGTTTCGGTGCTCGATGCACGTACGCTGGCGGTGAACATCTGGGATAAATCCGTAGTTGGTGCCGCTGACAAGGCGATCCGCGAATCGGGTCTGGGTCTCAACCCGGTGACGGACGGCACAACCCTGCGCATCCCGATCCCGGTACTCAATGAAGAGCGCCGCGCTGAGCTGTCCAAAATTGCCGGCAAGTATGCCGAGCAGGCCCGTGTAGCTGTGCGCAATGTGCGCCGCGACGGTATGGACCAGCTCAAGAAGGCCGAGAAGGACAATGAGATCAGCAAGGATGAGGCTCACGGCCTGTCCGATGATGTCCAGAAGATGACCGACACCTATATTGCCCGCATCGACGAGATCGTGAAGGCAAAAGAAGCGGAGATCATGCAGGTTTGATAGCGCAGCCGGCTTCTAACGGGACCCCCCAATTTGCCGACCCGTCCAGCCTGCCAGCCCATGTCGGAATCATCATGGACGGGAATGGCCGCTGGGCGACCCGGAACGGCCTGCCGCGCTCGATAGGACATGAGCGCGGCGTTGATGCCCTGCGCGAAACAGTCAGGGCGGCCCAGAAGCTCGGTCTTTCCTATCTGACCGTCTATTCTTTTTCGACGGAAAACTGGCGTCGGCCGATGGCCGAAGTGACGGCGCTATTCGCGCTGCTCCGGCATTTTATCAAGAAAGATCTGAAGCGGCTTAAGAGCGAAAATGTAAAAATCAGCGTATTCGGTACGCGTGCGGGCCTTCCAGAGGATATCTGTTCACTTCTCGACATGGCCGTTGAGGAAACTGCTGAAAATTCTCGCTTCAATCTTGGGATCGCGTTCAATTATGGCGGCCGGGAAGAAATAGTCCGGGCAGCAAAGCTGGTGGCCGGGAAGGTCACCTCGGGCGAAATAGCTATCGAAGACTTTACCGAAGAAGCTATCTCACGGCATCTTGATACGCACTCGTTTCCAGATCCGGACATGATCATCCGGACTGGGCAGGAACACCGTCTAAGCAACTTTCTGACCTGGCAGGGCGCCTATGCAGAACTCGTCTTCATGGATGTGCTCTGGCCTGAATTTGGTGAATCGCAGCTGAGAGAAGCGCTTGAGAAGTTCGGCGCGCGCGAGCGCCGTTTTGGCGGTCTGGGCAAGGAGGCGGGCTGAATGGTTGCGTCGAGGCCCGGCAGTCACAAGTCGAAAGAGCTGGCCCTCAGGCTGGTGTCTGCTCTCGTGCTCATTCCGTTCGCATTGTTCGTTGTTGCTACGGGCGGACTGGTGCTTGCGATTGCCTGTGCGATTTTCGCTGCCGTGATGGGCTATGAATGGGCGCGGATGACGGCTTCGCCGATCATGCCGGCCACAACTGTGCTCGCTGCGATCTGTGTGTTTGCGGCCTATTTTGGTGACTGGAGCGTCTCGTTCATCGCTTTGCTCATCTCTGCCGGGCTCATTTTTCTTATCCACCCGTCACGGATAAACGACCGCGCTGTGGCTGCCTTCGGTGTGTTCTACAGTGCTGGCCTGCCGTTGGGGCTGTTCTTCCTACGTGAAGGCACGTGGTTCGGTCAGGCAGCGGCGCTCATCCTTATGGGTACGGTGTGGGCGTCGGACACAGGCGCTTACTTTGCGGGGCGTGGCTTTGGAGGGCCGCCACTCGCGCCCAAGGATTCGCCATCGAAGACCTGGAGCGGCGCACTCGGCGCCATGGTCTGCAGTGGGCTTTGTGGTCTCATTGCAGCAGGATTGCTGGACGCATCGCGTATCTCCTGGCTGTTCGCCGGCTTTGCAATTTCAATTGTTGCCCAATGGGGCGACCTCTTTGAATCGTCGCTCAAACGCCGCTATGGCGTGAAAGATACGAGTGGCTTCCTGCCGGGTCATGGCGGCGTCATGGATCGGGTTGACGGTCTGGGTATGGCGGCTGTGTTCTGCGCGTCCACGTTGGCGCTTGTTGCGCCCCTTCACGGATTGCTTGGACTACAGGCCAGCTAATGTCGCGTCGGCTCAGCATTCTTGGTTCAACCGGGTCGATAGGACAGTCATCCCTGTCAGTCGTCTCGCATGCGAACGCTGTTGCGTCTGAACCAGCCTTCGAGATCGAGGCCCTTACAGCGCACACAAATGTCGAGCTTCTGGCATCGCAGGCCATCGAGTTTGGTGCGCGCACGGCCGTTATTGGCGAAGCGCGCTTTTATGGTGCGCTGAAATCTCGACTGGCGGGAACCGGGATCGAGGCTCTGGCGGGTGCTTCAGCCATTGAAGATGTGGCGCGGGTGCCAGTTGACCGTGTGGTTGCTTCCATCGTTGGTATCGCAGGCCTCGCTTCGACCCACGCGGCGCTGGAAGCGGGCAACGATATTGCGTTGGCCAATAAGGAAAGCATGGTCTGCGCCGGGCCGCTTTTGAAGCAGGTCGCCGCGAAGACGGGCGCGCGCATCGTGCCGACGGACTCCGAGCACAACGCCATGTTCCAGGTCATGGAACGGGCCGAAGATGTGGACCGCCTCATTCTGACGGCGTCCGGTGGACCGTTCCTGCGGACGCCGCTTGGGAAGCTCGCGAAAGTGACACCGGAAGAGGCATGCGCGCATCCCCGCTGGTCGATGGGGCGGAAGATCTCGGTTGATAGTGCGAGTTTCATGAACAAGGCGCTTGAGCTGATCGAGGCGAGCTATCTGTTCGACGTGCCCGAGTCCCGCATCGATGTGCTGGTACACCCGCAGTCGATCATTCATTCGCTCGTCAGCTATATCGATGGCTCGTTCCTTGCACAGCTCGGCTCACCCGACATGCAGACTCCAATCGCCCACGCTCTTTCATGGCCAAATGGCCGCGTTCCGACCGCTGTAGAGCGGCTGGATCTCGCGGCCATTTCTCGCCTGGAGTTCGAAAACGTTGATGATCATCGATTTCCGTCAATTAGGCTCGCACGCGCCGCGCTTAACGAATCAGATGCTGCGGTGATCGTTCTGAACGCGTCGAATGAGGAGGCCGTAGGGGCGTTCCTCGGTGGGCGGTGCAAGTTCACCGATATCAACCGGGTGAATGAAAAGGCTGTTTCCCAGCTGAGCCATCGGTTCACTCATGGCGGCGAATGTCTAAGTCTAGATGGAATCAGCCATATAGACAGGGAAGCGCGGAAGCTTGCGCGTGAGCTGGTCTCAGCAAGCATGGCCGGCGCGAAGGATTGATGATGTTCGATGGATTTCTAAGCCAGGGCCCAATTTTCATTGTCTGCCTCGTCTTCATGCTGGGTATCGTGGTCGTCATACATGAGCTCGGCCACTACCTCGCGGGACGCTATTTTGGCGCCGGTGTTGAGTCGTTCTCGGTTGGCTTCGGTAAACCCATCTTCGAGCGTAGTGACAGCCGCGGTACCAGGTGGCGCGTGAACTGGATCCCCCTTGGTGGTTTTGTGAAGTTTGTTGGCGAAAGCCAGCTACCGGGCGATGTCGGCAAGATAGAGCAAGGCCCTGTCGGCAAACCGTTCCATGAGATTGGTGTCTGGCCGCGCACGGCCATTGCTGCGGCGGGACCGGTGGCGAATTTCATACTCGCAGCATTGATCTTTGCAGTCTTCTTTTATTTCAACGGTGCCTACCAGGCCCGCGTTGGTGTCACGAGCGTGGTGGAAGGTGGAGCAGCGGCTGAAGCGGGTATTGAAACCGGCGACATCTTTGTTTCAATGGGCGGGGAAGCCGTCGATAATGCGGGCGCATTGCAGACGATCGTCTCCATGTCGAGCAACAAGGAGTTGCTTACCATCGTGGAGCGCAATGGTGAGAAGATCGAGCTGACCGTTACGCCGCAGCGCCAGATGCGTGAAAACGCCGTTGGCCAGGTTCAGGCGCTCGGCACGATTGGTATTACGCTTCAGGAGCTTCGCGATACCGCCCAGCGTATCCACTACAATCCGGTAGAATCCCTCGCGATGGGCGGCGTGCAGACATGGGATACGGTTGCGAAGACCACTGACATGATTGGCCGCATGATCACGGGCAAGGAAGCGCTGAGCTCGCTAAGCGGGCCCGTTGCCATCGGAGATATCAGTCGCCGGGTCGTCAATCGCACGATGGCGAACAGTGAAGTGCCGCTGACGACTCGCATCAATGCGCTGTTCTGGAGCATGATGACTATCTGCGCGGCGGTGTCTGTAGGAATTGGCTTCTTTAATTTACTTCCACTTCCTGTGCTTGACGGTGGCCACATTGTATTCAATTGCTATGAAGCGTTTGCGGGCAAACCCTTGCCAGCGCGCATACAGGAGGGGGCCCTGATGGCCGGTATGTTCCTGCTTCTGGGGATGTTTGTATTCATTACCTGGGGCGATGTACTGGAAACAGGGCTGTTCAACGGCGCTCGAGGCTGATAGCCGAATTCCGTTGTAAATTGAGAGAGACGCCATGCGATCAGTCTTCGTTGCTTCCATGATTAGTGTTGCCGCGATGCTCGGCACGTCAACAGCGGTCGGAGCCTTGCTGTCTGCGAAGGCGCAGGCGCCTCAGTCTGCCGAACGGATCCGTACGATCCAGGTCGAAGGCAATGAGCGCATCGAGGACCGCACGATCCAGTCCTACCTGCTGGTCGAGCCGGGTGACCCATTCGACGCAGAGCGGATCGACCTCTCGCTGAAGACGCTTTTTGCGACAGGCTTGTTTGCAGACGCGTCCTTCGAGAAGTCTGGATCTGACCTGATCGTTCGCGTGGTCGAGAACCCGATCATCAACCGCGTCATCTTCGAGGGGAATAGCTCAATCGATGACGACAAGATGCGTGAAGAGATCCAGGTTGCGCCGCGCGGTATCTTCACCGCAGCGCGCGTTCAGGCCGACGTTCAGCGCATCCTCGAGCTTTACCGCCAGTCGGGCCGGTTTGCCGCAACGGTCGAACCGCAATACAAGCCGCTGGAGCAGAACCGCGTCGATCTCGTCTTCGTCGTCAATGAGGGCCCCGTTACAGGTGTCCGCTCGATCAATTTTATCGGCAACGAAGAATATGCCGACCGTCGTCTTCGCAGCGAAATCGCCACGCGCCAGTCGCGTTGGTGGCGTTTCTTCAGCTCGAACGACAACTATGACCCGGGCCGTCTGGAATATGACCGTGAGCTTCTGCGTCAGTTCTATCAGAATAATGGTTATTACGACTTCCGTGTCGTGTCGGCTGTGGCTGACCTGACGCCGGACCAGGAAGACTTCTACATCACCTATACGGTGGATGAAGGCGTCCAGTACAATTTTGGTACGGTGAACGTGTCGACCCAGCTCGACAAGCTCAATAGCGATGCGTTGCGCAATACACTCTCCATTCAGGAAGGTGATCTTTTCCGCGGAAACCGGATCGAGGATGCAATCGACACGCTGACCTATGCTGCTGGTATCGCCGGCTACGCATTTGTCGACATCACGCCGGACCTGCGTCCGAACCCGGAAACCAATACGGTAGACGTCACTTTTGCCATCGATGAAGGCCCGCGCGTTTACATTGAGCGGATCAACATCGTCGGAAATACCCGTACGCTGGACCGGGTCGTGCGCCGTGAGCTTCGTGTGTCTGAAGGCGATGCGTTCAACCGCGTCCTACTTGACCGGTCGCGTAACCGCGTCCGGGCACTTGGCTATTTCAAGGAAGTCGAAATTACCGAGAATGCCGGCTCTGAGCCGGACCGCACGGTTGTCGATGTAAAGGTTGAAGAGCAGCCTACAGGTGAGCTTTCATTCGCCGCCGGTTACTCCTCTGTGGACGCCTTCCTGTTCGATGTAAGCGTTTCCGAGCGCAACCTTCGTGGCCGCGGCCAGACGGCCGTGGCGCGTATCTCCGCCTCGCAACGTCAACAATATGTGGACCTGCGCTTCCGTGAGCCGCGCTTCCTTGATCGCAACCTTGCAGCAGGTATCGATATCTTCTCGTCGCGGTCTGACTTCTCGAACATCGGGTTCGGTGGCTTTACCTCCGACACGATTGGTGCTGGCGTGAATCTCGGCTTCCCGCTGACGGAGAATACAAACCTCGGCCTGCGTTACCGGCTCCAGCAGGATGAGCTCGACATCAATCTCGGGAATGTCGTGATTGATGGGAGTGGCGACCTGCTGATCATCACGGATACGTTCGATGGTGGCACCCCGGACGACCCGAGTGATGACACTGTTTTTGATCGCCCGGCAACGGCTTCGGATGACCTGCCTGCTAGCGCGCTCGTCGTTGATGCGTGTTCGCCGCTCTACAATAATCGCAGCTTTTCGAACTGCCGGAATGAGCGCGCCGAACTTTCTTCGATCATCGGCTATACGTTCAATTGGGACCGCCGGAACGATCCGATCCAGCCCACAGGTGGTTTCGACTTCTCGTTCAGCCAGGATCTCGCTGGCGTCGGCGGTGATGTTCAGTACATCCGGACCGAGTCGTCGGCCGCAGCTTATCAGGGCATCTTTAAAGGTGTTCGTGCCAGCGTTCGTCTCTCGGGTGGCTATATCGGCTCCTGGGGCGGTGACGAAGGTATTCGGATCAATAACCGCTTCTTCCGCGGTGGCAGTACGTTCCGTGGCTTCGACGTTGCGGGCCTTGGCCCACGTCGTATTGTTCGTGAAGTGGATGCCGACGGAAATACACAGCGTATCCGCAAGGGCCGCGCGCTCGGTGGTAAGGCCTACTATCAGGCTACTGCTGAGCTGACCTTCCCGAACTTCCTGCCAGACGAATACGGCATCGATACCGCTCTCTTCCTCGAGGCAGGTTCTGTTGGTGAGCTCGACGATATCGACACCGAACCAACAAACATTACGCAAATTGGGCCAGACCTGTTTGCGATTGAAGAATCTCAGACTTCCATGCCTCTTCGGGCATCGGCAGGTCTTTCGGTGGGCTGGGACTCGCCGTTCGGACCAATCCGGTTCGATTTCTCACAAATCCTCAAGAAAGAAGAGTACGACCGGACCGAGACGTTCAGGTTCAGTACCTCAACACGCTTCTAGAAGTTCTCAGGAGGAACTCATGAAACTCATTAAAACCGCAGCGGCGTCAGTCGCTGTCATGATGTCGTCTGCAATTGTCGTTGCTCCAGTGGCGCAAGCGCAGAATTCCGAAGTCGTCGTTATCGACCAGCAGCGCGTCACGGCTGAAAGCACAGCTGGACAGGACATTGCACAAAAGCTCGAGCAGATCGGCACGTCGATCCAGAATGAGCTGACGCCGGAAGCAAACGCTCTCCAGCAGCAGGCCCAATCGCTAGAGGCCCGCACGGCAAATATGTCGAGGGAAGCTATCGCAGCTGATCAGGCTCTTCGCACCGAGGTCCAAGCTTACGCGCAACGGGCTCAGCAGTTCAGCCTTGATCGCCAGTTCGCCGCCGCGGAACTTCAGGCAACCGAGCGGGCCGCATGGCAGCGTTTCTATCAGGCGCTGCAGCCTGTGCTGGAACAAGTCATCACTGAAACCGGCGCAAACGTGATGCTCGATACGTCTCAGACTGTCTGGTCATCAGAGGCCGTGGATGTCACGGGATCGGTGATCATGAAGATGAACGCTTCGCTTCCGACAGTTGAAGTCACACGTCAGCGTCTTTCGGCTGAAGATCGTCAGCGCCTGATCCAGCAACAGCAGCAACAACAACAGCAGCAGTAGCGTTTCGCCGTGCCAGCAGACCCAAGGTTCTTCCGTTCCATCGGGCCCCTAAGCCTTGGGGAGCTGGCCGCCGCGACTGGCGCTGAGCTCAGGGGCGACCCGGATACTCTCGCCACCAATGTCGCTGCCGCAGCGCGTGCCCGCATTGGCGAGATCTGCTATTACGAAGGCAAGAGGCCGCCAGCGGCTGATGCGATAAGTTCGGAGGCGGCGGCCTGTTTCGTTCGGGAAGATTTTGCTGTGGCATTGCCGGACGGTGTCGATGCGCTTGTTACGCCCCTGCCGAGGCATGCGCACGCTGTTGCGGCGAAGAAGCTGATACAGTTTCGTGATTGGGGCGATGTCGAAGCGCCACACGAAGCGACTAATATCCACCCTGGAGCCCGGATTGCGCCAACGGCGCATATTGGCGAAGGTGCCGCGATTGGAGATCGATCAATCATAGCGCCAAACGCCGTTGTTGGGCCCGGCGTTCAGATAGGCCGAGACTGCGTCATCGGTGCGAACGTCAGCATCCAGTGCGCTCTGATCGGCAATCACGTTAAAGTCTATTCCGGCGCGCGCATCGGTGAGGCGGGTTTCGGCGTCATGCCTGGGCCAGCAGGCGCCGAAGATGCGCCGCAATTTGGCCGTGTCATCCTCCAGGATGGCGTAACCGTTGGTGCAAATAGCTGTGTTGATCGCGGCGCCTTTGACGACACGATTATCGGCGAGAATACCAAGATCGATAATCTCTGCCAGATCGCTCACAATGTCGTGCTGGGCCGCGACGTCCTGATGGCATCCTTTGCCGGCATATCGGGCACTGTTACCGTCGGTGACGGTGTGCAGCTTGGCGGGCGTGTTGGTATTGCTGATCACGTCGTTATCGGAGATGGCGCACAGATAGCAGCGTCCGCTGGGGTGTTCCGGGAAATCCCGGCCGGGGAAACCTGGGGAGGCACGCCCGCGCGACCGCTTCGTGACTGGATGCGGGAAATCGCCTGGGTGCAGAAACAGACATCAAGGGAAAGGCGCAAATCTTGACTACGAGCATCCATCCGACGGCGATTGTCGAAGAGGGCGCGAGCCTGGGAGAAGGTGTTCGAGTCGCTGCCTTTGCCTATATTGGCTCAGAGGTTACGCTTGGCGATGGGTGCCACATTCATCAACGCGCAACTGTCACGGGGCGAACAGAACTTGGCGCCCATGTCGAAGTTTTCCCTGGCGCCGTCATCGGAACGCCGCCGCAGATTCTGAATTTCAAGGATGACGGCACTTCTCGTCTCATTATTGGCGCTTCAACTGTTATTCGCGAGCACGTTACGATCCACAGTGGCTCCCCGGCGCACGGCGGCCTGACGAAGGTTGGGTCCAATTGTCTGCTCATGGTGGATGTACACGTGGCGCATGATTGCATGGTGGGCGACAAATGCGTTCTGGCGAACAATGTCGCGCTCGGCGGCCATATTGTTGTTGAGGACCAGGTCTGGATGGGTGGCCTAGCTGCCGTGCATCAGTTCTGCCGCATAGGCCAACATGCATTTGTCGGCGGCGGTGCCATCGTTGTCGCCGACGTGATCCCATACGGTTCAGTGATAGGTAATCATGCCCATCTCGCAGGTCTGAATATTGTTGGCATGAAGCGGCGCGGGTTCAGCCGTCAGTCCATTCACGATCTTCGTGCAGCTTATCGTATGCTGTTTGCCAAGGAGGGCACATTCAGCGAACGGGTGAAAGACGCCGAAGAGACTTATGGCGAATGTGCAGAGTTGATGGAAATCATCCGCTTTATACGCTCAAGCAAGAACCGGTCTCTCTGCCTGCCGGAATAGGCCACCACCATGAAGAAGCTCGCTATCATTGCCGGACTGGGAGACCTTCCGGTTTCTATCGCATTAGCCGCCCAGGAACGCGGGCAAGGCCTTCACGTCTTCCGGCTTTCGGGCTTTGAAGAAAATAGGCTGGAAGGCTTCGATCATGAGACGGTGGGTATTGGACAGATCGGTCATCTCATCAAGCGCCTCAAGAAGGTTGGGTGCGAGCAAGTGGTGTTCGCAGGCATCGTCAAGCGCCCGAACTTCTCCAACATCAAGCTCGACATGCGCGGAGCAAAGCTCTTGCCGCGCGTGCTCAAAGCAGCGCGAAATGGTGATGACGCGCTTCTGCGTGTCATCGTGGGTGAACTCGAAGCCGAAGGCTTTGAGGTGATTGCGGCAGAAACTGCAGCGCGGGACCTGACAGTGGGTGAAGGGGTCATCTTTGGCCGAGCGCCATCTGAGAGCGAATTGGCGGATCTTCGTAAGGCAGCGACGATTGCAGGTGAAACCGGGCGTCTGGATATCGGGCAGGGATGTGTTGTTTGCGATGGGCTTGTTCTCGCCGTAGAAGCCCAGGAAGGCACCGACCGCATGCTTGCCCGGATAAATGACCTGGAAGACGAGATCAGGGGCACGCCGACTTCGCGTCGCGGCGTTCTGGTCAAGCGACCAAAGCCTATTCAGGAGCGCCGCATAGACCTTCCGACGATTGGACCTGCAACGATCGTGAAAGCCGCCGAGGCCGGGTTGGTCGGCGTAGGTGTCGAAGCGGGGGGCGCACTCTTGCTGAACCGGGATGAGATCGGCAGACAATGCGCTGAAACCGGAGTCTTTCTTTTCGCTTTTCCGGAAGATTGGACCTGATCATCTATGGCATCCAGCATCTATCTTGTTGCCGCTGAAGCCTCCGGCGACCTACTGGCTGCAGAGATCGTCGACGAACTCCGGTGTCTCGAGCCGGATGTTACGCTAAACGCCATTGGTAGTGACCAGCTTGCCGCGCGCGGGCTTCCATCTCCAATAGATGTGTCTGTGCTGTCTGTTGTCGGCTTGCTGGAAGGCGTGAAGATTTACCGCGAAGTCGTCGCGCTCGCGGATGCGGCAGCAGAGGCTATTATCGAAGCGGCGCCGGATACTGTCGCCTTGGTCGACTCCTGGGGGTTCACGCTTCGTGTCGCCCAGCGTGTGCGCGCCCGCGCGCCGAATATCAGACTGGTCAAGGTCGTCGGGCCGCAAGTCTGGGCGACCCGCCCTGGCCGGGCAAGGACACTCGCCGAGACTGTCGATCACCTCGTGTGCATCCATGGAATGGAAGCGCCATTCTATGAGCCCTTCGGGTTACCTGTGACCGTGATGGGCAATCCAGCGCTGTCACGCGGTCATAAGGGCGATCCGCAAGCCGGGCGGCAAGCAATGGGCGTCGGTGAAGCGCCAGTACTTCTCGTACTTCCGGGTAGCCGGCGCAGCGAGATAGACAGCGTTGCGCCTGCATTGCTCGAAGCGGCTCAGCAGGTAAAGAAGGCACGTGAGGATGTGCGCGTCATCCTTCATCCTGCGTCTAATATTCGTCCATACTTCATTGAAAAATATGGAAACAGGTTTGATTGGGCCGAGCTCAGCCCAGAGCGTGCCGACCGCTTTGATGTCATGTCAGCCTCGACTTATGCGCTTGCCTGTTCGGGGACCGTCACGAGCGAACTCGCCTTTCAGGACACACCATTCCTTGTTGGCTACCAGACCGGCTGGGTGACCTGGTCGCTTGCACGCTTCTTCCTGTTCAAGCCGACCCACATCACGCTCCTGAACATTGCGGCGGACGATACGGAAGTCGTGCCGGAGTTTGTGCAGACGAAATTCAAGGCCGGGCGTATGGCAAAGGAAGCGCTGCGTATGCTCGGCGATGAAGAGGCCCGCCAAGGCCAGATCACCGCACAGAAAAACGCCCTCGCGCGTATGGGCGAGGGCGATCTTCGATCAGCGGAGATTGCAGCGAAGGTGCTGCTCGCGCGGGACTAGCCGCGCTCTGACACCGGCTTGAAGTCACGCAGCGGTGCACCGGTATAGATCTGGCGCGGGCGGCCAATGCGCTGGGTCGGGTCGTCGATCATCTCGTTAAGTTGAGACACCCAGCCGACAGTGCGGGCCAGGGCGAAAAGAACCGTGAACATTTCGGTCGGGAAGCCCATCGCATCTAGGATTATGCCCGAATAGAAGTCGACGTTTGGATAGAGCTTCTTCTCGACAAAGTACTCATCTTCGAGCGCGATCTTCTCAAGCTCCATCGCGACCTTGAGGATTGGGGTGTCCTTGATGCCAAGCTCGTTGAGAACCTCGTGAGCGGTTTCCTGCATCACCTTGGCGCGCGGGTCGTAGTTCTTGTAGACGCGGTGACCAAAGCCCATCAGGCGGAACGGGTCTTCCTTGTCCTTGGCGCGGGCGATGAACTCGGGAATGCGATCAACCGAGCCGATCTCGTGCAGCATGTTGAGGCAAGCCTCGTTCGCGCCGCCATGCGACGGGCCCCAGAGACAGGCAACGCCCGCTGCAACGGCTGCGTAAGGATGGGCACCCGATGAACCGGCGAGACGAACCGTGGACGTCGACGCGTTCTGTTCATGGTCCGCATGCAGGATGAAGAAACGGTCCATCGCTTTGGCGAGCGTCGGGCTGATCTTGTAATCCTCAGCGGGCACCGAGAAGCACATGCGCAGGAAGTTCTCTGCATAGGAGAGATCGTTGCGCGGGTTCACGAAGGGCTGGCCGATCGAGTACTTGTAGACGCGCGCTGCCAGCGTCGGCATCTTCGCGATCAGGCGGATAGACGCCAGGCGCCGCTCTTCGGGATCAGCACTGTCCATAGAGCTTGGATAGAAAGCTGACATAGCACCGACCGTGCCGGTCAGCATGGCCATCGGGTGGCTGTCACGGCGGAAGCCGTCGAAAAACCTGTCCATTTGCGTATGCAGCATGGTGTGCTGCGTAATTTCACGCGCAAAGGTCTTGAATTGCGCGCCTGTCGGCAGCTCGCCGTTCAGCAGAAGGTAACAGACTTCGAGATAGCCGGACTGTTCGGCAAGCTGGTCGATTGGATAGCCGCGGTGCAGGAGAACACCTTCTTCGCCATCGATAAAGGTGATTTGCGACTCACAGCTCGCGGTCGAGGTGAAGCCAGGGTCAAGCGTGAAGACGCCTGCATCGCCGTAAAGCTTTTTCACGTCCACAACGTTTGGACCAAGGGTCCCACTCAGGACTGGCAGTTCATGGGTCTTGCCATCGATTTCAATTTTCGCCGTCCCGGCAGGTTTCGTCTTGTTGATCATGTCTGCTCTCTCATCCGTGTCGGTCTATTCACTCTGCATGTCAGTGCGAGCGAGGTGAAAATCAATGCGTGACAGGGTCTCATTGCGGCCGAGCCATTCCATGACCGGAGCAAGGTCCGGTGCGGGAAGTCCCCCGGTCAGGGCCGCGCGCACGGGCGGGCCAACCTGGCCAAAGGACAATTCATTGTCAGCGCAGTAAGACTGTAACGCCTGTTGCAGTGCGGTATCGCGCCATTCCTCTACATTGGCAATGGCTTGCCGCAAATCAGAAAGACGTTCGAGGCTGTCACAGGAGAGGGCCTTGCGGGCCTTCTTGTTGAGATTGTCGGTATTGGCGCTCCAGAGGAACCGGAACGCTTCTGCCAGCTCTGGGAGGGTCGCGCCGCGATCCTTCATGGTCGGAAGGGCAGCAGTGACGCGCGCCATAACTGTGTCGTCCAGCGGCGCGCCTTTGGCTTGCTCAAGCCATGGCTTCAGAAGCTCAAGAAGGCGCGCATCGTCGCAGGCGCGGATGAAGTGCGCATTGACGTCGTTCAGTTTGGCAAGGTCCAGCCGGGCAGGAGAGCGGTTGATCGCCTCGATCGAGAAGACTTTGGCCGCGGATTCCAGCGTGAAGAGTTCCTCGTCGCCATGGCTCCAGCCAAGACGCAGGAGGTAGGAATTCAGCGCCTCCGGTAGATAGCCCATATCGCGGTAGGCGGTCGTGCTGAGCGCGCCGTGACGCTTGGACAGTTTGGCGCCGTCGTCCCCGTGGATCATTGGCACATGTGAGAAGTGCGGAACGTCCCAGTCCATAGCCTGATAGATCGGGATCTGCCGGAATGTATTGCGCAGATGATCGTCGCCGCGGATAACATGGGTGACGCCCATATCATGGTCATCGACAACGACGGCCAGCATGTAGGTGGGGGAGCCATCTGCGCGGAGCAGGATGAGATCGTCGATCTCGCGTGCGGCGACCTTTACCTCGCCCTGGACGCCATCCTGAACGATGATCTGTCCATCGTCGGGCGCGCGAAGGCGGATGGTATAGGGGGCGTCCGGTGGGGGCGCACCCCCGCCATCGCGCCAGGGCGAACGGAACGGGGCCAGCAGTTCTTCAGCCTTGCGCAGCAGCGACTGGCGGTCCGCATCGCTGATGCCTTCCTGCTTTGCGGCCGCGCGTGCGGCTTCACCTTCATCGCGGCGGGCCTGAAGCTCTTCAGGGGTCGCATAGCACCGAAACGCACGGCCATTCGCAACCATGGCTTCGGCGCATTCGACATGGCGTCCAGCCTGCGCGCTCTGGAAGACAGGGGCCTCGTCGGCATCGAGGCCGAGCCAGCTCATGCCATCGAGAATCGCATCGACAGCTTCCTGGGTGGAGCGCGCCTTGTCGGTATCCTCGATCCGCAACAGGAATTTTCCCTGGTTGCGGCGTGCAAACAAGTAGTTGAAAAGAGCTGTGCGTGCGCCGCCAATGTGGAGCATGCCAGTCGGGGAGGGGGCAAATCGCGTTATCGTCGTCATCAGTCTGACAAACTGTCCGGTTCTGCTTCTGATCAGGTATCTGGGCGCCATGAACACTCTGAAAGGGCATCAGGCAAGGGGCGCGCTGAATTCCTTCGCGGAGGCTCTGCCGAGAGCCGTGTGTTACACCTCGTTCTGAATGGCCCGCTCTATTTCGCACTGGGACTTTGTCTCGGGGCAATCGTCTATTTTACACTCCCTTTCGAGCCGACGCTGCTAGTTCTGCTCGTTCTGGCGGCGGCCGCGAACGGCGCTGTATTCTTTGGGCTTAGGAATGCAGAGGGCTTCGCGCTCCGTCTCGTACTCATCCTGATCATCGGGGCCGTATGCGGTGCCATGGTCTCTAAGATCCATACGATGGTCCGACCGGTACCGCCTGTTCATCAGATGATCGGGCCGACCATGATTGAAGGCTGGGTGAATGCGGTGGAGCCCGGCGAGAAAGGCGTGCGCTTGAGGATCGACGTTCACGCGATCGGTGGCATAGATCCTGAGCGGCTGCCGAAACGTATCCGGCTCACGCACTCTCTGTCGTTGAATGTCTCGCCCGGTCGATTTGTGCGCTGTTGGGCTGTTCTGCGGCCGCCGCCGCAACCGGGTATGCCTGGTGACTATGCGTTTAACCGGCAGGCATTCTTTGATGGGCTGGATGGTGTCGGATATGTGCAGGGGCGTTGCCGGGGTGGGACGTTGGGCGCGCAGCTGGGCTTCATGGAAAAGCTGCGCAGCACCGTGAGCGTAATGCGCCGGTCGCTCGCCATTCATGTGCGTGATGCTGCCGGGGACCGTGCTGGAGGCTTTGCGGCAGCGCTGGCGTCGGGAGATCGCAGCTTTATGGAGCGGGCGGATGTCGAGGCACTCCGCCGCGCAGGACTTGCGCACTTGCTCGCGATTTCAGGCCTGCACCTCGGAATTGTAGGCGGCCTTGTCTATGTCAGCGTGCGGCGCGTGCTGTCGCTTTGGGAATGGTTTGCGTTGCGTGTCCCCGTACAGAAACCGGCAGCTGCCGTCGCGCTGACCATGACTGCGCTATATCTTGTGCTTTCGGGCGCGAGTATCTCGACGCAGAGGGCTTTCATCATGGCCGCGGTGTTCTTCGGCGCCATCCTTCTGGACAGATCGCCTCTCAGCTTCCGTTCCTTTGCCGTTGCCATGGCAGCTGTCATCCTTATCCAGCCGCACAGTGTCATGACGCCCGGCTTCCAGATGTCTTTTGCTGCCACGGGCGCGCTTATTGCCACCTATCTCGTCTGGCGGGAGAGACGTCAGGTCCAGACCGACAGGACGTCCGGCAACGGCTTCGTATTCACGCTGCAGTCGCTGGTGGTGACGTCGATTGTTGGGGCAGCAGCTACGGCGCCATTCGCGCTCTATCACTTCGACCGTGTGGCACCGGGTGGGCTTTGGGCGAATCTTCTTGCGATGCCAATCATCACATTTGTAAGCGCGCCTTTGGCGGGACTGGCACTCGCGACAGCACCGATCGGGCTGGATGAGCCATTTCTTCGCCTGTTCGGCTGGTCGCTTGAGCAGGTTCTGAAGATCGCGCACTGGGTGTCGAACCAGCCCGGAAGCGATTTAATGATCAGGGACCCCATGCCGGCAGGTGTGCTTCTTGTGCTGAGTATGGGGCTGATTGCTGTCTGCCTAGTGAAAGGTGTCCGGTATAGACTTCTGGCCGGTGTCGGAACCGTCTTCGCCGCGAGTGTGGTCTGGCTCAGCGTGCCGGCACTTGTCCTTCATTGGTCAGCTTCTGGCGAAGTCCTGTTACGCGACGCTGAGAATGGTTGGTTGAAGCTGGCGATCGCGGAGGGTGACGGTCTGTCGCCGCTGACCTTAAACGACCTGCCAGTGTCAAATGAATGCCTTGGGAAGACGTGCGAATTCGAAACATCCGCCGGCACCATCGCAATCATTGGGGGACTGGCGACATGCATCCCCAATACGGCGCTAACCCTTCTTGTGGAGGCGAGTCGCGGCCATTGCTGGCCGAAAGAACGTATCATCACTTGGGAAGATGTTCAGGAAGCTGGCGGACTAAGTCTCGTCAGAGGCTGGGGCGGCGCAAGCCATATTCGCGACGTGGCGTGCGGCAGGCGCAAATGGCAACCCTGCATTGACAGAACTGAGAACTAGCTAGTCGTACCGGCGTACGAGAGCGACGAGGCGCCCCTGAATGCGTACGCGATCCGGGCCAAAGATGCGCGTCTCATAGGCGGGGTTCGCAGCTTCAAGCGCGATCGATGCGCCCTTCTTGCGAAGTCGCTTCAGTGTCGCCTCTTCCTCGTCGATAAGTGCGACGACGATATCCCCGCTATGTGCATCTTCCGTACGCTTCAGAATGACGAGATCACCGTCATGGATACCAGCGTCGATCATTGAGTCGCCTTTCACTTCAAGGGCAAAATGCTCGTCGCCCTCTGGAAGGTCGGCTGGTGGATGAATCCGATTGGTTTCGTGCTGAATGGCTTCGATCGGAACACCGGCGGCGATACGTCCGAGAACTGGGATTGTCCGGCCGGACATTGCTGGCGCCGGCATGGCATTGCCGACGACACTGGGGCGGAACACCTGACGCCCGCGTGGCGGCGCGGCAGGGGCTGCCGAGTCTGGAAGCTTCAGGACCTCGAGCGCACGTGCCCGGTTAGCCAGCCGTTTGATGAAGCCTCGTTCTTCAAGCGCCGTGATAAGGCGGTGAATACCCGACTTGGAAGCGAGGTTGAGCGCTTCCTTCATCTCGTCAAAAGAAGGTGAGACCCCATCGCGTTTGATTCGCTCATGGATAAAGAGCAGCAGCTCTTTCTGTTTATTGGTCAGCACAGTCTGGCCTCCGGATCAAAACCTGTTTGTTCACATGTGTTCTACATGCGTTCCCGTTTCAGGTCAATCGCCAAGAGACTTCCTGAGTTGTTCGCAGGTAGCTGCACGGTTTCGAGCTTTCATGAGACTTTCTCCAATGAGGAAGCGTCGGGCTCCGCTTTGCGCGAGCTGATAGATGTGCTCGGGTTTCGATATACCACTCTCTGAAATGAGGGTCTTTCCGTCGCCTAGCAGCGGGGCGAGCCTTTCGGTGGTCGAGAGGTCGGTCACCATACGCTTCAAGTCGCGATTGTTGACGCCGACCAAGGAGCACGCCAACGCATTGGCGCGCGCAAGCTCATCTTCGTCGTGTACTTCCACGATAGCATCCATGCCGAGTGCGGAAGTTGCCGCCAGTAGATCAGTGGCTAGCGCATCGTCGACCGCGGACAGGATAACCAGAATTGCATCGGCGCCAGCGGCGCGAGATTCTGCGACCTGGATCGGATCGATCATGAATTCCTTGCGGAGCAGCGGAATGCTGACCGCGTCGCGTATGGCGCGAAGATCATCGAGCGACCCGCCGAAGCTCGGGTAGTCCGTAAGAATTGAAAGACAGGCCGCACCTGCGCTCTCGTACTCTTGTGCGATTGAGATTGGGTCGGCTCCGGGGAGGATATCACCAGCGGATGGCGACTTGCGCTTGAGTTCGCAGATTAAAGCCGCATCCCCAGTGGATGCCACCTCGGCGAGACGTCGCTCAAATCCGCGTGGTGCGGGCGCTGACTTCGAAGCCTTCAATAGTTCATCCATCGTCGTCTGACGTTTGAGTTCGGCGACTTCGCCTCGCTTGTATTCAATGATGCGGTCGAGCGCGGTTGCCATCAGGAGGCCTTCCCTGAACTGATATCTGCCAGAAGAGAGAGTGTGTGAAGGGCGCGGCCGTTATCAATGGCGTCGGCAGCAAGCGTGACGCCGTGGCGCAGGTTTTCAGCGATGCCAAGCAGGGAGAGTCCTGCAGAGGCGTTGAGCAAAACCATATCGCGAAATGGACCGGGCCGGCCTTCGAGCAACTCTCGAATGGCCCCGGCATTGTCTTCCGGCAGGCCCCCTTCGAGCGCGGAAAGCAGGCTGATGTCGAGGCCTGCGTCGTCCGGTGTTATCGTGAGCGAGTTGATTTGGCTGCCGATAACTTCGCGGACCTTGGTCTCACCGGAGATAGAGATCTCGTCGATGCCGTCGACACCGTGAACGACCCACGCCTTTTCTATGCCGAGCTTGAGAAGCGTTTCAGCCATCGGGTCGAGCCAACGCTCATCATACACACCGAGGATCTGGTGGGTCGCATTGGCGGGGTTCGACAGGGGCCCAAGAAGATTGAAGATGGTGCGGATGCCGAGGCTTGCACGGATCGGCGCGACATGGCGCATTGCGGAATGGTGATTGCGGGCAAACAGGAAGCCAACGCCAGCTTTTTCAAGGCAGTGTTCGAATGTCTGCGCCGTGATGTCGAGTTCGACACCCAGGGCTTCGAGCACATCGGCAGAACCGGTCTTTGGAGGCACTGAGCGATTGCCGTGCTTGGCGACGCGCCCACCGGCGGCGGCAATGACGATTGCGCTCGCGGTCGACGTATTAAGCGATTTCCACGGCAGCCCCCCCGTGCCACACGTATCGAGGAGAGGACCAGCCACGTTTACGGTGCGTGCATGCCGACGCATGGCTTTTGCGCCTGCATAGAGCTCATTCGATGTCTCGCCGCGAACTGCCAGCCCCATGAGGAAGGCGCCGACCTGATCGGGGGCACCTTCGCCGGAAAGCAGCGTGTCGAAGGAAGCTTCGAGAACCTCTACCGGCAGCTCTTCGGACCGGGCGAGGGCCTTGATGGCGTCATTAAGAGATTGGGTCATTCGTCTGTCTTCCGGCATTTATTCTGGTGCGCGATAGAGACGATGTGACCGCCAATCAAGCGGGCGACGTCTCTAGTAGCCCAGAAAAGCGGTAATCTGCGACAGGATGGCAGGATCAAGCGCCAGGTCACGATGACCTAGATCGTTAACGATCAGGGTTTCCGCATTCTCCAGTGATGCCCCCAATGCTTCGATTTGCGGGGCAGGGCAGCTCTCGTCCGAATGGGAACCGACAAGCAGTATGCGCCCTTTGAAGTCGGCCAGGAGGGTGGCCAGGTCTGGTGGGCCCAGATCTTCGCCTTGTCGTTCTGCAAGCAATTCGGCCGCGCGCGAGATGACCTCATCAGGAACGCCCTTGCGGCGCTGGCGCTCCCTCCAGTGCTCGATCGGCGGCGCAATCATCACGAGATAGTCCGCTTGGGCACCTTCTGAGATTGCGTCGGCCGCCGCGAGCGAGCCGAAAGAGTGCGTGATAATGGCATCTATGGGCTGTTGGTCGGTACAGAGATCGAGAACGGACTGGCCGGCCAGCTTCCAGGTGCAGGTCTCTGCGCTGGAGGCCCCATGGGCCGGTAGGTCCATCAGCAAGGTCGGACGCCCATTCTGGATAAAGTCCATGGCGAAGTGGCGCCAGATGCGGTGAGTATCGTCCCAGCCATGCACGAAGAGCGTCGGAGCGCCATCGCCAGCACGCCAGGCTGGCGTCGACAGAGATTTGCCTTGCACGTCAAAGCGGGTTTGCGGGGGAAGGAGGTTCTGACCGGGCGCTGCACTTGGGGAACGCGGTTTCAGCTCATCGAGGAGGGTTTCCGCATCCTTTGTGAGCTGATCCATGTCGTCCTCCAGGTTCGAGCGCAGCCTATTTCGTAAGCCCCACGAAATTCTCGATCAATTCATGGCCGTATTCGGTGCGGATAGATTCCGGGTGAAACTGGACGCCGTAGACCGGCTTGTCGCGGTGGTGGACGGCCATGATCTCCCCGTCTTCCGTCCACGCATCGGCAATGAGCGCCTCAGGCAATCTGTCTCTCGGGATCGCCAGTGAGTGATAGCGTACAACGTCATAGGTCTCGGGCAGCCCCTTGAAGAGGCCGGTCTGGGTCGTGCGAATTGTCGATACCTTGCCGTGCAGGATAGCGCCGGCTTGGACGACCGGCTCGCCATATGCGTCGCCGATAGACTGGTGGCCAAGACAGACACCGAGGATTGGCAGATTGCCCGGTGCCTGTTTGATGAAGTCGACGCAGATGCCGGCTTCACGCGGCGAACATGGGCCTGGTGACAGAATGACGCCTGCGGGCTTCAGACCCAGCGCTTCTTCAACTGTCAGCTCGTCGTTGCGCACCACTTTGGTGGTCGCGCCTGCCTGTTCGACATAGTGGACCAGATTCCAGGTGAAGCTGTCATAATTGTCGATGACGAGAATCATTGGTCGAACTCATAGATGGCTGCGAGATCTGCAGCTCGCTTCAGGGCGCCAGCCTTGTGGACGGTTTCCTCAAACTCGTATTGCGGATCGCTGTCCAGCACCACACCGCCGCCTGCCTGAACATGGATCTGTCCGTCTTTCAGGACAGCGGTGCGGAGCGCGATGCAGGTATCCATGTCGCCATTCCAGCCAAAGTAGCCAACGGCGCCGCCATAAATGCCGCGCCGCGAGGTTTCGAGCTGGTCGATGATCTGCATCGCACGGATCTTCGGCGCACCTGACACGGTTCCTGCAGGAAGCCCAGCCAGCAGGGCGTCGACCGCGTCAAGACCTTCTCTAAGGTTCCCCTCCACATGGCTGACAATATGCATCACGTGGCTGTAGCGCTCGACGATGAACTGCTCGCTCACCTCAACGCTGCCATAAGCGGCAACCCGGCCGACATCGTTGCGTCCAAGGTCCAGAAGCATGAGGTGTTCTGAGCATTCTTTCTGATCGGCGAGAAGGTCTGCAGCACGGCGCTCATCTTCGACAGGGTCACCGGACCTTGGTCTGGTGCCTGCAATCGGCCGGATCGCAACACGGCCATCGCGCAGACGCACAAGGATCTCCGGGCTGGAACCGACAAGTCGCACGTCGCCCATATTCATATGGAACATGAAGGCCGACGGATTCAGTCTGCGAAGTGCCCTGTAAAGGCTAATCGACTGGCGTTTAAACGGCGCTGAAAAGCGTTGGCTCGGAACGATCTGGAATGTGTCGCCGGCCCGAGAATATTCGACCGCCTCGCGGACCATCTCGAAATAGCGTTCCCTGCTGGTGTTCGACGAGAATTCCAGCGCATCGGTGGACTGGTCCCGTGGAGAAATAGGTGCCGTTGTCTGAAGCTGCTGTTCGACTCGGTTGAGAAGCGCGTCTGCGGCCGCTTCGTCGCCTGGCGCATGGCGCCCGATCAGCACGAGTTCCTGGTAGAGGTGGTCGAACACGATTACGACACCCGGGATGACCAGCACGCATTCAGCGACCTTCAGGTCGTCGCGCGCGGTAATCTCGACCGGCTCGACATACTGGATCATATCATAGCCGATATAGCCGAATGCGCCCGAGGCCATTGGGGGCAGGCCGGGCTCGTCTGTTTCGGCCTTTGCCAGCTCAACGAAGTGACGCAGCGCGGCGACGGGCTCCATCTCCAACGCTTCTGGTGCGCTGAAGCTGGCATCCCCAGAAAGCTGTGCCTGACCATTCAGAATGCGAAACCATTTCAGCGGTTCGACGCCCAAAAAGGAGTAGCGGCCGAGTCGCTCACCGCCATGTATCGATTCGAACAGGAACGAGCCGGCCTGATCCGCGCCAAGCTTCAGCATGGCAGAAACCGGCGTTTCGATATCGCCGATCCGGCGCCTTACGATCAGTCTGTCCCGGTTCATGTGTCCGGATTGACCCGGGCCTTGTAGGAAGCAAGTGCGTTCTCGTTGACCTGAAGCTCTACGTCGCTCTGGATGCCTGCAAGGAAAGCGCTGAACAGATCGTTGCCAATCGAATCCTGAAGCTCCTGCGACGCGGATATAGCGGCCTCGTCTGAAGCGAGGTCGACCCGATTGATTTCGACAAGCTGGATAAGCGCAACCGTGTCGCCAAGGCTAAGCGGCGCGTTGACGACATTGCCTTCCTCGCGCAGCGAGAAGACAGCCCCTGCAAGTGCTGGCGGAATTCCGCTTTCTGGCGAAGGATTGCGGGTAAAGAGAATGTCTGGTGACGAAAGCTCCGCACCGTACTCGGCTGCAGCCTCAGCGAAGGTCGCCTCGCCGCTTTCGACGCGTTGCTTGACTGCATCTGCAGCCTCGGCCAGCGCGGTTGTGCGCCGTTGAGCTGCAAGGCCGGTGCGAAGATCATCGCGGATCTCTTCCAGATCAGGCGTAAATGGTTCAATGATCTCGTCGACGCGAACGATGAAAGCACTTTCGTCCTGTCCGAAGCGGGAGGTCTTTCCACCTTCGGTAAGCTCGAAGGCCCGCTGCAGGATCGCAGCATCCTGCTGAAGCACGCCGAGTTGGCGGCCGACACGGGTCGTCCCGTTGCGTTCAACAGGCGCAAAGCTTAGCACGGGCGTGCCCATCTCCTCGCCGATTTCCTCAAGGCTTGCGCCAGTACCGATCAGATTATCGAGACGCGTAATGGAGTCGTAGTATAGGCCGACAGCCTGTTCACGCGAAAGCGTGTCGACGATTTCCTGCCGCACGTCTTCAAACGGCTCCACGTCACCAGGCGTGATTCCTTCCAGGCGGGCTACGGTGAAGAAGCGACCAGATTCGAAAGGTCCGAAAATGCCACCCACCGACGCAGTCGGCGCAAAAAGGCGTTCTGCGAGCGACTCATTAGACACGGAGGTCTGGAGCCCTGAGCGCTCGGTAGAGGAGACAAGGTCGCTGACCGTGGAGGCATCCGCGCCGCCGGCGATGCGACCGAGTTGAGCTCTCGCAGCCTCTTCACTTGCGAACACAAATTCTGTCCAGGTACGCGTGTCAGGCCCAGCATACTCGCGGCTTTTGACGGACTCATAGTACGCGAGCAGCTCGTCCTCGGCGAATTCCGATTGGTTCAGAAAATCATCTACACTGAGTTGGATGAGGCTGATGCGACGGCGCTGCGGGTTTTCCAGTTCGGCACGCCGTTCATCGTAAAAAGTTGTGAGTTCCTCATCCGTAATGGGATCGGGGTCTGGCAGGTCGTCAAAAGTCAGGAAGAACCACTGCGCCTTGCGTTCCTCGTTGGCGAAGCCGGACTGCAGGCGTACGATTGAATCTGGCGATTGCAGAGCGGCGCCAACAGAGCGCCTGATACGACCAATAGACAGGTCGCGGCGCAAGAAGCTCTCGAAGCTCGCTGGAGTGAATCCACTCTGGTTCAGCAAACCTCGGTAAAGAACGGGATCGAAGGACCCGGTATCGCTCTGAAAAGCCTCGTCTTCACGAATGGTCTGAAGGACTGCCTCATCAGTTGCGCGAGCACCGATACTGTCGGCGTATGCGATCAGAATGGTCTGGAAGAGCTCACGCTGGAAAATCTGGTCGACAATTCCACGTTCTGTTGCCTGAGCCTTGCTGATGGCGCGCCCGCGATCATCCGTGGCCGTCCGCAACTGGCGTTCGACTTCCCGATCAAATTGAGCCTCCGTCAGCTCGACATCACCCGCGGAGGCGAGATTATTGCCGATCCCGCCCGAGAAGACATCTGTTACGCCCCACGCGCCCATGGCAACGATGATTAGGAGGAAGAGAAGCCCCGCCAGTTTGGAACGGAGCATGTTGCGGATCATGGTCAGCATATGCCGATAGCCTCGCCTATAACCTTGTAAGCAGCCGAACTGCTTGCTAGGCGAGCGCGCTGGGAGTTGCAAGAGATGGAGAGCGGCATGGTCAGGCCCTTGATTGCGGGTAACTGGAAAATGAATGGCCTGTCAGGCGACAGCGATACCATTTCGCAGATAGCTAAGGGCCTGGAAGGTCTGGATGACGTGGCTGACTGCCTGATCTGTCCGCCGGCGACTCTCATTTCGAAAGCCGCCGACACCGCATCGCGCACGCGCCTGAAGGTCGGGGCACAGGATTGCCACGCCAATGTCTCCGGAGCGCATACAGGCGACGTCTCAGCAGAGATGATCGCTGACATCGGTGCGACCTACGTCATCGTTGGACATTCCGAGCGCCGCGCTGATTACCAAGAAAGCAATGAGATTATTGCTGCCAAGGCGGAGGCTGCCTTTCGCGCCGGTCTTGTGCCGATTATCTGTATTGGCGAGACGCTTGATGAGCGCGAAGCGGGGCAGACGATCGAAGTCGTCTCCTCTCAGCTGGCAGGGTCGATCCCTGCTGGCGCTTTCGGCAGGGCCTTTGTTGTCGCCTATGAACCTGTCTGGGCAATCGGCACGGGCAAGGTCGCGTCCGTCGATCAGGTTGAGGAAGTGCACAACAAGATTCGCGAGATTCTTGGAGGGCGCTTTCCGGGTCAGGCTGATGAGACACCAATTCTCTATGGTGGCTCCATGAAACCTGGCAATGCTGCTGAACTTCTGGCTGTCAGCAATGTCGATGGGGGCCTCATTGGCGGAGCAAGCTTGAAAGCCGATGACTTTCTGGCCATCTACGGCGCTTGTGTCAGCGCAAAGTGAGCTTCAGGGCTTGGCCTTGGCGTCTGAAAAGCCTATCGGGCGCGATTGAGATATTCAGGGACGATCCATGACCGTTATTCTCGTCATTCACATTCTGGCAAGCCTCGTGCTGGTCGGTGTCGTACTCATGCAGCGCTCCGAAGGCGGCGCTCTTGGTGTAGGCGGTGGCGGCGGAGGAGGCGGCGGTGGCCTGATGTCAGGACGCGGCGCAGCTGGCGCACTTGTTCGAACGACGATTATCTTTGGTGCGATATTCTTCATTACGAGTCTGGTGCTGACCACGATCACGACTCGTAATCTTGGTGACCAACGCACCGATGTAGAGCGGGCGCTGGATGATGAGTTTGGCGGCTCAGACGCCGGTGGGTTTGATCTCGACGATCCGACGTCGCCGCTTCTGGATGACGATCCGGTCGCCATGCCGTCTCAGCAGGACGCTGAGCCGGTGCTTCCAGAAACGGAACGGGATACGAGTGACCCGCTCGCCGCTGACGTTCCGGCTGACATCAGGGAGCCAAGTGGCGTCGAAACAGAGCAGGGCGAAGATACGGCTGACGCGCCGACGCAGCCCTAACGCAAAGCAACGTCATTGCGCGTGTGCGCCGTGACGCGAATCGGGCAAACTGACTTCCCATGATCCGCTACATTTTCATCACAGGCGGCGTGGTTTCCTCGCTGGGTAAAGGTATTGCTTCGGCAGCCATGGGCGCGCTGCTGCAGGCGCGCGGCTATAAGGTCCGGTTGCGAAAGCTTGATCCGTACCTGAACGTTGACCCGGGGACGATGTCGCCGCGCCAGCATGGCGAGGTCTTCGTGACAGATGACGGCGCCGAAACTGATCTCGACCTTGGCCACTATGAACGCTTCACAGGCGTGTCAGCTCGTCAGTCAGACAACATCACGACCGGTCGCATCTACCAGTCCATCATTGAGAAAGAACGCCGCGGCGACTTTCTCGGCGCGACCATCCAGGTCATTCCCCACGTAACGGATGCCATCAAGGATTTCATCCTTTCCGATCCGGGCGAGGGCGTTGACTTCGTCCTCTGTGAGATTGGCGGCACAGTGGGGGACATTGAGGGTCTGCCATTTTTTGAAGCGATCCGTCAGGTAGGACAGGAGCTAGGCCCCGAGCGCACCTGTTTCATTCACCTGACCCTGCTGCCTTACATTCCAGCGGCCGGCGAGATGAAGACAAAGCCGACGCAGCACTCGGTCAAGGAGCTGCGCTCCATCGGCATCCAGCCACAGATTCTGCTTTGCCGGTGTGACCGGCCGATTCCCGAAAACGAGAAGGGCAAGATCGCCAGCTTCTGTAATGTACGCCCATCAAGCGTGATCGAAGCCCGCGATGTTGGCCATATCTATGACGTTCCGGCAGCTTACCACGCCGAAGGGCTCGATACTGAAGTCTTGTGGCACTTCAGGATCAATGACGCGCCTCTGCCGGATCTCTCTCGCTGGAACGGTATCGCCAACACCATCCACAATCCGGATGGAGAAGTCTGCATCGGCCTCGTCGGCAAATACACGGATGTGCCTGACGCCTATAAGTCCGTGTCAGAAGCGCTGGTTCACGGCGGTCTGGCAAACAAGGTGCGGGTCCAGGTCCGGATGATCGATTCCGAGCAGTTTGATGATGAGCATCACCCGCTTGATATCCTTGATGGCGTGCATGGCGTTCTGCTGCCCGGTGGGTTCGGCGAACGCGGCGCGCACGGCAAGATGCGAGCGGCGCGGTTCGCGCGGGAGAAAAATATCCCATGCTTCGGCATCTGCTACGGGATGCAGCTTTCCGTCGTTGAGGCGGCGCGCCATCTCGCTGAGATCAAGGACGCGTCTACCACTGAATTCGGGCCAACCGATGAACCTGTCGTGGGCCTCATCGAAGAGTGGACCAAGGGCAATCAGAAGATCACGCGCGATGAGAGCACTGACAAGGGCGGCACAATGCGTCTTGGCGCCTACCCAGCCCTGTTGGAGCCCGGTAGCAAGGTCGCCGAGATCTATGGCACGACAGAGATTTCAGAGCGTCACCGTCACCGTTATGAGGTGAACCGCTCCTATATTGATCGCATGAAGGGGACGGGGGTTCGGTTTTCCGGCATGTCGCCAGACGGTCTGCTCCCGGAGATTATCGAGCTCGACGATCACCCATGGTTCATCGGCGTGCAGTTCCACCCGGAACTGAAGTCGCGCCCGTTTGAACCTCACCCGCTTTTCGCGAGCTTTATCGAGGCAGCCAAAGTGCAGTCGCGTCTTGTCTGACGGGTTGCATTTGGCGAGTCGCGCGGATATACGCGCGGTTTGATTTTCACGTAGTGTTCCCACTACACACAAACTGGAACGACAAAATGGCAGTCCCTAAGCGAAAAACGACGCCGTCCAAGCGCAACATGCGCCGTGCGCACGACCGTCTGTCCGCCCCGACCTTCATCGAAGACGCTGATTCCGGCGAGCTTCGTCGTCCGCACCACATCGATCTGAAGACCGGTGTCTATCGCGGCCGCCAGATCCTTGAGCCAAAGGACTAACGCCACGCGCAGTCTTGCGCTGCGTGGTGACACAAAGTAACCGACATGGCGCCCCTGGGAGACCGGGGGCGTTGTCATATCTGCTGAAGACGTAAGAGAGAGTGCGCCCCAATGAGCGAAATCGTCGATATCTATGCCCGCCAGATCCTCGATAGCCGCGGCAACCCGACAGTCGAAGTCGATGTGACACTGGATGACGGCTCCACGGGCCGCGCCGCCGTTCCATCCGGTGCCTCTACCGGCGCTTATGAGGCCCATGAGCTTCGCGATGGCGGCAAGGAATATGGCGGCAAGGGCGTCAACCAGGCGGTCGATGCCGTCAATGGCGAGATCAATGACGAACTGGTTGGCCTCGACGCGACAGAGCAGCGCCTGATTGACGGACTGATGATCGAACTCGACGGCACTGACAACAAGAAGCGCCTCGGCGCGAACGCCATTCTTGGCGTCTCTATGGCCGTTGCAAAGGCAGCCGCCGAAAGCTGCGGCCTGCCACTCTACCGCTATATCGGTGGTTCGAACGCACGTATCCTGCCAACCCCGATGATGAACATCATCAATGGCGGTGAGCACGCGAACAATCCGATCGACATCCAGGAATTCATGATCATGCCGGTCGCGGCCGAAAGCATCGCGCATGCCGTCCAGGTCGGTTCGGAGGTGTTCCAGTCCCTGAAGAAGTTGCTGCACGCTGACGGCTTTAACACTGCTGTGGGTGATGAGGGCGGTTTCGCGCCGGATATCTCCTCTACCGAAGCGGCTATCGATTACATCATGAAGGCTATCGAAAAAGCGGGCTACACGCCGGGCGACGAAGTTGCGCTCGCGCTCGATGCCGCCTCGACCGAGTTCTACAAGGACGGCAAGTACATTCTGAAGGGCGAAAACAAGACGCTCGATGCGGCTGGGATGGCGCGCTACCTCGAAGACCTCGTTGATCGCTATCCGATCATTTCCATTGAAGACGGCATGGCCGAGGATGACTGGGAAGGCTGGGGCATCCTGACCGAGACGGTCGGTGACAAGTGCCAGCTCGTCGGTGATGACCTCTTTGTCACGAATCCAGAGCGCCTTGCCCAAGGCCTGGAGCGCAGCGCTGCGAACTCGATCCTCGTCAAGGTCAACCAGATCGGCACGCTGTCTGAAACACTCGATGCGGTTGAGCTGGCGCATCGCCACGCCTACACCGCGGTCATGTCTCACCGTTCCGGCGAGACCGAGGACTATACGATTGCTGACCTCGCCGTTGCGGTAAACTGTGGACAGATCAAGACCGGGTCACTGTCGCGTTCTGACCGTCTGGCCAAGTACAATCAGTTGATCCGCATTGAGGAAGAGCTGGGTGCGGCCGCGCTCTATGCAGGGCGTACGTTGATCAACGCCTAGGGCAGCCACGCGCCCATTAAGAGTAAATTTACCCAAATGGATTCCTCTGCCGATTCGCTTGTCGGCAGAGGTTTCTTTTATGACCCCCAAATATGCAGCAGCAGGCATCTCCGCGCTGATCGCATACTTTGCGTATCACGCCTTTGCGGGTGAGCAGGGCCTTGGGCGCTGGACCGATCTGCAACAGGAACTGTCAGAGAAGCAGGCGGAGCTTGATGCCATCACGGCAGCGAATGACGTGCTGCGCCGGGACATTGCGCGCCTGACGCCGGGCCGGGTCGATCCGGATCTCGTTGAAATCATGGCGCGTGAAGACCTTAATCTGGTCTACGCCGATGAGATTATTATCATAAATGACAGCTCCGGGGCTGCATTTTGACATAGGTGCTAAAACTGGACGAAGGCTACCTTCGGGGTACATAAAGGAGGCTTGATAAAGGGAGGCCTCATGGCCAAAACGCCGTCCAGAAGCAAGACTTCCAAATCTCCACCAAAGCTGCAGCGTGACGAAGCGCTGAAATACTATCGCGACATGCTGTTGATCCGCCGTTTTGAGGAACGGGCCGGTCAACTTTACGGCATGGGCAAGATTGCCGGGTTCTGTCACCTCTATATCGGTCAGGAAGCCGTCGTTACTGGCATGCAGGCCTGCCTGAAAGAAGGCGACCAGATCGTCACCGGCTACCGCGACCACGGACATATGCTCGCCTGCGACATGGACCCGAAAGGCGTCATGGCGGAGCTGACCGGCCGTAAGGACGGCTACTCAAAGGGCAAGGGCGGCTCGATGCACATGTTCTCGCGGGAGAAGAATTTTTTCGGCGGACACGGCATCGTTGGCGCGCAGGTGCCCATCGGTACGGGTCTTGGCTTCTCCAACAAATATCGCGGTACCGACAATATCTGCGTGACTTATTTCGGCGACGGCGCGGCCAATCAGGGGCAGGTCTATGAGAGCTTCAACATGGCGTCCTTGTGGGACTTGCCCGTCGTCTATGTGATCGAGAACAACCAGTATGCGATGGGCACGAGCGTTGCCCGCGCATCGGCCGAAACCGAGCTATTCAAGCGCGGTATTTCCTTCGAGATAGAAGGCGAGGAAGTCGACGGCATGGACGTCTATGCCGTGAAAGCGGCTGGCGAGAAGGCCGTGAAATATGCGCGGTCCGGCAAAGGGCCATACATCCTCGAAATGAAGACCTATCGCTATCGCGGCCATTCCATGTCCGACCCGGCAAAGTACCGCAAGCGTGAAGAAGTTGACGATATCCGCACCCATCATGACCCGATTGATGGTCTCAAAGGACGTATCCTCGAACAGGAAATTGCCACCGAGGAAGAGCTCAAGGATCTCGACAAGGAGATCAAGGAACTCGTGAAGGACGCTGCGGATTTCTCCTTGGATAGTCCTGAGCCGGATCCGGAAGAACTCTGGACAGATGTGTTGCGAGAAGTGGAGTCGGCCTGATGGCTATTGATATTCTGATGCCGGCCCTGTCGCCGACAATGGAAGAGGGCACGCTCGCGCGCTGGCTCAAGAAAGAAGGCGACGAAATCTCGTCAGGCGACGTCATCGCTGAAATTGAGACGGACAAAGCGACGATGGAAGTCGAAGCTGTCGATGAAGGCACGCTCGCCAAGATCCTCGTGCCTGAAGGGACCGAGAATGTGAAGGTGAATGCGGTCATCGCACGTCTCGCAGAGGAAGGCGAAAGCGCCGACGATATCGATGGTGTGCCCGAATCTGACGATGGCGAGAAGACGTCAAAAGCGCAGACTGAAGCCAAGAACGCGACTGAGACTGAAGGTGATGATGACGACAGCGACGACGCTTCATCAGGAGAGGAGGCCTCTGCGCCGCCAAAGCCTGATGAAGACTCACTGACCGACCCGGACGTGCCTGAGGGCACGAACTTCGTCGACACGAGCGTGCGGGATGCGCTTCGCGATGCAATGGCAGAAGAGATGCGCCGGGACGAGACTGTCTTCGTTATGGGCGAAGAAGTTGCAGAGTATCAGGGCGCCTATAAGGTCACCCGTGAGCTTCTACAGGAGTTTGGCGATAAGCGCGTCGTCGACACGCCGATTACGGAGCATGGCTTTGCGGGTCTCGGTGTCGGCGCGGCCTTTGGCGGCCTCAAGCCTGTCGTTGAGTTCATGACCTTCAACTTCGCGATGCAGGCGATCGACCAGATCATCAACTCGGCAGCCAAGACGCTTTACATGTCCGGTGGCCAGATGGGTTGCCCGATCGTGTTCCGCGGTCCTAACGGGGCGGCTTCTCGCGTGGCTGCCCAGCACAGCCAGGACTACTCGTCCTGGTATGCGCATGTGCCCGGCCTGAAAGTCGTTGCGCCTTACGATGCGGCTGATGCGAAAGGTCTTCTCAAGGCGGCAATCCGTGATCCGAACCCGGTCGTCTTCCTTGAGCATGAGTTGCTCTATGGCGAGAGCTTCCCGGTTCCCGACATAGAGGATTATGTCCTGCCAATCGGTAAGGCCCGCGTGCGGCGTCCGGGCACGGACGTGACGCTGGTTGCCCATTCCCGCATGGTTGGGTTTGCGCTTCAGGCAGCCGAAAAGCTTGCTGAAGACGGCATCGAAGCAGAGGTCATCGACCTTCGTTCGCTGCGTCCGCTCGACACGGCGACCGTCATAGAAAGCGTAAAGAAAACCAACCGCATCGTGACGTGTGAGGAAGGCTGGCGCTTCATGGGTGTGGGTGCTGAAATCTGCGCGACAGTGGTGAACGAAGCGTTCGATTACCTCGATGCGCCTCCAACCCGCGTGCATCAGAAAGATGTGCCGCTTCCATACGCTGCGAACCTTGAGGCGATGAGCCTTCCGGGCACCGCAGACATTATTAAGGCGGCCAAGCAGGTGTGTTATGTCAAGTGATCACAAAGAACTCTCTAAGCCCGGCACCATCCAGCAGGACGCCTTCGCGCAGGAAATGATCCGCTTCTGGATCTCGAACAATCAGGACCATGTGAGCCTGAAAGTCGGTGCCTCGGGCGACCCAGAAAAAGAACCACCCATGTGGGGCTTCATGTTGGCTGACATCGCCAAGCATGTGACCCGCGTGCTGCGCGAACAGAATCCTGACGGTCCGTCTGCTCAGGAGATCATGGAGCAGATCCTTGGCGGTATTGGCGAAAGACTGCGCCATGCGCCGGACCTCTCGGGCACCACGATCAAGGGCAAGAGCTAATGGCCATCAATATTACCATGCCCGCACTTTCTCCGACGATGGAGGAAGGCACGCTGGCTCGCTGGATGGTGAAGCCCGGCGATACGATCTCTTCGGGTGACGTCATCGCGGAGATTGAAACCGACAAGGCGACGATGGAAGTTGAAGCCGTCGATGAGGGCACCATAGCCAAGATCGTCATTGAAGCCGGCACGGAAGGCGTGAAGGTCAATTCGGTCATCGCCGTGCTCGCTGAAGAGGGCGAAGACCCGGACGATGTGGAAGCGCCCGAAGCGGAGGCGTCTGGCGGCGCAGATGAAGGCGACGACGCTTCTGAAGGTGACAAGATCGAGGAGGCTGAAAAGCCTTCCAAGTCAAAAGAGAAAAAGGTTTCCGACGAAAAGCCCGAGAAGAGCGATGCCGAGCCCACGACCTCAATAGGTGAGACCGCTCAGAAGCCTCGCGAAGCCGAAGGTAAGGACCTTCGCAAGGAGCTTGAAGGCACATCGCCAAAGCTCGCCGATGTCGGAAGTGGCAAGGACCGCATAAAGGCGAGCCCGTTGGCGCGCCGTATTGCAGCGCTGCGTGATATTGATCTCTCCAAGCTTGAAGGCTCTGGCCCGCGCGGACGGATCGTGAAGGCAGACGTCGAAGCCGCAGAACCCAGCAAGAAACAGGTAGCTTCCGAGAAGAAGGCGTCAGACGCTCCAGCCGATACGCCGAAAGCTGCGCCTGATGGCCTGATCCTGCCGCAGGTGCTCGACGACCGTGTCTACGATCCTGAGAGCTATGAGCTGAAACCGCTCGACGGCATGCGCAAGACGGTGGCAAAACGCCTGACCCAGAGCTTCATGCAGGTCCCGCATTTCCCACTGAACGTCGATATCAAGCTCGACAAGCTTCTCGCTTCACGCGCCGATATCAATGAGGCCGCACCTGAGGGCGTGAAGATTTCGGTCAATGACATGCTGATCAAGGCATCTGCCCTGGCGCTGATGTCAGAGCCAGATTGCAATGCAAGCTTCACCGACAAGGGCATCGCCTATCACAAGTCGGCGCATATTTCGGTGGCAGTCGCGATTGATGGCGGCCTCATCACGCCGGTGATCCGAGACGCGCAAACCAAGGGTCTTGCGACGATTTCAAGAGAGATGAAGGATCTCGCCACGCGCGCGCGTGAGCGCAAGCTGAAGCCTCAGGAATATTCTGGCGGGACGTTCTCGATTTCAAATCTCGGCATGTTCGGTATCAAATCGTTCGGCTCGATCATTAATCAGCCCGAAGGCATGATCCTGTCTGTCGGGGCAGGGGAGAAGCGCGCCGTCGTCAATGAGGCCGATGAGGTCTTGCCGGCAACGGTGATGACCGTGACGCTGTCATGCGACCACCGCGTCATTGGCGGGGCAGAGGGGGCCAAATGGCTCGCCGCATTCAAGCGCTACGTCGAACACCCGCAGAGCATGCTGCTTTAGAACTGGAGGCCAAGAATGGCTGACTATGATCTCATCGTCATCGGCTCCGGCCCTGGCGGATATGTTGCTGCAATTCGCGCAAGCCAGCTTGGGTTGAAGACAGCCATTGTTGAGCGCGAGAGCCTCGGCGGCATCTGCCTTAACTGGGGCTGTATTCCGACCAAGGCGCTGCTGCGGTCGGCGGAGGTTCTGCACTACGCCACGAACGCCGAGCAGTTCGGCCTGAAGATCGACAAGGCTGGCTTTGATCTCGACGCGGTTGTCAAACGCTCCCGCGGTGTCGCCAAGCAGCTGTCTTCCGGTGTCAGCCACCTCATGAAGAAGAACAAGATCGACGTCATCATGGGTGAGGCGACCCTGAAGAAGGGCAAGCCCGCGCCGATCGTTTCGGTCAAGGGCAAGGACGGAAAGACAAACGAATACAAGGCAAAGAACGTCATTCTTGCGACAGGGGCTCGGGCGCGCGCCATTCCGCAGGCAGGCCTGGAGCCAGACGGCGATCTGATCTGGACCTATCGCGAAGCCATGGTGCCGAAAGAGACGCCAAAGAAGCTGCTGGTCATCGGATCAGGGGCCATCGGGATCGAGTTTGCGAGCTTCTATAACGAGCTTGGGAGCGACGTGACGGTGGTTGAGGCCGTCGACCGTATCCTGCCTGTCGAGGACGAGGAAATCTCGACGTTCGCACGCAAGCAGTTCGAGAAGCAGGGTATCAAGTTTCACACGGGCGCTCAGGTCAAATCGCTGAAGAAGGCGAACGGCAAGGTCACGGCAGATATCTCGTCCGGCGACAAGACCGAGAAACTGGAAGTCGACCGGGTGATCCTCGCCATTGGTATCGTCGGCAATACTGAAGGCCTGGGTCTGGAAGAGCTGGGCGTGAAGGTCGAGAAAACGCACGTGTTAGTCGATGGCTTTGGACGCACGGGCGTCAATGGCCTCTATGCGATTGGTGACCTCACGGGCGCGCCTTGGCTGGCTCACAAGGCAAGCCATGAAGGCGTCATGTGCGTTGAGGGCATAGCAGGCGCTGAGGATGCTCATGCTTTCGATGCCTGGAATGTGCCTGGCTGTACCTATTCGCACCCTCAGATTGCCAGCGTTGGCATGACTGAAGCCAAGGCGAAAGAGTCTGGTCACAAGATCAAGGTCGGCAAGTTCCCATTCATTGGGAATGGAAAAGCAATCGCGCTTGGCGCAGCTGAAGGCCTAGTGAAGACGATCTTCGATGCCGAGACGGGTGAGTTGCTCGGTGCGCACATGATTGGCGCAGAGGTGACAGAGCTGATCCAGGGCTATGTCATCGCAAGAGAAGGCGAGCTGACGGAAGAGACCCTCATGCACACCGTCTTCCCGCACCCGACCCTGTCAGAGATGATGCACGAAAGCGTGCTGGCTTCGCAGGGGCGCGTTCTGCACATGTAGCAGCGCGTGGCCTGCAGCCGGGCGGTTCTTGGTAAATTGACCTTGGGGGCGGCGCCCGGCATGTTTCAGTACATGTCGGTACCCCTCAGAAACACCGCCTATACACTGCAGCTGCACCATCGTGGTGAGCTGATGACCCCGCTCGCGCAGGGGGCGCTCTGGTGGGAAGCGCGCAGGACGCTCATCGTTTCTGACCTGCACTTTGAGAAGGGATCCAGCTTCGCAAGGCGCGGTCAGCTCCTGCCGCCTTACGACACCAGCATGACGCTGAAAGTGGTCGAAGCGTTGGTTGACGAGTTTGCGCCGGACTGCGTTGTTTCCCTCGGAGACAGCTTCCATGATCCATCCGCCGAAGCGCGGCTTTCCCCCTCTGAGCGCCTGCGTATACGCGCCCTCACTGCGCGGACAGACTGGGTCTGGGTTGAAGGAAACCACGATCCGGATCCTCCAGCGCATCTGGGCGGGCGCGGCGCGAAAACGTTCCGTTTGGGCGACTGCGTTTTCCGCCACGAGCCAACCGGGGAAATTGGCGAGATATCCGGACACCTTCACCCTGTCGCACGCGTGGCAGGCCGGAGCAGGGCCATGCGTCGCAAATGCTTCATCACCGACGGACACCGTCTCATAATGCCATCCATGGGCGCTTATACGGGCGGGCTGAATATCCTGGACGAAGCGGTCACATGTCACTTCGCTGAGGGCTGGATCGCCTTCGCGGCAGGGGAAAAGCACGTTCACATGATTGACCGGAAGCTTTTGGCGCATGATCACCCAGCTTCTGCAAAGGAACGGCGCTGGCGTTTGTAATTTCAGGATTTTGTCCTAGCTGAGGCAGTGGCAAAACGAGGTCTACATGGAACAGCTAGAGAATATCGATTTTAACGCGCTTATGTCTGAGTATTGGCCGGTACTGGTTAGCGGAGCCCTTAAAGTGCTCGGCGCGCTGGTTGTGCTCGTTATCGGGCTGCGTATTGCAGGGTGGCTCTCAAACCTGGTTCGAAAACAGACAACCAAGCGCGCCGGTGTTGATGAGACACTCGGTTCTTTCTTCGGGTCTCTGGTGCGCTGGTTTGTTACCGCTGCGGTCATTATTGCTTCGCTGCAGGTGTTTGGCGTGCAGGCGACCAGCTTTGTCGCCGTCCTTGGTGCGCTCACCCTTGCTATCGGCTTGTCGCTGCAGGGCGCTCTGGGTAATATCGCATCGGGCGTCATGATCATGCTGTTCCGCCCTTACAAGAATGGCGACTTCGTCGAGATCGCCGACCAGGTTGGTACGGTGAAGGAAATTAACCTGTTCCAGACCATCCTCGCGACGCTGGACAATGTAAAAATCATCATTCCGAACACCGAGGCGATTGATGGCGTGATCAAGAATTATTCGGGCTACGATACGCGCCGCTGTGATATCGTTTTTGGAATCGATTATGACGACGACATGGACAAGGCACTGGGCATTATCCAGACGCTTGTAGACGCCGATGACCGTGTCTTCCGTGATCCTGAGCCATTCGTGAAGGTAACCAATCTCGGAGATAGTTCCGTCGATATCACGTGCCGTCTCTGGTGTACGGCAACGGATCTGTGGGACCTCAAATTCGATATGACCAAGAAGGTAAAAGCAGAGTTTGATGCACAGGGTATTTCCATTCCCTATCCGCATCGCACGCTTGTCCAGAAGGTTGCGAGCTAGCGCAATATCGAAGGGGCATTGAGGTAATGGCGAAGACAGACCCGGTTGAAGCGCCGGTCGTTACCAAGATAGGCGATCCCGTCCGGGACGCCGGGCGGGCTCCCAAGCCTCAACGCTCACTTCAGCGCAGGCTGTTTTCGGTCGGCTTGTTGCAGATTGCCGGACTGACTGCTGTGAGTGTGGTGCTCGGCCTATTCCTGCTCTCCCTCAATTTCGATCCGAACAGTGACGGACTTAATTTGAGAGGCGCAGTCTGGAGCGTGATACAGGGCATTTTCCAATCTGTCCTGTGGCTGGTCGGAACGCTCGGGAAGCCCTTCCTTGCAGGTGCGGCAATCGTGGTGCCGGCGTTTCTTTTATGGCGCCTGGCCAGTTTGCCCTTTCGAAAATAGCTTTGCGAACTAAGCTCTCCTGAAAATATAAAGGGAGACTATTCGTGGATATAGACAAGCTGATGTTCAAGCCGGGCCTCATGGACGGCGAGAGGGTTCTTGTAACCGGCGGCGGCACTGGTCTCGGCAAGGAAATGGCAGAAGGCTTTCTGAAACTGGGGGCCGAAGTTCACATCTGTGGCCGTCGCGGCAAGGTCTGCGAAGATACTGCTGAAGAGCTCATGTCCAGCCATGGCGGTAAGGTTGTGCCTCACGCCTGCGACATCCGCGTTGCCGAAGCCATCACGGATATGAATGATGCGATATGGTCAAAGCATGGCGCGTTGACCGGCCTCGTGAACAACGCAGCGGGCAACTTCATCTCGAGGACCGAAGACCTTTCCATTCGCGGCTTCGACGCGATCTCGAACATCGTCTTTCGTGGCAGCTTCTATATGACCCACGATATCGGCAAACGCTGGATCGCACAGAAGCTGCGCGGAAACGTGACGTCCATCCTGACAACCTGGGTCTGGAATGGGGGACCTTTCGTGGTCCCGTCTGCCATGTCCAAGGCTGCGGTAAATACCATGACGCAAAGCCTTGCCGTTGAGTGGGGTCGTTACGGCCTTCGTTTCAATGCGATTGCGCCCGGACCATTCCCGACCGAAGGGATGACCAAACGGCTGTCGCCCGAGACTGAGGGCGCCGAGCGTCGCGATTCAGGCGCCGCAAACCCGATGGGCCGCGTTGGAGAGATGCATGAGCTGGTGAACCTTGCCGTTTTCTTGATGGCGCCAGGGGCTGAGTACGTGAACGGCCAGACGATCGCAATTGATGGGGCGATGTACAACGCATCGGGCGGCAATTTCGCCCAGCTTACGCAATGGGGCGATGAGGAGTGGAAAGCTGCGCGCGACGCGATTGAAGCTCAAAATGACAAGGACAAGGCGGCGCGCACGGTCTAGTGGCGGCGCATTTCTTCACCTGGGGCGAGAAATCGCTCCAGGGATTCACCGTTCCAGTTGGCGTGAGCGATTTCGATCCGCTGTTTCACATCTTCCGGTACTGAAGGAAGCTCGTGGATCGGTAGTAGGAGCGGTCTCAGGCCGCGAAGATTTGCAGTCTGGATCGCAATACCAGGACGGGCATTCAGCTCTAGCAGAGTTGGTCCCTTGTGCTCACAGATGACAATGTCCACACCGACATAGCCAAGGCCGATATGATGTCCGAGACGACTGGCGAGGTCGAGTATCTCCGGCCAGGACGGCACCTGGAAGTCCCGGACTGGTGTTTCGAAATCGGGATGGACATCCACCGAGTCATTATGCTGAACGCCGCGTGTCGTAACGCCAGTAATTAGATCGATGCCCGCACCGATGCCGCCTTGGTGAAGGTTTGCCTTCCCGTCCGACTCGGCGGTGGGAAGGCGCAACATCGCCATTACAGGCACGCCGCGAAACACAATGACGCGGACATCAGGCACCCCGCCAAATGCCAGCTTCGAGAAGGCCGAATGTGGAACGAGGCGTTCTTCGACCATCACCTGATCCGAGCCGTCACCCATCGAGAACATACCGCTCAGCATATTGTTCAAATGGTAGCGGATGTCGGACCATAGCATGATCTGGCCGTTCATGCGGCGCAGTCCCGTCTTCGCCACGCCGTTGAACACCATGATGCCGCCGCCGCCTGACCCATTTGCAGGCTTCACAACGAAAGAACGATGCTTTTCTGCGATCCTTCCGAGCAGGTTCATCTCGCCGCCATATCGTATGACGCCGTACAGTTCTGGCACCGTCACGCCTGCTTCGATGGCAAGCTTCTTGGTGATGACCTTGTCGTCTACGAGAGGGTAGAAGCGCCTCGGATTATAAGCCGCGATGAAGTCCAGGTTCCGGCTGTTCATGCCGAGCACGCCGGACTTGGCTAATTTCGATATCGGACCGAAACCGATCATGAGGTCTTGTCACCTGCATTTGCCAGGACCTTGAAGCGGTAATACTCCGTCACTTTGTAACCAGTGTACCGACCGAGCAGCAGCACGACAGCGAGCACGATGAGCAGCAGCTCAGGGAATACGATTGCAAAGTGTTCAATGTATTCGCTGGTAAGGATGTAATAGGCCGGTATGGCGCCTGCGAGTGATCCGAGCGCTTTCTTCATTGCTTCTGTCGCGCCGTCTTCTTCCCAGGTCAGCGACATGCGTTCAATGGTCATCGTGATAATCACAAGCGGAAAGAGTGAGATCGAGAGGCCGGTCTGAATTCCCATTGCTTCACCAGCAAGCGCGATGAACATCATCACGAATGTCACGATGATCAGGACCGCTGCGAGACGTGGGACCAGCAGCAATTGAAGCTGATTGAAGTATGCGCGAAGCATCAGGCCGACAGCCACAATGCCGGTAAAGAGAGCGATACCGGTAAACAGCTGGGTCTCTCGGAATGCGAGCGCAATCAGCACGGGCATGAACGTGCCGAAGGCGGGCATGCCGATAACCTGTTTGAGAATAACGATGATCAAAGCGCCCAGCGGGATCAGCAGAAGCACGCGGAAAACGAGTTGAAGATCAATCGGCAGGCTGAGCAGGGACGTCGCGTTCACCCAGGGCGCAAATTCAGAGCCGCGCTCCATGGCACGAGATAGCTGGCTTTCGAAGTTCCGGGCGACTGACCAGGATACGCCGACACGATTGAAGCCATCACCAGCAACAATCGGTTGTCTGTCATAGACGATGGGAAGGGTGCGGGCATCGTTCAGGGGCTCCGCAGTGGTGCCGTTCGCACTGACCCAAGTTTCACCCAGCCAGTACTCTACCCAAGTGGTAAGGGGGGCCTGACGGGTGTCCGTATCGAGGATAATGCCCTGAACATGCCGGGCGGGCGTACCTGCTGCGTTCAGCAGGAATACAAGCCTGTCGGACGCGTTCGATATTTCAGGGGGGCCGCCTTCGATAATCGTGGAGATACGGTCATCACTCTCGTCGGCGCTGAGGCGGGCCAGCTGCGTGATAAAGCTGCGCTCTCCCGCCGACTTCTCAAGCGCCTCTGTGAGGATCGAATCAAGTGCGACCAGAAGCGGTGTCGCGTTTTCTTCGATCGCGCGTCGGCGTTCGGATCGACGGTAGTCAGATACCGCTTCAGGCGTGGGGCGGGCGTCACTGGAATAGCGCTGATCAACCGCAATCAGCTTCGCACTATAGAACAGAACAGCACTTCCATCTTGCGCACGGCGCTCAAAAACCGCCTGACGACCGGTATCGGTTGTATCGGTTTCAACGCCAAAGCCCGAAGCAACGAAGGTCTCGTCTACAACGGTGAACTGGCCCTCGGAGTTTGGAAGGGCGAGACGGAGGGTAACCGGGTCGCCGCGCCCGCGGAACGAAACTTTCGCCTCAATCGTCCATGTATCTGAATCGAGGTTCGGCACGACTGGAAAACCGAGGCGCGTGACCTTGTACGAAAAGATGCCGAGCGCGGCCGCGATAAGCGCGCCCACGATAATCAGCAATTGAGTGCGTTTCAAAAATCAGCTCCGAGTCGCCCTTTAACCCCAACGGCCCGACTACTTAGAACAACGTGCCCGCTTCGTATAGATTTCACTTGCGTCAACGACGATGTTTGCCTTTTCAAGCATATTGCGGCCGATCAGGGTCTCGTAGTTGAAGTTGCCCCTGTCAGCGAGCGTGACCTCATCTTCGATGAGAAGGCCACCAAGGCAGAACTCAAGCTCAACAACCGGACGATGGATCAGTCCGCCACGCTTGGTCTTGATGGCAGCCCAGCGAACGATTTCTGTCTCGATCGTCCGCTCTTCGTCATCCTCATTGATGACTTTGAAAACGATGTCTCGCGACTTGTCTTCGTCGTCCCAGTCGTTGCGGGAGGGCGCATTGAGAATCACGGCGTGGATGGAGGAGGTCTTGGCGCCTGAATCAAGCTTGGCATCAAGCTGAATATCAAGATCGGCGATCCGCACGTGTTCGAGCCAGCCGAGGACGTTTTTGTCGGTATCTGCAGCGGCGCTGAACGTCATTCCAGCTATGATGGAAGTAGCGATGAGAAGTTTACGCAACATGGATTCTTGCCTGCCTTTGTTTATCTGGCGCTGTAAACAGCAAGAATGTGATTTTCGCGTGGCGAAATTCGCATCTAACTTTGACGCTCAGGCATCGTTGAGTTTGCGAACCAGCTGGTTCACGGCGCCATAGTCAATCTTGCCGGTCCCAAGCACCGGTATGTCATCGACATGATAGACCTTTCGGGGAACGGAAAGTTCCGAAACGCCATGCGATTGTGACCAGGCCAGTATCTCGCTTCGGTTCGCTTCTCCTGATGTCGTAAGAAGCACGACCTGTTCGCCCTTGCGCGGGTCAGGAATTGCGCCCGCCGCATGCATGTCATCCGGCCAGATAGCGCTGGCGCAATTCTCAACAACCGCCAGTGAGACCATTTCGCCGCCAATTTTCGCAAAACGCTTTACGCGGCCCTGGATGCGAATGCAGCGGTCCTTGTCGATTGCCACGATGTCCCCGGTGTCGTGCCAGCCCTCGTCTAGCGGCTCCAGCACTCCCGGATTGTCAGCCCGCATATAGCCCTGCATGATGTTCGGCCCGCGAATGCGAAGCCTGCCGCCATCCTCAATGCCTTCGACCGGCAAAAGCTCATATTTCATGTCGGCCATAAGGCGGCCCACAGTGCCGGGCTTGTTCATTTCAACGCTGTTTGCCGCGACTACTGGCGAGGCTTCCGTTGCGCCATAACCTTCGAGGATCTCGATCTGGAATTTGCGGCGAACCAGTTGGCGGGTTTCATCGCGCACGCGTTCAGCACCGCATACAGCGAGACGGACGCTGTTCATGTCGCCTTCCTCGCCTGCACGAGCGTATTGGGAAATGAAAGTGTCGGTCGCGAGCAGGATGGTTGAACCGGTCTGTCGGATACGTTTGGCAATTTCGCGCGGCTGAAGTGGGGTAGGGTGAAATACAGCTTTCACGCCAGCGATGAGCGGTAGCAGCGCGCCGACTGTCAGGCCAAAGCAATGGAAAGTCGGCAGCGGATTGAACACTGAGTCCGCCTCAGGCGAGAGACCGATATGCGCGCGCACCTGTTCCACATTGGCGATGATGTTCTGGTGACTCAGGACGACACCCTTAGGCTCTCCCTCCGTGCCAGAGGTAAACAGGATAACGCCGGTCTTCTTATGGTCTGGCCCCTGGTAGACGAGAGATGGAAGCATAGGACCCACGGCACCCCTGGCCTTGTCGGCAAGCGACAGGTTTTCACGCACGTCTTCAAGATAGATGAATTCCGCGTCCTTACTCAGACTTTCAACAAGTGGCTCGAGGCTTCCGAGTTCGATGAACTTGTTAGCTGTGATGATTTTAGACACCTCAGCCGCGCGCATGGCCGAGCGAATGTTTGCCGAGCCCGCCGTGAAGTTAAGCATCGCCGGGATACGACCGGCCGCGAGGACAGCAAGAAAAGCGATCACGGCACCTGCGCCAGTAGGCAGCATGATGCCGAGTACTTCGTTTTTCGCTGTCTTGCCGCGAATCGCCGAACCAAGCGCGAAGGCAGCCCGGGCAATCTCTGTGTAAGTCAGTTCGCGCTCATCGCCATCAACTATGGCTACGGTTGAACCGCCAAACTCCTTCCGGGCCCGCAAAAAGGCGGAAAAGATGTCGGTCCGCGTTCGTTTCAGGCTGAATGGGATCGGTTCTGGAACTGATGTCATGGCAAGCTTCGGCATTGTGATTTTTAAACTCAGTGTCACAAAATGTCACAGAGGGTGATAAAGGCAACTCGCTCAGGGCAGCAGGTCATTGCGGCCTTGCGATATTGCAGCTTGATGACGGGGGCTCGTCGGTCCATCTATGCCGCATGGTTACACTGATCGAGAGCAAGCAGAAATTCCGGCATCCGGAGAAGCGCAACAGGCCGGATACGCCCGTGCTGCGCAAGCCCGACTGGATACGTGTGAAGGCCCCGACGAGCCAGGGCTTCCGCGATACGCAGGAGATCGTGCGGTCCAAAGGCCTCGTAACGGTGTGTCAGGAAGCTGGATGCCCAAACATTGGCGAGTGCTGGGAAAAAAAGCACGCAACGATGATGATTCTGGGCGAAGTCTGTACTCGCGCCTGTTCGTTTTGCAACGTATCGACCGGCAAGCCTTCGCCCGTTGACGAGGATGAGCCGCGCCGCGTTGCTGAGGCGGTTCAGGAAATGGGGCTCCAGCACGTCGTTATCACTTCGGTAGACCGCGATGACCTTGAAGATGGTGGTGCGCTGCATTTTGTGAATGTAATTAGCGCCATTCGTGAGGCGTCACCCGGCACTACGATCGAGATCCTGACACCCGACTTTCTTCGCAAGGATGGTTGGGAGAACGCGGTCATTGATGCGCGGGCGGACGTCTTCAATCACAATCTTGAGACTGTTCCGCGCCTCTATTTCTCGATCCGCCCCGGCGCGCGCTATTATCATTCCCTGCGCTTGCTTGAGCGCGTGAAGATGCGCGATCCGAACCAGTTCACCAAATCGGGTCTCATGGTCGGCTTGGGTGAGACGAAGGAAGAAGTCATGCAGGTAATGGACGACATGCGGTCCGCCGGCATCGATTTTCTGACGATCGGTCAATACCTTCAGCCAACGCGCAAGCACGCCGCCGTAGACCGCTTTGTTCATCCTGATGAATTCCGCTCCTACGAAGAGATTGCGCGCTCGAAGGGGTTCCTCATGGTGTCGGCCTCTCCGCTGACACGATCCAGCTATCACGCTGATGAGGACTTCGCGAAAATGAAGGCGGCGAGACTGGCCGCTAATCAGTAGGAGCAGCCTTTGCCGCGCCTCTCCAAACAGCTTGTGATCGAGCATCGCGCCGATGAGGTGTACGATCTGGTCGCCGACATTCAGCGCTACCCGGAATTCATAAAGTGGATACGGACCATGAAGGTCAGCGGGCAACGCGAAGAGGATGGAGTTCGCAAGTATCGCGGCGAAGTCGATGTAGGCTTCAAGGGCTTTTCCGAGCGGTTTGCCACTGATGTTGCCGCTGACGACGCCAACAAGACCGTTGAGGTATCGCTCGCACGCGGTCCGTTCAAGAAGCTCCAGAACAGATGGAAAATGTCAGCTGATGGCGAGCTAGGAACGGTGGTCGACTTCTTCATCGATTATGAGTTCCGCAATCCGGTTCTCGCGCTCCTCGCTAAAGCGAACACGTCTCTTGCGGTGAACAAGATCATGAAATCATTTATTGATGAGGCTGATCGCAGGTACGGCGCGCGGCGTACCTAGGCGCTCAGGGAATCTGCTGGCGTATCATGTTCAGCGCAGCCTCGATTGTGGCCATGCGAACTTCGTGGCGTCCGATATCTCCGAAATAGCAGGCCTCGTGAAGGACGGCCTTATTCTCGCGGGCGCAGGCGATGTGAACCGTGCCGACAGGTTTCATGGGCGTGCCTCCACCGGGACCGGCAATACCCGTTACGGCAATTGCCAGATTTGCACGACTGGCTTCCAGCGCGCCTTCCGCCATCAGCCTGGCTACGGCTTCGGAGACCGCACCGTAATCAGCGATGAGATCACCCGGCACGTTGAGCACTTCTTCCTTGGACCGATTGGAATAGGTGACGAAGCCCCGCTCAAATACGTCCGATGAGCCTGAGAATTCGGTGAACAAGGCTGCAATGAGGCCACCGGTGCAGGACTCGGCAGACGTTATCTTTACGCGGCGCTCGCGCGCTTCATCCATCGTCAGGAGGCACAGGTTGCGGAGGCGGTCTGGAAACATCTGTTTCTCCTAGGTGGTCTTGCAAAGCGTTGCGGCGGCTTGTGCAGCGATTCCCTCGCGGCGCCCTGTGAAGCCCATGCCCTCAGTTGTCGTGGCCTTTATGCTGACGGCGTCGAGATCAAGCCCTGTAACTTCGGCTGTCCGCCGCCTCATCGTCTCGCGGTGAGGCTTGATCTTTGGCGTCTCACAGATGAGCGTAATATCGCAATGAGCAAGTTGCCAGCCGGCTTCACGTGCGAGCTTGATTGCGTGGCCTAGAAACACACCGGAATCAGCGTCTTTCCAGCGATCATCAGATGGAGGGAAATGATCGCCGATGTCTCCAAGGGCTACTGCGCCGAGAATTGCATCCGTCAAAGCGTGCCAGCCGGCGTCAGCATCTGAGTGCCCTTTGAGGCGCGCGTGATGCTCTATGAAAACACCGCAAAGCGTGACGCCCGGGCCTGGCTCGAACGCGTGGACGTCGAAGCCTGTACCAAACCTGAATTCAGTCTGTTGCCCCGTCATCATTGCCTCCATTTTCTCAAAGTCATCGGCAAAGGTAATCTTGGAGAGCCGCTCGTCCCCTTCGACCAACACTGCTTTTGCGCCCAGCGCTTCGACCGCTTCGAGGTCATCCATGAAACTGCCGGATTTGTCAGCCAGCGCAGATGAGAGAATACCAGCCCTGAATGCCTGGGGCGTCTGTACGCGGTAGAGGTCTGAGCGATCGACGGTCTGCAGCGTACCGTCAGTTTGCCGCTTTAAAGCGTCTATGACCGGCAGGGCAGGGGCCGCAGCGTCATGCATAGTCAAACCTTCTAGCAAAGCTGTGACCGTTCTAGTTTGCAGGCCGGGTCGCGCAGCATCGTGGACCAGAATAATGTCATTCGCATCAGGTGAGATCGCGTCGACCGCGTTGCGCACTGAAGAGGTTCGGTCGTCGCCACCTGCAACAAGAACGAGCCGTTCATCGCTCTGCGTTTGGGTGGCAATCCTCTCGATATGATCAGAAGGCAGCACCAGAGTGACACGGTCTACGCGACTGTCTGAAAGAAATGTGTCGAGCGACCAGCGATAGACTGGCTTGCCCGCAAGGTACTCAAACTGCTTGGGCAGTTTTCGACCAGTCCGGCTGCCCGAGCCCGCGGCGACGATAATGGCATGAATACTCATAAGAGCAGGGACTTACCCCCGCTGATGCAGATTGGCCACATCATTTGTTGCAGCGTCGCTGCCACTACTGCGCAACTATTGTGCAAAGCAAAAAAGTGTTCAAACTGAGCTGATGGAACAAGTGCCCCAATCTTTGGCAGAACGCGTCTGGTTGGCCCCTATGTCAGGGTCGACAGATGCGGCTTTTCGTAGACAGGCCGTACGCTTCGGCGCGGAGGCCGTCGTATCAGAGATGGTTGCAGGTGAGACGCTGGCGGCCGCGCGCCCAGATGTTGTGCGGCGCACATGCAGACATGAAGGCCGGGGCCGCTGGATCGTCCAACTGGCTGCCCGCCGTCCCGAAGATATGCGACGCGGCGCGGAGTTGCTCGCCGACTCCGGCGTAGATCAAATCGACATCAATATGGGCTGTCCCTCGAGGCAGGTTACCGGCGGTCAGTCAGGGTCTGCGCTTATGAAAGAGCCGGACCTTGCCAAGGCAATAATCGATGCCGCCCTGGAAGGGGCAGGCGGTCGGCCTGTTTCCCTGAAGATGCGACTCGGCTGGGACGATGGAATGCTGAATGCGCCCGAGCTAGGACAGTACGCGCAAGCGGCGGGGCTCTGCATGGTTACGGTACACGGCCGAACGCGTTGTCAGTTCTACAAAGGTACAGCTGACTGGGAACGCGTTCACGAAACAGTCGACGCCATCGAACTTCCCGTCATCGTCAATGGAGATATCGAAAGTAGCGAGACGGCAAACGCGGCGCTTTTGCAGTCAGGTGCGCACGGCGTGATGATCGGACGCGCAGCTATGGGACGCCCCTGGCTGCTTGGTCAGGTCTCAGCACACCTTGCAGGAAGGGATAACTGGCAAGAGCCGAGCGAAACAGAAAAACTCGATAGCCTGATCGAGCAGGTCGAAGACAGCATGTCTCTCTATGGCAAAGCTCTTGGCCTCCGCATCGTGCGCAAACACATCTCGGCAGCGGTAGACCATCTCGACACTAGTTGGACCGTGGACGTGCGGCGAAAGTTGCGTGCGCGCGCTTGCGGCTTTGATGAGGCGAAGCCTCTCTACGCGTTCCTCAACGAACTCTTTGCGGACAGCGCGCAGGTCGCAGCATGAGCGAGAAGACCAACCTCTCGGATCTTATTCCCGTCGCTATCCTTCAGATCGACAACCGCCGGAATATCATATCGGCGAACACCGAAGCACAGATCATCCTTGGTCACTCGCTAGCAAGCTTGCAGGGACACAACCTGAGTGAGTTCGTGTATCATGACTCGCCCTTGTTTGAGCTGCTCGACCGGGTGACGAGCGAGGAAGGCGATATCTCTTCTCATGGCCTGACGATCGCCGGCCCATCTGCGGTGCGCGGTAAGCTATATGATATCCGTCTCAGACCTGGACCGGATGGCTCAATCATTCTTGCCATTGCTGAAGCCCTGGTACGCGATCCGTCTGACAGCGCCGCAGGGATTTCGGGATTCGGTCGTATTCTAGGCCACGAAGTAAAGAACCCGCTTGCGGGCATTTCGGGTGCTGCCCAACTTCTGCTGCGCAATGCCAGGGATGACGAAATTCCGCTGCTGGAGATCATCAAGAGCGAAGCAAGTCGGATAGAGCGTCTGGTCAGTCGGCTCTCTGCGTTCGAGCTATTCTCCGCGCCGCGGCGCGACCGCTTCAATATTCATCAATTGCTGGACAAGATCCTGATCGCAGAAGAGGCTGCGCATGGTGGAAAGATCATGCTGAAGCGTGCCTACGATCCATCGCTACCGGAAATACTAGGCGACGAGGATCACCTTCACGAAGCCTTTCAGAATATCGTGCGCAACGCAGCCGAAGCGGCAAGCGAAACCGCTGGCCAGGGGCAAGTCACGCTTCAGACAGCGTTTGAGACAGGGTTCGCATTCTCCAGCAAACGCAATGCGAGACGCCTTCAGCGTGCAATCCGCATTACGATCGAAGACAATGGCAAGGGCATCAGTTCTGAAACGCGTGACCAGATGTTCGACATGTTCAGCTCCACCAAGGCGGGCGGACGGGGTCTTGGACTGAGCGTCGTCTCCGAGGTGGTCGCCGCCCATGAGGGGCGCATAAAAGTCGAGAGCAAACCGGGGCAGACCAAGTTCTCGGTCTTCCTGCCTATGAAACGGGATATCGTCCAATGACACAGAAAACCGTCCTGCTCGCCGAAGACGATGCCAGTATCAGGCTTGTCGTCAACCAGACACTCGTGAGCGCCGGCTATCAGGTTCGCGCCACGAGTTCCGTCGATGCGCTGGAGCGTTGGGTGCGTAATGGTGAAGGCGATGTCGTTGTCACAGATGTTTATCTTGGCGATACCGCCATATTCGAAGTTCTGCCATCTATACGACTGGCGCGCCCCGACCTTCCCGTGATCGTGATGAGTGGTCAAAACACTATTCTGACCGCCGCTTCCGCCGCGCGCCACGGCGTATACGATTATCTTCCGAAGCCCTTTGATATTGATCAGCTGACGGGTCTTGTAGGGCGCGCCTTGAAAGCACCGCTGCGCAAGGACGCCGCCGCGACTGAAGCCTTGAAATCAAATGGCGATCAGAGCCTTCCGCTGATCGGACGATCAGAGCCGATGCAGGAAGTCTACCGGATCATTTCTCGGGTGATGAACACCGACCTTACAGTGCTGATTGAGGGCGAGTCGGGAACCGGTAAGGAACTGGCCGCTCAAGCCATTCATGAGCTTCAGAGCGACAAGAAGGGGCCTTTCAAGGCGCTAGACCTTGCGGCTATGCCGACTGACCGCATCAGCCAGGATCTGTTCGGGACGCCAGAAAACCCTGGCATTGCTTTCGACCCGGGCGCGACGCTGTATCTGGATGAGATTGGTGACCTTCCTGCCGAGGCGCAGACCCAGCTTGTGAAACTCATGCGTGAGGCCGGCAGCGCCCGGATCATTGCCTCAACGCGCAAGCCGCTGAGCGCGCTCGTGGAAGAAGGGCGCTTCCGGGAAGACCTGTTCTACCGGATCAATGTCGTCCGCGTTTTCATGCCGCCACTGAGACAGCGCAAGGAAGATGTTCCAGAGCTCGTCAGAGCTTTCCTGATCCGTGCCCAGCGTAAGGGGCTGCCCAACAAACAGGTCGAACCAGCGGCTATGGATCTGATCATGGCGTATGACTGGCCAGGTAATGTGCGGGAGCTTGAGAACCTCATCATGCGCCTCGCTGCACTCAGCCCAGACCCCGTCATATCCCAGCGCGATGTCGAGCGGGAGCTTCGGTCAGAAGCTCTGAAAGACATTTCGTCTTCCGGCAACTTCGAGAAGGAGGTCGAGACGCTGCTCCACAAATACGTCATGGCTGACCTCCTACAGGCAGACCCGGACGACAGTGACATCCATCGCAAGATCATGGAGCAGGTCGAGCGACCGTTGATAAAGCTCGCCCTGTCAGTCACTTCGGGTAACAAGCTCAGAACTGCGGCGCTACTTGGTGTGAACAGGAATACCCTTCGGTCGCGGATCAACCAGCTGGGTCTCGCAGACGACTAATTGACCATGGCACAAGTGTTGCTTTATGGCCTCAGTGTTGCGGTTTGAACACAGCCGCACGAGCGAGGTACAGTTTGGTCGACACCACCGCACCAGGAAAGCCGCGATCAGGCTGGGCATTGTTCCAGTGGCTTTTCCTTGTGGCAGCATTCCTGGCCGCGGCCGTAACGTTCGTTGCCGTATCGGGCATGGATCCGATCGAGCCCGTCAGCCGCGACGTTCAGGCGATGATCATCGCCAACACGCTCATCATCATTACGCTCGGCATCATCGTGGTGCAGCGTTATCGCGCTTCGCGTACGCTCGAGAAGGGTGCAGAGGGCAATCGGCTGGCACGCCGCTTCCTACTGCTTTTCAGCCTCTCCGCCGTCATTCCGGCGCTGGTTGTGTCGGTCTTCCTTTGGGCCGCTATCTCCCGGGGATTCGATACCTGGTTTGGCGAGCGGGTTTTCACGCTTGTAGAGCAGACGGCCACGGTCGCGCGCGAGAACGTCGATGAGTATAGCGACGCCCTTGAAGAGGATACGCGTCTTGCGGCCTCGGATATAAACAACGCGCTCGAAGGTCTGACGGAAGAACCTGAGGCCTTTTCGTCCTACCTCGGCATGCAGGCACTTATCCGGAACATGCGGGTGGGTTACGTTATCGATCGTGAGGGCCGACCGCTCGCGATTGGCGAGAATGCATCCAATGACAGTCTCTACCGGCGCCCGACGTCTGACATGTTCGATGAAGCTGACGCTGGAGAGGTCTATCTTTCACTTTTCGAGGCGGAAGGCTTCACCACGTCCCTTATCAAGCTGGGCGGGATGGAGAATGCTTATCTCTATCTCGCAAAGCCCCTGGATCGAGACGCTTTTGCGCGCCTTCGGCGGGCAGAGCAGGCGCTGGAGGAGTACCGTATCGCCGGCGATATGAGTTCGCGCTCCCAGGCGCTGTTTTTCGTTGCCTACGGACAGATTGTGGCGCTCGTCCTGCTGATGGCCATCCGCCTTGCCTTGGAGGCGGCAAGCCGCATCACCGGTCCGATCGGCCGGCTCGCGAACGCCGCCCAGTCGGTACGTGACGGCGATCTTGATATCCGCGTGCCACTTCCGCAGGGCGAGGATGAAGTGCGCGCGCTGACGCGTTCGTTCAATGTCATGACAGAACAGCTCGGTGCGCAGCGCTCCGCACTGATCTATGCACGTGAGGAAGCCGAGGACAGGCGGTTATTCCTCGAAACGCTGCTCGAGGAAGTAAGTGCCGGCGTCATCCGCATCGATGAGAGCTTCATCGTTACGCTGGCCAATCCATCAGCGCAGAAACTTCTTGAGGCCGAGCCGCCAGTTGAAGGTTGCCACCTGTCAGAGATCGCTCCAGCGTTTATGCCGCATGTTGAAGAGGCGATGGCAACGCGGCTCCCCATCGATGCGTCGCTCGACATGAGAACGGCCGGTGGGGCGCGTCATTTCAGGCTAAAAGCGGCGCGCGACTCAACAGGCGGCCTCGTGCTGACATTCGATGACGCAACACGCCTCGTTACGGCGCAGCGCCAGCTCGCCTGGCGTGATGTCGCCCGGCGGATTGCGCATGAGATTAGAAACCCGCTCACCCCAATCCAGCTATCTGCTGAGCGCATTCGCCGACGCTACAGCCAGTACATTCCGGAAGATGATACGGTGTTCGATAAGTGTACGGACACCATCCTCAGGCAGGTGAGTGATATCGGGCGTATGGTCGAGGAGTTTTCGGGCTTCGCCAGAATGCCGAAGCCAACCCTTGAGAGTTTCGATCTGGCTCAATTGATCGATGAAACCGGTTTCTCGCAACAGGTGGTTAGTCCGGACATTGCAGTCGAAATTAATCACGTGCGCAAACCGCTCATAATTTCTGCAGATGAGAGACTTCTCGGTCAGGCAATTGGCAATATCGTCAAGAATGCTGCCGAGGCGATCGAGCGTCGCCCCGAAGCTGACGAAGCTCAGGGCGCAATCGAGATCAGGACTGAGGATACCGAAGACTTAATCACCATAATCATTGAAGATAACGGGCCAGGTTTTCCGGAAGAGGCCCGTGAGCGCCTGCTCGAGCCCTATGTGACCACGCGAGAAAAAGGTACTGGCCTTGGACTTGCTATCGTGAACCGGATCATTGTCGATCATGGCGGAGCGATCCAGCTGCAGGAGCGCGACGAGACTCGCAGCGGCGCGAAGGTGAGGATCACATTGCCAAAACAGGCCAATCTCGACGAATTCGCCGAACCAGAGACCACGGAGGCTCTCTCATGACCACGGACATTCTTGTTGTCGATGACGAACCCGATATCAGGGACCTGATCTCCGGCGTTCTTGAAGATGAAGGTTACGCAGTGCGCAGCGCGGCTACAGCTGCGAAGGCGCTTGAGGAAGTGCGCAAACGTGCACCGGGCCTCATCATTCTCGACGTCTGGCTGCAGGGCAGCGACATGGACGGCCTGTCCGTGTTGAAATTCATCAAATCCATTGATCCGCTGATCCCCGTCATCGTGATCAGCGGCCACGGCAATATCGAGACGGCCGTCGCTGCCATTCGGCGTGGTGCCTATGACTTCATCGAAAAACCTTTCAAGTCAGACCGTCTGCTTCACCTTGTGGCGCGCGCAATTGAGTCGACCTCATTGAAGCGCGAAAACGCTTCGCTTCGAAACATGGTTGTCAGCAGCGACGACTGGATCGGGTCGAGCCAGGCTGCAGCAACGCTTCGCGCCTCTATCGACAAGGTCGGCCCGACCAATTCACGAGTCTTGGTGACCGGACCTGCCGGCGCGGGCAAAGAGCTCGCTGCCCGCCTGATCCATGCGCAATCCAACAGGCAGAACGGCCCGTTCGTCGTGGTGAACGCAGCAAATGTCGCGCCTGACCTTATGGAGCAGGAGCTGTTCGGCGAAGAGGATCATGACGGACGTCCACGGCGGATTGGCTTCTTCGAGAAAGCCCATACTGGCACACTGCTGCTGGACGAAGTCGCGGACATGCCGCTGGGCACGCAAAACAAGATCCTGCGCGTACTGACAGAGCAACGTTTTCAAAGGGTTGGTGGAAAATCCGACGTCCACGTCGACGTGCGCGTCATGTCGGCGTCGACAAAGGATCTTAAAGAAGAAATCGACGCGCAGCGCTTTCGCGAGGATCTTTTCTACAGACTGAGCGTGGTGCCTATCAGAGTACCGTCGCTCGCTGAAAGACGTGACGATATTCCCGCTCTGATCGATCATTTCACGGGCCGGATTGCAGACAGCTCTGGTCTCAATGCACGGACGTTTTCTGCTGAGGCCATCGCCGTACTTCAGTCCATGGACTGGCCCGGGAATGTGAGACAGCTCAAGAACCTCGTAGAGCGCATCCTTATCCTGTCGCCGCACGACGCCAAACGACCGGTCTCGGTCGATGAATTGCCACAGGAAAGAAGTGGACTATCCAAGGGCGCCAGCCCGACTGCTTCTGCCGATCTGGTCGGTCTGTCCCTGCGCGATGCAAGGGAGCAATTTGAACGGGAGTATCTGTCGCTACAGATCACCCGTTTTGACGGCAATATCTCACGGACGGCCGAGTTCATCGGCATGGAGCGCTCAGCCCTTCACAGAAAGCTTAAAGCACTTGGTGTGAATGCGTCAGCTTCACGGACGGACATCTAGCCATGCGCGTTATCATCTGCGGAGCCGGGCGGGTCGGCCAGGGCATTGCGCGGCGTCTCGCTATTGAGAACCACGACATCGTGATGATCGATCAGGATACGAAGCTGATCGATGTTGTGCAGACCGAGCTCGATGTTCGCGGCGTCGTTGGCCATGCGGGGCATCCGGAGGTGCTGGAAGCTGCAGGCGGCAATGATTGTGACATGATCATCGCCGTCACCTATTCGGACGAAATCAACATGGTCATCTGTCAGGTGGCCGATACGCTGTTCAATATTCCGAACAAGATCGCACGCATACGAGCCCAGCAGTATCTTCAGTTCGGCTATCGCCAGCTCTTCTCTCGTGAAGGGCTTGGCATTGACCTGGTCATCTCTCCGGAAATCGAGGTCGGAGACGCAATCCTTCAGCGGTTCAGCACGCCGGGCGCAATCATGAGCGTAAACTTCGGTCGCGGCGACGTTCAGCTCGTTGCCATTGAGGTTCTGGATGACAGTCCAGTGCTCGATACTGCGCTTGATCAGATTCAAGGACTCTTCCCGAGCTTGAGTGCCCGTATCGTCGGCATCAACAGGGCAGGGCACGTTTTCGCGCCGCGCGGGAACGACCAGTTAAAGACGGGCGATACCGCCTATGTCGCTGTTCTGAAGTCACATAGTCACAGGCTGAACAGTATCTTCAACAGGCCTGAGCCAGAAATGCGCCGCGTCGTCATCGTCGGCGGTGGCAATGTCGGCCTTTATGTCGCCAAGGGGCTGGAAAAGCAGACTGGCGTCCGGGTCCGCGTTATTGAGTCTGAGATCGAGCGCGCCGAACGCGCAGCGGCGGAGCTGTCACGAACGATCGTAATCCACGGCGATGGCCTGACTCGCTACATCCTTGAGGAATCCGACGCGCCAACCGCGGATCTCGTCATCGCAACAACGCATGACGACAAGACCAACATCCTCATCTCCAAGCTCGCAAAGCAAATGGGAGCGAAACGGGCGCTCGCACTGGTGAATGCACCTGAACTTGCGGGACTTGCACGAGAGATGAAACTTGATGCCGTGCTCGACCCGCGGGCACTGACAGTCTCGCGCGTCCTTATGAAGATGCGCCGGGGTCGCATCCTGGCTCTCCAATCACTGGAAGACGGCGCCGCAGAGATCGCGGAAGGCGTCACACTTGATACGTCGCCTCTGATTGGCAAGTCACTTGGCTATGACGACCTTCCCAAAGGCATCACGGCCGCTGCCGTCTTGCGTGATGGCGAAGTCATATTTGCTTCAAGCGATGTCACCGTCAGGGCGAACGACCATGCGCTACTCTTCTATGAAGGGTCCATGACCAGCAAGGTAGAACAGTTCTTCCGCGTCAGCGCCGACTTCTTCTAGCATCGGCCCAAAAAGGCTACAGAGAACAAACGGCTCGCATGAATTATCCCGCCATCATCCGAATGCTCGCATTTAGTGGTTTCGGCCTCGTGATGGCGATGATTCTATCAGCGGTGTTTGCTGTCCTCGCAGGGGAGTGGGCCCAGTTCCGTGTCTTCCTGACAACCGGAACACTTCTGCTAACCGTCTGCGCCGCGACTATCGTCATGATTGATCGACCACAACGACGGGCGCAGCCATCTGACGGTCTCGCCTTCATGGTGTTCTTCTGGGTTTTTGCAGGGATTGCCTGCGCCCCCCCCTTCCTGATGGGGCTTCCGAATGAAAGTGCGGTCGCAGCGCTGCACGAGGCAGTATCCAACCTTACGACGACAGGTCACTCGGTCTTCGATCCGCAGACGACGGTGCTGCCCGACTCAATCCTCTTCTGGCGCGCTCTTCTTCATCTGGCTGGTGCACTTGCAACAATCACCTTTGCGGCCACTGTGCTTGCCGCTCTCAGTCTTGATGGGCCCGGCATCCACAGGACGCTGCTCTTCAGTCATTCAGATGAGAGTTTCTTCGACTCGATGCCTCGGGTGATGCGGATCACAAGTGTCTACTTTGGAGTCTGCCTCCTCATCGTTTTCGTGCTCGAAGTCGTCGGAGGCCTTCCTGTCGCCACCGCATTCCTGGACGCCGTCAGTGCGCTGACAACTGGGCTGGCCGATCCACGTAGCGCGTCATCTGACATTGTGAACGGTACACGGTCATTTGCGCTATCGCTTGGTCTTGTTCTGGGCACACTAGGCCTCTTCTTCCTGATACAGATTGCGAACCGCGAATGGCGCGCTGCCGTGTTTGATGCTGAAACGCTAGCATTTGGTCTCGCGATCTTCGTCTTCACGGCTATCGGTCTCGCTTGCGGTCTTACGGGGCTCAACGCGATTGGCTGGTCCCTCTCGAGCCTGTCCACAAGCGGCATTGCACTTGTCGCGCGTGAAACCACACGTGATTTGCCGCTTCTCGTGCAACTCGCGCCATGTATGGTTGGCGGTGCTGCGCTTTCGGCTGCTGGCGGTATGAAACTCGCCCGCCTCTACGTCCTCTTCAGAAGGGTGGGACAGGAATTTCTGCGCATGGGATACCGCGAATCTCTGGTGCACTTTCAATTCAGGGGGCGCATCCAGTCCGATAGAACACTGATGGGTATCTGGGTCTATCTGGTTGCCTACATCATTGCCGTGGCGATTGGATTGCTACTGTTTTCTCTGGTCGGACTTGGCTTTGAAGATGCGCTGTCGACAACATTCGGTAGTCTGACGAATTCAGGACAGTTAATTCCTCAGGCGCAGCTGAAAGACGCGACGTTCTATCAAGTATTGGCTATATTTGGTATGATATTGGGCAGGCTGGAAGTTCTCGCATTGATTCCGCTCCTGACCATCTCATTTTGGCGTCGGTAGGCAGCCGGGACTTGCAATGCACGGGCAATCCGGATAGCGCCTGCGAAAACGCATAGCGAACAGCGCCAGCATACGGATAAAGACCATGTCGTCGGATAAAAAACAGAACCTGCAGGACACGTTCCTCAATGCGGTCAGGAAATCACGGACCCCACTCACCATTTTTCTGGTGAACGGCGTAAAGCTGCAAGGTGTGGTGACCTGGTTTGACAATTTCTGCGTTCTCCTACGCGGGGACGGACGCCCACCTCAACTTGTCTACAAGCATGCCATCTCGACGATTGCGCCAGGTGCCCCGGTGCAGCTGTTTGATGAGGAAACAAGCGCGGACAAGGATTGAGCAGCGAACTGATCGATAGAACGCCGGTTCCGGACAGAGCCGGCGTCATCATTCCCTGGACTATGCCAATAGACCGGCCCGACCGCGAAAGGCTGTCGGAAACCTCCGGTCTGGTCGAAGCTCTTGGCTGCAACCTTGCTTTTCTGCGGCCAGAAAATGTCCGCAAGCCAAGTGCGTCTCACCTTCTATCTGGTGGTATCCTCGAACGCCTTCGAGAAGACATTTCCGCTTCTGCGTGTACATTATGCGTCATTGATGCGGCCCTCACCCCGGTTCAGCAACGCAACCTTGAGCGGACTCTCAGCTGCAAGGTCATCGACAGAACCGGTCTCATCCTCGAAATCTTTGGTCTTCGTGCCCGCACCAAAGAAGGCAAGCTGCAGGTTGAGCTTGCGCGGCTATCCTATGAACGCTCGCGGCTCGTTCGCACCTGGACGCACCTGGAACGCCAACGCGGCGGCCAGGGGTTTTTGAGTGGCCCTGGCGAAACCCAGCTTGAGGCCGACCGGCGCATGCTGGACCGGCAGCTCGCGTCTCTAAAATCGGACCTTGAAGAAGTGCGCCGGACGCGTGGGCTTCAGCGCTCTGGACGGCGCGATGCTGGCTTTCCGGTTATTGCGCTCGTCGGTTATACCAATGCTGGCAAGTCGACATTGTTCAACCGCATGACCGGCGCAAACGTCTTTGCTCGTGACATGCCATTCGCGACCCTGGATCCGACTATCCGACGACTGGAGCTTCCAGGTCTGGGCGACGCTGCGCTCGTCGATACAGTTGGTTTCATCACGGACCTGCCCACGCATCTTGTCGACAGCTTCAGGGCGACCCTGGAAGAGACGTTGGAAGCTGATCTTCTGATTCACGTTCGTGACCGCTCAGAAGACTCCGATGAGGCTCGGAAGCAGGATGTCTTGTCCGTCCTGCGCCGTCTGGAAGAAGAGAGCGAAAGGCCGCTTCCGCCAATCATTGAGGCTTGGAACAAGATTGATCTCTTGCCTGAGGACATTCAGGAGACGTTGCGCATATCAGCGCACGCTGGCCTTCACGATACACCAGCCGTGATCACCTCCGCGCTTACAGGGGAGGGAATAGATGACCTCATCGCGCTCGTGCAGCACTCAATCCAGGATGAGCTCAAGACATTTTCTGTGCGGCTTTCACCCAGCGAGGGGGCGGCCCGGGCCTGGCTTTTCGAGTATGGAGCCGTTTCAGATGAACAGGTACAGCCAGATGGCCGTACCGATCTTGTTGTCGGGCTAAGTGAAAAGCATGAGGGCCGTTTCAGGTCCCAGTTCTCTGCCATTGAACTAAACGTTCAAAGCGACTCCTGAATAATCAGACTGCTTTCAGTAGCGCGTGGCGTTTTTTGCCCGCGGACAACTTCACTGCATCGCCCTCGCCGAGATCCGCAGTGGTGAGCGTCGCGTTCTCGTCGCTGACCAGTTTGTCGTTTACACGAACTGCGCCCTGTTTGATGAGACGGCGTGCTTCGCCATTAGATTTGGAGAGCCCAGCCAAAGCGAATGCAGCTGCAACTAGGATGCCGCCCTCCAATTCACTGCGTGCGATATCCGTCGTCGGAAGCGCTTCGTCGCGGCTTCCCGCCCCAAAGACAGCCGAGGCTGCGCGCTCGGCATCCTGCGCCGCGTCAGCACCGTGCAGCAAGGTCGTGGCCGCATTCGCTAGCGAAATCTTGGCCTGATTGATCTCAGCGCCTTCGAGGCTTTCCAGCTTCGCAATTTCATCAAGTGACATGTCGGTGAACAGGCGAAGGAAACGACCGACATCGGCGTCTTCGGTATTCCGCCAGAACTGCCAGTACTCATATGGCGACTTCCGGTCGGCGTTCAGCCAGACGGCACCATCGGCAGTCTTGCCCATCTTGCCACCAGACGCTGTCGTGATGAGATGTGCTGTCAGACCATAAGCGTCGCCGCCATCGGCCTTGTGAACAAGGTCGACACCGCCAACGATATTGCCCCACTGGTCTGATCCGCCGATCTGCAGGCGGCAGCCATGCTGGCGGAACAGTTCAAGGAAGTCGTAGGACTGCATGATCAGGTAATTGAATTCAAGGAAGGTATAGGGCTGCTCACTGTTGAGGCGCCGAGCCACGGTTTCCTGCTTGGTCATCGTATTGATCGTGAAGTGGACACCTATCTCACGCAGAAGGTCAATATAGCCAAGCTTGCTCAGCCAGTCGTCATTATTGACCATGACAGCGTCGGTCGGCCCATCGCCGAAGGTCAGGAAGGGTTCGAAAGCTTTTTTTATACCTGCGATATTCTGTTCGATCTGTTCGTTGGTGAGCAGGGGCCGGGACTTTTCTTTATCGGTGGGGTCGCCAACCTTGGTGGTGCCGCCGCCCATCAGGACAATCGGCTTGCCGCCCGCTTGCTGGAGGTGGCGTAACATCATGATCTGAAGAAGCGAACCAACGTGAAGGCTATCTGCGGTCGCATCGAAGCCGATATAGGCGACAGGCACACCGTTGGCACAATACGCATCCAGCTCCACTGGATGAGTGACCTGCTTGATAAAGCCGCGGGCTTCAAGCGTGCTCAGGAAGTCTGACCTGTATTGGCTCATGCCGGTTTCTCCATTATCGAAGGGCGCTGCTAGCACGGGTCATACGACAATTGGAACAGCCTTCAGATCATTTTGAACCAGTGTGGGCCGCAGGCTTCATGTCCGGCACCTCAATCGACGCGGTTGATGCTGCTCTGATCCTGACAGATGGTGAGCGCGTTCTCGACTTTGGACCAGTTGCTGAGCGCAATTACACCCCGGAGGAACGCACTATCCTTAAGGCGGCGGTTGATGCCGCCCGGAAATGGGCTTGGACCGGACCGCAACCAGAAGCAGCCTTCCGCGAGGCGAATGCGGTCCTCACCAGAACCCACTCCGATGCTTGGCAACAACTGATCAAAGGCTGGAATGGACCCGTACCGGCCATCGCAGGCGTGCACGGGCAAACGGTGCTTCATAAGCCACCGGTCAATGGCGCGCGCGGGAGCACGCTCCAGATACTCGATGCAAACAGCCTGCACTCTGAGCTCGCCGTACCGTTGGCGTTCGACTTCCGCAGCGCAGATGTCGAGGCTGGCGGGCAGGGGGCGCCGCTCGCGCCAGCCTTTCACGCCGCGCTGCTGCAGAACCTCGGCGATACGAGGTCGAACGCGGTCCTGAATCTTGGAGGCGTCGCGAATGTCACCTACCGGTCAGCTGACGGAAATCTCGTCGCATTCGACACCGGGCCTGCGAACGGCCCCATCGACGAATGGATGGAACAGCATGGCCTGGGCACACACGATAAAGACGGCCGGACCGCAGCCGCAGGCCGCGTCGATAACATCTCCATCGACCTCTGGATGGACAAACCGTGGTTTGATTTACCGGGACCGAAAAGCCTCGACCGCTTCGACTTCGATGCAACGCTGGCGCGCGGAATGAGCCTAGAGGACGGCGCAGCAACACTGACAGCGTTCTCCGCAGAGTCAGTAGCGCACGCAGTTCGCAATTTTGCGGACAGGCCTGACCAGATCATCGTATGTGGTGGCGGGCGGCGCAATCCTCAGCTTATGCGAGAGCTTGGCGCCCGCGTCCCATGCACGGTAAAGAGCGCCGAAGATGTGGGCTGGCTCGGCGACTCCATAGAGGCGCAGGCTTTTGCTTTTCTGGCGGTACGGACATCGCGCGGCCTGCCAATTAGCTGGCCGGGAACGACGAGTGCGCCCGCACCGATAACAGGCGGGCGCATCATCGATTAATCGTCGTCGCCTTCACCGTCACCGGTGCCGTCAGTTTGATCCACAATAGCGGCAGCGCCGCGCTTTTTCGAAGTGTCCGCCTCGAGACGCATCTTCTGCTCATCTTCGACAAGGCGGCGATCAACATAGGCCTCACACTTCGCGAGCAATTCTTCGTGCTTGTCGACGAAGAAGTGGTTGGCACCGGCAATTGTGTCCCGCTCAATGACTTCGCCTTTTTGAACGCGAACCTTTGTCAATGAACGCTCCACGTCCTTCGGACCGGAAATCTTGTCATTCTCGCCAGAGATGATGAGGCCCGAAGCCGGGCAGGGCGCAAGGAAGGACAGATCGTAGTGATTGCACGGTGGCGCGATTGCCAGGAAGCCGTCGATTTCAGGCCGACGCATCAGCAACTGAAGCGTGATCCATGCACCGAATGAGTAACCTGCACACCAGACAAAGCGCGGGTTTTCCGTCAGATTCTCCATATAATCGAGAACATAGGCGGCATCTTCAAGTTCGCCGACACCCTGATCGTAAACACCTTGGGAGCGGCCAACGCCGCGCGTGTTGAATCGCAGAACGCCGAAGCCGCGCTTTTCAAACATTTGATAGAGGCGGATCGTGATCGGATCCTGCATGGTGCCGCCAGCGCGTGGGTGCGGGTGAAGTACCAGAGCGATCGGCGCGCCTTCCTGTGCCGGTTCGGTGTAGCGGGCCTCGATACGGCCTGCCGGACCAGGAATAATGAGTTCTGCCATGCTGGGCGCCTCTTTCTTTCTGTCGCGTATAGCTGGGAAGTGAAGTGGGCGCTTTAGGCGAAAGCAACCGCAGAATGCAAGTTTTTGTGTAAGGACGCGCCATGTTATCCTATGTGCAGCACCATGATCTACGCAGATTACAATGCTACTGCACCGCTCCGCCCGGAAGCACGGGAGGCGATGATTGCCGCGCTGGACATCGGCGCCAATCCGTCAAGCGTGCATGGTCCAGGGCGCAAGGCGCGCAAAATGCTCGAAACAGCGCGCCGGCAAGTTGCTTCGGCAATTTCTGCGGTCCCGCAAGATCTCATATTTACGTCTGGCGGCACGGAGGCCATAGCGCTCGCCCTCAATGGGGTCGTACGCCAGCTTGAAAAAAAGTGCACGCTGCTTGTGTCTGCAATCGAACACGAAGCGGCCGCCAAGAATGCAGGATTCTCGGGTGCGGCCGTGCAAACTGTCTACGTCACCAGCACTGGACAGGCGGATCTTGACGAATTGTCAAATCGGCTTGCAAGCTGGGACACGGACAAGAACGGAACGCCCGTGCTTGTTCTCATGCTCGCAAATAATGAAACGGGCGTAATTCAGCCTGTCGCCGAAGCTGCGTCCATCGTTCGCGCGGCAGGTGGCCTTACAATCTGCGACGGAGTTCAAGGTCTCGGTAAAATTCCATTGAACGTTTCGTTGCTCGGCGTCGATTACCTGGCACTGTCCGCCCATAAGGCGGGCGGCCCCCAGGGTGCCGGTGCGCTCTGGCTACGAAGTGGCGCACCATTGAAAGCCAGCCTGCTCGGCGGCGGCCAGGAGCGGTCATTGCGTTCTGGCACAGAAAACCTTGCAGGACTGACTGGGTTCGGTGCGGCAGCAGAAGCGAGCATCGCCGATCTGTCGAAGTTCGAGAAACTTGCGAAGCATAGAGACGCTATGGAAGTCCGGCTTAAAGCGGAAGGTGGCGTGACGGTGTTTGGTGAAGGCGCGCCGCGCCTTCCGAACACCTCGAATTTTGCCTATGGTGGATTCAGGGCGGAAACGCAGGTCATGGCGATGGACCTCGCTGGCATCGCTGTCTCGTCCGGATCTGCATGCTCGAGTGGCAAGGTGAAAAGATCGCTTGTCCTATCAGCGATGGGCGCAGATGACGCTCTTGCAGAAAGCGCAATCCGCACCAGCTTTGGATGGAGGAGCGAGCCTGAAGATTTCGACCGCACTGCGGACGTCTGGCTGAAGGCTCTGCACCAGAGGAAGACGAAGGAGACGGCTTGAATGCCCGATGATGTAAGGGTCAAGGATAGTATCGATAAAGGCACTGTGGCTGCCGCGAAGGCGCTCGAGTCCGAGAACTACTCCGCAGGCTTCAAGACCGATATCGAAACCGAATACGCCCCCAAGGGTCTAAATGAGGAGGTAATCCGCTTCATTTCAGAGAAGAAGGGCGAGCCCAGTTGGATGCTCGACTGGCGTCTGCAGGCCTATGAACGCTGGCAGACCATGGACGAGCCCGACTGGGCCAAAGTCGATTACGAGAAGATCGACTATAACGACATCTACTACTACGCCGCGCCAAAGCAGGGCGCAAAGTACGAGTCCATCGACGACGTCCCGAAGGAAATTCTTGAGACGTACGAAAAGCTTGGCATTCCGCTACGCGAAGCTGAGGTTTTGCTCGGCGTAGAAGGCGCTGCGGAAACGGCCGCTGAAGCGCGCGGAGGCGATCAGAAGCCACGGGTAGCTGTGGATGCTGTTTTTGACAGTGTTTCCGTCGCGACGACGTTCCGGAAAGAGCTCGAGAAAGCCGGCGTGATCTTCATGTCAATTTCAGAAGCCTTGCGCGAACACCCTGATCTTGTTCGTAAATATCTTGGCTCCGTTGTGCCGCAGTCCGACAATTTCTTCGCGACGCTGAACAGCGCGGTCTTCTCTGATGGTACCTTTGTCTACGTTCCTGAGGGTGTTCGCTGCCCCATGGAGCTCAGCACCTATTTCCGTATGAATGCGGAAAATACGGGCCAGTTCGAGCGCACCCTGATCGTGGCCGACAAGGGGTCCTACGTCTCGTACCTGGAAGGTTGCACCGCGCCGATGCGCGATGAGAATCAGCTTCATGCGGCCGTTGTTGAGCTGGTCGCGCTCGAAGATGCAGAGATCAAATACTCTACGGTCCAGAACTGGTGGCCGGGCGATGAGAACGGCAAGGGCGGGATTTTCAACTTCGTGACGAAACGCGGTGACTGCCGCGGTGCTCGGTCAAAGATCAGCTGGACGCAGGTCGAAACGGGCTCTGCGGTGACGTGGAAGTACCCTTCCTGCATCCTGCGCGGCGACGACAGCCAGGGAGAGTTCTATTCCATCGCTGTCACCAATGGCCGCCAGATGGCAGATACAGGCACGAAGATGATCCACCTGGGCAAGAACACACGCTCTCGGATCATTTCCAAAGGTATCTCGGCGGGGCGGTCTGATAACACGTATCGCGGCCTCGTCTCGATCAACAAGAAGGCCGAGAAGGCCCGCAACTTCACGCAATGCGACTCGCTCCTGATTGGCGGCAATTGCGGCGCGCACACGGTCCCGTACGTTGAGAATAGGCGCGCCGATGCACAACTTGAGCATGAGGCGACGACGACCAAGCTTTCAGAGGATCAGCTGTTCTATGCCCGGCAACGTGGCCTTGGCGAAGAAGAGGCAGTGGCGCTGCTTGTAAACGGCTTTGTACGCGAGGTAATGCAGCACCTGCCTATGGAGTTTGCTGTCGAAGCCCAGAGCCTGCTCAAGGTGAGCCTCGAAGGGTCTGTGGGCTAGCATGCAGTTATGGTGCTGACTGAGACCTTCTTCTTCGAGTGGCTTCAGGCGTTTGGTAAGGCTTGGTCTGATCTCGACGTTAGAAACTTCTCGCAGCTCTTCGCTGAAGATGTCGAGTTCTATTGGAATCCTTTCGAGGCGCCGACCCATGGGCGGGCGGCGCTGACCGAAGGGTTGGTGCATACCTTTGCCCGGCAGAAAGACCCGAGTTTCGACTTCGAGATCATCAAGGCTTCAGGCGAGTTCGGGTGGGCCCATTGGACAGCATTTTTCACGCGTGACGGTATTGATGATCCGGTTCGTATAGACGGTGTACTCGAAGCGAAATTTCGCGATGGAGCGTGCTGCCGTTATCGACAATGGCATCATCGGCTTGAGCCCGGTCAAGGCGATCTGATGCGCGATTTCGACGCCTGAAGGATATCTTGTCTATTTTGGTTTAGGCTTATTAACGGTCGGCACACGGATTGCTGTTATGGAACGGAGAGTATCTTTAGGTTGACGTGATTGGACCTTCATGGCCCGCCTTTGTTTCATTTTGGGATGTCTCGCGCTTGCTTCCTGCGCGTCACCGGCCAAGCCCACCCCTTATTATATTCCCTATGACGGCTACGGCGCTTCAGCTTCCTTTTCCGGATTTTCTCGCGGTGAAGTCATCGGCCGTGATGATGGGCGCTATGCGGCCAGTCTATCAGTTGCTGATATCGGGCCAGGTCTCGACCGCTTCATGTCGCCACAGGCCGATAGCCTCATTCTACTGCCCAACCGTCTGGACCGGTCGAAGCTAAATTACTCGATCGAAAGCCTGAAAACGATCGATGAGTGGCTAAAAGACGTGCACACCGTAAACCGGCTTCAAGCCGCTGAAGGCAGGGCAGGCGAGTCGCTGATTGCAGATGGGCGCGGCGACAACACGGTTACATTTGCCGGTCTCTATCTTGGCGAAGTTATCCGCGCAAACTCGCACCTCGATTGGCGGTGGGAACGTTTCGACCGGTTCATGGCCGCCAATCCTTACTTCACCGAGCATTATGGTTTCGATCCGGGGCTCGACAGCTTTGTGCTCGTAGGCCCTCAAGGTGTTGCGACGCCGATCAATACAGCGTTGAAGCGAATTCTGAATGGTCAGGAAGAGAGCCTCCACTATATCGGCACGCTTCTGCTCGATCCGATCGACCTCGATGCCGCTGTTTCCGGACATGATTTCTACGGTCTGACCGATATAAGCTGACATTTGCTTGCGGGTGCGGCGAAACGGGCTTTGAAAATGGGTCCGACATCTCTACATCGGCAGCATGTTGAAGCTTGATAATCTGACCGCCGATGTGGGCGAAGGTGATGGTCGCAAGACCATCCTCAATGGCCTGTCGCTTGAGGTGCCTGCGGGCGAAGTTCATGCGATCATGGGTCCTAACGGTGCTGGCAAGTCCACCTTGTCCTACGTGCTCACAGGCCGCGATGGCTACGAAGCGACGAGCGGCACCGCGACGCTCAACGGCGACGACCTTCTGGACATGGAACCTGACGAGCGGGCAGCCGCCGGCCTGTTCCTGTCCTTCCAGTACCCAGTAGAGATCCCAGGCGTCCCGGTGATGACGTTCGTGCGCGCCGCGATCAACGCCCAGCGCAAGACGCGCGGCGAGGATGAAATCTCAGCCCCCGACTTCATTAAGAAGGCTCGCGAAATCGGTCAGAAGCTGAATATCGACGCGGATATGCTGAAGCGACCAGTGAATGTCGGTTTCTCTGGCGGCGAGAAGAAGCGGCTCGAAATCTTCCAGATGATGATGATGGAGCCACGCTTTGCCATTCTCGACGAAACCGATTCGGGGCTCGACATCGATGCGCTGAAGACGGTCGCAGACGGTGTGAATGCACTTCGAAGCGAAGATCGCGGCATGCTGGTCATCACGCACTATCAGCGCCTGCTGGATCATATCAAACCTGACCGCGTGCATGTGCTCGCCAAGGGGCGGATCGTAAAGTCTGGCGGGCCAGAGCTTGCGCTGCAACTTGAGAAAGAAGGCTATGACGGGATCCTCGGGGAGGTCGCTTGACTACGACCGCCCTCAAGAACCCAAGCGAGGCCGAGCGCCAGCTGGCAGAACGTTTTGCGCGTCAAAAGCCCGAAGTGGCCCAGAAGGCGGCGTTTGAGGCTTTCGGACGGACTGGCTTGCCGCACCGGCGCATGGAGCAGTGGAAGTGGACTGACGTCCGCCAAGCTGTCCCTGAGCTCGCACCGGTAACGGCTGACGCCGACACGACGATTGAGCTCCCGTCCAATGCGGTGAAGTTGAGTTTCGACGGCACGGCCTGGACCATTCCGGATGAGCTACCTGCGGGGCTCAATATATTTCTTATATCAGGTGGCCACGATTTCGCGCAAGCGGATGCGCTTCCCGTGGGAGCTCTTGCGGCTTCTATGACCGGACATTCCGGTAAAGACATGTTGATGATTGAGGTGTCAGCTAAGGTCGATCGTCCGCTGGTTCTTTCCTATCATGGCGGCGATGACGCAGCCTTTTCCCGCGTGGTTTTCGTGGTTCGTGAAGCCTGCCATGTCGACATCTTCGAACACTATAGCGGCGGGTCAGGGTTTTCTTCCTTCCTAACCGAGTTCGGCCTTGCAGAAGGTGCCAGCGCCAACCGGACACTTCTTCAGGAAGCCAGCCAGCAAGAGGTGACGGCAATCACCACCACGGCACATCTTGAAACCAAAGCTGCATTCACCCAAAGCGCGCTCGCTTTTGGCGGCAAGCTTTGCCGTATCGAGACGCATCTGGAGCATAAGGGAGAGGGCGCTGAAGCGACCCTCAACGGTGCCTATCTTGCTGCTTCTGGCTACCATACTGATTTTACGACACATGTGACTCATGGTGCTGAATCCTGCGTCACATCGCAGCTGACCAAAGGCGCTGTTGCAGATGGCGGCCGCGGCGTTTTTCAGGGCAAGTTTCTGGTGCCGCGCACGATTGGCCAGTTCACGGACGCAGAGATGCAGCATCAGGCGCTTCTTCTTGAGAACGGCGCCGAAATCTTCGCCAAGCCCGAGCTTGAAATTTACGCCGACGACGTCGAGTGCGAACACGGCAACACATCCGGTCAACTCGACGAAGACGCTCTGTTCTACATGCAGCAGCGCGGCATTCCAAAGCCTGAAGCTCGCGCGCTTCTCACTGAGGCCTTTATCGCAGAAGCACTTGAAAAAGCGCATGAAGACGTTCGGGCCCAGCTCGTAGAGGCAACTCGCCGCTTTCTTCGCAACCAGCGGGGCGGCTGATGTCACGGGCTTTCGATCTCAATGCCGTTCGGGCGGAATTCCCAATTCTCGGTCGCGAAGTGAACGGACGCCCGCTCGTCTATCTCGACAATGCGGCGAGCGCGCAGACCCCCGACGCCGTTCTGGACAGCATGTCGAACCAGGCGCGGACCGCCTATGCCAATGTTCACCGCGGCCTCCATACGCTGGCAAACGAGACGACGGAGGCTTATGAGGGGGCCCGCGGCAAGGTCCGCCAGTTCCTGAGCGCTGAAAGCGATGAGAACATCATCTTCACGAAAGGTGGCACCGAAGCGATGAATCTTGTCGCGAACGGTATCGTCGACATGATCGAGCCGGGCGACGAAATCGTCCTGTCGGTGATGGAGCACCATTCCAACATCGTTCCTTGGCATTTCCTTCGAGAGCGCCATGGTGCCGTGCTGAAATGGGTCCCCGTGCTCGAAGACGGCTCACTGGACATGGACGCGCTACAAGCGGCGGTCGGGCCGAAAACGAAGCTCGTGTCCCTGACACATATGTCTAACGTGCTCGGCACGAAGGTTGACGCTAAGCGCGCTACAGAAATTGCCCATGCTGTCGGAGCCTATATTCTCATTGATGGCTGCCAGTCGGGTGTTCACCTCGATATCGATGTTCAAGACATCGGCTGTGACTTCTACGTCCTTACTGGACACAAGATCTATGGGCCGACCGGTATCGGTGCGCTCTACGGCCGCGCTGGGGCTCTTGAAGCCTTGCGCCCCTACCAGGGCGGCGGGGAGATGATCGAGATCGTCGAACAGGACCGCGTGACCTACAACGTCCCACCGCACAAATTCGAAGCCGGCACGCCGCCTATCCTGCAAGCCATAGGTTTCGGTGCTGCGATCGACTGGCTGTCTGCCTTCGATATGGACGCCGTCCGTGCCCACGAATCCACGCTTCTGGAGAAGGCAACGACTGAGCTTTCTGCGATCAACGGCATACGTCTTCACGGCACCGCGCCAGGCAAGGGCCCGGTAATATCCTTCAGTGTTGAAGGCGTTCACCCTCATGATATCGCGCAGCTTCTGGATCGTTACGGAGTCGCCATACGTGCAGGCCACCATTGCGCTCAGCCTTTGATGACCCACCTAGGTGTTAGTGCAACCGCACGCGCAAGCTTTGCGCTCTATAACACAGAGCAAGAAGTAGACGTGTTCATCGAGGCGCTAAACAAAGCGCGCGGAATGCTGTTATAAGGTCCTGTAATGCCAGACGATATGAGCCTTTCAGAAACGCCTAGAGCTAGCGACGAAACCAGCGGGTCGCAGATCCCGCAGGAGGAGCTTGACCGGCTCACCGATGAGCTGATCATGGCGTTCAAGTCCGTCTTCGATCCGGAGATCCCGGTCGACATTTACGAGCTTGGCCTGATCTACAAGGTCGATATTGATGATGACCGCAAGGTCGACATCGATATGACACTCACCGCGCCCGGCTGTCCTGTTGCGGGCGATATGCCAGGCTGGGTCGAGAATGCTGCTCGCACAGTAGAAGGCGTCAAGGATGTCGAAGTCCGCCTGACGTTCGATCCACCTTGGGACCCATCGCGCATGTCAGATGAGGCGCGTCTCGCGCTGAACATGTTGTAGTTGAAACCCACTCCAAGCGATCACACCTATTAGATATGGCCAGAAGACCACGTCCCCAACTTGTGCAGCTAACTGATGAGGCTGCGTGCCGCGTGGAAGAGATCATGGCGGAAAAAGGTGCCGGCTATCTTCGGGTTGGCGTCAAAAATGGCGGCTGTGCCGGCATGGAATACGTCATGGACTATGTCGATGCGCCCGCTGACCTTGATGAGGTGGTAGAGGATAAGGGCGTAAAAATCGTCGTGGACTCAAAAGCGGTTCTGTTTCTGCTTGGCTCGATCGTGGACTATGAGACTACGCTGCTCCATGAGAAATTTGTGTTCCGGAATCCCAATCAGACCGATGCTTGCGGTTGTGGTGAGAGCGTGACCATCAATCCTGCTGCCGCAGAATAGCGCCGAAACCGCTTCCAGATCTCAATTGATCGGAGGGCAGGGCGGCCAAAGTTATCGCAGAGCGATTTTTTCTTCGGCCGCCGACAGCCATGTTTCGACCAATCCTTCGTTTCGTGGCGGAACCTATTCTCCGGCCGGCGGCGAACAGGTTGCGGCGAAAGCGCGGAATACGTCATCAACGGCTGGGAGTATCAGCGAGACTTCCCCCTCGCGCTGGATTGTCATCGTGACATCCTCGCCCAGGATCGTGGCGTTATAGATCTTGCCCGCGTCACCATGGGATTTGGTGTGTATCAGGTCCACGGCGGGAATGATTGTCCACGGAGATTCGCCGCTGTCGGACCCGTTCCGGACGATGCCGACATCTACCGTGCGTCGAAACGGGGCATTGGCCTTCATCTTTCGGGTGAGGTCGCCTCCCTCGTAGGAAATCATTGCGGAAAGGTCGCCTTTCGCGTCGCACGAAAGAAGCGTCGCAACGCCATCATTTTCCTGTGCGAAGATTGAACGAGGCGCTTCAGCGCTGTGCTGCCCGTACGGTTGCCAACTTGCAGCAAAGGCTGCGGGTATCGACGTCGTACAAAGGATTGCGATTGCCGCTATCTTTATCTTCTTCATGTTGATGTTCCTAATTGGCCTGCCCTGCCTGAACTGCACATCGTTTATCATAAAATCCTTATCGAATAAAGATACATATTTTGATCGACCGCTGGGCGCTAATGTTTTCAGGGCTACGTGGGTTCGTCCGGCTCCGGTTTGACGGATTCAGCCAAGCTGGAGACGACGAGTGCCCGTTTCTACTTCGTAGGTCACGCGAGCCGGAAAACAGGCGTCGCAAGTCCATGCTCGATTGGCTGGAGGAACTGAAGCACTCGTCTGTTGCACGGCAGTGTTTGACCCGTACTGCAATCGCGCATTGATTGGTCTTGTTTGCAATGTAAGCCCTCCACAGATATAGCGACGAGCCTGAAATCCGCGGAGAAACAGAGATGAATTCAAGACTGGTCCTGGCTGCCCTGACAGCAGCGAGCCTCGCACCACTGGCATCAGCACAGGAAGCAGGTGGGGCCACCGGGGGAATCATCGGTCAGCTCATCTTCTTCGTGCCGCTGATCCTGATCTTTTACTTCCTGCTTATTCGCCCGGCGAACCAGCGCCAGAAGAAGCATCGTCAGATGATCGAAGCGGTCGTTCGCGGTGACACAGTCATTACGTCTGGCGGACTGATCGGCAAGGTTGTGAAGGTCACCGAGCAAGAGCTTTCCGTAGAGCTCGCAGACGGCGTACGCGTTCGGGTCGTGCGCTCCATGATTGCTGACGTGCGCAGCAAGAACGATCCGGCACCGGCCGCGAACGACACCAAATCGTCCTGATCGCTCTGAGGGGGAGAGGGCCATGCTGAATTTTCCGGCCTGGAAAGTATCTCTGATCCTGATCGTGCTCGTCTGGGGCGCGGTCATGGCTATTCCAAATGCATTCACCGATGGATTCCTTGGTGTTGAGCCGCGCGAACCACAATCAAATGCGCCGCAGGATATCGCCGCATTCCAGGATCAGATGGACGCGGCGGAGGAATCCTGGTGGCCCGGTTTCCTGCCGACCAGCAAGGTCAATCTTGGCCTAGACCTTCAGGGCGGCGTCTATCTGCTGACCCAGATTGATCCGGCTGAAGTCGCGGCGAACCGCCTCGAAACGCTGCAGACTGATATCGTCCAGGCGCTTAACCGCGACCCGCTCATACAGCGGGACGTTCCGGAGCAGCAAGGTACGACACTTCCAATCCAGCTGCGCAACCCGGAAGATATGGACGAGGCGCTTCGCCGTCTGCGCCGAATAAATCCAACGATTGGCGCAACCGGTAGCGACCGCGTTCTGTCAATCGAGCGGACGGGCCCTCAGCGCATCATGGTGAGCGTCAGCGAAGATGCTCAGCAGGCGCTCGCCGCCGATGCGCAAGGCACAATGATTACAATCATTCGTCGCCGCCTCGACCCTGATGGCGTCAGTGAAGTTTCCATCACCCCACAAGGTGATACGCGGATCGTAATAGAAGCACCTGGTGAGGCCGACCCGCGCCGCATCAAGAACATCCTCAGCCAGGCGGGCCGTCTGACCTTTAATATGGCGAACATGGACCAGTCGGCCGTGAACGCTGCCCAGGCCACACGCCCGCCGCCGGGTTTTGAACTGCTCGTTGATGAGTTTGGTCGCCCTATGCTGGTCAACCGGACGCCTGTTGTTACCGGCAGCGACATTGCAAGTGCCAGCCAGGGCCGCAACCCAGATGACAATTCGCCGGCCGTTGACTTTCGCCTGAACGGCACCGGCGCCGAGCGTTTTGGTCAGACTACCGCAAACAATCGCGGGCAGATCTTCGCAATTGTGCTGGACGGCACTGTCATGTCCGCCCCGCGCATTAATGAGCCGATCTGGGGCGGAAACGTCCAGATCACCGGCCAGTTCACGCTTGAAGAGGCTCAAGATCTTGCAGACATCATTGAAGCCGGTGAGTTGCCAGCAAAGCTGAACTTCATCGAAGAGCGTACAGTCGGCCCGGGCCTTGGCGCTGACTCCATAGCCGCAGGTACGAACGCAAGCCTCATCGGCCTCGCTCTGGTTGGCGTGTTCATGATCATCGCTTACGGCCTGATCGGCAGCTTCGCAGTCGGCTCACTGCTTGCCAACATTGTGCTGATCCTTGGCGCACTGTCTGGCCTGGGCGCCACGCTGACTTTGCCGGGTATCGCGGGTATCGTACTCACCATCGGGATGGCTGTGGACGCGAACGTCATCGTCTTCGAACGGATCCGTGAAGAACAACGCAATGGGCGCTCTCCAACCACCGCCGTCATCGCGGGCTATGAGCGCGCGCTCTCGACCATTCTTGACGCCAATATCACGACCTTTATCGCCGCATCGATCCTTTATCTCCTCGGCTCCGGTCCCGTGAAAGGCTTCGCGGTGACGCTGGCGATCGGTATCGTGACATCCGTCTTCACAGCATTCGTCGTGACCCGCTGGTTCACTTCGATGTGGCTGCGCCTCGCGCGTCCGCGCAAGCTTTCGATTTAGGGGACCGCTATGCTTCTCCAGTACTGGCCTAAAAGCACCAATGTCCGCTTCATGTCGTTCAGGCTGCCGGCGCTGCTATTCTCAGCCATCCTGATCGCGGCATCCTTCGCCCTGATCTTCACCAAGGGTATGAACTTCGGCATCGACTTCGCTGGCGGCTCCGTCATCGAGATCGAACAGCCTGAAGGTGTTCAGGAAGAAGATGTCCGCGAAGTCATGGGCGGTCTTGGCCTGGGCGAGGTTGGCGTCAACGCCGCACGTGGCACAGGTGTCGAGGCTATCGAAGTCATCGTCATCCGCTTTGCAACTCAGCCCGCTGAACCTGGCATGGACCAGGATACCGCACAGCAGCAGGCGAATGACCGCGTGCGCGCGGCCCTGAACGAAGCGTTCCCCGGACTAAATGTCCGAAGCAGTGCTGCAGTCGGGCCGAAGGTCTCCGGTGAACTTCTGCGCAGCGGTTTGATGGCGCTGGCCGTGGCGCTTGCGTTGATGATGGCCTACATATCGGTGCGCTTCCAATGGAAGTATGCGCTTGGTGCCGTCGCTGCGCTTTTCCACGATGTCATCATCACGATGGGCATGTTCTCGCTAACCCAGTTCGAGTTCAATTTGTCGACCATCGCCGCGCTCCTGACCATCGTCGGTTACTCAATGAACGACACCGTGATCGTCTTCGACCGCGTCCGTGAGGAAGCGCGTAAGTACAAAAAGATGGAGCCGGACAAGGTGATCGACCTTGCCGTCAACCAGACGCTGTCGCGTACCTTGCTGACATCCGGCACCACGCTTCTGGCGCTGTTCAGCATCTATCTCTTCGGTGGTACGGTGCTCAGCGGGATGAGCTTCGCCCTCATCTTCGGTGTGATCATCGGTACGTATTCGTCGGTGTTCGTCGCATCCTCAGTGTTGCTCCTGCTCGGCCTCGACCAAGGTGAGAAGCAGCGCCGCGAGGTCGAAGGCTTCCAGGGCGTCTGACGCTAGAAGGAAAACTGTTCGCGAAGGATACGCTCATCCAGGGCGTGTCCCGGATCGAACAGCATAGTGAGCGGCTTGCTGCGGTCTTCAGTCACTATGACCTTCGCAATGTCGCGCACTTCCTGATTGTCCGCCGCAGCGGATACGGGGCGCCGGTTTGGTTCGACGATCTCGAATTCTACACGCGCGTCGTGGCGCAAAAGGGCGCCGCGCCAGCGACGTGGCCGGAACGCGCTGACCGGGGTCAACGCCAACAGGTTTGCCCCGATAGGCAGAATAGGGCCGTGCGCAGAGAGATTGTAGGCGGTTGAGCCTGCAGGTGTCGCGACCATGATGCCGTCACAGGTCAGCTCGCTCATGCGCTCATTGCCATCGACCCGAATGCGCAATTTGGCGCTCTGTGCCGTCTCCCGGAAAAGCGATACCTCATTGATGGCGAGGCGCTCGAAGTGTTCTCCATGCACATCAGTTGCGACCATGCGCAGCGGTACCAACATGGCTTTTTCGGCCCTGTTGAGCCTTTCGACCAGCTTGTCCTCGACATAATCATTCATCAGGAAACCGACCGTGCCGCGGTTCATGCCATAGACCGGTTTGCGGTCATCGAAGCGCCGCCGCATCGCGTTTAGCATCGACCCGTCGCCACCGAGCGCCACGATGACCTCGGCTTCCTCTTCGGAGTACTGGCCGTACTGACGGCTCAGACGTTGCAGGGCTTCCTGCGCTTCTGGCCTCTGCGACGCGGTGAAAGAGATCTTGATGCTCATTTGCGTGGTGTCGCTGCGCTTGGAGCGAAGGTCAAGCTTGCGTAGGGGGATAGTGCAAATCGGGGCAATTGCTGTATGTTCCCTTAAAGACTTGGAGGACGAATATGCCGGACGATATGAAATCAATTGATGTGAAGAGCGCCGTTTCCGCAGAGGAATGGCAGGCGCGCGTGGATTGCGCGATGCTCTACCGCCTAACAGCGCTGCACGGCTGGGACGATATGATCTTCACCCACATCTCACACCGCGTCCCGGGTCCTGAGCATCACTTCCTAATTAATCCATACGGCATGCTCTTCGACGAAATCACCGCCAGCTCATTGGTCAAGGTCGACCTTGAAGGCAATATCGTCATGGACACGCCATACTTCATCAATCCGGCAGGTTTCACCATTCACTCCGCCATTCACGCGAATCGCTATGATGCGAATGTGGTGATGCACCTGCATACCGACCAAGGCGTCGCGGTCTCCTCTCAGAAGGAAGGCCTGCTTCCAATCTCGCAGACTGCGATGATCGTCCGTGCCGACGTCGCCTATCACGACTATGAAGGCGTGGCGCTCGATCTGGACGAGCGGGAACGCCTCGTCGCAGATCTTGGTCCGGATAAACATTCCATGCTTCTACGCAACCACGGCACGCTGACCTGCGGCGAAACCGCGGCGATGACCTTTACCCGCATGTTTTTCCTTGAGCGTGCCTGTTCGATGCAAGTCATGGCCCTTTCAGCAGGCCGTGACGGCGTGCTCGAATGTGACGATGACCTGCAGGGCAAGGTGGCTGGGCAGGGCGGCATGACCGGCCACAGTTCTGGCATGGGTTCGCTGACGGAGAAGCTCGTCTGGCCGGCCATGAAGCGCAAGCTGGACCGCCAGTCGCCGGGCTACGACACCTGAATTTCCGCTGCTGCGACAAAAGCGGTATAGAGGAAAACACCTATGGATACCGGCTGTTGGCTTTGCCATATAGCCGGAAACCCATTCACGAGCCCCAAGTACGGGAAAGGTGAAAAGCCGATGAAACATCTCAAGGCGTTCGAAGATGCGCTGACTGATATTCGCGATGAGGGCCGTTACCGCGTCTTCGTCGACCTTCAGCGTCATCGCGGCAATTTTCCAAAGGCAACCGCCAAGTTTGAAGATGGCGAGCGCGAGATTACCGTCTGGTGCTCGAATGACTATCTCGGCATGGGACAGGACGACGATGTCCTGAACTCCATGCATGAAGCAATCGACAGCTTCGGCGCTGGCTCTGGTGGCACGCGCAACATTTCTGGCACCACGCGATATCACGTCGAGCTGGAGCGTGAACTGGCTGACCTCCACGGCAAGACCGGCGCGCTTCTGTTCACCTCGGGCTACGTGGCAAATGACGCGACCCTGTCCACGCTCGGCAAGATCCTGCCGGGACTCATCATCTATTCTGACGCTCTCAACCACGCCTCCATGATAGAAGGCATTCGCCGCTCGGGCGCGGATCGCCGTATTTTCCGGCACAATGACATTGAGCACCTGCGCGCCCTCATGGAGAATGACGATCCAGAGCGTCCAAAGCTTATTGCCTTCGAAAGCGTCTATTCCATGGACGGCGATGTCGGCCCGCTGAAAGAGCTTTGTGACCTTGCAGATGAATTCAATGCACTGACCTATCTCGACGAAGTTCATGCTGTTGGCATGTATGGCGAGGAAGGTGCGGGCGTGGCGCAGCGCGAGCAGTTGATGGATCGCATCGACATCATCGAAGGCACGCTCGGCAAGGCTTATGGCGTCATGGGCGGCTATATCGCTGCGCACGACACCATCATCGATGCCATCCGTTCAATGGCCTCTGGCTTTATCTTCACGACCTCGACCTGTCCGGTGATGGCAGCTGGAGCACTCGCCAGTGTTCGCAAGCTGCGCACCGATGATGGCCGCGCCCTTCGCGCCGATCACCAGGCCAAGGCAGTGCTCCTGAAGGAAAAGTTCCGGCAAGCTGGCCTGCCAGTCATGGATAGCGTGACCCACATTGTGCCGCTGCTGGTTGGCGACCCGGAAAAGTGCAAGGCGCTTTCTGACACGCTGCTTTTCGACTTCGGCATCTATGTTCAGCCAATCAACTATCCGACAGTACCACGCGGCACAGAGCGCCTTCGTTTCACGCCAGGGCCAGTGCATGACGAAGTGATGATGGATGAGCTGGTCGCAGCGATTCTCGCCGTCTGGAAACAACTCGGGCTTGAAGAAGCCGCTTGATCACAGTCTCGGCCAAAGCGCCAGCATACAGTAAAACTGCCCGTGATATTCCGCAGGGATGATCGCGGGCATTGCCGCATTCGTCGCACACGGTGCTGTCTTGCTCCGGGGCCTCTTGCCTCTTAGACAGTTCGAAACTCAGATGAGGAATTGATCATGCCCGACACGTCTTCTTCGGCAAATTTTGACCGCACGCATTTTTTTTCGGCTGGTGTGAACGACACTGACAAGGAACTTGCTGATGCGATTGCGAAGGAGCTTGATCGTCAGCAGCACGAAATCGAGCTGATCGCTTCTGAAAATATTGTGTCGAAGGCCGTCCTCGATGCGCAAGGGTCAGTGCTCACGAACAAGTACGCTGAAGGATATCCAGGCAAACGCTATTATGGCGGTTGCCAGTTTGTCGATCTTGCAGAAAACCTTGCGATTGAACGCGCGACGAAGCTCTTCAATTGCGCCTATGCGAACGTCCAGCCGAACTCAGGCAGCCAGGCCAACCAGGCCGTCTTTCAGGCGTTGATCAAGCCGGGCGACACCATCCTTGGTATGAGCCTCGATGCGGGCGGTCACCTTACTCATGGCGCGAAACCGAACCAGTCGGGCAAATGGTTCAACGCCGTACAGTACGGCGTTCGGGAGGACACTCACCTCATCGACTTTGATGAGGTCCGCGCGCTTGCGAAAGAGCACCAACCAAAGCTTATCATTGCGGGTGGCTCTGCCTATCCGCGCCAGATCGATTTTGCGAAGTTCCGCGAAATCGCTGATGAAGTTGGCGCGTGGTTCCTGGTCGATATGGCGCACTTTGCAGGCCTCGTCGCAGGCGGCGCGCACCCGAATCCGCTCGATCATTGCCATGTTGCGACTACTACAACCCACAAGACGCTTCGCGGGCCCCGCGGCGGTATGGTTCTCACCAATGACGAGACTATTGCGAAAAGAGTAAACTCCGCCGTGTTCCCGGGCATTCAGGGTGGACCACTCATGCATGTGATCGCTGCCAAGGCGGTCGCATTCGGTGAAGCGCTAACCGATGATTTCCGCAGTTATGCTTCTCAGGTCGTAAAGAATGCACGTGCCATGTCAGACGCGGCAAAGGCATCCGGTCTGGACCTCGTCTCCGACGGTACCGATACGCACGTGGCGCTGATCGATCTTCGTCCGAAGAAAGTAACAGGCAAAGACGCCGAGGCGGCCCTTGGGCGTGCCTACATCACCTGCAACAAGAACGGCGTTCCATTTGACCCTGAGAAACCGGCCATCACCAGTGGCATCCGCGTTGGCTCGCCCGCAGGCACGACACGCGGCTTCGGCGAGGCTGAATTCCGTCAGATCGGCGAATGGATCGGCGAAATCGTAGATGCTGTGGCCAGCGGCGACCCGTCTGCGGCTGAAGCCCGCATCGCCGAAGATGTGAAAGCGCTGACCGCACGCTTCCCGATCTATCACACGCTGGGATAGACAGAAGGTGAAGTGCCCTTTCTGCACCGCTGAAAACACTGCCGTGAAAGACTCGCGTCCGGCTGAGGACAATACGGCAGTCCGCCGACGCCGTGCGTGCGAAGTCTGCGGCGGTCGATTCACAACATTTGAGCGCGTGCAGCTTCGCGAGATCATTGTCGTGAAACGAGATGGCAAGCGCGCATTGTTCGACCGCGAGAAGGTCGCCAAATCAGTTACCATCGCGCTGCGCAAGCGTGCCGTCGGCGATGAGAGTGTAGAGCAGCTCGTCTCGGGCATTGTCCGCAAGCTAGAGAGCAGCGGCGAGACCGAGGTCCGGTCGGAAGACATAGGCGAGCTGGTGATGGACGCTCTGAAAACCGTCGATCCTGTCGGCTATGTTCGCTATGCCAGCGTCTATAAGGATTTTCGCGACCCGACGGATTTTGCGAAATTCATCGACTCTTCCTCGCTGGATGAATCTGGTTCAGACGAGTGAGCAGCAATGTCTCAGTCACGCTGAAACTCGCAACTTCGCTCGATGGCCGTATTGCGCTGTCGAACGGCGTCAGTCAGTGGATCACGAACAGTAAATCGCGTGCGCGCGTTCATGAGATGCGAGCGCGCCATGATGCGGTGCTCGTTGGTGTCGGCACCGTTCTCGCCGACGATCCTCTTCTTACTGCTCGAACTGTTCCCGCGCCTGCGACACAGCCCGTCCGTATCGTAGCTGACAGTCGCTTGCGCACACCACCGCACTCACGGCTCGTTGATTCCGCAGGGCTCGGTCGAGTTATCCTCGCACATGACGACCATGCCGATAGCGATGGCTTTGCGGTTTCAGGCGCTGAGACCTGGCCTGTCGGGACGGTAAACGGCCGGCTTGACCTCAAACAGCTATTGCGTCGCTGCGAAGCTGAAGGTCTTCAGCGGATCTTCCTGGAGGGGGGCGGCACGCTTGCGGCCAGTTTCCTATCCGCGGGGCTCGTCAATGTGCTAGCCTGGTTTCGAGCACCTATCCTCATCGGTGGTGATGGCATACCGGCAGTCAATGCGCTGGGGCACGAACACATGGATCAGGCTAGCCGATGGGAGTTGCAGTCACGTGAATCCTTTGACGCTGACTGCCTCGAAATCTGGACGCCTGCCTAGACGCACTGCGACCGCGCGTCAGATTGACCCGAGGAAAGTGATTGGTACGCCTCCATCGCACGCCTATATGCCGGATGAGGAAGAGGAATTACCATGTTTACTGGGCTCGTCACCGACATCGGCCAAGTTAAGAGCGTCGACGATACCAATGGTCTACGCAGCCTACGCATCGTCTCTCGCTATCCCGCCGAGAGCATCACCATGGGCGCGTCAATCATGCATGAGGGCGTGTGTCTCACGGTCGTGGATTTTGGCACTGAAGGGCAGGGCAGCTGGTTCGAAGTTGAGGCAGTCCCTGAGACTTTGTCACTCACCACTCTGGGCGAGCTTTCAATTGGCTCCGCCGTCAATCTGGAACTTTCGCTCAAGCTTGGCGACGAACTTGGCGGCCACCTCGTTTATGGGCATGTCGATGGTCTCGGGCAAATCGTTTCTATTGATGCAGAAGGCGAGAGCTTTCGCGTCAGGATCCGCCCGCCTTCAGAAATCGCCCGCTACTTCGCCACGAAGGGTTCGGTCACTGTAAGCGGTGTATCCCTCACCGTTGCCAAGGCCCACGACAATGGCGACTTTGATGTCGCGATCATTCCCCACACCTGGCAGGTCACGACCTTGAGCGCATTGCAGCCGGGCAGCAAAGTAAATCTTGAGGTCGACATGCTCGCGCGGTACGTCGCCCGGATGATCGGTGCCGACGCACCGGAGACCAAGGGCACAGCATGAGCGGCGATCTCCATTACGCAATCTCCTCCATCGATGAGATCATTGAGGATGCACGCAACGGGCGCATGTTCATTCTGGTCGATGCCGAGGATCGCGAGAACGAAGGCGACCTCGTCATCCCAGCGAGTTTTGCGACGCCGGAAGCTGTGAACTTCATGGCGAAGTACGGTCGCGGCCTCATCTGTCTTTCCATGACGCAGGAACGCGCTCGCACGCTGAACCTCGACATGATGGCGCGCGACAACCGTGAAAGTATGCAGACCGCATTCACGGTCTCAATCGAAGCCAAGGATGGCGTGACAACGGGCATTTCGGCGGCAGATCGGGCGAAGACTGTGGCGGTCGCGATTGATCCCACGAAAGACCATCACGATATCGTATCACCGGGACACGTCTTTCCGCTCGTCGCTCGCGATGGGGGCACGCTTGTACGTGCCGGTCATACCGAAGCGGCTGTCGATATTTCGCGCATGGCAGGGCTTTATCCTGCAGGCGTTATTTGCGAAATCATGAATGACGACGGGACGATGGCCCGGCTTCCTGAACTGGTTTCCTTCGCACAGCTCCACGGCCTGAAGATTGGAACGATCGCCGACCTTATCGCCTGGCGCCGCAAGAATGACCGCTATCTCGAGCGCCGCGTTGAGGCTCCACTCGACAGTGAGTACGGCGATGGCTTCAAGACTGTCGTCTTTCGCAACACGCTGGACAATTGCGAGCATATTGCTGTCGTGCACGGCAAGATCACGCCTGATGAAACAGTCCTTGTTCGCGTTCACCGCACCGACGTCCTCTCTGACATTCTCGGTCAGAAGGGACCGCGCGCCAACCTCGTTGAACGCGCCATGAAGATAATAGCAAACGCAGAAGAGCCCGGCGTTGTCATCTTCGTGAACACAATGCGCCCCAATTCAATTGCCGAGCGTCTTGGCCTCAAGACGTCTGAAGGCGACGATGGGCATATGCCGCTTCGCGAATATGGCGTCGGCGCACAGATCCTGCGTGAACTTGGTGTCCGCAAGATGATCTTTCTTTCTGATACCAAGCCGACGCGCGTGGCTGGCCTTGAGGGCTATGGCATGCAGATCGAAGGCTGGCGAACCCTCAACGATGGAAACAGCTGATGGCCCACCGCATCCTGATCGCGACTTCGCGCTACTACGAACACATTTCTTTGGAGCTTGAAGCAGGCGTTGCTGAAGCCCTCGCAGACGAAGACGTCACACTTGAAACGATCGAGGTTCCTGGCGCATTCGAAGTGCCCGGCATAATCGCGATGGCTGCTGATAGCGGTCGCTATGACGGCTTTATCGCTCTTGGCTGTGTAATTCGCGGTGAAACGAGCCATTATGACTATGTTTGCGGTGAAAGCGCGCGTGGCCTGATGACGCTTGCTGTCGAACGTCGTCTCGCAATTGGTTACGGCATCCTCACCGTCGAGAATGAAGAACAGGCGCTGGCGCGCGCTGATCGAAAACGCAAGAACAAGGGCCGTGACGCAGCGGTTGCCTGTCTCGAAATGTTGAAGCTCCGCAAGAAGTTCGTGGGATGAGCGATGCCCAGAAACTCCCCTTCGAAGTGATCCGTGCCCGCAGGGCAGGGGCGCGCCTTGCTGCCGTGCAGGCACTCTACCAGATGGAGCAAACTGGGCGGGGCGCTCGCGCGGTCATCCGTGAATTCATGGAGGACAGGCTCGGCTTTGGCCCTGACGAGGAACCTGTTGAAGAGGCGGACCCGGATCTCTTCAAGGACGTACTTCGCGCAACTGTTGAGCATCAGTCTGAAATCGACAAAGCCATCTTGAAACGCCTCAACAAGGGCTGGAAGCTTTCCCGCCTTGATTCAACCACTCGCGCCATCCTGCGCGCGGCAACCGCAGAATTTATCACCCACCCGGAGCTTTCCCGGCCTGTTATTATCGATGAGTATGTGTCGCTCGCCCACGACTTCTTCGAAAAGACGGAAGCAAATTTCGTGAACGCTGTGCTCGACAATATTGGCAAGGATATTCGCCCCGGAGAGTAGGGCCTGGATGAACGAGTTCGACTGGATCGATCGCTATCTGCGTCCCCTCGCCAAATCGCCGGGCGCAGACCGTCTGAGAAACGATGTGGGCGTCCTGCGCCCTGCAGGTTCATCCCTCATCGCGACGCTCGATACATTGGTTGAGGGCGTCCACTTCCTTAACACCGACCCGCTTTCGTCGGTGGCGCAGAAGCTCCTGCGGGTGAATATCTCTGACATTCTCTGCAAAGGCGGTGTACCTCGCGATGCGCTCCTGTCCATTGCGATGCCAAAGAGCTTTACAGAGTCCGACTTCGCGTCGCTTTGCGAAGGGCTAAAAACCGACCTTGATGCCTGGACTATTGCGCTGATTGGCGGGGATACGGTTAGAACACCTGGTCCGCTCACTCTCAGTCTTACACTCACAGGCGTATGTTTGACTGAAAGCGTCATCCAGAGAAGCGGGGCCATCGTTGGGGATACAGTGTACGTAACCGGCGTTATCGGCCGTGGCGGTCTTGGCCTCAGTGATGCGCAGAGCGGCAAAGAGGGCGATCACGTGGATCATTATCGCATTCCCGAACTTCCGCCCGCAGCCATCGCCGGCTTGATCGCCGCATTTGCGACCGCCTCCATCGATGTGTCGGACGGTCTTATCTCCGATAGCGGCCATATCGCAGGGGAAAGCGGTGTCAGTATCCAGTTGGACTTGAGCAATGTCCCCTTCGCAGAACAGGTTCCCGACACTGAGAGTGCTCTGATGCTCGCAACAGCAGGCGATGACTACCAGACGCTCTTCACCGCCGCCGCAGAGGATGAGCACCGTCTTCTCGCCACGGCGGCAACGCTGGGTGTCAGTGTCACCGCCATCGGGACAGTAGGAGAGGGCCACGGCGTCAAACTGACCTTCAACGGTGAAGACGTCGCGCTGCCAACTCGTACTGGCTACCGCCACTAGCGAGCCAGACGCGAATTCGACCCAATCGAAGTTTCTTGCTAATCGCCCCGCGGTTTGGCAGTCCTGAATCCACACAACGAGCAGGGCTGATTCATACAGAATACAGCTCAGCCACAAAAAGGGAGGAAGGGCACTAATGACCCTATGGTACTGGATCGCACTCGCGGCGGGCTTCGCCGCAGTGCTGTATGGCTGGCTACAGTCGCGCTCAATTATGAGCGCCGATGCTGGCACAGAGAGAATGAGGGAAATTGCAGGCGCAATTCAGGAAGGCGCGAACGCCTATCTAAAGCGCCAGTACACCACGATTGCTATGGTCGGTGTCGGGGTAATTGTCGTTCTTTTCATAGCCTTCAGAAGTTGGGAAGTCCCTGTCGGCTTCATTATCGGTGCCGTCCTTTCAGGCGCCGCCGGCTTCATCGGAATGAAAGTGTCGGTCCAGGCAAACGTCCGCACCACTCAGGCCGCTAGCAAGAGCCTGCAGGGCGGCCTCGACATGGCGTTCAAATCTGGCGCGGTGACGGGGCTTCTCGTCGTCGGCCTCGCCCTGCTGGGGGTCGTAGGTTATTATGGCCTGCTAACCGGGGTCGTCGGCTACGCTGATAGCGACCGTGCCGTCATTGATGGTCTCGTTGCCCTGGGCTTCGGCGCGTCTCTCATCTCGATCTTTGCCCGCCTGGGCGGCGGCATCTTTACCAAGGGCGCTGACGTTGGCGGTGATATGGTTGGCAAGGTGGAAGCCGGGATCCCTGAGGATGACCCGCGCAACGCAGCAACCATTGCTGACAATGTCGGCGACAATGTAGGTGACTGTGCCGGTATGGCCGCAGACTTGTTCGAAACCTTTGCTGTTACAATTGTCGCCACGATGGTGCTCGGCGCGATCTACTTCAGTGGCCTCGGCTATCTTGGTTCGATCATGCTGCTGCCTCTAGCAATCTGCGCGGTCTGTATCGTGGCATCGATTGCGGGTACCTGGTTCGTGAAGCTCGGGAAGGGCTCCACCAACATCATGGGCGCCCTCTATAAGGGCCTGATCGCGACCGGCGTGTTCTCGCTTGTTGGTCTTGCCATTGCGATCAATTACGGCCTGCCGAATGGCTTTGGTGAGCTTGAGGGTGCTGGCGCAGCGCTTCGTCTACTTTCCGGCGAAGGCGGTGAAGCCGCCACAGTTACAGGTCTCGACATCTTCTTCTGCGGTGTCGCCGGCCTAGTCGTTACGGCGCTGATCGTCGTCATCACCGAATACTATACCGGCACGGCCTACCGTCCGGTGCGTTCGGTGGCGAAGTCGTCTGAATCCGGTCATGGCACCAACGTGATCCAGGGTCTGGCTGTCTCGCTCGAGGCGACCGCACTTCCCGCGATCGTCATCATTGCGGGCATCATCCTGACCTTCAACCTCGCTGGCCTTTACGGCATTGCGATTGCAACGACGACGATGCTGGCACTGGCCGGGATGATCGTCGCGCTCGACGCCTTCGGCCCGGTAACCGACAATGCCGGCGGCATTGCTGAAATGTCTGACCTTCCAAGCGAAGTGCGTGACACCACCGATGCGCTCGATGCCGTTGGCAACACGACCAAGGCCGTGACAAAGGGCTATGCGATCGGGTCTGCTGGTCTCGGTGCTCTCGTCCTGTTCGCCGCCTATTCGGAGGACCTCAGTTACTTTGCGACCAATGCCGCAGAGGGCAGCGTTCTTCTTGGAACTTCGGTAAACTTCTCCATTGCCAACCCGTATGTGGTGGTCGGCCTGCTGTTCGGGGGTCTTCTGCCATTCCTGTTCAGCGGCATGTCGATGATGGCTGTTGGCCGGGCCGCCCAGTCTGTGGTCGAAGAGGTTCGCCGCCAGTTCCGCGAAATGCCCGGCATCATGAAAGGCGAAGTCAAACCGGACTATAGCCGTGCGGTCGACATCCTGACCCGCGCAGCCATCAAGGAAATGATCGTACCGTCCATGCTGCCAGTCCTGTCTCCAATCGTCCTGCTTCTGGTCATCTGGCCAATCGGTGGCATTTCGGCGGCACTTGCGGCCGTAGGTGCCATGTTGCTTGGTGTGATCGTCACGGGTCTTTTCGTGGCTATCTCGATGACGTCAGGCGGCGGCGCCTGGGACAACGCCAAGAAGTACATTGAAGACGGAAATCATGGCGGTAAGGGCTCTGAAGCTCACAAGGCTGCCGTGACGGGTGATACCGTCGGTGACCCTTACAAGGATACTGCGGGCCCGGCCGTAAACCCGATGATCAAGATCACGAACATCGTCGCGCTTCTGATGCTGGCCGTTCTTGCGCACTAGGCCGAATGAATACTTCCAAAAAGAAAGCCCCGGTCCTGAGCGGCCGGGGCTTTTTCGTATCTGGTCTGACTTGTAGGCTGGGAGAGCCCGAACAAATGACTGCCCGTTTTAGTTGCGGCGGCCCGTTGGATTGCCGGGTGTCGCTTCGTTCGTCTGTGGCAGCACGGAGCGCCCCACATTGCCGAAGATCTGTTCCCAAAGCCCGAGCTCGCGGCCACGGGTTGGCGTTTCGCGCGACGCGTAGTTCAGGACGCGGCCGTCATTCTGGTCATACTCAAGCACTTCTTCGACCACGTCTTCATCACTGAACCGGATGGCCGTCACGGTACGCGTAGAGATGTCCGGACGGTAGAACGCAAAGCGTTCCTGAATGGTCGTAATGTACATCCAGGTATTGTCGTCGAAAATGGAACGCGTCGATGGAGAGCCAAGCTGAGCCAGAACGCTTGATCGGGTGTCCACGCCCGGCGTTATCTGATTTGGCGCGACCTCGTCGGGCGCATAGCCGTGATATTCCTGCATGGGCGAAATGCAGCCAGCCGTAAGGCAAGCCAATGCCAGGCTAGCGAGAATGGTCCGATGTGCCATGAACAATTCCTTTCACTCTCAAATCGCTTACATGGCGGTACAGGCGATTGGCAAGTTATAGAGCGCAGATATGAATTGGCTCCGCAAACTTCTTCCGGGCAATACAGTGCGGGCGGACAGGGCGGCCGTCTCGAACCTCTATGCGGCCATCCTGAAAAGGGCACGCAATCCGCAGGTGTTCGGAGACGATGGATTCGCTGACACGATGGATGGTCGAACCGGAGCGCTCGCTATTTATACCAGCCTTGTGACAACGCGCCTGTCGGCTATTTCGCAGCGCGGACGCGTCCTGTCTTCCCGGCTAACCGACAGAGTATTTGACGATATCGACGCCGGACTTCGAGAAACTGGGGTAGGGGACGCCTCAATCGCTCGTAAGGTGAGGACGATCGGTGAGCGTTTTGTAGGTCTGGGTATCGCGGTGAACGAAGCCTTCCTGACCTCCGATCCCCAAGCTAGCATCCACGACATCCTGGAAAGGAATGAGCTTACAGGCGGCACAGGCACGGCGAACGTGGCTGACGACATTATTGATGTGCGCCGTACTCTGGAGGCCCGATCTGACGATTCGCTGCTGTCAGGGCTGCTTGACTGGTAGCCTTTTTGATTTCATCGCCAGTTGCGTTCAGTGAGTTGCACTGATCTGGCCACGTGCGTACTGTCCGGCCAATTCAAGATTGGACCTGTTTTATCCAATGAGTGACCTCACCCTTTCAATCGACGCGATGGGCGGCGATTCGGCACCAGAAGTGGTGCTGGACGGGCTCAAGCTTTTCAGCGCAGGAGCGCAGGACGTTCGATTCCTCCTCCATGGTCGTCAGAGTGAGCTCGACGCGGGACTTGCTTCGCGCGGTCTGAGCGGCATCTGTGATATCTGCGACCAGCCCGAAATTGTCAGCATGAACGCCAAACCGTCCTCTGCATTGCGCAAGGCGAAGGGCACCAGCATGTGGAGCACGGTTGAAGCCGTTAAAGATGGACGCGCCGCCGCGGGCGTCTCTGCCGGCAATACCGGCGCCCTGATGGCGATGTCCATGCTTGCCCTTCGCAAGATGGAAGGTGTTCATAGACCCGCAATGACGGCCGTCTGGCCAACGCTCAAAGGGCGCGCCGTCGTGCTGGATGTCGGCGCAAACCTCGATGCGGACGCTGAGCAACTTGTTGAGTTCGCTGTTATGGGCGAATCGTATGCCCGCGCAGTTTTCGGCATCGAAAATCCGACGGTCGGTCTGCTCAATATTGGGGCTGAAGATGAAAAGGGCCCCGACGCCGTCAAGCTCGCGAGCGAGATTCTCCGAACGCGCGATCTTGGCATCGAATTCAAAGGTTTCGTGGAAGGCAACGACATTTCCATGGGCGAGGTCGATGTTGTTGTCACAGATGGTTTTACCGGTAACGTCGCGTTGAAGACCGCGGAGGGCACGGCACGGCTCGTGTCGACCTATGTGCGTCAGGCACTCACATCGAGTCTGCTCTCAAAAGTTGGTGCGTTACTTGCGAAACAGGGCCTCATGGACCTGAGCACCAAGATGAATCCATCCAGTGTGAATGGCGGCGTACTGCTCGGCCTCAACGGCGTGGTCGTTAAGAGTCATGGGGGTACGGACGCAGAAGGCTTCGCGACGGCTGTCGGTCTCGCCGCGAATCTGGCACGCAGCAACTACATGCAGGAAGTTGCCACGGGGCTGACCCGTGTGGGACGTCAGGACATTGCAGCAGAATCGGTCAGCAAATGAGCATGCAGCGTAGCTTTATTCGCGGATCGGGTTCGTATCTGCCCAAGCGCATCCTTACCAATGCCGATCTGTCGAAGATGGTCGACACGTCTGATGAGTGGATTCGCGAGCGGACCGGGATCCAGCAACGCTATATCGCCGCTGACGGCGAACTCACATCAGATCTGGCAACAGGCGCCGCAAGGGAAGCGCTAGCCAATGCTGGTATCGATGCCAGCCAGGTCGACCTCATTGTGCTGGCGACGACGACGCCGGACCAGACATTTCCGGCAACGGCTACAACGGTCCAGGACAAGCTTGGCATAAGGCAGGGCGCGGCTTTTGACGTTCAGGCCGTCTGTTCCGGGTTTCTGTTTGCGCTGGCTACGGCAGACTCGATGCTGCGTCAGAACCTTTTCAAGACGGCGCTCGTTATAGGCGCGGAGACGTTTACCCGCATCCTTGACTGGTCGGACCGTTCGACCTGCGTGCTGTTTGGTGACGGGGCAGGGGCCGTTGTCCTGCAGACTGGTACGGGCGCTGAAGATGAAGGCGTTATCGCTCACCATGTGCGCACTGACGGCTCGAAGAAAGACCTTCTCTACGTAGATGGCGGGGTATCCTCAACCGGCACAATCGGTCACGTGCGCATGCAGGGAAATCAGGTTTTCCGCCACGCCATCGCGAATATTTCCAGCGCGGTCGAGTCGGTTCTCACTGACACTGGTTACACGATTGAAGACATTGACTGGTTTGTGCCGCACCAGGCCAACCAGCGTATCCTCAACGGCGTTGCCAAGAGACTTGGCCTCGACGAGGAAAAGGTCATATCTACTGTTGCGAAGCATGGGAATACGTCTGCCGCTTCCATCCCGCTCGCCCTTCACACGGCGGTTTCGGATGGTCGCATCAAGAAAGGCGATCTTGTGCTAAGTGAGGCTATGGGCGGCGGCTTTTCCTGGGGCGCCTCCCTCTTTCGGCTGTAATCTTTTCGTTAAGAACTCAGCCATATCTGTTAACCAGAGGAGCTGAATTCGTGAGCAATAAGACCGTTACCCGCGTAGAGATTTCGGACGCCATCGTGCGCGAGGTGGGTCTCACCCGTCAGGAATCAGGCGATATTCTCGACCGAGTGCTCGATCTAATCGGCAAGAGCCTCGAGCATGAGAATGAAGTTAAGCTCTCGCGGTTTGGAAACTTCGTGGTGCGCAAGAAAGCGGCCCGGGCGGGACGCAATCCGAAGACTGGCGTTGAGGCCAAGATTTCGGCACGCCGCGTCGTGACTTTCAAACCTTCTCCGCTCCTCAAATCTGCCGTGGAAACAGATAAAGACTAGAGGGAAATTCATGGGAAATGCCGCAAAGCGGATCAAGAAATCCGCAGCCGCCTATCGATCAATTGGTGAAGCCGCTGAAGAACTGGGTCTTCAGCCTCACGTGCTTCGCTATTGGGAGGGCAAGTTTAAGCGGCACCTTAAACCCATGAAGCGGCCCGACGGCCGTCGCATGTACCGGCCAGAAGACATTCGCGCGCTGCAAGCGATCAAGCTCCTCGTCCACGAGAAAGGCTTCACCCTCAAAGGTGCGAGTCAACTTCTCAACGAACAAGGGTTGGACGCCGTGCTTGAAGGCGCTGCTGTGCTCGGTTCAAACACCACGCATTCAGGTTTAACCGCGCCTGTCTCTCCTGAAGGCCCGGCCCGAAAACTTCAGGAAACGGTTCGGGACGCTTTCTCATACGAAGACATGGCAGAAGCTAGCGGGCCGAAGGGCCATGACCGGCTCGAAACCATGCTGAGCGACCTGATGGATATCAAAGCCCGGCTGGATGCGGCGCGCCTACGTAAAGCGGCCTGAGAGCTGCAGCAACAGTGATTGCAATCAAGAGGCGCCGCGATTAAGCAAGCGCCTAGTCGGAGCGTAGCGCAGCCCGGTAGCGCACTTGTCTGGGGGACAAGGGGTCGTGGGTTCGAATCCCGCCGCTCCGACCATTTTACTCGCGGTCGAGTTGAGCTCTGTAAAGCGTTGTCTTTACAGCCTTCTCCCAGCCTGTGACGAGCACCTTCCGTTCAGCCTCCTCCATCGACGGCCTGAACACCGTTTCGCTTTGCCAAAGCTTCTCAAGTGTTTCGATACTATCGAAGACGCCAGATTGAAGTCCCGAGAGAAAAGCCGCGCCACGTGCTGTGCTTTCGATCATGTCCGGCCGGTCAATTGTCGTCGCCGTCACATCTGCAAGGAATTGCAGGAACCAGCTATTGGCGACCATGCCGCCATCTACGCGAATGCGCCCCGTATCAAAGCCATCGGCGTTCAGCGCCGTAAGCAGGTCGAGCGTCTGGTACGCTACCGATTCCAGTGCCGCGCGCGCGATATCGGCTTTGTCAGTGCCGCGTGTAAGACCGTACATCGCACCTCTCGCATCAGCGTCCCAATGCGGCGCGCCGAGCCCGGTAAAAGCGGGCACGAAATAGACGCCGTCATTGCCGCCAGCCTGCTGGGCCAGAAGTTCGGTTTCGCTCGCACTCTTGATGATCTGGAGGCTATCGCGGAGCCATTGCGAGACCGCACCCGCGATGAATATCGATCCCTCAACTGCGAATTGTGGCGCCGCACCGGTGCGGCAGGCGATTGTAGACAATAGGCGGTTAGTCGAGGTCAGACACTCATTGCCGCAGTTCGCAAGCAGGAAGCACCCCGTGCCGTAAGTGCTTTTAACCATGCCGGGGTGAAAGCAGGCCTGGCCGAATGCAGCAGACTGCTGATCACCCGCAACGCCTGTTACAGGCAGCGCCCGGCCAAACCATTCCGGTACCGCGTCGCAGAATGCTGCTGTGCTGGTTTTTACTTCAGGGAGGACCGAGCGCGGCACTTTCAGGAGTCTAAGCAAGTCTTCGTCCCAACGGCCCTCTCGAATATTGTAGAGGAGGGTCCGACTGGCATTCGTTTCGTCCGTTACGTGCGCCTGACCACCACTCAGGCGGTACATCAGAAAGCTGTCGACCGTGCCAAAGGCCAGTTTGCCAGCATCGGCAAGGCTGGCAGCGTCAGGAACATTCTCAAGTATCCAGCGAAGCTTTGTGCCAGAAAAATAGGGGTCGATGGTCAGGCCGCTTCGTTCATTGACCATGTCTTCATGTCCGCCGGCCTTTAGCGCCTCACACATTGAAGCGGTGCGCCTGTCCTGCCAGACGATCGCCCGACTAACAGGTTTTCCGGTTTCTCGGTTCCATACGATGACCGTCTCTCGCTGGTTGGCGATGCCAATGGAGACAACTTTGCCACCCGTTTCGGCCTCGCCGGCCGTCATCGCGCGCCGCGCTGTATCGAGCGTGGTTTGCCAGATGTCTTCCGGGTCGTGCTCGACCCAGCCAGGCTTGGGGAAGTGCTGGGCAAACTCCTCCTGAGCGACAGCGACGACGGCGCCGCCGGAATCGAAAACCATTGCCCGGCTGGAGGTCGTTCCCTGGTCGAGCGTCAGGATGAGCGCATCAGATGGCATCGCGAAGACTCCTGTTTGACCAGAACACTCTCACCCAATCGATCAAATTTCAAAGACTTGTCTTGAGAGGATGTTCACATCTTCTCTCTAAGAGACGTCCCATAATTGCGCAAAGAGGAATGGTGATGGGCGATGCATCGCACCCGGCGGAGCCACCAAAACTGAAGTCAGCCAACATTCTTGGCTCGATTGATATACCTGACGAGCAGCTCGGCGCGATCCGTCAAAAACAAGTTGCTGCCGTCGGCTCGCTGCTGCCTGTCATCGGGCTGGCCAACCTCATAAATGCGGCCGTGGTGATGATCTCATTCGCCAACACAGCCGCCAACCGGCTCCTTGGTGTCTGGTCGCTGACGATGGTGATCGCAACGTCGATCATGCTGGTTGGCTTTTTCATCATGCGTCGGCGTTCCAACAATCCGAGCAGTTCACCCTCTGCGGACACCGGTAAGAACAGCATTGATCGCTTTGCGCGTTTCGCCTCGGTACTTGGCATGCTGTGGGGAATACTTCCGCTTTTAATTCTCCCGCTCACGGATCATACCAACCAGCTTGCCGTGAGCTCGATCGTTGCAGGCGTCATGTTTGCCGGGGTCCTGCTTGTTGGCCGCATACCGGAAGCCGCGATGGGTTTCCTGATCCCGACGGTGATCGGTTACATCGTAGGCCTCCAGCTCGGTCAGGATCCGCGCAATGACTTCCTGTCGGTTCTGGCTTTTGTTTATGCTGTCGTATTGTGGACGTCTTCGAAGTGGTCATTCAACCAGTTCGTCGAACAACATCTCAACGGCTCCGCAGTAAAACAACAGGCCCAGCTTATCGGACTGCTTCTGCGAGACTTCGAAGAGAGCACGTCAGACTGGCTGTGGCAGACCGATGAAACCAATTCGCTCATCGATATTCCGCTTCCGACGGTATCAGAGCAGAACAATTTTGAACTGATGGCGGTCGGTGTCAGCCTACGCTCGCTTTTCAAGGATAATGAGGACGCAAAGACGCTGGCGCGGTGCCTCGACCGCCAGCAAAGCTTTCGTGACCTGAACCTGGAAGTCGAAGGCGAGGACGAGACCTGGTGGTCACTGACTGGCAAGCCGATCTTCGACGGGGCAGGCAAGTTTCAGGGGTTTCGAGGCGTAGCATCTGACATTACCCAATCGAAAGCCATTGAAGACCGCATTGCCTTCATGGCCCACTTCGATCCTCTGACGTCCCTGCCAAACAGGGCGAATTTGCATGAATATCTCGAAAAAGCGTCGATCCGTCCGGTTCCCGGCGGCCGCTGCCGCGCTCTTCTCTGGCTTGATCTGGATAACTTCAAATGGGTCAATGACACACTGGGCCACCCCGCGGGGGATGAACTTCTCTGTCAGGTCGCAAAGCGTCTGAAAGACGGCGCACCTGATGCAGACGTTATCGCGCGTCTTGGCGGTGATGAGTTCGCAATGCTCCTCGAGTGCGATTCGCAGGACGAGCTCATCGAGACAGTGAAGGCGATGAGTGAACGTCTGAACCGGCCTTACGATATCTGGAGTTCAATCGTTCATTGCGGCGCGAGTATCGGCGTGCGGATCATCGAGCAGCATAATATGGAAATCCAGACGCTGCTCAAACATGCCGACCTTGCGCTCTATCAGGCCAAGGAGGCGGGCAAGCGCACCTGGTGTGTTTTCAGCCAGAACCTCGAAGACCGCGCTAGAGCACGCCAGAGCATCGAGCTCGACCTCAACAAAGCGCTTGAGAACAATGAACTTCGCCTTTTCTTCCAGCCACAGCTCAACGCCCAGACAAATGAGATTATCGGCGCTGAAACGCTCATTCGCTGGCAGCATCCGACCCGCGGCCTGATCGGACCGGGTCACTTTATCCAGCACGCCGAAGATAGCGGCATCATTACTCGCCTGGGTGATTGGGCCCTGCGCGAAGCGCTTAGCGCAGCCCGCCGCATGCCGGACAATATGCGCGTCGCAGTGAATATCTCACCGCTGCAGATCCACAGTTCAAGCCTGGTGACGACGATCATCAACGCAATCGCAGTGAATCAGATTGATCCAGCCCGGCTAGAACTGGAAATCACCGAGTCGGTTCTGATGACGGATACCGAATTCACGCTGAAGCGACTCAACCAGCTGAAAGAAATCGGCCTGCGTATCTCGCTCGACGATTTTGGCACGGGCTTTTCATCGCTGAGCTACCTGCGCCGGTTCCCGTTCGACAAACTCAAGATCGACAAGAGCTTTGTAGAGGATATCGACCACAATCATGAGAGCAGGGCCATCACAAAGGCGACGCTCCAGATTGCGAAGGCCCTGAATATGAGCTGCACCGCTGAGGGCGTCGAAACCGAAACCCAGAAGCAGTATCTCACTGAAATCGGCTGCGACGAACTGCAGGGCTACCTGATCAGTCGGCCGCAGCCGCTAGAGAAACTTGGCCATCTTTTCCCCGTGCGCTCTGAAGAAGAAGCGGATAGACTGCTCGCGAATTCGCCCGCGAAAGCGTCCACGTCAGGCGATGTCATCCGCCTCGAAGGCATGCTGCGTAACCGCCAGACCGCAACGGGGTGACGCCTCATCGGCAGAGAACTTCGCTGTTCGAAGGCAGGAGCTGCAACTCGTCTGCATACAGGCACACTTCACGCTTGACCGGTGCGCGTGGCTTGTCTAATCAGGCGCCTCACCGCCAAACGCGGTGGACGATCTGCGCGGGTGTAGCTCAGTTGGTTAGAGTGCCGGCCTGTCACGCCGGAGGTCGCGGGTTCGAGCCCCGTCACTCGCGCCATTTCTCCGGAAATGGAACCGTCCAGATCCCTTGAAATCATTGAAAATACTGGAGAATCTTCGGGTTCTCCAGGTTCTCTCGCCGGTTTTGCACTACTGTTTGCACCACAAAACGCAAACTTTTTGCACTACAAACGACGATGAAGCATTTCTCACTTGGATCAAAATTTCTAAAGGATCGCGGCGGCTGGTGGCATTATGTCAGGCGTGTTCCAAAAAGATTCAAAGATGTCGACAAGCGTGGGCTGATCCAGGTCGCGCTGCGAACGCAGTCGCAGGAAGTCGCCATGATGCGACGCAACGGGCTGGCAGAAGCTGATGATGCTCTTTGGTGCAGTCTTGCCTTGCAGGCCGAGGGGGGCGAACGAGCAAAAAACCGGGCGGCGAGCGAACGTCATCGCGCGGGCGTCGCCAGAGCCATGGCTGAAGGGTTTGTCTATCGACCCGTCGAAGAGATCGCCTCCTTGCCAGACATTGAAGAAATCATCGCTCGGCTCAAGGAGGTGGACAGGAGCGGCGCTGCGACGGAAGAAAAAGCGGAAGCCTTGCTTGGCGGGGCGCCGGAAGCCAAGGATCGCACGACAGTCTCTGAAGCCTTCGAACTGTACGTCTCCAAGATCGCATTCGATGACCAATACAACAAGTCCGAAGCCCAGCGATACGCATGGGAGAAAACCAAGAGAACCTCGATCGGCTACTTCATTGAGCGCGAAGGCGACATCCCGTTGATCGACATCTCAAGGGACGTCGCGACGCGGTACAGGGATTGGTGGCAATCCCGTATGCTGCCACAGAAAGACGGTTCCAGTCCGATCACGCCGAATACGGCCAACAGGCATATCGGCAATATCCGTTCGCTCCGCAAGCGCTATTTCAAGTACCGCGGCATCACAGATATCGAGGACCCGTTCCGCGACTTTTTCTTTGCGGGGAAATCCACGGCAAAGCGTGCCGCCTTCAGCGATGAGTGGGTACGCGACCGCATTCTTGTGCCAGGTCTGTTCAATGGACTACGCATCGAATTGCGGGCGATTATCTACCTGCTCATTGAGACCGGTGCGCGTCCCAGCGAGATCGTGAATCTCCGGCCGGAAGATATCCGTCTCGACCACGACGTGCCGCATATCCTGATCAGACCTGAACAAAACCGTGAATTGAAGACCGGAGACTCCGAGCGCCAGATACCGCTTGTCGGAGTGGCCTTACCAGCGATGAAGCTGTGTCCCCATGGGTTCGATCATTATTATGATCGAAACACGCTCGTATCCGCCAATCTGCTGAAAGCGTTTAACCAGCGCAAACTCCTGCCAAGCAAGGATCACGTCATCTATTCTTTCCGGCACGCTTTTGAAGACCGTATGCTCGAAGGGGGGCTCGACTATGGGCTGCGCTGCGCCCTGATGGGTCATAAGAACAATCGACCGGAGTACGGTCAGGGCGGATCGTTGGCGTACAGGCGCGACGCGCTCAAGAAGATCGCACATCCTTTTTCGTCGGATCTGTTTGATCGGCCAGCAAGCCTTGGCCTGTAAGCGAAAATTAAATCCAAAATGGTGCAAATAGGCCGAGAACTCTCTGTAGAGGTGAATATGTTCCTGATTTGTCTTGCAATACCTTCTATACAACATTATTGTTGTAAGCAATGATTCCGGATTTAGTCTCGTTGAGCGGTTCGCCGTGGAAGGTGCTTCCGGCCGGAGTTCACCAGGCAACTCTGGAGGAAGTGAAAGCCGTGTACGCTGCAAGCCGATATCGTCGTCAGCTATTTGAGGGACTGGTCGTCGGGGTGAAGCAGCTAAGCGTAGCTGGTTGTCAGCGCGTTTATGTGGATGGGAGCTTTGTAACATCGAAACCGAGACCTGGCGATTTTGATGCGTGTTGGGATCCTTCAGGAGTACAGGAGCGTCTTCTCGATCCTATTTTCAAAGATTTTTCGAATGGCCGTGCGGCGCAGAAGGCTGCGTTCAAGGGAGAGTTTTTCCCCTCCTCGCTGATTGAGGGCGGCTGCGGGCAGGCGTTCGTGGACTTCTTTCAGGTCGATCGATTTTCCGGGGACGCAAAAGGCATCCTCCTCATCGATCTCTCGACTGATCCCACATTGGGCCGGAGCGCGGTATGATACTTAGCAACAAACAGCTATCGGTAGCAAAGCGTGAACTGGAACGTCTCCGTGCTGCTCTTGATCAGTGCCAGACGACGACCGACGACCCCAATTCATGGATTGCGAAAATTGAGGCCGATGCTCTCAAGAGCCAGATCGCGGATATCGAGGTAGAAATTCAGGAATACGAGTTGCTTCGGGATCGTCAGATCGCCTTTTCCGAAAGTTATTCTCTGGCGGATTTGCCCAGAATTCTTGTCCAGGCTCGAATTGCAAAAGGGTGGAGCCAGACTGAGCTCGCCGCGATGCTAGACATGAAACAACAGCAAGTTCAACGGTATGAAGCGAACGGTTATCTGGGCGCTTCTCTTTCGAGACTGATTGAGCTCGCAGATGTGCTGGGCGTACAGGTCGCTCAATCCTTTTCTTCCAATGACGAACAATCCGGGGGTGTCTTGACGTGGAGAAGTCTCGACGATGTCGCATGGGACAAGTTTCCTGTGAAGGAGATGGTTCGGCGAAGTTGGTTCAAGCCGGAACTCGGACAAAGCCTGGTAGCAGGAGCGCGGGCCTATGTAGAGACCGTTGCGGGAGGTGCTATTGCCGGTGCTCACCATAGGAAAAAACTCCGCGGCAAGAATCTTCCGGACGAAATTGCGTTGCTGGCGTGGCAGGTCAGAGTTCTAGACCTTGCGCGCCAGAAAACGAATGTGTCGCAGCTACCCGATTTTGATCACAATGAAAATTGGGTGAAGGAACTGGTTGGTCTGTCAGCTGATGATGAGGGCCCGTCAAAAGCAGCGGATATGTTGTGGCGCCACGGGGTTGTTCTTGTAATCGAACCACATCTCCCGGGCTCGTACCTGGATGGGGCAGCGATGCTGTCTCTTTCAGACAATCCCATCGTGGCGCTTACGTTGCGTTTCGATCGGCTGGATAATTTTTGGTTCGTTCTTCTTCATGAGCTGGGGCACGTCTTTCGACATTTATTTGACCACACGCATTTTGATTTCTTTGATGAAGAAGGGCCAACGGGCGATGACATACTCGAAAAGGAAGCGGACAATTTTGCGCTGGACATGCTCGTTCCACCGGAAAGCTGGGCGGCCTGCCTTTCCCGCTTCGCTTTATCGGCAGATGCTGTCCGGTTGGATGCCGAGCGGCTCAATATTCATCCTAGCATTCTCGCAGGCCGGATACGCCGAGAACGAAATGACTACACCATCCTGACCGACCTGGTCGGACAGGGCGAAGTGCACCGCCAATTCGAGGAGGGCTAAGGTGAAGCTCGATATCCAAGATTACACGCCATCATTGCGTTGGCGGCAGGCGGAGTATCAATCTTTGCTCTTCCTTCCTGAGGATCGTAAAGATCGAATCTGCCCTCTCGTCACAATTCCCCCGCTCGAATTCGATTTCGAACTGGGTGTTCCGAAAAAGACGCCGCATCAACATGTCCATCCTTTCGTAACGCGTCTCAAAAAGAAATGGGGAACCCGGCCGTGTTGGGTCGACCTTCATCCCACTCTTAGAGAAGCACTTATGGATGATGGTCGTGTCACCTACCAGTACGTCTTTGATGGCCTCCGCGACGATAGGGCGACAGCTATTCCCGTTGCGTCCCTCGATATGCCGTTGGCCACGCTAAAAGTGATCGGTGATATCGTCTCGAAAGATCAACTCGGACTTGGATTGCGATTAACGCTCGTGGATCTGATCCACCCTGACAAGGTTGCGCGTTCCTTGGCGGTATTGAATGCTGTCGGATGCGACATCAGTGAGACCGACCTGTTGGTCGATATTGAGGCGCCAAACTACGACCCGCTCGTGCCGTTCGTTAATGCTCTTCTCGCCCAATTCCGGGCTTTTCCTATCCTTGAGCAATTCAGGAACTTTGCGCTCATTGGTACAGGTTTTCCCGAGAGTATGGCAGGTATCGCAACGGGGGCGTCGTCGATTCCGAGAAATCACTGGATATTCTATAAGTCGCTAATCGGCTCACTACCGTCTGTTGGGCGCCTGCCGAATTTCGGCGACTATACAATTACCCATCCTGGATTCGTCGCGATGGATATGCGCATGGTGAAACCCGCAGGAAAAGTCATTTATGCCACTGACAATTCCTGGCACGTCGAAAAGGGAGGTTCTTTTCGCGACAACCGTGATCAAATGTATGGTCATTGCGATGCAATCGTTCTGCTTTCTGAATTCAAAGGATCTTCATACTCATTCGGAGACCACTACATTACCCAATGCGCGGCGCGCTCTGAGGGCACCAGCAATCTCACGCGCTGGAAACATGTAGGGATAAGTCATCATATGACAGTCGTACTGGACGATCTCGCCAGTTTTCACGCTGGCGCATAGCCATCTTGATTTCGGACAAGATCTCGTTCTTGGAGCACACATCTGAAATCAAGGTATAAAGCTCCCGGCGAGGGCCGCGTAAACCGGATGCTGGTATCCCTTTGGTTATGAGCAACTTTACGGCTTCATCGCGCCACAGCAAACGAGCAAGAACTTCTGTGTCGAGGTGCGGATTTGAGCTGGCGCGCCGGAGTGTTGAAAAAAGGACTGCCCCGCGTGCGCCGCGTCGCGCTTCCATCACGCCACACCAGTTGGGTGCATGTTCGAGCACGGTTTGCACATGCTTTGTTGCGCAAACGAATGTGAGGCGGCCTAGCGCTTGGCTATACGTCTGCAATTGCAATTCAAATCGGTCCAGATTGTCGGCTTCGCTCTTAATTTCGTAGCCGTGAAGCGTGCCATTCAGGACGGCTATATCGATACGGCTTCGTGCATGGGACAAGCCGAGTTCATCGATGACAAGCGTATCACGGCATTGCTTGAGATGGCTCAGCTTCTTTGAGTGGAGCGCATTCCGGATGTGATGGTCTTTGTGCATTGCAGTACTGCCCAAACGGCTGAGTTTGATGGTGCGAATCGATTTTTCCAAGATTGACGGGTCCCCATCTCCATGGCGTTAACAGGGCGGCCCGCCAGAATAATTTCCAATCTTTGGTTTGCATGGCGGGTGACCCATTGTCGATGCGGCATGAAGCCGGTGCGTCATCGGGCGTTCCGTCAAATGCTAAATGAAAAGCGCTGAAAGTACCGATATAGGTCCTTATTGATAGCGAGATGGCTGCCCGGATTGGTTGGTTTCCGTCATGGCCGGGTTTAGCCTGGCCTGAATCCGCATTTCGCGACTGGTGCGGTTTTCGAGCTCTGCCTCTAAGCGCTCAAAGATTGGCCAATAGCGGTATCCAAAGCGGTCAATGATCCGCGCAGCGATATCGAGGGCGTCCTCGATATCGCCAGTGTCCGCGGATTTCATGCCGTCCTTCAAGGGCTTAGTTCAGCTTCTGCCGGTTCCAGACCAGCACGCCGCTGCCATCCTCTTCCTTTTCGAAGAAGGCCGCCCGGATCGGCTTGTCGAAGCCCGGATCATCGAGCTTCACGGCAAGGTAAGGCGTCTCGCCATCCTTGCTCTCCTCGCGCCAGGCGGCGCCGAGTTCTGCGCCGCCTGCAAAGATGCGAAAGGCCGGGCCATCCTCGACCGGCTCGGCGACAGGCACCATCTGCGCTTTCACATTGATTGTCATGGTCCGGATCGTGCCGGTCCACTTGCCTTCCTTCTGGCTGAAGGTTCCGATGGTTGCCATATCAAGCTCCTTTGCTGGCTTTGGCATGAAGGGCCTTGCGGGCCCGCTTGAACCCGGCATCGCCTGCGAGAAACATTTCCAGCATGGCGGGAGCCAGGGTCTCGGGTTTTTCTTTAGCCCCATAGGTGTCGGCATAGATCGCCGCGTAATCCTCGAGGGCCAAAGCAAGATCGGGGTCGACAGAGAGCGTGAGTTTGACCGGTGTGCGGTCTGGTAGCTGGGCGATACGAAGCACCATTAGCGTCCTCCGTCAGAATAGGGTTTCAGAACAAGGTCGCGCGTGACGATCACGCGGACCGGCCAGCCCGGCCGGATACGCAGTGTCGGCTGGATGCCGAGATTGCGATCAACGACGCGCGAGCCCGCTTCGGAGACACTATCCCCGAACCCGCGCCGGATGGCCCGCTCAATGTCGTCATCATCTGAGCCAAGCTCCGACCCGATACCCAAAAGGGTCGCAAGACCCGCTGCGGCGAACACGCGGCTCCAATGATGATCTGTTCGGTCGGCGAGACCCGCAAAGCCCTGTTTGTCGGCCGAGGGTTCCGAAATCTGAACAGAACCACCATCCGGGAAGATGATCCTGTCCCAGACCAGTAGCGCACGTTGCTGACCGAACGAGACTTCCGACTGGTAACGTCCGATGAGCCGAGCCCCCTGCGGGATCAGCAGATATCGCCCACTCACCGTGTCATAGACCGGCTGGGTAACCTGGCCAACCACAGTGCCTGGCAAGTCGGAGTTCAGCCCTGTGACCAGCGAGGCCGGGATGAGTGTGCCGGCCATGACCTGATAGGGCGAGACAGGCGTCTCGAGATCACGCGGGTTGTACATCGAGCCCTCTCGCTCCTCGTCGGCGAACGCGATCTTGCGGGCTTGAAGGTTCTCATCGCTGTCGAAACCTGTCGGCAAGCCGCCTGCGCCCTGGCCCGCGAGTGCCAGCAGTTCAGAGCCGAGCGAGGCTGGAAGTTCGGCAGACGGCAAGGATGCGGGCTCGATGCTCGTGCCCGCGCCTATATCGAAGAACACGGAGGATTTTCCTGCCGCGTCGGCAAGCTTGGCCGCGACAAGGCGTTCAGCGCGCAAGGCTTCATCTTCGAGCGAGGGCCGAAAATCCTCCGTGGGGGCCACATTCCAGTCCGGATCCAGGCCCCATTCTTTCTCTTCCGACACCATGGTGCCGCCAAGATCGCCGGCGAGCGGCGCCCCAAGCCGGGGCGTGTCCGGCGAAGGCGTCCAGGTCGCGTAGGAGGAGGGAAGGTCTGCCAGCCCATCCGGCGCGCGCTTAGTCGAGGTGTTGTAGAGTTCCTGACGATCTGCCGGATCAACAGCTTTCGGCGGATCGAGCGCAATCGAGGCGGCGGCGAAGAGACCCATTACGCCAAGCCCAGCGCCGATCATCAGGACTTTCCGGTTGATGCGGGTGACGGGGCGGGGGCGTGCCCGTAGTTTCAACGCATCCGCCTGCTTCGGGAAAGGGGCTGGCTCGCTCATCCCTTGCTCCCGAACAGACTTGCCAAACCGGAACGTGGTTCGCGTTTGCGGATCCGGACGACGGTCTGGGATTTCTCACCAAGGCGAAGCTCAGCGGCCCGGAAGAGATGATCGACAATGTAGTAATTGCCCTTGAGGCGATAATTGACGAGTTCGGCCTCGCCAGAAGCGCCAAGGACAAAGAGGGGCGGGGCCTCCATAGTCGACAACCCTTCCGGCATCTGGATGAAAACCTGCCGCCCATCATCAAACACGCGGACGGGTCGCCAGTCTGGACGGTCACCATCGATCAGGTAATCAAAGTCCAGCCGGTCGAGTGCAACACCCGGCATGATTGATGTCTCTTCCCGCGCGAGCGCTGCGCTGTTGCGAGAGATGAGTTGCGAGAGCTCGTCGGCCGGATAACGCCAAGACAACGCCGCCATATAGGTGCCGTCACCGCTCTCCAGTTCCAGATGATAGGTCCGCCGGTCTGTCGCAATCATGAGATTGGTCGAGAGGCCGGCGCCGATCGGTTTGACCAGAACATGTGCGCGTGCTGTTCCGCCTGAACCGGAGGATGTATCTCCCACAATCCAGCGCACCGTATCGCCAGCCGAGACAGAGACCAGCGTCTCGCCGGGCTGCAGCGCAATGTCGGAGACCTGTCCCGGCGCGGCATACAATCTGTACAGCGCCCCTTCTGTATAGGGATAGACCTGAATGGCATTTACATAGCCGTCCACGGACGGTTCGATCCGGGCTTCTGAAGTGCCCTTGCGGATCGTCTCGGAGGGCGAGGTATAGACACGGGTTACCGTGCGCTTGACCCCGTCGACCGGTTTCATCTGGCCGGGAAGCGGCAAAGGTGTTGGTGTTTCGACGATCTCGACAGGACGGGGCTCTGCGTCCTCGACCTGCGCGGCAGCGACAAACAGTTCCGGCTCGATCGGCGCGGCCTCCGGAACGCTGGCGCAGGCGGTGGTAAGGGCCAGTGTGGATACCAGTGTGAGAGTGCGGATCATGGGTTGTCTCCTGTGATAAGGTCTTCGCCCCAATTGAGGCTGTGGATGTAGAGGCCGAGCGGGTTGGCGCGGAGCGTCGGCGCATCGCGCGGCGGGGAGTGGATCAGGGTGAAGAGGCCGGTGAACCGTTTGACGCCGGTCAGCGCGCCATTCTCGTAGGTCTTCTCAAGCCAGCGCGCCTGGAAGGACTCGTCCGAGACGCGGACGACACTTACGACATCGACACTGCGCGAGCGACGTCCGATCTCGGCGAAGGGGTCATTGTCGCGGGCATAATCGCTGAGCGTGATGGCGGCCTTGTCGGTCACATAGTCATAGGCCGCCAACCAGTTCTGCCGGACAATGACCGGATCGATGGAAAGACTGCGGACATCGGAGATGAAGTTGGCGAGGTGATGGGCGACCTGTGCATCGGTCGGGTCGTAATTGGCGAGGGCGGGGCCAACCGCTTTGACCGCGCCGGTATCGTCCACTTCCACGACATACGGCGTCACCGTCGATTGCAGGCTGCGCCAGACCAGCGCGGCAGACGAAGCGGCCAGAAGTCCGAGCAGACCGAGCGCCATGAGCCGCCAGTTCTTCGCCTGGACCCGGGCTGAGCCTATCCGGTCATCCCAGACCTGGCCGGCCTTCTGGTAGGGCGTTTCGGGATGCGGGCTTTGCCCGTAATGGGTGGAAGTTCGCCTGAACATGGGATCAGTCCTCGTCTCTTTGAAGTTTCGGGTTCTCGCCAGCCATGCCGCGGTCGCCATCTTTCAGAGCGTGCACAGTGATCGCGCCGGCATGCTGCAGGCGTTGTTCTGTGCGCAGGCGCCGGGCCCAGGCCGGGCTTGAACCGCTGATTCCGGCATCGCTGACGCCTGTAGATGCTGTGCTCCCGCCGGTTGCCGCAAAGGCGGCTTCACTGCCGCGCCTGTAAGCATTTCGGGCGCCTTGCAAGGGCCGTCCGGCCATGCGCCGCATGGCGTCCGAGCCAGCCTGCGCCATACCTGTGGCTCCAGCGAGATGCCCGCGCCAGCCGGTGGCGCCGGAACCAAGCCGTCCAAGGTCATACGAGGTGCGAGCCGCGCCCGACATTGAGGCCCCGGCCTTGACCGCTGCCGACGCCCCGCCAATTGCGGCGCGTCCAGCAGCGACTGTGCCTGTGCCTGCGAGGATCGCGCCCGCACCCACAGCGGCTGTTGTGCCGACGACCGAACCGGCGCCAAGCTGCGGCGCCCCGGTGACAAGGCCTGACGCAATTCCCGGCGCGAACACACCCATCCAGAGAAAGACGATGGCGGCAAGCACGGTGCCCATCACTTGCGCCAGAGTCGTATCGCCCGGCCCGGTGAAAGCATCCGTGATCGAAGCAAAGAGCGTTGAGCCGATCCCGACGACGATAGCGAGCACCATCAGCTTGATGCCCGAGGTGACGACATTGCCGAGCACGCGTTCAGCGAGGAAGCTGGTCTTGTTCCAGAGCGCGAACGGGATCAGTACGAACCCGGCCAGCGTCGTCAGCTTGAATTCCAGGATCGCCACGAAGAGCTGAACCGCGAGCACGAAGAAGGCGACGAGGATGATCGCCCAGGCCAGGAACATGACAGCGATCAGGATAAAATTGTGAAAGAAGCTGATTGGACCAAGCATGTCGCCGATTTCGGCCAGCAAGGGTTCTGCCGCCTCGAACCCGACCCCGGCAATATAGCCCGGTCGCATAAGGTCGCCTGCCGTCAGCGTGCTGGAGCCCGCCTTCACACCGAGGCTCGCGAAGCTCTCGAACACGATGTTGGCGAGCAGGGTGAAGTTGCCGATGATGAAGGCGAAGAAGCCGACATAGAGCACCTTCTTGAGGAGGCCCGACATGACGTCGGCATTCTGCGACAGCGCCCAGAAGAGACCGGCGAGCGTGATGTCTATGACTATCAGTGTGGTTGTCAGGTAAGCGACATCGCCGGCAAGGAGGCCGAAGCCTGAATCGATATAGGCAATGAAGGTTTCGAGGAACCGGTCGATGACGCCCATCTCTTCCATGACGGGTCAGTCTCCGAGGAAGGATTTAAGGCGGGCCCGGCCGCGTTCGGCCTCTTCAAGCTCACGTGCCCGGTCGAAGGCTATGGCCCGGTAATGGGCGGCCATCAGCGCCTCCATCTGGATCAGCTGCTCAGCCGAGAGCGCGCCGATCTGGTTGCCGGCCTGCAGGGCCTGGAGGTTGCCAATCGCGGTCTGGCTTTCATCCACGAGACCAGTGAGCGCCTCGGAATCCTCGGCATTGTTACGCACGGTCTCAGCGACCATGAGGAGCGTGTGCTTGTGGGCACTACGCGACTGGCGCCAGCGGGCGCGCGCATCCTCTACAAGTACATCGGACTGAGGCGGCGTATCGCCATAGGTTTCGGGATAGAGGTCCTCATACTCGTCCTCGACCTCTTCCACGCCGTACCCGATGCCTTCAGCATCGCGCATGAGTTCGCTGATGCGCCGAATACGGTCGGCAATGATGGCGCGGGCAACTTCGACAGGCAGGGTTTCCAAATCCCGCGCCATTTTCTCGATCATGTCGATCTCATGGGTGAGCTGGCGAACCTGGTTATCGATTTCCTGAAGCGCTCGCACGGCCTGCAGGATGTTCTGGGCGTGGTTGGCCGGGTCGTAGACAGCAAGCTGCGCCGAGGCGGGCGGGGCCATCAGGCCAGACAGCGGAATGGCAACAAGCGCGACGGAAGACAGAAGGGCTTTCATTTGGGGGCTCCTATTCAGCAGCGATTTGTGGGAGGGGTGCGCTCGGCTGCTCGGCCAGCAGATCGGCGGCCCAGCCAAGCTGTTTCAGCTCCAGCCAGCTCCGGGCGAAGCCCGCTTCCGCGTCGGCCTCAAGACACTGATCCATGAGCTTCTGGTCGGCAGGGGAGGCGGCGCCGCAGAAGGCAAGCGCGACTTCGCCGAGGCCCAGCTCGAAGAGTCGGCAGCCAAGCGGCGAGGTATAGTAATAGTCCCGCTTCGGGATGGCCTTGGCGAGAATGTCGATCTGGCGGTCGTTCAACCCGAAGCGGCGATAGATCGCCTGGGCAGTCGGTTCGAGTGCCCGCTCATTCGGCAGGAAGATCCGCGTCGGGCAGGATTCGATCAGGGCCGGGGCAATGGAGGCGCCTTCAATGTCGGCCAGCGACTGGGTTGCGAACACGACGGCCACATTCTTCTTGCGCAGCGTCTTCAGCCAGTCGCGCAGCCGCGCCGCAAACACCGGATGATCCAAGAACAGCCAGGCCTCATCGAGGATAAGCAGGGTTGGGCGGCCATCGAACCGGTCTTCCACGCGGTGGAAGAGATAAGTAATGACCGGCGCGACCGCAGACGGCGTCTGCATCAGCTCGTCCATCTCGAAACAGGCTACAGATGACAAGTCGAGCGCTTCAGCATCGCTGTCGAGCAGGTGCCCATGGGCGCCTTCCAGCGTGTAGGGATGGAGCGCCGCTTTCAACGTATCGGATTGCAGGATCAGGCTGAGCCCTGTCAGCGTCCGTTCGGCAACAGGCGCTGAAGCCAGTGACTGCACCGCGTCCCACAAGACGGACTTCAGGTCCGGCGTGACCGTCACGCCTTCGGCTTCGATCAGGCCGAGCAGCCAGTCTGCGGCAAAGCTCGCGCCGCGCTCGGTATCGATGTCTTTCAGGGGTTGCAGCGCCGGACGCTCATCGCCCGCGAGCGGCAACCAGGTGCCGCCCATGGCGAGCGTCACCGCCCGCGCCGAACGGCCCTTGTCGAAGATGAAGGCCTGCGCGTCCTCGTATCGTTGCCATTGCGCCGCGAGGAGCGACAGGAGCACCGACTTGCCGGAGCCTGTCGGGCCGATGATCAGTGTATGGCCGACATCGCCGACATGCAGGTTGAGCCGGAACGGCGTGGTGACTTCGGTCTGGGCCTCTATAAGCGCGCGATCTGCGAGGTGATCGTTCCACGCATCACCTGCCCAGACTGAAGAGATCGGCACGAGGTGAGCGAGGTTCAGTGTATGGAGGATCGGCTGGCGCACATTGGCGTAGACATGGCCCGGCAGCGAGCCGAGCCAGGCTTCGACGGCGTTCAATGTCTCGCGGATCGTCGTGAACCCGCGCCCATTGATCACCCGCTCGACGGCGCGGGTGCGTTCCTCGACTTCCTCGCGGGAGGCGCCCATCAGTGTCAGCGTGGTCGTGACATATCCGTAGGAGACGAGGTCCGAACCGAGCTCCTGCAGGGCCGCATCGGCGTCCAGTGCCTTGTTGTCGGCATCATTGTCGAGAAGCGCGGCCTGTTCGTTGAACAGCGTCTCCCGAAGGACCGCGCCAACGGATTTGCGTTTGGCAAACCAGTGCCGGCGCTTCTTCGCAAGAAGCTTCTCTGCTTCGGCCTTGTCCAGCGCGATGTAGCGCGTCGTCCAGCGATAGGAAAAGCCTAGGCGGTTGAGTTCATCCAGCATGCCGGGCAGGGTCGAGGCCGGAAAGCCGAGCAGGGTAAACGTCGCAAGGTGTGCCTCGCCAATCCGCGGCTCCAGTCCGCCCGCGAAGCTTTCATCGGCGAGCACCGCATCGAGAAAAACTGGCAGTTCCGGAACCGACACGTTGTGCCGTTTCGACGATATACAGGCATGGAGATAGGTGAGCGTCTCTTCTTCCGAGAGCGGATGGATCTCATCCAGGGCCGTCGCAAGAAGATCGAGCGTCTGCGCGGCGCGTGTCTGGAAATGTTCGAGCCGCTGGCGCCAGTCCTCGCCGTCACGTTTCTCCGGCCGCTCGATCAGGGCCTTCTCAGCACGGCCCGTCGCATCGGCGGGCGGAAGCCAGAGCAAGGTCAGATAATAGAAACTCTCGAACCGGGCACCGGTCTCCTCGGCGGCAGCGCGCCGTTCCTGCTCGATCAGCCAGGCCGCCGCACAGTCAAAAGTACTCTCTTCAAGCGCAATAGCTTCCGCCCGCACCGCTTCGAAGAAAAGCGCCCAGCCGGACCCGAACCGGCGGAGCACATTGTTGACCCGTGCGGTGACTGCAACGAGTTCGGCTTCCGTCGAGCTTTCAAGGTCGGGGCCACGATAGCGGAAGCTTGTCTGGAAGGCGCCGTCCTTGTTGAGGACGACGCCCGGCGCGACGAGGCACGCCCAGGGGAGGTAGTCTGAGAGGTGTGCCGGTTTCGCCGCGTATTCGGAAAGGTTCAGCATGAAAGATGTTCCTTGTGACGGGCAGACCGGATTGCGACGGCGAGAAAATCCGGATCGGACCGGGCCATGAGGACGGCTAGCGAGTGTCCCGCCACCCAGACCACAAGCCCCGGTATCCAGAGCCGGAGGCCGAGGGCCAAAGCGGCTGACAGCGTCCCGATGGCGATGGCGGCCGAACGTGGCGCGCCGGCCATCAGGATGGGTTCGGCGAGCGAGCGGTGGAGGGGGATCTCGTAGCCATCGAGCATCAGAGCACCGCGCCGCCGCCGAAGCTGAAGAAGGTCAGGAAGAACGATGTGGCCGCAAAGGCGATCGACAAGCCGAACACGATCTGGATCAGTTTGCGGAATCCGCCAGAGGTCTCGCCGAATGCGAGCGTCAGCCCGGTCAGCGTGATGATGATCACCGCGACAATCCGGGCGACAGGGCCTTCGATCGATTGCAGGATCTGGTCGAGCGGGCCTTCCCAGGGCATGCCGGTGCCTGCGGCATGCGCCGGCAAGGCGAGCAGGCCGACCGATGCAATTAGCGCTGCTGCCTGAACGCTGCGATTGAGCGCCTTGATCTGGTGATAGTGCATGGAATCTCTCCTCAATTGACGATGCTGATGAAGGGGGCGGCGAGCGGCTCGGTGCGATAATCCGCGCCGTCAAAGCCTGTAATGCGTAGGGCCTGCTCGACGCGCCGCGACCCACTGGCGCGGGACATGAACACGATTACATCAACCGCCTCGCCGATCAGGGCGTAGGGCAGGGCGCTGGTTGCTTCTTCGACCAGCTGTTCAAGCCGGGTGATCCCGCCTAGCGCCGAGTTCGCATGAAGCGTGGTGATCCCGCCCGGATGGCCGGTATTCCAGGCCTTGAGAAGGTCGAGCGCTTCGCCGCCGCGCACTTCGCCGACGATGATCCGGTCGGGCCGGAGCCGCATGGTCGAGCGGACAAGGTCGCGCAAGGTGATGCCTGAGCGATGCGTGCGAAGCTGTGTGACATCATCGGCTGTGCAACGGAGTTCGCGGGTGTCCTCCAGGATGACAATCCGGTCGTCTGCCAGAGCGGGCTCAGACAGGAGCGCATTGGTGAAGGTCGTCTTGCCCGACGAGGTTCCGCCCGCGACAACAATGTTAAGCCGGTCTTCCAGCGCCTGCCTGAGCGCGACACACAGCGCCGGCGTCAGCGCACCGGTCTCGACATAGGTATCGAGCGCGATAGGCTGACCTGCCGGTTTGCGGATGGCAAAGCAGGGCGCTTCCGAGACGGGCGGCAGGATGCCTTCGAACCGTTCGCCGGAGCCTGGCAGTTCGGCCGACACAATGGGTGAGGCCCGGTCGCAGGCCTCACCGACGGAGGAAGCGACCAGCCGGATGATCCGCTCGCGCTCGGCGCGGCCTAGAGTCTCCGCAGCCCGCTGCAGACCAAAGCCTGCCTTCTCGACCCAGACCGATCCGTCGGGATTGGCGAGGATCTCGATCGTGTCAGGTGCTGCCAGTGCGGCGCCAACCGGCCCGTCAAAGGCCGTGCGGAGCATCGCCGTTCGGCGGGTCTCGGTTTCGCTGGGCTGGGGCGGGGTAGACATGACAGCGTGTGGTCCTCATCAGTGATGGAACCAACATCAGGTCACTATACGCCGCTGCACAGTTGGGGCCGGAGGACACAAAAGGCGCCACCGGGAAGTCCGAGGACGCAGAGGGGCAATTCACAGGAAATCGCGCCGCAGGGATTGATATCAGACCGGAAGGAGAAAAAAGAACAACGCACGAACAACGAGGAGAAGCCCATGGGTCGCTACATATCCGTTCTCATGGCCGAAAAGGGTGCGCGGGACTTCCCGCATCATGTCGAACTGCCGATCCCGCCCTTCGGCCTCGGCAAGCGCCTCGACATCATCGCCGCCTGGCTCAACACAAATATCGGTCCCGACTGGCGCTCACACAGCCATTTTGAGAGGGGCTAACACATGGCCCGCTATATGTTCAGGTCAGAAGAAGATGCCGCAGAGTTCGAAACGGCGATACAGAGCGAGAGGATCTGATTATTTTAGATTGAAATCTGGTGGTTGAATAATTGCGCTCCTGATGTGCTAATGCACTTTTTGCATTGCCGCTATCAGAGGATTCGAAATGGAGGCGAGCCAGGCCCGCAGAACCCAATCAGATTCCAGCGCGGACCAGCTCGCCACGATCGCGTCGACGATCGAAAAGTTGCGATTGAAGCTCCTCGATTTGTCGCTTCGCAATCCGCTGTTGAACTTCAAATTCACCAAACGGACGCTTCGACTGATCGACGAACTCCCTGATCAGGTCTTTTCGTCCCTGATCGACGGAAGAAGCTTTTCTTTCCTCCCTCTTCCCGAGCCAACTCAGGCAGAAGTCGAAGAGTGGGAAGCGGCCACGAAGCCTCCCGAAGAGTTCATGCTAACGAGTGAAGAGCTGAACGAAGATGCATCAGATGTCAGCGCAGCGAAGCGGCGTGATATACCGAAAAGGGATTGGGCGAAGCACAAAGGAATTATTCCGGAATTCGACCTTCCTTCTGATCCGGGGGAAGGGAGTAGAAGGTCAGTCCATCGAGACCAGAAACTTCAGACACTGGAATGGTACGACTCCTTGGAGTCAGCCGTCAGGAAGCTCGCGCAGGACGCAAGATCCGCGATCAATGAAACCGGCTCGAACATGCTATTCTTGGGATTTGGTTTCCTTGAGTGGCGAGAGACTGCGGAAAGTAAGACCCAACTCGCGCCGCTGTTACTGTTGCCAGCGGAGCTCGTTCGCCCTGAAGTCCGACGAGGGCCAAGAGCATATAAGCTACAAGCAAATGGCGACGATGTTCAGATCAATCTCGCACTCCGTCAGAAACTTGAAGCGGACTTCGGAATCTCTCTTCCCGAGTATGAGGATGGAACCGGACTCGAGGAGTATTTTGACGCCGTCAAGGAAGCGATCGGAGAAAACCGTGATTGGGTGGTTCGGCGTCAGATATTCTTGAGCCTCATTTCGCAATTAGGGCGACTGCTGCTTTACAACGACCTCGATCCTTCAAATTGGCCTGGTCGCGGGATTTTCGTGAAGAACGAACTCGTTAGATCCCTGCTTGGTGCAATGTCGGAAGACGCAATTCCGACCGGAGCGATAAGTTACGAAGTCTCCGAAGAAACCATTTCACAGGAAATGGAATTCCCACTCATCGACCGCGCTGATAGTTCTCAGCTCGAAGCGATCCGTCTGGTTCTTGAAGGAAAGAACCTGGTCGTGCAGGGCCCTCCAGGGACCGGCAAATCACAAACAATTACAAACTTGATTGCCGCGCTGGTCAGCAAGGGCAAGTCCGTTTTGTTTGTTGCCGAGAAACTGGCAGCCTTGCAGGTCGTGGAGCGACGACTATCGGGACTTGGTTTTGACCCGTACTGTCTCGAACTCCACAGTCACAAGACGCAAAAGAAAGCACTTCTGGAAGCGCTCCGTACACGTTTTGAATCGCACCAGCCGCGAGTGAGAAGTGATCTGTCGAAGCTCAAGGAAAAGGCAGCGAACGTCCGACAAAGCTTGAACGACTATGTTGCAGCAGTAAGCGCGAACACATCGGCCGGAAGCTCTGTTGCAGATCTGCTGCTTGGTGCCGGGCGGCACACTTTGACAATCGGTGAAACCGCCAGAACGGTGGACCGATTGCGTTTGCCTGAACTCGTGTCGAAGGGGCTCAGCTCGTTGAGGGGCACGCCGATTGATATCGAAGCACGAGAGGATTTGCTGACGGATCTGGCCAAGACTGCGAAGGAGGTGTCCTCCGACGAGCCGATCAGCGCCAGCCCTTGGTATGGAGCGAGCAACCTCAGCCTTCTGGAAAGCGACAGGCCCATAATTGAAGGCCAATTGAATGCATTTGCCACGGCACTCAAAGAATTTGACGGGCTCTTGGCTCAGTTAGACTCTGACTACGGATTGAGCCTGAAAGGGGTCAGTCCGGAACGCGTTCTAAATATGTGGGAATCGACCAAGATCGTTGCCACGTCGAGAGCGCGAATAGTGGGTGCCACGAAAGATTTCGACGAACTCGCTGAACACCTCTCGCTTCGTGTCAGTCCTTCGTGGAAGATGCTGCGCCGCATCGTGGATCTCTGCGAAGTTGCAAAGACGGCGCCGATGGCCTGGCTAAATTACAGCAAGCCCGAAATGGATGAGCCGGATGCAGATGTCCAGCTGGCAAGACTTCGATCGGAAGCTGAGGAGTTAAACGCAGGATTCGATGCCATCGAGGAGCATCTCCTTCGTTCGCGAACGTCCCATCTCGGTGACGCTGAACTCCTCTTGCACAGTTCAAACCTTGCTACAATTTCCCCGATTGCGCGCTTCTTTTCGAAGTCCTGGAAGGAAGCCAAGTCCGCCATCGTATCTCTTGGGGGAAACTTTTCGTCGGAGAAGCCGGATGTATGGGCACTTCGCTTAGCCGATCTGGCAGGCCTGCTGCAACGGAGGGAGGCCCTAGCAACAGACAAGGCCGGAAGGCGCCTATTCGACCAGCTCTTCGATGGCATGGATACTGAGTTTGCCGTTCTCGACGAAATCGTCAGCTGGAGACGCCGTGCAAGAAAGGCGCTTTCAGGAGATGCGGAAGCAGACAGGCTCGCAGACTGGCTTCTTTCACAAGACTTCCGTTCGATAGAACGTGTCGCCAGCATAGATCTGAATTCGCCCAAGGAGGAGCTTCAATGGGCAATGGATCTCGGCGGCAGCTCCGTTATGGAAAGCTATCAATCTGACTTCTGGACCGGATTGGTGTACGCCTTCGCTCCTGATGAATTTCGACCGCTATTGACGGCCGAAGGAGGCGGTACGCCTGAGGCTGCGATTGAGATAATTCAAAAGACAGGAGAGGCTGCAAACGCATTAGTTCGTGCGCGACTCTCTGTTGACATAACCCTCGGGCGGAACACCGACGCAGACTGGCTTTCATTAGAAGATGAGCTGGCGAGGGTGCACCGCCAACTAAATCGCCTGAATCATCTGCCAACCTGGATTCGCTATGCTCGGTATCGGAAGGCAGCTCTGGATGCCGCAACAGCACCTCTCATACGAGCTGCTGAAGAAGGCTATCCGCTCTTTGAAGATCTCGCGGGTGTTTGGCGATACTGCGCCTATCGCAGCTCGGCTCAAACGGTATTCAAGGCCTCTCCGCCGCTGCATGAAAAGAACGGAAGCGAAAGGGACCAGGAGCGAAAGATCTTTCGTGCGCTTGACGAGAACATTATGGAGGCGAGGCGGTCAGAAATCGCAGCCAAGGCACATAGCAGGCGACCACCTCCGGGTAGATCGTCGGCGCGGGTTGGCGATCTTACGGAAATGGCTCTGCTGTCGCATCAGTGGGGGCTCCAGCGGCCTCGGATGTCCATCCGCAATTTGATGGACAGGTCCGGAAATGCAATTCAGGCTCTGAAGCCGTGTTTCATGATGGGCCCTCTTTCAGTTGCTCAATACCTAAAACCCGGCGGCCTTCAGTTTGACGTTGTCATAATGGATGAAGCGTCGCAGATGCGCCCCGAGGATGCCTTATCTGCGGTGGCGAGAGGAAAGCAGTTGGTTGTCGTTGGGGATGACAAGCAATTGCCGCCCACGAATTTCTTCAACAAGATCGGTCTGGAGGGCGACGGAACCGAAGACTACGACGAGGAAGTTGTAGGCGAGAAGGAAGAGAGTATCCTCTCTCTCGCTGCGTCCAAGTTCGATAGCCGCATGCTTCGATGGCATTATCGGTCGCGGCATGAGAGCCTCATCGCGTTCTCAAACTCGTGGTTCTACGACAACAAACTGATCGTCTATCCCACGCCAAACAATACAGGTGATCGTTTGGGAATAGACTTCAATTATGTACCCACGGGCAGGTTCGACCGCGGCGTAAATGATGAAGAAGCGCGCACAGTAGCGAAGGCTGCGATCCAACACATGCGAGCCCGCCCCGAGCAATCTTTGATCGTCGTTGCGATGAATTCAGCCCAGCGCGACCGGATCAGACAGTACATCGACGAGCAGACCCGGAACGACGTTTCCATTGTCAGAGCTGAAGAGGATTCCAGCAGGGGAGAGCCATTCGACGTAAAGAACTTGGAGAATGTGCAGGGTGATGAGCGCGATGTGGTGTTGTTGTCCATGACCTACGGGCCGAGTCCTGAGACCGGGAAGGTCTATCAGCGCTTCGGCCCGATCAATCTCGAACACGGCCATCGCAGACTAAACGTCCTTTTCAGCAGGGCACGAGAACGCATGATTGTCTTCTCTTCGATGAAGGCATCCGAGGTGCTTGTGGGTGAAAGCTCAAAACTTGGCGTCAGGGCATTGAGCGGCTTCCTCGAATATTCGGAAACCGGTATCCTGCCTGGCAGGGTCGTGCCCGTGGGAAGTGGTCGGGAACCTGATAGTGATTTTGAGATAGCGGTCGCAGAAGCGTTACGTCGAAAGGGCTATGAGGTCGTCGCGCAGCTAGGTGTAGATGGATTCTTCCTGGATCTGGCAGTGAAAGATCCTGAGGCACCACAGACTTATTTGATTGGCATTGAATGTGACGGAGCGAGCTATCATTCGAGTAAATCGGCTCGTGACCGGGATAGACTGCGGCAGGATATTCTTGAGGGCCTAGGCTGGCGAATTGAGCGCATCTGGTCGACCGATTGGTTCCAAGAGCCCGGCCGGGAGCTCTCTCGGATAATCGATGCGATTGAGGATGAAAAAGCCCGTAGGATTGCTCAAAGACAAAGACCGATTTCGCCTGAGCGCCGGTCACCTCTATCTTTGGAAGAAGACATCTCCATTCAGTATGGTGCGGAGCAAGAAGAAGATTCGGAGTATCTCGACCCAGACGATACGGTGCTCGAAGAGGCGCCAGCTCAGGATCGGCGAATGTCGCGAAGTGAAGCCCGAGACGTTTTGATACGGCTGCGCGAGGACACGATTAAGCCAAGTATGCCCGAAGTTCCGCCTGAACGCGGTTTGCTGCGAAAAGTCATGGTTGAGACGCTTTTGGAAAACTTGCCCCAAGACGAAACTGAGTTCCGTGACATGATCCCGTTGAAGCTAAGGGAAGGTACCGACTCGGAACAGTTTTCGACGTTTGCTAAAATTGTCTTTCGTATTCTTCGGCAAGTAAGCGCCTAGGGCATTCAGCTCAGCACTTCGAAGAGGCTCGCAATCCTAATTCCAGATATGTGGATTGGAGCGGTCAACAACGCGCTTAGTCAGAGCTTGCAATTCCGCCCGCGCTCGCGCTGCATCTGCTGGCGTCTCAAACGGGTTCTTACTTGGCCGCTGTCTCAGCCATTCGAAAATGAATTCGATCAAGAGGTCCGTCTGGAACGCTGTTCCGGTCTCCAGCTTCTCGATCTGGTCTTCAACGCGTTCCAGCCGCTGGATGATCGCCGCATCGGGCCTGTCCTCAGGCGGTGTAAACAACAGGGTCAGAGCTTCGTCGATTAGCGTGCCGACGTGGACATCATGCTCAGCAGAGAACTGCTTCACCTTGCGATGGTTCGTTTCGGAGACGCGTATATGAAGCCTTGGATTGCGCGCCATGTTCTAAAGCTCCCGTCCGCCATTTTCCTGGACTTGAAGGTAGTAGCGGGCGATCTGGTCCTGTATGCCGCCGCGCTGCTGCGGCCCGCGCTCCTCCTCACTCGCAACATCCTGCGAGATATCTTCCTCATCGCCGATGTCGGCGCCGACCGATCGCGCCAGCCCGCCTGACTCCCCGTCCGAAGGCGACACACCAGATTGGTGATAGCCGCACAGCCGAGACGTATCCGCACCGGCAGCAGCAATCGGCAGCGCGCCAACACGATCCGTGAAATTGCGATCTTCATAGTAGCGGAGCTTCTTCGCCCGGATCGGGGGATGACTCGCCAGAAAGATTAGCGCATCAACGGCTGGCATCTGCATCACTTCGCCGGGTGTCAGGAGCGGTCGCTGGGTTTCCTGTTGCGAAACCATGACATGACTGAGCCAGGGCGCGAGCCGGTGCCCGGTATAGTTCTTCTGGTTTCGCTGCTCCGTCGTGGTGCCCAGCATGTCGGAGATGCGCTTGGCCGTGCGCTCATCATTGGTCGCAAACGCGATCCGGACATGGCAATTGTCGAGGATTGAATTGTTCTGCCCATATGCCTTCTCGACCTGGTTCAGAGACTGAGCAATCAGGAAGGCGCGGATCCCATAGCCCGCCATGAAGGCGAGCGAGCTCTCGAAGAAGTCGAGCCGTCCGAGCGCCGGAAACTCATCCAGCATAAGCAGCGTCTGCCGGCGATCTTGCCCATCGGGCAACTCTTCACAAAGCCGCCGTGCAATCTGATTGAGGATCAACCGCATCAAGGGCTTGGTTCGCGAGAGATCAGAGGGCGGAACAACCAAGTACAATGACGCAGGTTTCCCACTCCGAAAAAGATCCTCAATCTGCCAATCCGAACCGGATGTCGCCCGCTGAACGATTGGGTCGCGGTAGAGTCCCAGAAATGAAACCGCCGTCGACACGACCGACGACTTTTCATTCTCGGACTTGTTCAAAAGCTCACGCGCTGCTTCCGCCACAACCGGATGCGTCATTGGCCGGTCGCGGCTTCCGAGATGGTTCGCTTCAAGCATTCGCTCCAGCGTGTCATCGATCGGCCGGGTCGGATCAGAGAGCAGCGTCGCCACGCCCGCAAGCGACTTGTCGTCCTCGGCGTGAAGAACATGCAGGATGGCGCCAACAAGCAGTGAATGCGCCGTCTTGTCCCAATGGCTACGTCGCTCCAGGGAGCCGTCCGGATCGACGAGTATGTCCGCAATATTCTGCGCGTCGCGAACCTCATGTGCCCCGAGCCGCACTTCAAGCAATGGGTTGAACCGCGAACTCGACAAATCCGTCGGATCGAAACGGACACAGCGAGAGAAGCTCGATCGCCAATTCGATGTCAGTGCCCAGTTCTCTCCTTTGATGTCATGAATGATCGCATTGCCGGTCCAGGAAAGAAGGGTAGGGATCACCAACCCCACACCCTTGCCTGACCGTGTCGGCGCAAAGGCCATGACATGCTCGGCGCCAGCGTGCCGAAGATAGCGCCCTTTGAATCGCCCCAGCACCACACCTGACGTACCAAGCAGACCAGATCGCCGAACGTCCCGCACCAAAGACCAGCGCGCAGAGCCATAGGTCGTCGCATTCTTCTCACGTCTTGCCCGCCAGAGCGACGCGATGATCGCCATCACAATCCCGGCGATGCCGCCCAGCGAGGCAATCAAACCTGAACGCGCAAACACGTCTGGCGCGTAAGCATCATAGGCATACCACCACTGGAACAGTCGCCAGGGCTTGTAGATAGGCTGACCCGCAAGCTCGAACCATGGACCACCCAAACGTGGCTGATGATCCAGAACACCCGCCACCCATTGCGTCGCCACCCACACCGAACAGGTGATCAGCAAAAGCGTCAAAATAAACTGACCGAGAAGAAATTTTGTGGGGGTAATGGTTTGTTTCCTCCGCCACTGCGAGGCGCAATAATGCCATGCCGGCTTGGAAATGCGAGGGGACTTCTGGGGAGTTCTAAGTGGTCAGTTGTGACACTCTAATCGCAGAAGCTGTCGTCAGCGGGGATGGCCGATTCTTCTTAGAAGCAGACACAATGAGATTACAAGTTGCCCCTAAAACTGCACGATAAATGGGTCTTTGACCGTTCAAACAACCTGCACTTTAATGTTCGAAAGCGGCGAATCGCCTCTCGGCTATCCGCATAGCCGAGGTTCAAAAGCACCTCGTTGAGCATCTCTGAGCGAGATCAATCTGTCAAAGCGAAGCGTGAAGTGAATTCTCTTCCAAAGAAATACTGCGAGTATAAAAAGCCAAATGCAATTACTTCGTTTGACCTCATTCCAATACAATATGAATCCGGCGAGTAGAGCGTAATGCGGTCAAAGATGTTGGCGAAGGACTCGGCCAAATGAGAATTGAAAGCGTCGGCATTAAAAACTTTCGCGCGTTCAAAGACTGCACGATCCATTTTGACGACTATACCTGCTTGGTCGGGGCCAATGGCGTTGGTAAGTCCACAGTTTTGGCCGCGCTGAACGTCTTTTTCGGCTATCAGGATGGAAACGCGACCGACGTCAGGAATCTGGTAGATGAAGACTTCTTTCAAAAGGACACGTCCGAACCGATCGAAATCAAGGTCACGTTTGGCGATCTTTCCGACGAAGCCCGGGAAGATTTTAAGCACTATGTGCGCGGCAATAAGCTGATCGTTACAGCGCGTGCTGAATTCTCGGAAAGCGGCGCCGGCATTCGGCAGTACGGATCGCGTATGGGGATCGGAAAGTTCAGGCCGTTCTTCGAAGCCCAAAGCGCGAAAGACAAGAAAGCGGTTTATGAAGACCTCCAAGGCTCATTCACCGAACTGCCGAAATGGTCGAGCGCGGCGGCCGGGCAGGAAGCGCTGAACAGTTTTGAACAAAGCCATCCCGACCTCTGCGAAGAACTGGAGAGCGAGTCGCAATTCTACGGCTTTTCCAAAGGCGCTAATCTTCTGGAGAAACACATTCAATGGGTCTACGTGCCCGCCGTGAAGGACGCGGCGACCGAGGAATTGGAGAGCAAGAACACCGCCTTCTCCAAGCTGCTTGATCGAGCGGTCCGGTCCAAAGTCGATTTCGGCGATCAGATTGAGGATTTACGAAATTCGACTTTGGCCCAGTATCAAAAACTGATCGAAGCGGAGAATGGCGCTCTGAGCGAGCTGTCCTCGTCCCTGCAAGAACGCCTGCAAGACTGGGGCAATCCGCGCGCCACGGTCTCAATCGCCTGGTATCAGGATCCTGCAAAGTTCAAAATCGAAGAGCCGGCCGCACGCCTGAAAACGGGCGAGCAAGGCTTCGAAGGCAGCTTGGCGCGCATCGGTCATGGCCTGCAGCGCTCTTATCTTATCAGCCTCTTGCAGGAGCTGGCGACGCTCGGAGACAAAAACATTTCAACGCTCGTCCTGGGGATTGAGGAGCCTGAACTTTATCAGCATCCGCCTCAGGCGAAACACCTCGCCCATGTCCTACAGCAGCTCTCGGATGGCAACGCACAGGTCTTGGCGGCGACGCATAGCCCATACTTCGTCTCTGGTCGTGGCTTCGAAAACGTCCGGGCGATCCGACGAAACGCGGCTGACCAAGCCTACAGCTGCGCCGCCGTCTACCAGCAACTGGCGGATCGCGAAGCGGAGATAGTGGGAAAGGCCCCGCAGCCTCCCAAGGGTCTGCGGGCGCGTCTCGAGACAACGTTACAACCAGCGCTGAGCGAGATGCTTTTCACAGACAAGCTTGTCCTCGTTGAAGGCATCGAAGATCAGGTCATCCTCACAACGTGGATTTATGCAACCGGGCTCGAAAAGGAGTTTCGCCGACGCGGCGTTTCGATCGTGCCGGTCAATGGGAAGTCGGACCTACTGCGGTGCTGCCTGCTAGCAGAGGCAATGGAAATCCCTACTTTCCTGATGTTCGATGGGGACAGCAACTGCAAGGAAGGCGCTCGCGAAGACCATAAGGCCTTAAACAACGCCCTGTTCAAATGGGCGGGCGAAGACGGACTATCTGATTTTCCCGATACTGATTTCGTTGGGTCGAAAATGGCCGTTTGGCACAACGATATCCAGGGATCGATTTTCTCTGACGTTGCTGATGCGGAATTGGAGTCTGCAAAAACAGAGGCGCGCGCACTCTGTGGCGGTGTCGCCAAGCTGAACAAGAACTCGTTGTTCCTGTACGAGCTCATGTGCGTCGCAGGAGACCGAGGCTGGACACTCGGCAAGCTGAACGCAGTCACATCGAGACTATGCGACGACTCCTGGTAAGGCTGCGATAGAGTGCTGGGCGTTACTCGGCAGCCAACGCTTCACCGGCGGCCTTCGCATTCAATCTGTGGACCTTGCAGCGATCAGGCGCGACGGTGCGGGCCATATCAACCAGATGCTCATGATGCGTGAGGTAAATTACCTGACCGGACTCCGCCATGCTGGACAACAGGATGAGCGTTTCCTTCGCACGTTGATTATCGAACGCTTCGAGGATATCGTCTGCTATGAACGGCAGCGGCGTCTGAGACTTCGCATATTCGGCGTGGCCAGCGATACGAAGGGCCAGGTAGAGCTGCGCACGCGTGCCCGTGGAGAGCTTGTCTGCTGACAGCGTCGTATTGTCATCGCGTTCAGCCACCAATGTCTCCCTGTCCTCCGCAGTCACTGTGACCAGTCTCGGATAGCGCCCACGGGTAATCTTTGAAAACGCCTCACTGGCGGCCTTCAACATGGCGCCCCTGTGCTGATCCCTGAAAAGCCGAACCGCTTCGTCCACGATCAAAGCGCCTGCTTTCAAGCTGATATAGTGACGCGCGCCTTGTTCGATCTCTGCAAGAAGCGTCGCCCTCTCCTGCTGAAGTCGCGCAGCCGACTCATTATCGTCGACACCGTCCTGCGCCCGCTCGGCGGCTTTCCACTCCGAATAAAGCTCCCGCACGCGGGTCTCTTCAATCTCAATTTGTGTCTGATCGCCTTTTAGCTCCGCTTCTGCCGTGGCCAGCGCGTCCATCGAGTCCAGCAGCGGCGCTAGCATCTGCGACCATTCGGTTTCGGAATCGGTGGCGAGGAGATTGGACAATCGTCGGCGGCGCTCGCCAATCTCGTCAGCAAGCGTTCTCGCTGCGGTCGCCAAATTGAGTGTCTCGATACAGTGCGCGATGTCTGCCGCTTTCGACCGCTCGCAAAGCGCAACTGCCTCTTTGTCAAGCGCGGCGAGTTTGCGAACCGTCTCCTCCAATTCTTCCTTGTTCTCATCGACCTGCTCGGAAAGCTTCAGCCTCTGTGCAGTCTTTGCGTCCAGGGCTTTTGCTTCAGATTTCAGTGTATCGAGCAAATCAAACGCAGGCGCGTTCCTATCTCCAATCCCGGTATCTGAGGAAAGCTGGACGAGGGCGTCCGCGAAATTTGTTTCACTCGTTTCCATCAGCGCAACACGGCGCGCTAATTTATTTCTTTCATCCAGAATGCTGGAAAGACTGGCGAGATCGTCCAGCCTCGCCTTGATCGCGGCCGGAAGACCTTGCGCAAACGAGAATGCGTTGAGTGTACGGTCCCACTCCTTTTCCCATTCATCAGAAGACGTCTTTGCCTTTTCAACCGCTTCGGCGCGCCGAACTTGCTGTCTCGCCAACGTGTCATGTTCGGCCTTCGCAATCCTGTACGCTTCGGCGCTCTTGCGCAGATCATCCAGTGTTCTAAGGGCCGCAGCCAGAACCGTTTCGTCGGCGCTTGAATGTTCCACACCAACGGAGTTCAGTGCTTTTCTGAGTGCGGAAGCGGCGGTCTTGAAGCGCTTTTGCTTTTTCTCGAACGCGGCGCAACGGTCCTGATAAGTCGTCAATGCCTGTTGTGCGTCTTCCCACGCTGCGCGCCACGCCATAAAAGCCGAGGCGCTGATCGACTCTGGCAGACCCGTAGTTTCGGCGAGTCGCGCAAGCTCGTCGTCCAAGACCGTCAGTCGATCAGTCGCTTCTTCAATCGCTTTATCGACGGCCTCGCGTTCAGCGATCGCGCCTTTTTGCTTGAGCCGGCGTTCTTTGATTTGTCCGATCTGCGAAGCGTGCGCCATGCGCTTTGCTACGGCGACATCGTTTTTGCCCATGGCGGTTTCAAAAGCGGTCGCGCTGACTTGAATCTCATTGACGACACCCTGCTCAATGACGCGGCGATGATCGGACCAAAGACTGTCCCGCGCCTTCAACAGCTTGGCAGCCGCATCGTCTGAAACGATTTCCGGATCGGTCTCTATTTCATCAAGTTGCGCAGTGTCGCTTTCGATACTCCGGTTGAGATTCCGGCGCTCAGACTCAAATCGTTCAAGATCAGCCCTCAGTTCATCATGCCGGCCTTGGACATCATCGAGATCGGAAGCGGACGGAGGCGTCAGTCCCTCTAAGTCTTCAGGCGTACCACTCCAGGGCGCCAGACCCACCAGCGCGCGATCGAGATTTCTCTTAGAGGCCTCAATGTCTGTTTCCAATTCCTCAAGTCTGGCTGCGTCGAGGTCGGACCGATAAGAAGTGATCGCGTCATCCAAAGAGGCGGTATCCACGGGTTCGGTCAGCGCAGAGAGTTCATCCTTGGCAACGGTGAGATCAGATGCCGCCTTCTCCTGCTCGGCGAGGGCCCGTTCATGCTCTTCAGAGAGTTTTTCACCCCTCTCAGCAAGCGCCCTGATGTTGGCGGCGTCCGTTTTCGAAACGAGCAGTGCTTCGGGCTTCGCATCTTTTTGCTCACCAAGCCGTGTAAGATAGCCGGCGACGTCCCGATCAAGCGATTTCAAGTCGTCACGCCGGCTCGGCAAATCGAGCGCCGCTGCGCGAGCGCGTGTCTCAAGATCTTCGGCGATCGAAGCTTCAAGCCCGCTTGTCAGTTTCTCCTGATGAGGCGGCTGCTTCAAATCATCAAGCTCATCCTTTGAACGTTTTAGGCGCGCCTCCAGTGCCTCTTTGGCATCGGTCAACGCCTTCAGCTCGGCTTTTAACTGGCGTGCGCGCTCAAGCGCTGCATCATCGGCTGGCGGAAGAGGACCCAACGCCTCCAAGCGGTCTTTACGCTCCTGAAGATCGCGCCATGGTTCAATCGCTTGCAGAACCGCTTTGTCTTTCTCATACGCAGCGCGGCGTTGTTTTTGTTCGTCGGCGGCCGCTTCGTAGGCACTTTTCGCTTCTCCGACGTTCTGCTTCATGCGCCGATATTCCGGCGCATGAACGTCGAGGGTTTTCAGCTCCCCATCAATGTCCTTGAGCCGCTTCAGCGATTGGGCCAGCTCAGTAGACGTCGCTCTCGGCTTGAAGAACCCTTTTGCCTGCTCGCGGGCGCGCTCCAATGTCGAAGTGACGGAGGAAAGTCCCGAGGCGCCTGCGAACAGCAGAGCCCCAAGATCGCCTTTCGCCTGCAGAATATCCGCCCCGCCGTTCAAGAGGGACTGCAAGTCGAGCGAGAACAGGTTGATGAAGTCCGTCTCGGCGAGGCCCAGCATCTCCCGCTTTAGACTGTCTTCTGACAAAACGGCGCTTTCGGGCGAGCGTAGCGAGTCTCTGTTCGCCTTGACCCGAACGGCTGAAAGCGGACCGGCGCTCGTGTCGAGCTCGGCTCCAATTTGAAGCGCTTTGTAGTCATGGATAAAGTCGTACTCTGTGCGGGCGGGAATGCCGTACAGAAAACTTGTGATGGCGTCGCGAAGAGTAGACTTCCCGGCTTCATTGTCGCCATAGACGATGTGAAAATCAGGCGCGCCACTGACGCCGCCGAAGTCGATCGACTCGTTTGTAAAACAGCCAAACCGCGTCAGATGGAGAGCGCTAAAGCGCATGTCTCAGCTTTCTCCCTCTATTTGCGCCAGCAGATCTGAAACACCCTCTTCGGAAAGGTCTTGGATCAGACCTTCATTTTCTGCAGGATCGAACCGCGCGCGAAGTTCGCCTGGCAGTTTCTGAATCAATTGCTGTACATCGTCTCCAATCCGCAACGCGATCTGAGCAAGGTCGATTTGACCGCCTCGAACGATGGCTGAGAGTTCAGAAACCCGGTTGTCCTTCACCACTTGCGAAACGGCGGTGTCAAAAACGACCTGTTCCAAATGAACGCGCCCGACCCGTGACGCGGCGGACCGTAGCTCTTCTTCCAGCCTTTCACGGTCGTGACGCATTTTGCGCGCGAACTCTCCGGCCCCGGTACAGGTCAACCGCACAATGACGTCTTGGTCGGCAATCGGACCGTCGCGCAATGAATTGAAGGCGTCCTCGGTAAGCCCAATAAGCTCCGGCCAATCTCCAATTTGAGACACATCAAGCGACTGCCGCTCGAAACGAACAGGCGCGACGTATTTTTCTTCGACTGTACAGTCTCCAGTTTCCGTAATCGTCGTCAGGCTTATCGATTTTACGCCGTCCTCGTTCATGTGCCTGCCTTGAGGAATACCGGGCATAACGATGGTGCAGTCGTCATGCGTGGTCACGCTGCGCTTGTGGATGTGACCAAGCGCCCAGTAAGCATACCCGTGGGCCGCGAGATTCGTGGTGGAGCACGGCGCATACACGTCATGGTTCGGCGATCCATCCAGGCTGGTGTGCATCGCCCCGATATCAATGACGCCGGGTGTCCCCGGCTGATACCGGGAAAGCAGCGAATTCGGCGCGTGCGGCTCCTCAAAGCTCACGCCGTGAACCGCGACCGCGCCGTCTTTCAGAACGACCGGCTCATCTGTTTTCTTGAAAACATGCACGCCCTCTGGGAGGGTCAATTCGCGTGTGATGATGGATTCCGCGTCGTGATTGCCCCGAATTATAAACGCAGGAATTCCGGCCTCCGTGAGCCGGCGCATTTCCTCACCGAAGTAGCGCGCCGTCTTCATGCTTCGCAGTGAGCCGTCATACAGATCTCCCGCGACGATAAATGCATCGACCTGCTCGGTAAGGCATAAGTCGACGGCCCGGCGGAAAGCTGTCCGAGTCGCCACGCCAACCATCTCCGCCAGATCGGGGTCGCGTAGAGCCAACGACTTCAGAGGCGAGTCGAGATGAACGTCAGCTGTGTGTACGAAGCGAAACATCTAGTCTGGTCCAGAATCGAAAGCCAACGGTCTTACTTTTTGCTGCCAGATGACTGACTGCCTCCGCCACCTCCTGATGGCGGCTTGGTTTCATTGGTGGTCTGACCTGGGCCTTGATAGCCGCCATTGACCTTATGGGGTTGTGGCGGCGGTGCTGTGTAACCCTTCTTTTCAAAGTGTGGTGCCGGACGTGGTTTCTTCGTCATTGCTTTCTCCTGCATTGAAAAACTCGATGGTCTTAATGTCCTTTCCGCAGAGCAAGATGGCGCGTTTTGGTTCAAACCGCTCCCACGGGCCTTGTTCCTTTGCGTCCCATACCTCTGGGATGTACAAGTCGCGTTCCCCGCTTGTCGAAGACGCAAAAGCGGCCGGAGACCATGGCCCTGCAAAGCGGTCCCCATTCTCCAGAGTCGCTATAACAAACACTCCGCTACGTTGCAGGGGAAACGCCCAGTCCCAGGCAGTCGGAATATGATGAATCGGCGGCAATTTCAGCAAACGCGAAATTCTGTCCAGCCACCGTCTCGACCGACACACCGCCAGGATGACGCCTAGGATAGCTGGTAGTACAGCGTATTCAGCAACCTGCGCCCAAAGAACAGGCACGCTTAGGACCTCGCCCGCGTGGCGAACAATAGGGGCGATGGCTGCGAAGTATGCAGTAGAGGCGACGGCGTAGCTAAAGAGCCTCTGCTGCAGACTGTCTCTTGGCCCGACTTTGTGAGCCTCCTGAACCATAAGGATAATGAAGCCCGGTGCCAGCAGAGCGAGCATATCCTTGACGGCGTTCACGTCTGAGAAATTCAATGCACCTCCTTTACAGAAGCCTCAAGTCGGGTGCTGGGCAAATCGCCCGCTTATACTCACGGCGCATAGTGCCAGCTTAAATTGAAGCGCCTAGCGCTGCAAACGCCTATGGAGTTTATCAACTTAGGGTCGTTAGCTTTATACAAAGAGGGAGAGTCTTCACTCAAGTCTAGGTTTTCTTTTTGCGCCATCATGATTCACGTATCCTAGACCTACCTAACGACCATTGAATTGAAGCACGCGAACGGTTGAGCTCGACCCATCTGCCGACCCAATTCAATTTCTGGCCGGATGCCGGAACAAGCACAAAGCCGTCTTTTCCTTCAATCACAGCAAATCGGCCTTGAGCCAGATCGACATGCCGCGAATAGGTCCCTGAAAATTGATCCCAGTTGTCCGGATATGTAAAGGGTAGCTCAACGCGGGCGCGTTCCGCTATCGCCGCTTTTATAAGTTCGTGTCTCCTGAGACGCTCTGCGTCTTCCCGTGTCAGCTGTCCGTTATAATCAAGTGCGTATCCATTGCTCCGCAACCAATCCTTTCGAATACTGAGCGACGTACGAAGTTCGTCCGCGAATGGGCCTTTCGCGCCATCCAGCTCATTTGCGTTCATCCGATCCAGCCACGTCTCTACATGTCGTTCAGTAAGCGCTTCGATCGGCAGCCAGGACCGAACATCGACAGCGAGACGTTGCTTTCTCGTATCGGCCTGCAAAGCGCGCTCTTCGAAGTTTTCTGGAATGGCCCAGGAGCTATCCGCATTCCTGTCGACAACACCGAACCTTCTCATCGCTTCCAACCGACGCTTGTGCGCGAGCCGGAACGCCGGTGAGCTCGATGGATCAGCCTCCTCATGCAGTTCCTCAGAGTACACCCCACCGTTTCGCTCGGCGATCGCAGCAATCGTCCGATCCGCAGGCTTCGGCTCAACTGCTCGCCGCCCAACCGAAACAGTCCCGCCTGGTTTCGGCAATCGACCCGCTTCTTGCTCCGTCATCTCGATTGACCAAATCCGCCCATCGAGGCCTTCAATCAGTGCCGTCGTACCATTCCTCAATTCATCGCCCGGCAAGGTGGCCGCGAGCCGCCCCAGGAATTCGCCAGAGGAGTTCAATTCACGGGGCAGGGCATGGAGACGCGACATATCGATCTTCCGACCCTCGAGGTTGGCGAGCGACCGAATAATGTCACCCCGCCTGCCAAGTGCTCGAAGCGTATCCTGCCAACCTTCCTGCATCGCCCAGCGACCGTCCTTCTGTCGCTTCGCAAGATCGAGCGTTTTCAGAAACCGCAGACGCCGCTTAACGACCGCACCATCAAATCTCGACGATCCGCCGCGTTCACTCTCTGGCGTGTAACGTCCACCGGTCAGCGAACGGGCTATGTCATGATCGATCGCCGTCAGCGCCTCACGCTCGGCCTCATTGGACCTCGCCGCCGCCATCTCCCGTAGCCGCCTCTGACCAAGCTCAAGCGTCACCAGATCCTGCGCTCGCGCCCGAAATCCCTGCCTGATGTATTTGCGGTCAATCAGCAGCTCGCCATTCCGGGTATTGCCACCCCTGATGACAATATGCACATGAGGTTGGGCCGTGTCGTGATGATTGGCGGCAACCCAGTCGAGGCGGCGGCCGAGATCCTTCTCGACCTGGTTCATGAACTCCCGCGTGAACTGTGTCAGATCCTTCATCTGCTCGGCGTCTTCGGGAGAGACGATCAGCCGGAATTGCCGCCTGTCCTCGTCGGCCCGTTCGTTGAACGCTTTTGCATTGGCCTCATCGACGCTCCGGTCATAGAGCTTTCCGCGCTCACCCTCGCGCCCGGCACCTTCGCGGCGGATGTAAGCGACGTGCTTTGCAAAACTCGCCGCGCCGGTTGGACCCGCCCGCGCAATATGGACCTTCACAATGACGCGCCGGGCCCGCTGGTTTGACCAATGGCGAGCAAGGGCGGCCTGTACTTTTCCACGCCCTGCATGACGCACAGCGCCCGGTGCCAGGGATTTGCGGCCACGGCTGCCAAGCCGCCCCTTCGCGACGACACGTTTCAGCCGCTTCAGCTGGGTCTTTACCTTGCCCTGCGACCTGATCTTCCCGAGTCGAGGAACGAAGTCGAAACCGTTGCTCACGGCTCTAAGCGCGCTGCGGATTGCAAATCCGTGCACCCGCTTTCCGGCGCCGGGTCACATGAAAAAGGATGTGCAGACAATGGGTTAAGTGTCGCAGGGTGACACTCCCTTAATCTTGCCCTCCGGGACACAGAAGCCATTCCCGTCCCGCTATCTATCGCTTTGACGGTCGCCTGATCCTCAGCCGACCGGTTGCCATAAGTCCATATGGACCTGGCGACGCCAATGATGCGCGCGCCGTCCTGAACGCCGAAGTATCGTCCATCGACTGATAGGGGATGAGAGTTGAGCAGGAAAACGTCGCCGGCTTTGAGGGTCTGACAGCCCTGCCAGGCGGGAAGGGCGCTGCCGGACTCGGTTACTTTGAGCGCATCAACAGATGTGATCCCGTTGATGGAGACCTGCGTATCGCATCTGCAAATCTCGTCACCGGATAGGCCCGCAACATGCTTCAACAAGGGCCAGTCGGAGCCAACAATTCCCTCATCGTTCAGCCAATGTCGAACCTCATCCGAGGGCGCAAACGCTACCAGATCGCCTGTCGAAATTCGCGCCGACCGGTCAACAAAGTAAAGGCCCTTGGGCACGCTTTCCGTCCGGTTCCAGATGAAGTCGGACCGGTTGATAATGCTGGCGGAGACCATGAGGCTAAGCCCGCATCCCATGCCTAACAACGCGGTTCTACGACTCATCGCGAAGGCCTGTCCCCATGAACCTACGTCCATTGGTGTAAGCGATGATGTCCTTGCCGCGATACCAGACCTTGGCGCCGATCTTGTGATAAACCGGGCCTGTTCCCAGCGAACGCATATTGACCAGGGTCTTCGGTTTGAGGCCGAGATGGTCAGCGGTTTCATCCGTGTTCATCCATTCGGTCGGGGTTGGGAGGTTTGATTTGGGTCGAAGCTCCTCTCCACTTCTATTTGTCTCTGTCATAGCGTTGCTTCTCCTTTCCTCTACGCAACTCGAAGCCCTGACAGACTGCCAACTCATCCTCAGATTAAGAGTGTCGAACTTGCACTACACGCTGGCGACACCCTTGAATTCCCAAAGAAACCTCACGTTAGAATGCAGCGCTGATAGGCGTATCAGCACCTTCGTTTCAGACCCTTTCGGCATGAAAGAAGACCGCTCCGGAGGTGTCTCCGGAGCGGCTTGGCAAGGCTGTGATCTACCCTAGTCGCGCGCGTTCCAGAGAATGACGTGCCGGCCTTTCTTGCCCTTGACCGGGGCGAGGTTCGCGAAAATCCGGCGCGGTCCGATCTGCGGGTCTGCCAGCGTCAGCGAGACATAGTCGCGTCCCGATGCCTTCGACTTGCGCATCCAGCCGCCGCCGATTTCGGTCGAGGTTTCACCGGCATAGATGCGGTAGTCCGGATGTCCTTCTTCGGTCTTTTCTGCATTCTTCTCGATGCGGATTGCGGCAGAGAGGTTCATCATTGCGAGGGTGCCTTCAAAGCCGGACTTGGTCTCGCTGACATATCCGAGTGCGTTTGCCATAGGGGTCTCCTTTTCTTTCCTTGGCGTGTCTCCCGGGGACCCCTTGTCCCCGTCGACGCCGGACCGCCCGGACGGGGGCTGAGCGGCTAGAACCCGATAGGGGCGAAGCGCATGCGGAGCACCGCCTGGGGCGATGAAATTTGCTGCGCGAGGAGCCGCAAAGCGGCGGGGAAATTTCTTCGCCCCAGGCGGTTTCATGGCCGCTCAGTCCGCGTCCAGGTCTTCAAGGCAAAGACGGAAACAAGGGGTCAGTGACACGCTTTTCGGGAAGAAATCAGACCCCTCATCACACGCGTCTCGATTGTCCATCGAGACCTCAAGACGCGCGATATTTTTGAAGGTATTTTCATGGGTCGCCCAGGTATCGGAGCCACAGTCCCCAGTCCCAGAAAGCGGAAAGCCGCCCGGTGACAGGCACCGGGCGGCTCCTCAAGCTGGCTGAACAGGAGACGATTATTCAGGCAGCGTCCTGATGCTCAGGCGTCTCATCGGACGCGTTTTCCGCCCCCGCTTCGAACAGGCTCGCAATCCGTGTCCACGCATCGGCGGGCGGTGATCCGGCCCCCTCGACAAGGCGGGTCGGTGGCACCTGCATCCAGCCCGGTCGCCAGTCAGGATTGGCCTCGCAACCCTCCCCGCTGATCCGGTTCGCAAGCTCCTGTTTCTGCGCCTTGCCCGTCTCGGCGCGGCACGATTCCGCGAGCGACAGGGTCGCAATATCTCCAATCATCGCATTGATGGCGCGCTTGTCCTTCGTGAGATCGAAGAACACATCGTCGGGCTTCCACGCCGCCGAAAGGTCGGTGCCGCAGACATGCAGGACGGCTTCGACAATGCCATTCCCGGCCTCGAGCGTGCGGGCCATGACACTTGCCAGAACCGTCAGAACTTCCTCATCCGACATGGCGAGCAGCGCAGAGAAAAGCTCGCACAGCCGGTAGTCATCGCCGTTCCGGCGAAGGGCCGGGTTCACGTTCAGCGCCTTGAACAAGGCGTCAGTATGAGCCGATTTTTCGGTGAGTGCGGCCACAGATGTCGAGCCTTCGACGCTCGCCTGCGTCTCATCTTTCCGGGCGCGAAGCTCGTGAGGACGCACGTCCCAGAGCGCGCTCCCCGCCATGGCATGCGCCACCATCAGACGCAGCGCAATAGCGGGCGACGCAGCAAGGCTCGCCTGCGCGGCGGCATGGCGGTGGAGCAGAATATATTCCGCGAGCGGGCCGGACATTTCAGGCCGGATTTCTGCCGGAACCGTATCGCCTTCGCCGTTCGATCGCTGCTGCCGCTTGCGGGCTTCGGCGGAAGTCAGCTGTCCTTCATGGAACTGGACCGTACCGTCATGCCGGACTTCGATGAAGACCTTCCCGCCATCTTCCATGGCGCACTGGACATGGTCCCATCGGTGGAAATACGCCCCGCGCTCAAGGCAGATGACATCGGCCCAGCCGCCGGCCTTGTAAGCCTCGATCCGCTCGGCAATGGCGGTGGATTGGGCCTGCCAGAACTGGTCTGCATCCGCGAAAACGCCGTGCTCGCCGAACAGGTCAGCCGTCACTTGTCCCTCATAGGTTTCGAGATCAAACAGCGCTTTGTCCGTTGTGATCGTCGTGCCGCCCGTGATCCATGCTTTGCAGGACCGGCCTATCGGTGCGCGTTCGGATTCGCTCTCAATGAGGCGAAGCCACTCGGCCTGCTGGTCGGGTGTGGCGAGTGTCAGCGCACGGATCGTTTCACGGTCCAACTCGTCCTCGGCATAGAGTTTGCGGATCGGTTCGGCGAGCGAAGCAAGTGCGAGCACACGGCGCACCAGAAGTTCGGTCACCCCGAAAAAGGTGGCGATATCTTCAATCGCCTTGCCTTCATCATGCAGGCGCTTGAAGGCTTGATACTGCTCCATTTCGGTCGCTGGCAGGCGTCCGACATTCTCAATCACGGAGGCGGCAATCGCGGATGCCGCATCCTTCTCTGTCATTATTGCGCAGGGGACCAGCGGCGTCTCTCCCGTTTGCTTAGCAATCTCTTTCAGGGCGAAGAATCGGCGGCGTCCGGCAATGACGCCATAATATTTGCCCTCGCGGCGGACCAGCAAAGTCTGGCGGAGGCCGCTCTCGCGGATGGATGGCAGAATGTCGGATACGTCCGGCTTCTTCCTTCCATGCCGCATATTTAGTTTTGAAATCCGAAGCTCGTCGAGCGGGATATGTTTGAGGTCGGGCTGTGCCATGGAGGTCTCCTTTGCTGGCGGGTGAAGCGAGAGACCCAGCGCCCATGCCGGACCTCTCCAGTTGATCTTGGTGAAGGGAAAGCCGTCGCGGTCGCGGCTTGGTTCGGGGTCGGTTTCGCCCCAGTCATAATCGCGGATCGTGATCAGGGGTGCGCGGCCCTCGACCCAGATTTCGGCGACCTGGGCCTCGGCAATGACCAGCGTCAGCCGGGGCCGTGGGCCAAGCAATTCAGTGAGGCAGCGGGCCGCGCTCATGTCGAAGCCCAGCCTGTCACGGTCGCGGCAAGACGCGAGGCAGCGGCGCGGCCTGCGTCCAGCGCCTCCGGCAGAAGCTCATTCGCAACTACGGTGAGGTAGCTATTATCTGTGCCGGGATAATTGCATTCGACGCCCCAGAGGCTCGCGGCATGAGGGTCCAGTTCGATGCCGTTGCGCTCGACCGAAAGCACGATCCCGCAATAGAACCACTCACCCTTGCGCCATGCCTCCATGACGGCTTCGGCCTTGGCCTGCGCATCGGCGAAGCGCTGCCGGAATCCGTTGCCCGGCCCGATAAAACCGGGCGCATTCTTGTAAAGCGAGGGCCAGAACCCATCCTGCCGCTGGTCGGGCGCATCTGGGCAATCATCGACGACAATCCGGGCCGTGAAGGTGAAGCCCTCGGCCTCGCAGCTGATCGTGTCGTCTTCAGAGGCATAAGTGTTGAAGCGGGTAGTAAAGGTCATGGCGCTCACCGCGTCCAGAAGACGTGAACGTCTTCGAACCCTGTTTCGAACACCATAATGTCGCCATTGAGCTCCATGTCGCGGGCGAGCGCTGACCAGTCGATATAGTATTCGAGGGCTGCGGGGATATCGGTGCCGGTGTCGCGGTGCAGCTCCTCGGCGAAGTCTGCCCGGCTGGCATAGGTGCCTGCATAGTCGTCGAAAGCCGCCTCGGCCTGCTCAAGATCATCGCCGAAATGGCGATGGACCAGCGCGCCAAGTCTGCCATGCTCTGCAATGAAATCGGCGAGATTACAGACTGTCTCGAAGCTCGCATATTCGGAAAGCTGCGCGCCTTCGAAGCCTTCATAGTCATGGATCGCCCATTCCTCGGCGTCCGGTAGCGGCGACTCTGCCAGCATGGCGCGAACCTCGTCCATCACCTCATCCGGCGTGGTGGCCTCGATCCAGCGCCCGTGCAGGCAGCCATTATTGTAGGCGGCAAGGCAGGCTACATAGATACGGGGCCGGTCTGGAGATGTGGGTGCAGCGTCTGCCGCAAGGGGGGCTGAAGGTTGCGGTGTGGTCATGGCGTCAGTCTCGTCTCCCCGCCCAAATGTCCCTCCCGCATCAGGCGGGGGTGGGCGGCGAGAAGGCCGGCAGGCCGGACCCGTTAGCCGGTTGCGCAAGGCGGAAAGGTAGGACGCCGCGACAACTTCCAGACGCCTTCAGTCCCGGCACCTTGCGCAAGCGGCGGGTCCGGGCAGACCGGTCGTCCGCCCACCCCCGTCTGAGAGGGAGATTGTCATGGACGCCTGGGGAATGGGCATAGGCCGGGCAGGAATAGCTCTGCTGCGCCTGCAGCTAGATGGTCACTCCTACCGTCCCAGAACCGCTTTCAAAGGCCAGGCAGGCTGCGACCCCTCTGCCCTGCAGTGGGAAGCGCAGCCTGGCGCGATCACCGGCGAGACACCCGCATGCCGCTGGGCTGCCCGAGAGGGCAGACCAGGGGTCCGGAGACGAGCCGGGCCGCTGGCGGCGTGCCGCCCGCGAAACAGCCCCCTCGCGTCAGCGAGGGGTGATCGCCGGATCAAGGTCTGATGCCAAATTGGATCTGCTCAGGTCTGTGCAGTCAGGAGGGCCCTGTATCCGCCATCCCGGAGTTCACGTCCTCGCACGAGGGCGCGGCGCATTTCGTCTTTCATGGCCCGGCTGGGGCTCTGCCAGGCTTCGGTGGCGCGATCCTCGCCATAGATGATGGCAGCGGTTTCAAAATAAGTTAGACCGGTCTCATGCGCATCGAGCGCAATGAGCGCATTGCGAAACGCAAGCGATGAGCGTGTCCAGGTGTCGTTGAAACTCGGATCGTCCTTGCCAAGAATACGCTGAGCCTTGCCGATGACTTTAAGTGTTTCGTCCATGCTCGACACATTATCGATGATCAGTTTCATGCGGACGGGTTCGACGCTGAGTAGTGACAGACCAGAACAAGCGACCTGGATGCTGTGGCCGTGCCCACGGATCATCAGGTATTCCCGGCCGACGCGATCTGTGAGGTGGGTGACTTCACACACATTGATCGTCTGCTCGAAAATATCGTCGCGCTCGCTCGGATGACGCGGTACGACCTGCATGGTCAGGGCGCGAGCATAGAGGGCAGGGATCCAGAAGACGTCGGCCTCGTAGCCATTCGCGTCTATGTCGGGAAAAAAAACCAAGCCGAATTTCTCAGCGTCGATCTGGTCGCATAGCGGCCGGAGTAGCCGGATGCCATGACAGGCTGGCTTTTCAGATATCTGTGAGTCGCCAGCCCGCAGGGCGGCTTGCCTGAATTCGCTATTTCGCCGAAGAAATTCCCAAGCCCAGCGACTTCTGGAGAGTCGGCAAGTATAGGCGTAGTCATCCAGATCAATACGGACCGAGGGTGTGTCGGCGGGACTCATCAGGTGCCTCCTTCACAAGCGGGTGCTGCAAAAGAGGTGCCAAAATTCTACTTCAGGCTAAAAGAAGCGCGTTTTCGACGGGTCCGAGAAGCGTTGCATAACCGCCGTCCCGCAGGTCACGGCCGCGGGCAAGGGCACGTCTCATCTCGTCTTTCATCGCTCGGCTTGGGCTGTCCCAGGCTTCGCGGGCCCGTTCTTCGCCATATATAAACCGCGCCGTCTCAAAATATGAGAGTTTGGCATCATGACAATCGAGTGCGACCAGTGCATTGCGAAGGGCCAAGGAATGGCGAGTCCATTCCGGGATATCCGCCGCTGCTTGCGGATCATAGACACGCTGGGCGCGCTGGAGCGTTTTCAGCTTGGCCTGGAATTCGTCGAGACTGTCGATGATGAAGCTGAGCTTGACAGGTTCGCGGGCGAGAAGTGACATGCCCGTGCAGAATACCTGAATGACGCAGCCATTTCCCTTGAGAAGAAATTGTTCGCGGCCGGCGAGGTCGGTGAAGTGCGTGATCCTGCAGATGCCAACAGTGCGATCATAGAATTCACAGGATTCATTAGGACCACTCGGAGAAACTTGCATGTGAACCCGCCTCGGATAGAGACCTCCCGACCAGAACGCGTCGGCTTCAAGGCCGCTATCCTCTGGATCCGGGAAGAAGGCGAGCCCCCATCGCTCAGCAAGCGCCTGAGAGGCTCTAGGGCGCACGAGGGTGATCTGATGGCAGGCGGGAGCGAAACTAAGCTCACTCGCGGAAGGAAGCGACGAGTCCTCAAGAAACCGGCGGTTTCGGCGCAGGAACTCCCAGGCCCATCTGCTGTCTGACAACAACCATGTGTAGTCATAAGCACTTATATGATCTGCCAGCCGGGACATTTGTCCTCGTTCCCCAAGAGAGATTCAACTAAACAGGGAAAGCAAATTCAATGCCGGAATAGAAAGTTGATTGAGTAGATATTTGTTACGGTAACGCTTGGGAGCCCATCATGCGAGGCTCAATGACGCTGCGCGCGCACCATTTTGAGAATTTTACGCACTTGTTTCATTCCGGGTTTGGGGCATCACCTGACTGATGCTTATCAGCATGCGCATCGCGCAGAATATCGATTCCACCATATACCGCAATCGCCGCGACTCCCAATCCGACAAGCAGATCTGGCCAGTTGGACCCAGTCCACAGTACGATTACGCCCGCGATAATGATCCCCCCATTCGAGATGAAGTCATTGAAACTAAATGTTGTAGCGGCTCGCAGGTTTACATCCTTCTTTTCTATTTTTTTCAAAAGCCAGAGACAGATCAGATTTACAACACCTGCAATCGCGGCCATTGCCAGCATGATGAGACCGAGGGGTTCAGATCCTTCAAAGTATCGACGGATTGCGTCGCCGGCGACGCCGACGGCAAATACAAGAAGCATTCCACCTGACAGTCGAGCGGCGTTGCGTTTCCAGATCCGCGAACGTGTAAGTGCAAGCAGGCTCAAGCCATACACAACCGCGTCCGAGGAATTATCCAGCCCGTTCGCCAGGAGGGCATTGGAGTCGCCGAACCAGCCTGTGACAAAAAAGCCAATGGCTATGAGTATGTTTAGCCATAGTACGATTTGAAGAGTTCGGCGCTCGTCTGACGTCTCGATTTTCAAGTCTTCGCTACCCATCCTATGATTTTACCATGCGTTGTCTGTGAGGGGAGATGCACCGTAAGAATTTTACCGAAGCGTCTCCGTTAGAAAGCTTTGTATTGCGAGCGTATTGAGGATAGCTGGAGTAGCGGTAGGGCCCTGTGGTGGCAAGTGTGCCCTTGGCTCCTGGTGTCTCGTCGAAACCGAACCGGAAATCTGCGCGCCAAACCACCATATTCGCGATGATGAGAGGGGCAAACCCGAGGCCGAATATCGCCCAGCAGGGTACGGGAGCGGTTGCCCTACCTGAAGCCCCAATCGACAGCGCCGCTCCGAAATTCGTGATCGTACCCATCCAGATGATTGGTGCCACAAAACGCGAATAACGCTGCGGGAGCCAAATTCTCTGCGCGGGGAAGGCTGCAGACCAAATAGGAATCACAGCAACTGCGCCACCTGTGGCAATGCCGAGTATCTGGATTGTCGTATCGCCACTCATGTTGCCTCCTGCGCTTGTGTTTTCAGCCGTCTAGGTTATTTCCTGCAGTCTACAGTAACTAGAGGGGCAAGGGGCGCTATCATGGCCTTGATGACGATCGGAAAACTGTCAGGGGCGACGGCCGTAAAAGTCACGACAATCCGCTATTATGAATCCATTGGCCTGCTCGACGAGCCGCAACGCAGCGCAAGCGGACAGCGGTTGTACGCAGGGGACTCTGTAGAGCGTCTCCGTTTTATACGTCATGCAAGGGATCTGGGGTTTCCCGTCTCAGCGGTAAGGGAACTGATTTCGCTGCAGGTAGAGCCAGGCAGGGAGTGCGTCCTGGTTGACCAGATTGCACGTCGCCAGCTTGACGAGGTTCGCCGCAGGCTGACCCAATTGGAGGCGCTCGAGGCCGAGCTCAAGCGCATGATCCGCGCTTGCGAAGGCGGCAAGATCGGATCCTGCTCTGTGCTCGCTGCCCTTGGCCAGCACGAGAATTGCTTGCACGAACAGCATGATGGCGCCGAGGTGCTTGCAGGGCTTCCGTCAAAAGGCGCTTGACCCTCCAGTGACTGGAGGTGCTAAAAAGAGAGTGAGCCTGTTTACCCGATCGTAAAAGAAAGTAGCTAGCCAGCAATCATGTTTCCGTTCCAAGTCATAACGTGTTTACGAAGGTTGCTCGTCATGGTGATGGCGATAGCTTTTGTTATTGCGCCGATGACGGCTGCGGCGGATATCATGCATCCGGGCGATCAGGCCGCAGAGGAATGTTCTACGAGTGAGCTGGCCCAAGATGCCCCTGATAAGGAGCCATCGCATGAAGGTCATGACCATACCGCGCATCAGTGCGGAAGCTGTCATTTCCATCTGATAGGCGGCGGCGATCTAAGCGGCGCTCCGAAGTCTGTCGTGCAGACAAAACATTTGTTGCCTGGCGGTTCTTTTCTCGAGAACCTCCGCCCAGACGGTCTTTACCGTCCTCCTCGCGCCTAGACCAACGACACAGGAATATTTTGCGTGGCTACGGCCTCGCTGTCGTTGAATCTGGACGAGGAAACCAGCAAAAATGAAAATTATTATATGCAGCGCGATCACCGCGCTCGCCCTGCCGGTCATGGCCGGTACGGCCTATGCGCAAGGGTGTAGTTCTGTCTATGTCAGCGCGACTGACTATGATCTATCCCAACCACTGACGCTCGACGCGGCTATTGCTCGCGCCGCCAATGCTTCGCCTGAAGTTCTGACGGCGGCTCTCGAGGCGAAAGCTTCATCGGCCGACGCCGATCAGGCGAGCCGTTGGCTTAATCCATCTCTGTCTGTCGAAACCGAGAACTTTGCCGGCAGCGGATCGCTTGAAGGCTTCAATGCCTACGAGACGACCCTGGCAGTGGCGCAGACCTTACAGCTTGGCGACAAACGAAGACTTTCCGAGCGGGCCGCCAGAGCTGAAGCCGCATTGGCGAGTGCCGAATGTTCTGTACGAAGCCTGGAAGCTCAGAAACTCGCAGGGGAACTCTATCTGGAACTTCGTGCCGCTTACGACATGGCCGAGGTCGCTCAGGCCTCAGCCGATCTCGCATCCGAGTTCTCTGGCGTCGTCCAGCGCCGCGTGGACGCTGGAGCGTCGGCTCCGCCTGAGTTGCTGCGCGCGCGGGCTGAAGCAGCAGCGCTTCAGGCGGTTGCGGATGGTGCGCGGGGCCAGGTCGAAGCCAAAGGGCTAGCGCTTGCGTCCGTTTGGGGTAGTCCAGAGATCGACTTTGTCTTGTCTGGCACTGCGGAAATCGTAACAGATCCGGCGGGTGGGTCGGCTCAACCAGATTCTGGCGTTCATCCGTCACTTGCGGCGGCTAAGGCCGGAGCGACGGCTCGTAGCGCGGCGACGGACCGGGCCCGCGCTGGCGCATGGCCTGATATAACCGTATCGGCTGGTGTCCGAAGATTTGAGGACACGGGCGATAGCGCGTTTCTGGCGGGTGTCAGTGTTCCTTTGCCGGTCTTTGACCGCAATCAGGACGCAACGCGGGCGGCGGGATTACGTACCCAGAGTGCCGAGCTATCAGCACAGACTGTTGAGGCAAGGTTGCGGGCCGAGCAAGCGAGCCTCGCCGCGCAGGTGCGGGCTGCGAAGTCTCGCTTGCAGCGTCTCGAGGGCGAAGCGCTGCCGCTCGCAGAAGAAGCCTATACAGCTGCGGCAGAGGGCTACCGGGTTGGCAAGTTCGACCTCACAGCCACGCTCGATGCGCGGCGCAGTCTGATTGAAACCCGCGCCGCCGTAATCGATGCCCGGCTGGCGCTCCAGACATACACGCTGCGGTTGCGTGCGCTGATTGGCGCCGCGCCGTTCGAAGGAGAGATCGAATGAAACTGAATTTATTCTATGCGGCGCTGCTTTCTCCAGCGCTTTTGTATCTTAGTGCTTGCGGCAGTGACGCCTCCGATTCGTCTGGTGCAAACCGGACGCCCCCACAAGCCGAAGATGGCCATGACGACCACGAGGACGGTAGTGATGAGGAGCATGAAAGCCATGATGAGGCCGATGGCGACGATCATGAGGGACATGAAGATGGAGGCGGTCATACCGAACACGAAGGTGAAGGCGGCGATCATGTCGAGCTGACCGCCGAGGAGGCGGAAGCTGCCGGTATCCGGACCGGGCGAGCCCAAACCGGAGCGGTTTCGGGCCAGCTGGAACTGCCGGCCGAGATCCGTTTCGATGCGGACCGTGTCGCAAGGGTCTCGCCACAGGTCGAGGGCACCGTTGCCCAACTTTATGCAGGCGAAGGCGATATCGTGAAAGCCGGCGCCACGCTTGCCCGGCTGACCAGTCGTGAACTCGCCGGCCTAAAGGCCGATTATCTGAATGCCCTGAGCGCCGAGCGCCTCGCGCAAGCCGAGCTTGAGCGTGAGGAAAACCTCTGGGAGCAGAAAATCACCGCCGAGGCCGATCTGCAGTCGGCGCGTGCGGCATTCGCTGCAGCCAATGCCGGCCGGGAAGCTGCTGAAAACAGGCTTCATGCGATCGGCATTGGTCATGGCACACTGGACAAGCTTAATGAGGCTGCGGATGGGTCGCTTGCACAAGCCTATGTGACGGCTCCCCTTGCCGGAGAGGTGATTCAGCGGAGCGTTTCTCTTGGAGAAACCGTATCGGCTGGCGGCGCGCCCATCTTTGTCATCATCGATGATAGCGTCGTCTGGGCCGACATCGCCGTCTACAAGGAAGATCTCGGCAAGGTCAGCGAAGGCCAGACCGTGACATTCCAGCAGGAGGATGGCCGCGTCCTGGC
>NZ_JAPWGW010000050.1 GCF_027213945.1 Henriciella marina
GTCATGTCCCAACCGCCACCGGCACCTCCAGGGATAAGAAAGTGCATTTTTTCAATATCTGCAGCAAGAGCGTTGAATGAAAATGAAGCTGCGATGATTGAAGCGGCGAGCGTTGGTTTGAGTACCTTTAACATGTTCACGTTCCTTATGTTGGCGACTCTATTTAGTTGAGCCTTATTGTTTTTGCTCAGTTGTTATGCCTTGTAAGCGTTAAAGCTGAACTTGGTGTAAAGGTTAATTAAGTGTTAAATATCTGTCTGTAAA
>NZ_JAPWGW010000051.1 GCF_027213945.1 Henriciella marina
CCCGAGATAAGTCCTTCACAATCTTTGGTGAAAAGGACTGTCTAGCCCGCGGCTACGAAAGAACCGGCTTCATGGAAGTCGATACCAAGAAAAACAGAGATTGGACTGTTCAACTAACGGACGCCGATCTGCAATAGTTGGAGCACCAATGAGACGTCTACGCAAAGTCATATTTTGGCCAGTGTGTCCATTGGTGCTCTTGCATTTCCAATGCATGGAGATGATGAACAGCTTTTGCTAAAGCGCAGCGACTTGGCCCTATAT
>NZ_JAPWGW010000052.1 GCF_027213945.1 Henriciella marina
CTTTTGTGGTTGCTTAAGCTCGAAATAGGCCATCCCGCGAATGTATTCAAGTTCTGCCTTTTGCTCTTTAGAGGCACTGGATGCCGCGCTTTCTACAAAACGAGTTGCTTCAGAATACTGCTTGTCTTGTATCATTAAGCGAGCAATCTGAATTTGCGTTTTAGCAGAAGGAGCGAGGTTATATGACTTTTTATAAGCGAGAATTGATTTATCTAGCTCTTTAGCTTGCTGCCAGAAGCTGGCTAGGCGGTCATAGTTTTCCTT
>NZ_JAPWGW010000053.1 GCF_027213945.1 Henriciella marina
ACATAACGCTGGTGATGCACCAAAGAAGTAGGGAATCATCCAGCCAAAGCGGTAGTAATTACGGATCAACGCAAAGTACGCATCAGACTTAGAATCTTGGCGGGCTTGTTCATCTTGCTCGCCATAGAGCGCATCCCAAAATGTTTCAGGAAACGAGAAGTTAAAATGGACACCTGAAATAATTTGCATCAGGCTGCCATAGCGACGCTTTAGGCCTTCTCGGTACAGCGTTTTCATTTTCGCTGCATTCGAAGAGCCATACTG
>NZ_JAPWGW010000054.1 GCF_027213945.1 Henriciella marina
TAATAACCGCATATCTAGCATGAGGTGTGACATAACGTATAATTCAGCACCCTCACTAGAGATAGATACTTGGGTACTCTTAACCCTTTTATGATGTTCTAAATCATAACTTCCAAACTTTGATGGATTACCATCAAGTTCTCTTGCTAACCATAAAAAGCAATCGTATGGATCTTTACACTTTTGCGAGGTTCTTCGCTGATTGTTTACTGAATATTCAATTACAAAGTCCCATCGATATTCATGCTCATTAATATCGACAC
>NZ_JAPWGW010000055.1 GCF_027213945.1 Henriciella marina
CACTTGATGGTGGTGATTTGCCCGGCAAATGAAGCGCGACCGCCAAAGTTACTGAACATTGGTTCAACCACATCTACCTGGTCGAGGTAGATATCACAGAGTGCTGAGGTATTGTATTCCATAGCGTACCTTTCTAAACAGAAATTGGTTGTCTTTGAGTTTATCTAGGCATTAAGTCAATGCAATGACAATCCTTTTTTAACTTACTAGAGTTTGAGCTACCACAATTGTTGCAAACAAAACGTTGGTGACTAGAGAGCAT
>NZ_JAPWGW010000056.1 GCF_027213945.1 Henriciella marina
GGTGTACAAGCTCGTGCACGTCATAAGAAAGTTCTAAAACAAGCTAAAGGTTACTACGGTGCGCGTTCACGCGTTTACCGCGTAGCTTTCCAAGCAGTTACTAAAGCTGGTCAATACGCTTACCGTGACCGTCGCGCTAAGAAACGTCAATTCCGTCAACTATGGATTGCACGTATCAATGCGGCATCTCGTCAAAATGGTCTATCTTACAGCCGTTTCATCAACGGTCTTAAGAAAGCATCTATCGAGATCGACCGTAAGA
>NZ_JAPWGW010000057.1 GCF_027213945.1 Henriciella marina
ATTGTATGCAGATGTTCTGATCGATAAAAATGAATCAGATATCGAGACAGCGACTCAGTTAGTCAATGAGTATCGCGATGCATTAGATCGCGGTGAAGTGGTTGTTAAAGAATGGCGTCCAATGGCGTTGCACTCTGTAGACTGGTCCCCTTACTTAGGGCACGAATGGGATATGGAGTGGGATTCAAAATACGACAAGACACGCCTTATTGAGCTAGGCAATCGTCTGTGTCAGTACCCAGAAAGCCATAAACTGCAAAGC
>NZ_JAPWGW010000058.1 GCF_027213945.1 Henriciella marina
CCCCAATAGAGTGTGCGGCTTCGATGAACTCTCGCTTTTTTAGACCGAAGGTGACACCACGTACAACACGGGCAATGCCCAGCCAAGATACCATTCCGATCACGATAAAAATCAGGTAGATGTTGTTGCCAAAAAGGGTAACAAACAGGATAACCATAAACATAAATGGCACCGAATCGAGCACCTCAATAATGCGCATCATTACGCTATCTACAACGCCGCCAAGATAGCCGGAAATACTTCCCCAAATCGTACCAATAAC
>NZ_JAPWGW010000059.1 GCF_027213945.1 Henriciella marina
GGGCTCTTCTGCCCGTGCCACTGTAGGTATGCAGATTATGGATATTGTGATTACGCCAACGCGTTCTACGCCGCTGGATGGCGGTTTGGCGGTTTTGCACCCTATTGCGGGCTGGATCGCTCAAGCACTTACGCCTTTGGTCTTGTTTGTGCCGCTGTTCACACAGCGCCGCCAGATGTTGCATGACCTTGTTGTTGGGCACGCTGATTGGGATTATTGCTGGGTTTTTCCAAAAACTTGATGGTCCGCTAATGCGCACCAC
>NZ_JAPWGW010000005.1 GCF_027213945.1 Henriciella marina
CGCCGACCCCCTCAATCCACCCCACCCGAACCCCCCCCACCCCCCACACCCCCCCCCCCCCCCCCCCGCCCGCCCGCCCCCCCCCCCCGGGCCGCCCCCCCCCCCCCCCCCACGAGTCTGCGGACTATTCCTTGGATTCTTCTTCGCCTTCGCCTTCTGCGTCGCCTTCACCATCCTCATCGGACTGGTTGATGGCTTCGACGTCGCCGGCTTCGGTTTCTTCATCGGTTTCTTCGACAACTTCAGCCATCTTGCCGACGATGGTCGCGATGGTGAAGTCGCGGTCGGTAATGGTTGGCTCAGCGCCTTCCGGCAGCTTGATGTCGGAGATCTTGACGTTGTCGCCGACGTCGAGGCCTGCGAGATCAGCTTCCAGTGCTTCCGGAATGCTGTCCGCGCGCACGTTCAGTTCAACGGCGAACCGAACCACGTTGAGTGAGCCGCCGCGCTTCAGGCCAGGTGATTCCTCTTCGTTGAGGAAGTGAACCGGAACTTCCACGGAGATAACCTGGCTGGCGTTCACGCGGTAAAGGTCGACGTGAAGCGGCATGTCGGAGACAGGGTCGAGCTGGATCGCCTGCGGGATGACCAGCTGCTTCTTGCCGTCGTGGACGAGGTTGGCGGTCGAGGTCAGGAAGTGGCCGGAATTGATGCCCTTGATGACTTCGTTGAGCTTCAGGTTCACAGCGACCGGGTTTTCACCGCCGCCATAAAGAACGCCTGGCACCTTGCCATTGCGGCGGGCTTCGCGTGCGCCGCCCTTGCCCGTGCGCTCACGGATTTCGACGTTAAAACTAAGTGTATCAGCCATTTTTGCTTCCTTTCGTCCTGAAGTCCGCCGCCGGTCTGTTGCCGGTCAGTGACAGCCTGACAGGTACGGCCTCGCGCCGTCCTTTCTGAAGCTGGGGCCAATACACTAGCGGGCCTGCCTTCGCAACCAGCCAGCTGACAGGGGTTGACGTCATCACGTTACAGTTGTAACGACACTACAAATGTAACGTAAGGCCTGTCCATGTCGAAACCGAATTCCTCAGAACTTGTCATCCTGAAGCGCCTCTGGGCGAAGGGCCGCCAGACGGCGCGGGAAATCCATGAAGCGGTTGGACCCGAGCAAGGCTGGCAGCTTTCGACAACGCGTACCGTGATCAATCGGATGGAGGTCAAGGGTTGGGTAAAGCGCGAAGGTGAAGCACCCGACAATGCCGCATTCTATGCAGCCGTTCTGGACCGTGTGGAAACGCTTGGCGGAATGGTGCGCCAGCTTGCGCGCCAGGTGCTGGACCTGAAAGGACCTCTGCCTGCATCCCTTTTCGCTGATAGCCCTCACCTCTCGGCCGAAGAGCTCGACGAACTCGACGCCATCATAAATGCAGCCGAAGAGCGCGCCCACGACAAGGCAGGCGACAAGTCATGAGTGCGGTCTGGTTCATCTCCCTTTCGCTGGTCTGGACAGGTGGCCTCGCTGGCCTGGCCCGGTTGCTGACAGGTCAAGATGCTGGCGCCCGGTATGCGCAATTGGTCTGGCGCGGCGCGGCCTGCCTCTCGCTTGCGCCCTGGGTGATCCTCGGCGTGCTTTCCTTTCTGCCGAAACGGTTTCCTGAAGGCCTGCCGGAGATCGCCTATTTCTATCCGCTCACCGAGGCAGTTGAGACCGCGTCCACAGGACTTCGCTTTGCCATAGCGGGGCCGGACCGGGCCACTGCCGAGATGGCGCTGCTTGTCGTGCTGCTCGCAGGCTGGTGTGTGCGGGCCGGTCTTTCGCTTGCCGATCATATGCGGCTGCACCGACTGAAAGCTTCGTCGACCATGATGGAGATTAGCCCCGACACTGATGCGGGAGAGACGCCGCCTCTTCGCGTCATTCCTGCCGGGTCTCCTTTTATCGCAGGGTTCTTCAATCCCGCCATTTATATTCCCGAGGCGTTGAAGGTGGCTGAGGACCGGCGCCACGTTGTCATCCATGAATGTGTCCACCAAGAGCGCGGCGACCTGATCACGCGCCCCTTCGAAAGGCTCATCGCTGATATCTTCTGGTTCTCGCCCTTTGCATGGACGATGCGGCGTGAGCTCGACTTCTGGCGCGAGGCGGTCTGCGATGAGATTGCAGCTGAGCGAAGCGGCGACCCGATTGGCTATGCCCGGACGCTGGCCCGCGCGGCCCGATCCAGCGCGCCGGTCAGAAACCTTCCCGTTTCAAGTTTCATACTGCCCCCAAAAAGGAGCCTACCCATGCGACTGACCCGTATTCTCGACAGCCAACAGAAACGTCAGAGGCCCGTCCTCGCTTCAGCTGCAGCATTGCTTGCTCTGGCGGCTGCCCCGTTCGCCGTAGGGCAGGGGAGCGGGCTTGCCTCCAGCATCACCTACAGCCACCCGGTGCTTATGGAAGCAAACGCCAAGGTGACGAGCCAGTACGGCCTGCGCACTCACCCGGTCAGCGGCGAGGCGCTCATGCATAAGGGTACCGATATCAAGGGGCCGATGGGTACGCCGATCTATTCGCCTGCCGACGGAGAGATCGGGTTCTCTGGCTATAAGGACGGCTATGGCGAGATGATTGAGGTGATCTACGCAGATGGCTCAAAGCTCATCTATTGCCAGCTATCGGAGCGCCTGCTGGAGACGGGCGATACGGTTGGCGCTGGTGAGAGAGTTGGCTTGCTGGGCGCGAGCGGCAGGGCAACCGGGCCCCATCTTCACATCGAATACTGGCGGCCTGTAACTGACGCGGACGGGACGGTCGAGATGAAAAGCTTCGACCCGGCTTCTGTTGACGGGCTCGTTCTCTACAAGCCCTAGCCGTGAGCATCGTAAACAAAAATAGGCCCTGCCGGACTGGCAGGGCCTATTTTTGGGTTGGCGTGGCGGACGTCTAGCCCATCACATTGATGGCTTTGGCATTCACGAACTCTTTCATGCCGAAGCCGCCGTGCTCGCGGCCATAGCCAGAGTCTTTCACACCGCCAAAGGGCATGTTGGGCTGCGCAAGACCGAAGCCATTGATGAACACCATGCCGGTGTCAAAATACTTCTCGGCAAGTTCGATGCCCTTCTCACGATCCGTGGTGAAGATGCCGCCGCCGAGGCCAAACCGGCTGTCATTGGCAATGCGCATTGCATCTTCGGCATCCCTGGCACGGATGAGCGAGGCGACAGGGCCAAACAGCTCATCATCATAGGCAGGTTGGCCAGGTTCGACATTGTCGAGGACTGTCGCAGGATACCACCAGCCCTTCTGGTCAGGCTTCTCACCGCCGCAGAGGATCTTGGCACCGTTCTCCACGCTCTTCTCGACCTGCTCATGGAGGTCATCGCGAAGGTCTTCGCGGGCCATCGGGCCGATGTCGCCTTCATTCTTCGACGGATCGCCCATCTTCACATTCTTCATGGCCTCGACGAAGGCGTCACGGAACTTGTCATAGACGGCGTCGACGACGATGAAGCGCTTGGCGGCGACACATGTCTCGCCATTGTTGAAGACGCGGCCGGTGACGCACTGCTTGACGGCCTGTTCCATGTCGGCGTCTTCAAGCACGATGTAGGCGTCATTCGAGCCTAGCTCGAGAACGGTTTTCTTCAGCTGCTCACCAGCTTTTTTTGCGACGATCTTGCCGGCGCCTGAGCTGCCCGTCAGCGTCACACCGCGCACAAGCTTGTTCTCAATGACCTTGTCTGACTGGTCGTGGCTGATCCGGAGGACCGAGAAGAGGTTCGTTGGCAGGCCAGCATCCTCGAATATTTCCTGCAGCATCAGCGCCGAGCCGGTCACCGATTCAGCGTGCTTGAGGAGGACGCCATTACCGGCCATCAGGTTGGCGATAGCGTAGCGGATGACCTGGTAGGCCGGGAAATTCCAGGGCTGGATGCCGTAGATGACGCCGATTGGCGAATAGGCGATGACGCCCTTGTTGCCGTTTGGCAGCTCGCGTTCTTCGCTCTGCAATTCCTTCGGGCCGTTCTTTGCGGTCCAGTCACAGATGCCGACGCAGAGGTCGATCTCTGCCTCGCCCTGTTTGACGAGCTTGCCCATCTCGTCCGTCATCAGCTTGGAGAGCTCGGACTTTTTGGCCTTCAGGCCTTCGCCAATTTTCTTGATGATTTCGGCGCGCTTTTCCGGTGCTTCATGGCGCCAGTTCAGGAATGCTTCATGGCATTGTTCGATCGCGGTTTCATATTCGCGGTCGGTCATGAGGGGGTAGCGCTCGAGCTCTTCGCCCGTCGCCGGATTAATAGTCGTGAGCATGTCGCCCAGTCTCTGACTGTCAGCCATTTCTTGGCCCTTCCTACTTGCTGGATAAGTTATCTAACCAACACGAAGGAGAGACTGGCGTTCCTGCAAAGGCAGGCGGTGCGACATTAAAGATCAGTCGAAGAGTTTCGAGACACTCTCATTGTTCGCGATGCGGCGGATCGCTTCGCCGAGGAGCGGGGCCACGGAAAGGACGCGCAGGCTGTCGGACTGGAAGTCTTCCTCCGTCGGGCGGATCGTATCGCAGATCACGATCTCGTCCATGACGGAGCCTTCGATCCGCTTGACGGCATTGTTCGACAGCACGCCATGCGTGACATAGGCGCTGACGCCGACAGCGCCGGAGTCTTTCAGCGCAGCTGCCGCGTTCACAAGTGTGCCGCCGGAGTCGCAGATGTCATCGACCAGGATGCAGCGGCGGCCGGTCACGTCACCGATGATGTTCATGACTTCGGATTTACCCGCTTCCGGGCGGCGCTTGTCGACAATGGCAAGGTCGCAGCCGAGACGGTTCGCAAGGTTACGTGCGCGGACCACGCCGCCAACGTCAGGCGAGACGACCATGAGGTCAGCGCCATTATGCGTCATGCGGATATCATTCTCGATGACCGGCATGGCGACGAGGTTGTCAGTCGGCACATCGAAGAAGCCTTGGATCTGACCAGCATGAAGGTCCATGGTCAGAACGCGGTCGGCGCCTGCGGTCGAGATCAGGTTTGCGACCAGCTTGGCCGAAATCGGTGTGCGGCCGTCTGTTTTGCGATCCTGACGGGCATAGCCGAAATAGGGGATGACAGCCGTGATCCGCTCTGCCGACGCGCGGGCCAGCGCGTCGATGGCGATCAGCAGCTCCATGAGGTTGTCATTGGCTGGCTTCGATGTGGACTGGATCAGGAAGACGTCTTCGCCGCGGACATTTTCATTAATCCGGACAAAGATCTCATCATCGGCGAAATTCTTGATCTCCGCCTTGGAGAGAGGGCAGTCCAGATGGTCGGCAATTGCCTCGGCCAGGGGACGGTTTGCATTGCAGGTAATGAGTTTCATCGCGGGGCTGCCTTCCCTTGAGATCAGTTTCGGGTGCTTGTGACGCACGAGAGGCAGAGTCGCAAGAATAAGGGTGCAGGTTTTGGCCCGGCTTCGTCGCTAAGCTCAAATAATAGCTGCTTCAGTCTGAGCTTGTCGGAGGGCGAGGCCGTTGGCGGGGCTCCTCTACCCCTCCAGCATAATCACTGAGCCCTGACGGCCATAGTCAGGTTCGCCGAAGTGATTGCGGCGGCGATTGGAGAAGTACATGTCTTCCAGCTCGCACGTGTCGTGTCCGATAACCTCGACGAAAGCGAGGCCCGCCTTGACGAGGCGGTTCTTCACGAAGGTTTCGATATTGAAGTGGAAGCGGTCACCTTCGCCCGGATGGAACAGGTTGCCCGCCCATGGAGCGCCGCTGAGGATTTCATCGCGAAATTCCGGGCCGACCTCATAGCTCTTCTGGCCAATGCATGGCCCGACCGCGGCGTAGATGTCTTTGCGGTTCGCGCCGGTCTCTTCCATCTTTGCGATGGTCGCTTCGCAGATACCGGCAAGCGCGCCTTTCCAGCCAGCATGGCATGCGCCGATGACGCTCGCTTTCCTGTCAGCAAAGAGGACAGGCACACAGTCGGCGGTCAGGATGCAGAGCGCGATGCAGGGAAGGTTCGTGACCATGCCATCGGCCTGCGGGCGGTCCGGGCCCCAGGGCATCGTGGCCAGGATCGCGCGGTCAGAATGGACCTGATAGCAGGACAGCATGTGATCGACTTCGCGCGTGCCGATCAGATCTGAAACCAGACGCCTGTTGCGCATCACGGCTTTCGGTTTGTCCTCAGAGCCGATGCCGAGGTTTAGACTGTCATAGATGCCTTCGGACGTGCCTCCCTGACGACCAAAAAAGCCGTGCTTGATGCCGTTCATTCCGGCAAGCCGGGGCGCGAGGACGTGAGGGATGGTAGCCATTTAACTTACAATCGTGGATAGTCTGAAAAGAGGTGCTCAATGCTCGGTGAGGTAAGGAGCCTAGCAATGTTCCGAGTAGTCTGTGCTTTGATGTGTGCCGCCAGTGTGCCCTGCTTGGCAATGGCCCAGCACATGAACGGGCCTCCTGAAACGAACGCCGAATATTTCGATCCGGCCGATTTGCGTCCGGATGAAGAGGCCCCCCAACCCTTGCCCAACGAAAGTTGGGAGAAGTTCTTCGAACGGCTCGACAGTGAGGGATATCAAATACCTGAGGGTCTCCATCCCGCTGGAGTAGAGATTATCGGAGGAAGGTGGCGAAGATACGACGAACCCAGTCTTTATGATTATTCGCGAACGACGAGCGACGCAGACACTGAGATCTGGCGCCTGGGAGTTTGGACTTCCCTCGGCAACCCTCAAGGAGGCAACTATCGGCTTGCGCTTTCCGGGGTGGTTGTGTCGATGACCTACTTTTACGGTGATCAGCGTAAATCAGTCCACCAGCGCGTTTTGCAAGATGACGAATTGCAACGTTTGCGCTCGACGCTGGATTTAGGTCGTTTCCGGCATGCCAAAGACAAAGACTGCCAATCGTTTGGCCGTGACGGCACGACGGCGTTAGTCGAATACGCGTCCCAATCTGAATACGTGTTCCTCGATTGCTGGGGGCCAGATTCCGACTGGGTCCGCGAATTGATTGGCGAGATGCAAAGGCTCGCAGACTTATACGAGCTTAGGTAGCCCGCAGAATTCGTATCTTCTGCGCACCAAGCCTTAGCTCGGCTGATGTTCGGTTGTCGGCTCATGGCCAGTGGTGGCTTCCGGCTTTTCGCCGGTGCCGGATTTGCGGCCTGAGAAGCGCGATGTGATCCAGCCGGCGCGTTCTTCCATCTTCCGAAGTTCGCCGTCGAGCTTTGCCATGGTGCGAGACATGTCGGCGCTGTCTTCCTTGCGCCAGGCAATCTCTGCCTGCGCCAGCGCCCAGGCGATCGCCGTGGTGCGGATGGGTTTTGGAAAGTCGCCTGAGCCATCAAGGCCAGAGCAGGATAGCGCCCAGCTGGCAGTGGTGTGTCTGGCGGCGATGAGGTTCAGCAGGCGGGCAGGCTGGGTCTGGCGCCATTCGATCAGGGACAGCATCGCCTCGCGGTGCTCCTCCATCCTGTCGAAACGCATCATGATGACATCGAAAAGCCGCGTGCGCGGTGTCTCATCCTCGTTGGTGGAGCCTTCGCTCATCGCATCGTCGAGCCAGGCTTCGACAGCGTCGGAGATCTTCGCCTTGTCAGCGACGCCGTGAAAATCCTTCAGCGAAAGGCCAGCGCGCTCTGCGATTGCGCTTAGGGTGAGGTCGCGCCAGTCGATCGTCTTTGCGAGTTCGAGCGCGGCCTCAACGCCCTTGTTGAGTAGGTCCTTGCGCGCATCGCTCATGTGTCAGTCTCCTGAAAGCTCGCGGTCGCGCCGGATAGCTTCTGCGACCGCCTCCTTCATCAGAGATGGCATGGCCCCGTCGCGCATCAAGACGTCGAGCGCTGCCTTGGTGACACCGCCGGGCGAGGTAACGTTTTCACGCAGCGTGGATGGCGGCTCATCGCTGTCCATCATGAGTGCGCCTGCGCCCTGTACGGTTTTCTGGGCAAGACGGAGGGCAAGGGCCTCATCAAGTCCATGAGCGACACCAGCGGCGGCCATGACTTCGGCGAGCAGGAAAGCATAGGCCGGGCCACAACCGGAGAGGGCCGTCGCAGCCGAAATCTGGTTCTCGCCAAGCGGGCCTTCAACGGCGCCAAGAGGTGTCAGAAGTTCCTGCAGGTAGGCCGTATCGTCATCTGCTGCGCCTTCCGGCATACAAAGAAGGGTCATGCCTTCGCCAACAAGGCCGGGCGTGTTGGGCATGGCGCGAGCCACACGGGACGTGCCGAGCTTGTCGGCGAGTGATGACAGCGTGATGCCAGCCATAACCGACAGGACAAGCGTGTCCGGCCCGACCATGGTGCGAAGTTCATCGAGAATTTTCGGGAAAACCTGCGGCTTCACGGCGATGACAAGTGTGCTGGCCGTAGCTGATTCAGGATTAAGGCGGATCTTGCCGTCATTTTCCCAAGACCTGAGCAGGTCGGATGGCCTTGGCGTCAAAACGGCTATCGGGCCTGCATAGCCCGATTTGATCCAGCCGCCTGCGAGCGCGGAGCCCATGCGACCACCGCCGACAAGCGTAAGGCCCGGCTCAGGCCTCGCCATCGGTTTCGAACATCGCTGCGTCGATGGCCTCTTCTGGGGTCTTGCCGGCCCAGATGACAAAGTTGAAAGCAGGAACGAACATGTTCACCGCATCGGTGGCAGCTGCCATCACGGCGCGGATTTCGCCGGCTTCCGGTTCGACGCGGTCGAGTAGCGGCAGCGTATGGCGGAAAAGAAGGACGCTGTCTTCGATCCAATAGTCGAAATGACCGAGCCAGAGGCGCTCATTTGCCATCAGCACCAGCTTGGCGATGGCGTTCGAGCGGGCGGCGGTCGGCTTCAGGTCCAGCGTGATCGTGAAGTGGAGGGCAGGCGGCTCACGGCGCGATGCGATGAGCGCGCCCATCTCACCCCAACGTGTCTGGGCGATGCACTGAATGGCAGCGTCGTCTTCGCGCTGGTGTTCCCAGCCTGCGTGCTCCAGACACACTTCAACCATGTCGAGCGGGTCGCCATCCATATTATAGCTTTGTTCGAGATTGAGGCTCATCGGCGATTTCCTCCGAATCAGCGTGGCAGGCCGCCACTGGTCGAACGGTAACACGGGGCAGCGCCCCTGCAACCTGACTTCAAATTTCATTTGTGGAAGCCTTCGCAATCATTCGCACGCCTGAGGAGCCGTTTCAATTGGTGAGCACAGCTATACAGAATAGGCGTTGGGTTGCTCGATCTGTATGCGTTGCTGACCGATATGCAGGGTGGTAGACGGTTGAAATGTCGAGATTGCTCTGGATCAGACGTGCCGGAATGGCGGTCGCACTGCCTCTGGCCCTGATCGCGGGCTGCGGGCAGGCACATCAGGGCGATGTCATGGTCGCGGTCGCCACCAATTTCCTTGACACTGCGAAGGTGCTCGAAGCTGAGTTCGAGGCCGAAACTGCCCTTGAGGTCACTCTGTCGTCAGGATCGACCGGCCAGCTCTACTCGCAGATCGAGAATGGTGCGCCCTTCGATATCTTCCTCGCCGCCGACACGGATCGCCCTCGCCGACTTGTTGATGCAGGAAACGGTTTGGAGGGGACGCAGTTCACCTATGCGACCGGGCGCCTGGTCCTGTGGATGCCAGCGTCGCAGACGCCTGATTTCGATGGGGCGGACGAACTGCGGGACGGGAGCTATCGCGCGCTGGCGCTGGCCAATCCGGCGCTTGCACCGTATGGCGCAGCTGCCGAGGAGACGCTGGTTTCTCTCGATCTTGCGGATTCCCTGTCAGACCGGATCGTCTACGGTCAGAATATCGGCCAGGCCTATGCACTTGTCGCCAGCGGCAATGCGGAGATGGGCTTTGTGGCGGCGTCGCAACTGGTGAAAGGTGCTGCGGATGGGCAGGGCGGCGTCTGGGAAGTCCCCGGCGATCTCCACGCGCCGATCCGGCAGGATGTGGTCCTGATGCAGCGAGCGGCAGGCAATGAAGCCGCATTGCAATTCATCGCCTTCCTTCGAAGCGACAAGGCGCTCTCCATCATGCGCGACCATGGTTATGAGGAAGGCTGACCTGTGATGCCTGATCTTGGGCCGGTCCTGCTCAGCCTGCATCTCGCGGCGGTCACGACGGGTATCCTTCTCGTGATCGGCGTGCCGCTGGCCTATTGGCTTGCGACAACGCAGGCCCGTCTGAAGCCGGTGGTGGAGGCCGTGACGGCTCTGCCGCTTGTTCTGCCACCGACCGTGATCGGCTTTTACCTTCTGATCCTGATGAACCCGTCTGCGCCGCTCGGTGCGGCATGGGTCAGCCTGACGGGCGGGACACTCAGCTTTTCGTTTTCAGGGCTGGTGTTTGCGTCTGCCATCTATTCACTGCCCTTCATGGTGCAGCCGCTCCAATCAGCGTTTGAGGCCGTAGGGCGCGGCCCAATGGAGGCGGCGGCGACGCTGCGGGCGTCGAGGCTGGACGCCGTCTGGAATGTCCTGCTGCCGCAATCGGCGCGGGGCATCCTGACGGCCTGCGTGCTGACCTTTGCACATACGATCGGAGAGTTTGGTGTCGTGCTGATGGTGGGCGGCAACATCCCTGAGCGCACGCGGGTCATTTCCATCGCGATCTACGAGCATGTGGAGTCCGTTGAGTACGCCGAGGCGCATATCCTCTCTGCGGGCCTACTCGTGTTTTCCTTCGTGACGCTGGTCGGTGTCTATGCCCTGAACAGGAGCTACCGTCTCCGTGTCAGCTGATCGCCTCTCTCTCGACATTGCGCTTGCCCGTGAGACGTTCGGCCTGAAGGTGCGCGAAGACTTGGCGCTGGAAGGTGTGACGGCAGTGTTCGGGCCGAGCGGCAGCGGCAAGACGACCCTGTTGAGGGCAATTGCCGGACTGGAGACCGCGAGCGAGGGCCGTATCAGCTTTGGAGAGACTGTCTGGCAAGACCGCGCCGCGGGAGTTTACGTTGCAGCGCATCGGCGTGCCGTCGCTTATGTGTTTCAGGATGCGCGCCTCTTCAGTCACCTAGATGTGCAGGGCAATCTCGATTTTGCGGCGAAGCGGGCGCGCAAAGCGGGGCGGAGCCCGGACGTGGATGCAGCGATTGCTGCCTTCGGCATAGACGGACTGCTGGAGCGCCGCGCGGTGTCTCTATCCGGCGGCGAAAGCAGGCGAGTGGCACTGGCGCGGGCGGTTCTTTCGTGTCCTGACCTCATGTTGCTTGATGAGCCGTTGACTGGCCTCGACAGGGCTGCACGTCGGGACATCCTGCCATTTCTCAAAAGCCTGCCAGAGCACTCCGGCTGCCCCGTCCTCTATGTCAGCCATGACCTGGAAGAAGTGGCGGCGCTGGCATCGGCGATCGTCGTGATGGAGGCCGGGCGGGTGCTGGCGAACGGCCCTGTCGGCGAGATAGGCAGGAGCCTTGATCTTGGGCCGCTCTCCGAAGGTGCCGGGCCTGCGTCCTTGATCGAAGCGACAGTTACCCGGATTGATACCGATAGCGGTCTGATGGCGCTGGAGGCGGGTGGCGAAACCCTTCTCCTGCCCACTGCGCCGGGGGCGCGTGAGGCTGAAAAACTCCGGCTTTTCATCGATGCGCGCGATGTCGCGATCGCCGTGGAGCGCCCGGGGCCGATGTCTATCCGGAATGTTCTACCTGCCCGCGTTGGCCGTATTGTCTCAAGTGATGCGGCAGCCGACGCGCTCGTCGATCTCACGATTGGCAGTGAGCTGATCCGCGCGCAGATCACGCGCCATGCCCTGTCAGAGCTGAAGCTTGAAACCGGCCAGCAGGTGTTCGCCCTGATGAAGAGCGTCCGCCTGGCCGGTGATTTTCGCTAAAAAGCTACTTCTTTTCGAGTGCTTCGACGCGTGCTTCGAGCGCCTCGACTTTCTCAAGTGCGCTGATCGCGATAGCCCGGAGGGCTTCGACTTCGTCACGCTCGACGAGGTCCATGTCGGCGATAAATTCGCGCACACGCGACTGAACGGCGGTGCGCGCTTCTTCGCCTGCAGAGCGGGCTGCGCCCATGGCGCCTGTCATGAGGCCTGCGAGGTCATCAAGCAGTGGATTTGTATTGGCCATGCGGTTACTCCTTGCCGCGACTAAGGGGAGAGACTAGCCGGTATCGGTCTACAGATAGGCGACGCCGCGCGACGGGAAAAGGCAGCCAATGCACGCACTCTATACAGCAGCGCTCAGTTTTCCGGAGTTCAATCCGGCGCTCGTCGAAATCGGCAGCTTTCCGATCCGCTGGTATGCCCTCGCCTACATTGCGGGTCTCGTCATTGGTTGGCGCTATGCCGTGATGCTTGTGAAGCGCGAACGCCTCTGGGGCGGCGCGAGCCCGGCAACGCCAGACGATATCGATGATATCCTGTTCTATGTGACGCTGGGCGTCATCCTTGGCGGGCGCATTGGCTACATCCTCTTCTATCAGCTGCCCTTCCAGTTCGAGACGGTGCAGCGTGATCCGTGGAGCCTGCTGCGCATCTGGGAAGGTGGCATGTCCTTCCATGGCGGCCTGCTCGGTGTTGCAATTGCCATTCTGATTTCGGCCAAGATGCGCGGCGTGAAGCTGCTGCCACTTGCCGACATTGCAGGCGCGGTCGCGCCAATAGGCATTTTCTTCGGGCGCTGTGCGAACTTCATCAATGCTGAGCTGTATGGCCGCCATACCAATGCGTCGGTCGGCATGGTCTTCCCGGAAGCAAATACGGGCGGGACGCCATCAGCCTATGACTGGCAGTCCGATGAGTGGATCTATTGCCGCGACCAGAACCCGGCTTTCCGACTGTGCGAGCCAGAAATGCCGCGCCATCCAAGCCAGCTCTACGAGGCCGTCCTTGAGGGTTTGCTGCCGTTTCTTGTCATCTCATTCCTCATCTGGAAATTCGATCTCCTGAAGCGGCGCGGCCTCGCGGCTGGCATGTTCCTGCTCTTTTACGCGGCTGGCCGATCGATTTCCGAACAGTTCCGTGAGCCTGATAGCTTCACCATGGGCGTGCTGCCTGACTTCATCACGATGGGACAGTTGCTGTCGCTGCCCATGTGGATCGGCGGGGCATATCTGGTCTGGCACGGCCTCAGCAAACCACCGGCCGGCGCCGCGAGGGCATGACGGGACTGAAGGCAAAGCTGAAGACGCTGATCGAGGCAGGCGGGCCGCTGCCAGTGTCCGCCTATATGAATACCTGCCTGCATGACCCGGAATTTGGCTATTACGCCACGCGTCCAGGCATAGGCCGCGACTTCATTACCGCGCCAGAGATCAGCCAGGTTTTCGGTGAACTGCTTGGCCTGTGGAGCTTGCATGAATGGCAGGCGCTTGGCGGGCCAGATCCGTTCGACCTGATTGAGGTCGGCGCGGGCCGCGGCACGATGATGGACGACATGATGCGGGCGATCGCCAGCGTCGGCGGGGGTGAGCGTTTTCGCCTGTCTATCAGCGAGGCAAGCCCGGTCTATGCGGCCGCCCAGAAAGCGAGACTCTCTGAGTTTCATCCCGACTTCCTTGGCGCGTTCGAGACGCTGGGCGAGCGGCCTTTCCTGCTGGTTGCGAATGAGTGGCTGGACTGCCTGCCTGCGCGCCAGTTTGTGCAGGGCGGGGAAGGCTGGCTGGAGCGTGTCGTTGGCCTGACCGATGAGGGCGATCTCACTTTTGGCCTTGCAACGGACAATGTGGAGAAACTGTCGGGAGAGCCAGCAGACGGCCAGACCTCCATCGAAGTGCAACCGGCGCTGGATACACTCTGCGAGACACTGGCGAACGCGTTTGTCCGCGCGCCGGGACGGGCGCTGCTGATCGATTACGGGCCTGCAGGCAATGCGCCCGGCGATACGCTGCGTGCCTTCAAGAATGGGGCGCAGGTCGGGCCTCTGGACATGCCAGGCGAAAGCGACCTCACCGTCGATGTCGATTTTGCGCGATTGGCGCGTCTGGCAGAGAAGCGCGGACTTAAAGTGTCTGGCCCGGTTGAGCAGGGGCCGTTCCTTATGGCGCTGGGCGCAGAAGCGCGCATGCAGGCGCTTATCAAGGCCAATCCAGACCGCGCCGAGCAGATCTACGAAGGCGTGAAGCGGCTCGTCGATCCAGACGAGCTGGGCAGCCGGTTCAAGGTGATATGCCTCAGCGCGCCGGGCATGCCACCGCCAGCAGGTTTCTAGGCAGGTAGGCGCAGGCGCACGCGCAGGCCGCCAAGCGGACTTTCTTCAAGCCGGATATCGCCGCCATGCTGGCGGGCCGTGTCACGCGCGATGGAAAGGCCTAGGCCGGTGCCGGGCACATTCTGGTTCCGTGAGTCATCTAGGCGGTGGAAAGGCTTGAAGGCTTCTTCGCGCTTGTCTTCCGGGATGCCGGGGCCGTCATCATCGACAATCAGTTCGACCATGTGTGGACCTTCGATGACTTCCACTTCCACCTTGTCGGCAAAGCCTTGCGCGTTTGAGATAAGATTAGAGACGGCACGGCGGATCAGGCCCTGCCGCGCGATGATCGTGACAGGTGCTGTGGCGCGGATATGGGTTTGTCCGCCAAGGGCGGAAATGATTTCGGCGACCAGCTCATCGAACCGGAATGTGGCAGACTGTTCGCCCTCCTTGCCGCTTGCGAAAGCGAGGTATTCGTCCAGCATGACCGACATTTCCTGAAGGTCCTGACGGGCCTCCCTGATTTCCTGCGTATCGTCCATCATCGCGAGCTGAAGCTTCAGCCTTGTTAGCGGCGTGCGCAGGTCATGGCTGATGCCGGCTAGCATAGTCGTGCGCTCTTCCGCAAAGGTCGTAAGGCGTGTGCGCATATCCATCACAGCGCGGGCGGCGTCGCGGATTTCGGTTGCGCCGGAGGGGCGGTAATTGCCGGCATCCCGGCCCCGGCCATACGCCTTTGCCGCTTCGGTCAGCTTCAGGATGGAGCGGACCTGGTTGCGCAGGAAGCCGAGGGCGAGTGCGATGAGGATGCCTGTCGCGCCGATGACCCAGACGATGAAGATGTGGCCGGTTGTCGAAAAGGTCCTGTCGCGCTCGGCGAGAAAGCGTAGCACGTCGTCGCCGTCCTGGACACGGATCTCCACGGTCTCGCCATAGCCGGATATGTCGAACCAGAAGGGCTGCTCCAGAGAGACTTCCAGTTCACGCGACAGGATATCGTCGAGCGCCGAGAAGAAGAGCTCTTTCTGCTCTGTAGGGAGTTCTGCATTCTCGAGCACCACGACATCGAGCTGCATGGCTTGGCGGGCGTCATCGCGCAGCATGTCGAACTGGCCGGGATACCGGCCCCGAAGACCGACCATGAATTCGATTTCGCTCGCCATGGTCTGGCTCAGCTTACGGGAGGTGTGTCTCCAGTGACTGTCATAGAATATGTAGGTCACGGCGCTCAGCAACAGGATCACCGGAAGGATCACCATCAGCACCGATCGCGGATAGAGCCCGCGCGGGGTGAAATCTCTAAGGCGGAGGCGAACGAGGCGGGGCATCAGCTGCAAGCCTTAGTGGCAAGCGGTGGTTTGGCAAAGCGGCAGTTTTCCGCGCTTCAGTCGGGCATGAGTCGGTAGCCAATGCCGCGTACCGTCTGGATATGAATCGGCTGGCGGGGATCTGGTTCGATCTTGCGGCGAAGGCGCGTCACCTGGACATCGATAGAGCGCTCCGTGCTGTTCGGTGACTTGGAGGCCAGTTCCTCGCGGCTCACGGCCTCTCCAGCTTTGGCAGCAAGCATTGAGAGGAGATGAAGCTCCGCCTCAGTCAGGCGGACACGGCGTGCGCCGGAGGTGAGTTCCTGATGCTTGGCGTTGAAGACGAGGCCCGACATCTCGATTTCTTCAGGCGGCGGCTCAACATGCGTGCGCCGCAGTATGGCATTGATGCGAAGTAACAGTTCTTCCGGTTCGAAAGGCTTGGAAAGATAGTCGTCGGCACCTGCTTTCAGCCCTTCGATCCGGTCGCCAGTCTCTCCCTTTGCGGTGAGAAGTAGAACCGGAACGCTCTGTCCTGCACTGCGGAGGCTGGCAAGCAGTTCAAGCCCTGTCTCACCGGGCATCATGATGTCGAGGATGGCAAGATCGAAATCGAAAGTCGTCATCAGCTTGCGCGCGCTGGCGGCATCGGCGGCTGCCGTGACCCTCAATCCGTTGCGGACAAGATACTTCTTGAGCAGGTCGCGGATGCGATTGTCGTCATCAACCACCAGAATGTGTTGTGCGTCACTCATTGGGTAAGGGCCTCCAGGACCGCGCGGGTGCCGGACACGGCATTTGCGCCAGCGTCTCGGTAAGCATCGCGCAGGGCAGAGCGTAACTTGTCCACAAGTGGGCGCAGCATCTGTTCTCCCTCATCCGACAGGGTCAGACGCCGACGCCGGGCATCGCGCCCACCTTGCGTCTTCACCACCAGGTTCTTCCGGTCGAGCTCTCCGAGAATCCGGGCAATTGTTGGCGTCGTTGCTCCCATTTTGTCACGCAATTCGCTGACCGTCAGGCCAGGTTCAAAGCGGATCGTCATCAGCAGCCGTAGCCCCGACGCATTAAGGCCAGTCTGACGCTGCGCCTTGCGGGTGATGTCGCTGATAATGCGCTCTGTGGCGAGCAGTAGCGCGATACCATTATCGAGCTCTTCCTCCCTGAGAAAAAGCCGCGGATCGACACGAGCGCTTTCGCCTGTCTTCTGGTTGACTTCAGATGCCACAGTCTGAGAATGGAGCCTCTTTCGAGTATAAGTTCAAGCAAGGACAAGAAATAATGGCCGACGCCTCCACACCGTATCACGACCGCGATGGATACATCTGGATGGACGGCGAATTCGTACCTTGGCGCGAGACGACAATTCATGTCCTGACCCACGGCCTGCACTATGCGTCGTCCGTGTTTGAAGGTGAGCGTGCGTATGGCGGGCGTATCTTCGAATCGCGTCGTCACACCGAACGTCTTCACCGGTCCGCGAACATCCTCGGCTTCGAGCTGCCCTACACGGTCGATGAGATCGAGAAGGCCAAGCATGAAACGCTGGCAAAGTCGGGTCTTGAAAACGCTTATGTGCGCGCCTTTGCCTGGCGCGGCTCCGAAATGATGGGCGTCTCGGCGCAGAACAACAAGATCCACGTCGCGATCGCGGTCTGGCACTGGGGCGATTATTTCGCTGACAAGATGAAGGGCATTGCTATGACGCATGCCCAATGGCGCCGCCCTGATCCGAAGACCGCCCCGTGCGAAGCAAAGGCCGCCGGCCTCTACATGATCTGTACCCTGTCCAAGCATGCTGCCGAGAAGGACGGCTTTGCAGACGCCCTTATGCTCGATTATCGCGGCCATGTGGCAGAGGCGACAGGCGCAAACATCTTCTTCCTGCAGGACGGCGCTCTGCATACGCCGACCCCGGATTGCTTCCTCAACGGGATCACGCGCCAGACAGCCATCAAGCTGGCCAAGGCGCGCCAGATCGAGATTGTCGAGCGAACGATCATGCCGGATGAGCTGAAGAACTTCTCCGAATGCTTCATCACAGGTACGGCCGCTGAGATTACGCCAGTCCGTCAGATCGGTGATGTGAACTACAAGCCTGGCAGCGTCACCGAAGGCCTGGTCAACGACTATTCCGATCTTGTGAACGGCAAGATCAAGATGCCAGCCTAGGCAGAATTGCCTGTTGGTGCGTCTGAAGCTTCAAGGCGCACCAGCACGGCGCTCGCATCGTCCTCCTGTTTTACCCTCGGTGCAGCTGTGCGACCGGGGTCGCCCGCTTCGAGGCGGCGTAGTTCCTCGTAGAGAAGGCCTAGACCGTTCCTCAGCGCCGCATCGATCAGCGTATCGGGCGTGTAAGCCTCGAAATGATCAATGAGCCGCGCAAACCCGTCTGTCATCAGCAGGAGGTCTGCCGGGCTGCGCAGGCAGAGCGTGCGTTCCTGAATATGACTTGCGGCTTCCGGAGCGATCGAGAACACCCAGTAGCCATCAGGCTTGTTCATGCGGCTGCGCTGTTCCTGGAGAAAGGCACGAAGCTCGCTTTTGGCCGCTTCGCTCTCATCGCCGTGGAAGGCGGCAAAGCGGTCCAGCATATGCGCGTCGCCGCCCCGTGAGAGATCTCCAATAATGTGTAGAAGCCCGCTGGATTCACGCACAATCGCGCTGCAGTCGCCGAGGCCCGAAAAGCGGATATGCACCCGGTGCCCGCTCTGCTCCCATCCGCAGTAGAGCGCAGCAGCCGAGGGGATCGCATATTCGGGTATGTGAGACTGAGACGTCTGCAGAAGATAGTCATCGCGAACACGGCCAACGATACGTCTCAAAGCCACGCGGATGGGTTCTGAGTTCTGCGGCAGGCCGGCAAAGTGGGTATCGAGTTGGGCGGCTAGCCAGGCGGCATCACTGCTGGCGCCACTGACATAGGTCTGGTCGCTCACACCTGTTGCCCCGTCTATAACCCAGGCGTGTCCACATGAGGCAGCCACCGCGCCATTGGCGCGGTCGTCGTTCGGCGAGGTGCCGCCTGCACGGGAAAGCGAGTGGATGCGGTCGGGGGCCACCATATTTCGCGTATGACGCGATTCTTCGACACATTTACGTCTGCGACGTGAAGGTTTTCTGTCAGGGGTCGCCTTCCGCTTTTTTGTCGAGGGCCTCTGCTTGTGCTAGGGTCCACCCACGACGAGGGAGTTTGCAATCCGACAGAAAGCAAAGCGGAAGCCGCGTGCGAAGAGCGCGATGAAGCGTCTACAGACGATCAAGGCCGTTTATGATGCACCTGACCGCGTGCGACGCAAATTCGGGCTGAAGCGTCGCCGCCTCAGCCCGAGTCAGAAATTGCTGCGTATGGTAAGTCGGTCATTTAGCTGACGGCAGCGCCGTCAATTTCAGACGCGCCTACTTGTTCGGCTGCGCCGTGGTGCGCAGGTAGGGCTTGATCGTCTTATATCCTTTCGGAAACATCTTGTCGGCGTCTTCATTGGATACGCTCGGTACGATGATGACGTCTTCGCCGTCCTGCCAGTTCACCGGCGTTGCGACCTTGTAGCCGTCGGTCAGCTGTAGCGAGTCGATCAGGCGCAGGATTTCATCGAAGTTACGACCAGCGCTTGGGGGATAGATGATCGAGGCGCGGATCTTCTTCTTTGGGTCGATCACATAAACGGCGCGCACAGTCACTTTCGCATCCGCGTTCGGATGGATCATGTTGTAGAGCGTCGCGATCTTCTTATCCGGGTCGGCGATGAGTGGGAATTCCACCTTCGCGCCCTGTGTCTCTTCGACGTCCTTGATCCACGCCTTGTGGTCCTCAAGGCTGTCGGCAGAAATCACGATTGCCTTCGCGCCGCGCGCGGCAAGCTTGTCTTTCAGTTTTGCCGTGTAGCCGATCTCCGTTGTGCAGACAGGAGTAAAGTCTGCCGGGTGGGAGAAGAAGACAACCCAGTCATCCCCGATCCAGTCGTGGAAGCTGATATTGCCTTCAGTGGTTTCGGCGTCGAAATCGGGTGCTGTATCACCTAGCAGAAGGCTCATGGCATTCTCCGTTGATTGCTATATCTTCGCCACACAGATTGGCGTCGGCGGGCTAGAGGACAAGTTCAGGGTGCTGATTTCGGTCTTTAATTTTACTAAGGCCACGCTGGCCGTCGAGCACGCATGAAACGTCTGATCCTGCTTCGCCATGCCAAGACTGAACTCTGGAATGAAGGAGTTTCGGACCGCGACCGCAAGCTCGTAGCCCGCGGGCACAAGGATGCCCAAGCGATTGGCAATGAGCTGAAAGCGAGAGGATGGGTGCCCGATGCGGCGCTTGTTTCAAGTGCGCGGCGCACGCGGGAGACTTGGCGCCATCTTCAGGAATTCTTTCCAGCGTGCGAGGCAAAGCTATCGGACACGCTATACCTTGCGAGCGTTCCGACCATTCTCGACCAGGTGACACTGGCAGCGCCCAAGAGCTCGACCCTTATGGTCATCGGGCACAATCCGGGAATGCAGGAAGCGGCGCTGTCGATCCTGCGTGAAGCGGGAACGAATGATGAGATCGCGGCGCGCAAGCTTGGGGAGAAGCTGCCAACAGGAACGGCGGTCCTGTTTGAATCCGAGGAAGACGAAGCGTTCACGCCTGTTCATTTCAAAATGATGGGCTGGATCAGGCCGAAATCACTTCGCGCCCAAATATAGGACCGCCCTGCCGGGCGGGGCAGGGCGGTCTGTTTTCAGGGCCCCGGCAGGTTGGGGCGCGATGAGAGTGAGAGTCCCTGCCGGGGTTGCCTGAAGCTTGATCAGACGCGTCCGGCAAGCCTGTTGTGGCGGCGGCGACGCTGGACCAGAAGGGTGGGCTTCCAGATCCCGGCATTGTCGTTGGCAGCCTTTCCGGACACGCGTCCGGTGGTGCCTGCGAGCACCGGCGCCATGCCGGTGTTGGTCGCAGTCTGTTCCAGACGGGGTTGGCGGGTCTGGGAGGCGAGCGGTTGCATCTGATATTACTCCTTCGTTGCAAGTTTCCGGTCTTCTTGTGCCGGTTGGTTGGTTGTCTGCCGGGGCGGGTTTGTCTCTGTGCCGCCGACGAGATTGATCTAGCAACGAAATTATTGTTTTTCAATATACGATTATCGAAAAACAATGTGTTTTCTTAAAATCTGTATATAATTCAGGGGGATAAAAATTACTGTTTTTCGATAAACGGACTTGCGTCAGCTCTTTTTGGCTTCGCCGCGGCACCGTTTCGAGCAGTACATCACCTCGTCCCAGACCGATTCCCACTTCTTGCGCCACGAAAAGGGGCGCTGGCAGGCAGGACAGGTCTTCTGCGGAAGATCGCTTTTGCGGACCATTTTGTTGGAGGTGCGTTTTCTGTCTGTCATCAACCTTGCCTTCTTCACCGTTAAACTAGGTCTCAGACGGGAGCAGGAGAAGTCGGGATGGCGATTGCAATCATTGGCGCAGGCGTTGCGGGTCTTAGTGCGGCCTCGGATATGAAGAGAGCAGGCCGCGAGGTCGTGATCTTTGATAAGGGGCGAGGCGCTGGTGGCAGGCTGTCGACCCGGCGCGCATCCACGCCTGCTGGAGACCTGCGTTTCGATCACGGCGCGCAATTCTTCACGGCCCGCGATACTGGTTTCCGCGCGCTCGTTTCGGATCTTGAAAGCAGAGGCCATGTGGCGAAATGGGCGCCGTCGCGCGTGGCGCTCTCCACTGATGGCGGGACCTGGTCACCAGCGCCGCTTCACTCTGAAGACGACTGGTATGTCGGCGCGCCGTCCATGAATTCTTTGGTCAAGGGGATGGCTGAAGGCCACGATGTGCGCTGGGGAGAGCGTGCCACCGGGCTCTCCATACGAGAGGACGGCCGATATGTGCACATTGACGCGTCTGGCTGGCAGGGTCCGTTCGAGACGGTCATTTTTGCGATCCCTGCCGAACAGGCGCGCGAGCTGCTTGCTGATACCAGTCCTGAACTTGCCAGTGAGGCCGCCGCCTCCGTGACCGCTCCGTGCTGGGCGGTCATGCTAGCCTTCGATACCCCGATCGAGACCGGATGGGATGTGGCCGAGGTATCCGGCTCGCCGCTGAACCTTCTGGTGCGAAACAGCTCCAAGCCGGGCCGAGCGAATGAAGAGACGTTCGTTCTGCACGCAACACCGGAATGGACGCGGACGAATGTCGATATGGAGAAGGAACAGGTGGCTGAAGAGTTGTCCGGCCTCTTCAGTCAGATAACGGGCGCAGGCGCGCCATCGCTCGCTGCGGCGCATCGCTGGCTCTATGCGAAGACGGAGACGGCTGCCGCGAGCCCCTATGGCTGGGATGAAGCGCAGCGCATTGGCGTCATAGGCGACTGGCGCATCGCGCCGCGGATAGAGGCAGCGTGGCAAAGTGGACACGCGCTTGCGGCCAGTTTGGTTGATTGAGCAGCCGCAACCTTGAATTAAGGAATCTTCGTGTTTCTATCGCCCCATGCATGTGGGGGGACAAGAAGACAATGTCGTCTGGCTAGAGCCAGGCGACGCGAAGCCAGCAGCCGGCGCCCCCCGGCTTCTGGAAGCGCTTGCTTTTTCCAGGGCCTTGCCGCCGATCCTTAGCGCAGAACAACGCCTCACCAGATGGCAATGGGAAATCTTCGGCGCTTTCCTGATGCTGGTCATCATCGCGCTTCTGTTGGCGCCGGTTCTGTTGGGCGTAGCGGCGAAGGTGGTGTTCTGGCTGCTCTTCTCAATGACCGTCGTCTGGCGCCTTGCCCTGACCATCGTCGGCGCGCTGGAGCGAGTGGCCGGCCCTCGCCAATCTGCATCCCCATCCATTCCGGACAATGAACTGCCGGTCTATTCGGTCCTGATTGCCCTTCGTCATGAACAGAACATGATGGATCAGCTCGCCGCCAGTATAAGAGCGATAAACTGGCCGGCCGAGCGTCTAGATATCCTGCTTCTCATCGAAGAGGACGATGTCGCAACCTACGAGGCGGCAATGAATGCGGACTTCCCGAATGGAACTGTCTGCATAACCATCCCGCCCGGTGAGCCGATGACCAAACCGCGCGCGCTGAACTATGGCCTCGCAGCAGCGCTGGGAGAGTATGTGACTGTGCTCGATGCGGAGGACCGCCCGCATCCGGATCAGCTGAGAGCGGCCTACGAAACCTTCTGCCGCGAGGGCGAAGATGTCCGCTGCGTGCAGGCGCCTCTCATCGCCAGTAACGGCGCTGATGGGTGGCTACAGGCCCAGTGGTCGCTCGAATACGCGGTGCAGTTCGGCCTTCATGTGCCAGCTTTGGCAAGTCTCAGCCTTCCCGTCATGCTGGGCGGAACGAGCAATCACTTCCGCCGCCATGACCTGATCGCCTTTGGCGGCTGGGACGCGTGGAATGTTACGGAAGATGCTGACCTAGGCATCCGGATCGCGCGCCTCGGTGGGCGGACCGCAACAATCCGTGCCGGAACGCGAGAGACCGCGCCAGAGTCTCTTCCCGTCTGGACCAGCCAGCGTAGCCGCTGGATCAAGGGCTTTGTCCAGACCTGGCTTGTCTGCATGCGAACCCCTGTGACTTTGTTGTTGGAACTCGGGCTGTTGCGCTGGACCAGTCTTCAATTGACCCTTGGCGGCGCCATCGTCAGCGCGTTTCTCTACGGCCCGATGGTTTTAATGATCCTGCTTGGAACGCTTTTCCCCTCCTTCTTCAACTATACGCCGGTGGACTTCGGCCTGTTCATGGCCGGCATGACGGGATGCGTGGTTGCTGACTGCCTGGCGCCCGGAAAGTGGACGGTGTCGCGCGTGATTGCGATCATCACACGGCCGTTTTACTGGCCTCTTTTGACAGCTGCTGCCGTCAAGGCTGTGATCGGGCTTGTGCTTCGTCCTTTCTACTGGGCCAAGACGCCCCATATCCCTTCGGCATAAACCCTGGGGCATTCATGCTGGACTGGATCATACCTATCGGGCTCATCACCCTGTTCTCCATAACCATGGTGTATTCAAACATGAGGCTTGGAAAACCGCGGCGCGATGGACGGCCGAACAAATTGCCATGGGGGTTCATCATGGTGTTCTGCGTACTCGGCATATTCCTCATGGTTGTTCACCTGTTCAATCTTGCTGGTTTCGAAACCGGACCCGAACACAGCCTGCTTGGGCGCTTCTAACTCCAAAATTTGATGCTCCTTGCCGACATCTCGTTTCGGGTCTAGAACAAATACGGAACAGAGGGGTGGGAATGAGCAGGGATGTGTTGAAAGCCGTCGGTGAAACGCTCGTCGCGGCGAATAATGATGGCAGCTACAAGCAACTGATCGACACGATTTACGACGTCGACTGCGTGTCAGTTGAATCGGCGCCGCCGCCCGGCGGAAGCGCTGAGGCTTGCGGCATCGAAGCTATCAAGGGGAAGTGGGCCTGGTGGGAAGATAATCACGACGTCCACGAGACAGAGGCGCACGGTCCATATCTTCATGGTGACGATCGTTTCGGCGTCGTCTTCACGATTGATGTGACCGATAAGAGCTCAGGCGAGCGGGTGAAGATGCAGGAAATTGCCCTCTACACTGTGAATGATGGCAAGATCGTGCGTGAGGAATTCTTCTACTAGGCAGAAGATGACCTGACTTTCTGATCGTGCGTCAGATCGGCCTTGTCGCAGCGTCGGGTCGTGACGCAGAGCGCGGCAACGGCTATGTCACTATCAGATACGACAGGATAGCTTGAGGGAGCCGAAACCATGCCATTTGACGCGCCATCCGATCCAGATGCCTTCCGCGAGAAAGTTCGCGGCTGGCTCGAAGAGAACTGCCCGGAATCCATGCGCACGCCGATGCCAGAAGACGAAGTCGTCTGGGGCGGCCGCCGTGAAAAATTCAAGAACCCGGACTCCAAGGTCTGGCTGGAGCGTATGGCCAATCAGGGCTGGACAGCCCCCACTTGGCCAAAGGAATATGGCGGCGGCGGTCTTACCCGTGAACAGGCAAAGATCCTTGAGCAGGAAATGGCACGGATCGGCGCTCGCACGCCGCTCTTTTCGTTCGGTCTCTGGATGTTTGGTCCGGCTCTGATCGAGTTCGGCAATGAAGAGCAAAAGAAACGCTTCCTGCCAGACATCGTTCACGGCAAGACGCGTTGGTGCCAGGGTTATTCTGAGCCGGGTGCCGGCTCTGACCTTGCAGGTCTGCAGACCAAGTGTGAGGACAAAGGCGACCACTATCTGATCAACGGTCAGAAAGTCTGGACCTCCTATGCCAATGAAGCCGACTGGATTTTCTGCCTCGTGCGCACCGACAATACGGTCAAGCATGAAGGCATCAGCTTCATCCTTTTCGACATGGAAAGCGAAGGCGTAGAAACGCGCCCGATCAAACTGATCTCCGGGTCTTCGCCATTCTGCGAGACCTTCTTCTCTGATGTCAAAGTCCCGAAAGACCAGCTCGTCGGCGAAGTGAATGGCGGCTGGAAGATCGCCAAGCGCCTGCTGCAGCATGAGCGCTCATCGATTTCCGCCAGCGGCTTCGGGTCTGCCCGCGGCACCGGCATGCTGGAGCTTGAGGAGTACGCGAAAATCCATGTCGGCACTGACGGTGACGGCAAGCTGCTCGATGGTGACCTGCGTGGACGTATCGCCGAGCACCAGATGTACACCAAGGCCTTCAACCTGACTGTCCAGCGCAGCCAGCAGCAGGCGAAGGCGGGACAGGAAGTCGGCCACACCGCATCGATTATCAAATACGCGGCGGCCAAGATGAACCAGGACAAGCACGAGCTCATGATCGAATCGCTTGGCACTGAGGGGCTTGGCTGGGAAGGTGAAGGTTTTGACCGCGGTGCCAAGATGGTCACTCGCGGCTGGTTGCGCTCGAAAGGCAATTCGATCGAGGGTGGCACGAGCGAGATCAATCTCAACGTGGTGTCCAAACGCGTACTCGGCCTTCGGGACCACCAATGATGCGTGGTTTTCTCATCGCAGGCTTGATGTTGGCCGCTACGCCAGTTGCTGTCGCTGAACAGCCCATGCAGGGTTGGTGCTTCAAGCACCCCAGCGATGACGTGGGCGCAAATATATTTGCGTCGACCGTCAGCGAAGATTCGGACGCCGTGAAACTTGTTTTCACGGACGCCGAAGAGAACCAGAACACCTTCAATCTGAGCGCTGTCGGCGTGAACGAATATGCGCTCGAGGGCGGCAGGGACGGCGACGGCGTCGTCTTCCGCGCCGATGGCCATTTGGAAATGTATGACTCGGAAGGCGAAAGCGGATCCGCTGCGCCAAGCACCGAACACGACTGTATAGGATAAGAGACCGATGACTTTCGTACTGACTGAAGACCAGGAAATGCTGCGCGACACCGCAGTGAACTTCACCCGTGACGAGCTGCCGGTGAAGCACCTCCGCTCCTTGCGCGATGCTGGCAAGAACGGCGTAGACCCAGAGGCACGCCGGAAACTGGCAGAGCTGGGCTTTTTCGGCGTGCTGATACCCGAAGAATATGACGGCGTGGAAATGAGCATGACCGCTTTTGGCCAGGTCATGGAAGCCCAGGGCCGTACGCTGGCCTCGACCCCGCTTCTGCAGACCGCCTGTATCGGTGCCAGCGCCATCCTGATGGGCGGCACCGAAGCGCAGAAGAAAGAGTGGCTGCCGAAGATCGCTGCCGGTGAGGTCACCACCGCGCTCGCGCTAGACGAAACCAGTCATCACAATCCAGCAGGCGTTGCCACCGAGGCAGAACGCGATGGTCAGGGCTACACGCTGAACGGCGCAAAGAAGTACGTTCAGGACGGCCACCATGCAGATGTGTTCATCGTTGTCGCACGCACCTTTGGTGAAGCAGGCGATAGCCACGGCCTGACGCTGTTCCTCGTGCCGCGCGATGCAAAGGGCCTGACCGTCCAGACACTCAACACGGTCGATAGCCATGGCGCTGCCCATCTGACGCTGGATGGCGTACATGTCGACGATAGCCATGTGCTCGGCGCAGCTGACAAAGGCATGGACGTGCTCGAGCCGGTTCTCGATCGCGGCCGGATTGCTCTGGCGGCAGAGATGCTGGGCTCATCGCTCGCCGCGTTTGAGATGACTCATGAGTATATGCAGACCCGCAAACAGTTCGGTCAGCTGATTGGCTCATTCCAGGCGTTGCAACACCGCGCGGCAAAAATGTTCACGGAGCTGGAATTGACCACGTCCTGCATTGCGGCGGCCCTTTCCGCTGTCGACAGCCAGCGCAACGACATTGCCGAACTGGCAAGCCTTGCGAAGGCACGCGCAAGCGAGACTGTCCACCTGGTGTCGAATGAGACGGTTCAGCTGCATGGTGGCATCGGCATGACCGACGACCATGATTCCGGTTTCTACATGAAACGGGCCCGCGTTCAGGAAGCCCTCCTAGGTTCAGCAAGCTTTCATCGTGACCGCTATGCAAAGCTGAACGGCTACTAGGGCAATCACACCACTCCGATAAGAAATGGACCGGAGCCATAAGGCTCCGGCCCATCATCCATGCACATGTGAATGGTCCGGATACGCGTGCATGGAATGGCGTGCGATCTACAACTCAGGAAACAAGATCGGCGCGATGAGGTTCCCCTCGATCTGTATGTTTGGCTGATGTGTGCAGCTTGTAGGGGCGGGGCGGCGTGTGATTGATCTCAGATGATGGCGTGCTAGCTCCTTGCGCGTCGCAGATGCAGGAGCGCCCGGCATGTATCGTTTTCTCCCCCTGATCGCTTCGCTGGCGATGCTCGCTCTGTTCAGCGTCATGGTCCCGGTTAGTTCGTTTTTCTGGATTGGCGTGATCCTGATGGGCGGGCTTTCGGGCATCGGCCTGTATGACGTCTTCCAGACCCGGCACACGCTGTGGCGCAATTTTCCGATCGTGGCGCGCATCCGCTGGATCGCTGAAGAACTGCGTCCCTTCTTCCGCTCTTATATTGTCGAGAGCGACACCGAAGGACGCCCGTTCAACCATGAAGAACGCGCCATGGTCTATCGCCGCGCGAAGGATGTCTCTTCCGTCGAGCCATTCGGCAGTCAGCTCGATATCGATTCTCCGCCCTATGAATGGCTTTCCCATTCCATTGCAGCACGTCATCCCAAAAGCGGTGACCCACGTGTGAAGGTCGGCGCGCCGGGGACGGCAAAGCCATATGAGGCAAGCGTACTCAATATCTCTGCGATGAGTTTCGGCTCGCTCGGCTCGCATGCGGTCGAAGCGCTGAACCGCGGGGCAGCGAAAGGTGGTTTCTACCACGATACCGGCGAAGGCGGCGTGTCGAAATACCATCGCGCAGGTGGCGGCGACCTCGTCTGGGAGCTTGGTTCAGGCTATTTCGGTTGCCGCGCGAAGGATGGAAGTTTCGACCCGGCCAGGTTCTCCGACGTCGCCGCGAGCGATCAGGTCAAGATGATCGAGATCAAGCTCAGCCAGGGCGCAAAGCCGGGGCATGGCGGCGTGCTGCCCGGCAACAAGGTGACTACAGAAATTGCCGAGGCGCGCGGTATCCCGATTGGCGAGACCTGCTATTCGCCTGCCGCGCATACCGCTTTCTCGACGCCGAAACAGATGATGGACTTCATCGCGCAGCTGCGTGAGCTGTCGGGCGGCAAACCTGTCGGGATCAAACTTTGCGTCGGCAATCGATGGGAAGTGCTCGCCCTGTGCAAGGCAATGAGGCAAACGGGCATCATGCCTGATTTTGTCGTGGTCGACGGCGCAGAAGGCGGCACGGGTGCGGCGCCTGCAGAATTCATGGATCATATTGGTGCGCCGCTGCGACAGGGCCTCGTGCTTGTTCGCAATGCGCTGGTCGGCTGTGATCTCAAACAGCACGTCCGCATCGCTGCGAGCGGCAAGCAGATTTCGGCGTTTTCGATGGCAGCTTCAATGGCGCTTGGCGCCGACTGGATCAATACGGCGCGCGGCTTCATGTTTTCGCTGGGCTGTATCCAGTCGCTAAACTGCCACAACAATAGCTGCCCGACAGGCATCGCCACAACAGATGCCGGGCGCCAGCGCGGGCTGGTCATTCCGGACAAGGCCGAGCGCGTCTATAATTTTCACCGCAATACCATCCGGGCCCTGATGGAAGTCGTGGGCGCTGCCGGTTGTGAACATCCCGGCGAGCTGACGCCGCGCCATATCATGCACAGGGTGACACAGGATGTCGCGCAGCCTGCGCACCGGGCCTACAATCTGCTGGAACCGGGCGTGCTCATTTCTGGCGCAGACGACACGCATCTCGCGCGTGAATGGGCCATGGCGCAGGCTGACAGTTTTGCGCCACTGCAGATCGACTAGGGTCTACTGCGTCGCTGAGAAGGCCGCGCCTACATCCCGGTAGAAGGCGATGCGCCTGCGCGTCTGCGGCGACAGGGTCACGAGCGAGCCTGCACCGGCCAGTGGCTCAGGCTCTAACTCCTCGTGGGCGATCACCATCATGTCATGCCAAAGCGTTGCCGGGAGGCCCCCACCTGTGACGCGGCTCATCGGTGTGTCGTCGTCATTGCCAACCCAGACACCGCCAAGCCTTGCTGCCGAAAAACCGACAAACCATGCATCGCGCCAGTCCTGGCTCGTCCCGGTCTTGCCTGCCGTCTGCCAGCCTTCCAGCTGGGCGCGTTTTCCGGTCCCGTCGGCGATGACACGCTCCATCATGGCCACCATGGTTTCGGCATCACGCTGGTTCATGACCCGCTGTGGATCATATGCTGGCCGTTCGTAGAGAACGTCCCCGCGCGAGTTTGAGATGCGCTCGATGATATATGGGTCGACGCGCGTACCGCCGGTCATGAAGGCACCATAGGCACGAACCAGATCTCGCAGGCTCATCCCCTGACTGCCGAGTGCAATAGACGGGAAGGGTTGGAATTCTCCGCTCACGCCGAGCGACTTGATGAGAGAGATAATATTCTCTTCGCCCACTTCCTGACCAAGCTGCGCGGCGATTGTGTTGACCGAATCCTGCAACGCTTCAGTCAGCGTCATCGGCCCGGCATAGTTGCGCGAATAGTTTTGCGGCGACCAGCCATCGATTGTCGTCGGCTGGTCGCGGCGCACATCATACGGCGTCAGACCCTGCCGGATGGCCGCGGCGAATACGAATGGTTTGAAGGAAGACCCCGGCTGGCGGCGTGCCTGGGTCGCCCTGTTGAACTGGTTCTCGGTGTAATCGACCCCGCCATACATGGCGAGGATACGGCCTTTCTCATCCATGAGGATGCCAGCGGCCTGACCGGCATTCTGGCTGGCGCCTTCTTCTTCCATACGCTTGTCGAAGGCGTCATTGATCCGGGCCTGAAGGCTGGCATCGATCGTAAGCGTTACGACAAGGTCGCCTGGAAGGCTGGGCAGGATTTCGTTCACGCGTTCTGTTGCCGTGTCGAGCGCATAGCCAAACTGCGGGTCGCGGGCAGGTGGTTCAGCCAGTTCAACCTCTTCAGTCGATGCGCGGGCGGCCTGCGACTCCGTCAGGAAGCCAGCAGCGACCATCTCGCGCAAGACATAGGCCTGTCGTTGTTTTGCGTCTGGCATATTGTTTGTCAGGGCGAGACGGGACGGGGCCTGTGGCAGCGTGGCGAGCAGCGACGCTTCACCAACAGTCAGCTCTTCAGGCGCTTTGCCAAAATAGAAACGCGAGGCAGCACCAAGGCCATAGAAGCCCGCGCCGAAATAGATACGGTTAAGGTAAAGCTCGAGGATTTCATCCTTGGACAGACGCTCTTCAAGTTCGCGAGCGAGGCGGACTTCCTGCGCCTTCCTGCGAAGCGTCTGCTCCGGTGTCAGGACGAGGTTCTTGATCAGCTGCTGCGTGATGGTGGACGCACCTGATACCGTCTCGCCAGAGGTGAAGTTTGCCCAGGCGGCCCGGATGATCGCCTGCGTATCGGCGCCATTATGTTCGTAGAAGCGTTTGTCCTCGGCCGCGATGAAGGCTTGTGCCACGTGGGGCGGCAACTCCTCCACGCGTACGGCGCGGCCATAGCGTGGGCCCCGGATCGCAATCGTGTCGCCATCGCGATCGACAAACTCGATGGCCTGTTCGCGTCCCTTCGCCCAGAGTTGTTCAGTCGTCGGCAGTCCCGGCATGCCGCGATAGAGGCTTTGCACGTAGATCCAGCCCGCCAGAAGGGTGATGACCATCAGGGCAAAGGTGACCACCAGGCCCCATGTCAGGATGGGACGACCTGCAAGGAAGCCGCGCCCGGAACTGCGCGCGCGACCGTCATAGGTCGGCGGACGATCCCCTGGCGATCCGAAGTTCGATTTGCCGGCCAAGTAGGTCCTTCCCTCGAAGTCGCGGGCGAGATTGCCAGCGCATCATGGCTTTAAATTAGGCAGGGTGAAGGCGGTATGAATGTCTGAAATGCGGACATCCGCAATACGTTGCAAAATCAGCGCAGCGGCGCAGGGCAGTCTGCGCCATCCGGACGTCGTCGCCCCGGGGCGGCACGCGTGGCCAGTACATCCGCGAGTGCGAGCCGGTTCTCGATCATTTCGATGCTATGTCGCTTGTCCACGCAGCTGATCGGTTCGCCGGTGTCAGACGCGATCATGATCGCCATACCCGTATAGCCTCCATACCAGTCCCAGATGTAATCGGCCTTATGAAATCGTAGCAGGGCCTTCGACGCATCAATCGTGGCTTGGCGGCTGTCGGACCCGGACCGGAGATGCGTCAGGTCAATCGTGACCAGTTCCACTTGCTCACCGGTGACACTTTCCAGTGCACGGCTTAGCTTTGGTTCGAAGACACGGCAGGACACACACCAGTCGGCTGTCAGATTGACCACTTTGACTGGGGCCTGCCCGGCACTCGTGCAAACCGGGATCAACACAAACGCAGCGATAAATTTCGCTGGGCTGGGCATTTGTAACAGGCGACGCAGCTGTCTATGACGAGACTGTAATAACGATAACAGGGCGAGCATGCTGGATTTTTTGAACGACCTCATCAATGGCAAGATTCTCATTGCCGTTCTCATTCCACTGGGTCTCATTTTTACCATCTGGTCCAGAGGGGTACAGTTCAGGCTTTTCGGATCCATGTTTTCCGTCCTTGGACAGGGGTTCCAGCACGAAACGGACCAACCGTCATCCTTTCAGGCGCTGGCGCTGTCAGTCGCAGGCCGTGTCGGTGGCGGCAATATTGCCGGTGTGGCCGCGGCGCTTGCGCTGGGCGGGCCGGGCGCGATCTTCTGGATGTGGATTGTCGGCCTTGTCGGCATGGCGACCAGCTATTTCGAATGTACGCTCGCGCAAGTCTACAAGCAGAAAGAGCCGAATGGCGATTTTCGCGGTGGCCCGGCCTATTATATCAAGCATGGTCTCGGCAAAAAGCTTGGCAAGGCGGGCCCCGTTCTCGGCTTTGTCTACTCGCTGCTTTTGCTCGTCACTTTCGGCTTTGCGTTCATCTGCTTCCAGAGCTTTGCAACGACGAGTTCAATCGATTCAGCATTCGGTGCGCCGCGCCTCTGGTCAGGCATCGGCCTCGGCGTGGTGGTCAGCCTTGTGATCTTTGGCGGCGTGCGCCGGATCGCCAGCGTTGCTGAAATCATTGTGCCAGTCATGGCCGTCTTCTACGCGCTGATCGGCCTTTATGTACTGCTGACGCACATTCCGCAGATCCCGGGCGCGCTGTCGACCATCGTGGTGAGTGCCTTTGGCTTCAACGAGGCGGTTGCGGGCGGTATCGGCGGCGCGATCATGATGGGCGTCAACCGCGGCCTGTTCTCCAATGAAGCGGGCCTCGGGTCTGCGCCAAATGTGGCCGCGGCGGCTTATGTCGAACATCCCGCCCAGCAAGGCATGGTCCAATCGCTGTCCGTCTTCATCGATACGATCATCATGTGCACGGTGACGGCGCTGATCATTATCCTCTCCACCCAGTCCTATATCGGTGTCGATGACGACGTTCAGGGCGTGCTGACCCAGCTTGCGCTGGCTGATCACGTTGGCGGCTGGGCAGAGTATTTCATCGCTTTCGCGCTGTTCCTCTTCGCCTTCTCGTCGATCATGTACTCCTACTATCTCGGTGAGAATGCGGTCGACTACTACATCCCCGACAACATGGTCGCGGTCTATGTCTACCGCTTCATGGTGATCGGCTTTGTCCTGCTCGGTTCGACGATCCAGCTGGCCGACGTTCTGAGCTTCAGCGACGTCACTATGGGCCTTCTGGCAATGGTGAACCTGTTCGCGGTCGCGCTGCTCTTCCCGATCGGTTTGCGGATCATGAGGGACTTCGATGCCCAGCGAAAAGCCGGCGTGAAAGTGCCGATCTTCGATCCGGACAAGTTCAGCGACCTCAATATCGACAAGTCGGCCTGGCAGCTGACTGAACGCCCGGGCGGGCCCGCGGATACAGAAAAGGCGTAGGCAAAAAAAAGCCCTCATCATTCGATGAGGGCTTTTTGTCTGGTGCGTATCTGGAGCCGGGACCTAGTTGAACACCCGCTCGAAAATCAGGTCGACGCGCTTGAAGTGGTAGTCGAGGTCGAACAGCGCTTCGAGTTCGGCATCACTCAGCTTGGAGGAGACTTCTTCATCGCCTTTCAGGAAGTCGAGAAAGGCGCCTTCTCCCGCCCAGGTGCGCATCGCATTGCGCTGGACGAGGCGGTAGGAATCTTCACGGCTGACGCCCGCTTCAACGAGGGCGAGCAGCACGCGCTGGGAGTTATGCAGGCCGCCAAGACGCATCATGTTGGACATCATGCGGTCTGGGTAGATCAGCAGGTTCTCTACAACGCCGGCAAGCCGATGCAGCGCGAAATCCATGTGGATCGTCGCATCCGGGCCAATGCCGCGCTCGACGGACGAGTGAGAGATGTCACGCTCATGCCAGAGGGCGACATTCTCCAGCGCAGGGGTAACGGCAGAACGAATAAGGCGTGCGAGGCCGGTCAGGTTTTCCGTCAGTACCGGGTTGCGCTTGTGCGGCATGGCGCTCGAACCTTTCTGGCCCTTGGAGAAGAACTCCTCGGCTTCCAGAACTTCGGTGCGCTGCAGGTGGCGGATCTCGGTCGCGAGACGTTCCACCGATGAGGCAATCACGCCGAGCGTCGCAAAGAACATGGCGTGACGGTCGCGCGGAATGACCTGCGTCGAGACAGGCTCTGCCGCAAGACCGAGTTTCTCGGCGACATGTTCCTCAACGCGCGGGTCGATATTGGCGAACGTGCCGACAGCGCCGGAAATGGCGCAGGTCGCGACTTCTTTGCGCGCGGCGACGAGGCGTTCACGGCCTCGCGCGAACTCTGCATAGAAAGTGGCTAGCGTGACGCCAAAGGTCGTGGGCTCTGCATGTATGCCGTGGCTGCGGCCGATCTTCGGCGTGTATTTATGCTCCTCGGCGCGCTTCTTCAGCGCGGCCAGGACGCGGTCCATGCCAGTCAGAAGCAGGTCTGAGGCGCGCACAAGCTGCACATTGAGGCAGGTGTCGAGCACGTCAGACGAGGTCATGCCCTTGTGTAGGAAGCGGGCCGGCTCTCCGACATGTTCGGCGACATTGGTCAGAAAGGCGATGACGTCATGTTTGACCTCTGCCTCGATCTCGTCGATGCGGGCGACTTCGAAGCTCGCCTTGTCGCGCACAGCTTTTGAGGTGCCTGCCGGGATCTGGCCCAGCTCTTCCATTGCTTCGGCTGCGAGTGTCTCGATCTCCAGCCAGATGCCGTACTTGCTTTCAGGCGACCAGATCGCGGTCATCTCCGGGCGGGCATAGCGTTCAATCATGTCAGGCCTCTCTCGCGCTTATGGCGCGGGTTCTACGCCCGCAGGCGAGAGTCGCAAGCCCTAGACTTCGGCGGCGAGCACGCGCGGCAGTTTGAAGGTCACCGTCTCCTGTGCCGTCGTGACGTGCTCGACCTCAATATCGAAGCGGGCGCGGCAGGCAGCGATGAGGCCCTGGACGAGGTCTTCAGGAGCAGATGCACCAGCGGTCAGTCCGAGCGTTCCGACGCCCTCGAACCAGCTCCAGTCAACATCGGATGCGCTGGCCACAAGACGAGAATCCTTCGCGCCGGCCCGGAGGGCAACCTCGACGAGGCGTTTGGAGTTGGAGGATGTTTCTGCGCCGATCACCAGGAAGAGGTCACATCCTTCCGCCATCGCCTTCACCGCTTCCTGTCGGTTGGTCGTGGCATAGCAGATGTCTTCCTTGTGCGGGGTCGCGATGCCGGGAAAGCGGTCCTGTAGAATAGCGACGATGCTCGCTGTGTCATCAACCGACAGGGTCGTCTGCGTAACGAAGGCGGTGTTGGCAGGGTCTTTCGGTTCAAACGTCTGGGCGTCTTCTTCTGTCTCGATCAAACTGATGGCGCCGTCTGGAAGCTGTCCCATCGTGCCGATGACTTCGGGGTGTCCCGCATGGCCGATCAGCACAATTTCCTTGCCACCCCTGTGATGACGTTCCGCTTCAACGTGGACCTTGGAGACCAGCGGGCACGTCGCATCGACATATACCATGTTGCGCCGCTCTGCCTCAGCCGGCACGGCCTTGGGTACGCCGTGCGCTGAAAAGACGACTGGCCGGTCGGTCGGGCATTCATCAAGCTCCTCGACGAAGACGGCACCTAGCGATTCGAGACGCGAGACGACATGCTGGTTGTGCACGATTTCATGGCGCACATAGACAGGCGCGCCCCACTTGCCGAGAGCTTCCTCGACAATCTGGATGGCCCTGTCGACGCCTGCACAGAAGCCGCGCGGGGCGGCGAGTCTGATCTGCAGTTTTTGGCGGTCCATATAAATCCTCCTGCACACGACGCAGATGGGGCGTTGCGCCATTTGCTGGTGCCCGGTAACACTGCATCACTTACATGGACAGCCTCGCCCGCGAGGCCAAGACCACAAGGCATGATTATGCGCGTTCTAGCTGTACTTGCTGCCGGACTTATGCTCGCGGCTTGCGGAAGCAACCCTCTCACGCGGGCGCTGGATTCGCGTCAGAATGCGGGCCCGTGCCCGCCTGTCGCCGCGCTTTATGATGCGTCGCGCATCGTTGAGTTTTCTGGAGATACCAACTCCTTCCACGAAATCACCTATTCGGGTGAGATCACCGGCGTAGACCTCGTCTGCCGCTATCTGGACGACCAGCCGATGCGCGCAGAGGTCGAGATCGACTTTGCTTTCGGCAAGGGCCCGCAGGCGGACTCAAACCGTCATACCTATCGTTACTGGGTCGCCGTCACGCGCCGTAGCTCCAAGGTTCTGGCCAAGCAATACTTTACGGTCGATGCCAACTTCGCCGGGAACACGATCGACGGTCGCCGCGAAGTCATTCAGGACATTCTGGTGCCGCGCGCTGATGAGACGATCTCTGGCTCGAACTTTGAGGTCATCGTTGGTTTCGACCTCACCGATGAGCAGCTCGCCTTCAACCGTGAAGGCCGCCGCTTCCGCCTCGACGCCGGCAGCTGACACTAAATTCTTCCGGAAACGGCCATGATGGATCTCGTTACGCACCTGTCGAAGGTTTTCGAACAGGCATTTGAAGCTGAGGGCTTTGAAAGCCGCTGGGGCGCTGTGCGCCGCTCGGACCGGCCAGAGCTTGCCGACTTCCAGTGCAATGGCTGCATGGGCGCTGCAAAATCCAGGGGCCTCGTGCCGCGCGATCTGGCCGCGATGATTGCCGAGAAGGTGCAGGGCGACGATGCAATCGAGCGCGTCGATGTCGCTGGCCCCGGCTTCCTGAATATCAAGGTGACCTCCGCGGCCCTGTCCAGGCAGGCAGAAGCGGTCCGCGCTGACGACAAGGCGGGCGGCGGCACCGTCGCCAAGCCGGAAAAGGTCATTTTCGATTTCGGTGGGCCGAACGTCGCAAAGCCGATGCATGTGGGCCACCTTCGCTCTGCGGTCATCGGTGACACACTCTGCCGCCTTTTCCGCTTTTTAGGCGACGATGTGACGGGTGACGCGCACCTTGGCGACTGGGGTCTCCAGATGGGCCACCTTATTACAGAGCTTCTCGCCGAACAGCCCGATCTCATCTATTTTCGCCCCGACTTTTCCGGGCCCTATCCCGAAGAGCCGCCGGTCACGATCGAGGATCTTGGCCGCCTCTATCCGCAGGCCTCTGCCAAGGCGAAGGCTGACCCTGCCCGCAATGAAGCAAGCCAGCTCGCCGTGGCAGAGATGCAGGCAGGACACCCCGGCTACCGCGCGCTGCTTCGTCACTTCATCAATGTTTCGGTCGAAGCACTGAAAATCGATTACGCATTCCTGGGGGTCGAGTTCGATCTCTGGAAAGGCGAGAGCGATGTCGACCAGCTGATTCCCGGCATGGTTGAGGACCTGAAGGAAAAAGGCCTCGCCAAGCTGGATGACGGGGCATGGATCATCGATGTTGCGCGCGAAAGCGACAAGAAAGAGATGCCGCCCTTCATGGTCATCAATTCGCGCGGCGGTACCGGCTATCACGCGACGGACCTCGCAACCGTTGTTGACCGGGTCGAGACGCTGCATCCAGACCGCATGCTCTATGTGGTCGACCAGCGCCAAGCGCTGCACTTTGAGCAGGTCTTCCGCGCTGCTGACATGGCAGGCCTGATGGCCGAGGACCGGATGGAGCATATCGGCTTCGGCACGGTGAACGGCACGGACGGCAAGCCCTTCAAGACGCGCGAGGGCGGCATCCTTCGCCTGGCGGATCTCAACCGCATGGCCCTTGAAGAGGCCGAGAAACGGATCGGCGAAGCGGGTCTATCCGGCGATTTTGGAGAGGAAGAACGCGCAAGGATCGCCGCACTTGTCGCGCGCGCGGCCTTGCGTTTCGCTGACCTTATGAACGTCCGCACGACCAACTACGTCTTCGATCTTGAGCGGTTTACCAGCTTTGAGGGCAAGACCGGGCCTTACCTTCTCTACGCAGCCGTGCGTATCAAATCGCTGCTTCGCCGCGCGAAAGAAGCTGGTCACGCGCCAGGAAAGATCCGCATTGAAGGCGATACTGAACGCGCGCTGGTTCTGGGGCTCGACGGGTTTGCGAGCGCGCTTGAGCAATCGCATGCCAAACGTCAGCCGCACATCTTATGTGAGCACGTTTATTCGCTCGCTCAGGCCTTCAGCGCCCTTTACGCCGCGAATCCGATTGCGAATGAAGACGATGCGGATATCAGGGCCTCACGCCTTGCTCTCTGTGAAGCCGTGCTGAAGCAGCTTGAAGCCGGGCTTTCCATTCTCGGGATTGAAGCGCCAGAGCGTATGTAGCGCCCGGTTAACAGAAGCGGGCGCTTCGTTAACCCTTCCAGTATCGATTCCGGAGTTCGCGCCGCAAATCAGTCGTTCGGTTCGTCGTGGCGGTAACCTTCGTGCAAGGCCTCTTTCCTATGCTGCTTCTGAAAAGCGGCGCCTGAAGGAGAGCCTCATGCTTAAAGATATCATCTCGGTAGCAGCAATCGAATCAGGCGTCGAAGAGCCGGCGGCGCGTCACGCGGTTGGCATTATCCTTAACGCAGCGCAGCGGCAGGGCGGCGATCTCATTGAGCGGATCTTCGCCCAGGTGCCCGGCGCGCGGACCCTGTCCGCCTCGACCGCGACACGCGAAGGCGCGCCACGTGGCCCGATCGCACAACTGATCGAACAGACACCCGGTGGACGTCAGCACGTGACGTTTGACATGCTCTTTCGTCTGCAGCGTGCAGGTCTCGGCCATGCCGAGATTTCATCGCTTATGAACACACTCAGCCGGGTCCTCGGTAAGCGCTTTTCACTCGGCGAGACCGCGCTCATCGCGGCGCTGTTCGAGGGCAGTGCGCCAGCTATAGAGTCCGAAAATCCAGGCCGTAGCAGCGCTGTCGCCTGAGCGCGAAGGGGTCAGTAGCTGATTGAGAGCGGCGCTGGCGCTGCGAGAGGGCTTCCCAATTGCAGGCTTGCGGCTTAGCACCCGTTCCATGACGACCAGTATCGAACCCCAGACCATTCCGCCAATCACTGTAGAATCCGGCAGCCGGGCGAGTTTCACCGCTGACGCACTCGATGCAGCAGCGCTCTGTGCCCTGTCGATCCGGGCGATGCAGGCTGCAGCGACGGCCTTGGCGGGCGCTGCCAGCGCGAAGCTCGTATCTATCAGCCATGATGTGACGGGCACATCGTTCGACGGTGGCAGTGCAGCGGTTGAAAGCCGGGCTGATCGTCAGACACGCACGCTGATCTTCATGGGGGCAGAGCTTTCCTCTGCGGCAGGTCTGCATGTCCGCTCAACTGCGATTTTCAGGCTGGACGCTGCCTGACGTCTGAGGGCAGAGCAGATCGGCAACACCCAGCGCGCTGCATGCAGCGCAGCCATCTTGTTTCGCTTTACAACTCTTTCCGTGTGCGTGCAGACTCGGCGTCGGCTGATAGAAAAAGGGGCAGGCGTCCGTCCACATGATGATGTACCGCCGAACAACTGAAGGCCCCGAAGAAGGGGCGCACGCCTCCGTCCATTTCGGGGACGAATCCCGCGATCTGGCCGCCCTGTGGCTGCATGCGACCGGCTTTAACGGCATGACCTACAAGTCGATGCTGGCCCCGCTCGGCGAACGCCACCGGGTCGCCGCGCTCGACATGCGAGGTCATGGCCTCACAAGCCTGCCTGCAGATCCGAAGACGCTGAAGTCGTGGCATGTCTACCGTGATGACGTGATCGACTTCCTGGAAAAAGAAGCCAAAGGCCCTGTCGTGCTTGGCGGGCATTCCATGGGTGGCTGTGTCTCGCTTCTGGTTGCGGGCAAGCGTCCAGACCTCGTCGCGGGCCTCATTCTGGTTGACCCGGTGGTGCTCAATCCGCGCTTCTATTTCTGGCTCCACGTGCTGCCTTTCGTCCGGCAGACGAACCAGATGTCGCGACAGGCAAAGCGCCGCCGCGCTGAATTTGCGAGCCGTGAGGCCGCCTATGACGCCTATCATGGCAAAGGTGCGTTCAAGAGCTGGCGCGCGCCTTTTCTGAACGACTATCTCGAAGATGGCGTAAGGGAGACGACGAATGAGAAGGGCGAATCTGTCGTCAGGCTGACCTGTAATCCAGCCTGGGAATCGGCGACCTTCTCCTCACAGCGCAACCAGCCCTGGGGCGCGCTGAAGAAGATTGAAAAAGTGCAGACGCCGATTGTGGTTTTTCGCCCGAACATCAAGCCAGTGATGACCAACAAGGTCACTAATCTGATGATGGCGCATTACCGCGAACTCGTCCTGCGTGAGCGTCCCGGCGCAAGCCACTTCCATCCAATGGAAGTGCCTTATGAGGTGCGCGACGAGCTCGCCCGTCAGATCGCCTACCTGATCGACGGTTATTCACCGGCTGAAGACGGGCTGCTGCGCCGTACCCTGCATGGCAGCCAGTGGGATGATTACGACTAGACTGCCCGGCTAGAGCGTGAGGTCGCCGGGGGCGATTTCGGCGAGCTCATCGATCAGCGCCGGCGGCGTTGCCATCGCCTTGCGCGTGATCTGATCGAAGGTAACGGCCACTGCCTCGCACGTCATCCATGGCTGCCCGGTGACCGGGTCCAGCATCCAGTGGGTGAGGGCGTGGACCTTTTCTTCGGCCCGTGACAGTGCAGTCCGGATCTGGAAGAGATCGCCAGCCTTTGGCCAGCCTCGGTAGATGATCCGGTTCTCCAGCACAGCGGCGCCCATATGGCTGCCTTCAACGGCGCTGGCGACCCGTTCGCGCCAGTCATAAAGCAGGTTCGGCACCGAATCAGAGACCCGGCCGATAAAGCAGTGCGGCTTCATGCGGCCAAACACGTCGCAATCTTTCGCATCGACCATGCCCTGGCCAATCAGCTCGACGCCCTGACCTTCAGCAAAGCCAAGTGTCACCTCTTCGTTCGGTAAGGGCTCAACGCTGAGGTCGATGCCGCGCGGCGCTGTGGCTGCCGGGGGCTCTTCGATCAGCTCTGTCAGCGCCTTGTGGGTGCGGTCGCTCCACGGGAACGGGCGCATATCGTCGGCAGACGCATGGATAAGCTTGGTGCGGAATGCGGCAGCCGGCGTGCCATCGCTGTGAAGCAGTTCCTGATAGACGGTAACCCGCGTCTCATCGATCTCAAGCACGCAGCCGCGCATACGAAGCGGGCGGCCGGGATGAACCTCGCGCATGAAGCGGATATGCTGTTCAAGTGGGATCAGGGTCGACGGCGAGCCGGTCTGGTAAACATGGCTCATATGACAATGCGCAGCCAGCGTGCCGAGCCCTTCAAACGCCTTTTCCAGATAGATGCGGACATTCATATGCCCCATCTCATCACAGTCCCAGGTATTCGCGCTTCCCTTCCAAAGGTCGATCAAGCTGGTTCCTCCGGCTGGCTTGGCACTATCTTTCCGGGCAGAAGTAGCCGCGCTCGGCGCGGGGGGCAACCTGTCGTCAGACTGTGCAATCGCGGCAGACACCGCGGGCTTCAATAACGGCCTGCCGAACCTTGAAACCAGCCGCCGCTGTCTCGGCTTTCAGGGCGTCATTGGTCGCAACGGCATGGAGCTCTTCGGCAGCGCCGCATTTCTCGCAGATCAGGAACACCGCTGAGTGTTTGTGACCGGTATGACCACACGCGACATAGGCATTAAGGCTCTCGATCTTGTGGGCGAGGCCCTGTTCTTGAAGGAAGTCGAGCGCGCGATAGACTGTTGGGGGTTTGGCGGCTCCTTCGCCGTCCAGATTGGCAAGAAGGTCATAGGCCTTTGACGGCTCATCGCTCTCCAGCAGGAGGCGCAATACCTTGCGGCGGATCTTCGTCAGGCGCTGGCCGCGTTTTGCCGCAAGCGCTTCGGCCTCGGCAAGGAAGGTCTCCACATCCTGAGGACTGCAGGGCGTGTTCGCGTGAACGTGTGGATGGGTATCGGCGTGGGCCATGGATATGAATGTCGGATGTTTCGGGCGGAATTTCCAGTCAGAAACGCTGTCTGTCCGTTCGTCCATAAGGTGAGATGCGTAGTTGGGCGCTTGTGACGCGCGGTATGCGGGCGCGCGACAGAGAGGCCAATATTCGGTTCTCTGACGGGTGTTTAGCTCGCCTCATCATCAATGAGGAGGGTCTCATGAAACTTCATTTCCTTGCCGGGCTCGCTGCAACGACAGCACTTGTTTCCACGGCGCCAGCCTTTGCCGAACCAGGCGACTGGATGGTGCGCGGCCGCGTTCTGGGCGTTCTGCCCGATGAGAGCGGCGAGCTTAGCGTCGGCAATACGCGCCTGCCAGGCACGGTCGATATTGGCGACCAGTACGTGCCAGAGCTTGATATCACTTACTTCTTCACCGACCACATCGCTGCAGAGCTGATCCTTGGTGTGACACCTCACGATGTGAAGGCGACGAATGTCACCATTCCTGGCGTGATGACGAGTGCGACGGTCGATCTTGGCGATGTCTGGCTGCTGCCACCGACGCTGACCCTGCAGTATCACTTCGATACCGGGTCCGCCTTCAAGCCATATGTCGGGGCGGGGGTGAACGCGACCTTCTTCTTCAATGAAGACGAGGGCCCGGTGGCGGATGCGATTGATTACGATCCGACTGTCGGTTTCGCGCTGCAGGCAGGCTTCGACTATGACCTCGACGGCGTCGAGGGCGGCTGTGCCTTGAATGCGGATATCAAGAAGGTCTGGATTGAGCCGGATGTGAAGGTGCACCTCACCAGCGCGCTCGGCCCTGCACTTGGCACCGCGCCGGTCAACGTCAATGCTGACGTCGAAATCAATCCGGTCATTGTGGGGTTGGGTCTCGGCTATCGCTTCTAGCTGCGCCCGAGGCACCTCCCGAACATCCAGGAAAACTGAAAGGCCCTCCGCACCGCGCGGAGGGCCTTCTTGTACTTGGGTGACTAGATAGCCGGGCACGCGCCGCCATTTTCGCGCATGCCTTCAAGCATGCCATTCACGACGCGGTTGAAGGTCGATAGATTGTCGGCAAAGGTCTGCCCCTCATCCGAGCCTGCGTCCTCAGGCAGCAACGCGCCCGAGACGAGCTTGTCCGTCGCTTCCTTGGCGCTTTCATCGGCCGACGACATACGCGTTGAAACCCGCTCGAAGAAGGTCGCGATCATCTCGCGCTCATCACCGCCATCATCCAGCGTCGCTTCAAGACAGGTGCAGGCTGCATCCGGTGTCGTATCTGCTTCGCGCAAGTTCGGGCTGAGCGAGCGATCACCGAGAACAATACGGCACTGATTGAACATTTCAGCCTTATCCCCATCGCTTGTGCCACAGGCCGGTAGGATAAGAGATGCGCCAATCAGGCATGAGGCGAGGATGGTCTTTTTCATTATTGTACTCCTGGGTTTCGCCTGCGCAGCAGGCTTTCTCGCGGGATGAAACCCGCGCCGCTTCAGAAGACTTAACGAAAGGACAGAAAGCAGGGTTCCGCGCCTTGTTGGACGCGGTCCCTGCTTCTCAATCATATTTCCGTCGCTAGAGACCAAGCTGGCGTGAGGCGAGGTCGCGCATGATCTCTTCAGAGCCGCCGCCAATCGCCATGACACGAACCTCGCGGTAGATGCGCTCCACCCGGTGCCCCCGGATAAAGCCAGCGCCGCCAAGGATCTGCATCGCTTCTCGCGCGCAGAACTCCATTGTCTCGGTCGCCTGCACCTTCAGCATGGCAAGCTCTGCGATCGGTTGTTCGCCGTTCTGGACCCGCCAGGTCAGCTGATCGAGCATGGCCGTCGTCGCCCAGACCTTCTGGCACATGGCCGCGATCTTGTGGCGGATGACCTGGTGATCGGCGAGGCGCTTGCCGAATGTCTGGCGCTGCTGGGCCCAGGCGGCGGCGTCCTCGATACAGACACGGGCACAGGCGGCGGCCTGCGCGGCCATGCCAAGACGTTCGCCATTGAAGTTCGCCATGATGCTGACAAAGCCGCGGTCGACTTCGCCGATCAGGTTTTCAGGCGGCACGAAGACATCGTCAAAGTGGATGGTGGCCGTGTCCGATGCCCACCAGCCCATCTTGGGCAGGGCGGTGCGCGAGACACCTTCGGCTTCGAGATCGATCAGCATGAGCGAGATGCCGCCCATGCCTTCGCCGCCTGTGCGAACGGCGGTCGTCAGCCATTTCGAGGTGCACCCGCCCGTGATGTAGGTCTTCGACCCGTTCACCACCCAGCCATTGCCGGAGCGTTTGGCGTTGGTCTTCAGCTGCGCGACATCTGATCCGCCGCCTGGTTCTGTGATGCCGAGGCTGATCTGCTTCTTGCCTGAAAGGACCTGCGGCGCGATTTCGCGCTTCATATCCTCGCTGCCGCCCACCATGACCGGAGGCAGGCCGATACCGTGGATCATCAGCGCAGAAGAGACACCGCCCGCGGCCATGCGGGCCAGTTCCTCAGACGTGACCGTTCCATGGAAGCGGTCAAAGTCGGTGCCCGCGCCGCCATATTCTTCGGGATATCCCATACCGATGAGGCCGGCTTCCGCCGCTTTCGGATAGATGTCGCGGGGGATTTCTCCGGCCGCCTCCCATTCCTCGATGTGAGGGACCAGTTCCTTGTCGACGAAGGCGCGAACGGACTTGCGCCAGATCGAATGGGTCTCGTCCATCCAGGGGGCTGGGGGACGAAGACTGTCGAAGGTGATTTCTTGTGCTTTTGCCATGCGCGCGATGGTGTCGAGACACGCAGCGAAATCAATTCGTGACGCCGGGGCAGGTTTTGGCAGAAAGTGAAGACACTGTAACACCCCGCTGCCTTTACCGCGCCGTATTGTGTGTCTTAGATGTCACTGTGCGATATCATACCTCCCCCGAGATGCTGAGCGGCCGTCCGGAGCCGCTTTTCAACAGGCTGCCGCCCGTCGTCCTGATGCTGACGGCTGCGATCACGATCGCATCGTCTGTTCAGCTTCTGTCGCAGTCGCAGCTTTTCCTTGATCGCTGGGTCGCCGCCTGGATGTTCGATGCAGGTGCGATTGCGGGTGGTCCCGAGTTTGACGGCGTTTACCGCCCTCTCGGCGATCTTGCGCCGCTCATCCTGCACGTCTTCCTGCATGGCGGAATCTTCCACCTTGCGATGAACATGATGGCGCTGGTCGCTTTTGGTCCGCCGGTCGCGATTGCGCTCGGCATCGACCGCAAGGGGGCCTTTGCCTTCCTGCTTTTCTTTGCTGGCGCCGCCATCTCCGGTGCACTCTTTCAGATCGGCTGGAGTGAGTTCACAGGACAGTCGGAACTGGCCATTGGCGCGTCGTCCGCCCTTTCGGGTTTCCTGCCGGCGGTCGGCTGGCTGCGTGGCGGCCTGAAAGGCGCCGTCCGCATCTCCATTCCCTGGATCATCATCAACCTGGTCATCGCCGTGGTCGGTGAGTTCATGGCCTCGATTATCGGGATCAGACTTGCCTGGGCAGCTCATATCGGCGGGGTTGCAGGCGGGTTCGTATTGTTCCCACTCATGCTGGCTGTGTTCAACACGCGCCTCTGGCGGCTGGTGAAGCGTCTCTAGTCTCTAGGGCTCACGGCGCAGCGCCGGGGCGGCGATCCCGATGGCTGCGCTCTTCCTCACGCGTTCACGCATGAAGCGGTAAAGCTCTGCCGGGCGCCCGCCAGTGCCGGCCTTCATCTCCCCCGTGCCACAAACCAGCCCTGTGCGATCCAGCGCGCGGCGGAAATTCTGCTTGTGTAGTGAAAGGCCGAGGATGCCTTCGCAGGCGGTTTGCAGGTCTGACAGGGTGAAGCGGTCCGGCATGAGTTCGAAGACGACTGGCCGGTAGCGGATCTTGCCGCGCAGGCGTTCCATGGCGGTCGCCAGGATGCGGCGGTGGTCTGACGCCATCGGTTCGCCAAGGCGAACATCAGGCAGCGGCAGGTCGGCATCGCGGGCACATTCGATCACGAGACCAGCTTCGTAGAGCAACTCATAGCGCTCAAGCACGCGGTCTTCGCTCCAGTCCTGCCCATTCAGGCCAAAGGCGAGATCGATGCGGGTGCGCCGCGTATCGGAACCTGCGGCCCAGGTCGCAAGGCGCGGCGCGATCTCCCGATCGATAAGGTCTGGGCGGCCGGTGCGGTGGTCTTCCCAGGGGAAATGGCTGTACCAGCCGCGCCATTGCGCTTCGAGCCGGTCGGGCAGGCGCTGTTGATCGGGTGTCAGTGCGAGGTAGCCCACGGAGACGACGCGGGCATCTGCAGGGGCATCGGCCAGCGTCGCCTCTGGTGTTTCGCGGTCGCGGTCCCCGAAGGTGTAAAGCTGCTCGACATAGCCAAGATCGAAGCCCGTCTGTTCACGGACCCAGCCGCGGAGGGCGATCTCGAAGGTGCGGTGGCCGCCCGGGTCGAACGTACCGAAGGGCAGGCCGCCAAGTCCGCCATCGCGGCGGGTAACGAGGACGCGCGGCGTGTCGCCGTCGCAGGCGACGATTACGACGGAAAGACCGATGATCAGCGGGATCGCCATCAGGCTGCGCGCTCCATCTCATCCAGCAGGGTCTCATGGCGGGCGACGAAAGCGGCCTGCGCCTTTGTCGGTGCACATGGCTGCAAGGTCAGCGCAATGCCTTCCGGTGGGGTGCCGAAGAATTTGTCTGCCTCATCGGTCGAGAAGCCAGCAAGCTGCGTCGCCTCGAACCAGGCGCAGATATGGTCAGCACGCTTAATCAGTTTTTTCAGCTTGGCAGGCAAGCGGGCTGGCAAGCCAAAGCGCACATGGATGGCCTCTGTCAGACGGTTCTCAATGTCCTTGTAGCCATCGCCAAGCACTGTCTTGAAGGGCGAGATCATGTCCCCGATCACATATTCGGCGGCGTCATGGTGCAGCGCCATCAGACGGTCAGCGGCGGGCAGCGCAGGCTCCAGCTGACCGCAGATCTGTTCGACGATAACGCTGTGTTCGGCGACGGAAAAAGCATGGTCACCCAGCGTCTGGCCGTTCCAGCGCGCAACCCTTGCGAGGCCATGCGCAATGTCATCGACTTCGATGTCGACAGGGGAGGGATCAAGCAGGTCAAGCCGCCGGCCCGACAGCATGCGTTGCCAGACTCGCTCTGGAGCTTTTCTTGGTTTCGTTGAAGGGCGGGAGCTCATGAGGTCTATGTATACATCTGCCTGAAGGGGTAAAGAAAACGCCTCATTTCGCTTACGAACTGCCCCGTTCTTGCCGCGAACTGGTGAGACCTCGTTAAGGCCTCTCCGGCATAAACACACTCAAAGACAACGGCAAAGCCGAGGCGGAGTGATTATGGTGGATATGGTGATGCATGCGGCGGAGAACGCGCTCGCACCGTGGTGGGTACTGGCTGGGGCGGCACTGATCATAACGGTCGAGGCCGCCCGCAGCTGCAAGTCCATTCTCTGGAGTGACCTCGGCGACGACGAGGACTAGGTGTTGACCGGCTCGCGGTTAAACTTGCCAGCCTGATAGTCGACGATCGCCCGCCTGATTTCAGCTTCGGTATTCATGACGAACGGTCCGTGTGCGACGACAGGGGCCCCGATCGGGTCTGCATGACCGTAAAGAAGGTAGCCGCCATCTGGCGCACTCACTTCAATCGCGTCGCCATCGTCAGTTAACTCAACCAGTTCGAACTTTTCCGCATTTTCTTGCCCGAGCGAGACTGCGCCTCTCACAACATAGAAAAAGACGTTCCGGCCCTTTGGCGCGGGCAGGGTGATCTTCGCTCCAGACGGCAGGTCCACCATCGACATCATTACGCCGGTCAGCGAATCGACCGGGCCGCTCTTGCCATCGAATTCACCTGAGACAAGGTGCAGTGTCGCGCCGCCATCTGCTTCAATCGACGGAATGTCCTGTGACTGAAGGCCTGTATAGCGCGGCGTCGTCATCTTCAGCTCTGGAGGCAGATTCACCCAGAGCTGCAGGATTTCCATGTCTCCGCCGTCGCGCTTGAATTCCGGCGGCGACAGCTCTGCGTGGATGAGGCCGGAGCCTGCGGTCATCCACTGCACCCCGCCAGCATGGATCACGCTTTCATGTCCGCCCGTGTCCATGTGGGCGAGGCTCCCCTTCAGGATGAAGGTGACCGTTTCAAAGCCGCGATGCGGGTGCGGGCCAAAAGGCAGGCCGTTATTGCCAGCCTTGTAGAGCTGCGGCCCGTGATGGTTGAGGAACAGGAAGGGGTCGACCTGGTCCAGCCCCCGGTTCGGTACCGGGCGGCGGGTTATCAGGTCGGAAATATCGTCTCTGTAGGCGGCGTGTTTCGCCTTGATCGTGCGTGCAGTCATAGCCCGCATGTAGGGCGGTCAGGCGACCTTTTCCACAAAGACTGTGCCTGCCGAATAGCCCGCGCCGAAAGAGCAGATGAGGCCCTTTTCCCCGGATTTGAAGTCGGCCGAATGCTTATGGAAAGCGATGATTGAGCCGGCCGAGGATGTGTTTGCATATTCGTCGAGCACGGTCGGGCTTTCATCCTCACTGGCCTCATGTCCGAGTACCTTGGTCGAGATGAGCCTGTTCATGTTCGCATTGGCCTGGTGCAGCCAGAGCCGCTTCAGCTCGTCCGACTTAAGGTCGAGGCGCGTGAGTTCTGACAGGATCATTTCAGAAACCATCGGCACCACTTCCTTGAAGACCTTGCGGCCTTCCTGAATGAACAGCTTGTCTGCCTGGCCTTCGCCGGACGGGTCGGCCCGGTTCAGGAAGCCGAAATTGTTGCGGATATTGCTGGAGAATTTGGTCTTCAGCTGGGTGCCGAGAATTTTCCAGTGCTGCTTCGGCGCAATATCATCTGCCTCGACCAGAACAGCCGTTGCGACATCGCCAAATATGAAATGGCTGTCGCGGTCGGTCCAGTTGAGGTGCCCGGACGTGATCTCCGGATTGACCATGAGAACTGATTTCGCGTTGCCAGAACGGACAAAGTCCGCCGCAGTCTGGATGCCGAAGGTGGCCGATGAGCAGGCCACATTCATGTCGAAGGAAAAGCCCTCGATCCCCAGAGCTTCCTGCACTTCAATCGCCATGGCCGGATAGGCGCGCTGCATGTTGGAGGCAGCGCAGATCACGGCGTCTACGTCTTTCGGGTCACGGCCAGCGGTCTCAAGCGCCTGCCTGGCCGCTTTCACCGCGATCTCAGCGAGAATCGAGATCTCCTCGTTCGGACGTTCCGGAATGATCGGACGCATCACAGCCGGGTCCACAACGCCGGACTTGTCGACGACATAGCGCGACTTGATGCCCGATGCCTTCTCGATGAATTCGACATTCGAATGGGTCTTGGCTTCCAGCGTGCCTGCTTCAATCTCGGCCTTGTTTGCCTCATTCCAACGGTCGGCCCAGGCATTGAAGCTTTCGACCAGTTCGGCATTGGTAACAGTGTGCGGCGGCGTCCAGAGACCGGTCGCGGAGATAACAGGTGTCATAGAAAAGCCCTCCTTGCGCACGCCTCTCGGTGCGTCAGACTTCGGTTACAAATGAAATTAGACAGGCTTGAAGGCTGCGTCGACCTTTAAGGTGCGCTGGCGTCTTCGCGGTCCTTGTCTTCGCGCTCGCGGCGACGCTCCTCTCGCCAATCGTCTTCGGCCTGTTCGGCGCGGTCGAGACAGTCCAGACGCTCGCGCGCATCGACGATTTCATCGCAGGCGCCGCTATTGTTGAGGTACGGGCCGTTGAAGCTTTCGCAGCCCGTCAGCAACAACAGACCTACGAAGGCCGCGCCAATCTTTGTTTTCATGAGTGTAGCTCCTGTATCTCGCCGTGACGCGGGCAGCGCGTCTCATGGTCATTGACCATACCTACGGCCTGCATGAAGGCATAGACGATAACAGGCCCGCAGAACTTGAATCCGCGCGCCTTCAGCGCCTTGGCGATTTCCTCTGAAAGCGGCGTTTTAGCGGGCACTTCTGTGATGTCGCGCAGCTGATTCACGATAGGTGTGCCGCCCGTAAAGCTCCACAGCCATTTGGAAAAGTCCTCGCCTTTTTCCTGCATATCAAGGAAGGCGCGGGCATTGCCGATCGTCGCCTTGATCTTGGTCGGGCTGCGGATAATGCCCGGATTGGTCAGGGCTTTTTCGATCCGCTCCTGGTCCCACATGGCAATCTGTTCGGGAATGAAGCTGTCGAACTCTTCGCGGATGGCGTCGCGCTTTCGAAGGATGGTGACCCAGGACAGCCCGGCCTGCATGCCATCGAGCTGCAACTTCTCCCAGAGGGCGCGCGGGTCATACTCGGGCACGCCCCATTCATGGTCGTGATAGGCGCGGTAAAGCTCATCTTCGGCTGGGGCCCAGCGGCAGGGCAGGGTCTCATCGGGTGAGAGATTCATGCCCATGCTGCGCGTCTCCTAGTCGGTCTCGTTCTCGGCGAGAACGGCGGCGAGTTCGTCCTTGAGCCAGTCCGGACCGAGGATACTAACCGGATTTCCCTCAACGGTCAGTGTATCGCCAGCCTTTGCGAGACGGTCAACGCGAACCGTGGCGAGCGCTTTGCCAGTGATCGCGCTGCTGATCTCACCCACGGGCGTCTCACCCTCAAGACTTTGACCTTTCTGGAGATTTTCGCCCTCCACGATGATGGTGCGCTTGCGCAGCTTGCCGCGCCTGTGCATGCGGGAGACGACTTCCTGCCCGACAAAGCAGCCTTTTTTGAGGTCCACGCCGCCCTGGCGGTCCATGTTGATTTCCCATGGGAAGACTTCGCCGCCCTGAAAGTCGCGGCCCCATTCGGCGACGCCTGCCGGAATGCGGATCGCGTCCCAGTCCTCGTCGCTGATGAGCGGCGCTGAGCCATCTTCGACAAAAGATCGTTTCGGAAGCTCTGGCGAGCGGGGGTCGGCTGTGCCTTCATCGCCAATGGCGACGGCCTGTTTGCCATCGACATTGATGTCGACCTTGGCGCGCAGGCGGAACATCTGCAGGCGTTTGGAGAGGTCGCCGACTGCGTGGGTCGCGACATCGAGCAGCGCGCCCGCCTCTGTGCGGTGGGCGATGAAATCGGCGATGACCTTGCCCTGCGGCGTCAGCAGCGCGCCATAGCGCGCCTCACCCGTCGCCCAGTCATGGGTGTTGTTCGTGACGAGGCGTTCGAGCAGGGCGATCGTGTCGGGACCGTCCAGAACGAGCACGGATCTGTCGGAAAGAATCTTTGTGTCCATGCCCGCAGATTTAGGGTTTCCGACCGTATCCGCCAGCCCCGTCCCCGCATTTGCACGGTGCAGTGACGGTGTACTGGCGGTGCATGGGCGGTGTTTTCTAGCCGCGCTGGCGGTAGCGACCCGGAATAGCTGCGATAATGGCGGCCGCGAGCGCCGATTTGATCACCGCGCCAACGAGGAATGGCGCGACGCCTGCGAGGAAGGCCGTCTCTACGCCAACCAGCGTCGCGAGCCATGCCCAGCCTGCGAGAAGGATGAGGGCGTGCAGGCCAAGAAAGCTTGCAAAGCGGCTGATATGACCGCGCGCGATCGTGCGCGCGGCGACACCTGCAAGATAACCGGCAACCGGGAAGGCGAGGAGGAAACCGGCCGTGGGGCCGGTAAAGGCAAGCAGCCCGGCCTTGCCACCAGAGAGCACGGGCAGGCCAAACGCGGCGAGCGCCAGCCAGGATACGATCATCGCCAGACCCAAGCGCGGCCCAGCCAGCGCGCCAACCAGAAGCACGGCCAGCGTCTGCATCGTGACAGGCACCGGCACCATGGGCACGGCGACATAGGAAGATGCTGTCAGGACACCTACCCCGGCGAGGAGGAGGGCGATCTGGCGGGTGGGGGCGAGGCGGTCTGTCATCGATGTGGTCTGCATGGGGGAGGCACGCTCATTGTTGTCTATGTTTTGGTTGGGCCGGGTGTGCGCCGGTGCGGCGGCGGGGTCAAGGCGGCCCCGGGACTTGCAAGCGGGGGCAGGGCAGCAAAGAGTGGGATCTCGACCTGCTGGCGATTCGCTTTGGAGCAGGTGAGCCTGAGAGAGCCCATGCCTTCGACGCCGAGAACCGTCCTCCTACCGCTCGCGCTGGTGCTCCTTGCGTCTGGCTGTCAGGGCTACAAGACGCGCGGGGCTTGCGACAATGACGTCGACCGGCTGCAGGGGGCGATCCGCGACACGACGATCTACCTCGACGCGCTCCGCCCGGAGCTGCGCGCGGGCTTTGCAGAACTGCATGACTGTGACCGGATCAGCGAAGACTGCGACGCTGAGACTTGGCTGTTGCGCGCCCAGAACATGCAGCGGGCGCACCAGGATGTGCGCACCCGCTTTGCCCGCTCGGTAGAGCTCTGGTCGCCGGATGCCTGCGTCCCGCACCTGCAGAACTACACCCTCAACCCGCCAGATCCGGCCACGTGGCGCGGCTATTTCTTCACCCTTGATGAGACGGGCGACCAGATCGACGAACTGGTCGACCGGTTCGGGCGCCGGGCGGGGTAGGAAGAGCTGGGCTCTCGGGCCGCGCTCCCTTCTCCCGAATGCGGGAGAAGGGCCGGGGATGAGGGCTGAGACCTCTGTGGCTGTGGTGACGATCGAATAAGTCTTCGACATTGGCGCCCTCACCCCTGACCCCTCTCCCGCGTCCGGGAGAGGGGAAGGTTTCGCGATCGGGGGTGCGTAGGCTCGTCCTTCGACTTCGCTCAGGATGAGCCTTTTGGGGCGTAGGTGGAGCCGCTCTTAGTGAGCGGCGTGTAAGGGCAGGCGCCCAGCCTGAACCCGGCCTCGTGACTCAAGCGGCCAAGAGGCGCATAACGCCCTCATGACCGAGACCTATGATCTGATCCTGAAAAACGGCACCGTTGTCTCTCCTGGTGGGGAGGACCATGTCGATGTGGCTGTACGCGGCGGCAAGATTGTCGCCATTGGCAAGTTTGACAGCGCGCAGGCTGGCGAGACCTATGACGCCACCGGCCTGCACGTCCTGCCTGGTGTAATTGACAGCCAGGTGCACTTCCGTGAGCCGGGCCTTGAATACAAGGCAGACCTTGAGACCGAAGCGCGCTCTGCGGCGCTTGGCGGGGTAACGGCGGTGTTCGAAATGCCGAACACGAACCCGTCGACGACCAGCCCGGAGATGCTGACCGACAAGCTGAACCGGGCGAAGGGCCGCATGGATGTCGACCATGCTTTCTATGCGGGCGCGACGCATGAGAATACCGGTCTCCTCGGCGAGATGGAGCGCATGCAGGGCTGCTGCGGGGTCAAGGTTTTCATGGGCTCATCGACTGGCGACCTGCTGGTGCATGATGATGAAGGCGTCGAGGCGGTGCTACGCGCAATCAAGCGCCGGGCGGCCTTCCACTCCGAGGATGAGTACAGGCTTGCAGACCGGCAGAAGCTTGCCGTGCAGGGCGACTGGCAGAGCCATATTGTGGTGCGCGATGTCGAGGCGGCTGTGAGCTCCACCCGGCGGCTGCTGCGCCTCGCCCGCAAGACGGGCAAGCGCATCCATGTGCTGCATATCTCCACGGCTGAAGAGATGGAGCTGCTTCGCGATGCCAAGGATGTGGCGTCGGTCGAAGTACTTCCGAACCATCTGACGCTGGCAGCGCCTGAATGTTATGAGCGCCTCAAGGGGTTCGCCCAGCAGAACCCACCCATCCGCGAACAGCGCCATCAGGATGCGCTGTGGCGTGCGCTGAATGCAGGCATCGTCGACGTGGTCGCGACCGATCACGCCCCGCATGCGCGTGAAGAGAAGCTGCGGCCTTATCCCGCCTCGCCGTCGGGGACACCGGGGGTGCAGACCTTCGTGCCGATCATGCTGACCCATGTGAACAATGGGAAGCTGACGCTGCGCCGCTTTGTCGAGCTGACCTCGGCTGGCCCGCAGCGCGTCTTCGGCATCGCGAACAAGGGCCGCATCGCTGAAGGCTATGACGCCGACTTCACCGTCGTGGACCTGAAGCGCAAGGAAACGATCACGGAAGAGTGGACCAAGGCCAAATGCGGCTGGACGCCCTATGATGGCTTCGAGGCCACTGGCTGGCCCGTCGCGACGATAATCCGCGGCCAGTTCGTCATGCGCGACGGCGAGATCACCCAGAAGGGCGGCGGCAAACCGGTGAAGTTCAACGAAACGCTGGAGCCGGCAGAGAATTGAGAGCTGTTAAGCGGCACTGGTCAGGAAGGGTAGCTCGGATCATCGTCGCCACCGTTGTTGGAGCGGCTACTACCACGCCAGCTTGGTCAGAGGTTTGCTATTACAAGATTGAAAGCCTCGACTATGACCGACTTCACGATCTGTTTCCCGACGCCAAAGTCATTGAGGATCCCAATTTCCGCAGCATTGGCGACGTCGAGGTTAACGCCACGTGGGCCTTGATGGGCGTGCTAGGTGACCTAGCCGAAGAAGTCCCCCCCGGGCTTTACTTTGGGTCGGCATTTGGCAACGGCATCTGGTACAGGAAAGGCCCTTGCGGCTTGCAGTCGGTTGAGGAATTAGCCGCATTATATGGTGCGCCTTACACTTCTGGATTGTCATACAGTTTTGAGACGATCGACCGCGAACATTTTGAACGCGCCGCCGGGCCGAACCGTGTGCACTGCCGTGTCTGCTATGATGCTGCGCCAGAGCGTCGATGATGATCCCGACGGAACTGATCGAGGGCCTGAAAGCCCGATACGCCGAACCGCAACGCCACTATCACACATGGGACCATATCGAGGCGCTGAAGCGCCATTTCGACAGCCTTGATGGTCACTGGCACCGGCCTGAGCCCGTGCTCTGGGCGCTTTACTGGCATGATGCGATCTATGATCCGACGCGGCCCGACAATGAGGAGCTGAGTGCGCAGCTGCTCGAAGAAGAAGGGGCCGCCCATCTTGGCGCCGACGACCTCGCCTTTGCGACTGAGATCATCCGGGCGACGGCAAAGCATGAAGTGCCCGAAGGTCTCAGCGATGACAACCGCGCAGACCTCTCGCTTTTCCTGGATATTGACCTCTCCATTCTAGGCGCGCCAGAACCGGTCTTCGATCAGTATGAAGTGAATGTCCGAATGGAATACGCCTTCGTGCCGGAAGAGGATTTCCGGACAGGACGCGCGAAAGTGCTGAAGAGCTTTGCTGACCGCCCGGCCATCTATTTCACCGGCGAGGGCCAGAGCCGCTGGGACGCGCAGGCCCGCCGGAACCTTGCCCGGTCTCTTGCGCAGCGGAACGCTTAAGATCGTTTCGCCGGTTTGTTTCGCGCCGGGGTGACCTGCCTCAATTCTCGCGCTAGCATCCACTTGATGACTTCGAGTCCGCCTTGATGGACGAGTCGTCGATATGGGTGGGACCAGACATGAAAATCATTGGTACTGGCCTCGGCCGGACTGGGACGATGTCGCTTAAGCTGGCGCTTGAGCAGCTTGGCTTTGGGCCATGCTACCACATGGAGGCGGTGTTCAACGACCTGGAGAAACGTGTGCCGCAGTGGAATGACGCGCTGGCAGGACAGCCTGACTGGGAGAAAACATTCGAAGGGTTCGATAGCGGCGTAGACTGGCCGATCGCCGGTTTTTACGAGGAGTTGTACGCCGCCTATCCCGACGCGAAATTCATCCTTTCGACCCGTAGCCCGGATAGCTGGGCGGCAAGTTTCGGGGCGACGATCGCAAAACTTCTTGAAGAGCGCGGCATGGCGGCGGAGCCGATGAAGCCATGGCTGGAGATGGCCTATGGGGTGATCGCAAGAAGCGGCTTCCCCGACGGCCTGTCAGACGACGAACGCATGGCCCGGTTCACGGCGCATAATGAGGCCGTCAAGCAGACGATCCCCGCCGGGCAGTTGCTTGTCTTCGAAGTTAAGCAGGGGTGGGAACCGCTCTGTCGCTTTCTTGGCGCCGATGTACCGCAAGGCCCATTCCCGAGGACGAATGATCGGGCCGAGTTCTGGGATCTCGTCTCCGGCGGACAATAAGGGTGGGGCCGGCCTATGACGCTTGAACAGCTCTATTTCCTTGCTGGAATCGTCTCTTCGGTTGCTGTGATCGCCTCGCTTGTTTTTGTCGGATTCCAGCTGAGGCATTCGGCGAACCAGCAACGTATCGCGACAGCCGTCAGCTATTACGATTTCTTCCGGGATCATATGAAAACCCTGGAGGAAGCCAGTCTCGTGGACCTGTTTCTGCTTGGTCTGGAGAGGGGGCCGGAGACCTTCGAGCCGGCTGAGCGGACAAAGCTCAACGTCTTCTACACCATGCTGACGCGCGGCTATCAGGTCATGCACTACCAGGCGCGCAAAAAGGTTTTCGAGGAGGATTTCTGGCACCATACGCAGAACCATTTTCGCGACCACCTGGCATCGAAGTATTATCAGGGATTCTGGAAGGCGCGGCGCCATCATTTCCCGCCAGGCTTCCGTAAACTGGTTGACGAATTGATCGAGGCCGGGCCGACCGCCCCGCTGCTGGAGATGGCGTCATGACGCTCGAACAGGCCGCTCTCATTGCACAGATTGCCGGCGTCGTTGTCGTCGCCGCAACGCTTATTTATCTTGCCATACAGGTGCATCAGGGCGCGCGTCAGATGCGGTCCGAGGCGCGACAGGCGCAGCTCACCTATGACCAGACCGGCGTCTACAAATTCGTCGACTTCCCTGAGCTCGGACGCATCTTTTCTCAAGCCGAGACGCCAAGCTTCGAGCAGAAGACGCGGCTCTTCTTCTGGATGATCGGTCAGATGCGGGCGCGCGAATATGAGTGGCTGCAATATCAGAATGGTGCGATCACGAAGGAGTCCTGGGAGACTTATCGAGGTGTGATCTTCTTCGTTCTTGGCACTGTCCGCGGCCGTGCGCTGTGGGATATCTGCCGGACCTATTTCAATCCGGGCTTCGTCGATGTCGTCGATGCCATGGTGAAAGACGCACCGGAAGTCGACCTATGGGACCGGCTCGAGGCAGTGGAGTGACGGTCCGATGATTCTCCGCCGCCTCGCCATGTCCATCCGCAAGCAGGACTGGTTCACGGTCCTCATCGAGACGTTGATCGTGGTGCTTGGCGTCTTTCTCGGTATTCAGGTCGCAAACTGGAACGACGCGCGGATCGAACGGTCCATGGAACGACAGTATCTGGTTCGGCTGCATGACGACATGCAGCGAAGCGCTGTGGCCATCCGGAATTCGAACACGTTTCTGGCAGGTCAGGTCGAAAATGAAGGTGTGCTGCTCTCCAGCCTTAAGTCATGTGAAATTGCCGAAGCAGACCGGTCAGCCGTGGTGGCTGCGCTTGGTTCGCTGGGGAAGTACAATTTTGCTGTCGTTGATCGAGACCTCGTCGACCAGTTGCGGGCGTCCGGCCAATTCGACGTGATCTCAAACCGCAAGGTCCGTGAGGCCATTAATTTGATGTCCCAGGAATCCGATGGCCAGCTTCGCGTCGAGCCGCAATGGCTCGAGCACGCCACACCCTGGACCAATTACGCCCGCCGCTTCTATTATTTCGACAGCCCGGAAGAGGTCGATTCCGGGCGCTGGGAAAGCTGGGAGAATCTGCAGTTCGACGTCGGCACGGCCTGCCAGGATTTCGAGTTCAAGGCGGCGGTCGGTAATACGCGTGAAGCGACGCGCAATCTCTATCACTGGAATGGGGCTGTTCTCGCCCGCGTGGTGCAGGCCGAAAGGGCACTCGCCGAAGAGTTGGTTACGCGCGGATGGGACGACACGCGATGATCCTCCGCCGCCTCGCCACCTCCATCCGCAAGCAGGACTGGTTCACCGTCCTCATCGAGACGCTGATCGTTGTGCTTGGTGTGTTTCTCGGTATCCAGCTTGGCAACTGGAATGGCGCGCGGGCAGACCGGGAGCTGGGTGACCAATACGAAGTTCGTCTGGTCGCCGACCTTGAACAGGACCTGGCCGATAATCTGATCCTGCGCGCCTATTATGATCAGGTGCTCGCCAGTGTCGTGGAGGCCGATCGGCTGTTGGCCAGCCCCGATGCAAACTCGAAGGACCTCGTTGCCGCCGCTTACCGGGCGAGCGAGTTCAGCAACAACCCGACCGACCGGGCAACGTGGGATCAGATCGTCTCTTCCGGGCACCTCGGCCTGCTGCCAAGCCAGGAGGTGGCGGATGGGTTGTCCGAGTATTACAAGTTCCAGGATCTGAACGACGAGACCAATAGCCTGCTGCAGGGTACGCCTTACAGGTTTGCAGTCCGGGCACTCATTCCGCTGCCCCTACAGCTGGCGATCAGGGAAGGGTGTAGTGACACGGTAGGCGAAGCCGGCGCCATTACCGGCTTTGTGGCGGTGTGTCGTATAGATGTGGATGAGGCCCTGCTCGAGGCAGCGGCGCTGGAGCTGAAATCTTCGCCGTCAATTCGGGAAGCATTGCGCCACCAATATTCGATGGTTGCCACCGTGCGTAATAATATTGACGGAAATATCGCCAACCTCGAGGTCGTCATTGACGGGCTTCGCAATGATGGGGCCGCGCCATGATCCTACGCCGCCTCGCCACCTCCATCCGCAAGCAGGACTGGTTCACCGTTGTCATCGAGACGCTGATCGTCGTTCTTGGTGTGTTCCTCGGTATCCAGCTTGGCAACTGGAATGAGGACCAGGCGAGTCATGAGCGCGCGGCAGTGTTCAGTGAGCGGCTGACCGTCGATCTTCGCTATGAGGCCTGGGCCTATGAGTATCTGCTGGAGTACAACAAGGATGTCCGGCGCAGTGCACGAGCCGCGCTCGATTCGCTGACTGGCGCGGCGCCACTGCCGGACGATCAGTTGCTGATCAATGTCTACCGGGCGACGCAGTACAAATATAATGATCGTGGCCGGGCGACCTATGATGAGTTGATCTCGACGGGGGATATCGGCTTGATCGAGGATGAGACGCTGCGCACGACAGCTATCAGCCTGTTCACCACAGACCTGCTCGATGTCATTGCTCAAGAGGGGCGGACCGCACCGGTGAGGACGATTTTTCGCCGCCGGGTGCCAGCGGGCGTACAGGCGGAAGTGTTGCGACAGTGCGGCGACCGCTTCGTCACCAGCGGCGACTATGACGCGATTGTCGGCTCGCTCGCCTATCCGTGTTCGCTGGATCTGCCGCAGGACGAGATCGCGCGCGCTGCCGGCCTGCTGCGCGCTGACCCGGATCTCATCGAGGCGCTGCAGATTCGCTTCGCAGATGTCGAAACGGCGATCACCGATCTCGAAACGGTCAATGCGCCGATGGTGGCCAAGCTCCGCAGTATTGCCGGTCGGGGAACATAAATTGGGGACGCCCGCAAACTTCCTGCCTGACATTTTCAGCAAGCGGGTTAGGGTTTGCCACAAACGCAAATCATACGCCGGAAACCGGGAGAAATTTCATGGCCTTCAGACCTTCATTGCTGCTGTCAGCAGCGCTGATCACTGCTGTACCTGCTGCGTTCGCGCAGGAGCGTACCGATTTCGAGCAGCAGGCGCGGGAAATCTATCGCAATGTCGTCGAAGTGCGCTCGGCGCGCGGGCATGAGAATGTGCCAGAGATTGTCGATTATGTAGTGGGTGAGCTGAAAGCGGCAGGCTTCACGGACGAGGACATTGAAGTCACCGATTACGACAATGATGGCGAGGCGACGCAGGGACTGGTCGTCTGGTACCGTTCGCCCGATCCGCAGGACAAGCCGATCGCGCTACTGGCGCACATGGATGTCGTTGATGCGCTGGCTGAAGACTGGGTGCGTGAGCCGTACAAGCTGATCGAGGAAGAAGGCTATTTCTTTGGCCGCGGCACAGCCGACAACAAGTATGGCGTGACGAGCCTCGTCGCGACATTCATCCGTCTCAAGGAAGAAGGCTTCGAGCCGACGCGCGACCTTGTCATGGTGCTGTCCGGCGATGAAGAAACCGGCATGGTGTCTACACGGGCGCAGGCCAACTGGGTGGCAGAAGAAGTCGATCCGGCTTTCGTGCTTAACGCTGATGCAGGCGGCCTTGGGCTCGACGATAATGGTGAGCCGCTCGACTATGGCATTCAGGGCGCAGAGAAGACCTATGCGACCTTTGAGCTGACGGTCACCAATCCGGGCGGTCATTCGTCTGCGCCGCGCGCTGACAATGCGATTTATGAGCTTGCCGATGCGCTGAAGAAGATCGAGGCGTACAAATTTCCGGTCCGGTACAATGACCTGACGCTCGCCTCAATTGAGGCTGCGGGCCGCAAGCGGCTTGATCGTCTCGGCAATGCCCAGCGTGCCTTTGCCGCCGACCCAACTGACGAAGACGCGATCGAAACTCTGCGCGCCAATCCGGCGACGGTCGGCCAGATAGGCACGACCTGTATCGCCACCATGCTGCGCGCCGGCCATGCAGAGAACGCCCTGCCGCAATCGGCAACGGCAACGGTGAACTGCCGCATCTTCCCGGGCGTCGGCATCGAGGCGACCGAAGCCACGCTCAAGGACGTGGTTGGCAATGAAGACGTGCAGTTCGAACTGATCTCCGACCTCGTCGAAAGCCCGGAGTCCGGGATGCGCGAGGATGTGCTGGCAGCGGTTGAGACAGCGCTGGAAGCGCGCGGCGTCACCGATGTCGACATCATCCCGCACATGTCGGCGGGCGGCACGGACGGGATGCATTATCGCAATCTTGGCTATGACACGTATGGCGTGGGCGGGGCGGCAGCCAAGCAGAATGACACGTTCGCGCATGGCCTGAACGAGCGTCTTCTCGTCTCCAGCTTCTATGATGGCCTCGACCATTTTTACGTGATTCTGAAAGAGCTGGCTGGCCCGGACGAAGGGTGAGCCAGGCTCGCCTGCCGACCCTGTAGATTTTCTTGCCTGTCCCGCTAAGGTTAAGCCTTGGGGGGACAGGTGCCATGATCTTGCGACGGCTTTCGCGCTATGTTGCCGAGCAGAACTGGATTGCTGTCGCAATCGAATTCGTTCTCATCGTGCTGGGTATCTATCTCGGCCTGTGGCTGGGCAATCTGAACGAGGACCGCCAGGACCGGGAACTCTATAGCGAAGCATTCGGGCGGGTTGTCATTGAGCTTGAGAACAATCTCGCAGGCATTGAGGCAGATCAGGAGGCGATCCGCGAGCGGCTGCCGGTCGTTCAGCAGGCACTGGAAGATCTGCGGGCCTGCCGCACGGGTCCGGAGGCAGAGGCCAACGTCCAGGCGGCGCTCGCTCCGATCCAGTGGGAAATTGAGTTCATCCTCGACACCCATGCGCTCGATCAGCTGATCGCGAACGAAGCGTTCCTGCCCTATCAGGATGCCGCCACGCGAGAGACTCTGATGGAGGTGATCAGCCATATCGATCAGATGCAGCGCTATTCCATCGAGATAAACGACGAGCTGGAGAGCGATCCTTTGAGCACGCTCCATATCGCCGAGCCGGGAGAGCTCAGCTACGCCAGCCCTGATGATTTAATTGCCGCTTTTGAGCGTGGCGAGGTCGAGGGAGGATCGATGTGGCGCGATACGAAGCTGATCGCACCGCTGGAGGTGGCATGCCGCGAGAATGCCTTCCTTATGGAGTTCTATTCGTGGGAAGTTTCAGCCTATTGGCATACGGTCGCAGCCCATAGCCTCGCCGACACGATCCGGGTCGGGCTCGAAACGCTACAGGGCGAGAACGCCGGCACGAGAGTGTTAGGCCGCGCTTGAGACTCTGGTGCCGGCTTCGTTTCTAGTTGCTGCGTCCGCGATATTCGCCAGGCATGGAAAGGTCCCGGTTGGTGTCCATGACATCGGGGCGCGGCAGCGTGATCGCCGTGCCCGAAGGCTGGGCAGTTTCTGACGACCGGAATGGCTGAACCCGCGACGCGCTGCTGGAGCTTGTCGGGGCCGGGCATGAGCCATTCGACCTGTACTGGAGCGCCGCAGCGATGAGCGGATCACCCGTGGTGCCGAGCGGGGCCACGAGGTCATCGGCAACCTGACAGCCCGGCGCGCGCACGCCGAACTGGAAGTTGGCATTCTGCGGCACGAAACCGTCTGCATAGTCGCCAAAGCCCTTCTCGTTCACGCCCTGGAACTGAATCGTGTAATAGGTCCGGCCGCAATTGTCGGTCGGATAGAAGCCGAACGGCTTGCCACAGGTGATGTCACCAATCAGGACCACTTCGACATCAATGCCGCGAAGGCCATTGATCACCGCTTCACTGGCCGAGCAGGTGCGCGCTGTGGAGAGGATGTAGACCCGGTTCAGATTAAGCGCAGGCAGGTTCTGGCCATTGTTTACCGAGAAGCCCTGTCCGGTGGAGTAGAACGGGATCGGGTCATTTACCCGGCCCGTAACCGGGTTCAGATTACCCGCGCGGTCATTGAAGCGTAGCTGTTCGAAGGTCCGGTTGGCCGTGCGGGACTGACCCGCGATCATGTAGGAAACCTGGCTCGCCACAGCGAGAAGGCCGCCGCCATTATAGCGAAGATCGAGGATAAGATCGCTGACGCTAGCATTGCTCATTTCTTGCATGGCGCTGACGATCTGCTCTTCCGAAGAGAACGGGCTGAACGTCGTGAAGTGAATATAGCCAACCTGGCCGCTGCCTGTGTTGAAGACGGTGGTCTCGTTGACAGGCTGTCTCGTAATGCTCCCAGCGGCGACGCTTACGGTGCGTTCGGTCCCGTCCGGGTCGCGCAGGCGAAACTCATGCGTCTCGCCCGCCGTGGTCGGGAAGAGGCCATTGTTCAGCGTATCGATACCGCTCTGCGTGTTGACGTTGATGAAGTCGACGCCGTCAATCTCAAGGATACGTGACCCACGCTCGAAGTTTGGTTGTCCGTTGACGGTCTGTGCAGCCGGTGAACCTGGCTCTGTATAGGTGACACGGAAGTCGCGCGGCGGGGTCGTCGATATGGCCCGGAAGTTCACGCCATAGCCGGGCGTGGGCGCCGAATTGCGTGAGGCGAGATAGTCCGCCGTCGGCTCACTGAAGTGAAAGTCATCCTTCGGCGTGCCGGATGGCAGGACTTCGCTTGTCTTCAGAAGGTCGAAATACGCTACCCTGTCATTGTAATTGTAGGGATTGAGATCGGGCACTTCGTTTCGCCAGAGATAGGTCTCATCCGTCCATGAGCGAAGCCAGAACAGTTCTTCGACCAGCAGGCCTGCCTCATCGGGAAACGGATTGCCCTCAATATCGACCCCAGAACGCGGATTGGCGCACTGGTTCTTGAACTGGCTGGCGGCCGGGTAGACGCCTGCCTGATAGGACGGGCCCGAAGGTGGGGGCGGCGGCGGAGGCGGAGGTGGTGGTGGCGGAGGGCTCGGAGCCGCAGCGCTTCCGCCACCGCCACCTCCACCCCCGCCACAGGCCGAAACGAGGCCGAGCGCAGCAGATGCGAGCAGGATTTTGAAAAGGTGGCTGGAAGAAGCTGGGCGCATGGGACGGGTCCTGTCGCGGCTGTTGAACTATAAGCTGCAGGCATGCTGGCACGCATTGCCGAGAAGGAACAGACCTCATCGAGCCGGAAGCTGACACTTCTTGGAACGCAGGGTTTAGAAAGGGCGCTCTTCTTCAGGCCCGGTCAGTCATGGCGTGAAGGCGCTCAGCATCCTGAAACTTGATAGTGCCATAGCCGATCGAGATGACACCGCGTTCAGTCAGCGCTTTCAAGGTCTGATTGACGGTCACCTTGGACAGTCCAAGCATCTTGGATACGTCCGCCTGCGTGCAGTTCAACAGCCGCTCTTCCTGCATTAGCCGGTCGACCAGAGACAGGAAGTTGATGATGCGCTGGCGCGCTGGCAGCCTGCGTGCATCGTCATAAAGTTCGAGCAGAAGTGCGAGCCGGGCCGTCGTAACGTGGTGAAAGGCGCGTAGATATTCGGGATCGCTCGAGAATAGTCCGCGAAGGTCGTCCGCTGAGACCTCATTGACGATAGTGCGTCCTTCGGCAACCGCAGCAAGGCGTCTCAGCGTCTTTTCGCCGTTGGCGTTCGGGAAGGCGCTGAACTCGCCGAAGTGATGACCGGGCCCGAGCCGGGCGAGCGTGTGGAAGCCTTCGTCGCGGAGATACTTGCCGAAAAGCAAGGTGCCGCTTTCGATCCAGCCCATCGTGTTAGCGACATCACTTGGCTGGTGCAGGGTTTCCCCGTCACGATAGGTCTTCTGGCGGGAGAGACTCTTGAGCTCCACACGCTGCGGTTCGGCCAGAACGTCGAAGAAGGCAGGCAATCCAAAGTCGAACATGGTCTTTCATGCCTCCCGGTCAGGTTGGTGAATCAGTAAGCTTCACAATCCAGAGGTATAAGGAACTCTTTCAATGTTTAAAGAGTGAAACGTTGATGCGTCTGCTCACAACTCCGTGTGCGGCGCAAAAAGATGGTTGGTCGGGCCCACCGCGCCGCTCTTTCTATTGATCTGGTGACGGGCGCATGTGACACCCCAGAGCAATGAGCGATCGGACGGGTTTAAATCGCCAGCTTTTCTGGCTTTACCAGGGCACGGGCAGGGCCTCCTTCTGGTTTCGCTGGGCATTGCTGGCGTTTGATTTCGCGACGATTGCCTACTTTCTATGGGCGCCGTTCGACTCGCGTGAGCGCGGCTATCATCTGATCGACTATCTGATTGGCGGGGTGATCCTGCTTGACCTCGTCGCCCGCTTCTACATTGCCGCTCCGCGCCATCGCTTCTTCCTGAAATGGATAAACTGGGCGGATATCGTTGTCGTGGTGACGATGTTTGCGCCGCTGCTTATCTCGAATTTCGCCTTCTTGCGCATCCTGCGCGCGGTCAGGGCGATCCGCGCCTTCACTTTCATCCGGCGAGTGAAGGTGCTCACGCCCTTCTTTCAGCGTCATGAGCGCATCATCGACAAGGTGACGAACCTCGTTGTGTTCGTCTTTGTGATGTCGGCGATCACCTACGCCACCCAGGTCGGCCGGAATGAGGACATCACGACCTATACGGACGCGGTGTATTTCACCGTGACCGTTCTTACCACGACCGGGTTCGGCGATATCATCATGACCGATGAGTTCGGGCGGTGGCTCGCCATATTTACCATGGTGCTGGGCCTGTCGCTCTTTTTCCAATTGTTGCGCGCCATTGTCGAACCGGAAAACAGGGTCGATTGTGAGTGTGAGACGTGCGGGTTGATGCGCCATGACCGCGATGCAGTCCATTGCAAGCATTGCGGCGCCCCAATGAAGATCAAGACTGAAGGCCTTTCATGACCTCCGATATTCCATTCCGCGATATTCCCTACCTGCCACAGAAGCTGGAGGTTGAGCGGCGTAGCGATGGCTCGATCATCCTGCGCAACGGTCAGCCGAAGCGGCCTCACCCGCCGCACATGCTCGCGCCTCTGGTCTATTGGGCGAGTGCGCGGCCAGATCAGGTCTTCCTTGCGCAGCGCGATCCCGACGACCCCTCAAAGCCGGGCTGGAAGACGGTCACCTATGCTGAAGCACTGTATCAGGTGCGCGCGCTGGCGCAGGGCTTCATTGATGCCGGGGCCGGGCCGGACAAGCCGCTGATGATCCTGTCGCGCAATGCGATTGAGCATGCGCTCGTCATGTATGCCGCCATGTGGGCAGGCAGCCCCGTCGTGCCGGTGACGCCCGCCTATGCGACGTTGAGCGAGGACTTTGCGCGTCTGAAACACGTCGACAAGCTGACAGAACCTGCCTTTGTCTATGTCGAGGACGGCATCCAGTTCCAGCGCGGCTTGAAAGGCATGGGCGTTAATGAGCGGCTGGTCATCTACCGCAAGAGCGCGCCTGACGTGCACAACGCCGTCTCGCTGTTCGACTTTGCAAAGAAGCCGACCAGCCAGGTGGACCTTGCCTATGACCGCCTGTCGGAAGACGCGGTTGCCAAATACATGCTGACGTCCGGGTCCACCGGAGAGCCAAAGGCGGTCATCAACACGCATGGCAATATCGCCTCCATGGTGAAGATGATCCGCTCCGTCTGGGATGTGGAGAAGCTGGAAGAGATGGCCGACGGGCCGCAGGTCATGGTGAGCTTCCTGCCGTGGAGCCATACTTATGGGGCCAACTCCATCCTTCATTCGATGCTCGACTGGGGCGGCACGCTCTATATCGACTGGGGCGCGCCGACGCCTGCGCGCCTGCCAGAGATGCTGCGCAATCTGAAGGAAATCGCGCCCACACAGCACACGACCGTGCCTGCCGCCTGGGCTGCGATCGCGACCGAGCTGGAGCAGGACCGCGCGCTGGCAGAGACCTTCTTCTCGCGCATCATGGTGATGGCCTATGGCGGCGCGAGCATGGGCCAGGATATCTATGAGCGCATTCAGAAAGTCGCCATAGAGGTGACGGGTGAGCGGATCAGCTTGTCGGCAGGCTATGGCGCCACCGAAACCTCTCCGACCATTTCAAACGTCCATTGGCCGAGCGACACGATGGGCCTGCTTGGCCTGCCGCTGCCGGGTGTCGAGATGAAGATGGTGCCTGCGGGCGAGAAGATGGAGCTGCGCGTGCGCGGGCAGGGCATTACGCAAGGCTATCTGAAGAATCCCGAAAAGACCGCAGAAGCGTTTGACGAGGAAGGATTCTACAAGCTGGGCGATGCGGTGAAGTTCAAGGATCCGGACAACCCCGAAGAGGGCCTCGCCTTTGACGGGCGGCTGGCAGAGGAGTTCAAGCTCGCCAATGGTACCTGGGTGTCAGCAGGCACGGTGCGCGTCAAAGTGGTCGAGGCGGTCGATGGCGCGCTGTCGGATGTCGTGGTCTGCGGCCTCAATCAGGATGACATCGCGCTGATCGGCTTCCTCAATGAGGCCTGGTGCCGCCGCAAGACGGGGCGCAATGTTGGCCTCGATGAGCTGGCGCAGGACGATCAGGTCCGTGCCGCGGTGCGGGAAGGCATTGAGCGTTACAACAAGGCAAATCCGAATGCAGCCAAGCGCATTGCGCGTATCCTGCTGCAACGGGACCAACCCAAGGCCGACGCAGGCGAGATCACCGAAAAGGGCTATATCAATCAGGGGCGTGTTCAGACGCTTCGGACGCGTGAGGTCGAGCGACTATACAAAGCGCCTTATGACGACGAAGTGATCCTCGTCGACTAGAAGTTCAGACAGTATCAAACGGCGGCGCTGAGCGCGGCCCGGTAAAGAAATTATCAGGAGGACGCCATGGCGGAACAGAAACTGACAGGCGCAGACGCATTGGTCTCAACGCTGGCCGAGAACGGGTTGGATGCCTGTTTCGCGAATCCCGGCACGTCGGAGATGCACCTTGTCACCGCGCTCGACCGTGAGACGCGGATCAAGTCGGTGCTCTGCCTGTTCGAAGGCGTGGCGACGGGCGCAGCCGATGGCTATGCGCGCATCGCGGGCAAGCCGGCCATGACGCTGCTGCACCTTGGCGCGGGCTACCTCAATGGCGGGGCGAACATCCATAATGCCAAGCGCGCGCACACGCCGATGATCAATGTGATCGGCGACCATGCCGTCGATCACCGCAAATATGATGCGCCGCTGAACTCTGACATTATGGGCCTTGCGGGTCCCAATTCGGTCTGGATCAAGTCAGCCGACAATGTGAAGGCGACCGGCAAGCTGGCCGCAGAAGCCTTCGCGGCAAGCTTTGGGCCTGTGTCCGGCCCGGTCTCGCTGATCCTGCCGGCGGATTCGGCCTGGGAAGAAGGCGGCGAAACAGGCGGCAAGGCGCAGCTACCTCAGATGCGCCAGACATCGGCGGAGCTTATAGCCAAGGCCAAGGAAGCCATTGGCGAAGCGAAAGCGCCCGTCATCCTGATCAACGGGACCGCGCTGACCGAGCAGGGGCTCGCCGCAGCAGCGCGCCTGAAGGCGGCAGGTGTGCGCGTCATCACCGACACCTTCTACTGGAAGATGCGCCGGGGCGCTGGCGTCTTCGCGCCTGACCGTATGCAGTATTTCGCTGAAGGCGCGATGTCAGACCTTGAGGGCGCGGACCTCATGCTGGTCGCGGGCACCAGCCTGCCGGCCGCTTTCTTTGCCTATCCGGGCAAGCCGAGTTTGCTTGTGCCGGGAGGCTGCGAGACGCTGGATCTTGGCGGTGCTGATACGGACAGCGCGAAGACACTGCTGGCGCTCGCCGACGCGATGGGCGCGGCCGACATTGCCGACCCGATGCCGCTTCGCAAACCAGACGCGCCGAAGGGTGAGCTTAACGCAGCAGCTGTCGGTGCAAGTGTGGCGCGTCATATGCCAGAGAATGCCATCGTGTCTGATGATGGCGTGTCCAACTCGCTGCCCGTTTTCCTGTCGACAATGACGGCGGAGCCGCATGACTGGATGATGCTGACGGGCGGCGCGATCGGGCAGGGCCTGCCACTGGCGCTGGGCGCCGCTGTTGCCGCGCCGGACCGCAAGGTCATCGCGCTGACGGGCGACGGTGCTGGCATGTACACCAATCAGGCGCTGTGGAGCATGGTGCGCGAGGGCGCGGACGTGACCACGATTGTCTTCGTCAACCACACCTACCGCATCCTGAATATCGAGCTGCACCGCACGGGCGCAGGCAATCCTGGGCCGACAGCCAAGGATATGCTCGCCATTGGTGAGCCGGATATCGACTGGGTCAGCCTTGCTGAGTCCATGGGCGTCGAGGCGACAGCGGTCACGACGGCTGAGGATTTCGACGAGGCCTTTGAGAAGGCAATGAAGTCCAGCGGACCGAAGCTGATCGCGGCTATCGTGCCGGGCTGATTAGGCGCACATGGCCAAAGTCGTCATTCTCAACGGGACGAGCAGTTCCGGAAAGACGTCTCTGGCGCGCGCGATCCAGCGCCTCGCGAACGGCCCCGTGCTGCGTGTCAGCATGGACGACTTCCTTGAGATGATGCCGCCGCGCTTTGCCAATGACGATGAGGCGTTCAGCTTCCGACTAATCCCGGATGCCACGCCTGCCGTGGTCGAGATAGGGACCGGTTCATACGGCGAAGCACTCATGCGCGGTATGCGGACCTCTGTGGCGGCGCTTGCCGACGAGGGCCTCGATCTGGTGGTCGACGATGTCATGCTTGAGGCAGGCGATCAGGCACATTACCGCGACGTGCTGGGCGAACACCACGTTACTTTTGTCGCGGTGCGCTGCGCGCTGGAGACGGCAGAGCAGCGTGAGCGGGACAGGGGCGACCGTAAGATCGGCATGGCCCGCTGGCAGTTTACCCGTGTCCATGCAGGCCGGGACTATGATCTTGAAGTTTCGACCGATGAGGTGTCGCCGGATGAGGGCGCGCGGGTGATTCTGGGCGCTGTTGGGATGTAGTGCTTTGCCTCTTCATCCTTCGACTTCGCTCAGGATGAGGGAGCTGTTGTCGGGATGACGAGCTTCTTTGTGGCCGAATACAAAAACGGCCTCACCAACGGCCTCACCCTGAGCTTGTCGAAGGGCGAGGCCGATTGGTTTTTACTGTATTGGCAGGCTAGTCGACATACTCCCAGCGGTCGCCGCCGACATTACAGGCAGTGCGTTCGCGGTTGCCCTGGTAGACGATGCGGCACTCGCCGCTGTCATAGCCCTGGCTCTGATAGCCGGTATTATAGCCGGTCGTGGTCGCGCCATTGCTGTAGGTGGTGCTGGTGCGGTAGGTCCGCTCACCGCCATAAAGCTCATCCTGGCTATAGGTCCGGTTATAGGTGTCGTTGCTATAGCTGCCGCGATTATAGGCGTTCGGATCATAGCGATTGTCATAGGTGACACGCGACGGCGGATTGGTCCGGTTGCCATACTGATAGGTCGGCTGGGCCTGCGCCCTGCGGGCACAGTCATCGCTGCCGCTGCCGCCAAGGGCAGAGCCTGCAACACCGCCAACGATTGCGCCGATCACGGCACCGGCGATCTGGTCACCATCATTGTTATCGCGGTGGTGACGACCATAGCCGCGGCGATTGTAGCGGTCATAACGTCCATAGCGGTCGCGGCGATCATACCGGTCATAGCCGCGGTGGCGGTTGCGATAGCGCTTGTCATCATCGTCATCGGCAATGGTTGCGCCGAGTAGGCCGCCTGCGATCGCGCCCACAACACCTGCGGTCTGCTGGCGCTGGCGGCGCTCTCGTTCGCAGTTGAGATAGGCAGCGTTGCTGTTGGCCGATTGGCCATAGCCATAGCTGTCATAATCGGAATAGCCATAGTTCTGGGCGCCAGCCGGCAGCGCGATTGCGAGCGCTGCGGCGCTGCCCAGAATTGCTGTACGCATCTTGAACATCTGGTCTCCTTTGCCGGGGCGAACATCGTCCCCTGTTACTTCACCTGCCACAGTAACATCTGCGCCTGAACGCAGGCTGAAGGGTAAATTACAATTAATTCAAACTTCTAACCTATTGGCTGGACGAAGCGGGCTTGCTGCCCCATTTTTCCTGTATGGCTATCATGCAAGAAACGGGAAAGACGCTTGCCCGGGCGCGATATGGCGCCGCGCAGGCGATGCGCGCGGCCTGGTATGGCGCGCAGTACACGATCGCGAAACGCCGCTCTGCAGGCTTTAACCGGCCGGGCGAACCAGAGTTCAAGCCGATCAATCCGGTCGATACCAAAGAGCTACGCAAGGCCTATCTTGGCCTGTTCGCGAAGGACCGCGCCAATATAGAGGCTGGGCTTTACCCATCCCCTGAAGATGTTCGCCTTGCGGACCTGCCAAAGGCGGTCAGCCGGGCACGCTATTTCATGCGGGATGTTGCGGATGTGGATCGCAGGCGCGTTGCGCGCGAAGGCGATGAAGTGAGAGAGCAGTTCGAGGGCAGCAATCGCTATCCGGACTATTACCAGCAGAACTTTCACTATCAGACCGATGGCTGGCTTTCTGATGACAGCGCGAAGCTCTACGATCATCAGGTCGAGGCGCTGTTCACCGGCGCGGCAGACGCCATGCGACGCGGAGCGCTGGCTGAGATCGCGCAAGAGATGAAAGGCCGCGACCAGAGAGAGGTAAAGCTGCTCGATCTTGCATGCGGCACAGGCCGTTTCCTGCGCGAGACAATGCGCGCTTTTCCAAGGCTGCAGGCGACCGGTCTGGACCTCTCGCCCAATTATGCAGGCCGCGCCCGCCAGCTCGTCGCGCCCTGGCCGCAAGTCGAGATCATCGAGGGGCAGGCAGAGGTGCTGCCGCTGGAAGATGAGAGCCTCGACATGATCGTATCGATCTATCTTTTTCATGAGCTGCCAGAGGAAGTCCGCGCGAAGGCCATCGCTGAGGCCGCGCGTGTTCTCAAACCCGGCAGCGCGTTCATCGTGGCCGACAGCCTTCAATTCGGGGACAATGACGGTCTCGACGGGATTCTTGAACATTTCCCTGAAGGTTTCCACGAACCCTATTATAATGCCTATCTCGCATGGGACTTTGCGCCTGCCATGGAGGCGGCAGGTTTCAAATTGGAACGGACAGAGCTTGCATTCCTCACCAAGGTGAATGTCTGGCGCAAGACGGAAGGATAGGCAGTATGGCAGGCAACAGGCTCGCACTCATCACAGGCGCGTCGGCAGGTATCGGCGCTGAATTTGCGCGCCAGTATGCCGCCAAGGGGTGGGATGTCGCTCTGACGGCGCGCCGCCTCGACAGGCTGGATGGCCTCGCCCGCGAGATCGAGGAGAAATACAAGGTCTCGGCGATGACCATTTCGCAGGACCTTGCCCGCGACGGGGCGGCCGACACGATCCTGCATGAGCTGAAAGAAGCAGGCCGCCATGTCGATGCGCTGGTGAACAATGCAGGATACGGCCTGCCGGGCACCTTCTTCAATACGAGCTGGAAAGAGCAGGCAGACTTTATCCGTGTGCTCTACACGGTGCCGATCGAGCTGACCCACAAGCTCCTGCCTGGCATGGCAGAGCGCAATTTCGGGCGCATCATCAATGTCGCGTCGCTGGCCGGTTACGCGCCCGGCTCAAGCGGGCATACGCTTTATGCCAGCGTGAAGGCGGGCCTGATCAAATTCTCTGAAAGCGTGCATGCAGAAGCTGAAACGGCCGGCCATGATATTCACTGCACTGCGCTCTGCCCCGGCTTCACCTGGACCGAATTCCACGATGTGAACGGGACGCGGGAAATGACGAACGAGTCGCCCGAGTGGATGTGGATGGAGGCGGCGCCCGTCGTTAAGGCTGGACTGGAAGGTGTCGCGCGCGGCCAGCCAGTCGTTGTGCCTGGCATGGTGAACAAGGGCGTTGCGACACTGACACGGATCTTGCCAGAGCCTGTCGGCCGGGCGATCATGAAGAAACAGGGCAAACGCTTCCGGAAAGTGGACTAGGGCGAAAGCTCTGCCGCGATCCTGTCAGCAAGCAGGCGGCCAGCCCGTGTGAGCGATACTGTGGAGCCGTTCTGACGGATCAGACCGGTTTCGACGAAGCTTTTAAGCCCGTCTGGGTCGATTTCGCTACCTGTGACTTGCGTAATCCGTTCCAAATCGAAACCCGCTTCAGCCCTTAATCCCAATGCGATCAGTTCCCGCGCATTGTCCATTGGCGAAAGTCCGCTGAAGGATGCGGGTTCGAGAGGCGTTTGCGCGCTGAGCTGGTAATCGGCTGGCCGTGCAGGGGCGTGGGTCGCAATGCGAGTTCCATCAACGGTCAGGCGGCCATGCGCGCCTGGGCCGATGCCGATCCAGTCGCCGCCGCGCCAATAGGTCATGTTGTGATGCGACTGGTAGTGTTTCGACGCTGCGTGGTTTGACACTTCATAGGCTGGCAGGCCGCGTGCCTCGCAGACCTCTTGCGTTAGTTCATAGAGATCAGCCTGATCATCATCATCCATTGGCACGAGTTCACCTCGCCGGGCGCGCTGGCCAAAGGCGGTCCGCTCCTCAATGGTCAGCTCATAAAGCGAAAGATGAGGCGCGCCGAGCGTTAGTGCGTCAGTCAGTTCTGTTTTCCAGCTCGCCTGCGGTTGGCCGGGGCGCGCATAGATGAGATCGATCGACAGGTTTTCGAAAACGGTGAGGGCTTCAGCGACCGAGCGCTGCGCCATGGCTGCATCATGGTCGCGTCCGAGAAAATTGAGAGCCTCATTATCCAGTGACTGGATGCCGAGCGACAGGCGCGTGACGCCCGCCGCCTTCCAGCTTTCCAGGGCCGCGCGGTTGATGTCGACCGGATTGGCCTCCAGCGTTATTTCAGCGTCCGCCTCAAGCCCGAAGCGCTGATCCGCTGTCTTTATCAAGGCCGCGATATCAGCCGGCGCCATCAGCGACGGCGTGCCCCCACCCAGATAGACTGACCCCAATGCCGGGTGTCCCGCAAGCAGGTCTGCATGTCGGCCAAGGTCGCTCAATAGCGCCGCATTCAGCGGGGCGTTGTCCCGGTCCTTGGCCGCATAGACGTTAAAGTCGCAATACGGGCAGATGCGCGTGCAATAGGGCCAGTGGATATAGAGCCCGAAGCCGTGCGCCGGGCCGAAGGGTGGGGCATCGGCCATTTAAAGAAGGGCAGCCTTCAGCTTCGCGAAGGCATCAGCGCGGTGGCTCATCGCGTGTTTCTTCGCCGGGTCCATTTCGCCGAATGTCTCGGTCTCGCCCCTTGCGACGAAGACCGGGTCAAAGCCGAAGCCCTTGTCGCCGCGCGGTGGCCAGACCACCTCGCCCTCAACAGTCCCTTCGAAGACTTCCTCATGCCCGTCCGGCCAGACCACGGCGAGCGTGGAGACAAAGCGGGCGGTGCGGTCAGTCGCGCCGCTTTCCTTCAGCAGCGTCTCTACCTTTTCCATCGCGACATAGAAGTCGCGCGGCTCGCCCGCCCAGATGGCAGTATGCACACCCGGCATACCGCCGAGGGCGTCAACTTCGAGACCGCTATCGTCAGAGAGGGCAGGCGCGCCCGTCGCCTTGCAGGCCGCGCGGGCCTTGATGAGCGCATTGCCCGAAAAGGTCTGTTCGGTCTCTTCCGGTTCCTCCAGATCCAGCTCGATGGCGGAGACGACTTCCATACCGACAGGTTCGAAAAGGTCCTTTAGTTCGCGGACCTTACCCTTGTTATGCGTTGCCGCGACGAGACGGCCTTTCTCTAGTTTGCGAGTCATGCGTGGATGTGGCTCCGATCTTGCTTTCTGTGTGAACACGATTATCGTTTAACGGTAAATTCGCATGTGGCTGCCAGATAATGGCCGTTCAGCGGTATCTGAGGATTTGAAAGACATATGACAATCCGCCAGCATAACTCCATGGCTGCCTTTCTTTCGGGACTGATGCAGGTCGTGATCTGGATCGCGATCCTGAGCGGCATTATCGCCTTCATCCTGATCGGTGTCGGCCTGATCGGCAGCCTGAATGGCGGCGTCATGCGCGTGCCGGGCATGGAAGCCTATGTCGAAGGCGTGGCACCGGGCCAATTCATCGCGGGGCTTGCGGGTCTCGCCGTCTTCGCGCCGGGCATTATCTATGTCTGTATCCAGTTGCGTAGCATCCTTTCCACCCTTGCCAGTGGCGATCCGTTCGTGCCTGAAAACGGGCCGCGCCTCACCCGTATTGCGATGGCAATCGGTGCGATCGAACTTGCGCGCTATCTGACCGTTATTCTCCTCAATGCCTTTGTCGACCTTGGCAGCGACCAGCCCTTGAGGCTCAGCATCAACCTTGCCGCCTGGGCGGCAGTCATCGCGCTCTTCGTTCTTGCGCAGGTCTTCCGTGAAGGAAGCCGCCTGCGCGAGGAAGAGAAGATGACGATTTAGGAGGGCCTCACCCTATATGGCCATTCGCGTAACTCTCGACCGCGTTCTCCTCGAGCGCCGCATGTCTCTCACCGAACTCTCTGATCGCGTCGGCGTGACCCTCGCCAATCTGTCGATCCTTAAGACCGGAAAGGCAAAGGCGGTACGTTTCTCGACGCTTGAGGCGCTCTGCCGTGAGCTGGGCTGCCAGCCGGGCGACATTCTCATCTTCGACGAAGAAGGCGACGGCGCTGCCGAAGGCGAGGATGAGGCTGCGGCGTAGGCCCGGACATGGCGCGGTTCGATCTGATCGCGACCTACATGATGCCGAACCGCAAGAATGGGACGCTCTATACAGGATCGACGTCTGATCTATGGACCCGGATCGGCCAGCACAAATCTGGTCAGGGTTCGGTCTTTACCGCAAAGTATGGTTGCGACCGGCTTGTCTGGTGTGAATTCCATCAGGACATCTCGGCAGCTGTGCACCGCGAAAGGCGGCTGAAGACATGGCCGAGGCAGTGGAAAACCAATCTCATTGAAGAGGTCAATCCGGATTGGAAGGACCTTACGATGATACTTCCGTTCACGTGATGGCTTTTCAGTCTTTGGCTTGTCACGGCTTGTCCGTGGCATCCAGCTTCTGACCTCGCGGCTTGTGCAACTCAGGAGATGGGCCCCACGGACAAGCCGTGGGGAGGCAACCAAATTCGGGGCGAAGCATTGCTTGGATCAGCACTATCGGGGACCCAATGATGCAATTTTATAGTGTTGTAGCCGTTCTTTTTACCGCCCTCATCCTCGCGGCATGTGGCGGTGGTGATCGCGAGGTTGGCGAGTTCAAGAATGACTGGCTCGGTAACGAGATCAAGATTGACCGTCTTCAGGACCCAAAAGTCCCGGGCATTACCTGCCATATCGCCTATTTCGACCGCGGCGTCTGGGACCGGATCGGCAAGGGTAACTGGTTCGAGGATCCGTCAAACTCCTCCATTTCCTGCCTGAAGACCGGCCCCGTCACCATCGGCCGGATCGATCTCGATCGCTCTGGCGAGGAAGTCTGGGACCGTGGACGTTCGCTTATTTTCAAGCAACTCGCCGTGCGCCGGATCTACGACCCTGCAAGCGACGCGATGATGTATGTCTCATTCTCGCGCAAGCCGGTCGACGGCTCCGCCAAGATGAGCCTCTCCACGGTGCCCCTGTGGGACGCTGACGTTACGTGGGAGGGCCGGCAGAAGCCTGTGGCAGAGTAGGCGCCTATCAGCGGATGCGTTTAAAGGCGATGAACCTGAAGGGGACATAGGAAGCGGCGGCCGTGAAGCTGCCCCAGCACAAGCCGATAATCGTTACGGGGCCGAGGATACCAAGCGGCATTGCAAGCTTTTCAATCAGCGTCGTCTGGGCGTTTGGATCAGCATAAAGGGCGACCAGATACAGAACGTAATAGAACACTACGGCGCATAACACGCCGAAGCCCATCGCGCCCACGATAGTCGCCTCGGTCAGGCGATGCTTCCGTGATAGAAATATCAACGCTGCAAGAACCCCAATGCTGGCTGGCAGGGGGACGGCGAGAAAAATCCAAAAGAGGGCCGATAGACTTGGCGTTCCGGTCAACACATCAGAAAAAAGCAGAAGCATCGGGGAAAGTGGCCCTGCCAGGATACAGCCAAGGACGACTCGCCAAGGCGACTGGAACGCTAAAGCGCGGGAAGTTCGAACTTCGCTCATAGGGTATGCCCGGCAATCAAAGCGATCATGCAGGAGCGTGACGTGGCTGGCGATGCGGCGTTTCGCGCGCCCCGAATGGTTCGACTTCGCTCCCGAGTGACGTCTAAGCACGCGGCCTTTCGAGAGCAGGCAGCTGGCGGAGTAAGGCGTCGGTACATTTGCGTATCGACGGTCTTGGCCGTGTTGTGGCACGCGTAAGTCATGACTTATCAGAGACGCACTGCTGAGGAGCGACGCCGCGATATTAAGGCCCATGCCGGGAGCCTTGGTATTGATGACGCCTTCATCTCGAAGCTCGTGGAGACCTTCTACGCGCGGGTCAGGCAGCACGACCGACTCGGGCCGATTTTCAATGGTGAGATTGATGACTGGCCTGACCACCTCGCAAAGCTGAAGGACTTCTGGGCGTCTGTGGCGATGAATGCGGGGCGTTATTCCGGCAAGCCCGTGCCTGCGCACATGAAGCTTGAGGGCGTCCGGCGCGAGGATTTCGGTGAATGGCTGGGCCTGTTCAGGCGCACGCTGGAGGATATCTCGCCGGGCGCTGAAACCGTGGACTATTTCATGGTTCGCGCCGAGCGGATCGCGCAAAGTTTGCAGCTCGCCATGTTCGGGCTCGACAGTCTGGAGCGGGGCTAGGGCCCCACCCTATCCCTCCCGCGCGAAAGGGGAGGGTTGGGGTGGGGTCTTGAAGCTACCCGATCGCCTTCTTCTGCGCCTCGAAGAGCTCCGTGCAGCCTTTTTCCGCCAGCCGCATCATTTCCTCGACTTCAGGCCGGGTCATTGGGCGCTCTTCGCCGGTGCCCTGGATTTCGATGAAGCCGCCATCTGAGCTCATGACGACGTTCATGTCGCCTTCGCCGCCGGAGTCTTCGGGGTAGTCGAGGTCGAGGACGGGGTGGTCCTTGTACAGGCCGACCGAAATGGCGGCGGCCTGTTTCTGGATCGGGTCGGTCTTGATGACGCCTTCTTCGCGCATGTATTTCAGCGCGAGCGCCATGGCGACAAAGCCGCCGGTGATGGAGGCTGTGCGCGTGCCGCCATCGGCCTGGATGACGTCGCAGTCGATGGTGAGCTGGTTTTCGCCGAGCGCCGTCAGATCGACAACCGAGCGCAAGCTACGGCCGATAAGGCGCTGGATTTCCTGCGTGCGGCCGGACTGCTTGCCGCGGGCCGCTTCCCGGCTGCCACGGGTGTGGGTGGCGCGCGGCAGCATGCCGTATTCGCCGGTGACCCAGCCCTTGCCCTGACCGCGCAGCCATGGCGGCACGCTGTCTGACCATGAGGCGGTGCAGAGCACATGGGTGTGGCCGAATTTCGCAAGGCACGAGCCTTCAGCGTAGCGGGTTACATTGGTTTCCAGCACGATATCGCGCAGCTGGTCTGCGGTGCGGCCCGACGGGCGTACGAGGTCGGTCATTACAAATCTCCATCTTTCACCGGGGGGTGAAGCGACTCGAGATTGGCTTGTCCACCCCCGCTCATGGCTTCTGCTGCCTTTGCCTGTACGGCGCGGGTGATCGGGTACTTCCAGATCAGGATTGCGGCGAGGGCGTAGGACACCACCGGCACCCCGACAAAGACCGCCATCAGGCCGCGCACGGTCTCTGGTGAGTTCTCGCCCGCCGGATTGAAGCCGACGAGGACGCCGAGAAGGATGTAGGGAATGCCGATGGCGAAGCTCGCCCCGGTCTTGTAGGCGCCCGACATGAGCGAGAAGAAAAGCCCCGCCCGGTTGGCCCCGCCGCGCGCTTCTTCGGCCTCGACAAGGTCGGCCATCATGGAGCGCACCAGGATGAAGGGCGAGCCATATCCGAAGCCCGAAATGACGGCAGCGATCAGAAGCGGAACAATGCCGCCGCCAAAAACCGAAAGCGGGAAATAGGCAATATAGGTGATGGCCGACCACATGCAGACATAGCGCATAGCAACATATTTTTCGGTGCGCTTGGACAGCCAGACCCAGACGGGCATTGCCGCGAAACCGGCAATGAAATGCGCCATCAGGATAAGAGAGGCGGCGCCATGACCCACGCCGAAGCCCCAGAAGGAGGCAAAGAGGAATGTGCCGGCTGTGCCGGCAATGGCGATCCCGATGAATATCTCTGTTGCCAGCAGCCGCCACAGGGTCTGCTGACGAAGCGCTTCGAGAATGGCGGACGGATGGAAGCTGGCCTTCGGGGCGTTCGGGTCAGGCTGGGGGTCCGGAACGAGCCAGACGGCAGCGCCGACGGTGACCGGCAGGGCGATGATCAGGAACCAGCCCATGATCGATATCTGCTGGGCAAAGGTCACCCCGCCAAACCGCTCCAGAAGTGAGGGCAGGGCGAGCATGACGAGCATGGTGGAGATGGTGAAAAGTTCGCGCCACATGAAGAGGCGCGAACGCTCGTCATAGGAGCGCGCAACCGACGGGGCCCAGGCCTGGTGCGGCGTCGTGATCATCGTCGTGCCGATATAGAAAATGAACAGAATGATCCCGAGGAAGAGCGGCGAGACCGGAGGCCCGATCGGGTTATAGAGGAGCCAGACGGCCGGGAGCAGGATTGGCACCGCGATGATCAGCCAGTGCTTGATCTTGCCCATGCGGGACGGCTTGGTATCGACCAGCCAGCCCATGACCGGGTCTGAGAAAAGGTCCCAGAACCGCAGGATCATGAAGATGATCCCCACCATGGCTGTGCCGAGGCCCATCTGTTCGGCATAGAAAGGGGCAATGAAGACCGCCATAGGCAGGCCGACCGCCCCGAAGGGGATTCCGACCGAGCCGTATGCAATCACTTGTGAGGTAGACAGTTTCGTTGGCACACTGGACATGGATCAGACTGAAACCCATTTGCGGTCCGCGTCCAAGAGAAAAACAACCGATTAAACGCGTGATTGCAAACCCCGGAAATTCGCGCCCATGACCGAGAATTTCAAACCAACCGGCCTTCTCCAGAGCCTCGATGAGCGCTCTCGCTCTATCTTCCGTGAGATTGTCGAAACCTATCTGGAAACCGGTGAGCCCGTCGGCTCCCGTACCCTGTCAAAAAGCGGGATTGGCCTGTCTCCGGCTTCGATTCGCAACGTCATGTCGGACCTGACAGAGCTTGGTCTTCTGGACAGCCCTCATATCTCTGCTGGGCGGATGCCGACCCATATCGGGCTACGCCTTTTCGTCGATGGCTTCCTTGAGATTGGTGAACCCGTCGAGAATGATCGCGGCGCCATCGAGGATCGACTTCGCGCCAATGGACGGGACCTCCAGGGGGTGCTGAAAGAAGCCTCATCGATTCTTTCCGGCCTTGCAGGTGGGGCTGGGCTTGTGTCTTCGCCGACACGCGAGCGGCCTGTCCGCCATGTCGAATTTGTCCCGCTGGCGACTGGCGAGGCGCTTTGCATCCTGGTCGATGAGCTGGGCGAAGTCGAAAATCGCCTCGTCCCCATACCAAAGGGCCTGCCTGTCACGACACTCATCGAGGCCGGCAATTATCTTGCTGCGCGGATGAAGGGGCGTACCCTGCGCGAAGCAGCTTTGGCCATCCGGAGCGAAATCGCCGAGAGACGTGCCGAGCTCGATGCCGCAGCGACCTCTTTGGTCGAAAAAGGTCTGGCTGAATGGGCAGGCGAAGTTCCGGGAGAGGAACGCGCGCTGATCGTGCACGGGCGCGCAAACCTTCTTTCTGATTCGCGCGCGGCAGACGATATGGAGCAGGTCCGCCAGCTATTCGACATCTTGGACCGTCAGAAAGGGCTGCTGGACGTGCTGGACTCCACACGCGAAGCTGAAGGGGTGCGCCTTTTCATCGGTGCTGAAAACAGGCTTTTTCCGTTGTCGGGTTCAAGCCTGATTGTTGCCCCCTATATGAACGCCTCAAGACAGGTTATCGGCGCACTCGGCGTGATCGGTCCGACCCGGCTAAACTATGCAAGGGTTATCCCGATGGTTGACTATACCGCGCGTATCGTCAGCCAGATACTCGGCGAGCGCCAGAAATGAAGAACAAACGGAAGCGAACATGACTGAAGATCAGAAGCGTCCACCCGAAGCGGTAGAAACTGAAAACCTCGATGCGGGCTCTCCGGAGTCAGAGGTGCTGGAAGAGGCTGCAGAAGCCGACAACCGCGAACCGGACGCTGACACCCGAATTGCCGAGCTGGAAGGCGAGGTCACGGCCCTGAAAGACCAGGTGCTGCGCGCCCATGCGGAGATGGAAAACGTCCGCAAGCGGTCCCAGAAGGAAATCGCTGACGCACGCGTCTATGCGGTGGAGAAGTTCGCCGGCGACCTGCTCAGCGTGTCCGACAATCTTGCGCGTGCACTCGCGGCCTTGCCCGATGAGGAGCGCGACGCCCTGACCGAGGCTGGCCAGAATCTGCTCGGCGGTGTCGAGATGACGCAGAAAGAACTGCACGCGAAGCTCGCCAAGCATGGCGTCACAGCGATCGACGCGGAACCGGGCGCAACTTTCGACCCGAACAAACACGAAGCTGTCAGCCAGATTCCGTCGCAGCACCCGTCCGGGTCTATCGCCGAAACCTTCCAGTCCGGCTGGAAGATCGGGGAGCGTACCTTGCGGGCCGCAATCGTCGCGGTCAGTTCAGGTCCGGCAAACTAGGCATTCCAGGGGTCAGGTTCGGCGTCCGTCACCTGATCCCCGCTGCCTGCGCGTCGCCATGCATCCTCGTGGATCATGTAGGCCACGGTCTGGACTGCAGGTTCAATGAGGCCGATGCCAAGTGAGATGGCGAGGTTGCCTGTCAGCGCATAGGCAACCGACACCGCGACGGTGAGGTGCATGGCGCTGTAGGTCATGGTTTTGACGACGGCACGGGGCAGGCGGGGCAACAGGCTGGACATGTAAATGAAAATAGGCGGAGCGAGCTAGAGTTCCAGACTATTATTCGAAATAGATGTATCGGAATTTTCAATATCAAGCAGAGGTAGGCTCACTCAAATGTGATCCAGCCTCTTGAGCCAGCAAAAGGCCTTCCCATATCGCAGCGGTAGGACGTGTTTGCCAATGATGGCAGGCGCACATCTCAACCCGTAGAGCCGCTGTTTCGGGGTGCTGCCTCGACAGGCCCTGAAAAACGAAATGGCGGCGGCTGAAAGAAGAGAGAGTAGAAATGGGAAAGATTATCGGTATCGACCTCGGCACCACGAATAGCTGTGTTGCCGTCATGGATGGCAAAGAAGCCAAGGTCATTGAAAACGCAGAAGGCGCACGTACGACCCCGTCCGTGGTTGCCTTCACCGAAGGCGGCGAACGCCTCATCGGTATGCCGGCGCGCCGTCAGGCCGTCACCAACCCTGATTTCACCTTCTATGCGATCAAGCGCCTGATCGGCCGTCAGTTCGACGACCCGACCGCGCAGAAGGACAAGGCGATTTCGCCATTCGAGATCGTCAAGGGCAAGGGCGGCGACGCCTGGGTCAAGGGCCGCGACAAGGAATACGCGCCGCAGGAAATTTCCGCTTTCATCCTGACCAAGATGAAGGAAACTGCTGAGAATTATCTCGGCGAAGAAGTGACGCAGGCCGTCATCACGGTTCCGGCCTACTTTAACGACGCCCAGCGTCAGGCCACCAAGGACGCCGGCAAGATCGCAGGCCTTGAAGTCCTGCGCATCATCAACGAGCCGACGGCTGCCGCGCTCGCTTATGGTCTCGACAAAGAAGAGAACAAGACGATCGCTGTCTATGACCTTGGCGGTGGTACGTTCGACGTGTCGCTCCTTGAGATTGGCGACGGCGTCTTCGAAGTGCTGTCGACCAATGGTGACACCTTCCTCGGCGGTGAAGATTTCGACCTTCGCATCGTCGATTTCCTAGTCAGCGAGTTCAAGAAGGATCAGGGCATTGACCTTTCCAAGGACAAGCTGGCCCTTCAGCGTCTGAAGGAAGAAGCCGAGAAGGCGAAGAAGGAACTGTCGTCTGCAACGCAGTACGAAGTGAACCTGCCATTCATCACGGCCGACCAGTCCGGTCCAAAGCACCTCAACATCAAGCTGAGCCGTGCCAAGTATGAGAGCCTCGTCGAGGACCTCGTGAAGCGCACGATCGAGCCTTGCAAGAAGGCGCTGGCCGATGCTGGCAAGTCGACCTCCGACATCGACGAAGTCGTGCTTGTCGGCGGTATGACCCGCATGCCGGCTGTTCAGGCCGCCGTGAAGGACTTCTTCGGCAAGGAACCGCACAAGGGTGTGAACCCTGACGAGGTTGTTGCCATCGGTGCAGCCATTCAGGGCGGCGTCCTGCAGGGCGACGTGAAGGATGTCGTCCTTCTCGACGTGACCCCGCTGTCTCTCGGTATCGAAACGCTGGGCGGTGTCTTCACGCGCCTCATCGACCGCAACACCACGATCCCGACCAAGAAGTCGCAGACCTTCTCGACCGCTGAGGACAATCAGCCGGCCGTGACGATCCGCGTCTTCCAGGGTGAGCGTGAGATGGCTGCCGACAACAAGATCCTTGGCCAGTTCAACCTCGAAGGCCTGCCGGCGGCTCCACGCGGCGTCCCGCAGATCGAGGTGACGTTCGACATCGACGCCAACGGCATCGTGAACGTGTCGGCCAAGGACAAGGCGACCAACAAAGAGCAGAAGATCACCATTCAGGCGAATGGCGGCCTTTCCGACGACGAGATCAACTCGATGATGAAGGACGCAGAGTCCAACGCCGAGGCTGACAAGAAGCGCCGCGAACTGGTCGAAGCCAAGAACGGTGCCGAAGCTCTGGTCCACCAAACCGAGAAGCAGCTCGCCGAGCATGGCGACAAGGTCGGCACCGAAGTGAAGTCTGAAATCGAGAAAGCCTCTGAGGAGCTCAAGAAAGCTGCTGAAGGCGAAAACCTCGAAGACATTCAGGCCAAGCATCAGGCACTGATGACCGCCGCCATGAAACTGGGCGAGGCAATCTATGCCAGCCAGCAGGAAGAAGCGGCAGAGACCGACGCTAAAGCCGATGCGGCCTCGAGCGACGATGACGTCGTCGACGCTGACTTCGAAGAGGTGGACGACGACCGCAAGTCGGCCTAAACCCACCCTCATCTGACACTGAAGCGCCCCGCAACACACTTGCGGGGCGTTTTGCTATCACAAGACAGGGCGATGCGTCTGAGGCGCGACCGCCCGAGAATGGGAAGCAGCGATGGAACAGCTTACCGAACTTGGTTTCGTCCAGGCACTTCAGGATTTCTGGGGTCAGGTCGAGAGTGTGCTGAACACAGGGTTTCTGGGACAGCCCATCGGGCGCGGCGTTCTCGCCATCATCATCCTCATGGTCGCCTTCTTCGCGCGCGGCCTGATTGCAAAGATCATCGTTGCGACCATCGGCAAGATGGCGGGCGAGACCGAAACCGATTTTGACGACAAGCTGGTCGATGCGCTGAAAGCGCCAATCTCCCTGCTTCCTGTCGCTGCGGGTATCTTCTTTGCCGCGCAAGCTATGGGCGCTGAGGGCGACGTCGATACCTTCTTCATCTCGCTGACCCAGTCGGTCATTATATTTGCGATCTTCTGGGCGCTCTACCGGCTTGTGAAACCGCTCCTGCAACTTGCCGGACGTGTCCAGCAGGTGCTCGGCGACACCTTCATCGGATGGGTGACGCGCATACTTCAGGGCGTGATCGTCTTTATCGGCGGCGCAGCGATCCTTAATGTCTGGGGCATTCCAGTCATTCCATTCCTGGCCTCGCTGTCGCTGCTTTCGGTCGCCGTCGCGCTCGGTGCACAGGATCTCTTCAAAAACCTGATCGCTGGTATGACCATCATTGCAGAGCAGCGCCTTGCCAAGGGCGACTGGGTGTTCGTCGACGGTGTTGTCGAGGGCACGGTAGAGGATGTCGGCTTTCGCTCCACCACGGTGCGCCGTTTCGACAAGGCGCCGGTCTATGTGCCGAATGCCAAACTAGCCGATAATCCGTTGGTCAACTTCTCGCGCATGACGCATCGTCGGATCTACTGGAAGATCGGGCTGGAATATCGCACCGACAGTGAGACGCTGAACAAGATCCGCGGCGCCATAGCTGACTATATCGAGAAGACTGACGACTTCGCTCCAGCTTCTGACGTGTCGACCTTTGTGCATGTCGATGAATTCGGTGATTCAGCCGTGAACCTGATGGTCTACTGTTTCACCAAGACGACGACCTGGGGCGAATGGCTCGCCATCAAGGAACAGCTTGCCTTCTTCATCAAGAAGACGGTCGAGGAGCACGAGGCAAGCTTCGCTTTCCCAAGCCGGTCTCTCTATTTCGAGAAGCTGCCCGACGGTTTTGCGCCGGAAACCTTCAGCCCGCCGGGCGATGACGACGAAGAGGGCGAGGATGACAACGATGTCCCGTCCAAGAACCGCAGCAAGAGCGTGAAGGGCTCTGCGAGAGGAGGTGGCCGCTCCACCACGGGCCCACAGCCGAAAGGACGCGCCGTGGACGGTGATGGCGGCGACAAGGGCACCGAAGCGGGTGGGGGCGAAGAAGGCGAATGAACCTTCCCGCGCTCGAGGCTGATTGTAGTCAGTGCGCCGCGCTCTGCTGCGTGCTTCTGCCGTTCGATAAGTCTGAGGCTTTCGCCTTCGACAAGGCGGGCGGTGAGCCTTGCCGGCATCTCGATGACTGCTTTGGGTGCCGCATACATGAGAAGCTGTCAGATTGCGGCTTCAAAGGTTGCATAGCTTTCGATTGCCACGGGGCAGGCCAGCGCGTCGTGCAGCAGGTCTTCAACGGCGGCACTTGGCGTGAAGACCCGGAGCTGATGTCGCGCATGGGCCGTGCCTTTCACATTATGCGGCGTATACATGAGTTGCTCTTGTTGCTTCGCGAAGCGGATAGACTTCCCCTCAGCCAGGCCCAGCGGAAAGAACACGCCGCTCTCCTGAAAATGCTCGCGCCAGAGGCTGCGTGGACCGAAGACAGTCTTGAGGCCTTCGAGGTATCCGCGGCAGAAACCGGCGTCCGGCGCTTTCTGTCTGGATTACGCGATAATATCGGGGCCTGAGTTTACGGCCGTCCCCGTCTCAGCTTGTCGCACCAACGGAACATGACAGCGCGCCCGGGAATTCTAGCTTCTGTCTGACTTACAGGAGCTCCCATGACTGACGCTTATACCGATCTCAACCAGATTTTCCTTGCCGGTAAATGGCGTCAGGGCACTGGCAAGACGCTGACGAACAAGAACCCATACACAGGCGAAACCATTTTCGAGATGAAGGCGGCAACGACCGATGATGTCGATGAAGCCTGCAAGGCAGCTAAGGCCGCGCAAACCGAATGGTCTGCTCTTCCGCCTTCCGCACGCTCAGCCAGGATGTCAGCGTTGGCTGACACGCTCGAAGCGCGCCGTGAAGAAGTCATGGACTGGATCACGCGCGAGATTGGCGGCACGCAGGTCAAAGCGGCGCTTGAGGTGCAGCTCGTTCTCGGCGTGTTGAGAGAGGCGGCAGTGCTGCCCTTCATGGTCGAAGGCCGCATTCTGCCAGAGGATATCCCCGGCAAGGAGTCCCGCTCCTATCGCCAGCCTGTTGGCGTTGTCGCTCTGATCAGCCCCTGGAATTTCCCGCTGCAGTTGACTGCCCGCACGCTTGCGCCGGCGTTGGCTGTCGGCAACGCCGTGGTGTTGAAACCGGCCAGCGACTCTATTGTGACCGGCGGCACGATCTTCGCGAAGCTTCTAGAAGAGGCAGGCTTTCCTGAAGGCCTTGTCAGCGTGCTTCCCGGCGGTGGTTCGGACGTCGGCACGGCGCTGGTTGAACATGAAATCCCACGCCTTGTTTCATTTACCGGCTCTACGCCGGTCGGGCGTGGTATTGCGGAGACGGTTGCGCAGTCAGCCATCCTGAAACCGCTCGAGCTCGAGCTTGGCGGCAATGGACCCATCGTTGTGCTGGATGACGCGGATATCGATGCGGCGGTCGATGCGGCGATCTGGGGCAAATTTATGCATGCCGGGCAGATTTGCATGGCGATCAATCGCATCATTGTCGACGACAGTGTCTTTGATGAGTTCGCTGACAAGTTTGTCGCTCGCGCAAAGGCATTGAAGGTCGGCGATCCATCAAAGCCCTATACATTCGTTGGCCCGCTGGTGAATGAAGACCAGGCTGATGGCGTGATGGAGCTGATTGAGAAGGCAACGGCAGAAGGCGCTGATTGCCGTGTCAGCGGCGAGCGCGATGGCCTCGTCATTCCGCCTCATGTGTTCGTTGATGTCGATGAGGACTCCTGCCTCTGCACGAATGAAATATTCGGGCCGGTCGCCCCGATCGTTCGGGCCAAGAACGAGGCCGATGCACTTCGCCTCGCAAACAAGACGGAATACGGCCTCTCCAGTTCTGTCTTCAGCCGCGATATCGAACGCGGCGTCGCTTTCGCCAAGCAGGTTGAGGCGGGCATGACCCACGTGAACGACCAGCCGGTCAACGATTCTCCTTTCAGTCCGTTTGGCGGCGAGAAGAATTCAGGCATTGGCCGCTTTAACGGCCGCTGGGCTGTGGACGCGTTCACCACCGATCAATGGATCACCATCCAGCGCGAGCCGCGCCAGTATCCGTACTCACTCAATGATCTTGGTTAGGGCAGGGCGCCTTGCGCCAAAGAAAAACCCCGGCTCTAGGGCCGGGGCTTCCTGACTGTTCGGTTTGACGGCGGCCACTAGGCAGCGATCGCGTCTTCTTTCTTTTTCGGGTCGCGCAGCACATAGCCGCGGCCCCAGACGGTTTCGATGTAATGCTCGCCGTCCGGATTGTCGGAAGTTGCAGTCGCTTTTGCGAGCTTCTTGCGGAGCTTACAGATGAAGACGTCGATGATCTTGAGTTCAGGCTCGTCCATGCCGCCATAAAGGTGGTTCAGGAACATTTCCTTGGTGAGCGTCACGCCCTTCCTGAGCGAGAGCAGCTCGAACATCTGGTATTCCTTGCCGGTGAGGTGCACGCGGTCGCCTTCGACCTCAACCGTCTTGGAGTCGAGATTGACGACGATCTCGCCGGTGCGGATGACGCTCTCGGCGTGGCCCTTGGAGCGGCGGACAATCGCCGTGATCCGGGCAATCAGCTCATCCTTGTTGAATGGCTTGGTGAGGTAGTCGTCAGCGCCGTAGCCGAGCGTCTTCACCTTGGCTTCGATGTCCGGATTACCGGAGAGGATCAGGACCGGCGTATTGATACGGGCCATGCGAAGCTGCTTGAGCACGTCGTAGCCAGAGATATCCGGCAGGTCGAGGTCAAGCACGATGATGTCGTATTCATACACCTTGCCGAGGTCCACGCCCTCTTCGCCGAGGTCGGTGGTATAGATGTTGAAGCCAGCCGCCTTGAGCATCAGTTCGATGCTACGTGCGACGGAGCTGTCATCCTCAATTAGAAGCACTCGCATGTGTCACTCTCCCGAATCAGTCTAGCGACACAGTAGCCGCCCCGTTAACCAATGTGAATCTATGGAGCGAGAATTACCAAGAGTTTAACACTGGTAATTAATTGCCCCATTTTGTTCACACCTCTTAATAATGCAGGTCCCGTCCGCCTGAGCGGCCGATGAAAGTCTGTGCGATGGCGATCGCATCCTGGATTGGCTGCGCCGTCGGATCGGTCGAGATCAATGTCCGCTGGCAACGCACTGCTTCGCGCACCTTTTCGTCGCGGTGGACGATCCCGGCGAGCGGTGGGCGGTACCCCTGGAACTTGCGGCAGGCCATGGCGATCGCTTCATAGGTCTGCTGGCCCATGGCGCGGTTCGCCGCCTGGTTGATAGCAACGTGCTGGTCGACGTCCGGCGCATAGCCGCGAAGCACCTTCATGAAGGCGTAGCCATCAGTCATTGAGGACGGGTCGTCGGTGATCACGATCAGCGCCTTATCGGCGGCGCGCGCAAGACGCATGCAGTTGGCTTCGATTCCGGCGCCAAGGTCGAGAACGATCTTGTCGTATTGCAGCGACAGCGTCGTCAGGCCAGCAGCGAGGCGGGACACTTCATCGGAAGAGAGCTCTGCCAGTGCACCAGAGCCAGAGCGGCCCGGCAGCACATCAAAGCCGCCATCGCCAGCGCCGCCATCAACCGGCGTCACTGCGTCTTCTAGTTCAACCCAGCCTGCGATCACCGCAGCGATGTCGGTGATCGGCTCAATGCCGAGCTGGACGTCCACGTTTGCTAGACCAAGGTCGCCATCAACAAGAAGCGTCCTCTGCCCCTGCTGGGCAAAGGCACTGGCCAGTGTGATCGACATGAACGTCTTTCCCACACCGCCTTTCCCGGATGCGACCGCTATGATCGAACCCGGTTCAACGCGTCTGTGATGAGACTTGCCTTGCGGCGCTTTTGGTCTGTCCATCGATTTTGGAAGCATGAAGCTCATCTCATGCAGCTCCTCTCAGTGCGAAATCTGCTGAAGCTTCTTCCAGCAGGATCTTTGATAGCCGGGCCGGTGTTGCGGGCGTGAGTCCGCCGCCGATGAACGGGGTGATCCCAAGTTGGGCGAAGGATATACCAGCGCCGCTCAGCGCTGCGACAATACCGCCGCGCCTTCGCGTCACATCCAGTTTGGAGATAATCGCGCGCTTTATACCGGCATCTGCAAAAGCGTGCGCAGCATCGGCGAGATCATCAGGGTGGCCTTCGGCCGATATGACGAGAACCGGTTCAGCGTCAATAACGGCAATGAGGTCTTTCAGGCTGGCCATGTCCTCACGGTCGAAAGGAACGATGGCCGGAAGATCGATCACGCAGCGGTCGCCATCTTCGCGCGCAGTGCGCAGCAGCTCGAAAAGGTCATCTGGCGTGCGCGCGACACGGATCTGGTCCTGCTCAAGCTCAAGATAGGCTGCGAGCTGCGCGCCGCCTGCAGTTGCGTCGAGGTCGGCCGCAACAGGCAGGATACGTGTGTCAGCAACGGCGGCCCGGCGGGTCAGCTTTGCGGCCGTTGCCGTGCGGCCATGTCCTGGTGGCCCGACGAGGATGATGTCGCGCACCGGGCGTGCGGCGATCGGGTCGCAGCTGATCAGCGCGTCGAGGCCGCAGGCGAGGATGTCAGCCGGATCGCTGGACTTGGCGCTGGCTGGAATTCCCGCATCGGCCACGCGGTCCGCAAAGCGCGGCGGGGCACCATGCCAGAGCAGCGCATCGCGCACGCGGTTGCGCAGTGGATTTTCCTGCGGACGACCCATGACGCCGGTGCGATCAATACGGGTTACAAAACGCGGCTCGCTCGGAACCATGCCGCCGCCGAGCTTGTCGGTTGCAGCGCGGACTTCAACACCACCAGGGACTTCGCGCTCCGAGAGAATGATGGCGTCGTCGCCCATCTCGGCAAAGATCATGGCCTTTGCCGCTTCCAGACTCTCGGCTGCGAACATTTTCATGCGCATGAGCAAATCACTCCATTCTGGAGATCGGTTGTCGGCGAGAAAGGTTAACGAATTCTGTCAATCTGTTAGGACTGGCAGAGTTATCCCCAGACTTTCATGCATGGAAAGCCGGGTTCGTGCTGTCGGGCTTAGAAAGAGCCCCGATTAAGCAGCCTGCTTTTCATCAAGAATTTCAGAGAGTTTCACGCCGAGCTGTCCGTTGCTGACGATCAGGCGCCCGCGCGCCAGAAGCTGGTCGGACACGTAGATGTCCACAGGTTCATTAATGAATCGCTCCAGCGCGACGATCTCGCCGCCGCGCATGGCACTCAGTTTCTCGATCGGGATTCGCGCCTCGCCGAGAATGACATCGACTCGCACAGGCACATCCAGCAGATTTGATCCAGACGCACGCCCGCTCATCGTATCGCTCCTCCCGGTCTTGGTGTTGAAGGTTGGCCGAAAAGGTTTCGCGCGGGTTACCGCGCGACCTCGCCCCTCAAAATTTCAGGTTCGAATCACCCTTGGAAGAGATTGCCCTGCCCGTCAACGAGCTCGGATGCAATCTTGCGAATTCGTGCCTTTGCATCCTGGCGGACACTTTCCGAAATCGATGCTTTTTCAAGCGCATTTGCAAGCTCGACGATTTGCAGGAGCGCAATCCGCAGCGCATCCGATGACCGCTCGATGGCGGCATTGCGTGCCTTCGCTTCACGGTCACGCACCATGTCCAGCGTACTGCGGCGCGTATCTTCGAGAAGCGCGGAAAGTTCGGAAATGCTGATCGCGATCTTCTCCGGGCCCATCGGAGCAGGGACGGGCGCGCTGAAATCGCTGCGAAACTCGAATGGGGTGACGGTCTGCTGGCGGGCGGCGCTCATTCGATCAGCTCATCGTCAATGTCATCGCGCGCAAGAATGTCGCCCCGGCGGGCGAGATGGCGAGCAATGTCGGTAATCTCTGTGCGGGCTGCTTCGACGCGCGAGCGCTTCACTGGACCCGCCGCGCCGATCTCGGAGACGAGAAGCTCACCAGCGCGCTTTGTCATGTTCTTCATGAAGACCTCACGCACAGGAGTGCTGGCCCCTTTCAGCGCCAATGCCAGGACAGAGCGGTCGACCTGCGACAGCACAGTCTGGATTGCGGCAGGTTCAAGCGCCGCGAGGTCGTCAAACGTGAACATGTGCGCACGGATCCGCGCGGCACAGCCCGGGTCGGATGCTTCGAGAGCCTTGAGGAAGGATGTCTCAAGCCCGTTGCTCAGCCTGTCGAAGATACGGGCGACGCCAACTGGTCCGGCTGCTTTGAAACCATCGGTGCGCGTTGCAGCGAGTGCCTCAAGCTGGGCTTCGATCGTTCTCAGTGTGGCTGGGTGGACCGGACCAAGCAACATGAGCCCCCGCATCGCCTTGATCGCCGCTGGGCGGGGCAGGGCGTGCACAAGCTTTGCTGCGCCGGGCGCGGGCATTTGCGACAGGATCAGCGATAGCGTCTGGGGATGTTCCTCCTGCAGCATGCCGGCGAGTGCGCCGGCTTCAAGGTCGCAGAGGCGCTGCCAGATATTCTGCGGCTCACTGGCCGGCAAGTCCGGCTGTCGGGAGAGGGCGCGGCGTAATTCAGCGGCGTCTTCTGCGCGTGGCTGGATCGGCCCTGCAGTCATGGCCTGGCGAAGGTTCGCTGTCTCGCCGGCTGAAAGTTCGTTCCACACGCCCGCGGCCGCAGGGCCAAGCATTCGCATAAGGCGAGCGGCGCGATCAAGACCTGGCTGGTTACCGGTACGAGAGGCTGTCTCTGGCTGCTGGAATGCTGGAAGGCTCATTTTTCGCCCTCGTCTGACGAGAGCCATCCGCGAACAACCTGCGCAATTGCTTTCGGGTCGCGCATGGCCGCTTCTCTGACATCGATAAACTCGTCCTCATTCGCAGCTTGCGCCGGCTCTGCCGGTGACCGCATCATCTGGCTTGCGGATTTCAGCTCAAGCGGTGCCTCGGCGCGTGGAAACGGGTCAGTGACCTCATCGCGTGAGCGCAAAGGAAGCAGCATGTAAATCAGGATGAGCAGGGCGACAGCGCCCAGCGCGCCCAGCTCATACATCTCGACTTGCTGGAGCCCGCCAGCGGTGCCGGGCGCGAATGCGAAAGGCTGGATGTGCAGGCTGTCTGCGGCGCGATCATATCCTGCCGTCGTCTCGAGGATGGTGACAACACGATCAAACACTGTGCGGTCTACAGGCACGCCGCGCTCGGTGGAGTTGACCAGAAGCAGAAATTGCTGGTTGCCATCGCTGCCCGTGTGCGTTGCGACACGGACATTCCTGGCACCGAACACCGGCTCAAGCAGGTTCGTCAGCTGACGCTGCTCGAAGGTCTGCGCTTCTGCTGACGGCGCGCCGTCAGACAGCAGCGTGTTGGCACGCCATGCGAAAAGGCACGCAGTGATGGCGAGCGCAATGAGCGCCACCAGCCGCGTGCCTCCTGGCATAATTGACCTGCCTGCTGTCATGACCTGCCCCTTGGGATCTCTCCCGCAAGGCTAGGCCTGTCAGCGTAAACGGCGCTTTAACGGATCAAAGCAGTTCGACAGGGATGATGGAGTGCCAGTTCTAGTTGGCGCGGTACTGCTGCAGACGCGTGGTGCGCAGACCCTTGGTGCCAAACTCGTCATAGAGGCGCGACCAGCCGGCCAGCTCTTCCTCGGAAAGGGCGTAGCGCTCACACGCTTCATTCTTGGAAAGCAGACCTCCGCGAACGGCCGCAACAACCTGTGCCTTGCGACGCGTGACCCATCGGCGAATACCTGGCGGCGGCAGATCCTCCCTAGTCATGACCTGGCCGTCCGGCCCCTTGATGCTCAGAGTTCTAGCTGCGGCTTGCTGCGCCATGAGATCCACCATTTCTTAGCGGTTAAAGTCCTGAAGGCGCGTTTTGCGCCCGACCTCTGCTCTAGCGCGCGGGACTTAAATGACCTTTCAGCGAAGCCTGTGAGTTTTCATGAAAATTCGATACGTTCTCGCAGTCCCCATTAATCAAAGCTTCGCAAACCTGTCCCCGACTGGAGCAGGTGTGCCGGAACCGGACAATTTCCTTTATTTTTAGGCGCTCAACCGTTCATCAGCGGCGATTGTGGACGCTATGAAGCCGCCGCCAAGCACGCGACTTTTTGATGAAAAATCGTACAGGACGCAGGCCTGGCCCTTCGCGACGCCTTCTTCGGGAATGTCAAAGAAGACGGCAGGCTGGTCGCCGACCCAGCCGAGGTGAGCTGGAAGGGGTTCGCGCGTGGAGCGGACGCGTGCCAGCACGGGCAGGCCCATGTCGCAAGCTTCCTGCAGGCTGCCGTCGCCCAGCCAGTTCAGTTCTTCCATCGTCAAGCCAGCCGTCAGCAGCGCCTCGCGCGGGCCGACAATGACCCGGCGCGTTGTCGCATCGATCTTGACCACGAAGAGCGGCTCACCTGTCGCAACACCAAGTCCGCGGCGCTGGCCGATTGTGTAGTGGATGACGCCGTCATGCTTGCCGAGAACCCGTCCATCCAGATGCACGATCTCGCCGCCGCGACCGGCTGCCGGGCGCAGCTTCTTGACCACATCGGCGTAGGAGCCTTGCGGCACGAAACAGATGTCCTGGCTGTCGGGCTTGGATGCCACGGGCAGGTTGTACTTCTCCGCCAGCTCGCGCACGCGCGTCTTCGGCAGGCCGCCGAGCGGGAATCGCAGAAAATCGAGCTGCTCGCGTGTTGTCGCAAACAGGAAATAGGACTGGTCGCGTGAAGCATCCTCGGCGCGGTGCAACTCCGACCCGTCAGGCCCGTCAGTGCGCCGGATATAGTGCCCAGTCGCCAGACAGTCGGCGCCAAGCTCCTTGGCCGTCGCCAGAAGGTCCTTGAACTTCACAGTCTGGTTGCAGCGGATGCAGGGAATGGGTGTGGAGCCGGCCATATAGGTGTCGGCAAAATCTTCCATTACCTGTTCCTTGAACCGGCTTTCATAGTCGAGGACATAGTGCGGGATGCCGACCTGATCGGCGACATTACGGGCATCATGGATGTCCTGACCTGCGCAGCAGGCGCCCTTCTTCTCGATGGCGGCGCCATGATCATAGAGCTGCAGCGTGATGCCAACGACATCATAGCCTTCATCGGCCAGCATGGCTGCGACGACAGAGCTATCTACACCACCAGACATGGCAGCCACGACTCGCGTTTCAGACGGGGGTTTTGGCAGCCCAAGCGAGTTGAGCTCGCCCGCAGGGGCGATCTTTATATCGGTCATCTCATCCTCCAGCGGGTTCAAGGCCCGCAGCAGAAACAGCAAATTGAAGCGCGCTACATAGTCGATCCTGCATGAAATGTCAGCGGCAGGGTGTCAGCGAGATCCGGTGGTCCTCAAAAGCAACAACTGCAAGATACTGCATCCGTGAGTTTGCCAATCATTCGCATTTGCAGTAGGCGCAGCCAGTACATTTTTTTAAGGGCCCGAAACCAGATGAAACACCTGCACAAAACCCTTCTCGGTGTGAGCGCGCTTTCCCTGCTGTTCGCAGCGCCGATCGCCGCCGCACAAGAGGTCGAAGAAGACCAGGTCCTCGATTCCATCCTGGTGACCGGCCAGTATCTGTACACTGATGAAGTGAACGCGCTGAAATCGCCGACGCCAATCATCGATGTGCCGCAGAGCCTTTCCATCATTACCGCGGACCAGATCGAGCAGCAGGGTTTCAACAGCGTCGGCGATATTATCGACTACACGCCCGGCGTGAACACGTCGCAGGGTGAAGGCCACCGCGACGCTGTTGTCTTCCGCGGTGTGCGCTCGACGGCCGACTTCTTCATCGATGGCGTGCGCGACGACGTGCAGTATTACCGCCCGCTCTACAATCTCGAGCAGATCGAAATCCTCCGCGGCCCGAATGCGCTCCTGTTCGGTCGGGGCGGCACGGGCGGCATTCTGAACCGCGTCACCAAGAAGGGTGTCGTCGGAGAAACCTTCACAGGCTATCAGGCAAGCGTCGACACGTTTGGCGGTCTCGGCGCGCAGATCGACCAGAACGTCGCCCTGTCTGATGCATCGGCGCTTCGCATCAATGCGATGTATGAGAGCCTCGACAATCACCGCGACTTCTATGACGGCGAGCGGATCGGCATCAATCCGACAGCGCGTGTCGAATTGACCCCGTCGACGACGCTCGACCTCTCATATGAGTATATCGACCATGAGCGCTTCGTGGACCGGGGCATCCCGACCGGCGCAGATGGCCGCCCTGTCGAAGCGTTTCGTGATATTGTGTTCGGCGATCCGGAGCTAAACCGTACCTTCCTTGAAGCGCACCTGCTGCGCTCATCGCTGCAGCATCGTTTCTCCGAGACCCTGAAAGCCAATGTCAGCCTGTTCTATGGCGACTATGACAAGCGCTACCGCAACTTCTACGCATCCGGTTACAATGAAGCGGCGACGCCGGGCCTCGTCACGCTGGATGGTTATGAGGACTCGACCAAGCGCCAGAACACGATCCTGTCGGGCAATCTCGTCTGGCAGCCTGCGACCTGGGGGCTGGAACACACCATCATCGTCGGCGGTGAGTATATCGACACGTCGAACGATAATGACCGGTTCAACGCCTTCTGGGACACGACCGCTGACGACAATGAAGTCTTCGATATCCGTCGCCCTCTCATCCTGAACGGCGGCGTCGGTATCAATGCAGCCGGCCAGCTGACCACCAATGACTACACAGTAGATATCAACGACTTCACCAAGGCCGAAGTCGATGTGTTCTCAGCCTATTTCCAGGATGAGATCGAGATCTCCGAAAAGCTCGACGTCATCGTCGGCATGCGCTTCGACAGCTTTGATATCGAAGTCCTGAACGTCCTCGCCAATGACACCCGCAGCCGCAAGGATGAGGAAGTCTCTCCGCGCCTCGGCCTCGTCTACAAGCCGCAGGAGAACATCTCTCTCTATGCGAGCTATAGCGAGACCTTCCTGCCGCGCAGCGGTGAGCAGTTTGCCGACATCAATGGCAATGCAGATCAGCTCGACCCCGACGAGTTCACCAATCTCGAAGCGGGCCTCAAATGGGACCTTATCGGCGGGGTCAGCCTGACGGCCGCTGTCTTTGAGATTGAGCAGAAATCCCCGCAGGTCGCTGACAATGATCCGTCCACGCTGGAAGTGATCGAGTCTGAGACCCAAGGGTTCGAGGTTCAGGTGCAGGGGGAGTTCAGCGACCGCTGGTTCATCTCGGCTGGTTACTCATATCTCGATGGTGAGATCGTCAACCGCACGGGCCCGACCGGCAATCGTCCGCGTGAACTGCCAGAGCACATGGCGTCGATCTGGAACACCTATCGCCTGACCGACCGTTTCGGCATCGGCCTTGGCGTGACCTATCAGGATGAGAGCTTCATCGACAATGGCAATACGGCGATCCTGCCGGCCTATACGCGCGTTGATGCAGCGGCCTTCTACGACGTCTCAGACGCGGTCCGGGTTCAGCTCAATATCGAGAACGCGACCGATGAGCTCTACTTCCCGAATGCGCACGCGACCCATCAGGCAAGCGTTGGCGCGCCGCTCAATGCAAGGCTGACGGTTAGCGGGCGGTTCTAGACGCGCGGGAACGCCCCGCGCGGCTGAGGCGTTGCTGCGAGCATGGAAATGCTCGACAGCTTCTTTGGGACCGAAATCGGAACGATGCAGATCGTCGTGCGCATCGCGGCGGCCTGTATCTTCGGCGCGCTCCTAGGCGCCGAACGTGAGATACGTGACCGCCCGGCAGGCCTTCGCACATTCATGCTGGTGTCGCTGGCGGCCTGCCTTTTCACCATCATCGCGCTTGAAGTGAGCTATCTGGTCGAGTCGACTGAAGACGCCTCGAGTATCCGGCCAGACCCGCTGCGCATCGTCGAAGCCGTAACGGCGGGTGTCGCCTTCATCGCAGCCGGGACCATCATACGCCATAGCGGCCGGCTCGAGGGTCTGACGACGGGGGCAGGGCTCTGGCTGGCAGGCGCAATCGGTCTCGCCTGCGGTGCCGGTTTCATGGCCATTGCGGCGTTGGTGACCATACTCGCGCTGGTTATCATGGTCCTGTTCAAATGGCTGGAACGGTACCTGCCCGTCACAGACAAAGACTAGGCCTTGCCTTCGCAGTGCCTAGCGATCGCCAGAAAGGCCAAGTTTTTCCGCCAGCGCATCATGACATCCCGGCACGAAGTGAAACGCGTCCCAGCCATGCTGGCGGGCCGCCTCGACGTTCTCGGCCATGTCATCGACGAGGATTACGTCCTTGCCGCCATGTCCGAGCGCGTCCTCGATATGCGCGAAATAGGCAAGGTCAGGTTTGGCGAGCCGCATCCGCCCCGCGGCAAATACGGTATGCATGTGCTCACCAAAGCCCTGCGCCTCGATCCAGTCGGCGCGGTAGACCTCATTATTCGTTGCGATGACATTGGTGATGCCCGCCCGGCGCGCGCGTTGGACGATATCCAGCGTCTTCTCATCGGGAATGTGATCCTTGTCGAACCAGTAGTCGATCACTTCACCCGCCCGGTGCGGCACGCCGTGCTCGGCAGCCCAGTTGCCGACCAGCTCGTGCAGGTCCGCTTCGCCCACCATGGCCCGCTGGAACCGGCCAGAGAAGAGATAGCTCGACAGGGAATCTATCGGCAGGCCAGTATCCTGTTCAAACGTCGTCATCCATTTGAAGACACCGTTCTGGACATTGGCATTGAGGACGCCGTCAAAGTCCCAGGCAATCAGTTTGTAGCGTGGTGCAGTCATCAGGTGCTCGTATCCGGGTCGAAAGCTGTGCCCTTCAGGCGTGTCGGCAGCGGATTGCCGGGCGTCCTCGGCCATTGGCCGAGTATCTCCCCAGGCTCATACAGATCCTGGAAGAAAACAAACGTGTCGTGGCTGTAATTGGCGCGGATCGCCTCTTCCATCGGCTCATCGACAAGCAGCAGCGTCCAGACGAGATCGGGGGAGAAGACGGTCCGGACAGTGGAAAGGTCCACCGCGCCGCCCGCATGAAGGCGTTTCATCTTGTGAAAGACGAGAACGAACCGACGGCGGGCAGAATCGAAGCGCTGATACTCAGCTTCTTCCTCTGGCGTGCGGTCCATCTTGTGCCTTAGCACTCCATAGCGGCTGAGCGCGCCTGCCCGCTCATAGTCGAACAGAATGCCAGAGGCCTGCCGGAATTCATCAGCGGCGATATCGTCCATGAATGCCAGGATGATCTGCAGGTTCAGCGCCTTGCGCTGATTGTCAGCGACTTCCTCCAGTTCGAGCTTCTGAAGTTCCAGCGCTTTCTTCTGGGCGCTATTGGTCAGCATGATGCCGATAAGTGCAAAGCCTGAGAAGAATGCGCTCGCCGCGCCGAACATCGCGCCATACTGAGAGACACGGGTCGCGGCGAGATCCTCCAGCCGGACCAGTTGCATCAGCGCAATCGGCACCAGGCCGAAGACCAGCCAGAGCAGAATGGCGACGACTGACCACTGGTAGATATTGAGGCGCTCATGAAGCGGCTCTTTCTCTTTTTTCGTATCGGTGGGGGAGGGCTTGGTCTTTGGCATGCGCCATCTTTTGAACCAGAACGAAGTGCCCGTCACCCCCGCGCCATCCTGCCGCGTGGCAGAATGCACAGGCAAAGGAAAGAGGGCCAGTCGCTACCTTTGGGGAAACCAGACTTACAGGAGCGACTGACATGTCCTTACGCATTGGCGACACGGCCCCCGACTTTACCATCCCGACCACGAAGGGCGATATCTCCTTCCATGACTGGGCAGGGGACAAATGGGTTTTCCTGTTCAGCCACCCGGCTGACTTCACGCCCGTCTGCACGACGGAAATGGGGCGGACATCCCAGCTCGCCGACGAGTTTGCGGCCCGTAACGTCCTGCCGCTGGGCCTGTCGACCGACAGCGTCGAAGAGCACCTCAAATGGATCGATGACGTCAACGACACACAGAATACCGACCTGTCATTTCCGATTATCGCCGATATCGATCATGCCGTGGCGCAGGCCTATGACATGATCCATCCGGGCGAGAGTGAAACAGCGGCTGTCCGGTCGGTTTTCATCATCGACCCGAACAAGAAGATCCGTCTCACGATGACTTATCCGATGAGCGTGGGTCGCAACTTCGACGAGATCCTTCGGGTCGTGGACGCGCTGCAGACGGGTGACAAGTACAAGGTGGCAACACCGGCAGACTGGGTCATGGGCGACAAGGTCATCATCCCGCCATCCGTTACAAACCAGGCGGCCCGCACTCAATTTCCGCAAGGCTGGGACGAGGCACGGCCCTACCTTCGCTTTACCAAGGTCTGAGCCAGTGTTAATTCGGCCGGGCCCCATAGGAGTCTATGCGAGCCCGGCTGACATTCTGCGAAACGGGAAAACATTCCATGGAATTAGACGCCCTTATCCTTTCACGCCTGCAGTTCGCGTTCGTGATCGCCTTCCACATCATCTTTCCAGCATTCACGATCGGTCTGGCTGCCTTTCTGGCAGTTTGTGAAGGTCTGTGGCTGTGGACGAAGCGTGACGTGTTCAAGCGTCTCTATCTCCACTGGATCAAGATATTCGCGCTCGCCTTTGCGATGGGCGTCGTCTCCGGCGTTGTCATGTCCTATCAGTTCGGCACGAACTGGTCGGTGTTCGCCGACAAGACCGGCAGCGTGATCGGACCATTGCTCGGCTATGAAGTGCTCACCGCCTTCTTCCTTGAGGCGACCTTCCTTGGTGTGATGCTGTTCGGCTGGAAGCGGGTCGGCAACAAGCTCCACTTCATCGCGACTTGCGCCGTTGCTATCGGCACGACGATCTCGGCCTTCTGGATCCTGTCGGCAAATAGCTGGATGCAGACGCCAGCAGGCTTTGCCATCGATGCGGAAACCGGCAATTTCTACGCGACGAATTTCTGGGATGTTGTCTTCAATCCAAGCTTCCCGGCGCGCTATGTCCACATGATGCTGGCGGCGTTTATCACGACGGCTGCAGTCATTCTGGCGGCTGGCGCGTGGCAGGTTGTGCGCCATCATGAAGAAGAGCCGACGCGCTGGCAGATGCGCATGGCTGCCGGCACGCTGGCAGTCCTGATGCCACTGCAGATCTGGGCCGGCCACTGGTCGGGCGAAGTCGCGCATGAGTATCAGCCCGCAAAAGTCGCAGCCATCGAAGGCTGGTGGGAAACGAGTGAGGTTCAACCCACGATCCTGTTCGGCTTTCCGGACGAGGAAAATGAACGCAACATTGCCGAGATCGCCATTCCCGGCACCAGCCCATACCTGTTCCCGCATGCTGAAGGTCCGATACAAGGACTGGACGCCTTTGCCGAGGAAGACCGCCCACCGGTCGCAATCGTCTTCTGGTCTTTCCGCATAATGGTTGGCGCAGGCATGGCGATGCTGGGCCTCGGCATCTGGGGCTGTTTTCTCTGGTGGCGCAATCGTATCGACAAGCCTGGCCTCTTCCACCTGCTCGCCATCCCTGGCGGGGCGCTCGGCTTTATCGCCGTCATCACAGGCTGGGTCGTTGCCGAAGTCGGTCGCCAACCTTTCACGGTCTATGGACAGCTTCGCACCGAAGACAGCCTCGCGCCGGTCTCAACCGGGCAGGTAGCCACCTCGCTCATCATCTTCATGGTGGTCTACGCGATCGTCTTTACTGCAGGCAGCATCTATATGGCGCGCATCGCAACGCGCGGCTTCAAGGACGACGCGCCGGAGCCGCCAGAGCGCGAGCACCGCGCCCCTGGATCGCCGCTTGCCGCCGTCGAAGAACCCGCTGAAACCGGTCCACGTGGCCGCAAGCCAGCTGAATAAGGAAAGGGCAAGACGATGGAACTTGATCTTCCACTGATCTGGGGCTTGCTGATCGCGACGGCGGTCATGCTCTACGTCCTTCTCGATGGCATGGATCTTGGCATCGGCATCCTGACCGGCTTTGCCAAATCCGATGACGAGCGCAATCTGATGACGGCCACGATCGAACCTGTCTGGGACGGGAACGAGACCTGGCTGATCCTTGGCGGCGGCGGCCTCTTCGCGGCATTCCCGCTTGCCTACGCCATCCTGATGCCAGCCTTCTACCTGCCGGTCCTGCTCATGCTGGCCGCGCTCATCTTTCGGGGTGTCGCCTTTGAATTTCGGCACAAGGCTGTGCGCAGGCCTACCAAGCTCTTCTGGAATGGCGCGTTCTTCTATGGCTCACTTGCGGCTGCGCTTTCACAAGGTCTCATCTTGGGCGGCTTCATTCAGGGTGTCACAGTGGAAGGGCGCAGCTTCGCCGGTGGCCCGTTCGACTGGCTGACCCCGTTCTCGCTTCTCGTCGCCGTATCGGTTGCTATCGGATATGTTCTCCTCGGTGCGTGCTGGCTCGTTCTCAAGACCGAAGGGGAGGTGCAGCGGCGCGCACGAAATCGCGGGAAGATGGCGCTCGCTGGCGTTGCGGTCGGTTTCGCAGCGGTCAGCCTTGCGACCCTCTCTATCGATCCCCGCGTGACAGAACGGTGGGGCTTCTCCATGGCAGAGCTTGAGTTCGGCAAGATCCTGCCACTCTCGCCGATCCCGCTTGTCGGTCTTGTCCTGACAGCACTTGTCTGGCGAGATCTGAGCGGGAAGGTGTCTGCCCCTGACTGGCGTCCCTATGTCCTGTCAGCCGGTATCTTCCTGTCAGGTTATCTCGGGCTGGCGGTCAGCCTGTTTCCAAACATTGTGCCGTTCGAAGTCGATATCTGGCAGGCAGCCGCGCGTGATAATGCGCTGATGCTCATGTTTGTCGGTGCAGCCATCATGCTGCCCGTCATCCTCATCTATACCGGCTACGTCTACTCGCTCTTCTGGGGCAAGGTGGACCCGGATGAGGCCTATCATGACTGATCTGATAGAGCCTGAAGGGCCTGACGAAACCGGCCGCTCTGCCGGGCCTCTCTGGAAACGACTCGCCTGGTTCTGGGGTATCGCGATCGCCAGCGTCACGATTGTTGCCGCAACGGCCTACATATTGCGCGGTTTTCTCTTCATCGGTTGAGCAAGGGCTCTCGGCCGGGTTGAACCTGCTTGACCCCGCCCAGCGCTGCGGCCACGCTTTCAGACAGCATCAACCGACCGATTCCCTAATGAAAAGGAGCGCCAAATGGCTGGCAAATTCGAACTCTACACTGACAAGGCCGGCGAGTTTCGCTTCAGGCTCAAAGCCGGAAATGGCGAAGTCATTCTCGCAAGCGAAGGCTATAAGCAGAAAGCCAGCGCAACGAATGGCATCGAGTCGGTGAAGAAAAATGCCCCCGATGATGCACGCTTTGAGCGCAAGGAAACCGACGCAGGCAATTTCCGCTTCAATCTGAAGTCCACCAATGGCCAGGTGATCGGGACGTCCGAAAACTACAAGAGCGCTTCTGGCCGCGACAATGGCATCGAGTCCGTCAAGAAGAACGCGCCAGACGCCCGCGTGGAAGACCTGACGGCCTAAGGCTTTACCGCCTCGATAACTTTAAGAGGGCGCGTGCAGTCAGGCTGCAAGCGCTCTTTTTCGTCAAAGCGACAGTTTGAGGTGTTGAAGCAGAAGGATCGTCTTGGCGTCCGTAATCTCGCCGGTCGCGATGCGCGCATAGGCGTTGTCAAAAGCAAGCTCGACGACCTCGATGTCTTCGCCTTCGCCGCTCGCGCCGCCGCCACTCGCGACCTTGTCTGAGGGTTCGTAGGTCGCGGTATAGCACCAGACCCGCTCACCAAAGCTCGCAGGGCTTGCATACATGGCCGTCACCAGATGCAGGTCATGCAACTGATAGCCTAGTTCCTCAATTGCTTCGCGGGTGATCGCCTGCTCAGGGTCTTCATTTTCAATGACACCGGCGCAGGCCTCCCACATCGGCTCTTCATCGCCCTTCAGGAAGACAGGCAGGCGTAGCTGTCGAATGAGGAGGACGGTGCCGCGCGCGCTGTCATAGGGCAGGACGGCGCAGGCGTCTGGCCGGTTATAGACCTCGCGGGTCAGGCGCTCTCGGCGCCCATCGCGGCGTTCATAGTCAATCGTATGTTTGACCAGCGGGACCCAGTCATCAGCGAGCATGTCGCTGGAGACTAGGGTCACGCGGTCCTTGAGCGGCTTGTCGCTCATGCGAAGCGAGGGGCGATCTTCAATCCTTTGACCCAGCCTAGCTTTTCATAAATGAGCAGCATGGTGCCGTTATAATCGACGATACGGTTCCAGACGCCCTTGCGCGGACGGTGGAGCGCCGACACTGGCTCATCATGGTGATGGTCGTGGAAGGCCTCACCGCCGGTCAGAAGCGCCATCGCATGGTCAGCCCAGGCCGGGGTCTTGAGGTGGCCAAGGACGTTGATGCCATAGGTGGTGGCGTGGAACTGGATCGCACGACCAATGACGACGCTGGCATGGATGATGCCGGTCAGGACCAGCGAGCCGCCAGCTGCCCAGACGATGAGATAGATGATCGCCGGGATGAGCAGGTGGATGACGAGAGAGATCGAATTGTAGAAGCCGTCCATCCAGACGATGATCGGATGGTTCTTCAGCCAGATTGGCATCGGGCGCATCGTGTCCTTCGGGTCGCGGAACAGGATCCAGCCAACCCAGGCCCAGCGTTTGCTCTCGAACGGATTGTGCGGGTCGCCCGGACCATCAGCGAAACGGTGATGCTGGGAGTGATAGTTTACCCAGTCTTTCACATTGCCCTGCATGGCAATCATCAGGTTGACCATGGTCAGGACCTGCGCTGGCCAGGCCATTTCGCCCGCCCGGTGCTGCATAATGCGGTGAAGTGGCCCGATGCCGGCATTGCAGACGAAAATCGTAAACGCGATGACGCCCAGTGAAAGCGGAATGTACCAGAGCTTGAGTTCGATCTGCGTCAGCGCAAAGCCGAGCGCGACCATCGTGGTGAGCAGGGCAATGCCGAGCGCCGGATAGATGAAAGCCGAAAACAGGCTGGGCATGTCGATTGTCTTCCAGGATTTTGGAATGGCAAGCGAACGTGGGATTTTGGTCATTCAGTGCTCCGGATCGGCGGACAAGTGGGTTCAGTCTGCAGCAGACTGCCTGACGGGATGTTAAGAACCAATCGCAGTTTGGCAAAGGAAAAATCGCCGCGAATTACTGCATTGCAATCTATGCTTGCTGACACCGTCAGAAACACCACCAGTACACCGTCACTGCACCGCGTTTTTGGCGCTTTTCCACGGGACCGGGCCCAGACTTTGCGACCGGATACGACGCCGCGTCGCCGAAGCTCTGTTGCTGGCGAATCAGACCGACACGACCCGGCCGGGGTTCATGATACCGAGCGGATCGAGCGCCAGCTTGATAGCCCGCATCGTCTCTGTCGCTGCTTTTGGCCTGATCTCGGCGAGTTCATCACGCTTCAGACGGCCAACCCCGTGCTCGGCGCTGATCGACCCGCCAAACTTCATGGCATGCGCATGAACGATGCGGGTAACCTCTTCGGCCTTGTCGGAAAGCGCTGAATTTTCGGGGTTCTTGGGGGCGCAGGCCGAATAGTGGAGGTTGCCGTCACCAACGTGACCGAAGGCGACGATCTCTGCTTCCGGCACCAGTTTCTGGATCGCTTCTTGAGTTGCGGTGAGGAAGTCCGGAATGGCCGAAACGGGGACCGCCACATCATGGTTCAGGGCCGTGCCATAGGCGCGCTTGGACAAGGGAATTGTCTCGCGGATATGCCAGAAGCTGGCCGCCTGCTGGCCGCTCTCTGCGATGAGGACATCGGCGGCAAGCCCGCTCTCCATCCCGTCGGCGAGGGCCGTCATCAGCGTCTCCCGCGCCTGATCTTCCCGCGACATCGACACCTCAACAAGGACCCTCCACGGCAGGTCGGACGGGGCCGGATCACGGGTGTCTGGGACATCCGCCTTCACCATTTCGATGGCATTGGCCGGGATAATCTCAAAGCTGGTCACCGTGTCGCCGGCATGGTCGCGCACCAGCGCCAGAAGATCGACGACATTGGCAGGGGTCTCGCAGGTCACCCATGCGGTTGCCTTTGAAACCTTTGGGAAAAGTTTGAGTGTCGCAGCTGTGATAAGGCCCAGCGTACCCTCAGCGCCAGCGAACAGATGCTTCAAATCATAGCCAGTATTGTTTTTCCGAAGACCCGACAGCCCGTCCCAGATCTGGCCGGAAGGCAGGACAACTTCGAGCCCCAGGATAAGGTCACGCATCATCCCATAGCGCAGTACAGCCACACCGCCCGCATTGGTCGAGATAAGCCCGCCAATGCTGGCCTGACCTTCAGATCCAAGCGAAAGCGGGAAGAAGCGGCCAGCCTCTTCAGCGGCTTGCTGCGCGCTCACAAGCGTCGCGCCAGCCTCGATGGTCATTGAATTGTTGCGGGTATCGACGCCGCGTAGCTTGGTCATGCGGCGCATCGAAACGGTGATTTCGCCATGCGGCGTGCCACCATCGACAAGGCCCGTATTGCCGCCCTGAGGCACCAGTGCGACGCGATGTTCAGCGCAGAGTTTGACGAGGGCTGCAGCCTCTTCGGTGAAGGCGGGCATGGCCAGAAACGGCGTCTCGCCTTTATTGATGCCGCGCCATGGTGAGGCGACCTCTTCAAGCTTGTCGGCGTCTTCGCTCCAGCCAGAAGGGCCAAGCAAAGCCTTGGCAGCGGTGAGAAATTCTTGGTTCGGGCGGTTCATGAGCGACGCTCCATCATGTCAGCAATGGTTGGGTCTCCGCCTGCTGCTTTCAAGGCCTGACCGGCCCGGACACGCGCTTCTTCGGGCTTGTACTGAGCGACCTTGGTGATCCCCTCGAGCCGTTGCGGCGTGAGTTTGAAGGTCACAATCGAGGTCAGCATCCGCTTCAGCTGGGCCCGGTCCATCGACGCGACCGTCCATGCGGGCTTCGGCGCAAGGCCAGCTTCAAACCGCGCTGAGAGGTCTTCGAGAAAATGCTCGGCATCCTGATCATCACAGATGCTGACAGATCCTTCGGCTTCGACGGAGAGGTAATTCCAGGTCGGCACCTGCTTCTCCATGCCGTACCAGTCGGGCGATATGTAATCATGAGGGCCGGAGAAGACGATCAGTGCTTGGCCCGCGTTTGTGATGCCCTGCGCGGCGGGGTTCTCCTTTGACAAATGAAACCGCAGTGTCCCGTTCTCATCAGCCAGAACAGGCGTGTGAGCGGCGCAAGGCCGCCCTTCGTGAAGGCCGATTGCTAGGGCAAAAGGCCAGTCGCCGATGCGCTTCAGGAGGGTGGCGCGGTCTGTTTCGAGATAGGCAGGCGCGGGGTGCATCCTGCCTGTCTAGCCGCGATCAGCGGCGCGAACCAGCCGGTCATTGATCGCTGCACCAAGGCCATCGGTCGGGATCGTGGCGACGGCGATACGGTCATGCGTCTCATCGAGCTGGCGCATCATGGAGAAGAGGTTCGCGGCGGCCTCAATGAGACTCCCATCCGGTGACAGGTTCAGCGTCGCTTTGCCCGGCCCGAAACCCAGAAAGGCCTCGCCCGGCTCGGGCGTCGCTACGTTCAGCCGCATGCGCGCATTGGGTGCATAGTGGCGCAGGAGCTGTCCTGGCGATGTCGGCTTATCTGCGCTGCCGCCAGCTTCGAGACCGGGCCAGACGGCTTCGATCGCCTCAGCCAGGACTGTGCCCTGACGCAAAAGGACGGGCGTCTCGCCGCGCGCATCGATCACGGTCGACTCGATGCCTTCGCTGCACGGCCCCCCATCAAGAATGAGGTCGACCTTGTCGCCCATATCTCCGGAGACATGCGCTGCCGTTGTTGGACTGATACGCCCTGACGGGTTGGCAGATGGCGCCACCAGCGGTCCGCCGAAAGCCTCCAGAAGTGCGCGCGCAGCCGGATGGGCAGGCACACGCAGCGCCAGCGTCTCCAAGCCGGCGCGAGCGAGCGAACAGACCGTCGTGGTTTCGATGGCGTCGACCACAAAGGTCAGCGGGCCCGGCCAGAATTCGGCGGCAAGCGCCCGTGCTTTCTCGGAAAACCGCCCCTGCGCAAATGCCGCTTCGGCAGAGGCGCAATGCGCGATCAGCGGGTTGAAGGCAGGCCGGCCTTTGGCCGCATACAGGCGAGCGACAGCGTCTGCGTTCGATGCATCCGCTGCCAGGCCATAGACCGTCTCTGTCGGCATGGCGACGAGGCCGCCTTCTGCGAGGAGGCGTCCCGCCCGATCAAGGGCGGCGGAATCCGGTTTCAGGACTGGGGCCGTCATGGCTCAGTCGCCTAGCACTCAATCAGCCAGCAGGCGAGGCCACGACGCGTACATCGATGCGGACAGATTCTGAGACATAGGCGGCGCTCGCGTCGGACGTCTGACCAAGATCGAGCGGTGTGCGTTCTACGGTTGTGTCGCCCGTCATCACTGTTGAGGCACCATCTTCTGCGAGCGTGAAGGCAAATGGCACGGTGACTTCGTTGTCCTTGATCGAGAGCGCTGCGTCGGCGGTATAGCGGGGGCCAGCTTCTTCGAAGCCGGTGAGCCGGACTGTGGCCTGCGGGAAGGCGGAGACCCCGAACCATTCGGCGGATCTGAGGCTGTCGGTGTAAAGCTTCTTCGGTGTGGCGGCTGAGCCAGTATTCACCGTGACGAGCACTTCTGAGCCAGCAAGATTATCCGCGTCAAAGTCGATATCGGCGTTCCAGTCGCTGAAGCTGCCTTCATAGGTCTGGCCTTCATGGGTGAACGTGAAAGCGATGGAAGACTGGTCATAGTCAACGGTCCAGTTCGGCTCGATTGAGGTCTCGCTCACATCGGCAGAGCCGTCGCCTGAGCCATTTTCACTTCCGCTGCTGGAGAAGAGCTGTGGGACGAAAGCAATGATCAGGAAAAGCGCGATGGCTGCGCCGAAAGCGGTCAGGAAGCCCCGCGGCGGCGGGCTTGGCTTGTCCGTCTTGCCGAAGAGGCCCGGCAGCATGCGCTTCAGAACGCCTTCTTCGGGCCCGAATTCATGCTTCAATGCGCCGCCGACATGCAGGGCAAGAAGCGCGAAAGCGACATAGGCAAGTTTGGAATGAATGTTGGAGATGATCGCATAGGCGGTTTCATTTTCCAGAAAGCCGACACCGGGAATATCAGGCCAGCTGACCAGGCCGAAGATTACGGTCGGAATGTCGAAACCATAGGAGATCGAAACAGTGAGCCAGCCGGTCAGCGGCATGATCACCATCAGGGCGTAGAAGCCGAGATGAACAGCATGGCTGGCCTTGCTCTCCAAAGGCTTCATGTCCGTGGGCAAAGGTGGCGGCGGGTTCATCACCCGCCAGATTATCCGCGCAACTGTCAGGATCAGGATCGTGATCCCGACCGATTTGTGGAACTGGAACCAGGATTCCTTGCCATCCATGTTCCAGCCAAGCCAGATCATGAACAGGATGCCGAATGCGATCGCCCAGTGAAGGGCGATCGCAACGGCGGAGTAACGCGGTGACCGTGTCATAAGAAACTAGTTGCCGTCTGTTTCGGCATCCGTCTCTGCGGCTTCTTGCTGCAGGAATTCGCCCGAGAACTCGACGACGACTTCATCCGAGATCATGCCCTGAAGTGCGTCCTGCCCGAACTCCGAGCGGTTGATCGTCGTCACCGCGTCGAAACCGATGATGTCGCGGGTGCCAAACCAAGGCACATTGGCGACGCCATTGAAGGTCACGTCGAGGGTCACTGGCTGCGTCTCTCCAAGGAAGGCGAGGTCCCCTGTGACCGTGCCGGTCGTGTCGCCTGTGCGGGTCACTTCAGTAGAGGTGAAGGTGATCTGCGGGTAGGCGCCCGCATTCATGAAGCCTTCGTCCTGCGCCAGCGCTTCTGTCCAGCTGTCATGCGGGCTGTCTGGATGGCCGGCCTTATAGTCGCCGGGGAAGTGCGTCCAGACCGAAGTCGGGTCGATGGTGAATGCAAGGCTCGAGCTTGCAGGGTCACCAGCATTGAAATCAAGCGTGCCATCGAAGCTCGTGAAGCTGAGCGTATATTCCGACAAGCCGTTGTGCATGACCGTTGCGGTCAGAAAGGCGTGTGTCGGCTCGATGGAATAAGTCGCCGTCGCAACGTTCGCGAGCGGGCCTTCGCTGGCCGCGGCGTCGGTATCGGTCTCTACGGTTTCAACCGTATCTGTTTCGGCGGTGTCGGACGTGTCGGTCTCGGCGCCGGAGCATGCCGCCAGAACCAGAAGGCTCGAAGCAGCAAGAAAGGTCGTTGTGAGTTTCATCTTGTATCAGCCCTGATTGTCTAGAGGTCTATTCGTTCTCGATGAATTCGCCGGAGAACTCGATCGCGACGTCATTCGATATCACGCCTTGAAGCGCATCCATGCCGAATTCAGTCCGGTCGATGATGGTGCTCGCGGTGAAGCCGATCGTGTCGCGTTCGCCCATCCATGGCGGGTTGGCGACGCCATTGTAGGTTACATCGAGTGTGACCGGGCGCGTTTCACCGCGGAAGCTTAGATCGCCTGTCACCGTGCCGGTGAAGTCGCCGGTCATTTCGGCGCTGGTCGAGGTAAAGGTGATTTCGCCAAACTCGTCTGCCTGCAGGAAGCGGTCGTCATTGGCGAGCGCTTCATTCCAGCTTTCGAACTCACTATTGGGATGTCCGGCCTTGTAATCGGCAGGATAATTGGATTCCAGCGCGGCCGGATTGATCGTGAGGTTCAGCGTCGAAGCGGTCGGGTCTTCGGAATTGAAGTCGAGCGTCGCATCGAAGTCGGTGAAGTAGACTGTATAGGTCGAAATACCGTTATGGGTGACGTTGAAGGTCAGGAAGGAATGGTTCGGGTCGAGCTGGTAGGTCGCGTCAGCGACACCTTCCAAGGTTTGTTCTGCGAGCGCAGGTGCAGCAGTAAGCGCTGCGAGCACTGCTGTTGTTACGATACGGCGCATGGACGGACCTCCTCATACATGGTCAAGAATAGACAGAACATAGATACACTAGCTGACTAAACTAACCAGTACGGCTTCAGACCTCGTCGAGAATAGTACTTATCCGGGAGATGCATCATATGAGCTATCGGGCACCCGTTGAAGACATGGCGTTTGCACTCAGGCAACTCGCCGGAATTGGCCGCCTGTCAGGTGACCACTACGAAGCGTTCGATGACGATCTTATTGATCCCATCCTTGAAGAAGCCGGAAAGCTGGCGAGCGACGTCCTGGCGCCGCTGAACCAGTCAGGCGATGAGCAGGGCGCCCAGCTGACCGGCGACGGGGTTGTCGCGCCGCACGGCTTTGCCGAAGCTTACCGCCAGTTCGCAGAAGGTGGCTGGATGGGGCTCGCCGCGCCTGTCGAATGGGGCGGGCAGGGCCTGCCGCGCACGCTGTCGAATGCGGTGCTCGAAATGCTCCACGGGTCAAATATGAGTTTCGGTCTCTGCCCGATGCTGAGCGCAGGCGCGATCGAGGCGCTTCTGGCGCATGGCGGAGACGCAGAGAAGAAGAAATACCTGCCCAAGCTGATCTCTGGTGAGTGGACTGGGACGATGAATTTGACAGAGCCTCAGGCAGGCTCTGATGTCGGCGCGCTGAAGACCAAAGCCGTGCCGCAGGAGGATGGCTCTTACAGGATCTCCGGCCAGAAGATTTACATCACCTGGGGCGACCACGACATGACGGATAATATCATCCATCTTGTCCTCGCCCGCCTGCCGGATGCGCCGGAAGGCTCTCGGGGCATCTCTCTTTTCGTCGTGCCCAAGGTTCTGGTGAATGAGGATGGCTCACTTGGTGAGCGCAATAGCGTCCAGTGTATCGGGCTTGAGAAGAAGATCGGCATTCATGCGAGCCCGACCTGCGTCATGGAATATGACGGGGCCACCGGGTGGCTTGTAGGTGAGGAGAATAAGGGCCTTGCCTGCATGTTCACGATGATGAACGCGGCACGCCTTAATGTCGGGCTTGAGGGGGTCGGCGTCTCCGAAGCGGCGTACCAGACGGCTTATGCGTATGCGAATGAGCGCAAGCAGGGCAAGGTGGATGGGGTAGATGGGCCTGCGCCAATCCTGCACCATGCCGATATTCGCCGCACGCTGACAACGATGCGGGCCCATACAATGGCGGCGCGCGCCATCTGCTATGCCTGCGGTGTGGCTGCTGACCTTTCGGATGCTGCAGAGGACGAAGCGACCCGCGAGGCAGCGCGCCTGCGCGAAGAACTCTTGACGCCAATCGCAAAGGCCTGGTCGACCGATACCGGGGTCGAGATGGCGAGCCTCGGTGTGCAGATCCATGGCGGCATGGGCTTCATGAATGAGACACTGGCCGCCCAGCTTTATCGCGATGCGCGCATCGCTCCGATCTATGAAGGCACGAATGGCATCCAGGCCATCGACCTTGTCGGGCGCAAACTCTCTATGTCCGGCGGGCGCGCGATGGATGAAATGATTGAGGAAGTACGCGAGACCGCGCGCGCTGCGCGTGAGACGAATGACCCGCAGCTGGGCCAGATTGCGGACAGGCTGGTCGCGTCAGCTGACGCGCTTCGGGAGGCGACCGACTGGATGAAGGCGGCAATGAGAGACGAGCGCGAGAAGGGGCTGTCCGGCGCGACGGCCTATCTGGAACTGGCCGGCGATGTCATTGGGGGTCACTTCCTGACAAAGGGGGCGCTGTCGGCCCGAGCCGACAACTCCTCGCTTCGCGGGCGGATGACAGCGCTGGCTGGGTTCTTTGCGGAGACGTCACTCGCCGAAGCGCCGGGCCGAGTCTCAGGCATCACCAGAGGCGGTGACAGCTTTCTTGCCGAGAGCGAGGCGCTCTTCGGGCTGAGTTAACCCTGCCAGCGGGAGATGATCTCGCTCGCGTCAGGACGAGCGCGTTCCTGCGGGTCCGCGGTCGCCTTGCCGAGGTAGAAGTAACCTGCGATTCTCTCACGGCCCGACAGGCCGAGCAGTTCGTTGATGCCTTTCGAGAAGCTGATCCATTCGGTCAGCCAACAGCCTGCAAAGCCTGCGGAATTGGCGCTGAGGAGCAGGTTATGGCCGAGGGCGCCGGCTGAAAGCTCCTGCTCCCAGACCGGCGTCTTGTTGTCGTCCTTGGGACTGGAAACAAGCACGACCACACATGGCGCACGTAGCAAAAGAGCCTTTGTAGCCTCAAGGTCTGCGTCGGTCGCAAACTCGTTTTCCTGCTTGTGGACTTCGGCGGCCTTCTCACCGAAGGCGTGTCGAGCATCACCTTCGAGAATGATGAATCGCCAGGGCGAAAGGCGGCGGTGATCCGGTACCCGCGTGGCCGCCGTAAGAATGGCATCAAGCGTTTCGGCATCGGGGCCGGGGCCACTGATGCAGGCCTTGTTGGCGGACCGGCGCAGGGCCAGGAATTCGCGCGCCGCTTCGCTTTCGCGTGTGGCCGGCATGGGGGTGCCTACGGATGGGGCGTCGGGGAAGAGTTTGGTCATGCCCAAGAAATAGGGGCGTGTTGGCTAATTCAAACCGCAGCCGGTCGGAAATAATTGTGGGATATGCAGGTCAAAGTGAACGGTGTTCACAAAATGAACGCCTATTGCTTGGTGACCGGGGTTCGGCTAAGTTTGTACGCGTAAGCTGAGGGTGGCGCGACATGCAGGATAGCGAAATTTCGCCGGCAGAGCGGCGCCGTCTGAGGGTGCGCGGGGCAATACTGGACGCAGCTGAAAAGGTCTTCGCCGAAGAGGGGGAGGCCGGGCTATCCATCCGTAGAATTGCCGATGAGATCGATTATTCACCCGCCGCTATCTACAAGTATTTCAGTTCGAAGGATGACCTTGTCGATGTTCTGAAGGAGTCGTTCTTTGGCCGTCTGCTGGGCACCGTCCACGAAATCATAGACAGGCGGGAGCCTTTCAGCGCGCGGGCGCGCCGGTGCATGGCAGGGTATGTGCGCATCGCGATAGAAAAGCCCCATCATTACGTAGCGGCGTTCACCGGTGTGCGTGCCGATGATGAGGCGCCTTCCGATGCGCAAGCCTTTGACGATACGAATAAAGGTCGAGCATTCAGCGTTCTTACTGACATGGTCTCCGAAGGGATTGAGGGCGGGCATTTCCGCCCCGAACTCGACACCGTGAATACGGCCAAGTCTGTCTGGGCATCGATCCACGGGCTTGCCATGATGATCGCTCACTTGCCTGATTTCCCGGCCACCGCCTCCATGCCGGGCGGGATGAGCCAGGCTGAGTTCATTGATTTCCATGCTGACCTGATTGTCCGAAGTCTCGAAAAACAAAGTGGAGTGGCCGCATGAGCGAGTATGACCGCACACCCCGGCCCAGCTTCCTGAAGGGCCTGCTTTTCATCGCCGTGATTGCCGTTGGCGTTGTGCTTCTTGCGATGTTCGTTCTCAGTCAGCGTTCCAGCGACGGACCGCTTGTTATCAGCGAAGAGCCAGCGCCGCTCGCGGTCGATGTGGTTGTCGCAGATGTGCGATCATCACTGGCGTTGGACGAAAAGTTCACAGGTATCATACAGCCGCGCCGCTCGAGCGATCTTGGCTTTGCAGATGGCGGACGCATCGCTGCGCTGAACGTCGATATTGGCGACCGTGTAACAGATGGACAAATACTGGCGGTGCTCGACACGCGGGCGCTACGCTCGCAGCTCGCCTCGGCCGAAGCGCGGGTCAATGAAGCGCGCGCATCCCATGCGCTCGCAATGAACACGGTGGAGCGTCAGCAGACGCTGATGCAGCGAGGCCATGTTTCGCAGCAGCGCGTCGATGAAGCCCTTGCGCAAGCGGCGACGGCGGATGCCCGGATCGAAGCGGCGAAAGCGCAGGCCGACACGCTGCGCGTGCAGATCGATCTTGCAAGTATCAGGGCGCCCTATCCGGGCATGATTATGGCGCGTAACTATGATGAGGGTGCCATTGCCCCTCGAGGTGCGCCAGTTTTTGAGCTGGTTGAGACGGGTGCGCTCGAAGCGCGGCTCGGCCTGCCGGCAAACCTCGCCTCGACGCTGGAGCCTGGAAAAGTCTATGCGCTGGAAAGTGATGGTGGACCGATCGATGCGCGCCTGCGCTCTGTAACCGGTGTTATAGAAGCCGGGCAGAGAAGTGTGACGACGGTGTTTGACGTAACCGACCCAAGGACAGTTTCGCCGGGCGCGGTCGTTCGGCTGTCGCTATCCCGTGATGTGGAAGAGAATGGTCTATGGTTGCCTGTTTCTGCGCTCGCTGAGGGGCAGCGCGGGCTCTGGTCCCTTTATATCGCGGTGCCGCAAGAGGGTGGCTGGGTCGCGCGACCGGGACTGGTTGAAGTGGTCCAGAGCGATGGAGAGCGCGCCTTCGTTCGTGGCGCGGTCTCTGACGGCGACCGGATAATTATTGACGGCCTCCAGCGTGTCGCGCCCGGACAAGCCGTGGCGCCGCGGCCTGCGCCGCTCGCTGCGTCCTATTCGAACGAAGGCTAGGGGAGGGCAGGGGGATGCGTACGCTTTTCTACCGGCTGCCGCGGCTCAGCATTCTTGCCATCCTCGTCATCGTGGCGGGCGCGATCGGGTCTCTGCTGACGCTTGGACGACAGGAAGACCCGACCCTCGTTGAGCGTTTCGGATATGTGCTGACAGCCCTGCCAGGCGCTGATGCCGAGCGCATTGAGGCGACCGTTACAGACCCCATTGAGAGCGCGATCCGCGAGCTTCCTGAGGTCGACGAAGTCCGGTCCAGTTCGCGCCAGAACGTTTCCCAGATCAATATCTCGATGGATGAGGGCCTTAGCGAGGCGGAAGTCGATGACGCCTGGACGCTGGTGCGGGCAAAAGTGGACGGCGCCCGCGCAGATCTGCCTCTGGGTACGAGTGTCCCGCGCGTCGAGCGTCAGTATGTTGGCGCATCAACCATGTTGGTCTCACTGGTCTGGACCGGAGAGAGTGAGCCGGAACTCGCCGTCATGTCGCGTTTTGCGCGTAATCTCTCCGACCGGTTTCAGAACCTGCCGGGCACCGAAGAGGCCGAGATTTTCGGTTTGCCACGCGAGGAAGTCCGCGTCGTCATTGATCCCGATGCCCTGTCCGCCGCCGGCCTGAGCATGAGCGATGCCGCCCAGCTGGTTGCGGCATCGGATGCCAAGGCGCCTGCAGGACAGGTGCGGGGAGACCGTGCCGATGTCGGGGTCGAAATCGGCGGCTCCTTTGATGGGATTGCGCGGATAAGGTCGGTGCCTCTGGTGCAGCGTGCGGATGGCAGCGCTTTGCGCGTGGGTGATATTGCGCAGGTGCGTAAGGGTATTGAGGACCCGGCCACGGTGATGAATTTCACGAATGGCCGAAGGTCCGTCGTGGTCAGCGCCTTCATTCAGCCGAACCAGCGGGTCGACCAGTGGGCAGAGCGGGCACGCGCATTGGTAGCCGAGTTTGATGCGGCTTCTCCGGCTGCAATCGATGTTCAGCTCGTCTTCGACCAGAGTAGGTATACGAATGCGCGATTGAACGGACTGGCGCAGAATCTCGCCTTTTCTTCGGTGATTGTCTTTCTTGCCCTGTTCCTGGTCATGGGGTGGCGTGCGGCTTTTGTTGTCGGTGCGGCACTGCCGCTGACGATCGCGCTCGTCCTCATCCTGTTCAACGTCTTCGGCTATCCGTTGCACCAGATGTCGGTAACCGGCCTCGTCATCTCGCTCGGTCTCCTCATCGACAATGCGATCGTCGTCTTCGATGAATATGATCAGGAGCGCGCCCGTGGGCACAGCGTCGTTGAAGCAATCGACATCGCCCTGTCGAAACTGTTCGGCCCGCTCTTTGCCTCCACTCTGACTACGGCGCTGGCGTTTGCGCCGATTGCGCTGATGCCAGGGGCGGCAGGTGAGTTTATCGGTATGCTGGGCGTCTCGGTGATCTTTTCTGTTATCGCCTCTTTCCTGCTCTCAATGACGATCATCCCGTTCCTCGCGGGCCGTTTCGACCGGAAAAGGGTTATTGGAGAACGGAAGAACTGGTTTCGCGACGGGATTTCGATCAATGCTGTCACCGACGGCTATCGCTGGACGGTTGGTGCCGTGCTGAAGTTTCCCCCGCTTGGCCTCGCCATTGGCCTGGTGCCCGCGCTTATCGGCTTCTCTCTGGGCGGCAGCCTGCCGCTTCAATTCTTCCCACAGACCGAGCGTGATCAGTTCCAGATCGAGATTAGCCTACCGGCAACCGCTACGATCCACGAAGCTGAGCGCGCAGCAATGCGCGCAACTGAACTGTTGCATGAGTATTCCGAAGTCGAGCTGGTCAATCTCACGCTCGGCGAGTCGGCGCCGCGTGTATATTATAATGCGTTCAACAACACGCAGGGCGTGCCTGGCTTTGCCTCAGGCTGGGTCCAGCTGACGGATAATCTTTCGACACGCCGTCTCGTCCGCCAGATACAGGACGATCTGCGAATGGAGTTTCCGGGGGCACAGTTCCTGGCACTTCCCTTCGAGCAGGGTCCGCCCGTGCCCGCGCCGATCGAGTTCTATATTCGCGGCGACAGTCTCGAAACGCTGAACCGGCTTGGCAACGAAACGCGGCGCGTGCTGTCCGCGACGCCGGGCGTGACCTATACGCAGGCGAGCCTCCAGCTTGGCGCGCCAATCGTCACAATACGCGCTGACGAAGCCGCAACGGCGATGACGGGCGAACGGTTGGCCGGTCTTGCGCAGGATGTTCGCGCGGAGCTGGAAGGCGTGCCTGCTGGCTCAATCCTCGAGGGCATTGAAGAAATCCCCGTCCGCGTGATCGCGCCTCAATCGCGCCGGTCGCAGCTTTCAGATTTGCGGGCCATGTCTGTCGGGACCGTCAATGGCAGAGAAGGGGCACCGCTCGCAACGCTGGGTGAGATGACACTAGATCCTCAGACCGCTGTGATATCGAGGTTTGATGGGCGGCGCGTGAACCAGATATTCGGTTTTACCGAACCTTTCTCGCTTCCCTCGCCTGTGCAGGAACGTTTTCAGGCGCTTCTGGACGCTTCTGACTTCGAGACGCCGCCGGGTTACGACATTCTGATCGGCGGTGAGGCAGAAACACGGGCCGAAGCGACAACAAACCTTCTGTCCCTGGCCGTACCCTTGATCATCATCATGGCGGGCGCGGTGACGCTGGTGTTCAATTCATTCCGTCTGTCTCTGCTTATCCTTCTAACAGGGTTCCTGTCCGTTGGCCTCGCCTTTGGCGGCGTGTGGATGTTCAATCTGCCTCTCGGCTTCAATGCGATCGTCGGCTCTCTTGGGCTGCTCGGCATCTCCATTAACAGTTCGATCGTGGTTCTATCGCTCCTGCAGGGGAATGCCGCGGCCCGCGCTGATGATGTGCTTGCCCAGCGCGAAGTCGTGGTCGATGCAACGCGCCACATCGTGGCGACGACACTGACGACAATGGGTGGTTTCGTGCCAATCATCCTGACCGGTGATGTGTTCTGGCTGCCGCTGGCCACGGCAATCGCCGGGGGCGTTGCCGGGTCTGCGCTGCTAGCGCTCTACTTCACGCCTGCTGCTTACAGGCTGATGACAATGAAACCGGGGCGGCGGCTATATGCGCGGCTAAGGGGCCGGTCATACGACCCAGCCGTGCAGCATCCTTAGTTCGACGTTCCCCTCCAGCGTAACCGCCCGCTTACCTTTGCATGGCTAGTCGCCGCGTGAGACAAGGTTGCGATTCTCAAGGAAACTGAGCGCTGCGGACATGACAACTGAAACGGCACTCGATCTTTCGGAACTGGACCCGGCGGAGTGGCGCGTGCTGGTCAATGAAGTCGTCTACGGTCCCTATACGCTGGGCCAGATGGTTGGCTTTATCGCAGAGAAGCGCGTCGGGCCGGGCACGCAGGTCGCTGAAGGTGATGGCGGGGCCTTCCTGCCAGCCCAACAGCATCATCCGCTCGTCCGCCATCTGAAAGAGGCGCTTCGCCCCTCCAGCCAGCCGGAGTTAGCGGGTGAAGCCTCCAACTATCTCATCATTGCAAGGCTGACCGGCACTGGCGAAACCCAGCTGGTCAGCGCGATGAACCGGCTTGGCAAGTTTGCGGAAATCATGCCCGGGGTGTGGGCGCTAAGATCCAGCGTGAAGCATGCACGACTGCGCGAGCAGTTGAACCAGACCATCACCTCTGCCGACCAGGTCATGATCGCCAATGCATCGACCGGTCGTCTCGCCTGGCTCAATCTGGGGCCGGAGGCCGATGTCCACATCCGAAGAGTGTGGAACGCCGATCTGGATTAGGCGGGTTCGGCAATCTCGGCCGGGGTGGGGGCAGTGAGGCCGCGGATCATGTCTGCGGCTTTTTCGGCCACCATGATGGTCGGCGCGTTCGTATTCCCGCTGACCAGGGTCGGCATCACAGACGCATCAACGACGCGCAGTCCTTCGATGCCGCGCACGCGAAGTTCGCCGTCGAGCGGAGCGGCATTGTCGACACCCATCCGGACGGTGCCGACGGGGTGATAGATCGTCTCACCGGTCCTGCGGATGAAAGCATCAATCTCGTCGTCTGTGCGCACGTCCTGTCCAGGCATGATCTCGTCACCGCGCAGGGCATCAAACGCGTTCTGGCCGGCAATCGCGCGGCATATCTTGACGCCTTCGCGCATGGCGCGGCGGTCTTCCTCGGTGGCGAGGTAATTGGGATCGATCAGCGGGTGGTCAAACGGGTCGGCGCTGGCGAGGGTCACGCTGCCCCGGCTTTCAGGGCGTAGCTGGCAGGCATGGATGGTAAAGCCGTCCGCTTTCACCTGCGTGCGGGCGTGATCCATCATGATCGCATTGACGAAGTGAAGCTGCAGGTCTGGGCGGTCGAGGCCTTCGCGCGATTTCAGGAAGCCGCCCGCCTGCAGGAAGTTGTCGCGGCCCGCGCCCTGCTTGCGCAGGAGATAATTGAGGCCGACCGCGATCTTCTTGAGGCCAGCCTGGCGCGAATAGGCAGAAATCTTCTGGGTCATCTTGTGAATGACGGTGACGTCCAGATGGTCCTGGAGGTTTTCGCCGATGCCGGGCATGTCCTGTACGACGTCGATGGAGTGTTTGCGCAGTTCCGCCTCTGGCCCAAGCCCGGAAAGCTTCAGGATCTGCGGCGACTGGACGGCGCCTGCGCAAATGAGAACTTCGCGGTCTGCGCGCACCAGCGCAGGCTCAGCGCCGCGCCCGGAAAGCGTTTCAACACCAATGGCACGTTTGCCTTCAAACCGGATCTTCGAGACGAGCGCGGTCGACATGACGGTGAGGTTCGGCCTGTCTTTCAGGATAGGATGGAGGAAGGCGCGTGCAGTGCTCCAGCGCTCGCCGTCGTTAATGGTGCGCTGGTATGGGCCGACGCCTTCCTGTTGCGCGCCATTGAAGTCTGGCGTGTAGGGGTAGCCTGCCTGCTCACCCGATTTGATGAAGCTGTCATAGGCGACCGAATCGAGTGGGCTGTCCTCTACGACGAGGGGACCGTCCTGTCCGTGGAAGGTTTCGTCCTTGCCGCGATAGCCTTCGGAGCGCCGGAAATAGGGGAGAACGTCTGCGAAGCTCCACCCGGTGAGACCGGACTGGCGCCACTGGTCGTAGTCGCGCGCATGACCGCGAATATAAACCATGCCATTGATGGAGGAGGAGCCGCCCCAGCCCTTGCCGCGCGGCCACCAGAGTTTGCGCCCGTCCATGTGCTCCTGGGCTTCGGTGTAGAACCCCCAATTGTGCGGGCCTGCATCCTTGATCAGCCCGCCCACGCCAGCTGGCATGCGGATCATCAGGCTTTTATCCTGACCGCCAGCTTCGACGAGACAGACCTTCACGTCCGGGTCGGCGCTCAGACGGTTTGCGAGTACGCAGCCGGCGCTGCCCGCGCCCACGATCACATAGTCGAAGTTTGCAGTATCTGGCATCAGTTTTCTCCCTTGGAAGGGAGGTTTCGTAATTGTTGACGACAGTGTCAACTTTTGATCGACCATCAACCTTTTGTGAACATAGATTTCTTAACATTCGCGGTGGACCAGCAGCTGATCTCTGCAGGGTCCATCAGGCAGGAGGCCGCATGGAAGCCGTCAAACCAAGGGCAGCAGGACTGCGCCCCGCACTGGAACTGCGCAAGGACAGGCGCCGCAATCGGCGCGTCAATGTTCAGCTGAATGGTCGTTTTCTTGCCGAAGGCGGCAATGACCACACGCTTCTGACGGACAATATCTCGTGCGGCGGCGCGGCATTCGTCTCCCGGCAGCAGCCTGCCATCGGTAGCCGGGTAGTCTGTTATCTCGATGATCTTGGCCGTATCGAAAGCGATGTGGTTCGCCATACAGCCAACGGTTTTGCCGTCAGGTTCCACGCGACGAGCCGCAAGAAAGAGAAGATTGCCGACAGGCTGACCTGGCTGGCGAATGTAAAGGTGCTGGGGCTGACCGATGAACGCGAAGCGCCTCGTTATGCTTCAGGCGGACCTGCGCTCGTGAAGCGCGCCGATGGGCGCGTTCTGCAATGCAGGACGATTGATATCTCGCTCTCTGGCGCGGCATTTGAAACCAATGGCCCGACGCCGTTTGTCGGAGAGCGGGTCACGGTCGGCAACCTCATTGGAGAGGTTGTGCGCACGCTGCGCAACGGGTTTGCCATTCGCTATCTCAACAAGCAGGACGGCGCCTGAACGCTGCGGAAGCCTTGAAGCCCCTCTTCGGGCGATCCATCTGCACATTCAGACGCAGGCTAGAAGGACATGGCCCATGGTCGATAATCCTGACATCGGCGCACCGCCGCCACCCTGGCGCAGGCTGAGGTTTGAAGCGAAGGCTGCCGCAGCCGACGAACCCACGCTTGCAAGTTATATCGATGCAGCAATTCTGTCGCATGACACAATTTGTCAGGCACTCGCCTTTCATCTGGCGGAGAAGCTTGCAGGACCTGAAATTGGCGCGCAACAGGTGCGCCACGTGATCGCGCATTGCTATGATGAGCATCACTGGCTGGTCGAAGCAGCAGAGCGTGACCTGCAGGCCGTTCTCGAACGCGACCCGGCCTGCCGCGGGCTGCTACAGCCATTCCTGTTTTTTAAAGGGTTTCTCGCACTGCAGACGCAGCGCATTGCAAACCGCCTGTGGCGCGATGGGCGGGAAACGCTCGCATTTCATTTCCAGTCACGCGCAAGCGAACGGTTTGGCGTCGATATCCACCCGGCCGTGAAGATGGGCACGGGCGTCATGCTCGATCACGCCACGAATATTACGATTGGTGAGACAGCCGTGGTCGGCGATGATTGCTCGATCCTGCAAGGCGTGACCCTTGGGGGGACCGGCAAGGAGGTCGGCGATCGTCATCCAAAGATCGGACGAGGCGTCCTCGTTTCGGTGGGTGCCAAGGTTCTTGGCAATATCGAAGTGGGTGATGAGGCCAAGATTGCAGCGGGCAGCGTCGTGCTGAAAGACGTCGCCCCGCGCACGACAGTAGCCGGTGTGCCAGCCCGCGTTGTGGGCGGCGGCGGCGAGGCACCAGCCAAGAACATGGACCAGACCCTCCCAGAAACTTCCTAGATAGCTGGATATCGGCACAAGACTCGCATAGAACATCCCGTAGGGGCACAGGGGAAGTTTCTCATGCTTAGATTGCTTAGCGGGTTTTCGATCGCGTCCACGAAGATTGTCGCGACATTCTTCATGGTCATTTTGCTGATGCTGCTAGGTATCGTTTTCTTCCCGCGCCAGCTGAACCAGATCAATGATGTCGCGAACTGGATCGCTAATCTCGACTTCGTCCGGAACCCTGACATTCCCCAGACGGCCGTTGCCGTGTTCCGGAATTTCGTGAACGAAACCACGATCTTTGGCATACTGATGACGTTGATTGCCCGGGCTTTTGTGGAGTTCATCTTCTGGATTTGTGCAGCGCTCTGGCGCGTCGCAAACCCGCGCGAGGATGAGGATGGTTTCACACGTCGCAGCTTCGACCCAAGCGAAGACGTTCCGCCGACCTATTCGCGCAACTGAAGAAAAGGCACGTTCAGCCGTTTCAGCGCTTCGCCAATTGATATAGCTCTCTGCGCGAATACAGGAGACGATGATGAGCGAAGATCTCAAGAAGAACGAAACCCAGCTTCTCGAAGCCTATCTGAAAGAAAAGCTGAACCCTGAAATCCGCCTTGTCACGCGGTCGCAGACTGATGATTCCGTAGAGGTCTATCTCGGCTCGGAATTCATCGCCGTGATCTACAAGGATGTTGATGAAGGCGAGACGTCTTACCAGTTCCAGATGACGGTCCTCTCAGAGGATCTGGGCGACTGAACGCGCCCCTGCTATCTGCCGACCGCCTCAGCAAAGCATTTGGTGAGACGGTCGTGGTGGATGGCGTCAGCCTCGATCTGGCCGCGGGCGAGACGCTCGCCCTGATCGGCCATTCGGGGTGTGGAAAGACCACGACACTGAAGATGCTGAACCGGCTGGTGGAGCCGGACGCGGGCGAGGTCTGGCTGGGCGGGACACGCGCGCATGATATGCCTGCGCATGAGTGGCGCCGCCGGATTGGTTTCGTCATCCAGAGTGCGGGCCTCTTCCCGCATCGCAGCGTGGCTGAGAATGTTCTGGTGACGCCCCGTCTCCTCGGCTGGGACGAGGGCCGCCAGAAGAAAAAGCTCGATGAGCTTCTCTCCATGGTTGGCCTCCCCGCCGAGCGATATGCCGACCGCTATCCGACCGCGCTTTCGGGCGGTGAACGCCAGCGTGTCGGACTGGCAAGGGCGCTCGCCGGTGAGCCTGAGATCATTCTCATGGATGAGCCGTTTGCGGCTCTCGATCCGATTACGCGTACCAGCCTGATTGATGATATGGCACGCCTGAAAAAGGAGCTTGGCTTTGCTTCGGTTCTGGTAACGCATGATTTTGCCGAAGCACTGCGTCTCAGCGACCGTGTGGCCGTCATGGATGGTGGGCAGATTGTGCAGAAGGGCACGCCCGCAGACCTGATCGCGCTGCCTGCGACAGATACGGTTCGCGACCTGTTGGCCGCGCCGCGCCGGCTGGCTGAAACAGTTGGACGCGCTTTTACCGGGCATAAAACATGAGCGGGTTTTTGACAGAAGAGCTCGTCGTCTTCCCGGCCAATTATGCAGGACACCTGAAGCTTGCGCTCGGTGCGCTTGCGATGGGTCTTCTGGTGTCGATCCCGGCAGGCATTCTCGCGGCGCGTCAGAAATATGTGGCCGGGCCAGCACTCGCCACGGCGAGCGTTATCCAGACGATACCGGGCATCGCGCTGCTGGCGCTCATGGTGCCGCTGATGGGCGGGATGATCGGCTTCTGGCCAGCATTCGTCGCGCTCTCGCTCTATTCTATCCTTCCAATGCTCCGGAACACGATTGTCGGGCTGCGTGGTGTGGATGAAGACGTGCGTGAGGCAGCGCTGGCGGTCGGGATGACAGCGCGCCAGCGTCTGCGCGAGGTTGATTTGCCCCTGGCAGCGCCCGTGATTGTCGCCGGACTGCGCACCGCGTCAGCTTGGGTCGTCGGCACAGCAACACTATCGACGCCGGTCGGGGCGCGCAGCCTCGGCAATTACATTTTTCAGGGGCTGCAGACCCGTAACTGGTCCGCAGTGCTTTTCGGATGTCTCGTTTCAGCTGCGCTTGCGCTCGCGCTGGACCAGATCATTGCGCAGTTCGAGAAGTCGGCCAGCGAGCGGAAGCGGTCACATGCCATCGCTGGCGGGATCGGACTTGTACTCATCATCCTTCCGGCTTTGCTCGTTATCAGTCCACAGCGAACAGGGCCGACGACTTCGCCTTCTTCTGAGGCCGCAGTCGCTGACAGCAGCAACGCCCTACCACTCGAAGGTCAGACAATCACGGTCGCCAGCAAAGGCTTTACCGAGCAGTACATCCTTGCCGACCTGTTGCGCCGGACCCTGGAGGCGCAAGGCGCGCGTGTCCGTGTCCGCGAAGGTCTAGGCACGACGGTTGCCTTTGATGCGCTCGCCGCAGATTCGGTGGACATCTATGTCGACTATACCGGCACAGTCTGGGCCAGCCTGATGAATGAGGAGGAACCGGCACAACGCGCGGATATGTATGCACAGGTTTCAGCCTGGCTGCTGGCGGAGCACGGCGTTCTGAGTGCCGGTAAGCTCGGTTTCGAGAATGCGTATGCGTTTGCGACCAGCCCCGAAACGGCCCGAACGCATGATCTTGAGACAATTGGTGACCTTTCAGGCGCGCCGCTATCCATCGCGAGCGACCCTGAATTCTTTGGCCGTCCTGAATGGACCCGCACCCGGGATGCTTATGGACTCGAAAGCCTCTCTCCGCGAAGCATGGATTCGGCATTCATGTATGACGCCGTGCGGCGCGGCGAAGTCGGGCTAATCACGGCGTATACGACTGATGGCCGGATCGACGCCTTCGAGCTTGTCCTGTTAGAGGACACGCGCTCAGTCTTGCCGCCTTATGACGCCTTCATGCTGATCGGCCCCGAGGCGCGTACGAACACGGCGCTCCTGAATGTCCTCGGCGCGCTGGAGGGAAAAATCTCGACAGAGCTGATGCGCAAGGCCAATTCCCGTGTCGATCTGGAACGCCAGAGCAGCGCGCAAGCGGGCGCATGGCTTTATGAGCAGATATTCCCCGCAGAATAACAGCGCAAAGGAAAACAGGCGGCCCTAAGGACCACCTGTCTCGATTACCTGATCTGTGTCCCGTTACAGAACGCCGAGCATTTCTGCGACGAGAGGATGTCGGACGATGTCCTGACCTTCGAGGTAAATAACTTCTGCGTCTGACAGTCCGGCAAGCTTCTCAGCTGCCTGGGCCAAGCCCGACAGGGATGGCAGGAGGTCCGACTGTTGTGGGTCGCCGGTTACGGCCATGGTTGAGTGCCAACCAAGCCGGGTCAACAACATCTTGAGCTGTGTATAGGTGCAGTTCTGCGCCTCATCGATGACGACAAAGGCATTGTTCAGCGTGCGACCGCGCATGAAACCGATCGGGGCAATCTCGATCAGCCCTTCGCCCATCATGTGTTTCAGCTGCTGCGGCGAGAGCCTGTCGGCGAGCGCATCGTATAGCGGGCGCAGGTAGGGGGCGAGCTTGTCTTCCATTGCGCCGGGCAGAAAGCCGATCTGTTCACCGGCTTCGACGGCTGGGCGAGAAAGGATGATGCGCGCGACCTTTCCGGATTGTAGCGCTTCGACTGCCTTGCAGATGGCAAGATAGGTCTTGCCGGTTCCTGCCGGGCCGAGGGCGCAGACGAGTGATTTGGTTTCGAGCGCCTTCATCAGGCGCGCCTGGTTTTCCGAGCGTGGCTTTACATTCTTCTGATAGCGCTGGTCGCGCGGTGTGTTGGGATTGCGGACCTTTTCAGCATCGTCGGGGTGCCATCCCCCATTGATCGCGTAGAGGCGTGCTTCCTGTCTGGACTTGCCGCCCATTTCCTCGAGGAAGCCCATGGCTTCAATCTCGTTCCTGGCTTTCTGACGCTTGGACACAGCACGCTTACCCATGAGGATCTCCTTTTCGGGCACAAAAAAACCGCCGGGCGGAATGCCGGGCGGTTACGAAGAACGGGGAGTGACTGGCTCCGGACCCGAGGGAGGGGCCGGGCGGGGTGGGTGTCAGGAATGGTCTTTGGACCATCAGCACTTGCCTCGCGAATCTCAACACCATTAGAGATTACCAGTATTAAGGCCCGGTTAACCAGTCGGTTCGGGTCAATAAAGTTTTATGACAAGGGAGCCCTGCGATATGGCACTTTTTGACCTCGATGGCGTGAAACCGGTCACACCGGAGAGCGGGAATTACTGGGTCGCGGAGAATGCGACCGTGCTTGGCCGTGTGATTCTCAAAGAGAATACCAGCGTCTGGTTCAATGCCGTGCTGAGGGGCGACAATGATCCGATCGAGATCGGTGAGAATTCCAACATCCAGGATGGCAGTGTCCTGCATACCGACCACGGTGTGCCGCTGACGATCGGCGGGAACGTCACCGTCGGCCATATGGTGATGCTTCATGGTTGCACGATTGGCGACGGGACGCTGATCGGGATCGGATCGACAATCCTGAACCGCGCAAAAATCGGCAAGAACTGCATCATTGGGGCACACTCCCTTATACCCGAAGGCAAGGAGATCCCCGACAACTCACTGGTCATGGGCGCGCCGGGCAAGGTCGTGCGCGAGCTTGATGATGGCGCTGCGCAGATGATTGCGGCGTCGGCGAAGGTCTATGTCGAGAACTGGAAGCGGTTCAAATCAGGACTGACCCGCATAGACGGTTAGGTACCTGCCTAGTCGTTGCTGGCCACAAGTTTCAAGCGTGGCTCCTTCGTCCGCGCGTCTGGCGGGTAGATCGCCGTGAGGCGATGACGCCAGACAGGTCGCCCTCGCAGGAAAGTCTCACCGCCCAGCGCCTGATACAGGCCGAGCATGCGCGCGCCTGTCTCGATATGAGGCGGCTTTGCAAGCGGGGCCAGTGTCATTTCGATATCAACGCGTTCTCCCGTGAGGGATTCGCCGCGAGCGCGAACGATGCCGGGTAGCTTTTCTCGCGAGATTATTTTCAGCAGGCTCGACAGCATATCGCGGTCGTGTCCGGTCCAGACGCCGAGAAAGTCGTGGTCAGCCAGCTCACGCCCAAGCGAGGACTGGAGTTGAACGCCTGCGGTACGGAAGAGCCACTGGTCGTCGCCCTCCTGCTGGATCACGAATAGTCGCTCGATCAGGTCCGGATGATCCTTTGTTGTCGGTCCAGACGGGACGTCCGAAGCAGCAATAGACATGCGCTGCCAGGCAGACAGCAGAGTCTGGCTGTTCGGATGAAGGGTTCTGTCGAGCATTTTGACCTGCTTCTCTATTCTGGCGTTATCTCTAAAGCGTCGGACTGCCGTCAGGCTGTCGCATCACCTCGTCGCAAGGCGCGGGCCAGTTCTATGTGTCCTGCTGCGGTCCAGATTTTCCGGCATCGGAACATTTTTCGCTAATCAGGCGAGAACTGGCACGGCTTGTGCTTCTCCTCAGGCGAAGAGCCACGGAGACCCCTTATGCGCGTTTCATCACGACACACCCTGTTCGCCGGCGCTGGTGCGGCAGTCATTATAACCCTGTCCGGCCTCGCCTGGGCTGGCGGTAGTGGCGGCAATGGTGGTTGCAATACGTGTACCGCGAAGCCGGTCTCTCCACCGACTTATAATGGCGGGCGTTCCGGCTGTTGTGACGGTGGCAAGCAACACGCGCTGCGCGTGCCTGGTGTGAATGTCGCGGGTCCGAACATCTCCATCGGCGGCACGAATGTTAACGTTCACGGCGGCAATCTTAATGTGTCGGCGCAGAGCTATCTCAATGTGACCGCAGGCGCCTCGGCCTCCAGCGAAGTGATCGCCTATGCTGGCGGTGGCGGTGGTTTTGGGGGGCCGGCCCCGGTTGGTGTGACGTCAATCGGCCAGCTTAATGTAAGCGGTGCAGAAGAAACCTATACCGACACAGTAACCGAACAGGTTCCGGAAACCGAAGAATACTGCGTTGACCAGGTCAGCTATCGTATGGCCTTCCGCGCTGTTCAGGCTGTCTGTATCGATGATACCGGCTCCCCGCACCCGGCGTCGCAAGTCGATGGCAGCCGCGATGTTGCCGGCACCTATAGCGGCGAAGTCTTTCGCTGTGTCGCTGGCTCGCGCCTTCAGGTCACGCTCGGAGGGATCCAGAATGGCCGCGCCGACTTCAATCGTGGTCAGACCATGGCTTGTGCAAAAGGTGAGGCCCTCGTTCATCGTCCGGGCGGCGATCTCAGCTGTGCCCCGCAGAAGCCGCAGCGCGATTGCAATGAACGCTCGCTCCTGCGCCGTTACGGTCCGGGCATCAAGGTCGTTGAAGCCCGCGTTGCAGAAGAAGTCTGCGTGCCGCAAACCCGCACCGTGATGCGCGAAGTGACGCGCCAGGTTCAACGGGTGCGCCAGGCCGAAGCCAAGTCGATGGTGTTCGACGGCGGCGTGGGACAAGGCGTCTACTAGAGATAAAAATTTAACAGGGCAGGGACGCGCTATTCTTGCGCGCCGTGTGGGGGGAGAAACGCCGTGCTGTGGCTGCACGGCGTTTCTTTATTGTTGCAATTCGGACATTCGATACGGCGAATTGTCTCGCGTCTGGGTTTGCGACTTGCATCCCTGCATAGCGCTGATAATCAGGCGAAGAGTCCGTTAGAGGCTTGTTCAAATAACAAATCAGAGAATTTGGAGACGTTAGATGAGGTTTCTTCCCAGACCTTCGAGCAATGCGAAGGTAGCGAAAGTGTCGCTCTGTGCCAGTGTTGGCCTTGCCGCGCTTATGGGTTCGCAAATGTTTACGGCTTCCGCACAGGAAGCCGAAGAAGAAGCAGACAACAGCCAACGGCGCCTCAATGCCGTTGTTGTCGAAGCAACGCGCCGTGCTGGCACCACCGTGCAGGACGTTCCGGTTTCCGTGACCGCGTTCGATGCATCGCTTCTGGAAGATACCGGCGTCGCCCGCCTCAACGATATCGAGCAGATCGCCCCGTCCGTGCAGATCGCGCAGACCGAGTCGGCCGCTTCCGGCACCTCGATTTCCATCCGCGGTATCGGTACCGGCTCCAACAATCCGGGCTTTGAGCCAGCTGTCGGTGTCCTGATCGACGGTGTGTACCGCACCCGTACAGGCATCGCCCTTTCCGAGCTGCCAGAGCTTCGTAGCATCGAAGTCCTTCGCGGCCCGCAAGGCACGCTGTTCGGCCGCAACACTTCGGCCGGTGTCGTCTCGATCAATACGGCTGGCCCACAATTCGACCCTGAAGCAACGCTGGGCGTCTCTGCGGGCAATTACGGCATGTACGCCGCTGAGGCCATGGTCACGGGCCCGATCGCTGACAACATCGCGACCCGCGTCGACATCAAATACCGCGAACGTGACGGCTATATCGACGATGTGAATTCCGGTCGTGAGCTCAACAATCTCAACCGTTTCCTGATGCGCGGCCAGATGCTGTTCGAAGAAGGCGATGCCAGCCTTCGCGTGATCGCAGACTACGGCCAGACCGATGAGGACTGCTGTATCGGCGTGAACCTTCTGCAAGGCCCAACCGGCGCCGCAGTGAACACCGCCGCCGCTTTCGCTGGCCTGCAGGGCTTTGCCAATGCGCGTCCGGAAGACCTGAAAGTCGCGCTGTCCCCTAACCGCGATATCCGCGACGATGTCGAAGAGTGGGGCATTTCTGGCGAGTACAAGAACCAGCTCGGCACAATCAGCCTGACCTCCATCACGTCCTATCGTGACTGGCAGGCGGATCGCGCGCAGGACGTTGATTTCTCCGGTATCGACCGCGCCTATCGTGATGGCACCGACATTACCGACAAGGTTTTCACCCAGGAAGTCCGTCTTCAGGACACTTGGGGTGACCTCGACTGGCTAGTCGGCGGCTTCTACATGAATGAGGAGCTTGGCTACACCGACACGATCCGCACTGGTTCGCAGGCAAATCTCTATACCGACCTGATTTCGGCTGGCGCGACCGCCAATCCGCTGGTGCCAACGGGCCTCCAGCTGACCGGTTCGCTCGGCCCAGCCGTACCATCGCTTTTCGTGAGCCTTCCGTTCGACGCCAATGGCGACGGCGTGCCAGGTGACCCAGCGCTGCGCATTGCGCCGGGCGTACCTGCAGGCCTGCCCTCTTACTTCATTCCAGGTCTCGTCGATGGCGGTGGCCAGAACAGCGACGTGTTCGAGGTGAAGACGAACGCAGCCGCACTGTTCACCCACAATGAGTACATGGTTACTGACCGCCTGACGGCGACGGCAGGCCTTCGTCTCAACTATGAAGAAAAAGAGATCGCCTATGATCTCACTTCGGTCGCGCCATCCTGTGACTTCTTCTTCACCGCAGACGGCCAGTCGGTTCTTCAGCAACTCGGTGCGATCAACGCGCTCGATCTTGCCCTGCTGAGCTGTAACCCTGCGATCAATAGCGAATATAATGGCTCTGACAGCGACAGCTTCGACGAGACCAATCTCAGCGGTACAGCGAAGCTGGCCTATGACTTCACCGATGATTTCATGGCTTACGTGTCATACTCGCGCGGCTTCAAGTCCGGTGGTTACAACCTGGATCGCTCCGGTTTCGACAGCGTCCTGTTCGGCGGCAATGGCGCCCAGCCAACCGACCTGCAGTTCGATTCTGAAACAGTCGACAGCTATGAGCTCGGCTGGAAATCGTCTTTCAACGCGCTCAATGCGACATTGAATGGTGCGATCTTCTTCCAGGACGTGCAGGACTTCCAGGAGAACTTCTTCACGGGCACGAACTTCCGCGTCATCAACTCTGACGTGGAAAGCTACGGCCTTGAGCTTGATGCCTCGATCATTCCGGCAGACGGTCTGACCATCCAGGGCGGCTACGCCTACACGAAGGCAGAGCGTCAGGGCGATGTAATTGTGCCTCTCGGAAATGGTCAGAATCAAGTCCTCGCACAGGGTGGCACCCAGCTGTCGCTCACGCCGGAACATGTTCTGACCGCGTCCGGCACGTATCTCTATGATATCTCGCCAAACCTCACGGCGCTGTTCCACCTCAATGCTCGCTATAACTCCGAGCACATCACCTCGGCAGCAACGGCTGGCATCGCGGACAATGACGCCTACACGCTGGTTGGTGGCCGTATCGGCCTGCAGACCGCAGACGGTAAGTGGGAATTCTCGATCTTTGGTGAGAACATCACCGACGAGTACTACAACCTCGCATCCTTCGCGGTGCCTGAGCAGACGGGCACAATTGCCGTCTATCCAGGCATCCCGACGATGTACGGCGCAGAGCTGAAGGTGAACTTCTAGGGCTCACGCGTCCTAATCTGAAATGAGAAAGCCCCGCCAGGATGCCTGGCGGGGCTTTTTTCTTTGTAGTGCGGGCGCGTCTCAGGGCTTACGGCGCGCGGTGAGCGCTACAGACGCCAGAATAAAGCTGAGGACTTCGAAACTGGCAAAAGCCCAGCCATTGAAGGTCGCGCTATCGCCCACAATCAGCGAAACGAGCCGGGCAAGGGTGTAACCGCCCATATAAACAACCAGAAACCAGAGGGCCGGTCGCTCATAGCGTGCCGGCATTAGCGCGCCGGCACCGGTGAGGCCAGCAGCTGCGAGGCTCACTCCTCCAAAGATGCCCCTCATTTCGAAAGCTGCATTGGACCCGGTGACGGTCACATCCAGCCGGGCCGTCATTCCGATAGGGTCAATAATGGACCAGAGGCCGAAGCCGACGAAGAGAACGGCGATCGCGCCGAGGAAGATACGTGTAAGCATGCAAGGCGATATAGGCCGGATTTTGTGGCGGCGAATCAAAAACCCCCGCCATCTTGCGAGGGCAGGGGCCTTGGATCGGCAGATCCTCAGTCGTCTGCGGGCTATTGCTCGCCGAGCGACTGAATGGTTGCGGCGTTGCCAACGGCGCTGGCAGAGCCATAGACACTTCCGCCATAGCTGATGCTGGCCTGGCCCTGCGCGATGATATTGGCGGCGTTGTGCTGATTGATCTGGCCACCGACCGCGCCATCGCTGCAGAAATTACAGACGGTTGCCGTTGCGGCATTGCCGATAGCCGTTGACGTTACGATGCCGGTGCCGCCCGTCCAGGAGGCTCCGTTGAGATTCGCATAGCTGTAAACTGTGCCGCTATTGTACTGATCTGCGTAGAGTACAGTGTCAGATCCGACATTCGAGATCAGTGCAGAGTTACCGACGCCATAGGAGCTCGCATTCGCATAGCCGTTCCAGTGATCGAGCGTCACATAGGTCTGTGCGTCGATATCAGCATTGTTTTCTTGCTGGGTCGGTGCGCCGTCGATGCCGAGCGTGGCATAGCCCCACTCATTATGGACCGTCGCGGAGTTACCGAAGCTGTTGGTTGCCGCAATGACGTTCGTACCGTTGCCCATATAGACGTCGGTCGATGCCGAAACGCGGGTGCCATCCTCGGTTTTCTGCAGGGCACGGTTATAATTCGTGCTCGTATAGCCGGTCGAAGAGGTCGCATTTGCGCCAGCCGTCGTGGCAAATGAAGCCGATGTGCCATCGCAGCACATGTCTGCATCAGTTTCTGCAGTGACATCTGCAGCGCTGTACTGAGTCTGATCGGCGACGCTGAAGCCGTGATTGTTGTCACTGGTCGACACATTCGCCACAGCGGTCGTTGCACTGGCAACCTGATCGGCCTGGTAAAGTTCGATTCGGCTGTACGCATCGATGGAGCCAGCAGCGCCTTGCTGCGCATAATAGCTGTTGGAGCCGTAATTCGTGCCGCCGGAAGAGGCGTTTGCGTAAGCCGTCGTGGTCGAAACTGCAGTGCCAGCCGAATAGCCGCGCAGGCGATTCGTCGCGGCAGCGGCAGCATCAAAGCTCTGGCGAACCTCAGCATCGATGTCACCGGTATGGCGAGTCGCGGTGGCGAGGTTGCCTACAGTGGTCGATGTGGAGACTGCATTCGGCGTATGATCATCCAGCTGGACGTCCATATCCGCCCAGACATTGCCGAACTGGACCTGGTCAATTGTGCCAGATGCAACGCTGGAAGAGGATTCGGCTTCCGATTCGGCAGCTTCGTCGCCCATGTAGGGGATGTATTCCCAGTCCTGGGCCGCAGCGATGGCCGTCGTTGAGGCGGCAAGTGCAAGAAGAGCCGATAGTCTGATTGCTGTCTTGGGCATTCTAGCCTCCATGAAGCAGTTATCTGTGTCCGTTTGTGCGACTAATTACGGCCACGCAGGACAGGGTCTCGGCGGTTGTGCCAGGCGGAGACGGACTGACGCGACGGGCCGTTATACTCTTCAAGCGGCGCACCTGCCGGACGGAAGTCGCCGGTAACGCTGTTGGTTGAGATGCCGCCAGCCGTCAGGGCGCAGACGTCGGAGGTCGGTGCAGCGTAGAGATTCGCCATCATTTCCAGCACCGCACGTTCGAGAACCGAACGAATCGCCAGCTGGATCGGCTCTTGCGCGCGGCCACCAATACCGATGTCGAACACGTTGCCATTGGCGAAGTCGAACACGCCAAGCGAGACTTCGCGGCCGATGATCTGTTTCTGGTAGGAAATGACATCGACGACTTCTAGGCTCTCTGTCTCTACAAGACGCAGGTCGAGACCCACATTGATGACGTAAAGCTTGGCGCCGATGGAGCCTTTGGTGTCCATCGCGTCGGTGTCGCCGACAAAAGCTTCACCGCCAACCGAACGGATATTGTAGTTCAGCTCGGTGATGCCGCCGATCAGGTAATAGTCGGATCCCGGGATGGAGCCTGCATTGATGCGGCGGAAATCCTGGGCCACGTCGTCGCCGATCAGGCGGTTATTGGCGTATTTAAGCTCAAGCTCTGAAACAGATGTGTCGAATCGTTCGACCAGTCGGGCGCCAGCTTTCGCGAAAGCGGAGATCGCCATGAGTGACGCTCCCTGGGTGACACGGCGGCCACCTTCAAAGTCTGCCTTGCCGGTATAGTCGAGGATGCGGCCAACCGCGATTCGCGGGGCAGCGTATCCACTTTGACGGGCATAGTGGCCCATGCAGACGAGGCCGTCGGAATATGGCGTCGGGTTCGCCGTCACCGGGGCGTTGCCAATCGGGTCAGCATAGTTGCCGCCCGGGCCTGCCACGGGTGAGACACAGCCGGTTGCGAGCATGGCGCCTGCCAGAACTGCGCCGGAAAGCCGCTTGGTCGCGGTCGTTTTCGTCTTGCCGATATTGATCATTGCAGGTCGAGCTCCCCATTGAGAACGACCGTCTGGTCGCCATTATTGATCTGCGTGGAATCAATGATCACGGTGTTGTAGTTTCCGTTCGTGACCACATTAAGCTGGTTGCCGATTGCCGTTCCTGATCCGAGCATGCCCGGTGCACCTTCTGTCTGCCCCCAGCTTGTATAGAGGCCGGTGCCAAGTCCGGTGCCGCCATTGATCAAGCCATTGATAACGACGCGATTATTGCTCACATCGCGTGAAGTTGCGGTAAACGGCTGGCTTTCTTGTCCCGGAGCAAAGCCATAAGGACGTTCGAACTGAGAGGCGCTTGAGGCAGCCTGGGCCGCGGCTGGCTGTGCGACGCCCGCGCTTGCGGCGATTGCAAGGCCAGCCAGGCCGGTAAAAAGTTGCATCGTATGTTTCATCTGCCGATCCCTTTTGGGGTTGATGCGAGGATCGGTTGCAATGGGTGTGCCAGTTTGCGGGAGCGCGTACGGCTTTTCTCGCCTCTTTGGGGAACAGCCCGCGTGAATTTCGGGCCAGCAGGTGACGGCCGACGGATGAAATTGTGCCGATATGCACCAGGATCAAGCGCATCAGGCGAGAGTGATTCCTTCGCGCGCACGTCTGCGTGTGTTATAGAGGAACCCAACCGGAGCCAGAAAACTGGCCAGAAAAGTCAGGGAGGATGACTATGCTGATTGAGCAGATCTTGAAAACGAAGGGCGGTGAAGTCCTTACAATCGACGCGCAAAGCTCACTGAGCGATGCAGCGAGATTTCTGGATGATGCGAAAATCGGTGCCGTTGTCGCCGTCAATGACGCAGGCCTCGCAGGCGTTCTTTCAGAGCGGGACATACTGCGCCAGGTCGCTCGCCATGGTGCAGATGCACTACAGATGACAGTCGAAGAGTCGATGACACGCGGCGTCATTACAGCAAATCCGGGTGAAAGCCTGGACCAGTGTCTGGCCCGAATGACCGACAGGCGCGTGCGTCATCTGCCCGTCATGCGGGACGGTCGGCTCGCTGGCATCATCTCCATTGGTGACCTCGTGAAGTGGAAGATCGAGGAGACCCGCGCAGAAGCCGACGCCATGGCGGACTATATCAAGGGACAATAATCGCCTCTCGGGTGATATTAGCGCTTGCCAAGAGCCGCGAACAGATTCTATATGGTCGGTTCCATCTGAAACGCCTCTGCCTATGTGGGGTCGATGAATAATCGGCTCAGCTGGGCAGCGTTTTGCGCCAAAATGGCAGGATAAACGGGTCACTGTTTAATCTGTCGGGGAAGTGCAGAAGGGTCGTTGACGGGAGACGGATCGGCAAATAGAAGCCGCCACTCTTCTGGAAATGACCTTCCGGTGAAAACGAGGTTCTAATGAACTTCGCGGGATCCGGGTTGTGCTTCAAACACTGCAGTTTCCGGCTTTTGGCCAGTTGCTGCAGAAGAGTGCAAAAGGGTTGTTGACGGGGGTCGGGCCGGTCTTTAAGAGCGCCCTTCTTCTGGAGACGACCTGCCAGACGGAAGGAACCTTTCGGGGTTCCGGACGGACGGTAAGCGCTTATGTTTCTGCGGTTTTTTGGCCTTGTGCCGCGAACTGCAGAGGGTGCGAAAAAGGGTGTTGACGGAGTTCGGACGGCCTCATATATGCCGCCCTCTCCTGAGACGCTCAACTGGTTGAGACGGTGCCTCACGGCACGGATCGAAAGCCGGGTTTCGCGCTTCAAATTGCAGGTTTCGCAGGTCACTGCGAACTTCTGCAGAAAGCGCAAAAAAGGGTGTTGACGGGAAATTCGGTGGCTCATATAAGCCGCCTCTTCCGAAGCGGGGCACACTGCTCCAGCCGAGGGAAACAGGGCTCCGGCCCGGTTGTTTGACATCGTAGGATTATGGAAGAGAAACGCAGGCGGCATGAATAGCTTGCGGAGCCCTCAGGGGCTCCAATGCGATCATGACGATGCGTTTCAAGGAAATACCTTTCACTATTATTGGTTTCGGCCAATGATTTTGTGAAAAGGGTTTCCCGTCAAAACGCAAAATTGCAATCAGCAATTTCCGACCTCTATTCCAAGAGGTCGAGTACGTCAGAGATCGAGCACTCAACCTGAGAGTTTGATTCTGGCTCAGAACGAACGCTGGCGGCAGGCTTAACACATGCAAGTCGAACGACATAGTGGCAGACGGGTGAGTAACGCGTGGGAACGTACCCTTCACTACGGAATAGCTTCTGGAAACGGAAGGTAATACCGTATACGCCCTTCGGGGGAAAGATTTATCGGTGAAGGATCGGCCCGCGTTAGATTAGTTTGTTGGTGGGGTAATGGCCTACCAAGACTACGATCTATAGCTGGTCTGAGAGGATGATCAGCCACACTGGGACTGAGACACGGCCCAGACTCCTACGGGAGGCAGCAGTGGGGAATCTTGCACAATGGGCGAAAGCCTGATGCAGCCATGCCGCGTGAATGATGAAGGCCTTAGGGTTGTAAAATTCTTTCGCCAGGGATGATAATGACAGTACCTGGTAAAGAAGCCCCGGCTAACTTCGTGCCAGCAGCCGCGGTAATACGAAGGGGGCTAGCGTTGTTCGGAATTACTGGGCGTAAAGCGCGCGTAGGCGGGCTATTAAGCCAGATGTGAAAGCCCGGAGCTCAACTCCGGAATTGCATTTGGAACTGGTAGCCTAGAGACCAGGAGAGGTTAGCGGAATACCGAGTGTAGAGGTGAAATTCGTAGATATTCGGTGGAACACCAGTGGCGAAGGCGGCTAACTGGACTGGTACTGACGCTGAGGCGCGAAAGTGTGGGGAGCAAACAGGATTAGATACCCTGGTAGTCCACACCGTAAACGATGAATGCTAGTTGTCTGTGTGCATGCATACAGGTGACGCAGCTAACGCATTAAGCATTCCGCCTGGGGAGTACGGCCGCAAGGTTAAAACTCAAAGAAATTGACGGGGGCCCGCACAAGCGGTGGAGCATGTGGTTTAATTCGAAGCAACGCGCAGAACCTTACCCGCGTTTGACATGCCCTGTTTGGTTACCAGAGATGGTTTCCTTCATTTGGTTGGCAGGTGCACAGGTGCTGCATGGCTGTCGTCAGCTCGTGTCGTGAGATGTTGGGTTAAGTCCCGCAACGAGCGCAACCCTTATCCTTAGTTGCCAGCACGTTTGGGTGGGCACTCTAAGGAAACTGCCGGTGCTAAGCCGGAGGAAGGCGGGGATGACGTCAAGTCCTCATGGCCCTTACACGCGGGGCTACACACGTGCTACAATGGCAGTGACAATGGGATAATCCCAAAAAGCTGTCTCAGTTCAGATTGTCCTCTGCAACTCGAGGGCATGAAGTTGGAATCGCTAGTAATCGTGGATCAGCATGCCACGGTGAATACGTTCCCGGGCCTTGTACACACCGCCCGTCACATCATGGGAGTTGGATCTACCCGAAGACTGTGCGCTAACTTCGGAGGCAGCAGGCCACGGTAGGTTCAGCGACTGGGATGAAGTCGTAACAAGGTAGCCGTAGGGGAACCTGCGGCTGGATCACCTCCTTTCTAAGGATGCTTTCTGATTGTCTGCTCACGCAGACTTCGAAAGCTCTGATAGACATAGCTGCAGAGCTTGCTCTGACAGCAAAACATATGCGGCTGTTTATGCCGTCTTCGTTTCTCTTCCTTCATTCGCCGTGCCGGCCAGCTGGACGGCATAGTTCAGCGAGCCCCCGGGTCCTGGTAACAAGGGCCGGTAGCTCAGGTGGTTAGAGCGCACGCCTGATAAGCGTGAGGTCGATGGTTCAACTCCATCTCGGCCCACCACGACCCAAGGGAGTGCGCCGGGCCCTATGCTACAGCTTGATACTGGTATTTTTGGGGCCTTAGCTCAGCTGGGAGAGCGCCTGATTTGCATTCAGGAGGTCAGCGGTTCGATCCCGCTAGGCTCCACCATTCCTTGAGTGGTGTGCGTAAATTGCGAATGAAAGAAGTAATAGGTTTCCGGACTGCGGTCCGGGATGTTTGTAAATCGTAAGGGAAAGACTGATCCGGCCGACATGCCGATCCTAGTGATCGATGTGTCTGCTTATAGCCGATAACGCAAGTGCCATAGGAGTATGGCAACAAAGCTTGCGCCAAAGGGTTAGTCTGCAAGAAACCAACATGTCTGATCTGAAATTGTGGGCGGATTTGTGATGTACTGGAAAGTGCATTCACCTCCGCACACGAGTTTCGAATGAGATCAAGCGTCAAAAGGGCATCCGGGGGATGTCTTGGCGGTAAGAGGCGATGAAGGACGTGGCACTCTGCGATAAGCACGGGGGAGGCGAGAGCACCCTTTGATCCCGTGATTTCCGAATGGGGAAACCCACCTCCGAGATGGGAGACTACAGGCTGGCGTTCGCGTCAGCTTTTGGTCTTTCATTTCACTAGAGAGGTATTTCACACTGAATACATAGGTGTTGAAAAGCAAACCCGGGGAATTGAAACATCTAAGTACCCGGAGGAAAGGACATCAATTGAGACTCCGTTAGTAGTGGCGAGCGAACGCGGACCAGGCCTGGTCTGAAATAAGGAGAATGAGCTGGGAAGCTCAACCGTAGTGGGTGATAGTCCCGTATCCGTAAAATGAAGACCTTTTAGAGTAGGGCGGGACACGTGAAATCCTGTCTGAACATGGGGGGACCACCCTCCAAGCCTAAGTACTCCTTACCGACCGATAGTGAACCAGTACCGTGAGGGAAAGATGAAAAGCACCCCGACGAGGGGAGTGAAACAGTACCTGAAACCGGATGCTTACAAGCAGGTGGAGCTCTTCGGAGTGACACCGTACCTTTTGTATAATGGGTCAGCGACTTAGTGTTGCGTGCAAGCTTAAGCCGTTAGGTGTAGGCGTAGCGAAAGCGAGTCTGAATAGGGCGATTGAGTACGTAGCATTAGACCCGAAGGCAGATGATCTATGCATGAGCAGGCTGAAGGTGGGGTAACACCCACTGGAGGGCCGAACCGTTGTATGTTGAAAAATACTCGGATGACTTGTGCCTAGGGGTGAAAGGCCAATCAAATCTGCTGATAGCTGGTTCTCCGCGAAATCTATTTAGGTAGAGCGTCAGATGAATACTCCAGGGGGTAGAGCACTGGATGGGCTAGGGGGACTCACCGTCTTACCAAACCTTACCAAACTCCGAATACCTGGAAGTAATATCTGGCAGACACACGGCGGGTGCTAACGTCCGTCGTGAAGAGGGAAACAACCCTGACCACCGATTAAGGTCCCCAAATTATAGCTAAGTGTGAAAGGATGTGGGGTTGCTTAGACAATGAGGAGGTTGGCTTAGAAGCAGCCATCCTTTAAAGAAAGCGTAACAGCTCACTCATCAAGCGACCCTGCGCCGAAAATGTAACGGGGCTAAAGCTATATACCGAAATCGTGGGCTCCATTGGAGCGGTAGCGGAGCGTTCTGTAAGCCTGTGAAGGTGTCCTGTGAGGGATGCTGGAGGTATCAGAAGTGAGAATGCTGACATGAGTAGCGATAAAGCGGGTGAGAGACCCGCTCGCCGAAAGTCCAAGGGTTCCTGCGTAAAGCTAATCTGCGCAGGGTTAGCCGGCCCCTAAGGCGAGGCCGAAAGGCGTAGTCGATGGGAACACAGTTAATATTCTGTGGCCTGGGAGTGTGTGACGAATTCCGAAAGTTGTCTGTCCTTATTGGATTGGATAGGCAGCCTGGGAGTTCCTGGAAATAGCCCTCCCGTATAGACCGTACCCTAAACCGACACAGGTGGACAGGCAGAGCATGCCAAGGCGCTTGAGAGAACGATGCTGAAGGAACTCGGCAAATTACCTCCGTAACTTCGGGAGAAGGAGGCCTCATACTGGGCAACCAGCTATGAGGGGCACAGACCAGGGGGTTGCGACTGTTTATCAAAAACACAGGGCTGTGCGAAGCCGTAAGGCGACGTATACAGTCTGACGCCTGCCCGGTGCCGGAAGGTTAAAAGGAGGAGTGCAAGCTCCGAATTGAAGCCCCGGTGAACGGCGGCCGTAACTATAACGGTCCTAAGGTAGCGAAATTCCTTGTCGGGTAAGTTCCGACCTGCACGAATGGCGTAACGACTTCCCCACTGTCTCCAGCATCGACTCAGCGAAATTGAATTCCCCGTGAAGATGCGGGGTACCCGCGGTCAGACGGAAAGACCCTGTGAACCTTTACTGCAGCTTTGCTGTGGCATCATAAAGTGTATGTGTAGGATAGGTGGGAGGCTTTGAAGCTTGGGCGCCAGTCTGAGTGGAGCCGTCCTTGAAATACCACCCTTATTCTTTGTGATGTCTAACCGCTCCCCTGGATGGGGACGGGACCCAGCATGGTGGGCAGTTTGACTGGGGCGGTCGCCTCCCAAAGAGTAACGGAGGCGCGCGATGGTAAGCTCAAGACGGTCGGACATCGTCTGTTGAGTGCAATGGCATAAGCTTGCCTGACTGCGAGAGTGACAACTCGAGCAGAGACGAAAGTCGGTCATAGTGATCCGGTGGTCCCGAGTGGAAGGGCCATCGCTCAACGAATAAAAGGTACTCCGGGGATAACAGGCTGATGATGCCCAAGAGTCCATATCGACGGCATCGTTTGGCACCTCGATGTCGGCTCATCACATCCTGGGGCTGGAGCAGGTCCCAAGGGTTCGGCTGTTCGCCGATTAAAGTGGTACGTGAGCTGGGTTCAGAACGTCGTGAGACAGTTTGGTCCCTATCTGCCGTGGGTGTTGGAAACTTGAGAGGATCTGTCCTTAGTACGAGAGGACCGGGATGGACATACCTCTGGTGGACCTGTCGTGGCGCCAGCCGCGCAGCAGGGTAGCTATGTATGGACGGGATAATCGCTGAATGCATCTAAGCGAGAAACCCACCTCAAAACCAGGTTTCCCTTGAGAGCCGTCGTAGACGACGACGTCGATAGGCTGGGTGTGGACGCGCCGCGAGGCGTGGAGCTAACCAGTACTAATTGCTCGATAGGCTTGATCTTGCGAAGCTTCGTGTGCGGTGGTGAATGCACCACCGCTTGAGGTTTTCAGATCAAAACACCTCTGATAAAAATGAAAGTGGTACATACTCGTGAGTGAGTATGAGTGACATGTTGGAATTTGCGCCATTGCCCGTTTCCGCCGACCCGGTGGTTATGGCAGGGGTTCCCCACCCGATCCCATTCCGAACTCGGTCGTTAAGTCCCCTCGCGCTGATGGTACTGCGTCTCAAGACGTGGGAGAGTAAGTCGCTGCCGGGTCCGCCGAAACGGGCGATGCGCAAAACTAGACACTTGCAGACAAGTCTTTTCCTTACAATTTACCGCCTTACGGGCGGAGCGTGGCCGGCCGCCTAAAGCCGGACCGCGATGCAGTCCGGCCCCCGTGGCCGGATTTGTGTTTTCAGGACCGGAGAAATCCTGTTCTGACAAAAAGCTGACGCGGGATGGAGCAGTCCGGTAGCTCGTCAGGCTCATAACCTGAAGGTCGTAGGTTCAAATCCTACTCCCGCACCCAAATAAGCCCCTGATCTTCGGATCAGGGGTTTTTTTGTTTGTGCTGAGGCTCTGGTCTCATCGAGCTGGCTCCCAGCCGTTTTCCGGCTCTGCTGATTGGTCTAAGTCACGTGGTATGGCGGCGCACTCCTCATGATACGGATCTCGACAGACGGTGCGCTTCGCTCCTTCCGGAGCTTCAATTACCGCGTCTGGGCGAGCGGCTCAGTCGTCTCGAACTTCGGTACGTGGATTCAACGCACGGCGCAGGACTGGCTGGTCCTGACCCAGCTTACCGATCACAACGCCACCGCGCTCGGTTTTGTCGTTGCCTGTCAGTTTGCACCACAGCTTCTCCTGCTGCCATGGAGCGGCTTTGCCGCAGACTATTTCGATCGGCGGAAGCTACTTGTCGCGACGCAACTCGCGATGGGCGTTCTCTCGCTGCTCCTTGGTGCGCTGACAGTGATGGGGCTTGTAGAGCTCTGGCATGTCTATGTTTTTTCGTTTTTGTTCGGCTGCGCGGCCGCAATCGATGCACCTGTCAGGCAGACATTTGTGAGCGACCTTGTCGGCGACACGGATCTTCCGAACGCGGTCGCGCTCAACTCAGCGTCCTTTAATGGCGCCCGTCTGGCCGGTCCGGCAGTTGCTGGCTTCCTCATCGCCGCCTTTAGCACAGGCTGGGCCTTCCTGATCAATGGCGCGTCCTATTTCGCGGTCCTTCTATCGCTCTTCTTTCTGAGAGTGTGCGAATTGCACAAGGCGAAGCGAGCCGAGCGTCAGCGTGGTAACTTCACCGCGGGCTTCATCTATGTGTGGCGCAGGCCGGACTTACGTATCACTCTCATCATGCTTTTCCTGATTGGGACGTTCGGCTTCAAGTTTTCGATCTTCGTTGCGACGATGGCAGCAAAGGTCTTTCAGACCGATGCTCAAGGCTTTGGCGTCCTCTCATCGTTCATTGCAGTCGGTACGGTGGCCGGTGCGTTTCTGGCCGCACGGCGCCGCACACACACGATGGGGTTGATGGTGACGGGGGCGGCATTCTTCGGCGTTGGCTGCCTCGGCGCGGCGCTCGCGCCCGGTTACTGGACCTTCGCGGCTGCGCTTGTGGTCACAGGCATGGCGGCGCTGACCTTCATGACCACCACGAACAGTATGATGCAGCTGACCACGGCGCCGGAAATGCGCGGCCGTGTCATGGCACTGCGTATCGCTGTCGCGTTGGGCGGTGCCCCGCTTGGCGCGCCGATTATTGGCTGGATAGCAGATGTACTCGGGCCGCGCTGGGGATTGGGCGCAGGGGCGGCTGCAGGCTTCGCGGCCGCCATCGTCGGCGCCCTTTATCTTAGAACGCACGGCCAGAACGAAGAAACGATGAGCGAGACTTGAGCGATTGGCGACAGCGCCGCCGCTCCTGTGCTACCATTCTTGCAACGCAGGCTTTGACACTGCATGACGAATGGGAGGCGCGCCATGCCCGCAGATACGATCAACTCGCTCGATATGAAAGCAACCCTCTTTGAACGGGCCGAGGCCTGGCGTCCTATACTTGCCGCGCGCGCAGAGGAAGCCGAAGTAGGCAGAAAACTACCGCAGGACATCGCCGACGGCTTGGCGCGCGATGGGCTCTATGGCCTTTGCCATCCAGAGCGTGATGGTGGCTCGGGCACGACACCCATTGAATATGCCGAATTGATCGAAACACTGGCGCGCGGCGACGCGGCGCCCGCATGGTGCGCCTTCATCGCTTCGACCGCCGCTTTCGGTATGGCCTTCGCTGACAATGCGACTGTGCGCGAGCTGCTGTGCCGGTCTGGCGTGAAGACGGCAGGGGTGTTCGCCCCGATGGGCCGGGCCGTAGAAGCTGAGCAGGATGGCCAGAAGGGCTACCGCGTTACAGGGCGCTGGGCTTGGGGGTCTGGCAGCCAGAACGCCGACTGGGTCAGCGGCGGCTGCTTCCTCGCCGATGAGGCTGGCCAGCTGATCATGTCCCCCAAGGGCGGACCCATACAACTTGCGCCCATCTTTGCGGCAGACCAGATCAGTTTCGTGGATACTTGGCATGTCACCGGACTCAAGGGCACGGGCTCAACCGATTTCGAGGTCGAAGACGTGTTTGTCCCAGCCGACCGGGTAACCACCGGCTTTGGCCGCACGCGCCAGGATGAAGCCGCTTTCCGCTTTCCGGCATTCGGCCTGCTCTCGATTGGTATTGCTGCCGTCGCACTTGGCGCAGCGCGGGGCGCGATGGATGATTTCTATGATCTTGCCGGCGCCAAGAAGCCGTCGGGTAGCAGCAAGACCCTGTCCGAAAAGGCGCTCACCCACCGCGATGTGGCGATAAGCGAAGCGGATATCCGGCAAGGACGCGCCTTCTTCTTTGAGGCCATAGAAGCGGCCTGGCGGGCTGCACAGGCCGGGCCCGTGCCGCTTGAGCTTCGCCGCGACCTGCGCCTCGCCACGACAAGCGCCGTTCAGTCGGCCAAGCGGGCCGTTGACCGGGTCTATGAACTCGCGGGTGGCACCGCGGTCTATAGCCAGTCGCCTATCCAGCGGCGCTTTCGCGACATCCATGTCGCGACCCAGCACATCATGGTTGGCGCGTCGACCTGGGAAACAACAGGTCGGCTCTATCTTGGTCAGCCCGCTGACACAGCAATGCTCTAGGCGCGTCAGCCGCCTTCCGGCAGCACAATATCCCGGTGCGTATCGAAGAGCTCAGCGAGAAAGTCACTCAGCGCGCGAATTCTGGCGAGGGGCGCCAGATCTTCATGCGTCGTCAGCCAGAAACTCCGCTCAACGCGGACCTCATCCTTCAGAACAGGCTGAAGCGCATCATCGCGCGCGGCCATAAAGTTTGGCAGGACGGCGATGCCGAGCCCCGCCCGCGCCATCTGTAACTGGGCAATAATGGACGGGCTGCAGAATTGTAGCGTCAGATCCGGCGCGATTTCAGCGTGATAGCGAAGCTGCGGGGAGTAGATGAGATCGTCCACATAACCAATCAGCGTGTGCCGGGAGAGGTCAGCTGGCGAGTTTGGCACGCCCCGGCGCGAGAGATAGTCCCGGCTCGCAAACAAGTGGAGCGCATAGTCTGACAGCTTGCGGACTTTCAGCCGGCCCGATGTCGGCCGCGCCAGCATGACCGCCATATCGGCCTCGCGCTTCGGCACGCTCGCAAATCCCGACATGGCGATAAGGTCGAGTGCAATGGAAGGATAGTGGTCGCGAAAGCCCGCCAGGGCCGGAGCAATCAGCGCGTTACCGAGGCCTTCAGTGACACCCAGCCTGACCCGTCCGCTAGCCTCCGTCCCTCCTATGTCGGCCTGCGCAGAGATTTCGAGCGCTGACTGCTCGATCGCCTCGGCCTTTGCGACGATCGCCTCGCCCGCAGACGTCAGGATGTGGCCGCGCCGTGTTCTCTCAAACAGGGATAGGCCGAGATCGGCCTCCAGCCGCCTCAGACGCCGCCCGACGGTGGTCGCGTCCAGCCCAGTGCGCGCCGCCGCATCCGACAGCTTCGTGTGGCGGCTGATCTCAAGGAGGAGTTTGAGGTCGTCCCAGTTCATGGGTGATATCCTGGACTGCAATCATGCAGGTTAAACCTGCACATGTGCGTGTTTAACTGCGTGTGCGCCAAAGATAAACTGCGGCCAGATAGATATGGGAGAAAGCCGTATGCGCAGCGTTCATCATTTCATTTCGGGTAAATCCGTCGAAACCGCCTCTGGCCGTTTCGGTGACATCTACAATCCTAACACCGGTGAAGTTCAGGCAAAGGTTGGCCTCGCACTTGATGCTGAAGTCGACATGGCGGTCGAAGCAGCCAAGGCCGCCCTGCCTGGCTGGATGGCGACAAACCCGCAACGCCGCGCGCGCATCCTGTTCAAGTTCAAGGACCTGCTCGAGCAGAATATCGATGAGCTGGCTGAGCTCCTTTCGTCCGAGCACGGTAAGGTCGTTGCCGACTCCAAGGGCGACGTGCAGCGCGGCATCGATGTGGTCGAGTTTGCCTGCGGCATCCCGCACCTTCAGAAGGGTGAGTATACAGAGGGCGCTGGCCCCGGCATAGATGTCTATTCGATGCGCCAGCCCCTCGGTGTCTGCGCCGGTATCACCCCGTTCAACTTCCCGGCAATGATCCCCTGCTGGATGTTTGCTGTCGCCATCGCGTGCGGCAACACATTCGTGCTGAAGCCGTCGGAGAAGGACCCGTCCGTCCCGGTCCGCCTTGCCGAACTTTTCCTTGAAGCCGGTGCGCCCGAAGGCGTGCTCAATGTCGTCCACGGTGACAAGATGTCGGTCGACGCCATTCTCAAACACCCCGACATCAAGGCGGTCAGCTTTGTCGGCTCGTCGGATATTGCCCAATATGTCTATTCAACCGGTACCGCGCACGGCAAGCGCGTCCAGGCCATGGGCGGGGCGAAGAACCACGGCATCATCATGCCTGACTGCAATATGGAGCAGGCGGTGAAAGACATTGTCGGCGCGGCCTATGGCTCGGCTGGCGAGCGCTGCATGGCGCTGCCCGTGGCGGTCACCGTCGGCAAGAAGACAGGCGATGAGTTCGTCGAGCGCATGCTGGAAGCGGCGCAGAACCTGAAAGTCGGTATCTCGACGGACACTGACGCCCATTACGGCCCCGTCGTCTCCGCCGCGCACAAGGCAAAGGTCGAGGATTATATCCGCATGGGTGTCGAGGAAGGCGCAGAGCTCAAACTCGACGGCCGCGGTCACACGCTTCAGGGCCATGAGAATGGCTTCTTTGTCGGTCCAAGCTTGTTCGATCATGTGAAGCCCGACATGCGCACCTACAAGGAAGAGATTTTCGGTCCGGTGCTCCAGGTCGTGCGCGCCGAGACACTGGAAGAAGCTGCGGCCCTGCCAAGCAATCACCAGTATGGCAATGGCGTCGCGATCTTCACCTCGGATGGCCGCGCCGCGCGTGAGTTTGCCGCGCAGGTCAATGTCGGCATGGTCGGCATCAATGTGCCGATCCCGGTGCCGGTCTCCTATCACACGTTCGGTGGCTGGAAGCGCTCGGCCTTTGGTGACACCAACCAGCACGGCCCGGAAGGCGTGAAGTTCTGGACCAAGATCAAGACCGTCACCCAGCGCTGGCCAGAAGGCGATGTTGGCGACCAGGCTTTCATCATCCCGACGATGCAATAAGTCTGACCCAAGTCCTAGATTTTGAGGGTTAAGTCCATGACGCTTCTAACCGAAGAACAGACGATGATTTCTGATATGGCGAAGGGGTTCGCCATGAAGGAGCTTCGCCCGAACGCGGCGAGGTGGGACAAGGAAGGCAATCTTGATCGCTCCAAGCTGGAAGCGCTCGGAGAGCTTGGCTTTGGCGGCATCTATACGACCGAAGAGCATGGCGGCTCTGGCCTCACGCGGCTCGACGCGGCGCTGATCTTCGAACAGCTTTCGCGCGGTGACATCAGCCACGCGGCCTTCCTGTCGATCCATAATATGGCGACATGGATGATCGACAGCTTCGCGCATGACCAGCTGCGCGCGAAATACGTCCCGCGCCTGACGGCCACCGAACTCATCGCCTCCTACTGCCTGACAGAGCCGGGCGCAGGCTCTGATGCGGCCAGCCTCAAGACGACGGCAAAGCTGGAGGGCGATGAATATGTCCTCAATGGCGCCAAGGTCTTCATTTCAGGTGCTGGCTTTTCGGACGTCTATGTCGTCATGGCGCGCACCGATGATGGCGGCGCGAAGGGCGTGTCGACCTTCATTGTCGACAAGGATGCGCCGGGGCTTTCTTTCGGCAAGCATGAAGACAAGATGGGCTGGCGCGCCCAGCCGACCGCCATGGTCAACTTCGACGACTGCCGCATCCCGGCGACCAACCGTGTTGGCGATGAGGGGCATGGCTTCAAATTCGCCATGGCCGGCCTTGATGGCGGACGCCTCAACATTGCAGCGTGCGCGCTTGGCGGGGCGCAGGATGCGCTCGACCGCGCCTTCGCCTATGTGCAGGAGCGCCAGCAGTTTGGCCGCGCTATCATCGAGTTTCAGGCAACGCAGTTCAAGCTCGCCGATATGGAAACAGAGCTCGCGGCCGCCCGCGCGCTTCTCTATGAGGCCGCCACCAAGCTCGACAAGAAGACGCCCGACGCGACCAAGTTCTGCGCCATGGCAAAGCGCTTCGTGACGGACACATCCTCCAAGGTCGCCAATGACGCGCTCCAGCTTCATGGCGGTTACGGCTATCTCGGCGACTATGAAGTCGAGCGCATCGTGCGCGATCTTCGTGTCCACCAGATCCTTGAAGGCACAAATGAAATCATGCGCGTCATTGTCGCGCGTGAAATGATGAAAGGCCAGGTATGAGCGATCAAGTCATTATCGCCCGCAAAGAGGGCCGGGCAGGGCGGATCACGCTGAACCGCCCGAAGGCGCTCCATTCCCTCAATCAGGAAATGTGCGATCTGATGATCGAGGCGCTTCTGGCCTGGCGGGATGACGATGCGGTTGAGCTGGTCATTGTCGATCATCTCGAAGACACGCGCGGCTTCTGCGCAGGCGGTGACATCCGCATGCTGCAGGATTCCGGCAAGGCCGATGGCAAGGAAGCGCAGGCTTTCTTCGCGGCTGAATACCGCCTCAACACGCTGATTGAGGAATATCCAAAGCCCTACGTCGCTATCATTGATGGCGTCACCATGGGCGGCGGCGTTGGTATCTCCGTGCATGGCGATGTGCGCGTCGCAACGCCCAACACGACCTTCGCCATGCCTGAAAGCGGCATTGGCCTTTTCCCGGATGTCGGCGGTGGCTGGTTTCTGCCGCGTCTCAAGGGAGAGCTTGGCCAGTGGCTGGCCCTCACGGGTGCGCGCCTCAAGGGTAAGGATGTCCTCGCCGCAGGTGTTGCGACGCACTTCACTGAGGACGCGACCGGCCTTGCTGCGAAGCTTGCAAAACAGGGTCTTTCCGCTCTGGATGGGCTGGAACAGTCGGCAGAAGGCAGCTTTGCCGAACACCTGTCTGAGATCGATGGCTGCTTCGGTAAGGACACGGTCGAGGAGATCATCTCCTGCCTCGAAGTGGGCAGTGAGTGGGCCCAGAAACAGGCCGAGACGCTGAAGACCAAATCACCGCTCACGCTGAAAGTAGCGCATCGCCAGCTGCGCGAGGGCGGCAAACTCACTGATTTCCGCGAGAACATGAAGATGGAGTACCGGATCGGGTCCCGCATGGTCTGTACCGAGAACTTCATCGAGGGCGTGCGCGCCGTCCTCGTGGACCGCGACAATGACCCCAAATGGGTCCCGGCCGATCTGGCCTCAGTGGATGAGAAGCTGGTCGACAGCTTCTTCGCGCCGCTAGGGGCAGACGAGCTTACATTTCTCTAGGGAGGAGACCCCACCATGACGAAGATTGCATTCATTGGCCTCGGCAATATGGGCTCCGGCATGTGCGCCAACCTCGCCAAGGCGGGCCATGACGTACAAGCCTTCGACCTCAACGCAGACGCGGTGAAAGCCGCTGTCGCGGCTGGGGCGAAAGCAGCTGCAACCGTCGGCGAGGCAGTGAGCGATGTGGATGTCGTGGTTTCCATGCTGCCAGCCGGCAAGCACGTCCATCAGGTCTATTTCGGCGATGACGGTGTCACGGCGCACGCGAAACAGGGCACACTCTTTCTCGATTGTTCAACCATCGCTGTTGAAGAAGCGCGCGATGCTGCCGCAAAAGCGGCAGAGGCGGGCTTCTCCTATATGGACGCGCCCGTGTCCGGCGGTGTCGCGGCTGCCGAGGCTGGCTCACTGACCTTCATGGTGGGTGGCCCCAAGGACGGCTTCGAGAAGGCAAAGCCGGTTCTCGATGTCATGGGCAAGAACGTTTTTCACGCGGGCGACCCCGGCAATGGGCAGGTCGCCAAGATCGCCAATAACATGCTGCTCGGCATTTCCATGATCGGCACATGCGAGGCGTTCAACCTTGCTGAAAAGCTCGGCCTTGATGCGCAGACCTTCTTCGACATCTCGTCCACCGCGTCCGGTCAGTGCTGGTCGATGACGAGCTATTGCCCTACGCCAGGACCTGTCTCCACCGCACCGTCGAACCGCGGCTATCAGCCAGGCTTCGCGGTCGCCATGATGCTAAAGGATCTGCGGCTTGCCATGGGCGCAGGCGATGATGTCGGCGCCGATACACCGCTCGGCAATCACGCCCAGCAGATTTACGCAAAGCTGGACGAAGATGGCTTCGGCGATATCGACTTTTCCGGCGTGATGCGGCGCCTCAAAGGCGAGCTTTAGTCCTTCTTGCCGCTACCTGGATCATCGAAATCCCGCGTCCACTGGACGGAGAGTTCCTGACCTTGCTCTTCACCTGTATTGGTGGCGGCCTCGACTTCGATATTTTCGATCGGCTCCCACTCGATGGCAATTCCAGGCGCGCCGGTCGCGCCTGAGCGCACCTCAAGATAGACATTGTCGGTAAGGTACTTGCCGCTCGTCACCTCCACGCCGCCGCTGGCACCGCTGCCGACATCGAACGTGTCGAGGCCCAGCGCGGTCTCGATGCCGCCGAGAAGATCGAAGCCACCGCCACCGGAAAGTTGGGCTAGGGCCGCTGCAAGCCGCGCCGTTTCCAGCGCAGTCAGCTGAGTCGGGGAGCGACCGAACAGCACCCGCGAGAGCACTTCGTCTTCCGGCAGCACAGGCTCTGAGGTGAGCTCAATTTCGGGCCGTGACACGGTGCCGACCACGTTCAGGATGGCGGTAATGTCGTCGCGCGTCTCATGCTCTGCGCGGACGGAAAGGCGGCTTTCACCGAGATCTGGCGCCAGCCGGACCGTGCTTTCCCCAAACTCGAACCGCTTGCCGATGAGGTCAAACCGGCCGCGCACGATTTCTGCCTGACCGGTGATGATCGGGCTGCCAATCGGGCCCTCAATGTCGGCATCGAGGGCAAGCTCTGCATTGACGCCGCGCCCGCTAATGTCGATCCGGCCAGGCGCGTTCAGGCTGATATCGAGACGGGTAGCCGCCTCCTCGACGTCCTCCTCTTCTTCTTCTTCACCCGGCTGTCGGAAAGTCACGTCCAGCGTCGGCGGACCGCCCTGCGGCAGGTTGGCGAGATTGATGGAGCCTTCATCGACTGTGAGGTCCCCTGTAATTTCGAACAGGTCAGGCTGCTGGTTCAGCGACAGCGTCCCGCTTACCGTTGCAGAGCCCTCGCGCCGCTCGGTGACGACGAGGCGGTTGGCACGGATCTCGACATCGCTGCGGCCAGAACCATCGACGGCCATTGAGCCGCTGCCTTCAAGCGTGCCGCCGGACCGACCACGCGCGGCAAAGCTCGCCAGCGTGACGGTGCCGCTACCAAGACGCGCATCGGCGGAAATCCGGTTGAGCACCATGCCAAGGTCGCCATGCTCGAAAACACCGTCGGAGAACTGCACCGTACCCGAAAAGCTCTCATTCAGGCTTGGCAGGTCGCCCGACAGGTCGGCATCAACCACGCCTTGCAGCACCATTTGCGGGGGGATGAAGAGCGCGGCAATTGCTTCTATCTGACCGCTGGCATTGGCGGAGAAAGGCATGCTGGCGCCTGACACAGGCTGAATGAATGGTGCGTTTTCAAATGTGTTCACGGGCACCTGAATCGTCGCGCGTGCCTCTAGCGATTTATTGTCCAGCGCGCGAAGCGCAAGATCCAGCAGGTCCGATTGCAGGGTGCCACTGACAAACAGGTCAACCGGCGGCAGGTCAGTTCCTGGCCGCGCCACGCCGCGCATTTCCGCTTCAATCGGGCCACTGAGTCCACCTTCGGCCGTTTCGTCAAAGGCGAGAGAGAGGTCTAGCGCGCCGTCCAGCGCCGGGCGACCGATCAGAACCAGAAGCGGGGCCAGGTTGAGCCCGTCTGCAGATGCGCGCAGCTGCGTGTTTCCGCGCGTGGTGAGGCTGGCAGAAACTGAACCGCCGAGCGCAGCGAGCTCTGTCGACGCCTTCATGCCATCTTCAAACGAGGCGTAGCGAAGCGGCTCCTGCGTCACCAGGGTTAGCTCCCCAAGACTGGCGTCCACACCTGCCACCAGTTCAGTCGCGCCGCTTGTCAGGCCACTCAGATTGCCATCCACGTTCAGCAGCGTTCGATAGGACAGACCGTCAACTTCTGTGCTGCCATCCATCTCTACGATGAAATCAGCATCGTCCGGCGTGCCAGTCGCCCGGATGACGAGCGCATCGGCGCGTGTCGGTCCAGCCGCCACCTCTTCCAGCGTTGCATCTATTGTAAGGGCTTCACCTTCGATGAAGGCACTCGCATCGATGCGGCGGGCGGGAAGGCCGTCAGGCAGCTCGCCGCGTACATTTGCTTCACCGCGCATCGCGCCAAGCTCGCCGCCAGACCCGCTGATCGTCGCGTTCGCCGTCAGTGGCCCCCAGCTTGCTTCCAGCCCGTCCACCTGCCAGTCAGCCCCATTGATGGCGACGCCTGTCTCGATATCGAGCGGACCATTGGTCGTGCCCGCGCCAAGCGAAACAGAAGCATTGATCGTGCTGCCGCCATAAGTGCCATCAGCGGCAAGGGCGATATCCGTAAAGGTGAAGCTCTCGCTGGCAAGCTGCGGGGCATTCAGGTTCACGACGAAATCCATAGCGTCGAGCGTGCCCGAAACGTCGGCGCGACCGCTCACACTATCGAGCGCATAGCCTGCCACAGCCGCCTCACCAGCCTGAAGCTGGAGCGACGCCGATATCGCCTGCTCGCTGCTCAACCGGCCAGACCCGTCCAATGACAGCGTGCCGCTTTCCAGCGAAATCTGGCTGAGATCCACCGCATTATCGGGTTGAAGGACGCCGCGCACGTTTACGAGCGCCGAGCCAGTGGCCCAGTCACTCAAGGGGGCTGGCAGGGCGCCAAGCTCGGTTGCATTGATGCGCGTATTGAACCGCGTGGAGCCCGCGCCAGCGCGGCTCGCTTCGAAATTACCCTGCAAATTGACCGGTCGCGCCAGCTCAGCCGCATTGCCGTCGATCTGGAAGCTGCCCGAGACATTGGCGCTAAGCGATGGCGCCAAGGTGATATCGCCCTGAGCGGCAATGCGGCCTGCGCGTCCCCGAATGACCGTCTCGCGCAGGTCGATCGTTCTCTGCGCGATATCGTAGTCGCCATTCAACACGAGGACCGGCGCGCGACCTGCAATCTGTCCAAGCGTGCCCGGTAGGGCCGCGCCTGCAGCGGTCAGCGTCGTGCGCACGCTCGCGAGACGCTCGCGATAGGTGGCCGTCATCGGGCCGGACACGGTCTCCGCCTCGAATGATGGCACATCCACACTCAACGCCCGCACATCGCCGTCGAACCGCGCTGTGCCGCCTGCATAGACGAGCACGCCGTCAACCATGGCTTCGCCGACCGACAGATTCTCGACATTGGCATACCGGGTCGGATTGTCCGCCGTCAGCCGCAGGTCCGCGCGATAGCCGCCTCCCTCGGCCCGCTGCGCAATCGCGCTTAGCTCCAGGCCATCAGCCATGGCGGTGATGTCCAGTGTAAGGCCCGTCTCGCCGCGGGACAGATCGCCCTCAATAGTCAGCGTTTCGCCCAGCGTTTTAGCGATCTGCCGTGTGAGCGGGTGAAGCGCTGGCTGGATATCTGACTGGAAGCTGATGATCTGGTCGCGCGCCTCTGCATCGAGGGTAACAAGCGATGCCCCGCCAATTTCGATATCGGCATCGGCCCGCCAGTCGTTCAGCGCACCTTCCGTGCCGAGTTTGGCCGATATCGACTGATCGGGGTCAAGCCGGGCGAGGCTTGCAAACAGACCGCCAGCTGGCCCGTCCAATGCCAGTTCTCCCTGAACCCGGAAGTCGTCTGACCAGGTAAGATCAGCCAGCAGCTCATCTCCATTGCCATCCAGCGGGACGACAGCCATCTCGGACCGCCCGCCATCGCGCCCGACACGACCTTGCGCCTGAATGTTCAGGGAAAGGGTGCGCGGGATGACGCCTGCATCTGTTCGAAGTTCTCCAATCCGCAACCGCCCAAGTTCGCCAGCGCGCAGTGGCATAGATCCGCCAGAGGAAGGTTCATTTTCGGATGTCTGGAGCACGGGGCGGCGCAGGACATGGATAAGGTCTGCTTCCAGCGCTTCGATGGTGAGAGCACGCTTGCGCAGGTCGAATGGCTTCCAGTCTGCCAGCAAATTTTCCGCGATCAGCCAGATTCCATCTTCGTCGGCTACCGTGAGACGATCGATCCGAAATGTACCGAGCAGGTCGCCTGACAGGCCTTCGACTTCGATTTCCTGACCGGATGGGTCGGCCGCCTCGATCCGTGTTTCCACGAACTCACGGCCAAAGCCGGACTGCGCTGCGTATCTCGCGGCCAGGACAAGAACGATGATCAGCGCCAGAAGCACACCGAGCAGGATCGCCGACCATTTCAGGAGACGGCGCGTCAGGCTCCGCTTACCGGCGGGCTGGTTTGGTGTCGGGTCAGTCGTACTCATTAAAAGGCCTGACCGATCGAAATGTAGATCTGGACCGGATCGTCAAAGTCTGTGGGGTTCAACGGTGTCGCCACATCAAGGCGGACTGGGCCGGCAGGCGTGGTGTAGCGAACGCCAATGCCTGCGCCATAGCGCGCATCGCTGAAGTCGGAGAACTGGCTTGTCGAAACAGCGCCTGCGTCGACGAATGCCACCACGCCGATGTTTGGCCGAACGGCGTAGCGCCCTTCGATCGAAGCTTCGATGACCGAGGACCCGCCGAGCGGTGTGCCATCGTCGGCGCGCGGCCCGATTGCCTGATAGGCATAACCGCGAACGCTGCCGCCGCCGCCAGCATAAAAGCGCGTATCAACCGGCAGGTTTTCGACGTCCGCGCCGACCACGGCGCCTGCCTTTAAACGCCCGGCCAGTACAAATTGCCTGTCTTCGTCGAACGGCACATAGGCACTTACCTGACCGACCGAGCGAACAAACGGGCTGACTTCGTCGCCGAAGGCATAGCTTGGTTCAACCCGCGCATTGGCCCGCCAGCCTGAGCGTGGGTCCAGAAGGCTATCAGTCTTGTCGAGGCGGGCATCTGCATAGACTGAAACGATCTGAAGGTCGCGCTCGCCATACTCGTCTTCTTCGTTGGCGATTTCGCCCTGCACGCCATAGGAATAGGTGAATTCCGGGCTCCGCACGACTTCAAAACCAACGCCGGCGAAGACTGCCTGACGGTCATAAGCATCCGTCGTCTCATTGTTCACGCCGGCTGAGAGGATAAGGCCGCGCCCATATCCGAACTCGTTCGGCCGCCGCCAGATGACTTCCAGGGACTGCTCCAGTTCGGCAACGGTAAGATCTGCGCTCAACACGTCGCCGCGCCGCGTCAGGTTGCGGCGGGTCAGTTCCGCGTTGAGACCAAAGCCTTCGCTGGTCGAGTATTTGCCGCCGAGGCCAACGGAGTTCTGCGGCCGCTCGGTCAGCGTGACGACCACATCGCGGATTTCTTCGCCAGCCTCGGTCTTTCCAGATGCTTCGCTGGCGAGATCTGCGCGCGCCACCTTGAATATGCGGGTTTCAGCAAGGCGCGTGTTGAATCTCGATAGTTCGGAAGGGTCATAGACGGTGCCAGCCTCATACGGAACGAGCCGGTTAAGGTAGCTCGCCTTCGTCTTGATATCGCCGTCGGGAAACCGGGTCTCGCCAAAGACGACGCGGGGGCCGGTACGCGTTTCATAGGTCACGCTCAGTGTTTCGGCGTCGCGGTCGCCCAGGACGCGGCGCTCTTCGACCTCGGCATAGGGATAACCTGCATTGCGCAATTCATTCGTGATCCAGCGCTCTGCATCGATGACATCGGAAGGGATTGCCGGGCGTCCAGCGCGAACCGGCAGGCCTTCGCGAATACGCGCCTCGTCGGTTTCGCTTGGGTTCGTTCCGATGAAGGAAACTTTTACACGGCCAAGCGCAAACCGCGGGCCCGTATCAATACGCAGGCGCGCTTCGGGCGCATCTGTACCCAGAACGGCGAGGTCGATCTGCGGATCGTAATAGCCTTTACTATTCAGCGCGCTTCGTACGGCTTCAGCGGCACGCCTGCCCTGACGGCGTGCCTCTAGCGCCGTCTGAGGGTCGCTTTCGTCTGGAAGCGCATCCTGGAGTGTTGATCTCAACTCGTCGCCGGGGCGATCTCCTGCAAACTCGATATCGACTTTCTCTGCTGCAGCAGAGGCCGCCATCGTCATGAGGACGACAAGCAAAAAGATAAGTCGATTAAACATCAGTCCCCGGCTCTTTAAGTAACAACCCGGCACCGCCGCGGGCATCTGTTGCCTTGCGATGGCGACGATACCCCTAAGCGGTATATTGGCTGCAGTGGAATTCAACGTTGTCTACGTTGTTATGTTTCCGCTTTCGGCGCGCAATTTACAGTTCGGACATGTCGAATTGAGCGGACACCTGCCTGTCGTGCGGGCGCTGATCGGCAGCAAAGGCAGAAAGTTTCACGTGAATTTAGAAAGAGATTAGGAAATTGATCGTTAGATGGCATCAGGCATAGTTGCGACATTGAAAGGTGTATGGCACCAGAGCGGACCTGATTTTCTATCGCTGGGACGAAAACGTGACAAAGAAAAAGTCGCCTTCCCGGGAGAACCGCAAATCGCCATCACCCTGGATGAAGGAACCGCCTGTTGGGGAAGCCCTGCGAAAGGCTTATCGGGATGTCGCTGAAGAGCCACTGCCCGAGCGTCTGCAGGATCTGATCCGGCGCCTGCGAGAGCAGGAAAGAAAAACGGATTGAGGCACGGCAATAGCCGGTTTTCAGGTGTTGGAGTTGGGTGTTTGGTTGAAAAAATAGAAGCGTCCTTCGTCGCCCGTCTCGAAGCCCTCATTCCAGAGCTGCGAGCTTTTGCGAGGGGTCTTTGCCGCGACGCTGCGCTTGCTGATGACCTTGTGCAGGATGCCTGCCTCAAAGCCTGGACATCGCAGGAGATGTTCGACCCGGCACAACCCATGCGCCCCTGGCTCTTCCGCATTCTCCGCAACGAATTCTACATGCAGAAGCGCCGCTCCTGGCGGTCGGTCAATCTCGAACCGGATGTGATCGCGGCGGCGCTTGTCGCTGAAGCAAACCAGGAAACCAGCAAGGACTTTGCCCGCATGGAGCGGTTGATCAGCCAGCTCCCTGATGAACAGCGCGACGCGCTCATCCTCATATTGGCGGCGGGAATGACCTATGATGAGGCCGGTGAGGTCTGCGGCTGCTCTGCCGGCACAATTAAGAGCCGCGTCAGCCGGGCGCGCGAAACCGTCAAACGGCGTTTTGTTTCGAGCGAGCGCTCGACCTACGTGGTCAAGCGTCCGGAAGGGGAGGGGCTTCCTGCCTTACTTCACCGCCTCGATGAACTGGCAGGGCCTGCCCGGCACACGCTTTGACAGCGAGAGGCGGCTCTCTGGCTGCCGGCCCGGTCTGGGCAATTTCCGACAGGCGAGGCATCCATCACGGTTTCGAGCCAGCCGACGCGGTAGAGAGAAGCCGTGCATCGAAACTGAGGCGCAGCGAAGACGCAGCTGACTTCCTGCATGCCAGATGGCTTATGCGTCAGCTAATCCAGCAGCGACGCCCGCAAACCGGGATACCTATTCTCCAAAGCTTTGACGATGCCCGCCCGGAAATCGCCGCGGCGCCTGATGTGGCCCTCAGCTGGTCGAAGTCAGGGCCAGTGGCTGCGGCGGCCCTTTCGGGAGGGGGGATCGTCGGCATCGATATCGAGCGGGCGATTGCACGCGATACGAGCGCTGTCCTCTCAATGACGGCAAGCGCAACAGAGGCAGATGCTGTCTCGTCGGCGGGTGACGAGACGGCGCAGCTTTTCGCTTTCTATCGCCTCTGGACGGCCAAGGAAGCGGTCCTGAAATGCCGGGGAGAAGGTCTGCGCGGCGGGGCGAAGAGCGTTGAAATACCGCTGGCATTCATACATGGGCGCGCCGATGAAATCACGATCCATGATCGTGGCGCGTCGCTATCACTTTCCGTCATCGACGCTGGTCGCAATGCCGTCTGTACTTTGGCGTTCAGCGCGCAAAAATAGATTTGAACATCCAGCCGGCAAGTGATTTCCCGTTTGTATGGCGCTCATCATGCATATCAAAAACCATGAGGGAAACAGTGCCAAAGGGGTGCGCGGCGATGCCTTCCTTGCGGATATCGAACCCCATGGAGCCATAGAATTCTCGCATTTGCGCTTCTGCCAGAATAGCGATGTAGCGGTGCCTGTCGCGGGCGACATAGTCGAGGACGGCCCGCATGATTGGGCCGAGTGTTTTCGAACCTCGACGCTCAGGCGCCGTGACCAGTTTTGACACTACGACACAGCTTTCCCCGTCAGCGAGGACTGATCCGAGATCGAAAACCTGAAATCTTTCTTCGGCTTTGCTCGCATGGACGGGGATGACCTGTGCGCTGGAGACAAGGTCTGCGCCATCGAACAGGGCGAAGGTTTCGCCGAGTTGGTCAGCATCGTCGCGCAGCAGACGGTTGTCATGGTCAGCGCCCGGCATGGCGAATTGTTTCTCGGCGCAATAGACGCGGTAGCGCAGATGCTGGACGAGTGGCAGCGTTGCGTCGGTGACTGGGATGATCTCGAAATTATCCATGGGGATCATCTCCTACAGACCAGGCGCGTGCGGTCTTGTCGAAGCTTAGATCGTAACGGCTGCGGGTATTCGGGCCGATGACAAATGGCGGATCGAGCGTCAGCTTCTGGGGATGAACCTGCCATTTGCGGGCGAAGAATTCCTTCACCGCAACGCCCTTGATGAGATCTGCGCCAGTCAAGCCTTCAAGACCCCAGGCGGCGGCAACCGTACCGGGGAGCCAGTCGCAGGCCATGACAGCTGCGGGTGAAACAAGCGATCTTCCGCTTTGCTCCCAGCTTAGTGGGGCAACCACTTCATCGCTCCTGCCAGTCAGAAAAGCTTTTCGTGCCAGAGGGTTAAGCGCGCCGAGTTTGCCTTTGGGATAGGCTTTCTCAACCAGATCGAGCCGGGCCCAGAGGCTTCCATCTTCGAGATAGGCTTCGATGAGGACAGGCAGGTCTTCTGAGCCTTCAAGGCGGGTTTGGGGCCTGCCTCTCACGGTGAGTTTTCCGCTTTCGGGGAGGTCGTGCAGAACGGTCAGGCGCTCTAAGCGGACGGGGTAGATGGCGGTGTTTTCCGCGCCTTTGAACCACTCTTCAGGCGTTTCATGCGGCGGACCATGCACCAGCCCGTCCAGTATGACGGGGTCGAACGGGTCCCCCGGATTTGTTGCAGCGGCGAGGTTCAGAACCGCTTCGAACCCCGTTTTGTCGCGGCGGATCGAGATGATGGATTGCATGGCCGGGCCGTGGAAAAGGTCGCCGGACGCATAAGGATCGCCGCGCTTCTTTCCATGCTTTCTCGGGACTAGTTTCGGTTTCGGTCCGCGCACGGGCTGGCTGATCTTTCCGGCGGAAATTTCATACCAGGTTGCGTCGTCGGACAGGGCATCACGGCCGCGCAGTTTTGTCTCCCCGTCCGGCGTGACCCTGGTCTCAACGCTGAGGCCATCACCGCTAAGGCTGCCCCAGCGCCTTGGTGAAAACGTTTTCAGTTCAATCGGGTAGCCTTCGAAGCCTGCGGCACGGGCCTGGCGTAAGGCCATTCCAGCCTGTGCCAGGAGGGGAAGTGAGGGGAGAGTATGGGTTGGACGATGCGACTGGAGCCAGCCGTCATTTCCCGCAGAAAACATGGTGCAGTGACGGTGCAGTGACGGTGCATGGGCGGTGCATATCCGGACACTCAGTTCGCGCATCTCATAAATTTTGAGCCCATCGACCCAGAGAACGCCGCGACCCTTCACGATGGTCGCATCGTCTTCCTCTTCAACCGAAAGAACCTCCACCATCGGAGTCGCCTGTTTCGCGGTCGGCATGACCTGTCCGCGATAGGTCCAGTTGACCTCATGGGTCTCGGCAATCGGCTCCCAGACCGGATGATCGAACCGGTCGGCGTGGCCGTTGAGATCTGCGGCCCGGGCAAGAAGCTGGACCAGCATATCGAGACCGAGGGAGCCCGGCTGTACCGGGTCGGAGAAGAAGTGCGCCTTGAAATACCAGGCATAAGGGTCGACGGCTTGCCTCGCACGGATACGGCCAAGAGCTGCCTCGCCGCTTGTCGGCTCGAACCGGTCGATGACATCAAAGAGGGCGAGACGGTTCTGAGAAGGCTTGAGACGCGTATCTGCTTCGCTCGGCGGGTCTGCTGGCGCGTTCACAAAATCGCGGTCGGCATCGGTTGGTTTGAGGCCGGCCTGCGCCGCGAGCGAGGCATTGGTAAAGAAGCCGAAGCTCGTCTCCAGCGAGATGATGGGCGTGCCATCGGCAAGAGTGGCTTCGAGCGCGAAGAAGACGATGGTCATCGGACCGACGCGCGAACAGCGGGTGAGCGTGGTGGTGGTGCGGACCATGCCGTCTTCGGGTCTCACCTGTCGATGGAGCGTGCCTTTGCCATCGAGGTTACGGAAGCGGGTCTCACCGGACAGCGCAAAACCGGAATAGGAGGCCAGCCATCCGCAAGGCTGAAGGATGACTTCGGTCAGAACCGAGAAGGGCATCGTACCCGTGCCGCCATCCTCGAAATACCAGGCGTCTTCTGGAATATCGTATTCGGCGACCGCTTCGAGACCTGCGCCCTGCTGGCCCGCTGGTTCAGAGACGGAAATCACGCGGCTGACCATGTGATAGGGCGGTTGCGGCAGGCGGGGGACAGCGCCCTTTGTATCGAAGGGCGCGTACATGCTGCCAAATGCATTGCTCGGCGCGCCGGACCCGCATTCGATCAGCGCGGCCTCATCGCCGCGCACATCGCAGCCTGTATTCACATAATGCGGGGTGGCCCCGAGCTTGTCTGGTTTCGGCCACTGGCGGCGGAGGCGCACGCCAAAGCGCGGACAGTAGAAAACTTTGCGGCCATCGGAGCGGGCCAAGAGGCTGGCGAAGACCATCGGTTCTTCACCGTCGATTATTTCGTCGACAAAGACTTCATAGGTAACCTCATGGTCGGTGTCCGGGGTGACCTGACCCCGGCAATAGAAGGTTGCTGGCGCGCCCGGTGCCGGTTCGAAGACATGGCTATCGCGCTCAATCGTCAGGCCTAGCCCGGCGGCGGTGAACTCCAGCGCCTGGACCGCGGCTTCAGCCATGAGGGTGCCCGGCATGCAGGGGTCTTCATGGAAGTGGCCGTCATAGAACCAGGCGTCTTTCGAGACGTGGTGGCGTGCCTTCAGATAGCCGCGTCCCCATGGCCCGCCTTCAGGGTCAAACTGCAGGACCTCATCAAAGAGGGCGAGTTTCCCGTCTGGTATGCGGGCGGGGCGGGTATGAGGCGCGGCGCGCTCAAACCCTTCGCCGAAACAGCGATAAGTATCGCCCGCGCGGAAGGCGGCGACTTCGGCGGCGGTGAAGCTTCGTTTGGTTGATGAAGACGTCTTGTCGAGGCGCGGCTCTGCTGTCGGCGCGCCTTCAGCCGCGTCCCAAAGCACGCCCTTGGAATTGGCAAGCTCTTCATCGGTGAAGAAGCCCGCCTGGCCGTTGCGAACCGAGAGCAGCAGGCGGTCATCGGCGTAGCAGTCATATTCAAAGAAGAACATGCGCACGCCAGAGAGCTCTGCGTGGCCCTTGATGGAAATCTGGAAGCGGAGGGTTTCGCCCACACGCGGCAATCCGCCTTCATGAAAGGTGAGCTCACAGCCGAGCAGGCGATAAACGCGATCCGAACAATTCAGCATGTCCGCGCCCATCCATGAGATGAGTGCGAGATCGGCTTGCCCCGCTTCGATCAGTGGACCCGGGCGTAGCATCCCGTCGCTGACTGCCCAGAGGTCCGCCGTCACATCTGTTTCTGTCCAGATGGTGCCCTTGCCGTGAACGAGGGCTTCGGCATCGATACCGGTTATCCGGTCACAGAGCAGCATGGGTGCGCGCGGCATGCGCACCTGCCGGCGGTATTTGTCCTGTGCGGCGAAGGCCTTGCCGAAAATGTCCGAGATATTGCCGACGGCGGCTTGCTCGATTTGTGCACGCGTAAAGGACGGGCCTGTGGGCGCTTTCCGTTCCAGCGGCGAGATGGATTTATGGGCTTGGGCAGGCGCAGGTGACATACGTCTGGCCGGAGCGACATTTGGCGCTGGCGAGGGAGCCTGGCCTGCCGCGGTTCGCTTCCGCTCCAGCACAGCTGTCCCGACAGTTTTCACCACGGGCGGCACCCAGCTTGCGCCAGGTGGCAGGGGAAGCGTGCGCGCGAGAGCAGGTTTTGCAGAGGGAAGCGGGCCAGGATTGAAGGATGGCCGCTTCGGTGGGGTGAGGCGGCGACGCGCCGTCTGCCTTGATTGCGATGGAAGCTGAGGCGTGCGCGGTGGCGCGGCATGGGCGTCGAAGGTGACGGCGCTCTTGTCCTTGATGCGGAGAGGCAGGGTGTTCGCGCTGGCCTCGTCCAGCTGTGACTTCAGCCAGTCTATGTTCAGTGCGTGACCGCCAGCAAAAAGCCGCGCCGCCAGCATCGCGATGCTGTCGAGGGCGGGCTTGCCGAAACGGTCTGTTGACAGCGCCGTGACCGACGGCCCAAGCGTTTCTTCGATTGCGCCGGTGAGTGTGTCGCGCGGGCCGATCTCGATGAAGGTTCGCACCCCGTCGGCATGCGCTGCGTGGAGTGTCGCTGGGAAGTCGATTGGCGCGATCGCCTGTCCGGTGAGCATGTTGGCGGCGCTGTCGGCGGAGACCTCATAAGCGCCGTTGATGGCGTTGGCGTAAAAGCGCACGGCCTTGGGCGCCTTCGTCTTGCGAAAGTGGAGCTGATGCCAGGTCTTCTCATAAGGCAGCATGGCTGGGGTGTGGACGGTTAGGTCGTGCGGGACGCGGATGGCCGCTGCGCCAAGCCGCTTGATGACGCGCTGGCAGGCGGACGCCTCACCGGAGATCACGACATCGCTGGCGCTATAGATGATGGTGATGTCGCATCGCGGTTCGGGCTTGATGGCATCGCGGACGGCGGCCTCGCTGGTGCGCAGGCGCCATGTCGCCCATTCGATCGGTGCCTTCTCACCCCAGGCCTTGCGGGCGGTTTCAAACGCGCCCGCCAGATAGCGGTCATACATGCCGCTTTCGCCAATCGTGCCCATCAGGCCGTCAGCGTCCACCCATGCGCCGAAGGCGATCAGTGAATTGGTTTCGCCGGATGAAAGCCCCACGGCGACGGTTGGTTTGAGGCCAAGCATCTGCGTCAGGAGGAGGTGCTGGGCCTGCGACACAAGCGTTGTCGCGCGAAGCTGGCTGAAGGCGCTTTCGAGGCCCGTGGCGAGCGTATCGGCGACCGACTGAGCGGTCGGGAAACGCTGGGTAACGAGCTTGCCGAGAGACGGGAAGGCCGAAAAGAGATCGCGGCCCATGCCGGGATAGGCGGCGGCCGCGCCGGTAAAGACGAAGGCGAGGTCGCCTTCCGGCGCCCCCTCGCCAAAAATGATGCCGTCGCTACTCTCAAGCGACCCCGCGCGAAGGCGAGAGGCTGCTTCAAGGCGGAGCGCCGTCATCTTTTCAGGTCGTGTGCCAAGCAAGGCGATGCGTAGATTGCCGTCGCTCGACTGGCGCTGCGCCTCGAGGGAGGCGATGAGCGCGTCCCGGCTTTCGGCGCCATAGGTCTCCAGGCGCGGCGGCGGACGCAGCAGGTCGGGTGTTGGCTGAGGCCGCGTCTTCAGTTTGACCGCGGCACCTGCCACCGCCGGCCGGGGGGATGTACTACCCAGACGTGGCACGAGACCCGTTTCGCCAAGCTCCAGCCCGCGGACGGCAGCTTCTGCCTGCAGGCCAAGTTCGACGAGGCCGCCTGCGGCATGGGCATGGCCATAGATACGGGAAATCATGGCGTTGGGGCGCGTACCTTCCTCTATGCGGAGCGCGCGGATTTCGGTCGTAGACGGCGCGTCAGCGCTGCGCTGGAGGATGAGCGCGGCGGCGGCGTCACCCGTATGTTCGCTGCCGGTGGCGGCGTGAACGATATCGGCGGAGAGATCAGCGGCGGCGACGATGGCGGCGTCAATTTCGCCAGCCTGGAGCGCGCGGATGGCAAGCTCTGCGGCGCGCAGGCCGGATGCTTCCTCTTCCATCACCGCAAAGCCAAGCGCGCGCCAGTCGCCGCGCACATTCAACCGGTTTGCAGAGACGTTCGGCATGGCCCCGAGCACGTCACCTGCCTTTAGCGGGGCGGCGATGGCGTTGCGGGCTTCGTCCGCCTCCGGTGAGGTTGGCACTAGGTCGAGGCGCTGTGCAATCCGTGCACGGAGCATCCAGCGGGTCGCTTCGGGCGAGCAGGAAAAGCCTGTGTAGACGCCGACCCGCGCACCGTCGGCAAGCGAGGTGCGGGCGAGCGCCCCATCGACCGCGTCCCAGAGCGCCACCTGCTGGCCTTGCGCGGACGAAAGATCAGATGGTGGCGCGCGTAGCGCTTTCGGGTCGGCATGGGTCTCGAGCATGGGGCCGCGCGCATCCATGGGCGGGCGCATCAGGCGCTGGAGCACGCGGGCGACACCGCGGTCTGGTCCAAGCGAAAGTCCAGTTGCAGTGATGGCGATGTGCGGCGGCTTGCGAACTGGCGTGGCGGTTTTGCGGCGGGCACGCTGGCCGTCATCGGCAGCGAGGATGAGGTGCGCATTATTGCCGCCAAATCCGAAGTTCGAGAGGGCGGCGACGCGGGGACGGTCGTCCGGCCACTTGCCCTGCCGGGCCGGTGTCAGACCGCTGCCTTCGAAGCCGGAAATGGCCGCGCCTTCAAGCCGGGTCGGCGGGATGGTGCCTTCATTGACGGCATAGGTGAGCTTGATGAGGCTCGCCATACCAGCCGCGGTAATGAGATGGCCGAGATTGCCTTTGAGCGAGCCGATGGGGAGCTGATCTGTTCCAGCAAAATGCGCGGCGGTGGCGGCAAGCTCGACAGCGTCGCCGGTGCGGGTGCCGGTGGCATGGGCTTCGAGGAGCCCGATATCGCGGGCAGGATCGAGGCCGGACCCGGTCCAGGCCGCAGCCATGGCTTCGCGCTGGCCGTCGCCGTCAGGCGCGAGCAGCGATTTACGGCGCCCATCATTGGAAAGGCCGATGCCGCGAATGACGCCGAAGACGCGGTCGGCAAGATCGCAGTCGCTGAGGCGTTTCAGGACAATGGCGGCGGCGCCTTCAGCCGGGACGAGTCCATCTGCGCCATCCACGAAGGGGCGAGAGCGGCCGGTTGGCGAGAGCGCGTTGAGGGCTGAAAACCCCTGATGCAGGATGAGATTATCAGCGCCGTTGACGGCTGCTGCAATGACGACATCGAGGCTGTGATCCTGCAGGCGGTCGCAGGCCAGCTTGATTGCATAGAGCGAGGAGGCGCAGGCGGCATCGACGGCGAAGGCAGGACCGGCGGCGCCGAGGGCGCGGGCCAGAAGCTGCGCCGGGCCGCCCGTATTGAAGCGGTTCTGCGAGTGGATGCCCGAGGTGCCGTCCAGCCAGATGTCGGCGGCAAAATCAGAGAGAGCGCGGCTCGGATAGCCGAGATTGCCAGCAATGACGCCGATACGGGATTTGCGGGCCTTGGGCTGTCCGGCTTCACGCCAGGCCTCGCGGCCCGCATGCAGCAGCCACTGGAAGACCGGGTCGAGGTCGCTTGCGTCGGTGTCGCCGAGATCATGGGCGGCGGGGTCGAAGACCTTGTCGAAGCCGGTGACGAAAGCGCCCTTGTAGCCGATGGCCTGTTGCTCGGCTTCGGTGACGCCCCATTTGCCGGGCGGGGCGTCGGTGATGAGGGTCTTTTCCTCGAGCACAGCCTGCCAGAGTTCAGCCGGGGTGAGCGCGCCCGGCAGGACGCAGCCGCGGCCGATGATGGCGATAGGTTCAAACGTCGGCTTAGCCATGGGCGATCTCCGCGCCTGCAACGATTTCGACCGGGCAGGCGGGGCCAGCGAGCACGGCGTCTGCAAAGGCGTTGGCGCCTGCGGGTTTTGAGATGAGGGCGACGCCAAGCTCGGCGAATTTGGCGCGTAGGCCATCATCCACCATGCCGCCATCCCACGGGCCCCAATTGATGGAGGTGACGGCGGCATCTGGATTGGTCGATTTCAGCCACCAGGCCATGCGGTTCAGAATCTCATTCGCCATTGCGTAATCGGCCTGGCCTGCATTGCCATAGCGGGCCGCGACCGATGAGAAGAAGGCGATTGTCTTCAGCTTTGACGAGTCGAGCTGGCTCAGAAGAGCATCGAGCCCACCAATCTTGGGGCCGAAGACGCGGGCAATCTGCTCTGGCGTCTTCTCGCGGATGAGCTTGTCGGCGAGGACGCCTGCGCCATGGACGAGACCTGTGATCTCTCCGAGGTCGGCGCGGATATCGGCAAGCGCCTGGGTGAGCGCGGCGGGGTCTGAGACGTCTGCCGGGATGTAGCGCGCTTCGCCGCCTGCCTGACCGATTGCGGTGAGGGTTTCGCGGATCTCAGCGCCAGAGAGCAGCGCGCGGGCGCGACTGTTGAGGGCGGCGGGGGTGATCTTTTCGCCTGCGGTCTTCGCCGCTTTGGCGAGGGCGCCGCGCAGGGTCTTCTCGTCGGTCGTTGTCGGCAAGCCTTCTGGCCAAGGGGTCACGGGGGAGCGGCCGAGGAGCGCAAAGCGCGCGCCGGTGCGGCGGGCGAGCTCTATGACGCAATCTGCCGTCACGCCGCGCGCGCCGCCAGTGACGAAGATGACATCCTGCGGGCCGAGGCGGCCGGGCTGGTTGCGGGGCAGGGTGAAGTCTGTGTCCTGCGGCACATAGCGGCCTGCCGGGCTGAGGCCTGTCGTCGGCGCGGTGCCGCCGGTGAGGAGTTCTTCCACGAGGTGGCTGGCGGCGAGCGACGTGCCGAAGCCTGCCATGTCGATATCAATGAGGCGGATGGTGGAGGCCGTAAACTCGCGCGCGGCGGTGCGGGCAAGGCCGGAAAGCCCGCCGCGCCACGCGCGCTGGTCCTGCGGTTGGAAGAGCCCGCCTGTGTCCTGCAGCAGGATGACAGCGCCGCCTTGGGTTTCGAGCTGTGGGGCACTGGTCTTTAAGGCTGCGACGGCGTCGGCGTGCAGGGTCTCACGCGCGCCGGAAAGACCGTGCGCGAGGATCAGAGCGTTGGCTGCTCCGCTCGGTTCGGTGACGGCGCGGACCTGAAAGCCTGATGCGCCAAGCGCAGCGATGAAAGGCTCAGCGGCGGCGGGGTCTGGCGTGACCCACTCGATCAGGGATGCTTCGCGCAGGCCGGGCGTGACCCGTCCGATGGCAGGCTGGCTGACATAGGCCACGGCTTTCAAGGCCAGCGGCGCTGGACCAGAAACAGGTCCAGCATCGCGCGAAGCGGGGCGAGCAGCGTCAGGTGACGCCGGCGCGCCCCTTAGCCAAAAAAATCGGCGATCTTCCGGATGGAGCGCAGCTCTGCGATCTGTTCCGGTTCGACCTCTGGCAGGTTCGGCATCTGCTCGCGCAGGGCCGAGAGGATCTCGACCTGCTTGATGGAGTCGACGCCAAGTTCGCCCTCAAGATCCATATCATCTTCGAGCATTTCCGGCGGGTAGCCCGTCTTGTCGGCGATGAGGTTGCGGACAAGCTCTGTCATGTCGACGCCAGCGGCTGCCGAGGTAGCTGCAGGGGCCGGAGCTGGGGCGGCGGCAATGTGGTGGCCGTGGCCATTCGCATAGCCGTTCCCATTTGCGTGCGTGGGCTGGGCCGGAGCCGGAGCCGTAGAAGTCGCGCCGCTTGCAGCCGGGCTGAGGAAGGCGGCGATCTTTGCGATGGTGCGCAGCTCGGCGATCTGTTCAGGCTCGATCTCTGGCAGGGACGGCATCTTCTCGCGGAGGGCTGAGAGGATCTCGACCTGTTTGATGGAGTCGACGCCAAGCTCCCCCTCAAGATCCATGTCGGGCTCGAGCATGTCGGCTGGGTAGCCGGTCTTTTCGGCGACGAGGCTGGTGACGAGGGCGGTGAAGTCCTGCGCTGGGGTCGGTGCAGGCGCTGGAGCGGGAGGAGGTGTCGGTTGAGGCGCTGGTGTTGGGGCTGGCGCGGCTGCGGCCGGGGCTGGCGCCGGCGCAGGGACTGGCTGTGGAGTGGGTGCGGCCGCGACGGGCTCTGGAGCCGGTTGGGGTGCTGGCTGGGCCTGTGGCTGAGGCGCTGGAGTAGCCACCGAGCCTGCCGATGCGAGCATGGCCTGCGTGGTCTGCATGTATTGGGCGTGCGCCGTCTGAAGCGCTTGCATGTAGGCGGTGTGGGCTTCTGTCATCTGCGCATGGATCTGGGCGGCGGTGCTGGCAGGAGCGGAGTGGCGGGGCTCAGTCATGGGCGAAGGTCCTGGCTGGGAAATCTGGGAAGAAGAGGTTGAGGCTGGGGCAGGCGGCGGCGCCCGGTCTGGCGGAGCGGCTGGTATCGGTTTGGTGACCTGCTCGGAGACTGATGGTGCCGCTTTTGGTGGCGGCAGCGCCGCAGCACCGCCTTTTGGCGGGTAGGGCTTGTTATAGTTTGCGCCGGTGAGATCTATGGCATGCTTCGAACGGGGCTTGCGCGCCTCTGGCGCGGGCATGTTGGCGAACAAGGCTTCGAAATCGATCTCATAACCGAGGACGGCAAGCTTGCCGAGCCCGGCGAGGAAGGCCGCGAGGCCATTGCCCTTCTTGTCGTCTAGCGCCACCGCATTGGCCTTGCCGGGCAGGATCTGCCCGACAAGCGCGGTGAGGACGGTGCCGGGGCCAGCCTCTACAAAGGTCGTGACGCCGGCCTCATACATCCCCTCAATGATTTCGCGGAAGCGGACGGGGCTTTCGATCTGTCCTGCCAGCAGGTCCCGCTGCTTGTCGTAGGCAAGCGGGTAGCGTTTGGCAGACGCGTTGGCGAAGACAGGAAAATCGCCCTTGCAGAAATCGGTCTTGCCGAGCGCCTTGCGGAAAGGGGCGACAGCGCCCGCAACGATGGGTGAGTGGAAAGCCGAGGCGACCGGCAGACGGCGTGCCTTGATACCGGCTGCTTCAATCGCCGCTCGGGCTGCCTCAATGGCGTCGACCGGACCGGAAAGCACCGTCTGGGTTGGCGCATTGTCATTGGCGACAACGACGTCCGGATGGTCTTTCAGGATCGGTGCGAGCTGTTCGCTTGAGGCCTGCGTGGCCAGCATCGCGCCTTCATTGTCGGCGGCGGCCTGGCTCATCAGTCTTGCACGTTTGCAGGCGGTGCTTAGCGCATCCTTGTCCGACAGGACGCCTGACGCGTTCAGCGCCATGATCTCACCGAAGCTGTGACCGGCGGCCATGTCGGCATCGAGGCCAGCCTTTTCCAGAACGGCGAGGACAGCCATCGTCGCGGCGGCGAGCGCAGGCTGTGCGTTTTCCATAGCGGTTAGCGTGTCGGCCTGCGCCTTTGCCTGCTCATCATTGAAGGCCGATGGCGGGAAAGCGAGGCGGTGGAGGCCGAGCTTGCCGGCTTTCTTGTGGCTTGCGGCATAATCCCAGGCGGCGCGCGCCTCAGGGAAGGCGAGGGCGAGGTCGCGGCCCATGCCGACATACTGGCTGCCTTGGCCTGGCATCAGGAAGGCGAGCTTGCCGGGTTTGGCGGCGGTGAGGCTGACGCTGCTGCCCTTCGGCAGCGGCGCGGTTTCGGCGTTGCCTGCGCGGATAAGGGCGGCCAGTTTTGCGGCCTTCGCATTGAAGTCGTCATTGCTGGTGGCTGTAATGGCCGCGCGGCAGGTATCGCCGGTTTCAAAACCTGCATGGCTTTCGCTTGCGGCGATGGCGAGGTCTTCCTCGTGCACCAGTTTGCGGGCCGTCGCTTCGATCGCCGTGGCGAGCGCATCTGGCGAGCTGGCAGAAACCATGAAGAGTTCTGCTGGCAGGATACGGTCCGGGAGGGCCGCTTGAGGGCCGGTGTATTCTTCCAGCGTGACGTGAAAGTTCGAGCCGCCGAAGCCGAACGAACTGACGGACGCCCGTCGTTTATGGGATTTGTCCCGGACCCATGGGCGAAGCTCGCGGTTCACATAGAAGGGGGAGCCAGCGAGTGCCGGAGCGGGTTGGTCGATTTTGATGGTTGGCGGCAGGGCCTTTCTGGACAGCGACATGGCAGCCTTGATCAGGCTAGCTGATCCCGCGGCGGCCTTGGTGTGGCCGATTTGGGATTTGACCGATCCGATGGCGCACCAGGGGGTGTCCACCATCTCACCGTCCTCGCAGAAGACCTGTTTCAGGCCTGCGATTTCAGCCGCGTCGCCAGCTTTGGTACCTGTGCCGTGCGCTTCGACCAGTTCGACAGAGCGCGGATCGTAACCGGCCTGTTCATAGGCGCGGCCAAGGGCGCGAGCCTGCCCATCAGGGAGTGGGGCGTAGATGGCGGTGGCGCGCCCGTCAGAGCCTGCGCCAATGCCCTTGATGACGGCATGAATACGATTGCCGTCCCGCTCTGCATCGGCAAGGCGGCGGAGCGCCAGGATGCCGATGCCTTCACCGAGCATCGTCCCATCTGCCTTGTCGGAGAATGGCCGGCAGTCCTCTGTCGGGGAGAGGGCCGGTGTCTTCGAGAAACACATATACATGAGGATGTCGTTGAGGGCGTCGACACCGCCGGTGAGGACAAGGTCGCTGTCGCCCGCGCGCAGCTCATGTATGGCGCCGTGCAGGGCCGAGAGAGAAGACGCGCAGGCTGCGTCCGTCACATAGTTGGAGCCGCCAAGATCCATCCGGTTTGCGATACGCCCGGCAACCACATTGCCGAGAAGACCGGGAAAGGTGCTTTCCTTCCATTCGGAAAAATTTTCCGAGATGCGGTCGGCAATGGCCTGAACTTGCGTCTCGGGAAGACCGGCGTCCCGCAGTCCCTTTATCCAGGAGGGCCGCTGCAGACGACCGGACATATGGCCCACGAGTTCGGTCGCTGACGCGACGCCAAGAATGCAGGACGTGCGCTTGCGGTCGATCGTGCCATTTGTGGCTTTCTCAGCCTCATCGAGCGCGGCCTGTGCCACCATGAGCGCGAGGAGCTGGGCGCTGTCTGTGGCGTCGATCTGATTGGGCGGAATACCGAAGGAAAGCGGGTCGAACCCTTGCGGCGAGAGGAAGCCGCCGCGCTGGCCATAGGTCTTGTCCCGGGCCTTCGGGTCGGCGTCGTAATAATCCTCGATCAGCCAGTGTGTCGGCGGGACCGGGCCCAGCGTATCGACACCTTCGGCAATATCGCGCCAGAAGCCCGCCGCGTCGCCGCGGCCGGGAAACATCGCGCCATATCCGACGATGGCTATATCTGCTGGTCTCGACGTTCTGTCTGCCATGTTGTTCTCAGCCCCTCAGCCAGAGATTTACTCGAATAGCCCCGCCCGATAGTCGAAAGCTGATTGTGGAATGTTCTCACCGCGCGCCCGGCGGGCCTGAAGTCCTGTCAGGTGCGCGGCCCCGTCCATGAGGTTCAGCGCAATCTGTTTGACGCTCCGGTTTTCGAGCGCTTCGAGCGGGCTTCCCTTGACCCACTCATTGAAGGCGCCCATCGCCGGGCCGCACCAGATCTGGTAGTCGCGCAGGCGGCTTTCCTCGCCCTCACGGGCCCATTGGGCCCCGAAGAAAAGATACCTGCGAAAGACAAGTGCGAGCTGGTGGCGAAGGTCTGCTTCTGCCTTTTCCAGCTCTTTCGGATTGGTCCCGGCCATGAAGGCGCGGGTCTTTTCCCAGGCGGACGCGTAGGTCTCGCCAAGAGCGGTCTCGATGAATGCCTGCTCCTGCGGGGTGCAGTCGGTAAAGCCAGTACGGGTCTTGTAGATCTCGCGCATCCGGCGCCCGCGCATGGCAAAGAGGGTGCCGCGTTTCAGAACCTGAACCTCGACCCCTTGCTCGAACATGTCGGCGGCCGGGGCCATGGCGATATCGGCGGGGCCTGCTTCTGCGAGGAGCTTGCGGCCAGCGAGCGAGAGGCCGGACTCGACCGCGGCCTGATTGACCGAGCCGGTGATGATATAGGCGGCGCCCATCTGGAATGCCGAAGCGGCCGCCCAGGGAGTGCCAATGCCGCCGCCAAGGCCGATGCGGATCTCGTCAGCATTGAGACTGTGAGTCTCGCAGACTTCCCGGCGGGCCTGAACCAGCGAGGAGAAGAGCGGCCCGGCGGCGCGGTTGTCGGTATGCCCGCCGCTATCGGCTTCGGCGGTGATGTCGAGGGCGACGGGAACACTGGCGGCAATCTCTGCCTGCTCTGGCGTAATATCGCCGCGGGCGACCAGTTGTTTCAGGATCGCGTCTGGCGCAGGGGCCATGAATTGCCGGGCGACCTCGGCGCGGGAGACCTTGGCGAAGACGTGCGTGGTGCGGGTGATGCTGCCATCAGCGGCCCGTGAGAGTCCGGCGGCGCTGTAGCGCACGATTTCCGGCGACAGCTGCATGAAGGCGGAGGCTGACACGCGGGCGACACCGCGCGACAGGAAGAGGTCAACGACCGCGCGCTCATAGCCGGGCTGCTGCGGGGTGTGGATGAGATTGGCGCCCCAGGCGGGCGCGCCTTTGCCGAGCGCGGCTTCGATCTCGTCGAGACCTGCGGCGATGGTTTCAGGCCTGAGGCCCGCGCTGCCATAGAAGCCGAGGGGGCCTGACTGAACGGCGGCGATGACCATGCGCGGGGTTGCGATACCGCGTGCCATTTCGCCGACGATATAGGCAAAGCGGCTGCCATGAATTTTCGTGAAAGCGTGGTCGCCGAGCCAGTCTGGATAGACAGCGTTATCTTGCGAGGTGGTGTTCTTGGTTAATGGGGGGTGCCGCGTCTCAACCTTCTTGGCCGGGCCGCTACAATTACTGGACTCCCAGTGCTGGATCCTCATGCCTCAGCTTTCCCTATAGGCCACGAAGTAGAGCGTGAATTGACCTCTCTTGCAATATTTTGGCCGTTGATTCTCGCGCGTGCAGCAAATGTGCTGAAAAACGTGACGCATATGTCACGATTGGCGCGATCTATTGCAAACACAACAGATTGGGCTTTTCCATAGGTATATATGCAGGAGCGAGAACGGGATCAGCCCCATGCACTAAAGGCGTGGCTGGTCGCGATCGACAGCCTCGAAATCAGCGTACCGCACTGACGGAGAGGCGCTATCAATTCCTGATGCAACCGGTCATAGCCGGTCTCGCTTCGCGCACCGGTCTCATAGCCTGCTTCGTCGATGTGCTGGAACAGATCAGCCTCGCCGCGCGACGGCGGATAGATTTCTTCCAGAAGATCAGCGGCCTCTTCGATCTGCATGGTGAGAACGAGGGCAATGATGTCGCTGCGGCTTGTGTCGTGGCGGGCTGAAAGGTCGCTGAGGCGCCCTGTCAGGCTAAGCGCGTAGAGCATGAGCGCCTGCCGGATGGCGTGGAGCGCGTGGAAGTCCAGCCGGCTTTCGTGGCGGCTTTCGACACTCGGCGCTTCGTCGAGAGAGGCGATAAGACCATCAAACTCTACAAGGTCGACGCTAAGCCGGTTGGCGATTTTCTGCAGGCTGGTGGCAGTCTGGTTCTCGCGGAGGGCATCCGCAACGCGGCGCATTGGGCCTGCCTGCGAAATGTCGCCATGACGCGAAACTGCCAGCCAGACATGCGGGTCGAAGACGTTGGCATAGCCGCGCAGCACAGGCAGGCTGGTCAGCATGCGGGCGCGGGTTGCGAGCATGATAAGGGCGTGAAGGCGGGGCGAGGCATTGATGATGTCGCGCATGCGCTCTTTCTCGCGCGGCATGGCAGAACCAATACCACACGCCGAGTTCAGCGGCACACCGAGCTGCTGGAGCATGGCGTTATGAGAGATCGCCCGGATGGCCGAGGGCCCGCTTGGGCCGCCCGCACGTTTCACTGGGCGGGAGCCCGCCTTGACCAGAAAGCCGGACGTGAACCCGCCGAGCATTTCCTCATAGTCGCGGTCGACGAAGAGCGTCTCGTGCCAGTTTCGAAGCGCGCGGTAGGCGTCCCAGACAAAGTCGGTCTGCGTATAGAAGGCGTCTTCGTCAGTGGATGGTGGTTCTGACAGGATGTGTTCGCAGAAGGCAGCATATGTGGCGCGTGAAAGCTCCGGCGTCGCGAAATGGAGAAAGCCGTCACCGCCTTGGAAGCTCACCTCGTGGATTGGCTGGATGTCGCGGGCGAGGAGTTCGCTGCGCGTCCACGGCGTCAGCAAATGGTCATGGCGCTGCTGGAAGCTGCCGGGATAGGCGCCGCGCCCGATCGACTCGCCATGTGTGTTGAAGACGAGCAGGCCTGTGCCGGGCAGGACGTCGCCGAGCGCGCGGCCGATCAGGCTGTGGATCCGCTCGATCGCCATATTGCCGGCGACCTGTCCGATGAAGCGGCCAGAGTCTGAAAAGCCCAGCTGGATGGAGAGGTAGCCGCGCGCCTTGATGTAGGCGCAGAAGCTTTCTTCTTCGAGCAGGCGCTCGACAAAGCGCCCACCGGTTTCGAGGGCTTCCGGTGTTTCGAAGAGCGGTGAGATGTCGAGCGCATGATCCACGCCGTACTGGCGGGCAAGATGAAGCGCGCCCATGACGGTGGCGGGGTTTTCACTCTCTGCAATCAGAAAGCGGATCGGTGAGCCTGCATCGATATGTTTGAGGATCTGTGCGCACATCATGAACTGGCGCCGCGCGGTGGACTGTTCGAGGAAGAGGTCCGCGAAGTTTACAGGGCGCACTTCGGTGCTGCCTGCCATTTCAGAGAGCTTGCTGAGGGCGAGACGGCCAAGTTCGCTGTCTTCGGTTTCAAGGTCGAGATCGCGCTGGAGGACGGTGCGCACCTGCGCAGCATTCACGCGAAGATGGATGCGGGCGGTGCCAAGCTGGAGCGCGTCGATTTCAGCGCGCAGGATCATCAGGGCGGCGGCTGTCTCGTCTGGTGTTTCCGTGTCTTCGATCAGCGTAGTCAGCGGATCGGTCAGGGTGGCCGCGTCTGTGATCTTTGCGTCCGAGGCGGCCGTCAGGAAATTGGCTGCATCGCTGAGCACGTCCGGGTCTGAGAGGTTCTGGCCGAACTTTTCTGCGGCTGCTTCGGTGTGGGCCTGCGCATCGGCGAGTTTCTTCTCGAGCGCGGCCAGCGTCTCGAACTCTGCGAAGTTGGAGAGACGACCGCGATAATAGGCGAGCTGGGCTGCCTTCTCGCGCAGGCGCAGCGTGATTGACTGCGACCAGTGAATATCGGTCCGTCCATCGAGGTCATAGCCGACCCAGCTTGCCAGTGTGGGAAGGGCGGTGCGAAGGCTGCGCCAGTCATCGAGAGACTTTCTGGCCGCGTCTACAATGATACCTGCATAATGGCCTGCCGCGTCCTGCGCATTTGCGATCGCATCCTGCGCTTCCTCATGTTCGTGGGTGAGCGTGATCTGGTCCGGCCAGTCCGGTTGCGGGTCGCTGGCGACGGATTGGAGGTTGCCGAGTTCGCTCTTGCCGGGCTTGCTGGCATAGGCAGCGAAGGCACGGCGCAAATCCCGTGACAGGGCAAAGGTGGGATGGGCCGTGAAGACGATCCCACCGGCATGCCGTGTGACCGTTTGCCGGAACCGCTCCGGGTCCGATTTGGCCATCGCAGAGAGCGCCGCCTTGACCCCAGCGAAGGCATCCTTCGATTTGCCGACCTCGGTATGCTGCGCCCGAAACTGGTCAGCGCGGTCCTTCAGAAGGTCAAAATGCAGGCCGTCGACTGTTTCGGCGACACTGGAGAGGTCAGTGCGACCGGCCTCCAGATCCTGAAAGAGTTGTAGCGCAAAAGAGAAAACCGAATTGGTCAGCGGGTCGCGGTCAATGCCTTCTGCATGATCGCGCAGGAATTTGCGGATACGGGCCGGGTCTAGCGGCGTCTTTCTGGTCGGCATGGCGGGTCTCCCTGAAAGCAAGATAGCGTTTGAACGCGTATCTTGTTCAGGAAGAGAGGCCGAGCGGTTTCGTCAAGATTATCATTTGCCCGCGGCGCTATCTCGGAATGAAATGCCCGGCGACAGCGCACGCACCGCTAGAGCGACGCCATGATGCCGCGACTTGGGGCGACCTTGTTGTCGAGGAAGTCGCGCCAGATGGCGGCCACCTGGTCCGGGCCTTTGATCCGTTCAATCTGAATCTCTTTCGACGCAGAACGGGCAAGGCGAGCGCTTGCTTCGCTCGCTTTGCCATACAGCACACCGGGTCCCCATTCCTTGTCGCGCTTGGCGATTTGCGCAGGCGCAAAGAAGAATTTGGGCTCTGCGCCTGGAAGTCCCTTGGCGCGGCCAGCGCTTTCCCAGTGGGTCGCGCCGACCATGCAGCTTTCGACCATGTTTTCCTGGAGATGATTGTGCAGCGTCACCGTCAGATCCCGGTTGCCGGACATGTCGACATAGGCGGTCTTCACGCCCGGATCGATCTTCTCTTCCTCGCCATAAAGTAGAACGTCGTCGCAACAGCCAAGGGTTTCCACGAAAGCCCGATTGCCCGGCGAAGTAAGACCGATGACACGCTGACCTGCGCTTTCATCCTCATGGATGAACTGGGCAAGTCCGAAGGCCGTCTTGGACGACACAGAGCCGATGACTACCTGGCTTGCACCAAAATAGTCATTGTCCGTCAGATAATCGTAGAGCACGAAAGACGTGATGAAGAGCGGAAAATAGAGACTGCGCTCATCTTCCAGCTTGCGCATGGCTTCGGGTTCGCCAGCGAGCCGGCGATACTGGTTGTACACGGCGGCAAGGTCTGCGCGGTGCGGCGAGGCGTCCATGAAGAAGTCATCCTTGACGCGTCCAACCGTCAGAACAGCCTCGCTTGCCATCGGGAAAAAGCCATAGAGGCGTTCACCGACCGCGATATCAGGGCTGCGCGATTCAACGACATCGCCGAAGCCCCAGACAGTGACCTTGCCCCACCCTTCCTCAGCCGGGAAAAAGCGCCAGTATCCAATCGCGTCTCCGGAGATCGCATAGCTCACATTGTTCGAGGTGATCGCAAACTTGTCGATAGCAACGCGGACCTGACCGCCCTCAAGTTGTGCCTGCGGCTGGCTAACGGGTTTCGTCTTCCGGTAGTCGCTGCGATTGATCCAAAGCTCACTGACTTCAGCCATCGGGTCGGTCCTTCCCTCAATTCTTCCAACTCGCGCAAGAATGGACTGTCCTGAGGCGAGTGCAAGGGGCGGGTGATTTGCTGCCGCGAGGGCAATCCTTCGCAGGAGCGGGCGATTGTCCTATCAAGAGCGAGAAAACATGATTTGAGGAGACGACATGGCCATCAAGACACGGATCACCGAACTGCTCGGCATCGAGCATCCGATCGTTCAGGGCGGTATGCAGTGGGTCGGCTATGCTGAGATGGCAGCGCCCGTTTCGAACGCTGGCGGTCTTGGCTTTCTGACCGCGCTGACCCAGCCGACGCCGGAAGACCTCGCCAAGGAAATCCAGCGCACCAAGGACATGACCGACAAGCCATTCGGCGTGAACCTCACCATCCTGCCGGCCATCAAGCCTCCGCCATATGCAGAGTATCGCCAAGCGATCATCGAGGGCGGTATCAAGATCGTCGAGACGGCTGGCTACAAGCCGCAGGAGCATGTCGACGAGTTCAAGAAGCACGGCATCAAGGTCATCCACAAATGTACTGCTGTGCGTCACGCGCTATCGGCTGAGCGTATGGGCGTCGACGCGATCTCGATCGATGGCTTCGAGTGTGCCGGTCACCCGGGCGAAGACGATATTCCAGGTCTCATCCTGATCCCGGCCGCTGCCGACAAGGTGAAAATCCCGATGCTCGCCTCTGGCGGTATCGGTGATGGACGTGGTCTTGCTGCGGCTCTGGCGCTCGGCGCCGACGGCATCAATATGGGCACGCGTTTCTGCGTCACGAAAGAGGCGCCGATCCACGAGAACTTCAAGAAGCAGATGGTCGAGAATACCGAGCGCGACACCAAGCTCATCTTCCGCACGCTGCACAACACGGCTCGCGTCATGAAGAACAAGGTGTCCGAAGAGGTCGTCGCGATCGAATCCAAAGGCGGCGCCAAGTTCGAGGACGTCCAGCACCTCGTTGCAGGTGTGCGTGGCCGAAAGGCGATGGAAGAAGGCGACGCCGATGACGGCATCTGGTCGGCCGGCATGATCCAGGGCCTCATCCATGACATTCCAAGCGTGCAGGAACTGATCGACCGGATCGTTTCCGATGCCGAAGAGATCATCAAGAAGCGGATGTCGAATTTCGTTGTCAGCTAAGCCAGAATAGAACGACTGCTGAAGGGCGCCGGATTGTTTCAGTCCGGCGCCCTTTTTTTATTCGCTGAGCAGGATGCCTTTTTCCGTGAGCTCAGAGACGCGGGCTTCGTCAGCGCCGATCCAGTCTTTCAGGGCATCGACATTGTGCTCGCCCCGCCGTGGTGGGCGCATGCCTGCGGAGATGCCGCTCTTCGACTGAGAAAACTTGTAAGGCGACTGGACCGTACGGCGCGCATTGCCCTTGTCGTCTTCGACATCGACCAGAATGCCGTTCGGCCCGACACTGGTCTGCGAGAAGGATTCCTCGCCAAATTTCCGCACGAGACCCCAGGCGAGGTTCATCCCGTCCAGTGCCTTGGTGAGCGCCTCAAAGCTTGGATAGGAGAGAATGTGTTCGGTGACCGCCTTGTGGCGGGCAGCGACTTTCTCTTCGAGGCTTGCGCCTTTCGGGGTCGGGTCGACGAGCCCCGCCTTTTTGGACAGCACGATCCAGATCCATTTCATGTCAGAGGCAATCAGGATGCGCTTGCCCTCCGGCGCGTCCCAGACCTGGTTCTCTTTCGGTTTCGGCCAGACGCCGTCCAGCGCCCAATGCGCATAGTCATCGGTCGCATGAATGACGTTGATCATCGCAATATCGACATGCTGGCCTTCGCCGGTCTTTTCCGCGACTCGCAGGGCAGCGAGCAGCCCGACAAGACCGTGCAGCGAGCTATAGCTGTCGGCGAACGAATATTGAAGGTCGGTTGGTGGCCCGCCGCTGATCTCTGCCTGTCGGGCGATAAGCCCCGCTTCGGCATGCACGACCGGCGCATAGGCGGCGCGCTTTGCCTCCGGCCCCGTCTGGCCAAAGCCAGAAATGGACAGCATGACGAGTTTCGGATTGACCGCGTGCACGCTGTCCCAGTCGAGACCAAAGCGCTTCATCACGCCAGGGCGGAAGTTCTCCACCAGCATGTCCGCTTCCTTGCAAAGCTCCAGCACCAGCTCACGCGCGCCTTCGGCCTTCAGGTCGATACAGATGTTCCGCTTGCCGATGTTCTGCTGAAGGTAAAAGCCAGCGACGCCCTCATCCGACTTGCCGAAATGGCGGGTGACATCGCCTTCGGGCGGCTCGATCTTCAGGACGTCCGCGCCTAGGTCAGACAGCATCCGCGTGGCAAAAGGGCCGGCCAGAACACGCGAGAGATCAAGGACTTTCAGCCCTTCGAGTGGAAATCCCTTTATGTCCATGACGCATGCTCCCTCGTGGTCTTTCTTGCTGCAAGCGTTCTAGACCGGGAGTTCATCTCAGCACAGCCTGACCCTGCGTCCGCTCACTGCGTGCCTTGTTGACCAAGCAGGATGGCGCCGATGAGACCGGCATTGTCGCCAAGGCCCGGCGTGGTGATCAGCTCAGCTGAAGGAGCGTGTTCGAGATAGCCGCCCATCTGTTCGTCGAAGGCCTTACGGATGCGGGAAATCAGGTGCGGGGCGAGCATCAGCCCACCGCCAAGGACGATACGCTCCGGCCGGAGGGTAAGGGTCAGCGCGCGAGCAGCCTGCGCAAGATAGTCGGCAGCGATATCCCAGACGGGGTGATTGGCTGGGAGGTCTTCCGGCGAACCGGCCCGCGCACGAATGGCGCGCACGGATGCGAGGCCTTCGAGACAGTCCTCGTGGAAGGGGCAGACGCTCTCGAAGTTCCCGTCGCCGGGGTGACGCCGCAGCGCGATATGACCGAATTCAGGGTGTGAGGGCCGACCCAGAAAACCGCCATTGGCAAAGAGCCCGGCCCCGATACCCGTGCCGACCGTGACATAGGCAGCCGAGGCGCAGCCCATCGCTGCGCCTAGGGTCATTTCAGCGAGTAGGGCGCCGTTCACATCCGTATCCAAGGTGACGGGCAGGGCGAGCGCATTTTCAAAGTGCGCGCGGAGGTTCGTGCCGGACCAGCCCGATTTTGCCGACCCGGTAATCGTGCCATAGCTGGCCGAGCGTGGGTCGACATCTATCGGGCCGAAGCTGGCAATGCCGAACGTCTTCAGCGTGCCGGGTTCGATATGTGCAGTGAACCAATCTGCAGTTGCGGCCAACGTCTCTTCTGGCGTGGTTACGGGTACACGGTGCGAAGCGACCAGCGCACCTGACGCATCAGCGAGACCGCACTTGAAGGTCGTGCCGCCCGCATCGATGCCGCCATGAAGCATGTTTTCCGACATCTGTGTTCAGCCTTCAAACCTATCAGACCTGCCAGACTATGCAGCCTGCATTGCAATGGATAGGTCTTTGACCGCCTAAAGGAGACAGACCCCATGACCTATTCCGACCAGAAACTTGCCGAGGAAATTGGCGCACGTGTGGAAGCCTTTGTGCGCGATGTCGTGGCGCCATACGAGCGCGACCCGCGCCTTGGTGAACACGGCCCATCGGAAGAGCTGGTCGTCGAGATGCGGGCGAAAGCGCGCGAGGCCGGCGTGATGACGCCGCATATCCTGAAAGATGGCACACACCTTTCGCAGCGCAGCACCGCCCATGTCCTGCAGAAGACCGGCCTGTCACCGCTTGGTCCTGTGGCCTGCAATACGGGCGCGCCGGATGAGGGCAACATGTTCTTGCTCGGCAAGGTCGCGACGCCCGAGCAGCATGAGCGCTTCCTGAAGCCGCTTGTCTCCGGTGAGGCGCGCTCTGCTTTTTTCATGACGGAACCGGCCGCCGATGGCGGGGCAGGGTCCGACCCGTCCATGATGCAGACGACGGCTGTGCAGGACGGAAACCACTGGGTCATCAATGGCCGCAAGACATTCATTACCGGGGCTGAGGGCGCCAAGGTCGGCATCGTCATGGCCAAGTCGGAGGCGGGCGCGTGCATGTTCCTGGTCGACCTGCCGGACCCGGCGATCCGGATCGAGCGGGTGCTCGACACGATCGACAGCTCCATGCCGGGCGGGCATTCGGAAGTGCTGATCGACAATCTGCGCGTGCCGGCCACAGACATGCTGGGCAATCCGGGCGAGGGCTTTCGCTATGCGCAGATCCGTCTCGCGCCCGCGCGCCTTTCGCACTGCATGCGCTGGCACGGCATGGCGACCCGGGCGCAGGAAATCGCGACCGAATATGCGTGCAAGCGCCAGGGGTTTGGCAAGCTGTTGGTCGACCATGAGGGCGTCGGCTTTATGCTGGCTGAAAACCAGATCGACCTGCAGCAATCCTCGCTGATGATCGACTGGTGCGCTGATGCGCTGGACCGCGGCGAGAATGGCAATGTCGAAAGCTCCATGGCGAAGGTGGCGGTGTCAGAGGCGCTGTTCCGTGTGGCCGACCGGTGCGTTCAGGTCATGGGCGGGATGGGCGTCAGCCGCGACACGATTGTCGAGCAGCTGTTCCGCGAGGTGCGCGCCTTCCGCATCTATGACGGGCCGACCGAAGTGCACAAATGGTCGCTGGCCAAGAAGATCAAGAAGGCGGAGCTGAGTCGGACGGGCGCGAAATAGCGTTGCCTCCGGCAAGCTGGCGATGGCTCAGGGTGCGGGGGAGGTGCGTTCTTCTGCGCCGCTTAGCAGCAGGGAAATGATGTCGGAGCGTGTCAGCACGCCGACGACTTTTTCGGCCTCCATGACAAATACGGTCTGAACGCCTTGCCGGGCGAAGCGGTTGAGCACGGTGCCGACAGGCGCTGTGGACGGTGCGACGGCGGTCACGTCCCGCATGATGTCAGAGCCGCGCAATCTGCTGCGGCGTTGCAGCCGCGGGCGCCTGGCGGGCAGGAGCGCGCCGATGATATCCGCTTGCTGGACATGGCCGAGACAGCGCCCGTCTTCTGCCATGACGGGCAGGGTTTTCAGGGCGTGGGAGCGGAAGAGGCCGGCAATGTGCTCAAGCGTGTCGTCCGGTTCTATGGTGATGAGCGGCGCCGTCATGACATCGGCGCAGGTCATGCCGTCGAACCGGTGTCCGGCAGCTTCCTTTTCGGCGGCAGCCAGCAGGCGGGAAAGGTCTGCAACCCCGATATTCTGGGACTGGTTGAAGCGTTTGAGGATGCCGGTGAGTTCGCCGGTCGACAGGCCAAGGCGCGGCTCTGCCGGGCGCGAGACCTGCTGTGGCGGCTGTCTGAAAGGGTAGACCCGCCCGGTCGCCCGGTTGAAAGCGACCCCGGCAAGGACGAGCGTGACGGTCATGATGCCGACAGGGACCAGGGCAAAGGCAAAGCCCGCCTCCAGCACGGCTTCCCGCTCAAGCGTGGCCAGCAGGGCGACGGCGCCGCCTGGCGGGTGCAGCGAGCGGGTGAGGAACATGACGAAGATGGCGCCGCCCACGGCCAGGCTGGGGGCCCAGACAGGCGGTGCCAGCATGAGGACAGAGACCGCAACAATCGCCGACACGGTATTGCCTGCGACGGCAGACCATGGCTGGGCCAGCGGCGAGTTGGGAACGGCAAAGACAAGCACGGCCGACGCCCCCAGCGGCGCGACAAGGTAGAGCGGCAGATCTGAAACAGTCGGCAGCAACAGGCCAAGCAGCGTGCAGAGCCCGATGCCGGCGAAGGCGCCCAGCGAGGCGCGTGCTGCCTCGGTGCGGCTCGGCCATGGCAGGGCTGGAAGCAAGTGGCGCAAGGCCGCTTTCAGGCTTTGGCGGGAGAACATGGGGCGCGATTTCCTTCACTCTGTCCGGGCTGCATCCGTTTGCCGCCGACCGGCAATGTCTTCAAGGCGCGCTTGCGCCTCTCGCCCCGTCAGGTTGACGCGCAGGCTGCGTCTTGCAGGCAGCGAGCTGTCCGGACCCGCGCTGGCGGGGTAGATTGCAGCGTGGCGGCAAGGTTATAGGTGCGCTGCGCAATCGAGCGAGCCGGCCATCCATGTCTGACACAACACCTTATCCCAACAGCGACACCTGGCGCTTTTCCGTCGCGCCCATGATGGACTGGACCGACAGGCACTGCCGGATGTTCCACAGAGCCTTGTCGCAGAGGGCCTTGCTGTGGACCGAAATGGTGACCGCGGATGCCGTCATTCATGGCGACCGGGCGCGGCTGATCGGGTTCAGCGAGGAGGAGCACCCGCTTGTCCTGCAGCTTGGCGGGTCGGATCCGGCAAAGCTTGCCGAGGCGAGCCGGATTGCCGAAGGCTTTGGCTATGATGAGGTCAACATCAATTGCGGCTGTCCGTCGGACCGCGTGCAGTCCGGCCGGTTCGGCGCCTGCCTCATGCAGGAACCTGCGACAGTTGCGGCCTGCGTCGCCGCAATGCGCGAGGCTGTGTCCATTCCAGTGACCGTGAAGTGCCGGGTCGCCGTCAATGATGACCCGCCGCGCGAAACGCTTTTCGGCTTTGTAGACCAAGTCGCGGATGCAGGGTGTGAAGTGTTCACTGTGCATGCGCGCAAGGCGTGGCTGTCTGGCCTCAGCCCGAAGGAAAACCGCGATATCCCGCCGCTCGACTATGGCCTCGTGGCAGACCTCAAGGCCGAGCGGCCTGACCTGACGCTCATCCTCAATGGAGGGATCAAGACGATGGCGGACGCGGCCACTCATCTTGAGACATTTGATGGCGTGATGCTGGGCCGGGCGGCCTATCAGACGCCGGCCTGCCTGCTGGCGGCGGACAGACTGATCCATGAGGGCATCGGCGATGACAGTTTTGACATGGACGGTGCGCTGGCCGCTCTGGAGCGCTATCGGCCATATATGGCAGCGCGGCTGGACGAAGGGGTAAAGCTGTCATCCATGACGCGGCATATGCTAGGGCTGTTTGCGGGCCAGCCGGGCGCACGCGCGTGGCGGCGGACGCTGTCTGAAAAGGCCGTCAAGGAGGGCGCCGGTCTCGACGTGCTGGATGAAGCGCTGTCGCATATTGCCGACGCGAAGGTTTCTGCCTGATGGACGCGTTTCTCGCCGAGTATGGCGTTCTGATGATCTCGCTGATTTTTGCCGGTATCGCCGCGGGCCTGGCGGCAGGCCTTTTCGGCATTGGCGGCGGCGCGGTCATCGTGCCGGTTCTCTATTTTCTGCTGACGGCACTCGGTTATGGCGAGACCGCCATGCACGTTGCCGTCGCAACCTCTCTCGCGACGATCATCCTGACCTCCATCCGCTCCGTCATGTCTCATAATCAGCATGGAGCAGTAGACTGGGCAGTTCTGAAGGGCTGGGCGCCTTGGATCGTGGTCGGTGCCTGCCTGGGGCAGCTGGTGGCGGGTTTTGTCTCGAAAGATGCTTTGACGCTTACCTTCGGATCGCTTCTCCTCATACTCGCGCTGCAGCTCTATTTTGGCAGGCCAAGCTGGAAGCTTGCTGAAGATCTTCCCGGCGGCGTGCCGCGTGCAGGTCTGGGGACCGGTCTTGGCGCTCTGTCTGCTATCATGGGAATTGGAGGCGGCACGTTCGGCGTCAGCCTGATGACGATCTGTGGCCGCCCGATCCATCAGGCAGTCGGCACGGCTGCAGGCTTTGGGGTCGCGATCGGCCTGCCTGGTGCGATTGTCGCCATCCTGAACGGCCTCGGCCGCGAAAGCCTTCCGCCATTCTCGCTCGGCCATGTGAACCTACCGGCCTTCGCGCTGATCTCTGTTTGCACAGTTACGATGGCGCCAATCGGCGCCGCGCTCGCCCACAAACTGGATGCAGGCCTATTGCGCAAGCTGTTCGGCGTGCTTCTCGTACTCGTTTCAGTGCGGATGATCTGGAAGACTATTGCCGGATGATCAGCCGGTCGCTGCGAAATTCATAGGAATAAAGCTCGCGCAGAAAGCTCATGCCGAGCAATGACTGCGTCAGCACATCCTGCATGACAACGCCGCGGACATCACGCACTTCCACTTCGCCAATCCTGATGGAGTCGATGACGACATCGGCACCATAAGTGATGCCGCCGGCGGTGCGGATCTCGATATCGTAGGTCAGGTCGCGTGGCCGCAGCCCCATTTTCTGGGCATCGACCTGCGTCAGCGCGACCGTGCTGGCGCCGGTGTCGACCATGAAGTCGACGCTGGCCTTGCGATTGACGAGGGTGCGGGCCCAATAATGGCCGTCAGACTTGATGAGCATGACGGCAGTGCGGCGCATCTCGTCAGGATTTGCGGCCTCGATGACATTCACGGTCTCTGCGGCCCGCTCTTCGGAAGCAGCCTCGGCGTTTTCGATCTTCGGAATCAGGATGAGCACCAGCGCTGCCGCAATCGCCCCGGCGCTGACCATCAGGCTTAGGAATTTATGGTTCATCCGTGTCTGTCCTCGCCTCAGCCGAGTTTTCCGAGCGACTGAAGACGCTCCATCCGCTCGTCGAGTTCCTGCATGACCTCCTCGCGCTGTTCAGGGGTCAGGCTCGACCAGCTTCCGATTTCACGCAGGGTCCGTCCGCAACCGAGGCAGAGCCCGGTCTGTCCGTCTACGGCGCAAACCTTCTTGCAGGGCGAAGCGATGGGCGTGGGTCGGGGTGTAGTCATCAGGGCCTGTTCTTCAGCAGCAAATGGACTATGTCAAAAATTCACGAAAGTTTCGTTGACTTCGAGGGCTGGATCATGCGGTTTCCCGTTAAATCCAGTGAGAGGGAATCGTGTGAGCAAGGCGCTTGAATCATTTACACCTTTCAGCGACGTGCGCGAGCTTGCGATGCGCGATATCGCTCCGGATGCATCTAGCAGTGAACAGGTGCACAACGCGCTGCTCGGCATGGGGCGGCAGGGTGATTTCGGCAAGCTAGGCAAAGCGGCTGAGTGGCTGGCTGGCTGGCAGCGGCGTTACCCGCCGCGGATAGAAAACGCGACCCTGGCTGTGTTTGCGGGTTCCCATGGCGTGACCGCGCTCGATGGCGCTGTCTCTCTCTCGTCCGACGAGAATACTAAAACGCGCGTCGAAGACCTGCGCGCAGGCAGGTCGCCGCTTTCCGCCATTGCCGCCGCCAATGAGGCGAACATACGGATCTTCGAGCTGGCTATAGAGAAGCCGACGGCGAACTTTACCGATGGCGCCGCCATGAGTGAGCGCGAGTGCGCAGCGACAATCGCTTATGGTTTCGAAGCCCTGGAAGGCAAACCAGACTTGCTGGCGCTCGGCGTTGTCGGGGCCGGTATCGGTACCGCAGCTGCTGCGGTGGCCTGCGGGCTGTATGGCGGCACGCCAGAATACTGGGTCAGGCCCGGCCCATCCACGCCGAAGGAAATCAGTGCCGCGCGGATCAAGACGGTGAATGCTGGCCTTGCCCGGCACCGCGGCCGTCTGGACGACCCGCTGGAGGCGCTTCGATGCCTTGGTGGGCGCGAACTGGCCGCCTGTGTCGGGGCGATTCTGGCCGCGCGAATACAGTCTGTGCCAGTCGTTCTCGATGGCTTTGCGACGACGATTGCTGCCGGAATCGTCCATGCGATGAACCCGAGTGCGGTCGAGCATGTGCTGGCAGGCCATGTCACGCGCCGTCCGGCCCATCAGGCCGCCTTGGACCGCCTGGATATGACCCCGCTTCTGCCCATGGAATTCAATACGGGCGGCGGAATGGGATCGGTTGCGGCAATTGGCCTCCTGCGGACCGCCTGCGCGCCATTTCTGGGAAAACCGGACCAGTCAGGCGCCTGATAGCTGCCTTTTGGGTGCGACATGATTTACGTTGACGTTCGCGTCACCTTGCTTTCGCTGTAGGCGGGATGCAGAACACGTGCGTAAGAGCAAAAACACTAGAGGAGCGCGCAAATGAATCTGGAATTCACGCCCGAAGAAGTGGCCTTCCGCAAGGAAGTCCGCGAATTCATCGAGAACAATTATCCTGAGCAGCTTCGCGGCGTTGGCGCGCGTGAAGACCTCGGCAAAGAAGACATGCTGGCCTGGCACCAGATCCTTGGGAAAAAGGGCTGGTCTGTTCCTGCATGGCCAGAAAAGTATGGCGGTACCGGCTGGACCCCGACGCAGAAATATATCTGGTCGGAAGAAAACGCCCGCATGGACACGATCATGCCATTGCCTTTCGGCGTCTCCATGGTCGGCCCAGTGATCTACACATTCGGGTCCGAAGAAATGAAGGCCAAGCACCTTCCCGGCATCCGTGACGGGTCTGTCTGGTGGTGTCAGGGGTATTCCGAGCCGGGCGCCGGTTCTGACCTCGCTTCGCTCAAAACGACCGCTGTCCGCGATGGTGACCACTATGTGATCAATGGCCAGAAAACCTGGACCACGCTGGCCCAGCACGCTGACTGGGGCTTCTTCCTCTGCCGCACCGACCCGAATGCGGCCAAGCCGCAGGAAGGCATTTCCTTCATTCTCGCCGACATGAACACGCCGGGCATCGAGGTGAAGCCGATCAAGACGATCGATGGCGGCCATGAAGTGAATGAAACGTGGCTGACCGACGTTCGCGTGCCCGTAGAGAACCTCGTCGGCAAGGAAAACGAAGGCTGGACATATGCCAAGTTCCTGCTCGCTCACGAGCGCTCCGGCATTGCAGGCGTCGCCCGCTCCAAGCGCGGTGTCGAGAAGCTTCGCCAGATTGCTTCGACCGAGCTGCTTGAAGGCAAGCCGCTGATCAATGACGACGACTTCCTGCGCAAGGTCTCGCAGCTGGAGATCGACCTCACTGCACTGGAATTCACCGAGCTGCGTACGCTGGCGGGTGAGGCACAGGGCAAGGGCCCTGGTCCGGAAAGCTCCATCCTCAAGGTGAAGGGCACCGAGATCCAGCAGCGCCTGACCGAGCTCACGCTTGAAGCCGTTGGCCATTACGGCCACCCATACTTCCGTGGTTTCCCGGAGGACGGCTCCAATGAGTTCCCGATTGGCCCGGACTATGCCCACCAGGCAGCCCCGAGCTACTTCAACATGCGCAAAACGTCGATCTATGGCGGCTCTAACGAGATCCAGCGCAACATCATCACGAAGATGATCCTGGGGCTCTAGTCATGTCAGCCCGGGCAGCAATCGCTTCACTCAGTATCGCAATTGCTGCCCCGGCACTTCCCGCTGCAGGTCAGGGCATTCCTGACGTTGAGGCAGGCGTATCCCTTTTCTGGGTCAGCCATTATGACAGCATGGACTCAAGCTATCGGGAACGCATTGTGGCAGCAGGAGAGGACTGGGCAATCTATCAGCTTCTGGAAGATGAGGGGCTCTATGAGGGCGATGAAGTCGGTCCAGACTTGTATGCGCTGTTTTCCGGCATCGACTATCGCAGTTGTCGCGAGGACCACATGCCAGACGAGGCAGAGCGCGGCCGGTTGGCTGCGCTTTTCCCGTTAACCGAAGGCAGTGTCATGGAAGAAACGACTTATACGGGTAGCCCCGTCATCAGGGTTGGTGCGCGCGAGGACTTCTTCCTGATGGGTGAGACCGTTAGCGCCAACAAGGTCGTATTCGACTTTCCGGAAGACGATGAGGAGCACGAAGACGAAATCGTATTCGTGCTTTCCGACAAGCCATATACAGTTGCGCTGGACTGGGGTGAGACGGGCAAGGACCGCGTCACGCTGATTGCGCAATCTGACGAAACACTAGAGGCGCCGTCGCCCGACACGCTCGGGAATTGCGCGGCACTTCTGAACTAGACAAAACCTAAGAAATTCCCGGAGGAGACCGTAATGGATTTCAATTTCTCAGACGAACAGACAATGATCCGCGACAGCCTGGCTCGGCTGCTGCGCGATCAGTATGATTTCGATACGCGCCGCAAGGTTGTGAGCAGCGAAAGCGGCTGGCGCCCGGAAATGTGGCAGCAGTTCGCAGAGCTCGGCCTGCTCGCGGCGCCATTCTCTGAGGAAGATGGCGGTCTTGGCGGTGGCTCGATCGACTCCATGGTCATCATGGAAGAGTTCGGCAAGGCGCTCGTCGTCGAGCCATATGTGCCGACCATCGTCTGCGCAGGCGGCTTCCTGAAGCATGCCGGTACGCCAGAGCAGAAGTCCGAGCACCTCGAAGCCATCATTGGCGGCGAGCGCGTGTTTGCCTTCGCCTATGCAGAGCCGCGCGGGCGCTATGACCTCAACGATCTTGAGACCACCGCCAAGAAAGACGGCGATGCCTATACGCTGAACGGCCACAAGGCTGTCGTCGTTGGCGCGCCATGGGCAAGCCACCTCATCGTGACGGCACGCACCTCCGGCGACCGCCGCGACAAGGATGGTATCTCAGTCTTTATCGTGGAGAAGGATGCCAAGGGGGTCACCACCCGCGATTATCCGACGGTCGATGGTCGCCGCGCTTCGGAAGTCTATTTCGAGAACGTGTCTGTCCCAGCCGGCAATCTGATCGGCGAAGAAGGCAAGGCCCTGCCACTGATCGAGCGTATCGTGGACGAGGCAACGGTTGCGATCTGCGCTGAAGCCATGGGCGCCATGGGCGTCGCGCACAAGCAGACGGTCGAATACTCCAAGCAACGCAAGCAGTTCGGCATCGCAATCGGCAAGTTCCAGGTGCTCCAGCACCGCATGGTCGACATGTTCATGGAACACGAGCAGTCGATTTCCATGACGTATATGGCGACGCTGAAACTCGACGAAGACGAAGTGACCCGCAAGAAAGCCGTCTCTGCGGCCAAGGTCCGCATCGGCCAGGGCGGCCGTTTCGTTGGCCAGGAAGCCATCCAGATCCATGGGGGCATGGGCATGACGGATGAACTGGCTGTCGGCCACTATTTCAAGCGCCTTACCATGATCGACAGCGAGTATGGCAATGTGGACTACCACATGCGCCGCTACTCCCGCCTCAGCGGTGATGACCAGGCGATGGCCGCCGAATAGGCGCCTTCGACAAACTTGACGAAAAGACCCGGCCTGCAACACTGCAGGCCGGGTTTTCTATTGGGGCGTGAAGATGAAACAGGTTTCTATTGCCTTGGCCGCTCTGGTCGCGGGCTTGGGTTTCCAGCCGGTGGCAGGCGCGCAAGACGCCGGCGAGGCCGCGCCTCAGCCTGCACCGCCTTCCTGTAAAGGTGAGGTCTATGACGATTTTGATTTCTGGCTGGGCGAGTGGGATGTCACCACACCGGACGGACAGGTTGCGGGCACCAATTCGATCACGAAAGCCGAAGATGGGTGCCTTCTGATTGAGCGGTGGACAGGCGCGCGAGGCACCACGGGTCAGAGCTATAATTTCTACGACACCGGCCTCGATAAATGGCGCCAGGTCTGGGTCGCCCGCGGGGCGACGATCGACTATGCGGGAAAGCTGACCGATGACGGCGAGATGCGCCTCGAAGGCAAGATCGCCTACCGCAATGGCAACACCGCGCCTTTCCGGGGAAGCTGGACACCAGAGGCCGATGGCAGCGTCACCCAGCACTTCCAGCAGTATAATTCAGAGACGGAAAGCTGGGACGACTGGTTCACGGGCATCTATCACCGCACCCCTGCCAGCGAATAAGAGCCGCGTGACCACTCGACATGGTCCCAAGGCTGCCATAGTCCGATCAGGAAAATCAGACACTGCACCAACTATTGAGGGAGACACCATGTCCGTCATCAAGCTCGAAAAATCCGGATCCATCGCTACGCTGACGCTGACGCGTCCGGACATGATGAACGCCCTCGGCCAGGAAGGGGACGGCCCGGCCGTCGCAGCCGCCTGCGCAGAGATTGAGGCCGATCCGGATATCCGTGTCGCGATCCTGACGGGCGAAGGCCGCGCTTTCTCGGCTGGCGGCGACGTGAAAGCCATGCGCGACAAGACTGGCGCCTTCGGCGGCAGCCCGAACCAGATCCGCAATGGCTATCGCCGTAATATCCATATGGTCGTGAAGTCGCTCTACAATCTCGAAGTCCCGCTGATCTCTGCCGTGAATGGCGCGGCGATCGGCCTTGGCTGTGACGTCGCCTGTATGGCGGATGTGCGCATCGCGTCGGACAAGGCGAAGTTCGGTGTTACTTTCCTGAAGCTTGGTCTTATCCCGGGTGATGGCGGCGCATGGCTGTTGCCGCGGATCGTCGGCAATGCGCGTGCCGCACAGCTTCTCTTCACCGGTGATGTGATCGATGCACAGACCGCGCTCGACTGGGGGCTGATCTCTGAAGTCCACACGCCAGAAGCGCTGATGGACGCGGCGATGTCACTGGCAGAGCGTATGGCTGTCCAGCCGCCGCAGGCGCTACGCCTCGCAAAGACCCTCCTGCGCCACGGCCAGTCTGCCTCCTACGATACGATCATGGAGCTTTCGGCCGCGTCGCAAGCCCTGATGCACGAGACCGAGGACCACATGGAAGGCGTTCACGCCATCCTCGAAAAGCGTGCGCCAAAGTTTGAAGGTAAGTAGGTCTTCAATGCCCAACGGGCGTCGCCTGATCTCCACCGGTTCGCCTTTCGAGAAGGCATTTGGCTATTCGCGTGCGGTCGTGCAGGGAGACTGGTGCTTTGTCGCCGGGGTCACGGGGTATGATTACGCGACGATGACCATGCCGGTGGAGGCTGCCGCGCAGGCAGAGGCCTGCTTTGCCACGATTGCCGGTGTGCTTGAGGAGGCAGGCTTTGCCATGTCGGACATTGTACGCGTCCAGTACACGCTGACCGACCGCGCGCTGGTCGATGAGGTTGCGCCTGTTCTCGGCAGGCATATGGGCGACATTCGGCCCGCAGCGACCATGGTGATCGCGGGATTGATTTCGCCTGAAATGAAGATCGAAATCGAAGTGACGGCGTTCCGCGCGGGGGCTTAGCCCTCCGCCACGTCATGCCTTGCCTGCTTTCCGCTAGTCGATAAGCTCTCCTTCGATAAAGGCGAAAAACGCCTCAAGGGAGGACTACATGATTGGTATCGTCGCGAAGCTGCAAATTGCTGAAGGCAAGAATGATGAGTTCGAGCAGGTCGGCAAGGACCTGATGGCCAAGGTCAAAGCGAATGAGCCTGGCTGTCTCACCTATCAGCTCTATCGCTCGCAGTCCGATCCGCAGACCTATATCTTCATGGAACAGTATTCGGACGATGAGGCGCTGAAGGCGCACGGTCAGACCGAATACTTCAAAGCGGCTGGTCCAAAAATGGCAGGCTGTCTCGGCGGAAAACCGGAAATCGAGCGCTACGATATCGTTGAATAAAACCCTCTGACGCGTCGTCCCCGAGGAGGGCCCGATATGGTTGAGACCGGTAAGCCGAGCCTCGCGACCCGCCTCGCCTATGGCATTGGTGGCGCGGCGGGCGGCATCAAAAACAATGGCTTCGAGTACGTCCTCTTGCTGTTCTACAGCCAGATCATGGGACTATCGGCCGTCCTCGTCGCCGCGGCACTCTGGATTGCCCTGCTGATCGACGCGTTTTCCGACCCGGTTGTCGGCTATTGGTCCGACAATATGCGGACGAAATGGGGCCGGCGGCATCCACTCATGTATATCGCGATGCTGCCGGTTGCGATTGCCTATTTCTTTGTGTGGAACCCACCAACAGAGCTTTCAGGCCTCAACCTTTTCGCCTGGTTGCTCGGCTTCACGGTCATCGTGCGGCTGATGTACACCTTCTTCGAGGTGCCAAGTACAGCGCTGGCTGCAGAGCTGACGCAGGATTATGATGAGCGCACGTCGCTCATGTCCTTCCGCTACTTCTTTGCATGGGTTGGCGGTCTCACCGTACAGATCATCCTGTTCTTCTTCTTGCTGAAATCGAGTGAAGGCGACCCGTCCGGCTTCTTCCACATCCCTGGCTGGAACACTTACGGCCTGATTGGCGCGAGCTGTATCTTTGCCTCCATCGCCATTACATCGCTTGGTACGCACCGGCATATTCCGCACCTCAAGGCTCCGCCTGCCGCGCGCAAGCTGACCCCCGTAAAGATCCTCGGGGAGATATGGGAAACTGTGTCGAACCCGTCCTTCCGGGCGCTTTTCATCGCGACGCTGTTCGGCCTTCTGGCGAGCGGCATCTCTGCGACCCTGAACCAGTACATCAACGGCTTCTTCTGGGAATTCACAAATGACCAGATCGGCGGGCTGACCGTCGCAGTTTATGTCTCTGCCATTCTTGCGCTTGTCATCGCGCCGCCGGTTGGCAAGGCGTTTGGCAAGAAGAAGGCCGCCATCATCATCGGCTTCCTCGCCTTCACGATCGCACCCATGCCAGTGATCCTGCGCCAGTTCGGCCTCCTGCCGCCAAACGGCAGCGATGCGCTCTACTACATCGTGATCACCGTCACAATTTTCGATTTAGCGCTCATCATCGCCTATCAGATGCTGGCAGCCTCCATGGTCGCCGACATTGTCGAGCAGAATGAGCTCGCCACCGGCAGGCGGTCAGAGGGCATCTATTTCGCTGGCATCAGCTTCATGCGCAAACTGGCCCAGGGCATGGGCGTTCTGACGGCGTCGGGTGTCCTCGCGGTCGCGTCCATCACCCCTGGTATGCGGGCTGCGCAGGCAAGCGAGGAATCCATCCGCATCCTTGGTTGGGGCTATGCGCTCAGCCTGCTCACGCTGTGGACGATCATGATGGTCTGCATCAGCTTCTACCGGATCAGCCGCGAAGATCATGAAGCCAATCTCGAAGCCCTCCGATCAGGGGCAACGACGCAGCCGCGTTTCGAGAAAAGCTAGGCCCACCAACTGGCACCAGCTGACAAAAATGTCATGCGGTGCCAGATTGCGCCCTCGCCAAGGCCGCAATAGAGCCATTTTCATGATGCATAACACCGCCATGACACGGCACGTTTCGAAACTGCTCTTCATCTCGGCCATCGCGGTCCTTGCGCTGCTGGCCGTTGTATTCAGTCCGCTTTTCTCCTTCGGCCAGCAGGCCGGCGCCCAATCGCAGCCATCTCCGTCTGAGACTGAACTGGCGGGTGAGACTGAGGCTGGAGAGGACAGCAACTTCTTTATGCCCGGCCGCCGCGTCCCGCAGAGCCAGGCCGAAGTCCAGCTTTCCTACGCGCCGCTGGTCAAACAGGTCTCCCCGGCGGTCGTGAACGTCTATACCAGCCGCGTCGTGCGGCAGAGCAATTCGCCTTTCGCCAATGACCCCATCTTTCGACAATTCTTTGGTGCGACACCGCGTGCGCGAGAGCGCGTGCAGAACTCGCTCGGCTCTGGTGTGATCGTGTCGGATGACGGTGTCATCGTGACCAACAGCCATGTGGTGAAGGATGCCGACCAGTTCCTGGTCGTCCTCTCCGACCGCCGCGAATATGAGGCCGAGCTGGTCCTGTCTGATGAGCGCACAGACCTTGCCGTGCTGCGCATCGACAATGATGGCGACCCGCTCCCGACCGTCAAATACGCCGATACGCGCGACACGGAAGTCGGCGATATCGTGCTTGCCATCGGCAACCCGTTCGGCGTCGGCCAGACGGTGACGACCGGCATCATCTCGGCCACCGCGCGCACCGATGTTGGCGTGTCGGACTATTCCTTCTTCTTACAGACCGATGCAGCGGTTAACCCCGGCAATTCCGGCGGCGCGCTGATCAACACAAAGGCGGAGCTTGTCGGTGTAAACACCGCGATCTTCTCGCGCTCCGGCGGCTCGAACGGAATCGGCTTTGCCATCCCGGCTGAAATGGTACGCCGCGTCGTCGATGCGGCCGTGAATGAAGGCATGATCGTGCGGCCTTGGCTGGGCCTGAAGGCACAGTCTGTGAGTTATGACATCGCTCAGGCGCAAGGTCTCGACCGCCCACTTGGCGTGATGGTCACCGAAGTTTTCCAGAACGGCCCGGCCGATGAAGCCGGTATCGCCCGCGGCGACCTGATCACCGAGATTGATGGCCGCGAAGTGTTCGACGAGCGGGGGCTCAAATTCCTCGCGGCGACGCGTTCACCGGGTGAGTTCTCCGAACTGACCGTCCTGCGCGGCGGATCTTTCGAAACTATCAGCGTAGAGCTTGCCCCGCCGCCCGGCGCAACTGAAGCAGAGCTTGAGCTTCTCGAAGGGCGTCATCCTTTCTCTGGCGCCGAGGTGGCAGAGCTGTCGCCACGCCTTGCCGAAGAGCTTGGCCGTGACCCGTTCGAAACCGGTGTCCTTGTCACGCGCATCCTGCGCGGGGCCTATGCCTGGCGCGTCGTGCGCCCGGGGGACCTGATCGTGTCGGTGAATGACAAGCAGATCGAGGGCCTGAGCGATCTCGATGAGGCGCTCGGCGGCAAGACGTCCACCTGGGCGATTGAACTTGATCGCAATGGTCGCCGGATCAGCGGGACGCTGCGGCTCTAAGTGAATTCGAGAATCTGCCCGGTCTAGCCTCGCCACCCCTCGGCGGCGGTGATAGCGTCCGCATCATCATCAGATGTGGAGGGGCACACCCATGAAACTCAGAACTGCTTTGGCGCTTGGTGCGTCCATGCTCGTCTTTGGCTGCGCGCAGACTCAGGAAGTCGAAACGACGGCTCCAACGCCGCCGAGCGAAAGCGCCGATGCTGGCGACACGCCGCTTGTCGGCATGGAGGTGGAGACGTATCCAGCTGCCCTGTTCCACGAAACGATCAGCTATTCTCTCGTCTCGTCTAACGGCTATGGATTCTCGGCTGAGGGCGGCGAAATCCTTGCGTCCACCGATGTCACCGGCATCTACAATGCCGTCACGATGGACGAGACCGGCGCGGTTACGGCGCTGACCAACTCCAATAACGATGCCATCTATGCCCAATCCTTCTTTCCGGACGACGACCGGGCGCTGCTGACGTCTGATGGCGGCGGCAATGAGATCTTCCACGTCTATGTGCGCGAGGAAGACGGCACACTGCGCGACCTGACGCCAGGCGAGGAAACGCGCGCAAGCTTTGTCGGCTGGCGCGGCGACGGCGAGGTCTTCTACGTCCAGACCAATGAGCGCGACCCGCAGACCAATGACCTCTACGCCTATCGGGCCAGCGACTATGCGCGTGAGATGATCTTCGAGAATGACGGCAAGGACATTGCTGGTGTCTCGCCAGATGGCCGCTGGCTGGCACAGTCCAAGGAACGCACGAATGCGGATTCCAACATCTTCCTCGTTGACCTGTTGGCAGATGAAGCGACCCAGCAACTCATCACTGAGCACGAAGGCGACATCGCCTATGGCGTCTATGACTTCACTGCCGACAGCGAGACGCTGATCTACGCCACCAATGAGTACGGCGAGTTCAACCAGGCCTGGACCTACCATCTGAAAAGCGGAGAGCGTAGCCCGCTCATTCAGGCAGACTGGGATGTGTCCTACGTCTTCGACAGCCCGACAGGTCGCTATCTGGTGTCCGCGATCAACAACGACGCGCTGACGGAACTGACCATTCTCGACAACCAGACCGGAGAGGAAGTGGCCCTGAGCAACATCCCGGATGGCGAAGTCGGACAGGTCCGCTTCAGTCGGGATGAGAGCGAGATCGCTTTCGGCGTGAACACCGATACCTCGCCCTTCAACCTCTACATGGCCGATCTTGAGACCGGCGAAGCCAGCCGCCTCACGTCTGCGCTGCCAGAAGCGATCGATGAGGACGACCTCGTGACGGCAAGGATCGTGCGATACCAAAGCTTTGACGGGCTGGAAATTCCGGCGGTGTTCTACATGCCGAAACAGGCATCGGCAGATAACCCTGTGCCGGCGCTCGTCTGGGTGCATGGCGGGCCGGGCGGCCAGACAACGCGCGGCTATTCGGCGACGATCCAGCACCTCGTCAATCATGGTTACGCCGTGCTGGGCGCGAACAATCGCGGCTCATCGGGCTATGGGAAAACCTTCTTTCACCTCGATGACCAGAACCATGGCGAAAACGACCTTCAGGACATTGTTTATGGCCGTGAATATCTTGAAGGCGTCGAGGGGATCGACTCTGACAAGATCGGCATCATCGGCGGGTCCTATGGTGGCTTCATGGTGGCGGCCGCACTGGCCTTCGAGCCGGAAGTCTTCGATGTCGGCGTCAACATTTTCGGCGTGACCAACTGGCTGCGCACGCTTGAGAGCATCCCGCCATGGTGGGGCTCTTTCCGCGATGCCCTCTACGATGAGATGGGCGACCCTGCGGAGGATGAAGAGCGCCTGCGCCGCATCTCGCCGCTCTTCCATGCCGACCAGATCACCAAGCCGCTGCTGGTCATCCAGGGCGCAAACGACCCGCGCGTGCTGCAGGTTGAAAGCGATGAACTGGTCGAAGCTGCCCGCGCAAATGGCGCGACTGTGGAGTATGTGCTCTTCCCGGATGAAGGCCACGGCTTCCAGAAGCGCGAGAACCGCATCACCGCATCAGAAGCGTATGTCAGCTTCCTCAACACCTATCTGAAGGGCGAGCCAGCCCAGCAGGAAGCGGGCGCTGCAAGCGATACCGCGGCTGACTAGGCCAACCTCAAACGCGAATAAAAAAGGCCGGGCGATCTGCCCGGCCTTTTCTTTTTGCGATGCCTATAAGCAACGCCCTAGAGGCCGCTGACGATCAGCTGGAGCTCTGAATTGCCGGCCGCCATGACAGACTGGTCAGCGTCCAGCGTGTCCGGGCGGTCTGCCGTGGGGTAGGCCTCTGCCAGGATGGCGAGTACGGCGTCAGCCTGTTCAACGAACTCTGGCGCGTCGGCTTCAATGTCGGCGCGGTGGTCTTCCAGCAACGCGTTCGCCGTTTTGTAGAATCCATAGCCATCGAGGTAGGGCTCATAGGCGTCCGTGCGGCTCGCTGAATCATACTGCGCAGTGGCGCGGTCGATCTGGTCTGCGATCACTTTGCCTTCTACCACGGCTTCGCTGTCGCTTCCCTCGGGTGCCTTTTCGGCGGCTGCGCGCAGCGTGTCGATGATGTCTTCGGCGCGCGCGCGGAGGTCTTGTGCGGATTCTTCAGCGAACACTGCGGCCGACGCATCGCTCAGCTTCTGTGCGAAGGGTTCGACGCCCTGCTGGACGAGAACCGGTTCGAAGTCGAGCAGGATCTCGCTGACCGGGTGGGCGAACATCTCGCCGGCTGCGCGGCGTTCGCCCGCGTCCAGTGCGTCGATGCCGGCGCGGATATGCGCTTCGGTCATGGCGAGTGCGCTGCGATAGACGGCAGGGTCCTGCGCGGCGGCTGCAAGGTCTACACCGCCTTCGCCGCCTTCACCTTCACCACCTTCGCCCTCGCCGCCTTCGCCTTCACCTTCGCCGCCGGACATGGCGTATGTCGAGGTGTCGGTTTGTGCGTCGGGGGTCTGCGTCGCCGCGGTGTCAGTGTCTTCGGCTGCAGCAGTTTCGGCCGGGGCAGGGGTGGTCTCCACGTCATTGCCGCACGCTACAAGGCCGCCAAGAAGCGTGGTCGACAGGCCGAGCGCAGCAAGAGATTTGTATTTGGATGCCATAGATGTGCACTTTCATTGTTGCGAGTGTTCCGGTAACGCCTAGCTATATCTGCAATTAATTCTCAAAAGCAAGATGCTGATCACGATTCCAAACATTCTCGACGCAGGTGCCCTGACTGAGGCGAAGGAGCTTCTGGCAAAGACCGGCTGGGCCGATGGGCGCAAGACGGCGGGGCCAGAAGCGGCGAAGGTGAAGCGCAACGAGCAGGCGGATCTGTCGTCCCGCTCGGGCAGCGCACTGCACACGCTGCTCAATGATGCCATTCGCAAGAACGCCGTCTTTCAGGCCGCCGCCCAGCCTGCGCGCCTGTCACGCCTCCTTGTTAGCCGCAGCGGCGAGGGGCAGGGCTATGGCACCCATGTCGACAATGCGTTGATGGGCACAGGCGCAAACCGGCTCAGGACGGACCTGTCCTTCACGCTCTTCCTCAATGACCCGGCCGATTATGAAGGCGGTGAGCTGACGATCGACTGGGCGGGCATGATCCATTCGATGAAGCTCGAGGCTGGCTCGCTTCTCCTCTATCCATCGACCAGCCTGCACCGCGTAGAGACGATCACGTCTGGCCAGCGCACAGTCTGTGTCGGCTGGGTACAGAGCCAGGTGCGCACCAGCGAGCAGCGCGACATCCTGTTCGATCTTGCCAACCTGAAAGTTTCGATGCGCGCCTCCCTGCCAGAAGGCGCGCCAGAGCATCTCGCGCTCTCAAAGGTGATCGCGAATCTGCGTCGCCTCTGGTCGGAGGTCTGACCGACAATCAGGCCGCCGCGCGGCTGCCAATGGTCGTTCGATGCAGCAGGCGGTCATGCCCCTGATAGCCGCCCGTCGCCATGTGCAGGCATGAGCGGTTGTCCCACATGAGCAGCGTGCCCGCCGACCATTTGTGGCGGTACTGAAACTCGGGCCGCGTCTGCCAGCGATAGAGCTCTGTCAGAAGGGCCCAGCTCTCTTCCTCGTCCATGCCCTCAAAGCCGATAATGTATCCGGCGCAGCCAAACAGGCCTTCCTCGCCGGTTTCTGGATGCTTGCGGATGATGGGGTGGGACTGCGTCGCGAGCGCTTCATCGGAAGAGCGGATGTCCATGCTCCGGCCCTCATCCTTCTCGCCATAAAGGCCTGCCTTGCCATAGCCATTGCGCGCCGAATGGACTGCTATCTTGCCGTCCAGCTTTTCACGCAGATCGTCAGGCATCTCTGCCAGCGCCTTGTGCTGATTGGTGAAAAGCGTGTCACCGCCAATGGGTGGAATAGTGATGCCATAGAGGCACGTGCCGACGGGCGGTGAGGCCTGAAAGCTCCAGTCAGTATGCCACGTCTCGGCAAAGACCGGGCCGGTCTCATCGGCGTTGCGTTTGACGGCGATGATATGCTTTCGGCCCGGTATCGGCGCGATGAACGGGTCGTCGCCAAAGGGCCCAAAGTATTGCGTGAACCGCTCCAGATCATCATCGCTGAGGTTCTGGCCCGGAAAGGCAAGGACGTGATGGGTGAGCCAGGCCGAGCGGATCTCCGCAACGGTTGCCTCACTGAGGGGCTGGCTCAGGTCTATGCCTGTTACGCGCGCCCCGCACGCCTCACCGCTTTGGGTGATGGTCAGTGTCATGGGTTCCTCCAGCTGCCACCTTATCACGGGCACTGACGCGGGCTAGGTGTGACGCATGAGTGATCTCTTTTCCGCTTCCGGTATGGCTGATGAAGCGCCGCGGCCGCTGGCTGACCGGCTGCGCCCGGCAAAGCTGTCCGAAGTCGTCGGGCAGAACCATCTGCTTGGCCCGGAAGGTGCGCTTGGCAGGATGCTGGCAACGAAGCGGCTTTCCTCGATCATCTTCTGGGGGCCGCCCGGTGTCGGCAAGACGACGATTGCGCGGCTGCTGGCCAAGGAAACCGATCTCGAATTCGAGGCGATCAGCGCGGTCTTTTCCGGCGTGAAGGATTTGCGCGCCGCCTTTGATCGGGCCGAGAACCGACGTTCAACGGGCAAGGGAACGCTGCTTTTCGTTGACGAGATCCACCGCTTCAACCGCGCGCAGCAGGATGGCTTCCTGCCTTTCGTCGAGGCGGGCGTCGTGACGCTAGTCGGCGCGACAACGGAGAATCCGAGTTTCGAGATCAACGGCGCGCTCTTGTCGCGCTGCGCCGTGCTGACGCTCAAGCGCCTGACGCCAGAGGCGCTGGAAGAACTGCTCGTCCGCGCCGAAGCGCTTGAAGGCCGGAAACTGCCGCTGGAGGCGCGCGCCCGCGAAGCGCTGATCGACATGGCCGACGGCGATGGTCGCTATATGCTGAACCTTGCCGAGCAGGCCTTCACCCTGGCTGATGAGGGCACTGAGCTGACGCCAGAAGCGCTCAGCCAGGCATTGCAGAAGCGCGCGCCCGCCTATGACAAGGACCGGGAAGAGCACTACAACCTGATCTCCGCCCTGCATAAATCGGTACGCGGGTCGGACCCGGATGCCGCGCTCTACTGGTTTGCCCGCATGGTCACAGGCGGCGAAGACCCGCTCTATCTCGCCCGCCGCATTGTCCGCATGGCGTCAGAGGATATCGGCCTTGCCGACCCGACGGCGCTGATGATCGCGAATGAAGCGGCCCGCACATATGAGCGCCTCGGCAGCCCGGAGGGCGAGCTTGCCCTCGCCCACGCGGTCGTCCACCTCGCCACAGCGCCGAAATCAAACGCGGTCTACACTGCCTGGAAGGCCGCGCAGCGCGCCGCGAAAGAGACCGGTTCGCTGATGCCGCCAAAGCATATCCTGAACGCGCCAACTGCCTTCATGAAGGGCGAGGGGTATGGGAAAGGCTATGCCTATGACCATGACGCCGAAGAGGGCTTTTCAGGTCAGAACTATTTCCCGGACGGGATGAAGCGCGAAAGCTTCTATCAGCCCAAGGGGCAGGGGCGCGAAGGCCCCATCGCCGAACGGCTGAAACGCTGGGCAGAACTGCGCAAGAGCCGGGGTGAATGACGCATCTGCGATTGCAGCGCGGCCCGGCTTCTGCTGGTATCGCCAACAGATTGATTAAAGGGGTAACAGGATGACGGGTTTCAACTTTCGCAATGGTCTCATGATGGCAGGCGCACTTGCGGTGCTTGCCGCGTGCAACCCGGACGCTGAGCCAAGCGGCAGTGAAATCTTTGCCCCAGCTGAGGCCCAGTCCAGTGCTGAAGTCGCCGCTCCCATGAGCGTGGCCCAAAATGTGGAGTCTATCCATGAGGGCATGCTCGTCATGGACACGCACCTTGATACTCCGGCCTACTTCCATACGCCTGATTACGACTTCTCTGTCCGCCAGACTTTTGAGCAGGACGGCACTCACGTAGATCTACCGCGTATGAAGGAAGGCGGCCTTGATGGCGGGTTCTGGGTGATTTTCACCGCGCAGGGGCCACTCGACGAAGCCTCCTATGCCGCAGCCCGCAACCAGGCGATGCTGCGCCAGATGTCGATCCGCGAACTTGCAGCAAAGTATAGTGACGAGGTCGAACTCGCGTTCACCGCCGACGACGCTGAACGCATTGCAGGCGAAGGCAAGCGAGTCGTCTATCAGAGCATGGAAAATGCCTATCCGCTGGGCACCGACATTTCACTGATGGAGACCTTCTATATCGGCGGCCTGCGCATGATCGCGCCCGTCCATTTCCGTGACAGCCAGTTCGCCGACAGCGCGACAGATGTCTCTGGCGACTCCTATGGCGGACTGTCGCCGCTTGGTGAGGAACTGGTGCGCAAGGCGAATGAGCTTGGCATGGTGCTGGACGGCTCGCACGCTTCGGATGAGACGGTGTACGACATGATTGAGCTGTCCACGACGCCGATCATTCTGTCCCATACAGGCGTTGATGGCGTCTATGACCACTTTCGCAACATCCCGGACGAGCTACTGACGGCAATCGCTGAAGATGGCGGCGTCATCCAGATCAACGCTTATGGCGGCTACCTCGAGGCGCTGGAACCAAGCGCTGAGCGTCAGCAGGCCATGGCTGACCTCGAAGAGCGTTTCGGCGGCAGCTATTACGATCTCGACGACGCCACACGTGAGGAATACATGGCTGCACGTGAAGAGATCGACACGCAGTACCCGGCCCCGCGTTCGACCTTCGAGAAGTTCATGGAGCACCTTCTTTATGCGCTCGACCTTGTCGGGCCGGACCATGTCGGCATGGGCGCCGACTGGGATGGCGGCGGCGGCGTCGACGGAATGACTGACATCACTTTCCTTCCAAAAGTGACCGCGGCGCTTCTTGAGGCCGGCTATAGCGAGCAGGACATCGAGAAATTCTGGAGCGGCAACATGCTGCGCCTCCTGCGTCAGGCCGAAGAGGCCCGTACCTCTGAACTGGAATCACCAGACGTTCTGAACTAACGCGTTTCAGGGCGAAGTGACGGGAGTTCAATAATGGCGGACTGGATTACACTACTGCCGCCTGTCCTGGCGCTCGCCCTCGCTGTCTGGACGCGCAATGTCTACTGGGCGCTGGGCCTCGCCATCTGGACATCGGAGACGCTGATCGCCGGGGGAAACCCGGCGCTTGGCCTGCTTGGCGGCGTCGAGCGGGCGGTCTCCGTCTTCGGCAGTGAAGGCAACACTCGCATCCTTTTGTTCTGCCTGATCATCGGCGCGCTGATCGAATATATGCGCCGGTCCGGCGGGATTGCCGGCATGGTAAACTGGCTGGTGCGCACGGGCGCGGCAGGCACGCGGCGGCGGGCAGGTGCGGTCACGGCGCTGACCGGTACGCTCATCTTCGTTGAAACCAATATCAGCCTTCTGACGACCGGCATCATGGGTCGGCCGCTTTTCGACCGGTTGAAGATGAGCCGGGAGCGGCTCGCCTACATTATCGACTCGACGTCCGCCCCCGTCAGCATCCTGATCCTTTTGAATGGATGGGGTGCTTTCGTCCTTGGCCTCATCGCAGAGTACGATCTCGAAAATCCTCTGGCGGTGCTGGTGGCGACCATTCCGCTCAATTTCTATGCGCTTCTGACGCTGGCCGGCGTCTGGCTGACCGTCATCAGCGACCGTACATTCGGTCCGCTGCGCGCACGCGAAGAACAGACGATCGCGGCGAATGACGATGCCCCTGAAGAAGAGACAGGCACGGGCAGTGCTTTCAATATGGGTGTGCCTCTACTGGTTCTCGTCGGCGGTGCGCTTGGTTTCATGCTGTGGACAGGCGGCGGCAACATGTTGGAGGGTTCAGGCTCTCAATCCATCCTGTGGGCGGTCTGTATTGCGACCGCTGTCGCATTTCTTCTGCTCTTACGCTCCGGCAAGGAGCCGAAGGGAAGCCTTATCGAAACAGGCTTCAAGGGCATGGGCGACCTCCTGCCTGCGGTTACGGTGATCTTCCTTGCGCTCGTCCTGGGGGCGAGCCTCAAGGCGCTCGGCACGGGCGAAGTGCTCGGCAGCCTTGCAGGCAGTATATCCTTCGCATGGGCACTGCCGGCCATCGTCTTTGTCGTGGCGGGTATCACCTCATTCACGACGGGCACAAGCTGGGGCACCTATGGCATCCTCGTACCTGTCGCCATCCCGCTCGCGCTCGGCAGCGGTGTTCCGCCGTCGCTTGCCCTCGCAGCAGTCCTCGGTGGCGGCGTCTTCGGTGACCATTGCTCGCCGATATCCGACACATCGATCATCGCAAGTCTCGCGGCCGAATGTGACCATATCGAACATGTGCGCACGCAGCTGCCCTATGCGCTCAGCGCCGGGCTCCTCGCCGTGGTCAGCTATCTCGCAGCGGGTATTGCCACCACGCTTTGAAGCGTGCACGCCTCCACGGATATAAAAGAAACTGAAGGGGAGGGGCCCATGATGCGGATCCTGAGATGGGGCCTCGTCGCCCTTATTGTTGCTGTTGTCGGGCTCGCCATCTGGCTCTGGGACCCGGTTGGCAGCAATCCGCCGCAAGAAGAACTCGCCGCCGCAGCTTCAAACTACGATGCAGAGATCATCCGCGATAATTGGGGCGTGCCGCACATCTATGGCGCCCGTGACGCCGATGTCGCATTCGGCGTGGCCTATGCGCATGCCGAAGATGACTATGAGACGATCCAGAATGTCGTCGCTGCCACTCGCGGCGTGCTGGCTCGGTATGACGGCGCTGGTGCGGCCCCGACGGACTATATCGTTGCCTTGCTCGGTGTCTGGGACACGGTCGATGAGCGGTACGAACAGGATGTACCTGAAGATGTAAAAGCCATCGCAGAGGCCTATGCCGCTGGCCTTAATCTCTACGCCGCTGAAAACCCGGGCGCGACGTGGGCGGGTCTCGCGCCCTTCACGGCAGAAGACGTCGTCGCGGGTTTCGTCTTCAAGACGCCCTTCTTCTACGGTCTCGATTCAACGTTGATGGAGTTGTTCGGTGATGAACGTCAGGCGGCCATTGCACTTGACCCGAGTGGCGGGCGCGACGCGTTTCACGCGGTGCCTCATGGCCAGCCAGAACGCGGGTCGAACGCGTTTGCGGTCACCCCGGAGCGGTCTGGCGACGGCGTAACCCGCCTCGTTATCAATTCACACCAGCCCATGACCGGGCCTGTCGCCTGGTGGGAGGCTCATCTCATTTCCGAGGAGGGGCTTAATATCACTGGCGGCCTGTTCCCCGGCACGCCCCTCATTCTGCATGGCTTCAATCAGGACCTTGGCTGGGCCAACACCGTCAACAAGCCTGACCTTGCGGATGTCTACCGGCTGGAAGTTGACGAGTCTGGGGACCGCTACAGGCTGGACGGCGAGTGGCGTGACTTCGAGACCGAAACCGTGACCATCCGTGTCGGCCTACTCGGCCCGTTCGCGTTCAAGGCAAAGCGTACGCTCAAGCATTCCGTGCACGGGCCCGTGATCGAAGGGGGCCACGGCACCTATGCCATCCGCTATGCCGGGCGCGGTGAGGTTCGACAGCTGGAGCAATATTACCGTCTAAACAAGGCAGGCTCTCTTGAAGAATTCATGGACGCCATGTCGATGAACGCGTTGCCGAGCATCAATTACGTCTATGCGGATAAAGCGGGCAATATAGCCTTCATCCATAATGCTCAGTACCCGGATAGAGCGCCCGGCTAGGATTGGCGCAAGGATCTTCCCGGCGATCGCTCCGATCTCATCTGGCAGGACTATCTGCCGTTCGAGGCTGTGCCGATGCTCGTTAATCCGGAAAGCGGCTTTGTCTACAATGCGAACAATACGCCCTATTCGGCAACTGACGGTGCGGACAATCTGAAGCCAGAAGACTTCCCGGCCGCCATCGGTCTACAGGAAAATGAGACAAACCGCTCACTACGCATCGCAGAGCTGACAGGCGACGACGAGCCTATCGGGCGCACGCGTCTGCTCGATATCAAGTTCGACCAGTCCTATGCGCAGGGCTCGCAGACAGAAGCGGTCATCGAAGAAGTGCTCGCTGAAGACTGGAGCGATGACGAGGCGCTGGCTGCGGCCGCCGATCACCTGCGCGCATGGGACAGACGAACAAACCGCGAGAATACTTATGCCGCGCTTGGTGTGCTGACGGTCATCCGTGAAATCCGCAGCTCAATCGATGGCAGCACGCCGCCAGCGCCGGCGGAGGCGTTCCGTGAAGCAGTCGACTGGCTGATGACCCATCATGGTCGCATTGATCCTGAATGGGGCGAGGTGAACCGGCTGGTGCGCGGCGAGGTCAGCCTGCCGCTCGATGGTGGCCCCGACACGCTGCGCGCGATCTATCCGGCAGAGATTGGAGAGACGGGCATATTGGCGGCAGCTGCTGGCGATACATGGATCGCGCTGGTCGAGTGGAATGAGGCCGGCGAGCAGACGGCCGAAGTCATCCACCAGTTTGGCGCGGCGACGCTGGATGAAACCTCACCCCATTATGCCGATCAGGCGCCGCTCTTTGCCGACATGAAATGGCGGCGCGCCCTGATTGAACGCGCCGCCATAGAGGAAAATGCTGTACGGACCTACCGGCCCGCCTGGCCTGATTAGGTGTTTGGCCTAGCCGAAAAGCTCTTCAAGGTAGTCCTTGAGGATCGCAAAGCTGCGGCGCTCGGCGGCCGGATCGTAAACCGTGCCGAAGTCCGGATCGTTTGCGTCCGGGTTGGTGAAGGCGTGCATGACGCCGCCAAAGGCGTGCAGCTGCCAGTCGGCGCCAGCTTCGGTCATTTCCTTGGAGAAGGCCATGACATCCTCAGGCTTCGCCATCGGGTCATCCCAGCCATGCAGGGCGAGGACTTTGGCCTTTGTCTTGTGGCCATCGGTGTTGCCGGGCGCGCCCAGAATGCCATGGAAGGACGCTACGCCCTCTACATCCATGCCAGCACGCGCCATGTCGAGCACGCAGAGACCGCCAAAGCAGAAACCGATAGCGGCGGCCGTATCGCAGCCAGATTCCTTCTTGGCGACTTCGAGGCTGAACTTCAGACGGTTCTGTAGCTCGCCGCGATTGGACGCCAGCGGCTCCATGAGTGCCTGGCTTTCTTCCTTGGTCGAGCCGCGCTTGCCCTTGCCATAAACGTCGAGCGCGAAGCCCGCATAGCCCCACTCAGCCAGCATCTTGGCCTTGTCATGGTCAAACTTGTCTTGCCCGCCCCATGCATGGGAGACGAGGACCACAGCTTTCGGCTTGCCTTCAGGCATGGCCAGAAAGCCTTCATAGGTCTGTCCGGCCTGTTCATAGTCCAGTGATTTCGTTGAAACGGCCATGAGCTTCATTCCTTCTTGTTTGACGTGTCCCCGCCTCACTTAGGGTTTCTCTGAGTGATAGCTAGACCTTGCCGGGAAGATCGGAACAGACACAAATAGGGGGCATGAGGAAACGCCAGATCATAATAGATTGCGACCCGGGGCTCGATGATGCCGTCGCGTTGCTGCTTGCCTTTGCGGCAACCGACCGGATCGATGTGCTCGGAATTACGACGGTTGCGGGCAATGTCCGCGGTGAGCTCACCCATCGAAACGCACGCATCGTCCGCGATCTTGCGGGCAACCAGTCAGGCCTGCCCGTGCGCGCCGGTGCGCCGCGCCCGCTGGTGCGCGATCCGGTAACGGCGGAAGATTTTCACGGCACGACAGGGCTCGGCGGGCTGGACCTGCCAAAACCGAAAGGACGGGCCTCGCGTCAGCACGGCGTGAACTTCCTGATACAGACCCTCCGTACCATGAAGGGCTTTCCGGTAACTCTCGTCGTGACCGGCCCAATGACCAATGTCGCGCTCGCGCTCAGCATGGCGCCCGACATTGCCGAAGGCCTCTCTGAAATCGTAATCATGGGCGGGGCTGACACCGAAGGCGGCAACATAACGCCGCACGCGGAATTCAACAGCTTCGCGGACCCCCATGCCGCGCAGGCCGTCTTTCGCTCCGGCATTCCGATGCGCGTGCTCAGCCTTGATGTGACCCACCAGTTGCTGACGCAGGATGAGATGGTCGAGCGCGTGCGCGCCCTTGGGTCGCGTCAGGCTGTCGTCGCCGCTGACCTCCTGGCCGCGTCTAACAAGCTGGAAGAGTCCGCCAAGTCGCGCAACGCCCCGCTGCATGACCCCTCCACCATTCTGACGCTGCTACGGCCAGATCTCTTCACGGGGCGCAAGGCGCGCGTATCCGTCGTCACCGAGGAAGGCGAGCGCTTCGGCAAAACCGTGCCGGAATATCGCGAAGACGGGCATGTCGAATGGTACACTGGCGTCGATGCCGAAGGCGCCTTCGCAGAACTGCTCGGCCAGCTTGGAAGATATCCTCAATGACGCGCCCCCGTATCACAGTTGTCGGTTCCGTCAATCTCGACCTTGTCGCAACGGCTGAAAAACTGCCCATCGCAGGCGAAACAGTCACGGGGGCCACCTTCGCTCAGCATCCCGGCGGCAAAGGCGCAAACCAGGCCCTGGCAGCGCGCCGCCTCGGCGCTGATGTTTCCATGATCGCGCGCACAGGCGAAGGCCCGAACCGTGACGCTGCCCTCGCCTTGCTAAAGGCAGACGGCGTCGACTTATCTGGCATCGTCGGCGATACGGAAGAACAGACCGGCGTCGCCCTCATCGCCGTCGACAAGGCAGGTGAGAACCAGATCGTGGTGGCGAGCGGCGCCAATAGAAACCTCACTCCAGATGATGTGAAGATCGACGGCGCGCCGGATGCCATTCTCTGCCAGCTTGAAGTGCCGACCGCATGCGTCCTCGCGGCCATGCGTGCGAAGAGCCGCCTTTTTGCTGTGAATCTCGCGCCTGCTGCGCCGGTTCCTGTTGAACTCCTCGAAAAGACTGACCTCCTTGTCGTCAATGAGGGCGAGGCTGCTTTTTATGGCGAAGGCATCCACCGCGGCGAAGGCATGGTCGCGCTGACGCTTGGGGGGCAGGGTGCTGTTCTTTACCGCGCCGGCAAGGAGATCGCGCGCGCACCGGCCTTCACCGTACCCGTCATCGACACAACCGGGGCTGGCGACACGTTCTGCTGCGCGCTCGTGCTCGCACTTGCCGAGGGGCGCGAGGAAGGCGAAGCGCTTCGCTTTGCGTCCGCCGCGTCTGCGCTGGCTGTCACCAAACCCGGCGCGCAGCCGAGCCTGCCCTGGCGCGAAGAGGTGGGCGCGTTTCTGGAAGAGCAGGACTGAGAGCGGCGGATGGGCCAGTTTCCATGGACGCGGATTGAGGTCGGAGCAGCGCGCGAAGCTGACATCCGGGCTGCTGTTCGTGGCACGCGCGAATTACCCAGCACTGCTGCCACGAGCAGGCTGGCAACATCTGAGGATGCCGCCGCCCTGACGGAGCTGTTCGCCTTTCCAGAAGTGAACCGCTGGATCTACAGCCTGCCCCGGCCCCTGACCGAAGCAGCTGTCGCGAAATATATCACCAGTATGAAGGCTGCGCGGGAGAGGGGCGAAGGCCTCTTGTCGCTCAACTTCGATGAGGCCGGCGTCCTGTCTGGCTATTCCGAGCTGTGCGTCTGGCCGCAATGGGGCGCTGGCGAACTTGCGGGCGCAATGCGGCCTGACCTCCAGAGCAAGGGGCAGGGGGGCGCTGGCATGATCACGACCTTCACCTGGATGTTCAAAACGCTGGGCCTCGACCTCATCTGCAACACGACTGCGTCCGACAATGTCCGTATACAGAAGCTGTTTCAGCGCACCGGTTTTGTCCATCGCGGCGATATAGAGAGCCAACGCCCAGACGGCACCATCCGCCAGTCGCAGGTCTGGGAAATCATGCGCGATGACTGGCTGGCGGGGCAGGCCGGGTAGGCCCCACCCGAACCCTCCCCATGAATGGGGAGGGGACGATATCCTCGAAGGACTTATGCCTCTTCTCCCTCCCTTTTGGGGAGGGTCGGGGTGGGCTAGTCCTCAATCAGATTCCCTTCAGTGTCGCGCACCTCAGGCCCGTTCACGCGGGCGCGGCCGTCACCGAACGGCGCGTCGCGTTCGCGCAAGGCGTCTCGTAGGCCTGCTTCGCCAACCCGTTTCACGAAGGCATGGGCTGAGGCCGCCTGGTGACCGCGTACGTCATTCTCCACGGCGAGGCGCTGCATCGTGCGGGCGCCCATGAGCTCCATGCCTAGGTTCACGGCCCGCTTGTTGGCGGCAAGGATGTCAGCATCAATGTGCGCCATTCGGTCGGCGAGGCCTTCGACTTCTGCCTCAAGCATATCAGCAGGCACAGCTTTCATCGCAAAACCAAGCTGCGCAGCTTCCGTGCCGGTTATGCTGTCGCCGGTCAGCATAAGGCGTTTGGTCCATTGCGGTCCGACATTGTAGAGCCACATCTGGTTCGGCAGTGCGCCAAGGTTTCGCCCTGCCGGGAAGGACACCATCGCATCATCGGCAATGATCACCATGTCGCAGAGAAGCGCGATATCAGTCCCGCCTGCCACGCAAGGGCCGTGGACCTGCGCAATGGCAGGTTTGTGCATGTCAAAGATCGCCATGCGATAGCGCTGCGCGCGCTCTAGCTGCCAGATATCGTCATCGACAGAGCGTCCGCCGCGCTTGTTGCTCGTATCGGCGTCGAGGCGAGAAATCGGCACGCTGTCAGAGCCGGCAAGGTCGTACCCTGCCGAAAAGCCTCTCCCCGCGCCCTTTATGATGACGCAATGCACCGCCCGGTCATTGTCCGCCTGCCAGAGCGCTTCTGACATTTCAGCCTGCATGTTCAGCGTCAGCGCGTTCAGCTTGTCTGGCCGGTTCAGTGTGATGCGCGCGCGGCCATTCTCGACCTCGTACAGGATTTCTTCGAACACGGAGGGCCTCCTATAGTGGTGGATCGATGCGATAGACCTGCCGTGCCACGCGGCTGAACATGGCCTGCTGCTCCAGTTCCGAATAGTCGGCGGCGATCTTCTTCATGGCGTTCCAGTAGACCCGGTAGCTGAGCGAGAGCCGGTCGACGGGGAAGTTGCTTTCGAACATGCAGCGGTCTGCGCCAAAGCATGAAATGGCGTGGTGATAGTATTTCGCCTGCGCGTTGACGACCTCGTCGGATGAGGGCGGGAGATCCCGTTCATGCCAGCCGAATCCATTGTCCGGCATAGCCAGCCCTCCAAGCTTGGCGAAGACGTTCTTCTGCTCGGCGACGGCCGCGATATCGTCTTTCCATTTCTCGAAATTGTCCTCGCGCTTGCCCGCGTACGGCCCGACACCCAGTGGCGTGCCGAAATGGTCGAGGATCATCACCGTGTCCGGGATCGCGGCGGCGAGATCGCGGAAGTCGAGGATCTGGTGGTGATAGTTCCAAGTGTCATAGGTAAAGCCGCGCTGGCCGAGATGCGCGACGCCGCGCCTGAAAGCTTCATCCTTGTAGAGACCTTCTGGCGCGCGCGGAGGAATGCGGAAGCCAGCGCCAGCCTTGTCGAACGGACCTGAGTGCCGGATCCCGCGAAAAAGCCCTTGCGACGCCTCGATATGGGCATCCAGAACTTCGTCCAGCGTCTCGATCGGCAGACGAAGATCAGCATGCGCGACGAGGGCAGCAATGCTCGCCCTGGCAGGTACGGCATCCGACAGCGCAGCGGCTTCGGCGATGTATTCGGTCTCGCCAACCGGCCTCATATGCTCTGGTCCATCATCGCGATAGGATGAGCCGCATTCCATGAATACGGTTTGAGTAACGTTGTGACCATCATCGGTGTCCGACCACAATTCCTTGAGGTCGTACCGGATAACCGGGTGGCTTTTGCGCCAGAGATGATGATGCGGGTCCACAATCTCGCGGGTCGGGTCGATGACCTCCTCACGGTGCTTGTTCAGCCAGTCGTCATTGTCGAACATGTCTACTCCCTTTTGCCTCTGCTGGGCCTTGGGAGTAGTTCAGTCGCTATGATGTCGTCTTGCAAGCCGGACGCGGCGGCAAGGACGCAGCCAGAAAACTTTACGCCTTTACCAGCCCAATCTCGCGCAGACGCTCCATCAGATAGTCCTGCGCCGTGATCGGCGGCTGTGTCTTGCCACCTTCTTCGAGGCATTGCGGCAGCTGCTCGATCAGGAAGTCCTGATTGAAGTGCAGGAAGAAGGGCGTGGAATAACGTGGGAATTTGGCGCGTTCCGGCTCCGGGTTCACGACACGGTGCGTAGTGGACGGCAGGACGCCGCCCGTCAGGCGTTGCAGCATGTCTCCGCAATTGATGACGAGAGAGCCAGCTGGCGGGTTCACGGAAAGCCAGTCGCCAGAGCGATGCAGGACTTCAAGGCCTGCCTCTTCAGCACCCAGCAGAAGCGTGATGACGTTGATGTCCTCATGCGCGGCGGCGCGAACCGTGCCCTTTGGCGGTGGGTTTTCCTGCGGCGGATAGTGAAGCAGGCGGAGGATGGAGTTGCCGCTCTCGACCTTGTCGTCGAACCAGTCTTCCGGCAGCTCCAGGTGCAAGGCGACGGCGCGCAGCAGGTCGCGGCCAAACTCGTCCATCTCGGTGTAGAAGGCATAGGTCGCGGCGTCGAACTCCGGCACCTCGTCGACAACAGGCGTGTCCTTCATCGTCGCGCGGTATTTCGAGTCTGCGGGCAGCTTGCGGCCCGTATGCCAGAATTCCTTGAGGTCGGCGGCTTTCTGCCCCTTGGCGTTCTCCGTGCCGAACGGCGTATAGCCACGCTGGCGGCCGCCTTCTGCATCGTGATACTTTTCCTTGGCCTCGCCGGAGAGTGCGAAGAAGGCCTTCGCCGCGTCATTTGCCCCGTCGATGATGGTCTGGTTGACCGGGTGTCCGGTGATCACGGCGAAGCCGGTCTCACGGAAAGAGCTGCCGAGCCGTCTGGCGAAGGCCTGCTTGTCCTCTCTCCAGAGGCTGTAGGGGATCGGTTCGAAAAGGTTGCTCATTGCGTCTGCCTTGTCTGTTCCTGGCCGGATTTCTATCGCGCGGCGGCCTTTGCGCCAATGCGTCCGTTTGCCATTAGCCAAGCTGCGGCCCTCGGCAAAGTCTGCCGCAACAGCGCCTCTGCAGCCAGAATTTCGCCAAGTGTAAAGATTGGCCCGCCTATCGTTAACACAGACGCGCTTTCAGGCCGATCCTGTTAACCATGTGGCAAACCCCTGAGCGCAACCTCTTCCCTGTCACAAGACGTGACGGATGGACAAAAGCCCATCGGCCAAGCGGACGCAAAGACAGCCGCACACCGACGGGTTTTGGGTTAAAGGAAGAAGACAATGCCGTATTCAGAAATGGCGATGGATGTCGCCCCTGAAACTGGTCTCAGCGAACACGCGACGGCCGAAGAACTCTGCAAGGTTGGCCTTGCCTACTCAACCGGTGTGGGCGTCGATGCCGACATGGTCGCTGCGCACAAATGGTTCAATCTCGCTGTGCTCAAGGGCTCGGAAGAGGCCAAGGAATACCGCCAGCAGATGTCTGACATGCTCTCGAGTGAAGAGATCAAGCAGGCGCTCAAATCTGCACGTGACTGGCTTCAGCTGATGAACTGATTTCGCGCGGCAGGCGGGCCTGACCTAGCGCCCGCGAAAATCGCCCGCGAGATCATAATACAGTGAGAAGTCAATCGGCAGGGCAGAGCGGAACCACTGCTCCATGAAGAGATTTTCTTCAGCGATTGCCGAGCGTGGCACGTAGACCACGTCAAAACGGCGAAGCGGCGTAAAGTCCGCAAGCCTTGGATCATTCAGCCCGGCGCGGATATCAATGACAGCCGTCATGACCTCGCCGCCCGGCATTCGACGCATCAGCGCCACCTGAGTTGGCTGGGCGCCGGGCGTAAAGCCGCCCGCCATGATGACTGCCTGCAGCGGATCGATCTGGCCTGGCAGATCAAGCATGCCTGGCGCCTGTACCTCACCGCCTACGAAGATCTTCTGACTGTCGAACTCCATCGGAATGACGTCGACGTCGGGGTATCGCAGTTCACCCGCATAAGCCTGCACGAGTTCGGCTTGAATCTCTGCTGGCGTGCGCGCGGAGGCCTGTACCGTGCCCACATAAGGCAGGGTAAGCGACCCGTCAGGGGCGATTTTGATATCCCGATTGAGCTCTGGCACGGAGTTGAAAACGATGGACACCGTATCGCCCGGAGCAAGCAGGTAAGGCTGGTCGCGGCCATCCTCATGCCGCCATTCGGCGACTGGAAAATACTCCGAAGGCGTCGGCGTGACTGACTGGCAGGCACCGAGGACAAGAGCAGATGCGGCGAGAAGACTTCGCATGATGCTGGCTCACGATCTCTTTGCAAATTGTGTACAGTCTGAGGCTCAACGTTAATGTTTAAGGAATTATCAAGCCACGTGCCTGAAGAAGCCAAGTAAGGGGGTTTGCGTTTGATTTGCTCCCGGACACCTTCAGGGATGACCGTCTATGTCGAATTCAGCCGAATGGGGAGCGAGACAACCGCAGCAGGGCGGTGCCATGCCTGTTCGCTCACGCCCCCGCATTGGCCCGACTGAACTCATCCTGCAGCTCTGGCGAGCCAAGTGGCTGATGATCTTCGTCTTCATTCCGATCTTCCTCATCGGGTTGCTTGTCGCCTTCCAGATGCCGAAATCGTACGAGGCAACCTCGCGCCTTTTCGTCCGCATCGGCGACGAGAATGTCTACCGGCCTCGCGTCGGCGGTGAACTTCAGGGTGTTGCGCCGGAAGAAGAGCTTCTGATCCAGGCGGAACTCGAAGTTTTACGCAGCCCCGTCATCGCAGAGCGAGTCCTGACCGAGTTCGGTATCGACCGGGTTTTCCCTAAACTTGCCGATGCGCGCGACGACAAGATCGCCGCCAGCCCACCATCGGAACATGCCGCGATTGAAGAGCAGACATTCCGCAAGGGGGTGCTCGGCCTGCAGAAAGACTTCAGCTCCGGTACGGCGCCCAAGACACCGGTCATCAGCACGGCGCTTGAGCACAAAGATGCCGCGCTATCCGCTGACTTGCTCAATTACTGGATCAATAGCTATCTCGACTATCGCAGCGAAGTGTTCTCCAGCAATGGCTCGGCCAGCTTGCAGGAACAGCGCGTGAAGTTCGAAGCTCAGCTGCTTGATGTCGAAGAGGACATCCGTGACTTCCTTCGCCGCAACAATATTGGTGACTTTGAAAGTGAGCGGGCAACGGCCCAGCAGCTCTACTCGACTGTCTCATCGGAGCTTCTGACCACGCAGTCGCGGGCAAGTGCCGTCGATGGACAGCTCGACATCTATAACCAGCAACTCGCGCGTCTCAACCCGCAGCAGGACCTTTATGTCGAGGACAACTCCGCCCAGACGCTGATGCAGCTTCGTATTGAGCGCGAAGATCTGTTGTCGCGCTACACTGAACAGTCCCAGCGCGTGCAGGCGATCGACCGGCGTATCGCGCAGGTCGAGAATTATCTTTCATCGCGCGACGGCCTTTCCGGCACGACCCGGCGCGGCCCCAATCCCGTCTACCAGACCATCGAGCAATCGGCCTCGTCCCTGCAGGCAGAGCAGCAATCGCTCGCGCTGCAGCAAGCGGAACTCAATCGCCAGCTCGCCAGAGTCGAAGGACGCCTCAGCCGTCTGAACGACCTGGCCCCGGAATGGCAGGAGCTGCAGCGCCGCAAGGCCCTGATGGAGAGAAACGTCGAGAACTTCTCGGTCCGCGAGGTCGAGGAGCGTGCCCTTTCCGAGATCTCCGGTCAGACAGCGGACAGTGTGCGCGTGCTTGAGCCGGCAAGTGTGCCGGTAAAAGGCAAGAGCCTCAAAATGGTGGTGGCCGCGCTCAGCATCCTGTTCGCAGGTTTCACGGCTCTCATGGCAGGCCTGTTATGGGCTCTGACGCGCCCTGGCTTTGCAACCGCACGGTCAGTAGAACGCACGACCGGCCTGAAGGTCGTCGGGTCGCTCAAAGCTGTCTGACGGAACGGCCGCGATCAACATTAAGAAAACCGTTAACCAACCGCATGATAGGCCCGATTCAACAGGGAATTGGATGCCATGAAAGATTTGCGCAGAAAGATGGACCCGGTCTGCAAGGCCGTGGCGCGGGTGTCGCCGGATACGGGTGCCCGCTGCGTCATGTTCATCTCCGCAAGACAGGAAGAAGGTACCAGCAGCGTTGCCGCATCGGTGGCGCTTCGCTGCGCAGCCCAGTCATCGCGACCGACCTGGCTTGTCGATCTGGGATTGCGGCAGAATGCCATGTTCAGGGCATTCCAGAAGGGCTTTGCCCGCGATGTAGGAAAACCGGGCCGGGCCTTTGACGGATCGCTTCGTACAGCCCCGATCTATTCGGTGTCCCCGGCTTTGTCTGGCAGTCGTCAGGAAAGCCAGCAGAAGAGCCTGCTCTCCGTTCACCCTATTCAGGGCTCGCGTCTTTTCGTGACACGTTTCCGAAACGAGGGAGTCCGCAGGGGACAGAGCGTACAGCTTCACGCCCGACCAGACTGGTGGCAGCAGGTTCGGCGCGCCGCCGGTCTCGTGATCGTCGATGCGCCTTCGCTATCGCGCTCGCAAGCCGGGCTTGCCGTGGCCGGACAGATGGATGGGGTCTTCATCGTCCTCGAAGCAGATTCCACTGGCGCCGATGAGGTCATGGGTCTGCGCGAGGCGATTGAAGCGCACGGCGGACACGTCGCCGGTGTCGTCATGAACAGGATCGGGTCCGATGCCAGATTCGCCGACCGGCTTGCAGGATAATCAGCGCTCGCTGATCCAGACTGTCATACTGACGGTAGAGCTGGGACTGGCTTTCATCTGCCTCGTCCTCTTCAGCGAAGGCCTTCTGCCTCGGCTTTTTGCCTCTGAGTATGACACAGACAGCAGCGCTTTCCTGCGCCTGCTCTGGTTGCCGGTCTATGGACTTGTCGCGATTGGCTGCCTCTGGAAGGTGAAGTCAATGGTGTCGCTTGCGGTGCGGATGCCCTTCCTGATTGCGCTGCTAGCGATAACGGCGGCTTCCTTTCTATGGTCGCTCGACCCGGCTCTGACACAGCGCCGCTCGATTGCCGTTGTCGCAACGAGTCTTGCAGGTTTCTATCTCGCCGCACGCTATGACTGGCGCACACTCCTGCGCCTGATGGGCGCGATGTGGCTATTCATGGCAATCGTTTCCCTCGGCGCCGTCATTGTCGCGCCGGGCTTTGCGATCATGAGTGAAATTCACCCGGGCGCCTGGAAGGGGCTCTGGTGGGAGAAGAATACGCTGGGCGGTCATATGGCGCGCGCCGCATTTCTCTGCGCATTCCTGTTCATCCTGGACCGTCCGTGGCGTCCGGTCTGGGGCTTTGCGGTCCTGCTCTGCAGCGCGCTGGTCATTGCCTCCACATCGAAGACGGCGCTGCTCGGCCTGATACTGGGCTTTGGTATACTTTTCGCGGGCTGGGTCAGCCGGAAGGGGACGGCCATAACCATCTCGGGTCTTTGGACTGGTATTGTCCTGTCCTCTGCCTTCACAGCCATCATGATTATCGAGCCCGGCATCGTTCTCAACCTGCTAGGGCGTGACGCCACGCTGACTGGACGGACCGATATCTGGAGCGTTCTGGCTGGTGCGATCGCAGACCGCCCGCAGCTTGGATATGGGTACGGAGCGTTCTGGCAACTCGACTCGATGCCGGCCCATCGTGTGCGCTCGGCTACGGAATGGCTGGTTCCCACTGCGCACAATGGATGGCTTGAGACGGCTTTGAGCGTCGGCCTCGTCGGGCTCGGGCTTCTCATGGCGAATTATGTTCTGTTCGTCGCGCGGGCGGCTTGGCTGTCCATCGACAACTGGCTTGGCATTTTTGCACTAGGTGTTGCCGGGCAGTTCCTGCTTTTCAGCCTGTCAGAGAGCAATGCCCTTCAGCAAAACTCGATCATCTGGGTGACCTATGTCGCGATAGCCGCGAAAACGGCGATAAGTCTGAAGCGACCGGCCTACGTCCCGAATTCAACGCCGCGCAAGACTGTCGCGCCCGGTCACACTGGCGCGGGTGTCCTGCACAGCGGAGGCCGGGTCGCCCGTAGCAGATGAGGCGCCGGGTTGACCGCTGAACTGGGTGACGGTCGAGGTGCCATAGAAGCGTAGCTTGACCCAGAAAAAGATCTTGCCAAGGCCCCGTACGGCCTGATCGGCTTCGAAAGCGCGTTTCTTATGACCAATCAGGCGAAGAGCCAGCCAGCGCAGTGAGTGCAGGGCGAATTTCCCGCCACCAATAATGACCCAGAACACCAGCAGATCGTAGCGCGGCGGTTGGCGTTTGCGCGCCAGCGTGACGGGACCTTGGCCATAAGCGAAAGCCCGGCGTAGCGTATAGGATAGCGAAATACGCTGACGAAGCGGGTACTCGAAAACCGGCGCATTCGGCGCCCAGGCGAACTTTCCACTATTTGCGCGGATCCGTTGGAAGAGAAGATCGTCCTCGCCGCCAACTTCATTCATTCGCGCGTCGAACCATGGTCCCTTTGTCGGCACTTGCCGCGCATCGATCAGGCAGTTGCCGCACCCGAATGGCTTGTCGATATAGCCGGGTGAGAGATTGGGCTCGCGCGCAAAGAAGTTCTCATAATAGGCGCGATGCTTGGTGATATCGTCCGGCAACACTGTCTGCACGGGGCCGAATGTCACCGCAGCGCCGAACGTCTTGTAGGCCGCGAGAAGCTCTTCGATCCAGTGCGTCGGCGCTGCCTGGTCATCGTCCAGAAATGCGATCAGCGGCGTTTCGAGTTTTTTCATCGCGGCATTGCGCGCATTCGCGACGCCTGCTTCCGGAACGTGCAGATAGGTTAGAGAGATCGTGTCTGGCGCCTGTTCGGCAAGCGTATCGAAAGTCAGGCGCGCCGTCGCATCGACCGAATTATCGGCGACAATCAGCCTGAAGCCAGAGCGCGCAGCCCTTTGCCAGAACAGACTCTCCACGGCCCGGCGCAGACTGTCCGGCCGATTATAGGTAGGTATGACAATCGTGAGGACATCGCCGGTCAATTTTTATCCCGGGCGATGATCGCATCGAGCGCATCAGACGGTGTTTGCAGGCGCGCATCGGTGTCCCGGGCGAGCCGAACAATCCGGCGGAAGTGCTCAGGGGAGGTGCCCCAGCGGCTATGATTTTTCCGGACGTCGTGTGTGAACACGAAGATCCAGGATGGATTATGTGCGGACGCTTCTATGACCGCCGCTGCGCGCTCAATGCTGCTCTCGTCAGCATCAAGTTCCAGAGCGGTTAGCTGCATCAGGTCAGACCCTTTCACATTCACGCCTGCATGGATGCCGCGCACGGCGTCAAAGCGGGTGGCGAGGCGCGGCTTCAATTCCGCACGGGTTTCACCGTACGGCCAGGCAAACTGGCGAACAATCTCATTGTGTCCCATCGAGACAAGATTGCGAAGATTTGCATCAATATCAGCCAGTACGATGGACGCGGGCGCCTGGCTGCAGTCCAGGTGCGTCTGCGTATGCGCGCCGATCTCGTGACCGGCGGCGGTCAGCGCCTTCAGGTCGCGCTCGTCGAACAGGTCGCCAAGATGGTTGCTCGTGCCTGCCATGCCCGTGCAGGCATAGTAACAACCCTTCGCGCCGACTTCGTCCAGGATCTCGGCGCCGGTGTCGGCGGCTGATTTTGGAAAGTCATCGAAGGTGAAGCAGATACGGGTGCGCCGCGGCGCTGCACCAAGGGGGCGCGCCCGGTGCCATCGTGCGGCACGCCGACGGACTTTCGCCAGAAGCGAGTCGGATGGCTGATAGGCGGAAAGCGTGGCTGCGGTCATTATATCTCCCTCGAATATGCCAGCGCCCGATAGGTCTTCAAGCATGCAAGTCGCACGCCATCGGGAAGCATCGCTGATCGCGCGCCAAAGCGCGCAAGACCCTGCAGTGGACGGCGGGCCGGTAAGTTTCTGAATTTGCGGGCCATTCGGTATAGCGGCATCGATTTTACAGCGTCCGGATGGCGCTGTGTTAGCCGAGCGAAATTTTGTCCTGAGCTGCCAAATTTGCGAAGCAACGTTGCCGCATCGTCCAGTCCGAGGTGCGTTGCCGTATTGTCGATGTGCCGGACAGGGAACGCCTTCGCGACATTCAGCCCCCAATCGACATCCTCCCAGCCCCAACCCTTGAAGCCGTCATCGAAAGGGACCTCGGACAGCACGCGGCGATGGACGAGGATGTTGGACGTGAAAACATAGCGTCCGGGCTCTTTGCGCCGCTCGGCCGCTGCCAGACATTCCGAAGCGAGCGATTGAGCGGCATGCAGTCGCGTTTGCGCGCTGACTTTGGCATGCTGGAGACTGAAACCGCCCGCGATGAGGGCCGGGCCATCGCAGTCTTCAACGGCCGTCAGGTAGCGCGCCAGGAATTTCGGATCGTCTGGCTTCATGTCGGCGTCGAGAAAAAGGATCCAGTGGCTTTTACTAAGGTGGTGCAGCCGGTTTCGCGCATGAGCGCGGCCATGATTGACGGAGGCCGTCACAAGGCGTGCCGGTCCCGGATAGGCTTCCAGAAATGGTTTCAGTCTGGCGGTCAGCTGCGGGTCGCCGCTGCCATCGTCGTAGACCAACACCGCGACGCGGGCCGCGCCTTTTGCCTGTGAGAGGTCTGCGATTAGTGCCGAAGCATCATCGCGGTAGCAGGGAACGCAAACCGTGATAGCGGCGTCTCCCGGCTTGCCGTTCGACCAGTTCTCTTCATCGTTGCGAACGCCCGCCTGTCTGGTGTGCTCCCCCGCCGGGGTCATGGCATCTTGACCTGTCATGCTAGCGCTGGCGTTTGAAATCGCCGAGCAGGCAAGGCGCGGTGATCACCATGATGAACACGTCGAACCAGAAAGAGGCGCGGTTCACATATTCCATATCGAGGCGGATGCGTTCTCGCACTTCCTCGCGCGTATGAACGGGGCCGCGCGATCCATTGACCTGCGCCCAGCCTGTAATGCCCGGCTTTACCCGGTGGCGGTGCGCATAGTCGCCGACAATGCCCTGAACCTCGTCATTTTCTGCCGTCATACCGATCGCGTGCGGACGTGGGCCGACAATCGACATCTCTCCCCGCAGCACATTGATCAGCTGCGGTAGCTCATCGAGAGATGTCGCCCGGATAAGTCTGCCGACACGCGTCACCCGCTCATCATCACTCAGCGTCTGTTGGGACATCTTCTCTTCGGCGTCCGGGTCGTGGCGCATCGAACGGAATTTCCAGACTCGGATGACCTGATTGTTGAAGCCTTGGCGGCGCTGGCGGAACAGGATCGGCCCTGGGCTCTCCAGCTTCACGGCGATGGCGGTGATCAGAAGGATCGGGCTGAACGCGACCAGCATGAGGCTCGCAAACACGATATCTGCAGCGCGCTTCACGGTTGCCCGGCGATTGTCGTCCGGCGCGCCGGAGACATATGCAGCAGGCGACCGTGCAATCTCGGCAAGGCTTTCGGTTTCCGGGTCGAAGCCCTCAAGATCGAGCAGAAGGACGACGCGTTGCGGCAACACGCGGAGCCGGTCGATAAGCTCACGAACACGGTGGCGCGCATCCGATGTCACGGTCACGACAATGCGGTCGATATCAGGCAGGCGGTCCCAGTTCATGAGATCGTCCAGCCGTCCAAGCACGGGTACACCCTCCATGGTCTTTGGCGCACGTGAAAGTCTGTCATCGAAGACACCGACAATGTTCAGCTCACGCGTCTCGTCATTTCGGGAGAGGAGGCGCTGCGCATTCGGGGTCGCGCCCACCAGCACAACATTCTCCGAGAGGGCGCCATTACGGGTAAGGATCTTGAACAGGACGATGAAGTGGGCGTGGATGCCAATGCTGGCGCAAAAGGTAAGGTACGCAGATCCCATCACCCAGCGCGTATGCGCCTCACCATAGAAGATGGCGGTTGCCGCACACAGCGCTGCCAGACCGTACCCGGCGCCAATCGCAGCACGGATCATGTGTTCCGTCACAGGCCGCGCATAGGACAGCGCATAGGACTCGCTCGCCTTCAGGCCCCAGCGCAGCGCAAACGGCATAAGGGCAAATGGCAGGACCAGATTGACTGGCGAGTAGAGAACGCTGTGGCCGGTAAGGTAAAGCGTGAACCAGGCGATAAAGGCCGCGCCGGCAAAATCGACGATCTTGAGGGCGGCGCGCAGCAGTTCGCGATTGATCGGATGATGGCGTTGCTGAATGCGCCGCGCCCCTGCTGATAGGTCAGCCGGTGACGTCGTCGCCGTTGAAACGAGGTGAGCCGCTTCATCAGGTCGATTGCTGTTGGCCGGTTCGGCCAGTCTGGATAGTCCTTCAGCCATCGCCTCGGTCTCATGCAACTGAGAGCATTACTGCCAGAACAGCATCAATATTGCCTTTGTGGCATGTTTCAAATTTCAACTAAACTGGTCAGGCGTGCGCAGCCCGGTGCTGGATCTGGCCGTGCTCAGATCTTGTCCTTGTACCAGTCGCGCGTCAGGAAGCCGTCGATCAGGTCGCAGATCAGGCCGATTTCGGTCAGCGTTTCGACATAGCGCGCCGGGTCGATGAGCGGTTTGAAGATAGAGCCAGCCTCGAACTGGTTGTCCGCCTCCAGCGCAATCGTCAGATGGCCTTCCTCGAACACGCCGCGGAGTTTTGAGCCCTTGAAATGGCGCTCCAGCGCGATGAGGCGCTCCATCCGGTCAGGCGTCAGCAGGGTGCGCGCCTCCACCTGGTCTGTTGAGTAGACCGTAAAGGCGTCTTCAAGCTCTTTCGATACAAGCTGGACCTGTTGCATGCCGTTCTTGCGGCCCCAGCTCCACCAGCCATCCCGCGCAAGCAGCGTTCGTCCAAGGAAGCGGTCTGGATATTCAATGTTGAGCAGCAGGCCCTGGAATTTGGTCACCGTGCGCCGGTTCTTGCCCGATCCCTGTTGCTCGGTAAGCTTGCACTCAACCATCGTGAAGGCTGCATTTGCGCGCACGCCTTCGATCAGGTCCTCGAATTTGCGCGTATCATAGCTCGGCATCAGGCCGACAGCCTTAAGCCGCTCGAAAGCCGGTGTCGGGGGCTCATCACCCTTCGAGAAAACGGTCGACCGGTTGGCGCTGACCCATGTGCCAAGGCTGCGCAGGCTGCTCACGCCCGAAAAGTCCTGATGCAGCGTCTGATAGGTAAAGCCGAATGGCTCGCACGCCGCGCCCACGACCAGCTGCTTGGTCTGCGACTTCATGCTGAAGACGGGCATCCAGACGGCCGCGCAGGCGATGAAAGTGGCGACGATGCCTGCGAAAATGCCGAATGGAAAGATCGCCTCGAACCCGAAGGCGATAATGGCCGCAAAGACCAGCGCCACAATGAAGGCCGCTGTCGCAACCGTGTGCATGGTCGCCCGCTTGATGACGGCCTTGCGCTCTTCTTCCATTTCGGACAACCGGGGCGCGAGACGATCCTGCCAGAGTAAGCGGGCGGCATCATGCTCCGGGCGGACAGGATGAAGCCGCGCGAAGTGATCCTCCAGCGTCATCGATTTCGACATCTATTCCCCCATTGCCCTCACTGGACGAGGCGCGCCGAAGCACCTTCAGTCCTCACGCCTGTCCCATAGGTCGCGCTCTGGTGACGCTATTTGCGCCAGACGGGTTAGCAAGCCGTGAAGCGCCTCTGCATCTTCCGGGCTGAGCGCCGCCAGCAATTCCTGCTCATAGGCAAGCGCGCGCGGAATGACGGCGTTATAGACCTCGCGGCCGGCGGTGGAGAGGCCGAGCGCCGACTTGCGCCGGTCTGCCGTATCAGAGGTTCGCGTGACCAGGCCGCGCTCGATCAAGCTCGACGTTGCCCGGCTGACCGCAGGCTTGTCCATCAGTGTGCGCGCGGCAACCTCAGTAGAGGTAATCCCGTCACTCTCGCCGAGGACTGCCAGGATGCGCCATTGCCAGATCGAGATATCGAATTCGCGCTCATACATGTCAGCGATCTTCCGTGAGACCGCATTGGAAAGCACTGAGAGCCTGTAGGGCAGGAAGTTGTCGAGGCGAAGCTTGTCACCGGCAGCATCATTCATGATCGGGCGAGGTCCTACCTTTGCGCGAGTTAACTTGATTTAGTTGCAAATGAAACTATTATCGATTCAGACGCAACTTTTGGAGGTTAAGCACATGGCAGACCTGTTTGAAAATCCAGCTGGCCTCGACGGCTTTGAATTCATCGAATTTTCTGCGCCTGAGAAAGGCCAGCTCGAACCCGTTTTCGAAGTCATGGGCTTCACCAAAGTCGCCAGACACCGCTCCAAGGATGTTGAGCTTTGGCGCCAGGGCGGCATCAACCTCATCACCAATTACGAAAAAGGCTCCCCGGCCTATTATTTCGCCAAGGAACATGGGCCGAGCGCCTGCGGCATGGGCTTCCGCGTCCGCGACGCCAAGGCGGCCTATGACCACCTCATCGCGAATGATGCAGAGCCATGCGATGTCCCCGCCGGGCCTATGGAGCTGAAGCTGCCGGCCATTCGCGGTATCGGCCACTCGCTCATTTATCTCATCGACCGCTACGCCGATGAGGGCGACGACGGCCTCTCGATCTATGACATCGATTTCGAATACCTGCCGGGCGTCGAGAAGTATCCCGAAGGCTGTGGCTTCAAGCTCGTCGATCACCTGACCCACAATGTCTATAAAGGCCGGATGAAGTACTGGGCTGACTTCTATGAGAAGCTCTTCAACTTCCAGGAAATCCGCTATTTCGACATCAAGGGCGAATATACCGGTCTCACCTCGCAGGCGCTGACCGCGCCGGATGGCAAGATCCGTATTCCGCTGAATGAGGAAGCTGAAGGCGGCAAGGGCCAGATCGAGGAATTCCTCCGCGAATACAATGGCGAGGGCATCCAGCACATCGCGCTCATCTGCGACGATCTGGTGGCCGCCTATGACAAGCTGAAAGCGCGCGGCGTGCCGATGATGACGCCTCCGCCGGACACCTATTACGAAATGCTGAGCGAGCGTCTGCCGGGCCACGGCGAAGACGAGAACGCGCTGAAAACGCGCGGCCTCCTGCTCGACGGCACGACCGATGGCGGCGAACCACGCCTCCTCTTCCAGATCTTTGCAGAACCGCAGGTCGGCCCTGTCTTCTTCGAATTCATCCAGCGCAAGGGTGACTACAAGCAGGGTTTCGGCGAAGGTAACTTCAAGGCCCTGTTCGAAAGCATGGAACGAGACCAGATCAAGCGCGGCGCGTTGAAGGTCGATGAGAAAGAGGACGCATAATGGCCACCGCTGCTCCAAAACTGAACGGCGTCCATCACGTCGCCTATCGCTGCAAGGATGCCAAAGAGACGGTCGAGTTCTACAACAAGCTGCTCGGCATGGATTTCCAGCTCGCCATTGCAGAGGACAAGGTGCCCTCGACCGGCGCGCCAGACCCCTACATGCACGTCTTCCTTGATGCGGGGAATGGCAACGTCCTCGCCTTCTTCGAGCTTCCGACCAAGCCGGACATGGACCGTGACCGCAATACGCCGGAATGGGTCCAGCACATCGCCTTCAAGGTGGAGACGATGGATGACCTGATGAACGCCAAGGCGCGGGCAGAAGAAATGGGCCTCGACGTTGTCGGCCCCACCCATCACGGCATCTTCAAGTCGATCTATTTCTTCGACCCTAATGGTCACCGGCTCGAGCTGGCCTGTGATATCGGCACGCCTGATCAGATGGCACAGCTAAAATCGGTCGCGCACGACATGCTCGACGAATGGTCGAAGACCAAGAAGGCGCCCCGTCATGCCGCCTGGCTCCACGAAAAGATCGCCAACGAAACGGCCTGACAAATCTTTCAAATGAAATTGTGAGAACGCCGCCTGCATGGGCGGCGTTTTTCGGTTTTTACGATGCTGATGAGCAACTGAACGGGTTGTCCGGCGTTCACGATGAACGCACGCAAGGACCTGCCCCATGAAAGACACGACGCTGCGCATCAACGGCGAAGAGCGCAAGCTCTCTGCTGATACGCGCACAACGCTTCTCGACGCCCTCCGCAATCACCTCGGTCTGACCGGCTCGAAGAAAGGGTGTGATCACGGCCAGTGCGGCGCCTGTACGGTCATGGTAAACGGGCGGCGCATCAATAGTTGCCTAACGCTCGCCTGCATGCACGACGGCGATGAGATTACGACCGTTGAGGGCCTCGGTGAGCCGGGCAATCTCTCCCCGCTTCAGGCCGCGTTTGTCAAGCATGACGGTTTCCAGTGTGGCTATTGCACGCCCGGACAGATCTGCTCGGCAACTGCGATGCTCGAAGAGATCAAGGATAACTGGCCAAGCAACGTGTCCGGCAGCTTGACCGGCGAAGCGAAACTCACGCCTGAAGAAATCTCGGAGCGGATGAGCGGCAATCTCTGCCGTTGCGCGGCCTATCCGAACATTGTCGATGCGATCCGCGAAGCCGCGGAGGCAAGCTCATGAGGCCCTTCGACTATTACCGCTCGGACGACCCGGCAGATGCCGTGAAAGCTGCCAGCGAAAAGGGGACGCTCTTCATTGCGGGTGGGACAAACCTGCTTGATCTCATGAAGCTTGACCTGATGACGCCAAATCGGCTCATCGATATTAATCGTATCGGCCTTGATGAAATCACGCCTTCCGATGATGGCGGTCTTTCCATCGGTACGCTGGTGACCAACAGCGATTGCGCCGCCGACATGCGGATTCGTCAGGACTACGCTGTGCTCTCCCGCGCCATCCTTGCTGGCGCGAGTGGCCAGCTCCGCAACAAGGCAACCACGGGCGGCAATCTCTGCCAGCGCACGCGGTGCTATTATTTCTATGACCCGGACATGGCCTGCAACAAACGCAAGCCCGGCTCTGGCTGCTCCGCAATCGGAGGGGCGAACCGCATTCACGCCATCCTCGGCGCGAGCGATGAATGCATCGCGACCTATCCGGGCGATATGGCGGTTGCCATGGCCGCGCTAGACGCTGAAGTCGTGATCGAAGGGCAGGGCGGCGACACGCGCACCGTGCCCGTTCGTGACTTCCATCGCCTGCCGGGCGACCAGCCGGATCGCGACAACATCCTCGAGTCCGGCGACCTCATCACCCATGTGACCCTTCCTGCGCCTGCAAAAGGCCGCCACATCTACCGCAAGGTCCGCGACCGGGCTTCTTACGCATTCGCGCTTGTCTCGATCGCCGCCGTGGTCGAGATGGACGCAGGCAAGATTGCGTCCGCCTCGCTCGCCTTCGGCGGCCTCGCGCATAAGCCTTGGCACGACCCGGCCATCGACGATTTGCTCACAGGCGAGGCGCCTTCTGAGGCGCTGTTCGACAAGGCCGCCGACATCCTGCTCGCCGACGCAAAAGGCCAGGGCCAGAATGATTTCAAGATACCGCTCACCCGGCGCACGCTGAAAGCCGTGCTGCGTGAAGCAACAGGAGAGCGCTCATGACACGCCACCTCAAAATGGACACACCGGCAACCGCGCGGCTTCTCGATGAGCTGCCGAGCCGATTGACCGGCAAGCCGATGGACCGACCCGATGGGCCAAAGAAAGTCGCAGGCAAAGCCACTTACGCCCATGAGTGGGAGATCGAAGGAAAAACCTTCGGTGTCCTCGCCCGCGCACCCATATCGAAAGGCAAGTTGGTGCGCATCGATAAATCTTCCGTCGAGAGCCTGCCCGGCATCCTCGGCGTCTTCAGTGAAGACCGCTTCCTGCGTAACCCAGCCCAAGGCACCGCGAACGAAGCCCCGATCCAGGGCGTGTCCGAAATCTCTTACTTTGGCCAGCCAATCGCGCTCGTTGTCGCTGAAACCTTTGAGCAGGCACGCCACGGTGCCCATATGCTTGAACTGGTGTGCGAGGCAGATAGCCACGGCGTATTCGACCCCGAAGCCAACAACATTTCACCGGAGAAACCCGAAGACGACCAGCTCGATCAGGGCGATCTCGACAAGGCGATGGCAGAAGCGGCCTTTACGGTGGACTCCACCTATCGCACGCCAAATCACAACAGCGCTGCCATGGAGCCGCACTGCTCCATCGCCAGCTGGGAGGGTGATCAGCTCACCCTTCACGGCAGCTATCAGATGGTGAAGTACAATGTGAATGAACTCGCCGACTCCCTTGGTATTGAACCAGAAAAAGTCCGTATACTGTCGCCTTTCGTCGGCGGCGGGTTTGGCTCAAAACTCGGCATCGCGCCCGAGGCCGTCGCTGCGGCGATCGCGGCAAAGGAAATCGGCCGCCCCGTCTGTGTGACGCTCACTCGTCAGCAGGTCTTCGAGAATGTCATGCGCCGGTCGGAGTCGCGACAGCGCCTGCGCCTCGCCGCAGATGAGACAGGCAAGCTGACGGGCCTTGGTCATGAATGCCTTGTCTCAAACCTGCCCGGCGAGACCTTTCATGAGCCGGTCATTCAGGCGACGCATTTTATCTATGGCGGCGAAAACCGACGTCTCAGCATCGAGGTTGCCCGCCTCAACCGTATGTGCGCGGGCTCCGTTCGCGCCCCCGGCGAGGCGATCGGGATGCAGGTGCTCGAGAATGCGATGGACGAGCTCGCCCACACATCCGGCATCGACCCAGTTGAGCTTCGTAAGCGCAATATTCCCGACACCCATCCAGAAGAAGGCATGCCTTATAGTTCACGCCCCTTTGCCGAAGCCCTTGACGAAGGCGCAAAACGCTTCGGCTGGGACAAGCGCAATCCAGAGCCTGGCAAACAGCGCGAAGGCGAATGGTTGATCGGCATGGGCATGGCCGCAGCCGCCCGCGTCAACATGCTGATGGAATCGAAAGCCCGCGTGAAGCTGAAGGATGACGGGACTGCCATTGTCGAAACCGACATGACCGATATCGGCACCGGCACCTATGCAATTCTCACCCAGCTCTGCTGCGACATGCTGGGCCTTGCGCCAGAGCAGGTTGATACACGCCTCGGCGACAGCAACTTCCCCAAGGCGTCCGGTTCCGGTGGCTCTTTCGGTGCGTCCTCCTCCGGGTCGTCTGTCTACCTCGCCTGTCAGGACATTCGCGGCGAGCTTGCCCGCAGGCTGGGTTGCGATGAAGACGCGCTTCACCTGAACGGTGGCAAAGCCTCCGGCAGCGGCCAGGAAGTCAGCCTGACAGACCTGCTCGCTGGCGAAACCATTGAAGGCGAAGGCCATATCGAGCCTGGTAAAACGATGGAAAAGGTGCAGCAAGCGACCTATGGCTCATACTTCGCCGAGGTCGCCGTCAACGCCGTGACAGGTGAAACCCGCGTACGCCGTATGCTTGGCGTGTTCGGGGCAGGCCGTATCCTCAACCACAAGACAGCGACGTCGCAATGCTATGGCGGCATGACCTGGGGCATCGGCATGGCGCTTCACGAGGCGATGGAATTCGACCCGCGCGACGGCCACGTCGTCAACAACGACTTTGCCGAGTACCACGTGCCGGTCAATCTCGATGTGCCGCAGCTCGACGTTGTCTTGCTCGAGGAGCGCGATGACTGGGCAAGCCCCATACAGGCCAAGGGCCTGGGTGAGCTTGGTCTTTGCGGCGCGGGCGCGGCAGTTACCAACGCCATCTTCAATGCAACCGGCGTCCGGGTTCGCGAGTATCCAGCAACCCTGGACAAGATCCTGGACGGCCTGCCGGAACTGCAGCCAGCCTGAGCTCCGCGCCGATCCTTTTGACCAGCGCTCAAGCTGTGGCGAGAACGTGCTCCTCGCCCCAGTCCTTCAGCGCCATCAGGATCGGCCGCAGGCTCTCACCTTTTTCGGTGAGGCTGTATTCAACCTTGGGCGGCACCACCGGATAGACTTCCCGGTGGATGAGACCGGCAGCCTCAAGCTCCCTAAGCTGCTTGGTCAGCATGCGTTGGGTTACGCCGCCGACATCGCGTTGCAGCTCATTGAAGCGCTTCACGCCATCGAGCAGGTGGAACAGGGTCACACCTTTCCACTTGCCCCCAATCTGCTCGAGCGCGGCTTCCACCGGGCAGCCGCCAGAGCAATCATATTCCGTAAATCGTGTCATGAGGGCAAATGGTCCACAGTATACTTTTTGTGCGTATAGGCCAAAAAAGTGCGTTCTTGTTAAGTTCGAGGGTATCGCTAAATCGGACGGCGTCAACCAGACGAAGCCACACGGACGATACCAATGGCTGGAAAACGGGACATCTCCTTCATCCGCGCAATTCGCTCAGGAATAGGCGCTGCGGTCCTTGCCACTGCGGCCGCGCCAATGGCTCTTGCGGACCCCGACAGCGATGCGACAGAGATCGTATATTCAGACGAAATTGAATGGGGCGCGCTAAACCCCGCTCGCGGCGATAACAGCCCACGCGCTGGCAACCTATGGGGAGACCGGGCCGCGGACGGCGCTTCAGGCTTTCTGGCTCGCTTCAATGAAGGTTTCGCATCCCCGCCGCACATACATAATGTCACCTATCGCGGTGTCGTGATCAGCGGCGAAATCCACAATGACGACCCCGGCGCCGCTGATATGTGGCTGCCGAAGGGCTCATTCTGGACGCAGCCTGCGGGCGAGGCTCACATCACCGCAGCCTCCGGCGCGACCAACATCGCTTATGTCGAAATCGATGAGGGGCCATACCTCGTCCAGCCTGAAGAAGAAGCGTTCGACAATGGCGAGCGGCCTGTCAATATCGAAACCGGCAACCTCGTCTGGCTCGGCGCTGACAGCCTCAACTGGACACCGGCCCGCGACGGCGCGGCGAACGGTGCTGAAGTCGCGTTCCTCTGGGGGCAGCCGGGCGCGGCTGAAGACAGCGGCTATATGCTCCGGCTCCAGGACGGATTTAGCGGCACGCTCACCCATGAAGGGGGCCAGCTTCGTGCGGTCCTGATCGACGGCGAACTTGATTTCGCCAGTGCTGACCGGACGCTCCAGACCGGCGGCTATTTCGGCACCACCGGGCAGGCAAGCCAGTCGCTGACCTGCGCAGCCGAAGACACCTGTCTCATCTATGTTCGCGCCAGTGACCGCTTCACTCTCTCTGCTGATGTTGCCCAGCAGTAGCTCTCCGAACTCACCACCAATAACTTAAGTAACAGGATCCTCCCATGACCCAACTTGCAACTGACATCCGCCCGGACATCATTGATGTCGCCAAGACCCGCTATACGGCCAAGGCCTTCGACGCGTCGAAGACCATTCCCGCCGATATCGTTGAGAAACTGAAAGCGCTGCTGCAATACAGCCCGTCGAGCACCAATGTTCAGCCCTGGCACTTCATTCTCGCCGCGACGCCAGAAGGCAAAGTACGCGTCGCGAAATCGACAGAGGAGAAGTTTCCCTTCAATACCCAGTCACTTCTCGATGCCTCGCACACCGTCGTTTTCGCCAGCCGCATCGCGGCCGATGAGGCCTACATGCTCGACGTGCTCGAGCAGGAAGACAGGGACGGCCGGTTTGATTTCGACAAGGATACGCTGAAGCCGCAAATGCACGGTGCCCGCAATCTGTTCGCGAACATTCACAAGCATGACCTGAAGGACTTCCAGCACTGGATGGACAAGCAGGTCTACCTGAACATTGGCCAGTTCATGCTCGGCGCGGCCGCGCTTGGCGTAGATGCCCGCCCGATGGAAGGTATCGACACGAAAGTGCTCGATGAAGAATTCGGTCTCCGGGAAAAGGGCTATACCAGCCTTGTGGTCATCGCGCTCGGCTACCGCGATGAAGCAAATGACTTCAACGCAAAGACGCCGAAATCGAGACTTCCTCTGTCTGTTACGCTGACCGAGGTCTGATCCAGACAGGCAGCAGCCGGGGACGGGGCACTTCGAACGCCCGGTTCCCGGCGGTTACTAGAACTATTGCAGCAGGTCCGTCTGTTTCATTCTGAACTCCTTTCACCAATAGCTACGGGCCTGCGGCCACCCTGCTGAAAACAAGGGCTTTCAACCTGAAACGCAGATCAGCTGGACCCGGCGGCTGCCAGACAAAAGGCATTTTCCATGAAAACCATTCTTCTCACCGGCGCCACGGACGGTATCGGCCTCGAAACAGCGAAGCGGCTGCTGGAACAGGGACACAAACTGCTTCTGCATGGCCGCAATCCTCAGAAGCTTGCCGCCCTTCGCGCCGAATTCACAAACGCCCATGGCGAGGACAGGGTCGAGACCTGTGTCGCTGATTTGAGCGATCTCAAGGCCGTGGCTGCCATGGCCGACACCATCCTCGCCGCGCATGATCGTGTCGATGTCCTCGTCAACAATGCCGGTGTCTTCAAGACGCCTGACCCTGTCACGCCCGGCGGTCTCGATGTGCGCTTCGTCGTCAACACGCTCGCCCCGATGCTGCTGTCGCGGCGTCTGGCACCGATCATTGCGCCGGGCGGGCGGATCGTGAACCTGTCCTCGGCGGCGCAGGCATCTGTCGACTTCGACGCCCTGCAGGGGCACAAAAAGCTGGCAGACAATGCCGCCTACGCACAGAGCAAGCTCGCCCTCACCATGTGGTCAAACCAGTATGCGGATGAAGTCAGCGTCGAGGGTATCATGGTCGTCGCGGTCAATCCCGGGTCATTGCTCGCGACCAAAATGGTCAAGGAAGGATATGGCATCCCGGGCAGCGATATCGGCATTGGCGCCGGAATACTGGTGCGGGCCGCCCTGTCTGATGAGTTCGCTGACGCGTCGGGCAAATATTTCGACAATGACAGCGGCCGCTTTGCCGATCCTCACCCTGACGCCATGGATGCAGACCAGCGTCGGCAACTGGTCGACGTGCTCGACACCTTGCTGGCGCGAGAGGGCTAAAAAGCAGCGGTCGACCATTTAAGCTGCAAGCTGGCGCGCCTGACAGGTCGCTTGCGCGCGCTCGCGAATTCCCCCGCGCTCCATGGACTTGAAGTCAGGTCTATCGCATTCTCCAGCAGCACGAGGGGGAAATGCGATGCGATCCAGACGCCATGCTATGCTGGGGGCCGCTCTCGGCACCTTGATGCTCTCCTCCTGTGTGTCCGGGGAAGGGGCGGACAGTGACGCGCCGACACCTGCCTTCATCGATCCGCTGATCCTGTCCCAGAATCGCTGCGGCGGGCAGGCCAAACCAATTGGCGCTGAAGATAAAACTACTGCCGCGCCGCTGAAGGCGAGCTTCGATTTCGAGGCGCCATTCGCCCTGCCGGATCAGGTCATCAACCATTTCCATTACCCGGTCACAACGAAGAGCGCACGCGCCCAGACATGGTTCGACACCGGTCTCTCGCACATGGCCAACTTCAACCATGATGAAGCCATTGCGGCTTTCCGGGAGGCTCAGCGGCTCGACCCGGACTGTGCCATGTGTTTCTGGGGAGAGGGGCTCGCCTTCGGCAGCAATATTAACGCGCCCTTCGTTCCGGCACGTGGCGCGGCCGGGCTGATCGCAGCGCGGGAAGCCGCGGCGAAGGCCTCTTCCATTTCTGAAAAGGAAGCAGCCCTCATCTCTGCGCTGGAGGCCCGCTACCGCCAGAATGAGACGGGGGAGGTCGATGAAGACGCCGAAACCTATGCCGACAGGATGGATATCGTTTCGCGCCGCTATGGCGATGACAAGCTGATCCTCGCACTGGCAGCCGAAGCGAATATGAACACCCAGCCCTGGGACTATTGGCAGGCCGGCGCGCGCATGCCGAAGGGGCGGACGGCTCGCACGCTTGAACTGCTCGATACGGCTCTCGCGATCGACTCGGACTATGCCCCGCCAATCCATCTCTACATCCACGCCACGGAAGCCTCAGTGGACCCGTTCCGGGCTGAAGCATATGCCGACAGGCTGCACGCACAGGATCTTGGCATCGGCCATATCGTCCATATGCCCTCCCATATCTATCTGCGGCTTGGGCGCTGGAAAAAGGCCATTCAGGCAAACATCGACGCCATCGCCGCCGATGAAGCCTATATCGCGGAAAGCGCAAATGGCGGTTTCTATGGCGCTGTCTACTATCCGCATAATGTGCACTTCGTGATCGCCAACGCCCAGCTTGGCGGAGATGCTGCGACGGCGCTTTCCATGGCGGACAAGCTATCAGGCATCGTGACGATAGACCCTGCGTCTTCATCCCCTTTCGGGGAGCGTGTCGCGGCGGCTGAGCTGTTCACGCTCGTCCAATTCGGGTCCGCTGCGGACGTGCTCCAATATGAAGCGCCGTCATCGGCCCATCTCTTTGCACAGATGGCCTGGCATCATGCCCGGGGCGTCGTTCATGCGAGACAGGGCGCGCTGGACGATGCGCGCGTTGACCTTGCGGCCCTGCGCGCACTGCCAGAGGTCGAGGGCTTCGATACCTACACGGTGCGCGGCGCACCTTTGCCGCGCCTCGTGGAAATTGCCACCCATGTTCTTGAGGGCCGCATCGCCGCAGCTGAAGGCGATTACGCGGCGGCCATCGACGCATTGGAGACTGCGGCCACCGCGCAGGAAAAACTCCCCTATTTCGAACCAGCCTGGTGGTATTTTCCTACCCGGCAATCACTCGGCGCCTACCTTCTCATGGACGGGCAGACTGACCGCGCCGAACGCGAATTCTTTAAGACCCTGATCGAGTCGCCAAACAACGCCTATGCGCTGTTTGGCCTCGCTGAAAGTTACGCAGCTAAGGGTAATGAGCGCTCTGAAGCCTATGCGAGACACCTGTTCAATGAGGCATGGCTAGGGGGTGAAGACGCACCCACACTGGAAGACCTGTAACTGGAAGTCATTCATCGCACCGCGCCGGTGCCTCCCGAAGCCCCTGCGTCCTTCGACAGGCTCAGGATGAGGGGCAGGGGTCCATGGTGCTCTGGTTCAACGTAAACGCTTTCCCCTCTCCCTTGGGAGAGGGGCTAGGGGTGAGGGGGCGCGACTTCTCAAAGTCATTATGCGTTGCAGCGATGTTCCCGCTCATCGCTGCAAGCCAATGCGCCCGATGAAAAGCAAGTCCCCCCTCATCCCCGGCCCTTCTCCCAGCGGGAGAAGGGAGAAGTAAAAATCCATCCCCACCCTCTAGAGCCCGGCCCATACTAAACGCCTCCCATTACCAGACAGGGCGGTCCGGACCGTCCGGGTGGAGATGGTTCTCGCGATGCTGAGGCCAGCCGGAAAGACCCCGGCAGGTCTTCAGCAAAACGGGAAGGCTCATGCGCGGCAATTGCCGCCCATGAGTGGAGTGCGAAGGAGACGAGTGCTGCCGGCATGGGACTAACGGCCCTGCCAATGGCGGTCCGCGCTATCCACTTGTCCAGTCAGGCGACGGCTCGCCTTTCTGAGTCCTCTGGGCGGCCCGCGTCAAACGAGCGGGCAATTCTTCGCAGGGCGCGTCCATGGCGCACGCTCTACAGCCACGCCGAAAGGCTGGCATTACCTATAGCGTCCTCCCTGGACGCGCCCGGCCCTGTCACCTCAGGGCGAGACTGCAAGCGCACCGCCAGCGGGAAAGCCCGCATGGCGATATAGGTGTTTGAGTTGAGATGGTCCGCTCACCCCGGCGCAGGCCGGGGTCTCGTGAAGCAGGCTCTGCGCTCGATTTGGCTGAGATCCCGGCCTGCGCCGGGATGAGCGGTTGTATGAGACGCTGCAGCCCTAAGCCCGCGCCATGTGCCGCGCCAACGCCGACCCGGGGCCAAACCTGAAAGAACGAATTACCCTTCCGCAACACGAGCAGCGCGAATAGGCTCGTTGCAAAATATGCCGGGAGGAAAAATCGCATGACTTACAGAATGGCCGCATCGGCCTTTGCCCTCGCATTCGTTTCAATGTCGTCATTTGCTCATACCGAAGGCAGCAATGTTGACGTTCCTGCGCCGCCGCCTGCAGGTGAGGCAAGTGAGGCGACCGCCGCTGCCAACCGCGCCATTGCCGAACGACTGCCGCTTGAGAATCAGGGCGACTTCGAAGACGCTTCGCGGGGTTTTCTGGCCGCGATAGACGCCGACGCGATCCTCGATGAAGATGGCAATACGGTCTGGTCCATCCCGCAATTCGACTTCCTGCAGGGCGACGCGCCCGCCACGGTGAACCCGTCGCTCTGGCGCCAGTCGGCGCTTGCGGCTCGGCATGGTCTATTCGAGGTGAAAGAGGGAATCTGGCAGGTACGGGGCTATGACCTTTCCGTCATGACCGTCATTCGCGGCGAGACAGGCTGGATCATCGTTGATCCTCTGACGGTGAGGGAGACGGCTGCAGCCGCGCTCAAGCTGGTCAACGATACACTGGGTGAGCGCCCTGTCACCGGCGTTCTCTACACGCACGCCCACGCTGACCATTTTGGCGGTGCCCGCGGCGTGATCAGCGAAGAAGAGATAGAGGCGCGCGGCGTGCCAGTGCTTGCGCCAATCGGCTTTACTGAAAGCGCCGTCGCCGAAAACCTCATCGCGGGCAATCTGATGCAGCGCCGCGCAGTTCTCATGTTCGGCAACACGATACCTCGCTCACCGCAGGCGGTCGTCGGCACGGGGCTTGGTCCGGGTCTTCCGCAGGGCAAAACGGGGCTTGTGCTGCCGACCGAAGAAATCGAAGGCTGGGGCACTGTCCGCGAGATTGATGGTGTGACATTTGAATTCATGGATGCAGGCGGCACCGAGGCGCCTGCCGAATTCATGTTCTACCTGCCGCAGTTCGACGCGCTCTGCACCGCCGAAGTGGCGACCGGCACGTTCCATAACGTCCTGACATCCCGCGGGGCAAAGGTGCGCGATGCGCTGAAATGGAGCCGCGTGATCGACCGGGCGCTCGCCGACTATGGCGACAGGTCAGACGTCGTTTTCGCGTCCCATCACTGGCCAAGCTGGGGGCAGGAGAATGTCGAGACCTTCCTGCGCAACCAGCGCGATACCTATCGCTATGTGCACGACCAGACGCTGCGCCGTGCCAATGCCGGCGCCACGATGACGGAGGCTGCGGAGACGATCCCCGAGCCGGTGTTCAGCCAGGAAGATTTTTCGACGCGCGGCTATTACGGCACGCTGAACCATAACTCCAAGGCGGTCTATCAATACTATTATGGCTGGTGGAGCGGCGTGCCCGCCAACTATCACGCCTTGCCGGATGCAGAGACCGCGCCCCGCTATGTCGAGGCGATGGGCGGGCTCGAGGCGGTTCTCGCGCGCGGGGCCGATGCCCATGAGAAAGGTGACTACCGGTGGGCTGCAGAACTGTTCAACAAGGCCGTCTTTGCGGACCCCGATAGCCAGCCGGCAAAGGACTGGCTGGCGGCCACCTATGAACAGATGGGTTTTCAGGCTGAGAGCGGCTCCTGGCGCAGCTACTTCCTGACCGCCGCATCCGAACTTAGAAATGGAGTCCCAGAGAGTGGGGCGCCCAATCTCGGCAATGCCGACTTCCTTGCCGCGGTTCCCACACTCGATCTGTTCGATGCGCTGGCCAGCCGCTACAACCCTGAAAAGCTCTCGCGAGAGCCGTTTGCCGTCGTCTTTGCGTTCAGCGATACCGGCGAAAACATCCGCGTCGAAGTCGGCCGTGATGTCATTGTACCGCGCAACGTTACTGAAACGGGTGACGCGGCCGCAACGCTGAACATGACGCGCGCGGACTTCAACAGGCTGATCCTGCGCGAGGCAAATGTGCTTCAACTTGCAGGTTCAGGCGCGCTTTCCATCGAAGGGGAAGGGGCCGCTGCCGCCGCATTTCTTGGCGCGCTAGACCAACCGGAATTCTGGTTCCCAGTGGTGACGCCATGATGTGATGTGCAGACGGCGCTGTTTGGCCTCTTGCCCGCATGGGGCCATCCGGTTAGTCAGGCAATCTGGCTTGGGAGAGGTGGCCGAGTGGCTGAAGGCGCGCCCCTGCTAAGGGCGTATACGTTTACGCGTATCGAGGGTTCGAATCCCTTCCTCTCCGCCAGCCAGTCTTCCGAAAATCCCGAGAATCGAGACGTCTGCGAATAGTCCCGACAATTCCGGGACTTATCGCCCGTATCAGCGACTAAAATCTGCAGTTTCCGTCTCCATTCTCGTGCAATCGTGCACTTTCAGCCAAAAGTCTCTGTCGGCCAATTTTTCAGTCAAGTTTAGCGGCATTTTCCCTGTTTTCGCCCGATTTACAGCGAAATCGCTTACTTTTGCAGGGAAACGTCGACTCCTAAGGCTGCTAAATCGCGTGTTTACAGTGCTCTAAAGCTAAATTCCCTGCGTGCAATAACAGGGAATATTTTGATCCATAACAGGGAAATTTATTTTCTTTAACAGGGAAAAATCGGCGAACGGACCGTAAGCGTCCAATAGTGACACGCTTGTGCGCGGTGTGGGGCGTTCGATCTCTTTCGGCTGGTGTTCAAAAGTCGAGA
>NZ_JAPWGW010000060.1 GCF_027213945.1 Henriciella marina
ATATTTAGTAATATAGAACTCCTTTTTGTAATCGGTTTACCGATCGGTTTAGCTAAAAAAGCTAATGCTAGAGCAGCGTTGGCAGCATTTGTAGTCTACATGACCTGGAATAACTTTATTGAAACAATGCTGGGATTCTGGGGATCATCTTTCGGAGTAGATTACTCTCTCGAACCAGGGGGAGTCAGTGGCCTGAAAAATATAGGAGGAGTCAAAACTTTAGACACTAACCTAATTGGGGCCATCTTAATTGCTGCGATAG
>NZ_JAPWGW010000061.1 GCF_027213945.1 Henriciella marina
GCTCGGGAGTGATCCCGTCAACAAGCATTCCGGTCGCTCTGTGCAGGAAGGCGCTGTTTTTGATATCAACAAGGTGTTTTTGCAGGGAGAGAATACTGTTTCGCCGGGCCTGATCGGCAAGAAACAAGACCTGCATGGCGGCATTACTTGGCATTTCCGAATGATAGATCGCTGCCTTGACCATGGTTTTCTGGGCCCTGACAATTTCATCAAAAGTAAATGATGTTGTCGTGACCAGAAACGTCCCGCCAATAACAATGA
>NZ_JAPWGW010000062.1 GCF_027213945.1 Henriciella marina
GAAGACAGCTTGTCTCTCGTTCGAGGCGTGATCCGCTTACAGGCGTGTCAATCGGCGTTGATTTTACTCAACGACTTGCCTAATGAATTTCGCAAGCAAGCTTACTTCGCGGCGAAGGGCGACGTGATGGAATGTCTCTCAAAACATTCAAACGCCATTTTGTATTGGCAGGAATCTCTCAAAATGCATCCGGCTTACGCTCGAGACCGTCGAGAGCTCGAAAGAAAGATCGGCAAATGAGACGCTTTTACCTTCTATTCC
>NZ_JAPWGW010000063.1 GCF_027213945.1 Henriciella marina
CTCTAGATCGCTTCGCCATGCCTTAGCATCAAAAAGACTAGACCCATACGTCAACAAGAGTAGAATAGCAGCAGTAACCTACAAATTTACTCGGGTATTCGTCGTGTCAAATATTACTATTACAGAAACTGCGCAAACGCATTTCGCTAACCTTTTAGGTCAACAACCTGAAGGCACTAACATTCGTATTTTCGTTGTGAACCCAGGTACACAAAACGCTGAGTGTGGCGTGTCTTACTGTCCACCAGAAGCAGTAGAAT
>NZ_JAPWGW010000064.1 GCF_027213945.1 Henriciella marina
GCACGACGGGGCCTTCGCGACGGTCGCCTCCGTGCTTCACGCCCCCTGAGCCAACGCCGCTCAGCCCCGCCATGCCGGGGATGTGGTGCCACACACCTTTCCATTCTTAGCCTGAGGTCCCCGCCTTGGCGGGGGGGATCGGGGTAAATCTTCAGGCAAAATACCAGGCCTAAAGTACGTATAGCTGCTGATGTCAGCCACGCCGCCGGCGAAAACTTAACCAAACGCGGCGACGACCCCGCCCTCAACGACCGCCGGTG
>NZ_JAPWGW010000065.1 GCF_027213945.1 Henriciella marina
GGCGGAAGACCTGCAAGGTGTCGATGCTGATCCGCACAAACTTTACGCTTTGATTTGGAATCAGTTTGTAGCGTGTCAAATGACGCCAGCAGAATACGATTCAACAACCATCAGTGTAAAAGCGGCAGAATACACGCTTAAAGCGAAAGGCCGTATCCTTAAATTTGACGGCTGGACTCGTGTACAGCGTCCAATGGGCAAAAACGAGGATACAATCCTTCCTGCGGTACAACTTGGCGATAAGCTAAGCTTAGAGT
>NZ_JAPWGW010000066.1 GCF_027213945.1 Henriciella marina
CCTCGAGAATCGCCTCAACCACGCCGCGCCCGGCGCGCTCCATCAGCTCTAGCCCGGTCACCTTGCCGGACGCGATCGCTGCCTGTTCGATGGCGCGCATCTGCGCGGCGGTCAGCAGTTCGGCCATGGCATTCTCTCCGTCGATTCAATTTTGCCTGTTTTTTATGCGCGACGCACAAAAAGTCGGCTTGCCCGCCATTTACACCGCTGCGGACCGGACCTCGCCACAGTAACCGATTGTCGGCAGTCAATAGAAG
>NZ_JAPWGW010000067.1 GCF_027213945.1 Henriciella marina
GCCACAGCGATGTTCATAACGTTCATTTTTGTGGAACAAACGCTGACGCCATACCAAATTTTCCGTCACATCCAGCTCTATCCAATGGCAACGTCCATTATCCAAACGATAAAAGCGGGTATCCAACCCCGCTCCGACATTGATTATCCAAGCATCGGGATACTGCTGTAAGAAGTGACTAACCTGCTGGTCACAAAGCTGAGTCAGCGTCACGTGCAGCAATTGCTTCTGCGCAATATCACCACTCAAACAATCC
>NZ_JAPWGW010000068.1 GCF_027213945.1 Henriciella marina
GTATTTAAAGCTGTTTAACAACTTTTGGTGTTTTTTATCCGTGAGTTTCTTTCCGTCATCCAAATACACACTATCCCAATGGATTGTTTTGGGCGTTTTACCGAATGTTATTGTCCACTTAAGTGCAGTAAATTTGGACTCCAACCACTCAGGCTGCCTGTCATTGTAACCGTAGATGCCTGTATGGATATTCGTGATGATATCTAATGCTCGATAGTCATCATTTGCTACTGAGAAATTGATAATATCTTCAAG
>NZ_JAPWGW010000006.1 GCF_027213945.1 Henriciella marina
GAGGACGTGTTCTCGATCTCCGGCCGTGGTACGGTTGTGACCGGCCGCGTCGAGACGGGCATCATCAAGGTTGGTGAGGAAGTCGAGATCGTCGGTATCCGCGACACCCAGAAGACGACCGTTACGGGCGTCGAGATGTTCCGCAAGCTGCTCGACCAGGGGCAGGCTGGCGACAACATCGGCGCACTCATCCGCGGTATCGACCGTGAGGGCGTTGAGCGTGGCCAGGTTCTCTGTAAGCCAGGTTCAATCACGCCGCACACCACGTTCGAGGCAGAAGCCTACATCCTGACCAAGGAAGAGGGTGGCCGTCACACGCCATTCTTCACCAACTACCGTCCACAGTTCTACTTCCGTACGACTGATGTCACGGGTGTTGTGAAGCTTCCAGCGGACAAGGAAATGGTCCTTCCGGGCGATAACGTGAAGATGGAAGTTGAGCTCATCGCGCCGATCGCCATGGACCAAGGCCTTCGCTTCGCGATCCGCGAAGGCGGCCGCACCGTCGGTGCAGGCGTCGTCTCCAGCGTCTCCAAGTAAGACCTTTTCGCCTCCCAGAGAGGCTGAAATGCAGACAAGAGGGGCCGTCTCGTAAGAGGCGGCCCTTTTTTATGCGCGATGTCCGGGTTGACGGGGATGAGGCCGATCGCTGGCGTCGGCTCATTAGCGTCTTGCTGGCAGGGTAAGCTTGCCGCGACAGAATTGGCTGTGCATATGTGTATCATTCACTGCAGATAGACCAAGAACCCGATGTCGCTGAAGCAACGCTATTTCGAGATGCTCGGCGCTGCGTACGAAGTGCCGGCTTCGACGAACCAGTTCGACGGTTTCCTCGATGCCGCAATGGCGTACTTTTTCGACGGAGATGAGACCGGCGCGATAGCACCGGATGTGCCACGATACAGCGACATCGACGATGGCCTTGATGCTCACGCCAACAGGATCGCTACCCTGGTCAGCGCCGCTGCGGTCCGGGAGGGTGCGGCAAGCGACACTTTTCATGCGATCCTCGAAATTTCGTCGGGTAGTGAGCAGGTTGTTGGCAACAAAGCCGCAGCGCAGCTCATGGCACGAGAGTTTCCGTGCACATTGGTTGAGCTTCCCCTTGATCGCTCCGCGCTTCACGACATCCGCCGGTTCATGCGGCCAGAACCTCGCAAAGCCCAGGACCGGATCATCCTCACCAGTGTCGAGACGGGCCTAGAGCTGCGCGCCTGCCTCGCTCTGATCCAGAGACCAAACGATCACGAGGGCAGGGTGGTCGTATCGCTTTCGTATATCGACTGGTCCGAGACCCTGATTGAGCGACTACGTGACGCGTTTGGTCTGACTGCCAGTGAGAGCGAGGTGCTGGAAGGGTATCTTGCCAATCTTAAACCAAAGGACATCGCTGCCCGGAGAATGCGGGCCCTGGAAACGGTAAAGGTTCAGTCCAAAAGCATTTTGAGGAAAACAGGGTGTTCGCGGATAAGCGATGTTGTCCAGCTTTGCGCAAGTATTGCCTTTTTGTTGAGGCAACTACCGCAAGCGAACCGTGTTCGTCCGGCAGAGGCGTGGGTCACGCCGCGCGACGGCCTTCACACGCTGAATGTTGCCGAAGGTCGACAGCTCGCCTGGTACCGGGTCGGAGCAGGGCGCCGACCGGTATTGTTCGTCCATGGCTATTTGCAGGGGCCGTTCTTCACCGCAGACTTCGAAAGGTGGCTGACCGATGCGGATATAAGTCTGATCGCACCATCCAGGCCGGGTTTCGGATATACGTGTCCGAGCCAGAGCCGGAAGGGTTTCGAGAAGACCGTGGTTGAGGACGCGCTTGCGCTGGTCGGTTCGCTCTCGCTGGATTCGGTTGGGCTGTGTATTCATCAGGGCGGTGCTTCGCACGGTTTCCGGATCGCCAGGGCTCTCGGAGATCGAGCCAAGCGACTTTTGCTGATCGGTGGTGGCATTCCGATAGACGAGGACCGGCACCTGTCTCATATGGATCGACAGACCCGATTCGCAGCCATCGCATCGCGGCACGCCCCTTCGGTGATGAGAATGGTGATGTCTGTTGGTTTGCCAGTTTACCGCATGAGGGGGCCGAGAGCTTTCCTGATGACCCAGTTTGCGAACGCGCCTACGGACCTTGCGACGCTGTCAGATCCGAGATTGTTCGAGGTTCAGGCCTTGGGACTATACCACGCCGTTGAGCAGGGCGGCGAGGCCTGGGTTCGTGACGGCGCGTCTGCCATGGCTGACTGGAGCGATGATCTCGATTCGGTATCCGTGCCGCAGGTGTGGCTGAATGCAGGCGACGATCCAGTGATTTCGGCCGAGCAGGTGACGCAACATCTCAAAGAAAGGCCAAACACGGTGAGTCGAATATTGTCCGGCCATGGGACGAATATCCTGCACACCGCCGCTGATGAAATACTGGCAGAGCTCGTCAGGCTGGCTTGAACAGGAATGCGGCAGGCAGAAGCTCGGCCATTGTCATTGTGACCATGACACCGGCTGGCCCGGCCATCGTAATCTTTACGTCCGGACCTGCAAACTCGGACAGCTTCTGGCGGCAACCCCCGCAGGGCGTCACAAGCGAATCGGATTCGGCATAGACGAGTACTTCGAGAATCTCGGTGTCGCCCGCAGCCACCATAGAAGTAATAGCGCCGCCTTCAGCGCAGATGCCATCCGGAAAGGCCGCGTTCTCAACATTACAGCCGACATGGATACCGGAGGGCGAACGGATTGCGGCGCCGACCTTGAATTTTGAATAAGGGGCATGCGCATTCTCGCGCACGGCCCGAGCCATGTGGTACAGGTCATCAGTCACGGGGCATGGGTCCTTTACGGGGCCTAGGGTCAAGCCAGAGGAAGACCTTTGTCGATGCCCGTCCGCATTGCAATATTGAAGCTGACTGAACTGACCTGATCGCGGCTGCAAAGATTCCGTCATGAACTGTTGACGGCCTCCTGCAAATCCCATACACCGCGCCCTTCGAAGGGTCGGCAGTGCCAGTTTCAGGCAAACGCTTCCCACCGAAACGAAACAATTCGAGCCGATTGCGTCCGGGCGCTTCTAAAGCGTGCGCCTTGGCGCAACATTCATGTTGACGGGATACCGTACGATGGAAAAACAGAATATCCGGATCCGGCTGAAAGCCTTCGATCACCGCGCCCTCGACATGTCGGCGAAAGAGATCGTGTCCACCGCAAAGCGCACCGGCGCTGATGTGCGTGGCCCGATCCCGCTGCCGACACGTATCGAGCGCTTCACGGTGAACCGCTCGCCGCACATCGACAAGAAGTCCCGCGACCAGTTCGAGATCCGCACGCACAAACGTATTCTCGACATTGTCGACCCGACCCCGCAGACCGTCGACGCGCTTATGAAGCTCGACCTCTCGGCTGGTGTTGGCATCGAGATCAAACTTGAGGGAGCGCGCTAAGATGGCACTTCCGGCGTCACGTACCGGGGTTGTTGCCCAGAAGCTGGGTATGACCCGAATCTTCAACGACGAGGGGCGTCACGTTCCTGTCACCGTTCTGTCGCTTGACGGCTGTCAGGTTGTCGGTCACCGCACCGATGCTGACCGCGACGTCAGCGTCAATCGCGGCAAGAAGAAAGGGAAAGTCACCGTCACCCGGAATGATGGCTACAATGCCGTCGTCATGGGTGTTGGCGAGGCGAAAGCCAAGCGGACGGCGAAAGCCCAGCGCGAAGCATTTGCCAAGGCAGGCGTTGCACCAAAGCGCAAGCTGGTCGAGTTCCGTGTGACCTCTAACGAGCTTCCTGAGCTTGGTGCGGAAGTGGTTGCCGATCACTTCGTAGCTGGCCAGCGTGTTGACATTGCGGGCATTACGCTCGGCAAGGGGTTCTCTGGCGCCATGAAGCGCTGGAACTTCGGTGGTCTTCGCGCGACACATGGTGTCTCCATCTCTCACCGTGCCCACGGTTCGACTGGTCAGTGCCAGGATCCGGGTAAGGTGTTCAAGGGCAAGAAGATGGCGGGTCATTACGGCACCGAGCGCGTGACCATCCAGAATCTCGAAATCATCCGCACTGACGCAGAGCGCGGCCTGATCCTCGTCAAGGGTTCGATCCCGGGTCACGATGGGTCTTACGTCGAAGTTCGCGATGCGGTGAAAAGGGCGATCCATGAAGATGCGCCTGCTCAAGGTTCGTTCCGTGGCAAGGGCGCTGCAGCCCAATCTGCTGAAGCCGACAATGCGGAGGCTGGTGAATAATGGAACTCGACGTCAAAAATCTCGACGGCAAGTCGGCTGGTAAGGCAAGTGTCGATGAGGCCATCTTTGGCCTGACCGATATTCGTGCTGACCTGTTGCACCGTACCGTCCGCTGGCAGCTCGCGAAGCGCCAGGCTGGCACGCACAAGACCCAGGAACGTGGTGAGGTCTCGGTTACGACCAAGAAATTCATCCGCCAGAAGGGGTCGGGCGGCGCTCGTCACGGTTCGCGTAACGCGAACATCTTCGTTGGCGGCGCTGTCGCGCACGGCCCGCGCGTTCGCAGCCATGCGCATGATCTTCCAAAGAAGGTGCGCAAGCTTGCGCTCGCACACGCTCTGTCTTCCAAGGTGAAGGACGGTTCGCTCATCGTGCTCGACGAAGCGAAACTGTCGGAAGCGAAGACGAAAGAGCTCTCGGCAAAGTTCAAGGCACTCGGCGTTGAGAACGCGCTGATCATCGGTGGCTCCGAAGTCGACCAGAACTTCGCGAAAGCGGCTCGCAACATTCCGAATATCGACGTTCTGCCAGTTGCTGGTCTTAACGTCTATGACGTGATGCGCCGTCGCCAACTGGTTGTAACCAAGGATGCGCTCGATGGTATCGGCGCGCGTTTCGAGGGGAAATAGGTCATGGCTGACGTGAAAGCACACCACTACGACTCGCTGCTCGCTCCGCACATCACGGAAAAGGCAACGCTGCTCGCTGAAGAAAACAAGATCGTCTTCCAGGTTCCTGTCACGGCCAACAAGGCTGAGATCAAGGACGCCGTGGAAAACCTTTTCAAGGTCGACGTGACCAAGGTCAACGTGATCGTCCAGAAGGGCAAGACCAAGCGCTTCCGCGGAAAGCTCGGTCAGCGTTCTGACACGAAGAAGGCGATCGTCACGCTGAAAGACGGCCAGTCCGTCGATATCACGACCGGACTGTAGGAGAGCGATATGGCACTCAAGACATTCAATCCAACGTCGCCCGGTCAGCGTCAGCTTGTCATCGTCGACAAGTCGGGGCTGTACAAGGGCCGTCCAGTGAAGTCTCTGACCGAGGGTCTTTCGAAGTCCGGCGGTCGTAACAACCGTGGTCGCGTCACCGTTCGCGGTATCGGCGGCGGCGCAAAGCGTCTTTACCGCAAGATCGACTTCAAGCGTCAGCGCTGGGATATCGAGGCGACCGTCGAGCGTCTGGAATACGATCCGAACCGGACCGCATTCATCGCGCTCATCCGCTACACCGATGGCGAACAGGCCTACATTATTGCGCCGCAGCGTCTGGCTGTTGGTGACAAGGTGATGACGTCCAAGACTGCGGACATCAAGCCAGGTAACGTTCTTCCTTTGAAGAACATTCCGGTCGGTACCATTGTGCACAATGTCGAGATGAAGCCGCTCAAGGGCGCTCAGATCGCACGTTCTGCCGGTACTTACGTCCAGATCGTTGGTCGTGATGCAGGCTATGCCCAGATCAAGCTTTCCTCTGGCGAGCTTCGCATGGTTCCGGATAGCTGCCTTGCTGCCATTGGTGCTGTGTCCAACCCGGACAACATGAACACCGTGCTGTCGAAAGCCGGTCGCGCTCGCCATTTCGGCAAGCGTCCTAAGGTCCGCGGTGTCGCAATGAACCCGGTCGACCACCCGCACGGCGGTGGTGAAGGCAAGTCTTCGGGCGGCCGTCACCCGGTCACTCCGTGGGGTAAGAAAACCCGCGGTCCTAAAACCCGTAAGACACAGGCTTCGGATCGTCTGATCATCCGTCGCCGTAACGCGAAACGCTAGGGAGCGAGAGAGATATGCCACGTTCCGTATGGAAAGGTCCGTTTGTCGACGGCTATCTGCTCAAGAAAGCAGAGTCTGCACAAGCTTCAGAGCGCCGCGAAGTCATCAAGACCTGGTCGCGCCGCTCGACCATCATGCCGCAATTCGTGGGCCTGAACTTTCAGGTTCACAACGGCAACAAGTTTGTTCCCGTTCTCGTCACCGAGGAAATGGTGGGTCACAAGTTCGGCGAATTTGCGCCGTCCCGCACCTACTATGGCCACGGCGCCGACAAGAAAGCCAAGAGGAAGTAAGCCATGGGTAAGGCAAAGAATCCTCCGAAACAGGCCTCCAACGAGTCGCGCGCAGTACTGCGCATGTACCGTTCGAGCCCGCAGAAGCTGAACCTTCTGGCTCAGCAGATCCGCGGTCTTCCGGTGCAGAAGGCGATGGACCAGATGCAGTTCTCGCGCAAGCGAGCTGCCAAGGACGTTTACAAGGTGCTGTATTCGGCGATGTCGAACGCTGAGAACAATCACGGTCTCGATATCGATAGCCTCGTCGTTGCTGAAGCGCATGTTGGCAAGAACCTGGTCATGAAGCGCATCCGTGCCCGCGCCCGTGGCCGCGCGGCGCGTATCGTGAAACCTTTCTCGCAGCTCACCGTCGTGCTGCGCGATACATCAGCTGAAGCGGAGGCCGCGTAATGGGTCAGAAGATCAATCCCGTCGGGTTTCGTCTAGGTGTTAACCGGACCTGGGACAGCCGCTGGTATGCCGACACGGCAGACTATGGCCGTCTGGTTCATGAAGACCTGAAAATCCGCAACACGATCAAGCGGGAGCTCAAGCAGGCGGGTATTTCCCGCATTGTTATCGAGCGTCCGCACAAGAAGTGCATCGTTACGATCCACACGGCCCGTCCGGGTCTGGTGATCGGCAAGAAGGGTGCTGATATCGAAGTGCTTCGCAAGAAGTTGTCGAAGATGACCGAAGACGAAGTTCGCGTGAACCTCGTCGAGATCCGTAAGCCGGAGATCGACGCCACGCTCGTCGCCGAGGACATTGCGCGTCAGCTTGAGCGCCGCGGCTCTTTCCGCCGGGCGATGAAGCGTTCGATCCAGAACTCGATGCGTCTCGGTGCGCTTGGTGTGCGTATCATGGTTGCCGGCCGTCTCGGCGGCGCAGAAATCGCGCGGACCGAGCAGTATGCAGAAGGTTCCGTGCCGCTGCACACGCTCCGTGCCGACATCGACTATGGCACCGCCGAAGCAGAGACGACCTACGGTATCATCGGTATCAAGGTCTGGATCTACAAAGGTGAGATCATGGAGCACGATCCGATGGCGCAAGACCGCAAGGCCGAAGATTCAGGCCAGGCACGTGCGCGTTCGACCAATCAGCGTGGCCCGGCTTCCGGTCCGCAAGGCGCGGGAGCGTAAAACATGCTGCAGCCAAAACGTACGAAATACCGCAAGGCGTTCAAAGGCCGTATCAGCGGGACTGCGAAGGGGGGCTACAGCCTTAACTTCGGCTCGTTCGGTCTGAAGGCGCTTGAGCCAGAGCGGGTTACTGCCCGTCAGATTGAGGCGACCCGCCGTGCTGTGACGCGTGAAATGAAGCGTCAGGGCAAGGTGTGGATCCGCATTTTCCCGGACACGCCAGTTTCGGCGAAACCGATTGAGGTTCGTATGGGTAAGGGTAAGGGTTCGATCGACCGTTGGGTCGCTCGGGTGGCTCCTGGCCGTATCCTGTTCGAGATAGACGGTGTCCCAGACGAAGTTGCGATCCAGGCTCTGAAACTCGGCGCCGCAAAGCTGCCGATCAAGACCAAGATCATCAAACGCATTGAGGGGATCTAGTCATGAAAACCGGTGATTTGCGTTCCAAGAGTGCCGACCAGCTACAAGCGCAGCTTGTTCAGCTGAAGAAGGAACAGTTCAACCTCCGCTTTCAGCAGGCGACTGGCCAGCTGGAAAAGACGGCCCGGGTGAAGGAAGTCCGCCGCGATATCGCGCGTGTGAAGACTCTTCTCGCCGAACAGGCCAAAGCGGAAGCAGAGGCGTAGGAGAAGAGACATGCCAAAGCGCGTAATGGAAGGCGTTGTGGTGTCCACGAAACAGGACAAGACGGCTGTGGTCCGCATCGACCGCACCTTTCTTCACCCTGTTCTGAAGAAGATCGTGCGCCGCTCAAAAAAGTATCACGCCCATGATGAGGGCAACGTCGCTGTCGAGGGCGAGCGCATCACGATCCGTGAATGCCCGCCGCGCTCGAAGCTGAAGACGTGGGAAGTTGTTGCTAGCGAAGGAGCTGACTCATGATTCAGATGCAGTCCAACCTTCGCGTGGCTGACAATTCCGGCGCTCGCCGTGTTCAGTGCATCAAGGTGCTGGGTGGCGCAGGCCGTCGTTATGCGTCTGTCGGCGACATCATCGTGGTGTCGATCAAGGAAGCAATTCCGACCGGCCGCGTGAAGAAGGGTGACGTTCGCCGCGCTGTCGTGGTTCGCGTCGCCAAGGACATCAAGCGCCGTGACGGCTCTGTCATCCGGTTTGACACCAACGCCGCCGTGCTTGTGAACAATAATGGCGAACCAATCGGGACACGTATCTTCGGCCCGGTTCCGCGCGAGCTTCGCGCCAAGAACCACATGAAGATCGTCTCGCTGGCTCCGGAGGTGCTGTAGTCATGGCTGCCAAAGTGAAAAAAGGTGATCGCGTCATCGTCACGGCAGGCCGTAACAAGGGTGCCAAGGGCGAAGTGCTCAAGGTTATCCCGGCTGAAAACCGTGTCGTTGTCCAGGGCGTGAACGTTGTAAAGCGTCATCAGCGCCCGTCGCAAATGGACCCAGGTGGCATCAAGACATTTGAAGCGCCGATCCACATCTCCAACGTGGCGATTGTGGACCCGCGCGACGGCAAGGCTACCCGTGTTGGCTTCAAGACTGACGAGCATGGCCGCAAGACGCGCTATGCCAAGCGTTCAGGGGAATCGATCGATGTCTGATAATTACAAACCCCGTCTCAAATCCAAGTATCGTGATGAGATTCGCGAGAAGCTTCTTGAGGAGTTCAAATACTCCAACGAGATGATGGTACCGAAGCTCGACAAGGTCGTGATCAATATGGGCGTTGGCGAAGCTGTCGCTGACTCCAAGAAGATCAAGACCGCGCTCGCTGAGCTCGAGAAGATCTCTGGTCAGAAGCCAGTGCCAACGAAGGCTCGCAAGTCGATTGCCGGCTTCAAGCTTCGCGAAGGCATGATCATCGGTGCAAAGGTCACGCTTCGCCGCGACCGTATGTACGAGTTCCTGGACCGTCTGACCAACATGGCTCTTCCGCGTGTGAAGGACTTCCGTGGTCTGAACGGCAAGAGCTTCGATGGGCGCGGCAATTACGCCATGGGTCTCAAGGAACAGATTGTGTTTCCCGAGATCAACTATGACGACATCGAGGACATTCGCGGTATGGACATCATTGTCTGCACCACCGCCAAGACGAACGAAGAAGCCAAGGCGCTGCTCGCGCATTGCGGCTTCCCGTTCCGTAACTAGCGCTTGAGGACGAAACGATATGGCTAAGAAAAGCGCAATCGAGAAGAACGAGAAGCGTCGCAAGATGGTCGCCCAGTATGCGGCCCGTCGCGCGAAGCTCAAAGCAATGGCGATGGATGAGGATCTGCCGCTGGAAGACCGCTTCAAGGCTCGCCTGAAGCTGGCGGAACTTCCACGCAACTCCGCACCGAACCGCGTTCGTAACCGTTGCCAGGTCACAGGCCGTCCGCGCGGTTATTATCGCAAGATGAAAATGTCCCGTATCGCGCTGCGCGAGCTTGGCTCGCTCGGCATGGTCCCGGGCTTGGTCAAGTCAAGCTGGTAGGAAAGGAGGAACCAAGATGAATATTTCCGATCCCCTTGGCGATCTCCTGACCCGCATCCGCAATGCGCAGATGCGTGGCATGACGAAGGTTGTCTCTCCATCCTCTAAACTCCGTCTGCGCGTCCTCGACGTGCTGCAGAGCGAGGGTTACATCCGTGGTTACACGGAAGTGGAGAAAGACGGTCATCGCAATGTCGAGATCGAGCTTAAGTATTTCGATGGCGCACCGGTCATCTCCGAGATCCGTCGGGTCTCGAAGCCTGGCCGTCGCGTCTATTCTTCGGTGAATGATCTGCCGCTGGTCCGCAACGGGCTGGGCATCTCCATTCTCTCCACGTCGAAGGGCGTCATCTCTGACGCTGTCGCACGTAACGAGAATGTTGGTGGCGAGATCCTTTGCCGGGTCTTCTAGGACGAGGATGAACTGATATGTCCCGTATTGGAAAACTCCCAATTCCTGTCCCTAACGGCACAACCGTTACAGTGGACGGCAACAAGATCGAAGCGAAGGGCCCGAAGGGTCACCTTGCGTTCACGGTTTCGGAGCTGGTTTCCGCAGAGCTGAAAGACGGCGAGCTGTCGATCATGCCGCGCGAAGACTATGTCGCGGAAGCAAATGAGCGCATCAAGGCGAACGATGCCAAGGGCCGCAAGAAGATGACCTTTGCTGAGGCTCTGGACCCCAAGGTTCGCACCCAGTGGGGCACGGCGCGCGCAAACGCTGCGAACGTCGTCCACGGTGCGGCCGAAGGCTTCACCAAGTCACTTGAACTCGTCGGCGTTGGTTATCGTGCACAGATGCAGGGCAATGACCTGAAACTGTCGCTCGGCTATTCCCACGATGTGATCTTCAAGGCACCAGACGGCATCAAGCTCGAAGCGCCGAAACCGACCGAGGTTATCGTGTCGGGTGCTGACAAGCAGGCCGTTGGCCAGGCTGCCGCTGAGATCCGCCAGTTCCGCAAGCCAGAGCCATTCAAGGGCAAGGGCGTGCGCTATGCTGGCGAATACGTCCGCCGCAAGGAAGGCAAGAAGAAGTAACGCCATGAAGACGACACGCGAAAAGACACTCCGCCGCGCCCAGCGCGTTCGTGCCAAGCTCCGCAAGGTTGCAGAGGGCAAGCCGCGTCTGTCGGTCGCCCGCTCGCACAAGAACATCTCTGCCCAGATCATCGATGATGAAAAGGGTCTGACGGTTGCGGCAGCATCGACGCTTGAGAAAGACCTGCGTGAGCAGCTCAAGGCGACGAGCGACGTTGCAGCGGCACAGAAAATCGGTGAGCTCATCGCAGAGCGCGCCAAGCAGGCCGGTGTAGAAGACGTCGTCTTCGACCGCGGCGGCTATATGTTCCACGGCCGGGTGAAAGCCCTGGCAGACGCCGCCCGTGAGGGCGGCCTGAAGTTCTAGGAGGCCAGTATGGCAGAAGAACGAGGACGCGGCCGCGGACGCGGGCGCAGAGACGACCGCCAAGACGAGCAGAGCGAGCTTACTGACAAGCTCGTCGGCATCAACCGTGTCGCAAAGACGGTTAAAGGCGGTAAGAATTTCGGTTTCGCAGCCCTGGTCGTCGTTGGCGACCAGAAAGGCCGCGCTGGCTTCGGCAAGGGCAAGGCCCGCGAGGTGCCAGAAGCGATCCGTAAGGCAACCGAGGAAGCAAAGCGCAACCTCGTTCGAATTCCGCTTCGCGAAGGTCGCACCCTGCATCATGATGGCAAAGGCCGCTGGGGCGCAGGCAAGGTGATCCTCCGCGCAGCGCCTCCAGGTACAGGCGTGATCGCTGGTGGTCCGATGCGCGCTGTTATGGAAGTCCTTGGCATCCAGGACGTCGTTGCAAAGTCCAACGGCTCGTCGAACCCTTACAACATGGTCCGTGCGACCTTCCAGGCGCTCAAGGAACAGGCTAGCCCACGTTCCGTCGCTTCGAAGCGCGGCCTGAAGGTTCAGGATATTGTTGGCCGCCGCACCGATGGTGCGTCCGAAGCCGGCATTTCCGAGACCGCCTGATTTAGAGAAGGAATCTGATGATGGCCAAGAAGCAAGCAGACACGATCAAGGTCCGCCAGGTCGGGAGCCCGATCCGCCGTAAGCCCGAGCAGCGCGCAACGCTGATCGGCCTCGGCCTGAACAAGATCGGCCGCGAGCGCGAGCTCGTGAATACCCCGGCCGTTCAGGGCATGATCACCAAGGTGTCACACCTTATTGAAGTCGTAGAAGAGTAGGCGTATAGGGGCGACCCTTTCAAACGCCAGTCAGGAATAGAGCGATGAAACTCAACGAACTCTCTCCAAATGCGGGCTCCACCCACAGCCGCCATCGCGTTGGCCGCGGCGTCGGCTCCGGCAAGGGCAAGACTGGCGGACGTGGCGTCAAAGGTCAGAAGGCACGCTCCGGCGTCGCCCTCAACGGCTTTGAAGGCGGCCAGATGCCGATCTATATGCGTCTGCCAAAGCGTGGCTTTACGGCTCGCAACTCCAAGACGCATGCCTGGGTCAACCTCGGCCGTCTGACCAAGGCGATCGAAGCCGGCAAGATCAAGGCCGACGACATTACCGAAGAGACGCTGGTTGCGTCCGGTGTTGTCCGCCGCACGAAAGACGGTATCCGTCTCCTTGCAAAGGGTGATGCGCCCAAGAATGCAAAGATCACCGTCACAGGCGCTAGCAAAGCGGCGATCGAAGCGATCGAAAAAGCGGGCGGCTCCGTTACGGTAACCGGGGCGGCAGCTGCTGAAAAAGCTGAGTAAGGCGGGTCTTTTTCGTCTATACACCTTCACAAACACGATCTCGCCGCCAATGTTGGCGGCGATTTCATTTCGGGTAGGAGGGTCCTTTGGCCACAGCCGCAGAGCAAATGGCGCGCAATATGAACTTCGGTACCTTTGCGAAGGCAAAGGACCTCCAGGCGCGCATCCTGTTCACGCTTTTCATCCTGGTCCTCTATCGTCTCGGCACATACATTCCCGTGCCAGGCGTCGACCCTACCCAGTTTGAGCAACTCTTTCAGAGACAGTCGGGCGGCATGCTGGGCTCGCTCAACATGTTTGCAGGCGGCGCGGTTGAGCGGATGAGCGTGTTTGCGCTCAACGTGATGCCCTACATTACCGCATCGATCATCGTTCAGATGATGACATCGGCTATTCCTTCGCTTGAAAAGCTGAAGAAGGAAGGCGAGGCGGGCCGCAAGCAGATCAACCAGTATACCCGCTATCTCACGGTTGGTTTTGCCTTCTTCCAGGGCTTCGGCATTGCAATGGGTCTTTCCAGCGTTGCCTATGACGGCATTGCCCAATGGTTCTTTATCCTGACGGCCGTATCGACCTTCGTTGGCGGCACCATGTTCCTGATGTGGATGGGTGAACAGATCACGGCACGTGGCATCGGCAACGGCATCTCGCTGATCATTTTTGCCGGTATTATCGCTGAAATGCCGAAGGCCATCTTCAACTTGTTCTCCGGCGGACGCGAGCAGGGAATCAACGTCGTCTTCGTGCTCGGCATCCTGGTCCTCGTTATCGCGCTCGTCCTGTTCATCGTTTTCATTGAGCGCTCGCAACGCAGGATCCTGATCCAGTATCCGAAGCGCCAGCAGGGCAACCAGATGAGCCAGGGCCAGTCGTCATTCATGCCTCTGAAGCTCAACACATCCGGTGTTATTCCGCCGATCTTCGCGATCGCGATCCTGATGCTTCCCATGACCGCTGTTGGCCTTGTTGGCGGTAATACCGGGGTAGGGCCGGACGGTCAGATGGTTGCTGCGGGTGATCCGGGCATTCTCCAGTGGCTGGCGATCAATTTCTCGCCGGGCAGCTGGACCTACATCATCACTTATGGCGTGCTGGTCGCATTCTTCTGCTTCTTCTACACGTCGATCATGTTTAATCCGCAGGAGACCGCGGACAATCTGAGAAAGTATGGCGGTTTCGTCCCCGGGATTCGCCCGGGCAAGAACACGGCAGCCTATTTTGACTATGTGCTGACCCGTCTGACGACGATCGGTGCGATCTATCTCGTCTTCGTCTGTCTGCTGCCTGAAGTGCTTCGCCGATATATGCCGGAAATTCCTTTCTACATCGGTGGCACGTCGCTACTGATCGTTGTATCGGTGACGATGGATACAGTGACACAGATACAGTCGCACCTGATCGCGCACCAATATGAGGGGCTGATCAAGAAATCGCGGCTGGGAGGCAAACGCAGACGATGAATCTCATTCTTTTCGGACCACCCGCTGCGGGCAAGGGTACCCAGGCCAAGCGCCTCGTCGAGGAACATGGCTATGTACAACTTTCCACTGGTGACATGCTGCGCGCAGCTCGCGCGTCGGGTTCAGAACTCGGCAACCGGGTTGCAAAGATCATGGATGAGGGCGGGCTGGTTTCCGATGAGATCGTCATCGACCTGATCGATGATCAGCTGAATCAGAACAAGGACGCTGCGGGCTTCATCTTCGATGGCTTCCCGCGGACACTCGGGCAGGCCAAAGCGCTCGACCAGCTTCTTGATTCGCGCGGTACGCGGCTTGATCGTGTGATCCGTCTTGTGGTCGATGAGGACCAGTTGATGGCCCGCGTGACCAAACGGTTCGAAGAGCAGGGCCGCAAGGATGATAACCCGGCGACGTTTGCCGCCAGGCTCGAGAAATACAATGAGGATACGGCCCCGCTTCTGCCTTTCTATGCAGAGCGCGGAATCCTTCGCGAAGTCGATGGAATGGCCAGTATAGAGACGGTTACGGAAGGCGTGGAAAAGGCGCTGAAAGAGACCGCATAAAGCCGCAATTCCCCAGTTGACGCGGGGAATTGCACGTCTATAACGACGCACTTCGTTAAGAGGTCGGGTTCGCGCGCGCGGAGCGTTGTTTTTCGTTTCGCGCCGGACCCGCTTTCGGCAGTTCAGGAGAGAGGCCCAATGGCCCGTATTGCAGGCGTAAACATTCCGACGAACAAGCGTGTCGAAATCGCGCTTCGTTACATTCACGGCATCGGTCCGGCGAAGGCACGCGAAATTACCGACAAGATTGGTATCGAATCGCATCGCCGTGTCGCTGACCTGACCGACGCAGAAGTCATCCAGATTCGCGAGACGATTGACGGCGATTATATCGTCGAAGGTGACCTGCGGCGTGAAGTTTCAATGAATATCAAGCGCCTGATGGATCTCGGCTGCTATCGTGGCCTGCGCCACCGCAAACGCCTCCCGGTCCGCGGACAGCGCACCCATACCAATGCCCGTACCCGCAAGGGCCCGGCAAAGCCGATTGCCGGCAAGAAGAAATAGGACAGGACCGATATGGCTCGTGATACGACCCGCGTTCGCCGCCGCGCCCGTAAGAACATTTCTTCGGGCGTCGTGCATGTGAACTCCAGCTTCAACAACACGATGGTCACCATCAGCGATGCTCAGGGAAATACTATTTCCTGGTCTTCCGCAGGTACGATGGGCTTCAAGGGTTCGCGTAAGTCGACCCCTTATGCTGCGCAGGTTGCTGCTGAAGATGCTGCCAAGAAGGCGCAGGAGCACGGTCTCCAGACTGTTGAAGTCAACGTTCGTGGACCAGGTTCTGGTCGAGAGAGCGCGCTTCGTGCGCTGCAGGCTGCAGGCCTGACCATCACGTCCATCCGCGATACGACCCCAATTCCGCACAATGGCTGCCGCCCGCCTAAACGCCGCCGCGTCTAGGCCTTTAGCGACTGTCCTGTAGCAAGACCAAGGAGGCCATGAATGGCCGATACTGCGACCAGTGTGAATGACCGTAACTGGAAAGAACTGATCCGCCCGAACCGCCCGAAGGTCGAGGCAGGCCGCGACCCGCGCCGCCACGCCAAGCTGGTGATCGAGCCTCTCGAGCGTGGCTTCGGCACGACGCTCGGTAACGCGCTTCGCCGCGTTCTTCTTTCTTCGCTCCAGGGCGCCGCGATTACCGGTGTCCAGATCGATGGTGTCGTTCACGAGTTCTCGTCCATTCCGGGCGTCCGCGAAGACGTCACGACGATCGTCCTGAACCTGAAGCAAATCGCCATCGACATGGTTTCGGATACGCCGAAGCGCATGATCCTCAAGGCTGATGGCAAGGGTGAAGTGAAAGCCGGTCAGATTGAAACGTCTGGCGATGTGAAGATCCTTAACCCGGATCTCGTTATCTGTACGCTCGACGATGGTGCTTCTGTTCGCATGGAATTCACGGTTGCGACCGGGAAAGGCTATGTGCCTGCCGATCAAAGCCGTCCTGAAGATGCCCCGATCGGGTTCATCCCGGTTGACGCGATCTATTCGCCGGTTCGTCGCGTTGGCTACAGCGTCGAAGATACGCGTGAAGGCACCGTGCTCGACTATGACAAGCTCACCCTCTCAGTTGAGACGGATGGCGCGATTACGCCGGAAGACGCCGTGGCCTATGCCGCCCGCATTCTCCAGGATCAGCTCCAGCTCTTCATCACCTTTGATGAGCCTGAGACCGAGAGCACCTCTTCGAGCGAAGAAACCGATCTTGGTTTCAACCCGGTCCTTCTCAAGAAGGTCGACGAGCTCGAACTGTCTGTCCGTTCGGCAAACTGTCTGAAGAACGACAATATTGTTTACATTGGCGATCTCATCCAGAAGTCGGAAGCCGAAATGCTTCGCACCCCGAACTTCGGCCGCAAGTCGCTGAATGAAATCAAGGAAGTCCTCGCTGGTATGGGGCTGCATCTCGGCATGGAAGTGCCGGACTGGCCACCAGAAGACATCGAGGCACTTGCCAAGAAATACGACGATCACCTCTAAACGTCCGCCCGGGAGGGCGCGCAGGAGACCAAGCAAATGGCCCACGCAATTGCACACCGCAAGCTGAACCGCACCAGCGCGCATCGTAAGGCGATGTTCGCGAACATGGCGGCTTCGCTGATCCAGCATGAGCAGATTGTGACGACGCTCCCCAAGGCAAAGGAGCTGAAGCCGATCATGGACAAGCTCGTGACGCTTGCCAAGAAAGGCGACCTCGCTTCGCGCCGCCGGGCAATTGCCCAGGTCCGCAGCAAGGATGCCGTCGCAAAGCTCTTTGAAGTGTTCGGTGAGCGCTACAAGGACCGCAATGGCGGTTATACCCGCGTGCTGAAAGCCGGCTTCCGCCATGGCGACAACGCACCGGTTGCTGTGATCGAACTGGTTGACCGCGACGAGGAAGCCAAGGGCAAGGACGACCGCGCCCGCCACGAGGCTGAACTTGAGGCGATGGAAGACTACGAATAGGTCTTTCGTTCACTTGAAATACGAAAACCCCGCTGGTTCGCCGGCGGGGTTTTTTCTTTGGCGGATTGTATCGCTGTGACTAGAGGCCAAGCTGTCCCTTGGAGAGGATGTTCCTCTGGATCTCGTTTGAGCCGGCATAGATAGAGCCAGCCCGGTCGTTGAGGTATTTCGCAGACACAGTGACAAGGCCTTCGGGTCCGACCAGCCCCTGATTCGAGGTAGCGGGCGTAACAACCGGCCCTCCCGTTTCTGTGTGTTCTGGCTGGAATGGCTGAACATGCAGGCCGCCGAGGTCGAGACCAATCTCTGTTAGGCGTTGGCTAAGCTCGGTGCCGCGCACTTTCATCATTGAGGCCTTTAGACCCGGCGTCCCGCCACCGGCCAGTTCCGCCATCATCATCAGTTCGGCCGCCTCAAGCGTGGAGGCATCTATCTCGGCCTGGGTGAGGTGCGCATCGAGGTCTGGTGTCATTCGCTCCAGTGCGTGCGCCTTCCGTCGTAGACTTGAGATGCGCTGAAGAAGGCGCGGGCCATAGGAGGAACCGCCCCGCTCAAATTCGAGAAGGTATTTCGCGACGGTCCAACCCTTGTCGATCTCGCCGACGACACTGGCCTTCGGAACACGCACATTGTCGAAGAAGACGGCGTTCTGGATATGCTCGCCGGACAGCATGATGATCGGATCAACAGTGACGCCTGGCGCATTCATGTCGATCAGCACGAAGGTGATACCGGACTGCGGTTTACCCGTCGCATCTGTACGCACCAGGCAGAACATCATGTTCGCTTCGTGGGCGTGCGTGGTCCAGATTTTCGACCCCGAACAGATGAAGGCGTCGCCATCATCCTCTGCGCTCATGGTGAGCGCAGCCAGGTCGGATCCCGCATGAGGCTCTGAATACCCTTGGCACCAGAAATCTTCGCCGGAAAGGATGCGAGGAAGGTAGTAGTCCTGCTGCTCTTTCGAACCATGGCCGATCAGGGCAGGGCCGCACATACCAATACCCATGGGCGAGAGGGGCGGCGCACCTGCGCGCGCCATTTCAACGTCGAAAATATAGTGCTGGGCGACGCTCCAGTCGCAACCGCCGTATTCGACAGGCCAGGATGGAGCAGCCCAGCCCTGATCGACTAGGATCGCTTGCCAGACGAGCGCTGTTTCCTTGTCGGCATAGACGCTGGTCATACGCGACGCGTAGCGACGCAGCTCTGGCGTCAGCTTTTCGGCCAGGAAGTCACGGACTTCTTGGCGAAACGCTTCTTCGTCACGGCTGAAAGTGAGCTGCATGGTAGCCTCCGGTCATGGATGACAGGCATCTTCGCAAGGCGAAACCTGCGTGCAAGCCGTGACCGCGCGTCAGCCTTTCCAGAGGTCTTTCAGAAGCGCCGCAAACTCTGGAGCTTTCTCGACGACAGACCAATGGCCGGTGTTGGCGTTCCGATGCAGGGGCGTTCCGGTGGTCGCGCAAAAACGCTGAGCCGTCTCGACCGGAACGAAAGGGTCGTCATCCCCCCAGAAGACGAGGCCCCTTTCGGGCAGCTTATCCAGATTGCGCGTCCATTCTTCGGCAATATTCTTAGCTGAGCGATAGAGGCGCAGGATGGATCTGCGCATATGCGGCGACCATTGGTTAGCTTCATGCCTGGCAAGCGGCTGCGGCATACCTGCAGACGAGAGAGAGGACGCCAGCCTGTCCTTGCCTGTCAGCGCCATGAACAACTCACCCAATAGCGGCGTCTGCCAGATGCGGGCGGTCTGATGCCAATTGTAATCGCGCTCTGGAAGGGCATTAGCGACCGCCCAGCTGTTGACGAGGTCGGGGCGCAGAGAAGCGGCACGAACGACCAGCAGGGCGCCCCAGTCATGCCCAGCGAGGTTCACTGGGGCACCAGCACGTTCCATCTCGGAGATGAGCCAGCTGACATAGGCCTCCTTGCTGCAATCAAAACCGGAGGGCGGAAGAGATGTGAAGCCGGGGAGGGCAGGGGCAGACAAATTTGTGTGACCATCCTCCGCAAGCGCGTCGATCAATGGCTGCCACATCTGCGGCGTGTCAGGCACGCCGTGAACGAGAATTGTCTTCAAGATCAGTTTCCCCTGCTGAAACCATATCAGGAAACATTCAATACTGCTGCATTGAACTGTCCATAATAAAGGCTCGAATGACCAGAATCTGGACAGTAACCCGTTTCGGGCGTGAATTTGTCCAGTTTCATTGACGGAAATTAATATAGCCGAGCACCGTACGATCTCTCGAGAGTGTGAGGAGAGAGAGTATGAGACTTGTTCGTCAGGGAACAGAAGCAGGTTTCCAACGTCTGTTGCTGTCTGGAGTTGCCGCAACAACACTGTTGGCCTTTGCCGGTCCCGTCGCATTTGCGCAGGATGAAGTTGAAACAGTACCGGAAGCTGAGGAGGAAGCAGCCGTCCAGCAGACAGTGACCGTCACGGGGTCGCGTATTCCATCCGACCCCAATCTTATCTCTTCGGTTCCGGTCCAGTCACTTGGTGAAGACGCGATCAAGCTTTCCGGTGAGCTTAACCTCGCCGATGTCGTCAATGACATTCCAGCTCTCGTTTCATCTCTGACGGCCGAACAGTCGGATACTGGCGCCAACGCGCTGAACCTTCGCGGCCTGGGCCAGGAGCGGACGCTGACGCTGGTGAATGGCCGGCGTCATGTTGCTGGTTTCCGCGGTACGCAGGCCGTCGATGTCGGCACAATTCCGCGTTCACTCGTAGAGCGCGTCGAAGTGACGACCGGCGGAGCGTCCGCAGTCTACGGTGCCGACGCTGTGACTGGCGTTGTAAACTTCGTACTCAAGGATGACTTCGAGGGGCTTCAGCTAGACCTTCGCGGTGGTGTATCGGGCGAAGGCGATGCCGAGAACTTCGCCTTTGACCTTCTGGCCGGTCAGAACTTCGACAATGGCAAGGGTAATGTTGTCCTTGCGCTTACCTATGAAGACGATTCTGCCATCACCTATGGCGACCGTGACTGGTCCCGCGACAACGGCATTGCCAGCGTCGAGCCGCGAGCCAACCCGGCTGCCCTGACGGATCCGAATGCGCCGCCGCGCGCCGTTATCAATGATCCCCGGTTCTGGCTGACCTCGCAGGAGGGCTCCATCGCGCCGACCTTCGGGGGTCGGAACACCCTCTATGTCGACATCAATGGCAATGGCACCCCCGACTGTCAGGAGTCGGAAGGTGGCCGCGTGGGCTTTCTTGCCGGTTGCTGGCTGACCAATCCTGACGGATCGGTGCGCGTGAACCAGGACGGAATCGTACTTAACGGTCTCTGGGGCATTGGTGGTGATGGAGGTGCGATCAGTTTCAACCGCGACACGCTCTATCCGGCCACGGATAAAGTCGTTCTGAACCTGAATGCCAATTATGAGCTGGCACCGACTTTCTCTGTCTTCTTTGAAGGCAAGTATGTGAACGCCGAATCCACGACCTTCGCTGAGCAAGACAGCTTCTACGACACGCTGTTCATCCTGCCAGACAACCCGTTCATCCCGAGCCAGCTTGATCCGGTCGTGGCAGTCACGGGCGGTCTGCTTCTGACGCAGGACCCGCTCGACTGGAGTGATGACAACCCATCGACATATGAGCGCGAAACGCTGCGCTTCGTCGCCGGCTTTGAATGGGAGCCTGCAGACGGCCACTTCATCGAAGGCTCGATAAACCGCGGTGAGTTTACGCGCCGCGATGAGTATACCGGCCTTTATCTTGATCGCGTCTTCGCGGCGATTGACGCCGTCGACGATGGTAATGGCAACATTGTCTGTCGGTCCGATCTCGACCCCAATGCCTTCTACGAAATCGACTATTTCGCAGGTGGCAATGGCTATGCGGACGGCTTCTATTCGTCGAATGCTTATTACTCGTTCACGCCGGGCGATGGCTCCTGTGCGCCGCTCAACCCGTTCGGTACCTACTCGACGAGCCAGGCCGCGCGCGACTTCGTTACATCGAACCTGAAAGATGAGCTGAAGCTCGAGCAGACGGTGGTCTCGCTCATCGCAACCGGCAATTTCGACGTCATGGACTACGTCCTCGACGGCCCGCTCGGCTATGCCGCCGGTCTTGAGTATCGCGACGAGCGCAGCACTAGCACGCTCGACCCTCTTACGCTCGGCATCCTGCCGCCAACAACGTCCTTTACGCCGGGCGCGCAGGTTAGCCAGATCAGCCCGTGGCTTTTCTCCTTCACGAGCATCGATAACACCCAGCAGTTCAATACGGGTGGCGGCTATGACGTCTATGATGCGTTTGCAGAAGTCCGTCTGCCGGTTTTCGAAGACCGGCCTTTCGCGAAAGAGCTGACACTGGACGGTGCTGTTCGCCTCGCCAGCTATTCCACGCTGGGCGAAGCGACCACGTGGAAAGTGGGTGGTACCTGGGCGCCGATCGAAGATATCAGCTTCCGCGGTACCGTCTCTGAAGCTGTGCGTGCGCCGAACATCTCGGAGCTGTTCGACCCGCGTCTACCGATCACGGTTTCTGCAACCGCCGACCCATGTGATCCGGGAAATGTGGGCGCCGGCTCCAGCGTGCGGCAGGCGAACTGCGTGGCGGACCTGCTAGCAGCGGGTGTCCCGCAGGGGCAGATCCTTGATGGATCAGGCAACTATATCTGGACGAACCCGCTCACCGGCCGTTTTTCTGGCGTGTCAGGCGGTAACCCTGATCTCGATGTGGAAACGGCTGAAACCTACACGATTGGTGCAGTTTTCACGCCGCGCTTCCTGCCGGGCTTCTCGATGACCGTGGACTATTGGGACGTGTCCATCGAAGACGCGATCTCTGCTGTTGCCTCCGGCGATATCCTCGATGGCTGTCTGGACTCCACGAACTATCCGGGCCTCGACTTCTGTAACCTATACACGCGGCGTGCAGATGGTGGCCTGAACGGTCTCGAAACCGGTCAGATCAACTTCGCCCAGGTGGAAGCAAGCGGTGTCGACTTCTCCGCTAATTACACCTTCGATGTCGGCGAAAACACGTTCGGTGCGACGCTGGTCGGCTCCTATCAGGAGAAGCTGGACCGTTACTTCAACCCGCTCGACCCTGATGATGTCGACCCGGAAATTGAAGAACTGTTCCTGCCAGAGCTTTCGGGCAATCTGAGCCTGACCTGGGCACGCGGTCCGCTGGCTGTTGGCTTCCAGACCCAGTATCTCAGCCGTCAGGCCGTTGACGAGATCGAAGACGTGCTTGGCCTCAACGACAATCAGGCGCTCTACGGAAATGCAGGCTTCTTTGATGAAAGCTATATTTTCGACGTGAACGCCTCCTATGAGTTCAGCGAACAGTTCACTTTCTATGGCGGTGTGAACAACATTGCTGACAAGGACCCATTCTCGACGCAGACGGCCTGGCCGGTCGGTCCACGTGGGCGCTTCTTCTTCCTTGGCCTGACCTACACCCACTAGGGTTCAGGTTTGATCTGAAGATAAAATCGGGATGCGGAGGCGAAAGCCTCCGCATTTCTTGTTATTCGGGATGTCATGCCTGAAACGAATGAAGCGCTGCTGGAGACTGTAGACCGCCTTGCCCATGAGGGTCAGGGGGTTGAAGCAATTGCGCAGCTGAAGGCCGCCCTGGCACGTCAGCCACGCGCCTTCTCTCTATGGCTTCGCCTGTCGAGGCTGCATTACGAGGCGGGTGAATTCCGCGATGCCCTGACCGCTATGCGAAAAGCTGAGCGGGCCGATCCGATGCCGGAAGGCTTTACGCAAATACAGCAAGCCATTCAGTCCAGACGCTATGAAGATGCGCGCGCTATGGCTGAAGCCATGCTTGAAAAAGTCCCCGGTCATCCGCGCGCTGTGTTCACGCTCGCGCATCTCGCGCGCGCTCGCGGCGATCACGAGAAAGCGGCGGCTCAGCTGTCGGACAGTTTCAGCCACGCCCCCGCCAACCCTGTACTCCGTGAGCTTCATATCAGTGCGCTGGAGGATTCTGGCAACTATGCGGCCGCTGTAGAGGCGGCACGCGATCTCGCTCAGCTGGATGACAGCTTTGGGACCATCCATCGGTTACTCACTGTCCTCCTGCGCTATGGCCAGAACGAGGAGGCGCTTGCCTTGTGTGATCGTGCCGAGGTGCTCGCGGCAAACGACGCGCGAGCGTTGAGTGAAGTCTTTCTGATGCGGGGGCAACTTCTAAGGATACTCGGGATCAAGGGTGCATCTATTGAGGCGTTTCATGAGAGCCTTCGTCTTTACCCAGCGCAGGCAGCGGCCTGGTGGGGACTGGCCGATCTGAAGACCTATGGGTTCACCGACAATGAGAAGGCTGCGATGCGCGAACTTCTCACCTCATCCGGCATAAACCGGCAGCAGAAGGCGCAGATGGCATTTGCGTTCGCCCGGGCAGCCGATACGCCCGGCGATCAAGCCCGCGCGATGAAGGCATACACCAGCGCGAATACTCTACAGGCGTCGTTCGCACAGAATGAAGGTCGCGCTCTCGGGCCCCGGTTCGATCGCGCTCAATTCTCTGCTGCCATCAAGCGATTGGAGCAAGGGTTCGATCGGGCGGCGCTTAAGGTGCAAGCTGGCCGGACAGCGGCAGGCCCGACACCAATCTTCATTCTTGGTCTGCCACGCTCAGGCTCGACCCTGCTCGAACAAATCCTCGCCAGCCATTCACAGGTCGAGGGCACAATGGAACTGCCCGTTTTGCCATCCATCAAGCGGCGCGCCCACAAAGTGTGCGCCGACACGCTCGGCGGCGATTATCTCGACAAGATAGGACAGATCCCTGCAGCCGACCTTACCGTACTTGGTCAGCAATACATCAATGACAGTGCCATGTTTCGTGCGGAGGGCGCGCCATACTTTACCGACAAGCTGCCACATAATTTTGAGCATGTCGGACTGATCCACAAAATGCTGCCGCACGCCATCATCATCGACGTCCGGCGAAATCCGCTCGATTGCGGCCTCAGCCTCTACAAGCAGTACTTCGCGAGCGGAGTTGGCTTTAGTTACGACCTTGGAGATATCGGCGCCTACTATAATGGTTATCTCTCCTTGATGGATCATTGGGATAAGGTGCTGCCGGGCAGGGTGCACCGTGTGAACTATGAGGAACTGGTGACCGAGCCCGACCGCGTTATCCGCGGCCTGCTCGAAAGTATCGGCCTCGGCTTTGAGTCAGCCTGCCTGTCCTTCCATGAGACGGAGCGCGCGGTCCGCACAGCAAGCAGTGAGCAGGTCCGCCAGCCGCTCAACAGCGCCGGCATCGGGCAGTGGCGCGCGGTTGAGAGTTATCTGACTGAATTAAAGGACAGCCTTGGCGAGAAAACGTTGGCGCGGTTCAGTCGCCTCGGTTGAAGAATGTTGCAGGGGCTGCGTCTTTCCCCTTCGGCAGGCTTGCCGCGGCCCGTGCTTATTTGGCAGGTTGCGAGAACCAGATTTTGCCGGAGGTAAACACCCATGAAGACAGCCATCACCGAAATGTTCGGCATCGAGCATCCCATCATCCAGGGCGGGATGCACTATGTCGGTTTCGCCGAGATGGCGGCAGCCGTTTCCAATGCCGGCGGCCTCGGCATCATCACGGCGCTGACCCAGAAGACGCCTGCCGATCTCGCCAATGAAATTGCCCGTTGCAAGGACATGACCGACAAGCCGTTCGGCGTGAACCTCACCTTCCTGCCATCGGTCAACCCGCCGGATTATCCTGGCTATATCAAGGCCATCATTGAGGGCGGCGTCAAAGCGGTCGAGACGGCGGGCAACAACCCGGCGCAGGTCCTGCCGATCCTCAAGGACAATGGCATCAAGGTCATCCACAAATGTACCGCTGTCCGCCATGCGCTGAAGGCGCAGTCCATCGGCTGTGACGCGGTTTCCGTTGATGGTTTTGAGTGCGGCGGTCACCCCGGCGAAGACGATGTGCCGAACATGATCCTCCTGCCGCGCGCCGCCGATGAGCTGGAAATTCCGTTCGTCTCGTCCGGCGGTCAGGCTGATGGCCGTTCGCTGGTTGCCTCGCTCGCCATGGGCGCGCAGGGCATGAATATGGGCACCCGCTTCATCGCGACGAAGGAAGCGCCTGTGCATGAGAATGTGAAGCAGGCTATCGTGGCTGCGACCGAACTCGACACGCGCCTCGTCATGCGCCCGCTGCGCAACACAGAGCGCGTGCTGAAAAATGCTGGCGTTGAGCGCCTCCTCGAGAAGGAAAAGCGCCTCGGCTCCGACATCAAGTTCGAGGACATCATTGAGGAAGTCGCTGGCGTCTATCCGAAGATCATGAAGGAAGGTGAGATGGATGCCGGCGCATGGTCATGCGGCATGGTTGCAGGCCTGATCTACGACATCCCGACCTGTAAGGAGCTGATCGACCGTATCATGCAGGAAGCGCATGACATCATTGAGGACCGCCTGCGCGGCTTCCTCGGCACGAAAGCTTCGGCGAACGCCTGATTGTCATGAAAGCCAACGGATTGGAGGCGGTACCGGTATCCGGTGCCGCCTCTTTCTTTGAAGCGCTTAAAGCGCTGAGGCGTCTTTCTTCTGGCGTGCGGCGAGGCGGGCCAGTTCGTCGGCGCGCTCATTACCCTCGTCGCCTGCATGACCTTTCACCCAGATCCATTCGATGTCGTGAGCCTTGCAGGCTGTCTCAAGAGCTTGCCAGAGATCCTTGTTCTTGACCGGCTTTTTCGATGCTGTCTTCCAGCCATTGCGCTTCCAGCCATGGATCCACTTGGTCAGGCCATCTTTCACATAGGTCGAATCAGTGTGCAGGCGGACCTTGGACGGACGCTTTAAGGCGTTGAGCCCTTCGATCGCGGCCATAAGCTCCATCCTGTTATTGGTGGTCTCATATTCGCCGCCCATCAGCTCTTTTTCATGGTCGCCAGATTTAAGCAGAGCGCCCCAACCACCAGGGCCGGGATTGCCGCTGCAGGCACCGTCTGTCCAGATTTCTACGAGCTTTGACATGGCGCTCTGGGTTGCGTGTTTCGCTGGCGCGGTCAATCCGCCAGTGGCGCTAGAATACATCCGCTGTGCTGTCGGCCAACTGACGCGCAGGCTGGACGATTGCAATGAACAACCACCCGCAGATGATACCGGCGAGGGCACCGACGGTTCCTCCGGTGGTCAATGCGCCTATCCAGGCAGTGAGCGAGATGTTGAGCGTGAACAGGCTCGAGACGCCGCCTGCCAGCAAAGCGCCCCAGATAGCGCTCCATCGCAGATAGGCGGCTGGCCGCCCAATTGCTCGTCTGGGAAACCGGCCTATGGAGAAAGCGAGCACGATCCAAGTTACCGGGACGACGATGTAAAAAACGAACCAGTTGAGGCTACAGAATGCGAGGCTCAGGAATGCTCCGGCCAGAAAGCCGTCTCCTGAAGACATGCCATAGGTCGTCGATCCAGCAATGTCGGCGGAAATGGTGATCCCGAAGAGAGCGATCCCTGCGATCAGAGCAACGAGCAGGCTCGCTGCGATCCCGCACAGAAAGACGCCCAGGAGAACGCGTTTGATCTTAGTTGGCGCTGCCGAGCCATAGTCGCGAGACTCGGACCGGTGAGGCTTTGCTTTTGAATGAAGGTCAGAGGCCGCGCTTTTCATTCTGCGAGAGCTTTATCAGGTCGAGAGACGAGAAAGAGCGTTATGGCGGATACAGCGCCTGCCATCGCCCCGGGCGCAACGATCCCCACGAGCACGTAGTGGATTTCCGAAAAAATCCAGGTCCACATTTTTGGGTCTTGGATATAGCCGAAGGCGAAGCTGGCGATAACTCCAGCCACGGAGCCGAAACTCGCATAATAAGCCAAGGCTGTTCGACGCGTCGAAATCAGCCATACATGCGCGGGGAGGCCGACAAGTAACATTGCTGGAAATCCCAAAACTGCCCCAAGGGTACTGCCCAAGATCGCTATAGAGCCAAGCGTTTCGAAGATTTCAGGAGGCGTAGCGGGCCGGTAAGTGACCGAGTCGCTTAGCAGCACGAAAAAATCTCCTTGGGGAAGAAGATCATCGCGACAAGTTCTGCTGCGACCAAGCCGCCAAGCACGGGTGATATTGGAACGGCGGCCACAAGACGCCCGCTGATCGCTCTCTGAACACTGTTGGACGGTAAATTTTCAGCCATGCCTCACGACCCGAAGTTCATCGAATTGAGAATCAGCCACCATAATCGGCGACCGTTTGCGCCTGGCGGTGAAAGGTCAGCCGGTCGGCATATTCGAGCGGATTCTTGGGGCGTACCAGCGCATCGGCCGGCGTATCGGTCCAATCGACGAGACGCGTCATGAAGAAACGCAGCGCGGCGCCCCGGCAGAGGAGCGGAAGAACGGTGCGCTCGGCTTCCTTCAGCGGTCGGACGCTTTCATAGCCTGCGATCATCGCCGCGCCCTTGGAGTAGTTATACTCGCGCCCATCCTCGAAGGCCCACGAGTTGAGACAGACCGCAAGGTCATAGGCGAGGGCATCCGTGCACGCGAAATAGAAGTCGATGGCGCCGGAGAATTTGTTGTCGAGGAAGAAAGCATTGTCCGGGAAGAGGTCGGCGTGGATCGTCCCGCGCGGCAGATACGGGCTTTGCGGCCGCGCCTTTGCTGTCTCTGCCAGATCCTCCTCGATGAGCGCTGCGAGACCAGGCTGCAGCTCTTCTGCGGTCTGACTGCGGCCTTCCCACAGAAGCGGCCAGCTTGCAGGACCGAGCGCGTTCTCGCGCACCTGATCAAAATCAGAGAGGGCGGCATGCATACCGGCGAGGGCCTCGCCCATGGACCGGCATTGCGCAGCATTGGGGCGTCTGGGCGACAGGCCGTCGAGGAAGGTGACGACAAGGGCAGGGCGCCCTTCAAGCGTCTGAAGCGGCGCGCCATCGCGGGCTGGCACCGGCGCCGGGCAGGGGAAGCCGCGGGCGGCGAGGTGCTGCTTCAGGGCAATGAAATAGGGCAGGTCCTTGGGATCTGCCCTTCTTTCGAACAGGGTCAGGATGAAGCGGCCCTGGTCAGTCTCGAGATAGTAGTTCGAGTTCTCTACCCCTTCCGCGATACCCTTGAAGCTTCGAGGGCGGCCAATGTCATAGCCGTCCAGGAAAGCCTCAAGCGCATCGTCGGAGACCTGGGTGTATACCGCCATGGCAAGCTGGCTAGAGCTCCTTCGCCATCATGTCACGCACGAGCGTCTTGCCTGCCAGCAGATAGTGGATCGCTGCCCAGCCATAGAGCGAGCAGAAAGCGATGATTGACCAGCGCAGGCCTTCGCTGTTTGCGTAGGCACAGGTCGCGACTGCATCAGCAGACAGTTCCGTGAACACTTTGCAGGTCTCAAGTGTCATGCCGAGGTCGTTACCGGACAGGAAAATGCTTTTGAGGAATGTCGACAGGACGCCGATCAGTGGCGGTCCGAGACCATAGCCAAGCAGGTTGACGATGAAAAGTGTGACCGCAACAGACGTCGCCCGCATCCGGCTGTCCACGACACCGCCGACAATGGCGTACATTGGGCCGAGATAGAAATAATGGAGCGTGGCGGCAGCCATAAGGGGTGGCAGTGCGAGCCAGACGGTTGGGGCGAGATACCCCATGGCATAGAGTGGCACCGAAAGGCCCATGCCGAGCGCAGGCATCCAGCAAAGTGCGCGGGGGTGGCGCACAGCCATCTGGTCAGCGAGATAGCCTGACAGGAAGACGCCTATCGCCGCCATCAGACCAATGATCACGCCGAATAGAATCGCTGCCGTTTCAAGGCTCAGGCCGTGGGTCCGCACGAGGAATGAGGTCGTGAACTGTGCCACCCCATAGCCTACGAATGAGGCGATCGTTGCCCCGGCGACGATGTGCCAGAAGGTCGGCTTCTCAGACAGGATCTTGAAGACATCCTTCATGCTGGCTTTTGCCAGCGTCTGCACGCTGGCCGGATCCGTATAGCCGCGCGGTGGTTCCTTGATTGCCAGTTTCACCACGAAGGCAAGGATGATCCCGGGTATGCCGACGAGGATGAACGCAACGCGCCAGCCTTCAACCGCTTGCCAGTCGAGAAGACCAAGCATCCAGTTCCAGCCCCAGGCCTCGAAGAGGGCCGCAAGCGATGGACCGTCCAGATTGCCCACGATGAACCCAGCGAAAACAGCTGCAAACATGCCGCCAAGTGGCACGCCGAGCGCATAGATCGACACGGCCGTCGCCCGGCTCTTGGGCACGAAATAATCGGCAATGAGCGATTGCGCAGGCGGCGTACAGCCAGCCTCACCTACGCTGACCCCGACGCGGAAAAGGAACAGTACAATGAATGATGTTGCCACGCCGCAGAGAGCGGTCATCAGGCTCCAGACGAAGACAGCGATCGCGATGATCCAGACCCGGTGGAAGCGTTCGGCAAACCGGGCAATTGGAATACCCAGCATTGTGTACAAGATTGCAAAGGCTGGCCCGCCGAGAAGGCCCATCTGCCAGTCCTCAACGCCGAAGGACGCCTTGATCGGCTCCGTCAGGATGTTGATGATTGAGCGGTCGATGAAGTTGAAAACATAGACAAGCAGCAAGGAGCCGAGCACAAAGGATCGGTAACCCTTTGTCCCAAAACCGGAATTAGGCACGCTCGCGGCGCCGGCCGCCTGGTCAACTGTCGACATAGCTTTCTCCCTCATCGCTGATCTCTGCCCCCATTATTCAGATGGACAGGCCTGCTCTCGATTCGCGCCACAAAAGCAAAATGGGCGTCCGGATTCCAGAAAATTCGGAGGAGTCGCTGAAGAAATTTCACAGGTGAAGCATTTTTCGGGCCGCCAGCAAGCCAGCGGGCAGCCCGAATTTTGCATGCCAGCCTCAGGTATGCATACCGGCAGCAGGTACAGCAGGATTGTACCGGTCGCGCCCGAAGTAACGCGCGGCCATGAAGTAGCAGAGCGCCGCCAGGGCCATGAAACAGGCCGTGGCCGCCATCGAGTAGCGAAGACCGTCCGCATAGGCCTGACAAAGCGCCGGGCCATTCTCGCCAAGAGCGGCAGGGTCGGTCCCGCAAAGGCGCGGATTGAATGCAGCTGCCATATCGCTGAGACCCGCGGCTGCAATCTGACCCGACATGAAGAAGTCAGACATCAAGCCCACGAAAAGCGGCCCGATACCGTTACCGATAAGACTGACGATGAGCAGCAGGACAGCGATCGTTGTCGCGCGCGATTTTGGGCTCACAATGCCTGTGCCCACCGTGTATTGCGCGCCGAGATAGGCGTAGTGCGCAATGGCGGCGACGATCCAGAGAATGAAAGCCAGGCCAATGGTCGGCGCGAAGAATGCACCGACATAGGTCGGCACGGAGATGAGCAGCCCAATGCCCGGCACCCAGGCTGCGGCGCTAGGAAAGCGACCCTCAAGCTTTTCGGAAAGGAAGCCGCCCAGGAAGGTGCCGCCGGCGGCAACAGCTGCGAGCGGGGCGCCATAGAGGACGGCCGCATCACGTACACCGATACCATGGACCCGCTGGAAGAAAGGGGCCTGGAAGCTGATCAGGCCGTAGCCGACGAAAGCCACGAGTGCGGCCCCCATGGAAAGCCACCAGAAGGTGGGTTTCACGCCGAATTCGCGGAAGGCATCGAAAAAGCCGACCTTTTTCGTCGTGTCCACTTCCGCAGGTGGGTCTGAATAGCCGCGTGGTGGCTCTTTAATGGTGAAAAGCAGGATCAGCGCGATCAGAACGCCTGGCAAACCAACGACGACAAACGCGATGCGCCAGCCGCCCACCGTGCTCCAGTCGATGCCGGAAAAGAGACCGCCGACACCAATCGATCCAAGCCATGCGCCAAAGTCCTCACCGGAGATGCCCGCGATCGTGCCGCCAAAAAGCTGGGCCAGCACACCGCCAATTGTGACGCCCATCGAATAGATGCCAAGCGCGCCAGCGCGGCTTTTGGGCGGAAAATAGTCTGTGATGATCGAGTTGGCCGGGGGCGTACAGCCTGCCTCGCCGACTGCGACACCGACGCGGAATATGAGCAGCCAGATAAAGCCGCTTGCCACACCGCAAAGCGCTGTCATCAGCGACCAGATGATGATGCACATCACGATGATCATGACCCGGTTGGACCGGTCGGCCCACATCGCGATGGGAATACCCATCAAGGCATAGAAGAAAGCGAAAGGAGGCCCCGCAAGAAGGCCCCATTGGGTATCCGACAGATTGAATTCGTTGATGATCGGCTGCGCGACAACGGTGATTAGCGTTCGGTCGATAAAGTTCAGCGTATAGACCAGCATCAGCGAGATCAGGACGAAGGACCTGTAACCCTTAGTGCCAAAACCCGTAATGTGGCCTTGGCCAGCCGTTGCTGTCGTATCGCTCATATAGACCTCCCGTATCGCCTCTGTGCGGACGCTTCATTCGTGTTGTCGTGCAGTTGTACCGTGCATGCAAGTGCCGCCGGACCATGAGTGGACGTCATGGCCGCGGCGGCAGGCATTGCAGATGGACATGATCTAGCGAATGGCGACCGGGTTGATTATGGCCTGTACGGTGCCGTTGAGGCGCGGAATACCGAGTGAGAAGAAGAACTCGGTCACGCCATCAGCGGCCAGTTCGGTTGTGACCATGTTTTCGAGAATATAGACGCCGCGCTTGGCCAGAAGCGTCTGGTGAACCTCAAATGGGCGCGCGGGATTCTCAAAAGGAATGGCTTCAAGCGCGGTCGAGTCGGCGCCGATGGCAACGACGCCTAGGTCAGCGAGGTAGTTCGCGCCTTCCACGCCAAGACCGGGATGGGTCGCCATCAGCTCGGTTGAATCGCCATGCGCTTCCATGGCTCCCGTGTGGAAGAGAACGACGTCGCCTTTCTCAATGTTTACCCCAGCGCGTTGAGCAGCCTGCTCAATTTCGGCGCGGTTAAAAGCGGTGCCGTCAGGCACCGGGCTCTGTCCGAAGACGGCCGTCATGTCGAGCAGAACGCCGCGTGTCGCGATCGGTGGAATGTCCTGCGTGCCCAATTGCGTCAGGCCCGCTGGCGTGACGAATTCGGATACGTGAAGGCCGTTATAGTAGAGGTGATCAATGCCCATATGGCCGAGGCCGTCGATCTGGCTTCCGATGCCGACAAAGGTCTGGACGAGATCGTCATTGCCGACGGCCTTGTTCTCGCCCAGTGGCGTGCCCGATCCGTCAGACGGTTGCATGACATAGACGTCGTAGCGGCGCGGCGCATAGGCCGGCGTCTCACGGCTCGTGATCTGGCCCAGCGCATACGTCTTGCCGGTCTCGATCAGCCTGGCGGCGGCCGCCGTCTTCTCTTCGCTAAGATTGGCGACGGCACCAAGTCGGTCATCCGCGCCATACTCCGACGGGTACCAATCCGCATCCGTAGCTGTCTCCTGCGCGAAAGACGGCGCAGCGGACAGGGCAACGGCACCGAGTGCCAGACAGATCGATTTCATGAGAACCTCCCGGAGTTTTTATATATCCGGAAGTGTGGCGATTGCCCTTCGCCCTGTCCAGCAGGACGCCGGGTCAGGCGCGCCCGTGCGGCTTCTCCCAGTCGATGTCAGGCCCGGCCGGAACAACGCGGGTCGGGTTCACCATATCGTGGCTCTCATAATAATGGCGCTGGGCGTGCATCGGGTTCACCGTCTCGGCGATACCCGGCCATTGATAGAGGTCGCGCGCATAGGGCCAGAGATTTGGGTAGTCGACGAGGCGTCTAATATTGCATTTGAAGTGCCCGTAATAGACGAGGTCGAAGCGGTAGAGCGTCGTCCAGAGACGCCAGTCAGCCTCGGTTGGCGTGTCGCCGGTCAGAAAGCGCGACTTGCCGAGCTTCTCGTCCAGCCAGTCCAGCGACTCAAACAGCGGAAAGACCGCTTCTTCATAGGCGGCCTGGGCGGTCGCAAACCCTGACTTGTAAACACCATTGTTTACAGTGTGGTAGACGCGTTTATTGACCTCGTCGATTTCGGCTTTCTTGTCGTTTGGGTAACAGTCGCCTTCAGCTGCGCCAACGCCATCGAAAGCTGAATTGAACATGCGGATGATGTCGGCGGACTCATTGCTGACGATGGTGTTCTGCTGCTTGTCCCAGAGCGTCGGCACCGTCACGCGTCCGGTATAGTGGGGGTCCGCCTTCAGATAGATCTCATACATGAAGTCTGAGCCGAACAGCTTGTCGCCGACAATGCCGTCAGGGTCGTTTCTGAACGTCCAGCCATTCTCACCCATGAACCAGTGCGTGTAGGAGACACCGATCATGTCCTCTAGGCCCTTGAGCTTGCGGAAGATCAGCGCGCGGTGGGCCCACGGGCAAGCATAGGACACATAGAGGTGATAGCGACCTGCTTCGGCCTTGAAGCCCGCCTTGCCCTCAGGGCCAGCAGAGCCATCCGGCGTGATCCAGTTGCGAAACTGGCTCTTATGACGCTCAAAGCGTCCGCCCGTGCTGTCAGTGTCGTACCATTTGTCTTGCCAGATGCCGTTATTCAGCAGGCCCATTCGTGTCTCCTGTCATCGATATGGCGCGCCATTCTGCGCGTCTCGAAGAGGAAACTATGGGGCAGGGGCCGGTTTTCCAGCGCAGCTTCAGGGACGGTTGCCCTTTAAAGTGCGGATGTCCGCATCGAGGCCGAACAGCCAGGCGCTGACCTGCCAGAGAATGGCATACACGGCGCTTGCGATCAGGATATCCCACGGCCAGGCGGCACCCGCCTGACCCCAGCGGAGTATCACCGCCGACGCGGCGACGAAAATGTAGGCAAGGGCCAGCACGCTCAAGAATCGGGCTAGCCAGCTGGAGCGAAACCTCATCATCAGAGCGCCAAGCCAGGCCGCGCCGAGTGCGGCGACATAGAGCATGTTCGCGTCGTTCTCCGATCCGCCGATAATACCGACGGCGCCAATTACGATGATGAGGAGCACAGAGGTTACAATGAACAGGAACAGTCCGGCCCTGTAGGCGCGGCTACGTTTCAGGCGGAAAAGCAGAACGAGGGCCAGGCCGAGGGCCGCCATTAGAAGTCCGGCAATTACAAAGTCCAACACCGTCCAGTTCATGCGCCAAGTCCTGCCTGCCTGTCAGTTTCGACTATGAACCCGTTTGTTTGTCCCAGCCAATAGAAAGCCAGCGCCGTCACATTGGCGCAGCGCCAACCCGACCATCACTCGCCTTGTTTTGGCTTACGGCGTTTCGGGGGCTTTTCAGCCGTTGGATCAAAGCGGCGAGCTTTTGGTTTTCCCGGCTTTTTAGACTTTGGCCGTTCAGGTGCGCGGTCTTCCAGTTGCGATGGCGGGACTGGCCGCGGCTTGCGGGCTGGCTTGCCTTCAGCGCGCGGTTTGCCTGCAAACTTGCCGCCAGGGCGCTTGTCAGAACGTGGGCCGGATGGCGGGCCGGAACGCTTCTTTGCCGGGCGGTCTGAATCGCGGTCGTCACGGCGTTCCCGGCGGGCGGGGGCAGAGCCTTCAGTCCAGCCGGCTGGCTTGTCGCCTTCGCGCCAGGCAGAGATCGATTTCTCGAGCCGGCCGTCAGGCCCGACATGTTCGAGGAACCCTTGCGCGCTTTCTGCTTTCAGCTCGACGCGCGTATGGGCGTCCTCAATGCGGATCGCGCCCACGTCGGTCCGGTGAAGGCCGCCAGCCTTGCAGAGCATTGGCAGCAGCCAGCGCGGGTCTGCGCCCGATTTGCGGCCAACCGAAAGGTTGATCCACACGCTGTCGTCAAAGTCGTTGCGTTCTGCGCGCGGCTCACGGCGATCGCTCCGCTCACGGCGTGGCACATCACCTCGAGGACCATCGCCGCGGGGCGGCCGGTCGCGCTTGTCGGTTGGGCGGTATTCGGGAACGGCCATCAGTTCTTCAGGGGCAGACCGGCGGGCGCGATGATGTGCAACAAAGGCGGCGGCCACCTGTTCGGCGCCGTGAATGTCGATCAGCATCCGCGCCATTTCATGGTCGCTGGCGCTTGCTGTCTCAGTCAGGGATGGATGATTGAGCAGGCGCTCATCATCGCGCTTGCGAATGTCATCGGCGCCCGGTGCGTCGGTCCAGCTTGCCTCGACGCGGGCATCCTGCAGCAGGCGCTCGATGCGGCGGCGGGCCTTAAACGGGACGATCAGAACGCTGACGCCTTTGCGGCCTGCGCGGCCCGTACGTCCAGAGCGGTGCAGCAGGGCTTCGCGATTGGTTGGCAGGTCCGCATGAATGACGAGGTTCAGGTCGGGCAGGTCGAGGCCGCGCGCAGCGACATCGGTGGCAACGCAGACATTGGCGCGGCCATCGCGCAGGGCTTGCAGTGCGTGCGTGCGTTCGCTCTGGCTAAGCTCACCAGACAGGGCAACAACGCTCAGGCCGCGATTGTGGAAGCGTGCGAGCAGATGGTTCACATTCGCGCGCGTCTTGCAGAAAACGAGCGCATTCTTGGCTTCGTGGAAGCGCAGGACATTGATGATCGCGTTCTCGACATCGGATGGCGCGATAGCATGCGCGCGGTAATCAATGTCGGCGTGCTGGTCTGAATCTGAAATGGTGTTGATGCGGATCGCGTCGCGCTGAAACGTCGCTGCGAGGCGCGCGATCGGCTTTGACACTGTCGCGGAGAAGAGGAGCGTGCGACGGTCTTCCGGTGCGGCGCTCAGCAGGGTTTCCAGTTCTTCGCGGAAGCCGAGATCCAGCATTTCGTCAGCTTCATCCATGGCGACGACGCGAATGTCATCGAGCACAAGGCTGCCGCGATTGAGATGATCTACGAGGCGGCCCGGCGTACCAACAACGATATGCGCGCCCTTCATCAGGTCAGAGCGCTCCTCGCGCGGGTCCATCCCGCCGACGCAGGACACGACACGCGCGCCAGCTTCCGCATACAGCCAGTTCAATTCCCGGTGAACCTGCACGGCGAGTTCGCGCGTCGGCGCAACAACCAGCGCGAGTGGTGACCCGGGACGTTGTAGCTTTTCGGCGCCCATCAGCAGGGAAGGGGCCATGGCGATGCCGAAAGCGACCGTTTTGCCGGAACCTGTCTGTGCGGAGACGAGCAGGTCTGCCGCCGCGATTTCCGGGTCGAGCATGGCAGATTGCACAGGGGTCAGCTGGTCATATCCACGCGCAGCAAGAGCCTGGCCCAGCGCAGGGACAATGGCAGTTTGGTCGGTCATTTAAGGGGGCTTTCGGTCAATATCGTCGGCCGCAACCAAATCGCGGCCCGGCCGCAGTCGAGTGTACCTTGTGCACATCATGGGCCGATGGGCAGGTCATAACGCTTTTTAGGGGCTACAGCCATCCCTTGCAGCAGCAGGGATGCAACGCCGTCAGATAAGGCCTTGCGCCTTGAAGCTGGTAACACCTGCCCTGGCAGCGATAAGATGGTCATGAACCGTGATCTCGAGGGCATCGAGCGCATCGATGATGGCCCGTGTCATATCAATATCTGCGCGCGATGGCGTGGGGTCACCTGAAGGGTGATTGTGAACAAGGATCAAGCTGGACGCTTGGAGCTCTAGCGCGCGCCGCGCAATTTCGCGCGGGTAGACAGGGGCGTGATCGACCGTGCCGTGGCCCATGATCTCATCGACGATCAGCTGGTTCTTTCGGTCGAGAAAAAGGACGCGAAACTGCTCGCGGCCCTCATGTTGGAGCTCGCGCTTTACATAGTCGGTCAAGGCGGACCAGCTCGAAATAACGGTTCGCGCGGCGAGCGTTTCGCGCGAGGCACGCGCACCGATCTCTGCTGTCGCCTTCAGATATGCAGCGACCGTTTCGCCGACGCCTGCAACCTTGATAAGGTCCGCCGGGCGAGCGGACAGGACGGCGCTGAGCGACCCGAAGCGTGCTAGTAAGGCTTTCGATATGGGTTTGACATCCCGCCTAGGGATGAAAGCGAAGAGCAGCGTTTCCAGAAGCTCATAGTCTTCCAGCGCAATCGCGCCGCGCTCGATCAGCTTTGTCCGCAGCCGGTCACGGTGGCCCTGCCAGTGCGGCTTTGCTGTAACTGCAACTGACCTGGACTGAGAAAGTCCAAACAGCGGAGCTTCTTCGACAGCGCGCATCATGGGTCTCCGTCATACTGCTTGTTCTTATAATGTTCCGGTCGTGCCATCCCGTCAAGCTTGTCTACTTTCGAAAGGCCGATAAAACTGAGCACAGAACAGAAAGAGGGGGGCTTATGTTCAGGATTATTCTAGGTGGCGTGCTTGCTTTTGGGGCCGGCATGTCGGCGGCAGCGCAGGACCATAGCGCGCATGCTCAGCATCAGGCGCATGACGAGCATAGTGAGCATGAGGAGCACGCCGCCAATCATCAGCATCATCACACTGATAAACTCGTGTCGGCCGAGACAGGCGCGACGGTAGAAAACCCGTTTCACCCAGTGCGCCTGCTGCTATCGTCTGAAGAAAGCATGGGCGAGGTGACGATTTATGAGTTCATCCTGCCGCCCAAAAGTCCTGGGTCACCGCCGCACACGCACTCTCAGGAAGATGAGTACTTCTACGTGCTTGAAGGTACGCTCGATCTTCTCTCTGAGGGCTCTGTCAAACGCATCTCTGACGGTGACTTTGCGGCTCTGAAACGCGGCAACGCTCACATGTTCTGGAATGGCTCTGACACAGAGACGCAGCTTCTCATGATTACCACCGGGGCTTCATTCGAGCAGTTTCTGCAAAGTGTGAGCCCACGCCTCGCTGAAGGCAAGCCGACGTCGCCTGAGGCTGTCGGCGCTGTGATCGGACAGCTCGCCGCTGAACACGGCATCGAGATTTCAATGGAAATGATGCCAGCGGCCGCGGCGCCTTATTACGCCCCGCCCGAACCGGAGTAGGGAGGCTAAAACTCGACCGTATGCGGGGTGTGCCAACCCTTTGGTGAGGTCGTGAAAATTTCGGCGCCGTCTTCCGTCACACCGATTGAGTGTTCGAACTGAGCCGAAAGCTGGCGGTCGCGCGTGACGGCGGTCCAGCCATCGGGCAGAATTGCTGCATCCTTGCGGCCAAGGTTGAGCATTGGCTCGATTGTGAAGAACATGCCGGGCTTCAGCTCCGGGCCTGTACCAGCGCGCGCGGAATGGACAACGTTCGGCTCATCATGGAAAAGCTGGCCGAGGCCGTGGCCGCAGAAGTCCTCGACAACGGACAGGCGGTTCTTGGCGGCGACCTTAGAGATAGCGGCGCCGATGTCGCCGAACCGATTACCGGGTTTTACGGCAGCGATGCCGGCCATCAGCGATTCATACGTGACGTCCATCAGGCGCTCAGCTTTACGCTTTGGCGTGCCGGCGGCGTACATCCGCGAATGGTCGCCATGCCAGCCGTCGACGATGACGGTGACGTCGATATTGGCAATGTCGCCATCCTTCAGCGGGCGGTCGCCCGGGATGCCGTGACAGATGACATGGTTGAGCGAGATGCATGAGGCATGACGGTAGCCGCGATAACCAATCGTCGCCGACTGCGCGCCATGATCATAGACGAATTCGCGGATGAGATCATCGAGCCGCGCCGTCGTAATACCTGGTCTGACTTCTGGCACCAGCATGTCGAGGCATTCGGCAACCAGCCGCCCTGCCTTGCGCATGCCTTCAAAGCCCGCCTCATCATGGATGCGGATTTCGCCGTTACGCACGGGTGTAATCAGGTCTGCTTCGGACATGGAACGGCCTCAGGACTAGCTAGGCCCGCAATATGGCAGCGTTCTGCGCGAGTTTCCACCTCGAGCCGGTGCCAGACTGCAGCACTTGCTGGCCTATTTGCGTGCGTCTTTCTCTGCCTGCTCGGCTTTCGCGGCGAGCTTGTCCTTGTCTTGCTCAAATTGTTCAGGATTCTTGTACTCCTCGCGCGCGGCCTCTTCGCGGATTGCACGCGCTTTTGGCGATTTAAGCCTGGACCGTGTGACGGCCCATATCAGGACGACGAACAGAATGATCGCGCCGACGAAATAGAGAATTTCGATACCCATTTTGAACTCCAGTACTTGATTAGAGAACAATGCTGGGGCGCCCCTCGCGTTCCGCTTGTTTCCGGTTTCGTGGCTTTGGGCGTAGACTGCGAAAAACAAGAGAACCGGGAGGACGCGGAATGAACATACATGTTGGAGCCGAAGCGTTTGCACGCTTCGAGGCAAGGCGGTTATCGCCTGCGATTGGCGCTGAACTGCATGGGATCGATCTCTCACAGCCGATGGACGAGGTTATGGTCACCGAGATCCGGGAGGCGCTGCTTCGTTACAAGGTTATCTTCTTCCGGAACCAGTCCATCACCCGCAGCCATCATATCGAATTCGCGCGCAAGTTTGGTGAGCTGGAAATCCATCCTGCCACACCAAAGGACCAGGAAGACCCTGAAGTCCTGCGGATCACGCACAATGCCAGCAATAAGGGTCAGGAGAACGCCTGGCATTCTGACGTCACCTGGCGAACAGAGCCTTCGCTTGGCTCGGTGCTTCGAGCGGTCGAGCTTCCGCAGGTTGGCGGTGACACGCTCTTTTCAGACATGGTTTCCGCCTATGAGGGATTGTCAGAAAAGATGAAGGAATTCTGTTGTGGCCTGACGGCGGTTCACGACATCGCCCGGGTCTTCGCAAAACGCCTTGGCAAGGACCCGAAAGAGCTGCACGCCAAGTTCCCGCCGCAGGAGCATCCGGTGATCCGCACGCATCCCGAAACTGGCGAGCGCCTGATCTATGTGAACACGGCTTTCACCAGCCACATCAAGGACTTGTCGGAAAAAGAGAGCGACTGGCTTCTACAGCATCTCTACAGTCAGGCGGCCGTACCAGAGTATCAATGCCGCTTCCGCTGGGAGGTTGGCTCCATCGCTTTCTGGGACAACCGCGCCTGCCAGCATTATGCCGCGAGCGACTATTTCCCGGATGTGCGGGTCATGGAGCGTGTGACGATTGCAGGCGACCGACCATACTTTGAGTCATAAGAAAACGGGGCCGCGAGGGCCCCGCTTTCCGCTGTACTATCCCTGAACAAGATCAGGCGAGTTTGGCGTCGAGCGTCACTTTAATGGCGCCGAGGGCCTTGGACAGTGGGCATTCTTCCTTGGCCTTGTTGGCAAGCTCCTGGAATTTCGCCTCCTCGATCCCCGGCACTTTGCCGGTGAGGGTCAGGGCGGACGACTTCACTTCAAAGCCGCCATCCACTTCCTCAACCGTGACGACGGATTTCGCTTCAAGGTCCTCGGCCGGCGTGTCGTTCATGGCGAGGAAGGCCGAAAGCTGCATCGCAAAACAGCCCGCATGGGCCGCGCCGAGCAGCTCTTCCGGGTTCGTCCCGGCCTTGCCGCTTTCGTCTTCGAAGCGGGCCTTGAAGGAATAACCATGGCTTGAGAGCGCGCCGCTCTGGGTGTCGATGGTGCCTTTGCCGTCCTTGAGGGGGCCTGACCAATGGGCTGTGGCGTGACGTTTCATGCTGAAGTCCTTTCCTTTGGGGAAGCTGTTGATACCTCTCACCTTGAGCGGCGAGGTGTCGGGTCAAGTCTGAAACGTTGGGCCGACCGAAGAGGTTGCCTGCAGGCGGAAACTAGCGCTTGTTAAAGTCGGAAAGTCCTGGGAGGAAATCGTCGTGAAGAACGAAATCATGGTGCTGTCACGGTGTATGGGCGGTGTACTGGCGGTGTTTCTGGCGGCGGCCTGCACAAATGCAGCTGATCCGGCAGAAAACGTGCCTGCATCGTCGCCCGAAAGCGAAGATGCCGCCGCAGAAGCGGGTGCTTCGTTCAGCCAAGAGGGGCTCGCCGCGCTCGACGATCTTCTCGCAGGCTATGTCGGGGCAGGGCAGGTGGCTGGCATCGAAGCCCTGCTCGTTCAGGATGGCGAGGTCGTCTATTCCGCTGCCCATGGACTGCGCGATGTCGAAGAGCAGACCCCTCTCGGCGAGGACACGATCTGGCGCATCTATTCCATGACGAAGCCGGTCACCAGTGTAGCTCTGATGCAGCTTTATGAAGACGGCAAGTTCGACCTCGACGATCCGCTAAGTGACTATATCCCAGAGTTCGAGAACCTGCAGGTGCTGGCCGGTGAGAATGAGGATGGCACGCCTGTCCTTGAACAGCTGGAACGCGAGCCGACTATTCGCGATGCCATGCGCCATACGGCAGGGTTCGCCTATGGTCTGTTCGGACAGGACTATGCGAACCGCCAGTTCCGGGAGACCGGCATCCTTCGTTCGCAGGATCTCGACATGCTGGTCGACAAGGTCGCCGACGTGCCGCTTCTGTTCCAGCCGGGCGAGCAATGGTCTTACTCAGTCAGCGTCGATATCCAGGGTTATCTGATCGAGCACTTCTCCGGGGTGAGCCTTGGCGAGTATCTCGACGCCAACATTTTCACCCCGCTGGGAATGGATGACACCGGCTTTTTTGTTCCAGACGGCGATTATGAGCGCTTCGCTGACCTGATGGTCTGGTCGTCCGAAGCAGGTCGCTTCGTGCCGGTTCCGGAGACCCGAGAAAGCCAGGGGGCACTGCCTTACCTCTATCGTGAGGAGACCGTACCGTTCGAGTCGGGTGGGCACGGGCTTGTCGCGACAATTGATGACTATGCCCGCTTCAGCCAGATGATGCTGAATGCAGGGAGCCTCGATGGCGCAGAGATCATTTTGCCAGAGACAGTCGACCTGATGACGAGCGACCAGCTGCCCGAAGATCTGGGCATTGGGTTCAACGGTACGGCGCGGGCCACCATGACGGCAGAGCCGCACAAGTTTGGTCTGGGCTGGGGCGTTATCTCAGACCCTGAAGGCATGGCGAGCCCTGCAGGGGCTGGCACCTATTATTGGGGCGGCGCAGCCGGGACATGGTTCTGGATCGATCCGGTGAACGATCTGTACTTTATTGGAATGATCCAGCGATTTGGAGATAATCCCGATATGCCGTTTGAGCCGCGCGCCCAGTCAATGGCGCTGGTCTACGATGCCTTGCAGAAATAGTACATAATTTGGCCAACTCCTCGCTAGCCTATCGGCTAGAGAGACAGGTCAGTCATTCGCAGGACATATCTATGACAGCACCTACCGCCGCTATCTGCCTCATCGGGGACGAGCTTCTTTCAGGACGCACGCGGGACATCAACGTCCAGCAGATTGCGGGATATCTGCGTCCGCTCGGCATTCCAGTCGAAGAAGTACGGATCGTACCCGACGTTCAGGCGCGCATCGTCGAGGCGGTCAATGCGCTTCGGGAACGCTATGCTTATGTCTTCACGACGGGCGGGATCGGGCCGACCCATGACGATATTACGGCGGATGCGATTGCCGCCGCCTTCGGCATCGGGATCGACAAGCATCCCGATGTGATGGCGATGTTACAGGAACGCTATGACGAGATCGGCACCGAATTCACCGAGGCGCGCCAGCGCATGGCGCGCATTCCCGACGGCGCAAGCCTGATCGAGAACCCGGTATCGGGGGCGCCAGGCTTTCAGACCGGGAATGTCTTCACTTTGGCGGGTGTGCCTTCCATTGTTCAGGGCATGCTTCAGGATGTCGGTCACAGGCTGGAGCATGGCAGGGTGGTCCATGCACGGACGGTACGTGTACCGGGCCTGCGCGAAGGCGATATCGCCGAGGCGCTCAGCGAACTCGACAAATCATTCGAAGAGGTGAGCTTCGGCTCCTATCCCTGGTTCAGGTCAGTGAACGATCATGGTGTGTCGCTGATCGCTCGCTCTGCTGATGAAGCCGCGCTGACCATTGCAGCGCAGAAGCTTGTCGAACTGGCCGCCTCCGTCGGTGGTGACGGCGAAGTCATAGAAGGAGAAGCAAGTTGAGCAGGCCCACTCTCTCAAGGACGCCGGTGATCATCCTGTCGGGGATCGCCATGGTCGCCATCGGTTTTTGTTTCAGCCTCGTCGCACCGGTCATTGATGGCGAACTTCTCGACATGATCTGGTCCGGCCCGGCGGCGGAAGCCCGCCTTGCTGAAATGAATGCCGACGCCCGGACGGTGCACTTCTGGACGACACTGATCATCGATACGGCGTACCCGCTGGCTTATGGCGCATTCCTGGCTGGGCTGGCTGCGCGCTTCGCGCCGGTGCGGTTTGCTCGGCTCGCCATGGTCCCGGCCTTCCTGATCGTCATTCTGGATCTCGCAGAGAACACGGTCCAGATGATCGCGCTACAGGACGCAGGCAATTACCTCTGGCTAAAGACGTATCTCACGCCGGCGAAGTTCGGCATGTTCGCTTTTGCGGCGCTACTTGCCGGCGTCCTCGGCCTCGTCGCGCTTGCGCGGTTTGCGCTCAGGAACCGCTAGGCGGGTCTGCTTCTGCAAGAGCCTTGTGAATGTCGCTCACGACGACTGAGCCTTCGCCAACGCCCGAAGCGACCCGTTTGACCGATCCGATCCGAACATCGCCGACGGCATAGACGCGCGGCCATGAGGTTTCATAGCGGGTCGGCATCCGGTCCAGCGTCCAGCCTGCGCGAACGAGGTCGAGATTGGAGAGGTCCGGACCTGTTTTCACGAACCCTTTCTCATCGCAGCTCATATGCTGGGGCAGCCAGTCAGTGAATGGCTGGGCGCCGATGAAGAGGAAGACAAAGCCGATATCGTGCTCGCTTATATCCTTTGTGGTGCGGTGGCGAAAGCTGAGCCGGGTGAGCCGGTCATTGAGTTGATCTTCGCTGCCCGTGCCGTGAAGTGTCTCGATTTCTGTTTCCGCGTGGAGGTGGATGTTCGGCGTCTCTTCAAGCCGGCGAACGAGGTATTCCGACATTGTGTCTCGAATATTGGGTCGTCTGAACAGGACGTGCACATTGCGGGCGGCCTGACTTAGGAAGACCGCCCCTTGACCGGCGGAATTGCCTGCACCGACGATGCAAACATCCTGGCCGCCGCAAAGCTGCGCCTCCATCGGCGTTGCGCCGTAATAAATTCCGCGTCCTTCAAACCGTTCGAGGTTCTCGATCGGCAGGCGGCTGTACTGTGCGCCTGTTGCGATGACCACGGCGCGCGCCTTCAGGCGGCGGCCGTCCTTCAGGGACAGGCAGTAATTGTCGCCATCGCGGGCGAGGTCGACGGCAGTCGCAGGCGAGGCGATGCGTGCGCCGAATTTCTGCGCCTGGATGGAGGCACGCGAAGCGAGCTCGCGGCCAGACACGCCCATCGGGAAGCCGAGATAGTTCTCGATCTTTGACGATGTGCCGGCCTGTCCGCCGGGGCCATCACTGTCGAGCGTGACGACGGTCAGGCCCTCGGAGGCAGCATAGACAGATGCCGCAAGTCCGGCAGGCCCTGCGCCAACGACGACAAGGTCCGTGCAGCTATTGTCGGGCACGAGGTCGAGGCCGAAAGCTTCGGACAGTTCACTGACGCCGGGACGCGACATGATGCGGGAACGCCCGCGGATGACGACAGGCAGGTCGTCTGGCTGAATCTCCCGCGCCTCCATGATCCGCTTGGCCAGCGGGTCCTTGTCCGGGTCGAGCCAGCGATGGGCGATCATGTGTTTGGAAAGGGTGTCGCGTGCGACGAACACGTCGCGGTCATGCGCATCACCGATCACGATGACGGCGCCATGGGCGGCGTTGTGCGAGAAGATCCGCCGCGCCGTCAGCGTCCGTACGAAGATGTCAGAGAAGTGCGAGTTCTCGACCAGCAGGCGCTGAAAGCTGTCATGCGAGATGTGCAGGACCTCACCACCCTTGCCCATCACGACGCGCGAAAGCGACGCCTGACCGGTCAGGATGGAAATGTCGCCAGCAAACTGGCCGCGCTCCATCCAGCCAAGACGCTTTTCGCCGTCGGGCGTCTCAACGAGGATGTCGGTGTGCCCTGAGAGGGTGATGAGGCAATCTACATTTGCATCGCCCTCATCCACGAGAGGGGCGCCTGCCGTATGGGTGCGCACTTCGCCAAAAGGCTTCAGCGCTTCGAGCTCCTCGTCCGAAAAGGTGAAGTTTATGTCGGCAGGAGGCTTACCCATGGTCTGGCCTTGGCGTTTGTCGGTGGGGCAGTTTAAGTCTCTAGCGACGAAGCAGAACAAAGACCATGGAGAGGAAGCGAGATGTCCGAGAATATCGTGCGCGTGGAGAGAGACGGCCCCGTGGCCATTGTAACGATGAACCGGCCGGATGCGCTGAATGCACTCAGCCGCGCGCTGCGTGCCGAGCTGGTGAAAGTGTTCACGGAGCTGGCAAAGGACGATACGGTCCGCGCGGCCGTGCTGACGGGGGAGGGCCGCGCCTTCACCGCGGGGGTGGATCTCAAGGAAGCGGGGCAGACAGGCTTCGCGCTCGGGGCTGATGGCGGCGATATTGACCTTTCAAAAGGTCTTGCCGCTTTCCCGTGGCCGATCATTGGCGCGATCAACGGGTTTGCGATTACCGGTGGCTTTGAACTCGCCCTGATGTGCGACGTCTTGCTGGCATCAGAGAATGCGAAGTTCGCTGACACACATGCGCGCGTCGGCATCGTGCCAGGTTGGGGGCTCAGCCAGAAACTGCCGCGCATGATCGGCATGAGCCGCGCCAAGGAACTGTCCTTTACCGGCAACTTCCTCGATGCAGAGACCGCAGAGCGCTGGGGCCTCGTCAACCGCGTCTACAAGGCGGATGCGCTGCTGCCTGCGGCGATCAAGATGGGCCACGAGATGGCAAGCTGTGACGCTGTGCTGCTGCGCAAGTACAAGGCGCTGATCGATGACGGTTTCGCCTCGACATTCGGCGATGCGATGAAGATGGAAGTGAAGCGCTCGGCCGAACATGCCCAGTCGGTCACAGCCGACAGTGTCGAACAGGCACGCAAGGCGGTGACCGAACGCGGACGCGGCCAGAACGGCTAGGCCACATACGGGCGAGCAGGGCAAATTTGCTGGCATTATCTTGGAAAATGCTGCAAATGCTCCAGTTCCTGCGTGAAGGTTCTTTTTTCGGAGTTACAGATGCTCGCCCGTATTTTTGTTCTTGCTTCACTTCCGTTCGCCCTCTCCATGACGGCGACCGGTCAGATTGCGACCAGTAACGAGAATGGGGCGACGGGCGCGTATTCAAACGATATCGACTCGTCCTTTACCTCCGAGAGCCGCTTTGGCCCGCGTAGCGCGCTGGATGATCTGCGCGCCAATGTGGACCGGGACCGCGAAGCCGAAGAGCGCCTGCGCCAGCGTCAGCAGCGTATGCGCGACACTGAAAGCGCCGAGGAAACCGGCACGCTGATCGATACGGGTCTGCCGGACCCGGTCACCGAAGAAGACCTCGCTGACAGCGAAGTCGAGCGCGTCGAAGACTAAAGGGAACTCTGGCGACCGGCCTGCCGTTGATCCGGCATGTCTGTTCCGCGCTCCCGTCCCATAAAAATCGCTCTGATACTCGCTACCGGCTTTGCCGTGACCGCTCCGGTTCTGGCGCAAAGCGCTGAGACCTACGTGGCGAACGGGCGCTATGCGAGCGACTATGAAGTTGGCACCTGGCCCGATAGCGAGCGGGCACGCCAGACGAACTATCTCGAACAGCAATACATGGCCTCCGACGAACTGCTCGGCGGACCTGTCGCAAAGCCCGGTGAGCCGCGCTTTGGCCGAGCGGCCGTCGCGGAAGTCGGGGCGATCCGTTCTGAGCTGCGTCTCGCAAGTGCAACAAATGCAATGGATGGCGGCAGCGCAGCGCCTGTTCAGCCGACTGGACCGAAAGCAGGTATGCGCGTTGTGGACGCGTATGGCGACGAGATCGGGTCCGTGGCGATGGTCCAGTCAGAGGATGGCCGGGTTGATGCTGTATGGGTACGTATCACCAGCGGCACAGCGACGGACCTTGTCCAGCTGACGCGCGAGCGCTTCGATATCGAAAGCGGACGTGTCATCATTACTGGATAACGGCGCGTGGCCCGCGCCCACGCATTTCTCCACGGCATGGGTTGCACGCAGAGCCGAGATTGGCTGTATGGCGTGGACCAGTTTCGGGAGGAAATACCATGCGTGATGTCGTCATCTGTTCACCGCTTCGTCTGCCTGTCGGCGGCTTCGGCGGCAGCCTGAAATCAGAGCAGGCGCATGACCTGGCTTCCTTCCTCGTTCGCGAACTGATGAGCCGCAATGATGTGCCGGCCGAAGCGGTCGACGATTGCGTTTTCGCGCAGTGCTATCCGTCCATGGAGGCACCTGCGCTGGGCCGGGTGGTCGCGCTTGATGCTGGCCTCACCACCGGGACGGGCGGGATCCAGATCGATCGTCGTTGCGGGTCCGGCCTTCAGGGCGTGATCTACGCCATCATGCAGATTGCGACCGGTGCGAGCGATGTGATGATTGCTGGCGGCGCAGAGAGCATGTCAAACGCGCCATTCTTTTCCACGCATATGCGCTGGCAGATCAAGGGCGACGGCCTGATGCTGCATGATGGCCTGACACGCGGGCGCTATACGGCGGGCGGCAAGTTCTACCCGGTAGAGGGTGGCATGATCGAGACGGCTGAGAACCTGCGCCGCGACTATGGCATTACGCGCGAAGCGCAGGATGAGTTTGCTTACAACTCCCACATGAAGGCGGCGGCCGCGCAGAAATCCGGCAAGTTCGACCAGGAAATCGTGCCGTTCACCGTGAAGGGCCGCAAGGGCGACACGATCGTCGACAAGGATGAGCATATCCGCGCCGACTCCTCGATTGAGAAGCTGTCGACGCTGCGCGCGCTACGCGGTAAGGTCGACCCGGATGCGACCGTGACAGCGGGCAACGCCTCCGGCCAGAATGATGGCGCGGCCGCCTGTATCGTCTGTACGCGCGAAGCGGCTGAGAAATATGGCCTGAAGCCGCTGGCGCGCCTCACTTCGTGGTCGGTGGCCGGCGTTGGTCCGGAAGTCATGGGCATTGGCCCTGTGCCATCGACGCAGAAGGCGCTGGACCGTGCCGGCTTGAAAATCTCTGATCTCGACGTGATCGAGCTCAATGAAGCGTTCGCCTCGCAGGTCCTCGCCTGCACCAAGGCGCTTGGCTTTGAGAAAGAAGATTATGAGCGCCTCAACCCTAATGGGTCCGGCATCTCGCTTGGTCACCCGGTTGGCGCGACAGGCGTGCGCATTCTCACGACGATGCTGTATGAGATGGAGCGCCGTGATGCGCGCTATGGTCTCGAAACGATGTGCATTGGCGGCGGGCAGGGTCTTGCTGCCATCTTCGAGCGTGTCACAGATTAGAATGTAGCTGACGGGCAAGCGTGCTTGCCTCAAGCCGCCGGTGCAAACTAAACAGCTGAGACGCGCCTCGCGGGCGTGGCGAAATTGGTAAACGCAAGGGACTTAAAATCCCTCGACCGTATGGTCTTGCCGGTTCAAGCCCGGCCGCCCGCACCATATTCCTTTAATTTAGGAGAGCGCCGTGTGGCGTCTTGGGCGCTCTGGCAGGAAGTCTGCCTGCTCGACACGTGCGCGGCATTCCGGAAGTGCATCGAGGGTTTCTTCGTCGAGGATGAGCGCGGAATTGAATTCACCGCTTTCGCCCTTGAGCGGAAGCGCATACTGGCCAGTCTCGACACCAGAATCGACTTCAACCGGAATGATCGGCAGGCCTGAACGGCATGCTGTCTCCGCGTCAGACATTTCTACGGCTGTCAGATGCACGCGGTCTGCAACTGCAGGCGCGGCGAAGAGCGTGGTTGCTGCAACTATTGCCAGTGATCTGATGGGTGTGCGCATGGTGTGTCCGCTTTCCTCGATTGAGAGGAAAACGCCGCCGCGCGAGAGCGGTTCCGCACAGGCTGCCGAACAGACGGTGGAAAGTGTAGATTTTCTGGCCGGCTAACCCGTGTTCACCAGGATGAAAACGAACAAGGAGTAGAGCGCCGAAAGGATCGCGAACTTGCCTACCGCTGCCAGTACGAAGGGACGGAGATCCTGCCAGCTTGTCTGACGGGCAATATCTGCAACTTCGGACGCGATCTCGCGGGTCATGCTGTCCATCTTGTGCCCCGACAGGGACAGGATGATCTTTGTTGTACGCTTGGCGTCGAAAGTGTCCGCTTCTTCAAGGACCTGCTCAAAGACAAGAGCGGCCACAGTCTCCCCCAGTGCCTGTTTTGGGCGCCAGTGGTGTTCATGCAATTTGCTGAGCACCAGTTTTGCGGTCGGGAAGATGACGATCGCATCGCGTATAATGAAGGCGATCAACAGCAGGACCGTCACGACCGACATGACCGTGTGGGAATAGAGGCCAATACGGAAGCCGAGCCATGTCAGGACGAGCAGCAGGGCCTTGATAAACACCGATTGCACAAAGTGAACCAGGTTCTCGTGAAAGAACGCGACTGCATGGCTCCTGATCCGCTCGCGCGCTTCGATGGCAGCCTGGCGAATAATCTTCTGCTTCTTGCGGCTGACCGCATCGCCAATCGCCTTACGGCCCAGACTCACGCCTGTCGTAAGGGCTGATACGACAAGAAAAGCCGTCCTCAACATGCGAGGACGGAACGGAATTGCTGCCTGATTGTAGTTCTGCAAGGACGGGCCATAGGCCGCTAGATCAGTTGATCGAACAGTTTTTGCAAGCTTTTCGACGCGTTGTCGGGGCTGGAAATGAGGAAGTAGCCAGCCGCGAGCGCGACAGTGGCCGCAACAACTGGACGCTTTTCGACTAATGCCTCAATGGCGTCGAAAGGCAGATCAGCCAGCATGTCGGCGGTTGCTGACTCAAACTGGTCAAGTTCCTCTTCCGTCGATTTGCCAGGTTTGAGAAACACGACTGTGCAAACACAGGCAATGAACAGAAAGACGCTTGCGACGCACACTGTTGCCCAGAGGAGACCTATGACCGACATCAGGGCGATAACGGCAGCGACCGTCAACGTGGTGACGCCGGCGAAGCCAAAAAAGACCGCGCCAGCGCCTGCAATTATTCTAAGTTTTGCGACATCCATGAAGGTAAGGTGTTACTTGCGCTTCAGCATGGCAAGCAGAACGCCGCTACCAAATGCAATGCCGATTGAGGCAATCGGATTTGAACGGACTTTATCCTCGATATAGTCGCGCGCTTTTTCTGCCTCGCCGCCAGCCTTGTCAGCGTATTCCTTTGAAACCTGCACGCCGCGGTCATATTCTTTGGATGTGCGTTCGCGAATGTACTTGCCTGAATTCGACGCGAGCGATTGAATGTCGGAGCGTAACTTTGCGACATCATCTTTGAGGGACTCGAAGTCAGATTCTGCCGCCTTGGCGGCAGCGTTCGCGGTGACGTCTTTTACGCCATTTGTCTTAGTTGCAGTTCGTCCAGCCATTGGTAACTCCCGGCATTACTAATTAATCTCATTTAATCAACGCCAAGTCCTTGCAAACGTTCCACGACCCATGGAATTTGCCTTTTTGATTTTCTGTATTTCGAGACTGGTAGGAAGAAGGCTGTTTTCATGAGCGTTTTTAAGAAGCGGCTGGGACAATACGTGACCCTCGACGATGAGGAGTGGGGACCGTTCGACGCGCTCGACCATAAGGAACAGGTCTTTCTGGCAGGTGACGATATCGTGCGGGCAGGGGATGCAATTCGCCATGTGTTCATCGTCATGGAAGGCTGGGCGATCCGTTACAGGCTGCTCGAGGACGGTCGCCGGCAGATCGTCAATTTCATGCTGCCGGGCGATGTGTTCGACCTGCAGTCTCTGGCCGATCTGAAGGCAGACCATTCGTTGACGGCGATTACTGAATGCAAGGTGCTCGTCATCGCGTCAGACGTCTTCGTCGACATGCTTCAGTGTTCTGCAAGTCTTGCTTCTGCCTTCTGGTGGTCGGCAGTGCAGGAAGAATCGATTCTTCGCGAACAGATCGTCAGGATCGGCCGGCGATCTGCACGTGAACGTATTGGGCATCTGCTTCTCGAGTTGCAGCGCCGTTTCGTGGGTGCCACGGGACTGGACGTCGAGCGGCTCACCGTGCCTCTCACCCGCGCCGACATTGCAGATGCGCTCGGCCTGACGCCAGTACATGTTTCGCGAACGATGTCCGCAATGCGACGGGCAGACCTCATAACGGAAGGAAGGGGCGGCGAAATCACCATCGTCGATCGTAACAAGCTGGCCCGCCTGTCACATTTCGATACTGACTATCTTCACCTCAAGAAGTTGCAGATCATCGGTGCTGGTCGACGCGTAATGGAGCCAGGCGAACCCCAGAGAGGGCTGGCGGACTAACTGATCGGCGAAGCCTCAATTTTCAAACAGGCCCTGGCCGATTGCGACCGCGTTCAGGTCTCGCAGGGCGTATAGCAACGCAGCGTTTCGCCAGTTTCCGTCACATTCATGGATGGTAGACGAGACCGAACCAGCCGCTGCGGAAAGTCGGTCCTTCCACATCGCCTCGATATCACCGAGCTTGTCTTTGCCGCCCTTCCGATAGGCGAGCCATTCAAGATGCGAGGCCGCGACGCCACCAGAATTAAACAGGATGTCAGGCCCGACAATTATACCGTTCTTTGAGAGCACTTCATCGGCGTTGACGGATATGGCAGCGTTGGCAATCTCGACGATCATCCTGCAGGACAGGCCACCAGCATTACTGGCGTCGATCACGTCAGATGTAGCCGCGAGGCAAAGTATGTCTGCGTCGACCTTCAGGATGGCATCGCAGTCGTTGTTGTAGTTCAGCCTGCCGGTAGCTTTCTGCTGGCTCAGCTGTTCGATATCGAGACCATCTGCGTTTAAGACCGCGCCGCTGCTGTCCGACATAGCGACAATGATTGCGCCGGTTTTGGTGGCATTCCGAGCGAATTCGAGACCTACCGTGCCCATGCCCTGAACGGCAATTCGCGCACTGGACAAATCGATCCCGAGATCTTCGGCCAGCCTCTGCAACAGAAACACCGCGCCGCGACCGGTTGCGCCCTCGCGAATGGAAAGGCCGCCAATGTCCACGGGCTTCCCCATTACAGCCCCAGCCGAACCGCTATTGTGCGCTGGCTCCAGGCCTTTGACCAGATTTCCCATATCCTCAGGCGTGGTGGCGACGTCCGGCGCAGCGATGTCATTGTCTTCGCGCAGCGTGTCAGAGAACAGCTCACCATAAGCCATGGCGAGCTGGCGCCGCTCAGCGTCCGTCAATGTCTGTGGATCGATACGGACAGCGCCTTTCGCACCGCCGAAAGGCAGGTCGAGAAGAGCGCATTTCAGTGTCATGAGAAAGCCGAGCCGCTTGACTTCATCGGCGTCAGCGCTCGCTGAAAAGCGGACGCCGCCTTTGGTGGGGCCTTTCAGCGTGTTGTAGCGGCACCGCCAGGCGCGCATGAGGTCCGTTCTGCCATCGTCGCGACTGATTGCGAGCTCACGCTCAATAAGTTCTGCAGGAAGTTTAAGGAGCCGACAGATATCTGCCAGCTCCTTATCAATTCCCATAATACGGTCCAGTCGGTGGACCGCCTGCTCCAGCAAGCCTGTCATGTGTCACCCTTGCTGAAACAAACTGAATTTCATTCGCGACAGAGCTTACTCTGCGGCCACAGATTCCGAAGATGGGTGGAAGAAAAGGGCCTGTCCAATTGCCGCCTTCACCGTATTTTCCTGGAACGGTTTCGGAATAAGGTAGGTCGGTTCAGGACGCTCACCTGTCAGCAGCCGCTCAGGGAAGGCGGTGATGAAGATGATCGGCACATCGAGTTCTTCAAGAATTTCATGTGCAGCTTCAATACCTGAAGAATTGTCTGCTAGCTGAATGTCGCAAAGGATCAGTCCAGGTGGATTGGCACGGGCCATGGCGACCGCTTCAGTGTGCGTGGTAGCATTGCCGGTCACTTCGTGGCCGAGTTCCTCGACAAGGCTCTCGAGGTCAGCTGCAATGACGGGTTCGTCTTCGATGATCAGAACCTTGGTTGAAAGCGTGTCTTCGATGTCGGTGTGGGCTTTGGCAATCAGCTCTTCAACCTGCTGGACCGTCTTGCCCAGGATCGTCGCAGCTTCACTGACCTGAAATCCTTCCAGTGCGGTGAGAAGGAAGGCCTGTCGCTCAATCGGCGCGAGCGCCTGCAGGCGTGTTTCCGGTGTCATTGCACCGCCCGGACGTTCCAAGCGTGCACCGGTGGACCCCCAGATGACGTGGAAGAAGCGGTAAAGCGCCTGGCGCGCTGGCAGCTCGTCACTGACCTGACTCGGATCCTCAGCCAATGCCGTCAGAGAGGCGCGGATATACGAATCGCCACTTTCCTGACTGCCGGTGAGCGCGCGCGCATAGCGGCGCAGAAACGGCAGGTGTGGACCAAATTGTTCAACAAGACTCATGCTAACCCTCGCACATTACGTTCGGTCTATAACTTGTGCTGAGCAGGAAAGTTGCAACCCAATGAAAAAAAGTTTGTGTCGAATGGAACTTTGCGTTTCCGAAGGCTTTACTGCTGTTCAGATAAGCACCGGGGACTTATGAGCGAAAAAGCGAGTCATACACCGATGGACCAACAGACAGGAGGGAGCGCAGACGACGACCGTGCACGCAAGTTGCGTCAGAAACGGATCGGCGATCAGCTCCGCCGCCTCTACGATGAGGTCACCGAGGAAGCTGTTCCTGAGGAGTTCTTGAATCTTCTCGAACAGGCCGACAATTCCAAGAACAAGCAATAGAGACTGTTTTGACCCAGCCGACACTCGATGATGAGGCGTTCAAAGCAGAGCTCGCCGGACTAATTCCACACCTGCGTGCCTTTGCGCGCAGTCTTTGCGGAAATGCCACTGCTGCTGATGATCTTGCACAAGAGGCCATGCTCAAGGCGTGGAAGGCTCGCGCAAGCTATCAAAGCGGCACGAATCTGAAGGCGTGGACCTTCACGATTCTCCGCAATCTCTTCTATTCGGAGAAACGTAGAAGCTGGCGCCGCCAGCAACTCGATCCGGAAGTTGCAGAGGCGACGCTGGTTGCAAACGATGATCCATCTTCTGCGATGGACCTGCTTGCCTTGCGGACGGGGCTTACAGTTCTCCCCGAAGATCAGCGCGAAGCCCTGATCCTGGTGGGCGCAGGGGGTCTTTCCTATGAGGAGACCGCTGAAATCTGCGGATGTGCCGTAGGCACAATCAAGAGCCGGGTCAGCCGTGCTCGCAAAGCGCTCGCCGAAATCATCGACAAGACCCAGGGCGGGTTTTCGGGTGATGGCACGCTGCGCGCTTCGGAAGCATTCGACGATATCATGAAACAGGCTGACGAGCTTTCCAGTGGATCAACCGCCGACGCCAGGAACTAGTAGAGCGCCCTCCAAAAGGGGCTCACTGAGGCTGCGATTGTTGATCACGATCGCAGCCGCTTTGACTCCTATTCTGATCTTTGCTGGTTTTCGGTCCTATCTGAATGCGCAGGATGCTCGCGCGGAGCGGCGTAACAACCTCGTAGAGATCTCTGACCGGGCAATCGATGAGGTGGAGCAGATCCTCTCAACGGTCGATACGTTGCAGCAGATCTATGAAGCAGATATCCTGAACGGCGACTGCAGGGGCGTATTTGCCACCCTGTCGCCGCGCGTGCCGCAGCTTTCCAATATCGCATTTTTCAATTCGGATGGCGCCGCTGAATGCTCTGCCCTGCAGGCCACCGGCGCGCGCGTTGTTCAGCTGGAGGCGTTTGAACTGTTGCGCCAGGGGCAGACGAAAGTGCGCACGGACGCATTCTTCGGCCCGCAGAGCCAGGCTTGGCTGTTCTCCGTGATGCGCCGCGTGGAGGGGCCCGATGGCTTGTTCCGCGGTGCGATCGCGTTTCCCCTTCGTACCGATGAGCTAATTCGTACGATCCGCCTGACGAATTTGCCCGAAGATGTCGAGCTCGCGCTTTCCGATAGTGGTGGACAGGTCTTCGGCAGCGCACGTATCGCAAATGTCGATCCCGACTGGATTGCAAGCGCGACCGGCGATGATGACGGTGAACTGTTCGTGCTGAACATGGATGATCAGGGCTCCGTCGATGTCGTTGTGCGTGCGATCGTCGACAACCGGATCTATGCAATCATCTCAAGGCCTTCGCCAGGTCTCTTTAGTGAGTTCACACTGCGGCCGCTGGAATCGATCGGAATTCCGCTTCTTTCATTTACGCTGGCGCTCCTCGCGGCGTGGCTTGCTGTAGATGGTCTCGTGCTGAAATGGCTGGCAAGGTTGCGCCGGCTCGCGCTTATCTACGGTGAGGGGCACTATAATTTTCGCATCGGCAATGAGTTCGATAACGCGCCTGATGAGATCCAGTCCTTCGCACGGACGTTCGACCGGATGGCGAACCGGATTGCTGAGCGCGATAGCTCCCTTCGCTCCGCTATTGCGACACGCGATTCCGCGGTGAAAGAAATTCACCACCGGGTCAAAAACAATCTTCAGATCGTTGCGAGCTTCCTGAATTTGCAACGACGCCAGGTGTCCGACCCGGCCGCACGAAATGTCATCTCTGCAGCGCGCCACAGGATTGATGCGCTCTCGATCGTTCACCAGACGCTCTACCAGCACGAGCGACTGGAAACAGTGCACATGCATCCATTTCTCGATGCGCTGCTGTCCCACCTCGCGGGGGCGCTGGGGATGGATGAGATCCGCGTGACGATCAAGCAGGACATCGCCGATATTGACCGGCCCGCCGACGATGCGATTCCGATTGCGCTATTCCTCCTCGAAGCAGTGACCAATGCCATGAAGTACGCCTTCGATGAGAATGGCGGAACGATACTGGTAAAGCTGTGGGAAGACGGTGATGATATCGTCCTCTCGGTCATCGATGATGGTGTCGGGGAGCAGGAGCAGGAAAACGCGCCGAAATCGACAGGGCTTGGCGCGAGATTGATGACCGCTTTTGCCAAGCAGTTGCGCGCCGAGATGAGCTCACATTCGGAACCCGGCAAGGGGTATACGGTGGAGTTGAGAATGCCCAGGTCTGAGCGAGAGATGAAGGCGACTGACTTCTAGTCTGCGCTGAGATGCGTTTCTTTCAGTTCGAAGTCAGGCGTCAGCACGTGCGGCTTTTGCGGAACGAACCGGTCGCCGTGCAGGTTGAATATCGTCACTGCGCAGTTCTCACCCGAGATATCAATCAGGTTGAAGCTTGCCGGGCTAGCGCGTAGGCGCGTTGACAGCGTACCCGCGGATACGGCGATATAGGCGTCTTGTTCATGGTCCACGACTGTGACGGATGGCACGTGTACGTGTCCCGTCAGAAGATAGCGAAAACCGCTTTGCGCAAGGCGACGGCTCGCCCGCCGGCCGCGGCGCGTCGATGTGCGCATCGGGGCATCAGGCGGCGACAGGAAGGGGTGGTGGCAGATCAGGAATGCGGTCTTCCTCTCCGTACCATTGCCGGTAGAAATTGCACTATCGAGATCCTCAAGATTGACCGATCCCTCAGCCCAGTTCTTGCGGGTTTGCCAGCCACGGGCCGTGTTGATGCCTGCAAGGACCGCATTATCGAGTTCGACAGGCGCACTGAATTCGTCGAAGTAATTGTCATGACGCTCAAACGGCGACACGACACGCTCGTACAGATTGAGAAGCGGCGTGTCGTGATTTCCTGCGACAACGAGCTTCGGAATCGAGAATGTGTCCAACCATTTGCGGGCGGCTTCGAATTCCTCATGTTTTCCGCGCTGGGTAAGGTCACCGCACACGGCGAGTGCATCGGGTTCGAGTGCGTCCACGGTGGCCTTGAAGGCCGAAATGGCGCGCGGGTTTTCCGTTCCGAAATGGACGTCTGCAACTTGAATTATCTTTGACATTACAAATTCGCGCTGAGAGCGCGTCCCGCTTTTGCGATCCTCGTAAAACTCGTGCCCGACCTAAGACGGACCGGTTCACCATCGAGTGTTATCCTCAAGTCGAGCCCGCGATCATGCTCGAGCTTTCCAGAGCGTATGTTTTCGCAGCTGACGCCAGAGGCATTGCGCCAGTCGTCGAAAAGGGCGCCAAAGCCCGCTGCGGCAAGCTCAAGAGGATTGTCTGGGTCGATATAGGCAAATTCAAGCGTATCGTCCTGCTGTGTGCCCACAAAGATGGACGCCGCTGTCGCGAAACCGGACACCGGTTTGCCGTCGCTTTTCTCGATTTCAAAGGTCATGTTGGTGCGCAGATCGAGAACATCACTACCCGAAAGGGTCTCTAGTGCTTTCAATACATGACCTTTGCGGATGGCCTCGCGCGGGCCGGTAAGATCGGTAAGGTTGCCAGCCATTGCGGCGACATAGAAAGTCCGTTCACCAGCCTTGCCGGCGGGAACATCAATTTCCTTTCCCTCCGTGAGAGCGCGATTGAGACAATCATTCCATTCGCAAGCACCGCCATGTATCTGTTTGTGAAACAGGTTCATCGTGCCACCGGGCAGGGGCAGTATCAGGGGGCCATCGGGGCCGGCATTTTCAAAAGTGCAGGCAATCGTCCCATCGCCGCTCCAGACAATCAGAATGTCGGGCGCGTCGGCGATTGCATCTTTGATCTGATCGACGAGATTGTCGATCTCGATTTCTACTATGGCGGCAGTGTGGCCAATCTCCTCAAGAGCGGCTCGAAGGATTTCAGCGCCGTCTTCCGGTACGCTACCCGAGTGCGGATTGACCAGCGCAGAGATCCTGCTCATCGGCTCTCCCGGAGCGCCTTGATCAGCTCGTCCTTTTTCATGTCTGAACGGCCCTCAATATCCAGCTCCTGCGCGCGATCATAAAGCTCTTCGCTGGTCCACTCTTCATAGGCTGGCGATTGACCGCCCTTCTTTGAGGGTTCCTGGTCAGAGTTCGCCTTCGCGTTTGCGATCCGCGCCGCTGTGGACTTTGAATAGCCATCGTCCCGAAGCGCTTCATAGGTTTCATCATCCTTGATGGATGATCCGTGGTCTTTTGCCATTTTGCCCTCGAAGTCATTTTTAACTGCGTAAATTTCGAACGTTAGCTGGAGAAATTCGTTCCCGCCGGGAACCGACTTCGGCCCATAGCGTAGAGTGAGCATGGAAAACGCAGCCCCCCAAAAACCAGCCGCAACAACACCTTATGATCCGGCAATCGGACCTTTGGGCGATGTTGCTTACGTATTTCGTCGCCTCGGCGGTATTTCGAGGCTCGACGTCGTCTGCTCCATGATTGGAGTTGCTTGCGTTGCTTTCTGGTCCTGTCTGCGCACGGGGAAAACGAAGGCCATGAACGCCACAATCCGCCCGACTGTATATCTTCTTTCCTATATTCCGGCTGAGAACAAACTCACCGAAGCGGTCTGATCCGGCATTCAGTATCGGCAGCAAGAAAAGCCCGGCCAGTAAAACTGGCCGGGCTTTGATTTTTTGTTTTTTTTTTGGGGCTTAAGCGCCAGCTTCTTCTGCAGATTCTTCAATGGCTTCACCAGTCGCCTCGACGTCTTGGCCTGCGCCTTCGACCGTGTTGCAGCCTGCTGCGAGAAGCGCCACGAGGCTGATACCTGCGATCATGATTGGGTTCTTTTTCATTACAATATCCTTTCTAGTCGCGGACCTTTTTCAACGATGTCTATTGGCGGGGGTTCCAAAATTTATTTGCGGAACCCGTTTGCCCCCATGCCCGTTTTCTCATCAACGGCATCGGGCCGTAACACGTAACTAAGGAGATCAATCATGCTTGGTTGGGCACTTACATTCTTCGTTCTGGCAATTATCGCCGCAGTTTTCGGTTTCGGTGGTATTGCCGGCGCATCCGCTGGTATCGCGCAGATCCTTTTCTTCGTTTTTCTCGCGCTGCTGGTGATCAGCTTTATCGCCCGCGCAGTCCGCGGCCGAAGTGTGATGTAAACGGTCAGAGAGACCAGATATTCCGCGAGAAGCGGCGCCTTCCAAGGCGCCGCTTTTCTTTTGCGCGCTGCAGAAATCGAGGGAGTGGCTTTCGTGTTGCTACAAACGAAGCTACAGCCGACACATGAAGCCTGCTGATCCACAATGCGTTGCCCCCACAAGCTGCCTTCTCGGCCAGAGCCCGGTGTGGAGCGCCAGTGAAGGGCTGCTGTTCTGGGTCGACCCGAACCGGGCCAAGCTCCACCGTTTCAAGCCAAAAACGGGCAATACACGCCGCTATGACCTGCCGCTGAAGGCCAGCGCTCTTGCGTTGGCGGGCGGGCAGCTGCTCATGGCGGGTGGGCTCGAAGCCGGCTTCTTCGACATCGAAACAGAAGAATATCGTCAGGTTGCACAGCTTGATGGCGACGGTTCGGAGCTGCGGATCAACTGTGGGGGATGCGGGCCGGACGGCAGCTTCTGGTTCGCGGTTATGGACAGTGGTGAACAACAGGCAAAGTCCTGTTGGTACAGGCTGCGGGGCAACCGAGAACTGGAAAAGATGGATGCGCGTCCCGTCGTCATCCCTTCGACGGGGTGTTTTTCCCCGGACGGCAGCGTTTTCTACACTGCGGACACGACGGAGCAGGAAATTCTCGCCTTTGATGTACGCGAAGACGGTTCGCTCGCAGGGCGAAGGGTATTTGCGACAACGAGTACAGGGGCAGGGTATCCTGACGGATGCGCGGTTGATGTGCATGGCTATGTCTGGAACGCCGAATGGGACGGAGCGCGTATCGTCCGGTACAGACCGGACGGCGCGGTCGACAGGGTTGTCTCTCTTCCAACGGTCCGCCCGACCGGCCTCTGTTTCGGCGATAGCGACCTCAGAACGCTTTACATCACGACTGCGCGCACGGGCCTTACCAGCTTCCAGATGGACACACAGCCCTTCGCCGGTGGACTGTTTGCGATGCGTACAGATTGTCCGGGGCTGAACATCCCCAATTGGCAGGAAGAGTAGCTTGTCAGCGGCCTTCTGGACTTGCCCGCAGAACTTCCTGCACCCACATGCCTTCACAATCAGCGCAAGGAAGAGTATGGCGGTGCATCGATACGGTCGAGACCGTAACAATTCCCCGGACTTTCAGGACGTATTTGATGGCCGATAAGGACAAGAAAAAAAGCGTGGACCCTGTGACCTTCGCCCGCCAGGTCGAGGCGGAAGGCCGCAAGGTGACGTGGACCTCGCCGCAGGAAACGGTGCAGGCGACCATCATGGTCGTGATCATGTCGATCATCGTGGCATTGTTTCTGTTCCTGTCAGACCAGGTCATCGCTATCCTGATCGGCCTCATTACCGGTCTCGGCGCCTAACAGTTTTCAAGGAGTGCCCCGCCCATGGCCGAGGCCAAATGGTATATCGTTCACGCTTACTCGAATTTTGAGAAGAAGGTCGCCCAGACCATTCGCGACCAGGCAAACCTCAAGAACCTGTCCGAGCTGATCGAAGAAATTGAAGTTCCGACCGAAGAAGTCGTCGAAGTCGTTCGCGGCAAGAAGAAGACCGTCGAGAAGCGCTACTTCCCAGGCTATGTCCTGCTCAAGGCGAACCTGACGGATGATGTCTATCACCTCGTTCGCGACACGCCGAAGGTTTCAGGCTTTCTTGGTGCGGAAGGCGGTAAACGCCCGCTTCCTGTTCCACAGCGCGAAGTCGACCGCATTCTCGGCACGGCAGATGAGCCAGCTGCTGAGCGTCCGCGTCCGCAGATCTCGTTCGAGATCGGCGAGCAGGTTCGCGTCAATGAAGGCGCGTTCCAGGGCTTTGAAGGCGGCGTGGAAGAAGTCGATGAAGCAGCTGGGCGCCTGAAAGTATCGGTCTCGATCTTCGGGCGCGCGACGCCGGTTGACCTTGAATACTCGCAGGTCGACAAGATCAACTAACGGATTTCTCCGTATAATCAGCTCTATGAACGGATCGCGGCGATCAGCTTCGCCGTGATGGCGTCGCTTGCCTGGCGCTCACCGCGCAAGGCAGGCTTCAGCCGTCCGGCCATCGTCTTGCCGCGCTCTACGCCCCACTGGTCGAAGCTGTTTAGGCCCCAGAGCTTGCCCGCAAGATAGGTGCGGTGCTCGTACAGGGCGATCAGGCTACCCAGACGATACGGGTTGAGGCGCGGTGCGTGCAGGATTGTCGATGGACGCCCGCCTGCATGTACCTTCTGCGCAGCGATCTCCAGCGGCAGGTCCGGCTCATCAGCCTGTACATCAGCAAGCGACCGGCCATTGGCCAGCACCTCGGCCTGGGCGAGCGCGTGCGCCGTGAGGCCTGTCACGCCGTCCGTATCGGATGTCTCACCAGGGGCGAGGATGAATTCAGCAGGCACCATTGATGGGCTCTGGTGGAGCCACTGATGGTAGGAGTGCTGGCCGATCGTGCCTTCGCCGCCCCAGAGCAGCGGGGCTGTCGGTCCTGATACAGGCCGGCCGTCGGGGCGAACGGACTTGCCATTCGACTCCATTTCCAGCTGCTGCAGATAAGCCGGCAGGAGCCTCAGGCGGCGCGAATAGGCAAGCAGCGCACGTGCGCCAAAGCCAAGTATTGTCGCGTTCCAGTAATCGAGCAGGGCAAGACGGATCGCGAGATTGTCAGCGACGTCAGCGGTGGCGACATGCTGGTCCATAGCTTCGGCGCCCGCGCGGAAGTCTTCCATGACGTCCGACTGCAGCGCGATAGAGCAGGCGAGGGAGCCGGCCGACCAGATCGAGAATCGCCCGCCGATCGTTTCTGGCATGTGGAGAATGAGGCCATCCGCCCCATCCAGCCAATCAATGGCGCGTTCGCGATTCGCAGTAATGAGCGCGAAGTGTTTGCTCCAGCCCTTTGGAATCGAAGCCTTTACCCAGTCGCGCGCGCGTCCAAGATTGTAGAGGGTTTCTTCGGTGCCGAAGGATTTGGAGACACCAACAATCAGCGTCTGCGCCGGGTCGAGGCCCTTCAGCGCGAGCTCAAGATCAAGCGGGTCAAGGTTGGCGCAATAGCGCAGCTCGATATCGTCGCGCCTCCGGTCCTCAAATGCATCTGCGATCAGGCGCGGGCCAAAGTCAGAGCCGCCAATGCCGATATGGACGACGGCCTTGAACCGCTCTCCGGTCGCACCTTTGCGGCTGGACCAGGCGATTTCCTGCGCGAGCGTTTCGGCATCGACGACGCTCTGGCGAATTTCGCGAACAGTTTCGCCCTTGGACTCGCTTGCCCGAAGCGCCCAGTGAAGCGCTGCCCGGCCTTCAGACGGATTGACCATTTCGCCATCGAACAGCTGGTCGATCGCTGTTTTCAGTTTCATGTCGTCGGCGAACGCGAAAAGTGCTGCGTTTGCGTCCGTGTCGAGATAGTGGCGCGAAAGATCGACGTTCCAGCCCGCCGCTGAAAGCGGTTTGGTGGCGGCCCTGACACTCAGAATGGTGCGGAAGGGCAGGGCACGCAGCCGTTCGGCGTGGTCATGCAGTGTCATTGGTCAGCCTCGGGTCAGGAGCAGGAAAAGATCGTTAGCGCATCGCCTGCGGCCTTGCGCATTTGTGTAACGGGATGAGCGCTGTTTCGGCGCTCGAAAACGGTGCGTTTCTGGTCGCCGCTCATCAGGAGCAGAACATAACGGGCGCGCGCCACGACGGGCAGGGTCAGCGTCATGCGCAGCGTATGGTCACCGGTCGTCTTGGATTTCGGGGCCTCGATTGCCGCCACGTGGTGGCCGGCGTCTGGTGACATCGCCTTATCGAGGCCTTTGGCGTCTGCAAACCATGACAGCGTGTGGCCATCAGCGCCCATCCCGAGCACCATAATGTCGACGGGCGAGGTGATCGGCCGGTACAGCGCGTCGACATCGTCGACAGCGTCAAAGGGCGAGGCATCTTTTGTTTTCATCGGCAAGAAGGTGGCGCCCGCGGCCTTGTTCTGGAGCAGCGTCTCGCGGACCAGCTTCTCGTTTGAGGCATTATCGGACGCGTCCACCCAGCGTTCATCGGCGAGCCCGACGCTGACTTTCGACCAGTCGAGGTCGATCTGCGAAAGCTCACGGTAGACAGGGCCGGGCGTGGAGCCGCCTGAACAGATCAGACTGGCCTTGCCGCGCCGGGCAAGCGCGTCCGCAAGCCGGGTTTCAATCCAGTGCGCTGCATCCATGTGAAGCGTCTCTGGCGTGCCGAATGTGTGGAAGGCTGTTGTCTGGCTCATATGGGGGAAGGGAGACTGCCTGAGCCGCTGGCTGTCAAGACCAAAGCCAGGCTCCTGCGCTTGAATTGTCATGGGTGCTTGAAAGCGCGCGCGCGCATGTGTATGTCGCCCGCTTCAACGGGAATCAAAGGCCCGCTGGCAAAAGGAAGCATCACCCCCCCGTCCGGCGGGCCGGACAGTAGCGAGAGGAGGCCGTGTTATGGCCAAAGAGAAGTTTGCGCGGAACAAGCCGCACGTAAACATCGGCACGATCGGCCATGTTGACCATGGCAAGACGACGCTGACGGCAGCGATCACGAT
>NZ_JAPWGW010000069.1 GCF_027213945.1 Henriciella marina
AGATCACCACCAGCACGCACTGTGAGCGGCTCGTTCGATCCATCGAAGTGTACATGGACGAACGTATCTGAACCAAGGTGTTCGGACACTCCAACAACACCTTCCCATTCACCTGCAGTATCTGAAATTGACAAGTGTTCGGGACGAATGCCTATAGTATGCGCGTTGTATTTAGCAGCAACTTCTCCAGACAGGAGATTCATCTTCGGCGAACCAATGAAACCTGCGACAAACACATTGCACGGACTCTTATAC
>NZ_JAPWGW010000070.1 GCF_027213945.1 Henriciella marina
ACCTGACACTTTGCCTGTTTTCTTATGGCCTGATGTCCCGCTTAACCTTGAAACACTTTGGATTATTTTGCCTTATTCATTAGGTCTTGCCATTGTAGGTTTACTTGAATCTATGATGACAGCGACGATTGTGGATGATTTAACGGATACCAACAGCGATAAGAACCGTGAGTGTAAAGGCCAAGGTATTGCCAATATCGCAACAGGGTTTATTGGTGGTATGGCAGGCTGTGCCATGATTGGTCAGTCCATTAT
>NZ_JAPWGW010000071.1 GCF_027213945.1 Henriciella marina
GCGTTGAATAATAACTTAATTCTAGGCGCCTTTTAATAACAACTTATGATACTAAGCAAATTTATTTATTAGGTCAGGGAAGAGAAAGATAATGGGAGGTAAGAAAAAAGCGAGTAAACTACTCGCCTTCATCAAATTTATCTTCGATCAAGTGGCAAACGGCATCCAGTGCTTCTTCCGCTTGCCCACCCGTTGCGTGGATCGTGACGTATTGTCCTTGAGCGGACTCTAGCATTAACAGGCCCATTACGCTG
>NZ_JAPWGW010000072.1 GCF_027213945.1 Henriciella marina
GCTAACTGGTCTTCAAAGTGAACGCCCGCGGCACCGGCTTCGATCATCGATTTCATTAGTTCGTAAGCGTTAAGCACACCACCAAAGCCCGCTTCAGCATCCGCTACGATAGGTAGGAAGTAATCAAAACCACCTTCATCTTCAGGCGGCTTACCAGCAGCCCACTGAATTTGGTCTGCACGACGGAATGAGTTGTTGATGCGTTTTACTACTGACGGTACAGAATCTACTGGGTAAAGAGATTGGTCTGGATA
>NZ_JAPWGW010000073.1 GCF_027213945.1 Henriciella marina
GAATTAGGTTGTTTACGATGAACCCCATCATGTTTAAGTCCGCGTAGTTTGCAATATCTGCCCCTGTCATTTGCCAAAACGCTTCTGGCGCAAAGTACTTAATACCAATCGCCATAGGTACTTGGAACATGTTCGCAATACAGTGCTCAAAACCTGCCGACACGAACATAGCCACAGGCAAAATCATGACCGCTATTTTATCTGTCAATGTTCGCCCACTAAACGTCATCCAAACTGCAATACAAACTAATAC
>NZ_JAPWGW010000074.1 GCF_027213945.1 Henriciella marina
AAACAGGTGCTTCAGAGTTTCCTCATTGATGAGGTTCTTTGAGTAATCGACTAGGATGTCTGAGCCGAAACGTGCAGAGTATTTGTCGAAACGCGCTGCGTCTTGAGCAAACAGCTCTTTAAGATCCATATCTTGTGCAGATTCGAAATGCGCCGTTAGCGCTTTCCAAGCTTGTGTTTGCGTTGGATTGATATTTTTCAACATGGTCTTTATCCCGATGTTACAGTAGGTTCCATTCCTTACAGTCTAGCGA
>NZ_JAPWGW010000075.1 GCF_027213945.1 Henriciella marina
ACTTGGGCCTGGCCGCTGAAGTTAGCGGTGAATCGGACAGTGTAAATAATGATCCCAAAAAGAAGAAAGAGCGCATGTTTTGGTTAGATGATGGGCGGCATGTCTATTGTGAGAACCATGTAAAACTACCTGATGGGTACCGCCTACATTTTTATGCTGACTCAGCAAATAAGCGGATATATGTGGCGTATTTAGGGCCACATTTAACTTTATGAATTTAATTAAAAAAAATAAGCCAACTCTGTATGGCTC
>NZ_JAPWGW010000076.1 GCF_027213945.1 Henriciella marina
ATCACAGACAGAAAGATCAACTGGTAACAAAATAGAGATCATGATACTCTTCGCCTCCATTTTTCTGGCGGGATTATCACCAATATCCACCCCTTTGGTGGTTGATTTCTCAATGCCAGAGCTATCGTTATAAGAATGTCGAACTTTCCTTCGGCACTCAATCAATCCAATCAAAAGTGGAACAGTACAATGGGCAAAGGTACTCTCTATATCGTATCTGCACCTAGCGGCGCAGGTAAATCTAGCTTGATC
>NZ_JAPWGW010000077.1 GCF_027213945.1 Henriciella marina
GGCTAATGATGAAGGCTATGTGTTTTACCCAGATATTGATGTAGTTGCTGAAATGGCAGACATGATGTCCGCAACACGCAGCTTCGAAACGAATGTTGAAGTATTAGCCAATGTAAAAAGTATGCAGCAAGGTCTGCTTAGATTAGGGCAGGGCAGCTAATGAGTATTGCACAATACACCCCTTTATCGTCTGACGCTCCAGTAAATACAAAAGCAAAAGACAGCAACGGTATCTCACCAAACCCTAAAGA
>NZ_JAPWGW010000078.1 GCF_027213945.1 Henriciella marina
ACCCGAGCGATCAGTGTGGAAGTTCAGCCTTATTGGCGTGAATGATCGTTCTGGTGATAAGAACAAAAAAATAGGACCGCATGGTCCTATTTTTTTGTCTCTGTTTTACGTTGTTGTAGCTCTTTTTCCATGAAATCGAGTCGTTCTAGTATTTGCGCTTGTTGGCTTAGGAGCCGCTCGAGCATACGTTCTTTATTGATTGAACTGTGCGTCTGTTGTTTCGTTGGGGCAGTAAGGATAGAGGTGATA
>NZ_JAPWGW010000007.1 GCF_027213945.1 Henriciella marina
GCGCGGGCCTCGTCGATACCGTAATCGGTAACGCGGACGGCCGCGTCGGCAACACGCACGGTATGGAACTCAAGCGCGGTACCGGACCAGTCTTTTTCAGTCAGGGGAGGGGCGCTGGTCGAGGGAACCAGACCGACGAGCTCGATCAGGAGCGCATCGGTCTCGGCTTCCTGCTGATCGAGATCAACAAGCGTCCGGGACACTTCCGCCCGCTCGCTTTCAATTTCGGCGAGGCGGTAAACGGCCGGGCGGCCCGCATCGATTTCGGCTTCTACAATGTCGACAAGCTCGTCATATTTGGCATTTTGCGCTTCGGCGAGGGTTCTCTGTCTGGCTAATCTTCTCTTGTCCGCGAGAAGGGCGATCAGTTCGGCGCGCAATGCCGCGTAACGAGCATCGCGAACCGCCTCGGTCCGTACCGACATCGCCCGGGCCTCACCAGCGCGCGCTTGCCGGCCTGCGAGGTTTGGAATTTGTTGCCGGATACCGACGGCTTTATTGGTCGGCAGGTAAGTGTCGAAGGAGGGATCGAAAATCGGAAAGTTGTTGATCCCGAGGGATACGACGGGATCCGGTAACGCTGTTGCGGCGATAGCACGCTCCCGGTTGGCCTCGGCATCATAACCGAGAGCGGAAAGGCTTGGATGCGACTTGAGACGGGCTTCAAGCTCGTTAAAGCTCTGAGCGCTGGCAATCGTCGCCTGTGGGATAGCAGCAAACGCTGCGACCAGCAGGATTCTGGCAATATGGGGCATGATAAAACGGGATTTCCTGAATTGTGTGAAACGATGACGTCAGGCTGCTGTGGAAGCCGAAGGTCACCGCTCTCAATTCAGGAAGCGCTGTTTCAGAGTAACGGGTGTCTGGTGTGGCAGGACCGCATTTGGCGGTGGTCCTGTCGAGAGGGTCGACCGTTCAGGCGGAAACGCAACGGGCGCTTCAGCGAGTATGATCGGCAGGATAGGAGAAGGATCGACAGACAGTGTAATTGGGTTGGCGTCCGACTGCGCCTGGATCAGCATGGGCGCGCAATCAATGCCCGCCAGGCAATCTGAATCCGACGACGACTGCGGGGATTTATCTGCGTCCGCCTCGATTTCCATCGCCATATCGTGGCAAGGATGACTTGTGCTGATTTCGATCTTGGTGGCCGCCTCGTCGCCCAACATGAACGGACATGCCATGACAGGCTGCGCAGTAAGAATTGCTGCGGCCAAAAGGGTCAGGAGTCGTATCAGAATGGGCATCGATTTGGTGGTTAGGTCAATAATCCAGAAATTTCAGTACAATACATTGAGAGATTCTATCATTTCTTGCGCCCGCCGAGCACTGCGACAAGCTCCTCGACCTTTTCTCGTCGCTCGTCGACATTGTTTCCAGTCAGGGCATGGTCCACGCAGGTCGCAATGTGATCGTCGAGAATAGTAGCTTCCAGCCCCGCCAGCGCGGCCTTCACTGCCTGCACCTGACGGATTACGTCGATACAATAGCGATCTTCCACCACCATCCTCGATATGCCGCGCACCTGTCCCTCGATGCGGGCCAGCCTGCGGGTCGCTGCATCCTTGGTTTCAGTCTTCATAGCCAATACCCCATACAGGGTATATGAATGGGGATCCCGTGAAGCAATTGCCAGTCTCTTTATGCGTCAGCAACAGAAAATTCAGCCCAAGATAGAGTGATAGTCATCACTCAATGGCATTTCCAGCTGCGGTCCACGCCTTCATCGAGCCGATATAGACATCGACCTCGGAGAACCCGTTCCGCAGAAGCTGGGAGGCGGCAATCGTGGCGCGTGCACCGCTTCCGCACATGACGGTGACGGGCTTGTCCGGGTCGAGGTCACTGGCCGCATCAGGCAGTTTGCCGACATAAGCGTGCTTGCTGTCCTTGATGTGGCCGCTCTCATACTCGTCGATGGCCCGGACATCGAGCAGGGTCCAGCCAGCGGGCGGATTGTCCACGCGCGCGGCGACGGTTTCGGTATCGACGAAGTCGAGTGTGTCGAGCGGGCCGTTCTGGACCGCCACGGGCATGGCCCCGCTGACAAATCCGCTCACATTGTCGAAGCCGATCCGCTGAAGCGTCGTGGCCGCATCGACCGCCTGGTCGTCATCGCGCGCTACCAGCAGCACCGGTTTGTCGCCTGGCAGCAACCAGCCCGCGAAGGCGGCAAGCATGTCATCCGGGATGCAGAGCGAGCCCGTGCGGTGTCCGCCGGCAAAGTCGAAAATGCCGCGAACATCGAGGCAGACCGCATCACCCGGATCGAGCAACCTGGCCGGGGAGGCGGGCCGCGGCGCCGGCGGCGCGGCTTCGGTGCCTTCCATATTGCCCTCTTCCATGCGCCGGAAATAGGGCGGTATGTAGTGGTTCTCGGCCACCTTGGCGTCGATGAAAGCTTCCCGGTCGCCGATCTGCAGGCGTGGATTGTTGAGCTTCTCGTGACCGATGGAAGAGAACTCCCGGTCGGCCATGCCGGAGCCGCAGACCGAACCGGCGCCATGCGCGGGATAGACGAGGCACTGGTCGCCGAGCCCCAACAGTTTCTCCAGGCTGTCATAGAGCAGGCCGGCGACTTCGCGTTTGCGGTCGGGATAGAAGTCCGTGCGCCCTACATCGCCAATGAACAGGGCATCGCCCGTGAACACGCCAACCGGGCCTTCCTCGAAGCTCTTGTCATAAAGCACGTAGGACAGGCTGTCGTCGGTGTGCCCGGGCGTTTCGAGCACCTTCAGGAGCGCGCCGCCAATCTCGAACGTGTCGCCTTCCCGCGTCTCGGCTGCATACTGGATCGGCTTTTCAGGGTTCGGCCCGTGCCAGACCTTTGCGCCGGTCTCTTCCTTCAGCACGGGGGCGCCTGAGAGCAGGTCCTCGTTCCGGTGAGTTTCGAAGACGTGCGTGATGATCGAGCCTTCTTCACGGGCGAGGTCCAGATAGATGTCGATGTCACGCCGCGGATCGATGACGGCCGCTTCGCCATCGGCGCTCAGGAAGTAGGAAAGGTGGGCAAGACCCTGTGTCTTGATCTTTTCGAGTCTCATTCTGTTTCGCTCCTTTTCGGGATCAAATGGGTCTGACTGGACGTGGAAAGCGCGTCAGTCCTCGGCGATGGATGCACCGGCAGCGTCTTCTGGATTGAGCGTGCCTTCAAAAGGGGGCACGGGACGGCTTTCCGCCTCGCTCTCGGTCGACGCCGGACCATTCTCCGCGATGTCCGAAATCAGCCACTCCATTTCCTTTATCTCGCGGCGCTGGGCCGTGATGATCTCGTCGGCAAGCTCGCGCACACGGACATCGTCGATGCCGGCGCGTTCGCTGGTCATGATGGCAATGGAGTGGTGGGGGATCATCGCTTTCATGTACGACCGGTCTTCGACCGTGCTCTGGCTGCGCACCAGCCACAACGCCAGGACGAACACGACGGAAGCGCCAACGAAGATACTGATATTGATGCGGCTGTCCTTGTACATGTTGAGCATGAAGCTCAGCATCACGACGGCCATCGCCGCACCCATAATGAACGCCATGTAAAAGCGCGTCTCACTCCAGCGAACATGCTCCCACGCATAAGTGTTGAGATACATCAGCCCAAACATTACGATCATCGATGTGATGATCATTGCGCCGAACCGCCAATAACTATTCTTCATATCCACTTTCAACATCCTCCTTATACAGTGGTGGGGTATTTCCACGACTAACGGAGAAGGGTGTAAACAGTTCCGTGCTAACCAGATTTTTGAATTCCGCCTGAAGTTGGGCCATCCATTTGGTTTCGCATAAGAAGGAAAATGAAGGATGCCGAGCAGGAAATCAGAAGGAAACCATTGAGTGATTCCAGTCCGGCCAGGAACCGCGAATGTCCGGTTGGATAGATATCGCCCAGCCCAAGCGATGTGTAGTTGACGAGGGAGAAATAGAATATGTCCATGAACCCGTCCGCTTCGCCGCCCTTGAAACCACCTAAATCAAAGACATCCAGTAGCTTGAAGCTGGTTGCGTAGAGCGTTGCCTCAGCCAGGTGCGCCAAGCCTGCACCTACAATCCCAGAGAGTACGATCGGGAGTCCTGAGCGCGCTTCATGGTTCAGGCGTAGGTTCAGGTGCGCCAGTGCGAAATAATGTAACGTACTCGCCAGAGCAAAAGTGAGCAGTCCAATCAAGCTTGCAATGATCATAAATGGGCTTTGTGTTGGTCGTTTCCGGCCCCCTCTCCGGGAGGATTATCGCGGAGCTGTTTCAGGAAGAAATGCTCGAATGAAAACACTGCAGCTATGCCGAAAGCCGCGATCAGGATGATGACTGGATCGGCTTGCCACTTCAGGACGAGGAAGGCGATCAGGACGACGGCATCGAGCGCCATTGCACAGATAAGGATTGCAGGTGCGGCGCCGACTTCCTTTCTCAAATGCCGGAAGACGCCCCAATGGATGATGATATCCATGACCAGATAGAAGATTGCGCCAAGCGAAGCGATGCGACTGAGATCGAAGAAAGCCGCGAGCAATCCGGCAGCCACAACCGTATAGACGAGCGTATGACGCTGTACCGTTCCGGGCATGCCGAAATGTCTATGCGGAATCAGGTTCATGTCGGTCAGCATGGCGAGCATGCGGGAGACGGCAAACAAGCTGGCAAGCAGACCTGAAGCTGTCGCGATGATCGCAATCGTTACTGTGAACCATAATCCATAGTTTCCAAGTGCAGGCCGAGCCGCCTCGGCAAGGGCATAGTCCTTCGCCGCAACAATCTCCGAGACAGTGAGGGTTGATCCGACAGAGAAACAGACAAGGAGATAGATGAACGTGCAGAGCGCAAGGGAGATCATGATGGCCCGCCCGACGTTGCGGTTCGGTTCCTTCACCTCGTCGCCACTGTTCGTGATGGTGGTGAATCCCTTATAGGCTAGTATGGCGAGTGCGACTCCGGCTAGAAATCCGCTTGCAGACGTGTTGTCGGCAAAGCCATCTGCTGCGGGCTGGAAGCTGAATCCCGCAGCCCAAAGCGCAACAAGCGCGAAAATCAGTATGCCACCAATCTTGAGAATGGCCGTGACCTTGGACACGCCGCCGATCACCTGATTGCCGGCAACATTGATCACGAAAGCCATGATGATCAATCCGATTGCCAGCAAAGGGACGAGTAGGCCGCCTTCGACGCCGAACAGCTGCAGCGTGTACGCACCGAACGTGCGGGCGACCAGGCTTTCATTGATGATCATCGAGAACGCCATCAGCAGGGCGGCGCTTCCGGTCACGGTAGATGGACCGTAGGCGCGTTTGAGTATCATCGCGATGCCGCCGGCGCTCGGATACTTGTTGGAAACCTTGATATAGGAATAGGCGCTGAAGCCGCTGATGATGGCTGCCGTGAGGAAGGCGAGCGGGAACAGGTCGCCTGCAAATTCAGCGACCTGACCGGTCAGGGCAAAGATGCCGGCACCAATCATCACACCCGTCCCCATGGCGACGGTGCCAGCGAGCGTCAGTGACCCTTGCTTGTACTCATCCTTACTCATGGTCTGGCCGGTTCAGAGACCAATCGCGTTCCCCGATAGGAGGCTTCCGTCCTGGCATCCTCTCCAGAGAAGATGATGACATCAAACGGATCTGGCGCGTTCGGTGTTTCCATGCCGGGAGAGCCTTGCGGCATGCCGGGCACCGAGACGCCGTTGACGTCAGGCTTTTCTTCGAGCAAGCGTCGTATTTCCCGAGCGGGAACGTGACCTTCAACGACATATCCGGCGACTTCTGCGGTATGGCAACTCATCAGTTCATCCCGAACACCAAGCCGTGACCGAATGGGTGTCAGGTCCTCTTCCTCTTTCACGATGACGTCGAAACCCTCGTCATGCAGGTGGTCCACCCAAGCGGCGCAGCAACCGCACCACGGTGTCTTGTGAACGGTGACCGTTTGCGCGTTCGCTGCAGGCGACGCGGTCAAGAGCATCACGCCCACTATCAGGGCTGCAATGATCAGCCCGCCAAGCGCGCTCATAGCGAGTGGTCTGGACATGTCTGTGCTCCGGAAGATTAGAGCTTAAGGGATCTCAGCCGCAAGGCGTTGCCGATGACAGAGACCGAGCTGAAACTCATGGCGGCCGCCGCGATCATCGGGCTCAGTAGCAGGCCAAAGAAGGGATACAGAATGCCGGCGGCAACCGGCAGACCGAGCGTATTATAGATGAAGGCGAAGAAAAGGTTCTGGCGGATGTTACGCATCGTTGCGTGGCTGAGCTCCCGGGCCTTTGCGACCCCGATAAGATCGCCTTTCACAAGGGTTACACCTGCACTCTCCATGGCTACATCGGTTCCGGTTCCCATCGCGATTCCGACATCTGCCTGTGCGAGCGCAGGCGCATCATTTATGCCGTCACCGCACATGGCCACGCGGGCACCGTTTTTCTGGAGTTCGGAGACGATCCGATGCTTGTCTTCAGGCGAGACGTCGGCGTGAACCTCGTCGATGCCGACCTTGTCGGCAACCGCGCGGGCTGTCGTCTCATTGTCACCTGTCAACATCACGATCTTCAGCCCTTCGGCATGGAGGCGTTCAATGGCCTCCGGTGTTGTCTCCTTGATCGGGTCGGCGACGGAGACAAGGCCTGCCGGTTTTCCGTCGACGGCGACGAACATAACCGTCTGTCCTTCGGCGCGGTACTGGTCAGCGCTTGCCCCGAGGTCGTCCGACCAGCCCGCGATCCGCTGCATCATCTTTCTGTTGCCGATGGCAACGGTTTGGCCTTCGACGCTTGCCTGTGCACCTTCGCCAGTGACGGATTCAAACCCGTGCGCGTCCTTGTTGGGTACGCCCTTGGCCTTTGCGCCACGCACGATCGCGTCGGCAAGTGGGTGCTCGCTCAAACGTTCCACGGCAGCTACGAGACTAAGCAACGAGCCTTCGTCGAAGCCTTCGCTTGGCTCGACGCGCACCAGTTCGGGGCGTCCGAGCGTCAACGTCCCGGTCTTGTCGACCACGATCGTATCGACTTTCTCAAGCGTTTCCAACGCTTCAGCATTCTTGATCAGGATGCCGTTGGACGCGCCCTTGCCGGTGCCGACCATGATCGACATTGGGGTTGCCAGACCTAGCGCACAGGGACATGCGATGATCAGGACGGCAACGGCATTCACGATTGCAAAAGCCATCGCCGGATCGGGCCCAAACACGGCCCACACCACAAAGGTCAGGATCGCTATTCCAATGACAGCAGGAACGAACCATGCGGCGACGAGATCAGCAAGCCGCTGGATTGGGGCGCGGGATCGCTGTGCGGCGGCGACCATTCGCACAATCTGGGACAAGAGCGTGTCCTCGCCGACATGCGTCGCCTCCATGACTAGCGAACCGGTTCCGTTGACCGTCCCTCCCGTTACACGGGCGCCAGCAGTTTTTTCAACGGGCAAAGGTTCGCCGGTGACCATGGATTCGTCAACCGACCCATGGCCGTCGACGACCTCGCCATCGACCGGGATTTTTTCGCCTGGCCGGACCCGCAGCTTGTCGCCGGACTTTACATCCGCGAGATCGACATCCTGTTCGCTGCCATCGTCAGCAATCCTGCGCGCAGTGGCGGGAGCAAGCTCCAGCAGTGCTCGAATGGCTCCTGAGGTGGCGCTGCGGGCGCGCAGTTCGAGCACCTGGCCAAGTAGAACCAGCGTCACGATCACGGCGGCCGCTTCGTAGTAGACCGCGACATTGCCACCATGGCCCCTAAACGTGTCCGGGAAGATGTCGGGGGCGATCGTGGCGACAAGTGAATAAACGTAAGCGACGCCGACGCCCATAGCGATCAGGGTGAACATGTTGAGGTTGCGTCGTTTCACGGATTGCCAGCCGCGCACGAAGAAGGGCCAGCCGGCCCAAACGACGACAGGTGTCGCGATCAGGGCCTGCAGCCAGACACTCCATGTCGGATCAAGCCATTGTCCGAGCGGGCTGCCGGGAATCATTTCGCCCATGACAAAGGCGAGCAGTGGCGCCGAGAAGACAAAGGCGACCCAGAAGCGCTGCGTCATGTCATCAAGTTCGCTGGTATCCTGTTCTGCCGTCACCGTTTCTGGTTCGAGCGCCATGCCGCAGATCGGACAGCCTGTATTAGTAGTTTCGCGTACCTGCGGATGCATCGGACAGGTCCACACGGTGCCTGCATAGCCGTTGGGAACCTTATCATAGGCGTCATCAGGCTTCTCTGGAGTGGCCTGATCGTCGTGATGGCACGCATGTCCGGAATGGACGTGACAGGTGTCGTGGGTCATGGCTCTTAGTCTTTCAGCAGGAGTGCTTCACAGGACGAGGGTCTGCATTACTTTTGTGCGCTGCTGTTTCGGTTGAAGAAGTTAAACAAGGGAACGAATAGAATGGCGATGTACCAGCCATAGAGATAGCTCTCGACAAGGCCGATCAGGAAACCGGGCAGCGTCCCAAACTCGAATCCGGGCAGTAGATCCTGCCATGCCGGATGCATGTGAAGGCTAGGCGGCGTCTCGAGCCCCCAAACGATGCAGATCAGAAATGTAATGACGAGAAATAGGGACACGGCATGTCCCACAGATGTAATTTTCATGAGGTCGCCTTCCTGCGGGTTCGTGGCAAAGCATTGCATCGGCGGTACGCCGACAACAGACACATAATACCCCTATAGGGTATAAACAAGATTTTGTTGTCTCGTGCTTCACGGCTTTACCTTTCGCCGAGCCTTCCAGTAGTTCGTCTCCTCTTTTTCAACTGCAGCGCCGGTTTCTCGATCACGTGCCATGACGCCGCCGCCGCAAGGATCACTGGCGGCGCGGACACGGCGAGCAGGGCAACAGGATGCATGTCGGGATTAAGGAGCAAAACGCTCTGTAGGACTGGATAATGCCAGATATATATCCCGTAGGAATAGTCCGGCATGGTCGCGATTGTGCGGGAGGCGCTTCGTACCAGGCCGAAGTGCATCAATCCGGCGGCGAGCGTGATATTTGCAAGTGTTTCACCGATCGGGGTGCGGCCAAGAAGCAGAAAACTGCCTATCGCAACGCATATTGAAAGCCATCCCGCACGTCGCAAAACCGGAAAGTGCCATAGCGTCATGCCCAACAAAAAAGCGGTGGTGAACCGAAAGAGTGCGACAACGCCGTCGGGCGCATCATTCAGGATCGACGCATGTTGCAGTACCAAATAAAAAAGTTGCGAAATCAGAAGCGACGTCAGCACCCGCCACCGATTTTTCAGAAATCCGCTGAAAAACCCAATCCCCGCCAAGACATAGGCAAGCATTTCGTAACGGATTGTCCAAAGAGCCCCATTAAAGACCGGGTCTGATGACATTCCAAATACGCCGCCCGGCGCGCTCAGGGGGTCTCCCATCAATAGGACACGGAGAACGTAAGTCCAAGGTTCCGAATCAACTAGGTAGCGAATTCCGCCCGGGTTGCTAAACGCAGGTCCGAAAAAGAAAAGAAGGGCCAACATGAGCACGATGAGCGCCGGATAAATCCTTAGAAGCCTGGACCGTGCGTAGCCCTTCACATCCTTGCGCATTTCCAGACTCTTCGCGATCAGTAGCCCGGACAAAATGAAAAACCCGTTCACTGCGAGATAACTGAGCGTCCAGTCATGAATGCGCGTTGGTTCATACCCGGTGGGGATCAGCCATGCATGACCGACAACCACGCCGAGAGCCAGTCCCCAACGCAATAACGTGAAATGGTTCGCCCCAAAGAGCGGGTCCGCCCACAAACCCGACTGGTTTGCAACGTTTGACATTGATCAGGGCCGCGGCGCACGGGAGGACGAGTGCGTGTGAATGACCTGCCAGGTGCCGGCGACCTTGCGGAACAGCACCGTTTGTTT
>NZ_JAPWGW010000079.1 GCF_027213945.1 Henriciella marina
GCTCATTGTTTGACTCCTCGGCTGAAACGACTTGCCAACCAAGTCAGTAAAAAAATAAATAGGAAGTAGGTCATCACTAAGGCAGACGTAAAGTGGCCGCTCGTCTGACGCATGTTATACAAGTAGATTTGCAGGGTTTCATAACGTGTGCCGACTAAAATATTGGCGAACACAAACTCTCCCAATAGAAATGAAAATGAAAGGAAAAGCGATGCCATCAGTCCTTTTTTGAGGTTAGGTAAAATGAC
>NZ_JAPWGW010000080.1 GCF_027213945.1 Henriciella marina
GGATGCAGCTCGCCTCGTCCGTAGCCACCAACGGCAACTAGGGAAATGTTGTAAATATCCTTGAAACCAAAATGTTGCCACAAACGATTGAGAAGCAGATCCATATATTCAGCTCTGGCTAAAACCAAGCTAGTTACCGGATGATGATTCAGAAACTCTTGGTTTAGATTAGAGCTAAACTTCTCTAATTCTTGTTTGAGTTCACCGATATTGATTTGTTCATCGGAAAAGGTAAGAGGGGACTGAAG
>NZ_JAPWGW010000081.1 GCF_027213945.1 Henriciella marina
GGTGATTGCTTGGGCAATTACTTACACCGCTATTGCCAAAGGCGTGAAATCAGGAATTGAACGAGCATCTAAAATTATGATGCCAATCCTATTCTTGATGGTGATTTTCTTAATCGGACGAATGATTTTCTTGCCAGGAGCTCTAGATGGCGTGAACTACATGGTCGAACCCGATTTCAGCAAAATTTGGGATGTGAAAGTATGGGCAGCGGCATATGGTCAGATCTTTTTTACGCTAAGTATCGGCT
>NZ_JAPWGW010000082.1 GCF_027213945.1 Henriciella marina
AGCTATAACGGATGAATGTTCAGTCGCGGGCGTTGTCAAAGCCCATGCGACCATCGAACAACATAAACTCGATATCAAACAAATCGTTGGAAGTATGTTTTGGTTAAATGATGAATGCCAAATCGTACTGCTTTGCCCTTGTCGCAAGGCTTATGCCGAGTTGTGTCGTATCATCACAAACGCAAGGAGACGCAGTGAAAAAAGCAACTATCAACTGTTCGAATGGGATTTGATGTCGGTTCGACAT
>NZ_JAPWGW010000083.1 GCF_027213945.1 Henriciella marina
GATCACTTTCGAACAAATATTAAAAGGCGAGCAAGCTAAAAGCTAAGGAGAAGCGTTCATGCGTTATTCATTCATTACTGCTTTAGTGTTGTCGGCTTTTTCTTTGTCAGCCAATGCAGAAACCAGTGAGCACATCATAGGTACAAACATTGGCTATGGCGATGTGAACTACGATGCTCCGACAAGCAAAGAATCAGGCGACATGTTCTTAGGTGAAATATATTACCGCTACATGCCAACACATAAC
>NZ_JAPWGW010000084.1 GCF_027213945.1 Henriciella marina
CTTTGGCTGTTGTGCCTTGTAGCATCTCGATAGTTTCTTGAATCTCTTGCGTTGAAGCATGAGTACGTTGGCTCAATACGCGGACTTAATCTGCAACCACAGCAAAACCACGGCCTTGCTCACCTGCACGTGCCGCTTCGATCGCCGCGTTAAGTGCAAGTAGGTTCGTTTGCTCTGCAATGCCTTGAATCGTTGATAGAATCGTATTGATGCTATTTCCGTGTGCTTCTAGCTCTTGAATCACATC
>NZ_JAPWGW010000085.1 GCF_027213945.1 Henriciella marina
TGGCATACCTGATCAAGGCGTGGTTTGTTACGGCACCCATGAAGGCAAAGAAGTGCTTGGCGTGCGAGTTAGTTGGAATAAACGCTACATCACGCTTGCGCCAGTTGCGACAGTGCTCGGGGTAGCGTTTAAACTGCAGGATCCTGAAGGGCTACTTGGTGACAAGAAAGAGGTTGGCATTACATGTGCGTTGATTCCCGCTGACCATGAAGGTGTCGAGATAGGCGAGCGCCATGATCCTCTGGGG
>NZ_JAPWGW010000086.1 GCF_027213945.1 Henriciella marina
CTGTGGATCCTTGAGCCACACGAAGGCGCTCAACCTGGCATGCGCGTAATGTAAGTTGTAGCTTTACGATCAAATTTAAAAAGTCCTCGCCAGTTCAGCGGGGACTTTTTTTGACTGAATTCACACTTTTGGGGAATTTGTGCACCAAACTTGTACAGCATCTTTCCCGTCACAAGCCTAACTCACTGTTTTAATAGAATTTAATTAGTGGCATCAAAACTGCAATCTTTCTTGTTAGGTCCAAAC
>NZ_JAPWGW010000087.1 GCF_027213945.1 Henriciella marina
GTCAGAACCTGTGTTCCATGCCGCTTCTACGTCGTCGATCTTGAAGAAAGAGCCTGACATGTCCGTCGAGAACTTCACGTCATCAAATAGGAAGAATTCTGGCTCAGGACCGATAAGTACAGTATCTGCAACACCTGTAGAACGCATGAAGTCTTCAGCGCGTTTTGCGATAGAGCGTGGGTCACGGTCGTAGCCTTGCATTGTTGCAGGCTCTAAGATGTCACAACGGATATTTAGTGTTGCGT
>NZ_JAPWGW010000088.1 GCF_027213945.1 Henriciella marina
GTCAGTGCACCATCAGTAATCGTGTAAGTAATTTCAGCGTCACCATGGAAGTTCTCAGCCGGTGTGAAGACCAGTTTGCCATCAACGATCTCAACTGTGCCTTCTGTTTCAGGTACGGAAGCCGATTCAATCGACAGCTTATCACCATCAATATCGGTGTCGTTTGGCAGGACATCAATCGTCACTGGCGTGGCTTCGTCAGTAACGGCATTGTCATTGGTCGCCACTGGCGCATCGTTCACTGG
>NZ_JAPWGW010000008.1 GCF_027213945.1 Henriciella marina
GCGCGGGCCTCGTCGATACCGTAATCGGTAACGCGGACGGCCGCGTCGGCAACACGCACGGTATGGAACTCAAGCGCTGCGCCGGACCAGTCTCTTTCAGTCAGGGGAGGGAGGCCGGTCGAAGGGACCAGTCCGACGAGTTCGATCAGGCGCGCATCGGTCTCGGCTTCCTGCCGATCAAGATCAACAAGCGTCCGGGAAACTTCTGCCCGTTCGCTTTCAATTTCGGCAAGGCGATAGACGGCCGGGCGGCCCGCGTCGATCTCGGCCTCGACAATGTCGACAAGCTCGTCATATTTGGCGTTTCGCGCTTCGGCGAGGGATCTCTGCCTGGTCAGTCTAGTCTTGTCAGCGAGAAAAGCGATGAGTTCGGCGCGCAAGGCCGCATAACGGGCATCGCGAACCGCCTCGGTCTGTGCTGACATCGCCCGGGCTTCACCGGCGCGGGCTTCACGGCCCGCGAAGCTCGGAAATTGTTGCCGGATACCAACGGCTTTATTGGTCGGCAAGTAACTGTCGAATGAGGGATCGAAAATCGGAATGTTGTTGATCCCGAGGGATACGACCGGGTCCGGGAGTGCGGTTGAGGCGACTGCACGCTCCCGGTCGGCTTCGGCATCGTAACCGAGAGCGGAGAGGCTTGGATGGGCCTCGAGACGGGCTTCAAGCTCGGCAAAGCTCTGAGCGCTGGCAACCGCCGCAAGGGGCACAGCGGCAAACGCTGCGACCAGCAGCATTCTCGAAATGTGGGGCATGATAAAACAGGCTCTTCTGAATTGTGTGAGACGATGACGACGGGCTGCTGTGGCAGCCGCAGGTCATCGCTCTCAATTCAGGAAGCGCTGCTTTAGCGATATTGGCGTGTGCTGGACGATATCCAGCCGAGGTGGAGGCCCGGTCTTTAGTGTTTCGCGCTCTGGCAGGAATGCCTTTGGTGGGTTAGCGAGAACCGCAGCAAATTCTGCGTCTACATTCGCAACAGGTGCAACTGGATTGGCGTCACTGTGCGCCTGGATAAGCATGGGTGCACAGTCGTATCCCGCGGGGCAATCAGACGATGACGCCTGATCTGTATGCCCGGTGTCGGCCATGGCTTCCATCGCCATGTCATGACAGGGATGATTGCTGCTCATTTCAGTCGGCGCGGTTTCGGAGGCCCCGACCATCAATGGACACGCCATGACCGGATGAGCCGCCATGAAGGCAGCGGCAAACAGTGTCAGGAGGCGGGTCACAAACTGCATCATTGTTCAAATACGTGAAAAGATTAAAGCTTTCATTTCAACAAACTGTGAGGCCGCTACTTCTTGCGGCCACCAAGCACAGCAACAAGTTCCTCGACCTTTTCACGCCGGTCATCGACATTGCTTCCGGTCAGGGCATGATCCACACACGTTGCAATATGGTCATCCAGGATAACGGCCTCGAGGCCGACAAGCGCGGCCTTCACAGCCTGCACCTGACGAATGACATCAATACAATACCGGTCGTCGGACACCATCTTCGTGATGCCGCGCACTTGTCCCTCGATGCGGGCAAGCCTCCGGGTCGCGGCCTCTTTGGTTTCAGTCTTCATGGCAAATACCCCATACAGGGTATACATATGGGGACCTCGTGAAGCAATTTCCAGTCTCTTTATGCGTCAGAAACGAAAGGTTCAGCCCAAGATGGACTGACAGTCATCACTCAATGGCATTTCCAGCTGCGGTCCACGCCTTCATCGAGCCGATATAGACATCGACCTCGGAGAACCCCTTCCGCATGAGCTGCGAGGCGGCAATGGTGGCCCGGGCGCCGCTTCCGCACATGACGGTGACGGGCTTGTCCGGGTCGAGGTCACTGGCCGCATCAGGCAGCTTGCCGACATAAGCGTGCATGCTGTCCTTGATGTGGCCGCTCTCATATTCATCGATGGCGCGGACATCGAGCAGGGTCCAGCCAGCCGGCGGGTTGTCTACGCGCGCGGCGACGGTTTCGGTATCGACGAAGTCGAGTGTGTCGAGCGGGCCGTTCTGGACCGCCACGGGCATGGCCCCGCTGACAAATCCGCTCACATTGTCGAAGCCGATCCGCTGAAGCGTCGTGGCCGCATCGACCGCCTGGTCGTCATCGCGCGCTACCAGCAGCACCGGTTTGTCGCCTGGCAGCAACCAGCCCGCGAAGGCGCCGCGGATCAATGACCGCAGCTTCGCCATCGGCGCTCAGGAAGTAGGAAAGGTGGGCAAGGCCCTGTGTCTTGATCTTTTCGAGTCTCGTTCTGTTTCGCTCCTTTTCGGGATCGAACGGGTCTGACTGGACGTGGAAGGCGCGTTAGTCCTCCGCGATGGCTGCCCCGGCAGCGTCGTCTGGATTGAGCCTGCCTTCGAAGGGGGGAACGGGGCGGCTCGCCGCCTCGCTTTCCGTCGATGCCGGTCCATTCTCCGCGATGTCGGAAATCAGCCATTCCATTTCCTTGATCTCGCTGCGCTGCGCCGTGATGATCTCGTCGGCAAGCTCGCGCACACGGACATCGTCGATGCCGGCGCGTTCACTTGTCATGATGGCAATGGAGTGGTGGGGGATCATCGCTTTCATGTAGGACCGGTCGTCGACAGTGCTCTGGCTGCGCACCAGCCAGAGGGCCAGGACGAACACGACCGCAGCGCCAATGAAAATGCCGAAATTGATCCGGCTGTCCTTGTACATGTTGAGCATGAAGCTCAGCATCACGACGGCCATCGCGGCGCCCATGATGAAGGCCATGTAGAAGCGCGTTTCGCTCCAGCGAACATGCTCCCACGCATAGGTGTTGAGGTACATCAGTCCAAACATCACGATCACCGATGTGATGATCATTGCTCCAAACCGCCAATAACTGTTCTTCATATCCACTTTCAACATCCTCCTTATACAGTGGTGGGGTATTTCCACGACTAACGGAGAAGTGTGTGAACAGGTTCCGAGTTAATCCGATTTTTGAATTCCGCCTGAAGTTGGACCATCCATTTGGTTTCGCATCAGGAGGAAAATGAAGGATGCCGAGCACGAAATCAGCAGGAAACCATTGAGTGATTCCAGTCCGGCCAGGAACCGCGAATGTCCGGTTGGATAGATATCGCCCAGCCCAAGCGATGTGTAGTTGACGAGGGAGAAATAGAATATGTCCATGAACCCGTCCGCTTCGCCGCCCTTGAAACCACCCAAGTCGAAGGCATCCAGTAGCGTAAAGCTGGTTGCATAGAGCGCTGCCTCAGCCAGGTGCGCCAGGCCTGCACCTACGATACCCGAAACAACGATCGGGAGACCTGAACGCGCTTCATGGTTCAGGCGTCGGTGCAGATGCGCCAGTGCGAGATAATGCAGCGTGCTTGCCAGCACAAAAGTGAGCAGTCCGATCAAGGTTGCAATGATCATGAATGGGCTTTGTGCTGGTCGTTTCCGGACTCCTCTCCGGGAGGATTGTCGCGGAGACGTTTCAGGAAGAAATGCTCGAATGAAAAGACTGCAGCCATGCCGAAAGCCGCGATCAGGATGATGACTGGATCGGCTTGCCACTTCAGGGCGATGAAGGCGATCAGGACGAAGGCATCGAGCGCCATCGCACAGATAAGGATTGCAGGTGCGGCGCCAACATCCTGTCTCAAATGCCGGAAGACGCCCCAATGGATGATGATATCCATGACCAGATAGAAGATTGCGCCAAGCGAAGCGATCCGACTGAGATCGAAGAAAGCCGCGAGCAATCCGGCAGCCACAACCGTATAGACGAGCGTATGACGCTGTACCGTTCCGGGCATGCCGAAATGTCTATGCGGAATCAGGTTCATGTCGGTCAGCATGGCGAGCATGCGGGAGACGGCAAACAAGCTAGCAAGCAGGCCTGACGCTGTCGCGATGATCGCAATCGTTACGGTGAACCACAATCCATAGTTTCCAAGTGCTGGCCGGGCCGCTTCGGCGAGGGCATAGTCCTTCGCCGCAACAATCTCCGAGACAGTGAGGGTTGATCCGACAGCGAAACAGACAAAGAGATAGATGAAAGTGCAGATCGCAAGTGAGATCATGATGGCCCGCCCGACATTGCGGGTCGGTTGCTTCACCTCGTCGCCACTGTTCGTGATGGTGGTGAATCCCTTATAGGCCAGGATGGCGAGCGCGACGCCGGCCAGGAACCCACCGGCAGATGTGCTGTCAGCGAAACCGTCTGCTGCTGGCTGGAAGCTGAATCCGGCAGCCCAGATCGCAATAAGCGCGAAAATCAGTATGCCACCAATCTTGAGAATAGCCGTGACCTTCGATACGCCGCCGATCACCTGATTACCGGCAATATTTATCACGAAAGCCAGGATAATCAGTCCGATTGCCAGCAAGGGGACGAATATGCCGCCCTCGACGCCAAACAGCTGCAGCGTGTACGTGCCGAACGTGCGGGCGACCAGGCTTTCATTGATGATCATCGAGAACGCCATCAGCAGGGCGGCGCTTCCGGTCACGGTAGACGGGCCGTAAGCGCGTTGGAGTATCATCGCGATGCCGCCGGCGCTAGGATACTTGTTGGAGACCTTGATATAGGAATAGGCGCTGAAGCCGCTGATGATGGCTGCCGTGAGGAATGCGAGCGGAAACAGGTCGCCTGCAAATTCAGCGACCTGACCGGTCAGGGCAAAGATGCCGGCACCGATCATCACGCCCGTCCCCATGGCGACGGTGCCCGCCAGCGTCAGTGACCCATGCTTGTAGTCATCCTCACTCATGGTCTTGCCGGTTCGGAGACCAATTGCGTTCCCCGATAGGAGGCATATGTCCTGGCATCCTCTCCAGAGAAGATGATGACATCATACCGATCTGGCGCGTTCGGTGTTTCCATGCCGGGAGAGCCTTGCGGCATGCCGGGCACCGAGACGCCGTTGACGTCAGGCTTTTCTTCGAGCAAGCGTCGTATTTCCCGAGCGGGAACGTGACCTTCAACGACATATCCGGCGACTTCTGCGGTATGGCAACTCATCAGTTCATCCCGAACACCAAGCCGTGACCGAATGGGTGTCAGGTCCTCTTCCTCTTTCACGATGACGTCGAAACCCTCGTCATGCAGGTGGTCCACCCAGGCGGCGCAGCAACCGCACCATGGCGTCTTGTGTACAGTGACTGTTTGCGCGTTGGCTGCGGGTGACGCGGAGAAGAGCATCATACCCGCTATCAGGGCTGCAATCATCAGCGCACCGAGCGCGCTCATAGCAAGTGGTCTGGACATGTCTGTGCTCCGGAAAATTAGAGTTTAAGGGTTCTCAGCCGCAAGGCGTTGCCGATAACAGATACGGAACTGAAACTCATGGCGGCCGCCGCGATCATCGGGCTCAGTAACAAGCCGAAGAAGGGATACAGAATGCCAGCGGCAACCGGCACGCCAAGCGTATTGTAGAAGAACGCGAAGAACAGGTTCTGGCGGATGTTGCGCATCGTGGCGTGGCTGAGCTCCCGGGCCTTTGCGACCCCGATCAGATCGCCTTTCACAAGCGTTACACCGGCACTCTCCATGGCCACATCGGTTCCGGTTCCCATGGCGATTCCGACATCCGCCTGAGCGAGCGCGGGCGCATCATTTATGCCGTCACCGCACATGGCCACGCGGGCACCGTTCTTCTGGAGTTCGGACACGATCCGATGCTTGTCTTCAGGCGAGACGTCGGCGTGAACCTCATCGATGCCGACCTTGTCGGCGACCGCGCGTGCTGTCGTCTCATTGTCACCTGTCAACATCACAATCTTCAACCCTTCGGCATGAAGACGTCTGATGGCTTCCGGTGTCGTCTCCTTGATCGGGTCCGCCACAGAGACAAGGCCTGCCGGTTTTCCGTCGACGGCGGCGAACATAACCGTCTGGCCTTCGGTGCGGTACTGGTCAGCGCGTGTCCCGAGGTCGTCAGACCAGCCCCCGATCCGCTGCATCATCTTTCTGTTGCCGATGGCGACGGTTTGGCCGTCGACGCTTGCCTGCGCACCTTCGCCAGTGACGGATTCAAATCCGTGCGCATCCTTGTGAGGCGCGCCCTTGCCTTTTGCGCCACGCACGATCGCGTCGGCAAGTGGGTGCTCGCTCAAACGTTCCACCGCGGCTACGAGACTAAGCAACGAGGCTTCGTCGAAGCCTTCGCCTGGCTGGACGCGTACCAGTTCGGGGCGTCCGAGCGTCAACGTCCCGGTCTTGTCGACCACGATCGTATCGACCTTCTCAAGCGTCTCCAACGCTTCAGCATTCTTGATCAGGATGCCGTTGGACGCGCCCTTGCCCGTGCCGACCATGATCGACATCGGGGTTGCCAGACCTAGCGCACAGGGACATGCGATGATCAGGACGGCAACGGCATTCACGATCGCAAAAGCCATCGCCGGGTCGGGTCCGAACACGGCCCAAACGACAAAGGTCAGGATTGCAATTCCAATAACAGCCGGAACGAACCAGGCAGCGACGAGATCAGCGAGCCGCTGGATTGGAGCTCGGGACCGCTGAGCGGCGGCAACCATTCGGACAATCTGGGACAAGAGCGTGTCTTCGCCCACATGTGTCGCCTTCATAACGAGCGACCCGGTTCCGTTGACCGTGCCGCCGGTCACACGGGCGCCAGCGGCTTTTTCGACGGGCAGGGGTTCGCCGGTGACCATGGACTCGTCAACCGACCCATGGCCGTCGACGACCTCGCCATCGACCGGGATCTTCTCACCTGGCCGGACCCGCAGCTTGTCGCCAGACTTTACATCCGCGAGATCGACATCCTGTTCGCTGCCATCGTCAGCAATCCTGCGCGCAGTAGCAGGGGCAAGCTCCAGCAGTGCACGAATGGCTCCTGAGGTGGCGTTGCGCGCGCGCAGTTCGAGCACCTGGCCAAGTAAAACCAGCGTAACGATGACGGCGGCCGCCTCGTAGTAGACTGCTACCGCGCCGCCATGCCCACGGAATGAATCGGGAAATATGCCAGGCGCGAATGTTGCGACCAGGGAATAAATATAGGCCACGCCGACGCCCATCGCGATCAGGGTGAACATGTTGAGGTTGCGTCGCTTCACGGATTGCCAGCCGCGCACGAAGAAAGGCCAGCCGGCCCAAACGACAACGGGAGTCGCGATCAGGGCCTGAAGCCAGACACTCCATGTCGGATCAATCCAGTGCCTGAGCGGGCTGCCGGGAATCATTTCGCCCATGACAAAGGCGAGCAGTGGCGCCGAGAAGACAAGGGCGACCCAGAAGCGCCGCGTCATGTCATCCAGTTCGCTGGTATCCTGCTCGGCCGTCACCGTTTCCGGTTCGAGCGCCATGCCGCAGATCGGGCAGCCTGTATTGGCAGTTTCGCGTACCTGCGGATGCATGGGACAGGTCCAGACGGTGCCGGCATAGCCGATCGGAACCTTGTCATAGGCATCATCGGGCTTCTCTGGAGCGGCCTGATCGTTGTGATGGCACGCATGTCCGGAATGGGCGTGAGAAGTGTCGTTGGTCATGGCTCTGACTCTTTCAGCAGGAGTGCTTCACAGGATGAGGGTATGCATCACTTTTATGCGCTGCTGTTTCGGTTGAAGAAGTTGAACAAGGGAACGAACAGAAGGGCGATGTACCAGCCATAGAGATAGCTCTCGACAAGGCCGATCAGGAAACCGGTCAGCGTTCCAAACTCAAATCCGGGCAGTAGATCCTGCCATGCTGGATGCATGTGAAGGCTGGACGGCGTCACACTCCCCCAGCCGACGCACAGCAAATAACTGACGAGCAGGAACAGAGACAGCGAGTGTCCGACGGGGATGATTTTCATTCTGACCTCCAGCGGTCCAGGCAAGAGCAAGTAGGACAGTCATAGTATAGTACCCCTAGGGGGTATATTCAATATCATCGCCGCTTGCCGGTTGCTTTTCAACTTGGCCGGCAAGCGGCAGTTTGGATTTCCTCCTTATCGCGGCGCACGGGAGGACGAGTGCGTGTGAATGACCTGCCAGGTGCCGGCGACCTTGCGGAACAGCACCGTTTGTTT
>NZ_JAPWGW010000089.1 GCF_027213945.1 Henriciella marina
GCACGAAAAGGGTGCAACCGATGGCACAAGTTAGTAAGAATAGCTTTTTCATGGTTCTCAAATTTGATTATCGGGTGTTACTCATGGTCAGTTCCAAGACACTTCCTTCGACGATGTCATTGTGCGAGAAGAAGAGTTTGCTCAGTGGCTTCCCATTGAGTTTGGCCGATTGAATATACTTATTTGTTTTCGAATTATTATGTGCAATGATGGTAAATGTACGACCATTGTCGAGGTTGATCAC
>NZ_JAPWGW010000090.1 GCF_027213945.1 Henriciella marina
GCCGATCTCATAACTCAGATAAAACGGTCTTAATGTCAGTTATTTATCAAGACATTGAACTCACGGAACTATTATAAAATGAAACGAACAACGTTAAGTATCACGCTTCTTTCGACAGTTATGTTATTAAATGGCTGTGGTGAAGAAAGTAATCAAACTTCGAATACGGTAACAACACAATCCGTAGAAAAAGAACCTACTCAGAAGGCTTGTTACGATGTCGGTGAAACAACGTCACTCGAT
>NZ_JAPWGW010000091.1 GCF_027213945.1 Henriciella marina
CTGGTAACCAGCCGCTAAGCTGTAAGTGAACTCACTACCGTATTCTTCGTTATCATCAAGGCGAGCACTGCCCTCAAGCATTGCTGTATCAATACTGGTGGTTGCCATACCGAACAGAGCGCCATTGGTACGATCAAACGTTTTATTCGCACTCTTGTCTTTATAAGACTCATTACGCCAGTCAATACCACCAGCAAACGTCGTATTGTTGTTTAGCAAGTAACTGTTGGTCCACTGGACAT
>NZ_JAPWGW010000092.1 GCF_027213945.1 Henriciella marina
GTGTTGGTGTCGTTCTTTTCCCGAAAGACGAATACAAACGCGAGCAATGCCGTGACATTCTAGAACGTAATGCACAACGTCTAGACCTTGAAGTTATCGGCTACCGCGTATTGCCAACCGATAACTCAATGATCGGTGCAGACCCACTAAGCACAGAACCTCAGTTTGAGCATGTGTTTATCTCTGGTGGCCCTGGCATCACACCTGAAGAGCTAGAGCGCAAACTGTACGTACTTCGTAAC
>NZ_JAPWGW010000093.1 GCF_027213945.1 Henriciella marina
CCATAAACGGGAGTGATAGAAACGTCATACTTTTCTTCAAAGTTTTGCGCGATCTCGTTAATCGCATTCGTCATAGAAGAGGCTGCATACACTTTTAGGTTCGTTGCTGCGTTTGCTGAAAATGAAATGCTTAATACTACCGTAAGGCAAGCATACTGTTTCCATGCTTTCATAGAGATACTCCAATACAAGGCAAGCGAAAGAACAGGTTATTTAAATATAAAGTTCAATCAGTTAATGGG
>NZ_JAPWGW010000094.1 GCF_027213945.1 Henriciella marina
ATCCAATCGAAAGAGAGCGGATAGTACTCCATATAGTTATGTACCTCTACCATATCGATTTTATGATTGGCCAACAGTTGTTCGTGCACCGGGTAGATGGTCGATTGGTTATCGGGCCATCCCGGGTGATTCCACAAAATAACAGCTCCTTGCGAACGGGCTATGTCGATGGCTTGCAAAGGATCTTTGACATCGAGCGGATTAGAGTCTGTGAGAAAGAGGGCATTGAGGTGTCCCAAGGG
>NZ_JAPWGW010000095.1 GCF_027213945.1 Henriciella marina
CCACATTCGTGTCGTTGAATCGACCATACAGTCAAGTAGAAGCTGACGCTGTAGGAAATCAATTAGTTGATTACATAAACTCTTGGTGGAAAGAACACCTGCGTTCTGAGTACAAACTAACATCTATGTTGGAAATCGAGTATGAAACCCATTATCGCAGATTCCTTATGCCAACGATTCGTGGCGCAGAAACTGGCTCGAAAAAGCGCTATGCGGGTTTAATCGGTGAAGGAGAGCAAGAA
>NZ_JAPWGW010000096.1 GCF_027213945.1 Henriciella marina
CGCAGCCCCCAACCCCACCCCCGCCCGCGCGCCGCCCGCGGGCGGGGGCGATGCCCCCCCACCCCCCGCCCTTGCGTGTCCCCCGGGTGGTTTTGCACCCCCCCCCCCCCCCCCCCCCCCACCCCCCGGCGCCGCCCCCCCCCGCCCGCGGCGCGGGGGGGCGCCCCCCCAAACCCCGCGCGGGGCGCTCCCCACCCCCGCGCGCGGCTTGGCGGGGGGATCCCCCCCCCCCCCCCCGCCC
>NZ_JAPWGW010000097.1 GCF_027213945.1 Henriciella marina
ATCGAGTTCCGTCGTACGACTGTGCGTCGTCGTCTACAACACCGCCTAGACAAAGTCATGGCTCGTCTACACATCTTGGAAGGTTTGTTGGTTGCTTACCTCAACCTAGATGAAGTGATTGAGATCATCCGTACTGAAGACGATCCAAAAGCGGTGCTGATGGAACGCTTTGGTATTACCGATATCCAAGCGGATGCAATTTTAGATACCAAACTTCGTCATCTAGCAAAACTAGAAGAG
>NZ_JAPWGW010000098.1 GCF_027213945.1 Henriciella marina
GTGTGAGCTCTGCATACATCAACTATGCAGAACAAAATGGTATCGACATTTTCGATTTCGCTTAACCTCAATCAGTTAAGTTCAATGAGATATTCGATATGATAACAAAAATAGGAGGCGCGATGCCTCCTATTTTGTTTGACGGTGGTGTGCGTCTACTATTCGAATGGTGCAGGGTCACCAGATCCCAAACGAACCACAACAGGTTCACCTTCGCTAAAGTCAATTACAGTCGTAGGT
>NZ_JAPWGW010000009.1 GCF_027213945.1 Henriciella marina
GCATACATCGTCAGATTTTCACACAAGGCTTTCACTTTGATGTCAAAATGGACTGACCGAAAACTGCTGATAACGGGCCTGGCCGGTACCGTCATTGCGGCACTTTGCTGTTTCACACCAATACTCGTGGTGCTGCTTGGCGCTGTGGGCTTGTCGGCAGTGCTGGGCTGGATCGACTATGTGCTATTGCCCGCGCTTGCCCTGTTCATTGCGCTGACGGTCTATGCTGTCTGGCGCAGGCAGAAGCGGCCATGCAGCCCTGACGGAAACCAATCATGATGGCTCAATACGTGCCGCGATGAGCAGGATCGCTTCCGGGTGGAGCAGCAGGCAGGTGCCGATTGTGGAAGGGGGCTGGATCTTTTTGAACGGGCCTTGGGATCTTCCGCGCAGGGCAATCACCGCAACCAATGGAGACATGCCATGAAAGACGCATATGACCTTATCGTGATTGGCGGTGGAACCAGCGGCAATGGTGTCGCCCGGATGGCCGCAAAGGCGGGCTGGAATGTGGCGAGCATCGACAGCCTGCCTTATGGTGGTACCTGCGCCCTGCGCGGCTGTGATCCAAAGAAGATGCTGGTTGCGGTTACAGAAGGCGTCGATTGGGCAGACAGGATGAAGGGCAATGGGCTGAAGATGCAGCCTTCCGTCGACTGGCCGGACATGATCGCCTTCAAGCGAACATTCACCGACGCCATGCCGCCGCGCATCGAAGCGGGAATGGAAAAGGCAGGCATTGATGTATTGCATGGTGAAGCGCGGTTCACAGGCGCGGACAGTATCGAGCTGAATGGCGAAATCCTGCGCGCGAAACATTTCCACATCGCCACCGGCGCACGGCCGATAACGCTGAACATTCCTGGCGAGGCGTATCTGACCACCAGCACCGAGTTTCTCGAACTAACCGAGCGGCCAGACCGGATCGCTTTTGTCGGCGGTGGCTTCATCGCCATGGAGTTCGCTCATATTTCCAGGCGCGCCGGCGCCAGCGAAGTTACTGTACTAGAAATGGCCGAGCGCCCCCTGGGCACCTTCGATGACGACCTGGTTGAGATACTTGTTGAGGGCACGGAAGAGCTTGGCATCGACTTGCGCACCAAGGCGAAAGTGCTGGCGATCGAGAAACAGGGCGAAGAATTTATCGTCACTGTGGACGGCGTGGGTGGTGCCGAAACCGTGACCTGCGATCTGGTGGTGCATGGCACGGGCCGGGTGCCAAATATTGACGGGCTGAACCTTGAGGCTGCCGGCGTCGAGTACACCCGCCGGGGCATTCAGGTGAACGCCTCAATGCGCACGAGCAATCTCGCGGTCTTCGCCGCCGGCGATTGCGTCGACAGCGGCCCCAACCTGACCCCGGTATCTGCCTTCGAGGGGCGTGTGGCGGGCAAGAACCTGCTAGCCGGAAAGGACGAGCGACAAGTCAAATACCCGCCGATTCCCTCGGTGGTTTTTACCTTGCCAATGGTTGCTAGCGTTGGCTTGTCAGAGGCTGCGGCCAGGAAAGAGGGTCTGAAGTTCGATACCCATTTCGAGAAGACCCATGACTGGTATTCGTCAATGCGCGTCGGCGCGCAGCGAACCGCGTACAAGGTGCTGGTCGAACAGGACACCGGAAAAATCCTGGGCGCACACCTGATCGGACCGGGGGCTGAGGAACAGATCAACCTTTTCGCCATGGCCATGCGTGCCGGTCAGACCGCCAATCAGATCAAGGCGATGATCTTCGCCTATCCCAGCTACGCCTCCGACATCGGGGCGATGGTGTGATTTTGAATACTTGATCGAGGCCGCGTCGCCGTGCCCGGTCGCAAGCGGAGGAAGAAACAATGGATCGAACCGTAAAGACAGGCGATTGCTGCTCCGTCAATGAGACCAGCGGCGACAGCTATGACCTCATTGTCATAGGTGCTGGCTCGGCCGGGTTTTCGGCTTCGATTAGCGCGGCCGAGGCCGGCAGGCGCGTGGCCATGGTCGGGCACGGCACAATCGGCGGCACCTGCGTCAATGTCGGCTGCGTGCCATCCAAAGCGATGATACGGGCCGGCGAAGCGGTGCATGGTGGCATATCGGCAGCACGGTTTCCGGGCATCGAGCCGTGCGCGCAAGGCGTGGACTGGCCGGCGGTCGTCAAGGGCACGGCCGAACTGGTCGACGAAATGCGCCAGAAAAAATATATCGATTTGCTGCCTTCCTATGAGAATATCACCTATATCGAAGAAGGTGCCGCACGCCTGGTCGAGGGCGGGATTGAAGTCGGCGGCCGGTTCATCGCCGCGCCGAAGGTCCTGGTCGCCACAGGCTCGCGCCCGCTATTGCCGGACATTGATGGGATCATGACCGTGGAGGCGCTCGATTCTTGGGACCTTCTCACGTTGCCCGAACAGCCCGAGAGCATCCTGGTACTGGGCGGCGGCTATATCGGTTGCGAACTGGCGCAGATGGCGTCGCGGCTGGGTATCAAGGTTACGCTGGTCACGCGCTCGCGTCTTCTGCCCGGCGTGGAACCGGAAGTGGCCGAGGCGTTGACCGACGCGCTGAAGGCTGAGGGTGTCGCGGTCGAGACCGGCCTGTCCTACCGATCGGTGAGACGGAGTGACGGCGGCGTCACGCTGACAATCGAACGGGGTGGAAAGCCTGTGACCCTCTTCGCGCAGCGGCTTGTGGCCACCACAGGCCGGGTTGCCAATTCTGAAGACCTCGGCTTGCGCGAGTTCGGCATCGAGACCGATGCGCGCGGATCGATCAAGGTCGGAGCCGACATGGCCACAACACGGCCTGGCGTCTGGGCAGCGGGTGATGTCACCGATCGCGACCAGTTCGTCTACATGGCCGCTTATGGGGCCAAGGTGGCGGCCAACAATGCGCTCGGGCTTCAGGATTTGCGTTATGACAATGCGGCCATGCCCTGGGTCGTGTTCACCGATCCGCGGGTTGCCGGCGTCGGTCTTTCCGAGGTGCAGGCGAAGGCAGCCGGCCATGATGTCAAGACCAGCGTGCTGACGCTGGACCATGTGGCGCGCGCCGCCGTTGCCCGCGATACCCGCGGCGTCATCAAGCTGGTCGCGGATGCGAAGACCGACCGCCTTCTGGGCGGACAGATGGCGGCGCCCGAAGGGTCTGATGCGATTCAAACCCTGGCTATGGCGTTGAAGTTCGGCATGACGAGCAAGGCGCTTGGCGAGACAATTTTTCCATACCTGACAACTGTTGAAGGGTTAAAATTGGCGGCACAGACGTTCGACAAGGACGTGGCGAAGCTTTCATGCTGCGCAGGCTGAGCCCAAATTTGGAGGTAAGGTCAGAAAGAAATTGTCAGGGTAACTGGCCGATTGAGCTGGCTGGCCGTCCCGGCTAGCGTCACAAGATGTCCCGTAATCCGTTAACGCCAACTTCCAGAATTCTCAAATCCCTTCTTGAGTTTAAACCCCCAAGGGGTATATCTATTAATCATGAACATTGTTGTCGCAGCTCTCGTGACTGTATTTTTCAGCCTGTCGCAGGTGCTCTGTGCGTGTCCTGTCGATACGTCGGCTACGAACAGCATGCCAACCGAGTTCACCACTCATTCTCACCAGGCACCAGCCGATGAGCCTGAGGCACCTTGCGATGATGAGACTGATCACTGCAAGCTTCAGACAGCGACGGTCGCACAAGCCGACAAGACGGCGAACTCGGTCCAGCACGTGTCAGGTGATACGAAGCCGATCGGGCTTGTAAAACCATCATGGCAACACGCTTGGAATATCGTCGTCAATGTCCACACGCCCTGGCTTGAGGTCCGAAATCACCTGTTCCGACAAACGCCAATCACATTAAAGGTGCGCTCCCTGAGCTGAGTTCGTGCGTCGCTGCATTAGCAGCTCGATTGCATAAATTCACCTCACGGAGACGATTATGTTGAACAGACGACATATGCTGCAGACGGTGCTCGGCACCGGCGCAGCCTGGGGGGCAAGCACCCTCCTGCCAGCTTGGGCAAAATCTTCCAGCAACGGGAACCTTGGTGTGCCCTCACTTTCGGGCACGCGCTTCGACCTCGAAATTGGGCAGTTCCCGGTCAGGCTCAACGGCAAAGCCGGTATGGCAACCGGAATCAATGGCACACTTCCCGGTCCGCTCTTGCGGTTGCGCGAGGGCGATGACGTCACAATGAACGTCACCAACCGGCTTGCCGAAGACACCTCGATCCATTGGCACGGACTGCTTGTCCCCTTCCATATGGACGGCGTGCCGGGCGTCAGCTTCCCGGGCATCGAACCAGGCGAAACGTTCAAATATCAATTCAAGGTGCCGCAAAATGGCACTTACTGGTATCACTCCCATTCTGGTCTACAGGAACAACTCGGCCATTACGGTCCGATCGTCATAGATCCGGCAGGTACAGACCCAGTCGCTTATGACAGGGAGTATGTGCTCGTCCTAAGCGACTGGAGCTTCACACATCCGCACCGGATCTTCGACAAGCTGAAGAAGAATGCCGAGAGCCTGAACTTCAACCGGCCTACCCTGTGGAACCCAACCGGACTTGGCGGCATGTGGGGGCAGATGCGAATGAGCCCGCGCGATCTCGCAGACGTGACCGGCGAAACCTACACCTACCTGATCAATGGCCATTCGACGGCCGATAATTTCAATATGGTCTTCCAGCCGGGCGAGCGGGTTCGCCTGCGCATTATCAACGCCTCCGCCATGACCCTCTTCAATGTCCGCCTCCCGGGCTTGCCGATGACCGTGGTCCAGGCCGACGGCCTGAATGTCCAGCCGGTTGAGACCGACGAATTCCAGATGGGCGTGGCCGAGACGTATGATGTCATCATCGCGCCAACCGAAGCGCGCGCCTACGCCTTTGTTGCCGAATCGATCGACCGCTCCGGCCAGGCCGTCGCCACGCTCGGCCCGCGTGCCGGTATGCGGGCCGATGCGCCTGCGCTTCGAGCCGTGCCGATGCTGACCATGCGGGACATGGGAATGGCCCATGGAGACATGGCGGGCATGTCAGGCATGGAGGGCATGGATCACAGTCCCGGCACCAGCATGGACACGGACATGTCGGATCACGCCATGAAAGGTCACGACATGGGCACCATGTCCATGCAGCCTGACCCCAACGGTGCGGCCGTCCAGCCCGTCAAGATCGAAGCAGATATAGAGCGCGGCCCCGGTGTCGCAAAAGTATCAGGCATGACGATGAGCCGCTTGGGCGAACCTGGAATCGGGCTTGACGATGTCCCCCACCGCACGCTCACCTATAACCAGCTTCGCGCGCTCGACATGAATGAGGACCATCGTCCGCCTGGCCGCGAAATTGTCATTCACCTGACGTCGAACATGGAACGCTATATGTGGTCGTTCGACGGTGTAAAATTCTCCGAGGTGACCGAGTCCATCAAGTTCTACGAGGGTGAGCGTGTTCGCCTGACGCTCGTAAACGATACGATGATGCCACACCCGATCCATTTGCACGGCATGTTCTTCGATCTCGTGAATGGCGGTGGTCATCACATGCCCCGCAAGCACACAGTGACGGTCAAGCCTGCAGACAGGGTCAGCGTCGACATCACCGCAGAACATGTCGGTGACTGGGCGTTCCACTGCCATCTGCTTTACCATATGCATGCTGGCATGATGCAGGTCGTCAGCGTCATTCCATCGACAGAAGATATGCCACCAGCCGAAAAAATGCCGGCAGGTCAGATGGATATGCCCATGGACCATCACGGCATGAACCATGGGGAGGGAAAATCATGATGAAACCGAATTTGGCAGCCCGTCTACTCCTCGGCTTCGCGCTCTACGCGACCGGCAGCGCGTTCGCGCAAGACACTAATCCAACCCCGCCCTGGGATCAGGCCGACGCCATCTACGGCGAGGATGTAATGGCGGACGCTCGCCGGGACGTTCTAGCGGAAGGCGGAGACCAGAAGAGCTTCTACATCCTCTTCAACCAGCTCGAGGCCCAGATGTCTGACGAGGGCGACAGTTTGTACTGGAACGGACAGGCTTGGTATGGGGGCGATATCAACAAGCTCTGGTTCAAGAGCGAAGGCCGCGCCTCTCTGAATGGAGAGGGCGTGGATGATGCTGAGATCCAGGCACTCTATTCCCGCGCGGTTGCGCCTTTCTGGAATGTTCAGGCGGGCGTTCGCTACGACATCGAACCGGATAGTCTCGCGCATGGGGTCGTCGCACTGAATGGTCTGGCGCCCTACTGGTTCGAAGTCGACGCTTCCGCCTTTCTCAGTGAAAAAGGCGATGTAACGGCCCGCATTGAGGCTGAATATGAGTTGCTCCTGACCCAGCGGCTGATCTTGCAGCCTCGGATCGAAGCAAATCTCTCCGCGCAGGACATACCGGAAAGAGAAACGGGCGCGGGGCTCAGCACACTCGATGCCGGCTTGCGGCTTCGTTATGAAATTAGACGGGAGTTTGCGCCCTATGTTGGCGTCGAATGGCAAAGCGCCTTCGGCGAGACACGCGACATGATCGAGGCCGCAGGCGGTAAAGGCGACGATATCGTCTTTCTCGTGGGCCTGCGGACCTGGTATTAGGAGAACAAGATGGGCGGTTTCATAGAACCCAATATTCACCCCGTGCTGGTGCATTTTACCTATGCCCTCGGCACATCTGCAGCCTTGGCATATGCGGCTGGTCTCCTGGTACCTGTAGGCCGCTGGCGCGACAGCCTTCGACCGGCCGCTGACTGGATGCTGGCATTGGCTGCCTTGGCGGTTCTGGCCACCATCGCGGCCGGTTTCCAGGCCTATTACAGCGTTGCTCACGATGCGCCGTCCCATGAAGCGATGACAACCCATCGCAACTGGGCTGTTCTCACGGGCCTCGCCTTACTCACCCTCGCTGGTTGGCGCTGGCTGAGAAAGGCCGCGTCGCCCGGCCCTGTATTTACGATCAGCGCCCTGGCGGTGGCAGGTCTTTTGACGATTACAGCGTGGTGGGGAGGCACAATTGTTTACAAGTACGGACTTGGCGTGCAGAGCCTCCCTGAAGCCAGCGGGCCAGGCCACGATCATGATCATGGCGGCGGGGCCGGTCATGGCGACCAAGGCACGGTGGATTCAACAGACGATCATCAAGACGCTCACGGAGAGTCTCCATCCGACACTATGGACGGATCATCGGCGAGCGGCGATGGACATGATCACGACCATTCCGACGGTGCAGCTGATCGAGAAATGTCAGGCACGGTCCCCGCCGGACACGACAACTCCGACGGCCATCATGACACCAAACCGGTCTCGACTGATGAACAGGCGATCCTGGATATCATGGCCGCGATCGAAACCGGTTGGGAGACCGG